>CBDBCS010000008.1:0-58900 GCA_965203415.1 Alphaproteobacteria bacterium | reverse complement strand
CTGAGGCGCTGTGTGGCTCGGAGCCGCGGGCTGAGGGGCTCTGGCAGGCTCGCCCGGGGCAGTCGGAGGGCTCTGGTCCAACTTCGCCTCGGGGCGCGTTGGGGCAGGAGCAGCCTGCGAGGGTGCACTTTTGAGCGCTTTCGGAGCCTTGGCCTTGCTCCGAGAGCCCCCTGGAGCCCGGGATCCGACCGACGGAGCCTGGGTTAAATCAGATTTGAGATTGGATTTGCCGGGGCCCTGACCCGGCGACGACGGCACTTGAGCTGAGTTTTCCTCAGCAGAGATAGAAGACACTTGACAACTCCAACTAAGCATTCTAGCTTAGCTGGGATCTTCTGTGGGATTGCGAAGTAGTTTTACCTAAGAGTCCCGCCCTCTCCGAACCAGCCTAGGACCTCGGCTCATAAGCCGTGTTTACAAAATCTTTCAGCGGGATTCAAGGAGAATTATCGGCTAAAAGGCTCTTTTTTGTATTTTTTTCCCAAAAAGTGAAAAAGCGACCCGGGATGGCAGTCCCGAGTCGCTCTGTGTAAGGCAAAAAAACAACCTATTTCTGCCTAACATACGAGCTGTGCCCTGTCAAGGGAATAAACCGAAAAAAACAAACTTTTTTCGGCCCAAAACCCACGGCTTGACACCCGACGGAGAACATCAAGCAAGCTCGTAAGCCGTAATTCCAGAAAGGAATTATGGATAACTCGCACAAATCCCCTGCTCCGGCCTGCTCCGGAGGCCGTGTTCACACCCTCCAGCATCAAAATGTGCTGGAAATTGCCCGAAACTTCGCGCAAAACCCCAGACCAACGCGTCGATTCGAAATTCTGCGTCTCCTCAATCTGGGAGCCCAGGGCCTCGGACTCACCCGGGCTGAGCGAACTTATCTCTTTTTCCTGGTCGACAAGACCCAGGAGCGAGACTGGAGCGACGGTAGCCCCATCGTGTGGTGGTCCGTCCAGCGTCTCGCGGACAGTCTGGGGGTCTCAACGCGCCAGGTCAATCGCCTAGAGACAAGTCTCATCGCCAAAGGCTTCCTCACGCACCAGGACTCTGCCAACCACCGCCGCTGGGGGACCCGAGACAAAACGACGGGCAAGATCCTCCAGGCCTATGGGGTGAACCTTGCCTCCGACCAAGAGCCTCACAAGCCTGGAAGAAGCCAAGCGTGTCTTCCAAGAGCTCCATGCTCTGACCCAGGAGGCCCAAGCTCTCTGGCAGCCCTCCCTTTTTCCACCTCGGGTCCCACAGGAAACCCCGGGGGAGACCCCATCAGTACCTGCCCCCGAGACGACCTCGGCAGGCCAAAAGACGAGCAAAAACGTCCTCCTAGGCGGACGTAAACGTCCGACACATAGAAAAGAGCAATTGAAGCAAAAAAAAACGTACGTAGCGTCCGCTAGCCAAATGGAGCGAGTTGGGGAACAGGAAAAAAGAGAAAAAGAACGTCCACCGACGTCCCGGCAAGTCGAGCCACCTCCGACCATGACCCCCGAGGAGGAGAAGAGCGCCGCCCAAGAGATCCTCACCCCCGAGCGTCTAGCAGTTCTCCTGCTGGACGACCAGGCCCCCGAGACCTGGAACGAGCTCTTCACCGCTGTGAATAGCAGGGTCCAGACCCAGGCCGAGGACTTGTCAGAACGGACTTGGCAGCTGGCTCTAGAGCAGATGGGCGTCCTGAGAGCCCTTCTCTGTCTAGGACTGGCTCTCTACAAGCACCGGGAGGGGCGAGCCCGCTCCCCGGGAGCCTATCTTTACGGGCTTGTGCGCCGCCACCAAGCCGGCGAGCTCAAGCTGGAGCCCTGGTTGAGACAGCTCAGACATCTCACGCCGCCTCCGATGGGCGCGGAAGGAGGCGTGGATTACACGCTGGAAAACGATGCGTGGTATCAACTCCAGAAGCAACGAACGGAGGCGCACTTTGCGCGCTATGCTGAGTGCCGACGGCAACGCGCTCTGGAGAGCCGGCAAGAAGCGGGTCAGCCCGGGGCGGGGTGATTTCGACGCCGTGCCTGAGACAAGGCTCTCCGCAGCCGAGGTGGAGGCGGTCTCAAGCGGAGGGTGAGGGCCAGGCGGGCTTGACGAGGCTTCGGTCGTTCTCTAGACTTGCCGGCGTCGGCCGGTGTTGGCCGGCACAGAGACGCATCCTCGCATGCGTTTACTCTTTGTTCTGCTGTTGTCGCCTCTGAAAAATTAAGGGATGAAAAAAACAATCCGCCTCCTTCGCCTCCGCCGTTCTCGCCCTTTTGTAGAGGACTGGCGCGTCAAAGTCTTACTCGGCTGGCGCGTCAAAACCTGGTTCGGCCGCCGTGTCTCTGCTCTGAAGGCTTACGTCGGTCGCGTTGTTCGTTTGCTTAAAAAAATCTGGCGCGTGCTTCGTTCTATTCCGTTCCTGGTCTTGCTGTTACTGCTCTTGGCAGAAGTCGTGTTGAGAGTACGCTTCGACCTTGGCTTGACACTTTGGGTTGAGAGTCTTTGGAAATTGAAGGGGCCGGACGGGGTTTATTATTTGCGTGCTTCTCTGATAACGGCGGGAGCTGCGTTCGTTGCAGCGGGCTTTTTCGCTTGGCGCAACATAACTGCGGATAAACAGCTGAAGAATGCCCAGCTCTCGTTGCAGGAGGAGCGTTATACGAAAGGCGTAGAACTCCTGGCGCATGAGAGCCAAGTCATCCGTATTGGGGGGCTTTATGCGCTCCACCAGCTCGCCGAGGATTTTTCCGAAAAATGGGCTCTTCCGGTTCTAGAGCTTATGTGTATTTTTGTCCGGACACCGCCTCTCAGTAAGGAAAAGGCTGAAGAAATTTCCGATCAAGACAAGGCTGAAGGGAGTGGGAAGAAGAAGTCGCTCCGTCGGGATGTCCAGGAGGCCGTCCAGCTCCTGGGGACCCGGGGCCTCGCCCGCCGTGAAGAAGAAAAGCGCGAACAGGGAAAATCCAAAGAAGGGAGAAAAGGGAAGAGCCCGGGAAGCGGGAAACTGGATTTTTACGGGGGCGATCTTGCAGGGGGCAGCTGGAGGGGGGTGGATCTTGAGAAGGCGAATTTCTCTGGGACCACGCTCGACGGGGCGGATTTCTACGGAGCCACCCTCACGGAGGCGGATTTCTACGGAGCCACGCTCACGGAAGCGCATTTCGAGAAGGCCACGCTCACGGGGGCGCAGTTCTGGAAAGCCACGCTTACGGATGCGAAGTTCCACGGGGCCACGCTCACGGATGCGCAGTTCGAGGAGGCCACGCTCACGGATGCGCAGTTCTATGGGGCCACGCTCACGGGTGCGAGTTTCGGTGGGGCCACGCTCACGAAGACGCGGTTCTCTGAAGCCACGCTTACGGATGCGCAGTTCGAGGCAAGTAAGGGCACGGAGGTAAATTTCTCTGGGGCCACGCTCACGAAGGCTCTTTTTTTGGAGGCCACGCTCACGAAGGCGAATTTCTCTGGGGCCATGCTCACGGAGGCACAGTTCTATGAGTCCACGCTCACGGATGCGAATTTCGTGGGAGCCGATATCACGGGAGCAGATTTGACGTACGTCAATTTGTCCGGGGTGACTTTGCTGACCCGCAGAATTTCTTCTACGGGAAAGAGGGAAATTAATTCTGTTAAGGGAGCAATCCGAAAGCAATTGGAGGCGGGATGGATTGAGCCGGGCCGGCCACTCTTGAAAATCGAAGAGAAAACCGAATCGGATGCAGACGGGTTGTGGAGGGAGACACGAACGAAAATGCCTCTGACAGAAGTAGACTGGAAGATACTGGGCCTGGATGTGCCGCCGACATTCAAGGTGGTGGGCCCACCGGAGGAGGGGGCTCGCTAGCGGGGATGAGGGCCAGGAGGGCTAATCAGCCGAGCTGAGCCGCTAGGGGTCGTGAGGACTCCCCCGCGGCGGGAGCACCCGGGGCAGAGGCGGGACCGTCGTTGTCTGGCCTCTGCCGGCGGCTTGTGACGGGAGGTTCCCGCTCTAGAGCCCCGTTCTCAATATAGTGCCGACACAGACGCACCTGATCCTCCAGAGAGGTGGGCATCTGTAGGTCGCTCGAGTAGCGAGCGTAAATCGCAAGCCGAGTCATCATTCGTTACAGATATCTCTGGAGCGCCTCGCAGGACAGATTTTTTCTCACAAGTTCAAGACCGGCCGTAAGAAGACTTGGCAGCAATTCTCCACCCCACCTGCCATTGGCGAGTCTATGGTGGAGCTCGCTCTTCGCCGCCCCGAGCACAAAATCCTGGAGCCCTAGGCCGGCAACGGGCTCTTGGCCCTCCAGCTGAGGCGAGCCGGCGGCCAGGGTCTCTGAGGGTCTCTATCTCAACGAGCTGGAGGAGACCCGCTCTAGCATCCTGCGGCTAGTGTTTCCCGATACGCCTGTGGCTCGGCTCAATGCCGAGTATCTGGGAGTCCTCAAGAAGGACTGGCCCCGCATGGACCGGATCGTGATGAACCCACCCTTTTCCAACTCGGCTCCCAGCGGCCACCGCCGCCAGAGACGCGTCACAAGCCTCCATCTGGAGGGCGTGGTGCCACTTCTGGCGCCGGGAGGACGCCTGGTCTGTCTGACAGGCCACGCCTTCCAGCCCGACCAAGACCGTCAGCTGATGGATACGCTCGGGCGCTTCCAGGTGGTATATCTGGAGCGGCACCCTATAGCAGGGCGGCTCTATCAGCGCTTCGGGACGACCTTCCCCACCGCCATCCACGTCTTCGTGCGGAACGCAAAGGAGGGCCCCAAATGAGAGGACGGAAAACCGACCCAAGTTCTAGAGCAAACGACGAGACCGGAGGAAGCGTCCGCGCTTCCCCGGTTCTTGGCCCGATTCTTGGTTTGTGTGCGAGCAGGAAAAAGAGAAGCGTTCTCTGATTTTCACGGCTCGCCCTGGCTCTCCTCTCCCCCTGACGCTTTGCCCTGCGTTTTGTCGTTCTGGAGTCCCTTTTTGTGCCCCGTGCTCGCTATGGGTTAGGCTGTCCCACCGCGGCTCCAACCCCTACGGGACGACGGGCTTGAGCGGATAAGAAAACGGCCGCCGTGGACAAATCGATTGACACTTGTTTGAGTTCCTCATAAAGTCGCTCAGAGTGCTTCGTGTTTCAGACAACACAGTACAAAAGGGCTTGTAGTGCTGCCCGTGATCGCTCCCCCGGTGTCTTTGACCGGGCGGGCCAAGTTTTAGATTTTGTAGAGGAAAACGATTATGACAGGCGATGGAAGAGACCGGAAGGAGCTTGAAAAGATGATACAGGAGGGATTCAAAGCTATTCAGTCGCGCTTAGACCTCGACTGGTCGCGTGACCCATTTCCAGAGTTAAGCAAACTCGCCTCGCTTGATAATTTGAAGCAGAGTATCGGGCAGGAGATAGCCACAATGGACCTGTTGGCGAAGGTACTTTTAGAGTTAAGAAAAACCACCTCGCCTGACTGGAAGAGGGAAATATTTAACGCACTTAAGAGCATGGAGAGGTGGGAGATCGGCCTGCTATTGGGCGTCTCCCTTATTTTGTTTCCTATTCCCTTTCCTGATAGGAATGCTGTTTTTTGGGACAAGCTAACTATCCTCACTCTCGTTTTTCTTTTTCTTTTAAGTTTAAAAACAAGAGGAGATAAAAGAGGAGATAAAGGGCCTTTATCTGAAAAAGAACGTGATTGGCTCACAGGGAAATTAAGACTGGCTGGAGAATTGGCACAAAATCCAAACCAGGAAGAAAGTGTACAAGTGATTTATAACGAAGTGTCAAGTTGTCTGGAGAATAACAACAAGCTCACAGACGAAGGCCGTGCTCTTATAAAGTCTGCCTTTCTAAGCGTACTTGTCCGCTCCTACGTAACTTCGGGAAAACAAGACTACACCCTCAAATTTTACGACGAATTGTCAGACTTTAGAAAGCAATTTCCATCTAAAAAGCCAATTCTCGTTGCGTGGATACTTGCCAGCCCCTCGCTAACCCTTTTTTATGCAAAAAACAATCAGATAGAAAAGGCCCGCAAGATCTATGACGATTTAGTCGCCCTGAACCCTGTTTATTCTGAAGATAAACGCTTTTTGAAAAGCCTATGCGTCGCGAGTGTTAACATGGTACGCGCTTATGGACAGGCAAAGGATTTGAAAGAGGCGCGGGGAATTTATGATAGGCTCGAGGCTCTTTCTGAAAAGCATCCTAAAGATAAGGAAGTGCGGGAAGAGCTGGCCAAGGGTAGCTTCAAAATGACATTCGCTTATATGCAGGCGGAGGATTTGAAAGGGGCGCGGGGGATCTATGCTAGGCTCGAGGCTCTTTCAGAACAACACCCTGAAAATAAGGAAATGTGGAAAGAGCTGGCCAAAAGTAGCGTCATCATGATATTCGCTTATATGAAGGCCCCGGAGCAGAGGATGAAAGAGGCGCGGGGGGTCTATGACAGGCTTGTGGCTCTTTCAGAACAACACCCTGAAGAGAAGGAAGGGCGGGTCCTTTGGGCCCAGGGTAGCGTCAACATGATAGGTATTTATGCGAAGGTAGGACGGGTGGAAGAGGCACGGGGGCTCTATGCTAGGCTCGAGGCTCTTTCTGAAAAGCATCCTAAAGATAAGGAAGTGCGGGAAGAGCTGGCCAAGGGTAGCTTCAGCACGATTATTGCTTATGCGAAGGCGGGACGGGTGGAAGAGGCGCGGGGGGTCTATGACAGGCTTGTGGCTTTTTCAGAACAACACCCTGAAGATGAGGATGTATGGTTCTGGCTGGCGAAAAGTAGCTTTAGAATGATGCTCGCTTATGTGCAGACAAAGGATTTGAAAGAGGCACGGGGGCTCTATGCTAGGCTCGAGGCTCTTTCAGAACAACACCCTGAAGAGAAGGAAGCGTGGGAATGGCTGGTCCAGGGTAGCGCCATCATGATGTTCGCTTATGTGGAGGCCCCGGAGCAGGATTTGAAAGAGGTGCGGGGGCTTTATGCTAGGCTCGAGGCTCTTTCTGAAAAGCACCCTGAAGAGAAGGAAGTGCGGGAATGGCTGGTGAGGGGTAGCGTCATCATGATACTCGCTTATTTCCAGGCCCCGGAGCAGGATTTGAAAGAGGCGCGGCGGGTCTATGCTAGGCTTGAGGCTCTTTCTGAAAAGCACCCTGAAGAGAAGGAAGTGCAGGAAATGCTGGCGAGGGGTAGCTTCATCATGATACTCGCTTATGAGGAGGCGCGGGATTTGAAAGGAGCGCGGGGGATTTATGATAGGCTCGCGTCTCTTTCTGAACAACACCCTGAAGAGAAGGAAGTGCAGGAAGAGCTGGTGAGGGGTAGCATCATCATGATAACTGCTTATGCGTTGGCAGGACGGATGGAAGAGGTGCAGGAGGTCTACGATAAGGTCATAGCATGGGCACAAAAATACCCGGACGATGAAGAACTACAGAACATCAGTACCCAAATAAAACAGATCAAGAAGAGACTTGACGACGAAAGCCAGGGAGACAACTAGACAAGCCCCGTAGAGGGTAGGACGTTCGCTCGTGGCTCAGGGGAAAGATTGTAGTTAGCCCCGCTGTGGAGCCCTCCGCGGCTCTATCCTGGTTGAGGGAATAACCGTAGAAACAAGCAGAAGAGTGCCTCAGGCCTTTGTCGGCTCGCCTGGGTGCCAGAGCAGAGCGGCACGTTTGTTCGGAAGGAAGATGAACAAAGGCGGAGGGAGGGGTGTGCCTCTCTTTGCCGCTGGCTCGTGGCACGACCAGAGCAGAACAGGAAAAAGAAAAGAGCTCTCTGATTTCCACGGCTCTCTCTTTTTCATGTTCCGCCCTGGTTCCCGTTTTCAGAGTCGGAGCCCGCCCAGCACTCGTGTCCTAGACGAACCAGGTGCTCAAACCCGTCCGTCAAAGACCAGCCTCGTTCTGAGACCAGCTCATAGAGCAGGTCCAGTACCTCCCGAGACGCCCGAAACGTGATGCCCGACCCTTGCGGCGACGACGCAGCACAGGGCGGCCCTCTTCATTGTGGGTGTAGCTCGGTGTCCGCCCGTTCCTCTGAGCTGGAGCGAGGGCGTTCCCTAGAGCTCGCTCGTGGCTCGTCTGCTCGGCGGGGAGCTCAAAAAGAGACTGTCCTATCGCAAACATCGTCCGATAGACTTCTCGCTCCACGAGACGGACCGGCCAGGACAGGTACCTGGTTGGCCTCTAGCTGCACCACGAGATGAAGCTCATTACGTGTCACCATACCCTCGGGTCGGGCCTGGGTGAGCCCGGGTGAGCCCGGGTGAGCCCCGCCACGCAGGGGATGGAGCGACGACCAACTCGGCGGCGCTGATCGCATAGGTCGGATGGTCTCGGTCTCCGGCAGATCTAGGAGGACGACGTCTCTCTGGGCCCAGGCCTTGTCATAGAGCTCGTAGAAATTATCCAGGGTAACGGAAGCATAGGTCCGGAGCTGGGGTCGGTTGAGCTTATGGACCCAGTTGGCGAGGTGTTGGTTGGGGTCGCAGTCTAGGACGGCGATGCTCCGTCGGGTCTGAAGTAGAGCGGAGAGACAGAGCACCGCACAAGTCGTCTTCCCGACCCCGCCCTTAGACGAGAAAAAGGCGAGCGAACAGGGCAGCTCGGGCGCGTGGGCGGGGAAGAGGCAGGCTCGGACGAGCCCGCCGGCGTTGCCTCCCTGGTCTGGATATGGGGGTTGTCGTGACTTCCAGAGGACTCATGGCCGTATAGCATTCACATAGAACGGAAGTCTCATAAACCCCGTCGCGACATCTTCCAAGAGGTCTCCCCCAACACGCATCCTGGGCATCCTGGAGAGCCTGGAGAAGAGCATCATCCCCTGGCTCCCGCCCCTGGAGCCTGAACCACAACACCAGCAGCCGTCCGTATAATGCGGTCTCGAAGAAGCCCCCCTATCGGGGGGCGAACATTCTGCTCCTGTGGAGCTGTGCGGCCGCCCGAGGCTATCGCAGCAACGGCTGGGTCACGTTAGAGAGACCGGGCGAGAGCCAACTCATCCGCGACGGCGACCCCGACCCAAATGCGTTCCTCGTGACCGACCCCGAGGACCAAGGGTGTGTCTATCGTCTGTTCGCTCGCACCTACAAGGTGTTCAATATAGACCAGACCCAACAGGGCTCCCGGCTCGGTTTTATGCGCCGCCAAGCGAGCCTCCTGTCCTGGTGGAGAAGGACTTGACGACCCTGGTCAGAGGCCGCCAGGACCCGCTAAAGACCCAGGATCTGGCCAAGATGTCGTCTGTGTCCCCGAGCCCGAACAGTTCGAGGATATCTCGGCTTATGCGCGCACGCTGTTCCACGAGCTGTTCCCCTCCACGGGTCATCCCAAGCGTCTGAGCCGCCCGGTCAAGGCGCGCGGAGGGCGCTCTACGCCCAGGAGGAACTGGTCGCCGAGATCACCGCCCCGTTCATCTGTGCGGACTTGAGAGCCAGTCTGGACATAGGGAACATCGGGACCTATCTGGCGGGCTGGATGGAGGCTCTGAAGAACGACAAACGCTTCAAATGCGAAGAGAAAGAGGCTTTGACCACAATGCTACGCCTCTTTGGCAGTATGAATCCCATTTTTGAAATCCATGAACGCCTCGAGTGTCGTTCTTGTCCAGCCCTCTGGAAGCTTTAAGCTACTCATTTTCATCTCCCGGGCTAATCTGTTTTTTGTGTTGTTTCTCGAGAGCCTTGGTGCTTGTTTTCGGCGTTGGAAGATCCTCGGGCATGGTACCGCCCAGCTCTTTAATCGTTTGACGTACTTTAGCACCAACGTTGAAATGGACTTGGTTGGCTTTCTCTTTACCTTTTGTGCCGTCGCGGCGCAGTTTGTCTTCTGCCTGCGTAGCGCGGAACAGGTTAGCCGCCAATTCCGTACTACCCTACCCATATGGTCAAGAATCGGCTGACTTTTCTTCAGATTCTTTTTTTGGTGAATGCCCTTGGCATCCAGCCCACCATAAAGCCCCTTATAGCCATGGTTCTGGAAGATCCCAAAATCCAGTCCAGTTTCAACGCCGGCCTGCTTGGCCGTTCTAGCAAGTTGCCTGTTGTGCTCTTTCAGCGCACCGCGAAAACGTACACGCTTCTTGTTTTCGTCTAGTTGCTGGAAGGCTAAGTCATCAGCCAGTTCTTGCCTGCGTGTTTGCATGGCGAAGTATTTCTGAACGTTCGCGATAGCGGGCTTCGTCGAATCACCGTTTTGAACAATCAAATAGCAGGCATATCTTGACAGGTGATAGTCATCATCTGGGATATGACGCTCTGTTTTTGATCTGATGGTGACCATTTTTCCGACTTGGGAAAAATGGTCTGCCGATGAAATATCAGAGTTATCACAAGCTTTTATCGCCTTGCGAATAACAGCCTTAAACTTATCCCAGCTGCTGTATTCCAAGATTGGCAGCAGATCTCGAGCTGACCAGAACTCCCGGCCTTCCTTGCTGTACCGTCGAATGTTTTCAAAAGTTTTGTGGTGCTGGTTGGTTACTTGGTTCATACGGTTATCTCCTGGAGAAGCTGGGCCTCGGGCCACGAGCCGCAGGCGGGGCACGTCCGCGGGGGCAGACGCCCGGGCCTCGAGGGCCGCTCGGCGGCGAGGCCGCCTCCCGCAGGCCGCTAGGCGAGAAGACCGTCGTCTATCAGAAGCTTCGCCGAACCCTGCGTCCATAAGTCCGCCGTGCCCTCGGCGTTCGCTTGCTCCATCGTCCAGTCCGACCGGTCCGATAGAACCACCATGCCCGAAGAGCCCTCTAGGCGGAGAAGCACCTCGCCGGCGTCCGTCAGCGTGTCGCCGTTGTCTCGAGCCTCCACCAACGCATACACCGCCTCTTGATTTAGCTGCACCCTTGCGTCGGCGTCCGCCAGAGACACCACCTCTACGCCGCGGACCTTGCCGCGCACGCTTGCGTCCGTGAGGCTTAGCGTCCCGCTAAAATCGAGCACCAGCGTGTCGTCGCCCAGGCCTCCGTCGACGCGGCGGAAGCTGTCGTCTACCAGCTCCAGCACGTCGTCGCCCGCGCCGCCGTAGAGGACCTCGGTGTCGGCGTGGGCCTCGAGCGTGTCGTCGCCCGCCCCGCCCAGGAGGGCCGACTTGCTGGCCACGCCCGTGAGGGTCTGGTCGTCGGTGTCGACCTCGCCCAGGTGAGCCCCGCCATAGACGACATAGGCCTCCCCGGCCATGCTCCCGCCATCGTCGCCTCGGTTGGCCCCGACGAGGAGGTCGTCGAATCCGTTGCCATTGATGTCTCCCGCTCCCGAAACCGAAACGCCCAACCAGTCTTCCTCCGCATCGCCCTGAATGATGAAACCGTCGGCGGCGGCGAGACCCGTTGTGTCCAGCCGCCCGCGGGTGGTGCCGGTTTTGCCATAGATGATATAGGCCTCGCCGGCAGCGTACTCGCTATCATCGCCCAAGTAAGCCCCGACGATGAGGTCGTCGAGCCCGTCGCCATTGATATCGCCGGCTCCCGAAACCGAATAGCCCAACCAGTCTTCCTCCGCATCGCCCTGAATGATGAAACCGTCGGCGGCGGCGAGACCCGTTGTGTCCACCAGCCCGCGGGTGTTGCCGGCTTTGCCATAGATGACATAGGCCTCGCCGGCGTCTACTCCGCCATCATCGCCGAATCGAGCCCCGACGATGAGGTCGTCGATCCCGTCGCCATTGACATCGCCGGCTCCCGAAACCGACTGGCCCAACTCGTCGCCGGCATCATCGCCCTGAATGATGAAACCGTCGGCAGCGGCGAGACCCGTTGTGTCCACCGGCCCGCGGGTATTGCCGGTTTTGCCATAGATGACATAGGCCTCGCCGGCCCATGTCCCGCCATCATCGCCCCAGCGAGCCCCGACGATGAGGTCGTCGACCCCGTCGCCATTGATATCGCCGGCTCCCGAGACCGACTCGCCCAATAGGTCTCCCTCCATATCGCCCTGAATGATGAAACCGTCCGCGGCGGCGAGACTCGATGTGTCCAGAGTCCCGCGGGTGGTGCCGGTTTTGCCATAGATGACATAGGCCTCGCCGGCATTGGCCCCGCCATCATTGCCGTCGCGGGCCCCGACGATGAGGTCCTCGATCCCGTCGCCATTGACGTCGCCGGCTCCCGAAACCGAAATGCCCAACGCGTCGCCGACATCATCGCCCTGAAGGATGAAACCATCTCCGGAAGCGAGACCACCCGTTGTGTCCACCAGCCCGCGGGTGTTGCCGGTTTTGCCATAGATGACATAGGCCTCGCCGGCATTGGCCCCGCCATCATCGCCCAAGCGAGCCCCGACGATGAGGTCGTCGACCCCGTCGCCATTGATATCGCCGGCTCCCGAAACCGAATTGCCCAACCAGTCGGTCTCCGCATCGCCCTGAATGATGAAACCGTCCGCGGCGGCGAGACTCGATGTGTCCAGCCGCCCGCGGGTTTTGCCGGTTTGACCATAGATGACATAGGCCTCGCCGGCATTGGCCCCGCCATCATCGCCGAATCGAGCCCCGACAATGAGGTCCTCGAGCCCGTCGCCATTGATATCGCCGGCTCCCGAAACCGACTGGCCGAACTCGTCGCCCGCCGCATCGCCCTGGATGATAAACCCCTGAGTCGGAACCAAGGTGCTGGTGTCTAGGACAGGCCTTGGGTTGGGGTTGAGAAGACCGTCGTCTATCAGCAGCTTCGCCGAACCCTGCGTCCATAAGTCCGCCGTGCCCTCGGCGTCCGCCTGCGCCATCGTCCAGGACAACCGGTCCGATAGAACGACCATCGCGCTAGAGACGCCCTCTAGGCGGAGAAGGGCCTCGCCGGGGTCCGTCAGCGTGCCGCCGTTGTCTCGAGCCTCCACCAGCGCCAACACCGCCGCTTGATTTAGCGTCACCGCTGCGGCAGCGTCCGCCAGAGATACCACCTCTACGCCGCGGACCTTGCTGCGCACTTGCACGTCCGTGAGGTCTAGGGCCCCGTTAAAATCGAGCTCCAAGGTGTCGACGCCCAGGCCTCCGTCCACGCGGCGGAAGCTGTCGTCTACCAGCCGCAGCACGTCGTCGCCCGCGCCGCCATAGAGCACCTCGGTGTCGGCGTGGGCCACGAGCGAGTCGTCACCCGCCCCGCCCAGAAGAGACGCCTCGCCGGCTATGCCCGTGAGGGTCTGGGCGTCGGTGGAGACCTCGCCCAGGTGAGCCCCGCCATAGATGATATAGGCCTCCCCGGCATCTTCTCCGCCATCGTCGCCGATAGGGGCCCCAACGACGAGGTCGTCGAATTCGTCGCCATTGACATCGCCGGCTCCCGAAACCGACCAACCCAACCAGTCTCTCTCCGCATCGCCCTGAATGATGAAACCGTCGGCGGGGGCGAGACCCGTTGTGTCCAGCCGCCCGCGGGTGTTGCCGGCTTTGCCATAGATGATATAGGCCTCGCCGGCATCGAATTCGCCATCGTCGCCCTGCTCAGCCCCGACGATGAGGTCGGCCAGGCCATCGCCATTGACATCGCCGGCTCCCGAAACCGAAACGCCCAACCAGTCTTCCTCCGCATCGCCCTGAATGATGAAACCGTCGGAGGCGGTGAGACCCGTTGTGTCTAGAATCTGGCGCTCCATCCCCGTCGTTCCCACTTCCGTACCGAACTGCGACCCGTCGCCGGCTTTGCCATAGATGATATAGGCCTCGCCGGCCTGTGCCCCGCCATCATCACCCCAAGGGGCCCCGACGATGAGGTCGTCAATCCCGTCGCCATTGACATCGCCGGCTCCCGAAACCGACCGGCCCAACCCGTCGTCCGCCGCATCGCCCCGAATGATGAAACCGTCGGCAGCGACGAGACTCGATGTGTCCAGAACCTGGCGCACCACCAAACTATCATCGAGGTCCCGATCGTCTGTGATGGTCATCGTCCTGTGGTCTTCCGGATCCGACGTGTTAACCGAAATCGTCACCGCCGCCCCGAATTGGGTGCCGTCCGTGCCGGCTTTGCCATAGATGACATAGGCCTCCCCGATATTATCCTCAACGCTCCCGCCAGCGTCGCTCAAGTAAGCCCCGACGATGAGGTCGGCCAGCCCGTCGCCATTGATATCGCCGGCTCCCGAAACCGAATTACCCAACCAGTCGTCCGCCGCATCGCCCTGGATGATGAAACCGTCGGCGGCGGCGAGACTCGATGTGTCCACCCGCCCGCGGGTGTTGCCGGTTTTGCCATAGATGACATAGGCCTCGCCGGCGGTCAACCCGCCATCATCGCCGAAGGAAGTCCCGACGATGAGGTCGTCAATCCCGTCGCCATTGATATCGCCGGCTCCCGAGACCGACTGGCCCAAATTGTCGTCCCACGTATCGCCCTGAATGATGAAACCGTCGGTGGAGCGGGCGGCGAGACCCGTTGTGTCCAGAGTCCCGCGGGTGTTACCGGCTTTCCCATAGATGACATAGGCCTCGCCGGCGAGTTCTTCGCCATCGTCGCCCAGACTGGCTCCGACGATGAGGTCGTCGATGCCATCGCCATTGATGTCGCCGGCTCCCGAAACCGCCCCGCCCAAATCGTCGCCCGCCACATCGCCCTGAATGATGAAACCGTCGGCGGCAGCGAGACTCGATGTGTCCAGAGTCCCGCGGGTGTTGCCGGCTTTCCCATAGATGACATAGGCCTCGCCGGCCCGTGTCCCGCCATCGTCGCCGTTTGAAGCCCCGACGATGAGGTCGTCAAACCCGTCACCATTGATATCGCCGGCTCCCGAAACCGAATCGCCCAACGCGTCGCCCTCCATATCGCCCTGGATGATAAACCCATGAGCCGGAACCAGACAGCTCGTGTCTAGGACATTCCTTGGGTTGAGAAGACCGTCGTCTATCAGCAGCTTCGCCGCACCATTCGTCCATAAATCGGCGGTGCCCTCGGCGTCCGCCTGCTCCGTCCAGGACAACCGGTCCGATAGAAACACCATCCCCGAAGAGCCCTCTAGGCGGAGAAGCACCTCGCCGGCGGCCGTCAGCGTGCCGCCGTTGTCTCGAGCCTCCACCAGTGCCAACACCGCCGCTTGATTTAGACACACCGCTGCATCGGCGGCCGCCAGAGACACGACCTCTACGCCGCGGACCTTGCTGCGCACTTGCACGTCCGTGAGGTCTAGGGCCCCGTTAAAATCTAGCACCAAGGTGTCCATGCCCGAGCCTCCGTCCACGCGGCGGAAGCTGTCGTCTACCAGCCGCAGCACGTCGTCGCCCGCGCCTCCGTAGAGCACCTCGGTGTCGGCGTGCCCCGTGAGCGTGTCGTCGCCCGCCCCGCCAAGGAGAGACGCCTCGCCGGCCATGCCCGCGAGGGTCTGGTCGGTGGTGACGACCTCGCCCAGGTGAGACCCGCCATAGATGATATAGGCCTCCCCGGCCATGTTCCCGCCATCATCGCCGTATCGTGCTCCGACGACGAGGTCGTCGAATCCGTCGCCATTGATGTCTCCCGCTCCCGAAACCGAAATGCCGAACGAGTCGTCCTCCGCATCGCCCCGAATGATGAAACCGTCGGTGGCGGCGAGACCCGTTGTGTCCAGCCGCCCGCGGGTGGTGCCGGCTTTGCCATAGATGATATAGGCCTCGCCGGCCCTGTCCCCGCCATCATCACCCCAATGGGCCCCGACGATGAGGTCGGCCAGGCCATCGCCATTGACATCGCCGGCTCCCGAAACCGAAACGCCCAAAGAAACGCCCATCGCCCGCCGCATCGCCCTGAATGATGAAACCGTCGGCGGCGGCGAGAGCCGTTGTGTCCACCAGCCCGCGGGTGGTGCCGGTTTTGCCATAGATGATATAGGCCTCGCCGGCCCTGTCCCCGCCATCATCACCCCAATGGGCCCCGACGATGAGGTCGTCGATCCCGTCGCCATTGACATCGCCGGCTCCCGAAACCGAAACGCCCAAATAGTCGCTCGCCGCATCGCCCTGAATGATGAAACCGTCCGCGGCGGCGAGAGCCGTTGTGTCCACCCGCCCGCGGGTGGTGCCGGTTTTGCCATAGATGACATAGGCCTCTCCGGCATAGTTCCCGCCATCATCGCCCTGATAGGCCCCGACGATGAGGTCGTCGATCCCGTCGCCATTGACATCGCCGGCTCCCGAAACCGACTGGCCCAACCAGTCTTCCTCCATATCGCCCTGAATGATGAAACCGTCGGCGGCGGCGAGACCCGTTGTGTCCAGCCGCCCGCGGGTGTTGCCGGTTTTGCCATAGATGACATAGGCCTCCCCGGCCTCCATCCCGCCATCATCGCCCCAGTAAGCTCCGACGATGAGGTCGTCGAGCCCGTCGCCATTGATGTCCCCGGCTCCCGAAACCTCAATGCCCAACCGGTCTTCCGCCGCATCGCCCTGAATGATGAAACCGTCGGCGGCGGCGAGACTCGATGTGTCCAGCCGCCCGCGGGTGTTGCCGGCTTTGCCATAGATGATATAGGCCTCGCCGGCATCGCTCCCGCCATCATCGCCCCAGTAAGCCCCGACGATGAGGTCGTCGAGCCCGTCGCCATTGATATCGCCGGCTCCCGAAACCGAATAGCCCAAATAGTCGGTCGCCGCATCGCCCTGAATGATGAAACCGTCCGCGGCGGCGAGACCCGTTGTGTCCAGCCGCCCGCGGGTGTTGCCGGTTTTGCCATAGATGACATAGGCCTCGCCGGCATTGGCCCCGCCATCATCGCCTCCCCAGGCCCCGACGATGAGGTCGTCGACCCCGTCGCCATTGATATCGCCGGCTCCCGAAACCGAAACGCCCAACCAGTCGTCCGCCATATCGCCCTGGACGATAAACCCCTGAGCCGGAACCAAGGTACTGGTGTCTATGAATCCCAGCCCCGCTGTCACGGCGAACTCCGCCGTCGCACGTCCCCCCTCGGCGTCCGTCGCTGTGATGGTCACGGTCTCTTGTTGCCCGAGCACGCCGCCAGTCCCGGGTGCCAGTGTCAGCAGGGCGCCCGTGACCATGGCCGTGATGATGTTTTCGTCCGCCGAGTCCAGAATCGAATCCGAAACCTCGAACGTGAGCTCGTTGGGCGGGGTCGGGTTGCCGTTCTCCATGCGGTCCGTGAAGAAATTCGTCAAAGTCAGAACGATGTTCTCGCCCGTCGCCGGGGTATGCTGATCCGGGAAGCTCGGCGACAAGACCGGTTCGTTCACCGTGTCGACTATCGTGAGCGTCACCATGTGTGCGGCGGTGGCGTCGCCTTCGTCGCTCGCCGTTATCGCTAGCGTGTAGACGCCGACTTCGGCGTCGTCCGTCGCGCCCGCCGCTATCGTCAGAGCTCCCGACGTTCTGTTCAGAACCAGCCAGGTCGGTAAATTAGACCCATCGCTCAGCGTCCCCGTATAAGTGAGCACATCGCCTGCGTCCTCGTCGCTGAACCAGTCCGAGACATCCCAGTCCTTCGCAAGGCCCTCCATCGCCGTCAGCATCGCCGGGGGCGTCCCCTCCACGACCGGTGCCTCATTCACGTTTTCAACCGTGAGCGTCACCATGTGCGTCGCCGTCAGAGGCGTCGGGCTCGTCGCGTCGCTCGCCGTCACCACCAGCGTGTAAACGCCGACTTCGGCGTCGTTCGTTGCTCCGTCCGCAATGGCGAGCATACTTGTACCATCCCACACCAGCCAGCTCGGCAAGGTCGATGTCGTAAAGGTCAGCGTATCACCGGCGTCGGGGTCGGTGAACCAATCCGAGACATCCCAGTTGGCCGACAAGCCCTCCATCGCCGTGAGAGGCGTGGTCGGGGCAGCATCGGTGACAGTCGGGGCCTCGGCGACGTTCTCGACGGTCAGCACGACCGTGTGCGCGGCGGTGGCGTCGCTTTCGTCGCTCGCCGTTATCGCCAGCGTATGCATGCCGACCTGAGCGTCGTCCGTCGCTCCGTCCGCAATGGCGAGCATACTTGTACCATCCCACGCCAGCCAGCTCGGCAAGGTCGATGTCGTAAAGGTGAGCGAATCTCCTGGGTCGGGGTCGGTGAACCAGTCCGAGACATCCCAGTTGGCCGACAAGCCCTCCATCGCCGTGAGAGGCGTGGTCGGGGCAGCATCGGTGACAGTCGGGGCGTCGTTGACGTTCTCGACGGTCAGCACGACCGTATGCACCACCGTCGCATCGTCATCGTCGCTCGCCGTTATCGCCAGCGTATGCATGCCGACCTGAGCGTCGTCCGTCGCTCCGTCCGCAATGGCGAGCATACTTGTACCATCCCACGCCAGCCAGCTCGGCAAGGTCGATGTCGTAAAGGTGAGCGTATCCCCGGTATCGGGGTCGGTGAACCAAGCCGCAACATCCCACGTCATCGCCTCGCCCTCCATCGCCGTCAGCATCGCCGGGGCATCCGTGGACGCCGTCGGGGCAGAATTGTCATCGCTCGGGTCTGGTGTCGGGCTCGGGTCCGGTGTCGGGCTCGGGTCCGGCGTCGGGCTCGGGTCCGGCGTCGGGCTCGGGTCTGGTGTCGGGCTCGGGTCCGGCGTGACGCCATCCGCCGGGTCGGCCGTGATCGTCAACGTCACCATGTGCGAAGTGCTCGCCGTTCCGTCGCTCGCCGTGAGCGTGAGTGTGTAGAGACTGGCGGCGACCTCGTCGTCGTCCGTCGCCATCGCCGCAATCGTCAGCTCGCCCGTCGCCGCGTCGAACACCAACCAGTCCGGTGAGCCCGTCTCTGTTAAGGTCAGCGTGTCTCCGTCCGGGTCCGAGAACCAAGCCGCAACATCCCACGTCATCGCTTCGCCCTCGTCGACCGTGAGAGACGCCGGAGCAAGCGTCGTCGTCGTCGGGGCGGCGTTGCTCCCGCTCGGGCTGGGGGCCTCGTTCAGATTCTCGACCGCCAGCGTCACCGTGAGGACGGCTGTCTCGTCGTCGCCGTCGCTCGCCGTGAGCGTGAACGTGTACGGGCTAGCGGCGACCTGGGCGGCGGCGGTCGCGTCTGCCGCAATCGTCAGCTCGCCCATCGCCGCATCGAACACCAGCCAGCCTCCGTCCGGTAAGCCCGACAGCGTGTAGGTGAGCGTGTCTCCTGCGTCCGGGTCCGCGAACCAGTCCGCCAACGTCCAGGTCTCTGCCGCGGCCTCGTCCACCGTGAGAGGCGTCGTCGTCGTGGGGGCCTCGTCCGTCAGGGTGGGGGCGGCGTTGCTCCCGCCGTCTGGTGGCGGGGGCGTATTAGACGGCATCGCCCCGCCGTCCGGTGGCATAGACGTCGTCACGGACATGGACATGGACATCGACATCGTCATAGACGAGGCGGCCATATCTTCGCTGCCGCCGCCGCCGCCACCACCGCCGCCGCCACAAGCTGCTAAGACGCCTCCCAGAGCCGTGCCGACAAACCACGAGCGCCCCCGGAACAATAAACCGCGGGCTCGAATGCCAGACCCAGACCCAGACCCAGAACCGGGATCAAAAACCGGACGATCCGGACGACCCAGAACGCTTCGGTCTGAAGCACTTTGAAAAGAACGGGCAAAGTGACTTGAATTTTCTGTATGCATAAAACTCCTCCTATTCCCCTTACGGGATTTTCTGAAAAGACATCAATTTGGACAAACGGCAAAAACTTCGCCTTCGCCGACGAAAGGCTACGGAACAGCAAGGCATAGACGGCACAACTCCCTCTGCAACTTTACGTAGGCTCGAACCTAAAGTGGACAAGCCGACAACCGGCAATCGGCAAGGGCTATCGGCCCTTGAGAGCCTTCTGACTCCTTCATAGGCCTCGCAAAATAATTTTTCAAGCTACAACACTCAAATTTTATTTTTTTTTACTGTTAAATATATTTTTTTTCAAAAATTTATAAAAATATGGCAGTAAATGACAAAAAGACGACGAAACAAAGGAGGCCTCGTCCTCACAGGAAAGGGCGCAGCAAAAGAACGGCAGAACAAAACGGCAGAACAAAAGCCGTATAACACGAAAAAAGGAAGAGTTCTCTGATTGTCACAGTTCACTCTGGAGGGGGGAGGCTGCGTCTTGTCCCTGCTTCTAGTTGTTGTCTGTTCTGGAGTCCCCGTGCCCCGTGCTCGCCGTGGGCCAGTGGGCGGCCAGTGGGCGAGGCCGTCCCACCGCGGCTCCGAAAACGACGGGACTGGGACGGGAGCTCCGGGGACTCTAGCTGAGAAGAACAACCGCCGCCATAGACAAATCGATTGACAATCGTTTGAGGTCCTCATAGAGTTGCCCGGAATGTTTTAGAGTGCTTTAGGGTGCTTTAGAGTGTTTTGTCTTTCACCGGGCGAGCCAAGCTTTAGTTTTTTTGGGTTTTATAGAGGAAAACGATTATGACAGGCGATACGTTCGAGGGGAGCGACTGGAAGATGTTTGAAAAGCAGGCTTTATAAAGAGGTGTGGGAGGACTATGCTAGGCTCGTGTCTCTTTGTGAACAAAACGCTAACAGCATCGCCTGTATACCTTTATGATGAGGGGCGATGACCCGTGCTTTGACAAAAACATGGACTATCACAAGCGTTTCACCCGGACGCGGGACGAGCCAGAGATTGACTCTAATCTAGATGTTAATAACAAGAAAAATACAGGTGTCCTATGAATTACGACTTGCTGATTGATTTACACAAAGGCAACAAACGCCAAGGTCCAGGCGACGAGGAGCTCACCAAACAGGCCTTACGCCTGGCTGGATTGATGGAGGCCTCCCAGCCCTTGCGCGTAGCAGATATTGGATGTGGCACAGGAGCCTCGACCCTCATACTGGCCGAGAGCCTGAATGCTCGTATAACAGCCATTGATCTGTTTCAGGATTTTTTGGATGTGTTAAACACGAATGCCCAGAAGTATGGTGTTGCGGATAAAATCACAATACAGGCAGGCTCCATGGAAGAGCTGCCATTTGAAGAAGGCAGTTTAGATGCTATCTGGGCCGAGGGCTCGATTTATAATATGAGCTTTGAAAAAGGCGTGGCGTATTTCAAGCGCTTCCTTAAGCCCGGCGGTATTTTGGCGGCGTCTGAAATGACGTGGCTGACCAAGGAGCGCCCGCAGGAAATTCAACGGCACTGGGATACAGCGTACCCTGAAATCGCGACCGCCTCAGAGAAGATACGCATTTTGGAAGATCAGGGCTTTGTCTTGAAAGGTTACTTCCCACTTCCTGAATCCAGTTGGATTGAAAACTACTACACGCCTTTGGAAAATACCTTTGAGGGCTTTATTGCAAAACATGACTCCGATGATGCCCGAGCTCTAGTCGAGGCGGAAAAGGCCGAAATTGCACTCTACAAAAAGCACCGCGATTCTTACAGCTACGGCTTTTACATTGCCCAGAAAGTTTAAGGCTACGTAACCTGTTTCCAATGAATTTCAAACAAGGATGCGAACTCAAATAGGTTCGGTACACCAGAACCACGACGAAGAGGTCGGCCAGCCCATCGCCACGGATAGTGCTCGTGCCTGTTCTTGAAACCGAAACCGAAAGGCCCCATCGACTGCCCCTCCTCGCATGGGAGGCGCCTACAGGATTGCCTCCACCTCGCCTCGGAGGATAGAGACGAGACCAACACGCTCGTGTCTAGGGGCAATGCCCCCGCGCCATGATGCCCCCGCGTCGCCCCGGCAAAGGACCCCTCTGCCTGTTGTCCGTCGCTGTGAGGGCGACGGTCTCTTTGTGCCACAGCTCGTCCATGGCCGCCCCGGGGGCCGACCCGAGGGCCATCCCGGGCTGCAGCGTCCGCATGGACCCCGTGAACACGGCCGTGAGGATGTTCTCATCCGCCGTCTCCAGAATGGCGTCCGAAATCTCAAACATGAGGGCGTTGACGGAAGTTTGTGTACCGTCCTCCGAGAGACCGGTGACAAAATCCGTCAAATCCAAAACGAGATTCTCGGCCGGAGCCGGCACAATTCCATCCGACCAGGCTCCCGACCCAATCGGCTCTTCCACCCCGCCTATAACCGTCACCGTGTGAACAGTATATTCACGGACCGCTTTGGGTTGAAACTCGAATTGACAAGCAAGTCGATTATCGTTAGACCGACCGGCTGCATGTACGTGTCCGCCCGGTGCGCTGGCTCCTTTAACGATTTTCCGCTCGCCAAGTCGCCCCGGCAGAGAAAGTGGGAGGCTCCAGGGCCGTGGTCCCGTGCCGCGCAGAGCCGATTCCTGCCCCGACTGGCCGAAAAGGGAGCGAGAGAGCGGCGAACTCTACGTCAGAGGACGCAAAAACAGGAGACAATGGGCCTGGAGGGGTGCCAGAATGGTCGATTGAGGCGGTCTCGAGAACCGTTGTGCACGTGAGCACACCCTGGGTTCGAGTCCCATACTCTCCGAACCGGTCTAGGACCTCGGCTCATAAGCCGTGTTTACACAAACTTTCAGCGGGATTCAAGGAGAATTATCGGCTAAAAGGCTCTTTTTTATATTTTTTTCCCAAAAAGTGAAAAAGCAACCCAGGATTGCCGTCCCGAGTCGCTCTGTATAAGGCAAAAACCTCAGCTGTTTCTGCCTGCCACACGAGCTGTGCTCTGTCAAGAGAATAAACCGAAAAAAATAAACTTTTTCCGGCCCAAAACCTCCAAGATCTATAGAGGCCCCGCGTCGCCGCCTCAGGGGCGACTTGGCAGGCCAGGAGAAAACAACGCCCACCGACGCCCCGGCAGGTCGTGCCACGCCCGGCTGCGGTCCTCCTGCTAGACGACCAGGTCCCCGAGACCTGGCACGAGCTCCTCGCCGCTGTGAATGGGAGAATCCAGACCCAAGCCGAGGACTTGTCAGAGCGGACTTGACAGCTGGCTCTAGAGCAGCTGGTCGTCCCGAGAGCCCTCCTCTGTCTAGGACTGGCTCTCTACAAGCACCGGGAGGGGCGAGCCCGCTCTCCGGGAGCCTATCTCTACGGGCTTATGCGCCGCCTCCGATGGGCGCGGCGGGAGGCGTGGATTACACGCTGGAGAATGATGCGTGGTACCAACTCCAGAAGCAACGAACGGAGGCACTCTTTGCGAGCTATGCTGAGTGCCGCCGGCAACGCGCTCTGGAGAGCCGGCAAGAAGCGGGTCAGCCCGAGGCGGGGTGATTTCGACGCCGTGCCTGAGACAAGGCTCTCCGCAGCCGAGGTGGAGGCGGTCTCAAGCGGAGGGTGAGGATCAGGCGGGCTTGACGAGAGTTCGGTTGTTCTCTAGACTCGCCGGCGTCGGCCGGTACAGAACTGTTGGTGCCTCTGAAAGATAAGGGATGAAAGGAAAAATAATGAAAGAAACAATCCGCCGTTGCTATCTTCGCTGTCGTCGTCTTTTTGGAGAGAGCCGGCACAGGGTCGAAGTCTGTTTCACCGCTCTGAGAGACTTCGTCGATGACGGTGGTCGTTTCTTTGAAAAAAGTTGGCGCAAGTTTTGTTCCACGCTGCGGGTTGTTTTGGTGCTATTGCCCTTGGCGTTAGTCGTGTTGGGGGTAGTCTTTGGCCCTGACCTGCTCCTTTGGGGTGAGAGGCTTTGGGACTCGAAGCAGGACGGGGTTCATCATTTACGTCCTTCTCTGATAACGGCGGGAGCTGGGTTGCTGGCTGCGTTGGTTGCGGCAGGCTTTTTCGCTTGGCGCAACATCACTGCCGATGAACGGCTGGAGAATGCCCAGCTCTCGCTGCAGCAGGAGCGGTATCAGAAAGGCGTAGAACTCCTGGGGCATAAGAGCCAGGTCGTCCGCATTGGGGGGCTCTATGCGCTCCACCAGCTCGCCGAGAGCTTTCCCAGAACATGGGCTCTTCCGGTTATGGAGCTTATGTGTGCTTTTGTCCGGACGCCGCCTCTCGATAAGGACAAGGCTGAAGGGAGCGAGGAGAAGTGGCTCCGTCGGGATGTCCAGGAGGCCGTCCAACTTCTGGGACTCCGGGGCCGCGCCCGCCTTAGAGAAGAAAAGCGCGAGCAGAAGAAAACCAAAAAAAAGGGAATAGGAAATAGTCCGGGAGGTGGGAGGTTAGATTTTCATGGGGCCGACCTTGCAGGGGGCCTCTGGAGGGGTGTAGACCTTGAGGGGGCGGATTTCTTTGAGGCCACGCTTACGGGGGCGAATTTCGAGGGAGCCAAGCTCACGGAGGCGTATTTCTCTGAGGCCAAGCTTGAGAAGGCGAATTTCTGGAAGGCCACGCTCACGGGGGCGTATTTCCGGGAGACCAAACTCGGGGGGGCAAATTTCTCTTTCGCCAAGCTCACGGGGGCGTATTTCGGGAAGGCCAAGCTCGGGGGGGCGGATTTCTCTGAGGCCAAGCTCGGGGGGGCGTTCTTCGAAGGGGCTACGGTGGCTACGGACAAGCTCGAGATAGTGAATTTCTCCTGGGCCACGCTCACGAAGGCGAATTTCAAAAAGGCCTTGCTCGAGAAAGCGTTTTTCTATGGAGCCACGCTCAATGATGCATGCTTTGACGGGGCCACACTCACGGACGCGAATTTCGAAGTGGCCACGCTCACGGGGGCGGATTTCTCTGAGGCCACGATCGCGGGAGCAAACCTGACGCGCGCCAATTTGTCCGGGGCGATTTTGCTGGCCCACAAAACAATTATGGGAAAGGCTATATCCGAGCTTGTCAAGGGGGTGACCCGAAGGCAATTGGAGATGGGATGGTTTGAGCCGGGCCGGCCACCCGTGAAAATCGAAGAGGAGGATAATATGCAAACGATGTGGCCGACGCGGACGCCACCAGTGACTCTGACGGAGGCGGACTGGAAAGAAATTGGCCTGGACTCGCCACCGAACTTGAGAGAAGGCCCTCCGCCGGGGTGGCCTTTTTAGCGGGGGGTGAGGGCCGGAAGGGCTAAGCGGCCCAGCTCGGCCGCTAGGATCGTGAGGGCTCCCCGGTAGCGGTGGACTCTCCGGCGGCCGAGGACTCCCCTACGTCCGGCAGCTTGTGACAGGAGACTTCGGTCGTTGTTTACGGGCCGAGAGCTCTTTAAGGCTGTCCGTCTTTCCGAACGCGCTTCTCTCTGGCGAAGACGGCGCAAACAGAGAAAATAAAAACAGCCCTGAGGAACGGACTCTCTGACCCGAAGAGAACTCAGACAGAGAGGCACTCACCGACACCTGCCTCCTTCTCTCCCGCCTTCTGCTTTATTGTTTCCTTTTTTCTGCTACGCACACGTCTCGAGGACGCCGCCCGCCCTGACCTCCCCGCGATAATGCGACGCAAGAGGCTCACACGCCACACGCGCCACGACACAGGGCATCAAAACCGCATAGAGAAGCCGAGCCTCATCGGGAGAGAGCTCTGACAAAAGCTGTAGAACACGGCGTGTCTCTCCCAGAGAGTCTGTCCAGACAGGGGCCTCGGCTTCTTCGACTCGCAGCAGGCTCGCTAAGTGCTGCTGGCGCTCTCGCAAAACCGCCAGGCGAGCCTTGACAACGTCCAGCTCTAGACCGTTCTCTAGAGCTAGGAAAGCCAGGACGAGGCGCTCCATCGCCGCCTCAGTCCGTTTGAGTTGCCTTTGGGTCTCCACCCGAGAAGCACCCGGGCCCGCCTGGTTTCGTCACACCCCCGATGCGACACCGCCCCCCAGATGTCTAGGCGCTCCAAGCGTGCGAGCGCCTCCCGAACAAACTGGGCGCGCAAGGCAGTCTCAGGGGTACTCCGAAAATTGCGACAAGTTCCCGCCTGCTTCGCCCGAGCACAGATATAGTGCCGCCGGCCCGACAAAATCTTCCTCGAACCACACGGCTTACAAAACACCAGACCTAATAGCCGCCCTCCGGACTCCGGGAGCAGACCTCTCAGGAGCCGCGCCGAAGCCTCGGACGAAAGGAGTGTGTCCTCCGAGCGCCGGCCCTGAAGCTGCCCCGATGCCTGCTTCGCCAGAGTCTGTTCCAAGCGAGCCTGAACCTTATGCCACACCGCGTCCTCTACGATGCGGAGATCCGGGCGGTCGGCGACGATCCACTCTTGTTCGGGATTGAGAAGAATCCGCCGATGACCCCCCGGCTTCAGGCGCGTGCGGTTATAGATCAACTTCCCGATGTAAAGACGATTGTGGAGAAGACCACGGCGCTCTTTGATACTGCCTAACAGTGAGCCGGGACTCCAGGAGCCGCCTCGTTGTGTCGGGATCCCATCGGCGTTCAGACGCCGGGCGATCACCTTGAGTGAAAAACCGTCGGCATATTCTCGGAAGATGCGACGGACGACTTGGGCCTGGTCCGGGTCTATCGCGCGCTCTCCCGTCACCATAACCCCGCGGCCATTCCGGTGAGGCGGCACCACCCGATACCCATAAGACAGCCCTGCCGGAAAAAGACCCCGAGTCGCTTTGCCTTGATGACCGCGACGCGTTTTCTCGGCCAGGTTTTCTATATGGTAAGCACTCATCGCGCCTCGGATACCGAAATAGAGCGTGTCCAGAGCGTCAGGACGCTCTGTGGTGTAGAGCACCGCTCCACACGTCCGAATATGTTTGAAGATCTGAGCTGCATCTAGCTGGTCTCGGGCTAGCCTGTCAACGTGCTCGGTGACAACGGCTGTGAAAGTGTACCGGGTCAGGTCTCGGGCTAGGCGCTGGATGCCCGCCCGATGCTCCAGCGTCCGACCCGACAGCGCCGCATCCGTGTAGACCTCGATGAGGGGCGAGCCCCGCCCCAGAGCTCCGTTCTCGATGTAGCGCCGGCACGGGCTTATTTGGTCCTCCAAAGAGGTGGGCTTCTGTGCTGTGGCGACACAGATACCTCTGGAGCGCCTCGCGGGACAGATTTTCTCCCACAAGTTCAAGACTGGCCGTAAGAAGACTTGGCAACAATTCTCCACTCCGCCCGCTATCGGCGCGTCTATGGTGGAGTTCGCCCTTCGCCACCCCGAGCACACAATCCTGGAGCCCTCTGCCGGCAACGGGCTCCTGGCCCTACAGCTGAGGCGCGCCGGCGGCCAGGGTCTCTAAGGGTCTCTATCTCAACGAGCTGGAAGAGACGCGCTCTAGCATCCTGCGGCTGGTGTTTCCTGACACGCCTGTAGCTCGGCTCAATATCGCCGCCAGAGACGAGCCTCCATCTGGAGGGCGTGGTGCCTCTCTCTTCTGGCACCAGGAGGACGCCTGGTCTGTCTAACAAGCTACGCCTTCCAGCCCGACCAAGACCGTCAGCTGATCGATACGCTCGGCCGCTTCCAGTTGGTATATTTGGAGCGGCACCCTATAGCAGGGCGGCTCTATCAGCGCTTCGGGACGACCTTTCCCACCGCCATCCACGTCTTCGTTCGGAACCCAAAGGAGACCCCTAAATGAGAGGACGGAACAAACTCTCTCTCTTTTTCATGTTCCGCTCTGGTCCCCGTTGTCAGGGTCGGAGCCCGCCCAGCACTCGTGTCCTAGACGAACCAGGTGCTCAAATCCGTTCGTCAAAGACCAGCCTCGTTCCGATACCGACTCATAGAGCAGACCTCGCCCCTCCCGAGACGCCCGAGACGTCTGAAACGTGAGGTTCTGGTCTCGGTCCTTGCGCCGCCGCCGCTCCTGCGGGCGGGGGCCGCTCGGGCGGAGGGGCGGAGCCGCTAGGCGACGCCAAGACCGTCGTCGATTAAGAGACGGGCCGAAGCCTGGGCATAGAGGTCGGCAGTGCCCTCGGCGTCCGTCTCGATGGTCCAGGACGACGCGTCCGATAGAGAGACCGTCCCCGAAGAGCCCTCGAGGCGGAGGAAGGCCTCGCCGGGGTCGGTGTGGGTGCCTCCGTTGTCTCGGGACTCGACTAAAGCGTAAACCGAAAGCAAGTCTAACGAGACCTCAGCTCCGTCGGATAAGGAGAGCGTCTCGATGCCGCGGACGCGGCCTCGGTCGGACGCCTCGGTGAAGTCCAGAGCAACGTCCATGCCCAGCACGAGGGTGTCAGAGCCCGAGCCTCCGTCGACGCGGCGGAAATCGCCGTCCGCCAGAGACAACACGTCGTCGCCCGCGCCGCCGTAGAGGACCTCGGTGTCGGCGTGGGCCTCGAGCCGGTCGTCGCCCGCGCCTCCCAGGAGGAAGGGCGCGCGCTCGGCGGCCTCGATCGCCTCCGCCGTGGGGTCATCGGCTAGCGTTGGCACCGCGCCGCCCACGAGGGTCTGGTCGTGCGAGACGACCTCGCCGAGATGAGTGCCTCCAAAGACGACATAGGCCTCGCCGGCATCTGTCATCCCTGTACCAGCACCATCGTCGCCCTTCCAGGCTCCGGCGATGAGGTCGTCAAACCCGTCGCCATTGACATCGCCGGCTCCCGAGACCGAAACACCCAGATTGTCGCTCATTGCACCGCCCTGGATAATGAAGCCGTCCGTCGGCCCCAAATCCGTCATATCCAGAACCTGGCGTTCTAACATAATCGTCATTCCGTCGTTGGTAACGAAATCGACCTCGACGGCCGTGCCGAACTGAGTGCCGTCCGTGCCGGCTTTGCCATAGAGGATATAGGCCTCTCCGGCATTGCTCGTGCCATCATCGCCAAAATAGGCTCCGACGATGAGGTCGGCCAGCCCGTCGCCATTGACATCGCCGGCTCCCGAGACCGAACGGCCCAATTGGTCGCCTTCCGCATCGCCCTGGATAATGAAACCAGCGGCGGGGGCGAGCATCGACGTGTCCAGAACTTGGCGCATCGCTCCCCCTGTATCGGTGGTTCCGAACTGCGTGCCGGCCTTAGCCTCATCGGCGGGGTCGGCTTTGCCGTAGATGATATAGGCCTCCCCGGCGTCACCCCCACCATCATTGCCAAAACGGGCTCCGGCGATGAGGTCATCGTACCCGTCGCCATTGATATCGCCGGCTCCCGAGACCGAATAACCCAACTCGTCGCCTCCCCTATCGCCCTGGAGAATAAAACCATCCGCGGGCTTGAGGTTCCTCATGTTCAGACGATTGTTTATCACAACCTCGCTCTCCACAAACCCATCAGGCACCGCCTGCCCTTCTGAGATGGTCATTGTCACGGACGAGTCCGTCGCGCTAACCACAATCGTCATCGCCGTGCCAAAATAGGTATCGTCGTCCACGGCTTTCCCATAGACGATATAGGCCTCCCCGGCCATGCCGCCGCCATCCTCGCCCTCCGGGGCCCCGACGACGAGGTCGGCCAGGCCGTCGCCATTGACATCGCCCGCTCCCGAGACCGACCAGCCCAACTCGTCTTCGACCATATCGGCCTGAATGATGAAACCGTCAGCGGGGGTGAGATCCCTTAGATCTCCCTGAACCTGGCCTGTATTCAGAACCTGGCGCTCTCCCCTCTCCGTACCAAACTGCGACCCGTCGCCGTCGGCGTCGAGTTTCCCATAGATGATATAGGCTCTTTCCACTTGGCCGCTTTCTCTACAGTCGTTCAAGATTGCGCTGACGACAAGGTCTCCGACCCCATCGCCGTTGACATCGCCCACGCCCGAGACCGAACTGCCCAAATTTTCACGGATCTCACCCTGGATAACAAAACCGTCGATGGGCTTGAGGTTCGTTGTGTCCACAACCTGGCGCACCATCTCCCCCGTGGTCACGTCCATGCCGAACTGGGTGCCGGCGGTGCCGGCTTTTCCATAGATGATATAGGCCTCTCCGGCAGAAGACCCACGAGCATCGCCGTTGAGTGCCCCGACGATGAGGTCGCTCAGCCCGTCCCCATTGATGTCGCCCGCTCCCGCGACCGAGCTGCCCAACGCGTCGCCTCCCGTATGGCCCTGAATGATAAAACCGTCGGTGGGGCCGAGACTCGTTGTGTCCACGACCTGGCGCATTGCCGCCGTCGAATCAAGGTCGCCGAACTGGGTGCCGGCGCCGCCCGCGGCGGGGTTGGCTTTCCCATAGACGATATAGGCCTCTCCGGCATTGGTTGCTTTATCATCGCCCAGCCAGGCCCCGACGATGAGGTCGTCCAACCCGTCGCCATTGACATCGCCGGCTCCCGAAACCGATTCGCCCAAATTGTCGTCTGCCACATCGCCCTGGATGATAAACCCATGCGCCGGGGCCAACGCGCTGGTGTCTAGGACATTCGCTCGCGTCGTCACGGCGAACTCTGCCACGGCTTGTTTGTCGTCGCTGTCGGTTGCTGTGAGAGTCACGGTCTCTTGTTGCCAGAGCGCGTCAACGATCGTTCCTGTCCCCGGCGTCAGCTCCAGCATGTTCATCATGGCCCCTGTGAGCATGGCCGTGATGATGTTCGCGTCCCCTGTGCCTGGAATGGATTCCGAAAACGCAAACGTGAGGTCGCCGGCCTCATCGGTATCCGTGAAGAAATCCGCCAGGTCCAGCGTGAGCGTCATGCCTGTCGCCGGCGCAATCTGACTCGACAAAGCTGCCGACAAGACCGGCTCGTTTTCTGTGTCGGTAATCTCCAGCGTCGCCATGTGAGTGACCATCGCGTCTGCCTCGTCGGTCGCCGTCACCGCGAGTGTGTACGTCCCGATTTCGGAATCGTCCGTTGCTCTCGCCGCAATGGTGAGAACCCCACTCGTGAACGTCAGCCACTCTGGCAAGCCCGTCGCCGCATAGGTGAGCGAATCGATGTCGCCCGGGGCCGCTAGATCGGGGTCCGAGAACCACGTCGAGACGGTCCAATTCGTCGCCGTCGCCGAGCCCTCCAGCACCGTCAGCGTCGCCGGGGCATCCGCCGCTACGGTGGGGTCCTCGGGGTCGTTCTCGACGGTCAGGGTCGCCGTGAGGACGAGCGACTCGTCGCCGTCGGTCGCCGTGACCGTGAACGTGTGCGAGCCGACTTCGGCGTCGTCCGTCGCTTCCGCCGCTATCGTGAGTTCGCCCTTCGTCGCATCGAACGACAGCCAGGTCGGGTTGCCCGTCGCCGCGTAGGTGAGCGTGTCTCCGTCCGGGTCCTCGAACCAGTCTGATAAGGTCCAACTGGCCGCAACGCCCTCCATCGCCGTCAGAGGGGCCATCGCCGTGGGGGCCTCGTCGGTCAGCACGGGGGCCGCGTTGACGTTCTCGACCTCGAGCGTCACCGTCAGAGTCGCCGACTCGTCGTCTCCGTCCGTCGCCGTTATCACGAAAACGTGAGAATCAACGTCGTCGTCGTCCGTCGATTCTGCCTCAATTCCGAGTTCGCCATTCGAATCGAGCTCGAGCCAGTCCGGCAAATCCATCGCCGTGTAGGTGAGCGTGTCTCCGTCCGGGTCGTCGAACCATTCCGAGACGTCCCAGGTCTCTGCCGCGCCCTCGTCGACCGTGAGGGACGTCTCGGCAAGCGTCGTCGTCACAGGGGCAGAGTTCGTGACCGCGACAATCCCATCGTCCGGATCATCCGTGATCGCCAGCGTCACGGTGTGCGTGACGCTCGCTGGTTCGTCGGCATCGTCGGTCGCCACAACCTCGAGGGTGTAGACCCCGACCTCGGAGTCGTCCGTCGCCCCCGACGCTATCGTCAGAGTCCCCGTCATCGCATCCAAAACCAGCCAGTCCGGGAGAGCCTCCGCCTCGGCCGTGCCCGCCCGCTGGAGCGTCGCCGTGTACGCCAAAGTGTCGCCCTCGTTGAGGTCCAAGAACCACCCCGAAACATCCCAGGCGGCGGCGACTTCTTCCATCGCCGTCAACGTCTCGGGGGCCGCAGCCGTCAGGATCGGGGCAAAATTCGTGACCGTCCCATCGGTCGGATCATCCGTGATCGTCAGCGTCACAGTGTGCGTGATGCTCTTCATCCCGCCTTCGTCCGGCGGCCCGTCGTCGGTCGCCGTGAGCACCAACGTGTAAAAGCCGACCTCGGTGTCGTCCGTCGCGTCCGCCGCTATCGTCAGAGACCCTCCGTCCAGAACCAGCCAGCTCGGCAGAACCTCCGCCTCGGCAGAGCCCGGGCTCTGGAGCGTCGCCGCAAAAGTCAAAACGTCGCCCTCATCCTGGTCCGAGAACCACGCCGAAATAGCCCAGTCGGCGGCCGCTTCTTCCACCGCCGTCAACGTCTGGAGAGCCTCAGCCGTCAGAGCCGGGGCCGCGTTCGTGACCATCCCATCGTCCGGGTCATCCGTGATCGTCAGACGAACCAGGTGCGTGACACGAGCCATCTCGGCGGAATCGTCGGTCGCCGTGAGCACCAACACGTGGACGCCGACTTCGGCGTCGTCCGTCGCCTCCGCCGCTATCGTCAGAGACCCCGTTATCGCGTCGAACGCCAGCCAGCTGCTCTCGGCCAGAGCCGTCGCCATCGCCGTCTCGGTGCCCGGACTCTGGAGCGTCGCCGCAAAAGTCAACATGTCCCCGTCCGGATCCGAGAACCAAGCCGAAACATCCCAGTCGGCCGCCTCGCCCTCCATCGCCGTCTCGTCCGCCAGAGCAAACGTCGTCACTATAGGGGGCTCGGGGACGTCCTCGACCGTCAAGGTCAGCGTGTGCACGGCGGTCTCGCCGTCGCCGTCGGTCGCCGTGATCGTGAAAACGTGCGAGCCGACCTGCGCATCATCCGTCGCCCCCTCCGCTATCGTCAGCTCGCCCGTCATCGCGTCCAGAACTAGCCAGCTCGGGCCGTCCGGTGCCGTGACGGTGAGCGTGTCTTCCGGGTCCGGATCCGAGAACCAAGTCGCTAAGGTCCAGGTCGCTGAAGCGCCCTCGTCGACCGTGAGGGACGCCATGGCAAGCGTTGTCATCGTGGGAGCGTCATTGACGTTCGCGACCGTCAAAGTCAGCGTGTGGACGGCCGTCGCTTCGGCCGCGTCGGTCGCCGTTATCACGACCGTGTGCGAGCCGACTTCGGCGTCGTCCGTCGCCCCCGCCGCTATCGTCAGAGACCCCGTCGCCTCGTCCAGCCCAAGCCAGCTCGGGCGGCCCGGCGCCGTGTAGGTGAACGTGTCTCCCGGGTCCGAGAACCAGTCCGAAGCATCCCACGTCATCGCCTCGCCCTCCATCGCCGACAGCGTCGCCGGAGCATCGTCTGCAAGCATAGGCTCGCGGTTCCCAGAGGACCCGCCGCCGTCGTCGCTCCCGCCGCTGGCGAGAACCGCAATCGCAAGAACACCGCCACCGCCCGCTATCGCCAGAACCGGCCAGGATAACCCAAAGAGCCCGCCGCTCGCGGCGGAGGACTCGGGGGCGGGAGCCTGAGGCAGAACGAGATCCTCTAGACGCACGTCGCTCCCCAGAACCGTCAGAAGAGCCGGCTCGGGGGAGGACGAGGCCGCTTCAGCCGAGTCCGAATCACACGCCTCCGCCAGCAGGTCGAGGGAGCCGTCTCCCGTGGGGACAGGACACAGCTCGCCTGCGAGCTCCGCCGGATCCGGGTCCGGGCCCGGGTCCGGGTCCGGCTCGCCAGAGACGGACTCTGGCTCGCTGGACCAGGCGCGCAGAGGCAAACTCAACAGCCCGGCCGCCGCGCCGAGACCCCAAAGCGACAGAGTCCGCCTCTGCCTCTGCCTCGGGGCCTGGCGGACGGGGTCTCGGGCAGATGAGGACTCTGTGCGTGCCGAAGCCGAATCGGCAGAGCCGCCGAGAAAATGATAGTCATAAAGCATAGGTTTCTCCTTTCCGTGAGTCCTTAGTCAAAAGTGCGTTCTCGGCGGCCTGGGACGTCGCCGAGAGGCTCACACGCCCTGCCCGAAAGCCGGGGGTGAAACGCCGCGCGGGGCGACTCTAGCACACAAACGTGCGTGAAGCAAGACCCTATAGGAGGCTGCCTATAGCCTATAACCTATAGGGCTGGAGGGCTGGCCGTAAGGCCCTCGTCTGCCAGCAGCCGAGCCGGCCTCTGATCGAGTAAGTCGGCCTCGCCCTGGTTGGCTCCGGCGATGAAGCCCTCAAACCCGTCGCCGGGCAAGGACCGGGAATAAGTCTCGAAAATTTGACAAACACAGCAGGAGGGCCTAAAAACTGCGTCAGGACTCTCTGAGATGTCTGGGATGTCCGAGATGGTGGTGAAAGAGGATAGCTCCAGCGAAGGCGAAGACGAAGGCGAAGGCAGACACGCGATGACGAAACCCTTTCAGATCATCCACGGCGACTGCAAAGAGGTGCTCGAGAACGAAATCCTTTGGCCTCGGTCGGTTCATCTGATTATCACATCGCCGCCGTATGCGGACCAACGTCGGGCTCTTTACGGCGGCGTGCACCCAGAGCACTATGTGGCGTGGTTTTTACCCAAAGCGACACGCTTCCGAGAAGTCCTCGCAGAGGACGGATCGTTCGTGCTGAATATCAAAGAAAAGGCTCTGAACGGCGAGCGCCATCCTTATGTTCTGCATTTAATCCTGGCTCTACGTCGGCAGGGGTGGCTCTGGATCGAGGAATACTGCTGGCACAAAAAGAATGCCTACCCCGGGTGGTGGCCGAACCGCTTCCGAGACTCTTGGGAGCGCTGTCTCCATTTTTCGCTGCATAAAAAATTCAAAATGCGGCAGCAAGCCGTGATGACGCCCACAGGCGCGTGGCGCAAAACACGCCTGAGAAACTTGTCGCAACCCGACAGAACCAGAGACGAATCTAAAAACAAAAACGGCTTTGGAACGAAGATCGAGAACGGGGTCGGACGAGACATGGCTTATCCGACCAATGTGCTCCATCTGGCGACAGAGTGCGGCTATCGCAATCATCCGGCGGCTTTTCCGGAGGGACTCCCGTCCTGGTTCATCCGCCTGTTCACCGATGAGGGCGATACCGTCTCAGACCCCTTTGCGGGGTCGGGGACGACTCTGGTTGCGGCTCTGAGAAACAAGCGTCAAGGCGTCGCTATCGATGCAAACGAGCAGTACTGCAAGCTGATGCGGCAACGGATGGCGGAGCTCCAGGCCGAGCCGGCCGTTTGACCGGCTCGTCTGATTGGCCCGTATGTTGAGCGCAGCTTGTCTGGCGTCCTGGATGTTGATGGTACCGCTCTGGTGGCAAGGCGTGGTTTTTGCGCCTGTTCCGATCACGGACCCCGTCGTGGTGGACGGCGATACGCTGCGCGCCACGGTGATACGCTGCGACACAGGCGAGCCCGAGACAAAGAAAATTCGCCTCCGCGGGGTGGACGCCCCCGAGCTGTTTGCGCCCGAATGCCCCGCCGAATACCAACAGGCTCTGAGGGCGAAAGAACACCTGGAGCGGTTTGTGGAAGCGAACTCGACCTTGACTCTGACGGGGCTGGGCGAGGATGTCTATGGCCGCGTGCTGGCGAGAGTGTACGGCGACGAGCTCGGCGACGACGCGGGGCGTTCTCTGCGAGCGGCGGGGGTGGCTCGGCGGTATCGCGGGTCTCGGCGCGGCGGGCGCAATCCCTGGTGCTGACGCGCGGCCGGCGGCCGAGCGGACGAGCCGGACGGGTCTCGAGCCGCCCTCCCCTGCCCGCTTGGCTCCTGGTGCGGGTCTCGGCGCGCTAGAGCCCGCGAGGCTCAAGCTTGTGAGACTTACAAAAATCTTCGAGCAGGCGCCGGCGGTTTTCTTTTTCGGCTTCTGGGAAAAAGCCCAGATAGTCTTTAACAGTCTTGTCTCGTGTTTCTTCCGTCGTGCCCCGTCCCATCAGAGTCAGGATGGCCACGACTGTTGTGCTATGTTTTGTGACGATGCGTCCCCCCTGCTCGCCCCCACTCCAGAGAACACCTTGCCAGAATTGCGTATTTTTCTCATTGAGCTGCCAGGGCATCCGGTTCAAATAGTTCAGAGCCTCTTCGGAATGCATCGATCTTTTGTTCGGGCTCGTTTTTGTCGTCAAGCGCATATAGGCTTTCACGAGACATTCTTGGGGCATGGGCTTGCCTAAGAGGTTCTGTTTTCTTATCTCGACCCGATCTTGGTCGCCCTTCTCAGAGGGATCCTCAAGCGCATTTTTGAAAACCTCGACGCCTTTCAGGATTAATTCCCATGTTCGGAACAGCTCTTGTCTGCAGAGGTCCTGTTGATCTTGATCTGGCAAAATGGTTTTATCAAATTCATAACCCAAGAGGCCGTTTATGATTACCGCACCGCAATTATAGACGGTATTGAGCGTCGTAAAATAGACATCTCCGGCATTCAGCGTACTGCTCGTATATTTGACCAAGCGTTCCGATAGGAATTCATTGGTGACCTCGCGGGCCAAAACGGCATAGATATCGTCGTCATCGGTAACGATGTTCTGGCCTTTCCCGGTGGCTTTGGCATAGCGATTGACGTGTGTAAAGATCTGGCGATTTTTTTTCGGATCTTGTCGGACCAGCATGACGGGCACATCGTCGTTTGAGATCGTCTCGGACTGCTTGAAGCCCTCCCCGAGATCTTTATCGCCCTGCCCCTTGCCTGTTATCGCCATTTGTATAGCTTTCACGCGGTGCTGGCCGTCTAGGGGAACGAGGAGCTCTCTGCCCTGAAGGGTCAGAAAACCCACAGAACAAAAAGCGCTTCGATAGATTCGAGGCAGACCTTTCATCAAAAATTCGACGGGCTCAAATTCGACTTCATCTCCGTTTATGATGGTGAGGATGATGGCCCCGTAAAAACGGTCTTCGCGCGTCATATAGGGAGCGATTTGGCGTTCGACCCTCGTATAGTTTATATCTCTCTGATAGCGTTCCTCGATGGACAGATTTCCCCATTTCGGCATTTCTTTGGGAATTGTAACTTTATGGAGGAGCTCCGAGGCCTTCATGGAGGCCAACCAATAGGTCGTCGTGCCTATTTTTTTCTCCATGGCTAGAATAGTCGTGGGCATAAAACGAGAGTCCTTTCTCTAAAAATCCTTATCGATTGTGCTGGATATTCGTCTGGGGGCGCAAAATTTTGATAGCAAGTCTCTCGAAACGTTCCAGCTTCCGTGCCTCGAGTGGCCGATAACAGACCTCTATGCGGCCGCTTCCCTTATGGGCCTTGAGCCATCTCCGGAGGCCGTCGTTATGGGACCTACGCCAGTGAGCTTTCCACCGGTCAGCCAGAGTCATTCTCCCGGCGATACCGATATAGATACACATTCCAGTCGGCATATACCAGAAAGCATAAACAGCATTCGAGAGATCCGAGGGAATCTCTTCCCAGGTCTCGTAGCGAAATTCTAGCTTTTTGTCAAACATTTTTCTTTGTGCTTTTTTCCCTTCAGGAGGAAAAGACCTCAGCGGCGAGGAGCGTCCCAGGTGAAATCCCAAGTTTTTACGGCTTGATCGATTAAATAGTCCTCCCGGTCACACAGCTTCTCGGGCGTCCATTCGACTTCCTTCGCCACCATGCGTGTCGTCTTAAAAGAACTGCTCTGGAGAAAATTCCTTTTTTCCCGGAAACTATGGCAGTTTTTTCTGCCGAATTCCTTGCGAGGGTCCCTTAGTAGAACTAGATTGCCAAGTCGATGAATAGAGTCCTCTGGAGGATAAAAATCGTCCCAGCCTTCATTTTCTTTTGCATCTTCGGGTAGAATACACCCTATCTCCAAGCTAGAGGAGGATTCCTTCACGGCAGCTTCCTGATCTTGGAAGTCGAAATGTTTTCCCTCTATTCCCAATAGCAGGGCTTTGGTTTTTTTATTTGAACTCCACGAGGTGATACTTTCCATATGCTCCTCGAATCGTTTATCGTCCAAAACGCCGTATCTTTTATCGCATTCAAAGCACACTTCCTGTAATCTTCGAAGAAAATCGTAAGACGCCAATGTGTCATTGAAAATTTCACAAGCCAGATCATCGAACTTTGATTCAAAGCGGGAGGGTTTGAAGTTTTCTGTAACAAAAGCAGAACGCATCACAAAAGACGTCAGATTATAGAGGGTGTCGAACACATGTCTGGCGATTCTTGTTCCCTGTTCTCGTTCTGCGTCATAACGTATAAGACAGGCCAGCACAAGCGAGTGGGTGACGGTGTATTCCCGGAGTTCTCCAAGACACCAGTGCAGATTGCGTTTTTTTCTTCCTTCGCGTACTTGGTTGCTTATTTTTTTGAGGCGTTTTTCTGTGTCTTGCTGAGGGTCCCGGATGATATTGTACCAATTCAGATAGGAGGTACGTGTATAGGTCTTCACGATTTCTAAGAAAGCTTCCGGACTGGAGACCTCCTCGTCCATTCTTTGCCGCCATTCCCAGTAAAAATCTTTTTCTTGAGAAAAATGTCCGAATTTGCATCTGAAATACGCAATCGTATATTTCTGTAAAGGCCTGGGGGGTTTCAGAATCTCGGATACGTTTTCAAGGTGTTTGTGGCATTGTTTCCGGTTGGCTTCCGAAGCCTCATTCATGCGGTAATAACAATAATTCCGCACGAGATCGACGGAATCTAGAGCTTTGCCCCGGGCGTTGATGGTCTCGAAAACAGCATTGGCATCCATAGCTCTGGGAAGCACAAGCTTACACAAGGTCACTTTATCTCTGAGAAATAAGAAGAATTCGTTCAGAGCTTCTTCGCTTTCCCCCTCGAGGGTTTGCCGAATGACCTCCCAGGCGTTTTTCATCTTTCCGTTTCTTTTTGTATAAGCTCCGCGCAGAATCGTCTCAAAGGTGTCCAGGTCACGTTCTCTCAAATTGAGACGGAGCTCTTTGTCGGCTAAGCCTCTTGGGCCCGAGTCGTCTCTGTTTTCCCATCTTGCATTATGAGGTGATGGGCAGTTGAAAAGCATCGATATAATCTGGTTCTCCTGGACCGCAGACTCAGGCATCGGGTCCTTTGAGAAACGTCGAACCAGATAAGCCAGGATCAGAGAAAGCGTGATAAGACGCTGCTGACCGTCATTGATCTCAAAATCGTCCTTTTTTCTTTCCCGGAAAACCACGACGCCCATAAAAAACACATCTTTCCTACGTCTATGAGCGTGCCTGATATCCTCCAGCAGCATCTTGACGTGCTTTTTTTCCCAGTCATAAAGCCTCTGATGCCAGGGAACTTGATAGAGACCCGACCCTAAGAGCTCAAAAACGGACTGCAAAATGGACGTCATCGTCCCGGACGGCTCGGCCGGGCCGGGGGGCAATTTATCTTCGGTTTGGGGAAATGTCGTCATCGCGTGTTGGCTTTCTATGGGTGTGAGGATTCGGACTCAGAGCCGCGTGTCGTGCTCCCGGACACGATAGAGCAGCTCGTCTTTGTGCCAGATGCTGTGGATGAAGCGTTTCTCCATGCTTGTGATGAGTTCTCTGCCCAGTTCCTGCTCTGTAGCGGTCAGGCGCTCTAGGATTTGTTTTCGGACCTCCAGCCGGAAGGGGCCGTACACCCGGTCGAGATTGCCCTCTTTGTTGCGTCGGAATCGTTCTCTGCCGTCGCGGCGCACCTCCATGCGGTTGGCCGGATTTTCACGGAGCTCTATGAGCCAGTCTCGCAGCAGACCAAGCTTCGAGAGTAAAACCGCTTCGCGACTGCCCGAAGCTACGAGACCCATCAGACTCTTGTCTTTCTTGACGACCGTGCACGTCCAACACCCAAAACGCGGCGAGGTCGACCCACACGCCGGGACATCTTTTTTACTCAGAACAAGCGGGCACTCGGCACCTTTCGCGTCTTTGTAGAGATTGATTAAATCCCGATGCGTGCCGCTCCAAGGCGGCGGACACTGCATCAAAGTCAGCCAAACATCTTGGTCCTCCAAGTCCGCTAGAGGCGAGAGCATATCACAACCCCGAACTTGACTATGCGGATTCATCGCTCGAGCATCGGCCCCATACTTCGCCATCGTCCTGGCTCGGTTTTGAGACTCGGCGCGGCGCGTCCCGACCATCAGAACCACACGCCCATGCCGGCGGACTAACGCCTTGAGAAACTCGTTCGTCGGATAGATCTTCATCCTGTCCGTGCACCACCGAAAATTCCGGCTGGGCGGGATGTAACCTCGGCCGATGACATTCACCCAGAACGTGTCGTCCGTCGGCGGAACCGTGAGCTCAAAATGAAAGGGCAGCTCGCCGCGAACCTGCTTCATGGAAGCGAGACTCTTTTTGAGGTGCTCAATCACAAGAGGCGACTCGACCAAAGTGTCGTTCGCTATCACATAAACCCGCCGCATCGCCCGAACGAGGTCCGGGGCCGGGGTGTCCCCCCGGGAGTCCCGCGCCTGGTGCGAGGCACGGACAGCCTCCCAGATCAGATGGAGCAGTAAAGTCGAGTCCTTGCCGCCCGAATAGGCCACCACCCACGGCGTATCCGAGTCTGTTGTGTCCTCATAGGCCTCGCGGAGCAACGCCCGAATGGCATTGAGCTTCGCTGTCGTTTTCACAATGCGGTCGGGGCCCTCGAAATCGAGGGCCTCGTTGTCGGAAAAAAGTGTCGCCATGGCTATGTCCCGTGTCGTGTTGGTTGTGTCAGTTGTGTCGTGTTGGGCCTCGTGTTGGGCTCGCGCCCCATGCGTCCCATGCGCCCCATGCGCCCGAGAAGCTCTACGGTCCGCCCCAGCGCGCGAGCCGCTGTGTCGATTTCGGCCTCGGTGGTGAAGCGCCCCAGGCTGAGGCGAACCGAGCAATGCGCGCGCTGGTCGCTCAAGCCCAGACCCCTGAGAACATGCGAGGGGGCGACTTCGTTCGAAGCGCAGGCCGACCCCGCCGAAAACATCAGACTCCCCAGAGCCAGCGTGAGCGATTTGCTCTCCACGCCCGGGAAATGGAGGTTCAAAATGCCCGGCACGGTGCAAGCTTTTTCCACATTGCGCTGGACAGCTTGAGGCTCTGGGAGGGCTTGCTGTAATTGTTCCATAAATCGCGTCTCGAGATACGTGTTTTGTGCGTGATCCTCTTCCAGGCGTTTGCCAATGATTTCGGCGGCTTTGCCCATCGCCATAATCTGATGGGTCGCTAGGGTACCGCTTCTCAAGCCTTGTTCTTGGAAGCCTCCGTGAATTTGAGGACAGAGCTCCGCCACCGAAGAGCCGCGAATGTACAACGCGCCAATCCCCTTGGGGCCGTAAATCTTATGACCGCTGAAAGAAACAAGATCAACCCGCAGACAGGATACATCGAGCGGGACGCGGGCGAGACTCTGAGAGGCGTCCAAGTGAAATAAAATATTCCGGCTATGCGCGATTTTGCCTATTTCTTGGACGTCGAGCAGCGTGCCGGTCTCATTATTGACGTGCGTGAGCGATATCAGACGCGTCTGGGGCGTGATTGTATCTAGAAGCTGTTGCGGCTGAATCATGCCGTTTCTGTCCGGCGTGATGTAAGACACTTTGAAGCGTTTTGTCTCTAGATAGGCGCAGACCTCCAGGACGGCTTTGTGTTCGATCGAAGAGGTGATGATATGAGCCGCCTGCCCTTCGAACCGGGCGAGACTCCCTTTGAGGGCCAGATTGACGGACTCGGTCGCCCCGGACGTCCAGATGATTTCGTGCAGCTCGGCCCCAATGAGACCCGCCAACCGATCCCGGGCCTGCTCCACGGCTTGGTAGGCCTTTTTTCCAAACCCATGCTCGGAGGCGGGATTGCCGAAAAACGCCGGGTCTCTCAGACAGTCCACCATAACCGACAAAACGCCCGGGTCCAGAGGCGTGGTCGAAGCGTAGTCTAGAAAAATCCCTTTAGAAAGACAGGAGGACGGACTCGGCACTCGCAATTTTCGTCCCTTTCAAAACAACGACCCGGGGCATCCCCGGCGTCTATACCCGAGGCAGCCCTCACGGGGGTGATGATAGGAAAGCTCTTTCTATTTGTCAAGCACGCTGTCAAGAGCGGCGAGCTTGTTTCTCGGGCACACACCTCGAACGGGAGGCGGGCAGGTGTTATGAGGCGGCTTCCAGTCTTTTTCTGGCGATCTCCAGAAAGGAGGCCTCCTTGTCGAGGCCCACAAAACGCCGTCCGTGCCGAAGAGCCACGACGCCTGTCGTCCCACTTCCGCAGAAGGGGTCGAGGATGTTTTGTTCCTCCAGGGTGGAAGACAGGAGAACCCGACTCAAAAGAGCTTCCGGTTTTTGCGTCGGGTGTTTGCCGAAAGTTTTCTCGCTGGGGGGCGTCAGAGGAATAGTCCAGACGCTCCGCATCTGTCTATTCGGCCGGGTATTTGGCCCTGCGTTCGGTCCGGTATCTGGGCCCGAAGGCGAAGCAGGCCACGCCTTCATGCGCTGATAGTCGAAAACGTGTTTCGCCTTTTTAGATTTTTTCGCCCAAAGGAGGGTCTCGTGAGCGTGGGCGAAAGAACGACACGCTAGATTCGGCGGCGCATTGGGTTTATACCAGGAGATATCATTCAAGATCACAAAAGAGAACTCTTGCAAAAGCGCGCCGACCATGTAGATATTGTGCATGGTGCCACTCACCCAGAGCGTCCCGGACTCGGTGAGCAGGTCTCGGCACATCTCGAGCCATTGTTTCGTAAAGCACCGGTCGGCCTGGAATCCGTTCGAGCGGTCCCAGTTTCCTTTATCGACGCTGACGCGCCGTCCGGCGTGCACGCTTGTGCCGCCGTTGGACAGAAAATAGGGCGGGTCCGCGAAAATGAGATCAAAGCGGCAGCCTGCGTCTCGGAGTTTTTTCAATAGCTTCAGACTATCGCCGAGATACAGACGCACTTGGTCTGTCTCATAGTACGGTTGGGGCGTTATCGACGGCATCTCTAGAGGCATCGCCGAAAGGACGGCCGCCTCCCCCACGGGCCCACGGGCGTAGAAGGCATTCAGGTCTGTCTGTATCTGCGACTCTGGACGAGTCTTATGCTGTTGTAGTCGGAGGGGTCGGTGAATTCATAGTTCCAGAAAAAAAATACCTCGCCTCTTTTTTCGAAGAAAAGGAGACATATTTTTTTCTCCGTATGCTGCTGCCAATGTCTGAAAGGGTAAAAGAGCTGTCGGATAATCGTGTTACGCGTTTTACCATTTTTTGCCTCCACCAGGACGAGTTTATCTCGGCTTTCATAACCGGTGGTGGTTTCTATCTGGACGCTTTTTGTGTCGATGCGGTGCTTGCCGACTTTGAAGGAGAAAGGCGAGGTGTATTTTCTTCCTCTTATTGTTAGAATCAAATCCTCATCGTCGAAAAAAGTCTTGATGAGGCTGGACGCATAAGCATAATCCAGGTGTTGCAACCCAGAATTTTCCATACTCGATGTATCCAGCGTATCCAGCGTAAATGGAGGTTTCCAGGAATAGGGAACCTCCTCGGAGATTATGTCCGGAATATCAACGTAGCCCTCGCCTTCGATAACGGCGTAATGTCCGTTGCGAACAGGAAGCAGAAACAGGCCACGGCGAGCCATAACGGACGGAACGTTCTCTCTGCTGTCGTATTTGCAGAGGATACGGGGCTCTTTTTGTCCTGTTTTTCTAAAGTCATGGCACGCCTCCTTTATCACGCTGCTCGCGAGAAGGAACGGCTTTTTTTGAAAATCGTGGTCAGATAGAGAACAAGCTTCGAAGATTCTATCCCAACTTTCGTCTTGGGCACTCCCTGGGTTTTTCCCTTTTTTCCGGATCGACTCCATTTTTGGACCTCGCTCGTGCTATACACCACCCTCATCTCCCGGGGTTTGCACCAGCTCACACCAGGAGTCAAACGCAACCCCATGCCCCGCTCTGTGCCATGGAGTCGGGGAACCCTAGCACACATTTTTCTCGAAGACAAAGCGCTTTTTTTTGATCAGAGCCCCTCTAGCTCGCGAGCAACCCGTCGTCAATCAGCAAAAGAGCCGGCAGTTGCGAATATAAATCCGCTGTGCCCTCGGCGTCCGCCTGAGACAAAGTCCAGCTTCCTTCCAGCGTCACCATCCCGGTGCCCTCCAGGCGGAGCAGAGTCTGACCCAGCTCGGTCAGCGTGCCACCATTGTCGCGTTCATCGCTCATCAGCTCGAGGACCGACATCAGATCGAGCGTCACCGACGCCGTGGCGTCCGATAGAGACACCACCTCGATATTGCGGATTTTGCCTCGCACGGCAGGAGCGGTCAGATCCAGGCTCATATCCGTGCCTATTACGAGTGTATCGATACCGGAGCCGCCATCCACGCGGCGGAAGCTGGTGTCCGCGAGCTCCAGCGTGTCGTCCCCCGCCCCGCCATAGAGAACCCCAGTATCCGCGTGAGCCGTCAGACGGTCATCGCCCGCCGCCCCCAGAAGCGAAACCTCGCCCGCCATCGCGATAAGCGTTTGATCGTCCGAGACAATATCGCCAAGATACGTCCCCCCATAGAGCACATAGGCCTCGCCGGCGTCGGTGCCGCCATCGTCGCCCAGATACGCACCAGCCAGGAGGTCGTCAAAACCATCGCCATTGACATCGCCGGCTCCTGAAACGGATTGGCCCAGTCGGTCCTCGACCGTCGTCTCGCCATGAAGCACAAAGCCGTCCGTCGGCCCCAGAAAACTTGTATCCAGCACTTGGCGAACGATCGAGTTTTCAGGCACGCTCCCGTCTGTAATGGTTGTGCGTCCATCGGCTGTCGTTCGAACTGCCGTGCCGAACTGAGTCCCGTCGGTGCCGGCTTGACCATAGATGATATAGGCATCGCCCGTATTGACGCCGCCGTCATCGCCTAGGCCTGCACCGACGATGATATCGGCTAGACCGTCGCCATTGACATCGCCTGCCCCCGAGACCGAGACCCCCAACTGGTCGTGCGCCGTATCGCCCTGGAGAACAAAACCGACACTAGGCGCCAGAGACCCCGGATATAGGATTTGCCTACCATTCACATGTTCGCCGAATTGTCTGCCATCGGTCCCGGCCTTTCCATAAATCACATAGGCTTCCCCGGCATTGGCTCCGCCATCATCGCCCTGGTGGGCTCCAACGACAAAATCGTCCAGCCCGTCGCCGTTAATATCGCCGACCCCTGCAACCGAAACACCCAGTTCATCGAGCGCCCCGTCGCCCCGGATTTGGAAGCCGGCGGCAGGAGCCAAAACCGTGGTACTCAAAATCTGAACGACCATCGAGCCTGCAGGGGCGGAACCGTCTGTAATGGTCGTCGTTCCATCGGCCCCAAGCCGAATACTCTCCCCAAACTGAGTCCCGTTGGTCCCGGCTTTACCATAGATCACCCAGGCATGTCCGAACCGGGCACCTTCGCTGTAAGCTGGCGGGTCTCCAACGATGATATCCTCCAGCCCGTCGCCGTTGACATCTCCAGCCCCTGCGACGGCATAACTCAGATCCTGATTGTTCACATTGCCCTGAAGGATGAAGCCATCCGCCGGAGCCAATCCCGTCATATCCAGGACCTGGCGGCTGTCTGTCAGCGTACCAAACTGGCCGCCGTTTCCGGTTTTTCCGTAAATGATATAGGCTCTCCCGAAGTAACCCGCACCCAAACCATTGGTGGAAGCCTGAGGCGAACCGACGATAAAATCGTCTAGACCGTCGCCATTGATATCCTCGAGGCCAGAGACAGAAAAACCCAGGTGATTCCCATACGCTCCCTGCACGCCACCCTGGAGGATGAAGCCATCCGCAGGCGCAAGATGGGTGCTGTCCACCACGCGGCGCACCACAGAATTGACGGGGGCCTCTGTGTCCCCGGTAAGCGTCGTGGAGACATTGTCTTGATCGACGGCGACTCGCACGCCGAATTGCGTGCCGTCGGTTCCAGCCTTGCCGTAAAGGATATAGGCCTCGCCGGCGTCGGTGCCGCCGTCGTCGCCTCTGTCAGCCCCGACAATGAGGTCGTCTAGCCCGTCGCCATTGATATCCCCCACGCCTGCGACTGAAACGCCTAATTCGTCGTTTGCCGCGTCGCCTTGAATGAGAAAACCATCGGTCGGAGCTAGAGAACTCGTATCCAGAACCTGCCGCACCCTCGAGCCGTCCGGTTCGGTTCCATCCGAAATCGTCGTCGTCCCATCGGCTGCAAGCCGGACCTCTGTGCCGAATTGCGTCCCGTCGGCACCGGCTTTCCCATAGATCACATAGGCCTCGCCGGCATTTGTACCGCCATCGTCGCCATAGCGTGCTCCGACGATGAGGTCGTTCAGGCCGTCGCCATTGAGGTCGCCGGCCCCTGAGGTGGCCCATCCGAAAGAATCACCCGCCGTCTCGCCCTGGACGACAAAGCCATAAGCGGCACTCAGGTCGCCGACACCCAGCTCATGGGTGCGTGTGACGACCTCAAAGCTTGCTGTCGCCCGGCCGCCTTCGCTGTCTCGAGCCACAAGCGTGACGGTTTCTCGGGCTCCGATAATTCCCTCCGAGCCCGCTCCAGGTTTGAGTGTCAATCGAGATCCCTCCACCGCCGAAACGACAATATCACCGGCGTTGTCGGAAGCAAGACTCTCCGACGTCTCAAAGGTGAATTCATTGGCGGGCGTGGTACTTCCGTTTTCCCGTAGGTCGGTGAAAAGGCCTGTCAAATCGAGAACCAGACTCTCGCCCACGGCGGGGGCGAACTGACGCGATAAGGTTCCCACAAAGAGAGGCTCATGGACTGTATCCGACACAAGAACAATGGCCGATTTTACGGCCGACATATCGGTCCGGTCGGTTACCGTTACTCTTATGGAATAGGTCCCGACATCGTCATCGTCGGATAGGCCATCGTCGGCGAAGATCACGCCCGTTGTGGCGTCTATCCTCAGCCAGTCGGGTAACGGATTTCCGTTAAGGCTCGCCGTATAGGTGAGAATCTCTGCGTCTGGCGAAAACGACGCTATATTCGTGTCTGGGTCCATAAAAAATTGGGCAAAGGCCCACATGCCACTCCGCCCTTCGTTCAACAACAGAGGAAAATTCGGAGCCGACGTGAGAACAGGAGGCTCTGGCACGTTCGCCACTCTCAGAATACGGGAGTGCTCAAGAACATTGAAACCGTCGGACACCGACAGGGTAAAAAGATACGTTCTACCAACGATTTGATCATACGTTGAACCCGCGGCGACCTCGATCAAAGAAGAGGTCGTATTGAACGTTGCAAAATGTGGCAAGCCGCTGGCCGTATAGCTCAGCGCATCGCCTTCCGGGTCTTCGAACCACTCGGTGACATCCCAGCTTATAGCTGCTCCCTCTGGCACGACGAGCGTCCAGGGCGGGTCTTGAATCACAATGGGAGGCTCCTCATAGTCATTCGCCACCGTGAGCGTGAAAGCATGTGCGCCACTCCCGCTACTATCATGAGCTGTTACCGTGAACGTGTGCGTCCCGACCTCGGGGTCGTCCGTGGCCCCCGCGGCAATCGAAAGCACGCCCGTCATGCCGTCGAGGACAATCCAATCCGGCAAAGCCATGCCGCTCTGGTGTGTTCCCGTATACGTGAGAGGGTCGTTCTCTGGGTCCCAGAACCACTCGGACGTGTTCCAGCTTATCATGATACCCTCTGTTGCCGAAAGCGTATCGGGGATGCCAGCGGCGAGACGAGGCGGTTCTGGGGTATTCTCTATCGTCAGCGTGGCGGTGTGCTCGATCTGAGCCGTGCCGTCGCTGGCTGTGATTGTCAGCGTGTGCATGCCGACCTGAGGCTCGTCGGTGGCTCCGGCGGCAATCTCCAGGAGGCCGCTCGACGCCCCCAGCGTGAGCCAGCTCGGTAAAATAAAACGATCCAGAAACCCCGTGAAGGTGAGACTATCGCCATCCGGGTCTCCGAACCACGCCGAGACATTCCAGCTGCCGGCTTGGATCTCGTATATCGTCAGCTCGGTGGGGACGCTTTGGGTGCGGACGAAAGGGCGCTCCTGGACATTTTCTATGGTCAGAGAAACCGTGTGCGCAATGCCGGACGCGGCATCGCTGGCGGTCACCGTAAGCGTGTGCACGCCGACCTCGGCGTCATCGGTCGCCCCCGAGGCAATCGAAAGCACGCCCGTGGCTCGGTCTAGAACGAGCCAGTCCGGCAAAACCACCCCCCCCAAAAGGGCCGCATAGGTGAGGGTATCCCCCTCGGGGTCGCCGAACCAGGCCGAGGCCTCCCAGCGGGCAGAGCTCCCCTCGGAAGCCGTCAACATAGCGGGCGCGGACGGCGCAATAAAGGGGGCCTCGGGGTTGTTGCCTATGGTCAGGGTGACCGTGTGCGAAATCTGCGCGGTCCCGTCATTCGCCGTTACCGTGAGCGTGTGAGACCCAATTTGAGCATCATCCGTCGCGCCCTCTGCAATCGCCAGAACTCCCGTTGAAGCGTGCAGCGTCAGCCACCCCGGCAGCGAGGCATTGTCTGAAAGCGCGCTGTAATTGAACGCATGAGAACTCGCGGGAACATGGGCGTCGGGGTCGTCGAACCAAGAGGCGGCGTTCCAATTCGCAGCTTGTCCCTCCAGAGCCGTCAGGGTCGTGGGGCGTTCCGTCGCAAGTCCAGGGGCCTCTGGCGTATTCTCCACAATCAGGGTGAGCGTGTGCATAGCACTTGCGTTGCTGTCGCTTGCCGTAACCGTGAGCGTGTGCGTCCCAACTTGAGCGTCGTCCGTTGCCATCGCCGCAATTGCCAGAACGCCGCTCCGCACATCGAGCGTGAGCCAGTCCGGTAAACCCGGTAACAGTGCCCCGTTCAAAAGAGCCGTATAAGTGAGAAACTCGGTCCCTGCGGGAATGTGCGTATCCGGGTCGTCGAACCATTCGGACGCATTCCAGCTTATGGCTTGGCCCTCTGTCGCTGTGAGAAGTTCCGGAGCCTGCTCAGAACGCACAGGCGGTTCCGGCGTGTTCTCCACACCTAGAGTCACCGTGTGTGAATCTGTCAGGACGCCGTCGCTTGCCGTGACACCGAGCGTATGTGTGCCAACCTGCGCATCGTCCGCCGCGCCCGCTGCAATCTCGAGAACACCCGTGGACGCATTGAGCGTCAACCAGCTTGGCAGAGTCTCGCTATCCAGATGCGCTGTGTAGAACAAAACATGGGGCTCTGCGAGCGCGGAAGCCGGGACATTGTTGTCGGGGTCCGAAAACCACGCCGAAGCATCCCAGCTTGCAAAAAGTCCCTCCGTTGTGGTGAGGGACGTGGGGGCCGAGGCTTGAGTCTCGGGGGCTTCCGGGGTGTTCTCCACAAGCAGCGTCACCGTGTGCTCATCTGTGAGGGTTCCGTCGCTTGCCGTGACACCGAGCGTATGCGTCCCAACCTGTGCATCGTCTGCCGCGCCCGCTGCAATCTCGAGAGCACCCGCGTTTAGCGTCAACCAGTTTGGCAGAGTCTCGTTACCCAGTCGCGCCGTGTAGCTCAAAACATGGGGCGCCTCGAGGGCGTGAGCCGGGATATTGTTGTCGGGGTCCGAAAACCACGCCGAAGCATTCCAGCTTGCGAAAAGCCCCTCCATTGCGGTGAGGGACGTAGGGGCAGAGGCTTGGGTCTCGGGGGTTTCCGGTATGTTCTCTATACGCAGCGTCGCGATGTGTTCGACAGACGTCAGATCACGTCGAGCCGTGAGCGCGAGGGTATAACTTCCAACCTGTGCATCATCGGTGCTCTGGGCGGCAATGGAGAGCGTTCCTGTCGCCTCGTCCAGCGTCAACCAGAGAGGCAAAACCGTACCGTCTAGACGTGCCTCATAGGTCAGGCGAGCTGATGAATCTTGGGCGGCTGGATTCTCGAACCAACTCGAGGCCCGCCAGCTGATCGCCTGGCTTTCGGCCACGGTCAGACTCGAAGGAGCTTGTCCGGACAGGACAAGAGGCACAAAACCCGGCTCTGGTTCCAGCGTCAGGACAAAGCTGTGTGTCACGTTATTTTCCCCGTCGCTCGCGGTGACGGTGAGGGTATGCATCCCGGGCTCTGCCGCCTGCGTCGAGGCCGCTTCGATGGCGAGACTACCGCTCGACGCATCCAGTTTGAGCCAGTCCGGCAGAGAGTCTGCCGTATAAACAAGGGCCTCATCGCCCGGGTCTGGGTCCTCGAACCATTGGGAGACATCCCAGCTTTGCACTTGACCCGCCATGCCCGTGAGAACGCCGGGCATCGCCGCATCTAAAGCCACCACGGGTGGTTCCGCAACATTCTCTATCACCAGGGTCACGCTGTGCGAAACAGCGTGCTCGCCGTCGCTCGCCGTAATCACCAGAGCGTGACTCCCAACCTGCGCATCGTCTGTGATATCGGTGACGGAGAACGCCCCGGTATTTTCGTCTAGCACAAGCCAGTTTTCTAAGGGAGTCTCTGTTTCCTGTGCGTTGTCAGGAGTCCCAGTTTCCCCGGGTTCTCCAGGTGTTTCGGTCGTTCTGCTTGCCTCGTCTGCGGTTTCCATGTTGAAGGCGTATGTCAATGTTTTACCTATGCCGGCGTCGGGGGCTCGGAACCAGGAACTCAACTGCCACGTTTGAGACATCCCCTCTGTGGCCGTCAGAGACGTCAATTCTTCCCCCGACAAAAAGGGAATTTCTCTAACATTTTCCACAGTCAATTCCAGGCTGTGGGTCACTTGAGTCACACCGTCGCTTGCGGTTACAACGAGGGTGTGCGTGCCCACCTCGGCATCGTCGGTCGAGCCGGCTCCGACGGTGATTTCACCGCCGTCGCCAAGCGTCAACCAGGCAGGTTTCTCTGACGTCGCCAGGCTTGCCTCGTAAGAGATGGTGGCCCCGTCTGCATTCTCGAACCAGGTATTTACCTGCCAATTGGCGGCGACACCCTCGCGGACTGTCAAGGCGGCGGGAGCCTCCTGAGACAGAACAGGCACCTGATCGGATGGGTTGTCCTCGTCGGTGCTGCTCCCGCCGCCCCCGCCGCCCCCGCCGCCGCAGGCCGAGAGAAAATACAAAAAGGGAGCGTAACTCAAACGAGCCCGGAATACAGGCAGAACCCCAGCTTGTGCTTTTACACGTAACATACATTCGTTCCTTCTATTCATGACCAGCGCGAGAAGAACGGTTTTCGGAATCGTTCATTTCGCACGATTCTTCTCTCGAAATAACACCGACTTCCAGCGTCCGATCAACGGACTCTGTTATTGCATAAAATGCGTCTAAAGTAAAGTCTCTGTAAAAAGTCCGGAGAAAGTTTTGAATTCAAAAATCTGTTTGTTCTATCTGTCCGAGGGCCTCAGAATGAAAGTGTGCAGGGACAAAGTAAAAAAATACACTTACCGGTCTCTTACGTAATAAATATGTGGTAAAATAGATTTGTGTTTTGAAGGACTTTTTACGTCGCTTCTTTTTCTGTTCGGTCGTCCGTTAGTGCGGCGCCTCTGACACGGCAAGCCCAACAGAAAACCACACAAGAGACCCAGTGTTTCAAACGTTGTTTCAAACGTTGTTTCAAGCGTTTGTAACCGTGCGAGACACACTCTAAACACATCGTTCCTCGGCCGCCTGCCGAAATTTTCGGAACGATATATCCTAAAGATCTTGAGGAACTCTTTTGGCCCGGGAAGCCGCCGGCGGCCTTCGGCCGGCGTGCATCTTTGCCCGTCTTTTACCCCGGGCTAGAGTTTCTATGCAGATGTCGTGTTTATTTTTCACCAAAAAAAGGAGACCTATGATGCTGTATTATTCTTGTTCCACGTCTATTTTTTCCGTGGCGTCCAAAGACATTCGAGCCAAGAGCTCCAGAGCTTTGGCGTGTTCGCTCTGGGGCTTTGGGGCGGTTGGCGGTCTATGGAGTTTCTCGCCGCAGGTGTGGGCTCGGGGGGCTTCACCCGACCCCGATCCCGGCCCCGATCCCGGCCCCGACCTCGACTCGGGAACGGAGGAAGCCCACAAGCCTTGTCCCGCCTCTGAGACGCAGACCTTACCGACCTGCGAACCCGTTTCAACGCACGCCGCCGACGTCTCCGATGGCCCGAACGATGACACGAGCGATGGCCTGAGCGACAAAGAGGCATGGCCGTTTCTTCGGTCTTTTCCGGAACCGCTCCCCTCGGAGATGGCCTTGCGCTTGGGGACGGAGCTCCCTTCAGAGACGGGGTTAATTTTGACTCAGGATGCTTTATCGAACGGCGGGGGCTTTTCTTGGCCGCTCCTCTTGTTAGTGGGTGGCGGCGGCCTTTTTGCGCTTATCACGGTTGCCAGCGGGAGTGAAAAAGATGAAGAGGCAAATAATCAGGCCACACCTGACTCTATGATTCCCGGGAATCCGGAGAATCCGGAAAATCCGGGATCTTCTGACACGGACGGGGAGCCTATCGAGGACAATAATCAGGCCACGCCCGACCCTATGATTTCCGGGAATCCGGGAAATCCGGGGCCCTCTGACGCGGACGACGAGCCGAACGATGCGCCGAACGATGCACCGAACGTTGCCTTGAACGCGGCGCCTATCGTTGTCGAGTCGGGCATGGCGGCAGCTCTCAAGACCATGTCGGTGGATGAGGGCACCCCTGCCAACTGGAACATTGCGGCGTGGTTCGCCGACCCCGACGGCGATAGTTTGACGTATACAGCTCGCTTGCAGAAAACAGGAGACACCACGTCCACCGTTCTACCGTTTTGGCTGACGTTGGACCCGGAAACGGCAAGGCTCGCCATTGCGACGCGAGCCACGGATGACGCCGAGGTCGGCGTCTACACGCTGACGTTAACCGCAACCGATGGCCCAGGAGCGACGGCGGTCCATGCGTCGACTCTGACCGTTGCAAATGTCAATGACGTGCCGCTGGTGTTCTCAGAGGCCCCCTCGAATTTGACGGTTCTGGAGGGAGCTGCAGCCAGCTGGGACGTCTCGAGCTGGTTTCTAGACGAGGATGGCGCGGACGAAGTACTCACGTATACGACAGCCGCCGCTTTGCCAGGTGCCTGGCTGCAACTGGATGAAGCCACAGGCGCGCTGACCATTGCGGCAGAGGCGACGAACGACGGCGAGGTCGGTGTCTATACGCTCACGTTTACAGCAACCGACAACGCAGAGGCAAAAGCCGTCCATACGACAACTCTCACCCTTGAGAACGTCAAGGATGCGCCTATGGTGACACCAGAGGCTCCTTCGAGTCTGACAGCGATGGAAAATTTTACAACCGGCTGGAACGTCTCGAGCTGGTTTGAAGACGAGGACATCGTGGACGGTGCCCATGAAACGCTCGTTTATACGGCAGCGGTTTTGCCGGACTGGCTCACCCTGGAGGCGATGACGGGAGCTCTGGCCCCTCTGCCCTATGCCATCGGGGATATCCGAAGAGGCGTCCACACGCTCGCCGTAACGGCGAGCGACGAGGCAGGCGCAACTTCCGTTCATCCGGTGACGCTGACCCTCGTCGGCCCGGTTCACGAGCCGGTCCTATCGGCGGGTCTATCCGACCGGATTCTTCCAGCAGTGGGCGAAAGTCTTGTTTTGGACCTGACGCGCTTTTTCACCGACCTCCAGGAGGATAGCTCGCCCACACCGGCGGCCGACCTCCGTTTTGAGCTTTCGGAATCCATTCCGGATAACACATCGGACGACAACCTTGTCACGGCGATACTCACGGGCGTTCAGCTGACGCTGACACCCGGAACGGGCGCGAGCCGCGGCGAACTCTGGGCTCAGGAAACTCTGACGCTGACGGCTCTAGACACCGAAGCCGGACGTACGACGGTGACGTTTACTGTTACGACACGCGCCAATGTTCTCGACACCAGTAAGTTTGCCTCGGCCCATGGCTTTATTGTCCAGGGCGATGCGGCCGACGATCGCGCGGGCCGGTCGGTATCGAGAGCCGGCGATGTCAATGGCGACGGCCTAGAGGACCTCATTGTCGGAGCCTGGAACGGCGATGACGGCGGGGAAAACGCCGGCGAGGCCTATGTCTTCTATGGCAAAGCCGGCACGGATACGGCTTCCCCGTTCGGCACAGAGGTCCAAATTGGACCGGACGGTACAACGGTTACGGATGACACGCGGCTCGAAGGTTCGGTCGTTCGGCACGTTCTGGATACGACACGCCTTGCACCGAACGACGGCTTCGTTCTCCAGGGCGATGCGGCTTATGACAGGCTGGGCTTTTCCGTTACGGGGGCCGGCGATGTCAATGGCGACGGGGTCGACGACCTCATCGTCGGAGCTCCCGTCGGAGGCGATGGCGGCCCCGTTGCTGGAGAAGCCTATATCCTCTATGGCAAGCCTGGGCTTGATGGAACTCGGACTCAGTTCGGCGTGCGCGTTGCCTTGCGTGATGATGGTGGCGACGTCGTAACGACCACGACTCTTGCGGAGGACGCAGAAATCCCCGCGAATTCTGTGGTGCGGCGAGTGGTCGATACCAGTTCTCTGGTTCCGGCGGATGGCTTCATCGTCCAGGGCGATAGAGCCAGTGACCAGTTCGGCACCTCGGTTGCGGGGGCCGGCGATATCAATGGCGACGGGGTCGACGACCTCGTTATTGGAGCCTATCGAGGCGACGATGGCGGGACAGATGCCGGCGAAGCCTATGTCCTTTATGGCAAGCTTTCTCCCTCGGATCCCGGCATCCAAGCTGGTGCTCAAGCCGGCACACAATTCGGCACGACGATGGACGGCCGGCAAATTGTGGATACCACCGAGCTGACCTCGGCCGAGGGTTTTATTCTCCGGGGGGACGCGACGGAAGATTTACTCGGAGGCTCGCTCGCGAGTGCCGGCGATATCAATGGTGACGGGCTGAGCGACCTCGTTCTCGGAGCAAGTCAGGGGGAAGCCTCTGGAGAAGACTCAGAACACAACGCCGGCGAAGCCTATATCGTCTATGGCAAAGCCGGCCTCGACGGCACGCCGTTTGGCACACAATTCGGCACGGAGGCCGACGACGGCCGCCGAGTCCTAGACTTAACGCATCTCACCCCCGCCGAGGGCTTCATTCTGCGCGGCGATGCGGCGGAAGACGGACTAGGGTCTGCGGTCGCGGGCGTCGGCGATATCAATGGCGATGGTCTAGATGATCTCGTTGTCGGGGCGAGCCAGGGCGATGACGGCGAGCTGGACGCCGGCGAAGCCTATGTGATTTATGGAAAAGCCCCGCGCTCTGAGAGCTCTGACAGCGGAGACAATGTCCAGAACGAGGGCCTCCAATTCGGCATGACGGTAGGCACGCATCAAATTCTAGACGTGGCGACTTTGTCCTCGGACGATGGTTTTATCCTCCAGGGCGAAGCGCGACGAGACCAATTGGGTTATTCGGTCGCAGGAGCCGGCGACATCAATGGTGACGGGCTCGCCGACCTGATCGTCGGAGCCTATCAAGGCGATGACGGCGGTGCGAACGCCGGAGCCGCCTATGTGATTTACGGCAAAGCCGGGCTCGGCGGGTCTCAGTTCGGCGAGGCCGTAACGATTTCGGTTTCGCTTGATACGACGACGGACCCGACGGAGCCTGTAGCGATCACGACGACCATCACGGACGGTAGTGCCCCCGAGGGCTCGGTCGTACGGCAGGTTCTAGACGTCGCGCATTTAGCACCGACCGATGGGTTTATGGTTCAAGGCGATGCGACAGACGACACACTGGGCGTTTCGGTCTCGGGAGCCGGCGATGTCAATGGCGATGGATTTGACGACCTAATTATCGGGGCCGAGCAGGGCGATGACGGCGGAGACAACGCCGGCGAAGCCTATGTCATTTATGGCGGGACGCATCTTGGCGAGGTTGTCTCGCATAGTCAGATTCGGACGGGCGTCGCGGATGAGTCCGTCCTCTTGGGCGGAGCTGGCCACGATCGTCTCGCCGCCCATGCCGACACCGAGGCCCTCTATGGCGGCGCGGGCGACGACACCCTCGCCTTGGCGGACGCGAGCTTCCGTCGAGCGAACGGCGGCTCGGGCGTCGACACGCTAGAGCTGGGGTCTGGCGTGGAGCTCGACCTCACCGACCCGGCGGTGCGAGGCCGCCTACGCGGCGTAGAGGTGTTGTCTCTGACGGATACGACAGCGGCGGTGACGTTGGACTTGATGTCGGCGTATGCGTTGACCGACGCTCGGGACAATGGCGGCGAGCTGACCGATACGGGCGAGCTCCTCCTCCGCTTGGAGGGCGTCTCGGGGATGGTCGTTCTGGCGGATGCGGCGTCCTGGGCTCTAGAGCAGGCTGACGCCGAGGGCACGGCGGATTTACATGCTCAAGGGAGCGTCCGGCTTTTGATAGATGACGGGCTTCTTTAGCGGACTTCTCTCCGGCCCCCGGGGCCCCGTGCCTCTCCGGCCCCCGGGGCTCCGGGGTCTCTCTGCCCTTTTCTAGTCGGGCGATTTAGAGCTTGCACCTTGGTGCGTTCTTTTGTAGACTAGAGAATTCTATTTTTTCCACTGGTCCGGCACTCTCGGAGCGGTGTTTCACACAACCCACAAGAGGAAAGGGTCGCGACCTCATAGTCGCGATAGAGGTAGGATACAGCCATGGTTTCACAAACGACAACACCGCCTTCACCGACACCGGACGACAATGCGTTTGCCCTCCGCAAGAAGCTTCTCGACCTAGAGTCCCTCGCCGAGGTGACGGGCACTCGGGATTCGAACACCCGCAAGGGCCGTCTCTTCGAGCGTCTCATCAAGTACTACTTAGAGACCGACCCGGTCTACAAGGGACAGATTGGCAAAGTCTGGCTCTGGCGTGACTGGCCCGGCCGAGACGGCACAGACACGGGCATTGACCTGGTCGCCGAGGACGCTCGGGAAGAGGCTGGCACGAAGTTCTGGGCGATTCAGTGCAAGTTTGTCTCGACCTCGCCGACCCTCGCCGCTGCCGAGAAGAAGTTATCGGCGCAAGGCATTGACAGTTTTCTAGCGGCGTCGGGGAAGACGCGTTTCAGTGCTCGGCTTTTAGCGACGACGGCTCGTGATCTCACGAAGAACATTGAGGACAAACTCAAGGGTCAGCAATTTCCGTGTTCGCTCATCATGCGTCATCAGCTTGAGGACAGCGTGATTGACTGGAGCACCTATGATTTACAGCTTGGCGAGGCTCGCCAGAAACAGCGCAAACGGCTCCGTCCTTATCAGGTCGCGGCGGTCGAGGCGGTCGTCGACGGCTTCAAAACCCACCCCAGAGGCAAGCTTCTGATGGCGTGCGGCACGGGCAAGACCTACACGGCTCTCCGGATCACCGAGCGCCTCGTCCCCCAAGGCGGCGAGGTGTTATTCGTCGTCCCGTCCATTGCCTTGATAGGTCAGGCTCTCCGCGAGTGGTCCCGTCAGCATGACCCTGACAAGAAAAAGATGTCGTTTTTCTGCATTTGTTCGGACGGGACGGCGAACAAATTCCGCGGCGACAAAGCCGACAAGACCCGAGAGGACGAACCGGACGACGCGACCAGCTCGTTAGAGCTGGGGTTCCCCCCGACCACGGACGCCGAGAAGCTCACCCATCAGCTAGACCATCTCTCCCGCGACGAGGACCAAAAGAGCACTGGCTCGAAGAATGCTCGGACGATCCGGGTTCTATTCTCGACCTATCACTCGCTGGGCGTCATCGAGGCGTATCGTGCAAAAAGAGGCGGTTCTTTTTCGCTCATCATCTGCGACGAGGCCCACCGCACGGCCATCGTCGAACGCGAGAACGACCCCGGACCAGGGCGTCAGTTCGCCCGCATTCACAAGAACGAATACATCCGTGCAGACAAACGTCTTTACATGACGGCGACGCCCAAGATCTACCCCGACACGTCCGAATCCCGCAAGCAAAAAGCCGACCGAGCCTTACGCCCGTACTCCATGGACGACGAGTCGCTTTACGGCCCGACGTTCCACAGGCTCTCGTTCCGAGACGCCGTCAAAATGAACTGTCTTGTAGACTACAAAGTCCTCATTCTGACGTCCTTCGAGGACGAACTCATCGACACTTTCAACGACAAAGACGACCCCACGGCTGAGGACGCCGCTCGTTTAGCGGGCTGTTGGAACGGTCTTGCGAAGCGTGTTCGGGATTTAACGGACGACCTTGCGCCCATGCGGCGAGCCGTTGCCTTCACGCACACCATCAAGGAGGCCGAAAAGCTCGCGGATCTTTTCAACCGCGCCCGCCCGAGCCCCGGCCCAGAGGGCAATTTATACAACCGCATCCGCGCCTATTTCCATTCCCATCGCAAAGGCAAGGGCAGAGATCTCGCTTTAGAGGCTCATGCGATTTCCAGCAAACAGACGGCGTTGCAGCGCAGTGATCTTTTGGACCTCTTGCGCGCCGACCCTCCTGAGGGCACGTGTCGGATTCTCACCAACGCCCGCTGTTTATCCGAGGGCGTGGATGTTCCGTCTCTAGACGCGGTTCTCTTCATGAAGCCCAAAGAGTCCCAGATCGAGATCATCCAAGCCGTCGGCCGCGTGATGCGGCTCGCCGAGGGCAAAAAGCATGGGTACATCATCCTCCCGATTTTCTGCAAGCGCGGCAGCACCGACGAGGACATTGACAAGGACCTCGACAAGAACGAGTCCTATAAGACCATTTGGAAAGTCCTCAAGGCACTCCGTTCGCACGACGAAGAGATGGACGTCGAGATCCACAGTCTCTTGCATGGGACCTCGAACAAGATCGTCCACGACCACATCGGCATCGGCAAGGGCAAAGAGCCCAGCCCAGGCGACAGCCCCGAACAAACCGAGCTCGCCCTGGAAAGAGAGGCGATGCTCCAGAACTTCCAAAAGCGTATTTTCGCTCGAGTCATCAAGAAGTGCGGCGACACCGCCTATTGGGAGTCCTGGGCTCAAGACATTGGCGAACTCATGAGCAATATCCGCCAGCGGCTGCAGAAGCAACTCGACGCAGCCGCCGCCCCCGGTCTCCCGGGTCTGACCATCGTCGCACCCGGCACGTCCCCGGCGGCCCTGGCCCCGGCGGGGCTTCGGGCGGCGTGGGGTCGTTTCATGGCCAGCCTCCACGAGACCATCAACCCCAGCATCACAGAGGCCCAAGCCCTCGACCTCCTCGCCCAGCATGCGGTGATGGGGCGCATTCTCGACGCTCTCTTTGGCCAGAGCAATTTCACGCGTCACAACCCGGTCGCCAAGAGTCTCCGTCATCTGCTGGAGATCTTCGAACTCCGCATCGTCGACAAAGAGCTCGAAACGCTCGAGGCAGTCTATGAATCCGTCGAGAACCGCGTCAAGAACATCACGACCATCGAGGGCCGCGAAGAAATCACCAGAGAACTCTATGACAAGATTTTCAAAAACGCCTTCAAAAAAGAGAGCGACCGGCTCGGCATCGTCTACACGCCCGACACGATCATAGACTATATGCTCCATTCGGCGGACGAGGCCCTCATCCGGGAGTTCGCCGGCCGCCGACTCCGGGACGACGGCGTCCATATTCTCGACCCGTTCACGGGGACAGGGAGCTTCATCGCCCGGCTCCTGGCGAACCGAGACCTCCTGCCCGACGGCGTCCTAGAGCACAAATATCTCCAAGAACTCCACGCCTGTGAGATCACCCTCATCGCCTATTATCTAGCAGCGGCGAACATAGAGCAGATCTGGCAAGCCCGCCGCCCGAACGAGCCC
>CBDBCS010000007.1:0-19182 GCA_965203415.1 Alphaproteobacteria bacterium | reverse complement strand
AAAAAATAATTAGATAAAGGCGTAACTCTTGATTCTTTGGGTAGAACACTGTAATTCTGTTACCGGGTTTCGAATTTTACATTGCTCACTTTTTTTAACTTGTCTGGGGAATATTTATGGATTCGAGTAAAGCTTATAATGATTTTGTTAAGCGCCTAGAGATTTTTATAGCAAAAAATCTATACATTTTTAGATTGACATTAAGTAATATTTTTACCATGCGTTTGATAGGAAATAAGACGCACGGGGACTTAGCGGAATTAGGGATATCTGAATTTGTAAACCAATATATGTACGATTTTAGATCACAGCATGTTGGTAAAGAAAATTATAGAAAAAAATCAAAAGAAGAAGATATTTTGATAATTAATGAGATAACAAAAGAGGAAATTCCGATTTCTCTCAAAGCCTACGGAGAAGGCCCGCTGCAGCTATCTACAGATAAGAACTTTCTTTTATATCCGAGATTGGAGAAAGAAGGGAATCCAGAAATTACATCCAGTGAAGCGATTAGAAACATTTTTCGGGACGAGGCTTTTTCGATATTCTCAGAGATGAATGTTCTGAATTTAATATACGATGAAAAGGAAAAATCGTGTGATGTTTTGTTATTTGATTATCAGAGAGCCCAAAAAGAAACCTCTAAGATAGTAAAAATAGAAAAAGGAAAAGGCCGGAGGCATCCTATTTACCGTTTTGAGAATTCAGAAGGTGGATATATTTTTGAGATTAGGTATGGAGGGAAGAGTGCTAATGCGTTGCAGCGCGGCCTGTGGAGTCATACAAAGAACGGTAAAGGCTATTTTCGTAGCTTGACAGGGTGTGGAATTAAGTATGAAGCTAATTTAGCGCTAAAAAAATTGTTTTCGTATGCTTTGGTTTGTTCGGAAATAGGACATCTTGGGGCGTGTGAGGAAATCAGAAAAGATATTGAAAGAATTAAGCGTGTTAATTTTGAACAGCGATGAGTTTCAATCAATGAACTCGAAAATTTTTTTTGAGGAAAGTGAATTCATTTTTCCCCAGACAGAGGGTATAAAATATGCAGGTTCAAAATTGCAACTCTTACCATATATTTTACAAATGGTAGCACGTATAAATCCTAAGGTAGTTTATGATGCTTGTTCTGGTACTACGAGAGTAAGTCAGGCTCTAGCGCAGCAAAGTTATAATGTTATTGCTTCCGATATTGCAGTATGGTCGGAAGTTTTTGCCAATTGTTATTTGCGCGCCTCGCCTTCAGCACCTTACAAAGACTTAATTGCTCACCTTAATCATTGCAGACCTATGGATGGCTGGTTTTCTTGGCATTATGGAGGAAATCCGTTCGTAAAAACAGAAACTAAGAGACCATGGCAAATTCATAACACGCGCAAACTTGATGGTATACGAGAAGAAATAGATCGTATAAGCTTATCCAAGTTAGAGAAAGCTGTTGCTTTAACATCTCTCATTTTGGCATTAGACAAAGTAGACAACACTGTTGGTCATCAGGCATCTTATCTCAAAGATTGGTGTGAACGTTCTTACAAAAAATTATGGTTGAATGTTCCAAGACTGGGCTCTTCTGTTACAGGAAAGAACACTGTTTTGTGTGGTGATGTTTTTGATTTTTCAGAGCAAGTTGTGGCCGATCTAACTTATTTTGATCCTCCCTATGGATCAAGTAATGAAAACATGCCTCCGTCAAGAATTCGTTACGCTGCTTACTATCATATATGGAAAACGATTTGTTTAAACGATAAGCCGAAGGTTTTCGGCAAAGTGAACAGACGGGAGGATAGCAAAGATACAAATTTTAGATCAGATTTTGAAGATTTTAGGAGGAATGCAGCGGGTAAATTGGTTGCAATAGAAGCCGTAGGTAAGGTGTTAAGAAAATTTCGTTCTAAATATATCATTTTATCTTATAGTTTTGGTTCTAGGGAAGTCGCCCATGAATTATACGCGGCTATTTCAACTGTTGGCAGGATTTTAGAGATTCAAGAAATTCCTTACAAAAAGCATGCTATGGCAAGTATGGTCACGACAAAAGAGTGGGTTTCATCTACTAAATCAAAGAATACAGAAATTTTGTTTTTAATTGAAAAATTTAATCATTAAGTGGTTAGGTTTTTATTCATGTTGTGTTATCCGCGCCGAGCACGAGGGCGGCGGCGCCCGTCCTCGGTGCGGACGACGAGACCACGGCTCGTGATTTTCTCCACGACGCCCTGGTGGCTCTTGTGGATGCCTCGTCCTCGGTCCGACTCGGTGAAGCGGATCAGGTCGTTCGCGCGGAAGGTTCTGGGCTCGGCGTTGAAGACGGAAAAGCTCGCCCGAGACCGCTGCCCGAACTGAGACGGGATGATGACCTTCTGCTTGCCCGACAGAGCCTCGTAGGTCTCGGGGCGCGAGGGGTCAACCCGAGACAACACCAGAGCCCCCGCATTGCGCTGGACGGTGTCGATGCGATAGAGCTCGTTTTTCTGGATGCCCAGACGCTTGTGAGCCTGCGAGAACCGGATGAACTGGTCGGCCTCATAGTTGCCCGCGAGTCCCTTCTCGACCGTGGTGAAGGACAGGTCGTTGAGAATAGGTCTAGTCCAGGACTTGTGGTGGAGCTCGCCTCGCTTGAGGCGCTCGTTGCAGATCGCGTCATTGATCTCGCGCCGGAGGGCATGCGTAGGAGCCATCACGCCGACCTTCACGCCGGTTTTCATCCCGACTTGGTCTCGATACTTGAAATAGGCCTCACTCAGAGCAGGGCCGAACTTCTTGTGGTGGCCGAGCTCGTGGATGGAGCCGGCCACAGCCTGCAGGGCCGAGTCGGGACGACCAGCCACGGCGTGCTGGACCGCCCGGAGTAAACCTGCCCGTCGTTGACGCATGATGTCTTTCACCTGCGCGTGAGCCAGCTTATGGTCCTGGAGTTGAGCGAAGGCCTTGCCCGCGTCTACCGCGTCCAATTGGCGGCGATCGCCCACCAGAACCGCCCGACAGCCGAGCTTCTCTAGGATGGTCACAAAGGCGTGCATCTGCCGTGTCGAGACCATGGAGGCCTCGTCCAGGACAAAGAGGGTCTTGCGGTATTGGCGCCGCATTTTGGCGAGACCCTCTGGGGTGCCGCGCCCCTGGGCGAGACCCTCGTACTGCTTGAGAAAGGCCTGAAGCGTGGCGGCAGGCATGCCAGCGGTGTGCTTCATTTCATCCCGAGCCGTGGCCGTGGGAGCCAGCCCCATCAGCTGCCATCCCTTTTTCGCGGCGAGGTCTCGGGTGCGCTCCAGGAGGGTGGTCTTCCCCACGCCCGCACTGCCCTGGATGCCGACGACTCGGTCCGAGCTGGTCAGGACTTGTTCGATGCCGGCGCGTTGTCCTTGGGTGAGGCGCCCCCACACACGCCCTCGGATGCCCTCGGCGGCGTCGCGGGCCTGGGCGGCCTCGGTGGCAGCCCGCACCGCCTCCGGCTGGCGAGCCTGATCGTGGCGGTCCAACTGCGCCGTCAGAGATTGAGATTTATACAGCGGCGCTCCCGCCGCCCCGCGGCCCCGTTCGGCAGTGTCGAGGAGGCTCTGCTCCAGAGCTTGGGTGTCTCGGGTGGTCAGCAGCGCGCCGAAACGCAACGGGCCATCGCCCTGGCGGAGCTCCCCCGTCCGGAGGCGGCGCACAAGCTCGCCTTGGAGCTCCGAGGTCTCGACACCTCCCAGACCCGCCCAGGCAGCCTGTTGGAATAAATCGCTGAAACGGAAGGTCGCCTGGCGTTCGGACAGGTGCGCCAAGGCGTGGTCCACCGCCTCACGCACGGTCATGGTGAAGGCTTTCAGGGGCTGCTTGAGTTTCTCTAAGTTCTCGGGACCGAGACCGAAAGAAAGACTCGCTTGTCGCCACACCGAGACCAGGTTTTTCAGGTCTACATCTTGTTTTTTCTGCCTCGACTGCAGGGCGGCTTGGTCGCTGGCCTTGGCATTGGGGGACGCGAGCTCTTTGGCCATGTGAGCTCGGATCTCTTGAGCGCGGGTGGAGAAATGTTTCAAAAGCCCTCGGGGCAAATTGGCAATCTCGAACAGACCCTTCCCGTGGCGTTGGAGCTCATAGCCCAGAGCAACCAGCCCTCGGGCCAGCTCCAAGCGATAGAGCATCCCCATCAGATGCTTGTTCGAATAGAGCCCCTTGGCCTCTACGGAGCGCCACTTGCCATCCTCGCCCTGCACCATATTGGCGATGAGGGCATGAGTGTGGAGCTGCGGATCCAGATTGCGGGAAGTGCTGTGCTCGAAGGTCGCAATGACAGCCTTTTGATTAGAGACGAGCTCTTGCTGGCCGGTGCGCGGGTTCCAGACCCGTGTCTGGATGACATCGCGCTCTATGCGCTTGAGGGTCTTGAGAACCGCCGCCTGATGGAGCTGGCGGAGCTTGGTCTGCCCCCAGACCAAGGCCAGGATGCTGACCGACTTGGGCGCCGAAAAGGTGTAGTCCCAGCCAGGACGGTGCTGGAGCGTCCCGTCCTTGAGACGCCGCCCCATCTGCCGGTCGGTGCCGGGAACGTGGCCCTCTAGGATGTCCTTGAGGACTTCCGGCTGGACAGAACCCCGAAGCCCCAACGCCGCCGCCCCTTTGCCGAACCAGGCAGAAGGGGCGGGCTGGCCGCCATCGTCGGCGGCGTAGGAGGCATACGCGGTATTGGGCTCGGCGACCTGGAAGTGATAGGTGACCGTCCCGATGGAACTCTGGATGGCCGCGATAGATAACATTTAGTCCTCCAGACGCTTGCGGAGAAACGGAGAAAGCGTTTGAGGCGTTGCCTCCGAGGTGGGTCCAGGGTTATCCGGGTCATCCACGTCATCCGCAGGAGGGAAGGTCTCGTCCTCCGGAAAAAAAGCTGGGTCGCCGTCCGGGTCGTCCGAGAGCTCCTCGTCCGGGTCGTCCGGGAGCTCCTCGTCCAGGTCTTCCTGGTCGTCCGGGTCTTCCCCCGGAAAGCCCGAGAACCCGTTCCGGGACGGCAGGTCGTTAGGGCTGGCCGAGGGGGTGGAGGCTCTCGGTGCTGTTTTCACAGCAGAGGGCGGCTGCTGGAGAGCCAGGTCTACCATCTCTGCCCGCCCCGCCGCGACCTGAGTCTGCACGCTCGTTAGGATCTGGGCATGGTCCGAACGGAGTTGATAACTCGGAGCCGGCCGCCGCCTCTGGCGATAGAGCGGGATGGGCACCAGAGACACCGGGGCACCCTGCGAAAACTTGAGATAAGCGTGTAAGTCCGGCAACCCCATCACCTCCGAGGGCAGCACAATTGGCGTTTTCACCTCGGTGCCCGCAAACGAGCTCCCGTCGCGCAGGCGTTCGGCCCCGATGCTTTTGGTCTCGCGGAAGATCTGCTCTTCCCGCATTCCCAGGTTCTCGGAGATATAGGTCGCCGTGTCTTTATCCGGGGCAGGCCCGAACAGGCTGGTGCGACAGCACCCCATCATGGCTCGCGTGTCGTGCTGGCCGTAGACGCTCATCAGGGCGTCTATGGTCTGGAACCCGAGGACGAAGCACCCGCCATACTTGCGGGCCTCGTTGAGGCCCTGCATCACGCTGGGGAGCTTGTTGAGGCTGGCGAGCTCGTCCAGGATAAACCAGATGGTCTTGTCGCGGGCCTCGGGGAGCGAGAGAAGATGATTGATCGACAAATCCATCCAGCACGACAAGAGCGGCCGCAGCGAGTCGTGAATGTCCGACCTGGACGTGAGAAACAAGATGCCCTCGCCGCCCTCTATCCAGTTGCGAACAGAAAAAGTCTCGGGTTGGTCTGACGGCATGCTTCGAAGAAAAGCCAGATTGACCGACAGCACCGCCCGCACCGACAGCGCCGTCTTGAGGTTCTTCGGGTCCACCACATTGCTGGCGGGGGTGTCCTTGACGACCTCGCGCATCAGGGTGTAGTCGTCTTGGAAGAGCACCTCACACAGCCCCTTGTTCGTCGCTAGGTGAGGCATCTTCTGTAGGATCCCATTGCCCACCATGGTTAGGACTTCTCTTGCGGCCATCACCCAGAACGGGTCGGCCATGCCTTGCTGCTGCGCAATCAAGGAGGCCGCAATGTGCGAAAAATGGTCCGGGAGACGCACATCGGTGAAGGGATTCCAGGCCTCACTCCTTGCGTCCAGGGGATTGAGGATCTTGTCGCCTCGGCGCGGGTCGTAGAACGAGGCGACATAATTCCCGGTCTTATCGAAGATGACGGCTCGGGCGTTTTTCTTACGGATCTGGTGGACGAGCTCTTGAATCGCCATCGTCTTGCCGCTCCCTGTGGAGCCCAGGACTTTGGTGTGGGTGAGCTCGGAGCGGACGGGATAGGGAAAGCCGACCAGATGGAAACTCCGCCAGAGCGACTTGCGGTCCCACAGCAGAGCCTTGAAGCGAAGCACTCGATTGTGCCGCTCCAGGAAGCGGCGCAGAGTGGCGGTCTTCACCAGCCGCGAGCCTCGGATGTGGCGACGTCCCGTGAGCTCGCGCCCTCGATATCCCAGGAACAGCAAAACAACCAAGAGGACGGCGACGGATACGCCCAGTCCTAGCCAGCAGGCACGGATGAACTCCGCCCGGAAATGAGAAAACTCGGCGTAGATCTTGGGGTGGGTCAGGATGTCATAGCGACTCACCTGGATTTGGGCTCCATTGAAGTCGGTGAACGAGACAAGCTGGTCCGTTTTGGACTTAAAGAAATAGACCAGGACATAGCTGGAAGCATAGCTCCGCACGGTGCGCCAGTTATGGGTATCCAGGCGCTCATTGGCACGGAGGTTCAGGATGAGGGTCAAGAGAAAGACCCCCAGCCCGATGAAGAGCAGATATCGGAAAATCTGAACGCTCATGCGGAGCCCGTGCGCGGTCGTCTGTCCCCCGCGCACGACCCCGAGCAGGCTACTGGATAGATTCATAGCGTGAAGGGTCTCTGTGTGAAAAAAGGTCTTGACAGGGGGGTGTGGATTTGATTCAATGGGGCGTAGCAGCTCTATTGTGCCGCCTCCCGCTGGAGATGACGATGATGAAGACAAGAACAGGAAAAAAGAAAGAGAACACGCAGTCGGCTCCCAAGCCCATGCCTCGTAAGGAGAAATGGATTGCCTGGTGTTTTTACCTTTTTGTTTGTACGCCCGTCCTGTTGGGTTTGCCCGTCGCCACGGAACAGGGAGGGTGGCTTGCTCTCACAATTCCCTTGGTCTTTTTCTTGATCTTCCTGATGGCGAAGTGGCGCGGATGGGAAATGAAAACGGGCCGGTCGAGCAGAGGAATGGACGATTTCTTCGAAGAGCAGCAGCTGGAATTTTTCGCTAGGCGTAGTCGGGAATATATGAGTAGCTCGGATTCTACTAACCATCACCTTCACCGGTGACATCCGTTCCAGCTTTTTCACTTGATTCTTATCCACCGGTTGGATATTTCCCCTCCAAGATATCTTTTCGCATCGCCTTTTCCTCCTCGGTCAGATTGTCCAGGCTCGGGGCGTCCCCGGCGTGTTTCTGTTCCGTCTTGTCGCCTCCGAAGGCATTCCCCACCGCTTCTTGAACCGCGGCTTTACCCTTGTTTACCATTTTCCCGACGTCTGCGACGCCTTCCTGAACAGAGTTCCGATGGGCGTGGTCCGCGTGAGCCGCCCCCTCCGAGGCATGAGCTTGCGAGACGGAGCTCTGCCCCGATTGAATAGCGGCCTCCCGCTCGCTCTGGGTCTGTTCTACGCTTTCCTGAATGACAGCCCCGGCTTCGCTCACACGGTTGCCTTCCAGGGTTAAACCCTCGGCACCGGCTTGGGAGGCTAGACCGTCCCGTCCTGCTTCAAAGCCTCCTCGGAGTGTTTCAGGAGCAGGGATAAACCCACCATCTGTCTGAATAGCGGGCGTTTGGACATCGGGCGAGGTATGATCCCCGTGAGCTTTCTCAAGGTAATCCTGACTGAACTCATTGAGAAAGCCGTGGAGCTGCATAGCGCCCTCGGGGGTGGTTCGGGCTCGTTCAAGAAAAGCTTCCCGGTTTTCGATCTCGCCCTCCTGTTCTTTCTGGGGCAGGAAGTCCGTATAGAACAGGGTGGTGAGATTTTGACTGAACCCCAGCCCGCCACTCTCGGCCTGGCGCAGGACTTCCTGAGCGGTCTCCGCCCGCGACTGAGCTGTTTGTCTTTGTTCCTGTAAGTTTTCCGCCTGAGAGAAACTCTGCTGGATGGAAGAACTGAGGTTTTGTCCCTGACTGTCTTGCACGGAGAAGCTAGAGCTCTGGGCGATGGACTGGGCGGCCCCCAAGGCGTTTTGATAGGTGTCGCTCTTGGAAAAGCCCTCTATGTCTTCATAAGCCTCATTGGAAAGATATCTTCCGTCAAAACGCACGCCGGCATTCCCTTTTACAAGAGGTACAAAAGGAACGCCTCCTCCGACGCCCAATCCGGCCGAAACCGCTAGAACATCTTCTCGGGCTAGCCCGTGTTTTTGTGAAATGTTATCCGCCTGAGCCAAGGCTGCATCTAGGCTCTGACGCTGGTCCGCGGTGGTACTCTGGTCCCAGGCCTCGCGTACGGACGCGTCCTGCGAGGCCAATTCCGTCAGACCGAACGTGTCGTTGAGACCTCGAGACACCGTCGAAGCATACGAACTCGAGGCGTTCTCAAGATTGCTGGTCGCCAGGCTATATTGGTCCTCGGCGTGGCGCGTCACATTGCCAGTGATCTGCGGATCCGCGCCAAGGCGAGATTGGAGAAAGTCCGTGCTATAGGCGACCGCCCCGGTCGGACCGACCCGCAGGTCGGCTCCGTGGCCGTCCGCGACGGAGAAGCGCCCGTGGTCTATATTGGGGCTGGTCTGGAGCCGATTGGCACTGAGGTTATTCATGCTGTGATTGTCAAACGAGGTATTCCCCAGGGAGAAGTTCCCTGTGGTCACCTCGCTGGCGGCGACCCCCGCAGCCTGCTGAGCGGGAGCCAGCAAGCTGGTCGCCAGAGACGACAATCTAGACACTCCGAACATGATACCAAGAGCCAGGAAAGGAATAGACAGCGTGAAATAGCCGGCCATCACGGCGATCTCGGCTTCCAGGCGCATGATGTAGTGCATGTTCTGGAGGGTCACGCCGCCTCGAGTGAAGGCCTGGTCCAGACTATCGGCGGTGCGCCCCTGAGCCACCAGGTGAATGACCGCGAACAGCGGCGGCCACAACTCGAGCCAGAGCAGTCCTCCGAAATAGGACTTGAACACAGTCATCCCGATGGGCGAGAGCATCAGCAAAAGCGCAACAGGAAAAGAACCGATAAACAAGAGCTGGAAGACCGACCGCATCAGAGGCAACCACTTCTCGCCCTGGAGTCCCTGCAGCTTATACGACTCAATGGTCTGGCGTTCTGCTCGGATGCGCGCATAGGCGGCCAAGCCGCCCGCGGCGCCACCCCGAGCCGCCCAGTTCTCCCCGGCGGTGAGAAAGGCATTAACCATCATGCTCTGGCGCATAATATCGCTCGCCGAGCGAGACGCTTGCAAGAGATGACCGTAGGCGTTAGGCAGACTGGACACCAGGAGCGCTCGCGCCAGGTTCTCGTTATTGGTCCGCGAGGCAAAGATCTGCGACCCGAAATGGGTCTGAGACGCCGTAATCGCGTTGTTCACCTCGGTCTGCAGGCGCGCTACGCCCAGGTCGCACCGGATGAGGTCGCGCTGGATCCGCCCGCCACCCGCTCGCGACCGATAGTCAAAAGCCGACCCCGGGTTCACATTCGTAGAGATATACGTCCAAATATCGTCCGAACGAGCCAGGTCGGTCATATTGATCGCGGTGCCTAGAATGAGGTCATAGAACACACATTGACGCATGAAAGCGTCTATGTTCTCGGCGACCAGGCTGTCGGGCATGCGGAAGCGGAAGCTCCGGTCCAGGAGATTGTTGCCGAAGAGAAACCCATTCTGGGAATAGCTCAGGTCGCCCGGAGCGCTGAAGACGGTCTCGACGGCCTCGGTGACCCCGCGCCCGATCTGGCTTATCATCGAGGCCATCACGCCGATGCCGGCCGGCACATCGGCAACAACCCGCCCGGGCAGAGCCGGATTGGCAAAGTCATTGACCTGCACCGTGACCCGCGGCACATACAGCCCCGTGAGGATGACCGAATAGATGGCCATCCAGCGGGCCATGGTCATCAAATTGAACTGGTTGAAGACCGAGGTCACCGCCGTCCAGCTCACGCCCAGTAACCCGACAATGGTCAGGAGTTGGCCATAGTTCCCCGAATAGAGAAAGGCCGAGATGCCTCGCAGCAGCTGGACCATGTACACGCCTGAGTCAAAGACAAACAGCTCGTTCATGCTTATTCTTCTTTATTCCTGGCGGACAAAGTCGTACTCGGCTTTTGTGCCGAAATTGGTCGCGATGCTGGTCTCTAGGTCGGAGAGCGTCCGATAAATCTGGAGCGTGCGTCCGTAGCTCTTATTGTTCTCGGAGCGATAGGTGGTGATCTCGCGGCGTCCCGCGCGGAGGGCTTCTTGGAAGGTTTTGTAGATCTCGTTGCCTGTTTCGGCGAGTGCCTTCTTGTGGGCCAAGTCGGCGATCGCATAGGCCTCGTCCAAATAATCGGCCAGCACATCCAGAGCCACCAGTTCGGCCAGTTCGCTCTGCGAGAGGAGGCTTTGAAAGTTCCCGCCATACAATTGGTTAATCCGCAGCGCCTGATAGACGGGCACCGAAGTGTCATTGATAAAGGCAATATCGCCGGCCTGGGGGGCGGTTCGGTTCGCCAGATTGAGGCGCAGACGCTCCAGAATGGCCACCACGCGTCCGACAAAACTGTCGGCTTGGTTCACAGTGAGGTTTACCCGAACAGGATTCAGACATTCATTGGTTGTGTCGCATCGATACGTCGGCACCGTGCCGCCGCCCTGGAGCAGAAAGCCTAGGTTCTCTTTATTGTCCAAAAGCGAGGGATAGTATTGAATGTCGGCATCATCGTGTACCACGGTGCCCGTGATGGAGAGAATAATCAGCCGCTGGTCGGTCGTCAGATTATTGTGCTTGAGGAGGGCCTTCCAGACGATATTGCCCGTGAGGAGCGCCTCGGCTTCGGGAGCCCCCGCGGCCACGGCATCATCGATGACGCTCTGCTGTTGGCCGCCCCCGGTGCAGTTGTGCTTGGACTGAGCATAGTCGGTGAAGCGGCCACTGCTGTTGCCGAATGATTCACAGATTGCTCGGCTGGCAGTCTGAGACTTGGGCCAGAGCGACCCAACGGCCGCCTGAGCCGTCTCGCAGGAGTTAATGGAGAACTGATTGATCCGGTTGGCGATGCTCTGGAGTTGCTCCAGAACCTCGGCAATTTGGGGCGAGAGGGACTCCATGGCGAGCTTGAAGGCAAAGCCCGTGGCGTTTTGGACGATGAGACGCGCGAAGGCTTCAAACTCGGCCCCATTGATGAAGCTGAAGCTGCCCGTGTGGAGGTCTATCCCATTGCACCCGGCCTGGAGCGAAGGGAGCGACACCGACAGCGGCGTCAAAGTCCGCACCCGCGAGCGGGCGAAATAGGTCCCGCCCGTCACATAACCGCCACTCTGGAGTTCATAAATCCCCGGTCCCGTGGCGTGGGTGTAATCGGCTAAGAAGTCCTCCATGTCCTGGAGCAGGGTCTGGGCTCCGACCCGCATCGGAGCCAACAGGAAAAAAAGAAACAGGAGCCCGAGGCGCAAATAGGTCAAGGTCTGGAACCCGAGGTGAGACGAACGATGCGCTCCGAGAGGGTCTGTTGTGACATAAAGCCGATGCCCATTAAGGTGAGGGACTCGGTCTCGTTGTCATAGAGATAGGTCTGGGGGATAGGACCGCCCTGGACGCCTATTTTTTGGAGTTGACCTTGGTCGAACAGGGCCTCGGGAAAATCTACCAGCCCGGGGCCCTCGTCCACCGCGATAGCCAGGACATCCAGCTGGTATTTGTTGCTCCATTCTCGCAGGACGGGCGCATACACGTGGCAGATCTGGCAAAAATTGCCGAAGACAAAGAACAGGCCGTAGCGGTCTCTCAGCGCGAGGAGCTGCCGGTCGAGGTTTTGTTGTTTCTCTTGGTGATAAGCGAGGGCGCCGAGAGACTCGACGGGGCGCTTGTGGGTATAGTCAAAGGCAGGGTTCTGCCAGACAAAGACCTGCCAGGCATCGGCGAACCGCTGCGCGGTCTCCAGGACATAGATCTGGCGGGTGAGATAGTCACGGAGATTGGCGGGGCTGGGGTCGAGGACGGCTCGGGCCCGGGATTCTTCCAGTTGTGCGTGGAGTTGCTCCAACATCTGGGTGTGAGGGAGGGACTGCGGTGCCGTCGCCACAGGCGGCACAGCGGGCGGGGCGGGCTCGGGCGGCGGGCTAGAGGACTCTGGGGTCTCGGGCGGTCTCGCTTGTATTTCTGTCTCTTTTTCTGTTTTTTTCTCAAGCTTGGGTTCCTCCTCTTGGGTGGGATCACAGTAGAAATGCCAGCCTGTGGCCCGCGTGCCGCACCAGGCCAGCGAGCTCGCCGTATAGCTCGTCTGCCCGTGAGCCAGCAGCGCCGGCATCACGCCCAGCAGAGCCGACAGAATCAGTCTTGGCCGCCTCATGGGCTTAGGGGCCTGCGGTGGGAGCGGGCTGCGCAATGGTGCCGTCCGCAATGCCCGAGCTATCTGCCGGGAGCCGGTGGGTGGTCGGTTGCACGGTGGTGGTGAACTCTTGCAGATTGAAGGCGTCATAGTCAAAGTTCTCCAGGAGGCTCTGGGTGAAGCCCCGACAGGCCCCCCAGCCGCCGACATAGCCATAGACAGGGGCAGTGAAAGACCGCCAGCAGGACCCACAGCCGCCAGGTGGAGGGGTTTTGCGTGTCGACCCCTGACTGGAGGGGCAGTTCTCATTACAGTACTTCGAGCCGCTGCCCGCCCAACGCCATTGGGTTTCGTGCCCGATGACCTGGCTGCGTCCTCGGAAGGCCTCCCAGTCGGCACGGCCTGTCCAGCCGAGTTGATGACGCCCTTGCTCGTTGAACACCCGCACCATCAGCGAGGAGAAACAGCAATAGCAGTTCGTGAACCCCGTGCGACGGGTGACAAAACCAAACTTTTTACGGTGGTTCACGCGTTTCACGAAGTGGCACTGGCCGTTGTGGATCTGGGTCTGGAGGCGAATGCCCGCCTGGCGTTGCGCGGTGTCGCCCCCGCCACGGGGGTTGGTGCAATAACGCTTAGAGCCGTCAAAGCGGTCCTCGCGACAGGTGAGCCATTGTCCCTCGAAGAAGGCCCCGTCGGCGCTATCCAGTTCGGTTCCCATCTCTTGGAGCATGGCGTCGGTGGTCGCAATCTCGGAGGCGTACAGCCGAAATCTGGCGTTCGCCGGGAGCCCCTGAGCCGTGGGACATTGCGTGCCCTGGCAACCCGGATACGATGAGGCGTTCGTCTCATCTTCGGTGCGTTGCTGGTCGTGGATGGCCTGGTGGTTCTCGGTCGCGGCCTTGTTTTTTCCCTGCTGGTGGCCTTGCTGGACGAGTTGACTGGCGAGGCTGGCGGCGGCAGCGGCGCGTCCCGCATTCTGAGCCGGCCCCGGTTGAACCCCTGCCATGGCTCTGGCGGCGTTGATGGTCTGCCAGCCGCCTGGAATCTGCTGGACGAGCCGATTGACCTCCTGAGCCCCCTGGAGCAGCTGAGCGGGAACTTGAGACAATTGTCCCTGTCCCCAACTCGAGGTGCTCTGTCCCTGGAGGAGTGAAGGCCAGACAAGCAGGAAAAAGAAGAGAAGAGATCGGGTCGGAGGTTGATTCATGGCGATAGGGTCTCTTTCAAACGCAGGGCTAAATCGGCGAGTTCGCCCTCTTCAGCGATGACTTCCAGGAAGCTTTCCAGGGTCAGATGACCGCTCACTTGGTCGCTCGTGGATTCCTCGGTGAGGACGAATGTGGGCACATCGGTGACGTTGAATTTGCGAAAGAGGAGTGGATCCAGTAAAAGAGGCACGGGTTTCGGGAAGGTTTTCTGGATACGCTGAGAAAACTCTCCCATAGACTCCCCTGGACGGAAGCCTCGGAAGACCAGAGCTCCGCCGATGGTTTGGATATCGCGCCCATAGGCTCGGAGCGAGGCCTCGGGGATAGACAGCGAGACAAACAAGAGCGCCCGAGGAACTGGGGCTTGCCCGTAGCTCTGGGAGGCTCGGGGAGCAAAGGCGAGTCCTCCCACCAGCAGACAGAGCACAAGGCAGGACACCCTTGTTCTTTTTCCTGTTCTCGTCATAGCTTTGTTACCACCCCGCACAGCAGTTTTTCTTCGCCCAGATCGCATAGCCATAGTGCTCTTGTCCCAGACTCAAGAGTTGTGTGTTGAAGATGGAACTCGACTTCCCCAGCGTCCAGGCATTATTGGCTGTGCTGACCGGCTGCGTCAGCTGCAAGCGATAGTTCGTTTTCTGCAAGAACGGCCAGTAGAGCGGCCCACACAACCCCGCCGGCGAGGCGTCGGTCTCGTCGAGCATCAAGCCCGTGCGATGCATCTTGAGCATCAGGCGTCCCACCGCCAGAGACGTGCTCTGGAAGTCGCCTGTATGGGTGACACTCCCGACGGGGGGATAGAGGTGGCCGTTGCACCCCATGCACCAAAAGAGCGCGTCCTCGGTGGCACCGGCGGTCGTCAGCCCGCAGTCCACGCCGCACGCCAGCGAGGTCGCCAGAGCGGTGGTTGTCTGGGCGAAGAAGTGGGTCTCGGGGAACAAGAGGAGCGCCAACTCGTCATTGTTCCAAGAGGGGTCCAGCTCGGTGAGATACGCGATGTCAATGTCTGCCGCCCCGCTACTCCCGCAGGTGCTGGAGGTGATCCCGCCCAGAATGTCATTGAGCGGATAGTGATACAGATGGACGTGAAAAAAGGCTTTACGCGTGCCCGCAACAGTGCCCGAGAGCTTGCCGACGGGGGGAAGCTGGAGAAAGCTCCCTGGGCTCCCGGCGGTGGACTGGAAATTGAGGACGGCTCCTCCGAGATTGGGAAAGCAGTTGGGCTCGCGGACTACATCGGCCAGATGAGAGACCTCCCAGAACCCCCAGGGCACGCCGAGCTTCGGAATCGGCGAGCCACACGCGCACACAAAGCCGTGGGCCTGGTCGGCATCGGGCCCGTGAGGCGGCGCACCCTGGCCCACAGGGACACCACCGACTTGCATGGGGAACATGCAAGACCAGCAGATATCGGTGATGGGGTTGAGAAACCGCCCGCTACAGGCCAGGGCGGTTTCCTCGCCTGGGACCACCGCCAGGAACAGGAAAACAAGAAAAACAAAGCGGGCTTTCATGGAAGGGGCTCCAGAGCCACCTCGGTGACCCGCAGCGTGCGTCCCTCGCGTTGCACGAGACCCGGGGTGTGCTGCAAGCCGAACAAGCGCGTAAAACGCCCCTGCTGGTCGAAATAGACCCAGCGGCCCAGAGCCGCGTTTGCCTCGGCGGGGCGGCCTCCGACCAGGAGGATGTGGGGGTCGGCATAGCTCTGCGCCCAGGCGAGCTGTTCGGGTCGGTCGGCGTCGATGAAGAGTATGGGGCGCGTATAAGGGAGTTGATCCAGAGGATTCACCTGTGTCCCCGCGCGCACATAGAGGCGGCCGTCGGGGCCTCGGATATCCTGACTGAGCGTGAGAGTGGGATTATAAATCCAGCTGCGTGTCTCACGGGCTGGCGCCAGACCCTCGACGGGCGGCGGCCGGTCGAGATAGGTCTCGGTGCGGGCGAGCAAGCCCTGCTGGAGGCGCTCAAAATAGCCCTGAGCCTGGAGGGACTGAAGGCGTTGCTCGATCACAGCCATCAAGTCGGCTTCCTCGATGGGGAAGACGTGCCCGCGCCGGCCGAGCTCGGCACTCTGTGCTGGCAGGGCAAGCAGGAAAAAGAAGAAAGTGCTCGCAAGGAAGTATCGCTTCATCGGTTATTCTTTTTTCCTGTTAGAATAACCTGAGAGCCCGCCCTTTCAGGCGGTCTCGGGGGATGAAGCCAAAGGCCTCATAGCGCGAGTCATACGAGCGTAGATGTTCGCCTCCCACGAAATAGGCGCCGGGCGGCACCCGCTGAGCCTGGACGAGGCGGAGCTCGGTGCCATCCCGCGTGTGTTTCTGTCCCATGCCGACATAGATATCGGCGACCCAGACCGAGTCATAGTCGGTCTTGATGTGGTCGCCTGGCACGCCGAGAAGCCGCTTGACCCAGAGCTTCTTGCGGCGGGCATAATGCGGGACGAAGGCGAGCGTTTCGGGGGTTGGCTCGAAGCTCACCAGGGTCGCCACGCTGAAAGGTCCGAGACGGAAACAAAAGAAACAAGTGCCCCGTCATCGAGGGGGTCGTATTCCAGGCCAGCCGGTAGCCAAACGGATAAAGGGCGAGGAGCCCTAGACTCAAGAGCGCCACGCCCGCGAGCCCTAGCGAGCCGACCTTTCTCGCCATTATGGAGCCGCCCCGGTTTGGGTTTGGAAGCTTTTGATAGAGCCGCGTTGTGGCGTCTGGCACGCCACTCAAGGCGGCCTCGGCGGCGATGACCACGAAGCCGGCCTCCGCCAGGGCCTCCAACTCGCGCTGGACTTGCTGCAGGACTTCTCCGATGACCACAGAGGCGTCGGCGTCCGGACCGTACGCCTCCAACAGCTTCGCCGAGAGATGACGCACGTTGACTGAGATGGGACGAGCCTGCTCCAGGGTCGCTAGGCGTTCCGAGACCCCGGTGATAAGACCACAGCCCAAGCCCGCCGAGGCCCAGAACCAGGCCCGTCAGACAAGCCGGAAACAGCAAGCTCCGCCAGGAGCCCTGCAGATTCTTCATCACCCGATCTATCATTCGGCGGCCGCCTCCGTCGGCTGGGAGGGGGCCGCTCGTGTACGCTGGTCCAGCACATAGGCCAGAGCCTGCTCGGTCGTTAAACCCAGCTTCTGCTCGGCCGAGCGAATGGCCGCGACGTCCTCGGCCCGAGACGACAGCAGCAACAGCGAATAGGGGTCCAGGACTAACCGCGCCCGGAAGAACCCCACTATCGCCGCGGACAATCAGCTCGGAATAGAACCCCTTCATCGTCTTGATGGTCTTGAGGGCCTCCATCAGATTCGCATTATCCGGCAGGAGTTCCAGACGCCGGGCATTGTCCACGGCCTCGTCAGATTGCGACATATTGATCTTCCAAGCCGAGTTATTATAGATCGCCATGGAGGCCTCGTTTCGGGCGAAATCGTCCACATTCTGGGTGCCCATAATGAGCGTGCCGTGGGTACTTGCGGGCGCGGCGAGCCACGCCTGCGACGAATTCTCGGATGGCCTGGGCTTCGAGGAAGCTCCAGGCCTCGTCGAGGACCAGAGCGGTTTTCTGGACGGCCTTGTGTTGGTTCTTGAAGTACATCCGATTGGCGGCCAGGAACATAATCACCAGCAGCACCTGCTGCTGGAGCGGCTTATAATTCTTGACCTCACTCAGCTCGAAGACGACGAAGTCATCGTCGAGGGTGAGTTGACACTTTCCCTGCATAAAGCGCCCATAGACGCCCTCCTTGCACCAACTTTGGAGCGGCGCCGCCAAGTCCAAGAGGCGTCGATCTTGTTTCTCTTTGCCCTGGGCCACCAGGTGGTCACGGATGAGGTCAATGGAGCCCGAAGCCCCGTGCTCCGTCCAAACCTGGACAATCGCCTGCTGGATATAGGACAGCTCCAGGTCGCTGGGCTGCTCTTTTTCGTGAGGCCATCGCGATCACCATAGAGGTGAGGAGCTCTTGAACCGAGGTCTTATAGTCCTCGTCCGCTTGAAAGCGGGCGGGGTCTATGAGCGAAAAGGGGTTGATGGAAACACTACCGTCGCCTCGGAAGACCTGGTGCGACCCTCCCAAGAGCGAGCAGGTATTCTTGAAGCTATAGCCGTCATCGACCACGATTGCGGCCCCGCCGCAACCCAGGATGGAGAGGACGACCTCTTGGAGGAAGACGCTCTTGCCCGAGCCCGATTGCCCCGCCACCGCAATGTTGTAGTTCGTCTCGGACTCAAAGGGGTCCCAGGTGATGACCTGGCCCAGAGGCGTCATCATCAGGAGCCCCGGCTCTAGGCTCCCTTGTATTCGCCCTGCAGAGGCGCCAGACTGGCGAACACGCCCGACATGGCCGTGCGCAACCGCCCCATGCGTTTGCGATCGGCCAGAAAGGCCGAGGTCAAACCCATCGGGAGCATGGTCAAAAGAGCAGGAAAATGAACGAAGCGTTTCTTCTTCCAGACGGAAATTGTTGTTGAGGAACAAGGCTCGGGTCTGCTCGCAGGCTCGCTTGAGCTCGCCCTTGGGCGCCTGAACCATCACGGTGTAACCATAGACCCCCATGTTCTCGCCCCCCCTGGATTTTCTCGCTGGCCCAGGCGCCATTCGGCGGCGCGCTTCGCCACGCTCGGCGCGGCGAGGCGGGGACTTGGCCACACGGGTGAGGACGCACATCATTGCCGCCGCCCGAGTGCCGGCTTTCACTTTGTCCTCGAGGAGAAATAAAAGGAGGTCGCAACAATGCCATCGTGGCGTCGTGCGTCATTATTGAGGTCGCCCAGCAGGCTGCGGTTGAACCACTGAGTCCAGACCTCGGGGAAGTGGGGAAACGGTGAAAAGGCGGGCCTCATAGGCATCGCCCATCACCAGTTCAGAGCTGGTTACGCCCAGGTGCTGGGTCGGATGTCGTTGCCTGCTCGTTGAGGGGGTGCGAGGCTGCCAGACGGGATAGGCCTCCGGGGAAGCGACGGCATCAAGAGCTCCGCCCCCAAGCCAGGCAGCTCTTGAGGCTGCACCAGATAGGGGTGACCAATGGAGCTGGTTGAAGACGGTGAAGAAGGCCTCCAGGCAGGCCTTCATCTGGTCCCGCGCGTTCCGGTCCATGTCGCGTCCGTCGAGGTGTTACCGAGAGATAAACCCGATAATCGCGCGACTTGAGGATGCCCGCGCCGCCCGAGGACCGAGCGGTGCGCGGCTTGCTGAAATAAGCGGCTCGTCGTTGTCCCAGAGCGTGAAAGACGCCCGCCTCGTGTCAAGCGGGGCTGAGCCCATCGGGCCAAAGCAGGCGCGACATAGGGCGACGCCAGATGCAAGATCTGTCCCATCGCAAACCTTGGAAAATGGTCTGCGAATAAAGTAGCAATCTGGCGGGTTGTCTTCTGGTCGCCTCCCAGCATCGGGGCAATCCCCAGGATGAAGCCGGTGGTCTCTTCGTTGTCGTAAAGG
>CBDBCS010000006.1:0-1787677 GCA_965203415.1 Alphaproteobacteria bacterium | reverse complement strand
CCACGCCCACGTCCCCGCCTCCGTCCCCGCCTCCACCCACGTCCCCGCCGCCGCCGCCGTCCACGCCCGTGCCCGAGCCTCCGAAGACGACGACGCTTGCTCCGGCGGGGCTCACGGCGATGGAGGGGGCTGCGGCCGGCTGGGACGTCATGACTTGGTTCTCGGACCCCGACGGAGATGCGCTCTCTTTCGCGGTGTCGGGTCTACCGGACGGAGGTTGGCTGGTCCTGGAGGCGATAACGGGGACTCTGACGATTGCGGAAGGTGCAACGGATGACGCCGAAGTCGGAGCGTACACGCTCACGGTGACGGCGAGCGACACGACGTCGCCGACGGCTCTGACGGCTGTCCACACGGTGGAGCTGAACGTCGAGAACACGCCCGAGCCTCCGAAGACGACGACGCTTGCTCCGGCGGGGCTCACGGCGATGGAGGGGGCTGCGGCCGGCTGGGATGTCATGACTTGGTTCTCGGACCCCGACGGGGATGCGCTCTCTTTCGCGGTGTCGGGTCTGCCGGACGGAGGCTGGCTGACGTGGAATAGGGCTACGAATAGGCTCGCCATTACGGCGAATGCGACAGACGACGCCCAGGTCGGGGTGTACACGCTCACGGTCACGGCGAGCGACACGACGGAACCGACGGCTCTGACGGCTGTCCACACGGTGGCGTTGACCGTCGAAAACATCCCCGAGGAGAACGTCTCCGAGGCGAACGTCTCCAGGGCCCCGACGACGACGACGCTTGCTCCAACCACACCATTCACGGCGATGGAGGGCATGGCGGCCGATTTGGGGAATGTCGCGACTTGGTTTTCGGACCCCGACGCGGGGGATTCTCTGACTTTCGCGGGGTCTCTGGAGAAAGACGGGACGTCCGGGGCTCTGCCGGACTGGTTGGTGCTAGACGGTGTGACGGGGGCTCTGACGATAGCGGCAGGTGCGACGGACGACGCCGAAATCGGGATGTACACGCTCACGATAACGGCGAGCGACACGACGACCCCGACAGCTCTGACGGCTGTCCACACGGTGACGCTGACCGTCGAGAACACCCCCGAGCCTCCGACGACGACGACGCTTGCTCCGAATGTGACACTCACGGCGGTGGAGGGCATGGCGGCCGATTTGGGGAATGTCGCGACGTGGTTCACCGACGAAGACGCGGGGGATTCGCTGACTTTCGCGGTGTCGGGTCTGCCGGACGGAGGTTGGCTGACGTGGAATGACACGACGGGGGCTCTGACGATTGCGGCGGGGGCGACGGACGACGCCGAGGTCGGGACGTACACGCTCACGGTGACGGCGAGCGACACGACGTCGCCGGAGGCTCTGACGGCTGTCCACACGGTGGAGCTGACCGTCGCGAACATCCCCGAGGCTCCGACGACGACGACGCTTGCCATGACGTTCCTCGCGGTCAACGAGGCCGCGGCAGAGACCTGGACCTTAGCGGATTGGTTCTCGGACCCTGACGCGGGTGATTCTCTGACTTTCACGGTGTCGGGTCTGCCGGACGGAGGCTGGCTGGTGTTCGACGCGGCGATGGGCGAGCTGACGATTGCGGCCGGTATGACGGACGACGCCCAGGTCGGCGCGCACACGTTCACGGTCACGGCGAGCGACACGACGACGCCGACGGCTCTGACGGCTGTCCACACGGTGACGCTCGATGTTGAGAACGTCCCCGAGCCCCCTGTTGTGGTGACGAGCCCTCCGGTGCCTCCGACGATGCTCCCGGAGGTGAAAGAGGGCGTGGCGGCCAACTTGGGGAGCGTCGCGGCGTGGTTCTCGGACCCCGACCTAGCGGCCCCGGGCGGTATCGATGCGCTGACCTACACGGGGATGGAGCTGCGGGGAGCAGTTGGTTCTCAAACGACGCTGGCTCTGCCGGGCTGGCTCGAGCTGGACGATACGACGGGGGCTCTGACGATAGCGGCGGGGGCGACGGACGACGCTGAAATCGGGACTCACACGCTGGCGATCACGGCGAGCGACACGACGTCGCCGACGGCTCTGACGGCTGTGCATACGGTGACGCTCACGATTACCGATATTGTGCATGAGCCGATACCGGATTTCTCGAGTCGGGTCTTGTCCAATCGGATTGCCCCGGCCACGGGGATGAGTATCGCTCTGAACAATCTGGCGGATTTCTTCACGGACCTCCAGGAGAACGGCACCACCCAAACCCAGGACAGCGAATTCACGTTTGAGGTCTCAAGTTCCATTGACGATACCTTGACGGACGAGAACATCGTCTCGGCCACGGTCACGGGCTCGATGCTGGTCCTGACGCCCGGAACCGGAACGGGCAGCAGAGAGCTCTGGCACCAAGAGACCGTGACCATCACAGCGATCGACAACGATGGAGGTCGTGGCACGGTGGCCTTTACCGTGACGACGCGGGCGAATGTCCTAGACGTCGGCATACTGGCTCCGGCGCATGGGTTTATCATCCAGGGCGATGCGGCGGGTGACCGGTTGGGCTCTTCGGTCTCGGGCGCCGGCGATGTCAATGGCGACGGCTTGGAGGACCTCATCGTCGGGGCCCCGGAGGGCGATGATGGCGGGAACGGTGCTGGCGAGGCCTATATCATCTATGGCAAAGCCAACCCCGACGATGGCGCCGCCGGCACGCAGTTCGGCACGGCCATGAACAGTCGCCAGGTTCTGGACGTAACGACGCTCGCCCCCGAGGACGGTTTCATCCTCCAGGGCGATGAAGGGGGCGACGAGTTGGGTGTTTCGGTCTCGAGAGCCGGCGATGTCAATGGCGACGGCCTGGCCGACCTCGTCGTCGGAGCCCACCGGGGCGAGGAGGCCTATATCATCTACGGAAAAGCCGACACCGACGGCGACGGCACCCAATTCGGAGAGGCGGTTGCCCTGTCCGTTTCGGTTACCACGGATGATTCGGATAACCCCGTAACGATGACCGTGTCAACGACCATCGGAGAAGGGGATTCGGCACCTGCCGACTCGGTCGTACGTCGAGTTCTGGACGTAACGACGCTCGCCCCCACGGACGGTTTCATCCTCCGAGGCGATATGGCGGGCGACAAGTTGGGCATTTCGGTCTCGGGCGTGGGCGACATCAATGGGGATGGGCTGGGCGACCTCATCGTCGGAGCCCACGAGGGCGATGATGGCACGAGCGATGCCGGAGAGGCCTATATCGTCTATGGGAAACTCGACACCGACGGCGACGGCACCCAGTTCGGCACGGCCGTGACAGAGGGTGGGGAGACGCGCCAAGTTCTGGACGTAACGACGCTCGCCCCCACCGACGGTTTCATCCTCCAAGGCGATGTCGGTGACGACCGGTTGGGCTTTTCGGTCTCGGGAGCCGGCGATATCAATGGCGACGGGCTGGCCGACCTCATCGTCGGGGCCGCTATGGACAAAACTGGTGGGAGCGGTGCCGAGGAGGCCTATATCATCTATGGGAAAGCCGGCACCGACGGCACGCAATTTGGCATGGTCGAGACAGGGGGGGCGGGGCGCCGGGTTCTAGACACGACGAACCTCAAGCCTGCCGAGGGTTTCATTCTCCAGGGCGATGCGGCGGGCGACCAGTTGGGTGTTTCGGTCTCGGGAGCGGGTGATATCAATGGCGACGGGCTGGATGACCTCATCGTCGGGGCCCATCTGGGCAACGATGGCGGTCCTTTTGCCGGGGAGGCCTATATCATCTATGGGAAAGCCGGCACCGACGGCACGCAATTTGGCATGGCCGAGACAAGGGGGGCTGAGCGCCAGGTTCTAGACACGACGCACCTCAGGTCTCGGGATGGTTTCATCCTCCAGGGCGATAGCACTGTGAACTGGTTGGGCTATTCGGTCTCGGGAGCCGGCGATGTCAATGGCGACGGCCTGGCCGACCTTATCGTTGGAGCCCTGTTTGGCGCTGATGACGGGGGCGGAGAGGCCCATATTGTCTATGGGAAAGCCGGAACCGCCGGTACGCAATTTGGCATATTAAAAAATTCCGGGACGAATACCAGGCCTGTGTTTCGCCAGGTTCTGGATACCGCAGATTTGTCACCGACCGATGGTTTCACCATCGAGAGCGGGGGAAGGGGCCACGGATTGGGCGGTTCGTCGGTTTCGGGAGCCGGCGATGTCAATGGCGACGGGTTTGACGACCTCATCGCCGGGGCTGACAACAGTGGTAGCGGGCAGGCCTATATCGTCTATGGCGGTGCCCACCTGGGCGAGGTCGTCTCGCACGCCCAGACCCACACGGGCGGAGAGTTCCTCCTGGGAGGCGCGGGCGACGACGTCCTCACGGCCGACGGGAACACCGAGGTCCTCTACGGAGGCGCAGGCAACGACGTGCTAGAGCTCGTGGACGCCAGCTTCCGCCGCGTGGACGGAGGCTCGGGCGTCGACACTTTGGGGCTCGGGTCGGGTGTAACGCTAGACCTCACCGACGTCGCCGACCGAGGCCGCATCCGCGGCGTCGAGGTGGTCTCGTTGTCGGACGACGGTGCCATGGTGACGTTGGATTTAGCGGCGGTGTATGCGTTGGTCGAGGCTCGGAACAACGGAGACACGCTGACCGACGCCGGCGAGGTGTTGCTCCGCCTAGAGGGCGTCTCGGGAGCGACGGTCACGCTGTCGGACATGGCGTCGTGGACGGACCCCGATGACACGGGCGTGGCCGGCTTATGGGAGCAAGGTTCGGCTCGGTTGTTGGTGGAGGACGGGCTTGTCGTCGCCTAGCCGCCGTGTGCCGCCGGGCAGTCGCCCGCCCGCCGTTATGCTTTAGGTCTATCGATATTGACAATGTGTAGCGTGACCTCTCCAGCAGGGAGAACGCAGTCTATTTCTTCCCCTTCATGAGCCCCTAACAAGATCCGCCCGATAATCGGGTTCGACATCATCGATACCATCGATACCGGGATCTTTTTCTGATTTTTTTTCTAGACCCTCGCTCTGCAATAAGGCCTCGATATAGTCTTTGAGTCTTTTAAATTCTTGCGCAGGGTTCGAGAACCAGTCCGTCGACCAGATGCGGTATATGCGCCATCCGAGTCCCTCGAGTACTTGCTGACGGATGACATCGCGTTCGCGCGCCGATTTTGAAGAATGATAGGCGGCTCCATCGCATTCGACGCCCATCAGATAGCCATAAGGGTATTTCGGATGCTTCACGCCGAGATCGATGCGATAACCGGCGACCCCGACTTGAGGGTGAACTTCACACCCGATGCTTTCGAGCTTTTCTTTAACCCAGACCTCGAAAGCACTTTCTGTTGTCCTTTCCGGGTCGCGCTGGCCTTCGTCCATCACGCCTTTTGTGGCATAGGCAAGAAAGCCTTTTAAGGCCTGCAGGCCCGTAGAAGAGGTGTCGCTGACCTTAATGTCTTCCGGCTTCAGAGAGGTGAAGACAACCATGTTTTTCTTTGCACGCGAAAAAAGCACGTTTAAGCGTCTATGGCCTCCCGTACGGTTTATAGGGCCGAAACGCTGCATCACAGCCCCGCTTTTATCGGGACCGTAAACGGTGGAGATAAAGATCGCATCGCGCTCATCCCCTTGGACGCTTTCCAGGTTCTTGACAAAGAAGGACTCCAGGGTGCCGTGCCATGCGGTCTTGTATTTGGCCGCATGCGGATGCTGGATAAAAGCGCGATCCATCTCGATTTCAATCAGAGCCTGCTGCACTTGGTTCATGGTGGCGACCCCGAGGCTTCGGTCGGGATGCTGCCGCATAAAGTCTAGAGCGGCTTTGACGACCGCCTCGACCTCATCTATATTGGAGTTGGCCGCATAGATGCCGCCGACATATTCCAGACGCACGCCCAGCTCCTCGGGATTTTTGACGGGAGACGGGAATAAGATAAGGCTCTGGTCATAGAAATGGTAATTGGAGAACGCAATCAAGCTCTCGTGCTGAGAGCGATAGTGGCGACTCAAAATACGAGACGGTCTAAAGGAGGACAAAGCCATATCCATGATGGCCTCTGCGTTGAAATCTTCATCGCTCTCGTCCTCATTTTTTCCCGCGGCTTGGAAAAAAGAGGTCGGGGGAAGTTGCTGAGGATCTCCGACAACGACAATCTGATCGGCCCGCGCCACCCCGCCTAGAGCATCCTCTGGCCGCATCTGCGAGGCCTCGTCGATGACGATCAGGTCGAATAGAAGTTGCCCCGGCTCCAGATATTGCGCCACAGTCAAAGGCGACATCAGGAAACAAGGTTTAAGCTGTTGGATGGATTGGCCAGCACGCTTCATAAGCGTCCGGATCGGGACGTGACGGCGTTGTTTGTGAATCTCGTTATGGAGGAGCGCATTTTCCGTCCATGTGCTTCTTTTGCCGGATCCGTTGCCAGCTAGCGGCTTGGCGGCCTTGAGTTTATTAGAGAGCTCTTGCTGGTGGAGTTTCAAGATTTCCTGGTCCAGCTCTTTAAGGTTTGCTCTGGCTTGTTCCAGGGTCATCCCACTGGTTTTAAAGAGCCCCGGATTACGTTGGTAGATTTCCTCCACCATGGCTCTATAAATCGTGTATTCAAAAGCCTCGGGCAGGGTCTCAAAAGGGAGCTCTTTCTGGTCGTAAATTTCGAGCAACGGCCCCTTAATCGTATTGACAGCTTTGGCGTAATGGTCATGGAAGCTAACCCACGGATTGAGAGCTTCCGGCTTGCTCAAGGCCGCCGATAATTGTTGAACGAGCTCCGCCAGATCTATGTTCAGCCAGTCATTTTCGTCAGAAGGAGAGCTGAAACAAGTCTTGGCGTAGCCATCGACTTTTGTCGCGATGTCTGTTGTCTCGTTAATCGTATGGGTCAGAGCTTCCAGTTGGACTTTAAAGCTCTTCCATGTTTTTGAAAAACTCTTGTTCAAGAAAACATCAAAGCCGTTCTCAAGAGCCGGTATCGCCAGACAAGCACCTATAAAACGAGTGGTTTTGTCAATGTCCTCAATATCGGTTTCGGCCCCTTCATAAGCATGGCCGAAAAATTTTTTAACAACCCTGTCTTTATCAATGGCATCTCGAGCCTCCTTGGCTTTTTGCAGGCGTGGAAGCTCTTCGGCGATATGGGCGAAGGTTATCGTCTCTTCGGAGGCATGGTTTTGAAGCTGATCTTTCAGCGTATTCAGTTTCTCGAGTTTCTGCGTCAGATCCTTTAGATATTTCTTGACGGAGGCGTCTGGGGTGCCATGACTTTTAGCGTGCTCTATTTTTCCTTTCAGCTCGACAAAATGTTCATCTTCTGCGAGGTCTCTGACGGACTCCAGTTCCTCCCTAGGGCCCTTCAAAAGCCACTGACGGATATTTCGAGAAAACTCATTCCCGGAGGTGTAGTGTTTTCGGACTCTGGCCGCCCATTCACTCATTTTCTGGAGCTTCCTAAAGTCGGTCTGAAGGCCGTTAAAGGAGGCCCCACAGATCGCCTTGAGTCGGCCGTCCTGTTCGATTTTTTCCTTTGCTTCCTTATTATCGGCGATAGCACGCAGGGTGCGAGCTGATTTTTTCGGAGAAAACTTTGCCTTATGCTTGGACGCGAGCTTGACGATTTTTTTCGACTGACGATAAGATGAATCCAAAATGGCAAAAAAGCCGGCGTTCTCCAGCACGGCCGCGTGCATGCGGATTCCGTGCGGTTGCCCCATCATCGAGAGATCGATGTGCTGCTCTTGGTCTTTTAGGTTTGCCTGAACACGTTCCTGCGTATCGGCAGCAGCCTTGAGACGCGGCGCATTGGTTTCATCGAGAAGAGCTCTTGTGCGGAAGCGTAAAGAATCACGAGGCACAGAGGCAATATAATCCGGCACCTCGGCCAGGGCATAAACTTTACTCAGGGCCTCGTTTTTCGACACCCCAAATCGTGCGCCAATGCTTTGAAGCTTTTTGAAGTTTTTGTCCCACAGCTTTAATTCTTCTTCTACATCTTTGGCATCGTCCCGTATGTCGAGTGCCGTCTTATGATGAAGTTTCATCTCTTTGGCGGCCAGCGTGAGGGCTTCGATCTCTTGGAGCGTATCGATGGCGGCAGAGACGTTCTTCACGGATTGAATTTCTTTTGAAGCCGAGCTGTAACCATGAATGTGTTCGACAAAAGCCACAAGCGCAGCTGCTTTTTTCTTATTTCCCAGAGTCGCTATGAAATTCTCGTTCAAGGTCCGGGTGTCGGCATCCACGAGCTCCTCGAGAGACCCGGCGAACTGATGGAGAGCCTGCACGGTGTTACCGATAGAGACCCCAAATTTCTTCTTGAAAGCTTTCAGCTCTGACTGGATGGTTGCCAGCCCATTTTTCCATTGTTCGATCAGCAGTTTGAACGCTTCCCAATCGAGCGGGTTTAAATCGGCCTTGCCGATAAAGCTCCATGGATGTCTACCGGGATGTCTACCGGGATGTTTCCTGTTTTTAGATTCCGCCTCGACCTGTTTTTTGAGGAACACGATGGTTTCGAGTTCATCTGTATGCCGTCTCAATTCGCTTGTGGATAAATCCGCTTTTTCAAACGGTATTTTGCACTGGCTGACTATCGAGAACAACGCCCCAAGTTGGTCTCCACGAAGCCGCACACCCCACAGATAATCATGGACGGACTGCTTCTGTCTACCGAAGCTGGAATTGAGAGCGTTGATATAGGCCGTGATATAGTCTCTATGCCGTTTGAAGTCCTGTATTTTTGTTGCAAGATAAGCTCGGTTTCCGGGGACAGGACGCAGTTTCAAGCGTTCTTCTATGGATTTTATCACCTCGGTTTTTTTGGCCTTTGTGGAATGCAATTCCAAGCAATACGGTCCTAAATGAGCGTCGCTCAAACGCTTATGCACCACATTTAGAGCCGCCATTTTCTCTGCCAAAAACAGCACAGACTTTCCTGCCGCAAGAGCGTTGGCGATGATATTGGTGATGGTTTGCGATTTTCCCGTCCCTGGGGGCCCTTTAATGGCCAGGTTGTTTCCCTGCATCACATCGACCAAGGCACTGTGCTGCGAAGCGTCGGCAGAAGTGATGAGCAAAGGCACGACGGCTTCGACTTCGGGTGTGTCGATATTGTAATCCTCGGCGTGGCCGCCGCCGCTGCCGCTCGGGTCTGTGTCCGTTCCGGCAAACAGGCTTCGCACGATCTCGTGGGTGGATACATCGGTAGAGTCCGGCCATTTTTTGGCGTTCAGATCGTGGAACATCACCAGTCGCGCAAAACGGAAGCGGCCTATCGTTATAAAGCGGCGGATTTTCCATTTCTCTTTTTGAAGGACTTTGGCTTTTTGAATAAGCTCGCCCACTTTCTGCATGTAATTTTCTGGGCCGTCCTCTTCGGCAAATTCCGGCGGCTCTATGCCGAAATCGTGGCGGAGGCGTTCTGATAAAGACAGATTGATCTCTGGCTCTTCGCCGGTGGCTGTCACGCGGTACTTGTAGCCTTCGCGAGATTGCTTCTTTTCAATTTCGAGCTGAAGCAATAATAAGGGCGAAAGGCATTTTGTATCCGACTGAGCGGTCTCATACCATTCCAAAAAGCCGAACGCCGCATAGAGCGTATTGACCCCCGACTCTTCAATATCCATATGAACGTAGGAATTCAGGCCGCTCAATTTTCGGTCCATCTCCTCTGGCTTCAGGAGCGTCTGGATGAATTTATCTGTATGCTGCGCGGCGTCTTTCTGATTTTCAGGCGTTGGGTCTGGCATGTCATAACTGGGGTTCAGATGGTGTCTTTTGGCGAGCTCGGCATTGGTGAGACTTTTTTGTTCTTTCCAGAAGGGCAGTTCCAGTTTTTCGCGGATTTTATGACGAAGGGCTTGCTCGAGTTTTTTGATTTTATCTGGGGCTCTTTCGCCGTCTTCGTCCTCATCCGCGGCATCCACGGCCTCGATATAGTCCGGGTCGGTCAATTGAGCCTGCTCAAGGAGGCGCAAAAATTCGGGTGTCTTCTCCTCTGGCGGCGTCTGGTCTTCTTCTGGCAGGGCTCGAAATGTCAGCGTTTTCCCCTCTAGAAAATTGCCATAGAGAAAATCCGGCAATTCGTCGACCACGCGAATATGTTGACGAGACTTTTCGCTATGCCTGAAGGCGATGAGGTTGTTCCTGCGAGAGGTATCTAAGAGTTTGGCTCTATATTTTTCGACGGATTCTTTTGCAAAATCTGTGCGTGTATTTCCCACGTTATCCTCCGATAATTTCCTGGTTCATCAGATATACGGATTGAAAATAGTAGAAAATAGATGAATAATCAAGTCAGGTATCGAGAAAAATAAATTATAAATTATAAAGGCAGAACCATGCAGCCATACGGTAACGACCAGGTTCTCTATGCGCCATCGGATTTGGCTTTTGGAGGCGTCCCCATGCGAGCTTTCTCGATGCGAGGGCTCTGCGTTTTCAAGCTGTTTTACAGCATCACCAAGCCACCACGGGCGAGAATGTGTTGGTGGCGTCTCGGGACAACGGAGACACGCTGACCGACGCCGGCGAGGTATTGCTCCGCCTAAAGGGCGTCTCGGGAGCGATGGTGGAGCTGTCGGATCTGTCGTTGTGGATGGACCTCGAGGACACGGGCACGGCCGGCTTATGGGCTCGGGGTTCGGCTCAGCTGCTGGTAGAGGACGGGCTCGTCATCGCCTAGCCGCCGTGTGCTGCCCGCCCGCAGAGGCGCGGCGAGCTCCCTGCCTCCGCCGCCCCCGTGCTGGAGAACGCTGGGTCTAGCGGCGGTTCGGTCTCACGCCCGCAGGAACAAGAGGCCAGCAGGCCACGCAACGGCGACCTCACGCCACGACGAGCGTGACACCTAAGGCGACGGCTGGCTGGCTGGGCCATCTTTTTTCGCATCCTCTTCGAGTTGTTTCTGACGCTCGAACCAGACCGAGGCGGGTACATCGCCGTCGAACAGTATGATTTTTTTGTCGCCGCCGGCTCCCCCATTGAGTTTTTCTTTAGCACGGGCTCTTTTCTCTGCTTCTTGCTCGCCTTCTTTGTAGAGAGAAACGTAAACCTCTTTTATGCCTGAATTGTCCCGGATAGCCTTCCAGATGTGATCGTCATTGCCGCCAAAATCAGAGCCGTGAATAACCAGCACGCCCTCTATCTTTTTGAGCCTGTCGAGGCAAGCCCGCAAATAGAGAGATTCTTGGATCTCTTGCTCTTTGTCCTTGCCCTTAAACACACAAGCTATCGCTGAGTTCCGTACGACATGGCCCTGGATTTGGTCTGCGAGCGTCCCTTCACTCCTAACAGTTAGTTTTTGTATAGGGACGCTTTCTCCTCGTCCTTCCTTGAAGATATGCAGAGCACCGTGCAAATAAAAAAGATTTTGTTCTTTTCTATTTTTTTCTTTCCACACGCATTGTTTTTTTGATTTACCTTCGGACAAAAAACCATCATTGGGCGAAAAGCGCTTCCCGTGTATCGTTTTCTCGCCTGACATAATAATGCCTGACATAATAATCTCTCTAACTTCTTTATCGAGCGCTTTTCGCTTGGATTTTTCCGGAACGAACATACGCCACTCTTTAGAGAGGATATCTGTTAACATTTTAATCTTGGTTTTTTCCTCCAAATCTCCGTACCGCACATGCGCATTAGGCCTCCCGGGGGTTTCACCACGAATTTCGGGTGGGGAGAAATCCCCAAGTCCTTCCAGATGTTCCTCAGCTCGACGCACTATTTCTTTCAAGGACTCGTTTAGCTCCGCTTTATCGCCGAGTAAAAGAGCTGCCTTGTAAAGAAGAAAGTCAAAATTGAGCGTGAACACATAATCAAAGTCTCCTATGAACAGAGACATACCCCTTATGGTACTCTCCCCGGCCCCGATTTGTTTCCCCACGAACAGAGGCATACTCTTTATTTTACCCCCGGCCCTGATTTGTTTCACCAGAGCCTTCAAAAAATCCATCTTTATGCATTTTTGTGCCAGAGAGCTCAAATTAGGCGTTTCTCCCGTCTTTTTTTCGTGTGTTTTTTCGGCGTATTCTTTCAATATTTTCTCTATATCGTAGCCGCATCCTTCCAGCTTTTTTTGGAATTTCCCTTTGTAGTTGTCTGGATCTTCTCCTTTCATGATTTCAAACAAGGCTTTGTAGCCCGTTTCGTAACCAAAAGCACGGTTAAACCCGTTGCCAGTCAAAAGAATTCTCTTTTTGGACGTTTTCGATTCCAACTCCTCAAAGAGCTGGCCGACAGATAGAAGTTCTACATGTTTGGTTTTTTCCGTATTATGCATGACTCATCCCTTTCTACGTGTTGTGTTGTTGTGTGTTTGTTTTTTCTCCCGACTGCGTGTTCCTCAGCCCTGACACCCAACTGAAGAAGAATTATCATAAAAAAATAGAAAAGTCAATTTTTTATTATCTTTTGATTTTCTTCCGGCAAAACGTTTCTACGAACAAGCGAGGGAACAGACAAAACTATTTTGACTCCTCTGAAAGCTCTAACAAGTCCCGAAGGCGCGCAGAGTACGACTCGGCTGTCGGAAGACAACGGCCTTCTCCCCGCCGTCCGCCCCGCCGGCTGCCGTCCGTGAGGCTGTCTCCGAGCCGAACGCGCGCCCATCGCCGCCTCTTAGCCGCCCTATAGGGTGGTCTTGCTTTTTGCACATTTCTGTGATAGGGTCGCCTCGTGCGGCGTTTTGTGCTCTGGCTTTCGGGTGAGGTGTAGAGCTCTTCGGCTTTGTCCCAGGCGGCCGGTAACGCACATTTGATAAAAACGAACGGAAGGAAGAAGACCTGTGCTTTATCATCATCCTTTTGTTTATGGCTCTGCTGTGTTGGCTTCGGCGCGCGCAGAGGCCGTCTCTATCCGGCCGGCGGCGAGGCGGCCTCGGTTTCGGTCTCCGTCGGTTTGGGGTCTCGGAGCGGCGGCCGGTCTGTTGAGTTTGCCTCTGCGGGCCCGGGCCAGCGAGTCGGACTCGGGTCCGGATCCGGACCCAGAGCTCGCAGGCGAGCTGTGCCCTGTTCCTCCCGGAGACGGCTCCCTCGATCTGGCCCCGGAGAGCTGCGGCGACCCGCTGGCTGAGGCGGCCTCCCACGAGCCGGCTCTCCTGACGGTTCTGGGAGGCGACGTGCGTCTAGAGGGCCTCGTCCTGCCGCAGGCCCCCGAGGGCACTGCAGCGGGCGGCGGGGTCTTTTTGGCGTCTCCTGGCCGGTTTTGGCGATAGCGGGCGGCGGCGGCCTCCTTGCGATTGCGGTCCTCGCCAGCGGTGGGAGCGACGACGACGGCGGCGGCGGCACTCCCGGGAGCGGCGACGGAGCCATGTCCAACGCGGCCCCGATGACGGCCACGGACGCCCCGGCGATGCTGACGGCGATGGAAGAAGCCTCGGCCGACTGGGATGCCTCGGCCTGGTTCTCGGACACGGACGCGGGCGACGAGCTCACCTATTCGGGGACGCTCCAGAAGACGGATGCGATGATGGCGACGGCTCTGTCGGAGGTTGACTGGCTGGTTTTGGACGCGATGACGGGGTCTCTGACGATTGCGGAGGCCGCCACGGACGACGCCGAAGTCGGCTTCTACACGCTTTTGGTCACGGCGACCGACAGCGACGGCGAGACGGCCACGCACACGGTGACGTTGACGATCGAGGACCCTGGCCCGGGCTCGGGCGGCCCGAGCGATTCGAACGAACCCCCCACGACGACGACGCTTGCTCTGGCGTCTCTGACGGCGACGGAGGAAGACCCCGCCAGCTGGGATGTTTCGGACTGGTTCACCGACCCGGACGCGGGAGACACCCTCACCTACATGGTATCGGGCCTCCCGGACTGGCTGGTTCTGGACGAGGCGACGGGGGCTCTGACGGTTGCGGCGATGGACGAGGCCAAAGTCGGGACTTACACCCTCACGGTTATGGCGACCGACGCCGCCACCGAGACGGCCACGCACACAGTGACGTTGACGATCACGGACTCTGGCCCGGGCGGCGGCGGAGTCATGAACGCGGCCCCGGCGGTGGTGACGACGGGCATGTCGGCGGCCCCGGCGACGCTGACGGAGGGCGTGTCGGTCAGCCTGGATGTCTCGGACTGGTTCGACGACCCGGACGAGGGCGACGACCTCACCTACACGGTATCGGGCCTCCCGGGCTGGCTGGTTCTGGACGAGGCGACGGGGGCTCTGACGGTTGCGGCGATGGACGAGGCCGAAGTCGGAACTTACACCCTCACGGTTATGGCGACCGACGCTGCCACCGAGACGGCCACGCACACAGTGACGTTGACGATCACGGACTCTGGAACTGCCCCGGCCCCGGATGGGATGACGCCGGCCCCGGGCGCCTCGAACGAGGCCCCCACGACGACGACGCTTGCCGAGACGTCTCTGACGGTCAACGAAGCCGCCGCAGAGACCTGGGACGTAACGGACTGGTTCGACGACCCGGACGGAGACACCCTCACCTACGCGGCGACGGGCTTACCGGACTGGCTCGAGCTGGACGCGATGAAGGGCGAACTCGCGGTAGCGGCGATGGCGACGGACGACGCCGACGTTAATTCGCACGAGTTCACACTGACGGCGAGCGACGGCGGCGGTGAAGAGGCGACTCTGACGGTGACTCTGGCCATCGCGAACGTCGCCGAGGCCCCCGTTGTCGCGACGGGCACGATGGCCCCTCCGGCGACGGTGACGGCGACGGAGGGCCTTGCGTTCAGCGAGGATGTTTCGGACTGGTTCGACGACCCGGACGGAGACACCCTCACCTATGCGGCGATGGAGTTACAAGGCGCAGCGGGTTCTCAAACGGCGATGGCTCTGCCGACCTGGCTCGTTTTGGATGCGATGACGGGGGCTCTGACGATAGCGGCCGCAGCGACGGACGACGCGCAGGTCGGGACCTACACGCTGGCGGTCACGGCGAGCGACCCGACGAAGCCGAAGGCTCTGACGGCTGTGCACACGGTGACGGTGGAGGTGGCGAATGTCAACGACGCCCCTGTTGTCGCGGCGGAGGCCGCCCCGGCGATGCTGACGGCGATGGAGGGCCTGGCGTTCAGCACGAATGTCTCGGGCTGGTTCACCGACCCGGACACAGCGGTCCCGGGCGCGGGCGAGGTGCTTGCGTATACGGGGATGCTGCAGGGAGCGGTTGGGTCTGGGACAGAGAGTGCTCTGCCGGCCTGGCTAGCCCTGGACGGAGCGACGGGAGCTCTGACGATTGCGGCGGGGGCGACCGACGATGCCGAAGTCGGTACCCACACGCTGGTGATAACGGCGAGCGACAAAGCGGGTGCGATGGCCGCTCACACGACGAAGCTGACGATTGTTGACGACAGAAGCGAGCCGACTGTGTCGGTGCCCTTGTCGAATCGAATTGCCCCGGCGACGGGTGGGATGCACGTTCTGGACCTGGCGGATTTCTTCACGGACCTCCAGGAGAACGGCACACCGAGCCCGGCCAACGAACTCATGTTTGCGGTGTCGGACTCCATTGACGACACAACGGCCGCGGACGAGAACATCATCACGGCCACGCTCACGGGGTCTATGCTGACCCTGACGCCCGGAACAGGAGCAGCCAGCGGCGGGTTCGGACAACAAGAGACCGTGACCATCACGGCAACCGACAGCGACGACAAACGGGCCGTGGCAGAGTTCGCCATAACGACACGAGCGCATGTCCTAGACACCAGTACGTTGGCCCCGGCTCATGGGTTTATCATCCAGGGCAATAGGGCGGGCGACTTGTTGGGCTGGTCGGTCTCGGGAGCCGGCGATGTCAATGGCGACGGGCTGGACGACCTCATTGTCGGAGCCATTAACAGCGATGATGGCGGGACGAATGCCGGCGAGGCCTATATCGTCTATGGGAAAGCCGACCCCGCCGCTGGCGCCGCCGGCACCCAATTTGGAACCGCCGTGACAACAACGGATATGGAGGTACGTCGAGTGGTGGATACGACGAATCTCGCGCCCGCCGTTGGTTTCATCTTCCGGGACGATATAGAGAACGACTCTTTGGGCAAGTCAGTTTCGGGAGCCGGCGATGTAAACGGCGACGGCATCGACGACCTCATCGTCGGAGCTGATGGGGGCGATGATGGCGGGACCGCTGCCGGAGAGGCCTATATCGTCTATGGCAAAACCGGCCCCGGCGACGGGTCGCAATTCGGCACGGTGATGGGAGACCGCCGGGTTCTGGACACAACGGCTCTCGCTCCTGCCGCTGGTTTTATTATCCAGGGCGATAACAGGGGTGACAAATTGGGCACTTCGGTTTCAGGAGCCGGCGACGTCAATGGCGACGGGCTCGGCGACCTCGTCGTCGGAGCTCACGAGGGCGATGATGGCGGGACCAGGGCCGGGGAGGCCTATGTCGTCTATGGGAAATTCGACACCAACGGCGATGGTATGCAATTCGGCACGGTGATGGGAGATCGCCAGGTTCTGGACACGACGGCTCTCGCCCCCGCCGATGGTTTTATTATCCAGGGCGATATGGAGAACGACCGGTTGGGCATTTCGGTCTCGGGAGCCGGCGATGTGAATGGCGACGGGCTGGCCGACCTCATCGTCGGAGCCCATCAGGGCGAGGATGGCGGGAACCATGCCGGGGAGGCCTATGTTATCTACGGGAAAGCCGTGGACGACAATATCCAGTTTGGTACGACGATGACGATTGTGGTTAACGCGTCGGACTCGTCCATGACAAGGACCATCTCAGAAGGGGAGACGGTGCCCAATGGGTTCATGGTGAGCGAGATTGTGGTAGACAACCTTCTGGACCTGACGAACCTCAAGCCCGCCGATGGTTTCATCCTCCAGGGCGATGGGGCGAACAACAATTTGGGCGGGTCGGTTTCGGGAGCCGGTGATGTCAATGGCGACGGGTTCGACGACCTCATCGCCGGAGCTAACAATACCAATACGTCTACCGGATCGGCCTATGTCGTCTATGGCAAAGCCAACCCCGTCACCGCTGATGGTGCCCCAGGCACCCAGTTCGGCACGGTGATGGGAAGCCGCCAAGTTCTAGACATAACGAGTCTCGTGCCCGCCGATGGTTTGACTATCCAGGGCGATACGGCGGGCGACCAGTTGGGTAAATCGGTCTCGGGAGCCGGCGATGTCAATGGCGATGGTCTGGCGGACCTCATCGTCGGGGCGGACGAGGGCGACGATGGCGGCGACCGAGCCGGCGAGGCCTATATCATCTATGGCAAAGTCGGCACCGACGGCACACAGTTCGGCACGACCGACGAGATCCCGTTCGGCGTCGACGGAGATAAAACAATGCACCAGGTTCTGGATACCACGGACGGCTTGGGGCCGACCGACGGCTTTATCCTCCAGGGCGATGCAGCGGACGACCGGTTGGGCGTTTCGGTCTCGGGAGCCGGCGATGTCAATGACGACGGGTTCGACGACCTCATCGTCGGGGCCGCTATGGGCGATGATGGCGGGGCAAATGCCGGAGAGGCCTATGTCGTCTATGGAGGCACCCACCTCGGCGAGGTCGTCTCGCACGCCCAGACGCTCGTGGGCATGGCGGTGCCGACGCTACCCGGCAACCCCACCCCGGCGCAGCAAGAGGCCGCCGCGCGCGCGGCGTTCCTCCATGGCGGAGCGGGCGACGACACGCTCACGGCCCATGCCGACACGACGGTGCTCTACGGCGGCTCGGGCGACGACACGTTGGAGCTCGTGGACTGGAGTTTCCGCCGCGTCGACGGAGGCTTGGGCGACGACACCCTCGTGCTTGGGTCGGGCGTCGAGTTGAACTTCACCCTGGCGAAAGTGCGCGGCAAGGTCCGCGGCATCGAGACGCTCTCTTTATCCGACGCCACGGCCATAGTGACGTTGGACCAGGCGACGGTCTTTGCGTTAGTCGACTCCCGAGACAACGGCGGCACGCTCACGGACGCGGGCGAGGCCTTGCTCCGCCTCGAGGGCACGGGCATGGTGGTTCTCTCGAACCTGTCGGACTGGAACGAGACGCCCAACGCCGAGGGCATGGCCGACTTATACGAGCAGGGTTCGGCGAAAATCTTGGTTGACGACGGTCTTGAAGTCGCCTAGCGGCCTAGCCGGCCTAGCCGGCCTAGCCGCCTAGCCGCCTGCCCCCGTTTCCCGCCACCCGTGAGGCCGCCGCCTCGCCAAGAGGACGCGTCCCTCTGCCGCCCGCGAGTCGCCCTCTCCGGTCCGAGCACGTAAACGGCCATCGCCGCCTCCTTATAGAGTCTTGCTTCGTTCACGTTTGTGTGATAGGGTCGCCTCGTTTGAGGTTGGCTGTCGGGCTCTCCCCCGGCTGTCGGGCTCCCCCCCGGCTGTCGGGCGAGGTGTAGAGCCTCTCGGCAGAGCCCCAGGCCGCCAATCGTGCCTTTTTGAAAAAAACGTTACGGAAGGGAGGAAGCTCGTGCTTTGTGACCATCGTTTTTTTTGGGAGCTCTGCCGTTTCGGGACGCGCAAAGTCCCTCTTTGTTCGAGACCCCGTCCGGCAGACGGCAGAGCGGTCGGCCTCGCGGGGCTTAGTCCGAGGCTTATCTCGAGGCTTCCCTTTAGGCTTCTCCTATGGCGAAGGTTGGGGGTCGCTGAGTCGGTCTCTGTCGGTTTGGGGCCTCGGCGTAGCCTGGGGCCTGCTTGAGCTGCCCACCGCGTGCCTGGTCCGGCCAGCCAGAGCCCCTCGTCGCCTCTAGTTCACCGACCCCGACGGTGGGCTCACTTACTTTGATCGGCTCACTTACACGGAGATTGGTGAGTGGCCGGGACTTGTCTCTATCTTCTTTGAGAGTCTGTGGGTTTCTGCTTTCGCCTCCAGTGGTACCAGTGGTACCTACGAGTTGACGATAAGGGCGACCGACCGGGATGGTGCGTCAGTTTCACATCGGGTGACGCTCAGAATTGTTGATGCCAGTAACGAAAGGGCGTTTGCGGTGTCGGACGCCATGCTGGACACGGCGGACGAGACCATTGTCGCCGCCGCCGAGTCGGAGTCCACGAGGCCGGGGTCCACACGCCGGTGGTGACGGCGACAGACGATTCGGAGGAACTGTTCTTCTTTGGCTGAGCGGGCACCGATACGCTCGACCTCACGGACGGGGCGAGGCGTTCTTTCGCCTACTCTGAGAAGCCCTCAGCCTCAGAAAAACCAGAGCCCCAACCAAATGCAAAAAACAAGGATACCAGCACCGGCCAGAAGGCCGGCGAGGCGGTCCGATAGGGTTCCTCCGCTTTGCCTGCCCGCCGAAGAGCCCGCTGCTAGGATGTGCAATAGGATGCGTCGATAAAAAACCGCTCTTGCGCGTAACATGGTCTCTCCCTCATCTGAAATCGAGCCTGGAGTCAAAAAAGGCTCGAAAGCCCGTCAGATGACCCAGATGCTCCTGGCTCTTTGTTCCGCGAACGCCCTGCGATTCTAAAACGCGTCTGCTGCGTCCGCGACGTTCGTTATGTCTGCTATGTCCGCTGCGTTCGGGCCATTGTAGTGTTCTGACGTGCCCATGTCAAGCTCTCGCGAGCCGACCCGAGAAGCCTTCTCCACAATTTGAAGATGTTTTGACGGCTTGGACGGCTTGGCTTGTTTATTCTCTGCTTGTTTTTCCGCCTGCCTCGTGGTAGGGAGTTTTATCATATAAAATGCCCTAATCCGTCCTCTAGAGGTCTCTGATTCTTCCAGAATGTTACCATATTTTCCCAGGCTTGACCCGATGCGAGGCCGCCTCGGCTTTTGTTTTCTGGTGAGCCTCTGTGTCTTCTGTGTCTTTGGTTCCAGTCGGGGTTTGTCTCAGACCGTGCCGGCCCAGGAGCCTGCCTGGGAGCCTGCCTGGGGGCCTTATGTGGAATTTTATATGACACAGGGCTATGCGGAGGAAAAATTTCCCTCCTGTGGGGCTTCGGGTTCCCCGGAGGATGCCTCTGCTTCGGAGTCGTGTCTCGAAGAGGCCGAGAACATTCTCAGTCGCTTCGAGCTGGATGTTGGTGTATCGCTTCGGTCTGGTTCCTGGATTCAGACAGCGGCCTTCAAGTCTCTGTTGAGTTTCGAGAGCGAATCCATCGAAAGCCGAGAAAAATACCAAGACAGAGCCTGGGGCGGCCTTTATCAGCTTCGGCCTCATTTACACGAAGCGCGCCACTGGGGGCCTATTTTGGGCTTCAGTTTTCTCTATGGCGACACGAATGTCAAGAATCCGGCCTGTCAAGTTATGACGTCGGGGCGCGTTTGTGAGCGCGAGACAGCTCCATATTATAACGACCTGGACTGGGCGCGGCTGGAGCTGGAAGGCGGCCTGAACGTGCAGACAGGCCCTCTGCGGCATGCCCTCACGCTGGGGCTGGGGCGAGCCGGGCAAAGGATACAGACCCCAGGAACACAAGAGGGAAGCGATACCTATGACAGCGTCAAACGTTTCATCCACTATCGCCTCAAACCGTCCTTCAGACAGGGACGCCGTTTCGGTTGGGGAGCCGATATCGTCGGCGGGAGCCTCAGGACACGCGAACTCACCCTCGGCTGCGTGGACGAAATCTGTGAGACCGCCTATCGCTCGAAGAGCTCTTTTTACAGGGTCATCCTGCAGGCTAGTTGGCTGGTCGGCCGCCTCGAGCACACTTTTTCTCTGGGCGGCGAAAACTTCAGGATACGCGAACTGGAGGACGACCGGATGGTGACACAACAGCGGGCTCTGATTATCGGCTATGTTTTGGGGACCTCTTTTTGAGCCGGGGCGGGGCGGGGAGGGGGCGTTACCTAGGCGGCGGTGAGAAGCCCCTCGTCCACCAGCACCCGAGCCGCCCCCTGCGCGTATAAATCGGCGGAGCCCTCGGCGTTTGCCAGTTCCAGTTCCCAGCCTGCTGAATCCGCTAGAACCACCATGCCTGAGCTGCCCTCCAGGCGGAGAAGGGCCTCGCCGGCGTCCGTCAGAGTCCCCCCATTGTCTCGAGCCTCCACCAGGGCATACACCGAAGCGAGCTCCAGCGTCACCGCCGCCGTGGCGTCCGACAGCGACACCACCTCCACGCTGCGGACCCGGCCGCGCCCGGCGGCGTCGCCGGTGGCGTCGGTCAGGTCCAGCGTCACACCGGCCCCCAGTCTCAAGGTGTCGTCGCCCGAGCCGCCGTCGACGCGGCGGAAGCTGGCATCCGCCAGCTCCAGCGTGTCCGAGCCCGCCCCGCCATAGAGCACCTCGGTGTCGGCATGGGCGGTGAGACGGTCGGCACCGGCCCCGCCCAAGAGAAACAATTCGCCCGCCACAGCGGTACGTGTCTGGTCGTAGGAGACGACCTCGCCCAGATGCGTCCCACCATAGACGACATAGGCTTCCCCGGCATTTGTCTCGTCCGCATCGCTCGCACCTGCGTCACTCTGGGGGGCCCCGACGAAGAGGTCGTCAAACCCATCGCCATTGATATCGCCGGCCCCCGAGACCGAAGCCCCCAACATGTCGCCTGCCGCCTCCCCCTGGATCGTGAAGCCGTCCTCGGGGGCGAGCGAGCTGGTGTCCAAAACTTGGCGGTCTCCCACCATTGCGCCGAATTGACGCCCGTCGGTGCCGGCTTTCCCGTAGAGAATATAGGCCTCGCCGGCGTTTGTTCCACCCGCATCACGCTCGGGGGCCCCGAGGATGAGGTCGGCGAGCCCGTCGCCATTGACATCGCCGGCGCCCGCGACCGCCTCGCCCAATCGGTCGTCTGCCGCATCGCCCTGGATCAGGAAGCCGTCCTCGGGGGCCAGCGAGCTGGTGTCCAAAACCTGGCGGCCATCCACCGTCGTCCCGAATTGCGTCCCGGGTATTGCCCCGGGTGTCGTATCGTCGGTTTTGCCATAGATGACATAGGTCGCCCCGGCCTTTACGCCGCCATTGGCGCCGAACAGGGCTCCGACGAGGAGGTCGTCCAGCCCATCGCCATTGACATCGCCGGCTCCCGCGACCGACCAGCCGAACTGGTCGTCTTCCGCATCCCCCTGGAGGACAAATCCATCGCCGGGCGCAAGGTGTGTCATATCCACGACGCGGCGTACGGTCGAATCTTCCGGTGCCGGCGTGTTCTCTTCGAGGACCATGGTCATCCCGTCTTGAAGGATGGCGACCCGTCTCCCGAACGCGGCCTCGGCGGCACTGGGGCCGCCGGGGCCACCGGGGCCGATTTTCCCGTAGACCACATAGGCCTCGCCGGCCAAGAGCCCGCCATCGGCCCCATAGGCCGCGCCAACGACGAGGTCGGCCACCCCGTCGCCATTGACATCGCCGGCGCCCGCGAGCGAGCGGCCCAATTGATCGTCCGCCGCATCGCCTTGGAGGATAAAGCCGTCCTCAGAGGCAAGATTCGTTGTGTCCACAACGCGGCGTATCACCGAATTGGCGGGCGCGTCGTCGCCCTCTTCGAGCGTGGTTGTCGTCATCCCATCCTGACTGACGGCGACGCGCTTTCCGAAGGGGGCCTCGTTCCCGCTGGAGCCGGTTTTGCCATAGAGGATATAGACCTCCCCGGCATTGGAGCCGCCATCGTCGCCGTAGCGGCTTCCAGCCGCGAGGTCGTCAATCCCGTCGCCATTGATGTCGCCGATTCCTGAGACCGACTCGCCCAATCGGTCGTTTGCCGCATCTCCCTGGAGCACGAAACCGTCCGTGGGGGCGAGATTTGTTACATCCCAAACCTGTCCGGTCCCGGCTTGTGCCCCGGCTTGTGTCCCGAATCGAGAGCCATCGGTTCCGGCTTTCCCGTATATTATATAGACGTCCCCGGCTCTATTTCCGCCGGTGTCGCTTTCGGTAGACCCGACGACGAGGTCATCCAGCCCGTCGCCATTGACGTCGCCGGCTCCCGCCACCGAGAAGCCAAACAGGTCGCCCTCCCTATCGCCGTAGAGCACAAAACCGTCCTGAGACGAAAGCGGATGGGTCTCTACGATCTGTCGTCCTGCTCTATTTGTTCCGAATTGTGTTCCGTCAGGCCCGGTTTTCCCATAAATCACATAGATTTGGCCTGCCCATGAATAGGGGTCGCCATGGAGGCTATAAGTGCCGTACGGCAGTCCGACCAGCACATCGTCGACCCCGTCGCCATTGACATCGCCCGCTGCCGCAAGCGGGTGACCGAGCTCGTCGTCTGGGGCGGTGCCTCGGAGGATAAAGCCATGACTCGGCGAAAGAGAACCAGCGTCCAACACAGAGTCTCGAGCCGTGACCGCAAAGGCCAGGGTCGTCTTTTTCCCGTCCCCGTCCCCGTCCCCGTCCCCGTCGGTAACGGTGAGTGTCAGGGTCTCTTGAGCCCATAGGGCTCTTTCGTCCGAGTCCTCCTCTGGTGCCTCCTCTGGTGTCAGGGTCAGCGTTGCGTCTGTCAGCTCTGCCGACACGATATTATTCGGGTCCTGACCTAAGACCTCTTCCGAGACCTCGAAAGTCAAGGCCGAAGCGGGCGTTGGCGTTCCGTCCTCCTGCGAGTCCGAAAAGAGCGTTGTCAGGTCTAAAACCAGGCTTGTCCCTGGGCCTGGGGCGATCCGGTTGGGCACGAGGCCCGATACAAAGGGCTCATTGAGAACATCCGAGACCGTCAAACCGGTCTCAAAAGTCACGTGTGCCTGTTGGTCCGAGGCCGTTACTGTCAGGCCATAGCCGCCGATTTCGGCGTCGTCGGTGGCTCCCGAGGCAATGACGAGTTCGCCCGAAACCGCATCCAGCGTCAACCAATCCGGGAGTTCTGCCCCATCCAGATGTGCTGTATAGGTCAGGCTATCGCCGTCGGGGTCGGCGAACCAGTCCGAAACACTCCACGTCACCGCCGTGCCCTCCGCTATGGTCAGAGCCGCCTTTGGAGCCTGCTCGGACACAAACGGAGCCTCCGGCACGTTCTCGATCGTGAGAAAAAGCGCATACGCCAGGCTGGACGACCCGTTGTGCGCCGACACGCGCACAGCATGCGTCCCAACTTGAGGGTCATCCGTCTGTCCCTGGACGAGCTCGAGCGTTCCCTCAGCCGAGTCCAGAGTCAACCATGCGGGCAGTTCTTCGCCGTTCAGCTGCGCCGTATACGTATAGGCGAGGCTGGCGTCGTCGGGGCTTACAAACCAGTCTTGAAGGTTCCAGAGTTTCCCTTGTCCCTCCATGGCTCTGAGGGCGTTGGGGACTTGTTCGGAAAAGGCAGGGGCGGGCGTTTCGGAGGCGGGCGTTTCGGGGTCGGGCGTTTTGGCGGGCGCGGGAGTCTCGGGCGCGGGCGTTTCGGGCACAGGAGTCTCGGGCGCGGGCGTTTCGGGCGCGGGCGTTTCGGCGGGCGCGGGAGTCTCGGCGGGCGCGGGCGTTTCGGACTCGGCGCTGCCAGGAGTCACAGCCAAAGTGAGTGTATGCGCCACCTGCGCTGAGCCATCGCTCGCCAAAATCGTGATGTTGTGGACGCCGGTCTGTCCGGTCTGTCCGGTCTGTTGTGCGTCGTTTGTTTGGGTTGCGGCTCTTGTTGCGGTTCCTGTCGCAGAGACGACGAGTTCTCTGTCTGTTTCGTTCAGGCTGATCCAAGCTGGTGGCGTCTCGCCGTCCATCTGCAGCGTATACGTGAGGGTGTCGCCCTCTGGGTCGGAAAACCAGCCGTCCAGCTGCCATCGAGCGGTCTGGTTCGCGATCAGAGTCAAACCAATCGGGGTTTTCTTGGAAACGACGGGGGCCTCTGGTTTATTTTCGACGGTCAGCTCAAGCGTATGAGCTACGTGTCTTGTGCTGTTACTTGCGGTTACGACCAGAGTATGCGTTCCGACTTCGGCATCGTCGGTTGCGCCTTCTGGGATGATGAGCTCGCCGTTTTGGAGCGTGAGCCAAGCCGGGAGTCCGCCGTCCTTTTCGAGGATTGCGCTAAAGGTCAGCGTCTCATTGGGGGCGTTGTCGAACCATGCTCTAGCCTGCCATCGGCTGGCGGTTCCCTCGAGGGCTGCCAGAGTGCTGGGTTCGTTGCCAGAAAGAGAAGGCCCTTGATTCGCGGCAGCCGGTGCGACCGGCACGACCGGCGCATTAGGCACCTGAGGGGTATTCTGGTTGGTTTCTTGTGGTCTGGGGGTCGCCTCGGGCGGCGTTTGGGCTTGAGTCCCACTTTCTTCCCCGCTGCCGTCGCTGCTTTCGCTGCCGCCGCAGGCGGACAAAAGGAACGCATAAGGCGCGTACTGTTTACGGGTATGAATATGGGTGTGAATACGGGTCTGAAAGAGACGAAACGGTGTCCCTTTCGGCTTTCGTTTTGCGTGCGCCATTGACGTCACTCCCTTTTACTGTAATAGGATTTCCACGCGCTGCGTGGTTTTTTTAATTATAGCATAAAACGAAGATAAGATAAAAAAATTTCTTCTAAATCAGAGCGTTATAAGAACAAGTTTCATTTTTATATGAACAATTTTTGCGCTGTATTCAGGCGGCCTCGAGGTGGAGAGCGGAGTCCACAAGGAGGACAAGGTTCTCGAGGCGGTAGGCATGCAGGTTCGGGAGAAAGTGCGTCTCGGCGGACCAGCCGGGCTCGGTAAGGGAGACCGTGCCAGAACCGCTCAAGTGGAACCAGACCGAGCCCCAGGGCTCGGAGGACGACGAGGCCGGGAGGGCCGCGAACGCCGTCCTAAGGCCTGCGGCCTCGGCGACAGAGTCGCCGTTGTCTCGAGACTCGGTCAAGCGATAGAGACTCGAGGCCGATAACTCTAGGCGCGAGTCTTGAGCTAACACAAAGCCCTCGACCGAGCGGGCTCGGCCGGCTAAAGTGTCGCTCGACAGCGACACCGCAAGCCCCAGACCGATGCGGTCTACGCCCAGGCCTCCGTCGAGACGGACGAACTCAGAGTCGGTCAGAGACAGAAGGTCGTCGCCCGCGCCTCCGAGCCACACACGCGTCATTGAGCCTCCGACCAGCAGGTCATCAGCCGCATCTCCGCGGAGAACCACAGCCCCCGATAGATCCCCCGGTGCTCCTCCGCTGTCCGGAATCACGACGGGCCCGGGAGGCGTGAAGTCGGCTCTCTGGCCAGTTGACCGGTACTCGACCGACCCGTAAATCGCATAAGACCCCGGGTCAGAACCGGACCCGGATCCAGCCCCCGGAGCCCCAAGCCAGAAGTCCGAAAAGCCGTCTTCGTTTAGGTCTCCGGCGGCTCGAACGGCAACGGGCGTGTCGTCGCCAGGAGACCCAAGGCCCGACACGACCAGGCCTTGGCCTGCTCGTAATTGGGTGACCTCGACAGAGGCCGCGGGGGTCTCGCTGCCGTAAAGCAGCCAGTTCTGGCCCGACGAAACCACGACGAAGTCCGAGAACCCGTCGCCGTTGACGTCGCCCACCGACGCTGCGTCGCTCGCAAAAGAGACCGACTCGCCAGAGGCGTGCGTGATGAAGAAGCCTCGCCCGGCGGGGAGCGTGTCCGGCGTCAGAGTCGCTCCGCCGGCGACCAGGGCCCCCAGGTCTCCGAGCCCCTCGTCCGACCCGAACAAGACGGCTAGACGAGTCGGACTCTCGGTCGCCGAGGCGTCCGTCAGACGCACAAACACGTCGTCATAGCCGTCGCCGTTGAAGTCTCCCGCCGACCCTAGCAGAGGCTGCGTGCCTAACCCGATGGCCTCTGGGCCGAACACTAAGAGCTCGGCGTCCGCAGCCGTGAGGTCTTCAAAAAGAGTGCGGTTTCCATAAAACAACCAGACCCGCGCGCCGCCGTCGCTGCCGGCGGGAGCGGTGACGAGGAAGTCTCCATAGCCGTCGCTATTGACGTCGCCGGCGGCCTCGACGGCGGGGCGTTGGCCCTCGGGCAGCCCAGTGAGCTCGAGCTGAAAGAAGGTGTCCTCGGAGGCCTCGGCGAGGTCCAAGAGCACTCGGTCATTGCCTCGTTCTCCTGCCACGCCGAAGACGGTGGCGACTCGGGCGGCGGCCGGGTCGGCAGGGGGCGGCAGAGCGACAATCGCGACGTCGTCGACGAGGTCTCCATTGACGTCGCCGAGCCCTGCGACGATCTGCCCGAAGCCCGTCGCTTCGGCGGCGGGGGCGTCGGCCTCGGCGTCGCCGTCGTCCGGCGGCGGAGGCGGCGGCGTATTGATCACTCGATACCCGGCCTGCGGCGAGAGGTGAGGCACACTCAAATCCTCCTCTGTCCGTTTAAGAGGCACGAACACCTCCACCGCCGTAGAGTCTTGGTTGGCGATCATCGTGCCGTTGAGCCTAGGGGTCTCGCCATTGGCGAGTGTGTCGGACAATCGGATAAAATCGCCGGGCAGCAGGATGCGGCCGTCCTCCAGTTCTATGGCCCCGCTCGTCACGACACGCAGGGGTCTTGTGGTACCGATGAAGAAAGGTCGTCCCGGTGCGTCTACATGTCGTCCTCGTTCGGCATCGAATACCTGGAAAATGGCGTGGTTATAGAAAAGTCCATTATACGGAAGTACGAGCGACGAAGCCGCCCCCGGATACGGGTGTTCCGTCAGAGCTTCCAGACGAAGCAGTCTTCCGTCGTCCTCACCCCAGACTTGTAACAAATCTCTGTTCTGATAAAAATCTATGGCGTTTATATGGCTATAAAATCTATTGCCGTCGCGGTAGCCCGAATACTTCAAGGCCAGGGTAAATTCCAAAATCTGCCCTTCTTCCAGCTGGTTTGTTTTCTCGATGGTGATGAATACGTCTTCTCGGTATGGGTTCAACTCGGTCACGGCCCAGGCTTCTGTCAGAGAGACGCTCTGGATCACCCGGCCGTCCTCCAGGGTCCGCCCGAGAATGAGATAATCGTCGGTCTCCAGGATTTCGTAACCGGAAGGCAAGTTCTCGGGCGTATCCGAGAAATAACGGCCGTGATACAGGGGCGTGCCGTCTCCTGTATGAAACAGAGGCTCATCGTTTCCATAGCTGGCGAGTCGATAAACGCGCTGGAGTCTCACCACGGGGTCTGCTTCGCCCTCATGGAAAATCGAAGCCTCTGCCCCGCCGCTGTCCTCTCGGAGGTCATAGCCGTCTGGCAGCGTCCAGCTTGTGTCGAACTTCGTCGCCGAGGTTCAGAATCTAGCGTCTCGGAAGTTCCCTCTAAAATGATACGATCTGGTCTGAAGTGCATACACACTCGACGATCTTGGCGGTGCGTATCGGCAGTGAATCGCGGACGTTCACGGCGTCGCCTGCCATACCGACGGGGAGGAAAAACCCATCGAGGCCCTCTTCCTGCACTTGGATGGCCGCCAGACGTTGTGTCTCCCGGCAGGTCGATGTCATAGCGGAGGCGTCCTCCCTGACGGAGCGTCGTACCGTCTTCTAGCACGAGGTCGTCTCCATTCGTTCCCCTCGTTCCCCGCGGCAAGTACGGCCGGAAAGCAGCATCGCGGCCGAGGTCCTCTTTACCATAGAGCAAAGCCGAGGTCTCGCCACCGACCAGTACGTCGGCCAGGCCGTCTCCGTTTACGTCGCCAACCGAGAGCGAAGGGTTGCGTTACGTCGCCCTCGGGTGTGTCGAGGACCTCCAGCGTCAGCGGCGGTGAGGGCCTCTTCTGTCGGGTTCGCCTGCTCATAGAGCGTTTCCTCGACGACCTTCGGCCCGAGGAGGTCTCATAACTCCCGACCGTGTCGCCCGAAGCTCGAAGGCTGCCGTGGTAATTACTGTGGAAAAAATTAGGGTCAGACTCGAGGTAGCGCAGCAGGTAGGAATTGTTAAATAGGTTCGTATCCACACTGCTTTCTAGAAGGCCAGTATAATAATTCCGGTACTCCCGACTGCTATAGGCAACACCCTCATAGTGCGTTACGTGGACGTGGAGTTCTTTGTTTCCGGCCCAGTCTGGCAGGCCGGTTACGGTCTCCAAAGGCCTACCCGTTCCCAAGAGTGTGCCATCGCCGTCTACAATCTGCCCCGCATCGGTGAAGGTGAGAAACGACCCGTCAAACGTCGGCTGCCCCTGGCGAAAAGGAAAATAATTGTGAAAGAAAGCAGCGGAAGAGCTCACAGGCGAGGCTCTTGAAGTGTCCTCTTCGTAATAGGCGAGCTCGCCGCTTTCCACGAGGGTTTGGGCGACGAGGCGCGCGGGCAGGCTTTCCTCACCATTCGGGCCTCTGATGGATACGAGTATCCGCCCGTCCTCCGTCGGCTCTCCCAGAGTCTGACCCGGGGCCAAATTGGCGAGGTCCTGGGGGGTCAAAGTCGTGCCGGCCTCGTTAATCGTTTCGGTCACGCCATCGGTCGTGGTCACGAGGACGTGTCCAAACTCGAGCACAGTGTGGAAGGCGAGCCGCGCAAGTTCGTCTCCGTCCTGGTTCACCACCAAGGTGTCCGTGCCCGTGTCCGTTATCGTCACGCCGTCATAAGTCATCACAAGATCCCCAGGCGCAAGCGTCTGTCCCGCTCTAGCGAAACGGAGGAGACTAAAGGCGTCCTCTTCGCCCGGCACAATCGAATGGACGCGATAAAGCTGTTCTCTAACGGCCAGTTTAGTTCCGTCCTGGGCTTCCAACGTGTTCCCATCCCAGGACGAACCCTCAGGAGGTGGGTCCTCTTGTCGGTACGTGCTTGGACTACCCCCATAATTCCAGACTTCGTACTCGAGGGAGTCGCCATTGAGAACCGTTCCTAGAAAAGTCTGGTGCCAGGGATTCCCATAAGCGTCCATGACGTCCTCGTCGGCATAGACGACCTGATAGAGCGGCTCGATGCGGCCGAGTTCTGTGTAGCGAGGGACGATCGTCCCGTCCGGCTCTACGGCGATGGGCTGGCGGTCGCGTAAGGTTGCATCTGTGTCAAAGAGTTGGCCGGGTACGACGACTCGGCCGTCCTGGAGTGTGACGCGGCCCTCCTCGAGGCGGTAGCGTACCGTTTCGGTTGTCTCGGGGGTGAAGTCGCGGAGGACGCGGAGCTCGGGGACGCCGCCTTGGCCTTGCGCCTCGAAGACGAAATCCGGCGAACCAGGGCCCCCAGTCTGCGAGATCCAAGCGCCGGCTCGCGCCACAGGCAGAGACAACGCCACGCCCTGGTCCGGCGTCAGGGACTCGCCGAGCGTCAACGTCCGGATAGGCTCAGGCGTCCAACTCGCCACGGACAAGTCGTCCGAGGCGACACGGACTCGAGCCCGCCCTTGAGACCAAACGTCGCCGCCCGGATCGGCCGTGAGGTCTTGCGTCCAGGGGACGTCGTCGCTCAGACGAACCGAGCCCCGACCGCCCAGCTCGAGCGTCGCCAGGCCGCCGCGCCGGGCCTCCGAGAGTTCGTAAACCGCCTCGGCCGACAGCGTCAGATCCACACCGTCCAAAACGAGGGTCTCGAATGAGAGCAAACGTTGCGTCAGCGTCATGTCGCGCAGGTCCACCGACGGCCCGAGTCCCCCAGCCGCCGCCTCGCCGCGCGTTAAAGTGAGGCTGTCTGACCCCAGGCCTCCGTGACGGAAGAGCTCCGGGTCCGCCAGCAACTCCCCGACGGAGAGCGTGAAGCTGTCCGCTCCCGAGCCTCCATACGGCGAGACCGCCGTCCCCAGAGTCATCGAGCCGGGAGTCGGAACAGGCACTCGATCCGCCGCGCCCCACGAGGCGTTCCCATACACCAAAATCGACTCGGCCGGTTCGGCGGGCGCGGCCGGTTCGCTCGCATCGACAGGCGGCGGAGCGACCCGGACCCAGAGGTCCTCGAACCCATCGCCATTGACATCGCCCGCCGCCGAGACTCCCTCGACCAAACCGCTCTGCGGGATCAGAGCGAACCCGACCTCGGGCGACAGGTCCGAGAGCACCACCGTCCCCGTCCTCTGCGCAGCTCGGCCGTAGATCACGTACACCGTCTCCGAGGACGCCACGACCAACTCGTCCAGCCCGTCCCCGTTGAGGTCCACGCCTGTCAGACTTTTACCGAAGCCGGGTTCCGAGCTGACAATCTCGAACCCGTCCTCGTAGGCCGGGCGAGCGTCGCCGTAATACACCCCGACCCGGGCTTCGTCCTCGGCCAGAGCGGACAGTTCTACGGCGAGCTCGCCGTATCCGTCGCCGTCCAGGTCGCCGAGCAAACCGAAAGCCGATGGGGCCGGCACCGGCCCAGAAAGATCTCTAATTGGGGAGAGATTGAGCTTAGCAACACCCTCTCCAGCCCGGAAAACCACAGGCAGAAGACTCCCGCCCGGACGATAGGGAAACGCACTCAATTCCCAATTATCGGGCGTATTCCGATGCAGACGCCCGTCCGGACCGAGGTACGCGACTGACAGAAACTGACGAAAAACCGGCGGCGATTCCGGAGTCCCCGGGCCCGATACCGAGACCGCCTGACCTAACGGACGAGAGGCCCCATATGCCATCCAGAACCCATGCGCATCATCCCATAGGAGATCACTTAGGCCGTCCTGATTAAAGTCGAGGCCGCCGCGAACCGAGACAGACCCCAACACTCCCCCGAGGACAAACCCAGCCTCCGGAGGCAGAGTCTCAAGATCCAGAGAAGAGAGCGAACGCAACGAAGGAGACCCAAACAAGACATAGACCTCGTTGCGGCCCTCGGTCAGCCACACGTCCGCGAGGCCGTCTCCGTTCACGTCGCCGGCCGGCCCGAAAGTGAAATCCGTCCCCGGCGCGACCGAATCGGACGACAACGACACCTCTTTCGAGACCCCATCGGGCCCCCCGAAAAACAGAGCCGGCCCCGAGCCGGACGTGAAGCCTCCTGCATCCGAGAAGCCGTCGCCGTCCAGATCACCGACCTCCCAGAGCGTCGCGCCTTCATGCACAGAACCAAACATTCCGTCCGAAAACAGATCGTCCGAAAGCGTCAAATGCGTGTGCCGATAGATAAAACTATCCGATACCGAAGAGCCGGCTCTGTCCTGAATAGTCACACTCACTTCGGCGAGGCCAAAGTGATAGGGCGAAGCAGGCGCGACCCTCAACCCCAGCTGCGAGCCGGACAGATTCAGACTCACGACGGGACTCCCCGAGACCGACGCCGTATAAGACAAAACCTCACCGGGGTCGGGGTCCGAGACATAACCGGCCAGGTCCAGAACCACACCGGCGGAGGCCGCCGTCCCAAGACTCTGGACGGGTTCAAAAGCGCGAGTCTGCACCACGGGATCATTGGTGTTCGTGACATACAGCGTGAACGAAACCGACACCGATACGCCCGAGTCCTCGGTCGCCGTCAGCGTCACCTCTAGAGGCTGCTCTACCAGAGCGTCCGAGGTCACGGCCCCCGTCAGACGCTCGAGCCGAGGCTCGAACACCAGCCCCTCGGGCACCCCCGAAACAGAGAGCGTCAAAGAACGCGCATGGCCCTCGTCGGGGTCGGTGAAGACGCCTGACAGATCCACTATCGTCGACTTGTTCTCGGCGAAGGGATCGAAGGCGAGCGTCTTCAAAACCTGAGGCGGTTGGTTGACTTCGGTCACCGCGAAAAACAGAGACTCGGTCACCGTCGCTTGGTCGGAACTCACGACGACCTCCAGCGTCTGGACGCGCGCCGAGGCCTTGTCATCCACGAACCGACCTCGCAAAACGCCCGCCGCCAAGAGCGACCCGGACCCCAGAGAATCCTGCGGCTCAAACCGGTCCAAGTGCGACCCGAAACGGAAACTCAACGCGCCCGAGCTCGTGTAAAAATCCCCCAGCGTCAACGCCACGAGTTCACCTTCAGCCACCGTCCAGGTCTCGGGAGAACCCGCCACTCGATGCGGCGCGGTGACCTTCTCTTCGAAGAAAAAAGTCACGGTTGTTTCGACGCTGGCCCCGGCGCGGTCGCTCGCCGTGAGCGTGTGCGTTTGAGACTCTGGCGCGAAGGGCGACACGCCCTCGACCCGGGCCGCCCCGTCCGAGGTCTCTAGAGTCAACCCCGCCGGCAGGCCCGAAAAACGATACACCAGAAAATCATGAGCGTCCGGATCCGCCACCAATTCCGTCAAGGCCAGAGACACACCGGCACCCTCTGTCAGCGTCCAGTGCAGAGACGCTTCGCCGACTCGAGTCGGCGGGTCGTTGATGCGTCGAGCGTGCAGCTCGAAGGCGTAGCGCGCGAACAACTCGCCGCCGTCGAGAGCGGTGACGGTGACACTATAGACCTCTGCTGTGGGTTCGGGGATCTCGCCGCGAACCCATCCGTCGTCCGAGATCGACAGACCCGCCGGCAGGCCGCTGGCCGTGAACGCGAGGCGGTCGCCTGCGTCGGGGTCGGCGAAATAAGAACGGACCTCTAGCGCGGCGGGGATGCTCTCGGTGACGAACAGCGTCGTGTCAGGAGGCCCGATGGCCGAGGGCGCGTGGTTCTCCGTGAGCGTCAGCGTCAGATGCGACACCGCTGTCAGACCGGCACTATCTCGAGCCACCAGAGTCGCCACGTGCTCGCCGACGCCCGAGGCCATCCCAACCAAAACCGACCCCGACTTTGTTCCGGGGGCGACCTCTAGAAACGAGACGCCCGTCAGATCATAGACGAGAAAATCTCCAGGGTCCGGGTCCGAAAAAAGAGGCTCAGGCCCGCCGTCCAGATCCAGAGAAAAAGGAGCACTCCAGGCCTGGGTCCAGGTCTGCGAACCCGATGTTTCCGGAGCTTCGTTTTCGTTCTGGATGTCCAGCGTAAAGCTCTGAGTCACGGTGCTGGTGTCGGCTAGGGCCGTGACGGTCACCAGCCGCACGCCCAGCTCGGCGTCGTCGGTGACGACCCCCGTCACCTGCATCTGGTCGGGCGAAAACACGAGTCCCTCGGGCAGGTTCGAGAAGGTGTAATTCACGACGCCGCGTCCCGCAAAATAAGGGCGGATGTCTAGCGCGAAAGTCTCGCCTTCGCGGAGGGTCTGGTCGGTGAGACTCTGGCGGAAGGCCACGAAGGACGGCCCCGACCAAGAGGCATCGTTCTCGAGGGCACGCGACGCTCCGGCGGCGGAGGTCGAGCCAGAAGGCTGCGGGCTGGTCGTCGGCTCGGGGTTCGAGGCGTCGGCGGCGGTGTCGGGGCTCGGGGCGGCGGCGTCGGAGGCGTCGTCGTCGGAGGCACACCCGCCCAGCAGGCCTGCTAGCAGGCCTGCGAGACTCGGGCTCATCCGAGCTGCCTGCCGGGGCCACATCTGGGGCCACGCCCGGGCAGGCCCAGCGAGAGCTACGGACTCGGTGCCGGCGGTGGAGGCCTTACGAACAGACGAGACCCAAGAAGCACAAAGAGGCATAAACTGTCTCACAACGCGTCCGTGACGCGTAAAATTCCTCGAACTCCCTCCGACGGCGTTCCGACGCCCGCTAGCGGCCGCCTGGCTGCCGCCTGCTTCTATTTGGACTCGGGCGGCGGCGACGGTCTCTTATGGTGCGCCTGTAGCACAAGGCGCCGATGAGCGCAAGACAGAGGCGTCAGTTTTAGCTCTGCTGGACGGAGGAGCGAGGGACGAGAGGAGGCCGAGTCCCGAGTATAAAGCCTCTTGCGCTTCTCGGCAGAGCTTCCCTCTGAATTCCGGGTGAGTTCTAACGTGCTCTTGAGACCTCACGCCCTCCCGCCCCCTCCATCTGAACCTAGACCAGACCGGCGTGTTGCGCCTCTTCCGTTTTTTCCGTGCGTGCGTTCTCGCGTTTTCATACTTGCCTCGTGCCTGTTGCCTCCATCGATCCCCTCACCCGGAACAAAAGAGCTGCTTCGTTTTCTTTCAGACCTTGACAAAATTGTGAAAACATTTTATGCCCTCTTGGTGGCGTTTTCGTGTACACATGGAGAGGCGTTCCGCGTGCGTGCCAATCCGGGGCGGGGCTGTCTGCCAGACGAGAGGAACAGGGGAACAGGGGGGTACGGAGATTTGTTGTGTTGAGACCTTTCTCACAAGGAAGCGTTGTTCGTGCTCGGAGGTACCGAAGCCGTAGCCGAAGCCGTATTTGGTTGCTGAGTTCTTCGCTCGCCGTTTTGGCTGGGGCGTGCGAGGAATCAGATACGAGCTCTACGGACCAGGAAGAAGGGGCGGCGGCTTCTTTAGGGACGCCTGTGCCGTCAGGTACGGGGAATCCGTCCACGACGCCCACACCCACACCGCCACCAGCTCCGACACCGCCACCGCCACCAGCCCCGACGCCCACACCTCCAGCCCCGACACCGACACCGACGCTGTCTTCAGAAGACAGCGTGGCGTTTTCGCCAGCCCTACGTTCGGGCAATGTTCGCACGGACATGCCGCTGGCGTTGGATCTAGCGCGGGGTTTTTCGGGACTCCGAGGCGCCTCGTCTTTCGAGGCCTCTGGCCTACCGGAGGGATTGACCCTCACGCCGGATGGTCAGCTAAGTGGGAGAGCCCAAGGCACAGGCGTCTATTTTGTATCGCTGACGGTCAATGATGCGACAGGAACTTCCTGGATCGAGGTCCTAACGCTGACGCTCACGGCAGAGAACAGCACCCCGCGGCCCAGTGCTGCCTCCACGGTTTTCAATCTGAATGTGCGGTCCAGCTCTTCGCGTTCTGTCTCCCTGGATTTGGGTTCTTTTTTTGAAGAGCCGGATCTTTCGGACACCCTCACTTTCACGTTTTCGGGCGTTCTGCCAGAAGGTCTAACCATCACGACAACAGACGCGGAAGAGCCCACCACGCAACCGAGTGAGGATGCCGCGCAGGCTGTCGATACGACTGTTTCTCTGGGGCCCAATGATGCGGGAGGCTCTTCGATTTATCTCGTGGGCGAGGTGGCCCCAGAGCTTCCTCTAGCGACTTATCGATTTTCGATCACGGCCTCCGATGGCGAATTCGAGAGTGTCCGCGTTTTTGAATTCAGAGGGACGGAATCGAACAGCGCGCCAGAAATCCGGGCGGCAGCCCCAGAGACCCTTCGTGTGACGCTCGGCACGGCTTTTGAGCTGGATTTGACGTCTGTTTTTATAGAGCACGATCTCGGGGACACTTTGACGTATGCGGTCCAGGACCTCCCGTCCGGTCTGACGCTGGGCGAGTCCGTTTTAAGCGGAACTTTCACGTCCGAGACGCTCCAAGGGCAGACGCTCCCCCTCCATCTGGAGGCGAGCGATGAAGCCGGTGCTTCTGTCTCGCACGCCTTGGAGGTGTTCATTTCGCCTCAGTCTGGCAATCGGGTCCCGCTTGTCGTGGCCCCGCCGCCGGCCCAGGAGGCCACAGAGAACGAACGCTTTGAACTGAATCTAGCGGGTGTTTTCGAAGACCCCGACGTGGGGGATGTCCTGACCCTCACGACGCAAGCTTTGCCGCGGGGTCTCACCTTATCCACGGAGGAATCCACGCCGCGCCTCCACGGCGTGATAGAGCACGAAGCGGCCGTCGGCATTCACACGCTCCGTTTAACCGCTTCGGATGGCATGGCCGAGGTTGTGACCTCTTTTGCTCTGACGGTTGTCGCGCAGGACGACCCGCCGTATCTAGAGACCACCTCTTTCACGGTTACAGAGGGGGATTCCCTTAGGATCGATCTGGGCTCTTTCCTACGCGACGACGACCCAGGGGAAGAGGCTCATGTTCGTGCTCTGGGGCCGGATTCGGTCCTCCCCGAGGGCGTAAGCCTCTCGTCTTCGGGCATCCTGGAGGGAACCGTCCAACGAGACGCTTTCGTCAAAACCAATACGCTGGACCTGGTGGTCACAGATCATTTTGGCTTTTTCCATACACTCACGCTTGAGCTGGACGTTCTAAACAGAAACGATGCCCCTCGGCCGACGGCCAACCCGGTCGCGGTTCAGCTCTCTGAGAACGATTTCCTGACGATGGATCTGGCGGCGTTTTTTCACGACGAAGATCAGGACGATGCGTTGCATTACGAAGTTACCGCTCGAACCCTGAGCGGACGGGCGATCGCCATTCCGAGCGAGTTGACCGTTTCAGACCACTATCTGTCCGGTCGGGTCACGGAGGACAGAGTACTCGGGGTCTATGATTTAACGGTTACGGCTTATGATCGCGCGGGAGCTTCGGGGCAGTTATCTTTTCTCTTTTTTATTGAAAACACGAATGATGTCCCGACCGGTTCTGTCCCGGATCTTTTATTTTCCACGAAGGATACGGTTCGATACGATGTGGGCAGTCATTTTCTGGACGGGGATTTGAGGGCGAAGCTCCGTTTTTCGGCCTCGACCCTGCCCGAGGGGCTCGCTCTGACGCCGGAGGGAACGCTGACAGGCCAGAGTGCCGACGCAACGCCAGAGGGAGGCTCTCCGATAACCCTGACCATAGACGATGGTACGGTTCAGGTAACGGATGTCTTTCGTATTACAGTCCGGAACCCTAATCGCCCGCCCGCTTTAGTAGACCAGGCACCGTCCACCAGCATCACCCTCGAAGAGGGACACGCTAGAGTCATAAACCTAGAGGCCTGGCTCCACGACCCCGAAGGCGGGCCTTTAAGTTTTTCGGTTTTAAAGCAGCGTGACACGGCCCCCGAAGGACTGCCTCTGCCACCCTGGCTGACGCAACAAGGCCATCAACTCACGATCGCCGAGGGCGCGACCAGTAAGTCAGAAGTGGGGTCGCATATATTTTCCGTAGCAGCCTTGGATGACCAAGGGCAGCGTGCCGTCTTTCTTTTGACGATAGACATCACGGCCAATCGCCCGCCCGCTTTCGTAGACCCGACGCCGTCCACCCGTATCACCCTCGAAGAGGGACACGCCAGAGTCATAACCCTAGAGACCTGGGTCCTCGACCCCGAAGGGGGGGCTTTAAGTTTTTCAGTTTCACAGCATAATGCTCCGCCTGCCGAAGAGCTGCCATCCTGGTTGACGCAACAAAACAATCAACTCGCTATCGCCGAGGGCGCAACCGGTAAGCCCGAAGTGGGTTCGCATACCTTTTCCATAACAGCCCTGGATGACCTAGAGCAGGAGGCCGTCTTCCTTTTGACGATAGATATCACGGCTAATCGCCCGCCCGCTTTCGTAGACCCGACGCCGTCCACCCGTATCACCGTCCCAGAGGGACTCCCTGGAGTCATAAGCCTGGAGAACTGGCTCCACGACCCCGAAGGCGAGCCCTTAAGTTTTTCAGTTTCAAAGCAGAATGCCTCGCCCGCCGAAAAGCTGCCACCCTGGCTGACGCAACAAGCCAATCAACTCACTATCGCGGCGAAAGCCACCGATGATTCAGAGGTGGGTTCGCATACATTTTCCGTAACAGCCACGGATAACCGAGGGCAAGAGACGCCCTTTCTTTTGACAATAGAGATCACAGACAACACCCAAGAACCTTCCTATATCCAAGGGCTGCCGGACCGGATCCTTACCGCCGGGGCGAGTCTTGTTTTTTCGCCGGTCGCTTCTTTTGTACCTGGTGTGCCCGGAGCTGGAAAGACTCTGACCTTTTCGGTCGTCGATGCGGTGACGAATGACGGCCTATCGAATGTCGTGGATGTGCGTACCGAGGATGGCCTGGCTTTCACGCTGAGTCCTGCGTCGGGCTCCGGCCTCTGGACCTATGAGAACATCACGGTCATCGCGGAAGACGCCCAGGGCGGCCGAGCCGAGGCGAGTTTCAGAGTCTTCACGTCCGAAAACAAAGTGGATTTTATGGATACGCTACTTGCTTTAGAGCCCGACGGTGGCTTTTGGCTTCCTAGGCCAAATATCGGCCAGGAGGAGCTTTTTTCCGCCTATCAAATGGACCCTCGGGCTGGGGATGCCAATGGCGACGGGTTCTCGGACATCCTGGCGGGGCGGCGCAATCTTCCGCCCGACGCGTCCATACAAAACAACCCTAACCCTGAAGCCCTTGCCTCCTATAACGAAGCCCTTGCCTCCTATAACAAAGACCAACCGGACGAGGCCTATGTTGCCTATGGCACGATGGAAGGCCGGGATATAAACTTCTTCGATACGGGCCCTCGGAATGGGATTCCTCGGCCTCCCGCCGAGGACGAGGGCTTCTTTGTCAAAAGAGTCGAGGATTGGGACCGTCAGGTCGCCTCTGTTTCGTGGTTGGGCGATATCAACCAAGACGGTTTTTCAGATTTTGCGGTCCTCGTGCGTGACGTGTCACAGCCAGGTCAACCGACGACCGCCGACGCGAGATCTTACGTCATTTTCGGCATGGCCGTCAAAAAGGCCGTCGAAACGACCGCCGGAACGGCCGCCGACGAAACACAGGGCCCGGCCAATCCGGTCACGCCGGTCACGCCGGCCAATCATTTGGACCTCACCGAAGACGACTTCGCGCATGGTTTTTTTCTCGGAAAGGGTGAGCCCGAGGACCCAACCACGCCGCGTTTTTTCGAACACCACATCGCCGGGCTCGGTGATTACAACGGCGATGGGGTTTCAGACTTCCTCATCAGCGGGTTTGAAGCCCCTGGGAATGCCCCTCGCTATAGCGGAAGCAGCCTTGTCCATGTCATTTATGGCATGAGCACGCCTTTGTTTAGCTTGGAGTCCCCCGTCTCCGAGGAAGCCGAGGACGCCGGCGCCCCCATGGTCCAACCTTTTTTGGAACTCGGCAGCAATTTCCCGCCCGGTCTGGGCGTTCGGTTCAACGTAGGGGGGCCGGATCCGGCCGATGAGTACGAGGAAAACAACATACCCTTCGAAAATTCTTTCCCCGTATCGGGCGCCGGCGATTTTAATGGCGACGGGCTGGACGATTTTCTAGTCGGACGTCCGTGGGGCCAAAACACAAAAGGCAAAGGCCAGGTTTATCTTGTTTATGGTGAGGAAGACTGGAATCACGCAATTTATGAAATTGGAGAGCGTGGTTCGAGCATTGATCGCGATGACAAGGGCGCCCAGAGCATCACGTTCGGGACGCATCTGACCGGCGTCGGCGACATCAATGGCGACGGGTTTGACGACATTCTGCTCGGGGGGGGATTGGGGGAATTTGAGAGTCGGGCGCAAAGCGAGGCCTATCTTATTTTCGGGAAGCCCACCCGTCTGGAGAACTTCTATGTCAACGGTGATTCTTCGGGGCTTACATCCGAATCCGGCTTTGTGCTCAGAAGCACCTTGAGCCCGGAGGCCTTTCGGCTTGGCAGAGCCGGCGATATAAACGGTGATGGTTTGGACGATTTCCTTATCACGGCTCCTGGCAAGGCCCACTATCTCATTTATGGCAATCGGGATGCGGACAATTTTGGAACCCTTCAAGCGTCGGATGTAAGCGCGGGCGATGGAACGACAACGACCGGACCCAAGCTCCGCGTTCTAGACCTGGAGACCTTAGACCCAACGCAGGGTTTTATTTTTGACGCCACACCCACGCAAGTGCCTCCGGATTATGAGGATGACCCTTCTGCATTTTCGGGCCTCTATTTTGGGGATTCCATTTCTGGAGTCGGCGATGTGAATGGCGACGGCTTTGACGATTTACGCTTATCCGTTCGCATCGTCGAGCCGAGGAACGGCGAGAGGCTAGAGGCGGGGTCGTATCTGGTTTACGGCGGGACCCAATTCGGAGAAGTCGTTCGTTCGGACCAACAGATTGTGTCTGGGGATGGCCAGGAGGTTCTGCTGGGCGGGGCCGGGAACGACACGCTCGTGCAAAAGCTCGTGCAGGCTTCCGACTTGACGCGCGTTTTCCGAGGCGGAGCCGGGAACGACACGATTGTTTTAACGACGCTTGTGGAAGGTCGAAATGTGTCCATCGACGGCGGAAGAGGGCATGACACCGTTGAATTAAGCTCTCCAGATGGTCTGACGCCCACGAGCCTTCGTTCTTTCGAGAGCATAGAAGCTTTTCACCTTTCCAACAGCCTCAGTTTTCTGGAACTCGACGCGCCCCGTATTCTGAGCCTCACCGAGATGCGTGACAATGACGGAACCCTAACCCCCGATACTGGCTCCGTTCTGATGCAGGTGACGGGGACAGGCCACCTGGTCTTATCGGGAGATTTCAGCAAACGGAACTTAGTGGAAACTTCAACCGACAAGATCTATAAGGTCTTATCGCCAGATTTCATCCGGAAAAAAACTGGACACCCGACCCAGGCGAAAATGGACTCTTCCCTTTACCAGGCCGAAGACCACACCGTCCGTATCCTGGTGGAGAAGAGCATTTCCATCAATCTAGCCCCGGTCCTTCGCTCCGGTGTGGCCAGTCATATTAGCCTGGACCTGGATACAGATCTGGAGCAAGATCTCTCGGACTGGTTTCTGGACCCGGACGGCGACGACGCCCTCATGACCTATAGCTTCGTGGACGCCCCGCCGGCGTGGTTGAGTCTTACAGGCAATAGCCTCGCCACGACAATGGACAGAATGGATTCCGATATTGGTTCTTACCGGTTACATCTTGTTGCTCAGGACAACGGCAACCCGCATCCGGGCTCTGTGACGCTCACTTTGGACCTGGAAGTCGTCCAAACGCTACCAACTGGGACCTCTGCACCGGGCGAGCCGTCTTCCGACCCCTCTCCTCCGGGGAGTCTGCTGAAGACCAAAGAGGGCGAAGCTTTCACCTATGAATTGGGGCAATTCTTTAACGCCCTCCCGGGTGGTCAGGGCGATTCTGTCCAATACGAGGTGAGCCTCCAGAGAAAAGCGAAGGACGGGACGTTACACAATGTTCCCGCCGAGTCGGATTGGTTCCAGGTCGAGAAAAACAAGTTCTCCATTGCCGCGGGGAAGACGGACGACACAGAGGTCGGGACGTACATTCTGACAGTCACAGCTCAAGACGGGACGTCGGAGACCCATCACCGAGCGACCCTCGACATCGACAACGTCAATGAGGCCCCTCGGGTTCAAAACGGGGCTCTTCCCTTATTCAAACCCGCGGACGAGGCCGAACTAAAAAAGCAAGTCTGGCACGCGGCGGACTGGTTCACAGACCCGGATTTCCAGATTCCGGAAAGCCCAGAGACCCTGACTTTTACTCTAGAGACGCCTCAGCTCGGGGGAAATCCCGGGGGAAATCCTGGGGGAAATCCAAAAGCGAAGGCTGTGCCCGCGTGGGTGAAGATTGAGGACGCCGCCAAGGGGAGCTTTAGTTTTCTCCCGGCTTTTCTGGAAGAGGCACGGAAGCCCGCCCCTGGCACCAAGCTATACCAGGTGCTTCTCAAGGCCGAGGACACGGGTGGCCTGACGGCCGAGCACGTCTTCACGCTCGATTTGAGTACTATCCTGGACGCATAGAGGTAAACCTTCCGGAAGAGCTGTTCTCGGAACGGGTCTCGAGGGGAACCCGGCCTTCCTGGCCTTCCTGGCCTCGAAGGCCCTTGAAGGCCCTTGACAAAGGCTTGTTTTTTTCCCATGAAACCCTCGAGCTTCTTCGTGCGACCCCTGTTCGACCCCTGTTTGACCCCTGTTTTTGTTTTCGGGTCGGAGCTTGTGCGGGGTGGCGTGCGGATGGTGGCTGCGAGTCCTCTTTTTCCTGCTTTTTTTTCTATTGTTTCATGCGTCCGTCTTCGTCCTCTGATTCGCTCCAGGCGTTAGTTCAGACGCTGGGCGAGAGTCTGCAAGAACGCCGTCTTTCCAAAAAACTCTCGTTGGAGGATGTTTCGCAAAAGACCCGCATTCGTTCGTCTATCCTGCGCGCCCTCGAGGAGGGGCCGCTTGAGGATATCCCCAAGGGCATTTATATGGTGGGGTTTTTCAAGACCTATGCGGATTTTTTGCAGATGGACGGCGAGGCCTTCATTCAGACCCTCCGCCAGGAGAGCATGAAGGCCGCTCGCGGCGAGGCAACCCCCATCCAGCATCGGGCGCGCCGAAACGGTTTAGATACCCGTCGAGGCCTCGGCGAGCCAGGCCCGTTGAGCGGCAATCGTGTTCTTCTCTATGGGGTCATTTTTTCGGTTCTTTTGGTCGCGGGTCTCTTGTTTGTGCTTTTGCCGGGCGATCAAACGGACCTTGGGGTCGGCGTCCCGCCTGATGTTTCGTCTCTTTCGGACGGGGCACCGGAGGCACCGGGGGCTGTTTCAGAGCTCTTTTCAGACGCCTCTTCTTCCTCGCCCGGAACGTTGGATGGGGCATTGGATGGAGCGGTGGACGGAGCGGTGGACGGCGTGGGAGGCAATGAGACAACCGCCGCCGACCCGACAAATGGTCTTTCGGTGCCGGAATCCCCGGAATCCCCGGAATCTCCGGGGTCGCCGGCCCTTTCCGACCTTGACGTGCCGACCCCCCAGGAGGTAACGCAGGAGGCGGCCTCTGAGGCCGGCGAGGGGGCGTCTCTGGCACCCGCTGCGTCTGATCCGGTGGCGGCGAGCTCTCCGTCTCCGGTCCAGTCGGGCGACCCGGGAGACGACCTATCGGACCAGGCCGTGGCGGTCGAGGCAGAACAGCCTCCCCCTCAGAGAGAAGCAGGCATAAGCATTCCGACAACCGAATCCCCGGCGTCGGTATCGTCGGTATCGTCTGCCTCGCCCGCGCTTCCCGAGCCCCCTTCGGGCGGCCCTGCACCGGCTGCGGTTGCGCGGGTGCCTCAAATCTTTGGCTTTCTAGGGGCCAGCGAGGTCGACGTCATCGCTCTCGAGTCCAGCCTTGTCCAGATACGCGAGCCGTCGGGTCAGATTGTATTCTCGGACACTTTGCATCCGGGAGACGTCTATAAAGTGAACCCGAACCTGCGCCTCTTGCTGACAACGCCGAACGCCGGCGGGCTAGAGATCCGCGTCGGCGGCGAAGCCATAGAACCCATCGGCCGCGTCGGAGCCCCGCGGCGGAATTATTTACTCCAGGGGCAGGCGTTACGCCAGGGGACGGCGCGCCAGCAGGGTCAGGCTCTGCGGACGCAGGCTCTGCGGAATACGCGCTAGAAGCTATACACGAAGGCGTATCTCGTGAGCCCAACCCGTCATCAACATCCCCCGGAAAATCTGGGAAACAGCCCGGAAAACAAGCCGAATTCGGAGCCTATCGGGCCTCGTGAGGCTTCTGGGTCGGCGGCGGAGGTGGCGACTCCTGCGGCGTATCACCGCCGAGTTTGTCGGGAGATCGCTGTCGGGTCGGTGCGTCTCGGCGGGCGAGCTCCTATTGCGGTCCAGTCGATGCTGAACACCCCTGCCCATGCCTATGAGGCGGGTTTGGAGCAGATCGAGGCTCTGGCCGAAGCGGGGGCGGATTTAGTTCGTATTTCGTGTCCGGATGCGGTTTCGACTTCGGTGTTCAAGCGTTTTGTGGCGGCGAGTCCTGTTCCTCTGATTGCGGACATTCATTATCACTATCGGCGGGCTCTAGAGGCGGCCGAGGCCGGGGCGGCGTGTCTTCGGATTAACCCCGGCAATATCGGCGGAGCCAACCGCGTCCGCGAAATCGTGGCCGCCGCCAAGCAGAACGGCTGTGCCATTCGGGTCGGGGTGAATGGCGGGTCGCTCTCGAGGGATTTACTCGAGAAATACGGGCGACCCACCCCCGAGGCTTTATGTGAGAGTGCTCTGGAGAGCATCGCCCTACTGGAACGTCTGGGGTTTGAGTCCCTCAAATTGAGTGTCAAAGCCTCCGATGTCTGGCTTGCGGTGGGAGCCTATCGTTTACTGGCGTCGGCTTGTGATTATCCGCTCCACCTTGGCATCACAGAGGCAGGAGGCGCACATTTTGGCTCGATCAAATCTGCGATTGGTCTGGGAGCCCTCCTCATGGAGGGCATCGGCGATACCATTCGGGTATCTCTGTCGGCCGACCCCGTCGAGGAAATCAAGGTCGGGCTTGCGATTCTCAAGGCTTTAGCCCTGCGTTCGCGAGGTGTAACGTTGGTAGCGTGTCCCTCGTGTGCTCGGCAGCGTTTTGATGTTATCACCACGGTTGCGACGCTTGAGGCGCGTCTCGCCCACATACGCGAGCCTATGTTGGTCTCCATCATGGGGTGCGTTGTCAACGGCCCGGGCGAGGCGCGTCTAGCGGACATTGGTCTCACGGGGGGAGGCGGGACGCCCGAGCGGAGCACGGGCGTCCACCAGCTCTATCTGGATGGCAAGGCTCTAAGGCGCATCCAGGGCGGGGAGGAAACGATTTTAGAGGAAATCGTAGCCCTCGTTGAAAAACGAGCCCAGGAGCTGGCGCAAAGGCGAAAGCGTGCCGCCACGCCGTGACAGTGCGTGCCGCTACGCCGTGACAGTGCGTGCTGCCACGCCGTGACGACTCGTGACACCTGAATGAAGAGGGATGAAAGCCATGACGCATTGGATTGACGGCCGGGCTCTGGCGCGAGGCCTGCGCGAGACGATTGCGCAAAAAGTTGCCCAACTGGCCGAGAGCTCTTTGCGGCCAGGACTCGCGGTCATTCTGGTTGGCGAGGACCCGGCTTCTCAGGTTTACGTTCGGAATAAGGCGCGCCAGACCCGAGAGGCCGGCATGGTGTCTCGAGAATACCGTCTGCCTGCCAACAGCTCTGAGAAAGAGCTGTTGGACCTCATCGGTCAATTGAATACAGACCCGGCCATTCACGGCATTTTGTGTCAGCTTCCTCTGCCGCCGCCTCTGTCTGAGACGCTCGTGATAGAAAACATCGCCCCCGAGAAAGACGTAGACGGGTTTCATCCTCTCAATGTCGCGCATTTATCCACGGGGCGCACGGATGGGATGATTCCTTGCACGCCTTATGGGTGTCTGATGCTTCTGCGGCATTTTTTGGGGAATTTCTCTGGAGCGCACGCCGTTGTGATGGGGCGTTCCAACATTGTCGGCCGGCCTATGGCGAGTCTCCTCTTAAGCCAAGATGCCACGGTGACCGTTGTTCACAGCAAGACGCGTGATCTGACGGATATTTGCCGACAGGCTGATATTCTCGTAGCGGCCGTTGGGCGCCCTGCTTTCGTCAAGAGCTCTATGGTCAAACCCGGGGCGTGTGTCATAGACGTCGGCATCAACCGTGTCCGGCACCCCGAGACAGACAAATATGTTCTACGTGGCGATGTGGACGCCGATGAGGTCTCTTCGGTTGCGGGCGGTCTCACGCCTGTTCCGGGCGGCGTCGGCCCTATGACGATCGCTGTTCTACTTTACAATACGTTGCGAGCGACGTGTCGCGTTCATCAATTGGACTTGGATCTCGACCTTGTTTTGCAGGAACTTTGAGCACTCCCCCCTCGGGCTTTTCGGGCTTTTCGGTATTTTGTTCTTTTGGAGGTGCCGGTCTGCGGGTGTGCCGGAAAATCCCCTGGAAATCCCCTGGAAATCTCCGGGGTGTCGTTACCGCTTGTTCTTCCGGTGGAACCGTGCTACGCTATGCTGGGGGACTGTTTTCGCAGTGTCGCGGTGGTAGCTTGGGTTTTCGTCCAATGGTTTTCTTTTTATCGGTATTTTTTCGGGGTTTCTCGAGTTTTTGGGGTTTTCGGGCCTCCCAGAGGCGAAAAAAGCTTCTTTTTTTCGTCGCGATTTCCACGATTTCTTTATTCTCTGTCCCTTTTGGGACGGTTCAAGCGCAGTTGCATCCCAATTCTGCGTGTCTTATCACGAAGACGGAGACGGACCCGTTTTACGTCAAAATGAAAGAGGGGGCTCTTTTGCGATCGCAGGATCATGGGATTCAACTTCGGACCTATGCTGGCACGGTGGACGGGGATCTGATCTCGCAGGTTCGGGCGATTGAGACGTGCATTACTCAGAAAGCCAGCGTTCTTTTGATTGCGCCCTCTGATTCGCGCATGCTGGTTCAGGCTGTAACCGAAGCGCGTGAGGAAGGTCTTCTTGTCATCGCCCTGGACACGCCTTTTGAGCCCCCCGAGACTGCTCATGCGACCTTCGCCAGCGACAATTTCAAGGCAGGTTTCTTGGTGGGGAGTTGGGCCCGCTACAAGATGGGTGACGAGGCGGCCTCCGAGGCGCGCCTTGTCCTTCTCAATCTCAATCCCAGCGAGATCTCGTTGGATTATCTACGCTACAACGGCTTTCTGGAGGGCTTCGGGATTGAGGTCAACGACCCCCTCAATATCGGGGACGAGAGGGATCCTCGGATTGTGGCCACGGCCGTAACCTATGGCAGTGCCGAGCACGCGCGTCAGGCGCTGGAGGCGATTCTCCAAAGGGAATCCGATATCGATATCGTCTATACGGTCAACGAGGTCGCGGCCGCCGGCGCCTATGAGGCCCTGCGACAAGCGGGCCGAGACCGAGACGTGCTCATCGTCTCCATCGGAGGCGGCTGTGACGGAATCCGTGCTATCCAGAATGAGTCTCTAGGAGCCACGGCGATGCTTTTTCCGCTCCTGATGGCTTTCCAAGGCATAAACGCCGCCCAGAACTGGATCGCCGACGGACAGTTACCCGTGCGTGAAGAGGGCAGCAACCCAGGTGCCGATATATTCCATGCGGGGGTAGAACTTGTGACAGACGACCCCGTTCTCTACGCGCCGTCGATCAACACCACAGAGGGAATCCAGAAATGCTGGGGGTGACGGACACTTGAGTTCGTGCCCGGAAATTCGCGGAGGACAGAATGCAGAACCATACATCTCACACCCACGGACCCGCCGCTGACCTGAGAAACTCTTCTAGTCAGCGGAACGGGTCGGAATCTGGCGGGCCGAACGGACTCAAATCGCACAGACCCAGAGCCGGTTTCAGCAGATACTTTTCCGGGCTTTTTTCAGCTAAAAAGGCCGCCTTCGGCAGCCTATCTTTGGCGGCCTTGTCTCTGTTGTGGCAGCGCTCTGGGCAAGCGGCGGAAACAGCGGAAACAGCAGAGACAAGCGGAACAGAGCTGTCCCCGGAACTATCCGCCGAGCTTGCCCTGGTTTGCGAGCCCGCCTCAACAGAGGCCTCCACGGACTCGGTCGTCGTTTTGTGCGAGGCCGAGGGTCTCACACAGGCTTCCAGTTCTGGCAGCGGCCTGGAAGAATCCCCTTTTCTGCCCTCGGAATTGCTTGTTGTCCTGGGTGCGCGCCCCTCCTCCGAGAAAGCCACAACGGGCGATTTATTTCCAGCCGACCTTCTTCTGGCTCAGGAAGCGGGAGACGGCGAGTCAGGAGGCGAAAGTGCCTCTACTTCTGGCGACGGAGGACAGGTCGTGGAGAGCCCTTCTTCTTCTTCTTCGCTTTGGCTCTTATTTGCGGAAGGCGGCGGCGTTGGAGGGCTGCTCTTACTGGCCTCCGACGGTGGCGGCGGCAATGGCAACAATGGCAACAATAACGGAAATAGCGATAACACCACGCCCCCTACTGGCAGCACCCCGCCTCCTGCTGCGGGCAGCACCACGCCTCCTGCCGACAGCACCACGCCTCCTGCTGCGGGCAGCACCACGCCTCCTGCCGCGGGCAACACCACGCCCCCTGCCGGCGACGACGACGAGAGCAGCGACGACGACGACGAGAATAGCGACGACGACGACGACGAGAACAGCGACGACGACGACGAGAATAGCGACGACGACGATAACAGCGACGACGACGACAATGACGGGACTGACCCCAGTTCTCAACCAACAGACCCGAAACAAGAGAAGCCCGTTTTAGTCGATAACGTCCCCGAGACACTCGTGGCACAAAAGGGCGAGTCCTTTCCTGCGGCGGTCTCGGATTGGTTTTCGGGAGCGGAAGGGAAGACTGTGGTTTTTGAGGCCGTCTATGGCGATGTGTCCTCGGATACGGCTTCTAGAAACACGCCTCAGGCGGCTGCCTCAGAGTCCCAAACATCGGCGGCTTTACCGGACTGGCTTGCGTTCCGGGAGGGTGTTTTATCGATCGCGCAAGGCGCGATCGATGACTCAGAAGTACATCAGCACACGCTGACCGTTTCGGCCCTCTACGGCGAGGACACGCAAGGTGTCCAGGATGATCCGGCAAGCTCGGTGGAAGAGGCTCAACGCACCTCGCACCAAGTCATTCTGGATCTGGAGGTCTAGAATCTGAACGATGTGCCGGTTCCCCTGGAACGGGCGCGCGCCGTGAAGGAAAATGAGGCCGTCTCCATCGATTAACGGGCACCGTTGCGGAGGACGCCGCCGTCGGCATGGACGACACGGTCTCGGTCTCGGTCTCGGACGCGGGAGCGGGCACCGCTGCGACGCTCACCTACACGCTCACGGTCGAGAACGCCAAGGACGAGCCCGAAGACCCCTTTATCATAGCCGGCATAACGTTGAGTGATGCCTTCCCGTCCCTCATCCGAACAGCCGATGCGGCGAGGGAGGGGGACATGTATGACTATTTTGACGACCCGGATTTGAAAATCGGTTCTGCGGCCCTGAAGGAGGAGCGCGTGTTCACCACAACTTCGAGCGGAGCGGATAAGGTTGTTTCGCTCTCCATCCGTGACGACGGGATACTGACGCTGGCCCCCTGGGAGCGGAACGGGAACGGAGACGATAGTGCTCAGTGTCTCCGATACCTTGAGTACAAACGGAACGAGCGTAGACCTAACCGAAACGTTCGCAGGATAGTATCGTCGGGGTTTTCCAGTCTGCCGACTTGGGGAAGGACGGGGGGAGGACGACGAGATGGACGAAGGCATCCCACAAGCGGCGAAGATTCAGCCATGGCGACAACTTCGGTAGCTCCGTCGCTTCGGCGGGCGACATGAACGGCGACGGCATAGATGATTTTCTTGTCGGACCCGCCACTGCCCAACGCTTTGTGAGGCCGACCAGCGGGGGCGCGCAGGGAGGCGTCTATGTTTTTTACGGGTCAACCAGACGTCATGGCGACGGCCTCGACGACCTTCTTCTGGGGACAAATCTACCAACAAGCAATAACCCAGGGCACAGCCCCAGGGCCTATGTCCTTTTCGGCAGCCGGACGGATAGGGACGTGATAAATCTGTCGGTGACTTTAGAGGCGGAGGACGGTTTCGAAATAAAGGGTCCCAACAAGCCTACTTTCGGGACGAATGTCGTCAGTCCAGGCGACGTGAACGGGGACGGCCTGGACGATCTTCTAATCAGTCATGCGACCGAGAGCAAGGTCTATCTTATGTACGGCATGGATGAGCCAACCGGCAGCAATACGCTGGATCTGTCCTCTGGTTCCCTGACGGCAAACCAGGGCTTTGTCATCCATAAGACGGAGGGCTTGGCAATGCCACCGCCAGAGCAGGCGATGGCAATGGCATGGCACTCACGGATCAATTCGGTGCCTCTCTGGACGGTCTCGGGGATGTGGCCAAGGACGGTTATGACGACTTTCTGGTCGGAGCCCCACCCCAGTCGGCGCCGCAGGAAGTTCGACTGGACAAGTCTATCTATTTCGCGGCGGAAAAGAGTTCAGCTTGTCGACGGCGGAACGGGAGAAGACACGCCTGTTCTCGAGGGTGGGTGCGACTCTGGAACTCCATGGGCCAAGGGGCGGAGGGGCGGAGGGTGCCGCTCTCACGGACCTCGGCGAGGCCCTCATCCGCATAGAAGGCCAGGGTATGCTGACGCTGCATGAAAACCAACCCAGTGTTGCGGCCGAGGACTGGGCGAAGGATGACACGGCCCCGGCCCGGCCGGTACGCCGGCCGGCTTCGAGGTCTAGACAACGCGATTCTGCTGATAGAGGAACGTGTCCATCTGACCTCGATAGACCTCGACCCTGCCTGACGCTTTGCCTGACGCTTTTTATCGTTTTCTGCGAGGTCTCACGGGAACGTGACGCCTAGGTTGATTTTAGCCCCCTTTTGTGTCAGAAATCACCATTATCTTCCTTGCGAGACCCCTGTTTTGCCCGTACAATGGAAAACATACATAAGAGGGAACATCAAAGGACGCTCTGTCTGTCCGTTTGGTGAAACTTAAGAGCTAGGGGGTTTACAACTGAAGGCGAGTGGTTCTTTTCTAAGAGAATCGCTCGCCTTTTTTTATTATTTTCCCTGAATTTTTCTCTGTTTCTGTATTTTCCGCCAGGGTTTTCCGCCAGGCTTTAGAGCAGCCGGAACCTCTGGTCTGCCGCCCGGATAAAATGGACGAAGACAGGGTGCGGCTCGAAAGGGCGCGAGCGGAACTCTGGATGGAACTGGACGCCCAGGAACCAGGGATGCGAGGGCAGCTCGACCATTTCGGGCAGGTCGTCATGTTCGGCCCATCCCGACACGCGCATCCCATGAGCCTCCAGGTTTCGAGCCACGCCCGGGTCGAGTTCATAGCGATGCCTATGGCGCTCGGCGACGAGGGTCTGCCGATAGATCCGCCAGGCGAGGCTGTCCGGCTGGAGACGACACGTATAGCTTCCCAGGCGCATCGTCCCGCCCAGGTTTTCGGGCTTAATTTTAGGCTGGCGACTCTGGAGTTGATTATTTTTCAACCAAGTCTCTAATTTGATAACGACAGGTTTGATAACGACGGGGGGCGTGGTTTTTTCTGTCTCGGCTGCAGGAGCGGGAGCGGGGGTTGTTTCAAATTCCTCCGAACCGGCGTCGAGCCACCCCATCACATTTCGAGCATATTCTATACAGGCGATCTGCATTCCGAAGCAGATACCCAGATAGGGGACGTGGTGTTCTCGGGCGTATTGGACGGCTCTCATTTTGCCTTGCCAGCCGCGTTCTCCGAATCCCCCGGGGACGAGGATCCCATCACAGGCCTGGAGGGTCTCGGGGATGGTGGCCTGATTTTCCAGGTGTTCGGCTTCTATGAAGTGGGTTTCTATGCGTCGGCGGGTGGCCAGGCCGGCGTGATACAGAGCCTCTCCCAGCGATTTATAAGCATCCACGACCTCCAGATATTTACCGACAAGCGCGATTTTAACGGTCCCCTCACAATTGCGAGAAGCCTGTGAAAGCTGACACCATGGCTCCAGAGCCGGTTTTTTATACGTATCTGCGAGCTGAAAGTGGCTCAAGATGCGTCGGTCCAGCCCATCTTGCGCAAAGGCCAGCGGCATTTCCAGGATATTGTCTCGGTCTAGCACGGGGAAGACGTGGCCGTCCTCTATGCTGCACATCTGAGATATCTTGCGAAAAAGAGCCTCTTTGATAGGGCGCGACCCACGCAATAAAATGATATCGGGCTGAAGCCCCGTCGAGAGGAGCTCTTTGACCGAATGCTGCGTCGGTTTAGATTTAAGCTCTTGGGCGGCCTCCAGATAGGGCAACAGCGTCATATGCACAAAAAGAGTCCGAGAGCGGCCGATTTCGTTCCGGAATTGGCGCAGGGCTTCTAGGAATGGGAGGCTTTCGATATCGCCGACGGTCCCGCCTATTTCATAGATGCAGAAATCCACAAACGAGGGCTGGTATCGAATGAAGTTTTTGATAGCCTCTGTGACGTGCGGAATGATTTGCACGGTCTGGCCTGTAAAATCGACGCCCTCGCGTTCGCGGCGGAGCAGCCCCTCCAAGAGCTTACCCGCCGTAACCGTGTCGTCGCGGGTTGTCTCTATGTTCAGGAAGCGTTCATAGTGGCCGAGGTCCAAATCGGCTTCGGTTCCGTCTTCTGTGACGAAGATCTCGCCGTGCTCGCGCGGGTTCATCGTGCCGGGGTCGATGTTCAAATAGGGGTCTATTTTGCGGATACGCACGCGGCAGCCATAGGCCTGAAGGAGAGCTCCTAAAGCGGCGGCCGTCACGCCTTTCCCCAGAGACGAGACAACGCCTCCTGTGATAAAAATGTAATGCGTGTGAGTCCCACGTTCTATCCCACGTTCTATCTCCGGGCGTGCCGGTTTGGCCGTGTTTTTCTTCCCTGTTTTCATGGTGTTTCGCCCTGCAGGCCTCATCGAACGGATGCCCTCTAGCGTGATACAACACCCTAGAGGGATACACTCTCGTGAGACACCTTAAGGCAAGAGCGGAACTTGTGGGCCGGTCTCTGGCCCTGACTGGGGGGCGTCTGACCCCAGAGGCCCGGCGGCGGGCGGGGCGGGATTTTGCGGCGTTTCCACAGGTGGCAGCGTCGGAGGCAGCGTCGAAGGCAGTGTCGGGGCAGCGTCGGGTGTTCCCCCCTGCGGCAGACCCGGCGGCCCTTCGCCCTCTAAAAAGGGGAGTTGGTCTAAAATAGAATCGGTCGCGGGGCCTCTGTCGGCGAGGAAAGCTAAAAACAAGCTTGTTCCCAGAAAGCAAGCTGCCAGGACGGCGGTGGTCCGGGTCAAGAAATTAACCTGGCCGCGCGGCGAAAAGAGGCTATTTTGGCTTTGAGCTGCGCCCAAGCCGCCTCCCTCGGAGCGTTGAAGCAAGACCAGGCCAATCAGCCCCAGAGCCAGAAGCAGATGCACAATTAAAATAGCTGCCTGCATAATAGAAGCGTTCCTCTTGAATTTTTCAGCTCGAACGCGTCTTGAAGACGCATCCGTCGTGCCGCGGGGCACCGTTCCACCCGGAAGTCCACCCGGGTCTACCCGGGGGCCCCGGGCGTCTACCCGGGGGCCCCGGGCGTCTACCCGGGGGCTTTCGCCTCGGTCAGAGCGGCCCCAGCACCATCACCATCTGGCGTCCCTCTAATTTAGGGGCTTGCTCGAGTTTAGCGGCGCCCTCGACGTCCTCGAGGATGCGTTTGAGCAGCCGATGGCCGAGTTCCAAATGAGCCATCTCGCGGCCCCGAAACCGGAGCGTGACTTTCACCTTGTCTTTTTGCCCGATGAAACGTCGAGTCGCCCTCAGTTTCACTTCATAGTCGTGTTTGTCTATGTTGGGGCGGACCTTGATTTCCTTGACCTCGACCTGTTTGAGTCGTTTTTTGGCCTCGTGCTTTCGTTTCTGGGTGTTGTATTTGAATTTGCCCAGATTCATGATTTTGACGACGGGCGGGTCCAGATTAGGCGAAACCTCTACCAAGTCCATTCGAGCGGTCTCGGCGTCGCGCAGAGCCTTCTCTAAGGGCACGACCCCTACATTGGTGCCTCGGTCGTCGATGAGACGAACGCGGGGGGCGGTAATCTGCTGATTGGAGCGCGGCCCCTCGGCGGGGGCGGGTCTAGAAAAAGGATTAGGACGTACGATAATAGCCTCCTATAAGGAACAAGAACGCGAGGTGGGTGGGGAAGACAGGGTTCCCGCGGCAGGGCCGTCTCCCGCGGGTGATTTCGCCTCTTCGACCAGACGTGCCCAGATATCGGCTCGAGCCATCGTGGCCTGGATCTGAGTCCGGGTCTGGGTCCGGCCGGCGGCCTCGGCCGCGAGATTGCGGAGCGTCAATTGATTTGTCTCGAGCTCACGGGCACCGGCCACCAGGACGTAGGGAATTTTCGAAGCGACACATTCTCGGATTTTATAGCTAATTTTCTCGTTACGCAAGTCCATTTCGGCCCGCAAGCCGCAAGCTTGAGCCTCTTGGCAAGCTTGGCGTACGTAATCATCTTGAGCGGACGTGATGCCGCATACGACGAGCTGGACGGGACTCAGCCAAAGCGGCAATCTGCCGGCGAAATTCTCTAATAAAATCCCTAAGAAACGCTCCAGAGACCCAAAATTGGCCTGATGGAGCATCACAGGCCTCTGTTTTTTGCCGTCTTCGCCGATATAGCTGGCATCGAGGCGCTCGGGCAGGACAAAATCGACCTGGAGCGTCCCACATTGCCAATCGCGCCCGATGGCGTCTCGCAGGACGAATTCCAGTTTCGGGCCGTAGAAGGCGCCTTCGCCCGGATTGTGCTCCAGAGGCAGAATGGAAGCGGCTTCGGCCAGAGCTTTTTCGGCTCGGTCCCAGACGGCATCGCTACCTGCTCGGCGTTCGGGACGGTCCGAGAATTTAACGCGTACCGAATCAAAGCCGAAGTCTCGATAGATAGACTGGATCAATTGGCACACGCGTCGCGATTCGTCAATAAGCTGGTCCGGCGTGCAAAAAATATGCGCATCGTCCTGAGTAAAAGCTCGAACACGCACCAGGCCCGAAAGAGCCCCCGAGGCCTCGTTCCGGTGAACATGGCCGAATTCCGACAGCCGAAAGGGGAGCTCGCGGTAAGAGCGCAGGCGATGTCGGAAAATCTGCACATGGCCCGGACAATTCATCGGCTTGAGAGCCATCTGAGAGGCCATCTGAGATTCAGGCACCGTCTCGTTCACGACCAGCATATCTTCTCGGAATTTATCCCAATGGCCGGATTTTTCCCAGAAGATCCGGTCATAGAGTTGAGGCGTCCGGACCTCTTGATAGCCGAATTGACTCTGGCGGCGGCGCATATAGTCCTCCAGGGCTCGATACACGGTCCAGCCCCGAGGATGCCAGAAAATCATACCGGCGGCCTCTTGCTGCGTGTGGAATAGTTCCAATTGGCGTCCTAAAACGCGGTGGTCTCGTTTTTTCGCTTCCTCGAGGAAACGGAGCCATTGGTCGAGCTCTTTAGCATCGCGCCAGCACGTTCCATAGATGCGCTGTAATTTGGGGCCGTCTAGACGCCCTTTCCAGTGCGCCCCGGCAATAGAGAGCAACTTAAACGCTTTCCCCAGCCGACCCGTCGAGGGCAAATGAGGGCCACGGCATAAATCCAGCCAGCTTCCCTGTCCATAGATGGAGATAGGTTCCTCTTGGTCAAGTGACTGGATATGTTCGGCTTTGAAGGTCTCGCCGGCGTCGGTGAAGAACTGAATCGCTCGGTCGCGCGTCCAGACCTGGCGTTCAAAGGGCAAATCGCGGTCGACGATGTCCTTCATACGCTCTTCGATGGTGGGCAGGTCCTCGGGTGTAAAGGGGGTTTCGCGGTAAAAATCGTAATAGAAGCCATTGTCTATGGCGGGGCCGAAGGTGACTTTGGTCTCGGGCCACAGTTCCTGGACCGCCTGAGCCAACACGTGGGCACAGTCGTGCCGCAGGAGCGGCAGAGCCTCGGGGTCGTCTCGGAACACGGGTTTGACGCGGCCATCGTGCTTGATTTCGGCCTTCAAGTCCTGCAAATGCCCGTTGAAAGCGAGGGCGATAGGCGAGGCGTCCTCTCGCCCCCAGAGGGGCCGCCCCCAAAGCGTCCCGAGTTCCGTGCCTCGCACGCCTTCGGGGCAGGTGTGCTCTGCCCCGTCGGGCAGGGTCAGCTTAACCTGTTCAAGCATCAGGGCAGGCCTGGGCCTCTGGGAACTCTGGAACAACGACACTTTGCCGCAAACTTGCCATAGACTGGCACTATAGACTCCAGCTGGGCGGAAATGCAAGGGGTTGCGGGGCGGGTTGGGGCTTCTTTGTACGCGTTGTACGCGTTATACGAGACATCGTCATGCGGCGAGCAGTTTCTCCATTTTTTCCCAGACGGTCTCGGGAGGCAGGGTCTCGCCCTGACTGAGAGCCGGCACCCGCAAGGTCTCATAGCGGGCACAGGCGGGCGGTCGAGCCAAGCCCTCGGGACTTTCGTGCGTGTCGAGCAAAAGAAGCGTCGGACAGGCCTGGAGCCAACACGCATGCGTCGGGCCCGTATCATTGCCAAGAGCCGCTCGCGCCCGCCGAGCCACAAAAAAAAGGTCGTTATAGGTCAGTTTGCCGACTAGATTCGTCAGGTTTGGGCAGGCTTCTTTCATGGTCTGGGCCAATTGGGTCTCGCTGGCCCCGCCTATCAGCACGGGCTGGAGGCCTCGGGCCCAGAGCCGCCGGGCGATTGTCAGAAAATGAGCCCCCGGCCAACGCTTCACCGCCCGCCGCTCGGAAGAGCCTATCACCATGAGAACCCATTTTCTACCCGACGCCATCAGGTGCCGCACCGCCGCTCCTGACTCTGACTCTGGTCCCGGTTCCGGGGTCTCCGGTTCGCGCACCCAAGAGAAATCCGGCAAAAAGGGCTCATACTGGATACCAGCCGCCGCCAGGATTTGCGAATCAAAACACAGCGGGTGCAGTTTTTTTCTGAGAACCGCCGCCGCTTTGAGACGAAATCGCGCCCCCCGCGCATGCCCGCACCACGCCGGCGGCCGTGGCCACAAGAGCCAAAAATAAAGCTGCGTCCTGTCCACGGCCTGCAGGTCATAGATGCGGCGATAGGGTTTCAGAAGCGGCCGCAGAGCCCGCATCGAAGCGAGACTCTTCGCGCGAGGATGGCTCCACACGGTGTCGAACAGGCCGAATTGCGTCACCAAGGGCGCATAGGGAGGCGTGGTCCACAAAACCAACGGCTCGGCGGCGTGCGGCCCCGCCGCGTGGTGGCGGCGCAAAACCTGAAAGGCCGCTAGAGACAAAAGAAGGTCTCCGAAAGCGGATAATTTGATAACGAGACACCCGGGCGAGCCCGGCGGCGCGCCCCCTCGAGACCCTCGAGAAAACCAAGACAAAAGAAAAACAACCAAAAATCAAACAGAGACGCCTCAACAACAGCGACGGCGGACGTCAGCCACGCGAGGGCCCAGCATAAACTTGCTTATAAACGCTCTCATAGCCCGCGTGCATGGCCTGAAGCGAGAAACGTTCCAAAACAAAAGCACGTCCGGTCTCGGCGAGGTGCCGCCGAGAGGACTCGGACAGATTCAAAAAATGCCCGAAGGCCGCGGCCCAGGCACCGGGGTCCTCGGGCGTGACCAGAGCCCCGGTTTGGCCATCCGGCCAGACGGGCTCTTGTCCCGGTTCTTGTTTTTGTGCTTGTCCGCGCCCTTTTTCTGGCCTCGACCCCTTGCCCGACGCGTGGCCTGGCGGACGCGGCACAAAGCTTGGCACCCCCATCAAATGAGCCTCCAGGATTTCGCGGCGCAGCGGCACGGCCCCGGTCTCGGCCATGACCAGGCCGTTTGCCATAGCATAGGCGGCGGGCATATCCCCCCACTTCTCCAGGATCTGCAGGCGTTCGAGCATTTTCGTCTTTCGAGCCGCCGCGACGAAGCGTTTGCGGTCCTCCTGAGGGATGGGGCCTCGTGAAATGAACAGGCAACACAGGGACTCGTCAAAAGAGCGCAGCCCTTTCAAGATAGGCTCCAGGCAGTGGTTCCCCGGCACGGGCCCCACGAATAAGAGCAGAATGGACTCCATCGCCAGGCCGATTTTGTCTAGAAATTGAATCTTACGGAATTGAGACACCTGCGCCTCGGCATAGTCTTTATCCCGCACGCCGTGCGGCACTTCGACCAGATGCGCTTGCGTCCGGAGCTGTGCCAGGTAAAACGAGCTCTGCGGGTCTTTAGACACCAGAATCGCGGGGCTGGCCAAGGTTTCCAGCTGGCGTCGGCGCCGAGACCGCCCGGTCCCGGGCAAGTCGTAAAGTGTCGCCACCGCGACGCCCAGTCCTTTTCTCATCAGCCGGTTCACAATAGAGAGACTGCTATAATCGTGGCTGTGAAACCGGTTGAATTGTCCAGACCGGATCCAGTGGAGCAAAGCGGCCCCGGGCATCCAACCTGGCATCCAACCGGGCATCCAGGCCTCGGGGGTGAGCGTTTCGGAAAGCAGGAATGCTGGAAACAGACGGGAGAAAGGCCGCGAAGTCGTGAAAACAGGAATATGACGCTTCATCACATTCGGCACGAGGCCGCCTCCTGCGGTCACGAGACCGACGTGATACCCCCGCTGCTTTTGGGTCTCGACGAGGCTCAGAATATCCCGAGCCTGGGCCGAATCCTCGAAGTCGCGGATAAAGTGCAAAACAGATTGTTTTTTATCGCCTTCCATACTAAAATAAGGGGGGGATTGATAGAGGCCGACTCTTCAGGCGATGCGACAAGCCGAACGCGACATAAACGATACGAGCTCTCCTTCCGGCCACCGGCTAGGTTACAGAATCCTAGCGGCGGACGCAACCCGTTTGGCGGGAAATTTTTCCAACCCGAAGGCCTCTTCGATCTTATTTTGCGGTGGGTATCGGTCGTCTTTCATCGACGGGCAGAAAGCAGATTTTCTCTATAAACAAGCCCAGAGTTGTGGTCTAGGGCTGACTTTATTCGACTATAGTGGTCACGGGGTCTCGGACGGGGTGTTTGAGGAGCTCGGCGTGGTCGATTGGTTCAAAGACACACGCCACGTCCTGGAGTCGGTTTTAGGCACGCCTCAACTTGTCATTGGGTCCTCCATGGGGGGGTGGCTTGCGATGTTGTTGGCTCGGGATTGTCCGGCTCTGGTTCAGGGTCTGATTTTACTAGCACCGGCGTGTGATTTTCCTCAGCAGCTTTGGACGCATCTGACGCAGAAAGAGCGGCAGAGACTGACGTGTGAGAAGATCCTCACGCGGACGGAAGCCGATGGAGACGAACAAACCTACAGCCAGGCTCTGTTCAGGCAAGCTCGGTTTGTCTCGATTTTTGACTATCCGCCCATTGCCTGGCGCGGCAAGCTCCGCATTCTGCATGGCACCGAGGACGTCATTGTGCCTCTGGGGTGGGGGCGCAGGTGTTTGGAATTTCTGGATAGCCCGGACAAAAAAATGACCGAGCTGGACGGCGAAGACCATCGTCTTTCTTCGCCCCGAGCGTTAGCGTGTCTCTGGGACACGGTCCGGGAGGCTCTTGTCGCCTGAGGCTTTCTGGGGGCCTCCCTCGCGGCCTTGTTTCTTTTCTCATTCTCTTATCCTAATGATAAAACTGGTTGCGTTGCGCCTTGCCCTCTGGCTATGCCTGGTGTTTTGAAACGCTCGTCTTTTAAGATTTGTTCGATGCTCAAAATTTGCATTCTCGGGTACAGCATGCCGTGCACTTCTAAATCACCAGCCGTTGCCATTTCGCTTATAAAATTTCTCATTTGTCTATCTGCAGGCAAGGACATCACAATCAATCCTGCCATTTCGGCTCCATCCCTCTCTCTTTCCAAAACACCTCTTAAATTTCTTATGACGTCTATACTGAAATTCTGGCCGCCCTTAACTTCAATTATCATGCTGGCCAATTCTCTCCGATCGGGTAAATCAAAATAGAGGCGCCCATCGATACCTCCGTCAGCCGTGCGTTTGGAAGTCACAAAGCCGTCTACCTGCTCGACGGCCCATTTCTGAAAATGATATTTATCACGCTTCCATAAATCCCGTGCTCCTTCGAGGTTGGAGGGAACGCCTTCTATGAAATAATCCGACCCTTCTTGCAAACCCAGCCTATCTTTTAGTCGAATTTTTGAAACTCGTTTGATCGCGTGAATGGCGATGTCGATTCCGACCCAACGACGCTCTAGTTTATGGGCGGCCTCAATCGTCGTAGCGCAACCACAAAAGGGGTCAAAAACGATATCGCCTATGTCGCTACTAGCCTCGATAATGCGCTTCAAAAGAGCCACAGGCTTTTGGGTTGCGTATCCCAGACGTTCCTTGGCTCGACTATTTACGTAAGAAATATCCCATACATCACGCATATTGACCCAATTAAAGACGCCCTTATCGTCCTCAAAGAATTCTGCCCTACCGGCTCCATAATTGATAGAGCCTGCCCTTCGTCCCTTGGATTTGGTATACGCTTTTTCTTTTACAACCTTAAAGAAATGATCGCCGCAAGATTTAGCATAGAATAAGATATTGTCGTGTTTTTGACTAAACCGCTTTTTGCCGGCTCCTCCGGTTCGGTAACTCCAGACAATTTCATTCAAAAAATTTTTATGACCGAATATAGCATCCATCATAACCTTGATATAATGACTAGCACTTGGGTCGCAGTGCAAATAGATAGAGCCAGTGGGTCTCAAGAGGCGTTTCATAGGGAGCAAGCGTTCTGTCATGTAGGATAAATAAGCCAGCAAAGACGGGTCAGTCTTGCGTAGAGTTTTCATCCATAATGACCAAAAATTCACGAACTCATCCTCTATGCCGTCCTCTCGCATTGTCACAGGGATGTTTCTCAGGGCTCTCTCTCTGTCTTCATCCAAGGGCCACGTATCGCTAAAAGCATCTATCTGGTCGGGCAGAGGCCTACCTGTTTCGTCTTTATAGATAGCGTTGTAATCACGCTTAGAATTAAAAGGTGGGTCCAGATAAATCAAATCAAAGCATTCTGATTTCATGTCCTTCATAATGGCGAGGCAATCCCCATAATAGAGTTTGTTTTTATGCTCGGTCGCGGGGGGGGGCAAAAGCATTGCAAAATCACCCTACCAAGTCTTTTTTCAGGCTTCCGGGCATTCAAACCGGACCTTAATTCAATTGGACAGTCTCGAGTCATGGTCGGGCGTGGCGGTCTCGCCGGGAGTCTTACCGGGAGTCTCCATGAGATCCCGTTCTTCGAACACTTCCGCGGGAATCGAGAAGTCCTGAGCATCCACGCGCCGTTCGTCCTCCTGTCTTTCCGCCTGCCCCTGCCTTGCTCTGTCTACGGGTGGCGCGGATGGGGTTGTTTTGGGCGTTCGAGGCGTTCTAGAACGGTTGCGGCTGTTGCCTCGAGCATTGGCCCGTCCTCTTTGAGGGGCCGCGGTGCCTCCCGTGGAGCTCCCGGCGGTGCCCCCGGTGCCCCCGGTGCCTCCTGCGGCGGGCGGAGGCGAGGCCGGGGCAGCTTTGGGGTGCGCGTGGCGCCGCGAAGCTTTCGCAGACGACGCGTGCGAGAAATTCGACAAAAAATCAATGGCCTCATACTCCTTTTCCGGGAGTGCCCGTATTGTTTCGTCCTCGTTCCGCAGAGCGGTTCGATAAAGATTAAAGCGTGTGCCGGGCAGATTGGCGTCGACCTGGACCTCGATCTTGCACGAGGGCTCCGTGAGGAGAGCCGTGAATCGCCCAGGCTGCGCGCCAAGCAGATAAGACATAAGCTCCACCGAGGCCTGGAGCTGGAGCGAGGCCGTCCGTTTGCCATTGTGGAGCTCGGTCTCCAGGAAATGGAGCAGCCACTCTGCGACCATATCCGGCTGGAGGAATTTGCCGCGGCCGTGGCAGAAGGTACAGACGGAATAGTTTTCCTCGAAGAAACTGGGAGCGAGGCGTTGCCTCGAGACCTCCAGCAGGCCGAACTGACTGATTCGGCTCGCCCGCACCTGGGCGTTATCGGAAGCGAGAGCCTCTCGGAAGCGTTTTTCGACGGCTGTATTATTGCGGCGTTGCTCCATATCGATAAAGTCGACGATGATGAGGCCCGACAAATCGCGCAGGCGCATCTGGCGTGCGACTTCGTCGGCGGCCTCCAGATTGGTGTGCAGAGCCATATCCTCGACCTGACGGCCGCGCGTGGATTTACCGGAATTGACATCGACGGCGGTCAGAGCCTCGGTCTGGTCAATCACCAGAGACCCCCCGGATGGCAAAGACACCCGCGTCGAAAAGAGCTCTAAAATCTGCCGTTCCACGTCGAAATGCTGAAAAATCGCTTTTTCGCCGATCTGCCCTCGGCTGCGTCTGTAGGGGCGGACGCGCTTGCTGTGGGAGGGAATCCATTTCTCCATGGTTTCGCGCAGGGTTCTGTGAGCCTCGCCGCCCTCGACCCAGATAGTGGCGACGTCTCGGTCATACATATCCCGCACGACACGCCGGAGCAGATTCGCCTCTTCATAGACGAGTCCCAAGGAACTTTTGCTCATAGTTTCCTCGTAAATATCGTCCCAGAGTTTTTTGAGGAATTGGAAATCGCGAGCGATCTCGGCTTTGGTCCGGTTCAGCCCTGCCGTGCGCAGGATCACGGCCTGGTCTTCCCCCAGAGGCAGGTCGTCCAAAATTTGGCGCATGCGGCGGCGTTCTTCGGGAGGCTCTATCTTGCGCGACACCCCACCCTTGCGAACCGTCAGAGGCATAAAAACACAAAACCGGCCTGGCAAGGACAAATACGTCGTCAGAGTCGCACATTTGTCGCCGCGTTCTTCCTTGGTGACTTGCACCAGCAGTTTTTGCCCCAGTTTGATGACCTCCTGAATTTTGTAGTGGCGCGAGGTGGTATGGCGGTCTGTGACGGGCTCATAGTCCGCCTCTGGGTCGTCGACGCCGAAGTCGGCTTGGTCGTGGTCGTCGGGGGGGAGGCCTTCTTCGGTCTCGGTTTCGGCCTCTAGGCTGGGGTCTTGGCCGTATTCTTCCTCTTCGCCGTATGTCTCGGGCGTCTCCGGGGACATCTCCCGGGACGTCTCCCCGGATGTTGCCTCGGCATAGGGCTCGTGCGAGTCTTCGTCGCCCTCCGGCGGCCTCTCGCCTGTGTCTAGGCCTGTATCGGTGTCTGTGCCCGCGTCACCCGCGTCCAGAAGAGCCACGTTTCGTGTCGGGCCTCGTCTGCCGTTGGGTTCTGGGGCTGAGGCTGCGTCATCGGTCTCGCCGGCTTCTCCTCCCGGCGGCAAAGACGAGGAAGACGAGGCGGGAGAGGGACGTTGGTCTCCGACGGGAATCTGGTAGTAAATCGGGTGGATTTCATTAAACGGCAAAAAGCCGTGGCGTTCTCCGCCGTAATCCACGAAGGCGGCCTGCAAGGAGGGCTCCAAGCGTTTGACCTTCACCAGATAAATGTTACCCTTCTGTCTTTTCGTCCCTTTCCTGCCTTCCTGGAAAAAATCACATAAAAGGCCGTTCTCCACAATTGCGACGCGCAGGCGACCGGCCTCGCACGCGTCGATTAAAATCTCTTTTGTCATCGAACTCCACTTTCAATAAAGACATGATCGAATCGATAGGCTGGACGACACCAGCATTAAAACGAAACATTGCAAAAACGCTCGGGGCCGGACGATACAAAACTTAAGTGCGTTGACGCCACGCCCGGGCTCTTCCGAGCTTGAATTCAGCAGGAATTAGAGCCCACAGAGCTCCTTTTCTCGGATGAACAGACCCCGTTTTTTACGAGTTCCGGGGCTCTGTTCTCTGTATGGCTCCTGCTGGGGCCCCATGCTACAAAAACCGAGGGGAAAAGACAAGTTCTCGTTTCGAGTCAAGTCCTAAATTCTGTGTCTCGGTTTTATTCCGGTTTTTTATTCCGGGCGCAAGCCGGCACAAACAAGAGACTCACGGCACAAAAGAGAGGGTCTCCAGCCCTCGATGAGGCTCCAAGCCCTGCATAAGGTTCATATTCTGCACTGCCTGGCCGGCGGCTCCCTTGACGAGATTATCCAGAGACACCACGACATTCAAGAGCTCGGGCGTATTTCCCTCGAACACATTGAGGTGGCACTGATTGCTCCCGCGTGTCTCGGCGAGCGTCGGCACGCACCCTGGCGGCCGCAATTTCACGAAGGTCTCCCCGTGATACCGGGCGGCCAAAGCGTCTCGGGCATCCCCTGGTCGGAAACCAGAGGCCAATTGCACCACACAATCGGCGAGAATGCCGCGCCGGACGGGCAAAAGATGCGGCGTGAAATTCAAACGAAGGGTCTGCTCGGGGCCGGCGGCGTGCGCCAAAAGCTGTTGGATCTCCGGATAGTGGCGATGTGTCCCCAGACCATACGGATAGTAATTCTCCGAGAGTTCGCTCAAGAGTTTCGGCACCTTAGCCGCGCGCCCGGCCCCGGTGACACCAGAGCTCGCATGGACCACCAGAAACGCCGGGTCGATGATTTTCTCGCGCAAGAGCGGCATAAGCCCCAATTCCACAGCCGTCGGATAGCACCCCGGATTCGCCACAAGTCGAGCTTCACGAATGGGGTCTCGGAACCACTCTGTGAGTCCGTAGACGGCTTTTTTCTGCCACGCCGCCGCCCGATGAGGCGTTTTATAGGTGGCCTCGTAAAGCTCTGGCGCCCAAAGCCGAAAATCGGCAGACAGGTCCACGATTTTGATGTCGGGATAGGTGTCTAAAAGCCGAGCGCACAAAACCTGCGTCGTCCCATGAGGCAAAGCGCAGAAAACCGCTTCGATGGTCTCGAAGCGGACGTCCTCGAGGGGCACGAGCGGCACGTCCCACTCGGTCTGGAGCAGGTGCGGAAAAAGAGCCCCCGTCGTTTGACCCGCATGAGACGACGCCGTCGCAGCTTTGAGCTCGAAGCCGCCATGATGGGCGAAAAGACGCAAGAGTTCGGCCCCCGCATAGCCACTTGCCCCTAAAAGAGCCGTCTTGAGACGCTCACGACGCATGATGTTTTTTTATACCTTCGCTTGCTTATGTTTTCTTATGTTTTCGAATCTGTCGGGCACTTTTTTTGCAGAACCGTGCGCCGATACGTCTCAAGGACTTTCCGGAACAGAGTCGGCAGAGCCAACCCTTCAGGCTTTACCACACATGCACCCAGAGTGCCAGCTAGGGTGCTAGGTAGAGTGCCAGATAGAGTGCCAGCTAGGGTGCCAGAGAGCTCCACTCGAGCCAGATGCAGCACAAGCCGAAAATGAGTGAAATCATGCCGAATGCAGATGCCGACATCCTGCCCGGGATGCATCTCTATGTGGAGCGGCGGCTCTGGGGTATTCCTCAGAAGCTTTCTCGGGGCATTCCCCGGGATGTTCTCCGGCGTCTTCTTCAGAGCATCCCTCACAACCGTCGGGAGCGTTTCCAGCACCTCGACCATCGCCTCACCCAGAGGCTTCAAAGGCGTCTCCTGCCAGCTAGAACAAGGCAGGCCTCGCATGCCGCCCAGCAGGCCTTCGCGAGGGCGATGCTCGAAATAATAGGCGAGCTCGTTCGGGTCTTGAGTCCCCGACGCTTGCGTCTCTGACAGAGGCGCGTGGATCAAAAAGACCCATGCTTCCTTGAATTTTCGGACGGCTTTGGCATCTTTCACGGGCAAAGAGCTCGCCTGATGCTGGCCTCGGCAAAAAGACTGAATCGGACAAATCAGGCACCGCGGGCGCCCAGGCACACACAGACTAGACCCCAGGTCCATCAGAGCTTGGGCGAAATCGGCGCTCTCTTTTTGCGGCCAGAGTCCCTCCAATTGCCCCAAAAGAGGCTTGCGCCGCGAGGGAAGCGGCGCCTGATAGTTCAAAAGCCGAGCCGCAACGCGCTCTATATTGCCGTCCATCACCACCGCGCGGTGCCCATTGATGAGCACCGCCAGCATCGCAGAGCTATACGGCCCAACGCCGGGCAAGCGTTCCCAGGCGTCTCGAGACACGGGCCAGTGTCCCTGTTCGAGCACCCAATTCGCCGCCGCATGGAGCTGGCGCGCGCGCCGATAATACCCTAACCCCTGCCAGACATACAGCACATCGTCTAAAGAGGCCCGCGCGAGAGCCTGAAGCGTCGGAAAGCGCGCTATGAATCTGGGAAAATACGTCAACACTGTCCGGACACCCGTCTGTTGCAGCATCATCTCCGAGACGAACGCGTGATAGGCTCGGGCGGCGTGAAGCCCGAGACCGTCGCTCGAGGGGGCGGACTCGGGGCTTGTCTCGGCGGGGTCTGTCTCGGCGGCATGCCCCGAACCAGGAGGCACACGCCAAGGCAAAGACCGACCATGCACTCGATACCACCTCAAAAGAGCGGCTTGCATTTCGACGGGTTCTATTTTATGGTCGTCCATGGACCTATCATGGGCCTCTTCCGGCTTGTGCCTCGGCTTGCGGTTTGGGGCGTGTCTTGAGGGCTTTCCTTCAGCAGCAGCATGGACGCGACCTTTCGCACAAGGCGTTGCCCCGTTGTGTGGGCCCGCACGTTCCCAGGAGTCCTCCAAATAAATGGCTTTCAAACGCACGCACGGGACGCACAGCCGAGACTCTTTTCGTCAAGACCCTTTTCGCCAAGACTCTTTTCACGGGGCTCTAGAAGCCTATCTTACGCCGCATCTCCAGAGAAACGGCCTAGCGGATTTGACGTTGATTCGAGCTTGGCCTGCGATTGTCGGCTCGAAGTGGGCGCGACTTTCTTATCCCTTTAGGCTGAGCTGGCCAACGAACCGTGGCGGTGGGCCGCGGGACGGCCGAGCAGGCCGCGGCAAGACAGCCCAAAAGACCTCCAAGCCCCGCACAGCCGAGCCGTCTGCGACGGGCGGCCCGTCTCAGACGCCCCCCGCTGCCCCTCTACCGACGCTTTTTGTGTGGGCTCATCCAGCCATCGCCCTGGAGATCGAGGCTCTCGCCCCCGTTCTCATAGAGCGCATCAATGCCAGATTAGGCTATCGTGCCGTCGGGAAACTGGCCATCCGGCAGAGCGTCTCCATCGCCTCTTCCGCCTGACGGGCCTCAGCAGGAAAGGACAATCCCACAACAATCCCGGGCGACAAGCCGCTCGGAGGCGTCCTCTCAACGTTTGGAGAATTGGAAAGACCGCCGAGCCTTACGTCGTCCGTATTTTTTCCGCTCGACCTGGCGCGAGTCGCGTGTCAAGAAACCGGCTCTTTTGAGGATGTGGCGCAATTCGGGCTCATAGTGGGCCAGGGCCCCCGAGATTCCGTGCCGCACCGCCCCCGCCTGACCGGACAAGCCGCCGCCTCGCACGGTGCACACGACGTCATAACGAGCCGACCGCTCGGTGACCACAAAGGGCTGGCGAATGACCATCCGCAAAACAGAGCGCGCGAAATAGCGTTCAATCTCGCGTCGATTCACGACGAAACGCCCGGTCCCGGCGCGCACCCAGACTTTAGCGACGGAACGCTTCCGTCGGCCTGTGGCATAGGCTCGCCCGTATTTATCGACTTTTCGCTCGCGCAGCGGCACCTCGGGGGCGGGGGGGACAGCCGAAGAGGCAAGCGCATCGCCCCCGGAATCGACGCCGGCCTCGCCCCCGGCATCATCGCCGGGCGGCGTGCCGTCGCCGAGACCATCGTCGGCGGAGGCCGCCTGCTTCTCGGCGGCAGCTTTCGCCTCCTGTTCTGCTTCGTTCTTGCGTTTAAGCTTTTGTGACAAATCTTGAAAAGCCACGATTCTCACCCATTTTTACGATTTTGAGCCTTAAAATCCCAGACCTGAGGCTTCTGAGCAGCATGCGGATGGTCTGGCCCGCCATACACATAAAGATTACGCATCAGCTCGCGCCCGAGGGGGCCTCTAGGGATCATACGTTTGACCGCCAGCGTCAAGACCCGCTCGGGGTGCGGCCCGGACAGAATCTGCCCTGCGGTTCGTTCTTTGATGCCTCCGACGTAGCCGGTGTGCCAGTAATAGACCTTCCGCTGGTGTTTCGCACCGGTCAGGCGGATTTGGTCGGCATTCACCACAACGATACAGTCGCCGCAAGCCTGATGCGGGACGTAGGCAGGTTTATGCTTGCCTCGGACGCGACGGGCTATCTCGGTCGCCAGGCGGCCCAGGACGGCCCCCGAGGCATCCACGAGAAACCACTCGGGGGCGGCGATGGTGCTCTTTGAAAAAGTCGTTTTCACGGTTCTACTCTAGTTTGGTCTGAGTCCGGCTGGCCCAGCCCGAGGGCCACGCCCTCACCACAATGTGCCCAGAATGTGAGCAGGCATTCTAGCACGCCTACGCCGGCTGTCAAGGCACAAAAGAATACAATATCATGCCATATCGAAGTTTAAGCCAAACTTACCACCTCAAAGACGGAATTTTTATCGACGCGCAGCATGGCCCGGCCAAAGGCCTTGAGCCACTGGTCGGCATCCCGATGCGAGGGATAAAGCTGGTCCAACAAGGTGTAAAACGCCTGGCTATGGTTTGGGATACTCAGATGGGCGCACTCGTGCGCGACGACGGCGTCCTGGACCCAGTCGGGCATCATCACCATGCGCCAGTTATAGTGGATTTTTCCCGTCAGATTGCAAGCAGCCCAGCGTGTTTTTTGATCTTTTATAAAAATAGGCGGGCAAGCACAGGTCAGGTTCTGGATCTCGTTCAGTTTCTGCGTATAGAGGCGTGTTTTCCCTGTCAGTTGCTCGCGCGCCAGGCCGTACAGAAAAGGGCGTAGGTCCATAAACGACAGCCGGCCCGCTTTCCCCGGCCAAGCCGCCGGAATGGCGAGAAAATCGCCTTGAAGGCCTGGTTTTTTCGCCGTGGGCTCGGACAAGAGGACGCGTTCCTCGCCGTTTATCATAATCGTGGACAATTTGACCGGCCGCTTGAGAACAGAGCGTTTATCAAGCATACGACGGGTTCTCTGCGGCGGGGCCCGGATCCGATTGGCTCGATTCGGCAAGATGGTCCAGCACGTGCATAAAAGAGCCCTGCACGCGTCCGACTCGGGCGCCGCAGGGGCCGGTTTCGCGCCCTCGAGCATCCCAGCTCTCTTCCCACAGAGGCGCCGCCTGATTCCAGGTCTCCGATAGATAATGGAACATATGGGCGTAGCATTTCGCCCCGCCTCGAGCCACGACTCGATACCCGAGTTGACGCTTAGGTTTCGCCGTGTATTCGAATCGACAGGGCAAGAGACCGGTCATGGGATAGGTTTTTCCCGCCACACGCAGAGACTCTCCCAGAGCGGCGTAGCCGCCACACTCGCCATAGACAAGTCCCCCGCGAGCCGAAAAAGCTTTGAGGGCTTTTTTGAACGTCTCGGCCTGTGCAAGTTTTTCGACCCAGAGTTCAGGATAGCCGCCTGGCAAAAAAACGGCTTCGGCCTCTGGGTCGGGCGTCTCATCGGCCAGAGGCGAAAAAAACGACAGCTCCACGCCCTGCCGCCGCCATAGAGCCAATTGTCCCTCATACAGAAACGAAAAAGCGGCATCGCGTCCAATCGCTATTTTAGAAGCGAGCGGGCGTAAGCCTGGCCACGCGTCTCCTGTCAGCGGGGTTGGCGTCCCCGTCTCCACAGGGCCCACAGAGTCCGCTTCGTCAAAAGCCCGCGTCGATAGAGGCCGGAAAGCTCGAATCAGACCGGTGCCATCCCAGCGTGCCTCGCATTCGGCTGAAATCATGGACAATTTTTCCTCTAGGTCTGGGATCTCGTGGGGTTGATAGAGCCCCAAATAACGAGAAGGCAAACGCAAATCTTGTCGCAAAACGGGAAGACTCCCGAGGATAGGCACATCGGGGTGGTCTCGACGCAAGGCTCGAGTCACGATATCCAGGTGCCGGTCTGAACCTAGGTGGTTCAACCACACCCCGCCGATTATCAGGTCTCGCCGATACGTCCGCAGGCCGTGAAGCAGAGCCGATAAAGTCGCCCCCGCCCCTCGGGCGTCTAGAACCAATAAGACAGGCAAAGCCAGCTCTTGAGCCAAGTCGGCCGAACTCGAAGAGAGGTCGCTCGCCCCGTCAAACAGGCCTGTCGCGGCCTCGACCAGCCAGAAGCACGCCGACGAAGCCGAACAGGAGGCTCTATGACTCGCCAGCAGAGCCCGGCGGGTCTCTTTTCGCATGCCCCAGGGGTCCAGATTCAGAACAGGCCGCCCGGCAACAAAACGCAACAGAGCCGTATCCAGATAATCCGGCCCAATTTTGACGCCGGCTCTTTCCAGACCGTGTTGCCTCAAGAAGCGCAGGAGCAGGAGCGTTACTAAAGTCTTACCGGCGCCACTCGCCGCCGCGGCGACCATCAGGCCTTTCAAGGCTTTTATCTCAAGAGTCTCGACTCGCCCCAAAAGAGACCGGGGCGCACACACAAAGGCGACACGAAAGAAACAAGCGGAATAAAAACGGGAAGACCAAAACCTCTAGGAGGCAACCTCTAGGAGGCAGGGGTTTCTGCCTGAAGGATTTGCTCTAATTCGGGCAGAGCCTCGAACAAATCGGCGACCCACCCATAGTCCGCCACCTGGAAGATAGGCGCATCCGCGTCTTTATTGATTGCCACGATGATTTTGCTGTCTTTCATGCCGGCCAGATGCTGGATAGCCCCGGAGATACCGACCGCTATATAGAGATTCGGCGCCACCACTTTGCCCGTTTGCCCGACCTGGTAATTATTCGGCGCAAACCCAGCATCCACCGCGGCGCGTGAGGCTCCCACGGCGGCCCCCAGCCGGTCGGCGATTCGCTCCAGCATGGCGAAATTGTCACCGGATTGCATGCCGCGCCCGCCGGAGACCACGACGCCGGCCGAGGTCAATTCGGGACGCTCCGTCCGGGTCAGTTCATTGCGTAAAAAGGCACTCCGCGGGTGCGGGGCGGGAACTTCCTCCGCCGCCAGCTTGACCACGGGGGCCGGCGGGCCGTCGCGAGGCGTCGCGTCGGGCTCAAAAGCCGTCCCTCGAACGGTGATAAACTGAATAGGGTCCTCGGATTGCACGGTCGCCAAGATATTACCGGCGTAAATCGGACGCACAAAACAATTCGGACTCACAATCTTGGAGATATCCGAGATCTGCTGACAATCTTTCAAGGCGGCGGCGCGCGGCAAAATATTTTTGCCAAAACTATTGGCACTCGCCAGAACGTGGGTATAGGCCTCGGCCCGGCGAGCCACGAGCTCGGCGTGGGGTTCGGCCATGCCCTCTGCGAGGGCCGCCGCCTCCGCGACAAAGAGCTGCTCGAGGCCGGGCAGGCTCTGGGCTTCGACCGCGCAGGCCGAAAGGTCCGAGCCGCCAGCCAAAAGGCCATCCACGGGGCCACCCAGAGCCCGCGCCGCCGCAAGCGTCGGCAAATTGGCCTCCTTCAACCCTTTCGAGTCGTGTTCCAATAAAACTAAAATACGCATAGAGGAGTCTCGTCAGAAATCAGAAAATAGAGGGGAAAAAGCGGCAGACAAGGCCGCCCAGACAAACAGCCACCATGGCACTACAAAACGGCAGGACAAAATGGTAGGACAAAAGAGAAAGAAGGCAAAACTAAAAGAATTAAACCGAGGGAAGAACTTTGGCTTCGTGCCGGAGTTTCTCCAGCAATTCGGCCGCCGAGGCAACGCGACATCCTTCTTTACGGACTTCGGGCTCTTCCAGCTTCAGCACCTTCAGGCGCGAGGCGACAGAGACCTCCAGGTCCTCGGGCTTCAGACGCGCGATGGGTTTGCTACGGGCCTTCATGATATTGGGGAGACTGGCATAACGCGGCTCGTTGAGGCGCAAGTCCACCGTCATCACCGCCGGCAGGGTGATCTGGAGAATCTGCAGGCCGCCGTCCACCTCTCGCGTGACTTCGAAGCTCGATCCGGCCTCCGTGAGTTCGGAAAGAAACGTCGCCTGAGGCCAATTCAAAAGCCCGGCCAGTTTTTGACCCGTCTGATTATTATCGCCGTCTATGGCCTGCTTCCCCAGCAGAACGAGGTCGATAGATTCGCGCTCGACGATTTTCTGCAGAATTTTAGCGACACTCAGAGGCTCGGGCTCCCAAGTGCCTGTGTCGACCAGGATCGCGCGGTCCACGCCCATCGCGAGAGCCGTCCGCAGGGTCTCCTGGCATTTTTCGCCGCCGATAGAGACCGCAATGGCGGCCTCGGCGTGGCCGGCTTCGCGCAAACGCACGGCTCGTTCGACGGCGACCTCGCAGAAGGGGTTCATCGCCATTTTGACGTGAGTCGTTTCCACGTGGGTCTCGTCGCGCATGCGGACTTTCACATTCGCGTCGATCACGCGCTTAACGGGTAAGAGAATTTTCATACAAAACGCATCCTAGCCTTTTCAATTTTCAATGGATGAATCTTTTTTTTCTAATTCCGCAGTTTCAGATTTTCCGGGTCATAGGGAGACTCGGCGATGACACGAGCGGGATAGTCTCGTCCCAGGATTCGAATAGCCAACTCCTGTCCGACGCGGGCGAGATCCGGGTGTATATACCCCAGAGCCAGACTCTTTTCAAGACGGTGGCCATACCCTCCCGACGTTACACGGCCGCAGACCGCTTCCTTGGATCCCTTGGCATAGATGGGCTCATTGCCCAGACAATCGGCTTCTTCGACCGAGACCTCCATGGTGACGAACTGAGCCTTTCGTGTCTCGCGCCCTTGTTTTTCCAGAGCCTGGCGCCCCGGATAGTCGGTTTTATTGAGCCTGACAAAGCGTTCCAACCCCGCCTCCAGAGGCGAATAATCTCGGGTCAGTTCCGCTCCCCACATCCGATAGGACTTTTCAATGCGCATAGAATCCATCGCGCGCATGCCCACCATGGCGAGTTTTTCGCCCATACGAGCCGCGGCCTCCTCCAGACTCTGAAAGAGACCCAGCTGATTTTCTATAGGATGATGGAGCTCATACCCGAGTTCCCCGACAAAATTGACCCGCAAGACGTGGACGTGGCTCGCCAGGCCGACCGTCAGCGTCTTTCCGTTCAGCCAAGCGAGGGCCTCATTCTCCACCGCCCCATCGGCCAGCGTAGCCAGCAGGTCCCGCGATTTGGGCCCGACCAGCACGAAGCAGCCTCGGCTCGTCGTGACGTTGCGGAGTTGAACCGAATTGTCCGAAGGCAGAGCCTTCACCAGCCAATCATAGTCATAACTCTCGGCCGCCCCCGAGCAAACCAAGAAAAAAGCGTGCGAACCCGTCCGGTAAAGCGTGAATTCGCTCCGGACGCCGCCGCCTGGAAACAGAGCGTGAGCCAGACGAATGGCTCCCAATTTCTTGGGGATGGCATTGGCAAAGAGGGACTCCAGCCATTCATTGACGCCGGGGCCGCGGGCCTCGAATTTTGAAAAACTGGTCAGGTCTATGAGACCCACCCCATCGCGACAAGCGTGGCACTCGCGTTTGACGTGTTGGAACCAGTCGGGTCTTCGGAATGACCAGTGGTCTCGGCGGTCTTCGGCGGGCGCGTCGGGGATGAAAAAATTGGGACGTTCCCAACCATAGCGTTGGCCCCACACGGCTCCGCGAGCCGCCAGCCTGTCGTGGACGGGGCTGGTTTTACACGGCCGAGCCGCAGGTCGCTCTTCGTGCGGATAGTGAACGACGAAAACGTGTTCGTAGCACTCGACGTTTTTGCGCACCGTGTAGTTTTTATTGATATAGGCTCCGAATCGGCGCGGGTCCAGCGGGAGCATATCCACAGAGGCCTCGCCTTCGACGATCAGTTCTGCCAGCACTTTACCGGCGCCGCCGGCGGCGGTGATACCGAAGCTAAAGCCCTCGGCCAGGTACAGGTGGTGCAGCCCTGGAGCCTCGCCCAGAATAGGATTGCCGTCGGGTGTATACGCGATGGGGCCATTCACGATATCCTTGATACCTGCGCGTTCGAAGCTGGGGACGCGGCGCACGGCGGCCTCTACGTGGGGCAGGAGGCGGTCTAGCTCGCCGGCAAAGAGCTCTTTGCCGAAATTTTTCGGCACACCGTCGGCAAATCGAGCCACCGCGCCCTTTTCATAGGGTCCCAAGATATAGCCTCGGCGTTCCTCCCGCAGATAATAGGAGGCATCCGATTCGCGCAGGACGGCCAATTCTGGGAGGCCCTCTTGGTGGCGTTGGACGAGCTCGGGCACCTCTTCGGTGAGGATATACTGGTGTTCCACCGGGATGACGGGGAGCTCCAAGCCGACTTTATGAGCCGTCTGGCGGGCATAATTCCCTGTCGCCAGCACGAGTTTCTCGGCTGTGATGGGGCCTTGGCTGGTTTCCAGAGCCCATTCGCCCGTCGGTGTCGGACGCGCCGAGAGCATCTCGGCATTCTGGTAGATAGTGCCGCCGCCCGAGCGAGCCCCTTTCGCCAGAGCCATCACGACGTCCACCGGGGCCACATGGCCGTCCTGAGGATGATACAAAGCTCCGACCAACCCGTCTATCGACGCTAGAGGCCATAGTTCTTTAATCTCTTTAGGGCTGATGAGCTCGAAGGGGACGCCGATGGTGTTCGCTGTCCCGCAATAGGCGTGATATTCGTCCATGCGCTCTCGAGTTGCGGCCAGACGCAGATTGCCCGTCTGGTGAAAGCTCACGGGCTGGCCGGTTTCGGCCTCCAGAGCCTTGTAGAGGTCCACAGAGTATTTATGCAACTGCCCCACAACATAGCTCATGTTGAAAAGAGGCAAAAGTCCTGCTGCGTGCCAGGTAGACCCGGCTGTCAGCTCGGTGCGCTCGAGCAAGACGGCGTCTCGGACGCCCAGCTTCGCCAGGTGATACAGAACAGACACGCCGACGATACCGCCACCGACGATCACAACGGATGCATGGGTTTTCATCATTTTTTTGCCTCGCTTTTACCTGCCGGGACCGGCCATTTAGGTCTGGTCTTGCTGCTTTGCGCGCGTCCTCGCACGACCTCGCCCGGGGAAGCGTCGCACCGCTACGCTACGCCATGCCACAAAGAGCGGGTCTTTGTAAAGACCTTTGCGTCATCCGAGAACCATCCGAATACAATCCCGGGCATAATCCGGACATAATCCGGGCACAAACCGGCTTGCGATTTTGCGCAACAATTCGCACAATTCTGTAGAATGGCGGCCGGGAGGAAACGCTCTTCAAAAAGACCCCTCCCTCGAAAAGGACCCCGAGCCCCCCCCGAGAGGGACGCCTCTATGGGGGTTCAAGGAGGACAGGCAGCACACCGCCGCCGAGGGGGTCCCCCCGAGAGGGGGTCCCCCCGAGAGGGGGGGGCTCTATGGTGTTGTACATTGCGTGACGGCGTTGTACACTGTTACACGCATATATTGTACGTTGTTGCGGCGGGGTTGCGCGGGGTTGCGTCGCGACCGGGTCGCCCCGGGTCGCCCCGGGTTGTTTTCGGAGCCCTCTTCTAGCCCGTAGCTCGGCTGGGCGGCTGGCGTCTGGGTTTTATTTTTCTCACCTAGTTGGAGGGCTCTTCTGCCGTGTTATTTCCGTTGCGTTTCTTCGATTTTTGCACCACCAACAAGCCCCGCCCCCGCCCCATAGCCATCAGCAGAGGCTTGCGTCTGGCACCCATGACACCCATGGCACGCATGGCCCTGGCCGCCCTGGCCGCCCTGGCCCTCGGCCTTGTGTTCAGCCTCCCCGCTGTTCCGGGTTGGTCCGACGAGACCGCCCCGGACGTCAATGCCGAGTCCAGCGACGAGGTGCCTCTTCTGTGGCGTCGAGACTGGCCGAACACAGATTTTTCCAAAAGCACGGTTCCTTTTTCCTCCATTCTTTCCGGCGGGCCTGGGAAGGATCAAATTCCGGCGCTTTCGGACCCGGAGGTAACGCCTTTGGCCCGCCTAGACGAGGCCTCCTATGTCCCCCTCGCCGCCGAAGAGCCCGTTATCTCCATTCGAATCGGGGACACCGCCCGAGCCTATCCGCTGAGTCTGCTCATCTGGCACGAGATCGTCAATGATCGAATCGAATCGACCCCCATCGCCGTCACTTTTTGCCCGCTCTGCAATTCGGCGATTGTGTTTGACAGGCGGCTTGTCTCGACGAATACAGAGCTCTATTTTGGCACGACGGGCAATTTGCGTCGCTCGGATCTTGTGATGTACGACCGCCAGACCGAAAGCTGGTGGCAGCAATTCGAGGGGCGCGCCATTCTCGGCACGCTGGCGGGCGAGGTTCTCAAGGTTCTCCCTTCGCGGCTGGAGTCCTTTGCTCAATTCATGGAGCGTCACCCCGAAGGCGAGCTCGTTGTGGACACCCAGGGCTTTCAGCGGCCTTATGGCACGAACCCGTATCGTTATTACGACACGCCGGGCAACCGGCCTTTTCTGTATAAAGGCGAACTCCCACCCGATATTGAGCCGCTCGCGCGCGTTGTCTCGCTGGAGGGCCGCGCCAGAGCATGGAGCCTCGCCTATCTCCGCATGAAACAAGAGATCATCACAGAAGACGGCGTCCGCCTGCGTTGGCGTCCCGGCCAGGCTTCGGCTTTAGACGCCCCTCGAATCGCCGACGGAAAAGACGTCGGAACCGTCACCGCGCAACGTTTCATCGATGGAAGCTGGCAGCCTATCATCTATTTCGTAGATTTTGCGTTCGCCTTTTATGCCTTTCATCCGACGAGTCCCATTCTGGTGGCAGAGGAGTAGGCGGAAGTCTCCCGGAAATCTCAGAGACCCCATCAAAAAGCAATCGGCTTTTTTTTAGCGATTCGGTCCAGCTCGCACAAGACCTCCAGCAGAGCCGGGGCATCCTCGAGTCGAATCATATTGGGTCCATCCGAGGGAGCTCGCTCGGGGGCTTCGTGCATTTCTGCGAAAACAGCCGCCACGCCGACCGCCAGAGCCGCTCGTGCCAAAACGGGTGCGAATCGGCGGTCGCCGCCCGAAGCCTTTCCCTTTCCTCCTGGCTGCTGCACCGCGTGCGTCGCGTCCATCACAACCGGATAGCCCAACTGAGCCATAATAGGCAGAGCTCGCATATCCGCCACGAGGGTGTTATAGCCGAAACTAGAGCCTCGTTCGGTCAGCAGAATTTTGTGACAGCCGGATTTCTCCAGTTTATCGACGATTTGCCCGACGTCCCAAGGTGCCAGAAACTGGCCCTTTTTGACATTCACCACGCCTCCGGTCTGCCCCGCCGCCACGAGTAAATCGGTCTGCCGGCATAAAAACGCCGGAATCTGCAAAATATCTACGTGCGGAGCCACCAGGCGTGCCTGCTCTGGCTGGTGAATATCCGTCAGAACGGGTATCGAGTTCTGCGTCCGGATAGCGTCGAAGATGGGCAAAGCGGCCTCTAGTCCGACCCCCCGCGCGCCGGCCAGAGCCGTGCGATTCGCCTTGTCGAAACTCGTTTTATAGACCAGCCCCACGCCGAATTGCCGGCAGAGCTCCGTGAGACGCCCCGACATATCCAGCGCATGTTCACGCGACTCCAGCGCGCAGGGGCCCGCAATTAAAACAAAGGGCAAGTCATTGCCAAACACAACAGACCCGCACTCGATATGGTACGGCGGCGGCGGCGGCTGAGGCATCACAGATTCAGGCATAGATTAGGCTCCGGACACAGACATAGACATAAACATAGATTCGACAGAGGGGGAAAAACATAAAACGGCACGAGGGCGCGGCGCGGCGGAGAGGCCGCTTTATCGCACGCGTTCTCGGACTCTGTCGGACAAAAGAGGCACAAAATGAGCGTCGCATAAACGCTTTGAGCGCAACTCGCCATTGGCGGTCTGGACCGACCGGTAGAGGCCGTGTCGTTTTTTCTGCTCGGCCAGCGGATAGACGATCAAGCCCTCCGGGGCCAGCTGAGACAAAAGCTCCGGCGGCAGAGCCTGAACCGAAGCCGTCACCAGAATCCTGTCAAAAGGCGCGTGTATTTTCCAGCCCTCGGCGCCGTCGCCCCAGTGCAGATAAATGCCCCCGAGCGGCCGGACCCGCGCCAAACGCCATTTCGCTGTCTCGTAGAGGCCATAGTGCCGCTCCACGGACCAGACACGCCGATAGAGACAACTCAGAATCGCCGCCTGATAGCCGGTTCCGGTTCCAATCTCCAGCGTCTTGAGGCCCGAGCGCGGGTCTCGGCGCGCCTCGTCTCGACCCATTTGAGGCGCAAGAGCCTCCGTCATCATCGCCACAATCGTCGGCTGGCTGATAGACTGGCCGTATTCAATGGGCAGAGCCACGTCCTCCCAGGCTCGATAGTGCAGAATTTCCGGCACGAATTCAGAGCGCTCTATGCTGGCGATCGCCTCCAAAACCAATTGGCTGGCGCATCGGTTTCGGATCAATTGCTCGAGAAGGTGTTGTTTATCTGCTTGCATCGACAACCGTCTATCAGGTCCGGACCCGGCCGTAAACACATCACGAACGCATCACAAAAACATCACAAATACCCCGGACTCACAGCGAATCGTACAAAGGCGTCTGAGGCGTCAGAACCTCGAGGCCGCCCATATAAGGCCACAGCACCGATGGAAGCCGCACCGTGCCATCGGCCTGCTGAAAATTCTCCAGAAGAGCCACCATACACCGCCCGACCGCCAGACCCGACCCGTTGAGACTATGCACCCAGTCGGTCTTTCCCCGGTTCATGTTATTGTGCGTGTTATTGTGCGTGGCGTCCTTGGTTCTGAACCGAGCCTGCATGCGGCGTGCCTGAAAATCCCAGCAATTCGAACAACTGGAGATCTCCCGATAGCAGTTCTGTCCCGGAAGCCACACTTCAATATCATAGGTCTTCCGAGCCGCAAATCCCATATCGCCGGTGCACAAAACGACCGTTCGGAACGCCAAGCCCAGTTCGGACAAGATCGTCTCCGCGCAAACCGTCATGCGCTCGAGTTCCGCATCGGAGGTCAACGGATGCGTAATAGAGACAAGCTCTACTTTAGAAAACTGGTGCAGGCGTATCATGCCGCGTGTATCTTTACCTGCGGCCCCGGCCTCGGAGCGGAAGCAGGGCGTCCAGGCGGTCAGGCGCAACGGGAGAGCCTCGGCGTCCAACACACACCCCGCCACCAGATTCGTGAGCGGCACCTCTGCCGTTGGGATCAGCCACCTATCCTCTGTCGTTACAAAGAGGTCTTCGGCGAATTTCGGCAATTGCCCCGCCCCATAAAGAGCCTCGGGCCGGACCAAAACGGGCGGAACGATTTCTCGATAGCCGAAACGATGGGTGTGAATGTCGAGCATGAAATTGGCTAGAGCCCGCTCTAGCCGGGCGAGAGGCCCCGATAAAAGCGAAAAACGCGCCCCGGCCAGGTGAGCGGCCCGCTCAAAATGCATCATGCGGAGCCCTTCGCCCAGCTCAAAATGCGGGCGAGGCTGAAAATCAAACCGAGGGTGTTCGCCTCTCGTTCGGACGACCTGATTCTGCGTTTCATCTTCGCCCTCTGGCACGTCTGGAGCCGGTAGATTTGGCACGACCTCTAATTGGCGTTTCAGAGCCTCGGCGAGGTGTTCCTCTTCGGCATCCAGTTTCGCGATTTGGTCTCGGATGATGCGCAATTGCTGGACGGCTTCGTCGGGAGCGTAGCCCTCTTGTAGCAGCCGCCCGACCTGTTTTGTCTGGGTATTGCGCTCGGACAGCAGCGTCTCTTTGCGAGTTTTCACCGCGCGCCAGGCTTGGTCCAGCTCCAGCAGTTCTTGAGCGACGGGCAGCAGGCCGCGCCGCTGGCAGGCGGCGTCAAAGGCTTCCGGGTCGTGTCTTATGGCTCGAATATCGTGCATAATCGTGTTCCGTTCGTATCCTCTTCTACGGGTCAGACCTGAGTAGATTCGGCGGCTGAGGCGGCGGCACACGCCGTTCTCCGGGGCCGGTCTCGTGTCCGATCTTATTCTCGGCCTTATTCTCGGCGGTGTCCCGAGAGGCCGCCCCAGACGACGTCCCAGACGACGTCCCCCCGGCTGCCCCAGATGTTTCCGGGTCCAGCTCCGAAGCAAGCCGAGTCTGCTTGCGATACGCCAGCCAGGCCATCCAGAGCGACATCTCAAACAGCAGAATCATCACCGAGGCGAGTCCAATTTGCGATACAGGGTCCGGCGGCGTCAAGATGGCTGCGACCACAAAGGAAAAAAGATAAATATAGCGTCGTTTTCGCTTCAGGCTCTCGAGGGTCATCAGCCCCGCCCGCACGAGCAGTAAAATGATCACAGGGAGCTCGAAACACAGGCCGAAGGCCAACATCAGGCTCAGCACCAAAGCGAGATACTCATTGACTTTCGGCTCCAGCTCTATGGCGAGTTGGTCGGGCCCCTGACTTAGTTGTTCGAAGCCGGTGAAGAACTCCCAGGCGAGGGGCATCACGAAATAATAGACAAAAGCGGCTCCACTGAAAAACAGCACCGGCGTCAGAATGAGAAACGGCAAGAAGGCTCTTTTTTCGCCTCTATAGAGCCCCGGTGCCACAAAAAGCCAGATCTGATTGAGAAAAAGCGGCAAAGACAAAAAAAAGGCAAGAAAAAAAGACAATTTGACGAGCGTCAAAAAGTGCTCGTGCATGGCGGTGAAAATGAAACGCCGCGCGCGCTCGTCTGTCTGGAGGTCCGCCAGAGGCTCTATCAGAAAATTGAAAAAAGGCTGGGCGAAAAAGAGCATGTTCAAAACAAACAGCCCAATCAGAGGAACAACCCAATAGAAAATGCGGCGGCGCAGCTCGGCGAGATGGCTTATCAAAGGCGCGTAGCCCGCCTGCTCCTGCTCTTGCTGGGCGTCCTGCTCCTGTTGGGCAGAGGGCCCGGGTGACTGAGCTGGCGATTGAGCGAGCGGTTTAGCGGGTGATTTAGAGGGACGAAGGCGCGCCCGAACCCGGGAGAAAATCACGGCTTGACTCCCTTGATTCCCTTGATGCCGGGCAGCGAGGCGTCGAGAGATACGTCAGACGAGTTCTCTCGGCTGGCGGACGTCTCTTCGGCGGCCTCGTTCCGGATAGGCACCGCCGCCGAGAGAGGCTCTGCGACCTCGGCAGGGCCCGGGGAACCGCCGTCCGAGGAACCACCCGATACTAAAGCGGAAGAAACAGGAAAATCAGGGAAAGCGGGAGAACCGGAAGAAGCGGAAGACGCAGGCGCAAGCTCGTGTTTGAGCTCATCTGCCTCTGTTTGAGCCGTTCCGTGTGTCTCCATGGGGCCTCGGACGACACCCTGAATCCCATCACGGGTTATATCCCGGGTTATATTCCGGGGCACTTCATGATGAGGGGCCGCCGCCGAGAGAGGCTCTGCCGCCTCGGCAGAGCCCGGGGAACCTCCGTCCGAGGAACCACCCGACACTAAAGCGGAAGAAACAGGAAAATCAGGGAAAGCGGAAGAACCGGAAGAAGCGGGAGAAGCAGGCGCAGCAAGCCCGTGTTTGAGCTCATCTGCCTCTGTTTGAGCTGTTCCGTGTGTCTCCGTGGGGCCTCGGACGACGCCCTGAATCCCATCCCGAGTTATATCCCGGTTTATATCCCCGGGCACTTCGTGAACAGACGCATGGACACGGGGCTCATCGGCGGGCGTCTCAGCGAGCGTCTCGGCGGCCGCAGAGACTGCTTTAGCACCGGTCCCATCGCCGGGTGCCTCGCCGGGCGTCTTGGCGGTCTTCTTACCGGGCCCTGGCTCGAGAAAATTGGTCTTCAGATTGGTCTTCAGATTCGCCAGCCCCGTCGGAGGCTCTAAATCCTGGTGTATGTCCCGCTTGAGCCTATCCAATTCGAAATCACGCGTGAAGGCATCCATCCAATTGTGAAACTGCGCCGAAGCCGACCGCGCCCAGCTCGTGAAGCGCACGAAAGTCCGAAGAGCCGAAGGCATATCCTTCGGACCAATCAGAAGAAAAGCGATGAACGCAACAACGAGAAGCTCTTGCCACCCTAAGTGAAACATGTGTCCAACTTCCATCGTTTTTTTTCGGGCGGACGAACCAAGAGCGAACTCTCGGCGTCGGCCAGGGCCAGGGCCGGATCCGGGGTCGGGTGCCTGGACGAGCCGCCGCTCGGCTGAGCGAGAAAGATCACCATCGGAACCACCGGAGCCGGAGAAGCCGGCGAGACCCATCCGCCGCGAGCCGCCACCCGAAAACGCTTTTCTCGAGAGCGTCTCTATCGGATTTCATCGACACGGCTTTCATCAACAGGGGGGGCGGCCTCTTGGACAGAGGGGATATTTCTTGGAAAGCTCTCGGAAAGCGTTCCGGACGAGCAAAGCAGGCAAACCAGCCGGTGTCCCAGCCGGTGTCGCCGGCAGCCAAAGATATCCAAAGGGTATCCAAAGCCCTCTTTTATCGGGCACCATCCCCGTCCTCCTCGAGTCAAGACACGACACAGCTCACCGTCGTTCCCGGAACGTCGAAGAGAGCACAGAAAAACTCAGAAAATCTCTCTAGAAAACCCACCCCCTCCGCATCGGGAAGAATTTCCGGGAGGCGGCCTTCCTTAAGAAGAACCCCCGATTTTTTCGTTGGTTTCGGCTTTTTTCTCGACTTTCTCGTCCTGTTCCGAGGCGTCCTCTTTCATATTCGACTTAAAAGAGCGCAAGCCGCGCCCAAAATCGCCCATCAAACGCGACAATTTATTGCCGCCGCCGAACAGAATCACCACAACGGCTAAAACAATTAGCCAATGCCAAATACTAAATGCACCCATAGTTTATGCCAGCTCGCTCATGCCAGTTTCAGACTGTGCTTCGTCTTTTCGCGCTCCTATACACCCGTTATATACCCGGGGCGTCCGCGTTTTGCCTCGTGCCCCCAGATGTGGCGAGCGCGCAAAGAGCCCACACCCGGCCACTCTAGGCCATGCGGCATGCAAAACGCAAGGACTCAGAACAAATAATACTCGCCCTCGGAGAGCTCGAGCCAGACTTTATCGCCACTTTTCAACCCGTTTCGGCTGAAACAGCGGGCGTGGAAGTGCAGATGGTTGCGCCGCCATGCCCCCGTCAGGTGCACGAGCGAGGTCGCCCCCTGACTCCGCACGGTATCGATGCGCATCGCCAGAGCCCGCCCGGTCTCCAGCCGCGGCGGGCGGGTGTGGAGCGTCAGAGCCTCGGGCCGGATGACGAGCTCTAACGTCGTTTGCCCCTTTTTAGAAGCCGGAAGAGGCAGCGTGCCAAAAGGTGAAGCCAGCGTCTGGCCGCGAGCCGTCAGGGTCAATCGGTTGGTCTCGCCGAAAAATTCGGCAACAAGCGGGTCGCGCGGATGCGAATAAAGACGCCTAGGTCGGTCGTATTGGATCAGATGCCCTTCGCGTATGAGCGCGATTTTGTCGCTCATGTACATGGCCTCCAGGGGATCATGCGTGACGAGAAGACACGTGGTGCCACTTTTTTGAAGAATGTGGAGCGTCCGGTCCCGCACTTCCGAGCGCGTGTGCATATCCAGACCGCTGAAGGGCTCGTCGAGGAGAATCAGCTCGGGGGCGGGGGCGAGGGCGCGCGCAAGGGCGACTCGCTGCTGCTGCCCTCCCGAAAGCTGGTGGGGAAAATGCTCCGCATAGGAGGTCAGCGAAACAAGAGCCAGCATAGCTTTGGTTCTAGTGAGCTCGGCTTGCTCGGCTCGGCGGCGCCCCGCGGCCGGGAGCCCAAAAGCGATATTTCCGGCGACCGTGAGGTGCGGAAAAAGCGCATAATCCTGAAAAACGAACCCGATGCCGCGTTTTTCTGGCGGCACAAATTTCCGCTTCGAGACCATCTCCTGGCCCCGGAGGTGCACGGTGCCGGATTCGGGACGCTCTAGGCCCGCGATGAGGCGCAAAATCGTCGTTTTGCCGCTCCCGGACGGGCCGAGCAAACTGACCAGGTCGCCCGCTCGGATCTGGAGTGAAAAATCTCGAACGGCTGGAAAATTGCCATACGCCAGAGAAACATTGTCTAATTCCAGAGCGGCCATCAGACTTAAGGACTTAAATTCCGTGCGCCCGAAAGTCAAGCAAAAACAAGGCACGGCCAGAGCCGACCGTCCCGACATGGGTCTCTATAGGTGTCTCGAGGGTATCTAGGCGGCTTTGGCGTGTGCCTCCCGCACCTGCCCAGGAGGCCTTCTACGAGAGCTGCAGCCATGGCGGCATCCTCAAAAATTCAGAAAACCCGGAAGGCAGAAAAAAGCACACGTTACGGGCTCTACGCGAAGAGCTCTGAGAAGGGCCTTGAGATTGGAAGCTCATTTATGCTAGAATCGGGCTCTGGTGTCTGGAGTGCGTTCCAGAGGTACGTTCCGTTCTCTGGCATGTTTCCTGCAGGCCCCGTGCCCTGTGCTTCAGGCCCCCGGCCGGAGGCCCCCGGCCGGAGGCCCCCGGCCGGAGGCCCCCGGCCGGAGGCCTCCGGCCGTAGGCCCCCGGCCTCTGTGTGGCGAGAAAGCCTCGGAGGCTGTGGTCTTTACAGGATGGGTTGGCTCGAAGAGCCCGCCCGCGGGTCGTGGACGTTCGACTTCCCGACAAGATGCTAGTTAGAGACAAACCGAGTCGCTGTGTAAGGAGGCAAACACGCGTGAAACGGAGACTCAGAGAAAAAAGGCAAAACCAGAGCCCGACCCAGAGCCCTCCATGGACATGGAGCCTGTCTGGATGGGGCCTGTCTGGAGATACCGTGCGATCTGGGGAAACCCTGAGACCTGGGGACACCATGCGACCTGGAGACACCGTGCAACCTGGGGACACCGTGCAACCTAGGGACACCATGCGACTTGGGGACACCATGCGACCTGGAGACGCCGTGCGACCTGGGAACACCGTGCAACCTAGGGACGCCGTGCAACCTGGGGATACCCTGCGACCTAGGGACACCCTGCGACCCGGAGACACCATGCGACCCGGAGACACCATGCGACCCGGAGGCACCATGCGACCCGGAGACACCATGCGACCCGGAGGCACCATGCGACCCGGAGACACCCTGAGACCTGGGAACACTCTGCGACCTGGGAACACCCTGAGACCTGGGAACACCGTGCAACCTGGAGACACCCTGAGACCTGGGAATACCGTGCAACCTGGAGACACCCTGAGACCTGGGGAAACCGTGCGACCTGGGGAAACCGTGCAACCTAGGGACACCGTGCAACCCGGCGACACCATGCGACCCGGCAACACCCTGAGACCCGGAGACACCATGCGACCTGGAGACACCCTGAGACCTGGGAACACCCCGAGACCTGGGGAAACCGTGCGACCTAGGGACACCGTGCAACCTGGGAACACCGTGCGACCTGGGAACACCGTGCGACCTGGGAACACCGTGCAACCTGGGAACACCGTGCGACCCGGAGACACCGTGCGACCTGGAGACACCGTGCGACCTGGAGACACCGTGCAACCTAGGGACACCCTGAGACCTAGGAACACCCTGAGACCTGGGAACACCGTGCAACCTAGGGATATCGTACGACCCGGCGACACCATGCGACCCGGAGACACCATGCGACCCGGAGACACCATGCGACCCGGAGACACCATGCGACCCGGAGACACCATGCGACCCGGAGACACCCTGAGGCCTGGGGACACCGTGCGACCTAGGGACGCCGTGCGACCTGGAGACACCCTGAGACCTGGGGAAACCATACAACCTGGGGAAACCCTGAGACCCGGCGACACCCTGCAACCTAGGGACACCATGCGACCTGGAGACACCCTGAGACCTGGAGAAACCGTGCGATCTGGGAACACCGTGCGACCCGGCGACACCCTGAGACCTGGAGAAACCGTGCGACCTAGGGACACCGTGCAACCTAGGGACGCCGTGCAACCTGGGGAAACCATACAACCTGGGGAAACCCTGCGACATGAGGACACCCCGCAACCTGGAGACACCCTGCGACCTGGGAACCCCATGCAACATAGGGACACCATGCAACATAGGGACACCATGCGACCCGGAGACACCATGCGACCCGGAGACACCCTGAGACCTGGGAACACCGTGCAACCTAGGGATACCGTGCGACCTGGGGACGCCAGGCGGTCTGGGGACCTCACGCAACCCAGAGCCCGAGTCTCCAGATGCTCCCGGTTCTCCCGGTTCTCCCGGGCCTTGTTGCCCTTGTCGCGAGCTGGAGGTGGCTCGAGGGGCTGTTCCGTGTTTCTTCCGTCTCTCGGCTGGGCACGCAGCCGGAGACACCCGGAGAGTCCCTCGGGGCGTCCCTTTCGGGACCGAAGGCTTTTCCGTTCTTCTTTCCCTCGTTCTTCTTTCCCTCGTTCTTGTTTTTTCGGGATGCGGTCGTTTTTTTTCTTTTCTGTTTTTTTCGCTCTTTTCTGCCTTCTGCAGGCAGGAGGCCCTCCCGCCGGCAGCCAGAGCTCGTTTTTTCGTTTCTTGCCGAGCCTCGGGACGCCCGAGCTTTACGCTCAGAGTCGTTCCTCGACCATTTTTTCACGCGGCCGCCAGCAACGCACGGGGCGTTCTTCCTCCAGTCGGCAAGCGACTCCGCCGACGCTGCAAAGGGGTTTTGTCCCGCGTTATGCCCTCGATAGTGAGATTTTAGACGCTCTCACCTTTGTCGTGTCGGGCGGGAATCCCTATGGGCCGAATCTGGGCTTTTTGTTCAAGACGACCGACCACCAGGCTATGAAAGTAGAGCTCACGGTGCTCCGAGGGAGTGCCTTTAGTGTCTATCAGGGGAACTATCGAAGCGATAATTTTACCTTTAACGTCCCAACCGCCGACGCTGCCCAGAGAGCCAACACGACTGACCCGCGTGACCGTGATCCCCCTATTACAGATTTTCCGGACGAAATAACCTTCCGCTCTGACCTAGAGGTCCCGCTGTCTGCCAAGGTGCAGGCGGAATATGCGCGCCTGGGCTTCGGCTATCGGCTCACCTGGGACCCCGAGTCCGTCTATGATTCGAGCTGGTTCTTCGGCGTGCGTTTGGGAATCATCTCGTCGCTGACTTTCCTCTTTGAGGGACGAACGGGCAATGTGAATGTCGATTCTCTGACTGTCGACACAGGCGATGATACGCTCGATCAGGCTATCAACAACGATTCTCAGACAGAGTCCGTTACCTACGCCAACGAATTTGTGGACGACGCCGAGGACGGTTTTTCCAACAGAACCCATAATGTCAGAGTCGATATAGACGATGTGTTCTATTATGGCTTAGAGATGGGCTATCGAGGCCGGCTCACGGACACGGTCGCTATACACACCTATCTGCGCGTAGACACGGTCCCGGCCAATGCCGTTTCGGCCAGTGTCCGGTCGGATAACCCATTCCTGGTCACCTATCTTCAAACAGACCGCGATTTTGACCTGACGGAAGAGGACCTCAATCCCGATGTTTCCTATTATTTTATTCCCTCCTTCGGCATTGGGATATCCTATATTCTGAAATAGGCTTGAATTCGCGCCGATTCTCGGTGTCCGGTCCGTCCGGGGGGCACCCGGGAGGATAAAACAGGAACAGTGTGTGATTTTTTTCACAGGCTCTTTGACAAATTTTTTGAAAAATTTGTCAAACCCAAGAGATCTGGGCTAGAAAACTCCCGTCCTTTTCCTATTTTTTGCTGTTTTTCGCCTAGTTCTCTAGGGAAGTTTTATGAGAACAGCGGTTTTGCGACCTGTAGGTCGTTCTGTACGACTCTTTCGGGGAGGGAGGCCTTTCGGTTTTTATGTTCGTGCGTGTTTTCTCGGGGGGCGGTCGTTTTTTTTCTTTTCTTTTTTTTCGCTCTTTTCTATCTTTTACAGGCAGGCGGGGCGACGCCCGAAGTCCAGAGCCCTCTTTTTCGTTTCTTGCCGAGTCTAGGGACGTCCGAGCTTTATGCCCAGAGTCGTTTGAGTCGTTTCTCGACCCTTGTTTCGAGCGGCCCACAGCAAGACACAGAGCATATTTACCTCAGTCAGCAAGAAGCCGACCTGCCGCCGCCGCCCCTGGAAGCCGACCCATCGCCGCCGCTGGAAACGGGTTCTGCACCTGCACCGCGTTTTGCTCTCGAAAGTGATATTTTAGATGTCCTCACCTTTGTCGCGTCGGGCGGGCATCTCTATACCCCGAATCTGGGACTTTTGTTCAAGACGACCGACCACCAGGCCGTGAAAATAGACTTCACGATTCTCCGAGGGAGTTCCTTTGAGGTCTATCAGGGGGATTATCAAAGCGGTGATTTTGCCTTCGACGTCCCGACCGACGACGTGGTCCGGGAAGTCGAAACTATCGATCCGCGTGAGACCAACCCCGACTTTCCGGCGGACATAGCCTTCCGCTCTGACCTGGAGGTCCCGCTGACGGCCAATGTGCAGGTGGACTATACGCGCCTGGGTTTGAGCTATCGATTCACCTTGGAACCCGAGTCCCTCTATGATTCGACCTGGTTCTTCGGCGTGCGTTTTGGGATGATCTCGTCGCTGGCCTTCCTCGTTGAGGGACGAGCGGGCGATGTGCAGGTCCATTCTCTGACTGTCGACACGGAGGATGAGGTTCTCGATGAGCAAGTCAACAACACGAATCAGGACCTGGCCGTGGACTACGCCAACGAATATGCGGGAGAGAATTTTTCCGACAGGGGCCATAAGATCAAAGTCGATATAGACGACCTCTTCTATTATGGCTTAGAGACGGGGTATCGAGGCCGGCTCTCGGACAGGGTCGTTTTACACACCTATCTCCGCGTAGACGTGGTCCCGGCCAGTGCTGTTTCGCTCAATATCCAGTCGGACAACGAATTCTTGACCTCGTACCTTGAATCGGACCGCGGTGTTGACCTGACGGAAGATGAACTCCAGCCCGATGTTTCCTATTATCCTATTCCCTCCATCGGCATTGGGCTCTCCTATCTTCTGAAATAGGCTTGAATTCGTGCCGATTCGCGCCGCGTCTTCGAGGCTCTTTGACAAATTGGTTGACAAAATTTGACAAACCCAAGAGGCCTAGGCTAGAAAACTCCCGTCCTTTTCTTATTTTTTGCTATTTTTCGCCTAGTTCTCTTCTCTAGGGAGGTTTTATGAAAACAGTGGTTTGTCGTGGGTGTTATGTGCGCTGGGCTCGGCGCTTTCTTTTGGGGCCTCTGTGGGTTGTTTCTGGGGTTGTTTCGGGGTTCGCTTTGAGTGTGCCCGGGCTAGCTTATGGGCATCATCCTCTAGATGGGCTTCTGCCTCAGACGCCCGGGGCGAGTTTCTTATCCGGCATTGCTCACCCCTTTTTGGGGCCGGATCATTTTGCTTTTTTGCTCGGAGCCGGCATTTTGGCCTGGCTCACGGGTTTAGGCTGGCGTTTAGCGGCTCTTTTTGTGCTGGCGTCTGTGAGTGGGTCTCTGCTTGTTTATGGCGGTGTGCCTTTTTTTGCGGCGTTGGACGCCTTACCATCGGCGCTCCTTCTGGCGGTTTCCGTCCTGGTCGTCGGACTCGGAGGCGTGGGGTGGTTGCGTCTCAAGCCCGCCCATTGGTATGTGGGTTTTTTTGTTTTCGGGCTTTTTCACGGCTCCGCCTTTGCCCAAGAGATGCTCGGCCTAGAACAAGGCTTTATTGGGTTTTATCTCTTAGGCTTAAGCCTGACGTCTTTTGCGATTATCCTGAGTTTATCGCGTCTCATTGCGCGTCTTCCCACGCCTCGGCAGGTTGCGATTCGACAAATCGCAGGCGCCGCCGTCGCGGGCCTGGGGTGCGCTTATTTAGTCGCCCCGCCGCTTCAGATGTTCCTGGGGGCGTGAGCGCAGGCAACAAAGAGAAAATGAGCCCGACAGGATTCGAACCTGTGACCCACTGATTAAAAGTCAGTTGCTCTACCAGCTGAGCTACGGGCCCGCGTCACGGCCGTGGGCCTCACGACGAGGGGTTGGGGCACAAGCCTGCTTTGCGTACCCGGGCATACCCGGGCGCGTCAGACTTGTGAGGGGTGATTTCCAGAGTCTTTATAATATAATTTCAGAGCCTTTATAATACGACTCCCCTTGTGGGTCAAGGGGTATAAAAAGAAGAGATTGGCCTTTGCCCGTCTTTCGGACTCAGGCCTCCTCGGGGTGTCGAGGGCTTGTTTCCAGCACCCCGAGCACACTGTGGGCTTCGGGGCCTCGCACGCGGAACAGATACGCGAAAGAAGGCGTCAGAGCCAACCCTTGTTGAGCCTCGAAAATCTTGAGAAGCCAGCTCTTGGCTTCGTCGGACCAGGTTCCGACGCGTTCCGCCTGTTGGTCGTAGCACAAGAGCATTTGCTCTATGACGCAAGCCGGGGACGTCGGGACCGCCGGGGTCCCCGGGACCGCCGCGTCCGAGCCACCCGCGTGACAAATTAAAATTTCGTGATGATGACGTTTCTGGTCGAATCCTAGAAGTCGGAAATAGGCTTTGAGGGGCTGGTGTTGTTTGCACTCGGCGAGATAGCGGATATGAGACTCGGCGGTAAAGACCGTTTTGGCGGCTCGGGCCTCCGAGGGCCCCTCGCCAGAGGCGAACCCCTCAGGGGCAACCTGCCCTGTCGCCGTCAACAAGCGGTCGGTCGCGAAGCTGCTTATCAGCGCGTAATAAGCCTCGTTCATGTGGCGATTATAGTCCACCCACGCCGAGGCGACGTCGCCCTCCCAGAGCAGGAAAAACTGTCCCCCTGCTTCTTGGCCTGCTCGCACCATGGCCTCCAGGGCCAGAGGCGGCGCGTGGCGCATAGGATTATCGATGCCATAGGTCATTCAAAAAAGAGACGCCCCGGGAGGCATTTTGGGTCTTTCTAGGTATTTTTGTGGGGAGAGGGTTCGGGAGGAGGGGCTCCCGAGGTCTTCCTCTCAGGACATCAGAGAAGCCCAATGGGCACCGGTTCCGTCTGGGCTCAGTTTTCTGCGCGCCCCCGAGCGTCCAGCCCCCGCCCCGGGCCCGAGCGTGATCGCCCGCATCAAGGCCTCTGGGTCAATAATGACCGCGATGGCATCCTCGAGGCGCACAACGCCTCTGGAGATTTTTCGGACGGGCGGCTCGAGATTGGTCGGCACGGGTAAAATCGCCTGGTCGTCGATACGCATCGCATCGCCGACGCGGTCGACCAGAAAGCTGTAAAAATCGCCGCCGTGGTTGACGTTGACGAGGAAACGATAGCTCTCCACGGGCAGCGTCTGCCGGGCTAAAATCGCTCTGAGGTCCAGAACGGTCACGATTCGACCGCGCAGATTCAGCAACCCGCACACATAGGACTGAGCCAGAGGCACACGCGTCACCGGGGCTCGTTCAAAAATGTCCTGGACGAAAGAGATGGGAAAACCAAAGAGCTGCTCATCCACGGTAACCGCCACGAATTGAGCCAGTTCTTGTTCCACACTCGCCACCCGGGCCGTCCGAGGCAGGGGCCGAGCGGGCAGTTTCAAACTGCCCCCGGATGGTATGCCGGGCGGTATTCCCGGCGGTGTTTCTTGTTCCGTGATTGCCATCTTGGTTTCGTCCTTTCTGTCGCTTCTGCGAGGTTCTCGAGCTTCCCTCGGCGGCCTCCATGGTAGAGATTCACGACTCAAAGGTCAAGTTTTTTCACATTTCGCCCGCTTGAGGCATGCATGGGGGGCTCTCGAGGCGTATATCGAAAAAAAATGTCGTTTATTGAAAAAAAAAGTTTAAGTCCTCTTGACATTCTGTTTGCATGCGTTCTAGCCTAGTCTTCCTGCCCCTCCCCATTGGGGGAAGGGAGACTCGAGTGGCTCCGAGCGTTCATAGGGTCCAGAGCTGTTTTTTGCTCTACTTCTCGGAGCTTCCTCGTCCGGAAAGGGAGGCGACGGGCGTGTTTTTCTCGCCTGTCCGTAGGCCCGGTTTTTTTGTGTGTTGTTTTAGTGTTTGTCGGAAGAGTTCAAAAGTTATGAATATTGTGAAAAAAAGTGCGCACCCCATGCTGAGCGAATCGGCGAAACTTCATCCTTCTATCCCGAGGCTCGCCGAGCGTGTGCGCGACTTCAAGATGGACCGTCGCGAGTTCATCAGCACGGCGACGGCTCTTGGCGCGACGACGGCCGCGGCTTATGCGATGATTGGTCTCAAATGGGCCCCGCCCGTCCTGGCCCAGACGCCCAAAGAGGGGGGCACCGTCCGGATGTCCATGAGCGTCCGGGCTCTGTTTGACCCCGCTCTGGCCGAGTGGTCCGAGCACGGCGTGGCTGTGCGCCAAGTCAATGAATACATGATCGACTGGCGGCCCAACGGTGCCCTCGAGCCGTGGCTCGCGGAATCCTGGGAAGCCAATGAAGATGCGACCGTCTGGACGTTCAGGCTCCGCCGAGGCATCATGTGGCACAATGGCGATGCCTTCGAGGCCGACGACGTGATTTTCAATTTCAAACGCTGGTTGCGGGCGGATTTAGGCTCTTCCAACCAGAGTCGTATGCTCGGCTTGGCCCACGAAGTGGACCGCATCACGGACGACAATGGCAACGAGCAAATCGTCTATGGCGAGCGTCCTGGGGCTATTGAAAAGCTGGATTCGCATACGATTCGTCTCACGCTGTCGTCGGGAGACATCGCCCTCGTGCCGAGCCTTGGAGACTATCCGACCTCGATCCAGCACCGCGACTTCGAGGCCAAAGGTGCGAACTGGGTGGAAAACCCCGTCGGCACCGGCCCCTTCGAGCTTCTGGCTTACGAGGTGGGTCAAGGGGCGAGCTATAAGCGCAACGAGAACTACTGGGGTCAACGTCCTTATATTGAAGGCATAGAAATCCAGGACCTGGGGGCCGACAAAAATGCCGAGATCAATGCTTTTGTCTCGGACCAGATAGACATCAATTACGAGACCAATGCCGACCAGGTCGAAGTCTATGAGAGACTCGGAGACGTCGATTTGGTCACAGCCGTCACCAATCGGACAGGGGTGGCTCGGTTCAATGTCAACGAAGCTCTCTTTTCCAACAAAAAATTCCGTCAGGCACTTCTCGCTGCGGTGGACCAACAGGAGATCATCGACAAATCTCAGCGCGGCTTCGGACTGGTTGCCGAGAATCATCATGCCTCCCCGAGTCATCCCGAATATGCCGAGCTGCCTCCCTTCCGGCAGGACGTCGCCAAAGCCAAAAGGCTGCTGGAGGAGTCCGGTGTGCCGGAGGCGGAACGCGAGGTCACGCTCATCTGCGTCAATGACCCCATCTGGGAGTCGGATGCCTGCCAGGCTGTGGCAGATATGTTTGGGCGCATCGGGGTCCGCGTGAAACTTCAGGTTATGCCCGGCGCCACTTATTGGACGAGGTGGAACGACTGGCCCTTTAGTTTTACGTCCTGGAATCCGCGCCCTCTCGGCACGCAGGTCTATGTGCTCGCCTATCGGAGCGGGGCCGTCTGGAACGAGACGAAGTACAACAACCCCGAATTCGATGCGCTGATTGACCAGGCGACCTCCTTGGCCGACCCGGATCAGCGTCGCCCTCTTATGGCACAAATGGAGGCTATGCTTCAGGACGATGGGATCATCATCCAGTCGGTGTGGCGGTCGATTTTCGCCACAAAGAACAAGCGCATCCAAGGGTTTGAGCTCCATCCGTCGAGTTTCCACGACTTCCGCACGGTTTGGATGGCCTGATTGCGTGGCCTGACTTGACTGCCCGAGAGCATCTCGGAGAGAGGGGTGTTTTGTCAGAGGTGGTGTCTTTGAAACTCGAGACGTTTGAAAGCAGAAGGCCGGGGCCGGGAAAGACTTCGCCGTGAGACCCGCCACGCAGCACGGGACGGTCTGCCGGGTCGGCGGGCTAGAGGCCGGCTGCTGGCTGGGACTAGGTTGGACTGGCGTGATTCGGCGCGTCGGTCTCCTTGGTCTCCTTGGTCTCCTTCGGAATTGGGGCTGAAGCTTAAGAGGTCCCGTAAGCTTGTGCTTTTCATAATTCTCAAACGCCTTGCGGCCTTCTTGCTCACAATTTTTGTCGTTTCTCTGTGTGTCTTTATGATCATGGAGTACGACCCAGAGCGTGTCGTTGTTTACGTTCTGGGCCCGTACTCCACGGATGTTCAGAGGGCCCTTTGGCTAGAGAACAACGGCTATAATGTGCCCAGTTTTCTCCGGTACATTAACTGGGTTTGGGATGCGTTGCATTTTGATTTCGGGAATTCCATTGTCTATAACGAGCCGGTTGCCTCCATTGTAGGCAAGCGTCTGGGAAATACGGCGATTCTGGGGCTTGTCACTTTTTGTGTGATGGTGCCTCTGTCGCTGTTTTTGGGGATTATGGCCGGCGTTCGGGAGGGCTCGCGGCGCGATCGAGTCATCTCCGTCGTCTCCATTTTCACGACATCGGTCCCAGAATATGCTTCGGCCATTTTGTTTTCGTTTGTTTTTGTTTATCTCTTAGGGCTTTTGCCTGGAACGAGCGGCTTTCGGAGTGGCTTCAACATCCCCGAATTGATTTTGCCTGTCATGACGCTTGTCATTTACGCCACGGGCTATATTGCGCGCATTCAGCGGGCCTCTATGATTGAGGTGATGAACAGCCAATACATTCGCACGGCTGTTTTGAAGGGACTCCCGTATCGGACTGTGATTTGGCGGCATGCCATTCGCAATGCCTTGGTGGCGCCTTACACGGTTATTTTGCTCCAATTGCCCTGGCTGTTGTCGGGGGTGATTGTCGTGGAGTATTTTTTCGGATTTCGCGGCTTTGGCGACGTTCTCTTGCAGGCTGGCCTCAGTAATGATGTTTATCTGGTAGAGGCCTGTGCGCTCATCACCGTCCTGGTCGTTCTGGCGACGCAGCTTCTAGGAGACATGGGCTACTGGCTTCTCAACCCGAGACTCCGGAGGCGTTAGGTGGGGCCTTTTTTGCACATATTGCGGACGTATTGGAACAGAGTCAAACTGCTCCGCGAGAGTCCTGTCGCGATGATTGGAACGGGGCTTGTCTTGTTCTGGATTATTCTGGGAGCTTTCGCGCATTGGCTTGCCCCTTACGACCCGACTTTTCAGTACGATACCATTTTGCCCATGTGGAGCACCTCTGAGGGGGATTTTTTCCTACTCGGGACGGATAAACTGGGGCGTGATATCACCTCGAGGATCATTTATGGAGCCCGCAGTGTTCTCATTTATTCCACGCTTGCGACGATTATCGCTTTTGCGATTGGCATCATGTCGGGCTTGGCCGCGGGTTATTTTCGTGGCTTGACGGACACGATTCTGTCCTTCTTGGCCAATGTCGTCCTGAGTTTTCCAGTCATTGTTCTTTTCGTCATCATCATCGTGCGTTTTGGGGCGAGCGGACAGAACGTCATCATCGCGGTGGCTTTCGCGAGCTCTCCTGGTATTTTCCGCATTGTCCGGGCTTTGACTTTGGACGTCCGGTCGTCGGAGTATGTTTTTGCGGCTCAAACCCGGGGCGAATCGAGTCTCTACATCATGCTCGTAGAGATTTTGCCCAATGTTCGGGGGCCTCTCATTGTAGATTTCTGTCTCCGCATGGGGTACACGACGATTTCCATTGGGGTTCTGGGCTTTTTAGGTCTGGGTCTCCCGCCGCCGCATCCGGATTGGGGTGGCATGATTAACGCGGGACGGTCTCTGGCTTATATTGCCCCTCATGCGGTGCTTATTCCGGCCATTTCTCTCAGCTCGTTTGTTCTGGGGCTGAATTTATTGGCAGACGGTCTGCGCGAGATCTCCGCCAGAGATTAAACCCGGGATTGACCTGGGATTGACCTGGGATTGACCTGACACAGGCGGCACGCCGCCAAGACGGGCGAGGGTGAAAGCCCGCTAGCTTGGCACCGGAGGTTCCACATGGAAAGAGGAAAAATCGGATGAAAGAAGAAAAACAACTTGTTTTAGAGTGTCGCGATTTGTGTCTCTCGTACCGGACGCGTGCTGGCGAGGTCCCTGCGGTTGTAGATTTCAATCTCAGCGTTCACCAGGGCGAGGCTGTCGGCATTGTCGGCGAATCGGGTTGCGGCAAGAGCACGGTCGCTCTAGCGGTGATGAATTATCTCGGGAAGAACGGGTATGTGAAGTCCGGTTCCGTAGAGTTTTTTGGAGAAGATCTCCTCCAGGCTTCCGAGAAACGGCTCCGCGAGATTCGGGGGTCCGAGATTGCGATGATCTATCAAGAGCCGACGCGTTCGCTCAATCCTGCGGTAACGTTGGGGCGTCAGCTGATAGAGGTCCCTCTGACGCACAATACGGAGATGTCGAAGGCGGCGGCTCATGCGCGCTGTCTGGAAGTTCTGGAGGGCGTTCGTCTCCCGGACCCAGAGCGCATCATGAAGGCCTATCCGCACCAGATTTCTGGCGGGCAGCAGCAGCGCATTGTGATTGCGATGGGGCTGTTATCGAACCCCAAGCTTCTGCTTTTGGACGAGCCGACGACGGCTCTAGATGTGACCGTGGAAGCCGGCATTGTCGAGCTTATCAAAGAGATCGCCGAGCGTTACGGGACCTCCATGATTTACATAAGCCACAATCTAGGGCTCATTCTGGAGACCTGTCACAAGACCTGTGTGATGTACGCGGGTCAGACCGTGGAGGTCGGGCCGACCACCGAGATTTTCAGAAATAAGAGCCATCCTTACAGCTCTGCCTTGATGAATTCCCTCCCTCTTCCGGGTCTGGATAAGACGGTACGGCCGTTGCGGACGATTCCTGGTCAGCTTCCTCTACCGAACCAGCGGCCGATTGGGTGCTATTTTGGGCCGCGGTGCGACTATTTTGAGGAAGCTCAGTGTGGGCAAAAGCCCATCGCCATGACGCAGGTTCGAGAGAAACACACGGTGCGGTGTGCGCGCTACAAAGACATAGATCTGTCTATCCAGGCCGCGGCCGCCGGCGAACCGCCTGCTGAGATCGGCGACGCTGTCCTGGAGATCAAAGACGTCGTGAAGCATTACGAGATCGCCGACACGACCGTCCAGGGCTTATTGTCGGGCAAAGTTTCCAGGACGATTAAGGCAAACCAGGGCTTCTCTTTCGATGTGCGTGAGGCAGAAACGCTGGCGATTGTGGGCGAGTCTGGATGTGGCAAATCGACTTTCGCCAAAGTGATCTTGGGTCTGGAAAAAGCGACGTCGGGTCGGGTTCATTTTCTGGGAGACTCCATCGAAAAGATCGGGGTTCGGCGGCGCCCCAAGAAGCTTCGGCGCAATCTGCAGATGATTTTTCAGAACCCTTTTGACACGCTCAACCCCAGTCACACCATTGGCGGGCAGTTAGGTCGGGTTCTGAAACTTTTCAGCGATCGGCCTCTGTCGGCGGCTCAGGTCCGAGACAAAACGAACGAGCTCATGGATCTGGTTCAGCTGCCGCGCGAGTTCGCGCGGCGCCGGCCGCGTCAGCTCTCGGGCGGTCAGAAGCAGCGGGTTGGCATCGCCCGGGCTTTTGCGGGAGGCGCGGATCTCATTGTCGCCGACGAGCCTGTTTCGGCTTTAGATGTCTCTGTCCAGGCTGCCATTGTTCGTCTTTTAACGGATCTCCAGCGCGAGAATCGGACGACTCTGATTTTCATCAGCCATGATTTAGCCCTTGTGCACTATTTATCCGACCGCGTTGTTGTGATGTATCTCGGTCATATTGTCGAGCAGGGCACGACGGAGCAGGTTTTTGCGCCGCCGTATCATCCTTATACAGAGGCTCTTTTATCCTCTGTGCCCGTGGCCGACCCGGACATTGAGAAAAAAAACATTGTCCTGGGAGGCGAACTTCCTTCGCCTCTCAACCCGCCGCCGGGCTGTCCTTTTCAGACGCGTTGCCCGCACAAAATTGAGGGGCTGTGTGAGAAAGAATTGCCGCCACACCGTGTCCTCGCCCCTGGGCACGAGATCATGTGTCATTTAGACGACGAGGTTCTCCAGGCGATGAAGCCCGTCATCGTTGTGGCCAAAAAAATGGCCCAAAAAGGCGACGAGAAGCTGAGCGGAAAGCCCTCCTCCTGATCGGGCTCGGGTCGGACGGGCTCGGAAGCGAAACAAGCCAGGGACGGAGACAGAAACGCCCCCAAAGATAAAAGCGGCCCTCGAGGGGGCGGCGTGAGTGGGTTTGAGTCGAGTGCGTCGTTTATGCACCCGGCGGCGGGTTTAAGAGCGAGCTGGAGGCGAGGCTAGCCAAAAACAAAAGCGAACTCAAAGCCAGACTCGAAATAAAAGCGGCCCTCGAGGGCGACGTGAATGGAGGCGGGCGTGGCTTCGACTCGGGCGCGTTGTCCGAGCACCACCCGGCCCGGTGCGGGGTTGAGCTGCGGCCGGGAGGCGTGCGAGTCTCGGCACGAAATCGTGTAAACCGGGTCTTCACGTTTTGGGTCCTTTGTGCTTTTTGTACGCTGTCTTTCCTTGGGAAAGATCTGGTCGACGGGTTTAAACGCGAGCTGGAGGCGAGACTAGCCAAAAACAAAAGCGGACCTAAAGCCAGACCCGCAATAAAAGCGACCCTTGAGGACGGCGTGAATGGAGGCGTGCGTGGCTTCGAGAATCAGGCGCGTTGTCCGAGCACCACCCGGCCCGGTGCGGGGTTGAGTTGCGGCCGGGAGGCATGCGGGTCTCGGCGTGCAATCGTTGTGACCTAGGTTTTTACTTTTCGGGTCCTTTGTGCTTTTTTGTGTACCGTTTTCTATTATTTTTTGTATGACGTTCTTGCGGAGGAACGATTCCCCGTGCTTCCTGTTCTTGTTCCTGTTCTCGCTCCCTTAAAAAAGCTTGCAGCCTCTGCCCTGGCCTCTTCTCTTATAAAGATGCCGTGGTCGACCGGATTGAACGACGGCGGCGGGACAAAAAAAAAGACGAATCCAGGGACGGCAACGAATCTGAAGAGAACCCAGAGGACGAACCTAAAGATAAGTCAGCGATAGACCAAAGATAAAAGCGACCCTTGAGGACGGCGTGAATGGAGGCGTGCGTGGCTTCGACTCGGGCGCGTTGTCCGGGCACCACCCGGCCCCCGGTGCGGGGGTGAGTTGCGGCCGGGAGGCGGGCGTGGCTTCGAGAATCAGGCGCGTTGTCCGAGCACCACCCGGCCCCCGGTGCGGGGTTGAGTTGCGGCCGGGAGGCGTGCAAGTCTCGGCACGAAATCGTGTAAACCGGGTCTTCACGTTTTGGGTCCTTTGTGCTTTTTTACACCCTGCCTTGTGTTATTTTCGTTATTTTTTGTAGGATGTTCCTACGGAGGAACGATTCTCCGTGCTTCCTATTCTTGTTCCTATTCTCGCTCCCTTAAAAAAGCTTGCAGCCTCTTCTCTTATGAAGATGTCGTGGTCGACCGGATTGAACGACGGCGGTGAGCCAAAAAAAGACGAATCCAAGGACGGCAACGAATCTGAAGAAAACCCAGAGAACGAACCTAAAGATAAGTCAGCGATAGACCAAAGATAAAAGCGGCCCTCGAGGGCGACGTGAATGGAGGCGGGCGTGGCTTCGACTCGGGCGCGTTGTCCGGGCATCACCCGGCCCGGTGCGGGGGTGAGCTGCGGCCGGGAGGCGTGCGGGTCTCGGCGTGCAATCCTCGGCACACGGTCTTTGTGAACCGGATCTTTACTTTTCGGGTCCTTTGTGCTTTTTTATGTACCGTCTTCTATTATTTTTTGTATGACGTTCTTGCGGAGAAACGATTCCCCGTGCTTCCTGTTCTTGTTCCTATTCTCGCTCCCTTAAAAAAGCTTGCAGCCTCTGCCCTGGCCTCTTCTCTTATAAAGATGCCGTGGTCGACCGGATTGAACGACGGCGGCGGGACAAAAAAAAAGACGAATCCAGGGACGGCAACGAATCTGAAGAAAACCCAGAGGACGAACCTAAAGATAAGTCAGCGATAGACCAAAGATAAAAGCGACCCTTGAGGACGGCGTGAATGGAGGCGGGCGTGGCTTCGAGAATCAGGCGCGTTGTCCGGGCACCACCCGGCCCGGTGCGGGGGTGAGCTGCGGCCGGGAGGCGTGCGAGTCTCGGCGTGCAGGTCTCGGCGTGCAATCGTTGTGAACTAGGTCTTTACTTTTCTGGTCCTTTGTGCTTTTTTATACGCTGACTTGCGTTATTTTCGTTATTTTTTGTATGATGTTCTTGCGGAGGAACGATTCACCATGAAGAAATTTTTAGTCTCTTTTGTGCTTTTTTTGCTTTCGGCCTTGGCCCCGGTGGGGCTTGCTTTAGCTCAGCAGGCTTCGGGCGTTCGGACTGTCGCCGTTACGGCCATTGTAGAGCACCCGGCTCTGGATGCGGTCCGGGACGGCATTCTGGAACGTTTGAACGAGGCGGGCTATCAGGAGGGCGTGGATCTCAATTTCATTTATGAGAGTGCTCAAGGCAGCCCTGCGACGGCGAAGCAGATTGCGGACCGGTTCATCGGTCTGAGGCCGGACGTCATGGTTGGGATTGCGACGCCTTCGGCTCAGGCTCTTGTTGCGACGGATACGGATTTGCCGATTATTTTCTCGGCTGTGACGGACCCGGTGGGCGCGGGGATTGTCAAGCGCATGAGGCAGCCGGGCGGCAACGTAACGGGTGTGAGCGACCTGACCCCCATAGACAAACATTTGCAGTTGGTGAAGCAGCTTGTGCCTCAGGGTCGTTCTGTGGGCGTGATCTATAATTCGGGAGAGGCCAATTCAGTTTCGCTTCTCAAATTGATTCGCCAGCATGCGCCGTCGTTCGGGCTGGAGATCCACGAGGCAGTGGCGACCAAATCGTCGGAAGTTCTCAGTGCGGCTCAGAGTCTTGTTGAGAAAGTAGATGTTTTCTATATCCCGACGGATAACACGGCATTTCAGTCTTTTGAGGCCATTGTGCAGGTTGCGGATCTCCGCAATGTCCCTGTCGTAGCGGGAGACACCAATGCGGTTCCTCGTGGGGCTGTTGCGGCGAGTGGTTTCGACTATAAAGACGTCGGGCGTGAGACGGGTTCTATTGTTCTGCGAGTTTTGGACGGTGAGGCTCCTGGGAGTATTGACGCGACGACGGTTCAGTCCTCTTTTCTAGTCCTCAACGAGGAGAAAGCTGCTCAGATTGGTCTATATGTTTCTCAGACCTTGCGCCAGCAGGCTGCCGCTTCCGAATAAGGTATCCGGGATATCCGGCAGGGGAAATCATCTCGCTGCGGACGCGAGATAGGGAAAGGAGGTACAGACCTGCGGCTGTAGTCGATACTAGCTGGAGCGCAACGATAGGGTGCGAGCTGGACGACCGAAAAAAAAGTTGACAGGCCTTTTCTATTTATAGTAGGGCGCGACGATAGGGTGCGAGCTGGAGGTTCTGCCCGGCTGTTGAGACGGACGGGCCGCCGCCAGTATTCTCTCTCGAACCGCCTGGCTGGATGGCGCTATCCGAATCGCCCCCGCGTCTTTGTTTACGAGGGACTCGAAGATGGCTTCGCCCTCGCCTTTTTTCTACCCCCTTCAAGGGAGAAATAAACAATGGAACGAACCGACTTCGCCCTTATCACCGCCTTAATCCTCGCCCTTATCGTCCTCCGCTTCCTCGGCCCCGTCCTCAACAAGGCGTTTCGCACCCCCGCCCTTGACGAAGCCCAAAAGTGCACCACCCAAGAACAAGTCCTGGCTGACATCGCCGCCCTCGCCGTCTTCGAAGCCATCACCTCCATCACCTCCATCATGCTCTCCATCTCCAAAGCCGAACACGAAACCTTCAAAGCCAAACTTGCCTCTGCCCCCGAAACCTTCAACAGCGACCTCATCGCAAACCTTGAAGCCCTTACCGACGACGGCAACCTCGTCGAAACCCTCGAAGCCCTTGCTGCCGAAATCGCCCCCGCCCTCGTCGCCGAAATCGCCCCCGCCACCGCCGAAATCGCCCCCGCCCTCGCCGAAATCGCCCCTGCTTTCGCCAAAACCCTAGACGACGACCCTCTCGTCTTCGCCCTGGCCGAATACGCCTTCATGTTTGCCCTCGCCGCCGACCTCGACGGCGACCTCGAAGCTGAATTCGAAACTCGCAAAGCTGAATTCGAAACTCGCAAAGCCGAATACGAAGCTCGCAAAGCCAAATACGCTACCCAATTCAACCCCAAATACGAAGTAGAACTACTCGAAATAATCACCAAACTCAAAGCCGTCGCCCCCAGCCTTATCGCTACCCTCGTCACAACCCAAAAGCGCGCTCTGGCCGGCCTCGCCGAAGCCCCAGAGCAAAACCTGGGCCGCATCGCCGCCCTTGCCGCTCTCGCCGCCTTCGAAGCCCTCGCCGCCACCCACGGGGCAGGCCTCGAAGCCGACCTCGAAGCCCTCAAAGCCGCCCTCGCCTCCGCCCCCGAAACCTTCGACGGCGACCTCATCGAAAACCTCGAAGCCCTTGCTAACGACGGCGACCTCGTCGAAACCCTCGAAGCCCTCGCCGCCGAAATCGCCCCTGGCCTCGCCGTAAGTGCCCTCGCCTTCGCCCTCTCCACCAAATACGCCCCTGACTTCGTCTTCGCCCACGCCGCCGAGATCGCCCCTGACCTCGACGAAGTCCTCGACGACAGTCCCTTCGTCTTGGCCCTCGCCGAATATGCCCTCATCTTTGCCCTCAAAGCCGACCTCGACGGCGACCTCGGAGCTCGCAAAGCCGACTTCACTACCCAATTCCGCCCCAAATACGAAGTAGAACTACTCAAAGCAATCTCCAAACTCAAAGCAATCTCCTCCACCCTTATCGATGCCCTCGTCGCAATTCAAAAGCGCGCCCTGGCCGGCCTCACTGAAGCCCGCAAGGCCTCCGGGGCAGAATGAAACACTCCACCCTCGACTCGATAGGTGAGGTCCATGACGCAGCCCCCGGCCTGCGGACGGATGCTGGCCCCTGACGCCCCGCACCTGGCCCCGCGCCCGCTATAGGGCGAGCCCTGGCCGAATTCGCCCCGCTTTCGCCGAGGCTCGTGCCGCCCCCGCCGCCTTGCGAAACAGCCTCCCGCCCGCCACGCCGAAGCTGATACTATATTGTGAAAGCAATAACCTGACGCCAGCCGCGAGTGCGTCTCGTGCCGCCGCTTTGGCCTCTGCCTCCCCGCGGCCGCCTCGTCCCCTCGAGCCAGCAGCTCGAGGGAAACGCAAAAAGCAAACAAATACCGACACGCCTCTTGACAAAAGAACGAGCCCTATTTAAACCCGTCACAGAAAGCACAAAAAAGCATGGCGCACGAGAGGGGCAACTCCTACACGGGTCTCTTTTTCGTGCTTTCTTGATCTTTCTTCTCTCCGCATTCCTGCCTATTTTTTTGCTGTGTGCGCGGGTACCGCGGGTGCGTTTTTGGCTCGCTTTTGTTTCTCTGGGCGCGCGCCGGTCGGCAACCCGTTGCGGAGCAACCCCCTGCGGGGCGGCCCGCGGCAGGGCGACCGCGGTGTAGCGCGACTCTATAGCCCGACGAGAGGTGTGTGCCTTGAAAACAAAGTGAGCTGGACAAGTTTTTTTGGAGCCATAGAACTGGGGCTCATTTACGCCCCGGTCGCGATTGGCGTTCTGATAAGTTTCCGTTTTCTGGACTTTCCCGATCTCACGGTGGACGGCACGTTTCCGCTCGGAGCCGCGGTAACCGGCGTTTTAATCGCTGATTTTGCGACCTCTGCGCCTCTCGCGATGGGGCTGTCGGTCCTAGCAGGCATGGCGGCGGGCTTTGTGACGGCTTTTCTGAATCAGCGTTTTAACATTCTGCATTTGTTAGCCTCCATCCTTGTGATGATTGCGCTTTTTTCGGTCAATTTGAGGGTGATGGGTCGGCCGAACATTCCTCTTTTTTCGGAATGGACTTTAGTCTCTTGGCTCAAGCTTTTGCCTATAGACATCACTGTGGCGCGGATTGGGCTCTTAGGCGTTTTTGTTTTCCTGATGGCTGTTGGTCTCATCTGGTATCTGCACACCGAATCGGGGTTGGCCATGCGCGCGACGGGTCTCAACCGGCGCATGGCTCAGAGTCAAGGCGTCCAGACGCGCTGGATGATCTATGGTGGCATGGCGGTTTCCAACGGACTTGTGGCACTCGGAGGCTCTCTTTTTGCGCAATGGGTCGGTTTTGCAGACGCCACCATCGGCGCGGGCACCATTATTCTAGGGCTTGCCGCCGTGATTTTAGGCGAGACGCTCTTTCGGGCTCGGAGTGTTCTGATGCTCGTCCTAGCCGCCATCGTAGGAGCCGTCCTATATAGGCTTGCGGTGGCCTGGGCTCTATCGTCGGATTGGCTGGGCTTCCGCGCGAGTGATCTCAATTTTGTAACGGCCCTTTTAGTGGCCCTTGCTCTAATTTTGCCGCATTTTTTGAAGCAGCTTCGTTTGAAAAAGACTCGTGGTTCGCCTGGAAGACATACACGTCCGTTTTAACCCTGGCACGGCCGCCGAGACGCACGCCCTGCGTGCCATCGATTTAACCGTCCAGGAGCACGAATTCGTCACGATTATAGGCTCCAATGGCGCGGGCAAATCGAGTCTTTTGAACGTTATTGCGGGCGAGATCCTCCAGGAGCGTGGGGCGATTCGCATCGATGGCAAAGACATCACGCCTTTGACGCCGCCGCAGCGAGCTCGGTTTGTGGCGCGCGTTTTTCAAGACCCGCTTGCGGGCAGTTGCGGGGCCATGACGGTGGCCGAAAATCTGGCCCTGGCCTATAGGCGGCCCGCCAGGAGGACGCTCCGTTTCGCGCTTTCGTCTCGGCTGGAGTCCTTTTTCGCCGAAAGAGTCGCCCTTCTCGGTCTAGGCCTCGAGACCCGCCTTCGAACTCCGATGGAATCCTTATCCGGCGGCCAACGTCAAGCGGTTGCGCTTCTTATGGCGAGTCTTCGGCCTTCGCGGCTCTTATTGTTGGACGAGCACTGTTCGGCTCTTGACCCAGTGATGGCCGAGCGCGTTCTAGCCTTGACCTCTGATTTTATCACGCGAGACCGAGCGACGGCTTTAATGGTGACGCATTCGATGCAGACGGCTCTTGCGACGGGGACGCGCACAATCATGATGGACCGCGGCGAAATTGTTTTTGACATAGACGCCACGGCGAAGCGCTCTTTAACGGTGGAGGATTTACTGAAGAAATTCTCGGATTCCATTGCGGCGACCGATTCGATTATGCTAGAAGGACGTGGGGCTGGCCGTTTTGCGACTCGGACGGAAATGACGCCTGGCCCGTAACGTAACTCGACGAAACGGCTCAACCGGGGATGAGATAAATGCAGACACACGCACGCGTTGTTGTAATCGGAGGCGGCGTCATCGGATGCAGCGTCCTCTATCATCTGGCGAAAAAGGGATGGACGGAGCTCCTTCTGCTGGAGCGCAAGACTTTGACCTCGGGGTCGAGCTGGCATGCGGCGGGCGGGGTTCACACGCTCAATGGCGACCCTTATGTGGCCAAACTCCAGCAATACACGATCAAGCTCTACGCGGAACTGGAGGCCGAATCGGGCCAATCCTGTGGCCTCCATCTGACGGGGGGCATTATGGCCGCCGGCACGCAAGAGCGTTTTGACTGGCTCAAAATGACGCACGCTCGAGGACGGACGCTCGGCATGGAGACCGAATTGATCTCTGCCCGCGAGGCCAAGGCTCTTTTTCCTCTGATGGACGAGTCCTGTTTTGTCGGAGCCCTCTTCGACCCGGTGGAGGGTCACCTGGACCCTTCGGGTGTCACCTATGCCTATGCCAAGTGTGCTCAGAAGCTCGGCGCGAAGATTGCGTTGAACACGCCCGTGCTAGAGCTCCACGCGTGTCTGAACGGCGACGGGTGGCGCGTTGTCACAGAACAGGGGGTGGTCCAGGCCGAGCACGTCGTGAATGCGGGCGGCCTCTGGGCGCGGGAAGTCGGACGCTTGGTTGGGCTCGAGCTGCCCGTTCTGGCGATGGAGCATATGTATCTCCTGACCGAAACCATGCCAGAGGTCGTCGCGCATCAAGAAGAAACCGGTAAAGAACTGGTTCATTGCATAGATTTTGAAGCGGAACTCTACATGCGCCAAGAGCGCGACGGGATGCTCCTCGGCACCTATGAGAAAAAATGCCGCCCCTGGGCGGAGCACACGACGCCCGCCGACTTTGGCCATGAATTGCTGGCACCGGATATAGACCGCATCAGCCCCTCGCTGAGTGCCGGGTTCAAACGCTATCCGCCCTACGCCACCGCCGGGATTCGGCAGATCATCAACGGCCCCTTCACTTTTGCCCCGGACGGCAATCCGTTGCTGGGCCCGGTTCGAGGCCTCCCCAATTACTGGGTGGCTTGCGGCGTCATGGCGGGCTTCAGTCAAGGCGGCGGGGTTGGTCTCGTTTTGGCCGACTGGATGACCGAAGACGACCCCGGCACGGATGTCTGGGCCATGGATGTGGCGCGTTTCGGGCCGTGGGCGACGATGGCTTACACCAACGCCAAAGTGCGCGAGAACTATGCGCGGCGGTTCTCCATCCGCTTCCCCAATGAAGAGTTGCCAGCGGGGCGGCCTCTGCGCACGACGCCCATCTATGACCGCTTGCGCGCGGAAGGTGCCGTTTTTGGCGACATGTGGGCTCTCGAGCAGGCGCTGTGGTTCGCCGGTAAGGGGAAAAAAGCGCACGATATCGTCTCTTTCCGGCACTCCAACGATTTCGAGTCCGTCAAAAGCGAGTGCAAAAATGTACGCCAAGGCGTCGGGATGATAGAGATCTCCGGCTTCGCCAAATACGAGGTCACAGGCCCCGGAGCCGAAAAGTTTTTATCGTTTCTCATGGCCAATCGCATGCCGGCGGAGGGCAAATTAGTTCTCAGCCCCATGCTCAATCCCAGAGGCAAGCTGATCGGCGATTTTACGATCGCTAAAACAGCCCCAGAGCACTTTTTTATCTTCGGTTCGGGCACCGCTGAGGCCTATCACATGCGTTGGTTCGAGGCCCATAAGCCGGCAGCCGTGTCTATCCGGCCGCTCGGAGGCGGGCTGTGCGGTTTGGCTTTGGCGGGGCCTCGGGCTCGGGAGCTCATGGCGGTGCTGACGCGAGATTCGGTCTCGACGCGCGATTTTCCGTTTTTGAGCTTTCGCCGTCTCGCCCTTGGGCCGGTTCCTGGATGGGTTGGACGCATCTCTTACACGGGCGAGACGGGCTATGAAATCTGGGTCGAGAGCGATTATCTCACGACGCTCTATGACACTATCCGCGAGGCAGGCGAGGCTTTTTCGCTGGGCCTGTTCGGCTTGCGAGCTCTCAATGCGTTGCGCGTCGAAAAGAGCTTTGGCAGCTGGGCTCGCGAGTACCGGCCCGTCTACAGCCCCTACGAGGCGGGGCTTGGGCGTTTCGTGGACCTCCACAAAGGCCCTTTTATCGGCTCGGAAGCTATCGGCTTGGAAGCGGCTCGTGCGGCCAAAGAGCCCCGCTCTGAACACCAACGCCTCGTTACGTTTGAGGTGGCCGTGGAAGGGGCCGACGTCATCGGCGACGAGCCTATCTGGTGCGACGATAAAGTGATCGGCCGTGTGACCTCGGGAGGATACGGACACTGGGTTGAAAAGTCCTTGGCTTTGGGCTATATTCCGGCGGCTTATGTAAGCCGCGGCTCTGAGGGGCATGAGGGGCGTGCCGCCGGTCGCCCTGCTTTTTCCATAGAGCTCTCGGGGACGCACCACGCCGCGCGTCTGCGGACGGTGCCCGCCTTCGACCCGTCCGGGGCTCGGATGCGGGCGTGAGCGGCGGGACAACGCAAGAGACGCACACGATACACGCATGAAAGGAATGCCCAAAGAAATGAATATGGTGCATAGACACAAGCGTGCCCCCGTGGCCATTGTGGCCATTGTGGCCATGGGCATGCCGACCCCTAAGACGAGACGAGACCCATGTCCTGGTTAACCAATTATTTTCGTCCGCCCATCCATTGGCTGCGTCAGCAGAGTCCGCGCACGACTCCCGACGATTTGTGGCATAAGTGCCCTGCCTGTAAGAAGGCTCTCTTTCACCGCGAGTTGAAAACGAATCTTTATGTCTGCGTGCATTGCGACCATCATCTTCCCTGGCCGGCTCGGGAGCGGTTGCGTTATTTGTTCGACGGCGGCCACTATGAGGAGCTCGAGGTTCGGAAACTGCCCGAGGACCCTCTGAAGTTCCGTGACCTGAAGCGTTATACGGACCGGCTCCGCGAGACGCACCAGCGTCTGCGTGAAGAAGACGCGTTTATTGTGGCCTCCGGGAAATTGCAGCAGCAAGATCTGGTCGTGTTCATCTTTAATTTTGCGTTTATGGGAGGCTCGATGGGCCAGAACGTCGGCGAGGGCTTTGTGACCGCCGTGCGCCGGGCGCATGCGTTGAAGACGCCGCTTCTCGTGATTACCGCGAGCGGCGGGGCCCGGATGCAGGAGGGCGTTGTCTCGCTCATGCAGCTTCCGAAGACGATTTCGGCTCTTCAGTGGCTCCGGACTTCTTCGACGCCGTTTTTAGTTCTCCTGACGCATCCGACCACGGGCGGCGTTTCGGCGAGTTTTGCGATGCTGGGCGATATTCACCTGGCCGAGCCCGGGGCGACCATCGGTTTTGCCGGCCGGCGGGTGATCGAGCAAACGGTCCGGGAAACACTCCCGGAGAATTTTCAGAAGGCCGAATATCTCCGTGATCATGGCATGGTGGACAGAGTCGTCCACCGCGACGCCTCTCGGCAGGAAATTGCCTCGCTCCTGGAGCTGTTGTGCCAGAAGACTCTGCGCCAGCCAGAGCACCAAACGGACACGCTGGTTCCCGCCAACCCCATGTCTACCGTGGATGCGCTATCTCAGGCGGCGGACTAGGGGTCTAGGGGGACTCTAGAGGACCCTGGGGGACCCTGGGGAGAACGAGGGTGCGCGGTCTGAGCTGGGGGTGGGGTTGACCCGGTCTGGTCGGCTTGGTCCTCTGGATGTCGTTTTTCAATCTAAAAGACGAGCCTATAATGGGTGCTTGGATGACGCCTAATCCCGACCTCTCTGCTTTCCGATTTTTCGCCAAACGCACGCCGGACGAGAGGGCGAGCCACGACCTGATGCGGATGCGCACCGTGTCCGACCTCAAAAAATGTCTAGGCCTCGGGCGTGAAACGACCGAGGCTCTTATCGCCTTGGAACGGGACGGCGAACCCGACCTAAACCCTGATATAAACCTCAATATAAACAAAGAGCCGCACAACAAGGCAAGGTGCCTGTTTAGCTTCGACGCGTTTATGAGGCGCCTGACGGCTGCTCTAGACCGCTTCGAGGTGCCTACAGACGAGCCTATAATGGGCACTTGGATGACCTACCTGGAGGACGCTGCCGATGCCTAAACGCCACTCCCCTATTTTCCGATTTTTCGCCAAACGCACGCCGGACGAGAGGGCGAGCCACGACCTGATGCGGATGCGCACCGTGTCCGACCTCAAAAAATGTCTAGGCCTCGGGCGTGAAACGACCGAGGCTCTTATCGCCTTGGAACGGGACGGCGACCCCGATATAAACCTCAATATAAACAAAGAGCCGCACAACAAGGCAAGGTGCCTGTTTAACTTCGACGCGTTTATGGGGCGCCTGACGGGTGCTCTAGACCGCTTCGAGGTGCCACAGGCGAGCCTATAATGGGCACTTGGATGACCTATCTGGAGGACGCCGCCGATGCCTAAACGCCACTCCTCTATTTTCCGATTTTTCGCCAAACGCACGCCGGACGAGAGGGCGAGCCATGACCTGATGCGGATGCGCACCGTGTCCGACCTCAAAAAATGTCTAGGCCTCGGGCGTGAAACGACCGAGGCTCTTATCGCCTTGGAACGGGACGGCGACTCCGACCTAAACCCTGATATAAACCTCAATATAAACAAAGAGCCGCACAACAAGGCAAAGTGCCTGTTTAGCTTCGATGCCCTCATAGGAACGGAGGCGGCCGGTATGGACTATGATGACTTGCGCTATAGGCGAACCATGCGGTTCAAAGACGGCTTTCCCATGTTTCTCATGTTTCCCCCGTGGCCTCGCCACCACGGTGGGCTGGCTTCGACGCGTTTATGGGAGGCTGCCCTAGACCGCTTCGAGGGGCCTACAGACGTCGCGACGGCGTCCTCCACCCCTCAGTTTGACCCTCTCTCCTCGGCTATGGTCGCTTTTTTGTCCGAGAGTCCGCGTCTCTGACGCGGCACCGGGGGTGCGGGGCTTCTCTATCGGGGGGCGTGCCGCCTGCCTCTGCCTCCGCCTCTGTCCTGCCCGTTCTCTGTCCCCGTTCCCTGTTTTTGTCGGCTTCTTTCTGAATTCGTCTTTTTCGTTGTGCCGGCCTCTTTTTCAGAACCGTCGAAGCAGGTCTTGGCTCGGGTTTCGAGCTTGCACCCGAACTATATTGATCTGTCGCTGGCGCGCGTTTATCGGCTTGCGGCGGCTCTGGGTCATCCGCACAGGCATTTGCCTCCTGTGGTTCATGTGGCGGGCACCAATGGGAAAGGGTCGACGCTCAGCTTCATCCAAGCGGGGCTGGAGCAAGCCGGCCTTTCGGTGCACCGCTATACCTCGCCGCATCTGGTGCGCTTTCACGAGCGTATCGTGCTGGCAGGCCAAGCCATCGAAGAAGATTATCTCGCCGACCTCCTGCGTTTTGTGGTGAAAAAAAACGCCGAGCTCCCCATCACTTTTTTTGAATTGACGACCTGTGCGGCTTTTCTGGCTTTTTCCCAGAGCCCCGCGGCGTGCCTCTTGCTGGAGACAGGGCTCGGCGGGCGTTTGGACGCGACGAATATCGTCGAGACCCCCATTCTGACGCTTTTAACGCCTATTTCGCTGGACCATAAAGAGTTTTTAGGGAGCTCTCTCCGTCGGATTGCGCGCGAAAAAGCCGGAATTCTCAAACGCGCGGTCCCGCTTGTGAGTGGGCCTCAAGACCCTGGTGTGAATCTTTTTTTGCAAAAAAAAGCGCAGAAAATCGGCACAGAGGGCTCCTTTTTCGGACGAGACTGGACGTTCCGACGGACAGGTTTGGGGCTCTGGGTTGAAGAGCCGAAGCAGCACTTGGCCCTAGCTCTTCCTTATCCGGGGCTTCGGGGGCTCCATCAGCATGAAAATGCGAGTCTCGCGACGTTGGCTCTTCATCGTTTGAGGCGTTCTTTCCCCGAGGTGACAGACCAGGCCATCGCTCGGGGTTTGGTTCGGGCTTTTTGGCCGGGGCGGCTCCAGCGTCTGCGAGCGTTTGAGCAAGGGTGCCAGCTCACGCCCGACATCGCGTTGCGGCCTCGAGACACCCCGATTTGGCTGGATGGAGCTCACAATTCTGGGGCTGTTTTGCAGCTGGTCGCCTCGTTCAAGGCGGCCTTCGCGGCCTTCGCGGCGTCGGAGAGGTCGGAGGGGTCGGCGTCGAAAAGACTCACCCTCATTTTTGCGGCCCTCGGGCATAAGGATGCCCCGGGCATGATCCGGGAGCTCGCCCCGCTCACGGCGCGAGCCTTTTGTGTGGGCATTCCCGGACACGCGGGCCTTTCTTTTACCCCAGAGCAGCTTGTCGAGCTCTGGCAAGCCGAGGGCGTCCCCGCTGTCGCGGTGGCCGATTGGGCCGAGGCTCTCGCGCGTTCTCGGGGCACTGTTTTGATTTGCGGCTCGCTCTATCTTGCGGGAGCCGTCCTCAAAGCCTTAGAAGAGCGTGCGCCTCTCGCACATTTTTCTTAAAAAAGGCCTTGATTTTCCCCGCCGTGTCCTCTAGAAGGAATCTGCCCAGGCTTCGGGGCCTCTCGGTCCTGTGAGTCCGGTGCGGTGTGCATTGGTGCTCGGGATTTTCCGTGGTGTTACGTCTCAGGATGGGGCCCCGCGGGGGAGTCGGGGCGGTGTGCGTCTGCGCTCGGGGGGAATCGCTTCCCTCCCTGAAAACCACGGTTGCCTCCGAGTGCGTTTTCCTCCTCTGCCTTGTGCCGCCTCGCCCCGGCTTGTTGAGGCCTATGCTGTGTTCCCTGTGTGTCCCCTATATAGAGGTCCGATGGCTCTGGGGTCCCGGCAGGCGTTTTTTCTATTCCTCTTTTTTCTCGGCCTCTTTCTGTGGAGTCCCTGGAGCGGGCCGCCGGCGTCGGCTCTGGGGCAGATTTTGCGGGGTGACGTTTATGTTGTCCCGGATATTGCCGTCGAGGCGCGCGGTCCCAGCGAGATTAGTGCCAAAAAGGAGGCTCTGAGTCAGGCGGGTCATGCAGCTTTCAGGAGTCTCATTTCGGCTTTAGTCCCGCCCTCGGAACGCGAGGCCCTCATCGCGGCGACGAAAAATTCAGACATTGTCAATCTCACGCACGAGATTTCCATCCTAGAGGAAGCCTTTGGCGGCGGTCTTTATCGCGGGACGTTCCGGCTTGGGTTTCTCCGAGACGGGGTCGTCGATTTTCTCATAGCGAAAAAAACGCCTTTTGTGGCTCTTGAAGATGTACCGCTTGTTGTTTTACCGGTTCTTCTTCAGCCGGGTCAGGCGCCGGTGTTGTGGGCGTCTTCGAACGCCTGGCTGGAGGTCTGGACGCGGGAAGCCACGCCTGTTGCGGTGCCTTTTCGGCCTCTCGTTTCGACTGGCACGGCTGAAGAGCGGGCTCTTGTCAGCTTAGAGGACCTCCAGGCGAATAATCGGGCGGCTCTTCGACGCCTCGCCGAACAGCACGGGGCGGAGGGCGTCCTGATTACGAGTCTCGTTTTGACAGCAGAGGGCGTTCGGACTTCGAATGTGGTTCTCCACCCGCACATCCCTGGCGGGGGCACGATCAATTTTCAGCAGACCCATGACACCCAGGGCACCCAGGGGGGGGCTCGGGGCAACGAGGCGGCGACGGCTTGGCAGGTCCAGCGTGAGCTTTTGGCTCGGCTCCGGGATGCGTGGACCGAGCGCCTTGCTTTTAATCCGCGCCGTTCGACTCGGCTTCCGGTTCAGGTTGCGCTCCGTTCGCTCCATGACTGGGTCACGGTGGAGAAAAATTTGGCGCGGGCTCTCCAGGTTTCGAGCTATGAGCTCTTGGCCATCGAGCGAGGACGCGCCTATCTGACCTTGGACCTGCTCGATTCGGCGGAGCGCTTTCAGGCTTTAAGTTCCTTGCTGGGCTTTCGGGGTCTGAGGCCTCCAGCGGCGGCGTCATCGTCGACATCCGGGGCGAGCTCGGGGGTGACAGCCGATGCGTTTTGGGAACTCGTTCTGCCGCCGGTGCCCTCGTGACCCTTCGTGCCCCCCGTGACCCTCCGTGAACCCCTGGTGGATTCTGCAGCTTGCGGCCGCCGACGTATGGGATGGAGGCACACTTCGACGGGCGGCTCGGGGTGGTCTCGTTGTTTTTTGTATCTGCACGGCTTTATTGTGGGGCCTCCTGAGTTGGAGCTTTCAGACCAGCGGCCTGGGCCCGGGACTCGGAGGCACCTTGCAGGAAAGCAGCCTGTATCGGACAGCCTCTTTTTTGCTTTTATGGCATGGTCTCTCCGCCTTCTGGAGTCCTTTTTTTCTGGCTCTGTCGTCGCTTTTTCTGGTGGACGGGCTGGTCGCTGCGGGTTTACAAAACCATTACGCCTCGAGACATCAAGTCTCGCCGCGTTTTACCCAGTCCCTGAGGTGTATTCTCAAACATTTATGGAAACAGGGCTGGGTCAATGTTCTCTTTTTGCCGGTCTATGGCGTTTTATTGTTTTTGCCTCCCTTGCTTGCCGTTACGAGTTTTTTAATCAATGGGTTTTTCTTCGCCGCCCTCTGCTATGAGCTGGTCGGCTTGCGTTATCCGTTTCAGATACGTTCCCGGCTACATTCCCGGCTACGTTCCGGGGGCCGTCCTGTTTTTGTTTTGGTCTCGGCTGGGTTTTGTGCGCAGGCTCTGAGTCTTTTGTTTCCCTTAAGTCTCGTCGTTCCGGTTTTTTTTGCCTTCTATAGCGTGCATCTCTTTCACTTATGTGATACAATCGGCGAGGACGAAGATGAGGCCTTTCGGCGCGAGTCTCGGCGTCTCGGCGGCTGGGATGCCTGATCTAATTCCTGATCTAGTGCCTGGGCCAGTGCCTGGACGTGCTGCTGTTATGAGGAATTCTTGAAGGTGCGTTTATTTTTGTCGGATATGGTAAAGCTCGCTGGCGGCGTCGCAGGGCTGGTGCGGCATGGGGCCGGGACGGCGGCAGGGCGAGGCCCTCGTGGGTTTGCCTCCTTTTCTGAGTCTCCGCCGCCGCCTCCCCCACCCTTTGAAACATTTGGGGAGACCTTCGGCTCCGACTTTTTCCGCCCGTCGGGCGGAAAATCAGGCGGCCAATCAGACGGCCAATCAGACGGGCCGGGTAGAACGCCTCCCGGAGGACCGGCAAGAGGCCCCCAGAGCGGCGGCCCCGCCCAGGGCGATGAGTTGCAGGATATACGCTGTGCCCTCCAGAGTATCTTAAGCCGGCTGGAGGCTCTCGAAACGCAGGCCCACTCGAGGGCCCCAGACCCACCGCCAGACCCACGAGGTTCGAAGGAAGACGCGCAGGGAAGTCCACGGAAAGCCCCATAAAAAGCGAACACGGGCAAACGCACGCGGGGCACAAGGCGGGGGCAACCACGACAACCGGGGGCCCGCCCGTGAGAGTCCCGTGACGGCCCGGACACGACACGATGGACGGGACGACGCCTTGAAAGCTTCGCTCGTTTCCCCGGAGCAGTCAGCCGCCAGAGGGGTATGACCGGAACACGAGCCGGAAAAGAACTAGACAAACGGCCCGACAGGGCAGAAAACACAACAGAGGTCAAACAGCACGGTGCTTGCGGCGGTTCCCCACACAAGGCCTTCCCAAAAGAAGAGTTTTTCCCGGGTCGGGTATCCCGGGAGATATCCCGGGAGATATCTCCGGGGCTTTTTCTATGGCATCTGCATCGCGTTCTCCCGGATTGCCGGGACGTCCCAGACTGTCCGGGGGCGGGAGCGGGCCTCGGCGATGAGAGCGGCCCCAGTCACGGCGGCCCCAGTCACGGCGGCGACGGCGACGGCCCTCCGGTGGGGCGTCTGGTTTCTGGCGTTCTGGCTCCTCCTGAGTGCCGAGCTGATGGCACGCCAAAAGCGTTTTACTGTTCAGCCGCGTCAAGATTTTTTTGTTTATGACATTGCTTTTACGGATGCTCTGAACAAGACGTGGCAGTTAGAGTTCTCCTTCCCTAAACAGGAGATTCGCCAAGCTCTGGAGGCCCTAGAACCCTTCGAGGTGGTCTCCAGACGCGTGTCGGACGGCGCCGACAATTTGGTGCACCAGGTTCGGGCTCTCGTCGACCAGGCCCGCCAGGAATCGTTCCGAGACCACCTCGACGCTCAGAGGACGTATATAGCGGCTGTCAATCGCCGCCTCCCCGATTCTGTTCAGTTTTTCCTGACCGAATTGGAGGGCTTTAGCTATCGGTATGGCATTGACACGCCTGGCTCGGATGTGGTTCTCCCCGCGGCCGAGCACCGGCGGGTGAAGGCTCTGATCGATGAGGCACAAAAGAAGCTGGACGCCAATTTGAAGGCCTGGAAACAGGCAGAAAAGCAGCGCGATGCTCGGCGTTTAGACCGGGCTCAAACGCGTCTGGATGAGACCGTTGCTCTTTTTTCCTCGCGCGTTTTGTATGATAATTTTCTACTCTACGACAAAAATTTAGACCATGTGCGTCTGGATTACGCGCGGATTGCGCAGGCGTGGCAGGCGGCGTTGGTGCCTCTTGCCGAGAGTCTCAAACCCAAAGCTCAAACGCCTCGGACGCGAGTTCGCCTTGCCCTGAATTTTTTTCAGTCCATTCCGTATGACGAGCTTCTCACGCGGAATCAGAACCGTTTTTCAGGCTTTGCGACGCCGCAGGCATTAATCCATATCAATCATGGCGATTGTGATACGAAGTCCTCGGCTTTGGGGGCGACGTTAGCGACGCTCACGCCCGAGTTGGACACCATCATGGTGCTCATTCCCGGGCACGCTTTTTTCGGCGTGGCTTTGGCCCCAAAGCTCGGAGACCGAACGCTTCATTTTCAGGGCAAGACGTATGTCCTTGCCGAGTCGGCGGGGCCGGCGGTCACGCGGTTGGGCGTGCTGGCGCCTCAGAGTCGGCGGGCTCTTGACGGGCGCACTCAGGTCTTTATTGTGCCGCTCCACACAAGCGAGACGCCTGTAAGCGAGACACATGCTTCGTGAGCGGCCCGTGGTCGTTTTATGATAACTTTGTTGCTCGGTGGCATTAAGTCGGGGCGGACGGCTTTGGCGGAGACAATGGCTCTTGCGGCGGCGGAGCGGCGGGGTCACAAGCCGCTCTATATCGCGTGCGGCAGAGCCAGCGATGCCGAAATGGCTCAGAAGATCGCCCGTCATCAGGCCACAAGAGCCGGCCGCTGGTTGTTGTGCGAAGACCCGGGCCTGACCCAGAGTCTCACAAGCGATGTTCTGAAGCAGGCCGGCAGCGTCGTCCTAGACAGCTTGAGTGATTGGCTCACCTGGAAGATGGAGGCTCAAGGTCTAGGGCCGCCTTTGGCGGGCCGGGCTCTGCTTTCCGAGCTGGAGAGCACCGTGGAACTCATGGTCGGGACCATGCGAGAAACAAGTCTGCCTTTTTTTCTAGTGGGGCTCGAGTCTGGCCAAGGCATGGTGGCTCTGAGTCCTGCCGGCCGCCTCTTTCAGGAGGCCAACGGCCAAATGAACCAACACTTCAGCCGGCTTTCGGATTCGGTTTATCTGGTTGTTGCCGGCCGCACGCTGCGGCTGGCTTGAGAGAGCCTTCGAGGCCCCCGCACACGGGGCCTCAAGAATGGGGATCTAACAAGTCGCTCTCTTGGTTTCTGTTCGAAACTTCCCCGTTAAATCTGTAGGGATCATACCAATAGCACCCTATTCATGAGCCTGGGCATGTTCCTCTGTATGTCTCGTCCCCCTTCCATTGAGCCACGGCATAGCCTGATTGACGGGCATCGAATCTGTTGTCTGATGGTGGGCTACTTTTTGAACCCGCACAACTGGACAGAGGTAATTTTGTTGCCCTTCCCCTTCTTATGCCGTACAACGTTGAATTCACGCCCGAACTTGCTGTCTTTTCTGCACCAACCCCCACCATTTCCCAATCCCAAGCCATTTTTCTCTAACTCCTCTATGGGAACTTCGCGGGACCAGCCACGCTCGTCGGGTGGCGCCAGTTGTTTGTAACCTGTCTGCCTTACTTAAGCTCACGTTCTATTCTCTCCTTTGTCAGGTCCACATAGGTGCCGTCGATGTCGCATCCGCAGAATTTTCTTTTCAATAAAAGAGAAGCGATGGCCGTCGTACCACTCCCTAAAAAGGGGTCGCAGATCAGGTCTCCCTCGAGGCTGTGTTTTTCCACGATATCCCGGAAAAGATCCAAGGACTTCTGAGTCGGATGAATGCGCCTTCCGTTATGCCTGGGTATCGGCATTGCATAGACGCCGTCATCATATTGGCTATTGAACGTTGGATTGCTTCCTTTCACGCCTACGACAGCGATTTCTCTGCTGTTCGACAGATAGATTCTCTGACTGTTTAAGGGAACAGGGTTTGTCTTCTGCCAGATTATGGTTCGAAGCATCCGGAACCCCGCCTTATCCAGAGCGTCTCTGAGCGGGGTGATTTTCCATAAATCATACCAGATGATGGCCGTGCCGCCTTCTCGCAAAACTCTATAGGCCCCAGTGGCCAGGTCCTCCAGGTTTATTTCCTGGTGGTCCCACGGGCCAAAATCCATAGAAACCGCAAAACGTTTCACCTTGGGCTTGCCATTCGCGAACCCTGTGTCTCTGCTGATGGCATAGGGAGGGTCTGTTAGAACTAAATCGACACTTCCCTCTTCTACTTTGGCGAGAAAGGTCCTATAATCCTCTGTTTCCAGATGGAGCCAGCCGGATTTTGTAAGGGCCGCATAGCGTCCTGAGCGAGATACCTCTTCTTCTGAAACTGCTCGCGGTTTGCTCGGGTCCATTTTTTCATGGTCGGGCTTGGGGGTTTTCACGTTTTTTTCTTTCGCCTCTCTGTCCCCCATCATAGACATGGTGTATTGTGCACATCCTGCCAGAGAGTCACTTCTGCACGGTTCCATGATGGGTCGGTTTGCGTGGGCTCGGCGTCTTTCATTCTGGTGTGTTAAATATGCCTCTGACTTCCTTTTCACCTGCGTCATCAAACGTGTCAGCAAGGCGTGTGCCACCGCCACATAGGCGCGTCCCGGCGACCATTCTGACCGGCTTTCTCGGAGCAGGCAAAACAAGCCTGATCCAGAACCTGGTTCGCTCTGTGCCGAAAGGGTCGCGTTTTGCTTTTCTCATCAATGAGTTCGGCTCGGTCGGTCTGGACAAGACGCAACTCACGGGGTGCGGGCTGGCGAATTGCCAGGACGAAGATGTCCTCGAGCTCGCCAATGGGTGTATTTGTTGCACCGTCGCAGACGATTTTCTGCCCGCGATGCGGAAGATTCTGGACCGGAACCCCGACCATATTCTCATAGAGACCTCGGGTTTGGCTCTGCCGAGGCCGCTTGTCAAGGCTTTCGCGTGGCCCGACATCAAAACTAGAGCCGTCGTCAACGGTGTCATCGCCGTGGTGGACGCCTATGCTCTGGCGCACAACGACTATACCGAGGACCGTTTGGCTCTGGAGCGTCAGCGTCAGGCGGACCCCGCTCTAGACCACGAGAGCCCCATCCAAGAGGTCTTCTGGGACCAGGTCGGGTGTGCGGATTTGGTGATTCTCAATAAGTGCGACAAGATTACCTCGGACCAGGGTCTGGCGGTTAAACGCGAGCTCGTCAAAAAATTGCCTCGAGTCAAATGCGTCTCGAGTCACGCGGCCTCCGTGCCGCCAGAGCTGTTCTTTGACCTGGAAAACCTCGAAGACAAGAGCCAACCCCTCGGCAGCACCGACCACGACCACCACCACGACGACGAGGACCACGACGACCATCCTCACGAGCACGACGAGCACGACCACGATGCGTTTGTTTCGCATGTTTTGCATCTCGGGCCGGTCGAAGACGCGGAAAACCTGCAGACCCAATTGGAGCTCATCGTCCGTACACACCCGATTTTGCGAGTCAAAGGCTATCTACATCGCCCTGGTCTCGTCCGCCGCGAGGTTCTGCAAGGAACCGGGAGCCAATTCACACGCTGGTTCGACCGAGCCTGGTTGCCTCACGAAACGCCGCACTCTGTGCTGGTGTTCATCGGGTTACGTCCTCTGTCTGAAGCAGCGTTGCGCTCGGCTTTGCGGGATTTTCTGGCCTGAAAGGTGGGGGCGGGTCGGCTCTAAAAGTCCGTCGGAGCCCCGCCCTCACGAATACGGCGGTCCACAAAATCACAGAGTTCCTCTTTCACGGCCGGGTCCAGAGGCGGCGGTTCAAATTCCTTCAGGACGCGCTTGTAGAAGTGATGGGCTCTGGTCATGGTGTCGAGGCTTCCGGCTTCTTCCCAGGCCTCGAAATTGCGCCAGTCGGCGAGCATGGGGCGCCAGAAAGCCGTCTCGAAGCGAGCCTGCGTGTGGTCTATGCCGAAGAAATGCCCTTGATGGCCGACTTCTCGGATAGCCTCCAGGGCGAGGGCGTCGGGCGTGAGTTCCAGGGGGTCCAGAAAAGCGTGCAGCGTCGATAAGAGCTCACAATCCACCATAAATTTCTCGAAACCGGCGAGCAGGCCGCCTTCCAGCCACCCGGCGCCGTGATAAATGAGATGCGCCTGCCCCGCAAAGGCGCCCCAGAGCGAAAAAACGCTCTCCCAGGCGCCCTGGGCATCCGCGAGTTTGGAAGCCGTGGCGTTAGAGCTCCGATACGGGACCCCAAGGCGGCGCGCGATCTCCCCGGTGGCAATAGAGGACTTCATATACTCGGGCGTGCCAAACGCCGGCGCCCCGGTTTTCATATCCACATTCGGCGTAAAGCCACCGAACACGACAGGAGCTCCTGGGCGGACGGCTTGGCAATACATCATGCCCGCCAGAGCCTCGGCGGTCTGCTGAGCCACGGCGCCGGCCATGGTGATGGGTGCCATGGCACCGGCGAGCGTGAAAGGCGTGCATATAACCGGTTGCCCGCGCCGTGCGCACTCGCGCATGCCGATGAGCATCGGATTGTCTAAACGCAAGGGCGAGGACGAATTGATATTGGTGTAGGTACTGGGCTCTTGTTCCATGCGCGCCCAGGTGAGCTGGCGCGAGATGCGCGCGATCTCCAGACCGTCCATGGTCCGCTCGAGCCCCAGCGAGTAATGGTGAAACACCTTATCCGTATAGAGGACTTTGTCTCGCAGGGCATACAGATGCCGAACGGACGCATGGAGGTCCGCAGGCTCTACCATGTAGCCTCCCGTCAGATGAATCACATTCATCGCTTGAGAGAGTCTTAGAAAATTTTTATAGTCCTCGTAATTGCCCGTCCGCCGCCCCTTTTCCATATCCCACGCAAAAGGCGGCGAGCCCACAGGGGCGAAATTGACATAATTCTCGCCTAAGGTAATCGTCCTATCCGGATTGCGACAATAAATTTTGAAGCTGGAAGGCGCATGAGCCATAAGCTCCATCACCAGATGCCTATCCATTTTAACGACTTGTTTTTCTGTCTGGTCCTTTGCGGCCGAGATCTCTGCGCCGTGTTGGCGCATGGTCGCCACGGCGTCGTCGAGCAGATAAGCCACGCCGACCTCCTCCAGGATGCGGAAGGCGCAATCGAGAACGAGCTCTACGCCCTCGTCGCCTAATTGCTCGGCGGGCCGGTCCATGTGGCGGATGTGACGCCAAGGCGGCTGATGCAGAATCTTGCGCTGCTCGCGTAGAGCCTGCCGACGGGTGTTTTTTTCTCTGGACATGTTTTTCTTTTTCTAGTTATCCCTTTTTCTGGAGCTCCGGAACCTCCGGAATCTCCGGATTGGATGGTCTCTCGGGCGTTCCGTTCTCTGGTCCAACGCAAGTCCAAGGCAAGGCCAATGCCGGGGCCGGGGCGGCGAGCCCTATGGTCAGAGCTCTTCGACGAGAGCGTTCGCATAGCTCGTAATGGCGATGGACTCGCGTGCTTCTCTCAAGATGGTCTCGAAGTCCTCATTTTCTTCGAAACGTCCGCGGACTTGCGCTCCTTTTTCCATCGAGACGCTCTGGCAAAAGACGCGTCCTTGAACTCTCGCCGTGCTGTAAAGATGCACCGAGACTGCCTTAATTTCGCTGACAAAATTATTCCCCGTAGAGCCCTTAATCTGTCCCGAGATCCGGACCTCATTCGCGAAAATATCGCCCGATATTTCGCCATGAACGCCCAGGGTTAAGACGGCACAGACGATTCTCCCATAAATGCGCCCTCGGCCCGAGACCGTCAGATTGCGCACATTCAAATCGCCGTGGACGAGGCCCTCCACGGCGAGGTCGCCGTTGGTAAACACATTACCGGTCAGCCCCATACCCGAAGAAATGACCGAAAGCCTGGAGGATGGTTTTTTTTTATAGGAAACAAGCTTTAATTCTTCTGGCATTTTCCTGCGCTCTGTAGCCTTTTTTGTAGCATTTTTTTCTGTCCCAGAATACCACAGAAGCCCCCGAGGAAGTATCCGGAGAAGCCCTTTTCAGTTCCGCGCGTTCCAGAGATCATTTGGCCTCAAGGCGGGCGTATTGCAACCCAGCTTTAACAAATGGAAGAGGATTGTAGTTCCGCCCCTCGTACAGAATTTCAAAATGGAGATGTGGGCCTGTACTTCGGCCTGTATTGCCGACCGTCCCCAGCACCGTGTCCTCGGTGAGCTCGGCCCCGCGTTTCACCTTGATGGCTCGCAGATGGGCGTAGAGGGTCTGAAACCCGCACCCGTGTTTGACCTGGACAGAATTGCCGTACCCCCGATTCGAGTGCAGCACCCGCGTGACTTGCCCCGCCGCCGCCGGATAGATAGGCGTGCCGGACCGAGCGGCATAGTCTATGCCGCGATGGAACTCTGTTCTTCGGGTCACCGGGTGCTTTCGGTTACCGTATCGGCTGGAGAGACGTCCGGTGCCTCGGATCGGCCGACGAATGGGGTAACAGCCCAAGAGTTTCTGAACTTTATGGTATTGCTCGAGTTTGGCTGTCATTTCGGAAGTTACGCTCCCGATGCCGGCGAGGCTATCGTAAAAGAGGTCCTGCGTGCCTTTTCCAGCCTCGTCTTCTGGGTTTCTCTGGATCGAATCGGAGGATTCGGGCCCGCCAAGAGCGTCGAAGAGATAGCCTCGTTTCTGCATTTTTTCAATCGGAAAACGTGTTTCCTCCAGGATAGAGAAGTGCTGTTCTAATTTGGTATCATAGGAGGCGGAAAGTTTTTCGATCAAATCGCGCTGCTCGATCTGCCCTTCGTGCAAGGCCTGCACCGTTTCGAGGAAAAAACGGATGCGCTGCTCGACCGGGAGGTCTGCCAGATTTTCAGAAGGCTTCCCCGCTAAACGGGCCATGGTGCCATTGCCCGTTTGCAGGAGCTCATCCACGTTTTGAAGCAGCTCCTCTGTTTTGGCTTGACTGGCGGTGAGCTCGTAGAGCGTGCCTCTCAATTGTTTCTGCTCGAGTTCGTGGGCCTCATTTTCGGCCTGGAGCCGGGTCAAATCGGTTTCTCGGTCCTGCAGGCGTTGGGTCTGAGTTTGAACCAAGTGCCGTGCTTCGCGCAGTTCTTCTTCCAGGTCTTCCTGTTTTTGAATCAAATGGAGCCGTGACTGTATCAATTCGCCCGATTGTTCGGGGGCGACGGCCGTACCCGGGGACTCAAAGAGTCTTTTATACTGTTGTACCTCTTGGAGATGGGCGTGCCATCCCTGCCCCTCCGCCTGTGGGTCGAGCTGTTCTAGGGCCTGAAGGCTCTGGAGCATTTTGGCAAAGACGGCTCTGACTTCGAAGAGCTCCCGGCGTTCTTGGACGAGGTCGCGCCGGTCTCGATAAATTTGGTCGATCTCCTGATAGGCCCCATAGGACAAAAAGCCGACAAGGGCGGCCAAGCCAAGCAGAACCGGCGGCGTCACACGCACCTGCCGCATCCGGGAGGCCGAAAAAACAAACGCATGGTCGCAGAAAAGCGCGCTCGCCCAACGCCTGAAGCCTATATAGAGCGAACTCCGGTGACGGAGAGCCCGAAGCGTGCCCCAGCAGCGGGAAAAAAAATATTTGACGTTACAAAAAAAGAGTCTAAAACGCATTTCTTTCATTTTATGATCCAGTTTTTCTATTTTCTGTCTGCTAATTCTGCCTGTCCGCGGGGCGTAACGCGACAGAGGTCTCGGCCCAATTCAAAAAAAACCAGGCCAGAAGATCCCAGGCCAAAAAACTCCGGGCAATTCCGAGGAAACGGAGTTCTCCAGACAAGACGCCACCGGCTCTAACCGGACGAAACGCCGAAACATCCCCCAAAACATCCCAGAAACATCCCCGGGGCCAAAGCCTAGAAGCTTACGGGCCATATTGCAACGTTTACAACACGTTTTACAACATGGTACCACAACGTGCAAAAAAAAACCGCACGCCTAGACGACGCGTAGACGACGCAGCCGAGACAAGCGTCCCGAACACACGTCCCGGGGAATCTTCCCTCTGAGTCCTCCAGAGGTCGTCCTCCAGGGCGAAACCACTATCCCGGACTCTCCCCGGCCCCACCATCGGCGGCCGGGGCACATCCGGAAAAAGAGGACTCTAGCGGGCGAGCTTCACCTGGGGGGCCTCGTTCGTTCCGCCTTTTTGCCTCCATTGGGGCTCTCCCGACCGGGGCGCGAACGCCTGCAGACACAAGCAAAAGCTGTGCCGCACCCTCGAATCAAAACAAAAAACCACTAAGGAACCAAAGCCCTCCGGCGAGGCCGGCCGGCCAGACGGCGGGTTCCGACGAACTTAAGCTGAGGCCGGCTCGCAGGGATTTCGTAAACGACTCAAGGACAAGAGCCCGGACAAAAAAAAGATAACACCAAACACAACGACAAAAAAACGCCCCAGGCACACGGCACAGCCCGACCACACAGCCCGATCAAACAACCCGACCACACAGCCCGATCAAACAACCCGACCACACAGCCCGATCAAACAACCCGACCACACAGCCCGATCAAACAACCCCGGGCGTCCAGGCTATTCTAACGCATAAATGAAATAATGCAATCATAGAGACGCCGATTCTCATCTTCCTCTTGCTTTTTGGAGGCTTCCTGTAAGTCTCGTTTCCGACAGCACAAGAACCCATAAAACTGCGCAAAAAAACGGTTTATGGGCACGCGAACCCGAATTAAGTTCGAAATGAATCCGAATTGAATCCGACCTGACCCGACTCCGACTCCGTTCGAATTCGGCTAAAACTCGAGAAAACACAGGCTAAACCAACCAGAACATAAAAGCTTCGTCGCCGGCGCGTTCCCGGTTTGTTCTCGGTTTGCTTCTAGCTTGTTTCCGGTCGCATTCTGGCGTATATTTCGGAGACACTCGCGGACGCCGGTCCGCCCGGGATAGACCGAACTCGACAGACCCAACACGGAAGAGCCTGATTTGGAACCCATGAAACGCTCAAAAATAGTCGCAACGGTGGGGCCATCCTCCGGGACGCCCGAGACCCTCGCGGCTCTGATTGCTGCGGGCGTAGATGTTTTTCGTCTCAATTTTTCGCACGGCGACCACGCCACGAAAAAAGAATGGATCGACATGATCCGCCAGGAAGAGGCCAAAGCCGCCCGAAACATCGCCATTCTAGGCGACCTGCAGGGGCCCAAATTGCGCCTAGGTCGATTTCCTAAGGTGGTGCTCCAGGCGGGAGAAACGCTCAAGCTTCGCTTGGCGCCTTGCACGGAACCCCACGCGGAACCCCACACGGACCACCCGGACGAGCTCCCTTTGCCTCACGAAGGTCTTTTCGCGCTTTTAGCCGCCGGCCAGAAGCTCATTCTTCGAGACGGTCTGGTCCGGCTCGAGGTCACAGAACGCCTGTCCGAGACATGCGTTCAGGCTCGGGTGCAATTGGGCGGCGAACTGGTTGCCGGCTCGGGTGTTCATGCCCCTGGCCTCCTTTTGCCTGGGCCGGCTCTGACGGAAAAAGACCAGGAGGACCTCGCCTTTGCGCTGGACCAGAATTTGGACTGGATTGCCCTGTCTTTTGTCCAGAAGCCTCAAGATTTGCTTCAGGCGCGCGACCGCATCGGCGAGCGCGCTCAGCTGATCGCCAAGATCGAGCAGGCGCATGTCGTCGAGCGCGGCAATTTAAGTCGAATTCTCTCTTTAGCCGACGCGGTGATGGTGGCTCGGGGCGATTTGGGCGTCAATATTCCGCTTGTGCAAGTGCCTCAGGTCCAGAAGAATATCGTCCGAGCGTGCCGTCGGCGCGGTCTGCCTGTCATCGTCGCGACCGAAATGCTGGAGTCTATGATAACCAAGGCTCGACCTACGCGCGCCGAGGTCAGCGATGTGGCCAATGCCATCTATGAGGGGGCGGATGCGGTGATGCTCTCGGCCGAAACGGCCATGGGAGCCTATCCCGTTCGAGCCGTCACCGTGATGCGTGACATCATTCTGGAAACCGAACGCAATATCCTGCATCGCACCGGCTGGCGGGCCGAGCGGGCCTCGCTGGTGCCGCATCGGGGCGAACGCGACAATGACGCGATGGCCCGAGCCGCCGTGGAGATTGCCGAACAACTCCGTTGCAAGGTCCTCGTCAATTTCACGATTACGGGTTCCACCAGCAAACGCGTCGCGGCGCGCCGCTGTCAGGTCCCCATCCTGAGTCTGCCAGAAAGTGATGAACAGGCTCGCAGGCTCGCCCTTGTCTGGGGCGTCTTCTCGGTCAAGCGCGGCAACATTCCGAAAACCTTCCAGGCCATGGTGGCCTATGCCATCCAGTTCAGTTCAGAGATGGGCTTTGCAAACCCCGGCGACCGCATCGTCGTGACCTTGGGTCTGCCGCCCGGAACGCCCGGCAAAACAAACTTAATCCGAGTTTGTACAATCGGCGAGCCCGTCTTAGACCTGGCCTAAAAGCCTCTCTGCCCCAGATTGACGGACGCCGAGGGACGCCAGAGGGGGGCGCGCGGGCGGTTATGAACAGCGTTCACAACGGCGTTATGACAGGGTCACAATTGTGGCCGAAGGCCGCCGAGGTCGAGCTTTTTTGGACTCAACATGGTATGATGCCACAAGGTGACGTGTGTCTCGTATTTTTGTCCCGTATGTCCCGTATGTCCCGTATGTCCCCGGGAGACCGCTGTGAACAGGTCTGTGGCATGTGCAAATTTTCCGTGGTCCCGGTAAATTTTCCGGTAATTTTGTCGTGAAAGAACAGCAAAAACGGACTCAAGGGGTGAGGGCCTCCGCCGCCACCTTCCTGCGGCACGCGAGGAGGGGCTTGGGGGGCTGGGAAAGCCCCAATCAGGTTCGACTCCGGCTGGCCTCGAGCGGCGTGCTGGCCGTTCTGGCAGCATGCGGGAGCGACGACGAAGCAGAACAAGAAGCCCCCCAGGAGGAGGAGCCCACCCCGACCCCGACCCCTACGCCTACGATGGCCCCAGCAACGACGGCGTCTCCTTCCGAGCCCGAGCGGACCAATACGCCGCCAACGCTTCATCCGAACGCCAATCTCGAGGGAGCGTGGCGGGAAAACGCGCACTTTAACATCGAATTGAACACCATTTTTCAGGACGCCGATAACGACGAGCTGACCTATAGTCTCCGGGGAGACGACCCCCCAGCGGGGATCACAATCAATCAGAGTACGCTTTTGGGCATTATACGGAACGATGCCCTGCTCGGGACCCATACGCTGACTGTGGAGGCCCACGACGGCGAAGCAGGCTACGAAGCGCGTTTCACGCTGTCCTTCCATAACACCAATGACGCTCCTTTTGCTCTCGGGAGTGTGGGTGCGCTTGCGTATGACGAAGACGAGCGTGTTTTTGTGGACCTCGTCCGAGGCAACAACCGCCTTTTCGGCGATGACGACACGGACGACCAGCTGACCGTCACCGCGACCGGCCTACCCGAAGGCTTGAGTCTCATAGACCCCGGCGTTCTGAGCGGCCGCGTCGTCCTGGACCAAGAGGTCCGAACCCACAACGTTACCTTCGTGGCAACCGACACGAGCGGTAAAACCGCCGAGCTTGTCATACCTTTCACCATTCGCAATACCAATGACGCCCCGGTCGTGCTCCATACGGTCGGGAGTCTGGAAATTAAGGAAAATGATCCCGTCTCGATCGCGCTCGACACGGGGTCGGAGCCTCTTTTTACAGACCACGACACGGATGACATCCTGACCTATCAGGTACACGGCCTCCCTGTAGGTCTCGCTTACGACGCAGATTTGAAGGCGATTGTCGGCGTCGTGACCGATGATCGAGCTCTGGGGCGTCCGTATCGCGTCACGGTCCAGGCCACCGACCTCCATCAGGCGACCGCAGAGCAGAGCTTCGATTTGACGCTCGTCGGCGTCAATGACGTCCCCGTCGTGGGCGAAGCGATTCCCTCCAGGCTCTTGAGAGGCAATGCCGAAACATTCGAACTGGACCTCGAAGACCCAGAGAACCCTTTTTTCCTAGACAGCGACCCGGACGAAGAGCTGACCTATGAAGTCAGCGGTTTGGCCCTTCTAGGCTTTACCTTTTCGGACGGCGTCATATCGGGACGCACGGCGCATGCGTCTCAGAACGGGACGCATATCCTTACGGTAACAGCCACCGATACCGAGGGTGCTCAAGCCGTTCAGACTTTCACCTTGGATATCCAGGGCGTCAGCAGTCCGCCGCAATTGATAGCCTCGCTTTCGAAAGAATTCACCGACGCCGAGAACGACCCGATTTCACGCGAATTCTGGCGGCTGTTCTTCGACCCAGAGGGCGACCCCATCCACTATCGAGTGCTGGATGCACCGCCGTTGGACGCCGCGTCGAGTCCACCGAGTCCGCCCGGAACGACGAGGCTCACGTATGACGCCGACACGGGCAGGCTTCTCGGGAGCTGGCTCGAGCCCGATGGCACCGTGAGCACCGCGCCGACGGGCCTCCAATTTGACGGAGCGATGGGACTCTTGACGGGGCGCGTAGAGAACGACCGTTTTGTAGCGACGCACACGCTGACACTGGAGGCCTCGGATGGAAAGGCGGACCCCATCACGAGCCTCATAACGCTGACAATCACCAATGTCAATGACGCCCCCGAGGGCTATCTCGCCATTCCTATCCTGACCTTCGACGAGGAAGTCACGTTCAGCCTGGATTTGTTTTCTCATTTTTCGGACGACGATATTCCCTTTCACGGCGACGTGCTGGCGTTCTCTGGTACGGGTCTTTTGCCAGAGATGACTCTGGATGCGGGAGAACTGCGCGTTTATGTGCCGGACCGCGCCTATGAGGGCATCACCGGCATGACGACTCTGACCGCGACGGACTTGGCCGGAGCAACGGCCGAACTCGAATTTGACTATGTCGTCACCGATTTGAACGATAACCCAGAGATCTTGCCGACGGCGATGCTCACGGTCACGGTGACAGAGAACGACGCTGTCACTGTGACGCTGGCCGATATTTTCTTTGACAATGACGGCGACGTGCTGGATTACGCCGTGCCAGCCCTGGAGACAGGCCGAGCTCTGGAGGGCTTGGGGCTCACATTAGACGCCGGCAACGGCCTTATCACCGGTTCTATCACCGATGATAGTTTTGTCGAGATCCATAATCGCCTCGAACTTCGAGCGGCAGACTGGCGGTCCACGACGGTGACGACGCTGACGCTCTTTGTAGAGAACGTCAATGACCCGCCAGAGGTGAACCCAGCCTTTCTGCGCACGTATGGCTTCCGGGAAAATCATGCGTTCGCGGTCACGCTGGATGGTCTTTTCATCGATGTGGACCGAGGCGACACGCTTGTCTATGCCACGGTTTCGGACCTCACGGCGTTGGGGCTCTCTTTTGACCCGGCCACTCGAGAACTAACGGGCCTCATCACCGACGATAGTCTGGTGGGCGTCCACACGCTTGAATTTGAGGCAACCGACACCAGCGGCGCGATGGTCTCAGAGTCGATCACTTTGACCATCACCAATGTAGACGATGCGCCTCGATTGATTGCGACTCCCACGCTTTCTTATCGTTTTCTTGAGAACGATGCTTTCACGATTACGCTCTCGGACATTTTCGAAGACCCAGAGGGCGATCCGTTTGTAAGCGTGGCTTCTACGAGCCCTGTTCCTCTGTTTGACCCGGGGACGGCGATTCCTGTGGGGTGGGCGGGTCTGGTGACAGACGACGCTCTGGTTGGGGTCCATACGATCACGCTCACGGCGGTCTCACGGCCTCATCGTTTGGCCCCGGCCCTCTCCAGCGAGGCCACGGTCACGCTGGAGCTCGTCAATGTCAATGATCCGCCCCGCGTTCTTGCCTCGTTCTCCAGAGCGTGGACCGTCCAGGAGAACGATCTCATCGACCTCGACTGGAGCGGCGCCTTCACCGATGATGACGCAGTCCACGGCGACACGCTCACCTATCGGCTCACGGGGGATGTTTTGGCGAGCCCGGAAATTGCGCCCTCGGCCGGCAACACGGGTTTGACGGGCCGCATTCGAGACGACGCTTATGTCGGCGTCCACGAGCTCACCTATGAAGCCACCGACACGAGCGGGGTGACCACGACCGTCACCGTGACGCTGACCGTGGCGAATGTGGACGACCTCCCCGAGGTCGTGCCAGGCGCCGTGGTCTCTTATAGTTTCGCGGAAAACGACAGCTTCGAGATCGAACTTGGCGATCTTTTCAGCGACGACGACAATGATCGCATCCAGAGCATCTCCTTCACGTCCCTCCATACGCCGCCGCCTGTTTTTATCAATCTGACGACGGGGCTCGGCCGTTTGGAGCCCGGCGGGGCGGCGGTGAGAGGGCAGGTTTTCGACGACGATAAAGTCGGGACGCACACCATCGAGCTCACGGCCGAAACGGCTCCGGGACCGACGGTCTCGACCACTCTCACGATCACGATTACACCGGTCAATGATCCGCCTATGGTGAATCCGGCTCTGACGAATCCCGTCTTTGAAGAGAATGCCTCTTTTGAGCTCGCCCTAGACGAACTCTTTAGTGACCCGGACACGTTGATCTATGGCACGAAGAGCATCGATATTCCGCTTGGGTCTCTGGATGCGGACCCAGGGGGAGACTATCGTTTTATCGTCCTCGACCCGGGCACAGCCATGGAGCGCGATGCGCTCCAGATCCAAGTTAGCGACGATGCCAAATTAGGACGACACACTCTCAGCGTCAGTGTGACGGATGTAGATGGCTCTATGGCTGTGGCGACTCTGACGATTGACATCACCAATGTGAACGACGTGCCTGTCTTAGACCCGACGGCTCTGAGGAATTTTTCCGTTCTGGAAAATGCGGATTTTACGCAGGATCTGACCGGGCTTTTTACGGACGATGACATTGGCGATAGTTTCACGTACAGGCTCATTGCGCCGCCGGCTGGCATAGGCGTCGGTCTCAATGCGACGAGCGGCGTTCTATCCGGCACCATCGAAGACGGGGCGACCTTTGGCGGCGACAACTTCCTGACCGTCGAGATAGAAGACGCCGCTGGGGCCACCGCTCGAGCCACCATTACCCTGGATGTGACGCCCGTCAATGATGCGCCGGAACCGGTCCCGGGCACCGTGTTCGAGCGAACCGTCAACGAGAACGCCGCTATCAATCTGGATCTTTCTGTCCTCTTCCAGGACGAAGAGAGCGACCCGCTCACTTTCGCCATCGACGACTCGATGGGCCCGATGCTTGCGGCTTATGGGTTGGCCATCGACCCCGTGACAGGCTTGCTGACGGGCATGGTGACGGATGACACCTATGTTCGAGACCTGGAACTCTCTCTGGAGGTCAGCGACGGCATGCTGAGTGTTTCTCAAGTTCTGACGCTGACGGTTGTCAATGTGAACGACGTCCCTCGCCTCACGGGAGGTATGACCATCGTGGCATTCGACGAGAACGACAGCGAGACTGTCGATTTTTCCACGCTCTTCATCGATGACGATATTCCCTTCCACGGCGACACCTTGACGTATGCCCTTCTCGGCATGGTGATAGAAACCATGAGCCTCGACAGAGACACGGGCATTGTGGTGTTCTCGATCACCGACGATCGATTTGTAGGCTCCAACACCTTGACCTTGCGTGCGGAGGATACATCCGGGGCGGGCGTCCAAGCGACGCTCACCGTGAATGTCGCCAATGTCAATGATATCCCTGAGGTGAATCCCACATTTGACGTAAACAACACGGTCACGCTCGGCGATGCCTCCGTCTGGACTTGGGACCTGGAGGATCTGATTCTGGACGACGATAGAGCTGATACGCTCAATCTTCAGATTACGGGCGGCACGCTTCCGACGGGACTCGCCCTCGTGAGCACGCCCATGCACCAAATAGAAGGCATGGTCCCCGGCACGGTGCCGGTGGGTATGCATACGCTGACCGTCCAGGGAACGGATGGCGCCGGAGCCATGGCCTCGGCGACCATCACGCTGAGTGTCGAGCCGCCTAATCGACCCCCAGTGGTCACCACGCCCATTATGGACCGCTCTATCCTACAGACGGGGAGTCTGCTGATTCCTCTTGTGCCGCATTTTTCGGACCCTGATGGGGATCCTCTGCTCTTGAGTCTGGAGGGCTCTTGGACTCGGCTTTCCATCAATGGCGCGAACGAATTAGAAGCAATGGGGACGGTTCTCAATAAACTGCCCGATGGCGTCTACACCGTCACAGTGCGAGCCAATGACGGCGATGATGACGTGAGAACTTCGTTTACCCTCACCGTGGAAGTCGACGACGCACCGGGGATCACCACGACCTTTCCGGATCAAAATCTGAGGGCCTTTGGCTTCACGCTGAGTCCCAATTCTTTTTTCTCGACCGAGACGGGGGATACTCTGACCTATTCGGTTACGCGGTCGGGCGATAGTCTCACCAGTTTCCGGCTCGATACGACGACGGCCCCGGCGAACCCCGCTCTGGAGATCGACCCCGACCTTGCGCGCATCCATGATTTTGGCACCGAGACCTATACCGTCACAGCCGAAGACTCCGTCGGACAGACAACGCTGGAACGCTTCACCGTCAGCACCAATTCCATTAATTTGCCGGTCCTCACGCCGCCGACGGCGGGGTCGACTCAGCGGCAGCTGGGCTTTCATATCCGAGGCAACGAAGACGCGCAGAATTGGGGCGAATTCGTCCGAGGCCTGGGCGACTTCGACGGCGATGGCGACGAAGATTTTCTGGTTGGACTGGCCTCCAGCCTTGGAGGCATGCGAACAGGTGCGGTGGTTTATGGGATGGATTTTTCGGGCTCGGCGGATCCGGATTTCGGCATGATCGAGTCGGGGCCGCCCCCACGCCGAGTCCTGGATCTGGATACCTATAGGTCCAGCGATGGGGCTCTACTCGAAGCGGACAGGCCCTTTGCAAGCGCGAATTCAGCTGGCGATATCGATGGCGACGGTCTACCAGATCTCATCTTCGGCAATCAGGAATTTACAAGCAGCGACGTCCAAGTCGTCCTGGGGCGTACCGCAACTTTTAGCGCCATGTTCGCCCCGAATGCTGTCGGAAGCAGCCCCGGACAAGGGTTCCGCATCGAGCGAACGGATCCGACTCTCCCCGCCGCTCAGTTCGGAACGTATGTCGGGTCTGTCGGCGATATCAACGGCGACGGCATCGGAGACTTTGCCGTGCTTGCCTCTCGGGATGACGTTGGCGGCCTTGCGGACGCGGGACGCGCTTATATTCTGTACGGGATGGCTTCGTATGCGATTACGGGGGTGGATGTGACGCTGGGGGCGAGTCTGACGCCCGACCAAGGTTTTGTTCTCAGCGGCACGCAGGCCAATCATCGCTTTGGGTATGTCGATGGACGCAGCGGGCATCAGACGCCCATCGCCGGAGCCGGCGATTTTAACGGAGACGGCTTGCAAGACCTGGTTGTCGGGTATCCGCGTTTCGAAAACGGAGGCATGGAGGTCGGGGCCGCTTATCTCATTTACGGCCGGCAGGATGTCGTACGGCGCGACCTCCCGTTGGGAACCATTTCGCCACTGGACGGGTTCCGGATCACGGGCGAGCCCGGCTTCGGGGGAGCTGCTACTTTTCTGGGTTGGTCGGTGGCAGGCCTAGGCGATATCAATGGCGACGGCTATGACGATATCGGGATTGGCGAACGAGGCGGCATTGCCACGACGAATCTCGGGTCGCGGTCGTTTATTATTTTCGGACGCCCCACGGCGGAGGCCATGAATTATGATGTGGACGCCGGTATCGCGGCTTCAGACGATATTCTCAGACTCACGTCTTCGGGAGGCCGCATTGCCTCGGCCGGCGATGTCAATGGCGACGGCTTGGCCGACGTCCTTTTAGGACGTCCGCAGGAAGACGCGAGCTATCTGATTTTCGGCATGAGCACTTGGCCCGCGACCAGGCAGTTGCATCTAAGTCCCGACCTCGACGCCAGCATCGGCCTTCGCATCCAGGGCGGCGGGATGGACCAGAGCGGCTTCTCTGTGGCCTCGGCGGGCGATATCGATAAGGATGGTTTTGACGACCTCATTATCGGAGCCCCGACGCATAATAACGATGGCGTCGTGACGCGGAGGACTGCCACGGGCGGAGCCTATGTTGTCTATGGCCATCCGGAATTTGGCTCGGTGGACGAGACGGACGGCGGAACGCTTGTTCTGTCGGATGCTCGGAGTTTTGGCTCGGCGGGCGGGACGTCCCTGGAAGGGACACAGACGCGGACGGTTATCTATGCGGGGGCGGGCGACGACACCATCGTTGTAGAGACACTCGGAACGGATTACCGGATCGACGGCGGAACGGGCGATGATACGCTTGTACTCCGGGGGCCGGGGCCTCATTTCATAGATTTAGTCGATCCGGAAAGCCGCTACCGCCTGACCTCTATAGAGCGCATCGAGGTGGAAAACGATCCTTCCGTGATGAGTTCTGTCTTCATCCGGTTGGACTATCAGGCGATTTTAGATCTGTCGGAACAGCGTAATGACTTCCCGGACTCCTCGGGGTCAACGGTGGATCCGCGCGGCAAATTTTTATTCATTCTGGATGTTCCGTCTCTGGATGTGTCGGCCATGCCCGCAAACCCGATTCATGACGTTACGCTTCTGTTGGAGGAAGGCATCGGCGGCATCCCGTGGACCGATGCAGGCATTACATTGAATGACTCGGGGGGGAACCCGATAGACTACCTGGATGTCCATGGCCGTGGCAATGCTCTGATTGCTTTTCCGAAACACGTCAGTTCTGCCACAACACGCACGGACCCCTCTACCAGAGGCCTCAGTCCTCTGAGCGGTTTTTTAATCCCGGGCGAAGCCGGCGAGGACGAATTCGGAGCCTCGCTTGCGAGACTCGGCGACGTCAATGGCGACGGTATCGATGATTTCGTGGTCGGGGCTCCGGGGGCGGATAGCGGAGGCGGGCATATGGACGCCGGGAAAGCCTATGTGCTCTTCGGCAAAACCGGGCCTCGTCTGCATCTGGATGTGGGGATGCTCGCCGCCTCCGAGGGCTTTATCATTCAAGGCGATCGAGACAATGACAATCTAGGGGCCTCGGTACGTTCGGCCGGCGACTTCAATGGCGACGGCTTGCAAGACATTTTGGTCGGGGCTCCTGAAGGCGACGACGGCCTGACGAATTCGGGGGAGGTCTATCTGATTTACGGGCAGGTCCCGGTTGCCGTCTCTGGCACACCGCCGTTGCTGGATCTTTCTTCTCTGGCACCGGCGCGGGGCTTTGTCATCCAGGGAGACGAAAGCGGCGAAAAGCTCGGAACGTCGGCCACAGGCATTGGTGACATCAATGGCGACGGCTATGATGACCTTGTGCTTGGGGCTCCTGATAATGACACGGAGACAGGCATTGCGTACGTCATTTTTGGCCGCGAGGCCTCGCCCGGCATGTATCCTGGCATGCTTTTCGACATTCGAAACAGCGATGGCGAAAGGGGCACCGCAGGAGGGTCGACGCCGCGTCAAGTCCTGGACTTGGACGGCTTTACCTCCAGCAGCACGACGGGCTTTACAATTAAAGGCCAGGATGCCAACAACAAAACAGGCGCGAGTGTCGCTGGACTGGGCGATATCAATGGCGATGGTCTGGATGATTTCGCCGTGGCAGCCCCCGGGAACACAGCGGCCCCTCCCGGGGGGAGCACACCACGCGGAGGGCGGGTTGCCGTAATTTATGGTGGAACGTCCTCTGCCTCGGTCGATCTCAGCTCGGGTACGATTGACAGCGGGCGGGGCTTTTTGTTCATAGGCCCAGCAGGTATCCCAGAGGACTTTGGGTATGCCGTCTCCTCGGCCGGCGACATCAATGGCGACGGCCTGGATGACATTTTAGTCGGTTCCCCCAAAGAAAACCCGCTTTTCGCTGGCTCGGCCTATGTGCTTTTCGGGCAAGCGGGCACCGGCCGAGGCCACATTGACGCCGCTGCCCTTGGAGCTGACGGCTTCAAAATCCATGGCGGCCCGATCGTCATCACGGAAGGCAGCATGAACAATGACGAAGTCGGGATAGATGTGGCCTCGGCCGGCGACGTCAATGGCGACGGTCTTGCCGATGTTATCGTCGGGTCTCACTTGCGTGATGCCGGGACGGCTTATTTTGGAGGACTCAGTAATTCGGGGGCGGCTTTTGTCATGTATGGCATGCAAACAGGATTCGGAGCCGCCGTGGATATTGACACGCTGGTTGGAACTGGTACCACAGGCTTCTCTGTTTACGGCGGAGCACACAACGAAAGACTGGGTAAGTCTGTTGCCGGGGCGGGCGATATCAACGGAGATGGCTATGATGATCTCTTGATTGCGTCTCCCGAGCACGGAAACTTCGCTTGGGGACGCGCGGACCAGGGTCGAGTCGCTGTCATTTACGGCATGCACGCCCGCGACGGGAGCACCGAGCCCTCAGGCGGCCGTTTTACAGCCATGGCAGGCGAAGACACGCTGCTCGGCACGGCCGGCGACGATGTGCTCGTCGGGCATGGAGACACAGAGGCCATTTATGGCGGAGCCGGCCAGGACCGTCTTGAGATCCGGGACTCGACCATCCGGCGGGTGGATGGCGGCCACGGTCTGGATACGCTTGTGGCGGGGGTTGGGGTTTCTCCGACGCTCACCGGAGCGGGGGCCCGCGCAGCCTTTCGGAACCTGGAAACGGTGAGTCTCACCGATGCGAGCAACCTACTCACCTTGAATGCGCAGGCTGTGTTCGACATCGCGGGGACCGGGAGTAATCAAGAGGGACTCGCGGATGCCGGCGAAACCTATCTGCGCATTATGGGCTCGTCTGGGATGCTCCTCCTCGCCGAGGGCATCGGCGGAACCGGGGGCTGGGTCGAAACGAACGATGTCTTGGGGACGGCAGACCAGTATCAATTGGACCGGGCTATCTTGCTGGTGGACGATGGCGTGACTGTCCTTACCCCTTAAAAACACGCACGTCTTCTCGTCCTGAATGAGCTTGCATCCCGCTTGCATCTTATGGGCCTTTTGAGATAAACTCGCCCGGGCCCGGCGGCCAACCCCATACCAGGCCCACACCATAGGGATAGGGGGAGCAGAAAGTCCGGTCTCGAACAAGGTTCTTTAGAACAGAACAGAACACAGGGCACCGTGGTGGTACCGTTATTTCTCCATTGTTCTGGGCGGGGGTACAAACTTCGCTTTGAGCCTCTTCGGGCGGACTCGGTTGGTCTGTATGTCTGCGGCCCGACGGTCTATGACGCTGTGCATATCGGCAATGCGCGGAGTCTGGTCGTCTTCGATGTGCTCGTCCGAGTCCTCAGAGCCCGCTACCGCCACGTCCGCTATGTCCGCAACATCACCGACATAGACGATAAAATCATCGCTCGAGCCCGAGAAAAAAACGAAACACCTGCGGCTCTGGCGGCGACGTATGAGACCCAGTTTCACCAGGACGCCGCGGCTCTTTTGTGCCAGAAACCCGATGTCGAGCCGCGCGCCACCGATTATATTCAGCCTATGCTGGCGATGATCGAGCGTCTGCTCCAAAAGGGGCACGCCTATGAGGCCGAAAACCACGTGTTGTTTCATGTCGCCTCGATGCCGGCGTATGGGCGGTTTGCAGACCCTGGGTCTCTGGCGGAGGGCGCGCGCGTCGAGCCGGCGCCCTATAAAAAAGCCGCGGGCGATTTTGTCCTCTGGAAGCCGAGCCGCCCGCCCGAGCCGGGCTGGCCGTCACCTTACGGCTGGGGCCGGCCGGGGTGGCATCTCGAGTGCTCGACCATGGCGAAAGCGTGTCTCGGAGAGGACTTTGACATCCACGGCGGTGGGGCGGACCTGCGGTTTCCCCACCACGAGAACGAAATCGCTCAGAGTCTCTGTGCCAATCAGGGGCGCATTTTTGCGAATTACTGGCTCCATAATGGGTTTGTGCTGGCGGACGGTCAGAAAATGTCGAAATCGCTCGGCAATTTTCACACCGTGGAGGCTCTTTTGAAGGATTGGGAGGGCGAGACCCTCCGGCTGGCTTTATTGCAGACGCACTATCGCCAGCCGCTGGATTTCTCGTTTGACCGGCTGCGGGCGGCCGAGAGCTTGCTTGCGAAGCTCCGCCGCACCTGTGCGGCGGCGACGGCCGTGGAGACGGCCGCGGCGACGGCCGCGGCGACGGCCACGGAGATGGCCATAGGACCGTCCCGGGAGCCGTGGTCTCTGGAGTCCTCGGCTGTCATGGCGGCTTTAGCGGACGATCTCAACACGCCTCATGCTTTGGCGGAGCTCTGCCGGAGCGGGCTTAATACCCGAACCGAGGGCCGGCTCTTGAATCTCCTGCAGACGCCAGAGCCGTCTAAAGAAACACCCTCGAAGCATATCCGGGGCGCAGCAACAGCGGACGCAGAAACCCAACGGGCTCTAGCGGAGTCCGACATTCAGCGTCTTATTGTACAACGCCAGCAAGCTCGGACTCAACGCCAGTTCGAAGAGGCCGATGCTATCCGGCAGCAATTGGCGCGCCAGGGGATTGTTTTACAAGATCTCGCCGATAAAACCGTCTGGTACAGAGACCAACAGAAACCAATAGAAACCCACAGAGACCCACAGAGACGAACCCATGCGTAAAATTTATCTTTTTGACACGACGCTTCGAGATGGGGCTCAAACGCCCGGCGTCAATTTCTCGGTGGAGAACAAACAGACCATCGCCGCGGCTCTAGACGAACTGGGCGTGGACTATATAGAGGGCGGCTTCCCAGGGGCCACCCCCACCGATGAGGCCTTCTTTGAAAGCTTCAAGCCTCAGCACGAAGCCGTGCTGGTGGCTTTCGGGATGACGCGACGCTCGGGGCGCTCGAAAGAGAACGATGCGGGTTTGGCTCAACTCATTCGCAGCGGGGCAGGCGCCGCGTGTCTGGTGGGCAAAAGCTCGGATTTCCATTTGGCCCATGCGCTCCAGATAAGCCAGGGCGAAAATCTGGAGCTCATCAGCGACTCCATCGCTTATACCAAAGAACACCTCGGAGAAGCTCTCTTCGATGCCGAGCACTTCTTTGACGGCTATAAAAGCAACCCGGACTACGCCATGCAGTGCTTAGAGGCCGCTCACGACAGTGGGGCGCGCTGGCTGGTTCTGTGCGACACCAATGGAGGAACACTGCCAGACGAGGTCTACCAAATCGTCACAGAGGTCGCGAAACGCTTCGGCGGCGAACGCCTGGGCATCCACGCGCATCAGGACACGGGGTGCGCGGTCGCCAATTCGCACGCGGCTCTGGAGGCCGGAGCTTGTCAAATCCAGGGCACGCTCAACGGCTTGGGAGAACGCTGCGGCAATGCCAATCTCCTCACTTTGATTGCCAATCTGCATTTCAAGACAGACTATCGTCTATCTGTCCGGCCGGCGGGGCTCAAGAGTCTGACAAAGATCTCGCGCATGCTGGACGGCATTCTGGCCTGCGACCCCGCTCATAATGCGCCTTATGTGGGCTCGTGGGCTTTTGCGCACAAGGGAGGGCTCCATGCTTCGGCGGTGACGAAACTCCCCGCCACCTATGAGCACGTCGAACCCGAATCGATAGGCAACCAACGCCGGATTTTAATCTCCGAACAGGCCGGGCGGGCGAGCCTCAAATCGCGCCTAGACGCGCACCAGATCTCCATTGCCCGCCAGGCGGACTTCGACCGCCTGCTCGCCGAGGTCAAAGAACGCGAAAGATACCACTATAGCTACGAAGAGGCCGAAGCGAGCTTTATCCTGCTTGTCTATCGGACGCTGGACCGGCTGCCTCGTTTTTTCGATGTTCTGCGTTTTCGTGTCATCGATGAGACCCACTTCGAAGAGAACGGGGCTAAAAGAAACGAGTCCGATGCAAAAGTCATGCTGCGCGTCGACCAGAAAGACCACATGAGTTCAGAGTCCGGCCTTGGGCCCGTGCACGCTCTGGATAGAGCTCTGCGGCGCGCGCTCACCGACAAATTGCCCGCCGTCGAGAATGTCAAACTGGTCGATTTTCGAGTCCGTATCGTGCAACCGAATAACCGCCGTCTCGGAACACGAGCCGTGACGCGCGTTATCGTCGAGTTTCAAGACGAAAACAACCAAAGCTGGACCACCATCGGCGTGAGCGAAAATATCATCGATGCCTCTTTTGAAGCCCTCCGAGATGGCTATATCTATAAGCTGGCTCTGACGCATTTGCCTAAAAATCTTTAGAAAAATGCCCGGGGGCGGGGGCCCGCGGCTAGCCGTCGCCGCGCCCCGTCATCCGCGCCCCATCATCCACCCCCCATCATCCACACTGGGCTCGATGTCTGAGTTTCTGGTCTGCCAGCACACAAGCGACCATGGCTTCGGCGACGGGGACGGCTCGGATCGCGACGCACGGGTCGTGGCGGCCTGTGGTGATACATTCGGTCTCTTGGCCGCCCCGCGTGACCGTCTGGGTCGGCCGCCGGATCGACGAGGTCGGTTTCACCGCCGCTCGCACCAGGAGCGGCTGACCCGTGGAAATACCGCCCAGAATGCCACCCGCGTGATTGCTGAGAAACGTCTCGCGTCCGTCTTGCATTCTCATTTGGTCGGCGTTCTCCCAGCCCGTGAGTCGAGCCGCTTCGAACCCGTCGCCGATTTCCACCCCCTTCACCGCGTTGATCGACATCAGAGCGGCGGCCAATTCGGCGTCCAGCCTGCCATAGACGGGGGCTCCCCACCCGGCCGGGACGCCTTCGACGCGCACCTCCAGAATGCCGCCGAGCGAGTCGCCTGCCCGGCGCGAGGCATCCAGTTTTTCCTCCCATGGCGAGACACTCGCCGGGTCCGGCGAAAAAAAGGGGTTTTGCAGAATGGCCGACGCGTCAAAACGGTCTCGACAAATAGGGACGGCCCCGAGCTCTATCAGATACCCTTGAATCGTAATCGCGTCCGTCAGAATTTTGCGCGCCACGCCGCCAGCGGCGACCCGCACGGCCGTCTCGCGGGCTGAGGCCCGGCCGCCGCCTCGAGGATCCCGAATCCCGTATTTTTTGTCGTAAGTATAGTCCGCATGCCCCGGCCGATAGAGCTCAGCAATCGCGCTGTAATCGCCAGAGCGTTGGTCTTCGTTCAGGATCTGCAGGCCCAGAGGCGTTCCCGTCGTTTGGCCCTCGAACCAACCGGACAGGATCTGCACGCGGTCGGGCTCGCGCCGCTGCGAGGTAAAACGCGTCTGGCCAGGCCGACGCCTGTCTAAATAGAGCTGCAGGTCCGAGACGCTCAGCGGGACCCGAGGCGGCACCCCATCGACGACGCAACCTATAGCGGGGCCGTGGCTTTCTCCGAAGCTGGTTACGCGGAAAAAATGCCCGAAACTATTCAAACCAAGCCCGGCCGGTCAAGTCCGGTCAAGCCCCCCGGTCCGTCAAAAGAGCCGCATTCTCCGCGGCATTCGCCAGATCAATCATCCCCACGAGATGATAGCCCGAATCCACATAAAGGACGTGGCCGGTTGTCCCAGCACTCAAATCCGACAGCAGATAAAGAGCCCCGCCGCCTAATTGCGGAGCAGATACATTGCGTCTCAAAGGCGAATTGATTTCGTTCCATTTGAGCATGCGTCGGAAGTCTCCGATTGCACTGGCCGCCAGCGTCCGGACGGGGCCGGCCGACAGCGCATTGACCCGAATGTTCCGAGGCCCTAAATCATAAGCCAGATAGCGGACCGAGGCCTCTAGAGCAGCTTTGGCGACACCCATCACATTATAGTGCGGCATCACCCGCTGCGACCCCTGATACGTCAGCGTGAGAACCGTCCCGCCCTCCGTCATCAGAGGCACCGCCGCCCGACACAAAGCCGTCAGAGAATAACAAGAGATATCCAAACTGTGGCGAAAATTATCTCGGCTCGTGTTGAAATAGGGGCCTTTGAGCTCTTCTCGGTCGGCGAAGGCGATGGCGTGGACCAGAAAATCCAGAGACCCCCAACGCGCCTGAAGGGTCTCGAAGAGCTCCGCAATCGAGGCATCCGACCCCACATCGCACGCGAGACACAGCTCTGCCCCCAGGGTCTCGGCCAGAGGCCGAACACGCTTTTCCAAAATATCGCCCTGATACGTCAGAGCTAAACGCGCACCGTGTTGCCGGACGGCTTGAGCCACACTCCAGGCGATCGATTTATCGTTCGCGAGACCCATGATGAGTCCTCTTTTTCCATCAAGCAACATAGGCATCCTTCCTCTGAAAAATCTTTGATACGGGCAACCATCCGACCCAGAAGCCCGGCCGGGCCCGGCCGGGGTCCAGCCGGAGAATCTCCACGGGGCTCCCCGGGGGCTAGTATATCTCGATATCGGCGGTTTTCACAAGCTCGCGCGTGTAGGTCTGTATAATTTTCTCGTCTAGATTTCTGTAGACATAGGGCTCGAGCGTCTCGAAGTCTGGTTTCGCGTGCGGACGCCGTTCTAGAAGCTGGACAAGGAGCCAGCCTCGCCGCGTTCGAAGAGGCTCTGCCGACACTTGGTTGGGACGCAAGGCATCCAGAATCTCGCGGAGAGGCTCGGAGACCTCCGAGCCCTGCAGCCAGCGCGTCGCATCCCCGGGCTCGACGAGCGAATAAGCACGCGCCAGTTCCTCAAAAGAGCCCCCGTCCTCGATGCGCCCGGCAAGCCGAATCGCCAGACGGCGGTCCGCCACAATGAGCCGCCGCACACGGTATTCGTACAGCTCGGCGGTCGTGGCGGCCAGACGTTCATACTCCGCCTGGACCATCGCCGGGGTTCGACGCTGGCGAATGATTTCGCTCAGAAGCGCGGCGACAAGAATGTTTTCACGAGCCCGCTGCAGGTCGTCTGCAAGCTGCGCATCGAGCTGTAATTGTTCGGCTCTTTCGGCCAGGAGTTTGTACTCAATGACCCGATTGAGAAGCTCTTTATAAAGTTTCGAATAGCCCTGAGACCTTTGGGCCAAAGGTAAAGCCTCGAACCGAAACTTCACGTCGTCCTCGTAAATGAGATGCGTCCCGACACGGCCTATCAGAGGCGAAGAAGAGCCGCCCGACGAGGGCGGCTCTTGGGCGAGGGCCGGTTCCAAAATGGGAAACAAAATACCCAGGAGACACAGGAGACCCAGGCGCACCCCCCCCCAGAGGCCCAGCCAGGGACCCGTCCATCGCCACCGCCTGTCGTGTCCACAACGCATGAACATGAATCGGAGCGGCTCTTGTTTAGGTGTGACGAAAGTGGCGGTCCGGCGTCAGGTACCAGACCAAACCCAGTGCCGCCGCCCGAGCTGACAACTCGTTTTGGCGTTTGGCCCCGGCGGGACTCACCACCGCCCTCACGCCGGCGGCGGCCAAACAGTCCAGACTGTCCTCGAACGGAAAAAAACCGTCCGAGGCCGCAACCAAGACGTCGCTACCCAAGACGTCGCTACCCAAGACGTCGCTATCCGGGGGCTGACGCGCCTCAAAGGCACGAGCTTGACGAACGGCAAGCTCGGCTGCTTGGATGCGGCTGACTTGGCCGGCCCCCAGACCCACCAGCCGTTGCCCTCGAACGAGGACAACGGCATTGGACCAAACATGCCGGACCAGAAGCCAGGCACAAAGCAGGTCTCGCAAGAGGGATGCTTCACCCGCCGCCCTGGCTCCGGCCCCGGCCCCGGCCTCGCCCTGCCCTTCCCGGCGCGGCGAAGCGGCCAGGTGCCAGTCTGCAGGCAGGCTGCCGTCGGTGTCCGATGTCTGAACCAGAAAACCGTCTAGAAGCGACCGGAACTGAAGAGGCCTTTGTACCGCACCCTCTTTCGGCCCCGCTGCGCCAGAAGCCAAAACCCCGGGAGCCCAAACCACCAGACGCCTATCCGGTGTTTTTTGCGTCAGAATGGCTTTGGCTCCGGGGTCAAAAGCCGGGGCAAATAAAAGAGAAAAAAAACGAGCACTCAAGGCGTGCGCCAGCGCCTCGGTCACCTTGGAGTTGAGGCCGATGACGCCTCCATAGGCGGCCTGCGGGTTCGAATGCCAGGCCCGCTGCCAGGCCGCCAGCCCCGAGGCCGCCTGCCCCGCAAAACCACACGGGTTGGTGTGCTTGATAATCACACAGGCATGCGTCGAGGCCCGCGGCCACGAGACATCGGTCGAAGTCGACGACAATACCGGGGAAAACGCCGTCAGAATGTTCCAGCCGGCCTCCAGATCGAGCCAGTTATTATAGCTGAGCTCGGGGCCTGCAATCTGGACCGGATTCAAATCCGGACGCCGCCCGGCGTCCGGCATGGAGGCGGCGGCGGGGGGCCGGTCTCCTGCACCGGATCGGGGGCCGGACCGAGAAACAGGCCGAGAAACAGGCCGGTAAAGAGCACTCTGCTGGTGGGGGTTCTCGCCATAAGAGGGCACCGCCACACGCTGCAACGTCAAAACAAGACGGGACGGGGCCCAAACAGGCGCAGAGCTCTCTTGAGGCCCGGCCCCGCCGCCGATAGAATCGCCGATAGCATCGCCCGGGGCCTCCTCCGCCGCCTTCTCCGCCTTCTCCGCTGCCGCTTGCGTCTCGGACAAATAAGCCGCCACCCGCGCGTCATAAGCCGAACACCGAGCCAAAGCTCGAGCCGCCTGACGCCGCCGATAGGCTACCTCTGCCAGTTGGCCGCTCTGCAGGCGCAGCAGAAACTCGTCATAGTCCGAGGGGTCCGTCAAAACAAGGACGTGCCCATAGTTCTTGGCGCCCGCTCGAGCCAGAGTCGCCCCCCCTATGTCCAGCGAGGCCAGGTCCGCGGCGCCCCCCGGATCAACCCCCGGATCAAACTCCGGGTCAACCCCCGGGTCAATTCCCGGGAAGGCATAAAAATTGACGACAACCACGTCGATGAAGCCCAAGCCTTGACGCGAGAGAAACGCTACGTCCTCGGGCACCTCGCGCCGCGCCAGGAGTCCGGCCAAAACAGAACGCCCCAGCGTCTTGAGACGACCGCCCAAAACTTCGCCCTCTGGGCTATAGGACTCCAGGGTTTGAACGGGCAGGCCGGCTTCGTCTAAAAGCGCGTGCGTGCCACGGGTCGCTAGAAGCAGAAAGCCCGCCTCGTGCAGCCTCGACGCCAGAGGCACAAGCCGGGTCTTATCGGTAACCGAAAGAAGGGCTCGGCGAGGGGAAGGCGAGCGTCCTGTCACGACTTAAGCCGATAGCCCGAACTCAAAAGACGCTGGCACGCATAAAAAAGCGTCAGATTCACACCCAGTAAAAAAAGAACGCCGACCCAAAGCGAGGACTCTTCGCGGCCCGTGAGGGCAAAACGAAAGCCATCTATGACATAATAAAAAGGATTGAATAACGTCAGTTTTTGAAAAAAATCAGGCAACCGATCTATAGGATAAAAAGTGCCCGATAAAAAAGACAGAGGCATCACCACAAAATTCGTCACCGTCGCCAGATGATCGAATTTCTCAGCCCAAATCCCCGCCAAGATGCCGGCCAAAGCCATCATCAGACCGCCTGAAAATATAAAATAAACCGCCAAACCCCAATGAACCGGAACAAGCGGAATGAACATCATCAGAAAAAGCCACGTCAGAAGGCCGACGAGAAGGCCGCGCAAGAGAGCTCCAACGCAATACCCCATCACCAATTCCCACGGGCCTAGAGGCGGATAAAGAACGTCCACAATGTTCTTGGCCACCTTCGAGACCAAAAGAGAGGAGGAACTATTCGAGAAAGAGCTCTGGACGACGCCCATCATAATCAGACCGGGCACGATGAAAATAAAAAAGGGAAGCCCATCGACCAAAAGATTCGCTCGGCTGACAGCTAGAGAAAAAATGGCTACAAAAAGAAGACCCGTTATCACCGGAGCCGCAACGGTCTGAAGCCAGACATTCAGAAAACGACGACACTCTTTGAGGATGAGGTTCCAAAGCCCTATCCAATTGATAAGACCCATGGGACGCGGCTGGAGCTCTTCGGGCCTCCGAGATCCAGAAGACAACTCAGAAGAAAACGAGAACATATTTTTGAACATAAGACGGAACATATTTAGAAAAGACGCAACACAGACCTTCGAATCCGGGAAACAAAAGACGGCGCGGTTCGGGAAACAGATCGGTGAACAAAAGGACGCCACACTAGAGACATGAATCTCGGTTCGTGTGTTTCGCCCTCCACGCCGATGCGCATGGCCGGGTGGCGTTGCATGGGACTCCGAGTGCCGAAAAGACGGTCCCACCACGAAAAAAAATTAGCGTAATTCGAATCCGTATCGCGCTGAACCGCGTGATGGTGAACCCAATGAATAGACGGCGTTACAAGGATTTTAGACACAACGGACTCCCAACGCGACGGGAGACGCCAGCGGGAATGGTGAAAAAGAGCCGCAAATTGCAAGAAAAACTCTGCCAGCAAAACCGAAACGAGCTGAATATCCAACAAAACCACAAAAAGGCCTCGGGCACAACTGGACAACAGGACTTCGCCGAAGTGAAAGCGCAGCGCACTCGTCGCGTCCAGTTGCGTGTCTAAGTGATGAACTTCGTGGAAACGCCACAAAAAAGGAACACGGTGATTCGCCCGATGCCAGAAATAAATGAAACAGTCCAGAAGAAGAATGTCCACCACAACATGGAGATAGAGCGGAACATCCGGCCGCCACGCCAGCGTGTTCGAAGCCGCAAGACTCGTCCCCACCACCAGAGCCGGCCCCAACAGAACATTGAAGGCGGCCAGCCCTAAATTGCGTCCGGCTCGAGGCAGGTCTCTTGGCCGGTGCCATCGCACAAAGGGATAGAACCGCTCTAGAACGAGAAGAGCCCCAAGCCAGCCCACAATGAAAAAAGGCTTGAGCGTCAGAAAAATCGTCATCGAGCTTCCGTCGGGCTTAACTGGACGCAAGCGGGCTGAAAGCCCCCCGTCAGATATCCAGATTTCGAGCCGCCAGAGCGTTCTCCTGGATGAAGTCGCGCCGGGGTTCCACCACGTCTCCCATCAGGACGGAAAAGAGCGTATCGGCCGCTTCGGCTTCCTCGATACGGACTTGCAAGAGCGTTCGGGCCTCTGGGTCGAGCGTCGTTTCCCATAATTGCCCGGGGTTCATCTCGCCGAGTCCCTTATAACGCTGCAGAGCTAAGCCCTTGCGTCCCAGCTTCTGGACCAAATCGGCCAGGTCTAGAGGCGTCTCCAGCCGGCTCGAAGCTCCCGACTTGGGTCGGAAAAGAGCCCCGCCCGGAAAAAACAATGGGGCGAACGAATCCACCGCCCGAGCGAGCTCCCGCGCCTCCGCCGAGCGCAAAAGAGCGAAAGGCACCGTAAAACGCCGTTCGCGGTCTTTCGGGTGGCAGGCCAGCATCAAAGACTCAGAGGTCAACTCGGTGCGCCAATCCGAAGCCTCGAGCAGAACTTGGGCGTTCAAATCTAGAACCGCGGCCTCCAATTGCCCGAGAAGCTCCGGAGAAAAACGTCCGGCAGGCCCGACAGCGGCTCCAGCCGCCGGTGCTGCCGGAGCTGCCGGCGTTGCCGGGACCGGCGGCACGTCCACAGAACCGGGAGACCCGGAAAAACGAGGTGCCTCTTCATAGAGGTCCCAGTCCAAAAGACCATACCGTGCCAGCACCACCGCCAAACGCGAATCGCCAAGCCTGCCCCCGATGGTACTCAGGAGGGCCGCATGCCTGAGATTGCGGTTCACCAGCTCTGTCAGAGCCTCGCGTTCATAGGTACGCCCGCAGGCCCCGGTTAGAGCGGCCTCATGCAGAGCCCGAGACGTCAGAAAGGTCTCAAAAGCCCCCTGGTCTTTGAGATAATCCACCCGATTGCCCTGACGCACCATAAACAGAGGCGGCTGCGCAATGTAAAGATACCCGTGCCGAATGAGCTCTGGCATTTGGCGATAGAAAAACGTCAATAAAAGCGTGCGAATATGAGCTCCATCTATATCCGCATCCGTCATAATGATGATCTTATGATAACGGAGCCGCGCCAGATCAAAAGACGCCTTGTCGGCTCCAGCCCCCAGAGCCGTGACCAAAGCTGCGATCTCTTTGGAAGCGAGGATCCGGTCTTGGCGGGCGCGTTCTATGTTCAAGATTTTGCCGCGAAGAGGCAAAATCGCCTGCGAACGCCGGTCGCGGCCCTGTTTCGCAGAGCCCCCCGCGCTATCGCCTTCCACAATAAAGAGCTCGGATTTAGCCGGGTCGCGTTCCTGACAATCGGCCAGTTTGCCTGGCAGACTCGCGCTGTTGAGAATCCCCTTGCGTCGAGTCAGATCGCGTGCTTTGCGGGCGGCTTCTCGAGCCGTGGCGGCCTCTATGACCTTCTGGATGATGCGTTTCGCCTCGGACGGGTTTTCCTCGAAAAAAGCCGAAAGCCCGTCGGCGACGGCCTGTTCCACGAGCGGACGGACCTCGCTCGACACCAGTTTGTCTTTAGTCTGGCTCGAAAATTTAGGGTCCGGCACTTTCACCGATAAAACGCACGTCAGGCCCTCTCGGGCGTCTTCGCCGCTCAGGATAATTTTGTCTTTTTTCCAACTCCCGTTTGATTGAGCATACGCGTTGACTCGGCGCGTCAAGGCGGCTCGAAAGCCTGCCAGATGCGTCCCCCCGTCTCGCTGGGGGATGTTGTTTGTGAAGCAATGGACGGTCTCGTACCACGAATCGTTCCAGTTCAAAGCGCACTCCACGATGGTGCCGTCCCGCTCCAGGTTCAGCACAATCGGGGCCGGGAGAATCCCGACTCGAGCCCTATCGAGCCACGATACGAAAGCCGCGATACCGCCTTCATAGGAAAAGAGGGCCTCTTTCATTTCCACGTGGCGTTCGTCGCGCAGAAGTATCCGCGTGCCCGAGTTCAAGAAGCTCAATTCGCGCATACGTTTCTCGAGCGTTGCAAAATCGAAATCCGTGTTCGAAAAAGTCGCCGTCGAGGGTTTGAAACGCACCAGCGTCCCCGTTTGGTCCGTCGCTCCAAGGTCCACGAGCGGCTCTATCGGGTGGCCGTCCGCAAAACGCAGACGCACGTGGCGGCCATTCCGCCAGATCTGGAGTTCTAAAAAACTTGAAAGTGCGTTCACAACCGACACGCCCACGCCGTGGAGGCCGCCGGAAAGCTTATAGGCGTTGTTGTCAAATTTACCGCCGGCGTGCAGGCGTGTCATGATGACCTCGGCGGCCGAGACGCCCTCTTCGGGGTGGAGTTCGGTCGGAATTCCGCGCCCATTGTCCGAAACCGAGACCGACCCATCGCCGTTCAATGTCACGATGACCCGGTCGCAATGGCCTGCCAGAGCCTCATCTATGGCGTTGTCGACGACCTCATAGACCATGTGGTGGAGGCCTGACCCATCGTCCGTGTCGCCGATATACATGCCGGGGCGGGCCAAGACGGCCTCCAGCCCGCGCAGAACCTGAATCGACGAGGCGTCATAAGCCGGGGCCAACACCGACGCGACCGCCGGAGACTCTGGGGACTCTGGGGACTCCGGAGATTCCGGGGCCGCCGGTGGGACGGGAGGCCCGGAGACATGGCCGGGCGCATGGCCGGGGACAGGCCCGGGGGAAGCCCCCGCAAGAGACTCCCCGGGACTTCCGGAAACGGCGTCCTTCGAGGAGGAAAATAAATCAAGACCCTGTTTCACAATACCACCCGTCATGCCATTCGTCATGCCCCGCGTCACGCTATTCGTATGCTATCGGTTATAGCACAGCACGCCCCAACTCGCCACTGCCTGGCACTGCTTTCTCTGGGAAAAAAAGGGAAAAAAAGCGCACAGAAAATAGGGGGAAAGGCTCTATTTTCATAGAGGGTTTTCCGTCAATTTACAAGCCTTTTCAAGAGCCATTGATCCGCCGCCTCTCCGGGCTTGTTCGCTAAAATTTTTCTTGCACTTCGAGGCCTCGCGACGTCAGCACGCAGCATAAAGGCGGTGCCGCCAGCGAACGAGCCAGACGAAACAAACGCTGCTCGACACTCGTCATGAAGTACTGGCACCCAAGCGTAGAGAGCGTGTAAAACAGACGCAAACAATTCGAGATATCTAAATGCGAATCCATATCGTCAAAAAGTAAAATCGGGCAGAGGCCTCCCAGGTGTCGAGCTAGACGCGCGTGGGCGAGAACCAAGGTGATTAAGGCGATTTTGCGCTCGCCGGTGGAGCCCATCCAGGCGGGACGCGCCCGGGGATGATCCCCGGAATGATCCCTGGCCTCCAGTTCGATTTGTAAATCCGTCCGATGGGGCGAAAAATGGACGCGGTCCGAGACCCGGTCCAGCCGACGTTTGTCTCGAAGTTTTTGCGCCAGCAGAGACCGGAACTGTACAAAAGACGAGCCGAGCTCCGCCATACCCGAATCACTGCGCAGATGGCCACTCTGAAAAAGACGGAGGGTTTGAGACGAAACCGGCAGAACCTCCCGGACCGCCGCTTGAAAACACGTCCCACACGTCCCATACGTCCCCGGGTGCGTCCCCGGGTGCGACCGCCACAGAGCCTCCCCTTGTCCCTCTGTGCGAAGCCGTAGAGGCGGAAAAAAACCGGCGTGCTCGGCCGAGCAGAGCTCGTTCAGAGCCGAAACGGCCCAGGCTCGGACGAGAAGCGTCTCTAGACCATAAGCACTAATCTGGTGCTCATAGATGGAAAGCTGTGTCTCGTCCGTTCTGCCTTCGCGCAAAAGACTATGGCGCTGGCGTATCACAAGCCCGAGTTCTCGGATTCGACGGCTGTGGGAGGGGTCCAGCGAAAAAATAATCCGGTCCAAAAAACGGCGGCGTTCCTGCACGCTCCCTGCCACCAGACCATCCATGTCGGGCGTGAGCCAATTGAGACTCACCAGGCGCGTCAGGTCCTGCTGTTTGCGGAGCACGGTCTCGTCCAACAAAAACTGCCGCGACCGTTGTCGAGCCTGCCACCCGATGGCGAGCATGGTACCTCTGTCTGCGAAACGAGCCCGAACGACCCAACCCGCCGAGGCCAAACTCGACCCCGGGTTCGACCCCGGGCTCGCCCCCGGGTCCGATACCGAGTCATCCGGCCTGGCTTCCGACAGCTGAAGCTGCTGGGCCGGGGAGGCTTGACGCAGGCCGCGCCCCGGCGAAAGCAGCGAGAGGGCCTCTAAAACATTGGTCTTGCCGACCCCATTCTGGCCTGCCAAAAGAACGCCTTGAGGCGGGATCTCCGTCAAGAGCAGATGACGGTGATTCCTGAAATGACGGAGCTCGAGCGAATCCAAAAAACCCCGGGAGGGGGGCGGAAGAGTCTGCAACACGCTCCCGGAACCGGAAGAGGACAAAGGCACCAAAAACACGCCCCCAAGACACGCCCGGGGGCCTATCCGAGCAGCATTCTCTTATTCTAATCAGGACTCAAACCGGGAGGCCGCCCCGGGGATCAACCGGGACCAACCAGGATCAACCGGGAGCAGCCCTATCAGGGCACCAAAGCGACGCAGGCTTCATAGGCGCATGGGCATGAGGACGTAAATCAGACTCCCGTCCTGGCCGTCTTTGACGACCACCGGCACAGAGGGGTCATCCCAATAAAACGAGCCCTCTTCGCTCGGCAATTGCTTGAGAAGCTCCTGCACAAAACGACCGTTATAGCCGACGGTGTATTCGGCCTGCGGGCCTTCGAACACGACGGGGAACTCGTCTTGAGCCTCGCCCTGCTCGTCCGAGGAGGAACTCACCTGCAGGTTCGAATCCCGAACCTGCAGCCGCACGCCAGGGGCGCGCTGCGAGGTATAAGCCAGGACGCGCTCGACCGCGTTTTGGAACGACTCTCTATTGAACGTCATTTTATACTTGCCATCGCCTGGGATGACTCGGCGGAAGTCCGGATACCGGCCGTCCACCAAGGTAGAGCACAACGTCCGCGTCCCCAAACGAAAATTGATCCGTGACTCGGACAACCGATCGCCAATTCCTGTACGTCGTCCGCGGCGGCCAACATGCGCTCCAGCAGAGCGACGGTCTTTTTCGGAACAATGATTTTAGGGTGGTCGGGCTTGTTTTTGTCCCCGAGCGGCACCGTATAGCGGCCCAGACGATGCCCATCCGTCGCAACCGCGTAAAGGAGACTGCTGGATTCTTCCGACTCCAGATAGACGCCGTTCAGATAGTGACGCGACGTGTCCGAACTCATCGCGTGCGAGAGCGACCCTATCAGTTTGTGAAACAGCTTGGCTGGAAAAGTCAGATTGGACGGAAACGTCTCACGCCCCATAGAGGACGGAAACTGATCCGGGTCCAGCGAGGCTTGTTTCGCACTGACGCGCCCACACCGAAGATGAACACGCCGAGTCGTCTCGTCGAGCGTGAGCGTCATTTCACTCCCGCTGGGAAGCCGAGCCACCAAATGCGCAAAAGGCGCGTGCAAAAGCGTCGCTCGGCCTGGTTTTTTCACATTGGCTTCCTCGAGTTCCTGAGACATCTCCAAATAGGTGTCGTTCCCCGTGATGGTCAAGCCGCCACCGGCTTTGGCCTCCAGGAGGATATGCGAGATGATTTCCATGGGCGTTTGCCGCTCTACGGCCCCGCCCACATGCCCCAGGGCGTCTCTCAGGCTGTCCAGTTTGATTGTAAGTTCCATAGGGGTCCTCCGAATGCGGATGTGCTGTCAGAGGTTTTTAGCCTCTTGAGACGGGAAAATCAAGTCGAAACAGCCCGTCCGTCCGTCCGTCAGGCACGAGGGCCGAATAAAGCCGTCCCGACACGGACCACCGTCGCCCCTCGATGGATGGCGGCTCGATAGTCTTGACTCATGCCCATGGAGAGCCCCGAAAGACCAAATTGCCGCGCAAGACGCCCGAGTTCCTCAAAATAGGGCTCGGGCGGAGCCGAATGCGGCGGGAGAAGCATAAAACCCTCCAGACCCAGCCCTCGAGCCTGCCGCACGGCGTCTACAAGGGCCGGTAGGTCTTCCGGGAGAACCCCTGACTTTTGGGGTTCTCTGCCGAGATTCACCTGGATGAAGCAAGGTAAAATCTTGCCAAGCGCCTCTGCCGCCCGCGCCAGAGGCTCGATAAGAGCTAAACGGTCCAGAGCATGAAAAGAATCACAAAGAGCACCCATGCCCCGAATCTTACGGCGCTGGAGATGCCCGATAAAATGGAGCCTCAAAGCCGGAAAGTCTCGTTTGAGGGCGGGAAATTTGGCTTGAGCCTCCTCGAGGCGATTTTCGCCAAAATCTAGATGACCCAGAGCCGCGAGCTCCGCGATGGCTTCCGCCGATTGGCCCTTCGAGACTGCGAGCAAACGCACCGAACCCGGCGGCCGATTCGCCTCTTGTTCCGCCGAGGCGATAGACGCCCGAATCGCCGTATAAGTCTGCTCCAGAGCCGGCGACGGAGGCGACGAGGGCGACAGGGGCGGAGGTGGGAACGATCGAGAGGACAAGGCCATGCGACGACAAATAACAAACAAACAACGGATAAATGCGACTCTTCAGAGGCTCAAGCGGGGAAAGGCAGAGAAAAGCGAGGAAAAACAGAACAGAACAGAAAAAAAACAAACAAGAGCCTCACGGAGGGGTGGAAAGGCCTCCGCCGCCGGGGGCACCGGGACGGCGGCATTTATACGGTTCGGGAGGCGCGGGGGTGGAAAAGCCACCGCCGCCGGGGGCACCGGGACCCACCGGGAAGAGAGCCGTTTCACGCCAACAGCCCCTTGAACCCAGCCGGGGAAAAAGGCACCCGACCCCCCGCCGCCGACGCGAAGAGCCGCCTCACGCCGCCAGCCCCTTGAACCCAGCCGGGGAAAAAGACCCCCAACCTCGTCGCCGACGCGAAGAGCCGCCTCACGCCGCCAGCCCCTTGAACCCAGCCGGGGAAAAAGACCCCCAACCTCGTCGCCGCCGCAAAGAGCCGCCTCACACCACCAGCCCCTTGAACCCAGCTAGGGGAAAAGACCTCCGACCCCGTCGCCGTTGCCGACGCAAAGAGCTGCCTCACGCCACCAGCCCCTTGAACCCAACCGGGGAAAAAGACCCCCGACTCCGCCGCAGAAAGAGCCGTCTCTACGCTTCCCCCCGGGTTATCATCTTCCCGGCTATCCTCCCCCGGGTTATCTACCCTCAGATATCTGCGTAAATGTGGGTTTCGGCGACGGCTCCCGGGTGGGTGACCGCACCATAACGAGCCGGCCCCACCGTCCGAGCATAACGCCACAACGCCCCGGACTGAAACGCATGCGAACGAGGCTGCCACTTCGCACGCCGCTCGGCCAGCTCGTCCGGCGTGAGTTCCACATCCAAAAGCCCGGCCTCGGTATCGATGACGATCGTGTCGCCGTCCTGCAAAAGTCCGATAGGCCCGCCCTCGGCGGCTTCGGGGCCGATGTGGCCGATGCATAAGCCTCGCGTTGCCCCCGAGAAACGCCCGTCCGTGATAAGAGCCACTTTATCGCCCATCCCCTGACCGTAAAGAGCCGCCGTTGTCGCCAGCATCTCGCGCATCCCGGGGCCGCCTTTAGGGCCCTCGTAGCGGATCACCAAGACGTCGCCCTCTTGGTAGTGGCGGCCTTGAACGGCTTGAAAGCAGGCTTCCTCTGTGTCGAAAACGCGCGCGGGGCCGCGAAACGAGGTCCGACCGACGCCTGCCACTTTCACAATCGCGCCCTCGGGAGCCAGACTGCCTCGCAGTCCGACGACGCCGCCTGTCGGTGTCAGAGGCCGGCTGGTTGGGCGGACGACCTCTTGCTGGGTCGGGAAGGGCGTTTGTTCCAGGTTCTCGGCAATGGTTTTGCCCGTGCAGGTCAGACAATCGCCGTGCAGATACCCGCCATCCAGGAGAGCCTTCATTAAAACAGGCACGCCCCCGACCTCATAGAGGTCCTTCGCGACAAACCGCCCGCTTGGTTTCAAATCGCCAATGTAAGGCGTGGTCCGGAAGATCTCTGCCACATCGAACAGATCAAATTTGAGGCCGCACTCGTGAGCAATGGCGGGCAAGTGCAGCGCGGCATTCGTCGACCCTCCCGAGCAGGCCACAATGCGGGCGGCGTTCTCCAGAGACTTAAGCGTCACAATCTGGCGCGGGCGTATTTGCGATTCTAGAAGTTTCATGACCGTCTCGCCCGAGGCCGCGGCATAGGCGTCTCGGCTTTCGTAAGGAGCGGGGGCCCCCGCCGACCCCGGCAGAGCCAGACCCAGAGCCTCGGACACGCACGCCATGGTGTTGGCGGTGAACTGCCCGCCGCACGAGCCCGCCGAAGGACAAGCCACGCACTCCAGAGCGTGCAGTTCCGCCTCGTCTATGGTGCCGGCCGCATAGCGACCTACGGCTTCGAAGACGTCCTGGACGGTGACGTCCTTCCCTCGGAACCGGCCGGGCAAAATGCTGCCGCCATACATAAAAACCGCTGGGACGTCCAAGCGGACCATCGCCATCATAAGCCCCGGGAGCGACTTATCGCACCCCGCCAGACCGACCAGAGCATCGTAACAGTGGCCTCGCATCGTCAATTCGACCGAATCCGCAATGAGGTCTCGACTCACGAGCGACGCTTTCATGCCCTGATGCCCCATCGCGATGCCATCGGTCACCGTGATGGTCGTGAATTCTCGAGGTGTCCCGCCTGCCGCTTTCACGCCCTTTTTCACCGCCTGAGCCTGCCGACCGAGCGTGATATTGCACGGCGCGGCCTCGTTCCAGCATGTGGCGACGGCGACAAAAGGGCGGGCTATCTCGGCGTCCGTCAGGCCCATGGCGTAATAGTAGCTCCGATGCGGGGCACTCGAGGGCCCCAGGGAAACATGACGACTGGGAAGACGCGATTTTTGAAGCGACATTATAAAACTCCTTCTAGAGAACTCAACCGAGACAAAGTGCAAGCCTCGAGGGCACCCGCCTCGCATAGGCGAAGCTTATGCGAATGGTATAGAAAACGCTCATGGGCTAGCAGAATTCGGGACGTAAAGTCAAGAAAACGCAGAGGGCTCGTCCGGAAAGACGCCCGGGAAGACGCCCGGTATGCTCCTCGCCTGCCCGCGGCTGGGTCTCACGAGGCTTCTCACGGGCCGACTGGAAGCCGACTGCAAGAAAGCGTCTTGTCGCAGAGTCGTTTTTTTTGTAGCCTCCTCTGTCGGGTCTCGCCTGGGTCTCCCGGGCGAGGAGGCTCGAAAAGCCCGACAGAGCCTCAAAAACAAGCGGAAACAGATGAAAACCAAGCCGCTACGAGAACAAAACGCCTCCATGACCATGAACGCCTCCGTGCCCGGGGTTGACGCCGGGCTTGATATCCGGCTCCACATTCGGCGAGCCCGTCCTTCGGACGTGCTCCCCTTGTGCCGGCTCCGCCGCAAGACGTGGCAGGCGGCTTATGCGGACCCTAAAAAGAACATTACACTCGAGAAACTGGAGCAGGTCTATCGTTTCACCTCGCCTGAGGTACGCCAGGCTTATCGAGCCATGCTTGCGCAGGACGACCACATTTTTATGCTCGTCACCCGAGCACACAGCCCCGACCCGGGCCATGACCCAGGCGAGCCCTTTCTCGCTTACGGGTCTGTCATCCCTCGTCTGAATGAGTTGGCGACGCTCTATGTGGACCCCGGGGCTCAGAGACAATCGATTGGCAGCCGACTCCTGCACGAGCTTCTGCAGTGGCTGGACCCGCATCGAGCCGTCAGCCTCCATGTTTTGGACGATAATTACAAAGCTCAAAATTTCTACCGAGCCCATCGATTCGAAATTGTCGGCCCGAGTCATCTCAATTTTGAGTTGCGGCGCCTCCCCATTGCCTTCCGGCTTGTGACCATGCAGACGAGCGTTCCGTGGCAGCACCACCTCCTCCCGCCTCGTCCAGACAAGCCCTCTGGAACCAGGTGGACTGGCCTTTCCTAATTCGCCCTGGAGAGCTCTTGGACCTGGGTTCCATTCTGGCATTCCGGCGGGCGAGCTGGCTGGAGTCGCTTCCCAATCGGGAATTCGAGATCAGCCGGAAGTGGTTGCGGCATCAATTGATGCGGACTCGGACGGCGGACACCAGGCTTTATCGATATATTCTCCAGGCGCAAGAGCCGCAAGCGGCGGCCTCGGCGAGCCAGCCGGATTTTGGCCTGGACGTTGCGCATATAGCTCGGCCCGACAAGAGTCCGAAACTCGTTGGTTTATGCGTGTTTCAACGCCAGAGCATGACGCTCCATGCGCTTTATGTCGACTATGCGTATCGGCGGCGGGGACTCGGAGCCCGGCTCATGCAGCGTGCCGAAGGGGCTCTTTGGGACTATGCTGAAAAACCGCCAACGCCCGGGCAGACACCGGGGCCGCCGCCCCGGGTCACGCTCTATGTGGCGAGTTATAATACAAACGCCTTACGTTTCTACCAAAATCTGAACTATGAGCTTGTCTCATCTGCCGGCCCCGATCCCGGTCCCGGCGGGCGACGGCACCGGCGCCAGCGGCCCAAACGCATCCCCACCCAGAGGATGCACAAACAATTAAGCCGGCCATGAAGCCGGGCGAATCGAATCGATTAAAAAGACTCGGAGCGGCCCAAAGAGCCGGCTCTATGATAGGTCGTCAACACGCGCCCGTCGCTCCCAGAGATAATCAGGACAATCCGAGCTAAACGGTCGCAATCCTGAGGCGCAATCTGCCCTCTGCGGGCCAAGACCAGGAGCCTCTTTCGGGAAACCCGCAGCATTTTCGCCCCGTCGGGCCGCCGCTGTGTAAAGTCTGCATGACGCTGAATCAGTTCCACGTGCTTCCCTTGGATGCCGCGCTGCTGACTCCGTTTGCGCGCGTGGCGCGTCACAGGCGGGGCACTCAAACGCGTCGCAAAAGCCAGCCCTTGCACCTCGACAGAGGCCCGGGGGACCACGCCCGGAGGTCCGGGAGTCCCGACAGTCGACGACAGAAACGCATGCGGCTCCGCGGGCCGCGAAGGGGGCACCCAATCCATAAATCACATTTTACGCTCTTTCGAGTGAAAAGTCAAAATTCAATCACGTTTTCACCGAATCGGGCTTCCAGCCCGCCTTGAATCGGGCCTCGTGCCCGCCTCGAGTCCTAAAGAGCGGGCGGGCAGGCGGCCGCACCTTTGCTTATGCCTCGTCTGTTTGTCCCAAAACAGACGAGGGCAAACTTAGGCAGACTTTAAGCAGACTTTCTCTTGACAATTTTTTGCCTCTCCCCCTAGAATGGGGCCGCTGGAGACTCGATGGAGACTCGATGTCGAACAATAACGCAGCGGGGGGGTGTAGCTCAGTTGGTTAGAGCGCTGGCCTGTCACGCCAGAGGCCGCGGGTTCAAGTCCCGTCACTCCCGCCACGACTCCGCCGCCCACCGGCACGGCACGCCGCCGCATCGGGCGTAGTCATTCGTATTCGACGGAGATCCAGGGGTCCGTATAGAATGTGATTTCCTGTTCCAGCCAGGTTCCCGTGTAGGCCAGGTAGTTATCCTCTGGCACATCGAGCGGATAGCCGTCGGGACCGGTGCCGTCCATCGCGTCGGAGCCGTCTATATCGCCGAGGTCCTCCACTTCGAAGCTCCAGCCGTTCTCGGGGCGGTCGATGAGAATCCTGCACCATCGGATAGATTCGGAAGATTTTGTAAAATAGAAACCCGAAGCGGATTCGCTATCGCCGTCCGCTTTCTGGAGTGTGAAGTCTCTGCCGCCCCCCTGGAGTTTGTTTTGATGAGCCCAGCTATACAAATCCAGACGCACGGTTTGTCGGTGGGCTCGGAACTCGAACGTGTCGAATCGAGTGATATTGGACGAATTATAAGACGTCTCAGAGTCCTCGGATAAATCCAGCGTATAGCCATTAACGATGGGGAGGCTCAATTTATCGTGGCCGTCACCGCCGCCGCCGTCCAGATAGGCGGCCGTGGACCCCGACCCCAATTCGACATGATCGTTTTTCCCCTCGCGTCCAAAATAAAACGAATTGTGAGCACTTGTGGCATCGAACGTTTTCGCCAAGTCACCGGTGCCTCTCACGATTTCCCTCGGGCCCAGTTCCACTTGACCGTCCGTCCCATTCAGGTCTCTGTACGTGTAGTCTGCACTTTCGCGGCCGTAAGCGATGTGGCCGTAAATGAGCTCTACGTCGCCTTTGCGAGGGCCGGCGCCATAACTCACGGCGAAATCGCCCAGGCCATCGGCGTCGACATCGCCCAGGAACTCCACGTCCTCGCCGAAACGAGAGCCCTGAGGACCATAAATCGTCAGCGTGTGCCCGATAGATTCGATCGTCTCGCGTTGGCCTGTAATGGAGTAGCGTTCCTCGGGTCTGCCAAAGACAATATAGACCCGATTGTCCGAGGGGTCGCCAATCAGGATATCGCTGAAAGTGTCGCCATTGATATCGCCTGAAACGTCGCTGAAGACGGTCCCGAATTCGGTACCGGCTTTTTCTTTACGGATTTCCAGGATATTGCCCCCGAAATTAATTCGGCTATGGGGGTCGGCGTTGCGGGAAAGCCAAACATCGGGCTGAGGCTCAAGATTTCGGCCAAAATAGACAAACACGCGCCCGAGGTCGCTGTCGCCTGGGTTGTCTATAGGCCCGGGGGCCGAAAAGGCAAAATCATTCAATTTGTCGCCGTTGAAATCGCCCAACCACGAGACCTTATAGCCCAGATGAGCGTGCTCATAGGTGTTGTCCGTCCCAAAGATCCGGAAATATTTTGTGCCTCTATCGGGGCTATGGTCTGTGACGATATTATGCGTACGCAGCTGGTCGATTGGCGGCTCATCCATACCGTCTGTGTACGTTTCCGCCCCAAAATTCTTTTCGCCCCTTTTTCCAAAGACCACGAAGATCGCGCCGCCCCGAGGAGCCGAAGGAAAATAGGGCGCCGTAAAGGCAAGATCGTGGGAGCCATCATGATTGATGTCGCCAATGCCGTAAACGCTGCCCGCATCGCCGAAGCCCTCGGACGAGAAAAAGAAGCCTTGCTGGGGCTCGATGCCGTGGACTTCTCGGTTTTTGCCTGTGATGTCGAACTCAGGGAGCGCGTTCATAGCGGGGCGAAACCCGTTGTTGTGTCCATAGACCACAGCCAGAGACCCAACATTGTGGACCGGAATCCGATTAGACCCAAGCGATGTCGAAAAGCCGAAGTCAAGATGGCCGTTACCGCCTATATCGCCGAGATAAGTGACTCGACTGCCGAAACTTGTGAAATCGCCATCGGAAAAAGTTTGCTGAGTCGTGAGCGGATAACGCTCTCCCTGGGAGGCTTTAATATGCACTTTCAGCAGGACATAGAGGACAGGACTATGGGTCCCCCGAAATTCGTCGCCGACATCGCCATAGATCAGAACAGGATTATTGCCATCCGCAAATGGCCCCGTCGCCGCCGCATGGCCATGAGGACCTGGTTTGGCTCGCAAAAAATGAACCGAGGTCGACCAGGGATTGGCAGAGGGGTCCGTGATATCGTAATCAAGTCCGTAATGGCTGTCGGCCCGCGCCCCGGTAAAGAGATAGAGACCTCTGTCATAGCCGAGCAGAAAATTACGCCGGTCCTCAAACAAAGGCCCCGCCGCGAAAATCATATTGTCTCGGAAAGTCTCCTGGCCCGGCGGGGCATGAATCGTCGTGTGGAGCTCTTCCGTGAGGTCGTCGATTTGAAATTCACGCTGGCTCAAATTGGGCACCTGCGTCAGCGTGATCGTGCCGGTAAAGTGGTAGACATCCGAGGCGCTCCCTTTATTCCAGTGCTTATTTTTTGCCCCGAGCAGGACTTCGATCTCTTTGACAGTAAAGGCCTGCTCCCGAGAGAGGCGTGCAAAAATATCCCCAGGGTCCAAACGGGCGAGCCCTCCGTCCTCTGGCAGGAGCGGCAACGTCACCGGAAGGGCACTCACCGGCAAAGAGGGATACGTCACACGCGTGGTCGCCTCATAGGTGAAGTCCTCGCGCGTCAGAGCCGGAACCTGAGGCGGCTGGTCCGGCAGGTCGTCCGGCGAAAAGCGGTCCCCATTGGCCACGAAAAGCGTATAGGTGTTCGTATCGTCGGCGAAATCGGTGACCGTGATCGTCAGCTGCTCCACCCCGGCCATCGTGCCGCTGGCGTTCAGCGTGACCCGAGCGTCCAGCATCCCATCGTCCGGCGTGGCGTCTACCACAGAGAAAATGTCGTCCGCGTCCCCAGCGGCAAATTGCTCTGTCAATTCGAACTCGAGAGCCTGCGTGAGATCTTTGCTGGTGAAAAGAAGATCCAGATCGAGCACGGTGAGCTCGCCTGTCTCGCGGGAGAGAGACTCGAAATGCTCCAGAGGCTCGACGGGCGTCGGGCCAGGCATCCCGCCGCGCACAGATTCCACAAAGCCGATCTCGGACCGACTGGCCGAAAAAGAACCAGAGGCAAACGTGAGGAGCGGCGTAAAAGCCTCCACCGCCTCGTCGGTGAGGGTGAAGACCAAGGTCTTGTCGGCGAAGCCGATGGACTCGCGGTTGACATCTCCGATCCTTATCTGAGAGGCCGGGACGTTACGTAACCCGTCCGTGGGCACCAGCGACAAGGTGATGGGGTCGGGCGTGAAAAAAAGAGGCACCTCGAAATAGCGTGTCCCGCCTCTTTCAAAAAAATGATTTAAGGGCAAAAACGACTCTCCCTCGAGGGCGGTTTTGTAAGAAACCTTGACGCCGAAATATTGGTCGTGATTGGCCGTAAAATAGGACTTAGAGTCAAAACGGAAGGGCTCGTTCAGGTCGAGCCCGATGGTGGTTGTCGCGGACGTCTCGGTATCGCTGAGGCTCACTCTATCCGTGGCATAGACAATCGGCAGGTGCACGGACGAGCCCTTGCTATCGGCGACGACGAGGGTCACGGTCTCGCGCCCGGACGGGAACATGCTGCTGTCGCCCTCCGAGCGGACGGGGGCGTGCTGGATGGCAAAGCGCGGCTCCCCGGGATAAGGATAAGCCGCAATCTGAAAATCAAAGAGGTCGGTCGCTCCCTGCCCCTCTGGGTCCTGATAGACGGAAACAGAAAGCTCGTCGCCGTCCCGATCCTCAAAGAGCTTGCCTAAATTGTAACTGAGAATACGCCCCGGACCTAAGGGATTGGCGTGATTGATATAGAGCGTCCCGTGCGTGAACGTAAAAGGGCTCTGGTCCTCAATCTCGTCCGGCGTTTGGGGGCCTTGGACAAAAGCAGGCCACAAACGCCGGGCGCCTGCGGGCGGATTGATCTCCAGCAGAGGCGTCGTGCTCCCGGGCACATGCAAGGGGTCCAGGTGCTCGACAAGCCAGTACCCGGCACCGCTACCCAGACTCGCAAGAAAGCTCTCGCCGATTTTATAGGAAGAGAAAACAGGATGCGCATTGGCCGCATTGCCGAACGTTGTCTCGAAATCGCCTGTATTACCGTGAGGGTCCGTCACGCGAATCGTCAGCGTCTCTATGCCCGTCGTCTCCGGCATCCCCATCGTCGCCGTCATCGCCGTGTGCCCCGTCGACGTCAAAGTCACCATCGTTCCGTTCCGGGTGATATTGAAAATATCGTTGGGTCCCCCGCCGGTCTCGCTCTGGTCCAGGACATAGGCGATCATGGCGGACGGATTCAGCTCAAGCGAGTCGTCGGTGAAATAGTTCTCTAGATCGAAAGAAAAGAGCTCTGCCCCGTCCGGAATAGTGGTGCGACTGTGGAAACTCGGCAGCCCATTGACCGTAAACGTGAGCACCGTCCCTGTGTCGCTCACGACATCGATGGTCGCGATGGACGTCGCCATCGTGGCGTCATAGCTGGGTAAGAGGACGTGGTTCTCTTTGGGCGTAATCAAGGGCTTCAGCGTCGGCTCAGAGGTATCCACTTGGAACTCGGCCAGTTTCAGATTGGCGAGTTTGGACTCTGGGCTGGTCGCCGGGCGCGGGAGAAAGAAATTGCCCGAGGCGTCTTTGAAGCCCGTCGGATTCGGCATACCGTCGCTGCCGATGCGCGGCTCATAGAGCTTCGGGTGGAGCACCAAATAATACGTGCTTAAATCAATATCCTCGGGGGCCGTCACCTCGACCGTGATCGTCTCTGTGTTGGCGTCCGAGAGGGAAGCCGTGATGTCCCAATCATACAGATACATACCGGACTGGACGTCATAGATCGCCAGGTCCGTCTCATCGAAAATATCCAGCGTGGTGGCGTCTATACCGGCTCCCGTCGACCCGAGAATGGGTTCGCTGAACACGAGACGGAATTCGGCCGTCCGAGCGTCGTCGCCCGTATCCACCAGAACCTCCGAGTCTGTGTCTATACGCACGACACTCTCGCCCGAAATACGCGCCGAGGCCGTGTCTACATACAGCCCGTGGTCCGGCAAATCGGTGAGACGAATCACATCATCTGTCAGCGTCAGTTGGGCACCCTCTGTCAGCTCGACCGTGATGAGCGTATAGCTCAACCCCGTGGAGGGCGTCGCCACAAGATACACCGTCAGAAACCCATCGGGCGAGACGCCCGGCGCCACCGCCTCCACCGTTGTCGGAGCCATCGCCGGGGCACCCTCTGCGGGCGGGGCCAGAGACTCGGGCGTCGTCCACAGGGTCTCCGAGACCCCATCGGTCACCGTAAAAGCCGTGAGCTCGGCATTGGGAACGCGGAACAGGCCCGGGTGGAGGCCCTCCAGCTCGTCGTCCGCCAGCTTGAGTGTGAACGTCACCGCCGTCGCCGCCCCCAGAATAAAAAATTTGTCCGGGTGCATGAGGTCGATAATCGGCGGGCCAATGTTTTTGAATCGGAAGCTCTCGATGCGTCGATTGCCCAGAGCATCGGTGGCTGTGAGGACTAAACGCTCCAGCGTTTCGCTACCCGTCTGGCCCGTCGCCGTCAGCGTCAGCGTGGTCCCATCCTGCGTGACGTCGAAAATGTCCTCTGTGTGATAGACCCGCTCGCCCGTCGTCGCATCCAAAGTGAAGACATGCGTCTGAGACCACGTCACCACAACAGGCCCAGAGGCGTCCTCATAGAGCCCCGATAGATCATATTCGCCAATGAGGTCGCCCTCTTCGAACGAGCCCCATTTCTCGATGACGGACCGGTCGGCCTCGTCGTGAAAGCGCGGGGCATACGTATCGAGCGTGAAACGCAAAAGCACATCGGCCTCCAGAGGATTGGCGTTCGTGCCGATCTGATCGGCATAGCGTGTCAGCTCATAAGCGTTGCCATTGTCGTCGGAGAACATGGCCTCGGGGTCGAAGGCGAGGGTCACGTCGTTCAGGTCCTGCTCAATGGAGTCGATGCCGAGCCCAGGGACGGGGCCCTGTGTTACGCTCAGGGTGAGCGTATACACCGACCGCGTGGCATCGTGGGTCAGAGCCTCGATAGACACCCAGTCCACAGTCCTCCAGCCTGCAGGCGTCGTCTGACCGAAAATAAAGTCCTCCGCGTCCAGCGTCCAGGCGGGGTCGGCCGAGACCCTGTCGTCAAAATACAAAATCAATTCATCGCTGGGGTTCGCACGCGTCAGAATGGTGTGCACCGTATCCATCCCCGTATCCAGAACGACGGGCGGCGTATTGTCATAGTACAAACCGTTCGGCGGCAGAGCCAATTCCTGCTCGCCATCGGAGGTCTGGAACCCTTCCCCCGGGCGTCCCTCGAGCGAGATGGTCTCGTCATTCACCAAGGGGTCCACTCGAACGGTGACGGTCACCTGTTCGCCTTCTTCACCGCGGCGGGCACTCACGCCTTGGACGGCCCCGTTTCGCAGGAAAAAATCGCCGGGCTCGATGCCCGAGACCGCCTGTGCCAAGGTGAGCGTGAACTCCAACACATCGTCGTGGGTCTCGGACGCGGACACGGCTCGAACCAGAGGCGGCAGACGCGTCAAAGTGAAGCTCTGTTCGGTGGCATTGCCGACCCAGTCGGTCGCCGTCACCGTCACCGTGACCTCGCCCGGGTCAAGAGACAGCAGCGCAGCCACCAAAGTCGAGCCCAGCAGATCGAGCTCTATCAGCTCGCCCGAGGCCGTCGCCTGATACGTCAGACTGGAGTCATCCGAAAAATGAACCGCTAAATCAATCGGTAAAAAAGCCCAATCATTCACAACCCCATGCGAGGTGCGCACATCCGGCAGAACCCGAGAAATGACAGGCGGACTCGTGTCCACATAGTACGAGGCTAAACGCACGCCCGCATACGGGGCCGCCACATAGTCCGAAGAGCCCTCGATCAGGGTCGTGCCCACGGGGTGGTTGCCAACAAGGTCCGTGAAGAAAACCGAGTCCGAAAAAAAGAGGTCGTAATAACTCAGATCGAGGCCGCTGCCCGTCGCCTCCAGCGTGACCGTCACGACGCGTTTGTCCGGGCCATCCTGGCTGAGATGGAGGCTCAAAAAGCTCGACGCCGTCAGCGGGACGACATTGTCGCGGACATCTCGAAGGACGAAGTCCTCACGCGTGAGCGTCTGGAGATCGATATAATCGCCAAAATCCAGGACGAAGGTTGCCTCGGGCTGGGCCTCGGATAGGAACAGCAGCTCGGGGCCTGTCGGCATAGCCCCGGCGGTCTTGCCGATAAAAAGATGGTCGAAATCCGGAGCGACTTTATCGACCCAAACCCCGTTATAGCCCAAAAGCTTCGGCGTGAACTCGAGCGTGAATTCCCCCGAGAGCGACAGCGAACTCGCATAAGCGATTTGCACCAATTCGCCATTGAGACTCACCCGTCCCTCGTCATCGGTGTCCGGGCGGACCGTAAGCGTGAGAGCCTCGCCGGATGCCCGCGTCACCGAAGACTTGGAGATCGCCGTCACCGTCCCGTTCTCCGTTGAGACCACAAAATCCTCGGTGTCCCAGTCGTAAGAGATATCCGTGACGAAAATCGTATATTCGATATAGGTCTCGTCGTTGAGCGTGCGTTCTCGGGCTGTCACCTGATAGGCTTCGGGAGCCTCGATCGAGAAAGACAAGGTCCGAGCATTCGAAAGACTGTCCGTAATCGTGATGTTCACCTGCTGGTGGATGTTTAGGCCTAGAAAGACCTCCAGGTCGGCGGCCTGGAGCACCAGCGTTCCCTCGGGCCCTACGAAAGCATTGGGATTATTGGTAACCCGGCGCGAGCCCTCTTGCAGGACATAGTCCACCAATAAGTCCGAGCCAATCTCGACGGAGACCGGGACGCCGTCTTGAAAGAAAAAAAGCGTCCGGCCCACGTCGGGCCCCACCAGCTCTGAGCTGACCTGAAAACGATACGAACCCGAGGAGTCCGACAAATAATCCTCCAAACGCACAACCGCCAGCGTCTGAGCGTCCAAAGTGCTTATCGAAATATCCGAAAGCGAACGCCCGGTTTCGAAAGGCGCTCGTGTATCCAGCGTAAAGGCTCCGAACGTGAAGCCGCCAAAGCCCTCCTCGGACGGATTGCCGTCGTCGTCCAGAAAAACAATGGAATCCGAAAAAGCGAGCGAAAACGTCTCAAGCTCCTGGCCGGGCTGAGCTGTCAGAACGATCTCCAATTCTTTCGGAGCGTCGTCGCGTCCCCTCTGCACTTCCAGCTGGACGTGTTCGCTGTCTAAGACAAACTCTTCCAATGCAAAAGAGGGCGCAAAAACCGCGTCATCAAAAGTCAGCGTCAGCGTCAGCGACGGGTTCTCGACATTGAGGCCGCGTTCCGGAGCCCCTGTGGCGGGCTCAGACACGGAAAAAGAGAACCCCTCGACTTGAGGGCCTTGAGTATCCACCAGAATGCTGGCGTCGCTCTCGGGCAGAGGCGAGGGCGTGAACAAATGAGTCGTCCCCAAAAAGGACGCCTCGTCCGAAAAATTCAGATAGAGTAGAACATCATTGAGACCCGCGTCCGGGGCAACCGTCACCGTCACAGACCCATCCGCCGCAACACGGTCGGAACTGACGCCGAGAATCCGCCCGTTCTCGGCTATGAAGTCTTGCGTCTCTATGCCCGAGAGGGACTCTGAAAAAACGAGGGTGAAATAAACATTTTTTCCCGAAGCCGCGTGCGTCGCCTGAATTCGAGTCACAAGTTGAGCCCCCGAACTGGGGGTCAGCTCGCGCGCCGTCGCCCCATCCGACGTCGTCTCAGAAGGAGCGGGGGAGGGACTGGGCGCGGGCGGCGGGGTGGAGGGCGTGGGACTGGAACGCGGCTCACCAGAGGGCTCCGGTTCGGGAAGACCCTGCGAATTGTCGATGTCGCTTTCCTCGTCAAATATCGAACAGGCCGAGGCAAGGGCCAAAATCGGCCATAAAGCCGAGCTCCTCAGCCGGGACACCGCCGGCCGTGGAGGCATACGCCATCCAAACGCCTCACCGCGCAGCCGACCACACAATCTACCGGACAATCTACCGGGCACACCAAACGGCGAGACAAATTTGGACACAGACTAAAACCACCGACACTTCTCCTCGAAGCTCCCATAAGTGAAACAAAAAAACCCCTTTAAGTCAAGTTTCAGAGAAAACTGCCCAAGCAAATCACGGTCAAATCCCAAGCAAATCCCCGCGCGAATCACGGCCTTGTGACCTGCCAGCCCCCTTACAGCCAGCTCGAGCAGGAAGAATTCATGGCCCCAACGGCGAAGCGGGGGAAACAGAGGAACTAGAAGAGCCAGGGGCCGATGTAAAATCAAATTTCTCTAAAACATTCGTGTAGATACGCGTTAAATTTTCAAGCGACTCCAGAGAAATACACTCATTCACCTGGTGCATGGTGGCCCCAACCAGACCGAAGTCCAGAACGGGGCAGTACGGATAAATGAACCGAGAGTCGCTTGTCCCGCCCGAGGTCGAAAGAACGGGTAGCTCGCCCGTGACGGCCTGGCAGGCTTCAGAAACGAGCTGGGTGAAGGCGTTCGGACGCGTTAGAAAGGCCTCACCGGACAGGGTGCTCTCGAGGGTCCAGACAAGCTCGGCGGGGGCCGCACTCTGGAGGCGGTCCCGAACAAGAGCCAAAAGCGACGCCCCCGTATGACGAGCGTTAAACCGAATGTTAAAGGACGCCTCTGCCGAACCGGGGATGACATTGCGGGCTCTATTTGTTGGTGTCGCCACGCGGGTCAATTGCAGGCTGGAGGGCTGGAAGATGTCCTCCAGGCCCTCGTCAATCCGCCAATCTAACAGAGCCGAACACAAATGCACCAAACCATGCACGGCATTGCGAGCCAAATGCGGATACCCGACATGCCCTTGAACGCCTTGAACGCATAAATCCAACGAGAGCGACCCGCGTCGCCCGATTTTGATCGTTTGACCGACAAAGGTCTCGTTTGTCGGCTCGCCTGTGACGCAGGCGTGCCAGCGTTCGCCCCGCGCATAGAGCTCTGGGACCAGCAGACGCGTCCCGAAACGAGCGGGGCCTTCCTCATCGCCCGTCAGTAATAAAGCCACAGAGCCTCCCGCCGGGTCGGAAGCCAGGCCGGCACGCCAACGAGCCCAGGCTGCCACAAACGCCGCAATGGCGCCTTTCATGTCCGCCGCCCCGCGTCCATAGAGCAAACCCTGCTCTATGTCTATGTGCCCTGAGAAAGGCGGAAAACGCCACGCCTCTAGAGGGCCGGGCGGGACAACGTCCAAATGACCCGCAAAACAAAGACACGGTGCCTCTGTGCCGAACCGTGCGTATAAATTATCCGTTTTTTCGGCACCCTCCCCGAAGGAAAGTATCTCGCAGCGAAACCCGAGACTCTTCAGCAGAGACGCCAAAAACGCCAGAACGGGCCCACATTGAGGCGTCACGCTCTCGAAGCGGACGAGGGCCTGGGTCAGAGCGACGGGGTCTATGTTTTTCACGCCTTTCACGTCTTTCACGCGGGCACGCCTCCGGCACGTATGCCGGCGGCTATGCCGGTGTCAGTAGCGCAAGAGCTCATTGATGGAGGTCTTCGACCGAGTCTGCGCGTCCACCGTTTTCACGATCACAGCACAATAGAGATTCAAACCAGAACCCGCAGCACCGGACCCAGAACTCGGCCCAGAACTCGGCATAGAGCCCGGGACGACGACCGACCCCGCCGGCACGCGGCCGTAGAAGATACGCCCCGTCGCTCGGTCGACGATGCGCGTAGTTGCCCCGATATACACGCCCATGGCTAACACAGAGCCGCGCTCGACGAGCACGCCCTCCACGATTTCAGAGCGCGCCCCGATAAAACAATCGTCCTCTATGATGACGGGACTGGCCTGAAGAGGCTCCAATACGCCGCCGATGCCGACCCCGCCCGAGAGATGAACCCGAGCTCCTATCTGAGCACAAGAGCCAACCGTCGACCAAGTATCCACCATCGACCCCTGCCCCACATGCGCTCCGAGATTCACAAAACACGGCATCAGAACAGCCTGCGGCCCAATATAGGCGCCTCGACGCACCAGAGCCCCCGGCACAACGCGAAAATTGGCCGCCTGAAACTGGGCTTCCTCCCAGTGGGCGAATTTACTCGGGACTTTATCCCACCAAGCCCCGCCATGAGGCCCGCCCGGAACCAGACACGAGGCCTGGAGCCGGAACGAAAGCAGAACGGCTTTTTTCAACCATTGATGAACGACCCAGCCCTCGGGCCGTTTTTCGGCGACGCGATACCGGCCCGTGTCGAGACCCTCCAGAACCGACTGGACGAGGCGATGGGCCTCCGCGGGCGCCCCCTCCGGCGTCAGAGAAGCCCGCTGTTCCCATAAAACATCAATCCGAGACGCAAGCGAAGCTGAGCCTTCCGCCGAGTCATCCGATAACGTAGACGATACCATAGAACCTCCTCCAAAATTTAAGTGTCAAGAAACCCCCAGTTTCTCGTGGAGAGAACTGGAAGCCGTAGTATACAAAAATCGATACTTCCGGTCCGGATAGACATAAGCGAAAATTTTCTGCGCAGCCAGAGCCGCCTCGTGAAAACCGGACAAAATCAATTTGAGTTTACCAGGATAACTATTGATATCGCCGACGGCGAACAGCCGCTTTTGAGACGTTTCAAATTTTTCTGTATCCACGGGAATGAGATTATTCTCTACATCCATCCCGAAATTCTGGACGGGCCCCAGTTTCATCGTCAGACCGAAAAACGGGAGTAAATAATCGCACGGCAGGGCGCGCATGCCCGCCGAGGTCTCCACCTTCACAGCCTTCAAAAAACCGTTTTCACCCTCGAGACCCTTGAGCTGGCCGACGACAAAGTCCAAAGCTCCTCTGGCCGCATGAGCCTTCATCGTCAGAACCGACTGAGGGGCCGCTCGAAAATCAGAGCGCCGATGCACCAGAGCCACAGAACGAGCCACGGGCAGAAGAGCCAGCGTCCAATCCAACGCCGAATCGCCGCCGCCAGCAATAACGAGACGCTTATCGCGAAAGGCCTCTTGGCTGCGGACCGCATAGCGGACCGAGTGCGCCTCGTACAGAGCCAAATCCGGCAGAGGCGGCCGCTTGGGCGTAAAGCTCCCGCCGCCGGCGGCGATCACGACAACCTGCGCGTGAAACCGGAGGCCCTCGCGCGTGGCCACGCGAAACGAGCCGTCCGGCTCGCGCTGGCATGTCTCGACCAGCTGGTTGAAGTGAAATTCAGGCTTGAAAGGCTCGATCTGGCGCATCAGCCGGTCGGTCAGTTCCTGGCCCGTGCACACCGGGAGACCGGGAATGTCATAGATGGGCTTGTCCGGATAGAGCTCGCTGCACTGACCGCCGGGGCCAGGAAGAATGTCCACAAGATGACACTGGATGTCTAAGAGCCCCAACTCAAAAACCGCGAAGAGCCCAACCGGACCCGCCCCGATAATGAGAACTTGTGTCTCGATGCAAGCGTCGGGGCCAGCCGAGGCAGGAGATGCATGTTCAGAGGACGCCATAAAACCCTTCAGATTCGACTCGGATTCAATTCAGCTCGGGCTCCAGAAGGCCCAAGTAAAAAGCAAACTGACTGGGTTTCTCTTCTGAACCCAGCAGCCAGCGCGTTTTGACACGATGCTGCATCAAGCGCGTCTGACTCCCGGCTCTTCTGGTCCGGACCGGTTCCACAGAGACGGGGCTTATCCATTTGCGGTGAATCACCTCTTTTTCCGAATCCCCGACGGCAACAAAAAGAGGCACAGACACGTTTTCCGGTGAAACAATAGACGAGTCTAGCCGAACCTCAAGCTGAATCGTGAAATCCACCGTTAAGAGACCCTCATCCAGCACACACGTACCGTCTGTCCGGACAATCTCGAAAGAGGCCTCGGTTGTTTTCAGAACCGAAGCTTGCGCGACGACTCGAAGAGGGGGGCAAAAACTATCCGCCCGCTCCATGCCCGAGCACCCAAACCCTATGAACCCCAGAAGACCCCAGAGCCCAGCCCTACGGAAAAAAGCCAGAGAAAACACAAGAGACCGCCTCGAGACCAAGGTTTGAGAACTCCACACGAAAACGGATACGAAAGAAAGAGCTCACAGCGGGCCCCTGGCAGTTGTCTGGCAGTTGTCTGGCAGCTGGTCGCCTTCTATCAAAAAACCGGAGCCCGCAAGCCCCCCCAGAGCACCCCAAAAGAATCCCGGGAGCCCTGGAGGCACGGCCTCATCGCTACCAAAAAAACTGCGACACGTCAAGCACAACACCTCCAGAGGACAAGCTAGAGGCCCTCGCCTCCTCAACAAAATCGTTTATCATCCCTCGCCCGGATATCAACGGGACGGAAGCGAGGAGCCTGCAAAGCCAGCAACCTCGCCGGATCGGTCTAAAACAATAACCGTCAGCTTCATAGACGCCACACCGCCGGGTGCAGAGACACCCGGCGAGACACCCGGGCACGGCGGAACGGCCACCGAGGGGGCGAGGTGACGTCGACACTGCTCGTAAGCGTGTCGGGCCACCTCTGCCCCCAGAGCGGGAAAGAGCTCCAACATATGCGCAAAACTGCTCGCCTCTTCGAGGCGAGCCGCCGAAGCCGGCGACAGGTCCGAGAGCCAGCGGCGGACGCCGGCTCGGTCCAAACGCGAGCGCGACGAATGCAAATCCATCGCTCCCTGGGCGAGCTTGGCGAGCTTCCCGCCTCCGCCAGCGAGGACTAAATGCGGCACGGGATAGCGGCGCAGGTATTTGAGAACGCCTCCCACGAAATCCCCCATATCCAGAATTTCCGAGGGCGACAACCCATAGGCCCGCTGCAAAAAGGCTTCGCTCGTTCGGCCGGTCGCGGCGCCCAAAACCGAGACCCCATTGGCTCGGGCCACATCGATGCCTCGGTGGATGGCGTGCAGCCACGCCGAACAGGACCACGGGATCACGATCCCCGTCGTCCCGAGAACCGATAGGCCGCCGAGAATCCCCAGACGCCCGTTCCAGGTCTGCAACGCCAGAGAGGCTCCATGATCGATCCCAATCCGTACACAAAGTTCAACACCGGGTTCAACACCGGGTTCAACTGGCGGCGAGGGCGCATGATGCGCGCGCCAGATTCGATGGAGATTCGCTTCGATGTAACGCCGGGGCCCCGGATTGATAGCCGGCTCGCCGACCGCCAGAGGCAAACCCGGGCGCGTCACGTGACCGACCCCCGGCCCTGCCTCGTAGCGAATCGACGGCAGCGCGACGCTCGCCGAAACATCGGCGTGAAGCGGGGCGTTCTCTATTTTCTGTATCCGATTCTTTATGAGGCGGACTCGGATTGTGGCCCCGTGCGTGATATCTGGGTCATCGCCTGCGTCTTTGATACAGACGCACTCGGCCCAGCACGGCTCGTGGCTCGAGGCCGTTTCGGGCGCACGGCCCATTTTTTTCGACTCGAGTCGAAAGTCAGCCTGGACGCCTCGAGGGAGTAAGACGGTTTGAACGTCCGGGATTCGACCCGTCAAAAGACCCACAAGAGCCCCACTGGCGGCCGCGGCCGCACAGGCTCCGGTTGTCCAGCCTCGGCGGAGGGCAGAGGTCGGCCCCTGAGGTCGGCTCGCTTGTTTTTGGGGCTCGGCCGGTTTTCTGTCGGCCGCCACCAAACCTGCCGGGGACAAACCCGGGGATAAACCTAGAGACGAACTCAGGAACTCGAAGCCGCAGGAGCCCCAGCTGGAACCCCGGGCGAAGTCCCGGCCGCCGCCCGGGCCGCCACTTGATGGAGCACCCCATAGAGGGAATTTGTTCCTTGGGGCCTTGCCCTGTCTCGAGGATTTTCTCGAAGGCCTCCAGGAGGTCGCGCCGGGGTTCCCGAGAGGGGTCTTCCAGGCTCGAATCGAATCGGCCTCTGTATTGCAGCTCGAGCTCGGCGTTAAAGCCGAAGAAATCGGGTGTACAGACGGCTCCGAAGCCTCGGGCGACGACCTGCGTCGAATCGTAAAGATAGGGGAACGAGAACCCGTGCTGCTTGGCGAAGCTTGCCATATGCTCTGGGGCATCGTCGGGATAGGCTTCTACATCATTGGGCATCACGGCTGCCACGCCCACGCCTTGGTCCTGCAGAATTCGGGCATCTCGGACCAGGCCTCCCACCAGAGCCTTCACATAAGGACAGTGATTGCACATGAAAATAAGGAGCGTCCCACGCCTCCCTCGGATGTCCTCGAGCGTGAAATATGTCCCCTTAAAATCCGACAGACCGAACTCGGGCGGCTTCCAGCCGAAATTGCACACAGGCGTATTCAGAGCAACCATGAGATTCGTTTTCCTTTCTTGACTTAAGTTTTCCCCAGTCTTTTGGGCTCTTCCGGGCTTGCTTTCGGGTACAATCCCTGCTAGCGAAAACAAGAGGGAAGCCCAAGCAAAGCAGCCGCCCGGTAAGCTCGTCCGGCTCGTCCGGGGCACCCGGCGGAGGCGGTCGATTGTTTTTAGTCTCCTTTTTTCACGAGGTCAAGAGATTTCTCAGATGGCAGACGTTGTTTATGTGTATTGGCGAGACATTCCGTCTCAGATTATTTTGCGCGAGAGCCGACGCGAGCAATACAAACGCCTCCTCTCGGAGCGATTCGAAAAAGCGATTGACCAGGCGGCCATGCGCTCGAAGCAGCACGGGACGGAGGACTATTTGGCTCTGTGGCGCAAAACGGCGCCTCGCCCCGTCGCCGACATCGAAGCCGAAATCAGAGACCAAGAGGGGGAGAACAGAGAGGAAAACCGGGAGGAAAGTCAAGAGGACACGAGAAACGCTCTTTTGGACCGGCTCCAGCGGGCCATGGAGGCGGCCTATCCGCCCGAACGCCTCCGAGAACTCGTCCAGCAGGGCGGCCTCGAGAAGAAAACAGAGCCCGACAGCTAAAACCTAGAGGCCGGGCTTCTCCCGTGGGCGGGGCGGCAGGGTCTCGGGCTCGGGGCTTAGGTTCGGGGCTCGTCGGGCCGGGGTGCTGACGAAAAATCGAAGCCCGGGAGGCCACCGGGGCGACCTGCCCGGGAGGTCTGTCGGCGTGAACCTAAAGGGCGTCCCCTCTCGAGCCCGCCTCACCCGCATCCGTGTAGTTCGCTACAGGGCCGCTATTACAAGGCGGTCCTCCCTCTCGAGCCCGCCTCACCCCAGCACAGCTTGAGACCTCACAAGAAAAAAAAACCTGGGTTAAGGCGGTCCTCCCTCTCGAGCCCACCTCACCCCAGCACGACTCGAGACCTCACAAGAAAAAACCCCCGAGCCAAATTGTTCTAGAACCGGCCGCCGCCGCCGCCGCCGCCGCCGGGTCGGTTTTCGTGTCAAGCATCCGCCCCTATCCTCCGTCCCCATTTTTTCTCAAAAACGCCGCCAATCCCCTCGGTATCCCTGTGGTGTTGTATCGTCCCGGCGGTGTTATCGTGGTGTTCCCGAAGTGTTCCCGCGGTGTTATCGTGTCGTCGTGCTAGGCTTTAAGCGTTTATCGTGACTTTCATGGCGTTTTTGATAAAAATCCAGTCGTTTTTTCGTCTTTTCCGAGCCGGCATTTTTGCAAGAATCGGGCCTTCGTTCTCTGTGCGCCAGAGCCAGAGAGAGGCAGCCACAGTTAAGTGGCATTCTCTCTGCTTCTTCAGAGACGGCTTTGAAATCATTTTGGATAGGATGAGAGGATTCTGGCATGACAACAACTTTAGTTGCCTCTAAGACGCGCGAGCACCTCATCGGGTTCGAGCGCCCTTTCACGGTTATCGGCGAAAAGATCAACCCGACCGGCCGGAAAATGCTGTCTCAGGCGATGCGAGCGGGCGACCTTTCGATGGTCGAGCGCGATGCTCTCGCCCAGGTCGAAGCGGGGGCTCATATGCTGGACGTCAATGCGGGCGTCCCTCTGGCCGACGAGCCGGCTATTCTGGCGCGCTGTATTCAGTTGGTTCAGGGTCTGACGGATGTGCCTCTTTGCATAGACTCCTCCATCGTGGAGGCCCTCGAGCGGGGGCTGGAGGTCTATCAGGGGCGAGCCCTTCTCAATTCGGTTACGGGCGAGGACGAACGCCTCGAAGCCGTCCTACCGCTGGTCAAAAAATACGACTGTGCCGTGATAGCCATCTCCAATGACGAGACGGGCATCTCAGAGGACCCGGACGTCCGATTCGAGGTGGCTAAAAAAATCGTCCATCGAGCTCAAGACTATTCGATTCGCCCCAATGACATTGTGGTGGACCCGCTTGTGATGCCGATCGGCGCGATGGGCACGGCGGGACGCCAGGTCTTAAGGCTCGTCCGACGCCTGCGCGAGGAACTCGGGGTCAATACGAGCTGCGGCGCTTCCAATATCAGTTTCGGACTCCCGAATCGGCACGCTTTGAACGCGACATTTTTGTCGATGGCTCTGGGAGCGGGCATGAGCTCGGCGATTATGAATCCTCTTGACGAGGCGTCCATGCAGGGCATCTTGGCGGCGAATGTCATCGCGGGACACGATAAGGACTGTGCTCGGTGGATCAAACGTTTCCGACAACCCACAGCCTCCAACGGCGCCCGGAGACCCGGGGCGGGACAGAACCGGCGCCGGGCATAGAAACCAGGCATGAAAACCGGGCGTGAAAAACGCGTGAGACTCCCAGGAGAAGCCGACCTCGAAGCCCGATAGCGTCTCGAACGGAAACAGCATGACGACCCAGCCTCCCCCTAGAGACGGAACTTCAGAGACGGCCCCAGAGACGTCCCCGGCGGCCGAGGACCCCCAGAAGAGCACCGAATACGACCCGTACAATTCCTATAGTCCAGGTGCCCCTCCCACGGATGTCACGGATATTCAGGCTTCTCCCCTGGAGGAGGGCCTCGCGGAAGTCACGTTCTCGGTTGTTTTCACGCCCTCCGGACGCCGGGGCGAGGCCAAATCTGGCACGACCATTTTGCAACTCGCCCGGCAGATGGGGGTCGATCTAGACACCGTCTGCGGCGGCCGAGCCATCTGTGGACGCTGTCAAATTGTGCCCACTTTCGGCCATTTTCCCAAGCACAGAGTCGAGTCGAAAGCCGATCATCTCAATCCTCTGACCACCAGCGAGAAGGCCTATAAAAAAGTTCGGGGCATGACCGAAGAGCGCCGCCTTGGGTGTCAGTGTCGGATTAATGGAGACCTCGTCATCGACGTGCCCCCAGAGTCCCAAATCCACCGGCAGATTGTCCGGAAAGAAGCCGACGTGCGGGTTTTGCGTCTGGACCCGTCTTTTCGGCTTTTCTTTTGCCAGGTGGCTGCGCCTCGGATGGAGGTCCCGCGGGGGGCTTGGGAGCGCTTTTTAGACGCGCTCCAGGCGTGTGACCCGCGGCGGAATTGGACGCAGCTTCATGCGCCTTTGGGGCTCAAGAAGACTCTACCGGGGCTGATTGGCGAGCACGGCGGCAAACTCACCGTCGCGGTCAATCGTGAAAAACGCATCATCGGCCTATGGGCCGGCTATCACGAACAGGTCTTCGGAGCCGCCATCGATGTGGGCTCCACGACGGTTTCGGTGCATGTGATCGATCTGCGCGACGGGGCGATTCTCGCCTCGGCCGGGGCGATGAATCAGCAAATCCGCTTCGGCGAGGATTTGATGAGTCGTGTCTCGTACGCCCTCCTCCACGAGGGCGGCCAGGCCGAGATGACTCGAATCATCCGGGCCCAGCTGGACCAGTTATTGCACCAAGCGGCCACAGAGGCGGCGATTGACCCGCGCTCCATTATAGAGATCGTCCTCGTAGGCAATCCGATTATGCACCATTTGTGGATGGACTATGATGTTGTTCCGCTGGGGCAGGCTCCTTTTGCGCTGACGTCCGATTTTGCGGCCACGGGGCCCGCCTCGTTTCTGGGGTTTCGGACGCCCAATCCCTGGGCCGAGTTTCACAGTTTGCCTCTGATTGCCGGTCATGTTGGCGCGGATGCGGCGGCGGTGTGTCTCTCTGAGGCTCTGTGGGAGCAGGAAAAAATAACGCTCCTCGTAGATGTGGGCACCAATGCCGAGATCATGCTCGGCAACCGAGAACGCATTCTAGCGTGTTCCAGCCCGACGGGGCCGGCTCTGGAGGGCGCCCAGATTTCGTCGGGACAACGGGCTGCCTCGGGGGCCATCGAACGCGTCCGCATTGATCCTGAGACCTACCAGGCTCGTTTTCGGATCATCGGCTGCGAGCTCTGGTCAGACGAGGCCGGCTTCGACGAAGAGGCCCGCGCGCTGGGCGGCGTTACGGGCATTTGCGGGTCGGGCCTCATAGAGGTCATCGCCGAAATGTTTCTGGCTGGGATTCTCACCAGCGACGGCGTCATTCGGACCGAGCTGGCGGCGCGGTCCGAGCGGGTTTGTTTATCCGGACGCACGGCGGATTATCTCGTATGGCCGGGGCCCCCAGAGATCCGAGTCACACAGGCCGATATCCGAGCCGTCCAGCTGGCGAAGGGGGCTCTTTATGCGGGAGCCAAACTTTTAATGGCCCATCACGGCATAGACCGCGTCGAACAAATCATTCTGGCCGGCGCCTTCGGGAGCCACCTAGACCCCAAATACACGATGATTCTGGGCATGATTCCGGATTGTCCGCTCGAGTTTGTCCGCTCGGTTGGCAATGCGGCGGGAACGGGCGCGCGGCTGGCTCTATTAAACTATAAGGCGCGGCGGGAGATCGAACGACGCGTGCGGGCTATCGAAAAAATAGAGACCGCTCTGGAGCCCGATTTTCAAAAATTCTTCGTCCAAGCCATGGGCATTCCCAACGCGCACGACCCGTTTCCGGACCTCCGGCGAGCTGTTGCTCTCCCGGCGTTTATCGACCCAGAGCCGGCGCGCACAAGACGAGGCGAAAGACGGCGAGCCCAACGCAGCGGGGAAAAAGCCGAGTCAAACGCATGAAACACGACACGAACATAAAAGCGGCCGTGAAAGCGACCCTCGTCCAGAAGATGGCGGCGTGCTCTTTCGAGATGACCCCCGGCCTGGTCGCGAACAAACCAGAGCTCTTGGCGGCGCTGCCTCCAGGAGAGGAGATTTTTGTCACGCACCTGCCTGGGCAGCCCTATCGTCAAACGGTCGAGGCGGCTCGATGCGTCCGAGAAGCCGGCCATCTGCCCGTGGCTCATCTCGCGGCCCGAGCAACGCCGGATCTCGCCCGGGGGCGCGAGTGGCTCGCGCAGGTGCGCGAGGCGGCCGATTGTCGGCGGATTCTGCTGCTGGGCGGCAGCGGGCCCGTGCAAGAGGGGGAAATCGCCGAGGCTCTGACGCTCGCTCGCAGCGGCATGCTCGAGACGCTGGGATTCGAACGCGTCTATTTTGCCGCACACCCCGAGGGCAACCCGGATATCGCGGACGAGAAACTCTGGCAAACCCTGGCGGCCAAACAGGACTGGGCTCAAGAGACCTCGTGCGAGGTCAGGCTTGTGACGCAATTTGGCTTCAGTGGCGTCTCGATTCTCGACTGGCACCAGCGGGTTCTTGACAGAGGCTGTACGTTGCCGATTCGAATCGGCTTGCCGGGCTTAGCCAGTCTCAAGGCTTTGATCAATTACGCGAAGATGTGCGGGGTGGGGAACTCTATCCGCTTCTTGACGAAACGAGCTGGGAGCGTCACTCAGCTTCTCACCAAACAGGCTCCGGACGACCAGCTTCACCAGATTGAACACGCCCGCGAACAGGCCAGAGAAAACAACACCCGATTTTTGATAGACTCCTATCATTTTTTTCCTCTGGGCGGCTTCAGAGCCAGCTATGACTGGGCCATGGCTCTGAGAGCCGGGCAATTCGACATAGAAAAAGACCGATTGCGCGTGCGACTCTAGGGAAAGTGGATGAAAAAAGTGGGTTGAAAATGGGTTGGAAGTGAGTGTTGGCACAAAAGATGCTTCACTCGTTTTTCATGGTTCATTTCTTTCCTTTCAACTGAACCCGAGCGGCGTGGGTCGAGCGATGTTTCGTTCAGGGCTCTTTTTAGGGCTTCTTTTCGGCTTCTTGGCGGGGTGTGACCCTGTCACGGTGGCCGTTGTGAGCGGAACGAGTCTCGTCTACACGGACAAGACGCCTCTGGGCCACGCCGCCGGGTCTTTTTACAACACCGACTGCAGTATCGTACGCCTGGAACAGGGAGAACCCTATTGTCAGTACCCTCACACCAAACAAGGGCGTCAACACGCCCCGGTCTACTGCTATCCGAGTCTGGGAGAAATCACGTGTTTCCGGACACCCGAGGAAGAGGGGACCCTCGAAGAGGGGAGTTTCGAACGCAGGGCCCTCGGGGGCGGCCTGTAACCGCACAAAATCACCCCAAGAATCACCCAAGAATCACCCAAAAAGCACACAAGCCCCGTGTAAAAACAGCGACGAACGCGGCGAAGGCATAAGTCCAACCGACCCATGCTCACCATTCCTTCTCTAGCGAAAATCGTCGTAGCGGTCGGAGCCATCGCCTTGATCCTGTGGGTTTTCCGGAAGCGCGACAGGGCCACTCGGAAAGACACTGATGACAATCTCGAGCGGCCACGCCGCAGGCGGGCTGCCGAAAAAACGGCGGTTCACCCGACGCACATGTGTCGGGTCTGCGACGCCTATGTCCTCAGAGGCGAAGCCTGCACCAGACCCGATTGTCCGAACCAACAGGCCGGTCCAGACCGATAGCCAGCAGATTACAGCCGGAACAGAGCCTCGATTTCCACACAGGCACCCAGCGGGAGCGAAGAAGCCCCCAGAGCCACCCGCACATGCCGGCCATTTTCGCCCAGAACGGCCATCATAAGGTCCGAGGCTCCATTCAAAACAGCCGGGTGTTGCGTGAAAGAGGCGCCACAAGCGACCCAGCCTCCCAGGCGAATCAAACGGAGGCCATCCGGCAATTCGCCCAGCCCCGCCTGGACCTGAGCCAAGATATTGAGCGCACACCAACGCGCCGCCTCCTGAGCGACGGACACCGAGACCTCATCCTCCACGAGCCCCGTCGCCACGAGCTTTCCGTCTCGAAACGGGAGCTGACCCGACACATACAGACTCGCGCCCGTCCGCACATACGGCACATAATTGGCCGCCGGCGCCGCCGCCTTGGGCAAAACGAGACCGAGGCTCGAAATTCGGCGAGACGGGCTCTCTGATGGGCCGGGGCCAGAGCCGGGGCTTGAAGAAACAGACGAGGAATCCGAGGGCGGAACAGTCATAAAATTTCCCTTTCAGAAATAAAAATGTATAAAGTTAGGACACAGGTAAGACACGGGTAAGATACAGGTAAGATACCGGGGAGGTCCTCACGACTATGGCAAAAATTCGCATGTTTGGCAAGGAAGTCGCACAAGAGCGTCTCGCCTTCCCCATGCCCGTCGAAGTGCGGGAGCCCGTTCAGAAACATATTCCGCTCATTATAGACTCGCCGCATTCGGGGCGCGCCTATCAGGACGGGTTCCAGACGACCATCAGCCGGCGGCTTTTGCGCCAGGCCGAGGACTGCTATGTCGACCAATTGTGCGAAAATGCCCCTGCCTATGGGGCTCGATTCCTCAGAGCTCTTTTCCCCAGGACCTATGTCGACCCGAATCGAGACCGAAATGACATTGACCCTCTGCTTGTCGGCGGGCCCAATTTTCCGCAGGGTGTCTCGGGGCAGATGTCGCGCATGGGGCTCGGCGTCGTCCATCGTTTGCTGGCGAATCAGCCTATTTACAGCTCGCCTCTGGGGCAATTGGAGATCCTTCGACGCATTGAGACGTGCTGGGTGCCCTATCATCTCGCCCTCAAGAGGCTGTACGACCAGGTCTACAGACAATTCGGCGTTGTGTATCATCTGAACATGCACTCTATGCCGTCGAGTGCCGCTGCTCAGGCGGGACTGGCGCCTCACGAATTGGTGCTGGGAGACCTGGAAGGGCAAACGAGCTCCAGAAAATACCGAGACCTCGTGGCGGATATTCTCATCCAGCTGGGCTATCGCGTGCGTTTCAACCAGCCTTATCGAGGCAATTGGATAATCCAATCGAACAGCAATCCTCGGAAAAACCGCCACGCCCTCCAGATTGAGATCAACCGAGGCCTCTATCTGGACGAAGCTCTTTTCCAGAAAAACGCGAATTTTTATGAAATCCGGACGCACATGGAGACCTTGTTCGAGCGTTTGCGTGAAAATCTCCCGAGCGGCGTGGCGCAGATATAAAATGGGTGCGCCTAGACCGTGAAGAATAGGTTGACGCTGCGCTCCCCGGAAAATTCCCCCGGGAACGGAAAAGCTCTGGAGACGCCGGAAAAAGCCGCGTGCAGCGGTCTCGCCCAATTACGCGACGAGATTCGAGCGTGCGACCTCCAATTGCGCGAGCTCATCCGGAAACGCACAGAGCTCGCCCGGCGGGTCGCCTCGCGCAAAGAGGCCGTCTTTGCCCCAGAGCGCGAATTAGCCATTCTAGCGGAACTCGCCGACTGGACCGAGGCTCAGGGCATGGACTCGGTGCTCATGGTGCGCATTTGGCGTCAGCTCATGCAATTGGCCTATCAGCAGCAAGGCGGCGTGCAGGTCGGGTGGCACGAGACACTCCCAGAGACGCCCATGCAGATTTTACGCGATTGGTTTGGGTGTCTTCGGCCTCTACCGCCCTATAGTACGCCAGAGGTGTGGGCTCTTCTTCCGACGCACGATTTCGAGACCCATCCTCTCCCTGTCAATTACGGCATTTTTCTGGCACTCCCGCTTTTTCAAGAGGCGCAACTCTATTTAGCGGCCCAAAACTGGCCGCGCCTGCCGACGCCGGAAAATACGACAAACACGAAAAACGCGGAAAACGCGGAACAAAACCAGGCGCCCGCCCCGCTCTTTTTTTTGAGGGCGCAACCAGGAGACCCGGGAGACACAGGAGACCCAGGAGACCTAACCCAAACAACCCTTGTGACGCGTTCTCAAAAGCCCGAGGACCCGACCCGAGCTCTGGGCTTTCTGCCGCCCTGGGCGCGGGCCTTAGGCCCCGGCCCTCGCCAATTGAACCCAACACCCGAGAGCCCCGCGTGACGAACGAGCTCCCTTCCCCCGGAGCATCTACCCGGGCATCTACCCGGGCATCTACCCGGGCGTCCACCAGTCCGTCTACCCGGGCGTTCGCCCGGGGGCTCGATCGAATTGTGATTTTGGGCGGTGGTCTCATCGGGAGTTCCATCGGGCGCGGCCTCACGGCCCTCATCGAGGCCCCGGCCGAGGCCTCGGCCGAGGCCTCGGCCCCTATTTTCATAGACCGCTCCCCGGACGTACGCCGATACCTCGCCGACAAGCCGTGGTGTGCGGCGGCTCTGAGTCCGGACGCCCCCGAGCTCCCCGAGCTCGTCGCGCGAGCCGACTTGATTCTTTTGTGTATCTCGGTCCGAGATATGGGCGCAGCCTTGCGGCCGCTGGTGCCGTATTTACGCCCGCCGTGTCTGGTGACCGATGTGGGGTCCAGCAAAGCCGCCCTGGCTCGAGAAATACGCGAGCTCTTGCCAGAGACCATCGATTGGATCCCCGGACATCCGGTCGCAGGCACAGAGAACTCGGGGCCACAACACGGTTCGGCGACGCTCTTCCGGGACCGCTATTGCATTCTAACGCCTCTGCCGGAGACCCAGGAGACCCCGAAAAGAGTCCTCAAGCTTTTCTGGGAAAAATTAGGCATGCAAGTCGAATTCATGGACCCCGCTCATCACGACCGTGTTCTTGCGATGACGTCGCATGTGCCTCATGTTTTAGCCTACACGATCACGGGGACGGCCTTCCACCTAGAGGCGCAACTCCGGCACGACGGAGCCGCCATCGTCGAGACCCAAGAAGTCCTGCGCTATGCCGCCGGAGGCTTCCGTGATTTCACACGTGTGGCGAGCTCGGACCCTGCTTTGTGGCGCGATATCGTCATGAGCAACCGGCCTGCGATTCTGGAAATGCTGGGACGTTTTTACGAGGACCTCTTTGGACTCCAGCGCGCCATCCGATTCGGCGATGAAGTTTATCTACTCGCTTGGTTCGAGCGGGCGAGGAAAATCCGGAAGGCTCTGTTAGATCAGGGCCAGGTCTCGGACGAGGTCTCAGACCGGGCGCAACCGGACCCCCAAGAGGAATGACAAAAACAGATACGACTCTGGCGATTCTCGGCGCGGGCCCAGCTGGCTACACGGCGGGGATCTATGCCGCAAGAGCCAATCGAGAGCCTCTCGTTTTGACGGGGCCGACGCCGGGCGGTCAGATGACGATCACGACCGACGTCGAGAACTATCCGGGCTTCGAGGCGACCATTCAGGGCCCAGACTTGATGGAACAGATGCGCACACAGGCTCTCAGAGTCGGGGCTCGACTGGAGGCCGGCTGCGTCACCAAAGTCGAAAACCTGGAACAGAACGGGGACAAGGACGGAGACGGACAAGTCTCGGAAAAACCACCGGACGAGACCCCCATATATCAGATTCACTGCGAGGAGGGCCGGACCTATACGGCTCGGGCTGTCATCATCGCGACGGGCGCGAAAGCTCGATGGTTAGGTTTGGCCGACGAAGAGCTCTGGCGGGGCCGCGGGCTTTCGGCGTGTGCGACCTGCGACGGCTTTTTCTTCAAAGCCCAACCCGTCCTCGTCGTCGGAGGCGGCAATAGTGCCGTCGAAGAGGCCCTCTATCTGGCGGGGCTGGCGAGCCGCGTGACGCTCGTGCATCGTCGCGACCAACTCCGAGCCGATAAGATTCTTCAAACGCGGCTCTTTCAGCATCCCAAAATTCGGGTCGCCTGGAACAAACGCGTTCAGAGCTATATCGGGAACGCGACCCAGGGGCTGACAGGCGTTCGGCTCAGCGACACGCGGGCCGGTGCCCCAGAGACCACAGAGCTCCTCGAAGCCGCGGGCGTTTTTATTGCCATCGGCCACGACCCGGCCTCGGAGCCCTTTCGAGACCTCGTTCCGTGCCGGCCAGACGGCACCATTCAAACCTTGGCGGGGACGACTCAAACGACGCGCCCCGGCCTTTTTGCCGCAGGCGATGTGGCCGACCCGACCTATCGGCAGGCCGTCACCGCGGCCGCGATGGGGTGCATGGCGGCTCTGGACGCCGAGCGCTATTTACAGGCGCAGGGCCTGTGAGACCTGTCGGAAAAATGAAACCCTCTTCGCACAAAGCGTGGCGTGATGTGTTGCAGGCCCTCGAACACGAGGAGACGCTCAAAACGCTGGGGCGAGATAAAACCAAAACCAAAGCCAAAGAGTCCACGCAAGAGCCTCCCCTTCCGACAACGTTCGATGAGCTTCTCGAGGAGCTTGAAGGCACACACGGTCTCGAGGCCATCGAAAAACAACAGCGGACCACACAACTGCGGAACGCGGCCTCGCCGCCGCCCCAGGCGGATTATATGCAGACCCGGATGCAGACCCGGATGCAGACCTTGGGAGCTTCCAAATTCCATCAGGCGATGACTCGGGGCCTCGGCCAAAACGGGCGAGACTTCGTCCAACGCGTTGCCCTCGCCGGCGGCCTGATACGGCACTATCCTGCTTGTGCGTCGGGTCTTTTATCTAATTTTGCGGCGGCTCGGCTCCTGGAGGTCTACGGGAGTCCGGAACAACACGAACACTATCTCGAGCCGTTGAGAACAGGGGCGTTTTTGTGCCAGTTCGCCGAGCCAGCTGAACTGGCCGAAGCAGCCGAATTAACCGGGCCAACCGGGCCAAACAAACCGACCGGACCAAGCAGCGAGCCGCTCTATTTAGCTCTCGTGTGCGAGACGCCTGCATCGTCTGGCGACGCCCCCGGAGATGCACCCGGGGATGCACCCGGGGATGCCCCCGCGGAGGCGTCCACGAGGCGGCCTCGTCTCTTTTTTTTCCCCACGTCCCGCCCTCATAGTGGTGGTGCGGCCTGGCAGCTTGTCGGCCAGGACGCAGGTCGGGCTCGAGACGCCGTCCCCTTTCTGCACGGTGTGCATGCGGTGACGCGTCTCATTCATGGGCTAGCTCTAGCCGAGCGGCTGTGGCATGGACTCCGGGGACTCCGGGGACTCCAGCAGCGTCTCCAAGTGCGGGATGGGCCTGGCGATGATGGCGATGAAGCGACGGTGCTGCTTGAGGACGACATCATGGCGGTGCGCGCGCGTATGGAGGCTCTTCGAATAGGCTTGGCGATGACGGCTCTCCACCAAGAGATCGCCTTCCATCATCACGACACCGAGTGGCGCGACTATTCACGGCGTGTTGGCGCGCTGCTCTACGCCGTCGCGAGCCGCTGGGTGCGCCACGAGGCCGGCGTCTTTTTTCAAATCGGATGCGCCTGGGGCGTCCAAGACGACGAGCTGAAAGGGCTGGTCGATATCCTCCGGAACCCCTGGACGAGCGGCGGGCAAAACCCCAAAGAGACCCAAATGGAGACCCAAATGGCGCATGTCAACGAAAAACAAGATCTGGACCTCTATCTGGAGCGCATGCACGTTCTGGTCAATCGCATGAACCAGCACGGCGGCAAGGCGATGGCTCTGGTTCGGGCTCGGCTGGCCCACGCCATTGACACGCTGGACGCGAGTTCGCACGCGCTCTGGGCCGAAGAGGACGCCTGTAGACGCGCCTTGCTGACGCACCAATTCGGCATTGTGCTAGGAGCCGAAATGCTCGCGCGGCTCTTTGTCTATCACCACGCCCAACACGAGGCAGACCAGAACGCCACCTCTGAAACAAACCAGAACAAGAAACAGACAAAGCTGTTCTGGACACGCATGGCGTGCTATTACGCGACGCGCAATCTGCCCGACGCCACCTCGCTGGCTCTGCAGGGAGGCGGAAGCGACGCCGAAAACTCGGATTCTTTTTGAGGCCGCCAGCCCCGGGATATCCCGGGCGAGAACCGCTCCACGGCGGCGGCGGTTTCCCGCCGAGCCCTCCCTACCAACCGAGCCCAACCGAGTCCCAATCTGTGCGTACACACCGAACGCTTTTTGTTATCAATAATTACTTGGGCGACACGATTTTTTCGCTCTCGGTCCTGCGGTATTTTCTAGAGCGCCATCCTGAAACGCGTCTCACGGTCGCTGGGCCGAGGCATTTGCTGCAATTATTTGAGAATTTTCCACAAGTTGAAACGCTTTTTCCGGTTGAACTCCAAACCGGGACTCCTGGGACCCCCCGGCATACGGAGGACGGCACGTCCGGAAAACGCCCGCTCTTTCAAAAATACAAGCATTGGGTTCCTCTGAAATACAGGCATTGGGTTCCTCTGACGCAATTCGCTTGGGCCGCCGGGCGGAATTCCCGGGGAGATTCCCGGTGGGATTTATGTTTGGATATGCGTCGGTCTCTTTTGGGATACGCGTGTCGAGCGAGCAGAGTCTTTTGGCCGCCGCGTGCACCGCCGCCGTGGCGTATTCATAAGATTGCGGCTCTCACAGCTTCCCTGCGTCCGAACCCCAGTCAGAGGCTCGAGCCCGTTTTGCCACCGGTGCCGAGCCTCTATGAGGCTCGGGCTCGGCAAAGGCTCGAGGGTTTTGCGGAAAAACAGGCGAGCGGATTTTCGGGCAGGCCTTTTGTTCTCATCGCCCCTTTTGCCGGGAGTGCTTTCAAGGACTGGCCGCTGGCGTATTACGCCGAGCTCATCCGGCAATTAACGGGCCCAGAGGGCCCCTTGCCTCGAGCCCTGGTCGGTGTGACGCATTTACCCGCTCACCAAGAACGCGTGAGGACTCTGATCGAACAAGGCGGCCGGGGTACTGCTGTCTATAGTGTATGCCAGCCTCATTTGCTTGAATTGGTGGCTCTGTGTCGGCGAGCCGACCTGCACATCAGCGGCGACTCGGGGGCGGGGCATCTGGCTTTAGCGGCGGGGTGTCGGACTCTTTATCTGTTCGGCCCGACAAACGAAATTTACAACGGCCCGTGGAACCGACGCGGCCTGGCCGTGAGGTCTAGGCTTTATCCGAATTATGGGTCGGACCACTATGTCTCCGAGAGTCTGTCTCGGGCCTATATGAAAAGCCTGAGCGTCCCTCAAGTTTATCGAGCCGCCTTGCGTCTTATGGCGACGTCGGTGTGAAACCCGGATAACACCCGGGGGACACCCGGATAACACCCGGGGGACACGCCCAGCGAGGCACGACGACCCGCCAACGGGGGCCTCCGAGACCAACATTTGCAAATATGATTTTTCAATTCTCCCATCAGAGGCGTTTGGAAATTGAAATTTTCCGCAAAACGTGGCTTTCTATTACAGGGGCGCGCGTTCGAGTTCGGCTCTGGTTTTCTTTTTCGAGATTGACGCCGGACGCCTCCTGAATAGAGCCTGACCTGGGGCCTGTGTGTGCCCTGCTCTCGCCGCGTTTTCACCTCGCTTCCCCACGTTTTTCCCCACGTTTTCACATAGGCGAACAAATGCGTCCATACGCCGCCCGGCGGGCGATGAAGCGGAGGCTCTTTGCAACAGGCGGAGCCGCCGCGTGGGCAACAGCGTGGTTGCGTGTTCCGCTCGGGCCGCGCAAGTCCATGAGGCCCTGGTTCCAATGGAGGCGGTCCTTCAAACACGAACTGGGAAAGGGCCCCCGTGCATGGCGGGCGTGGCGGGCGTGGGTCCTCGAACAGGTCCGAGAGCTGTTTTCCTCGCCCCATCAAATTGGCCTGGCTTTCTTTTTTATCTGCATGGGTTTAGGGCTTGGGACGTTTTATTTTGGAGAGTCGTCGTCGCCGCCTCTAGCGGCCCCGCCTCTAGAGGCTCTGTGGCCGAGTTGGGCGGGGGCGTTCGAGCCCGCGCTTATCTGGTTGAGTATGGGGCTTTGCCTGGGCGTCTGCCATCGAGTGGCCCGACATCTCGGACGGCTTGTCTTAAGCTGTTTCGTTTTCTGTGGCCTGTTTTTTCTGCTCCCGGAAAGCTGGAACCAAGCCGATATCCTGCTGATCAAAACGAGCTTCACGCTGAGTCTAGCTTATTTTCTGACCCATCGGACGGAGCGCGTTCTCCGTTATGGGATGCTGGCGGTCACGCTGAGTCTCTTAGGGGGTTATTTTCTCTTTTACGGGCCCGCGACCATGATCGAGCCGATTCATGCCGACGCCGAAAACGCGATGGCCGTTTTCGCCCGAGGCCTCCTGGGAGGCAGCGTGCTGTCCTGTCTTTTTTTCCTCTATGTCGTTGCGCATGTGACGCAGAAAAACAATTTCTTTTTAGACAAAATCACCAAAGCGGACCGAACCATCGCCAATCTAGAGCGCTATGTCGCTCCGAACATTGCGCATAATCGGCAATTGACGCGCGATGGAGCCATTATTCGACGCAATGTTGTGGCTCTTTTTGCCGATATCCGAGGCTTTAGCAGCCTCGCCGAGGGGGCAGACCCCGAGCAAACCATGCTCCTTTTGCGGCGTTTTCACCGCATTGCCGAACCTGTTCTCAGGCGTCATGACGGCGTCCTCGAGAAATATATCGGCGATGCGGTGCTCGTTCTGTTTGGCATGCACGAGACAGGACGACGCGACTGTACCCACGCGCTGCGAGCCGCCACCGAGCTGGTTCGTGAAATTCGCCTCTGGCGGGATCACGCCGAGAGCGGCGACCAAGAGATCTCGGTGGGCATTGGCCTCCACTACGGGCCCGTGGCCATCGGCGACATCGGCACCGAGACCAATGCGAGCTTCGCCGCTATCGGCGACACCACCAATATCGCGGCTCGGCTGCAGACCTTTGCGCGGGATGTGGCGAATTTGATTCTCTTCAGCCAGGATTTTATAGAGAATCTGGCTCTAGAGCACTTCGCGGGGTTTCACGAAATGGCGGCTCATTTTGAGGACCTCGGCATGGTGAAGCTCAGAGGCAGACGCGAAAAAATCCACGTCTATGGCTATCTGGAGTCCATTGCGAGGACAAAGCTCTATCTATAGCAGCCCTATAAGGCTATAGGGCGGTGGCCGGTCCTGGCCGTCGTCCTTCGGCCACGGGAGGGGCCCCGGCAGAGACCCCGGCAGAGGCGGAACCCATCGCCTCCAGTTTTTGGAGAACGGTCGCGCCGACCTCTCGATAGAGCCGGCTGACGGGATGGTCCGGTCGGGCATCCACGAGAGGATGCCCGTTCTCGGACCCCTCGAACAAGGCCCGCTCCAGAGGAAATTCGCCGAGCCAGGAGAGCTGACGCGCGGCCGCTTCTCGGCGCACGCCGTCTTGGCCGAAGGGGTGCGAGAGCTCGCCACAAGCCGGGCAGGCATAGTGGCTCATATTCTGGACGAGGCCTAGAATCGGCACTCGAAGCCGCTGGAACATGCCGAGCGCTTTTCGAGCATCCGATAGAGCTAAATCTTGCGGCGTCGTGACCAGGACCGCGCCAGAGAGCGGGGCCGATTGAATAAGCGTCAAAGGCGCATCGCCCGTCCCTGGCGGCATATCGACAAAAAGAACGTCGAGACCAGACCAGGCGACATCAAATAAAAGCTGACGGACGGCTCCCATGACCATGGGGCCGCGCCAGATGACGGCTTGCGTATCGGGCACCAAAAAGCCGATGGACATCGCCTGAAGCCCATAGGCCTCCAGAGGGCACGAGCCTCTTGTCCGAACCCACCGAGGGTTTCTGGTGCAGATTCAACAGGATCGGGAAAGAAGGCCCGTAAATATCCAGGTCCAAAACCCCAACGCGCGCCCCGGCTTGCGCACAGGCAAGGGCTAAATTGACCGTCGTGGTCGATTTGCCGACGCCTCCCTTGCCCGAGGCCACCGCAACAAGATGCCGAACGCCCGCGACAGGCCGCGCCGGGGTCGGCGGCGAACGCCGACCTCCCGAGGGCGCACCCGGTGTAGCACCCGGTTTAGCACCCGGGGTCAAGCCAGAACCCGACCGCCGGGAGGCGGAACCAGAGGCCGAAGGGGCCGTTACGGCAATATGAACTTGGCGCACGCCTTGGAGGGCCTCTAGACGCTTTTTGAGACGCGCGGCTAAACGCTGGAGGACCTCGGGGCCCCCAGGCGACCCGGGCGACCCGGGCGAACCGGGCGAACCAGAGGTCCGCGCTCGGGTCACGGCGGCAGCGTCTAGCACAATGGAGACAGACCCATCGCGAACACCCAGCAGCGTCGCAAGGGTAGAGGGCCTCTGGGCGGCGGCCGAAGAAGCGGCGGCGCGGGCCGAAGCCTGGTCGGCCGGTTCGGCCTCTAGCCCGGCTTCGCGGAGGAAAGCGGCCGTTTCCTGTTCCATGTCGCGCCTCACTTGGGTCTCCAGAGAGGCCGTCGAACCGAAAAACGAGCTTATACCCATAACGTCATCCCCATACCTTCATGCTCTGGACTCAGGCTCCGGAAAACAAGGAGCCCAGATCAAAGCCGACCCGTAAGGCCAGATAATTATTCCGAGCTTCGTCCGGACCAAAACCGAGACCTATCAAATTCACATTATCCCCTCGCACGATATCGAAACTCCCGGACACGACAACGCCGCTGGACAAACGATAGCCTGTTCGAACGCTGAGAATAAATAAAGTTTCGGGCTCATCGGTTTGGTTGGGGAAGCGCGCCTCTTCATAGCCCAGGCCGAGGCCGATATAATTGTGGTCGGCACCTCGGGCGTGACAGGGAAAATCGCATCGGATATCTCGATAACTCAGGAGGACGCGGTCGGTCGTCTCGGAGCCGTTTCGGGACTGCTCCACGTCTAGACCGACGGCGTGTCTCTCAAAGAGCGAGACCTTAGGGCGACTCAGGCCCAGCGTCAAACCGGCGTGCGTGTGGCCTGTCAGGCGCTCGCCCACAATCGGGGCGAACTGAACGCTGTCCGTCGCGGCAAAAGTAAAAATACCCGCCCCGACAGAGAACTCTAGCATGGGTTGGAAGCCATGACGGCTGTTACGGAACCCGAGTTCCTGTTCTTCTTGCCCCCACGAGGCACGCGCCGCAAGGGCGAAAAACACCAAGACCAGAACAAGAACAAGCCTGTCCATGGCACACTCCAGGCGGCCCTCGGAACAGAGCCTCGCCCATAGAGGCAGGCGCCCGGTAAATACGTCCGGGAAACACGGCTTCCGGGCGGACAAGGAAGCGGTCAAGCCGGAAAAACGGCGTCTCGAGGCAGAGCGATCGGGAAGCGTTCGCGGACACGCGCGTCGGCGGCTTTATCCAGATGGCCGCCTGGGGGGACTGCGAGGAGCTCTTGGACCCGCTCTTGAGCTTTCCGGACCAAAATGGGCTTTTCGTTCTCGAGCCACTCTTTAGGGCTTGTCCGGTCGGCGAGGTCCGGATACAGATATTCCCGCTGCATACGCTCCAGCGTCTGACCTGACCCCAGAAAATGGCCTTCCCCGTGGACGACATTCCGGAAGGCTTCCAGAGACATGCTTTTCTCATCGACCTCTATGCCTCGGAGCGTTCGATTGATCATGCCCAGCATATCGTTATCCACCACAAGCACCTCGTTGGAGGACACCAGGAGGCTCGCCAACATACCGGCCGCCTCGCAGACAAAAGTCGCCCCCGCATGGGCGGCCAAAACTGCCGTGACCCCTTTCTCATAGCCCGCCTGAGTATCGAGCATTTTCGAATCCGTCATCCCCGCTGCGGTCGACATCGGCATGCCCAGCCAGTTACAGAGCTGGGCCGCAGCTGCCCCTAAGAGGGCCTCCTCCCCGCTGCCCCCGGACATCGCCCCGCTGCGCAGGTCGGATACAAAGGGCCAAAGTCCTAAAAAGGTGGGGTGGCCCTCGCGGATGAGATTGATAAACACAAGGCCTGCCAGGCACTCAGCCAGAGCCTGGGCCAGCGTGCCCGCTAGAGAAGCCGGACTCGTCGCCCCGGCCTGGCCTGCCGACACCAGATTGATCGTGAAACCGCATCGAACCTGCTCGGCGAGACACAAACAGGCGTCCTCCGCAAAACGCAGAGGCGGGACGACGAACGTATTATTGACGATCAGGAAGGGACGCTCGGCGAAGGCAGCTCCGTCGCCGCTCCCGCCCAAGAGCGTGTCGCAAAGTGCCAGCGTCTCGGGAACGTGTTCTGGCAGAAAATGGCTAGTCCCGACGACCTTGTCTGTGCCCGTGGCGACGGCGTAAGCCGTGTTGAGGTCCAGTTCTCGGCTGTTTGGCAGGTCTCGCGTCACAAGAGGCCGAATGAAAAAGTGAATGTGGTCCAGCTGGTCGGCCAAGCGCGTCATCTGATGGAGATGGACCAAGGTAGATTCGGCGAAATCGTTTTTTTCGGGCTCCCAGATCAACACCGCCGCCCCAGAGGTCCCCAGATAAACCCGCCCCGGTTCGATGGCAAGCGCGCGCGCGTCCGATTGTCCTGGTTGCGTCCAGCTCTTTCGGGCGACCTTCAGCGTGTGCCTCACAAGAGCCTGAGGAAAACGAAGACGGGAGGTCTCGTCCAGAGAGCCGCCGGCTTTGGTCACCCGCTCGATGATTTCGGGGGTCGGCTGCCCCACGCCGATTTCGGACAAAAGGGCCAGAGCGGTCTCGAAAATCGCTTCGAGCTGAGCCTCTCGGAGCGGCCGATAGGCCTCCCCGGCATAGCCCGGCACGACGACGGTGTGCGCACCGGCCATAGAGTCTTTGCGGTCGGCCAGACGTGCGAGCCGACCTCCGCGCCGAAGGGGGGCTTTCCGAGTCCGCGACTGGGGCGACGACGTCCGTGTCCATAAATAATTCATCCAGGCCTGTATGTATAGGTCAGGAGTCCACAGCCCGGTTCTAACCTGGACCCGGCCGTCACCCCGTCTATGGTCTAGCACAATCTAGCACGCAATCCGAGCTCCGGACAAGTTTTTTTCGAAAACCTCACACCCACCTCCCCCCCCACCTCCTAGGCTGGCGTTCCTGCTGGAGCGTGGCGTGATGTGGTGTGACTTGGGGTGGTGTGACGTTCCAGAGACACAATTCTTTGAATCTCGTGTAAAATTCATACAAAATCTACCAAAATCTACGCAAAAAAATTTTCTTTTTCCTCGTTTTGTGCTAGAGTCCGTTCCGTCTTGCTAGTTTAGTCTAGTTTCGTGTCGTGTCGGCCTATGGGGCGTACCGGGATTTGTCCGGAGTTTACCCAGGGTTTTCTGCCCCTCGGAAGCGAGGCTTTTCCCGCCCCGGGAAAAGAAAACGAGAGACGGACTGACATCAAGCGACAAGCCGCAGGCGGCTCGGTCACACTGGTTTGGCTTGCTCGCCTCTTCATTTTTGTATTTGGTCTTTGTGCCAGGAGGAAATCCGTGAAAAAAAGATTTAATCTCACGACCTTACTCATCATTGCCGCCGCGGTTGTCCTGCTGGTGGTTATCGTATCCACCTTCCGAGACGGGGAGGATGTGGCGGTCACGGTCAACACGGGGGAGACCTCCGCCGGGGAAGACGAGGATGTGACGGTCACGGTCACCGACGAGGGTGTGGCGGTCACGGTCAACACGGGGGGGACGTCCTCTCTAGAGCTCAATTTTTACAATTGGTCGGACTATATTGCCGAGGATACGCTCGCCAATTTCACCGACCTCACGGGCATCCGGGTGACCTACGACGTCTTTGACAGCAACGAAGTCCTGGAGGCCAAGCTGCTTGCCGGCGGTACGGGCTATGATGTCGTCGTCCCGTCCGGAGCCTTCCTGGAGCGCCAGATCCAAGCGGGGGTCTTTCAGCCTCTCGACAAGGACAAGCTCACGAATTACGGCAATCTGGACGAGGAGCTCATGAGCGCCGTCGCTCGCCATGACCCCGAGAATGCGCACGCCGTCCCCTATCTTTGGGGCACCACCGGCATCGGGTTCAATGTCGATGCCATCAAAGAACGCCTGGGCGAGGATTATGTCGTCGACACATGGGATCTCCTGTTCGACCCGGACGTAATCAGTCGTATTGCGGATTGTGGCGTGCATTTTCTCAATGCCGAAACCGAGGTGGTCGAAATTGCCTTGAATTATCTGGGGCTCGACCCGCATTCCGAAGATGCGGCAGACTACGAACAGGCCCAGGCCCTTCTCGAGTCCGTGCGGCCTCATATCGCCAAGTTCCACTCGTCGGCCTATATAGACGCGCTGGCGGCGGGTGATATCTGTGTGGCTCTTGGGTGGTCCGGCGACGTCTTTCAGGCTCGCAACGCCGCCGCCGAGTCCGGGAACGGCGTCGTCATAGACTATATCATTCCCAAAGAGGGAACTGTTCTATGGTTTGACATGTTGGCGATTCCTGCGGACGCCGCTAATGTCGAGAACGCGCATGCGCTTATCGACTATCTGCTCGAGCCAGAGGTGATTGGTTCTATCTCCAGTTACGTGGAGTTCGCCAACCCGAATAAATATGCAGAGCCCTACGTGGACGAGGGCGTGTTCCAAAATCCGTCTGTCTATCCGCCTGCGGAGGTCCGTCAGCGTCTTTTTGCCGACAGACTTGTTTCTCAGGAGACGACCCGGCTGCGGACGCGCATCTGGCAGGAGGTCACCGCAGGCGGTTGAGGCTCTGCCCTGTTTGATCTGTTTGATCTGACACAGAGCCCAGCACATAGTCCGGCCCCTAATCCGGCCTGACCCGACCAGGCTGGCGTGCGGGTTGTTTGGACCCCCGACCTCGGCGAGCGATGGGCCGGCGATAGGCCGGGGGGCGATGGAATTGAGCCTCACGGACTCCGGAAAGAGGGCTAGGCCGGGGAAGGCAACCATCCCCAGCAGGGGGGTCGGTCGGGTCGGTCGGGACTGGTTTTCCCCGAGGACGCCCTCATAGAATTCCTGGGGGCGGGCCTTGTTGCGACAGGCCTGTGAGCTCGAGGTCTCTTCGCTTTCCCTTCCGTCTCCCGGGCTGCCTTATCGGAGGTGGCAGTTTCTATGGGCCGCCCGGTGATGGAAGCCGGTGAAAGCCTGTGAAAGGAGAAAGCTATTTTTGAGGACAGCCGTCTCGGCGGCGGCGGAACGGTGACGGACCTCATGATCGAGATCCAAGGTCTATCCAAGTCTTTTGGCGAAGAAGAAGCCGTTCAGAATGTCGATTTAACCATTCACCGAGGCGAGATTTTTTCGCTTCTAGGGCCTTCTGGGTGTGGCAAGACGACTCTTTTGCGTCTCATTGCGGGCTTTGAGCAAGCCGACACCGGGCACATTCTCGTAGACGGGCGGTCTATGGACGGCGTCCCGCCGTGGACTCGGCCTGTCAACATGATGTTTCAGGCTTACGCGCTGTTCCCGCATATGAGCGTCGCCGATAACGTGGCTTTTGGTCTCAAGCGCGCGGGGATGGCGAAACAGGCGATAGAGCAGCGTGTCGATGAACTCCTGCACCTCGTGGAGATGACGCGTTTCAAACAGAGACGCCCTCATCAACTCTCGGGTGGGCAGCAACAGCGTGTGGCTCTGGTGCGTTCGCTGGCTCGGCAGCCGAAAGTTTTACTCCTGGATGAGCCGCTTGGAGCTCTGGACCGGGCGCTTCGAGAAAAAACACAATTAGAGCTCACATCTATTCAGGCGCGCCTCGGGGTCACTTTCGTGATTGTCACGCACGACCAAGAGGAAGCCATGGCCATGTCCACGCGTGTTGCGGTGATGGACAAGGGGCGTGTTCTGCAGATTGGGACGCCTGCCTCGATCTATGAGACGCCCAATTCGCGCACCGTGGCGGGCTTCCTGGGCAGAGTGAATATTTTTCCTGCGCGGCTGGAACGGTCTTTCAAAGGAGCCCCCCAAACCCCTGATAAGACCTCCCCGGTCCGAGCTCGGATGACGAGCCCCCCGCACCTGTGCTTTGAGAGCTCGCGTGAACTCCAGTGTGACTCTGTTGCGTCTGTTGCGGTCCGGCCCGAGAACATTTTTTTAAGCGGCACCAAACGCCCAGATAAGACGACTGCCGCGCCCACCGGAGGCAGAGTCAATCCGCCTGCCAATCATGTTGTTGGGACCATTGTCAAAGCCCTGTACTCGGGAGCGACGGTCACGTATCTAGTCGCGGTCGACGGCATGCCAGAGCCGGTTTATGTGTCCCGGCCCGCCTATGAGGACGCTTCGGGTCTTCAGCATGGGGCCGAGGTTCAGGCCTCTTTCGACAAGAGTCACGTTATGATGCTGCCGGACTAGAGAGAGAGGATTGGAACTATTGTGAAAGCCCTATACTCGGGAGCGACGGTCACGTATCTAGTCGCGGTCGACGGCATGCCAGAGCCGGTTTACGTTTCCCGGCCCGCCTATGAGGACGCTTCGGGTCTTCAGCATGGGGCCGAGGTTCAGGCCTCTTTCGACAAGAGTCACGTCATGATGCTGCCGGACTAGAGAGAGGGAAGCAGAAGTGATTCTTCGGCACTTACGCGGGCGGTCTTTTCTTCGCCGGGTTTCGCTTCGCCGAGTTTTCACAGATTGGCGTCGTTGGCCCAGCGTTCGCTCGAGGTTTCGTTCGGGGCTTAGATTTGGGCCTCGGCTGATTTTTTTCGGGCTCCCGTTTGGGTGGCTTATTTTATTTTTCTTAGTGCCTTTTGGGATCATTCTCAAGATTTCTTTTGCGCAGGCTTTATTGGCTCAACCGCCTTACACGCCTCTTTTCGTTTTCTCGCCGCGAGGTTTTCCGGTCCCGCAGCTTTTTCTAGAGGCCTATGGGATTATTTTCGAGTCCACGATTTATCTCCGCGCCCTCATCAATTCGGTTCGCATTGCGCTCATCACGGTTTGTTTCACGGCTTTAATTGGGTATCCGTTGGGGTGGGCGATTTGGCGGAGTTCTCCTTCGGTACGCAATTGGGGTTTATTTCTAGTCATTCTGCCATTTTGGACGAGTTTTCTCATTCGGGTTTATGCGTGGATTGGCATTTTGAAGCCTGCGGGTCTTTTGAACAGTTTTCTTTTGTGGACGGGCGTGATTTCCGAGCCTCTTTATATCACGGAAAGCGAGACCGCCATTTTGATAGGTTTAACGTATAGTTATCTCCCGTTCATGGTTCTGCCGGTTTATGCGTCTCTGGAGCGCATTGACGAGCGGCTCTTAGAGGCGTCCCAAGATTTAGGAGCCCCGCTCTGGTCCAGTTTCCGTCATGTTGTTTTGCCTTTATCGCTCCCGGGTCTGATAGCTGGGAGTCTCTTGGTTTTCATCCCGGCGGTCGGCGAGTTCGTCATCCCGGATCTTTTAGGTGGGGCTCGGGATCTGATGGTCGGGCGCGTGTTGTGGCAAGAGTTCTTCAACAACCGAGACTGGCCGGTTGCGGCGGCATTGACGGTGTGTCTACTTGTGATTCTTGTGGCGCCGCTTGTGTGGCTCCAGCGCAAACTCGGCGACCGCGGTGAGCTCCGTGCCTGAAGCAATCCGAGCCCCCCGAGCCCCCCGAGTCCTCCGACACGTCTTCCACCGGCTTTGGCGGCGGCGGCAGTTTCATACGGGCGAGTCCTGGCTTCGGCGCCTTTTTCTTTCGTTAGGGATTCTTTTTCTGTATGCGCCGATTGTTCTTTTGATTGTGTACAGTTTCAACGCCAGCGAGCGTCTCACGATCTGGGGCGGTCTTTCGTGGCGCTGGTACATAGAGCTCTTTGAGAACCCTGCCATGTTATCGGCGGCTTGGAACAGTTTCCAGGTTGCGTCTGTGAGTGCTTCGGTTGCGACGGTTTTGGGAACGATTGCGGCTTTGAGTCTCACGCGTCTGGGTCCGTTTCGGGGCCGAGCGTTTCTTTCGACGATGACGGTGATGCCTCTTGTGATGCCCGAGATCATCACGGGCATTTCGTTGCTTTTATTTTTCATCGCCCTAGAGTCCTGGATAGGTTGGCCCGACGGTCGAGGCAAACTGACGATCATCATTGCGCATGCGACGTTTTCGATTGCGTTTGTTTGCATTTTAGTTCGGGCTCGTTTATTTGGTCTCAACACGCGTCTAGAGGACGCGGCTCGGGATCTTGGGGCTCGAGAGGTGCCTGTTTTTTTTCTGGTTACGTTGCCGCTTTTGTGGCCCGCCATTTTGAGTGGGTGGCTTTTAGCCTTCACGCTTTCGATGGACGATCTGGTGATTGCGAGTTTCGTCGCGGGCCCAGGTTCGACGACGTTGCCGATGCGAGTTTACTCTTCGGTTCGGCTGGGCTTCACGCCCGAGATCAATGCTCTGGGGACGTTATTAGTTTTACTTGTGTTGCTCGCTCTTCTTTTAGGCTGGCGAGCTCGTCGTTTGCCGGGGCGTCGTTCTTCTTCGATTTAAGGCTTGACAGCTTACACTGTTTTTTTTACCTTCCCTTGTTACCTACTTTCTCGCCACCTGATTTTAACATGACTCAAAAAAACACAAAGGCCCTCAAGGCGGACGCCCGCAAAGCCCTAGAGCGCGCCCACACCCGCCCCCTCGAGGCGTCCGAGGCCGACATCCAGAGCGACATCCAAACGGCTCTGCGCGCGCTCGGTTTTGAACCGGACCTAGAGTCACCGCTCATCAGTCCCGCCACGGGCACAAGCAAACGAGCGGATATTTTATGTCGCTCCCACCGTCTCATCCTAGAGTGCAAAGCCCGCAACAAATTAGACATAGACAATCTCGAGCAGCAGTTTTCACAGCTTGCGGGTTACGTAGAGTCGTTCCGGCGCAAGCCCGAGATCCCGGACAGTCCTTTGCGTTATGCGGGCATTTTGACGGATGGGCATGTGTGGTTTTTATGGACCTGGCCGGCCCGTTCCGACGAGGACGCCCCGCCCGTACACATACACCAGCTCCAGCCTGAGAAGACCTGGCGTGACGACCCGAAAGACGTTCTCGAGTGGCTTTCGGTGCGATCCGAGAAACGAGACAGTCGCAAAGACAAGCCCCCACCGGATTTGAAGAAATTCTTCGAAAAAGGAGGGTATTCTTCCAAAGATTTATGGAGTATCTGGCACGGCCAGAGTAGCACGCCATCGGCCCTGACGCATTTTTCCATCTGGGAGCGCTTCATGGAAGACAGCGGCTTTATAGAGACTAAAGAGGCCACCGGCGGCGATAACAAAGACGATAGAGCCAGGAGCACCAAGAGCGACCCCAACAAAAGCCTCCCGGAACGAGAAAAGCAAGAGCATCTTTTCATAGACCACTGCTGGCTTATCCTCGTCGCCCGTGGGGTGATCAACGCCCTCGAGGCGCCTCATTTTTCCGTTGACAGCACCGGTACGTCCGGTGCCCCGGGCCCTTTCCGGGACGAACAGGGCCTTCGTCTAGAGCGTCTCGCCGAGGGCCTCGTCCATTGGATAACCGAGTCTCAAGCGGGCAATACGTTTCTCCGGGAGCTCCAACGAAAGATAGATTCGTGTGACTGGCGTTTGCGGCCCCGGGATATTTTGAAAGATCTCTATGAGGCTCTCATCGAGAAAGAGAACCGCAAAGTTTTCGGCGAGTACTACACCCCCGACTGGCTTGCCGAGATGCTAGCGGAGTGCATTCTAGACGACGCCTGGTGTGAATCTGCGACGGAAAAGGCTCTAGATGTCTGTCGATCGGTCATCCCGCCCAGTGCCTTGCATGGGATTGGTGTTTTGGACCCGGCCTGTGGTTCGGGCACGTTTTTGATGCATGCAGCCCGCCGCATTCTCCGAACCCGCACGAGCACCCTAAAAGGCGAGAGCGACGAGACCTGTGCCAATGTGGTTGCGTGGCTCGTTCATGGGTTCGACGTTCACCCGGTTGCCGTAGAGCTGGCTCGGGCGACTTTATTGCGCGCGCTGCCGGCCCGCCCGTCCGAGGCCACCCCGATCCAAGTCTATCAGGGCGATGCCCTTTTGCGAGACTGGGGCACGGGGACAGACAAGAGTCTCGTACAGTCCTCCGACACCCGCGAGAACGTCCGCACCATCCGGACGCGCCAGGGCAGAGAACTCCGTCTCCCGCGTGCTTTTTTCAGCCAACAGAGCTTCCAGAGTCAGCTCCAGGCTTTTGTAAAAACGGCCTTGGCGGCGTCCGAAGAGGCAAGCTCCGTAGAGTGCCCGAACAAAATTCTCCACGGTGGTTTCGAACCGCAGGCAAAAGAACAACTCCGCGAAGCCTGGCACGCCCTCGTCGAAATCTGCCGCATCGAGGGCGATGGCGTATGGGACTATCACATTCGAAACTTCTGGGCCCCGGTCCTTTTGGGATACGCCAAAATAAACAGGATTCTGAGCAACCCCCCCTGGGTCCGCCTGAGCGAAATTCAGACCTCCAACCGCAAAGACACATTCGAAAAAATGGCGGCCGAGCTCAAAATCTGGGTAGGCGGCAACCAAGCGACGGGCCTAGACATCGCCTCTATTTTCATTCTCCAATGCATAGAGAATTTTTTCCCACTCGACCAAAATCCCCCGGAGGATGCCCCGGAGTCCCCCTCGCTCGGCGCCTGGTTAACGAATAATGCGAGCCTAGAAGCCGGCAACTGGGAAAAGTTTCGCGAGATAATGAAACTCAACGTCGGGGAAAAACCAGAGCGACGCCACTACACGCTCTCGACCGCACAGGTGCGTGAGGCCCCCTTTAATGGTGCGGCGGCGGCTGTGTGGTTCACCGGCCAGCCAGGTGAAATTTCAGCCGCATCAAACGCCGAAATACCCTGGTTCACCGGCCAGCCGGGCGAAGACTACATCCTCACCATGAAGAAAAAAGATAAAACGGGCAAAATAAGCCGTGACGACCCGTGGAAGAAAGTCAAGGATAAACTGGAATGGACACTGGCCCAGGAGCCCATTTTTCCCTGGGGTGCCCCCACGCCCTCGACCTATCTAGGAAATAAAAACAGGAGCCTATTTCGGCAAGGAGCCACGATTGTTCCCCAATGCCTTGTCCGGGTCGACCCCGAACACCCCGAACACCCTCTCACACCTCTACCCTCCGACCTGCGCGGCACCCCCTCGAACATGGTAGAGGGCACAACACACAAATCCCGGCAAGGGGTCTGGAAAAACCTGTCCGAGCAAAATTTTGAAGTCCCTAAATACTGGATTCGCAAGGTCGTGTTTTCAAAAAATCTGCTAGATTTCCGGCTCCACGCTCATCTGACCTGCTGCATTTTGCCGCTGGACGAAGATCAAGGCGGCACCGCTCTTCTAAAAGATCCGGGATATAACAACCCCTATTGGCATCGAGCCGAATCCCTCTATGAGGACAACTGCGGGATAGGCGGCAATACACCCAAAACGCTGGTAAAAAATATCGATCATCTGGGAAAACTGACGGCGCAACTCAAACGTCTTTCCGACGACGACGACGCCAACCGCCGCCGCGTCCTCTATAATGCATCGGGATTCACTCTGCGAGCAGCACGCGTGACCACCGACACCCTCTGCGACAGCACATGCTATTGGTATGATGCCGACACCGAACAAGAGGCCCTCTATCTGACGGGTCTTTTGAACGCCGAGACCCTCCAGCCCGCCTTCCGGGCGAGCCGACAGTCCGACCGCCATTTTCACACGTATTTCTGGCGGAGCGTCCCTATCCCTCGATTTGACTCGGCCAACCCGGTCCACCGCCGTCTCGTCGAGGTCGCCCGTCGCGCCGAGTCCGTTGCCTCCGAGTGCTCGGTTTCGGGCCTGGGTCAAATCGAGGCGTGTTCCCTCATTCGCCGCGCTCTCTGCCTCGCCCCGCCGCTTGGCCCCATCCCTGCCGAGTGCGCCCCGCTTCCCCCGGACCCGAGTGCCGCTGCCCCGGTCCCGTGTGCCACCGCAGACACCGCCGTGTGCGTCGCTGTCCCGGGTGCTACCGGGAGTCCCGCCGCGTGTGCGCCTGCCGTGTGCGCCGATGTCTCGGGCGCCCCCACCGAGAACCTCGCAGCCGAGCTCGGCGCCCTAGCTCTGTGCGCCCTCACCCCCCGCTAGCGCCCCCGCTTCCATCCCGGCGGCCCTACCTTGAATGTCGGCGGCGAATCCAGGCCCAGTTCCTTCCAGTCCGCCTCCGTCAGAGCCACTGGCGTACGCTCCGGCAACCCATAATCACCCTCATTCTCTTCGATTTTCACGGGTGGCCGGCCTTCCTCAATCCATCCCGCCTCCAATTGCTCTCGGGTCACCCCCCTGACAGGGGGGAATGGAGTATCCTCCTCCGGAAACTCGAAGTGGGTCAGCAAAATCACCCCGGACAAATTGGCCCCAGAGAAATTCGCACCCGTAATATCGGCCCCAAAGAGCTCCGCATCCGTGAGCGTGGCCCGATAGAAATTCGCCCCCGTTAGCGTGGCCCGATAGAAATTCGCCCCCGTGAGCCTGGCCTCCTCGAAATCTGCCCCCTCGAGCGCAGCATGCGAGAAAGACGCCCCCCGAAGCGCGGCCCGAACGAAATGCGCCTTCTCAAGTGTGGCCCCAGAGAAAGACGCCCCCGTAAGCGTGGCCCTAGAGAAATTCGCATCCGTGAGTATGGCCATCTCGAAATTCGCCTTCTCAAGCCTGGCCTCGGAGAAATACGCCTTCGTGAGCGTGGCATCAACGAAATATGCCTTCGTGAGCGTGGCCCTAGAGAAATTCGCCTTCTCAAGCGTGGCCTCCCGGAAATCCGCCCCCGTAAGCGTGGCCTCCCGGAAATCTGCCCCCGTGAGCGTGCCCCCCCGGAAATCCGCCCCCGTGAGCGTGGCCTTCTCGAAATTCGCCCCCGCAAGCGTGGCTTCCCGGAAATGCGTATCCGTGAGCCTGAGCCCCAGAGAAATCTGCCCCCACAAGCGTGGCCTTCAGAGAAATGCGCATCCGTGAGCGTAGACCCAAGAGAAACGCGCATTCTCAAGCCTGGCCCTGACAAAGTTCACCTTCTTCTCAAGCAGCGTGCCCACCCCGAAACGCGCACCTCCGTGAGCGTAGCATCAAAGAACTCCACCTCCGTGAGCGTGGGTCCCGAGAGAAATTCGCCTTCTCGTGAGCGTGGCCCTATAGAACTTCGCTCCCGGGAGCTTGGCATTCCCAAAATATGCCTCCCCGGAGCGTGGCCCTCTCGAAATTCGCCTTCTCAAGCCTGGCCATCTAAAGAAACGCGCCTCTCTCAAGCCTGGCCCTCATAGAAACGCGCCGCCGTGAGCGTGGCATCAACGAAATATGCCTCCGTGAGCGTGGCATCTATAGAACTTCGCCTCCCCAAGCATGGCCTGATAGAAATTTACCCCTGTGATCGTAGCCTCCTCGAAATTCGCCGCCGTGAGCGTGGCTTCCGGGAAAGCCGCTCCCTCAAGCGTGGCCTTCTCGAAAGACGCCCCCCCAAGGTCCACACCCACCCAGTTGTCTCCTGCAAGATAGGCCCCGCGAAAGTCTAGCTGCCCTCTTCCAGGGCTCTTCACCATTACCTCTTCTTGGGCTCGGGGTTTTTTCTGCTTGCGTTTTTCTTCCTCACGGCGAGCGAGGCCCCGGCGCCCCAAAAGCTGGACGGCCTCCTCGACATCCCGACGGAACTGCTTCTTTCCGGTCTCTTCAGCTTTGTCCTTATCAGGAATCTCTTCAGCCTTTTCCTCATCGCGAGGCGGCGTGCGGACAAAAATACACATAAGCTCCATGACCGGCAGAGCCCACGTTTTAGGAAAGTCCTCGGCGAGCTGGTGGAGCGCATAGAGCCCCCCAATGCGGATGACTTGGCTCTCGTGCCCCAGGAGTTCCACGCCTTTTTTATACCGCTCCTCCTGCAGCGAAAGCTGGGCATTTTCTAGTTGTTTCTGGGCAGTCTTCAGCTGTCTATCGGCAGTCCTGTTACGCCAGAAGAAAAAAAAACGCTGCAACGGCCGCAAACGCACGCCGTTATCAGAGAAGCACGCAAATAATAACTCCGTCGTCCGGCGCCTTCAAGCCCCAAAGCTTCAACACCCCCTCAACACGCCTAACGGCAAGAGCAGACACACCGAGACCAGGACCGGAATAGCACGAAACCCGCTCCAAATCTTTTTAAGAAAACGAGCAATGTAAGCGTCGAAAATCTTCAGTCGAGAGTCTTCAGAACCAGCGGCCGAGCCAGGCAACATCGCGCCAGCGAATCTCCTTTACGAACCAACTTCCCTCAGCGTTGGCGCGACCGAGCCAGGCTTTGACAGCATCCGGATCTCTGTCTAAAAAGGAGACGACGACGGAGACGGCGGAAAAGAACTCGAAAACGACGGAGACGACGGTGGAGTTCTTCTTTCATCCCTTAATCTTTCAGAGGCACCAACAGACAAACAACGAGGAAATACGGGACGCTCGAGGAGGGGCATCTCTGGACCGGCCGCCCCCGGCGCGCCCAGGCGAGCAACGGCGAGTCTAGAGACCGACCGAAGCCTCGTCAAGCTCGCCCCCGCCGGCTCTCGGGTCTCTGGCCTGGCCGCCGCCGCCGAGACCCCAGCGAGCCGAGCTCGGCTCTCTCGCCCGCCCCGCCCTCACCTCACCCGCTAGCGGCCCTCACCCCACCCGCAGACCCGGCGGCGAATCCTGATCTATGAAGGGAGGCAACACCCGCAGATCCAGGCTCAGGGTCCACGCCCAGCGCAGCCTTCTTCCGTCAGAGCTCTCGTCAGCTCCGCTATCGTCGGCGACGGAAATCCGTCCTCCTCCTCCGGTTCGAGTTTCACAGGTGGCCGGTCCTTCCTCAATCCATCCCGCCTCCCATTGCTCTCGAGTCGACCCCCTGACACGGTTGAATCGTTCCTCTTCCTCTCCCTAAACGATGTTCTTTCCAGCACAATCCCCTGGATAAATGGCGTTTAGCAAATTTGCTCCCGTGATATTGGCTCCAACTCGAAATTCGCCCCCGTCGAGCGTGGCCAAAGAGAAATCTGCCCCCCGAGCTTGGCAAAATGTAAGCCCCACCGATGGCCCTAGAGAAACGTGCCCCCATGAGCTTGGCGTTCCGGAAATACGCCCCCCCGAGGTCCACACCCTCCCAGCTGCCTCCTGCAAGGTCGGCCCCGTGAAAGTCTAGCTTCCCTCTTCCTGGGCTCTTCCCTCTTCCCTCTTTTTTGGCTTTCTCCTGTTCGCGTTTTTCTTCCTCACGGCGGGCGGAGTTCCGGATCCCCAGAAGCTGGACGGCCTCCTCGACATCCCGACGGAGCCGTGCCCTCTCCCCGCTCCCCCTTCAGCCTTGTCCTTATCGGGAGGCGGCATGCGGACAAAAGCACACATGAGCTCTAGAACCGGAAGAGCCCATTTTTTGGGAGAGTCCTCGGCGAGCTGGTGGAGCACATAGAGCCCCCCAATACGGATAACCTGGATCTCATGCGCCAGGAGTTCTACGCCTTCTTTATACCGGTCCTCCTGCCTCGAGAGCTGGGCATTCTCCAGCTGTTTATCGGCAGTTACCTGTTACGCCAGAAAAGAAAGCTGTCGCCGCAAACAAGCTGTTTATCGGCTCCGCCGTTACCAGAGAAGGACGCAAAGCATAATAAGCCTTGTCCGGCTCCCGCCGTTATCACAGAGAGGGATGCAAGTGATTCCAAAACCCCGGAACAGGCCATACCCACACCCCCAACGCCAAGACCGCCAAAACCACGAGGGCCACCCCAAGCTTGCGCCAGTTCCTTTCAAAAAGGCGAAGACAGCGACGGAGGATTGATTCTTTCATCTCTTAATCTTTCAGAGGCGGCAACAACAGAAAAACGAGCAAACGCACGCTATAAGCGTGCGTCTCTGTTTCGGCGAACACCGACCGACGAGGATAAAATAGAAAACGACCGAGGATTCTTCAACTATGGCGCAAGCCGACGGCCTCCGGCGGCCGGCAGAGGCCAGGCAACGACAGCCTCGCCTCGGCCCCGGGTACCGCTAGAGACCTCGCCTCTATTCCGGCGGCGGGGGGCCTTATCTCAAGTTCGGCGGCGCATCCAGGCCCAGTTCTCTCCAGTCTGCTTCCGTCAGAGTCGTTGTCGTCTGCTCGTCCCCATCTTCTTCGACTTTCACGGGTGGCCGGCCTTCCTCAATCCATCCCTCTTCCAATTGCTCTCGGGTCGCCCCCCTGACAGGGTTGAATTTATCCTCATCCTTTTTCATAGATGATACGGTGGTCAACAAAATCACCCCGGACAAATCGGCGTCCTTAAAGCTTGCGCCTGTGATATCGGCCCCAGAGAAATTCGCCCCCGTGAGCCTGGCCCCTTCGAAATTCGCCTTCTCAAGCCTGGCGTTCCGAGAAATTTGCCTCTGTGAACGTGGCCAAAGAGAAATTCGCATCCGTGAGCGTAGCCCTCAGAGAAATCCACCTTCGTGAGCGTGGTTCTAGAGAAATTCACCCTCGTGAGCGTGGTCGAAGAGAGAAAAGAGAAAAGCACCCTCGTGAGCGTGGCTTCCTGGAGAATTCACATCCGTGAGCGTGGCCCCAAAGAAATACGCCTCCTCGAGCGTGGCTCCAGAGAAATCCGTCCCCTCAAGCGTGGCCCCATGGAGAACTCCGCCTTCTTAAACGTGGCCTCAGAGAAAGGCGTATCCGTGAGCGTGGCTTTCTGAGAAATTCGCCCCCGTGAGCGTGGTCCTAAAGAAAAGCGCCTTCGTGAGCGTGGCTTCCCATAGAAATTCGCCTTTTCAAGCCTGGCCCCAGAGAAAGACGCCTCCGTGAGCGTGGCTTTCTGGAAATTCGCCCCCGTGAGCGTGGCCCCAGATGAACTTCGCCCCCGGGAGCGTGGCCCCTTCGAAATACGCCCCCGTGAGCGTGGTCCTTATGAAAAGTGCCTCCTCAAGCTTGGCAAAAGAGAAATTCGTCCCCCTCCCAAGGTCCACATCCTCCCGTCTGTCGACCCCTGTAAGAAACATGATAAAAGAGACATTCGCCCTCCCCATCCTCTCAAGGTCCACATCTTCGCTGCCCCCCTCAAGCCTGGCCCCAAAGAAATTCGCCATCGTGAGCGCGGCCCCAAAGAAATTCGGAGCCCCTCAAGCCTGGACGGCTTCCTCGAAATTCGCCCCCGTGAGCCCGGCCGCTCAAGAAATCCGCCTTCTCAAGTGTGGCCGCCAAGAAATTCGCCAAATCAAGCCTGGCCCTCATGAACTTCGCCCCCGTGAGCGTGGCCTTGAAGAAAAGTGCCCCCTCAAGGTCCACCTCCTCCCAGCGAGCCCCCTTTTCGCAAGAGTCGGCCCCGCGAAAGTCTAGTTTCCCTCTTCCATCTTCCATCTTCGCTTTTTCCTCTTCTTGGGCTTTCCCATGATTGATCTTGGGAAAGTCCTAGCTCCCAGCTTCTCTCTATACTCGGGCTTTCTCCTGCAGCGAGTTTTTCTTCTTCAGCGGCGGCCCGGGGCAATCGGTGCCGCCAGAAGCCGGACGGCCTCCTCGACATCCTGACGGAGCCAGCTTCTTTCCGGTCCCTTCAGCCTCGTTCTTATCGTGAGGCGGCGTGCGGACAAAAGTACACATAAGCTCCAGAACCGGAAGAGCCCATTTTTCGGGAAAGTCCTCGGCAAGCTGGTGGCAGTGCCATAGAGTCCCCCCAATGCGGACGAACTGGCTCAAGATACCAACAGGAATTCTACGCCTTTTTTATACCGCTCCTCTTTCCGGAAATAACGGAGACGGAGATAGTGGTGGATTGCTTTTTTCATTTCTTAACCTTTCGACAACAACAACAACAACAAGCTAAACGCAGGCGAAAGGGGGCAACAGCCGACGCCGGCGAATGCCGGACAATATAGAGAACGACCGAGGCCTCGTCAACTTCGACGCAAGCTGCCTCCTTCGGCCCAGTCGAGGAACTCGAGGACCATGGCCGCCGTCCAAGTGAAGCGCTCGCCGCCGCACGGAGCTCCTGTCCCAGGGTGGTAATACTCGGCGAAACCGCTCTTTTCCACCAGAGTCAAACTGTCCGAAACAAGCCGACCAACCAGAGACGGCGATGCTCCAGAGCGCGACAAGCCCTCTGCGAGCAGGAAGTTCATAATGAGCCAAACAGGCCCGCGCCAATAGCGAACGGCGTCAAAAGAGGCCTCGTCCTCGGGGGCATGGGACGGCACGAGAAAAAAGGCTCCACGCCGGGCAAAGGCCTCCAGCGTCGACACAAGCCGAGCCGTCGGCTCGGCCGGAACGCCGCAGAAAAGAGGCTGAAACCCCGTGATGGAATAGACCTCGATAGCCCGCCTCGCCGCGCGGTCATAGCAGAAATAACGCCCGTGCTGAGACGACCACAGCGTCTCTAGAGCCTTGCGGGTTCGGGCCGCTTGCGTGCGACTCTCAAGAGCAATATCCGCGTGCCCGAGCTCGGCCGCCAAATCCCCCAACGCCTCGCACGAGCGGGCCAAAATGGCGTTAAAACCCGGGTCCACAAGCCGAAAAGGCGAACGCTCGTGCAGAACTGTGTTGTCCCAACCCAGAGAACGAAAGTGCTCGATGAGCCAGAGATAACGCTTATATTGCTCTTGGCTGGGGCGATGCGACGGGTCGGCGTGCTCTGTATCGCGACGCGTGAAAGGCGCGACGCCCTCTGTCGGGACTCGGGACAGAGGCAAATCCCAATCCACGGCGTTGTCTCGACCGGACTCCCAGGGGTGCAGAATGGCCACGAGACCCGTGTCTTCCGGATCGCGGCAACGGTAGAACCACTCGTGCCAGGCGAACACAAGAGGGACTAAAGCCGCCGCCTGCTCTAAGGCGTGCGACCGGATGGCGCGCGCGTCCGGTGACGGAGACGGCGACGGAGACGGAGTCCCCATCGCCTGAGCTCTCTGAAACAAACGCCAGAGCACAAAACCGGCCACCGGCGGTTGCGTCAAGCCCGACGTCATCACCCCAGAGGAAGCCAGCGGGGCTCGAGACGACGTGCCCCAAACCGACGGTCCGGGGAAATAACCGGGGTCCTCTTTGTGAAAGATAATATGCGGCACCATGCCGTCGGCCCATTGGTGCTGGAACAGCGTAGTGAGCTCTTGCCAGGCGCGCGCAAAAGAGGCCGGCGTCCCCAAACACGCAAACCCAAGAGCCGTCAGACAACTGTCCCAATTCCACTGAAAAGGATAGAGACGCCGCGAGGGAACCGTGTAAGTGCCTCTGTCGTTCTCGCGTAGAATTTCTGCAGCTTGCTGACGTAGGGAATCTTTCAAATCTTTCATGTCGGCGATACCTTTCTTTGTTTGTTTGTTGGTCTGGAAATTGGCTCGGAGCTCTGTCCGGAAGTTCACCCGGAGCTCTGTCCGGAACGCGGTTCCGTGTCGCGTCGTCAGGTGTCGTCAGGTGACAGCGTGGCCGGTCTCGGGGTGAAACCAGCGGATACGCTCGGCCACCGGACGCAAAAAGAGATGCGTCCCCGAGCGCACTTGATGATGACTGTCGAGAACCGTCCGGAACTTTCGGCCCTCTATCGTGCCCGTGACGAGAATATGAGGCCCAAGCGGCTCTATGACGTCCACAGCGAGCGGAAATCCGCTTTCGGCTGGGGTCAGGTCCTCGGGACGAATGGCGCACTCAAGAGGCGTCACACCCGCGCGAGGGCCCTCCAAATACTGGCCCGCCACACACCATTTGGCACTGGTGGAACGGTCAGAATTGTAATGGGCCTCTAAAAAATTCATCGGAGGACTCCCGATAAAGCTGGCCACAAAATGCGTGGCGGGATTCCGATAGACCTCCAGAGGCGCGGCCGATTGGACAATCCGCCCTCGGTCCATCACAGAGATGCGGTCGGCGAGACTCATCGCCTCGACCTGGTCGTGCGTGACGTAAATGGTGGTGGTGCGACTCTGGGCGAGAATGCCTTTGAGTTCGGCGCGCATCTCCAGGCGCAAGAGCGCGTCCAGATTCGACAGAGGCTCGTCCATCAGGATCACGTCCGGCTCGACCGCCAGAGCCCGCGCCACCGCCACACGCTGGCGTTGGCCGCCCGAGAGTTCGCCCGAATGACGATGGAGTAAAGACTCAATGTGCATGAGTTTGGCTGTACGCAACACGGCTTCCTCTACGCGAGGGCGCGGCTCTTTACGCATGCGCAGGCCGAAGCCTATGTTTTCAAAAACCGTCAGGTGCGGAAAAATAGCGTAATTCTGAAACACCATCGCGATGCCGCGACGACGCGGCGGTCGCGCATCTACGCGCCGGGAGCCTATCCAAATCTCGCCGTCATCGGCGGTGTCCAAACCCGCAAGAATACGCAGTAAGGTCGTCTTGCCACAACCCGAAGCTCCCAAGAGCACCATGAATTCTTCATCTCGGATGGATAAATCAATGGCACGCAACGCCTCGTAGGTGCCAAATTTTTTGGAAATGTTTTTGATGCGAATTTTGTGCATAGCCTTTTGTTCCAATCCTGAAATTCAAATGATCAGGAGGCCGCCGCCGCCCGCCTGCCTCGTCCGCCCCGCCTGCTCCCCGCCTGCCTCCCGCGTTGTGTCCGTGTCAGCGACTCGCGATACCCCACATGGAGAATAAATACTTGCGAACCGCGAAAATAAATAAGAGAGCCGGCACAACCAGAATGAGGCCTCCCGCGAATTTGAGCTCCAAAGGCGAGGTGTCAAGATTCTGAAGTAAAAACGCCGTCAGCGTCCGATTTTGAATCGTCAGAACGGCCGACGCAAAGACCTCGTTCCACGAGATCACAAACGCAAAGATCGCCGACGCCGTCAGACCCGGAAGCACAAGCGGCATGACGACCTTCCGGAACGCCGTGAGGCGAGTACACCCCAGAATCCAGGCGGCCTCTTCGAGTTCTCTGGGAACACCCAGAAAAAGCGAATACGTAATCAGAACCGAGAACGGCAAAGCCAGCATCGTATGAACGAGAGCCAGCCCCAAGGCCGTGTCGTCCAGACCCGTCCGAATGAACAGAACCGCTAAAGGCAACGCCAGAAGAGGCAGCGGAAAAGCTCGCGTGAGTATAATCAGAATCCGGAATAGACCCTTGCCCCAGAAATCAAAACGCGCCAGCGCATAGCCCGCCGGGGCTCCAATGAGAATGGAGAAAAACATCGTCAGAGCCGCAACAACAACAGAGTTGAAAAGCGCTTGTAGAATTCCCGCAAACTGAATGAAAAAACGGAGACTCGATAGATCGAACTCGGGCCAGAAGGCTTTCGGAAAACGATTGATGGCCTCGGGCGAGGAAAGAGCGTTCAGAAAAAGAAAATAAATCGGAAGCAAAACCCAGGCGCACAAAAAGACGACGCCAAAAAGAAAAATCCACTTTTGGAGAGAGACGCCGCCCGAACCAAAACCGCCCGAACCCGAGTCGCCCGAACCCGGGCGTCTCGGGCGCAAGCGGATTGTGTGAAACCAATTCACGTCGCCTTCACGTCGCCCTCACGACACCCGGGCCCAGCGTGCGACGCGGAAGACTCTCAGGATCACGAGCGTCGAAAGCAAAGAGATGGCTAAAATAATCAGAGCCACCGCCGCGGCGGCCCCACCGTTCAAGAGCTCAAATTGATAGGCATAGGTCTCGCGCATCAAAACGGGCAAGAGCGTGCCTCCTAAAGCAGCCACGACGGCAAAGACCTCGAAAGCCAGAATCACGCGGAGAATGAGAGCCGTCTGAAGACTCGGCCGCAACAAGGGCAGCGTGATGTGCCAGAAACGCTTCCAGGGGGAGGCTCCGAAAATTTCGGCGGCCTCATAGTACTCCTTCGGGACGAGGCCCAAGCCTGCTGCCAGAATGACCAGCATAATGGCCGTGGCCCGCCAGATCTCTGCCAGAGCCACGGCGATAAAAACCACACCCACATTTTGATACGAGAGAAAATGGACGGGTTTCTCGGACACGCCCAGACCGACCAGCATGGAGTTCAAAAAACCGGATCGCTCAAAAATGGCGAGCCAGATAATACCGGCAGCCAAGTCCGAAATGCCTAGCGGAATGGTCCAGATATACAGAATGAGATCCTTGCCTTTTCGCTTCATGCTGTCGACCATGACAGCCATCAATAGCGCAAAACAAAGCTGGATAGGCACCACACAGGCCGCCAGCAAAAGCGTGTTTCTGAAACTATCGGGGAACTTCCAGTGGCCTAGGACATCCTGGAAGTGCTTGAGCGTGAACCCGCCCTCCGCCACAAAAGCCTGCTGCGTGACCAGGACAAAGGGGTAGAGGAAAAACAAACAGAAAAAGAGAAAGGCCGGCGCTATCAAAACGTAAGGTAGAAATTTAGCGTTCACGTTTCGAAACCTTAAAGAAGCGGGGCCTGAGACATCACGGAGACATCACGGGACGGACGCTCGTAGGAAGGTGGCCATAAAGGCGAACGTCCGGGCCATTTTTTTACACACCCAAGTCTCCAAGTCAGGCCGAGGGGGGCTCTTCCAGGGCGGCCGGAGGAAGAGCGGGCAACAAAGACGAACGACGGCCCTCGCCCCCAGCCCCCGCTCCGGAGCCGGGCATGCTATAGCGCGACCGAGACAAGGTGGCGACAACGCGCCCAAGGGCCCAAGGGCCCATCCGGCCCGGCGGAACCCGTCCGACAAAGAGGGGCCAACAAAGAAGGCCCGAGAAAGACCGGCCACGAGGCGGGCCTCACCCTTCAGCCAAGGGCCTCCCCATATCCGCCGCCCCATCCTCTTCACATCGATGCCGCCCCGGATCCATGCATGGATACATGCCATGGGGAGGCATGCACGGACGGCTTCGGTTTTCACACCCGCCAGCTTATGCCTGCTGGCTCACGCCCACCAGGACACGCTTTTCTCGTGTCAGAGACGGACGACGGGCCAGACGGGCCAGAGGCGGGGCACCCCCCACCTCTCGCGTCGCGCCACCGGGTCACGCCACACGCGACCGGTGGCACCACAACCCCACGTTTTACTCGACCGGGCAGGGGCCGTCCGAGGGCGCGTCCGGAGCCCAACAAGGGGCCCCTGTGTCCTCCATGATGGCTCTCAGGACTTCTTTTTGTTCGTCCAGGACGGTCCGGATGTCTTGCCCTGCCAGGACGATACGCTCGAAGCTATCGACGAAGACGCGGTTGAAATCGCCGCCTCTGGCCCCGAGGCCCGCGGGCAATAAGCCAGGATTCGCGTCGGAGCTCCACTCATTTTGGCAATCGCGCCTCCCGCAGCTTGAACCGCCGGCGGCAGGTCCGAAGGGAGGTCCACCGCCACGACAGGGAAGAAATTGGTCGCTCGCAGCGTCGCGATTTGCGTCTCGGGCTTCAGCATATAGGCGACGAGTTCTTTGGCTTTAGCCGCGTCCGGCGCCGTCACAGGCACGGCGACGCCCGCGATAACGGGCATAAAGCCTCGACCTGTCGGGCCGGCAGGGGCGGGGAAGGCAATAAAGTCATCCGGGCGTTGATTAAAGGCATCCGCAATCCTGGAGGTGTGGTCAAAGACAACCCAGGCCTCGCCAGAGAGAAGCTGCTCTTGCAGGAACGAAAAATTGGTCGAGCCAGGATGCGTATGAGCCCAAAGCTCTTTAAACGCCTCCCAGGCTTCGACCGCCTTGTCCGAGGCGAACGTCCGGACGACTCCGTCCGTGAAAGAGGGATAAAGATACCCTTGGAAGAACCGGTGCTTCAAACCCTGCGGCCCGGCTGGAAAGGCGAATTTCTTTTCGCCGGTTTCCTTCTCGATATTGGCGGCCCAAGCGATAAGCTGGTCATAGGTTAGGGCATCGATGTCGGCTCCTTTGGGCAGATAGGGCAGAGCTTGTTTATGAGCCGCCATGACGTAACTGGCCTGCATCCAGGGGATGTAGTGCTGTCCGTCCGTGCCGAGTTTGCCTAGGGCCAGGAACTTAACCCCATCGGGGCTGAGGTCCGACAGGTCGTGGAGGTGGTCGGGGTTCATCGCCGCAAAATCCCCGTGCAGAGCTCCGAGCACCCCGATGGAGCCCTCACCGGCCTGGAGCTCGGCCTGCAAACGCGTGAGCCAGGGGCCGCCGTCGCCAGCCTGATAGTCCACCGGCGAGCCGAATCCAGGCAGGACTTGTTCGCGGATGGCCTGTGTTTCTGTGACGGGCTTGGCCTGAGTCGACCAAAACAAAACCTCCTGCGAGAACGCAAGCTTCGCCAGAAAGAACGGCCCAACACAAACCAGAGCCGCTATGACGAAAAAACGAAAAAAAGCCGCCCGATAAGACGCGACAAAATCAGAAAACAATCGAAAAAAAGCAAACATGCCAAAACTATCCTCTCTTAGTTCTTTATGCCTTATGAGCACATGAGAATGAGACGCAACGAAACCGCCCGGAAACACCCGGGCTCCACGTCTCAGACATTCGAGGTTTACTCTATCCTATCAAGAAAGACAATAGAAAAAATCGAGTCTCTTTTTGAAAGAGCCCCGGAAATCCCCCACCCGGGGTCTCCCCTAGGGTCTCCCCTAGTTTTGTCCTGGTCGGCTCTTCGGCTCTAGAGGTTCTTGAGGCCCGTTCCACAATTGAACAAGACCACCCGGTCGCTGGGTTGAATGCGGCCCTCGGCGAGGGCCTGCCGGGCGGCTGCCAGCGTCGCGGCGCCCTCGAGGCCCAGCATCAGGCCCTCTTGCGTTGCCGTCTCGCGCTGACTTTCCAGGATCGATTCGTCCGAGACGGCCATACAAAAGCCTCCTGACGCCCGCACGGCGCGGAGAATCAAGAAGTCGCCCACAGCGGCGGGCACGCGGATGCCTGTTGCGATGGTTTGGCTCTGCGTCCAGGGGCGCGCTTCTTCGGCGCCCTCGTTCCAGGCTCGGACGATAGGCGCACAGCCCGAGGCCTGGACGGCGACCAGTCGAGGGCGTTTGGACCCCATCCAGCCTATTTTTTCGAGCTCTTCAAAGGCCTTCCACATCCCGATGAGCCCCGTTCCTCCGCCAGTCGGGTAGAAAATGACGTCGGGCGGCTCAAAGTCTAGTTGCTCCAGCAGTTCCAGCCCCATGGTTTTTTTGCCCTCCAGGCGATAGGGTTCTTTCAGGGTCGAGACGTCGAACCAGCCCTGGGCGGCCACGCCCTCGGCCACGCGTCGACCGCAGTCATTGATGAACCCGTCCACTTTTTCCACTTTGGCGCCATAGAAGCGGATTTCCTCTATATAGAGGCGCGGCGTATCGGCCGGACAGAAGACGTGGCAGGTCATCCCGGCTCGGTGCGCATAGGCGGCCAGAGCCGCCCCGGCATTGCCATTGGTCGGAATGGCGACAGCCCGAATGCCCAGAGCCTTGGCCTGACTGACGGCTAGCGTCATGCCGCGGGCTTTGAAAGAGGCCGTCGGAAGGCGCGACTCGTCTTTCACGCGCAGCCAATGAAAACCCCATCGCGCCGAAAGACGCGGCAGAGCCAACAGAGGCGTCTCTACTTCGCCCAGAGACACAATATCGGCGGTTTCACGAACCGGCAGGAGTTCTCGCCAACGCCACAGACCTGGGGGACGGGCTCGGAGCTCTGACACGGTGACACGCTTGCGAATCGCTTCATAGTCGTAGGAAACGAGAAGAGGCTTGCCCGCCGGGGAAAGATTATACAGCCTGTCAGGCGGAAAAGTCTGTCCGGTCAAACTACAGACGAGCTCCGAAGGCAGGCCGGGCGAATCCGCAAAAGCGTCCGTCTTCGGCAAATTTTGTAACGTTTCTTTCAAAGTGGGACTCCGATCGTAATCCTAAAGTTTAATAGGATGGCGAGATGGCGAGGACAAGCGTCAAGTCCCAGAGGCCTCGGCCCAAGACATCCCGCTATACGGGGCTCCCGGAGGCGTCCTCTAGCCATGTGCCACACCCGACCCTAGCTCTACCCTATTATATATACCCTAGTATATTCTGGGCGGCCCGCAAAAATCCACCTCAAAAAAAGACCCGGGCGAACGGGCAGATGAGAAAAGCAAGACCCCCTCTAGCCCCTCCAGCCGAGATCCGTCTTCAATTATGTCCTCAAGTTCACGTTTCTGTTAGAACATTGATTTTTGAGCAAGCCGTCTATAGACTGAAATGGCAGAGAGGCGGCGACGCTTTCCCTGGCGAAATGCCCCTTTCATGCTGGTCCTTTTCGTTCTAGGCCTTCCGGCGGCTCGTTTTGGGGCACCGGGGGTGCCCGGGGAAACCCGGGGGAATCCGGAGGAAATTAGGGTTCTCTTGAATGGGGAGGCGGGCCCGGGGGTTTCTAGGGAATCCCGGGAAAGCCCCACAGGGCCTTGTGCGGTAGGATTGTGCGGTAGGATCTCGACAAGTGTTTTGTAGACCATGAGCGAAAAAAAGAGTTTCTTTGAAGCCCTCGGCCTCAAGCAAGAGGAGGATATCCTATCGAACGGGTTTATCGGGGCCCTCGACGACGGGTATGATCATTTCGTCCTTTTTTCCCAGGGAGAGGGGAGTTCTAGAGCTTCGGCCTGGGTCGAGACCCTCCAGGGCCAGGCCCACGTCGTCCGGGGAGACACCCGCATCGATCTAGAGCCCGGGGCCGTGCTTCTGGAAGGCGACCGCGTCTTCACCAACCAAGGGAGTCTCGTCGGGTTGCGCTTTAAGGACCAAACCGTGCTCTCGGTGGGCGAGGACTCCATTTTTCAAATAGAGCGCTTCAAATTCGACCCAGACGCGGGTGTTTTCGACGGCTTGCTAGACTTGGCTCGCGGGACCTTCTCTATGATTTCGGGCTTTTTGTCGAAGGCCTCTGCGAATGGCTTAGCCGTCAAAACGCCCTCCACAGAGGTCGGTATCCGAGGCACCTCTCCCGTTTTCGAAATCTACGAGACCACGGAACGCGTTTCCCTTTTGCCGGACCCAGACGGGTCTATCGGCAATCTAGACGTCCGGACAGGAGACCTTGTCACGACGCTGACCCAACCCTTCGAGTCTGCGCAACTGGACACAGCCTCCAATAGTCTGAGCCATGGCTATATTTCGCCCACGGTCTTGGTGGGGGTCGCTCGAGATGTCTTGCAGAATTTGCCGGACTCCACTATCCACCCCGATTTCGGACAGAGCCTCATCAGTGCCAGCCCAGAGGTCACCGAACGCGTCCGGGCGACCTATGAAGACGTTGTGCGTCAAGCCGACCGCGGCCGCGTGCGCACCCGAATCGGCGACCAGGAGCCCAACGACCGGAATAATGACCGAGCAACCCAGACAACAGAAAACCCCGAGAATCAAGACGACGGCTCGCGGCCCACACCTCCAGGTGCCCAGGCCGTCCCCACGGAGGACGTCGCCCTCCTCGACATTGTCGAGCCTGCCGCCCAGGCAACGGCACGGGGCGAAGGCGTTTCGCCAAATGCCCAGAATAACGAGGAAGACGAAGACGACGAAGAAAATCAATTCCTGCTCTCGGACCTGGATTTGAAACTCGTGGACGCAACGCGAGGGGGCCTCGGGCAGGAGGCCTCGAGAGACACAACGGACCAGGGGGCCCAAACACAACACCAAACACCGGGCCAAAGATCCCTGGACGCGGAAGCCGCAGCGGGGGAGGGGGAAAACGAGGCCGCGGGAGATACCGGCGACACCTCCGGGGACATTCCCCAAGAGCTCCTTGCGGCCTTCCCGCTCTTGGCCGATAGCGGGGAGCTTTTAGGGGAACAGCCCGGGGCGGCTCCCGGGCTCTCTCTCGACGAGGCCCCTTCCTCTGGGCGCCCGGCCCCCGGGGACGGCTCGCCCGACGGGTCGGGGGAGCCCGACACACCTCCCGACGCCACACCACCGCCAAGTGCGATGCCAAGCTCGCCACCGCCAAGCCCGCCGCCGGCGCCGGATACGCCAGAGCCGGACCCGCCGGCGCCCGCCCCGCCAGCCGATAATACCGATGACACCAAGACCGCGGTTGAAGACACGAGCGATTGGCTCGAGGAGAACGTCTGGCATGCGCAATTCACAATGGTGCGAGAGCACGTCACAAAACTGGCGTCCGAGGGGCCGCTGCCCGAGACGGTGCGCTATACGCTTGGGACACAGGACGCGGCACGGATGACGCTGTCGAATCTGGAGGAAGGCAATATCGTCCACGTCGTCTCGGATTCCGAGGACCGCTACGGCGGGGCCGTAACCCTCGATACCGGCGACGGCGCGGACTTTCTTGCGATTCAGGGACTCGCGGGGGCGGCGACCGTAGAGACGCCGTCCGATATTTCCATCATCCAGCTGGGCCGAGGCGATGACGTCTTGGAATTGACGGGCGGGCTCGCGCAAACGCGACTCGACATGGGCGAGGGCGATGATTCGATTGTCGTCGCCCTCCCGGCGGACACGCAGCGGGAAGGGCCCTTGAGTACGCTCCACAATTTATGGGTCAATGGCGGGGCGGGCGACGATATCTTCGAGGTCAATGCGGTCGTTCTGAAAAGCCTCTCCTCGGAACAGGAGGAAACGTCTCCTTTTCATCTGATCCTCAACGGCGGCGAGGGCGCGGATATCTTTTACCTCTACCCCGTAGAGCAGCAGCTAGAACCAACGGACGAATCGGCCTCTCAGAAGGCCGGAGCCCCAAGGCAAGAAGCCGATACGCCGGCAGGGGATAACGTAGGGGACAACACGGAAGACGGAACCGCGCCCAGAGTCCTGGCCCTCGGCGGCGGCGGGTCGGACATGTTCTATCTGGACCATTTTGCCACCACGCACATCATTGGCGGCAGCGGACACGATACGATTACCATCTCCAAAGGCGAGGCCCGGTCTTTCTTTGACCTTCTACAGGCCGATTCTGAACGCATAGGCGTGGTGGACGAACCTGCCTCTGCCGGCGACCCCCAGAGTCCGACGGATACGGCGGCGGCGGCAGAGACAGACGATCCGGAGGAACTCGAGCCGGAGGATGGTACCGTTCGAACGCCCTATTTTTCTCACATTGAGACGCTGGACCTGTCTCAATTGGAGCCGGAAGACGACGAGCTCTTTGCTCTGACGGATTTATTGGGGCCCGCGGCGTCTTTTTTTGAAGCGAACGACGGGCCCGACGGCGCGATCAGTCCCAATCCCACCATCACGATTATCCGAGGAAAAGAGCTCCAGTTTGAAGAACTTCAGCCGGCGGACACCCAGTCCGAAACGCCGAGCTATGAAGAGAACGGCTATGCCATCCAGGAGACACGCCTCCACGAGGATGGCAGTGTGACGCTTGTCCTCACCCAAAAGACCGACCAACCATCCGGGGAAACGCCGGCGGCGGAGGCCCCCGCTGCGGTGACCCTCGTCATCCGCGAGGTAGAGACAGATACAGGGGCCGTGGTGGACCTAAATCCAGACGCGGAGGACGCCGACAGTTCCATGGATTCCATGCAAGTGTCTGACGAGGGCTCTGGAGATGATCCCGCAGATGATGGCCCCAATGAGGGCCCCGGCGACGAGAACGAAACGCCGCAAGAGAAAACCCCTCAGCCGCAGTCCCGAGAACGCGAACAGGCGTCTTTCGAGGCGGCAGAATTCGCGGGACGGAGTGCGAGTCCGCCTCTGCAAGACATAGACACCCTGGTTCCGCCCGCTCTGGGATAAAGGCCGGGGCTAGAGGCCCGGGCATAGAAGCCGGGCTAAGCCCTGTCATTTAGACACCGGCCAATAAAATAAGGGACGACAGGAGAAGCCACGCGGCGGGCACCAGCCGCAAGCCTCCCCAGACACCTCGGTTGACTTGCTTTCTTGGACCGGTGGAGCCGCTGCAGAGCACTTGACGCGCTTCGCCTGTCTGTGATAGCGTCGCCTTCCGTGCGGCAGGGACACGCCCGCACGTAACCCACGTAACGTATGACGTATGGCGATGCATGGTGGTGCCCTCGAGCCCGCTTCCGGAAAAGCTTCTGAAGCTCGGACGCTCATTTTTTCCGGCATCCAGCCAACGGGCGAGGTGCATCTAGGGAATTATTTCGGGGCGATCCAACAGTGGATAGAACTCCAAGAGGAAGCTTGTGCCACGCTCTTTTGCATTGTGGACCTGCACGCGCTGACCACGCACGCCGTCCCCGGGGAGGAGCCTATGCGAGACGTCTTGCCTCCGGGTCCGGGCCCGGGCATACATTTGCGCACCCAGGTTCTCGAGCTGGCCGCGCTTTTGCTCGCCGCGGGGCTTGACCCTGAAAAGGCCATTTTATTTGTTCAATCCGCGAATCCAGACCATGCGAGGCTGAATTGGCTCTTTCACTGCATTGCCCGGATTGGGTGGCTCAATCGGATGACGCAGTTCAAAGACAAGGCCGGGAAAAACAGAGAAAAGGCCTCGGTCGGGCTTTACAGCTATCCGGTTCTGATGGCGGCCGACATTTTGGCGTATCACGGGACGCTTGTCCCTGTCGGCGAGGACCAACGCCAGCATCTCGAGCTCACCCGTGAGATTGCTCAGAAATTCAACCAGACCTATGGCGTGTCTTTTTTTCCGCTCCCAGAGGTCAAACAGACCAAAGTCGGGGCCCGCATTATGTCGCTCCGAGACGGCACGAAGAAGATGTCTAAATCCGAGCCCTCGGCTTTGAGCCGGATCCATCTGTCGGACAGCCGAGACCTGATTGCGAAGAAAATAAAGGGGGCTCGGACAGATAGTGCGCTTTTGCCCGGCGCCTTCGCCGAGCTCGCCGCGCGTCCCGAGGCTCGGAATCTGGTGACGCTCTATGCGGCGAGCCTGGGTCAAGAACCCGAGTCCCTCATGGCGGATTTGGCCGGACAAACGTTCGAGACTCTCAAGAAAAAACTGACGGAGTCTCTGATCGCCTCCCTTGAGCCCGTGCGCACCCGGTTTCTAGAATTGCGCCAGAACACCGACGAGCTTGTCTCTATTCTGGATAGAGGCGCGGCCCGGGCTCAAGCCTTATCGACCCCGATTGTGGACCGAGCTTTCGAGCTGGCAGGCTTGCAGGGGCCCGCACGTCCCCACCCCCACCACAGAGGCTAGAAGAACCCCACGCCATGACGGGACCCCTTGTCATTATAGGGGCCGGCCACGCTGGAGCGGGTCTGGCTCAGCATCTCCGGAGCGGGGGTTTTGAGGCCCCCATCTGCCTTTTCAGTGCCGAGGAGTCGTTTCCCTACCAGCGTCCGCCTCTATCGAAAGCCTTTCTTGCGGGGGCGGTCTCGCAGGAGTCTCTTTTTTTCAAACCGGCGTCTTACTGGCACAACCAGGCGATCCTGTACCGAGCCGGCTGTCGAGTCCAGACTCTGGATTTAGCCCGTCAGACCGTCGCGTTCGAGACACCAGAAGGCACGCACGAAGAGCAAGCTTTCGAACGTCTCGTTCTCGCCACGGGGGCCCGGCCGAGACTCTTGACCAAGCTCGTCCCCGAGGCGGCAGAGAATGTCCTCGTCCTGCGCACGCTGGCAGACGCGTATAAGCTTCAGGCTTATGCTCAAAAAGCGACGCGTGTAACGCTTATCGGCGGCGGCTATATCGGCCTAGAGATCGCCTCGACCTTGCGGAAAATGGGGAAAGACATTGTCGTGCTGGAAGCGGCCCCGCGCCTGCTTGCTCGAGGCGCAAGCCCGGGGCTCGCCCGTTTCCTCCATCGGCTTCATGGGCATTATGGGGTGCGGCTCTGTCTGTCGTTCCGGCTTCAGGCGGCGCGCCTCCGAGCGGGACGGGTCGTGGCTTTGAGCGGCCTCGACGCAACGGGGGCCCCAACCGAGCTTCCAACCGACCTCGTGGTGGTGGGCGTCGGGGCCATTCCGGAGACGACTCTGGCTCAGAGGGCGGGGCTTAGGCTCCACGAAGGGGCCGTTTATGTCGACCCCTTTCTGCGGACGAGCCACCCTCAAGTCTATGCCATCGGCGATTGCTGTGCGTTTTTTTCCGACCGCTACCAACAGATTTTGCGCCTGGAGTCCGTTCAAAACGCTTCGGACCAGGCTCGATTATTGGCGAAAAACTGGACCACCGGTGAGGCCGCTCGTCCCTATAATCCGGTGCCGTGGTTCTGGTCCGAGCAATTCGGCTTGAAGCTCCAGATGGTCGGGGGCGGCGCCGCCTACGAGAAAACCTATTGGCGTATCCCGACAGAGGAGCCAGACGCGTCTGCGTCCGCAGCTTCTGAGCCCGGGTGGTTGGATCTCGACAAACCCGGCGTGCGGTTCGGAGCGTTCCATTATCACGACGACAAACTGGTCGGAGCCGAATTCGTGCAGATGGGGGGCGAATTCATGCTAGCCCGCCAACTCTTGGAGCACAACAAAACGATAAAACCTTCGCACATCATAAACACCAATCTTTCGATCAGAGACCTAGCAAGCCAAGCGAGTCTGTGCTAGAAAAGCCTGGGGAGGAGGCCCCGTTTGTCCGAAAGGCTCTTGGCGCAACCAGCCTAGACTGGCACGGGAAGGGTGCAACCTCGAGAAACAGAACAAGAAACAGGGATCCGGACTCGAAGCAGAACCAGGGCTAAAACAGGCATCAAGACGAAAACGGCCGGAAACATAACCAGAGAGCACAACCAGAATTGGAGAAAAATGTGAGGCTGGGATGATAACGGTTGTGCGACTCGAAAGACATAACATCATGCGGGGCGGCGGGATGGCGGCTTATTCGGTTTCGTTCTGTGCCGGGGCCAAAAAAGAGAAGGAGCTTGATATAAGATGCCCGTTATAAACACTTCCGTTGGGCGGCCTGGGCGGCCTGCGGGACGGTCGGCTGCGACCGGGCGTTCATCCACGGCTCTGTCGGGTGACACCAGGTCTTATGCGGCTCTGAGGTCTTCTTTGGACCCGGTGGCCTTTTCCGAGGACGCCTCTTCGTTTGCGCGCACGCCTTTCGAGACAACCCGGCGGCACCTAAAGCAGCAGCTGTCTCAGCACAGTCTCGCCTCGCTTCTCCAGTCCTATAGGGGCCGGGGCAGTTTGATTGATTTTCTGGCTTAGGAACGATGCACGTTCAAGAAAGAAAAACCGGTTCGGGGTTCGTGAGGCGTGGGGGGGGGGCTCTGGTCCTTTTGGCCCTCGCGGGGGTTCTGGCGGGTCTCCTGGTCGGCGGCGGCCGGGAGGATTTTCTTCTCGGGAGCCCCGCCTATGCCCAAGGCAATAATGCAGGCAATAATACGGGAGACGATGCGGACGATACCGCCCCGAGCCTTGTCTCGACGCCGTCCACGCTGCCGAGCCTCCTGCGTCAAGGTCTGACGCACAACGCCGAGCTCGCTTTCGCCAGAGCACAGCTTGCCGAAGCTCAAGCGAATCTGGAGCGGGCTCGGCGCGCCTATTTTCCGACCTTATCGGTGACGGCTCGCTACGCCGGTGTAGACCGCACCACCGAAACGACGGGCGGAACCGGTGGGAACAATGGGGACGATACCGGCAATCCAGACGTCGAAACCGAAGAGACGCTGCGTGAGACGGATGCCACGCTGACGTTGCGTCAGGACCTCTGGTCGGGCGGCGGCGTTCTCGCTCAGCATCGGGCGGCGTATCAAGGCTTCCAGGCGGCTCGCTGGCAGTTCGAGTCCAGGAAAAACCAACTGGCGCGCAATATCGTCATCGCCTATTACGATGTGATACGTTACCAGGGCCTCGTGCGTTTATCTTTGAATCAGCTCAATCAGCTTTATGAGCTCCGTCAGGCTTTGGTTCGCAAAATCGCATCGGACCCGGGCATTCGCACCCGAAAGAATCGAGCCGATAATCGAGTGGCTCTCGCCGAGGAGGAGGTCGCCAATAATCGTCTCGCTTTAGTGACGGCTCGGGCCCGTCTTGAAACGCTTGCGGGGCCGCTGCCGGGGCGTCTCGAAGTGCCAGAGCCCCTTTCTGAGGCTCAAAACCCGACGCAAACCTTCGATGAAGTCCGTGTCGCGGTGCTTCGGAACCATCCAGACATTCGAGCGGCCCGTGCTCGAGAACGCCAAGGAAGCTATGAGGTCGATGTCGCGCGTGCGGCTTATGCGCCCACGCTTTTTCTCGATGCGACGCGCGAATTCAATGACGAGACCGACCCGGATTTTCCGATGAACGATCAAACGGTCACCGAAGACAGCATCGGCTTGAATCTGACGTGGAATTTGCGACCCGGAGGCACCGTGGGGGCCAATAAGCGGGCGGCGCGGGCTCGGTTGCGGGCGGCCGAACAGCAGACGCTGCAGATAGAGCGGCTCACGCTGGAACGCCTCGGCAATGCCTGGGAGACCTATCAGGGCTTCGTGGTACGCTTCCAGGCTCTAGAGCGTTTTCTGATGGCCAATCTCAACGAGCTCGCGGCGGCCCGGCGCGAGAACCAAGCAGGGCAACGCAGCCTCGTGGAGTTGATGAATCTCTATTACGAGGTCTATCTGGGACGCGTCCGCGTGCTGCAAGCCCAGCTGGACCGAGACCGGGCGTCGTATCTCTTGTTCGCCGCCCGAGGCGAACTCTTAGCCATCACAGGGGTGGAAGAATAACCCGGGCTTTGAGGCTCTGCGAGGTCGAAGGCGTGGCCACGCTCCAGGATTTAGGGCGACCAGGCTGGGCACACAGCGGCGTCGGGCCCGGGGGCGCCGCGGACCGATTGGCGTGGTACGAAGCCGGGAGTCTGCTAGGCTGGCCGCTCCCCTGCCCGTTCGAACCTGTAGCGCTTTCCGGGACGGGGCCCGAGACGGCCCCCGGTACAATCTCCTCCGGGGTGCCCGATTCTTTCGGCGCGCCTCTTCCTCCTGCCCGTCCTGCCTACCCGGCGCTTCTGGAGTTCCACGGCAAAAAATGCCATATGCGCTGGGAGAGCCCCGAGGCGACCTATGCCTGCCTGGTGGGGGCAGAGCGACCGGCCAGACTTGTTCTCGAGGCCGAATCTCCGCCTTCCGGGCCCCCGCCTTCCGGGCCCCCGCTGCCGTTTTATCAGCGTTTCCGGCTCCCGCCGGGGGCTCGGCTGATTCTGGAGGGCGCACCCGCCGCGGGAGCCTATAGTTATGTGGCTCTCGAAGCGGGGTTCGAGGGGCCGCACTGGCTTGCGAGTCGCTCTGTTCGGCCTGAATTCGGGTGGGGCCACTATTTGAAAAGCGGCGATAGGCTGGTGTCTACGCCAAAACGATACGGCAGCGAAACCCCCGGAACACCCGGGCGGCGGTGGCTTGAACCCTGGAACCGACCCTATCGGGCGTCACCCTATCGGGGGTCGCCCTATCGGGGGTCGCCCTATCGGGCGTCATCCTATCGGAGGCCGGGGCCTCTTCGGATTGTCTGGCATCCTCAGGCGCGTTTTTTGTCGCGTGACGAACGCATGGAGCTCTTGAGGCACCCCTTTGTCGTCGCAAGAGCCGGCAGTCGGGTTGGCTTGCGTCTCCGGCGGGACTCGGCGGCGGAGGCTCCACAGAATCAACGTGCCACCGAGGCAACTGAAACCTGCCCTGCTTCATCCCGGACGCTTTTGTCGAGGCCGTCTTCGGCGGTTCTGGCGGGGGACCTCCAGCGTCTGGGAGACGGCACGCTCGTTCTTTTGCTAGCCGACCATCCGCCGACGGGCGGCTATATACGTCTGGCGACGGTGATTGCGGCGGATTTGCCTCGGGCGGCTCAGGCGGTGGAGGGCGACGCGATAAGCTTTCGACTCGTTTCTTTTGAGCGGGCAGAAAATCTGGCGCGTCGGTTCTCTTTTGACTTGCAAGCCATGGGCTTTCGAGTAAAAAAAGCGTGAGACCTCTCCAGTCGATTCGAATCCATCGGATTCGGGCGACGGCGGCGACGGCGGCGACGGCGGAGACGGCGGCAGGCGAGAGGGATTCGTGCCAACAGAAAACAGAAAGAGAGCACCTTTTTGAAATTCATTGATCTCAACGCCGATATGGGCGAGTCCTTCGGGCCGTGGCGCATGGGAGACGACACCAATTTGGCGCCTCTCGTTTCCAGTGCGAATTTAGCGTGCGGGTTTCATGCCAGCGACCCGTCCACCATGCGGCGGTCTATCGAGCTGTGTCTGCGGCATGGTCTGGCGCTTGGGGCGCATCCGGGCTATCCCGACAAAGAGGGCTTCGGTCGCCGGCGCATGACCGGATGGTCTCAAGAGGACCTAACGTCTATGGTTCATTATCAACTTGGGGCTCTTGGGGGCATGGCGCGGGCGCAGGGAGGCACACTTCGGCATGTCAAGCTTCATGGGGCTCTCTATAATCAGGCCTCCGAGGACCTAGAGCTGGCGACGTGTTTAATGGCGGCCTTTCGGGCGTTTGACGCCGGCTTAAACATTTATGTGTCGCCTCATACGGCCCTGGAGACAGCGGCTCGGGACCAAGCGTGCCGGATGGTCCGAGAGGTCTTCACCGACCGAACCTATCGTGAAGACGGGACGCTGACGCCGCGGAGCGAACCCGGGGCGGTTCTCACAGACCCGGAGGTCGTGGCAGAGCGCACCGTGGCTCTGCTTGCAAGCGGCACCCTCGTGACGCAGGGCGGGCGAGCGAAGCCCGTGCCGGTTGAATCGCTGGCTTTGCACGGCGATAATCCTGGGGGGCTGGCCTGTGCCCGGGCCATCCACGCCCGCCTCCGAGAGGCAGGGTATGAGATAAGAGCCCCAAGCCAAAGCCAGGCCCAAGCCCCTCTTTCGAAAGCGTAACGGTTTCATGACGGTCTCCTCGAGGGCACCGGTCCCCTCTGGCTGGTTTAACATGAGCAAGCCGCCTGGCGTGAGTTCTTCTCAAGCGACGCAGCGTATCCGGCGGGCTCTTGCCGAGACGTATGGGGTGACACGGAAAAAAATCAAGCTGGGACACGCTGGCACGCTGGATCCTTTTGCCCGCGGGTGTTTACCGCTTGCCCTTCAGCGCGCCACCAAGACGGTGTCGCGCCTCGTCGAGTCGAGAAAAGGCTATGCCTTAACGATCCAACTGGGTCTCGAGACCGATAGTCTGGACGTAACGGGGCAGCCCGTGCGCGCTTGGCACGGCGTTTTGCCGACACGAAAGCGCGTCGAAGCGGCTCTAGAGCCGTTTCAAGGTCGAATCGCTCAAATTCCGCCGCGTTTTTCCGCCAAAAAAAGAGACGGCGTCCGCGGCTATCGGCTGGCGCGCCAGAATGTGGAATTCGAGTTCCAACCTGTGATGGTGGAGATTTTCTCGATAGAGCTTCTCCGATACGAGGGCCACGAGGTTGCGCTGAGGGTCGAGTGCGGCAAAGGCACCTATATGCGGTCTCTGGCCCGAGACCTGGGGCTCGCGCTTGGCACCTATGGGCATTTGAAAGAATTATGCCGCTACCGGCTGGGTTTTTTCGAAATCCAGGACGCTTTAGAGCTGGCTCAGCTGGAACAGGCCATTCGAGAGGGCCAAACACTATCGCTTCTCCAGCAGCTTCCCCCCAGCAGCGGGGACTCTGACAGGGGCGCGTGAGACACCTGGTCAGGTGAAACACCTAGTCAGGTGCAGCACCCGAGCAAGCTCTCCACGAAATATCCACGAAACCATAAAAATAAAATATTTCTTTTCCATTTTTGTTCTCGACAAGTGACACGAATCCGTGTTAGGCTCTTTTCTGTTGATAAGACTGGAGCGAGGCGTGCTTCCCAGTGTAAGCTGGTGTATGCCAGGAAAAAGCCCGCGGGGAGACGCCCGCGTGTGTCTATCCGGGTGATTGGACAGTGTGCGAGAGAAAGTTTGCAAGGAACGGTCGGGATGTCTCTTGAATCGAGTCGAAAAAAGGAAATCATCTCGGGCTACGGCCGGGGGAGTTTGGATACAGGTTCTGCCGACGTCCAAGTTGCTCTGCTCACCGAGCGTATTAAGCTTTTGACTTCTCATTTTGGAACGCACGCCAAGGACCACCATTCGCGGCGCGGGCTTTTGAAAATGGTCGGGCGGCGGCGGCGGCTTCTGAACTATTTGATGACCCATCACCGCGACCGATATCTTGACCTGATTAAGCGGCTCGGCCTGCGTCGTTAGAGTCATTAGATTAGAATCGGCACGAGAGACAAAGGCAGATTGAGCCGACACATGGGCTCGCCGAGGCCCGTCAAAGCCATAGGAAAAAGGTGAGAAGAACATAGAAGAACATAAAAGGAATTTGTGAAATTGCCCGGGCTCTGTTGCGACGCCTGTGGGGCCACGGAGAAAAATTCGATCCCTCTTTTCATTGCCGTCGAAGCCGGAACCGTCGGTTCGTCTGGTTTGGCCTCGTCCGTCCCCAGAGCAAGGAGGCGGATGCTATGAAGGCACCTCCTCCCCCTGGAGGACACAGATCAAAGGGAGGCAGCCGCAGCCCTTATGAGACCCTCTTCTCTCTTTTTTGTTCAATGAATCGTTTTGTGAAGCCTATTCACAGATGAGCCGGACACCGTGCCGGCCGGAGACTGGCCGAATCCCAGTCGAGTGTGGCGAACGAAATACCCTCTTTTGTTTGAGGTCTATTTCGGTTCGAAATTTTTGAAAAAGAACGAAAAATTCTTAGAAAGCAGAACACATATGTCAGATATATCAGAAACTCAGAAGCAGCAGCATGTCGCGTGGGGGCCTCAGACCCTGACGCTAGAAACGGGCCGAATCGCCCGCCAGGCCGACGGAGCCGTCTATGTGAGCTACGGCGATACCCGTGTGCTCTGCACGGCGGTGGCCGCTCGCCAGGCGAAGCCGGACTTGGATTTTCTCCCGCTGACCGTCAATTACCAGGAAAAAACCTTCGCGGCGGGCAAAATTCCCGGCGGGTTTTTCAAGCGTGAGGGCCGCCCCTCCGAGAAAGAGACCCTCGTGTCGCGCCTCATCGACCGGCCGATTCGCCCGCTTTTTCCCAGCACCTTCCGAAACGAGATCCACGTCGTCTGCACCGTGCTGTCTTTTGACGGCGAAAACGATTCCGACGTGATTGCCATGACGGGGGCCTCGGCGGCTTTGGGCCTGGCGGGCGTGCCGTTCGGAGGCCCCATCGCTGGGGCACGAGTCGGACTCGTGAACGATGCCTTTGTGCTGAATCCAACCACCAGCCAGCTCGCCGAGAGTCGACTCAATCTTGTCATGGCCTGCACGCGCGAGGGGATTCTCATGGTCGAATCGGAGGCCCACGAACTCTCGGAAACCCAAATGCTGGAGGCTCTGCAATTTGGCCATCAGGCGTGCGGGCCCGTCCTGGATACCATCGAGGCCCTCGTGGAACAGGCCGGCAAACCCAGATGGGTCTTGCCTGAAACCCCGCCCGAGGTCCACGACCTGTATCGCTCTATCAAGAGCCAGCACGAACAGGCCTTTACCGAGGCCTATCGCCTGACCGATAAAGTCGAACGAGGCTCGGTTCTCGAAAACCACCGAGCGTCCATCCTCGAAGCCCTGCCCGAATCGACCACGCCCGAAATGCACGCCGCCGTTCCTCATTTAACCAAAAAATTGGAGAAAGAAGTGATGCGCGGCGCCCTCTTAGCCGAGCGGCGGCGCATCGACGGTCGAGCCCTGGATACCATCCGACCCATCCACATCGATATGGGATTCCTGCCACGGACGCACGGGTCGGCTCTGTTTACCCGCGGCGAGACCCAAGCTCTGGTGGTCGCAACGCTCGGCAGTAGCACGGACGAGCAAATCATCGATACGCTGGAGAAAGAGTACAAAGAGTCCTTTCTGCTTCACTATAATTTTCCGCCCTATTCCGTCGGCGAGGCGCGGCCGATGCGCCCGCCAGGCCGGCGCGAAATTGGCCACGGCAAGCTCGCCTGGCGCGCCCTGCGAGCCCTGCTGCCGTCCAAAATGGCCTTCCCTTATACGCTCCGCCTGGTCTCGGAGATCACCGAGTCGAATGGTTCGTCCTCCATGGCCACGGTCTGCGGCGGCTCTTTAGCTTTGATGGATGCGGGCGTGCCGCTGCCTCGCCACGTGGCAGGGATTGCCATGGGCCTCGTCAAAGAGGCGGACGAATACGCCATTTTGTCCGATATTCTGGGCGATGAGGACCACTTGGGCGATATGGATTTCAAGGTCGCTGGAACGCACGAAGGCATTACGGCCCTGCAAATGGACATCAAGATCACCTCTGTGACGTTCGAGATGATGGCCGAGGCCCTCGAGCAGGCTCGAAAAGGGCGTCTGTTCATTCTGGACCGCATGGCCGAGGCTCTGCCCGAACCACGCACGGAATTGTCGCCTTATGCCCCCATTGCGATGATGATCCAAATCGATAAAGAGAAAATCCGCGACGTCATCGGAACCGGCGGTAAAGTCATCCGCGAAATCACCGAGGCCACAGGGTGTAAAATCGACATCGAGGATAGCGGCGAAATCCGCGTTTTTGCCCAGTCTCAGGAGGCCGGGGAAAGAACCAAAGCGTGGATTGAACAGATCGTCGCCGAGCCCACCCCAGGCCAAATCTACGAGGGCACCGTCGCACGTATCGCAGATTTCGGGGCTTTCGTGGATTTTCTGAACGGGCACCAGACCGGCCTTGCGCATATCTCTGAGCTCGCGGATTATCGCGTCGGAAAAGTCGAGGATATCGTCAATGTCGGCGATAAAGTCTGGGTGCTCTGCCAGGACGTCGACCCGAGAGGTAAAATCGACCTCTCTATACGCATGGTAGACCAGACGAGTGGCACCTTGCGTCCGGATGCTGTTCCACGCCCCTCTGGGCGCGACAGGGGCGGAGCGGGACGCGGCGGCGATCGTCACGGGGGCGGCGGATTCCGAGACGGTGGCCGAGACCGCGATGGCGGCAGCCGAGGGGGCGGCGGGTATTCTCGCTCTGGCGGCGGCGGCGGATACCGAGACGGCGGCCGGGACCGCGATGGCGGCGGCGGTTCGTTTCGCACACCCTCGCCTTCCGGCGGCGGGGGCGGCGGGCCTAGACCATACGGCAGGAGTCGCCCGCCACAGGGTCGAAACGACGAAAACGAGGTCAATTTGCCTCCCGGCTTAGGCGGCGGCGGCGATCGCCACGGGGGGGGCGCCAGGCGTCACGGCGGCGGCGGCGGCGGCGGCGACCGGGACCGGGGTGGCGACCGTGGAAAACCCCGACGGCGCGACCACTGACACACGCACGATCCGGTGATCCGAGGCCGGGGGACTTGCACCCCCGCCGGCGCGGGCGGCGGCGGCAGGCAGAACGAAGCAAGGGAGAGAGACACCTCCTAAAGGGAACAAACCTGTCTCGTTGGTCGGCTCGGGTGAGGGCGGGCGGACACGCAAAAAGCGCGGGCCAGGTCAAAAATAAGGAAGCCGAAGGTGTCAAAAGGCCTAAAAAGGCCTAAAATCGACATCAGAAAAAGTTTTTTTTAGGCTTCCGATACGGGTGTCGTGCAGAAACAAGCTGAGCTTCTATGGATGCAAACCGCCGCCTCGGCGTCTTGTTCGGGAGAAAGGGCCTCCGAGAGCCCAAAACAGAGACACCCGAAACACCCGAAACACAAGATGTGCGGCATAAAAGCCGCCGCGGTGGGGCCGGCTCCGGCTCCAACAGGGAGCGGCAAGCGGGGCAAGCATGCTCTTTCGGCGTTTTTTCTCGGTCTTCTCTTACTTTTTCTAGCTTTTGCCTCTTCTGGGCTGAGCCAGTCGACTCCGTTCGAAGCCCGATTTTTTTCACTTCGATTCGACAAGAGCCACGTCCGGAGTGGGCCTTCGCTATCTCGGCCCATTAAATTCATCTATCGGGCTCGGCATATGCCTGTCCTCGCCGAGGCGAAAATCGACCACTGGTACCGCGTCACCGATTTTGAGGGTCACACAGGGTGGATCCACCAGAGTCAGTTAAAAGCTCGACGGACGGTGGTTGTGGCTCTCGATTCGATTTCGCTGTTTCGGCGGCCGGACTTTGACGCCCCGCGTTTAGCGGTCCTCTATAAGGCCGTCGCCTTAGAGCTTATCGCTTGCGACACCCACGAGGGACACGCATGGTGCCACGTCAAACTAGCCCGACAGGAGCACGGCACCGAACTGAGCGGCTATATCCCACGCGGGGCCGTGTGGGGCGTCTGACCAGCCGGACCGGCCGGACCGGCTCCAGAGCGCATGCCTATTTTTGTGCCGGATGTTCCGGTTGTTCCGGATGTTTTTGGCTGCGCCTGTAAAAAAAATAAACACCTAGCAGACTCAAAGCGAGGCCGAACCAGGTCAAGGCATATTGGAGATGAAAATTCCGGATCTCTACGCGCCACGGAGCTCCCTCTGGCAAGGGCCCATAGGGGTTGACGTCCGCAAGCAGGTAAAAAGGCGCAACAAGACGGGTCTCTAAAGACGAAGACTCCACTGCCGCCGGAGGCTCTAGAGCCGGAGACTCTGAAAGATAAAGAGCCATTTGAGACGGAGCCACCGAAAACCAAAGATTATTGTGGGGCTCATTGGGGGGCGTGAAGACGCTTTCTCTCGGAGGCGGAAAGCGGACCATCGCCGAAACTTGAACGGGCACCCCCGCCCCAGAGGACAAGTCTTCGGAAACGTCTCCGGACAAATCTCCAGAAAAATCTTCTGGGCGTGTGGCTCTATCCTTGTGTTCCGGAGGCACGAAGCCTCGATTGAGAAGAACCAACAGGCCCTGTCCGGTTAAAAGAGGGACAAAAACGTGAAAGCCGGGTTCGCCTCGTCGAGACCTGCCGACTTTGAAGAGCTCCTGGTCTGGCCACCAGTGTCCCTCGATGGTCAGGATACGAAATTCGTGCTCGGCTCGGGTGAGGGTCTGACCCTCATAAACGAGGCTGGCTTGACGGGAGCGCTCCTCCAGGGTCGAGATGCGGCCTTCTTTCCAAGCGAGCCTCTGGAGTTGCCAGACCCCCAAGCCCGTCAAAATACAAAAAACGACAATCGTAAAAAGAGCCGGGACGGCTCGGATTAACCGGGGCCTCAAGCCGACCACGGGCCTTAAGCCCCTCCCCACCAATAGACGCAGCAAAAGAGAAAGAGCCAAACGACATCCACAAAATGCCAATACCATGCGGCGGCCTCGAAGCCGAAGTGCTGGTTCGGCTTAAAGGCTCCCTGAGTCGCGCGAACCAGACACACGGTCAAGAAAATCGTGCCGACGAGGACGTGAAACCCGTGAAACCCCGTTGCCAGGTAAAAGGTGGAAGCATAAACGCCGTCCTGAAGCCCGAAAGAGGCGTGAAAGTACTCGTAAGCCTGAAAAGCCGTGAACAACACTCCCAGGCCCACGGTGAGAGCCAGAGCCACAACCGAGTCCTTTTGCTTATCCTCTAGAATCGCGTGATGCGCCCACGTCACCGTCACTCCTGACAAAAGCAAAATCACGGTATTGACGAAAGGCAGGCCCCAGGCCGGGATGGTTTCTATATTTTGAGGCGGCCACGTCCCACCCAGAGCTTCCACCCGACTGAAGCTGTCGGCCGGAAAAAGAGACGCATCGAAAAAGGCCCAGAAAAAGGCTACGAAAAACATCACCTCCGAGGCGATAAACAGCACCATACCGTACCGCAGTCCGAGCTGGACAATGGGTGTATGAGAGCCCTCCGCCGATTCGACGAGGACATCACGCCACCAAAAATACATGGTCGCTCCCATCAAGGCCACGCCAGGGAGAAGCGGCAAGAGACCTAAATTTCGGAAACTATCGGCCCGAGATACAAAAAAATAATCCGCCTTCATCACGAGAAGAAGCCCTATGGCAAACACAAACCCCGACAAGGCCCCAAGAACCGGCCAGGGGCTGGGATTGACAAGATGGTAACCGTGCTCTGGAGGTGCTGTAGGATGGGACATAGCTATAGTGTCTCTCTGGGTCTGGCGAATGAAAAAAATCGGGCCTGGATGATATTCCGGATGATTCTGAAGGATAACCAGTCAAATATCAAATAGAATTCAAACCAATTGTCCCAAATTGTCAAGGCGTCCAAAGATGGACTCAAAGATGCGTCATGACGGGGGTGGTCTCGTGAGGGGCGGCGGGTCTTGTGCGGCGTCCGTCCTGCTGCCGAGTCCGAGGGCAGCTCGGTCGTCTTCCTTCCGCTCATCGAGGGGAAAAAAGTGATAGGACAAGGTCACCGTTCGGACTTCTTCTGTGGCGGGGTCCGTGGCGAGCTCGGGGTCTACCCGGAAGGTCACCGCGAAATCCAGCGTCTCGCCGGGCTGGAGTTCTTGAGCTGTGAAACAAAAGCACTCTATTTTGAAAAAATGAATGGCGGCCTTTTGAGGCGTTAAATTGAACAAAGCCGTCCCAGCCCGAGCCCGCTCGTCCAGATTGGTCGCGCGAAAATAGGCCGTCGCCATCTGACCCATCGCCAGCGTCATCTCGGTTTGGTGAGGCTCGAAAGCCCAGGGCAATCGAGCATTCACCTGCGCATCGAAACGAACACGAATGGGCTCGGCGGGCTCTGCCCCGGACACGAGCGGGGGGTCCGCCGTCGGGCCGCCGTCCTGTCCCGGGGCCACGGACGCCGTCTGAGTCGTCCCGCCATACCCCGTCACACGACAGAAAATTTGGTAAAGCGGCACCGAGGCAAAACTCAAGCCCACCATGGCTATCACGAGAACCCCAAGCCCCAAAGCCATGCGCTGGGGTCTCGCCACACGGTCCCAGAGCCTATCCCGAACAAGATCCAAGGGCTTCATGGCAGACTTATCACGCTGGTTTCATCCTCCGGTTTCATCCTCCTGGCCCATCACCCTGCGGCGAAACGAAAAAGAGCCATGACGAAAAATAAAAGACACGTGCCTCCCAGCAGAATTAAAAGCGCATAATTCGTGCGCCTTTTACGACGATAGAGAGCTCGTTGTTCGGAATTGCGTTTCATGACAGAAGAAAAAAGAGAGACTCAAACCCCAGAACCAGAAACAGGACAAACAAATAAAGAATAGAGAAAAAAAAGAGCCTAAGCGCAGGAGCCCTCCAGGCAAGGTCCCGGTCGACGGCGCGCTTCAGCTTCCAGCCCAGATACACGAAAACACACCCCAACACGCCCGAGGTCGCCCCATAAAGAAAACCCCCCAACCCCGCAAAATAAGGCAAGAAGCTGACGGGAAGCAGCAAAACGAGATAGACAAAAATATGGCGCGCCGCCGTCCGGACGCCGCGCGTGAGCGGCAGCATGGGCAGATTCGCACGGGCATAGTCCTCCTGACGCGTGAGAGCCAGAGCCCAAAAATGCGGCGGCGTCCACATGAAAATCAAGATAACCAGCGAAACCGGACGCCACAAATCCAAACCCGAGACCGCCGCCCATCCAATCAGAGGCGGCATCGCTCCAGCTAACCCCCCCAGAACAATGTTCTGGTCCGTCAGAGGCTTCAGGTAAACCGTGTAGACAAGAACATAAAACAAAATGGTGAAGGCGAGAAGCCCCCCCGCAAGCCAGCCCGCGTTTAAACCCAGAACCAGGACAGAGCCGCCGGCTAAAAGAGAGGAGAAAATTAAAACGCTCTCGGGACTCACCCGCCCCTGCGGAAGAGGGCGGCTCTGGGTACGCTGCATCAAACCGTCCAGCCTGCGCTCGTACCACATATTGAGACCGCCAGAAGCCCCCGCGCCAACCGCAATGGCGAAAAGAGAGATAAGATGCGCCGGGGCTAAAAAAAACCCGCCCGAGGCCAGATTAGAGCCCAGACTAGAAGCCAGACTCATCCCAACCAGAGCCGTGAAAATAACCAAAACCATCACCCGAGGCTTGAGAATGATGAAATAATCTCGGAGCCTGGGTTGAAACGGAGCCGCCACCGCCTCCGTCGCCAGCGGCCCGCCGGGCCGCCGAGCCCTCGGCGGGGGACGACGGGAAACAGAAGAGGAAGACACAACAGGCATAACAGGCATCACGGCCCAAGCCGGAACGGCCCAGGCCGGCACGACCCAAGCCGATAGAAAACCGGGCGCCAACGAGCCCGCTTGTCCTGCCCGCATAGGACTCGCATCGGTTTAATGGCGTTCCTCCTCGATCCTGGGGAGCGTGTGAAAGGTGTGGAAAGGCGGCGGCGAAGAGACCGTCCACTCGAGCGTTTTCGCGCCTTCCCCCCAATAATTGGCACTCGTGATTCGGCCGCGCACAAGCGACCAGACCAGAACCGCAGCCCAAAACACGGTCGCCGAAAAGGTAATATAAGCTCCCAGAGACGAAATATAATTCCATCCCGCATAGGCGTCGGCATAGTCTATATAACGCCGAGGCATGCCCGCCAGACCCAGAAAATGTTGCGGGAAAAACGTCAGATTCACGCCGATAAAAGTCAGCCAGAAATGCAATTTACCGGCCCACTCTGGGAATTCTCGGCCGGACATTTTGCCAAACCAATAGTAAAAGCCACAAAACATGGCGAAAACGGCTCCCAGGCTGAGAACATAGTGAAAATGCGCAACAACGTAGTACGTGTCGTGGAGTTGTAAATCAATCCCGGCATTTGCCAGAACGACTCCTGTGACGCCGCCCATGGTGAAAAGGAGGATAAAGCCTAAAGCCCAGAGCATGGGGACTTTGAACTCGATAGACCCACCCCACATGGTGGCAATCCAGCTGAAAACTTTAATGCCGGTCGGCACGCCAATAATCATGGTCGCCGCGGTGAAGTAGAATTGTGTGTCTAGATTCGCGCCGACGGTGAACATATGATGCGCCCACACGATGAAACCGACGAACCCAATCGCGACCATGGCATAGACCATCGCGGCGTAACCGAAAACAGGCTTTCTCGAGAACGTCGACACCACGTGGCTGATAATTCCGAAGGCGGGCAAGACCATGATATAGACCTCTGGGTGGCCGAAAAACCAGAAGAGGTGCTGGAACAAAATGGGGTCGCCGCCGCCCTCGGGTCGGAAAAAACTGGTTCCGAAATTGCGGTCGGTCAGAAGCATGGTGATCGCACCGCCCAGGACGGGCATCGCCAGTAAAATAATGAAGGACGTCACCAGAAGAGCCCAGGCGTAAAGTGGCATCTTATGGAGATGCATCCCCGGGGCTCGCATGTTGAAAATCGTCGTGATGAAATTAATGGCACCCAAAATCGAGGAGGCTCCCGCCAGGTGGAGTGAAAAAATAGCCAGGTCTACGGAGGGGCCACTATGGCCCTGGCTCCCCGAGAGAGGCGGATAAACCGTCCAACCTGTTCCCGCCCCGCCACCGACGAAGAGCGACAAGACCAACAGAAGCAGAGCCGGCACCAAAAGCCAGAAGCTGATATTGTTCAGGCGCGGAAACGCCATGTCGGGCGCCCCAATCATCAGAGGCACAAACCAATTGCCAAACCCGCCAATCAGAGCCGGCATCACCACAAAAAACACCATGATGAACCCATGGGCCGTGATGATGACATTCCATAGGTGGCCATCGGGCGTTCCATCTTCCCGGACCATAAACTGAACACCAGGAGCCTGGAGCTCTAAACGCATATAGACCGACAGAGCGGCTCCAACAAAACCCGCTATAATCGCAAAAAAGAGGTACATCGTGCCGATGTCCTTGTGGTTTGTCGAAAAAAGCCAGCGTTTATAGCCACGCGGCCGGTCCCCGTGCCCGCCGACGGGGACCTCGTCCGAGCCCCCCTGAGCGTACCACCCTCCTGTATTCGAGGGGTTCGAGGTCGCACCCAATGTCGTATCTGCCATAAAAACTCCTTAAAAAAAGTCTCTGTTAAAAAAAAATACTTTCAGAAATCCTCAGAAATCCCCGGACAGGGCTGGACGCACGAGCCGCATATTGCTTCAGGGCCGACGGCCGCCGCCGCCGCCGGTTGAGGCAAGCGTCTCGCTGGCTTCGAGAACCCATGCCGCGAAGGCTTCGGGCGAAACGGCTCGGATCATAATCGGCATATAGGCGTGATTCGCCCCGCAAAGCTCAGAGCAAAACCCGTAATAGACGCCCTCGTGTTCGATTCGGACCCAGGTCTCGTTGAGTTGGCCGGGGACGGTATCCATCCGCACGCCCAGAGACGGCACGGCCCAGCTATGCAAGACATCGCTCGCGGTCAGGGTCAGCCGCACCGTTTGATTGATGGGCAAGACGACCTCGTTATCCGTCGTCATCAGACGGAGTTGGCCGGGTTTCAGGTCCTCCTCTGGCACTAAAAAGGCGTCAAAGGCGAGCTGACCGTGGTCTGGGTACTCATAGCTCCAATACCATTGGTGGCCGACCACTTTGAGCGTCATGTCTGCCTCTGGGATTCGGTCGATCTTCGCGAGGAGCTGAAAGGAAAAAACGGCAATCACAACCAACGTCAGCGCGGGAATCGAGGTCCACACCAATTCTAGCCGGACGTTATGAGCCCAAGAGGCGGGCTCGGGGTTCCGTTTGGCGGAAAAGCGGATGCAGACAAAGGCCAACAGACACAGGACCAGGAGCGAGACGAAGGCAACAACCGGCATGAGAATCGAATTGTGGAAAACATACATGTCTCGGGCCACGGGCGTGACGGGCGTTTGGAGCCCCATTTGCCAATTGTCGGCGGCCCCGGTCTGGGTGGCGGCGGCTCCGGGACTCTGAGCCTGGGCCGAGGCCCCTGCCGAAACAACCCAAACCGCCAGCCAAAAAAACAGAGGCCGACCGAAACGACCGAAAAAAGCCCGCCGCCAGCGCAAGAGTCCGCCTTTTGGCCTCAAAGACCCCGGGGACCCCGCCGGGCGTTGCCTGAAATTCGCGATTTTCCTGAAAACACGCCCGAAAGAGCGGCCTCCTCCGGGAAAAACTGCCCGCTGCATCCGCTCTATGATTTCTGTGGGGATTTCTTTGGGATTACCCCCGCAATTCACTTTGTCATTCATTTCATCAAGACCCTGCAACAAAACTCCCGAAACACAACATCGGCCTACCTTCATGCCAGGCCCCATGCCAGCCCTCCCCGCCAGAAGCGTCACCAAAACCGCCAGGGATGAACCAGGGATGAATCAGGGGCGAAGGTGAACTTAAAGTGAAACTAAACAAAAAAGAGCTTCATGTCAATTGGCAATCCTCATGCCTATAGGCCGGAGGCCCAAGAAAACTAGACGAGAGCCCGAAAAAAACCAAAACAGGAACAGAAAAAAAGAGAAAAGGTCCCTCTGCCGAAACCCCGAGAGCCCCATGCCTCCTATGGGGGGGAGGCGGGATTCGACGCGGCTCTGCATCGAGGTCGTCTCAAGGGTCGGGGTTTTCATAGGTCTCGGGATAGGTCTCGAGGGCTTCTCGGATGGCGTCCAGTTTGGCTCTGACCCATTCGTGGCGTGCGTCAAAACGCCTGTGGATGTGCTTCTCGAGCGCCCGGAAATGCGGCGTGAGGCGGGCACACTCGAGCCGATACCCCCGATGCGGGTCGCTCGTCTGATAACTGCCGAGCCGGTGCTTCACATCCGAGGCAATGCCGACTTTATACAGACCGTCATAGGCCTCGTTCGAGACGACATAGACGTATTTCTGTTCTCTTTCGTTTGCGCCTTTGTCTGTGCGCATAGGGGGTTTTGTGCGGAAAAAGACATCTTTCTCCGTGTCAAACAGTTCTTTGCACTCGGCGACCTCTTCAAGGAGACGCTTCTTGACGAGCTCAAAGGTTTTAGAGATGACGTCGATGCCGACCCATTGTCTCCCCAGTTTTTCTGCGGCGATGCAGGTCGTGGCACAGCCGCAAAACGGGTCCAGAACCAGACCGCCCTCGGGGCAGCTGGCCTGGAGTACGCGCTCCAGCAACGCCACAGGCTTTTGAGTCGGATAACCAGTGCGCTCTTTAGACATGGCGTTTAAGGCTTGAAGGTGCCAGACATCGTTCGGGAGACGAAGCTCATTTTCGGCCAGATTAAACCTCGAGCCTTTTGGATTTTTGGCTCTTTTGAGGCTTTTCTCGGAGCGCGGCTCTTTCACCTTATAGAGGTCGATGTGATACCCCCCTGTTTTAGAGTAAAACAACACCGTATCGTGTTTCCTCCCGAACCATTTTTTGCTTGAGCCCCCGGTTTGGTAGCTCCATATCAGTTCATTCCTAAAGTTTTGTTCGCCGAAGATACCATCCAAGAGGATTTTCAAATAATGCGACATGGTCGGGTCGCAGTGCAAATAGAGACTCCCAGTCGGTTTCAAAATGCGCCGACACGCCAGGAGCCGGATCGCCATATAGGCCAAATAACAAAAATTATACGTATTCCCGTGGTTCCGGATGCCCATCAAAAAGCCATAGACGGCGTCTTCGTCCTCTTTGAGGGTCTGGAGCCACTCGCCTTTGACGTCCTCTTCTCGGAAGATATCGCTGAAAGAGGCCCCCTCGGCACTACTCCCGATCGGCGCGGTGAAGACTTTCTTTTTGTTGAAAGGCGGGTCCATGTAGATCAGGTCGACGCAAGCCGAATTGATGCCCTGGAGGACCTCTAGGTTATCGTGGCAAAAGATCGTCCTGTTCCGAAGGTTCGGCGAGGCCCCGGAGGCGGCCCCGGAAGAGACCCTCGAGGCGGGCACCTGGCTCATCGTGCCACGGGGGCCCCGGGAGATGAGGCAGGGGGCGGGGCGGCCTCCGCCGTGGCTCGAGACAGAGCTTGAGGCACATAATCCGGCAAATGAGCCACATGAAGCCACGGCGGCATCAAGCGTGCCGCCTCGTTATGCAGCCAGACGCCGCCGCATGTCCCAGCCAAGGTTGTTCCAGCCAGGCCCGCCGCATCCTCCGGGGCGTCCAGCAGCCGCGAGGCAATGAGGCCCGTCAATAGATCGCCCGAGCCTCCCTGAGCCAAACGCGGAGGCGCCTCCAGCTGGACGATCAGCCGCCCGCCAGGGTGCGCAATAATCGGAACCGCGCCTTTGAGGACTAAAATCGCCTTCAGTTTCCCGGACCAAAGACGCGCCAGAGCCAAAAGGTCGCCTTTTTGCGTCTCGCCTGTCAGTCGAGCGAACTCACCGGCGTGCGGGGTCAGAATCACCGGCCGCGCCGCGGCCGCACAGAGCTCGGCGAGCTCGGCCCAACGCCCGCTAAAGGCGTGAAAGACGCCGCCGTCCAAAATGCACGTCCGGTTCGTGCGAAGAAGCCGAGCCACCATCTCGGGCAGAAACGGGGCGGCATCCCAGCCGCTCCCCAGCACGAGGGCCTCTCGATAAACACTGGGCGGAGAAGACGACAAGGACGCCCGGGCGTCCGTCTTCCAAAGCGTTTCCAGCGTTTCAAAGGTTGCAAAAGGAGCCCCTAGATGCGCCAGCACCGCCTGGTCTGGGGTTCCGTAGAGACGAACGAGGCCACACCCTGCATTTGCGCAGGCTCGAGCGGCCAGCAGGCTCGCGCCCGGGTAGCGTCCTAGGACAAAGCTGGCGATACCTCGGCGGTATTTGTGGTCGTCCCATGCGGGCAGGCGGACCACGGGGGGCTGGTTGACGTAAACCACATCCGGCAGAGCCTCGAGATGCCGGGCCTCTATGCCGATGTCGACCAGGCGAATCGAGCCACACAGCTCGCGGCCTGGCGGAAAAATATGCCCCGGTTTATGGCGCACAAAGGTGACCGTCCGCTCGGCCTGGAGCGGGCGGCCCTCGAGTTGCCCGTCGTCGCCGCGCACCCCGCTCGGGAGGTCCACGGCCAAAACCCGATGGTCGCTCAGGCTATCGAGGACGGTCTGAACGTGCGTCCCAAGCGGCCGCGTCAGCCCGATGCCAAAAAGAGCGTCTATCACAAGAGCCCAACCGTCGGAAGACGGGGCCTCGGTGCGCGAAAAACGCACGCCATCCAACGTCAGAGGCACCGTCGGCCCACGCCAGAGCGACGCATGATGCGCCGTCTCCCCCACGAGGGCCTCCGGCACGCCCAGAAAGGCGACTCGAACGGGAAAACGGTGTTCCTGAAGCCAGCGGGCGGCGACGAACCCATCGCCTCCGTTTTTGCCCGGGCCGCAGAGGACTAAAACGGGCGCAACCGTCGGGTCGCAACCGGCGAGCATCTCTGCCGCATGCTGGCCGACATGCACCCCCGCTCGAGCCATCAGCACGATACCGCTTGTGCCGGCGCGAATCGCGCGCTGGTCGGCCTCCTGCATTTGGTCGACGGGCAGAATAATCGGCATAAAATCCGTCGAGCCCGGCCTAGGCGTGGATGAGCGTGCCCGCACCGAGGTCCGTGAAAAGCTCCAGCAAAAGAGAATGCTGCACGCGCCCGTCTAGAATCACGGCTCCGCCGGTGCCTGCGGCCACCGCCGCCATGCACGTGTGGAGCTTCGGGAGCATGCCACCTGAAACCACGCCGCTGTTTATCAAATTCCGACAGTCTTGGAGCGATAACTCTAACAGAATTTTGCCGCTTTCGTCGAGCACGCCCTCTACGTCGGTGAGCACAATGAGTCGGTCGGCCTTCATCGCGCAGCTGACGGCTTGGGCCATTTCGTCGGCGTTCACGTTATAGACTCGCCCGGCCGTATCGGGCGCCAGAGGCGCCAAAACAGGGATATAACCCGCCTGAACGAGATGCTGCAAAAAAGCCGTTTCTACAGAATCGATCTCGCCGACGAATCCCAGATCGATGGCTCGACCCTGAGCCGTCTTGCGGAGCGGACGAGCCAGAGCTAAATTCCCATCGCGACCCGAAAGCCCCACGGCCTGGCCACCCGCCTGATTGATCGCCGTCACAATGGTGCGATTCACCTGGCCCGAGAGCACCATTTCAACGACGGGAATGGCCTCGGAACTGGTGGCGCGCAAGCCGTCTATTTTGTGCGAGTCAATCGTGAGACGCTCCAAAAAAGCCGTCACTTGAGGCCCCCCGCCGTGAACGATGATGGGACGGATGCCGACTTGATGCAAGAGCGCAATGTCGCTCGCGAAATGATTGGCGAGCGCATCCTCTTTAAGGGCGGCTCCGCCGTATTTGACGACGACCACACGGCCCTTATGCCGCTGCATATAAGGCAGGATCTCTTTCAAGAGACCCGCGCGCGCAAGCCAGCGCAAATGTTGTTGAGTCCGTGCCATACGAGCCAACACCCATAGCACGGCCGTCTCGGGCCTGGCAAGCGGGGACAGAGAAACCACCCGGACAGGAGGGCTTTGGCCGGGTAGATTTGCCGGGTAGATGGAGACGGGTAGATGGAGCCGGATAGATGGAGACGGGGAGATGGAGACGGGGAGATGGAGACGGGGAGATGGAGACGGCTAGATGGAGACGGCTAGATGGAGACGGCTAGATGGAGCCAGGTAGATGGAGCCAGGTAGATGGAGCCGGGTAGATGGAGCCAGGTAGATGGAGCCAGGTAGATGGAGCCGGGTAGATGGAGCCAGGTAGATGGAGCCGGGTAGATGGAGCCAGGTAGATGGAGCCGGGTAGATGGAGCCAGGTAGATGGAACCAGGTAGATGGAGACGGGGAGATGGAGACGGGGAGATGGAGCCAGGTAGATGGAGCCAGGTAGATGGAGCCGGGTGGCTTTTCGAGCGCGCTTGTGCCAGACTGCCGACTCGGGCTGGGCTGTGTTGACCTGGTCTGTCTTGACCTGGCCTGTGTTGCCTGGCCTGTCTTGCCTGGTCTGTCTTGACCTGGGCTGTCTTGCCTGGCATGTCTTGCCTGGCATGTCTTGCCTGGGCTGTCTTGCCTGGGCTGTCTTGCCTGGCTGTCTTGACCTGGGCTGTCTTGCCTGGGCTGTCTTGACCTGGGCTGTCTTGCCTGGACTGTCTTGCCTGGCCTGTCTTGACCTGGGCTGTCTTGCCTGGACTGTCTTGCCTGGGCTGTCTTGACCTGGGCTGTCTTGCCTGGGCTGTCTTGCCTGGCCTGTCTTGCCTGGGCTGTCTTGACCTGGACTGTCTTGACCTGGACTGTCTTGCCTGGCCTGTCTTGCCTGGGCTGTCTTGACCTGGGCTGTCTTGCCTGGGCTATCTTGACCTGGGCTGTCTTGCCTGGACTGTCTTGCCTGGGCTGTCTTGACCTGGCCTGTCTTGACCTGGGCTGTCTTGACCTGGCCTGTCTTGACCTGGCCTGTCTTGACCTGGCCTGTCTTGACCTGGCCTGTCTTGACCTGGCCTGTCTTGACCTGGCCTGTCTTGCCTGGCCTGTCTTGCCTGGCCTGTCTTGCCTGTCTTGCCTGGCCTGTCTTGCCTGGCCTGTCTTGCCTGGCCTGTCTTGCCTGGCCTGTCTGGCCTGGCCTGTCTGGCCTGGCCTGTCTGGCCTGTCTTGCCTGGTCTGTGTTGATAGTGTGTCGAATCGTATCGAATCGTGTCGGACTGACGGAGGGAGCCAGGGCGGGGAGGCGGCCGCTCCTCCCGGAATTGCCCGGGCCGGGCCGGATTGAGGTTTTTTTGAATGAGTCTCTTTGATATTGTAAGCGCCAAAATCGAGGAAATCCCAACCCACCAAATCGTGGGGTCGGTGGCCGGCGTGCGCGGCAATACAGTCGAAATTCGAGGCCTAACGCCTCTCGTGTGTCTGGGAGACCGATGCGTCGCTCACAGGTCTCCGGGGTCTTCGGTGCCCCCGGTGCCCTCAGCACCCTCGGCACCCTCGGTGCCTGCCCCGCCCCTCGCCCTGGAGGTCGTCGCCATCGAACACGAGGCGGCTTTCGCTTTGCCCTATGGCCCCCTCGGCGGGGTGGGGCCTGGGATGCGTGTGACGCTCCAGCGTCACACGCCTGCTTTGAGGCCGCATCCCACGTGGCTGGGGCGGGTTCTCAACGCCTTCGGAGGCGCAATAGACGGCGGGCCGCCGTTGCTTTACGGCCCCAGAGACTATGTGTTGGCGTCTTCCCCACCGGCGGCGGCAAAGAGGCGGCCTCTTGGGCCGAAACTCCCGCTTTCGATTCGGGCTCTGGATACGTTCACGCCGTGTTGCCGAGGCCAACGCATGGGCATTTTCTCGGGCAGCGGGGTCGGCAAGTCCATTTTACTCGGCCAGATTGCTCGATTCGCCCGAGCCGATATCATCGTCCTAGGGCTCATCGGAGAACGCGGCCGCGAAGTCCGAGAATTCCTGGACGTCCATCTGGGCGAAGCGGGCAAAAAACGAACCGTTGCGATTGTCTCGACCGCCGAGGAAATGGCTCTCACCCGGCGTTTGGCGGCGACCACCGCGATGACGGTCGCCGAATACTTCCGAGACCAGGGAGCCAGCGTCCTTTTGCTGATGGACTCGCTGACGCGTTTTGCCATGGCTCAGCGCGAGATTGGGCTCTCGGCGGGCGAGCCGCCCAGTTCCAGAGGCTATACGCCGACGGTATTCGCCCTTCTGCCCAATCTGCTCGAGCGGGCGGGGCCAGGCATGGAGAAAAGCACGCAAGGCGACATTACGGCTCTCTTCACGGTCCTCGTGGAGGGCGATGACGAAAATGAACCCATCTCGGACGCGGTGCGAGGCATCCTCGACGGGCATATCATGCTTTCCAGAGAAATCGCGCAACGCCGTCGTTTCCCGGCGATTGATATTCTCAAGTCGGTCTCGAGGGCGCTGCCGCGCTGCAATCACGAGCGCGAAAACCACCTGCTGGCCCGAGCCTTGAGTCTCATGGCGACCTATGAGCGCATGCGCGAACTCATACAGCTGGGAGCCTACAGGCAGGGGTCGGACCCCGCCATCGATAAAGCTATTCACTATCAGCCGGCTCTCGAGAAATTTATCGAACAGAGCCCCGATGAACGCGCCGATGCGGCGGGCAATTTTGAGACTCTTGCCAAAATTCTGGAGCGGGCTCCTTGAACGCCCCGGATAAACCGGGGGAACCGGAGAAACCGTGAGCCGTCATTCTTGGCAAGCGGTCTGTCCTTTGCTAGATTGGGTTGCTAGACCGTAGGCCTCTGGCGGCCCCGGCGATGAAATGAAAAATGGATAAGAAGCCCATAAAACCTATAAAACCCATGAAAACACAGGACCAGGCCGCCGCGTCCACCTCGTCCGGCGAGGGCAGCCTCGTCGAGACCCCAATCCAAGACCGGATCCAAACCGTCGGTGTTCTGGGCGTCGGCCAAATGGGGAGCGGCATTGCCCTCTTGTGTGCCCGCCACGGATTCGAGGTACGCCTCTATGAACCGGGCGATGAAACGGGTGCCCGCACGAGGGCTCAAAGACACCTCGAGGCACAAGCGACACGTTTTGCGACGAGCAACCGGCTCTCGGCGGCGGACCAGGCCCGGCTTTTTTCTCGATTCCGCTGGGAACACGAGCTGGCAGAAATAGGCCGTCAGGCCGATTTAATCATCGAAGCCATCCCCGAAAACGAGGCCGAGAAACAAGCTCTATGGCGTCGTCTAGGCCCGACCGTCAAACCGTCTGCGGTTCTGGCGACCAATACGTCGTCGATTTCCGTCACGCGTCTGGGAGCGGCGAGCTCTTGTCCCGAACGCTTCATCGGGTTGCATTTCATGAACCCCGTCGCCAAAATGAAACTGGTCGAGGTCATCCGAGGCCTGGCGACCTCGCAAGCAACTTTCGAGACGGTCTGCGGGTTTGCCTCGACGTTAGGCAAGACGGTCGCCGTTGCGGCCGATTTCCCGGCTTTTATTGTCAATCGAATTTTACTCCCGATGATTAATGAGGCCGTCTATACGCTTTACGAGGGCGTCGGGACGGTGGCCTCCATTGACGAGGCTCTTCGACTGGGAGCACATCATCCGATGGGGCCTCTAGCCTTGGCGGATTTCATCGGTCTGGATACATGCCTGGCCGTCATGCAGAGCCTCCACAAGGAACTGGGAGACCCCAAATACCGGCCGTGTCCGCTCCTGACAAAATACGTCGAGGCAGGATGGTACGGCCGGAAAAAGGGACGCGGTTTTTACGACTATCGTCAAGACCCGCCCCAGCCGACGCGCTGAGACCCGGTCTTTGAGCGCACCGTGGCCAACTGGTATCTCATCGGCGTGCAGGCGGACGGGACGATGCCGTCCGAGGGCCTCGCGTTCCTGCACCAAGCCGAGCACATATGGGGTGCCGAACGTCATCTCCAGTTTTTAGAACCAGCCCTTCGAGCGCGCGCAAGCGTCTATACAAAACCGCTTATGGCGCATCTCGTGCCTTATCTGCGTCAAAACAAAGCGCAAAAGATTGCGCTTTTGGCTTCGGGCGACCCGATGGTTTTTGGTTTAGGTCGGGCTTTAGCGGCTCATTTTCCGGCCGCCTATTGTTCTGAAACCCAGGCCTGGCATGCGCCGTTCAGAATTCTGCCAGCCCCAGGCGCCTTTCAATTGGCGTGTGCGTTTCTGATGTGGGACCCGCTTGCGTGCGAACACTTGAGTCTCCTAGAAGAGTCCCCCGAAGCTTTTCGGCCTTATCTCTATGCGCGAGCCCGCTGGCTGGTGCTGTGCCGCGACCGGACCAGCCCGGGGCTTTTGGCGCGTTATCTCCGAGACCAGGGGCAGGCGGACGCTTTTTTCGCCGTCTTGAGCGATCTCGGGACGCCTCAACAGACGCAGATTCTGGGCCAAGCGGGCGGGTATCCGTCCGACAGCGTTTTGACAGGCACGCTGCATCTTTGCGCCGTGCAGCTGACCGTTTCCGGTGCCTTCGAGCCTCGATTTGGCCTCGCCGATTCGAGCTTTGAACACGACGGGCAACTCACGCGACGGGCGGGGCGTTTATTGGCTCTGGCGGGACTCAATCCGTATCCGGGAGCTTTGCTCTATGACCTTGGGGCGGGGTGCGGCGGGGTCTCGGTCGAGTGGGCTCGACTCGGCGGCCGCGTCCTGGCTTTTGAGCACAATGCTCGGCGTGTGGCTCTATGCCGGCGGAATGTCTCGAAGCTGGCGGGGGTAGACTCGAGCCGGCGGGTGGAGATCCGGCACGCCTCTTATGAGGAAGCCTGGGACACAACCGGCGACAAACCCGGCGCCCGGCCTGGCGGGACGCCCGACGCTGTTTTTATAGGCGGCGGGCTTTCCATGGAGAGGCTCCAGCGTGCGCATGCGTTGCTCCGGGAAGGCGGGCGTCTGGTCGCGCACGCCGTCACTTTGGAGGGCGAAGCCTGCCTTCAAGCGGCCTATCGGTGCTGGGGCGGGGAGCTCACGCGTCTCCAGACTCTGCACGCCGAGGCTCTGAGTGACACGCATACAACCTGGCGGCCGCGCCTGCCGCTTTCCCACTTTGTTCTTGAAAAGAAACAGAATCGAGACAAGCCATGCTCTATGGTGTCGGCCTAGGACCCGGGGACCCGGGACTTGTCACGGTGCGCGCCTGTGAGCTCTTACAGGCGGCGGACTGGCTTGTCTGGCCTGCCCCCCCAGAGGGCCCTTCATTGGCGCATCAGATTGCGAGCCCGCATTTGAAACCTCGTCCTGGGGTTCAGACCTATGTGATGCGTTTTCATTGGACGGACCGGCTCCGCCGCGAGGACCCGACGTATGAAGAGGCCGAAAGAATGCTCACGCCGCCTCTGGCTGCCGGCAAAAAGGTCTTTGTGGGATGCGTTGGGGATGCTCTATTGCACGGGTCTTTTCAGTATTTGTTCCAGCGTTTTATGGGGCGTTTTCCTGTGACGATTGTACCGGGCGTTTCCTCTATCACGGCGGCACCCTGCCTGGGTTTTTTTCCGCTTGTCGGCCATCAGGACCGGCTGGCGATTGTGCCGGCTTCGCTTTCGGATGCCCATTTGGCGCGGGCTCTGGAACAGAATGAGGCGCTGGTGATTCTCAAGCTTGGCCGGCATCTGCCCCGCCTTCGAGACCTCCTGGCCACGTATGAAACGGCCTTTCGGACGCTCTATCTAGAGCGTATCACCCTCCCTGGCGAACATATTTGTCCTCTGGACGAGGCCCCGCTCGAGGCCCCCTATTTTTCCATGCTTCTGTGCCGCCGAAAGGAGCCCTCGTCGTGACCACAGACACCATAAACCCGGAGCCGGGTACGGACCCGGGGGGCACGGAATTGGGGACGGGGCTAGCTCTGGTTGTGCTGTCGGAAAGCAGCGTCGAGCCGGCTCGGAAGCTGCGCCAGACGCGTCTGCCCGAGGCTCTTTTGTACGGCCTGAAGCCCCGAGTCCGGCTCACCGACCAGGAATTGGAATTTGAGAATGTCCCGAATTTATTGACGACTCTGTTTCTGAATCGAGTGGCTCTTGTGGTCTATGGGTCGTGTGGCCTGGTCGTCCGGTGTCTGGCGCCTGTGTTGCGCGACAAGCATCTCGAGCCGCCCGTCCTGGTCGTGGACCGCCATGCTTCTTCGACGCAGCCTATTCTTCTGCTCGGGCGGCACCACGGAGGGGAGCAACTCCTGGCTCGGTGCGTGGGACAAGACGCAAAAGACACAAAAGAGGACGAGCTTCTCGACAACCCCGCCGCTGCGGGAGCGGGAGCCTCTTTGGAGGCCCCGCCGCCCGGCTGGACGTGTCGAACGCCAGAGCCTCAAGAAGCCTGGCGCGCGATGCGGACCAAGCTGGCTCTTGGGCAGAGACTCTGGATCGAGACGCCCTATGATTTAGCCTCGCTCGGACTTTTAGACGCGGGTTTGGCTTCTAAAGAGGAACGCCCCGGGGAACGTTCTGAGGAACGAACCACCGAGGGCCCGGATCTCCTGATTACGGTTTTTCGAGAGCCCAGCCCTCAACAGAAAAAAACGCCGGGACAGGAGGAGGAAACCCGGCATGAGACTCGAAACAGACCGTCGTCCAGACAATCCTCCCGGGCATCCGGGGTGGCATCCCGGGGAGCATCTCGGGCTCGGCTTGTTTATACCCCGCCTGGGCTTGCTCTGGGCGTCGGCATGGCTCGAGGCGCCAAGGTCGAAACTGTTTGTGCGTTTATTCTCGCGTGCCTCGAGCGCGCGGGGTTGGACCCGGCGGCGGTCGCGGTTCTCGGCAGTCTGACGCTCAAGGCAGACGAGGCGGGCTTGCACGCTTTGGCACAGCGTCTGAGATGTCCTCTGCGTTTTTTCGAACCGCACGAGCTGGCTTCGCTCGGCGTCCCCAACCCGTCCGAGGCGGTTCGTCAAGCGGTTGGGACGCCCTCGGTCGCCGAAGCCGCCGCGCTTTTAATGGCTGGAGCAGGCAGCCAGCTTCTGATGCCGAAGCAAAAGAACGCGATGTGCACCGTGGCGGTGGCGGCGTCTCGAGAGCCGCTTGTGCCGTCTCGAATACCGGGGCGAGCGCTGGGTCATCTCGCTATTGTCGGTCTGGGCCCCGGGGCGGGGGCCTATCGAAGTCCTCGAGCCACCATCGCGCTCGCCGAAAGCCGCCATTGGGTGGGCTATCAGTTTTATCTAGACCAAGTCCCGCCGGCCCCTCATGCACAATGCCATGCGTTTCCTCTCGGCACAGAGGTCGAGCGCGTTGACTACGCGCTGGACTTGGCCGAGAAAGGCGAAAAAGTAGCCCTTGTGTGCTCGGGAGACCCGAACATTTATGGTCTGGCGAGTCTTGTTGCCGAACGCCTGGCCGGTGCCCGGTCTCCGATGCGGCGAGGCATCCAGTGGGAGGTCGTGCCAAGTATCACCGCGATGCAATTGGCTGCCGCTCGGCTGGGTGGGTTTCTGGGACACGATTTTTGTGCGATTTCTCTGTCGGACTTATTGACACCGGCCGCCGTGATTCGGAGTCGAGTGCGCCATGCGGCTCAGGCGGATTTCGTCTGTGCTCTGTATAACCCCCAGAGCGACAATCGTCGAATCCTCTTGCCGGAAACACTGGCGCTTTTCAGGCGTTATCGGGGCCCTCAAACGCCGCTTGTTTGGGCTCGGTCTCTCGGGCGGCCTCAAGAATGGGTCCAGACCTACCGCCTGGGAGCTTTTTTGGCCGAGACCATCGAACAGGTCGATATGATGTCTCTGGTCCTTGTCGGGAGTCGAACAAGTCAGTATACCGAACTCGCGGGGCGGACGCTGGGATGGACGCCGCGGGGCTATGGAGCCGGGTCTGGGTCCGGTTGACTCCGGCAATTGACCTTGAGCTCCGCTTTATGCTAGCCTCGAGGGCGGTTCTTTCCGTTGCAACACAAAGAAACTAGAGCGTGATTTTGAAAATGAAGCTGAAAATCCAAAAGAGCTTGGTCGCCTTTTTAAGCCTTGCCGCGTTTGCCTTAAGTGGCGTGTCAGGCGGTGCCATGCGAGCCTATGCGGGGGACAACGACCAGCTCGAGCACCGCAAAAACACGATGGCAAGCCTGGAGCACACCCTCAAGAGTCTGGATTTGTACCTTCGGGACGAAATCACGCCTCAGGAGAACGGGTATCGGCATCTGGCGGAAATTTTAGCGCGGCTCTCGGTTGTGGCGGCGGGCTCTTTTGCCGTGGCAACCCCCGAGGCCACCGGCGAAACCAAGGCCGAAGCTAAAATCTGGACGAGTTATGAGGATTTCTCCATGCGCATGGCTCAGTTCCGCCGGGATGCGGCCCAGTTGGAGAAAATCGCCCAGTCGCAGGACCTAGAGGCGATGCGGGCTCAGGTGCGCGTGATTGGCGGCTCGTGCAAATCGTGCCACCGCGTGTATCAAAGCCGCTAGACGCCGTCCTCTGCACGCGCCCCGCCGCCGCCGCCCCACCGTGGCCGTGGGCGGCGAAGCCATCTTTCGCCCCGGATGTATCTCGCCGGTGTCTCGCCGGTGCCTCTTCGGCGGCCCGGCTAGAGAGCTCGGGCAGCAGGCAATCCGGCTGAAAGCCGTCGTCGTACGGGGAACAACAGGTGTCCGGATGAACGTCCGGAGGAACGTCTGGCCGAAAAGCACCCCCTTTTGGGCACACCATTTCTCTGTTTTTTCGGCCCTGTAGGTCTCCTTGTCGTTTCATTGTAGGTTTCTTCGATGGCTTCTCTGACCCGAGCCTGGCCTGCTTTCGGGCGTCTTATGGGCATTTTGCTGATTGCGCTCTCGTGTTTTCTGCTACCGCCTGTCCTGATCGATGTGAGCGACCAACGCGCCGAATGGGAAGGTCTCTTGACCAGTTTTTTCATCATTTTGCTTGCGGGCGTTCTCTTATTCCTGGCGACCCGGAGCGAGCAAATTCAGCCTCTCGAGAGTCGAAGCACGATCTGGGCGATGTGTTTTGCCTGGTCTGGTTTATCGGTATGTGCCTCGCTTCCCTTTTTGCTCTGCCTGCCCGAGTTGCCCTTCCTGGAGGCTCTTTTTGAAGCGACCTCGGGCCTGACGACCACAGGTGCGACGGTTCTGACAGGGTTGGACCGCATGTCCGGCGGTCTTCTGCTCTGGCGGGCCGAGCTCCAATGGCTGGGAGGTCTGGGGATTATTGTGCTTGCGACCTCGGTTTTGCCGACGCTGGCTCTGGGCGGGATGCAGCTCTTCCGTCTGGAGTTTTTCGATAATTTCGAGAAAACGACCCCGCGCCTCTCCAAGATGGCGTTCTGGCTGCTCAATCTGTATATCGGGCTGACGTTTTTGTGCGGTCTTTCTTATTATCTAGCCGGCATGAGTCTCTTTGACGCGCTATGCCACGCCATGACGACGGTTTCGACCGGTGGCTTTTCGACGCACGATGCCTCTTTGGGCTATTTCGGAAGTGCGTCTGTGGAGGCCCTCGCCATTGTTTTCATGATGCTTTCGGCGGCCCCGTTTCTCTATTATGTGCGTCTTTTTCAGCCCGGGCGGCCGCCGCGCAAGCGTCTGCGCGACGATCAACTGACGTGTTTTCTCGTGTTCTGGGGAGGGGCTTGTGTTCTCACCGCTCTCTGGGTTTTTCCGCGATTCGAGACGGTGTCTTCCTGGCAGACTCTACGCGACATTCTGTTCAGTGTCACCACGACGCTCACGGGAACGGGCTACACCACGGTCGATTATTCGGCCTGGGGCAGTCCTATCTGGACGCTTTTTCTCATTCTGATGTTGTGCGGCGGGTGTGCTGGGTCTACGTCCTGTGGGTTCAAACAGTTTCGAATTTTCGTCCTCTTTCAGAATTTGTCCTCTGTGATTTTCGCGAGCCTTCAACCGCAACGGGTTTTTGTCCATCGTTTTAACGACCGCAATCTTTCGCCTCATGTGGTGCGAGCTGTGACGGGCTATTTCACGCTTTTCATTGTTTCGCTCGTTGTCGTGACGTTGGCGCTTGCTTTTTGCGGTCTCCCTTTTATTGATGCCGTGTCGGCGGCGGCCGCTTCGCTGGCGAATGTGGGCCCGGCTTTAGGGCCGACGCTTGGGCCTTCGGGGACTTATGGCGAGCTGAACGCGCCGGCTCAAGCTATTTTTGTGGGCGCCATGCTGGTCGGGAGGCTGGAAATCGTCGCCTTTCTAATTCTGTTCTCGAGGAGATTCTGGCGCATGTAAGCCCTCGGTAAGCATCCGGGCGAGCCACGCCACAAGAAAGACTTGCGATAGACAGGGTATACTACGCTATAAAAGGAGACAACAGGACGCAGGGCGGCAAGAAACCAAGGCCCCAGAGCCAGGGCCCGCGGAAGACCCTTTTTCTCTGAACCATATTTGAGCTGTATTTTTGAGATATGTTTACAACAAAAGAAAAAATAGCCCGGCTGCAATTGATACGCACGCCTCGGATTGGGCCTGTTTTCTTCACCGAGATTCTGAAAATTTTCCACACGGGTGAAGCGGCCCTCCGGGGTCTACCGGATTTAGTGGCACAATCGGGGTATCGCAAGAAGTTGGTTTTGGCCTCGCGCGGGTCGGTCGAGCGGGAAATGGAGGCTCTGGAAAAGCGCCGAGGGCGGTTTCTTTTTCTGGGCGAAAAGGCTTATCCGTGGCTTTTGGGGCACCTCGAGTCGCCGCCGCCTGTTCTAGCTGTGCTTGGCCGTGCCGATTTGTTGGAACGCGCCCCGATTGCCATTGTTGGGTCGCGGGCCTCGTCGCATTCGGGCGAGAGTCTTGCCGGCACCATCGCCCGGACCCTGGGCGAGGCCTCGTACGCCATTGCCTCTGGTTTTGCTCGGGGCATTGACACGGTTGTCAATAAAGCGGCTCTATCGACGGGGTCCATCGCGGTGTTTGCCGGCGGCGTAGACTATGTCTATCCGTCCGAAAACCAAGGGCTATACGAAGAATTATGCGTGGAGGGGGTCGTTTTGAGTGAAAGTCCGCTGGGTTTCAAGCCCTCGAACCGGCATTTTCCTCGCCGCAACCGCCTGCTGGCGGGTCTGAGTTGTTTCACGCTCGTCATCGAGGCGACGCTTCATTCTGGTTCGCTCCAGACGGCGGGGCATGCGCTGGATTTCGGGCGGGAGGTCGGCGCCGTCCCCGGCTTTCCCGCTCTGGGCCGGTCCAGCGGCTGCAATCATTTAATTCGCGACGGAGCCTTGCTTGTTGAGAAAGGTCAGGATATTGTGGATCATCTCCAAGACTCTTATCCGCCCCCGGCTCTGGCGGGGACGGGGCTTCAGGAGTCTCGGGATAATAATCCTGCGCCGCCTGCATCGCCTTCGACCGTGAACACCTTCACCTCTTCAGACCTGGACCGGGCTCGGGCCGAGATTCTTCGCCTGTTGACCGAGGAACCTATCAGCATCGCGACCCTCGCCGACGTTTTTGACGGCCCAACGCCGTTGATGCGAGCGGGACTCACGCAGCTCGTTTTATCGGGACAGCTGATCACGGAAGGCGACGGCCAGGTCTCGAGAAATCCAGAGATGCCCAGTGAGGCCCCGCCTGGAAAACCCAAATCGAGACCATAAAAACGGGCGCACACAAGGCCGCTCCGTCGGGCAAAGGTGGCGGGGAAAAGGTCGGGCGGCCGGGTGTCGGTGGGGGGGATCGGTGTGAGTGCTCCTTTTGTGGCTAGGCCTCCTCGCCGCCTGCTGCCGCGGTTCCGTTTCCCTCCAGCAAGAGAGCCTTCACCATTTTGGCGGCGGCGGCTACGTCTATCTGGCCGGGGTGGGCGGCCTTGAGACACTCCAGCACGCCCCCCATGTCCTTGAGACCCGACGGCTGGGTCTGGTCTATCGCCGCGAGAACGGCCGCACGGAGTTCGTCGGGCGAAAGAGGCTCGGGCAAAAAACGAGAAATAATGGCAATCTCGGCCTCTTCGGCTTCGACCAGGTCCGGGCGGTTTCCCTTCCGAAATTGCCGTATCGATTCGCGCCGCTGCTTAATCATGCCGTGGAGCATGGTGGTTAAGCTGGCCTCGTCGAATTCGTCTTCGCCTTCGGCTCGAGCGACGATGTCTCGGTCTTTGATCGCCGCGAGAATTAAACGCAGCGTTTTCGTCGCCACTTTGTCGCCGGACCGAAGTGCCTCCGGCAGAGCGGCCTTGATTTTTTCACGCATCATCGCACCTCACAGAGCGTCCTCACCACGTAATCTGGATGCTGGACTGTTTTGAACTATTTGAAACAAGCTTGAAAGAGGCCCTCGAAAAGCCTCGAGAGGCGTGGCCTCGAGAGGCGTAGCCTCGAGAGGCGTGGCCTCGAGGGGCCTAGACTGTACCGAACCTGAACCCGACCCGACCCGCTGCCGCCGCATGCAGACGAAGCACACATAAGGGCAGACGAGACCCAAAACGCCTTTCTCGCTTCTCTTTGTGCGGCGGCGGGGCTCGGCGGAGAGCCTCGGCCATACCGCCGGGCACACAGCTGACACACAGCTGGCCGGACGGAGAGTCTAGAACGGAAAAACAGGAAAAACAAGATTGCTTTTTTTGAAGAAAATTCTAAAATCTGGCATGATGGCCCCGGCCGCCAAGCCCGGCCGTCAGACGCCGTTCTCTGGCTCGGTTCTCCCCCCGGGTGATGCAATACAATTGCAGGGAAGAAGCTTATGTTTGAAAAGAGCCGCAGCCCTGGACCGAGATGGACATGGGAATGGATACCGGGATGGACCTGGGATGGACTGGGTCTCATTGCGCCTTAAACTGCAGCTCAAGACTGTTCTGAATGCCTCCGATGATTCTGGATGAGACCCCCACCTTCCCCCCCTTAAAGGGTTTTTCGTCCTCGGACGATGGGCCGCCCGTTCGTCCGACCCGGGATGCGACCCAGGAGCCCCGGGATGGTTCGGGAGGCACTCCAGAGACGACAGCGGCAGGGCCTCTTCTAGGCAGCACAGGGGTCGCCGGGATCGCAGGAGTCGCGGGTGTTTCTGAGGCGTCCGCGACGTCGGCGCGAGTCCAGGCTTGGGGCTATCCGCTTGGCGTGTCGGTCCCTTTTCGAATTCCGGAGCGATGCGGTCGTTTTGATCTCGCCATCGGCCGAGACGGGACCTGGTATTATCGCAAAAGTCCCATCGGCCGGCAGCCTCTGTGTCGGCTTTTTGCGCGCGTTCTGCATCGGGATTTTGTCGGGCGTTATTGGCTTATCACCCCGGCCGAGTGCGGCCTCATCGAGGTCGAACTGGCCCCTTTCACGGTCTCGGACATGGCCGTCCGAACCGGAAACGCCGGCCAGGCCGGCGAGGTCCTGTTTACCACCAATCTGGGAGAAACCTTTCCTTTAGACCGAGCCCATCCCCTCCGTCTCGCCCGAGTTGGCGCGGCCCCGCCCGAGGCCCCGGCAGAGTCTTCACCGGCGGCTTCTCCGGTTCCGGTGGAACGCCTCCCGCTGGTCCGAGTCCGGGGCCGCCTCGAGGCTCTCTTGACGCGTGCGGTCTATTATCGACTCATTGAGACGGGGTTCGAAAAAAACGGTAAATTCTATATCCCGAGCGGCGGGGCCCTCTTTTGCCTTGGCATGCTCGACGAGCTTTGAGTTTGAGAAGCCGCCTTCTTTCATACGCCTCCGTTTCATGCTCTTTCTGAAGTGGTTTTGGCCTTTTCTGGTCCTCCTGAGTGCTTGTCTCGTCTGGTTCTGGCTTGTCAAGCCCGCGGTTCGCCGGCATATAGAGCGTTTCGCACTTTTAGGGATGGTGTGTCTCCTTGGGCTCCTTGCTTATCTGGGGCTCGAGCCTTCTCTGGCGGCATCGCTTTGGGTCGGTTGAGACTAGACCGGCTCGGCCCGCCGCAATTGCTGTGGCTTTTTTCTCGATTTGACCGGCACGAGCTCTTTCTGGTCGGCGGCAGCGTTCGCGACGCTCTTTTGGCCTTGTCTCTCTCGGATACATCAGATAAATCGGCAGGGGCCTCTGCCTGGAAACGCGATTATGATTTCGCGACGCCTCTGGCCCCGGCGGCGGTCAAAGAGCGTCTCGGTCCCTATCCCGGCGTCAAGCTATTAGACACGGGCCTCCGCCACGGGACCGTGACTTTTGTCAAAGAGGGCTTCCAAGCCGAGATCACAAGTTTTCGGAGCGACTCGCACCCCGACGGGCGGCATGCGCGGGTACGCTTTGGGGTCTCGATCGAGGCCGATGCCGCGCGACGCGATTTGACGCTGAACGCTCTGTATGTCAACCGAGACGGCGAGGTTCTAGACCCGCTCGGGACGGGCCTCCAGGACCTGCACGAGGGCCGCGTGCGAACGTGCGGCGACCCCTATCAGCGGTTTCAGGAAGACTATCTCAGGGTGATGCGGTATTACCGGTTCTGGGTTCGGTTCGCCAAAAAGCCGCCCGACCGGCACCATAGGCACGCGCTTCAAGCGTGTGCGCCTAGGGTGGAGCGGCTCTCTCGAGAGCGCGTCCAGGACGAATTGCGAAAACTCCTGACCCTGCCCCAGGCAGGCCGAGCCATCCGTCTGATGGCCTCGCACGGGCTTCTTTCGCACTTGGGGCTGGAGTTTCGGCCGCAGAGCTGGCCCCGGTGGCGTTATGCTTTAGCGGCGGGCCTCGCGCCCAATCCCAATTTGGGCTTCGGTCTGCTGGCCCCCGAAGGGCATGCCGGAGAAACGGCCGAAAAGCTTCGGTGCTCCCGCGACGAGGCCCGGTTCCTCGCGAGCGTATGCGACAAACCGCCGGCTTGGCCCTCCGAGCCGGACCTGACGGACAGAGGCTTCCGGCGCATTTGGCGCGGGCTCTGCTGGCTGGAGGGCTCTGCCCTGTGCCAAGGTCGGGCCGGTTGGGCTTATCTCCATGGCGCGTTGAGCTATCCGAACTATCGCGAGCTTCTGCGGGCCATCCGGGCGTTTGTGCCGCCGGTTTTTCCGCTCCGCGGGGCGGATTTGATCGAGCAAGGCTATCGGCCGGGCCGAGACCTAGGCCAAGCCCTGGCCCGAGCCCAGACGATGTGGCTAGACAACCAATTTCGCCCGTCCGGCCAAGCGTTACTGGAACTGCTCCAGAGCCATCTGCCAGCACCCAGATAACGAGGCTCGGTCGTCCAGAACGAGATAAACCGGCGTCCTCTGGAGCCAATACGCAAAGCGGCCTTTCTGATTGAAAGACGCCAGGAAAGAGCTGCGTAGAAAAAAAGTCTCGATTTGGGGCAAGATGCCTCCAGCCAGATAGACGCCGCCGCTGGCTCCGATCGTCAGAGCCGCATTGGAAGCAGCCGTCCCCAGAAGACTGCAAAAATGATCCAGAGCCGCTACACAGACAGAACACGCCCCCTCTTGGGCTCGGGACGCGATCTCACGAGCGGCGGGCGTTTTCCCGGGGTCTTTCCTGGGGTCTTTTCCCGGGTCTTCAGAAGCAGAAAACTGCGCATGAAAACGCCACAAGAGTCTCAAGCCCTCGCCCGATAAAAAACGCTCGACCGAGAGGTGCGGAGGCGGCGAATCCGAAGACGAACAGGCGGCTCTTCGAGCCCCCAGATGCGCCCAGGCCCAAGCCACAAGCGCATGGTCACGACGGTCGCGCACGGAAAGAGTCGCATGCCCGCCCTCGCCTGTAAAGACGCGCCATGTAGCCTGTTCGTGAAACAGCGTCGCCAAGCCCAAGCCTGTCCCGGGCCCCAGGATCACACGCGGGAGCCCCAGGAGTCCTGGCGCGTTTGTGACGGGAATGGCTGGCGCGTTCCCGGCTTGGACTTCTCGAAAAGCGGCGACAGGCAGAGCCGGCAAAGCCCGCGCCTGAGCAAAAAAATCATTGACCACCAAAAGCTCGGAAAACCCGAGGCTCTGCTCGAGGGCGTCCCGCCGGAGGACCCATCGATGATTCGTCATGGCAACGGTGCCGCTTTGAGCCCAGCCCTCGGTCGGAGCCGCAACCGCCAGAGCCGCCAGCCGCGGCCAAACCCGAACCGAACGGCTCCGGAGATACTCTAAAAGAGCCGCCTCTAAAGACGGATAATCGGCCACACGCAGCGCACAGACCGAGTCCGGGTCAAGCCCTCGACGGTCGGCAAGACTGAGACGTAGATTCGTGCCCCCAATGTCGGCGAGCAAAAAGACCGGCGCAAGAGCCGGACCGCCGCTACGCATCCGACGAGGCCTCTTCCTCGAGCTCCCTCACAGCCCAAGTCGCGTGTTCGGCCAGCAACGGGTCGGGGTCTCGGGCAAAAACACGCAGGCGAGCCAAAAGCGTTCGGTCGCGGCTATTGCCCGCCGCAATGAGACAATTGCGCAAAAAAAGCCGGTGACCGAGCCGCCGCACCGGCGTCTGACGAAAGACGTCTCGAAAGGACGCCTCGTCCAGAGACAAAAAATCACGCAAATGATACGACGAAAAACGCGTTTTGAAGTCCGTCTCCCGAGTCGCCTGCGCAAATTTATTCCACGGACACACCGCGAGACAATCATCACACCCAAAGACACGATTACTCATGGCGCGTCGAAGATGCATGGGAATGGCCCCTTTGTGCTCGATGGTGTAATAAGCGAGACACTCTGCGACATTGAGGCGATAAGGCGTCGCCAAAGCCGCCGTCGGACAGGCCGTCAGACACAAACGACACGACCCGCACAACTGACCCTGAGGCGGGTCCGGCGGCAGAGCCAAGGTCGTAAAAAGCGACCCAAGAAAAAGCCAGCTCCCGTGCGTGCGCGAAACGAGATTGGTGTGTTTCCCCTGCCAGCCTAGGCCTGCTTGCTGAGCCAGAGGCTTCTCGGCCACGGGGGCCGTGTCTACAAAAAGACGCAGCTCTGACGCCGGCCAGTTCGACTGGATGAAAACACCGACTTGCCGGAGACGCTTGAGCATCAGACGATGATAATCTTTGCCTTGGGCATAGACCGAGATTAAGCCTCGGCTCGGCCGGTGCAAGAAACGCAACGGCGGGGCCGACGGCGCATACGAGAGCCCGAAAACTAAAACAGAGCGGGTGCCCGGCAGAAGACTGAGCGGAAAAAGACGCCGCTCCAGTTTGTCGGCCATCCAGTGCATGTCTAAATAGGCCTTCTCTGAGACAAAACGACGGAGATTCGACCGAACGGATGCCGATAAATGCGGCTGAGTTACACGCATCTCCGCCAAGCCGATGCCGGCGGCAAAGCGACGGATCTTCTCTTGAGCCGAGGCACCGTCGCCGTCGTCCGGGGCCGGAGCGCGGGCTGGCCGTGGCCGGCCGCTCGGGCCGCTCGGTTTTTGACGCGAGGCTTGAGCTGGGGTTTTACCTGGGGTTTTACACGGGCTGTCGTTCATAGTTCTGTTCTGGCCACACGGTGCGCGGCGTCCGAAATACACTTGAGCCCCTATCATAACGCGAATCACAAATAGGGTTTGAGAAAAATCTTTTCCGAATCACCCCCTCTTGAGCCGGCTCGGAAAGAGAGCCTATAAAAAAGCGTGGGAAAAGGCGTGGCGAAGGCTGTCAAGGCTGCCTTAACCCAGCTGCGTTTTGTGCCCTCCCTATCCATGTCCCTGGCCCCTCCCTGAAAGAGACACCAGAAATAATCCGGGGATGACCCGGGGATGACCCGGGCGGAATCCGAGGCCGAAGGGTGACAAAGGGCGAGAAGGCTTGTTTTTTGCCCCGGAATATGCTAGCGGCGTATCCTGCCGGTCGTCCTTCTTGGTGCCCTTCGTGGCTTACAGGAGTCAGGGCCGCTCACCCGGCCATGCAAGGAGAAAACCCGAACAGACCCGTCTGAACAGAGTCGTCCGGACGGCCTCGTCTGTTTATTTTTTGACTTTATTTTCCCTTTCGGCTGTATTGTTGCTTCATTCGCTCAGAATCGCTTCCCACCCTGTTTCCTGCATCGTCTTATGGTTCGCCTTGTTTTATGTCCACGCTCCTGGTTGTAGAGTCGCCTTCCAAAGCCAAAACCGTTCGTAACTATCTGGGTTCCGACTATGAGGTCCTCGCGACCTACGGCCATCTGCGAGACCTGGCGAGCAAAAACGGCATGGTCGAGCCCGAACACGGCTTCCGCATGCACTGGACGCTCTCCCCCAGAGGCGCGGGGTATCTGAAGGCGATTCGAGAAGCTCTGCGACGCAATCAGGCTCTTTTGCTGGCGACCGACCCAGACCGCGAGGGCGAGGCCATCGCTTGGCATTTGTGCCAGCTCTTAACCAAAGAGGACAAAAATCGTCTTGAAACGCCACCTCGACGCGTTGTTTTCCACGAAATCACAAAAGGAGCCGTCACTCAAGCCGTCCAGAACCCGCGGGACCTGAATCTGGCTCTCATCGAAGCCTATCTGGCTCGGCGCGCGCTGGATTATCTGGTAGGGTTTGAGCTCTCGCCTGTTTTGTGGCGAAAATTGAGCGGGGCGCGCTCGGCGGGGCGCGTTCAATCGGTGGCTCTGCGCATTGTCTGCGACCGAGAACTGGAAATCAATCGATTCGAGCCTCAAGAGTATTGGACCGTCCAAGGCCACCTCAAGACCCAACAAACGGAAGAAGCCCCAACCTTCGAGGCCCGTCTCTACCGACTAGAGGGGCGCGTCCTCCCCAAAATGGGACTCCAGAACGAAGAGGCGGCGGCGCACGCCCTCGAACGCGCCGAGAAAACGCCTTTCAGGGTCGCAAAAAGCGACAGCAAGCAGGTTCTACGCCGCCCGTTTCCGCCTTTTATCACCTCCACCCTCCAGCAGGAGGCCTCGCGCCGGCTGCGTTTCAGCGTCACGAAAACCATGGAGCTAGCCCAACGCCTCTATGAGGGCGCAACGCTCGCGGGACAGGGGCACGTCGGGCTGATTACCTACCATCGGACGGATTCGGTTGCCCTCGCCCAGCAGGCTATCCAACAACAAAGAGCCTATATCGCCCAGGAACTGGGAAAAACCTATCTGCCCGACAAGCCCACCGTCTATAAATCCAAAGTCCGAAACGCCCAGGAAGCCCACGAGGCAATCCGGCCTACGGATTTTTCTCGAACCCCCCAGGAGCTCAAAGCCACAGCGGGACGGACTCTGCCTGAAGAGGCTCTGGAGCTTTACGAACTGGTCTGGCGGCGCGCCCTGGCGAGCGGCATGCGCCCGGCGGCTTTTGAACAAACGACGGCTGTCATTCAGACCGGCCACGAAGGGACGGAGCTGCGCGCCTCGGGCCTCGTCTGCACCTTCGAGGGTTTCCTGAAAATCTATAAACCGACCCCCACCACCGAAGAGACGGAAAAACCCACGGCGCTCCTTCCGCCTCTGGAGGTCGGGCAAGAGCTCTTCAAAGTCCGGTTTTCCAAAACGCAGCATTTCACGAAACCGCCGCCGCGCTTCAACGAAGCCGGCTTGGTCCGAGAACTGGAAGAACAGGGCATTGGGCGTCCTTCGACCTATGCCTCTATTCTCCGCGTTCTGCAGCAACGCAATTATGTCGTCCAGCACAAGCAACGCTTGGTCCCCTCTGAGACCGGGATGTTGGTCTCGGCCTATCTCAAAGAGTGGTTCGCCGCTTACGTCAAAAACGAATTTACCTCGAACCTGGAAGAGGAACTCGATAGTGTCGCCAATGGGACGCACCTATGGCGCGAAGTCCTGGAGGCCTTCTGGAAGGATTTTGCCTCTAAAATCGAGACCGCTCAAGAGATCGATAATCGAACCGTCCAGCACCATCTGCACGAGGCTTTAGGAGGCTATTTTCTCAAATGTCCGCCGGGAGGCGATCTTGCGGCTCTCATGAAGTGCCGGCAGTGCGGGGAGGGCTCTTTGCAGCTGAAAATTTTCCCTCGGTCTCTTTTCTTCGGCTGTTCGAATTACCCTGATTGCAAATATATCCACTCGATTGGAACCGACGAGACGGCAGACTCTTCGGCCGCTTCGGCCGCTTCGACCTCGGCGACGGGAATAGCGTCGAAAATAGAGTCGAAACTCGGGGAGCCCCAAGCGGGCGACACCCCCAAGACGCCTCCCGAGGGGCCAGGGCAGCCGCGTCTGCTGGGCACAAATGACTCGGGAGAACCGATTTCTTTTCGGAAAGGCCCCTATGGGTTCTATTTTCAACAGGGCGAGGACGCGAAAGTGGCGCGCCGCACCAGCTTGCCTAAGTCTTATCGGCCCGACCAGGCGACTTTGGAACTGGCTCTCAAATGTCTGAGTCTGCCACGCCAAGTTGCCCTCCATCCCGAAAGCGGCGAGCCGATTTTTTCTAAAATCGGGCCCTACGGGCCCTATCTCCAGTATCGGGGCTCCAATGTGAGGCTGAAAGACCACGAAGAGGCCTTCACGATCGGTGAAAACCACGCCGTCGCTCTAATCCACGAAAGCGAACAACGCGCGGTAAAACGCGGACGCCAGATTGGAACTTGGCGCGGACAGCCCGTTTATCTGCTTGTCTCGCGTTTCGGGCGGACGCTCTTTTGGCAAAACTATCGAGCGGCCCTGCCTCGAACGATGCAGGACGAGGCGTTCTCTGATGAAGAGCTCGGTCGACTCCTGGAGAAGCACATCTCGAACGGCGCAGACCCGGACTCGGCCCGGAAAACAGCCCGGAAAAAAACCACGGCAAAAGCCGGAACCAAGCGGAAGACGGCTCCGAGAACCCGACGGGCGGGAGCTTGACCGAGTCCTATTCCGGGGCCCTATTCCGAGGATGGAGCCGGGGCTTGAAACTGGCGCCGGGCATAGGTGAGAGGCTCGCCCGACCCCCGAGCTGACCCCCGGGAGGAAGATGGCGCAGCGTCGGTGGCAGCCCCGGACAAATAGACCTCGCGCACCGACCCGATGAGAACCATATGCGTATCCAGGCGGTGATAGGTTCTCAACTGACAATCCAGAGCCATGAGGGCCTCTGGCATATAGACATTGCCGCTCTCAAAATGGGACCAGCGCGCGGCGGCGAATTTCTCCTGCCCCGACCGCACGCCGCCCCACCCTGCAAATTTTTCTGCGACCGTCCGCTGCGTCGCCCCGAGCAAATTGACCGCGAAAGAACAACGTAACCGAGCCACCCGCTGGGCGGGACTCTGGCGATGGACACACGCCAGAATCGTCGGTTGAGGCCCGTCTACCGCTAAAGAGCTGAAAGCCGATAACGTCAAGCCCTCGCCGCCACTGGTGAGGACATACACACTATGCACCGCCAGAGACATCGCTTCCAGAAATTGGGCTCGAAGGGGCAGGGCCGCCCCACGCGCGGCGGCGTCTCTCAATGCCGGATTCCCAATTCGCGGCCTCGGTCGCGGGCAAGAATGACGGCACGCCGAACGAGAGCCGGCATGCCGTGACGCTCGTCCATCAGAACGGCCAGAGCCGCCTCGGTCGAACCCTCGGGGGAGGTGACCGCCTCCCGCAACTGCCGCGGCGTCTGGCCCGAAGCCGATAGCAGCCGAAGGGCACCCTCTAAAACCTGAGGCACGACCTGCGAAGCCATGTCCTCGGGCAGACCCAGATAGCAACTGGCTTCCACCATCGATTCGATGAATAAACAGATATAGGCCGGCCCCGAACCCGAAATAGCCGTTGCCGCGTTCATCGCGTTTTCCTGTTCCAACAGAATGGTCTGACCCGTCGCCTTAAAGAGAGTCGTCGCTCGACGGAGGGCTCCTTTGCGACAACGCCCCGAGGGACACAAAAACGTCAGACCATGCCCAACGGCCACCGGTAAATTCGGCATGGCTCGAACAATCGACAGACCCGTAAAAAAGGACGAAGACGATCCGGGGGATACTCCCGGGGCTAGGCCCGAGGCTGAACTCTGGTCTGTGGCACCCGAGCCCGAAGCCGCCTCGGGAAGCGAAACCGGCGCCTCGAAAACGGCCTGGAGGAGGTTCGTGCCGATGCCGGCCATCACGGAGATCAACAGCGAGGGCGGGGCAGTCTTGAAACGCGCGTACCGCTCGACGAGCCAGGCTCGCAGTTCCAGACATGTTTTTTCATAATCCGACGGTTTGACAGCTAGGAGAACCGTGTCAAATTTTCGCCGGGCGGGAATGTCCTCTAGAGCGGCAAAGGCACGCACGGCTTTTCTAGGAGCCGCCAAAGTCGAAAAACGCTGGGGGTCTACAATGGTCGCCGGAAACTTCGCCTGGATACGCCCGGCAATAAGCCAGCGGTCCAGCAGAGCCTGACCCATCGTGCCGCACCCTATCATCAGGAGGCCCGCCTCTGGGGCGGCCTTCCCGAGGCCAGCTCGGGGCACCGAACGCCGGCGGGGCGAGCCGGGCGACCCAGGAGCCGCCCCGGGGGGCGGCGACGGCTTGGGCGAGGGCCGCGTCCCGGTTTTATGCGCGGTTTTATGCCCGGTTTTATGTGCCGCTCCAGCCGGGGCTCGCTCGGCGAGCCCGCTGGGCGGCTTTTCAGGCGGCGGTGCGTCTTTTTTCTGGGCCACCGTCTGTATCACCGTCAGGGGCTCTTTTCCGGCCCGCCCGCAGGCCCACCAGCAGGCTCATCCGGAGCGTCGTCGCGGTCGCGTTCGGCATCATCCCCGGGTGCGGCGGCGGCGGCGGCGGCGGCGGCCTCGTTCCTGCTATTGTCCAGGAGAGCCTGGGCCAAAGCCGCTTCGGGCGAGCGCCGAGCCCAAATCACATATTGGAAAGCAGGATAATAGCACTCACAGGACGAGAGGACGGTATCGATGACGTCGCGCAGAATCGCCTGAGGCATGCCGCCCAAACCGCGCGTAGGCAGACCAACCCGATACAGCAGCGTTGCGTCATCTGGACACCGTTCAAAATGACCAAGCCATGTCTTGCCGTTAATCAAATTGAGAAGGCGGTCCAGTTTGTCAGCCAGTCCCTCACGCATGGTGAAATCGAAGCGGCTCACGACCTGAAAGCCCTCCAGGTCCGGCTGCCACTCGAAAAGAAGATGATAGAGACACCATTTGCCCTGAGTGCCTACGGCCAATCGGTTCTCGGCCACGCGGTCATAGGGCCAGTCGAAACGGACGAACATGGCCTCCAGCTGGTCGATGGGATTGACGCCGTCAGAGGAATCAGAGGAAGAGGGTTTCTCGGAATAAAGTCTATCCACAAACACGCCAAATCTATTTCGTATCTATATTCGTATGCTTCAAAATTGCCGGCAGCGCCAAGTCCGCCGCCGCGCCGGAGACGCCCGAGGGACCTTCAGCCCGGAAAACACGAGCGGAAAATATCTCGGCAGTCTACTACACGTTCGAGTTTACTGTAGGCTTATCCACATATCGTTTAGACTTGTCCACGTCTTTTTGCATGGCCCACGACCGGTTTATCCACCGGCTTATCCCCGGCTTATCCACCGGTTTATCCTGGGATTCACCGCCCATCGTGTCTCGGTGTCTCGTGGAGGCTTTCGTTCAAACACCCATCCTGAAAGAGCAAAACGCGTTGCGCCCATTGGTCGGCCTCTTTCTGGAGATGCGTCGCAATGAAAATATACAGACCCAGCGCGCGCTGTTGCCCCTGAAGCCAGAGGACAAGCTCTTGACGGCGGCGGGGGTCCACGGACGCGAAAGGCTCATCCAGGAGCACAATCGGGCATAGAGAAGCTCTTAAAAGGACTCGGGCCAAGGCCACCCGCCGTTGCTCCCCGCCCGAGAGGTCTCCCGGAAACGCCATGGCCTTCTCTGCCAGAGCCACCCGAGACAGAAACGACAAAGCCTGCTTTCGATGGCGTCTCAAGTGCCGCGGCCCGAGACCCAAAGCCACATTGTCTAGAACGCGCAAATGCTCGAACAAGTCCAAATTCTGAAACATGAGACTCACAGGCCGGGCCCCGCCCGGCAGGCGCGTGAGCTCCCGGTCGTCCAGGAAAACGTGGCCCTCGTGAAAGGGAAGGAGCCCGCTCAGCGCGTGAAAAAAACTCGTTTTGCCGCTCCCCGAGGGCCCCAGAACGGCCACCATCTGAGGCGGGAAACGCATGGGAGCCACGGTTATCTCGCGAGACCCTCGAAGCAAGACGAGACGCGTCCAATGTAACATGCCTCTTGTTATAGCTGGATTCTGCTCAAGTTTCTCGCGAGCCGGGCGCATAACGAAAAGGGAAAATGAGCCAAAACGAGAAAACTCACCAAAAGCAGAAAAGCCAGACTAGCCGCATAGTCAAAACGGTAATGCCCCATCGCTCGGAGAAGTAAAAGCGGTAAACTCGGCCCTTCCGGCGAAGCAAAAAACACAGCGACGGTCATCTCGCCGAAGCCCAGACACACGCATAAGACGAAAATCGTCCGCAAGCCCGGAGCCAGACTCGGCCAGTCTACGCGCCAGAACCCTGACAGACCCGAAACCTTTAACACAATGAGTTGAGCCTTATAACGCTGCTCCAGTTCCCGTACGAGCGGACGGACCAACAAAAACGCCAGAGGAATCAGATGCGTCCCATTGATCGCAATAGCCACCGGGATAAGCCACGGCCCTGGGTCTGTGAAGGAACTCAGGGTCAAGAAAAAAACGAGCCCCGCCATGCCGACAGGCATGAGAAAAGGGCTCAAGGCGGCAAAAACCCAGCGGGTCTCGGAACGTCCGGTGGAACGCCCGGCGGAACGCCCGGCGGAACGCCCGGCTTGCACGAGACAGAGCGCGCCGAAAACGGCAAGCACGCCACTGCCCAGCCCAATCAAGAGCGACCTCCCCAAAGCCAGCCACGGTGCAAACCACGGCACGCTCCCCGATTCGAACCACAGAGGCACTAAAGGCAACCCCGTTGCGACTAGACCCGCAAGAGGAAAGAGAACCAAAACCAAAAACAACAAAAAACCGAAGGCGTCCGCCAGAAGAGCCGTCGTGTTTTTCGAATCGACACGGTGTTTCACGGCTCGACGCGGCGGGGCATGCGCCAAGGTCAGACGCGTCCGAGACGTGTGCACCAGAAAAAACAGCATCGGAACCAGGAGAACACCTTGCAAAAGCGCAAGGCTCATGGCCGTGGTCGGGGCGTAGTCCAGACGCATCGCCTGGTAAAGAGCGACCTCCAGCGTTTGATTAGGCGGGCCGCCTCCCAGAACGAGAACGGGGGTAAAGCTGGTGAAACACAGAAAAAAAACAAGCCCGAACGCAGGCAGGACCGTTTTGAAAACAACCGGGAGGTCCAGAAGTCTCAGATAATCGACGTCTCGAAAACCCAGATGAAGGGCCAATTGGAGACGCTCGGCCGGGATAGAGCTCAGAACCTGATAAAAAACCAGGGCAAAGAAGGGGGCGTTGTAAAAAATATGGACGAGTACCACGCCTTCCAGGCCGTAATACCAGCCTCGCTCCAAGAGACCGGTCTGATAGGGCTGAAAGAGGGCCTCCACGACACCCTGGCTCCCCCAAAACTGGACGAAAGCAAAGAGAACCACAATCTGCGGCATGGCGAAACTCGCCAGCATATAGGGAACCGGGTGCAGAAAGCGGGGAAAAGAACGCCGCACAAGCCCACGAGCCCACACAAAACCGATCAGAAGGCTGAAGAAAGCCGACAAAAAAGACTCGAGCATGGTGAATTGCAAGAGCCTCCAGACCCAACTCGACGCCTGGAAGAGGGCTGGAAAGAGCCCACTGCCGGGGGGCTCCGGCACGCCGCCGGCGGGCCCGAATAAGAGCCAGCTCAACAGGCCGCCCAGACCGCCGAGCGGAAGCCATAACGCCAACCCAAGACCGAGCCTGCCCCACCAAGGCGACAGCCCGGGCACCACCCAAGACACAACCCGGGGCGAAGCCGAATCTAGGCGTTCCACGGAACGCACTCTGAAGGGGGTGTGAAAAACAAGAAGACCCGCCAGACGAGCGAGAAAAGAACTAAAACAAAGGGCATGCGGCTCGGCCAAGCCTCTGCGGACCCCCAACTCGACTCATGCCGGATCCTTCCCGGCGTGCAGCTCACAGTCCGGGGGGCCCCCTGGTGTGAAAACCGGTGTGAAAAGATGCGGAGAAACACCCTCGCCACCGTCTCTTGAAGCGCAGACCAGTCGTTTGAACGAGCAGGCCGTCTGCCGACGACGGCCTTGCCGTTTGTGAAAGTGGCATGAAGCTCTGTTTTGTAAAGCCATGTAAAACCATGTAAAACCATGGGCCCGTGTCGGGCTTTCTTTGTTCCTGCGAACAAGCATGCCACGAAGAGACCAAAGCATGAAAACAGACTCTTGAAACAGACGATGAGACGGTCTCTGCCATAGACCCCCCAAAAACCAGAACATTCCCGTCAAAGACCCCTTAAAAAGCCATGGCGTCATGATGGATGGGTCATGGCAGGGCCCGGCGGCGGCGCGCTGTGTCCGTCCCCTCGCCTCTGAAAAATCAAGCCGCCCGCAGGCGAACCAAGCAAAAAAAGAAAAGTCCAGGCCACGAGCCAGACTCGTCGAGGGTTCTCTTGGACCGCGGCTTCACCCTCGCCCCTTCCCCGCCTGCACTGCCGGCAAGCGTATCTTCAAAAACGAGCGTCAAGCCACGCCTGCGTCCAGGTGCGTCGATGGCGGGCGACTTCCTCGGGGGTGTGGGTCAGGGCGCGTATGTCTGTCGGCGGCTCGTCGAAGCCCTCTGGCAGAGCGACGTCCGGATGAACGGGGTACATCCACTGGTGCGTCGGGAGTACGCTCTGGGCCTCAGGGGAGAGCAAGAAGGACAAAAAACGGCGCGCCAGGTCCGGCTGCGAGGCCTGGGCGGCAAGAGCGGCGACCTCTGTCTGTTGATAGTGGCCCTCCTGGAAATAGAAGGCGCGGATATGGTCCTCGCCCTCCACGAGGCGGTGGTAGAAAGGCGATGTCGCGTAGGACAGCACCATATCGGCCTCGCCCTGCAGAAAAAGCTGATACGAGGTACTCCAGTCGGCGGTCACGGTGACGATTTTCGGGTTCAGGTCGCCCCAGACCTCGGCGGCTTCCGAGCCGTACAGATGTTGTATCCACAAAACCAAACCCAAGCCCGGGCTGGCACTTCGAGGGTCCTGGATCAAAAGGCGAACCGGGGCCGCCCGCAAAGCCTCAAAAGAGTCCAAAGGCGGCCCGTCATACCGCCGCGCATCATAGACAAACGCAAAAAAACCCCAATCGAAAGGCACAAAGAATTCATTGTCCCATGCCTCGACGCCTCGGAGGGTCTCGGGGAGTTCTAAACCGTGCGGCTGAGCATGAGACTGCGCCTCGTGCATCAGAGTCGTGTCGAGTCCCAAAATAACGTCCGCTTTGGCTCGGGAGCCCTCAAATTGGAGGCGCGTGAGCAAAGTCACCGCATCGGTGTGCGGCACAAAAACGAGCTGACAAGCGCATGTTGCCTCAAAGAGCTCCTGGAGGCGCGGCCCTGGGCCCCACTCGGAACTGAAAGAGTCGTACGTGTAAACACGAAGAACCGGGAGCTCGCCGGAAGATTCTTGCGACTCCTGCGATTCCTGAGCCCAAATCTGCGACGGAAACACAAACGCGCCGCCTGCCAGCGGGCCTCCTAGCAGAACGAAAAGCGGAAAAAAAAGCCGGAAAAAAAGCCGGGAGCCCAAACCGAGAACCCTGCCGGGATGTTTGCCGGGATGTTTGCCGGAATATCCGCCGGAATATCCCGGATAGCTGAGATAGCTGCCGAAATATCTTTCAAAAAGACGCATAAGCTCCTCCTCCAGAAATTCAAGTCGTGCTTGGGCTGTCTTCCGCTCGTTCTCTTCGAGATTCTCTCTGAAAAGAAACGAGGCCGCACCGTTCCCCTCGCTAGCACATGCCTCGATGGCTTTCAAGGCCGGCCCGCAGAGCCCTCCCTCCAAGTCTCACACCATTTTCACACGATTGCCTGTCATACACGATGAGAGCGCACAAAGACGACGACGGACGCGGGAAGACTTGCCCCGGCGGCCTCCAACCCATACGCTATTGAAGGTGTGTTCCGTCAAGCCGCTGCGGGGAGACGGCCCCGGCGGCCCCGGCGGCCTCATCATAGCTGAGGGTTCGGCCGCCTTCATTGCGGGAAGACTTGCCCCGGCGGCCTCCAACCCATACTGGTGGTTCCGTCGTCGGCATCGATCGATAGGGTGCAGGGAGACGGCCCCCGGCGGGCCCCGGCGGCCCCATCATAGCCGAGGGTTCGGCCGCCTTCATTGCGGGAAGACTTGCCCCGGTGGCCCCAACCCATACTGGCGGTTCCGTCGTCGGCATTGATCGATAGGATGCAGGGAGACGGCTCCCGGTGAGCCCCAACCCATACTCGCTGGCACGCCCGTCGCTGACGAGCCTGGCGGGGAAACGGCCCCCGGTGGGCCCCGGCGGCCCCATCATAGCCGAGGGTTCGGCCGCCTTCATTGCGGGAAGACCTGCCCCGGCGAGCCCCAACCCATACTGGCGGTTCCGTCGTCGGCATCGATCGATAGTGTGCAGGGAGATGGCTCCCGGCGGGCCCCAACCCATACTCGCTGGCACGCCCGTCGCTGACGAGCCTGGCGGGGAAACAGCCCCCGGTGGGCCCCGGCGGCCCCATCATAGCCGAGGGTTCGGCCGCCTTCATTGCGGGAAGACTTGCCCCGGTGAGCTCCAACCCATACTGGCGGTTCCGTCGTCGGCATCGATCGATAGTGTGCAGGGAGATGGCCCCCGGCGGGCCCCGGCGGCCCAGATTTTATCTGAAAATCGTTCGTTTTTCCGCAGGGAGACGGCCTCCGACAGGCCTCCGACAGGCTCCCGGCGGGCCCCAACCCATACCTGCGTTGGAAAGAATCGGCGGCGAGGGCAGCGAGGAGACGGCTCCCGGCGGGCCCGAACGACACCCGTGGAGGCTCTGGCGGTCATGGTGCCGCTTGCCCCCGGTGGGCCCCGGCGGCCCCATCATAGCCGAGGGTTCGGCCGCCTTCATTGCGGGAAGACTTGCCCCGGTGTGCTCCAACCCATACTGGCGGTTCCGTCGTCGGCATCGATCGATAGGGTGCAGGGGGACGGCTCCCGGCGACCCCCGGCGGTCCAGATTTTATCTGAAAACCGTTCGTTTTCCCGCAGGGAGACGGCCTCCGACAGGATCCCGGCGGGCCCCAACCCATACCTGCGTTGGAAAGAATCGGCGGCGAGGGCAGCGGAGAAACAACCCCCGGCGGCCCCCGGCGGGCCCGAGCGACACGCAAGGTGTTTTCCAAAAATTCGCCTAAGGCTTCCAGAAAAAACTTGCTTTCATCGCGCAACCGCGTTAGAATCCCCGCGCACGGCTGGGGCCGAGTCCTAGGCCGGGTCTCTGCCGGGTCGTTCCGTGGCGGGGGCGTGCCCCCGGTAGGCGGCCTCGTCGGAGACGGCTGGAGAGGCGTCCGGCCAAGGGTCCATCGAGGGTGTCTCGGGCGAGGGCTCGTCCTATGGGGGGTGCATGGCCGCCCACCCGGTCATGCCCCACCTGGTCATGCGATTGTGCCGTGTCCCGGCTATGGTTTTCTCGTTGCATTGGGTCGTGTTTTGAGGCCTCCTGTGTTCCTTGTGAACCCGTTCGTGAGATGATGTCGTCCTTGTGTCGCGCTTGTGCCTAAACGAGCTTGTCTCTTGGCCACGTTGGCATGGAGGGCGTGACATGAGACAAAAGACCCCGGCTTGCTCTTGAGTCTGTCTTTCTCGTCGGCTTGACGGCTTGTCTTGGCGGCTTGTCTTGACAGGGCCTCCGTCGAGTCGTTAGAGTCTTCGCCCGGGGAACGCCCTATGAAATGGCCCGAGAGGCCGCCGCCTGCATGACGCGTTGCTCCGGGGGTGTCTGGCGTGCCGTTGTTTTCCGCCCCTATCTTCCGTCCCTGTTTTCCGTTCTGTCTACCGTCTATTTTCTGTCTGTCTTCCGTCTGCTTTCTGTGAGATATTTTTTCTTCGTTTCTGTCATGTGGGCTTGTTTCGCCCTCGTTGCCCCAGGCGAGGCCCCGGCTCAAGAGGCTCCGCCTCCCACGCCTGAGTCTGTGCGCCCGTCCCCCTCCCCGTCCTCGCCCCGGGCGCCAGAGCACTCCTATTTCATCGGGACGAGTCTCGAGAATAACAGCCCATCGCCCCTCGGCGGGGCGGGCGTTGAAAAAGAAGAAAGCCGAGCTTTTCGGCTTGCCTATGATAATTATTTCAACCCTCAATGGAGTTGGGGCCTCAGTTTTCTCTATGCCCGGACGGCTTACCAGACTCGGCAGATTTACGGCGCGGGCAGCTCTCCCGCGGCTTACAGCTTCGAGAGCAATCTCGGCAGCACCGCCGTGACCGAGTCCAACCGTGTGAAAGTAGAATATCGTGTCCTAGGCGCGAATATCAGCAGGCGTTTCGCTTTAACGCCGAATTCTATTTTGAAAATAGGCCCGGGCTTTGTCGCTTTTGGCCGGACGTCGGACGCCTCGACGCTGGACGGCGACGACGCTTTTGGAAAACTGGCGTTCGGCTGGAATATCGGCATCGGCCTTGTGCATTATTTTAACCCGGCTCTGGGGCTCTCTGCGGATCTTGTTCATTATGACCTTGGCGACGCGGATTACACGTATGTCGGCGTCGGGCTCGTCTTAAATCCCCTGAGCTTTTATGACGAATTCCTGGCCGAAGATTGAACCTATGGTTTTGAGAACCCGGTGAAGATTTATCTCGTCGAGGCCAGGCGGACGGCCATCGGACGCTTCGGGGGAGCCCTGGCCAGCGTCTCGCCCGAGCAGATGGGGGTGCTTGTATGCCGAGGCCTCTTGCACGAGGTCGCCAGAAAAAGACGCATACAGGCCACCCCGGAAGACGAGGCCGCGACGGACGCGACGAAACAAGAGGCGGAGACTCTCGCCCGAGCCACGGATCATGTGTGTCTCGGCACGGTTTTACCGACTCGGGGCCGCGATCTGTATCTGGCGCGGGTGATCGCTCTGGGGGCGGGGCTCCCCGAAACGAGCGGAGCTTTCAGTGTCAATCGGCTTTGCGGCAGCGGGCTCCAGGCGGCGGTGAGTGCCATTCATCTGCTGCGTCTTGGCGAAGCCGCCATGGTTCTCGCCGTCGGCGTGGAGTCCATGAGCCAAGCTGGTTATCTCTTACCTGCCCTCCGGTGGGGGGAGCGTCTGGGCAATACCGAGGCCCAAGACCTGTTGCTTGCGGCTCTGACGGACCCTTTTGGCGCGGGGCCTATGGGCAAAACCGCCGAGAACCTGGCGCAATTGTACAAAATCAGCCGAGAAACCCAGGACCGTCTTGCGCTGCAGAGTCACCAGCGAGCCACGCGGGCTCTTGCGTCGGGCTTTTTCGAATCTCAGATCGAGCCCATCTCTGTGACCGGGCGCATGACCGGGCGCAAGGGACAGACGACTCTCTTTAGCCGAGACGAACACGTACGAAGCGATATCACCGCCGAGGCCTTGGCTCACCTTCCGCCTCTTTTTCCTGGGGGCGAGCCTGCTCCGGAGGCGGAGGCGGCGGCGTGTGTCACGGCGGGGAATGCGTCTGGCGTCAATGACGGGGCGGCGGCTGTGCTTTTCGCCAGCGAGTCGGCCGTTCGTCACCACCGTCTCGTCCCGGCGGCCGAGGTGGTCAGCTATGGCTATGGCGGGGTCGCCCCCGAGCATATGGGACTAGGCCCGATTCCTGCGACGCGGCAGGCTCTGGCGCGAGCGGGGCTTGCTTTGGCGGATATAGACCTCATCGAATCGAACGAGGCTTTTGCGGCTCAGGCTTGTGCGGTGGCCGAGGCTCTGCGATTCGACCCGGAAAAGACCAATGTCAACGGAGGCGCCATTGCCTTGGGGCACCCTATCGGCGCAACGGGAGCGATTTTACTGACGAAACTCGTCCACGAGCTGCGCCGGCGAGCTCCAGGCGGGGGAAACTATGGGATGGTGACGCTGTGCATCGGCGGAGGGCAGGGTTTGACGCTCATTGTGAAGACGTGCGGGGCGGGCTTTTAGCCTTTAGCTTGGGCCCTACCGCTGGCACCGGGACCGCCGGGGCCATCAAGCCCACCGGCACCGGGGGCACGACTCTCGGCGGGCGCCTCCCGTAAATAGGAGGCCAAAATGTTCCGAGCCTGACCATCCTCGAAGCGGACACGGCACTGCCCCAAGGCGGAATAGCCCAGAACGGTTCCCTCTCCGAATTGGCCTGACAACACCCGCACCCCGGGCTTCCAAACGGGGAGCTGTCTTTTTTCCATCGAGCTAGCCGATACGGCCGTTTGTCTGCCGCCGGCATCATTCCGGAAAGAATTGCCGGGCCGCTCACCGGACGCGCCCACAGAAGCATAGGTCTGAGAATGAAGCCGCAAATGTGTCGGAATGTTGCCGATAAAGCGTGAGGGGAAGGCTTCCTCTGGAAAATTCTGAAAAGTCCAGAGCGTGCTCGACCAGAAAATAGAAACCCGGTGCCGCGCCCGCGTCAGAGCCACATAGGCCAAGCGGCGTTCCTCCTCCAGAGCTTCCCCGCGGTCCGTCGATTCCAGCGCGCGTGGATTGGGAAATGCTTCTCGGTCCAATAGGGCAGAAAGACATTGTCGAATTCCAGGCCCTTGGCTGCGTGAATGGTCATCAGGACAACGTGATCTTTCTGCGCCCCGTCTTCTCCTTGCGCGACGCTCTCCATGAGGGCCACCCGGTCGAGATACGTTCCCAGATCCTGCTCTTCGGCCAGGTTCGTGATAAAGGCTTTCAAATTATCCAGACGCCCGGGGCATCGGGAGCTTCTGAAAATATGTAGTGCGGCCCCAAGCCAGAGGCCTCCAGCATCCATCGAGCCAGCTCGGCAAGCGACGAGGACGGCGGCGCACCGGCACTCGCCTTTGTCAGAGCCTCCAGACGCGTGCGTGCCTCTAGAATGAGGTCTACAAAAAACTGCAAACCAACCCGAGCTCGCTTTGATACGAGACCCACAGAAAGAGACCGACGGGCACAGTCAAAAAGAGACTCTCCGGTATGTTTCTGGTCCTGCAAGTCCCGCATTGTGGCTTCCCCGATCCCGCGCGGGGGCTGATTGACGGCACGCTCAAATGCCGGGTCATCGAACGAGCGATGGACCAAACGCAGATAAGCCAACATCGTTTGAACCTCGGCGCGCTCCAGAAAACGTGGATTGCCGTAGACAATATAGGGAATTCTGTGCTTCGTAAGGCGGTCCTCGATGCGGTCCGTCATATAACTCGCCCGAACGAGAATGCCCATCGACGTCAGCGCGGCTCCCCGATCGTGATAAGCCAGAATAGTGTCCACCAGCTTCCAGCTCTGCTCGGCTTCGCTGCGTGTCTCGTGGACTTTGATTTTTTCACCACCCCGCCTCGAAAGCCCCGAACGAAGCTCCTTTTTTATCAGACGCCCCTTGTTTTTCGTGATAAGACCCGAGGCCGCATCCAAAATAGTCTGGTCCGAACGATAATTTTCCTCCAGAGGAATATATTTGACCCGAGGGAAATCCTTCTCAAAAGAGAGAATGTTAGAAATCTCTGCCCCGCGCCAGCCGTAAATAGACTGGTCCTCGTCGCCGACGCAACAGAGATTGCCAGAACCCTCTGCCAAAGCCTTGAGCCATAAGTACTGGGCATGATTGGTATCCTGGTACTCATCCACCAAGATATACGAAAATTTATGCCGCAGGTCGGCGTCGCTCTGAATCAGACGGAGGGCATACAGAAGCAGATCGCCAAAATCCACAAAATTCATCTCTGCGAGAATGGCCTGATACGCCCGATAGATTTCCACCATGTTGGAAACACGACGATTCTGAGGACGGTTCTGAGAAAAGACCGCAGGCGTCACGTCCTCCGGAAAAAGAGCTTTATCCTTCCAACGCTCGATTTCGGACAAAAGGCGGCGGGGCGGCCATAGTTTCGGGTCAATCTGGAACTCGCCCGCCAAACGCTTCATTAAACGAAGCTGGTCGTCGGGACTCATGATTCCAAAATCCGGTTTCAAGCCGACGCTCTCGGGAGAACGCCGGAGAAGCCGCATCGAGAGCGCGTGAAACGTTCCCATCCAGAGATCCCGCACGGTCTCCATGGGCATCATTTTTTCCAGGCGAGACCGCATCTCGTTCGCGGCTTTATTCGTGAACGTGACGCATAATAAACGCCAGGGAGGCGCTTTCTCTTCGTGCAGAAGCCAGGCCAGACGTGTCGTCAGAACGCGCGTTTTGCCGGTGCCCGCCCCCGCCGTGACGAGCACGGGCCCCTCGGTATGCGTTACAGCTTCACGCTGGCGAGGGTTGAGAGAACTCACCCACGGCGGTAACGACGCAGACGCAGGAGGCTCGGGGTTTCCTTCGGTCCAGGTCAAAGTCAAAATTCCTCTAAAAAAGCCCGCCCCCCAAAGGGGAGGCGGACGGACTCTCGGGCTTCTCCTGGGTTTCTCTCGGGACGGACGGACGCTGGAGGCCCGCCGCCGAGCCTCTACCCTCTCCGGCGCGCATTAGAGCGTCGCCCTCGCCCCCCGTTCGAGACCCGCCGCACTCGAAGCTGGTCCAGAATAGCCAATTGACGGTTGAGATCGGCGTTGGGCCACTCTCGGATTTCGTCTATGGTGCGGAAACACCCCAGGCAATGGTCGTTCGCGTCCAGTCGACACACGCCGACGCAGGGGGAAGGCAGGCGCAATTCCTCGTCCTCTGTCAAAGATGATGCGAAAGATGATGCGATTGGCATAGACAGTTTTAAGCCCTCTTTACGCCCTATTTCATAGCAAATTCGGTTTGAAAAATCCAGACTGAAAAAATCAAGAGCCTCTTAAGAAACGCAGAGCCACCCAAAAACCTGATCGGCGGCTTACCCGGACATTATAATCCGAATTGGTTGTAAACCGTAACAGCCTTTCAGAGCTCGTCTCACGGTCTCTTCCGGCTCTTTTGAGGCCGCTCCTCCGGAGTGCTTGCTTTTTGTTCATTTTGCCTTTAGGATAGTCCTATCACGTTGGCGTCTGTGTCCTTCCGGCTTTTTGGGCCTTTCTGGGGCCCCGGGGAGAGAGCGGTGGCACGCAAACGAGCCGTCTTTGTGCCAGATGCCACGGATGTATGCGAGATGACGCAGGATGACGTCTGTGACGTCCGCGAAAATGATGTCTGTCAAACAGGGGTGAATAAGCATGACAAAAAAACCAAACCTTCAGGACAGTTTTCTGAATGAGTGCCGCAGGAACAAAGTCTTCCTGACTATCTTTCTGGTGAATGGTGTCAAACTCCAGGGCATTGTCACGTGGTTTGATAGCTACACGGTTCTCTTGAAACGAGAGATACAGCTTCAGCTGGTGTATAAACACGCCATCTCGACGGTGATGCCGCATAAGCCCATCGATTTGTCGAACACGGAGATAGACCCTCCGCCACGGGGAGACGCCGCCGCCGGACAGGATGAGGACGCCGGCGGGGACTATTACGAAGGCGAAGAGGGCTATTGACCCCACCCTCCCCCGCGCGCAGAACTGCCAGGGGCAGGACTGCCGGGGGCAGAACTGCCGGGGGCAGAACTGTGGCACGGACCTCACGACGAAGGCGACAACGCCGGGAAAAATGAGCCAAGCCGGCCAAACAGGCCAGACAGAACGCGAGCGTGTCTTTTTGGTGTGCGCCGCCGCTGGCTCTTTTGTTTCCCGGGCCGGGTTCAGGCCGCCTTCGGGAGCAGTTCCTGCCAGGGGCCACGCGTCCACAAGCGCGACATCCGGGCCGAGTCCAGGCCGCCTATCCGCGGACCTCCCCTTCGGGATGCCCTCGGAGATACGCTTCGATTCGACACATATCTCATCCCATGGCTCATCCGAAACCGAGGCAGCCGGCCTGGCGTGGGAACCCGATGGCCTCTCGGCTTTCCCGGCTGACTTGCCTCCCGGATTTTCCGGTGCGGCGGCGTCTACGGGGTCGGCGAGTTCGACCGGACACGCTTTTGCAGGGCGTCTTGTGCCTCGGAAAAGCTTGAGAAGCATGGAGCTCGACCAGGTCCTAGCCGAAATGCAGAGTCTGATCTGCTCTTACGGCGGCGAATTGGTCGGTTCTTATTGTCCGCGCTCGCCCTCGCCGCGGCGAGGCGGGCGGGAAGCGAACCCGTGGCGAGCCCCGGGGCGTTCCACGGTCCGGCTCCAGAAGGGCCAGGTGGCGATCCTCCGAGACCAGTGCCAGGAAAAACGAGCCCAACGCATCGTCTTCAGTCAGGATCTCACCCCCGCCGAGCAAAGAAACCTGGAGCGGCAGCTCGAATGCCCCATCCTCGGGCGAACGGAGCTCATTTTAGCGATTTTCGCGGCAAGAGCCCTCACCCACGAGGGTCGACTCCAGGTGATGCTGGCGCGTTTGTCCTGGCGTCGAGCGCGCCTCGTCCGGCAATGGACCCATCTGGAACGCCAGCGAGGCCGCCAAAACTTCGTCGGAGGCCCCGGCGAACGCCAAATAGAACTGGACCGGCGCCTGCTCGAGCAACGCATTAAAACGTGTCGGACGGGTCTCCAGCGCATTCGGCGCACGCGTGACGTGCAACGGCAAGCTCGACGCAACCTACCTTATCCGCTTGTGACGCTCGTCGGCTATACGAATGTCGGAAAAACGAGCCTTTTCAACCGACTCGCCGGGCATCAGGCCTATGTGGACGATATGGCGTTTGCGACACTCGACCCGCGTTTGTCGCGCGTCCGGCTTCCCGGAGGCAAATGTATTCTACTTTCAGACACGGTCGGCTTTATCCGGCATTTACCGCCGCCTCTTTTCGCGGCGTTTCGCGCCACCATGGAAGAAGCCCGATACGCCGAGTTGATTCTTCTGGTGCGCGACGCAACCGACCCGTTTGACGCTATGCACAGACAGACCGTGCGCAACGTCCTGGAAGACCTGTTCGAAGGACAAAAAACACCCCCCGTGCTGGAGGTCATGAATAAAACAGATGCCCTTCATGATGCTCTGTGTGATGCCCTGGCCTCTCTTGAAACGGGTGAAACGAACGGCTCGGAGGGCGAAAAAACCACGGGAGAGCCCGTCACAGGAGGCCCTGTCGTTCAAGTTTCGGCTCTTGACGGCCGGGGGCTGGACGTGCTAGGGGAACGCATCGAGGCTCTGCTGGCCCCCCCGAGATACCGGATGGTCCTGGAGTTGGGGTGGGAGGCCGCTAAAGCACGTTCTTGGCTCTATAGCCAGCGGGCGGTGTGTGCCGAGTCGCTTGGGTCTCAGGGGTGGCGTCTGGCTTTGGCTCTGACGCAGCAGCAACGGGAGCTTTTTCGCAAAAAATTTTCGCAAGGGCCGCAAGTCTAAAGGCTGGGGGCCTCTTGGGCCCTGATAACGAACCAACAGGAGTCAAAACACTCATGACACAGAAACAGGATTATAAAGTCGCGGATATCACCCTAGCCGACCGAGGCCGGCACGAGATCGAACTCGCCGAGCCGGAAATGCCCGGTTTAATGGCGTTGCGCCGCCGCTATCAAGAGACACGCCCTCTCGAGGGCGCCCGCATTCTAGGGTGCCTTCATATGACGGTCCAGACGGCCGTTCTCATAGAGACGCTCATGGCCTTAGGGGCTCAGGTGCGATGGTCGTCGTGCAATATCTTCTCGACGCAGGACCAGGCGGCGGCGGCCGTCGCCGTTCGCGGCGTCCCTGTCTTCGCGTGGAAAGGCGAAACCGAAGACGAATACGACTGGTGCCTGAGGCAAACCATAGAAGGCAATCCCGCATGGGAGGCCAATATGATCCTAGACGACGGCGGAGACCTCACCTGGATGATGCATCAAGACTATCCGGACAGACTCAAGGCCGTCCGGGGCCTGTCCGAGGAAACCACAACAGGCGTCTTGCGCCTCTATGAAGCGGCGAAACAGGGAAAACTCCGCGTGCCTGCCTTCAACGTCAACGATGCGGTGACAAAATCTAAATTTGACAATATCTACGGGTGCCGCGAGTCCGCCGTGGACGCTCTTCGGCGCGCGACGGACCTCATGATGGCGGGAAAAGTAGCACTCGTCTGCGGCTATGGCGATGTCGGCAAGGGAACGGCGGCGGGGCTCAGACAGGCCGGATGCCGCGTGCTCGTCAGCGAAATAGACCCGATTTGCGCCCTCCAGGCCGCGATGGAGGGCTATGAGGTCGTCACCGTCGAACAAGCGGCCGCGCGCGCGGATATTGTCATCACGGCCACGGGGAACACGGACGTCCTCTGCCTGGAGCACATGCGTACCATGCGCGACGGGGCCGTCGTGTGCAATATCGGCCACTTTAATAACGAGATCCAAGTGGACGCTCTACGCAATTTTACCTGGCGCAATATCAAGCCTCAGGTCGACGAAATCGTCTTCCCGGACGGCAAACGCCTGGTGCTCTTGGCCGAGGGACGCCTCGTCAATTTAGGGTGCGCGACCGGCCACCCCAGTTTCGTCATGAGTACCAGCTTCTCGAACCAGGTCTTGGCCCAGATAGAACTCTTCCAGAGCGGCCACCAGTACGACAATCAAGTCTATCAACTCCCGAGAAAACTCGACGAAGAAGTCGCCATGTTGCATCTGGAAAAGCTCGGAGCAAGCCTGACGCGGCTCAGTGCGGAACAGGCGCGCTATATCGGACTCGAGAGTCCCGACGGCCCGTTTAAGCCCGCCCACTACCGGTACTAATCACGACGGGCCGCAGCAGAGGGCGGCGGCCCCGCTCCCGACAAGGGGACGCGTCTTTAAGGACGCGTCGAGGCAGTCCGCAAAGCGTATTCCGTCCAGGAACCGTCATAGACGCGGGCGGGGCCCAGACCCGCCTGCTCTAGGGCGAGGGCGGCGATACAGGCGGTTACACCGGAACCGCAGGTCGTCACAACAGGGAGCGACGGTGGGGCACGGCCTGTATCCGGCAGGCCGCAGCTGGCGAAACGAGCTCGCAGCTCTTCGGCGGGGCGCAAGGCGGAGAAATCGGGCTCGCATAATTCTTCGAAAGGCACATTCACAGAGCCCTCTATGGCCCCGGCAGCCACATCGGGGCGAGGCTCGGCGATGGCCCCGGAAAAGCGTTCGGGGCTCCGATTGTCCAGGAGAAAAAAAGGAACCCGCGACGCCTGCCATTCGCGCAGCAAGCCATAGTCTAAATAGCGCTCTGGCACAAAACGGGCCTTAAACTGTCCATCGCGGGCGGGTGCCGGTGCCGGCGCGGGCCCCGACGCCAGCGGCAAGCCAAGCGCTTGCCAACGTCTCAAGCCGCCCTCCAAGAGATAAACAGACGCGTGACCCATGAGGCGGAAATTCCACCACACACGCGGCGCCGCCAAGTGGCAGCCCAACTGGTCATAAACTATAAGCGTATCCGACGAGGAAATCCCCATCGCATTCATCAGGGCCTCAAAGTGCTCTGGCGAGGCGACCATATGCGGAAAAGGCGCGCTCGAGTCGCATATCGTGTCTATGTCGAAAAGACGGGCTCCGGGGATATGGGCTTCTTCATAGAGGGCTCGCAAAGGCGCACGCCCGCCGACCCAGCGGGCGTCCAGGAGAACACAGGACGCTGGCTCTGTTTCCAGACGCGCCCTCAGAGAATCAGGCGTCACGAAAAAGGAGGCAAACACACTATAATCCCTGGAGAATCCTCGGCTCTGGAGCCCTTGGCTCTAGAGCCGAGGGCTTTGGAGCCCCTGCGGTCCATCCCTCCGGCAGCAGCCCCCTATTAGTCAATCAGGCGGTCAATCAAGCAGGCAATCAGGCGAAGAAACGCTCCCGCGGTGGCGAAAAAGCACGGAGGGGGTATGCCAGGCTATGCCAGGCGAGGCGGCCCTTGCCCCTGCCCCTACGACCCATCGGACAGGGAACCATCATCGGACAGTCTGGCGAGATCATTGAGGCTCCAGTCATAATCGTGGTCGTCGTATGTGCTATAGGGCTCCAATTTTTTCCGTAATTCGGGCGAAGCGAAAAGGCGAATATGGTCGAGCACTTCCGCTTTGGTCTCGCCGAAATCCTCGCTGTACCAGTGATAAATGCTGGAAACCTGAGGTTTTCCCTCTTCGTCAAACCACACGCCCTGGGGCGAGTTGACATAGTATCGGGCGGCGGCCTCCAGGTCTTCTTCCAAGGTCTCGGCCCGCCAGGGGCGTTCTAAAAGATTCGGGCAGGAGTAAGAGGCGCAATTCACGGCATAATGCACCCGTATTTCTCCGAAAATCCCACGCAAAATCGTGTGCTCTATGTCGTCGAGCGATAAATCCAGCCCGGACACCGTCACCAATTCCCGCCCCCAAGGGCCGGGCGACAGAAACCCGCCGAGCCGAATATCTCGGATCGTCTCCACGGGGTAGAAATCCAGCACAACATCCAGCGTCACAGCGTTGTATAGATTGATCCAGTAGGCTACTTGTTGGGCACGCGTCAGGTTTTCGGGGCTCGGGTCCATTTGCGTTAAGGTGTCGATATAGCCCCTGAGGGCCGCTCGGTCGGCCGCCGAGACGCCGCCATAATCCACCCAATGGATGCCCTCGCCCTCGCGGACATAGCGGTCGAGAAACGCCGCATAGGGGCCATCATCCAGAATCTGAGCCGGCTCGGCCAGCGTACTGGGCGAGAACTGCCTTTCAAGAGCTCCTTTTTCGGCACCCCAAGCGGCAAAAGAAACCCCGAGACCGAGACTCACGGGGAGCATGAAGCCCCAACCCACAAAACCCGGGACGAGACGCCGAACAAGACGAACGAAATGACGAACGGGCCGCATGGGTTCGCTGCGTCCATCGGAGGAATCCGCGAAAGCCGCGGACCCAGGGCCGGACAAGACGGGCACCAGCAGGCCGCCTCGCTGAGGCCGTAGCGACAAGGACCTCCACAAGGAAAAAAGAGAGAGAGAAATCCTCAGATATTTCGTTCTCCTGGTATTCTTTTCCATATTTATCGGACCTCCTTCCGAACTTTCTTTTTCAAATTCCTTCAAAAAAGACGCCTGGCGTAGGGAATCAAGCTTTCACGAGCACACTCTTCTTTGGACATGACTACGGACGTGCCTATTGTGTCTCGTGTGCCTCGCTGAAGAAAACAGCCTTGAAGCACGTACCATCTTTTCCCGTGGAAATCAAGTCGAAAGTCCCGCCATTGCCTGTCACAAGTTCGTGAACAATTGCCAAACCCAGGCCAGCGCCTCCTTGATGGCTACTCGTTTTGAAGGGCGTGAATAGATTATTCAGGACATGGTCCGGCAGACCGCCTGCGTCATCGCAAACCGTGATCATCACACTGCCTTCGAACGCTTCGCCCTTGAGGGTGACGCGCGTCGCCCGAGCCTCCAAAGCGTTCTGGGCCAGATTCAAAAGAGCCCGATAGAGGTCCTCCCCATCCAGCTTGACAACGAGCGAGCGCGGACAGTCTATCGTCACGGGCCCGGGTGGTCCTGGTGTCACGGGCCCGGGGCCGCCGGGGCCGCCGGGGCCGCCGGGGCCGCCCTCGCTTTTGGGGCCGCCCGTTTTGTCTTCGAGCTCCCCGGAACGCTGGAGACTTTGGACGACATCCTCGAAAACCTGCAACACCGAGACCGGCCCGAAGTCCTTTTCTTTATTGGACCGGCGCTCTTCGGTCACATAGTTCAGCGTCCGATTGACCAAGTGTGTCACGCGTTCGACCGCGTGCATGATTTGCTCGGCGTCTTTTTCGTGCTTAGGGTCTTTCATGATGGTCTCGCAGGCGATCATGACGCGTGCCATGATATTTTTCACATCGTGAATGATTTTCAGGACGGACTCGCCGACGGCGACCATGCGGCTATTCTCGAACAAATTGAGTCGAATAATCTGCTGCATTTGAACAAAAGTCCGCTGTAAGACGCCAATAATATCGCGCCGGTCCGTCGCCACAAGAATCGCATGCGGGGAAGAGGGGTCGTGGCCAAAATCTTCTGACATGCGCACGATGGCTCGGAGCGGGTCGGCAACCCAGTGTCGGTACAACCAGAATCCCGCAGTCAGCAGAACCAGAAAAAATAAGGCGAAAAAAGACGTCAGCCACACCGTGATCTGGAGTTGATACGATAGGCTCGAAGCGTTTGTGAGGACCTCCAGCCCGCCCCGGTGGCCCGGGGTTGAATTCTGGGTTAAAGCCCGGGTTGAATCCTGGGTTAAAGGGGAGACGGGGGTCTCAAGCGGGCCCAGGAGGGGCTCTAGCTGCGGGTCTGCTGGCGAGGTCTCCGCCGGGACACCGCCAGAACCGGCGGGGTCTACACCGGGATCTACACCGGGGTCTACACCGCTCTCAGGCGAGGCGGGCCAGACATAGCAACGTGCTTCAGGGGCTCGGGACGGGTCCAGACTCCACCAGAGTGCGCGCCATAAGGCGCGGTCCAAGAGACCGTTGGCCGTGGCATCAATCCACTCGTCTGGATAGACCTCGCGGCATCGGACGGCGGGCACGAAAGCGGGCGAGCTTGCCTCTTCCTCTAGCCGCTCCAGCCCGGGCCCGGACAAGGGGGCGGCTAGACGCAATTGGTGAAACCAGTGCTGACGCTGAGCCTGAACCGCCAGAAGACCGGCGAGGCACACCAAGGCCACACCCGCCAAAAGGCAGACCGTGAAAAACACAAACCCCGTCAGACGTCCGTGGGCGCGCGAAATAAGAGCTTCCTTTCTGTACAAGCCCCGCCATAAACCCCACGCTCACAAGGAAGCTAAGCCTTAAGCTTAAGCTATCCAAACCCAAGGGGCACACAAGAGGGCCGCTCGATTCTAGCACTTTTTCCCGGAATGTGGAAAAAGTTCTGTGCGAAAACTCGATAAAGCCTCATGATAAAGCCCCATGCGGGCATGCCACGACGGGAGAGAAGGCCGGACTCTCTCACGAGTCCCTTTCCTCCAAGTTGAAAAAAGTTGAAAAATTGAAACGGAGCCCTAAAACAGGAACAAGGTCCCCTCGCGGTGCCGTGCAGGGGGACGGAGACGGACAAGGGTGGCTGATGGGGTTTGAACCCACGACCTCCTGAACCACAACCAGGCGCTCTGACCAACTGAGCTACAGCCACCACCCGCGCAAAATAACCCATACCGAGCCATCTTGCGTTTTTCTCCTGGGGCCTCTTCCGGACGCGGCACACCTCCCCCGAGGGCCGGCGGCCTCCCGCAGAGTTTCGGGAGCAGGCCGGAACAGACATACGTCGGGAATAGATTCGAAGGATTGAATTGTCAAGTGGATAGCTGTAAAATGAGGAGGCTCTTGCTATGGGCTCTCTTTTGTTTTAAGTTGCTTGCCCGGTTGGCCGGTCCGGTCGGCTGGTGCCGCGAGTGTGGTCCGGTGAGGGGTCCGGTGTCGATTCGCCGGATGGCTTGAGCCGAAATTCCCCCGGGTTGCCCCGGATTTCGTGGCTGAAATGTCTGACTCTGTCGGTCTCCCTCCCGAACTGGCGGGAGCCCTAAAGGTGCTTCTATGACCTATATCGTGAATGACGCGTGTATCCGCTGTAAATACACCGACTGCGTCGAAGTCTGCCCCGTCGACTGCTTCTATGAGGGCGACAATATGCTGGTGATCCACCCAGACGAATGCATCGACTGCGGCGTCTGCGAGCCCGAATGCCCCGTCGATGCCATCAAACCCGATACGCTGCCCGAAGCCGAGGCTTGGGTCGAGACCAACCGGGATTACGCTGAAAAATGGCCGAATATCACGCGTAGAAAAGACCCGCCTGCCGACGCCGACGCCTTCAAAGACGTCGAAAAAAAGTGGGAACGCTATTTCAATCCCGAAGCCGGCGAGGGGGATGCGGAGTAAAGCCGCCTCGAACCCCAATCAAGCCCAAGCTCGAGGGCGCCGTGCGAATCGAACACACCACCCGGAACGTGCCCCGAATGCATCCGGAAGGCGCACCCGGAAGGCCCTCGAGGGGGAGGGAGACCTCGAGCGAGGCCGTTTCACCCAAATGTTTATTATTCGGGCGGCACGGGTTCCCGGGTTTTCCGGGGTTCCTCGAGTTCTTGGCGCGCCGCGGTGCGACGGAGCGTCTCGGCCAAAAGGCCATAGCCGGTCCAACGCCTCTCATAGGCGAGTCCCAAGCTCGCCGCGGCTTGTTCGGCCCGAGCATCGAGCTCAGGCGCCTCGCGCTGTGCCAGATACACTAAGCGCCGGTAATTCCCGAAATAAACCGACTTGAGAGAAGGGTTCGCCTCGATGCCCAGGCCTCGCAGAATCAATTGAGGAAAAAAGCGCGCCAGATAATCGGTCAGAAAAAAGGTCCCCAGCTCCTCCTCGCAGAGGGCCGCAAAATGGTCGAGACCCGCATAAAACGCGTAACAATGGTCTCCTGGCAGTCGGGTCACGCCGTATTTCCGGCATAAGGCATCCACGCCGCCGCCTGTGCCGCAATCGCCATACCCGATGAGAATGTGCTGGTAGAGCGGCCGAGCCTGACGGATTTTGGCCTCCAGCCGCGGGGCGATGAGCTCGGGGCGGTTGTGGAGCTGCGACGGCAGAGCCGCCAGATCATAAGCCCCTGCCAGGCCGGGTTGGGTCAGTAAGAATCGAATCTCGTGGACAAGAGCCCCACAAGCAATCACCAGCGTCCGGCGGCGGTGCGCCTCTTGCGCCCCGGATGGAATGCCGAGGCGTTTCTCCGAGGGCTCGCTGCGTCCCTTCTGCTGGTCTTCTGGTGGCCGAAAAACCGAAAAAAAAGACCGCACCTGGGGCCCCGGTGCCATTGGTGCCATTGGTGCCATTGGTGCCATGGACGGTCGGCTCGCCGAAGCCTGCTCCGGCGAGGCCGAAGCCGCACCCAAGGGCTCATCCGGAGGCCGGACGCCTCGACGCGCCCCAGCCCGCCGCCCGCCGCGCCGAGACGGTCTCGGCAGGTCCGATGTCACGAGAAAAATACCACGGCACACATCTCGGTGCTTACATCAGCTGAACTCAGACGCATCAGGCTTATCGGATTCGGGCCCAGGATATCAGAGCCTCTGGACCGCCAGCCAGGACAAACAAGAACATAAGCGACGAACGTCCCGGCCCACGGGCCCGGGGGTCATGCTCCAAGAAAACGATACAGCCCGAGACAAGCCAGGTCAATCCCAATCCGAGTAAAGTCCGAGACACCCAAAGACAAGGTGTCCGGCTCAAAACCTCGGGCGAGCAGAGACGGCGCAAACGACGCTCGCCCGCCAGCCCCCCTTGCGGCGAGCGAACCTCAACGGACGTCCTCCCCTGGAACAGAGGAGCTTCTGGGCGAACAGAACAGAGGGTGGCTGTCTCGCCGTCGAAACCGTCCGCTCCTGCTGTGAATGGGGCTGCTGGAGAGCCCCCCGAGAGAACCTCTAGGAAGCCGTAGCCGCCTCCACGGCGGCCGGAGGCTGATTGTGCTTGCGTTTCATGAATTCTTTAGCGGTCTCGACGGCCACGGCGGCGTCGCGGCAATAGGCATCGGCGCCGATAGCCTGCGCGAATTCCTCATTCAGAGGCGCGCCTCCGACGAGCACGGCGTATTTGTCGCGAATCCCGCGCTCTTTCATCGCCTCGATGACGACTTTCATATAAGGCATGGTCGTCGTCAAAAGAGCCGACATCCCTAAAAAATCGGCCTGGTGTTTTTCTAGAGCCGCCAGAAAGGTCTCGGCGTCCGTATTGATCCCCAGGTCGTGGACGTCAAAACCGGCGCCCTCCAGCATCATGGAGACCAGATTTTTGCCGATATCGTGAATATCGCCCTTGACGGTCCCGATGACCATGCTCCCGACCTTGGGAGCCCCTGTCTCGGCCAGCAGAGGCCGCAAAATCCGCATGCCGGCTTTCATGGAATTGGCGGACATCAAGACCTCTGGGACGAAGAGAATCCCGTCTCGAAAATCCACCCCGACGATACGCATGCCCTCCACCAGAGCCTCGGTCAGGACTCGATAGGGCGGCCAGCCCCGCGAGAGTAAAATTTTGGTCCCTTCGGCGATCTCGTCAGCCAGACCGTCATAGAGATCATCCCACATCTGCTCGGTGAGCTCTTTATCGTCGAGACTGTTCAGATCCAGGGGCGGGGCTTCTTCGGTCATACGGGGTTCTCTTTCTTGCTTCTTCGGGGACAAAAACACAAAAGCATGGGGCGCAAAAGCCTCGAGATTCCCGGGAATTATCCGGCAGCGGGAGGGACTCTGCCCGACACCGCAAACAGCACGGGTAGACAGGTCAAGACCCTCGCCAGGAAACCTGAAACTCGAGACGCCCCAGCGTACACACTAGCGTACACAATACCGTCAAAAAAGCATATTTTTTCTGGAAATGAAACACATTTTTGGCCTTTCACGATGCGGCCCCACGGCCACGTCACGGCTGCCGTCCGCCCCGCCTCTCGAGGCTTGCCTCTCGAGGCTTGTGTCAAATGCATAAAAGAGCTATGAAGTTGAAACCGGGGGTCAACCAGGGAGTCAACCGGGAGGCCAAACTGGCAGCGGCTTCGGGGGTCTCTTGTGCGCCTCGCCCGCCGCCGCGTGCGGGTCCAGCCCTGTGTCCCGGGTCTCTTTGCCGGACGAGCTCCCGTTTCTCGAGCGAGCGAGCGAGCGAGCGAGCGGCCGGCTCCTCTGTGAGCTCGCCCTCTGTCGGCCACTTTATCGGGCTCTATTTTATCGGGCTCTATGCCCCCTATATTTATGGCACACAGTTTCAACCCTGTCATTTTCAAAGCCTACGACATTTACGGCACCGTCGGCACAGAGCTGGTCTTTCTGGACGCTTTCGTCCTAGGGCGCGTCCTAGGAGCCTGGCTGTACAGAAACGAGACTCACGAAATTTTGATTAGCTATGACGACCGCCCCAGTTCGCCTGCGCTGGTTCAGGAATTGGTTCGAGGCCTTTATTACACAGGCCTCAAAATGATGGTCGTCGGCCGCGGGAGCGTGCCCATGCTGTGGTTCTATACCCACACAGGCAAGTTCGACTGCGCCGTGATGGTGACGAGTCCTTGTGGCGACCGAGCTAAAAATGGGTTTTATATGACCTATCATCAACGCCCGATGGCGGCTTCTCTGATGGAAAATTTGAGGAAAATGGCCCTTTCGGGGAGCTTCCCCATGACACCAGGAGGCGCCGTCTATGCCGCCGACGGCAGACAGGCCTATGTCGACTGGCTGGGAAGTCAGTTGCAAGCTCACAAAGGAACGGAACGCTGGCGACAAACCATACAGGCCACAAATGTGCTCTGGGTCGCCGAGGGGCCCATTCTTGGGTCTTTTTTGTCAAGACTCACGGCACATGTGCCGCCGGCACACCACATCGAGATTTTGAACCTGCGCCCCAACAGACCCGCACGCACACACAGAGAATTGCTTCTCGAGTTGCAGCAAAGACGCACGGGAGTCCAAGACGCCACACAAAACACGACCCAGGCCGCGACCCAGGCCGCGACCCAAGCTGGCTCTGCCCCCCTCCCCTTTCATCTGGGGGTCGCTCTTCACGGGTCGGGACTCGGGCTGATTTTTCTGGACGGCGTCTCGGGGGAGGAGATTGCCGGCGAGCTCATTGCCGCTTTTTTAGCCGTGAAACTCAAGCGAACGCTGGTCCGAGACGCCCTCTTCCCCGAGCCCCTGGCGGCGTGGTTGGAAGAACAAAACGTCGCCACTGTTCTCGCGGAGCAGCTCCAGCCGGGACACATGGAGACATGGGTCCAACAGCATGAACATGCCCATGACAATACCCATGACAATACCCATGACAATGCCCATGACAATGCCATCGTGTATCGCACGGGCAATGTTTTCACGCTTCGAGCCGGACGGTTTCCTCATACGGATGGGTTGTTCACGGCTATTCAATTTTTCGACATTCTGATGGCGGAACCCGGGGCTCTTGAGGCTTTTTTGGAACAGGCTCCCTTCTATCGTGTCTTCTCTGGGCAAGAGCGGCCTTGCAGCTTGGACCTGTTCGAAAAGAGCACCCAGGCTTGCCAAAAGGCGCTCGATGGGGAGAGCCCAGAGGACAAAAAACCGACGGAAACAAACCCAGAAAAACAGCCGGAAGAGACCTCAGAAGGGCGGCCGAAACATCCCTCCGGCGGCAAACTACACGAAAAAGTGCAAGAGGTCCCCAGATTGAAATTCAAGCAAAAAAGCGTTATACTTCGGCGACACGAGAGAGATGGTTCCGTGCTCGAGCGTTTCTGTTTTTGGTACGATCGAAGGCGCTTATCTCTCTCTTGGCGGGGTGAACTCTACAGAAAAGATCAAGCTCGGGAATTTTACGGACGATGCCAGAGTGTGGATGCCATTTTAGAGCAGCTTCTCTGACGCATCGCGAGACAAAATTCTTATAAGGCGTTCTCGCAGGTTCCACCGCCTTTTGTGTGTGTGCACTTTTGTGCATTTGGAGGTCGCCGCCCGTGCCGTGGCAGAGACCTTGGCGGTTCTTCGATGGAATCAGATAGCGGCCGGGCAACAAGCCGGGCAGCAAGCCAGGCGAGACCCGCGGGTGTTTCAGAGGATAAGGATTGAGTTTGAAGCAACGCCCTATTGAAATTCGAGTGAACCAAAAACGCCTTGGTGAAGATGCGGAAGAGCTCGCGCGGCGTTTTGCGCTTTTTCGGCATATTCTTGGCATGTGCGGCACGCCAGAGCTCCGGACACGCGCCCCGGGGTTCGACGGGCTTTTGCGGATTATCGTGGGGCAGCAGCTCTCGGTCCGGGCGGCCGGGTCCATCTGGGAACGCCTGGCCGCGGCAGAGGCCATCACGCCAGAAGGCCTGTTGGACAAAAGCGACGAGACGCTCCAACAGTGCGGCCTGTCGCGGGCGAAACGCCTTTACGCCCGCCATCTCGGCCAGGCTTGTCTCGAGGGAACTGTAGACTTCGAAGCTCTGGAAGGGCTCCCGGACGAGGCGGTTATCCAGAAACTCACGGCCCTCAAGGGCGTCGGACGATGGAGCGCGGAGATCTATCTACTCTTCTGTTTGCATCGCCCGGATGTTTTGCCCGCCGGGGATTTAGCCCTCCAGAGGGCCTTTCAGAAATGGCACACAGAACGGAGCTCAAGCCCGGCCGGCCGGACCGGGCAGATTCCCGGACAGACCGGGCCTGTCGAGCATGTCGGGCGGGTCCCAACCCCCGAGGAGAACCTGAGACATGCAGCCCATAAGTGGCATCCTCGCCGGGCGGCCGCCGCCTTTATGCTATGGTCTTTCGTGAACCTCAACAAAGTTATTTCATAAAAATCTTCAGGGGGCATTCCATGTTTTTTCTTCGGTCTTTCTATGTATCGGGCGTATCCGGCTCGGGCTTTTCGGACGCCAGAGAACGGGGCGTAAGTCCGCGTGCGCGGACGACGGGACGGCAGAAACGAGAGGGACGGCCGGGACGTTTGAAAAACGAAACGGCTCTGTTAGCCCTCTGGGTTTTGTCCGGATGTGGCTCTGACGAATCGGACGAGACCGCCGACTCCGGCATGGCCACGTCCACCGTTCCGGATACCAGTCCCAGTCCCAGTCCGAGCCCGACGGCCCCGCCGAGCCCGTCTATCGTCCTGCCGCCCGCGCCGACTCGAAACCCCACCACGTCCGAACAACAAGTCACCAATGCCGACACCTTGGTGGAGGAGACGCCCTCGTCGGCCTCTCAGGCGGCCCTGGACCCAAATCCGGACCCGGATCCGGACGACACGCCTCCGGAGGCACGCCGTTCAGAAGACGGCCGGTTTCTCTCTGAATCCAAGAGGACGTTAAAAACGTCCCCGGATCTCTATGAAACGTATCACAAGGAGGACTGGTTCTGGCAGTACGAGGCCCTGAACATAGAACGCGTCTGGGAGGACTACACCGGGGCCGATATCCATGTCATCATCACCGACAACGGCTTCGATTTGACGCACCCCTCGCTTAAAGGCAGCGCGAACGAAGGGCTTTCAACGCCTAATCTAGACAAACAAAGTTTGGACGAGAGTCACGGGTCGCATGTTGCGGGCGTGATCGCAGGCCGTCCTGTTTCGGATTTTGTGGGGGTCGCCCCGTCGAGCACCCTCATTTTATACGAGGGCCTGAATCTGAAATCCCTCAGCATCCTGGAGCAAAATCCGAATCATTTTGGCACGCTCACGCTTTCCGCCGTCAATTTATCCTGGGGCGAGTCGGCCAAATCGACGCTGCGGACGCCTCAATATCTGACCGGTCTGGAGGAAGCTCTATCGGTTGCCAGGGATGGCCTGGGGCTTGCGCTTATCAATGCGGGGGGGAACCAGCGGGTTTCCTCTCTGGATGCGAATCGGACCTCCCCGGGTCTCTTTTACGGGATCCTCGCGATTGGTGCCACCGAGCGCGCCGCAACAGAAGCGGAACTAGACACCGCCGCCAGTTCGGTTGAGTCTAATACCAGGACACCGGACGGGTATGTCTATGCGTCTTTCTCTCAAGCTGGAGCCAATCTCTTAGTGACGGCTCCGGGAAAGGCGATTTATACCGTCGATCGCGCGGGCATTTCGGGGAATTCTTACGCCGATTTCACGTCGGTGAATGGGACTTCTTTTTCGGCCCCTCTGGTTTCGGCGATTGTCGCGCTCATGGTAGAGGCCAATCCAGAACTAGGCTGGCGTGACATCCGCGATATTCTGGCGGTGTCGGCCTATAAGATAGACCCCGATTCGGGCGGGTGGCGCTATAACGGAGCCGCGGGTGCCTTTAACGGCCAACCCTTAAGTTTTTCCCGCGACTATGGCTTTGGCCAGGTCGACGCGACCACGGCCGTCCGCCTCGCCGAGACCTGGCATCTCGGACAGCCGGCGGCCCACCACAGTGGCAACGACAAAGATGTCGTCCTGCAGAGCAACTTCAAACAGAAGGTCATCGCGCCCACAGGCGAATTAGGCATCGATTACTATATCCACGTCGAGTCGGATTTCATCGTCGAACAGATTGCCATTGCCTTGGCGACGCCTTTTTCCTTCCCGGCCAAGACCGCCTTGTTTTATTTCGGCGATTTTCAGCTTCGTTTAATCTCCCCTTCTGGGTCCAGTCTCTTGATATTCGATAGGTCCGAACGCATCACCGGCCAGGCGGTGGAGGTTTCCCCGGATGTCTCTTTGAATGCGTCTGGGACGTCGGTCCATCTCCTCAATTTTAAGCCGATGACCCATTTCTTTCGGCAAGAGTCCGGACAAGGGGTCTGGACGGTCCAGATTCGAGTCCTCGATGCCATCCAGCGGGGCCCTTTTTTGGACCCCTTGGCTCTCGATAATTTAGTCGATACCTTATTGCACCAATTCGACGCCTATTTGCAATTTTATACGCACGCGACGCGGCCTGTGTCACAAGTCGCGGTGCTCACGCCAGAGGTCGCCCAAACGGAGACCTCTTCCGACTCTCAGGGTCCAAATACGGCCGAGGTGCGTTTGTTCCATGCCCCGGCGGCGGCTTCGATTCTCAACGCCAGCAGCCTGGATGCCCATCAGAGTCTAACGCTGGACCTGGCAACCGGCATGGGACAGCTGGCGGACGTCCCATACGATTTTGGAACAACGGGCTGGCGAGGCCTTATCGGCGGCGACGGCGATGACACGCTGCGCGGCACGGCGGCGACGCATTTCGTCGTAGGCGGAAGAGGCGATGATTTGATTTACTATATCAATCCGGACCCGACGCAGCCTTATGACGGGGGCGCGGGCTCGGATACGATTTCTTATGAATATCTCTCGACGCCCGTGACGGTGGATTTGAGTGCAGATGCCGAGACGCTCCAAAACACAAACCATTTGCGTGGCTTTGAAAATATCATCGGTTCGCAGGCAGGCGATACCCTCACGGGACGTCTGGACACCGTCCGGATAGAGGGCCACGGCGGGGCGGACAGACTCATCGCTCAAACGCCTCAGACCTGGGCGAGTTATCTCCATAGTCCGGCGGGGGTGACCCTCAATCTGAAGGATGCCTCGAAGAATACAGGCGGCCACGCCGCGGGCGACATCCTGACTGGTTTTGTGAGAATAGAGGGCTCTACCTTCGCCGACCACCTCACAGGCAACGCCGAGTCCAATCATTTCGACGGGCGAGAAGGCGGCGACTGGCTCGACGGCGACGACGGCCAGGACCGCGTCGTGTATCGATTCTCGCCTCAGGCGGTCACGGTGACGCTGGGTCACTCTGGCGTCCAGCAAGGGGGGTATGCGCAAGGCGACCGGCTCGTGTCTATAGAGGAGATCACCGGCTCGTACCATAACGACACGCTGACAGGCGACGCCAAAGACAATCGTTTCCTGCTGCCGGGCGGCCATAACCAAATTCACGGCGGGGCCGGGAACGATATCGTCGATTATCTTTATGCGCGTTTCGCTGTTACGGTGGACCTGACGCAAGGGACAGGCCAGGTCGGGGTCGGGGCCGGTCGGGTGGAGGACCGGCTCACCGCCATCGAATCCGCTTCGGGAAGCGTCTATGACGACCAGTTCACAGGCAATGCCGAATCCAACCAATTCTGGGGACAGGCCGGCGATGACCTGTTTTTGTACTCACCGGGCATGGATGTTGTCGAGGGAGGTGCCGGGTTGGACACGCTCTCGTTTGAGCCCGCCCCCCAAGGCATCGTCCTGAGACTGGAAGATAAAAGCGTCACCATCGACGCCCAAAACACCGTGAGCTTCGACCAAGTGGAGGCCTTCATCGGTTCGGATTTCGGCGACCGGCTCATCGGCGATGCGTCCAACAATACGCTCACGGGCGGCGGCGGGCTGGATAGTCTTATCGGAGGGGCGGGGGACGACAAATTAGCGGATGACGACGGGGCTCTCCGGTTCGAAGGCGGGGCCGGCGACGACGCCATTCACTACACGCCCCAAAGGAATGAGACCACTTTAGCCACCATCGATGGCGGCACCGGAACCGATAGTCTTTATCTGTACGGGCATGCTGCCTATGACATCCAACTGGAACACCAGAGTTACCAAATCCCTGGAAGACAAGCCCAAGGCATTCTGAGTCATGTAGAAAATATCCTCATCCAGGAGAGCACGCAGAACCAGACCCTGGAGGGCAATGACCTGCCCAATGTCTTTATCACGGGAGCAGGCGACGATCGTCTTTACGGCCGGGGCGGCGATGACCTCCTCCTGCCGGGGGCCGGCAGCAACGCGCTCTATGGGGGCGAGGGTATGGATACGGTCTCCTACCAGAACCGGACCGAGGGTCTGATTTTTTCGACCGAGGGGACCATTCCGAATACCAGCGGGCTCTTGAATCGCCTCCTTTTTTTCCAGGGGTTTCACAATTTCCAGACGTTTCAAACTTTTCTCTCCCAGGAAGAGGGCGAAACCGGCGAGACGTATGACAGCATAGAAGGCTATATCGGGTCGCGTTATGACGATATCCTCCACATCGCGGCGATCGACAAATCTTTCTACGGCCTAGAGGGGCACGACCTCTTTTTAGCCTCTGTGGGGGAGAATTACATCGACGGCGGCCCAGGCACCAATACGGTGGTCTATCATTTTGCCATGCGAGGCGTTACGGTCGATCTCTCGCAGGGCGCCGCCTATAACGGTTCGGATTTGACCGACGCTCTGGTGAACATAGACAATGTCGGCGGCACGCCCTTCGACGACCTGATCAAAGGCACAGGTGAAGCGAATTATTTAGCCGGTGGGACCGGCAATGACCAAATCTATGGCGAGGGCGGCGATGATTATCTAGAGGGCGGGGCCGGGCAAGATGTCCTGGACGGCGGCACCGGCGAGGATTGGCTTTCCTACAGATTCTTGGACCGAGGCATCGTCGTCTCCCTGAGCGATTCGAGCAACGGCCTGGACGACCGAGGCAGCATGTTGCGCAATATAGAACACCTCATCGGAACCTTGTACAATGATACGCTTATCGGCAATAGCGAAGACAATACTTTCGTAGGAATCGCCGGCATGGACGCCTTTCACGGCCTAGACGGCAAGGATAATTTCCTCATACACACGGCATCGAACTCGACGCCCTCTGCCAGGCTTATTGATGGGGGCAGGGACGATGACACCGTCTATTATTTGGGGAGCGAAGCCATCCATGTATCGCTGCTGGACCCTCAGCGTTTTAACACCGGCAGTGCCAAGAACGACCGGTATCTCAGCATAGAGCATCTGACCGGAACGAGCGGCAATAATGTCCTCCAGGGCGACTTCAGAGGCAATAAAATCCGGGGAGGCCAGGGCAATGATCGACTGGACGGCCTCAGCGGGAACGACCGTCTGCACGGGGAGGACGGCGAGGACGAGCTGAATGGCGGCGACGGAAGAGACTATCTGGAGGGCGGGGCAGGCCATGACAGACTCTATGGCGGCATAGAGGACGACACGCTGGAGGGCGGCCTGGGCGATGACCGACTCCACGGCCAAAACGGCGAAGACGCCTTAAACGGCGGGCGGGGTAATGACAGGCTCTTCGGCGACGGCGGCGACGATAAGCTCTATGGGGAGGCGGGCGACGATCAATTGGTCGGCGGCGAAGGGGTCGATTGGCTCGTCGGCGGCGGCGGGGCCGACCAACTGGAGGGCGAGGCCGGCTCGGACACCGTCTCGTATCAGGCAAGCCCCGAGGGCGTCACCGTCTCGCTGGAACTCTATAACGCCGCAGGCGTGGGCAAAGGCGGACACGCCGAGGGCGACCGCTTGTTCTCTGTGGAGCATATCGTGGGCTCGGCTTTCCAAGACCACCTGGAGGGCAACAACAGCGATAACCGACTGGACGGCCAACAGGGGGACGACCGACTCATCGGCCTAGAGGGGCGCGACTTCTTCGTAGCCAGCCCCGGCCAAGACACCCTAGACGGCGGCGACGACGAGGACACCGTCGCCTATAACCAGAGCCCCGAAGGCGTCCAAGTCCATCTGGGCCAAAGGACGCCCGCCACAGGCGGGTGGGCCGAAGGCGACCGCCTGACCGCGATAGAAAATGTCATAGGCTCTGTCCACGAGGACGAACTGACGGGCGATAACCAAGACAATGTGCTCGTCGGTTTTTTCGGGTCGGATACGCTCAAAGGCGGCGGCGGCAACGATACCTATGCGTTCTCTTCGATCAAATCCCAAAATGGAACCAGCACCACAACGACCATCCAGGATACCCAAGGGCAGAACCGAATTTTGCTCGAAAGCGGCCTGGTCTATGACCGAGAAGACAACATAACGGCAGACGGTATCGCACGAGTCTATTATTGGGAGGGAAACGTCTATGACGGGCCCTTGACCAACCGGCACACCATCGAAATTCACGATCTGTTATCCGACTCTGATTTCACCTTTCAAGTCTATGCGGACGAAGGACTCAGAAGCACGATCCGTTCAAAGGGCTCGACCGCCACCGGACCCAGTGAAGAGACAAACCCAGAGACGCCCATCTCGGACAGTGAGGACGGCGACAGTGACAATGATCCGGACAGAAGCCCGCTCAGAAACGAGGAGGACGACGCCCCAGCGTTCTCAGATTTATTTCCGTTTTCCTGGAATCTGGAGGACTATGTCTAGGACCTGCTAGAACCCAACCGGGAGACATCCGGAAAGACGTTCCGAAGAACCCCATGCGGCGGAGAAAGCCGACTGCAGACTTCTCCAGCGGCGGCACGCGACCCCCCGGCCGGAAACCGCCCCGGGGCAGAGCCTGTGCCGGGTGACGCTTGCGTTCGTTCTTCCCGCGCCCCCTCGATAGAGGCTGGCTCGATGAGGTCTAGAGAGGCGTCCCGGCGGGGTTCGCCCCTTCGGGGTTCGCCCCCTCGGGGTTCGCCCCCTCGGGGTCCGCCGTGTCGGGACGGAGCGTATTGCGTCGAGTCCGCCACAAACCGCGCTCCCGGGCTTCTTCGAATCGAGCCACCAGGTCTCGGAGGGCGTGCGGATTGTGCTGCCGCAGAAAATCCACCACGCTCGGGTCTTCCAGCCAGGCCTCAAAGAGTTGCTCATAGTGGTGCGGCCGCACGGCATCCGTGGTCGCACTAAAGCCAAAGAGATAATCCAGAGTCGCGACCATCTCGAAGGCCCCTTTATAGCCGTGGCGCATCATCGCTTGAATCCATTTGGGATTGGCGGCGCGGGCTCGGACGACACGCGAGATCTCCTGCTCTAGCGTTCGCATACGGGGGTGGGCGGGGGTCGAGTGGTCGGCGTGATAGCTCGGCACAGAGCGGCCTTGGAGCTCGGCTGTCACGGCGGCCAGGCCGCCTTCGAATTGATAATAATCGTCAGAGTCCAACAAATCGTGCTCCTGATTATCCTGATTGTGTAAAACGGCATCCACCCGAGCCAAATTAGCGGTGAGGGCGTCTCGATGGCGTTCGCCATGGTGGGTCTTCCCATAGCTATAGCTCCCCCATTGAAGCCAGGCCTCGGCCAGGTCGGCGCGCGTCTGCCACGCCCCGGTGTCTATCAGAGCCTGGAGGCCGGCCCCATACGCACCCGGTTTGGCGCCAAAGAGCCGGTGGAGCGCGCCGCCGCCACCACCCTCGCCGGCTGCTGTTTCTGTCCGAGCACATCTAGCCTCTCGGAGCGGGTTCATCTCGAAGGGTTCATCCTCCAGCTGCGCGATCTTTTGGACGGTTTCGTCTAACAGCAGTAACAGGTTCGGAAAGGCGTCTCGAAAAAAACCAGAAAGACGCAGAGTTACATCCAAACGAGGGCGCCCTAGCACCGACAGCGGTAGGATTTCGGTCCCTGTCACGCGGCCGCTCCCTTCTGCCCAGCACGGGCGAGCCCCCATGAAAGCTAGCATTTGAGCCACATCATCGCCGCCCGTACGCATACAGGCACTGCCCCACGCCGATAGAGCCAGACGCCGAGGATACGCTCCGTGCGTTTGGAGATACGTCTCCACGAAAAGCTGGGCCGAGGCCCACCCTAATTGCCAAGCCGTTGGCGTCGGCAGGCCTCGGATATCCACGGCGTAAAAATTGCGCCCCAGAGGAAACACATCGTGACGCCCGCGCGTCGGGGCACCAGAGGGCCCCGGCTCCACGAAACGACCCGCCAGAGCCCGCTTCAGGCCGGCGGTCTCATCGGGGCCGACGCGGTCCAGAACCCGTTCCAAACCGGACGACAGACGCGATAAAAACGCCTGGACGGTTGGGAGACTCGCCAGCTTCCGCACAGCCGGAACGGCTAGAGCCGTCTCTGTATGGGCCCCCGTATGTTTCTCTGTATGCATCTCTGTATGCCCTATCGTATGCCCTGTATGCGCCCCTGTATGTATATCTGTATCTGCCCCTTGCACGAGTTTCAAAGCGAGCCACTCCAGCCGCTCGATGAGATGCCCGTAATGACGAACGGGACTCTGCGGGGCGAGGTCCCGGAGAACAGCCGGCAGAGGCCCCTCCCAGGGCTGAGCGTAATTATCTATGGCTGGGAAGCCCTCGGGTCGGGCGGGGCCCAGCTCCAGAGCGTCCCATAAAACGGTGAAAAAAGAGGGCAAGTCCCGATTCGCCTGACGCGTCAGAGCAACCAAAAGCTCTCCTTTTTCGGGCCCGGACGGCGAGCGTCCATAAACGTGCAACCCATTGCGGATTTGCCGCTCTTTGAGTTCGCATAGGTACGCATCGAGCTTGACAAGAGCCTCCTGGCGTGTATCTCCGGGGCAGATTTCGGCCTCGTGCGCGAGGGCCCCCTTCTGGGCCAGAGCCAAAATCTGGTCCGAAAGAGCTGCTGAACGCGGGGCGTCGAAAAGCTGGGCTTGGTAGTATTCCTCCACGAGGCCCTCCAGTTTCAACTGCGGGCCATAGGCCTCGGCGCGGGCGAGAGGCGGCGTCATGTGGTCCAGAACCACAGAGCTCGCCCGGCGTTTGGCCTGGCTTCCCTCGCCTGGGTCGTTCACGATAAAGGGGTAAAAAACCGGCATCGCTCCCAGCACGGCTTCGGGCCAGCATGTCGGTGCCAAAGCAAGAGCCTTACCGGGAAGCCACTCCAGCGTGCCGTGTTTGCCAAAATGAACCAGCGCGTCCACCGTCTCTCGGAGACAAAAATAAAACGCCAAATACCCGTGCGGCGGCACAAGGGCCGGATCGTGCCAGGTCGATTGAATGTCAATGTGATAGCCGCGCGCCGGCTGAATGCCGAGATAAATGTTCCCATAGGCTCTCAGACTCAGAGCGAACCGGCCGTGCTTTGCGTCGAAAAAGGGGTCCGAACGAGCCGGCCCCCAACGTTCCAAGACCGCCTCCTGCAGCGTGTCGGGCAGGGTCTGGAAAAAGGCCTCATAGGCTTCGAGCGCAACGCCAAGTGCACCTCCGGGTCCATTCCCGGGCTCATCCCCGGGGCCCGGGGGACACAATTTGGGGTTCTCATTGGTTGGCAGAGCTCGCAGCTCGTCCATGAAAGCCGCGCCCGTCTGGGGCCAGTTTTCGCCGAGGTCATAGCCCTCCGCCTGAAGCGCGCCAAAAGCTCGAACCAGCGATTGCGGGACGTCCAGTCCCACGCCATTGGCTAAACGCGCGTCGCTGGCCGGGGCATTCGAGACAATAAAAGCTATTTTTTTAGCCGCCGGCTTCGTTCGAATCAAAGCAATCCACCGCGCGGCTAATTGAGCTATAAAAGCAATACGTGTCGCATCGGGTTCTATGTTTTTGATGAAACAGGCGGTGGTTTCCTCCCAATGGGAGGCCTCTTTGAAGCCGACGGGGCGCGTGAAAATTTTGCCGTCCAGTTCGGTCAGAGCCACAAACATCGCAATATCCCTCGGGACGAGCCCCGAACTGGTGGCGAGCCACTGCTCGCGGCTTTGCGACGACAGCATGATCTGCAAAACGGGACAATCCGCCTTTTCGAGCGGCGCATGGATGGTGCCGTTCTCGCCGTGTCGGGCGGCACTGAAACCGGTGGCGTCTAAAATGAGCTCTGGCGGATTCTCGGCGAGCCAACGGCCCAGAAAAGCACAACTCAAGGCGTCTTTGTGCGAAACAATATAGACAAGGTCCGAAGCTAACCCTCGCCGAGCGAGCCCAAGAGCAAGTTTTTTGAAAACCTCTTCTTGTCCGGACTGAATCACATAACGATAAACAAGGATGAGAACGCGCCCAGGCGCGGCGGGGCCGGTGCCGTCTGGCCCGCCGGGACGGACGCCGAGGGCCGGTTGCCGATGGAAGACGCCTGCTTTCGCCGTCCGATGGGGCGAGGCCTCCGGGAAAGAGCGTCCCTCGAGCAGCCGGAAGCACACTTCCAGAATGCGCGCAAAATTCTCCGAGCCGCTTTCGGCAAAGGCCTGGTCCAAAAAGGCAAGCAGGCGCGAGGCGAAGCCTCCAGCAGAGCTTCCCGCGGGTAATTCTGCAGGCAAAACCGTGTGGGAGCTCAGGGTTGCGTCCTGGCGGCCTTCGGCGGCGAGGGGGATGAAAAAAACCTCCTGGCCCCGACCCCGCTCCCGACCCCGGCGCGCCCAGTCCGTCAGAGCCGAGAGCCCATAAGGCCAATACGAAGCGCCTCCCAAAAGACGCACGAGCACCATTCTCGCCCGACTCAGAGCCTGTTCTACATAGCAGTCCACCGAAAAAGGATGCGTCAGAGCCTGTAAATTCGCCACGCGGACCGTCCAGTTTCGCCGAGGCGAGGGTTCCGCCGATGGCTCTCCGTCTCCGGACCGGCCGGTGGTAGAGAGGCTCGCGACGGCCTGGGTCATCAGGCGTAACTCACTGTCGGCGAACGATAAAAAGTGAAAATCGCCGGGGGCTTGGTCTAGAACGACGGGCTCTCCCTCGGTCATGTCCGCCCCGGGCTGCGTCGTCAGCAGGTGCATAAGCCGTTGTTGCCCCGTCTTTTGTTTGTTTCGGGCTCTGCCTAGATTTGGCTTTGGTCGCCCGGGTTCAAGGGCCTAGGGGACCGGAGAGACCTCCGGAAAAAGAGACCTCCTGCCGGCGAGCTCGCCGGCAAGCGGCCAGAGAACAACAAGAGAGCCGCCAGCTTAACTAGATTAACTCGCCTGGCGGCCGCGCTGAATGCTGGTTTTAGTCAGAGCCTCGGCTTCCGCGAAAGAATCGTGTTGGGCGCTATGCCTTCTCGACGGGTCCGACATCGCGCGGTCCTCGACGGGAAAATCGGCGACGTGCCAATCGGGGTGCTCGTCGGCGTGGTGGGTCGCGGTGTTCGAGAACAGGTCCGCCAGAGGCCCGAACAAACGTCGCCCTCGGAGCAGGCTAGATTCGCCGCGCGGCCCGCCGGCGGTAGCGTGTCGGCTGGCCTCGCCTCGCCCGGGGTTTTCTCGCCCGGGGTTTTCCCTTAGGGAAGGCGCGGCCTGAGCAGCCGGCCAGGGGGCGGCCTCATCTACCAAAGGCGGGGGCGGGGGCGGCGTGTCGTCGCTGTCCCGGGCGTCGAGCCGGTCCGAGTCCAAAGCGTCTTCGGACAGAACGCGGGCTCTATGAGAGGACGAGGGAAAGGACGAGGCAGGCACGCCATTGGGCACACCGTTGGGCCTCGAGCGGGACGGGGGAGCTCCGGCGGCGGGCGGCGGAACGGCACCGGGGTGCACACCGGATTGCACACCGGGATGCACACCGGGGTGCGAGACGGTCCCTCGAAAAGGGGGTGCCAAGACTGTGGTGGTCTCGGCGACGGGACGCCGCAGACCTCCAGAATTTCCAGAAGAATTTCCAGAATGTGTCGGCACGCCCGGGGCAATCCCCGGGACGGTGTCCCGCCGGGTGTCGAATCGAGAAGCCCCAGCCCCGTTCGCATGAAACGAGCGGGCTTCGGTCCGAGGGCCAGACTGGAATCGAACCGTCCGCCTCGAATCGATCGAGTCTTCCGAGCCCCGAGCCCGAGACAAGCCCGGGTTCGATTCCCTGCTCGATTCCCAGCTTGATTCCCAGTTTGATTCCCTGGGGCCTCGGTGCTCTGACGCCATCGAGGCCCGAGGCCCCCGGTGTGCGTCGTGCAGCCCGTTCGGCGAGGACGTCCCAGCAGGGGGAGCCCGCTCAACGGAAACGCGCTCAGCGGGGTCTCGCCGCAGCTGAATAGCGGAATCGCCGGCCGGGCCGGATTCCTCGGGCTGGGGCATTTCGGCGGCGAGCCCCACGACGGCCGTCTCGGTCGATTCGAGTTCGTCGCCCTCCAGGGGCCCCTCGCGCAAGGACGCAAACGGAATGCCGCTCGCGATGATGGTCACGCGGACGCCTTTCTCGAGGTCCGGGTCCTCAAAGACACCGTGGATGAGATCGACGTCTTCGCTACATTCCTGCTCTATGAGCTGAATAATGTCCTCTTTTTCCTTGTAAGAGAGGCGTTCGCCCTCCTGTTTGGAAGAGATGATAGAAACCAGCACCGCTTTGGAGTGGCGCAGCGACCCCTCGTCCAGAAAAAGATTGGTCAGAGCCTGTTCGGCGGCCAGGATGGCTCGATTCTCGCCGGACTCGGCTCCCCAGCCGATAAAGGCGCGCCCTCGGTAGCTCATCACCGAAAGGAGGTCCGAAAAATCTATGTTCTGAACCCCAGATTTCACGATCAAGTCCAAAATCCCGACCACCGCATTGACGAGCACACTATCGGCCACGCGTAGAGCCTCCGCGAACGGCGTCGTCTCGATATTGACGACCTGGCCGATATTGCCCGTCATCACGGTCACGAGCATGTCTATTTTTTCCTGAACTTTCCCCACCGCCTCTTGAGCGTCCCTTTGCCGCCGCCGCGCCGGTAAAGAGGGCGGCATCGTGAAAACGCCCAGCGTGGGGATCTCCATTTCGGCACAAATGGTCGCGAGAACGGGCGTGGCTCCCGAGCCCGTCCCCCCGCCAAAAGAGGACGCCAGCACAATCAAAGCCGCGTCTTTGACCATTTTTTCCAGCTGATCGCGGCTTTCTTCGGCGCTCTCGCGCCCGATGGCGGGGTTGTGGCCGGCACCGCTATTATTGGTGCGTTTCCCGCCGATCTGGATTTTGTGGTCGGTCAAGCGGCGCTCTAGGTCTTGGAGGTCCGTATCGACGACAAAGTACTCCACGCCGCCGATGCCGCGGGTCATGAGATAATCCACCGCATTCCCGCCGCCGCCGCCAATCCCAATGACTTTAATGCGAGGCAGGTGTCCGGGCTCTTGAAAATCGGCTTGTAAAGTAATGGACATGGTGAATTCCTTAAACGAGGGTGAGGCAAACGATCAAACCGGGTACAGACATAAGCCGCGGAGACAATCAAAAACGCCACAGCCGCAAGCCGCTAACAAGCCGTCAATCCAGAAGGCCACCCCAAAACCAAAGCTAGGATATATAAGCCGCAATTTCAACTCTTCGTGAAGGCATCGATGCGATTTTTGTATCACAACTCTCGAGCCCCGGACGCGGGGGGGCCACAGAAGCGAGCTCCGAAACCACAGACGACGGGCGTGAGGGCGGCAAAAAAGTCGTCGCTGAGGGGCCCTCGACCGACGATACCGCCGGGGACATCCTCGGGGATAATACCGGGGACGAGGGCGACAAAACCCTCGAAACCCTCGAAACGCCCGAAGACACGCCCATCGCGGCGGCCTGAAGCCCGTTCAGACCGCGCAGGGTCTGGTCTGTCAAGCAAAATTCGAGCCGGGCCCCGGTTTGCTCCGCCAAGCGCCGCCCCAGAAAAGGCCAACGCGCCAGCGAACCGCTGAGGACAAAACAATCAATGGGGCTGGGCCACGCTCGTTGACGCCATTGAGCCAGATGCGCGTCGATGATCTCCTCGACCTGGATGGAGACGATTCGACCGAGAAGCTCTCGGCTGGTTTCTACGAGCTTGCCGGCTCTTGAGATCACCAAAGGCCCGCCCTGAGGCGCCTCCAGCAGCAGGGATAACAAATCGCGCGCCGTCGAGAGCTCCACACACAGGCTCCACTGCAGTTCGCGCAGCACGGTCGACACGCCGACAGGAAGCGTCCACATGTCCACCAAACGCTGGTCGTAAAAAACAAGAAAATGAGACTGAACCGACCCAAACCACCCATGAAGAACCGTCCCAGAAGGCATGCCAAGACGGTGATGCTGACCTAAAGCCCGAACATACGCCGAGGCGTAAAGCCGATGCCGAATGCCCGTCCGAGCCAAAAGCGTCCTCAGACCCGCACGCCCCCCTTGAGCTCGCAGACCGCCGCCGTCCAAAACGAGCTGGTGGCCCTTCGCCCCAAGAGGCGGGTCGGCCGTCACTCGATCGTCCAAACGCCAGACCCACTCAAAAAAATCCAGATAGTCCTTCGAGAGCTTCCGATAAAAAAGAGCAATCTTGCCAGGCGTAACCGTCCGGACAGGCAAAGCAAGCCGAACAGGCCTGAGAGAAACACGAAAAGGGCCGCACGTGCGGATAAAAGAGGGCCGCGTGCCACATAGACGCTCAAACGACTCGAGAATGTGCCGCAGCCCGGCTTCGGCGGTCTCTGGCGTCACGTCAAAAAGAGCCGGGGCTTGATAAACGGCATCTTGGCCGAAAACTTGCCAGCTCGAGACTTTTTCACGCATCGACAGGAGCAAAACAGGGTCAGAGGACCTGGATGAACCGGAGGACCCGAGGGACCCGAGGGATCCGGGGGATCCGGGGGATCCGGGGGATCCGGGAGCGATGTCGGAGGGGGCAACCAGGCTTGGAATCACGGGCATCTTTTGGGCATTTCTCAGGCCCCCTTGTTCTGGAGCCCCTCTTGGGGCGAAGCGCGGGGTATCGGCACAGCCCGCGGGGCGGCAGGAAGAGCCTGCACATCATGATTGTCAAAATAAGCCCGCCGACCATCTCGGAGATCAATGCGTCCAATCGATTGAGACAAAAGTTCGCCCTCCAGTTCTCTGAGCCAGTTGAGGCTCGCCAAAGAGTGGGCGGGATGCGCCTCTTCCAGCTCGATCAGCGTGCCGCGCCAGGTGTAAAGCCGCCAGCGGCGATGCTCTACCCACTCGATTCGACCGATGTGACGCCTGAGTTCCAAAAAAGGCTCCAATTGCGCAAAAAAAGAAGGAAAGCGAGCCAAAACCCCCTCGCCCACCAAAACGGGCAGCCGCTGCGCATCGTCGGGGTCGGCCGGGAGTCCCATCAGCGTCCCCATTCTGTCAACCAATTGCGGCCCCAGAGGCGTCTGAGCCACCGCAACGGGCTGACGCTCCAACAGGCGAATGACGAGTTTATCCGGCCAATGACGCGCGACATCTGCCTCCAGAATCAGAGGGTGTGATAGGAGACGGCGCTGAACTTCCTCTAAGTCTATCAGAAAAATCGGGGCGCCTCTGTCTATTTCGACGAGATCTCGCAAAACATGACGCTCCAGGCGCCCGCGTCCATACACATAGATGTGGTCCACCACAAAAGACGACCGCTTTGAGAGAAACGCGACCAGGGTTTCCGTCGTTAAACGACCCGAAAGCACGAGACCGCCGCCAATCGTCGCCGTCAGAACTAAAAGAACCACGCCCGATAGGCCGCCAACGCGCGCGAGGCTCCCTAGAATCTTTCGAATCGAAAGACGCCGTAAAAATAAAACAAGCCGCTCTGGCCCGGAACGATAGTCGTGCGGGTCAAACGTGGTCGATGCGTTCTCTAGAATGTGATTGGGGAGGTTCTCGACCAGGCCTTGCCCCTGGAGACCCACGCCCGGCTCTGGACCTGGGCCTGGCTCTGGTGCCGTCTCAGCCGACAGACCCGAGGACGGAGCCCCCAAGGGCGGACCCCCCAAGGGTGGACCACCCTTGGGTGCGGCCGAGCTGACGGAGGCTTTCGGCAACGGATTCCCTGAATAAGCGTCCCCGGGAACCGCATCCGAAACGGCACCCGAAACAGAATCGGGCATGACGCCGGGGATGATGCCGGGGACGACCCCGGCCGAGGCGTAACCGGAACCAAGGGCGGGAGCTTTGGGCTCGGGGCCTCGTTCGTCCGTCGTGTCGCTCGCCCCCCCGCGAGGGGGAAGCCTGACACCAGGCGATATACCGGGAGACACACCGGGCGATACACCGGGCGATACACCGGGAACCACACCGGGAGACCGGACAGAAGGCCCCACGCGTTCCTCATGCGGCGTTTGATCCCGCATCAGCGTGTCTATGCTTGCCACAAAGGCCTCGTCTAGCGGGGGCGAAACGGCGGGGCCCTCCCCCGCGGCAGCAAGACCGTACCGGTCAAGACCGTGCCGGTCGAGACCGTGCCGGTCGAGACCGTGCCGGTCGGGCGGCGAGGGCACAGAGGGGCTCGAATCGGACGGCGATGAAGCCGCTTTTCGGCCTGGCCTCCACCTCAAACGCAACATCCCCGGCAGTTTTTTCACAGACTTTGTTCCAAAAGAAAAAGAACGAGTTCCTCGAACGCCATGCCCGTGGCCCGAGCCTGCTCTGGGACCAACGACAAATCTGTCATCCCCGGATGCGTATTGACCTCCAGCAGCACGAGGCCCCGCCCGGCGGCCGAGGCGTCAAAACGAAAATCCGCCCTCGAAACCGCCTGACACCCCAGAAGTTCGTGTGCTCTGACAGCGATGTTACGCATTTTTTGTGCCACAGAGGCCTCGAGCTTAGCGGGGCACTCGTGTTGCGTCCGCCCCGCCTGATACTTATTCGCATAGCTATAAAAGCCCTCGTGAGGCGTTAAACGCGTCACACCCAGAGCCCGTGCTTTTTCCCCCCGGGCCTGGAGGACGGAAACGGTAAATTCCTCGCCCGGAATATAGGGTTCCAGCATCCAGGTCTCCTCGCGGGGGAGCACCAGCGGCCGAATATGCTGAGCATCCAGAACCAGATGCACATGAAGCGACGAGCCGCCACAAACCGGCTTGATGACGTAAGGCGGCTCGGCAATCAAGAGACCTCGCCCCAGAGCGTCTAAATGCGACGCTTCTAAAAGATGCCCCGCAGGCGTCTGGAGCCCCGCCGCTCGAAAAAGAGCCTTCGCCCGCCATTTGTGAAAAGCGAGCATGCTCGCCACAACCCCCGAATGCGTGTAACGATGGCCGAGATAGTCCAGAAAAGACGGCACAAGTCCGTCTTCGCCCCCGGCTCCGTGCAGGGCGTTGAAAAAATGCCGGCAGCCCGAGGCTTTCACCTGAGCCGCAAAAGCCTCGAAAGAGGGCAGAGGATCAAGCCCGACCCAGCGATAGCCGAGCCTCGAAAGAGCTTGCTGGCACGCCGCCGCCGATTGACACGAGACCTCGCGTTCGTTCGACCAGCCCCCGCCTAGGACGCCTATGGGAGGGCCTCTCTTTTTCAAGCACGCCCCCTCGAGGGCCACAAGCCCTGTGAGCTATGGGAGCTATTATGGGAGCTAGGGCGTGCTTTCACGGTCTGGTTTTCCATGGTCTTCTCCGGGGGCGCCGGCGAGCTGCCCTGCCGCGAACTGGCCCAGGCGGTGGATTTCCCACACCAGAAGCGTGCCTGTCTGCTCATAGACGCGCTTTCGAATCAAATTGCCCAGCGATTCGAGGTCGCAAGAGCTCGCCGAACCCGTGTTAATGAGAAAATTACAATGCAACGGGCTGACGCGGGCGCCTCCGACGCGCGCCCCGCGGAGCCCCGCTTGGTCTATGAGTCGCCACGCCTTTTCAAAAGGAGGATTCTTGAAACTAGACCCGCCCGTGCGCTGCGTGCCGGGCTGCGTCGCCCGCCTCTTTTTTTGAAGGTCCGAAAATTCGCGACGCAAAAGAGTCTCGTCGCCTGGTCGGAATCGGAATTCGGCCGCCACAGCAACCCAATCCGAGGACCAAGAGCTGTGCCGATACGAGAACCCCATGGCCTCCACAGAACGCGTGTGAAGCTGACCGGACCGGTCCAGAAAAGTGGCGCGTGTCACAATGTCCTTCATCTCGCCCAGAGCCGTGCCCGCATTCATCCGAAGAGCCCCCCCAACCGTGCCCGGAATGCCGGCTAAAAAATTCAACCCCGCTATGCCATGGTCAAGAGCGTAACGGGCCAAAACCATTAAACGAACGCCCGCCCCCGCCCATAAGTACACGTCACCGTCACGACCCGGGGGGGCGGGGAGGGGCGAAGGGGCGAACGAAGGAGATTCCGGGCTCGAGCCGTGCGTGATGTGCCGAAACCCAGACCCAAGCGTCACCAGCACGCCCTCGAATCCCCCGTCGCGCAGCAAGACATTGGAGCCCGCTCCCAGAACGAGAAGAGGCCACGGACAGTTTTGCAAAAACTGAGCCAAAGCCTCCAGAGAGGGGGCCTCATACCAGAAGGAGACGGGGCCGCCTGTGCGGAACCAGCAATGGTTTTTCAAAAGCACGCCGGTCTGCCCGTGGGCTCGGAGTTCCGCAGGAAGCTGCGCGGGACTCCAGGAGGCGGCCTCGCCCGCCGCCTTCACAGGCCCTGTTCTTTCAGATAAGCCGGCATCCGATGTGCCAATTTTGTGACATCGCCGGCTCCGAAAAAAATCAGCGTACTTGGACGGGTCAGGCAGCGCAGCAGAGCCGACCCAAGCGCGGCCTCATCGTCCAAAGCCACGGCGGATTGGTGGCCGAGTCTCTTGACGCCCTCGCACAGGTCCAGATGCGAGTAAGCCGCCACACTCGCGGGTTCGCCTGCCGCATAAACCGGCAGGATGAATAGACGATCCGCGAGGTCAAAACAACGCGTGAAATCGACAAAGAGCTCACGCAGGCGCGTATAGCGATGCGGTTGGACGACCACGACAATTTGCTCGTCTGTGATTTGCCGCACGGACTCTAGGACGGCTTTAATCTCCACCGGGTGGTGGCCGTAATCGTCGTAAATTTTCACGTCGCCGACGCGCTCGACGAAGGTGAAGCGGCGATTGATGCCTCGGAATTGCGCAAGAGCCCCACGCATGGCCTCCAGGTCGCACCCGAGTTGCCAACCAACCGCCAGAGCCGCCGTCGCATTGAGAACATTGTGACGCCCCAACATCGGCAGAAAGACGTCGCGGAGCCCTGGGGTGGCCTCGTCTCGGAGCCGCAGGTCGAAAAGAGCCCCCTTCGGGTCCGGGCGAAAATTCTCCACGCGCACCGTAGCCTGCGGGTTAAAGCCATAACTGACAACGCAATGCGACGTAAATTCGCTCGACAAGAGCTGGACCTCGGGATGGTCCAGACACAGCACCACCGTTCCATAAAACGGCACCGAGTGCACAAAATTCCGGAAAGCCTGACAGAGTTGTTCAAAATCGCCGTGATAGGACAAATGCTCGGGGTCTATATTGGTCACGACGGCGACTCGAGGCGCAAGCCGTGTGAAAGAGCCATCGGACTCATCGGCTTCCACGACCATCCATTCGCCCGTCCCGAGGCGTGTTGTGCTCTGCCAGGCGTTCAGGATGCCGCCATTGACGACGGTCGGGTCGAGACCGCAGCCTTCCAACAAAGTCGCCACCAGCGAGGTCGTCGTGGTCTTGCCATGCGTCCCGCCGACGGCAATCGTCGAGTAAAAACGCATCAGCTCGGCCAAAAGAGTCGCTCGGGGCACCACGGGCAGGCGCGCGCGCCGGGCGGCTTGGAACTCTGGATTGTCTTCTGAAATGGCCGAGGAATAAATGACGTAACGAGCTTCTCCCAGATTCTCCGGCTTGTGGCCTATCGCAATCGGGCACCCCTTGGCGCGGAGTTTCTGTATCATGGTGTTCTCGGCCAGGTCGCTCCCCTGCACTTCGAAGCCGCTCTGGAGGAGCATATAAGCCAAGCCCGACATGCCGATGCCTCCGATACCGATGAAGTGGAAGGGCCCTTGGATGAATTTTTTGATTTTTGAGAATTCGCTCTCGGACATAGGCCTGGCGTTCCGGGTTGGCAATCTGATGGTTCTAGGCTTTAGGCTTGTCTGTGAGACAGGACTCGAGGCACTGCCAGAGGCGTTTTGTGCTCGTCTCGGGGGGGCCAAGAGCCGCCGGGGGCCTCTGCCCGGCTTGACGCCCGGCCTGACCCCCGGCCTGACGCATCGTCTGACTGAGCCGAGCAAGCCGCGCCGGATGCCGCACCAAATCGGACAAGAGCCCCGCCAGTTGAATCGCCAGCAAGGGGTCCTGACGATAGCACCACCCCCCATAGGATCGAACGAAGGCCTCGCCGTTGTGGTATTGGTGATCGTCGGTCGCATACGGATAGGGGAGAATGATCGAAGGCGTCGCACTGTGAGCCAATTCGGCCAGGCTACTCGCCCCGCCGCGCGTCAGAGCCAGATGCGCTTGACCCATCAATTCGGGGAGATCCGGAAAAAAAGGCGAACAGACGGCTTTCACAGAACTCGCCTTATAGAACGAGCGAAGCTCTTCGAGGTGGCCGGCCGGGACCTGGTGGTGAATCCATAGAGCCTGTCTCACGGCTGGGTCCAGCAGCGTCACAATCTGGCACATGAGATTCTTGAAATAAACGGCGCCCTGACTCCCGCCGATGACGAGCCATCGCAGCGGCTTCAGACTCTCCCAGCGCCGGGACAGAGGCCGAATCTCTCGAACCGGCAAACCCGTGTAACGCCGCTTGTGCGCCGAGACCATAGATAATTTCCGAGTCTCTTCGAAACTCACGGCCACGGCGTGCGCCCAGAGAGCCAGCAGACGGTTCGCACGCCCCAGAATAATGTTCTGCTCGTGGAGCACGAGAACCGGCCGAACCAAGCCTCGTCGACGCCAGCGTAGACTCCAGAGCGTGGAGCAGACAAAAAGAGAAAAGAAGCCGCCAAACCCCACAAGATGGCTGGGACGGAGCATCTTGATTCTCTGACGGACTGCCAGCCAGCTCTTCAGAAAAAGAACCAGCTGAGCCGGATGCCAGAGACGCCCTAACCTCGGGAGAGAAAAAACATGACAAGAACAAGAACCGGAAAAATCGGAAAGATCGGAAAAACCGGGGGCCGAAAAAAAGGACTCCAGACGCCGGTCGCCTAGGATGGTCACCTCTGCCTTGTGCTCAAGAGCGTATCGGGCTAAAACCAGAGCCGGAAAAAAATGACCGCCCGTCCCGCTGACGAGCAAAACCAACCGCATGGGCCGTGGCGATGCCCTGTCCACGCCGGTATCCACGCCGGGGTCTATGCCGGGGTCCATACGGGGGTCCATCCCGGGACTCGCCAGCTTCATCCCTATCATCGCGTCTGAATCGGCTCTAGGGGCCGGCCCCGAGAAAACGCCGCCTGCGGCACAAAACCCAGAGCCTCCTCCTCTGCGTGCAATTTTTGATAAATGCTCAAAACGAGACCCAGAACCAAAGAGATTCCCACAATAGAGGACCCTCCAAAAGAAAGAAGCGGAAGCGTCGTTCCCTTATGCGGAATCAATAAAAGAACAGAGGCCGTGTGTATCAGAACCTGGCCGGCTATCAGACTCGCCGAGCCCACAAGTAAAGAGCGATAATAACTATCCCGACATAACGCCGCCTTTCTGAAAAGAATCCAGCATAGACACCCGTAGAGGGCCAGCGTGAAACCTGCAAAGAGAATGCCCAGCTCTTCGCTGAGAACGGCAAAAGCATAGTCATTCGACGCATAAACGGGGACTCTGAATTTGAAGAAACCCTGGCCGAGGCCTGTCCCGAACCAACCGCCGTGCTCCAGGGCTTGGAAGGCCATGCCGGGGTGGCCGCCGATGGCTCCGATATCCGACTTGACGAACTGAAAGAGACGATCCGTAAAGTGCTGATAATTGTGCAGAACCACGAAAAAACTCAAGAGAATAAAAGCACCGCTCGCGAGTAAAATCTGAAATAAACGGCGGAAATCCATCGGGAGTGTCACAAAAAACTGACTGAACAAAGCCAGTGACACAAGAATGAACTGACCAATGTCAGGCTGAAACAGAATGAGAAGACAAACGACCAAAGCCAGAAGGTGAAAGACAAAAACACCGCGCAAATACGTCCCCGTCACCGAGGACGATAAAAGCCTCGCAGAGCACAGAAGAACAAAAGGCTTCATGAGCTCCGAGGGCTGGAGCGAAAAAGAACCAAACACAAGCCAACGCGCACTCCCGTTAATCTGCGTGTCGGTCACAATGAGATAAAGCGAAATCGCACACAAAATCATGAGACACAAAGGCGCAAAAACACTAATCCGTTTGTGACTCACATGGGGCACGACCAAAAGGCATAACAGCCCCAAACTCAGGTGATAGAAATGCGAGCGAGCCTGTCCCGGAATGACGAGACTCTGCGAGAGCCCCATCAGAACACTAATCCCAAACAAACCCAGTATCAAAAAAAGAAGGGGCTTGGGATAGGTCTGAAAAAAGGCCTGAGTCAAACGCACGGATTTTTCTCCTTGGCAAGATTTTTGGCAAAATCCCCGGCAAGATTTCCGGCAAGAAAAGCCTGGCAACACTGATTGAAATGACGCCCGCGAGCTTGGTAGTTCGCGTATTGGTCAAAACTGGCACAGGCCGGGGAAAAGAGAACCGTGAGTTCTCTGCCGACAGAATCACACCTCGGTTCATCCAGGGTTCCGGGGACAGACACGTCCTCGGGAACGGCGAGCTTCCCAGGTTTCCCGTCACAGACCGGATGGACGTTCGCCACAAAAGCCAGAGCCGCCCCAACGGCTTCCTCCAGACCGTGCGTTACGTGAACGGCAGCGTGTTTCGCAAAGAGACGCTCAAAGTGATGGGCGTCTGCGCCATAAAACCAGCAGGCCAAAAGGCGAGGCGCATGATAAACGAGGGCTCTGTAATTGGCGCCTTGTTTCATTTTCCCGCCCGCAATCCACACAATGTTTTCAAAACTAGAAAGAGCCGCAAGACTCGACTCGGGATTTGTGGCCTTGCTGTCATTGATATAGACGGCCGATGCCATGGCCGAGGACGCCCCGACAGATACGCCGGTGCCGGGCCCGGCGCCGGCTTCGGGCCCGGCCTCGACCCCGGGGCGGTGTTCCAGATGATAGAGACGCTCCAAACGAAAGGGAAGGCCCTGGAAACTCAAGAGTCCTTTCTGCAAAAGCGTTTTCTCCGCCCCACAAAAACGCGCGGCGAGCCACGCACAGGCCGCATTGACAAGATGGTGCGGGCCTCTCAGCACGGCAGAGTCCCGAAGTGAAATCTCCAGGCCGGCTTCCTCGGCGTCCAGATAAGCCACGAACCTGTCCTCGGCCAGCCGAACCCCCGCCGGCAGCGAGGCCACCGTCCCAACAGGCACGACATTTCGTTCAAACTTGGTCAGCTCTTCGGCCACGACTCGCAGCACGCGGTCGTCCAAGTTCAGAATATAATACTTGTGCAGAGCGGGGGCCGCAAAAAGACGCATCTTGGCCGCCAGATAAGCGTCAAAAGAGCCATGCCAATCCAAATGATCCGGCGTTATATTCAGAAAAATACCGATATCGACGCCGACCTCTGGACTCCAATAGAGCTGAAAAGAGGACAACTCCAGCACATAGAGCCCCGAGGGCTCCAGGGCCAAAATAGGCGCCCCGATATTGCCGCCCATCTGGTGCGGGATATCGTTGGCCTCCAAGAGATGAGACAAAAGTTTCGTCGTCGTCGATTTGCCGTTTGTCCCCGTTACGCCTAGAAATTTGGCCGCCGGGGCAGCTTCGCGGAGCAGGGTGAGTTCGCCTTTTATGTCTAGGCCGTCTCTTTTAGCCCGACGCACGAGCTCGTGCCCCGGCGGAACCCCCGGCGAGAGCGCAAGCAGATCAAAACGGGGCACGAGCCGCCCGGTTTTCTCGGTTTTCTCGAGTTCCAAAACATGGAGGCCAGAGCACTCACGCGCCCGGCTTTGGATTTGTTCGCGGACCGCCGGCGCGTCGTCCCAAGCCCAGACCTCTGCCCCTGAGTCCAGGAAAAAAGAGACCATCGCCGCTCCCGATAAACCGAAGCCCAGAACGAGAACACGTTTCCCTCGATAAGACGGATTGCGTAAAGGCACTAAAAGAGACTCCCCAATCCGAGAAACGCCAAAATCGAAGCCGCAATCCAGAAGCGTATCACGACTTTGGTTTCTGGCAGGCCCTTAAGCTCGAAATGGTGGTGAAGCGGGGCCAGTAAAAAAAGCTTACGCTTGAAAAGACGCAGACTCGCAATCTGGAGAATGACCGATAAAGCCTGAACCACAAACAACCCGCCGATGAAAACCAGCGCGAGTTCCTGCTTCAAAATCAGAGCCAGCGTCCCAAGAACGCCGCCAAGGCTCAAGGCCCCCACATCGCCCATAAAGATTTGCGCCGGGTGCGCGTTATACCACAGAAAACCGACAAGAGCTCCCGCAAGAGCCGCACACACAATCGTCAGCTCTTGCGCCCCAGCGACCGAGAGAACCGGAAGCGTTTGAGACACAACCGCATTGCCCGCCGCAAGAGCCAAAACCGCAAAAGCCGAAAAAGCCAATATGAGAAGACCCGGGGCGAGACCATCTAAACCATCCGTGAAATTGACCGCATTAGAAGTACCCGCCACCACAAAAAAAGCAAAAAGACAAAAAAGCGGGAGACCCAAAAAGAAACGGAGCTCCGACCACCAAGGCACAATCAAAGCATAACGCACCGACGGATCATGCAGAGCCGAAACCGTTAAAGCTAGAATCAGAACGACTCCGGCTTGGAGCAAAAGCCGGACTCGAATCGAGAGGCCTCGATTGGTTTTTCGAAGTTTGCACAAGTCATCGTAAAACCCAATCAGGGCGAAAAAAAACAGAGCCCCAAGCACCGGCCAAAGCCAGACATTCGAAAGATCGCACCATAAAAAAACAGACAAACACGCACTCAAGAGCACCAAAAGACCCCCCATAGAAGGCGTGCCTTTCTTTTCCTGGTGCGCAGAGGGCGTGTCGTCTCGAACCACAGACTGGCCGGCGTGCAGGTGCTTGAGGGCTCGAATGACTCGGGGGCCCGCCAGCAGTACACTCAGAAAAGCCACCACAAAAGCTCCCGAGGCCCGCACCACAAAAAGCGTCACGACCGGCACCCAGACTGTCAACTCGTTCCACCCGGCCCACCAATGCGATAAAAAATAAAACACGGTTTTATCGCAAAAACGCATAGACTCGCTCTGCCCGCATCCCGCGCGAGGCCTTGAGCACAAGCAGACAATCGTCCGAAAGAGCCTGTTGAAGGGGCCCCTCGAGTTGGTCCAGCTCGGCCGCCCAGCGAGACCCCGCCACACGCCCATGCAGAGCCCGCATGGCTTGGCCGTATAAAAAGAGACGCAAGCCCGTGCAATGCTCGGCCAAGCCCGCGTGGAGGCTCTCGGCCTCTGGGCCCAGTTCCAGCATATCGCCTAAAACCGCCAGAACGACTTTACCGGATTGAGCAAAAAAGCGGGCGCGATTGAGGGCGGCCTTCATACTCGCCGGAGAGGCGTTATAACTGTCATCCATCACGGTGATGCGATACCCCGACGCGGTTTCGAGCGGGACGAGTTCGCCTCTTTGGGGCGGCAGGCGGAGTTCCGGCAGACGCGCCTGCAAGAGCTCTGGCCCCACGCCCTGCAGAAAACCCATCAGAGCCGCACATAAAAAATTCTCGACCGCCGCTGGCCCCGTGTGATTCAAAATTCCACGAAACGTGTGCCCACACAAATGGGTCGACACGTGCGTCGATAAACGTGTCGAGATCTGACTCCCGTCTGTGATCTTGTCTGTTATTGTATCGGCGCGAAGCAGCGCATGGTCGCAGCCCGGCGTTGTGCCAAAAGTGGCTTGCGTGCCGCTGCCGACGCTCTGTTGGATTTGTTGAGTCCGTTCGGCCAGAAAGGCATAGCGCGGGTCGTCTCGGGGAAGAACAGCGGTGCCATCGGTTCCCAGTCCCTCCAGGATTTCGGCTTTGGCCTGGCCGATAGCGTCTATGGATTCGAAGCGCTCTAGGTGAGCTTCCGAGATATTCGTAATCGCCACCATATGAGGCCGAGCCAAATGCGTCAGCGTCCGCAATTCGCCCGGGGCGTTCATGCCCATCTCCAAAACGAGATAGTCACACTCGGGCGGGCAATTCACCAGCGTGAAGGGGACTCCCCAATGATTATTGTAATTCCGGGGACTCGAGAAACACGGCCCTGCCGTCTCCAGAAATTGATGGAGAAAAAAACGCGTCGTCGTTTTACCCGTCGAACCTGTAAGAGCTATCACCTTGGTGCCAGACCGGTCCAGGCGGTGCCGAGCATAAACGGCCAGATCCCATAAAGCCGCCATGCCGCCTCGAGGCACGACTAAAACCGGCGCCGAGTCGGGAAGAGACGCAGGCTTGAAACTGGCGAGCACGGCCCCGGCGCCTCGGGCCAGAGCCTCTTGGATAAAGGCGTGCCCGTCGTGCCGAGGCCCCTTGGCGGCCACAAAAAGAGACCCCGTCTCTACCGTTTGACTGTGAATCGCGATGTCTCCAAGAGTCGCCGGCCAGTGCCCCGTCAAGGTCCCGCCTGTGGCCTGGACAAGTTCTTCGGGGCGCCATAAATTCACAGGATAATTCATCGTGGTCTCGCCCCTAAAACAGCTTCCACCTCCTGCCGGTCGCTGAAGGGATAGATTTTATCTCCCAGAATTTGGCCCTGCTCGTGGCCTTTGCCTGCGATGATGACGCTATCGCCAGAGCCGGCTTCGGCGATGGCTCGGACGATAGCCTGGCGTCGGTCGGGCACGTCCTCGGCTTGAGGACAGGCCGCTTGGAGCTCTCGGCGAATCGCGGCGGGGTCTTCGTTCCGTGGGTTATCATCCGTGATAAAGACACGGTCGGCCAACTGGTCTGCGGCGCGGCCCATCGCGGCTCTTTTGGAGGCGTCGCGATCGCCGCCGGCTCCGAAAACGCACAGGAGCTGCCGGCTGTGAGGGCGATAGCTCTCCAAAATACACCGCAGAGCCGCAGGCGTATGCGCATAGTCTATGACAACCCGGACGCCCGTCGGCGTCCAGAGCTCTTCGGCGCGCCCCGGCGGTGCCGTCAGCTTCGAGCAGGCGGCCCCGAGACCCTCTGCCTCGTAGCCAAGACGCAGGAGACAAACCAAAGCCGCCACGAGGTTCTCCACCTGAAATTCCACCGAAAAAGGAACGGTGAAAACAAGCGTTCGAACCGAGCCCTCCTGAGGGCATCGATACCGAAGATGACACCGAAACCCGGCCGCTCGGACGTGCCCCCCTGCATGGCCATCGCCTGAAATGGGCTCTGCCCGATAGGCGTAACACGACGCCAAATCAGGCGAGGCGGCAGCAAGGTGGTACGCCCCCGGGGCGTCTGCTTCCGGGCCTTGACGCACACAAGGCACACACTCGAGACCCCGTTCCCGAGCCCGCTCTTGAAAGATGCCGGCCGCCCAACGCGTCCGAGAAGACGCCCGAAAAGACGCCCGGGCCGAAGCCCCGAAAAAGGCCCCGGAATCCTGGTTGAGAACCAAAAAACCGTCCTTCTTTTTGAGCAGAGCCAGCAGTCTCAATTTGGCCTGTAAATAGGCAGTCATGTCCTTGTGATAGTCCAAATGGTCTTGCGAAAGATTGGTAAAAACGGCCGCATCTAGGCGCAGGCCTGCCAGCCTGTCCTGGTCGAGCCCGATACTCGAGGCCTCCAAGGCCACACACCGCACCCCCTGGCGCGCAAGCCCGGCTAAGGTCGCGTACAACACCTCGATGGCGGGCGTCGTCAGCGGCAGAGCCTGTTGTTTCACCAGACCGCGCCAGACGCCCAACGTCCCGAGACTCGCCGTTGGTTCGCCCAGGCCGTTCAAGAGTTGATTGATAAACCAGCACACGGAACTCTTGCCGTTTGTGCCCGTCACCGCAATGAGCCGACACGGTTGAGGACGGTACCAGTTTCGACATAGGCGTCCCCAATGAAGCTCGGGGGTTTTCGTGAGACGCACTCGAACCCCGGTCGCCCGCAAGGCCGCGAGGTCCAGAGTTTTGAAAGACTCGGCCGAGCCGACTAGAGCGGCGGCCCCGTTGTCAAGAGCCTGGCGCACATAAGCCGGACGACATCCGCGCAGGGCTCCGAAAACCATGCCCGGCCGCGCGAGACGGCTGTCGGCAGTGAGACCTTGAACCCTCGGATGCGGCTGGACAAGAGGCTTCATAAGCGTCCCTCGGCAGGCAGCGGGGCCGGCACAACAGACGGGGCAACAGGGGCAACAGACGGCTCGAGCGGGACCGCTGCGTCCGGGGAAACCGGGGACACCGGGGACACCGCCGAGGCGGCCTCTGGGCGGGTCCCAAAGCCGGCCATCGGACCGAGGCGTAAAAAAATGTCTCGCACCAGCGGGGCCGCAATGCGCGAGGCCCAAATGCGGAGCTCCCCTCGGATCAGCTGAGGCTGGGGTTCTTCCAGCATCACATAGACCCCGAATTTTGGATTCGACATCGGCATCACGCCGATGAAAGAAACGCGGGCTCGGTGCGGTTCGTATTGGTTAGCTTGCGGATTCCAGACGACGGCGGTGCCGGTTTTACCGCCGACGTCATAGCCTGGGATCTGGGCTCGGACGCCTGTGCCCTGACGCACGACTTTACGCATGAGGTCTCGCATCGATTGGACGGTTGAATCGCTCAGGACTTTGACGCCGGACGCGCGCGCCACAAGCGGATTCTGGCGGTATATTTTCGTGACACGATGCTTTCCGTCGCCGACCAGCGTCGCGCTCATATTCAACAGATGCAGCGGCGTCAGCGCAATGCCATACCCGTAAGCCATAGAGGCCACATACAAAGGACGTCCGTCTAGCTGAGCAAAGGTCTGAGGCACTCTCGGCAAACGAACCCCCGGGGGACTGAGCAACCCTAAGGCTTTGAAATAACGCGTTTGGAGCTCTGGCCCAAGCTGGAGGCCAACGCGGGCGGCTCCAATGTTCGAGGAACGTGTCACGATTTCCTCTAGGCTAAAATCCGTGCCGTGGTCGGTCACATCGGCAATCGCGTGGCCGTCGATCACCAATTGATGCGAGGTCGGAAAAACATCCGAGACTCGAACCGTCCGCTGGTCCAGAGCCGCCGCAATCGTCGCGAGTTTCAAAATAGACCCGGGCTCATACAGTTTCTCTGTCGCGCAGATTCTATAGTCGCCGCTGTGATGGTCCTCGAATCGATTGGGGTTGTAACCCGGCAGCGAAACGAGGGCTAAAAGTTCCGCCGTCTGCATATCCATGAGAATGGCACAGGCTCCTTTGGCCTGATGCCGGATCAGAGCCTCTTGGAGCATGGCGTAAATCTCTGTCTGATAGCGTATATCCATCGACAGAGAAAGCGGCGCGTCCGACCCGAGAATCGCCTCGTTCAAAGAGAGCTCCAGCCCGCCGCCTGGGCGGCCGTCTGCGTCTACAAACCCAAGGAGAGGCCCCAGAATCTCGCCGTGCGGATAATAACGCCCTGGATTGCGCTCCACATACAGCCCGTGGAGCCCAAGCTGATCGAGGCGCGCCGTCATCGCAGGCGTGAGCTTGCGGAAGGCAATGAAGGGCGTGTTTTTTGTCTCTATACGAGGAAAGATCGCCGAACGCGCCTGCGGGCCGATAATGTCGACGAGGGTCTCCCCGACTTGCGTGGGATCCTCGTGGGCGGCTCGAAGCTCGCGCGGGTGGATAATCAGCGTGCCGGGCTGAACGGTCCCCGCTAGAAGCACGCCTCGCCGGTCCAGAAGAGCCGCCCGAGACGGCAAAGGCGGACTATAACGCGTCCGAGGGGCCGCCAGACTCTGGGCCGCCTCTTCAAAATAAGAGGAAAACCACGTGTCAGAGCCTAAACCGGACGCCGAGGCCTGAGCCCCCCAGTCCACCCAGGCATGGACATGTATCCAGGGCACCGAAACAAGACGCAGCACCGCAAGGGCTAAACAAAAGAGCAGAACTAACCCAAGGCATTGAACGCGGTGACGCGGCGAAAACTCACGCGGAAAAAAGCGCGCCGGTTTCTCGAAGGCGCGCTCTTTGAGTCGCATCGGAAAAGGACTCCGACCATGGGCCCGGGTATTATGCCGGGCATGATTCCGGGCATTATCGGGAGGCCCGCTCATCGAACCGCGGGCGGGGCCGAGGGAAACGGCACCTCCGCCCCCCACCGGGCGAGCTCCGCATCGGGGGAACTCCGCACCTGGGGAACCGGGGGCACTCGGGGAGCCCGGCGGGGCCGTCCCGGATGGTGGAAAGAGACGTCCGTGGCGGCGGCCCAGACTATCAGACGTCGTATCCGACGTCCTCTCGAACGGAGCTATCGCCTCTGTGAAGGGTTTGGGGAGCGGCTGCAACAGATAATCCGGCGGCACCTCGTCCGCCTGTCCGTAGGGCTCGATCTGTTCGGGCAAAGAGGGACGCAGATCCGGAAGATGCTCTGCCACCAAGCGTTTGATTCGGTCGGGACGCTCTCTTTTTGCGACAAGAGCGTGCAATTGTTGATTAATACGTGCGGCTTCGGCGAGCTGCCCCGACAGCTGAGCCAGTCTTTGCTCCATCCACCGGCTTTCGGCATTGGCTTGATACTGCAGATAAAACACCGTCACCAGGCCCACAAGCCAGCCCGCAAGACAGAGGTGCCGAACACGCCTCAAAACGCTGGAGAGCCGGGTTCGGCGGCCCGGCGTGTTCATTGGTGTGTTTACGGGCGTGTTCAAACTGGGGCCTCTCTGGCGTGGCACGTCATCAGCATTTTTCCACCACGCGCATGCGGGCGCTTCGAGCGCGACGGTTCTGCGCAAGTTCGGTCTCGGTCGGGCGCAGCGGCCGCCGCACCACCCACTGAAAATTAGGCGGCTGAGGCCCTCCAGGGCGCCGACCTGTACGCGCGTAGAAAAAATCCTTCACCAGTCTGTCCTCGCCCGAATGAAAGGCTATCAAAACGGCCCGCCCTCCGCTTGTCAGCAATTTCTCTGCCAAAACGAGGCCCTGGCGCAGTTCTTCGTACTCCTGATTCACCGCGATTCGAAGAGCCTGAAAACAAGCCCGGAGACTGGCGTCCCCAGACCGAAGGCCTCGGACGCGTCGGATGAGGCCCGCCAGCTGGCTCGTCGTTTGAAGCGGCCCCCCGCGCCGGCGTTCGGCCACCAGGAGCCGCGCAATCGCCCGCGACCGGCGTTCGTCGCCGTAGTGGTAAAAAACGTCCGCCAGCTTCGACTCAGAGCTGGCGTTGAGGAGCATCGCGGCCGTCGGGCCCTCTCGAGAAAGACGCATATCCAGAGGACCCTCCTGGGCGAAAGAAAAGCCGCGTTCAGGGTCATCTAATTGAGAACTGCTCATGCCGAAATCGAACACCATGCCGTAGATACCCGTGTCGTTGCCGCCCGGCACCCCCAGAGCTCTGGCGGCGTCCAGAAAGAAGCCGCCAGCGGTCGAGAGACGGCAACACCGGAAAAGAAACCGGCCCGGAAAACGAGCCTGCACGTCTCGGGCGGCCCGTTCCGAGGCGGGGTCGCAATCTATGGCTGCGACTCGGCACTCGGGGTAGGCTTCCAGAAGGGCCTGACTGTGCCCGCCCTGCCCGAAGTGGCAATCCAGAATGACATGAGATCCGGCCGGGGAGCCGGCCGGGGAACCCGCAGGACGAAGATGAGCCAGAACTTCCGAGACCATAACGGCCTGGTGACGCACGGGGGTGGACTCCTTGCCCGGGGGAACGGGGCAACCCCGGAGCTAGAGGGAAGCTCTCAGGGGATCAGAAACAAAACGCAAGCGAACGCGACGGACGACGCAGCAGAGCATGGCACGGCACGCCAACCAGAGGCTTGCACGCCGGGCCATCATGCATGGGCGGGCTGAGAAGGTCAATGCTTTTATGGGATTTCAAAGAAGGACGCCCAGGACAACGCGCCGGCCAGCTCGCATAACAGAGAGCCAAACCGGAAACCAGCACGTACCGGGCCAGACATAACCCAGACATAACCGGGTCAAGATTGAATGATCACGGTCAGCTTAAAGCGTCTGTCCCCGTGGTCAGGCGAGATTTCAGAGGCAAAAAGAGCCGGATTCTCCAGCCCATGAAAGGCGGATTCGATCCATATACCCTCTTCGAGACGGTACCGGCCGATGAGGATGGTACTCTTCTGCTTGGCGTCCATCAGGTCCGCGTGCCGTTCTGCGTCGTTGCATTCGTCCCGTATGGATGCGTCCAGGTCAAAGATGCCGTCGCACCAGATATTCCAATCGTAGCGGTCAAAGACCTCGAAGGCCACCCCCAGAGCATAGCTCGGCTTCGTGAAGTCTGCGCCGATGGCCCAGCCTCGTTGTGTGAATTCTCGGATAAAGGGCTCGTCCTCAAAGCGGGCGGCCTGCGACGAGTCCTCGGCCAGGCCCGAGCGAAATTCCGTCCAGCTGCCCCAGAACTCGAGCGCGCCCGCACGGTCGGCGCCTCTCGAGAGGCGCCATTGATACGCCCCGACCAGAGTCAGCGTATCTCGGAGCCGCTTGCCATCGGACACGGCCGGCCGAAAAGACGACCCCGTCCGATTGCGCTCATAGCCGGCTCGGAGGAACCAGGGGTTCGACGTCGATTCGAGCGGCGAGCGCCACCCAATCCCCAAAGCCAGCGTCGGCGTGTTATTGCCCTTCCGATTGGCACTCACGGCCCCGGTTTCGTCCGAGTCATAGTAATTCGCATAGCCCTTGGAGGGATGATTGCCACTAAAGAGGCCCAAGGCACTCCAGAACGCGCGGCCGGCCAGGTCTAAACGAGCCCCCGTGTACAAATTACGACTCAAATAGTGGCCGTAAGGGGCAAATTTCGCGTCGTCGTTCCAGAGACGCTCGTTATCTTCGAAGCCCAGAAAATTACGCTGACGCCCCAAACGCAGACGTGGGCCCGTGCCGGAGGCCGCCGCCGAGGCGGACGTGCCGAAGCTCGTCTGGATATAGGCGTCTCGAATCGACGTGTCCCCAAGATGATACGTGCGCGAGCCTGCATTTTTGTACCAATCCAGATAGAGCGACCCTCCGTCTCTTTCGGCCCGGCGGGTGCTGGCATCCGATGCCGAGGAAGTTTCGCTTTCCGGCTCGCCGTCCGGAAAGGGGGCCGGTCGAGACAAACCGGGTTCGCGCCGGATGGATTCATAGATCGGTGCCCATTCCAGAACGCCCGTCCAAGGACTGGCGGTGCCCGAGCCTCGAGGCAAATGCGTCTGAAACCCTAGGAGGACCTTGTGGCAGGTCGCAGGCTGGGTCTCGAAGCCGAACGAGGCGTAAAGAGCCCGATCCGCTACAAGACCGCACTCGCCCGCATACGAGAAGGACACGCCCAAAGAGTCGTCGGGCGACGCATCAGAGCCACCAGAGGACGGCCCCTGAGCCAGACCTATCCCACCGAACCCACCTATCCCACCGAAGAGCCCTGCCCACAAACACAGAACCCGGCAGAGAACCCGACACAAAACTCTGAAACGCTGTAAAGGACTCAAAACGTGCAGACTCGACGCGAACTCGACCAGGGCCCGGTCAGAACAGATGAAGCGATGGAAGAACTTGAAAATAAAACAAAAACCAGTTAAAAGAGCCTCATCGGCCCTCGCGGCGAAGAGCGGTCCTATGGAAACCCGGGGGTAAATCCGAGGGGGGGGGGAAACCCGAAGGAGCCCTCGCAGAACCACCGGACCGACCCTAGAGAGGGCTGGCAACCGGATGGGGGCCGGTTCACGGCCTGGCGGCGATGCCCCGGCTTAAGCCGGAAGGCGAGCCTGGGTTCTGTAACCGGGCTCCGTCACCGGACTCTGTCCCTGCGGTCTCGTGCTTGGTCCGCGTGCGCCGAGGCGGAACCTGTCTCGGACTCTAATGCTTTGCGTTCCCGAATGCAAGCCGATGAGGCCCGATGAGACAAGGCACACCGAGGTGCGACAAGGCGCGACGAGGCAGGCTGTCCCGGCTCCACCCCGGCTCCACCCTGGCGGATACGGCGTGTGCCGGTGTCCATTCGGGGTCCACTCGGGGTGAACCGCCTCGCCTCATCCAACCGGATCCAACCCACGGCCAACCAACGGAGTGTAGCATGATCGAGATTCTAGCCCCTGTTTCCTCTTCTTATCGCTCTATTTTATCGCGAGAGGCTCTTGCTTTTCTGACGCATCTGCACCGTCGGTTCGAGCCAGGACGCCAAGCGTTGCTGGCACAACGCGTCGAGCGGCAAGCCTATTATGACGCGGGCCATCTACCCGATTTTCCCCCGAAAGGCGTGCCCGAGGCCTCGGCAGAGCAACACCTGCTAGAGCAATTGGTAGCAGGCACCGACGGCTCGACTTGGCAATGCCCCGACCCGCCCGCCGACCTCGAGGACCGTCGCGTCGAAATCACGGGCCCGCCCAGTCGGAAAATGCTGATTAATGCGCTCAATTCGGGCGCGCACGTCTATATGGCGTGCCTAGAGGACGCCTCGAGCCCGACATGGCAGAGCCAAATGGACGGCCAAGTCAATCTCAGAGAAGCCGTCCAGGGTACCATTCGATTCGAAGACCGCGAAAGAGGGCGTCTGTATCAACTGAACGCCAAGACAGCGACGCTCATTTGCCGGCCGCGCGGGTGGCACCTCGAAGAGGCCCACCTGCGGGTGGAAGGCCAAAGCGTCGCCGGAGGCCTGGTAGACTTTGGCTTGTTTCTGTTTCATAACGCCCAGAAGCTGCTCGCCCGAGGAAGCGGCCCGTATTTCTACCTACCGAAGCTGGAAACGGCCGGAGAAGCGCAATTCTGGCGCAAAATCTTTCAGGAATCCGAACACTATCTCGACCTGCCAGAGGGCTCTATCAAGGCCACGGTGCTCATAGAGACCCTGCCGGCGGTCTTCCACGCCGAGGCGATTTTATACGCTCTGGAGGCCTATGGGATTGGGCTCAATTGCGGGCGTTGGGACTATATTTTCAGCTATATCAAGTGTTTGAGACGCCACTCGGACCGGCTCCTGCCGTCTCGAGAGCAAGTTTCGATGCAGGCTCCGTTCATGGCGGCCTATAGCCAGCACATCATAAGCGTGTGTCACCGACGCAATGCGCACGCCATTGGCGGCATGGCGGCTCAGGTGCCTATCAAAAACAACCCCGAGGCCAATGCCAAAGCTTTCGAAAAAATCCGACAGGACAAATTGCGCGAAATTCAAAGAGGCCACGACGGAAGTTGGGTGGCTCATCCGGCTCTGGTTCCCATCGTCAAAGAAGTCTTCGAGCAAAACATGACAGGCGTCCACCAGAAAAAACAAAACGGTTCTCAGGAAGCCATAAGCCAGGCCGCCCGCCAGGCCACCCTGCTCAAACCCAACGCGGGCACGATTACACACGCGAGCCTCGGGCTTAATATCCGGGTGGCGACGCACTATTTTGCCGCCTGGCTCCAGGGCGTCGGCGCGGTGACGCTGTATCACCTCATGGAGGACGCCGCAACCGCCGAGATCTCGAGGGCGCAATTGTGGCAGTGGCGGACGCACCGAGCCCAGCTGGAAACAGGCGAAATCATCACCGACGAGTTGCTTATGCAGGCCTTCGACCGAGAACGCCACGAAATAGCGCGGGAAATCGAGAAAGAAACGCTGCCGGAGCCCTATGAAAAGGCTTTCGCCTTCGTCCGAGACCTGGTTTTTGCCCCCGAAATGCCCGTGTTTGCAACCACGCTCGCCTATGAACGGTTTCTACGCCAAACAGCCCGGCACCCCCGGCACCCAGACAACGAAACCCATGAGAACATTTAGACTGGGCGTGGATGAAGCCGGACGCGGAGCTCTGGCTGGCCCCGTGGTGGCGGCGTGTTGCGGCTTTTATCGCCGTCCGCTCCAGCAGGCATCAAAACAGGCGGCGCAACAGGCCGTTTTCGATTGGGCATGGCTCGAGGAGGTTCGCGACTCCAAACTTCTGAGACCCGAGGCACGAGCCCGCTTGGCGAAACGCCTGATGATGACCTGCCCCTATGGCGTCGGGGCGAGCTCGGCGGCCGAGATCGAACAGCACAATGTGCTCCAGGCGACCTTTCTGGCGATGCGGCGGGCCGTGCAACGCTTTGACCGGGACCACGGGCCTAAAGTGCATCTCGAGGCGCGCCTCGAATCCCGTTTCGAGCCCGGTTCGGCGGCGGCGGTGGCCGGCCTCGATGCCGCGGACGCCGCGGACGCCAATGAATTCAACCGGCGGCTTGCTCGCCTTACCCGTCCGAGCGAAGCCTCGCTCCATCTGGTCATAGACGGTCCTCATGTCCCGGCGGGGCTCCCGTTTCGGGCCGAGCCGTGTATCGGCGGCGACCGCATCTGGCGGCAGGTGAGTGCCGCTTCTATCATCGCCAAATATCTACGCGACCGAATTATGGTGCGTCTCGGGCAAGTTTACCCGGCCTATGGCTTCGAGCAGCATAAAGGCTATGGCACGCCGCGCCACCTAGAGGCTCTCGCCCGCTATGAGGCCACGCCGCATCACCGCCGGACCTTCGCCGGCGTGTGCGCACACGCACACGCTCGAGCCAGCCCGAAGAAAACACGGGCCAAGAAAAATAAGGGGCAGGACAGATAAATCCGGGAGGGAAACCCGGGAAGAAACCCGCGCTTGCCGAGTCCTCCTCGGGTGACTCGGGTCTCCTTGAGTGAGCTGAGCCCCGGGTTTCACGGGGGTTCATGCGAGAGACGGGCCTGAAGGTGCTTTTTCTGACGTTTTTCTCTGCTTTCGCCGCTTTGGCCGCTTTCGCCGCCCGCCGGACCGCGGTCGTTCTCTTCGGCCCGGTCGGCCCGGTCGGCCGGGTGGGCCCGGTGGGTCTAGTCAGTTTGGTGGGTCTGGTCGTCTTGGGAGCCTGCCAGCCGGCTCGCCCGCCCATGGCGGCCTGTCTCGATTTTTGCACGGCGGCTTATTGGCGCGAAGCGACGCCTCGGAAGGTCAAAAGAGACATTCACAAAGGCTTCAATCCCCGTGCGCGCGACTCGAGTCGCCTGACCCCGCTTCATTTTGCGGTCATTTACTCGAAGGAAACCGAAACCATTGATTATTTGATCGAAAGAGGCGGCGACCCTCAAGCCCGCGACAATCAGGGGCGCACGCCGCTGCACGCGGCCGCCGCTTTTTCCAAAAAGCCCGAGGTTCTCTCGCTTTTGCTGGAGCGAGGTGCCCGCTTGGAAGCCAAAAATCGAGACGGTTGGACGCCTCTTCATGCGGCGGTTCGCTTCTCTGCCCCTGCGCCGGTTCTGGCTCTTCTGTTGGCGCGCGACGACGGCCTTGCGCTAGAGGCCGCGGACGAGCTCGGGCGCACGCCGCTGCATCTCGCCGCGGCCCACGCCAAGCGTCCTAGCATTGCGCAACGCCTTCTGGACCGAGGCGCAGACCCGGCTTTGCCTTCAACGGGAGGTCTCACGCCGCTCCACTGGGCGGCGCGCGACGCGATGGACCCTCGGATGGTGGGGCTTTTTTTAGACCTGGCTTCGGACCCTCAGTTACAAACGGAAGCGGGGTGGACGCCCATGCATCTCGCGGCGGCTCATTCGAAAAACCCTGCGATTTTGGCTCTTTTTCTGGCCCGGGGCGCGTCTATCGAATCGAGACTGGTCAATGGGTGGACGCTGCTGCACGCGGCGGCCTCGAGCGGCACGCCCGAGATGGTCGAATGGCTGCTAGACCAGGGAGCCGACCCGAAAGCGCAGGACGTGCACGGCAAAACGCCGACCCATTATGCCACGGATAACGGGCCCCTGCGCCAGAGCGACATCTATTGGCGCCTCTATGAGACTCGATTCGAGTGAAGGAACACGAAGTAACATAAAGGAACATAAAGGAACAGACCTGAAAGAAAGCCCGCTATAGCTACCCGGGGCTGCCCGGGCCAGGCCGGGGCCGCCCTCTTTCTGGCGCGTCTCCACGCCACCCCGGCGAGACCCACGAGGCGAGAAAAAAAATAAATCCACAAAAAATCTACAGAGTGCTCTCTGTCCTCTTCGTTTGCGACAAGTTTTCAACAAGTTTCCGACAAGTTCTCGACAAGCTTTTGACAAGCTTTTAACTCCGGGGACAGAAAAAAAGAGCCCAAAGAACAGGCATAAGGAAAGAACCGGATGCGGACCGGATGCGCTTCGGGCAGCCTCGGAACTGGCAGAGACCCGCCTATATAAGATAAAGCCGGTGAGGCCGGGACACGCTTCGGAGAGCCAGAACGCTGTTGTACGGAGCACCTCCCTATATAAAATAAACATAGAATAGAGGCCCGTATAAAGGCCTATTCGGCGTGCCCCCGGCATCGGACAGGGGCTTGATAGGGGTTTGACAGGCGTTTGACAAATCAACATTTTATGCACACAATGCCCCCGGTTGCTGTCGCAGGACAAGCTCACGGGGGATCCCTCGCCCAGAGCTGAATTTTTTCCTCGCAGCGTTCTCGGGTTTCGCAGTTCAGTCGCGGCTTTTTTATGACAGATGAGACACAAGCATTCCCTCGATTGGGCGCGCGAGGCTATCGTCTGCTTCAGGGGGACAGCATCGAGACGATGGCTCGACTGCCCGACCAGAGCGTGGACCTTATTTTTGCCGACCCGCCTTATAATCTCCAGATTCCGAAGCCGATCCGGCGCCCCGACCAAACGGCGGTCGAGCCCGTTACCGAGGCCTGGGACTTTTTTGAGAACTTTGAGGCCTATGATACGTTCACGCACGCCTGGCTGACCCAGGCGTATCGGCTTCTCAAGCCCGAGGGAGCCTTGTGGGTCATCGGGTCCTACCACAATATCTTCAGAGTCGGAAAACTCGTCCAAGATATCGGTTTCTGGCTTCTCAACGACGTTATCTGGCTCAAGAGCAACCCCATGCCGAATTTTCGCGGCATGCGGTTTACAAACGCCCACGAGACGCTCTTGTGGTGCAGCCGAGCTAAGGGCGCGAAATATCAGTTTCACTATCACTCGCTCAAGAGTTTCAACGACGATTTACAGATGCGTTCGGATTGGGCTCTGCCGATTTGCTCGGGCAAAGAGCGACTTCGGGACGACCAAGGCCACAAGATTCACCCGACTCAGAAGCCCGAGGCCCTGCTTTATCGCGTGCTGGTGGGCACCTCCAGTGTCGGAGACCTGGTTTTAGACCCGTTTTTGGGCTCTGGCACGACGGGGGTGGTCGCGCGACGGCTTCGGCGCCAATTTATCGGGATTGAACGCGACACGACGTATCTGCACCACGCCGAGGCTCGAATCAAAGGGGCTCTGCCCGATGCCGAGGACAAATGGCTAGACCCCATCCCCTCGCCGCGGACCGAACCGCGCATTCCGTTCGGGCGGCTCCTGGAGAGCGGTCTGCTCAAAGCGGGTGCCCGACTTGTGTCGCCGGATGGACGGATTCAGGCGCGTGTCGCCGCCGACGCCAGCGTCCACAGCCAGGGCCATAGAGGCTCTATCCATAAAGTCGGTGCCAAATTGCAGGGAACCGAAAGCTGTAACGGCTGGAGCTGGTGGCAGGTCCAAGAAGGGACGAAAACCATTCCTCTGGCGGATTTGCGACGGAAACTCAGAGAGGAAATTCCGGGCTATCTCCTGGCGGCTCGCGAGAAGAGGCCTCAAAATACGCTTGAAAAGTGAAATCATTCCGGACTAGCATGCCGCTCTGGACGGCCCCCGGACGGCCCCCGGATGGCCTATAGGACACGCGTTCGGAACCACGCGGTGTGAGGACTCTATAATTATTATGGAAATTTGTTTTTTTGGTCTGGGAAATCTTGGCGAGAAGCTCGTCAAGAATCTTTTGAAGGACGGCCATCGAGTCTTCGTCCACGATTTATCGCCAGAAGCTGTCCGTCGAAGCGTGGCCGAAGGAGCCGTAGCCCTCGGAGCGCACGGGGAAGCCACCGAAACGGCCTTGCCGGACGCCGTCAAAGAGAAACTGGCTTCGTGTCAGATGTGCATTTCCTGTCTTCCGTCGCCTCGAGCCACGCGCGCGTGTCTTTCGGGCTTGTTTCCTGCCATGCGTCCGGGGACAATCTGGCTCGAGATGTCGACCAATGCCCCTCGGGAGATTGCGACTCTGGTCGAGCTCGCTGAGGGTCATGGCATACGGCCTCTCAGTGCGCCGGTCACGGGCGGTGTCCATTTGGCGGCCAGAGGCACCATCACCGTGCTCGTTGGCGGGGACGAGGCGGTCTATCAGGAAGCTTTGCCTACTCTGAGAGCCATGGGCGGAAAAATTTTCTACATTGGCACCCACGAGCAGGCTCTTATCCTCAAAATCATCACGAATATGCTAGCTTTGGTTCACTTGGTTGTGGCCGGGGATGCTTTATTGATGGCAAAAGCCTATTCTATAGACCCGGCCCTGGCCTTTGAGGCCATCCGGGCAAGCTCGGGCAACAGCTTCGTCCACGAGACCGAGTCACAGGTCGTCCTGAATGGAAGCTATAATATCGGCTTCACGATGGACCTGGCTCTGAAGGATTTGGGGTTCGCCATCGAATTGGGTCGAACGCAAGGAGTCCCGCTCCCCCTTGTGTCCCTGGCCGAGCAAGTTTTTATTGCCGCCAAAGCCCGCTTCGGCGGGGAGGCCTGGTCGCCGAAAGTGGTCGCTCTGGCCGAGGAACATACGGGCCTCTCCCTGCGAGCGGATGGTTTTCCAGATGTCATAGAATGAACATGAGGTGCTCTGTTTATGCGTTTTTCTCTCCGTTCTGCCTGTCTGAGTCGTCCATGGAGGGCTCTTTTTGCGGTGTGGGTGCTTATCTGCGGCTGGCTTGTCGTGGGGCCTGCGCCCGCCCTTCGAGCCGGCACCGTCGAATTATTGATCCAGAACCCCTTCTCCATCGAGGCCCCCATCTATCTGGCGATTTATCGGGACGAAGACCAAGAGCTCTGGCTTGAGAATATCAATGATTTTGTCGTCTCGACGTTCTGGGCGAACCATGCCGTCCACAAAAGCCAGCTGGAGCTGAGCAGTGGCGACTATGCTTTTGTCGCCTATATCGATAAGAACGGGAATGCGGCTTTGGATCGCAACTGGCTCAAGAACCCTCAGGAGCCCGTCGGGTATTCGAGCACCGGCGCGAATCAATTCGGAGCCGTCAATTTCCAGAACGCGATGATTAAAATCTCCCCGGGCTATAACCAGCTGGTCATCTACATCAAATAAAAACGCCCGGGGAAACCAGAGGACGTCACGGAGCCTCGCCGCCAGGCGGCTCCCCGGTGGCACCCCCGGGGCCGGCGCCGGGAGCCCCTCTCGAGTTCCAAATATAGCTGATAATCTCCGCCACGGCCTGGTAGTAATCCGGAGGGATGGGTTCATCCAGTCTTGTATTGGCGTAGAGGACTCGGGCCAGCGGCGGGTCCTCTACGATCGGGATGCCCAGGTCTAAAGCGAGTTCTCGGATCCGCTGAGCGAGAAAATCCAGGCCCTTTGCCACCACCACGGGGGCCTCGTGCTCGGCGGGTTTATAGGCCAGAGCCACCGCATAATGCGTCGGATTGGTAATCACCACATCGGCCTGACGCATCGCTTGAGACAAGACGGCTCGGCCGCGTTCGCGGCGCAGGCGGGCGATACGCTGCCGGACCTCGGGCGAGCCCTCCGTCTGGCGGCGTTCGTCCATGACTTCGCGGCGTGTCATTTTGAGACGCTCATAGGTGATATAACGCTGCCAAGCCACGTCTAAGAGAACGAGAACGAGATAGGCCATCAAAACAGCCAGCAAAACCATGCCCAATTTTTCCTGGACGAGCGGCATTAAAAGCGCCGTATCCCAATTGGGGAGGTCCGCGACAAGCTCCAAAGAGGGAAAAATAGCCCAGAAACCGACGATGAAAACCAGCGCGATCTTGAAGAGGCTCTTGAGGAATTCGACCAGATTATTGGAACTCAATTTCTGTTTGAGGCCCGTAATCGGATTGATAGAGCTCCCGTAAATGCGGAGCTTCTTGCTGGCCCACAGCGGGCCAACCTGGACGATATTCGCCGCGACCACAATGAAGAGAAAAACCCCGAAGGGCAGAGCTAAAAGAATTCCGACATCCAGGACCAAGTCTCGAACGATTCGAAGAACCGTCGCAGGAGCCGCCGAGAATTCGTGCGTTTTCTCGATGAAACCCGTCGAGATGCGCAGAAAAAAACGACTCAGAGGCCCCGCCGCAAAGACCAGAACCGCACAGGCGGAAGCCAGTAAAAGCCAGCTTCTGAGCTCTCTAGAGATGGGGACTTGTCCCTCGCGCCGGGCCCGCTCCAGACGCCTGGGCGTGGGAGGCTCGGTCTTCTGGGAATTGTCAGAATTGTCTTCGTTTGCCATCTAGAAGGCCGTTTCGTGGGGGCCGAGGCTAATCGGGCATTTCGCCGGGCATTTCCCCGGCGAGCTCTTGAAAAAACGAGTCCAACTGGGTGAGACGCCGTCGCCGGGCGCGCTCGGCATACAGGATGGAGCGCAGACGATTCAGAGCCTCGTCCAGATCGTCATTGACCAAAATATAGTCGTAAGCCTTGTAATGCGACAGATGCGCGACGGCCTGGCGTAACCGAAGCTGGAGCTGGTCCATCGTGTCTGTCTGACGTTTTTGAAGCCGCTCGCGCAGCGCGCTCATAGAAGGCGGCACGAGCAAAACTGAAACGCACTCGTCGGGCAGAGCCCCAGCCAGGCGTTCGCTCCCCTGCCAGTCGACGTCGAACAGGCAATCGATGCCCTCGGCCATCCAATGGAGGATGTCTCTTCGGGGGGTCCCGTAACGCTGGCGATAAATAGAGGTCCACTCCAACAGCTCGTCCTGGTCGATCATGCGGTCGAATTCGGCATCCGAGACAAAGCGATAATCTTTGCCGTCCTGCTCGCCGGGGCGGCGCGGGCGCGTCGTCACCGAGACAGACATCCGTAATCTATGCACACTCGTCAGGAGCCGGCTGGCGAGCGTCGTCTTCCCCGCCCCGCTGGGGGCCGAGAGAATGAACATGAACCCTCGCCGGGAAAATCTTTTGATGGGTTGAGTCACACCTTGTCGTCAGACCTCTGCGCGTTGTACAAAGCAGAGGCACACACGGGAAAAAGAAACCATGAGCCTAACATGCGGCCTCATCGGGCTTCCGAACGTTGGGAAGTCGACGCTTTTTAATGCTCTGACGCGCTCTTCGGCGGCCGAGGCGGCAAACTATCCTTTTTGTACCATAGACCCGCAGGCAGGACAAGTCCTGGTTCGCGATGCGAGGCTCCATAAAGTTGCGGCTCTGGCGGATTCGGAGCGACTTATCCCCGCCACTGTGGGTCTCACGGACATTGCGGGCCTCGTCCAGGGAGCGTCCAAGGGCGAGGGACTCGGCAACCAATTCTTGCACCATATCCGAGAAACCGACGCTCTTTTGCACGTCTTGCGCTGTTTCGAGGACCCGTCTGTTCTCAACACCCGTCCGAAGATAGACCCCATCGCGGATTTGGAGATTGTCCAAACCGAACTCTTGCTGGCGGATCTGGCCTCTATGGAGCGTCAGAGCGTCTCGTTAGAACGCCAAGCCCTATCGGCGCCGAAAGCCGATAAAAAAAATGCCTCAGAGCGGCACGAAATCGCCCAAAAAATCCTGGCGGGCCTGACAGAGGGCCAAACCGCTTCGCAGGCTTGCCGCTCTTTGCGTGCCGAAGCCCAAGAGCTCGCCAAGTCCTTCCATCTCTTGACCTCGAAGCCTGTCGTTTATGTCTGTAATCTCCCAGAGTCCGCTTTGCCCGCAGGCAATGCCTATAGCGACGCCGTCGCCCAGCGAGCGGCTCAGGAGGGCAATGCCGTTTTATTGATCGCCGCCTCCATGGAAGCCGAGCTGGCACAATTCGATGCAGGCACGGAACAAGCGTTCCTAAAGAGCTATGGCCTGGACACGGCCGGTCTAGACCGGCTCACCAAAACGGGGATGGAGCTGCTGGATTTAATCGTTTTTTTCACCGCCGGCAAAAAAGAGACGCGCGCATGGCCGCTCCGTCGAGGCGCGACGGCTCTGGCGGCGGCGGCGACCATCCACGGCGATTTCGCCCGAGGCTTCATTTGCGCCCAGACAATTGACTACCATGACTATATCCAATACAATGGCCAACGAGGTGCTTCGGAAGCAGGGCGCATGCGGGCGGAAGGCCGAGACTATGTCCTCCGCGACGCCGATGTCGTGCTGTTTCGCTTCAATGTTTGAGCGTGTCGCTTTATGGAAAAGATTGCCATGCGTATAGGGATTCTGCAGACCGGTAGAGTTGCGTCTCCCCTAGCTGAGCGCTACGGGCAACCGGCCCAAATGTTCGAGCGTTTTCTCGAGCGGGCGGATAGGGCTCTGGTCTTCGAGACGTATAATGTCCTAGATAATCACTTCCCGGATTCGATTCGGGACTGCGACGGTTGGCTCATCACCGGATCGCGCCACAGCGTCTGCGAAAAACTGGACTGGATGGTGCGCCTGGAGTCCTTTATTCGAGAGGCCTATGCCGCGCGGGTGCCTGTGGTCGGCATTTGCTTCGGGCACCAGATTCTGGCCGAGGCTCTGGGCGGGCGCGTCGAGAAATCTGCAAAAGGCTGGGGATGCGGGCCGCACGATTATGACCTGGCCGGCGGGGGTCTCGCCGAGCCCGACCGTCTAGAGGGGTCCTCTAAAACGCCTTCTCGGTTGCGAATTCAAGCCATGCACGAGGACCAAGTCGTGGTGAAACCGCCTCGGGCTGCCGTCATCGCCTCGTCGGCGTTTTGTCCCTGGGCTGGACTGGCTTACGAGGACGCCGCCCTAAGTTTCCAAGGGCACCCCGAATTTGACAATGCTTTTGTGGCGGAGCTCATCCGGCTTCGGACGGCTTCGGGGACGATTCCGCCCGAGGTGGCGGAGCCGGCTCTGGCCCAGATCGATCTAGAGAACGACCGAGACCAGGTCGGTCGCCTCATTGTGGCCTTTTTTCGCAAAGCGCGTTCGTCCTCCGCGGCACAACAGGACCCGGGAAACCCGGCGGCTTGAGAGGGGCGTCCTCGAGCCCCGGTTCGTCTATGCCCCGGGGTCACCTGTTCTCTCAAGAGGCCTGGATCCAGCCGCCGCCGAGGACACGCTCTTTGTCGAAAAAGACACACGCCTGACCCGGGGCGATGCCGTATTGAGGCTCTTCAAAACGAACGCGAGTGCCGTCCAAAGAAGCCCGCACCGGGGTCATCGAGGACCGATACTGAACGTCGAAGGAACCAACGGCCGGGGCTCGAGCGAGCCAATTGACGGCCTCCAGCTGGAGTTCGCGGCGGGCGAGAGCCTCTCGCGGCCCGACGATGACGTGCCGTCGGACCGGGTCCAAGGCGACCACATAGAGCGGCTGTGTCTCGCTTGCTCCGTGCCGCCCCCCCAGCCCCAAGCGTTTGCGTTGGCCGACCGTATAGTGCGCCACCCCGGCGTGAGAGCCCAGAACGCGCCCCTCTTGGTCTAGGATGGCCCCGCCCTCCAGAGCGTCGGGGTGCAACCGGCGGAGAAGGTCTCCGTAAGCGCCGTTCGGCACGAAACAAATGTCCTGACTATCTTTTTTTTCCGCCACGCCCAGCCCGAAGGCACGAGCCAGGGCTCGAGTCTGGGTCTTGCGGAGCTCTCCAAGCGGAAACCGCAGATACGAAAGCTGCGCCAGCGTGGTTGCGAACAAAAACCACGCCTGGTCTTTGTCGCCATCCACCCCACGAGCGAGCCATGTCTCGTGGCCCTGCCTCAAGCGGCGCACATAGTGGCCCGTGACCAAGCAGGCGGCTCCGATTTGCTGGGCAAACGTCAAGAGGGACTCAAATTTGAGGTATTGATTGCAACGCACACACGGAATCGGCGTCTGGCCGCGCTGATAGGTCTGGGTAAAATCGTCTATGACTCGGTTTCGGAATTGAGACTCGTAATCCAGGACATAATGGGGAATCGCATAAGCGGCGGCGACGCGTTTCGCGTCGTGAATATCCTGACCCGCGCAACAGGTCTTGGACGTCCGGCGGGTGGGCGCCGTCGCGGTCGGGGCGTCGCCGTAGAGGCGCATGGTGAGCCCTATCACCTCATAACCGGCGTGCCGGAGCCAAACCGCTGCCACCGCAGAATCGACGCCGCCCGACATAGCGACGGCGACTCGCCCGCCTTTGGGGACGCCCTCCAGCTCGAGCGATGGCACGCCAGCGGGCAAGGTCGAACCGGCATCGACGGACGCAGCGGACGTCGCGGCCGCCGCAGACGCCTCAGAGGCGGCGGCAACAGGCAAGGCAGAGGGACGGGCACGAGTCTCGGGCATGTTCTTTTTCTAGCACACATCTGCCGGAAGGCCAATAAACTGACACGCCCCAGCAGAGAGGCCCAGCAAAGAGGTAACACAGGGACGCCCGGTCCAGGGAACGCGGGCCAGATACACGAGCCGGCGCGTTCCGTGAAGGTAAGAGCGCACCTCGTCGGGCCAGATACACGGGCCAGGAAACACAAACCAGAAACACAGACCGCACGTCTGCCGAGAAGCCAATAAACCGACACGCCCCAGCAGAGAAACCCGGCAAAGGGGTAACACGGGGACGCCCGGTCCAGGGAACGCGGGCCAGATACACGTGCTAGACACGCGGAACCGGGGAACGCAAACCGAGCATACGGGCCAGATACACGAGCCGGCGCGTTCCGTGAAGGTAAGACCGTACCTCGTCAGGCCAGATACAAGGGCCAGGAAACACGACCCAGCACGCACAAACCAGAAACACAGACCGCACGTGGGCCCGGAAAACGCAAGCCGGACATACGGGCCCAGAGAACGCAAGCCGGATATACGGGCCCGGAGAATGCAAGCCGGACATACGGGCCAGATACACAGGCCCGGAGAACGCAAGCCGGACATACGGGACCGGAGAACGCAAGCCGGACATACGGGACCGGAGAACGCAGGCCGGACATACGGGCCAGATACACGGGCCAGGAAACACCACCCAGCAAGCACAAACCAGAAACACAGACCACACGCGGGCCCGGAGAATGCAAGCTAGACATACGGGCCAGATACACGGGCCAGGAAACACGACCCAGCAAGCACAAACCAGAAACACAGACCGCACGCGGGCCCGGAGAACGCAAGCTGGGCATACGGGCCCGGAGAATGCAAGCCGGATATACGGGCCCAGAGAACGCAAGCCGGATATACGGGCTCCGAAAAATGGATGCGCCGCCGGCACCTCCCCCAACACATGGGCAATACACTGAAACAACGCCTCGCACCGGCCCGACCCTCGAGCCGGTGCCTCCCCCAACACATAGGGGCTACACGGGAACACGCCACGTCCTCCCTGCAAACCCTTCTATTCAAGATTCAGAGAACGAAAACATGACGAAAACCACAACGAGAAAGCTAAAGCCTGCTCTTCTATTTAGGCACCTCTGCTGGCCTACCTGCGCGGCCATCGCTCTCTCGCCGTGAGGGCGATGACAGCCGCCTCTCTGCTGGCCCCCTATCTGCACGGGCGACGCTCCCCCGCCGTGAGGGCGATGACAGCCGCCTCTCTGAGGGGCCCGCTTGCACGGCAACACCCCGCCCCGAGTCTTTCTCGCCCCGGAGAACGAGGGCTCTGAGATCAATTTTTTCGGATTGTGTTTCTCGGACGGGACGCTATGCTGGAGGTCTATGCAGGTCTTTCCGCCTCTTCCCGGACCAGAGGCGCCCTTCTTCCGAGAGATGTGGCTCGAAAAAGGGCGTTTTTTTCAGCAGCTTGCGCCGTCTCATTTTTTTTGGGGCGGGCTTGAGGCTTCCCCCTTTTTGCGTCTCACCGGTCAGAGGCACGCCGACTATGTCGCCCAGTGCCTCCAGGGCGACGCGCGCGAGCTGGCCGAAACCGAACTCGCCCAGTTGCACCGGCTTGAACGCCGGTTGGAACACCTGGAACAAGGGGCTCGGGCAGATTCTAGCCCGGACTCTATTCCGGGCTCTATCCCGGAAGAGGCCGCCTCGACCGACCCCGAGGCGCCGATAAGTCATCAGATGCGGGTGCTCAAAGAACGCCTCTTTTTGGCGGTGAGTCTGGGAGACCTCGCCGGGCGTCTCTCTTTGTCAGAGGCCGTCGGCTTTCTGTCGCGTTTCGCCGACGGGTGCTGTCAGCTTGCGCTGCGGATGGCCATGGCCGCCGCTCATCCAGAGCTCAGGCCCGAGCAATTCGCCGTCCTAGGCATGGGCAAATTGGGCGGCATGGAGCTCAATTACGCCAGCGATATCGATCTGATTTTACTTTATAAGCCGCCAGACCAGGCTCCAGACGGCGAGAGTGGCGGTGGCGGCACCCCGCCTCTCCCGCATAAATTCGCGGTTCGAGCCGTCAAAAACTTCATCGCCACGCTGGAGGAACACAGTGCCTCGGGTTTTCTTTTCCGCGTAGACCTACGGCTTCGGCCCGACCCGAGTGCGACGCCGCCTGTTTTGAACATTCAAAACGCGCTCACCTATTACGAGTCTTTCGGCTCGAGTTGGGAACGAGCGGCTCTGATTCGAGCCCGCCCTGTGGCCGGCTCCCTCGAATTGGGCAGCTGGTTTATGGCACAGATTCGGGATTTTATTTGGCGGCGTTATTTAGACTACACGCTCTTTGAGGACGTCCGCCAGCTGAAAGAGCGCATCGACCGACAAGGGAGCGGCAAAGACCCGCCGCCCCCGGACATGCCTGCGTCTCGTCTGATACCGGCTCTTTTGGGGTGGGACCTCAAGCGCGACCGAGGGGGCATCCGAGAAATAGAGTTCCACGTCCAAACGCTCCAGCTTTTGTGGGGCGGGCGCGTCGCTTCTCTCAAGGAAAAGAGCACGCTGAAGGCTCTGGGGCAATTAGAGCGGGCTGGCAAATTGACGCCTCGGGTCACGGCGCAATTGCGTCAGGCTTATGTATTCCTCCGCAGTCTGGAGCACCGCTTGCAGATGCAGGAAAATCAACAGACGCATCAGCTCCCCAAAACGGTGGCGGCGTTTGAAGTTTTTGCTCTTTTTTGCGGCTATGAGGCCCCTGGGACTCTGGCGAGAGAACTGGCTCTTTGTTTAAACCAGGTCTCGAGCCTGTATCTGGAGACCTTCTATAAAATCACGCCGGGGAACGCCCTCAAGCGGGAGCGGGAGGAGCCAGAAGACAACGGTCAGGGGCCAAACGCCCGCACCCTTGTGTCTCGGGAGGCGTCTTTGGCGTCTTTGTTAGGGCATTTCGCGGACCCGGTACAGGCTCAGAAGACCATCGCGCTCTGGGCGAGCGGGGCGTATCGGGTATTTCGCTTCCCCCGAGCCCGCACCCGCATCGAGCATTTGACGCCTTTTCTCCTGGCGTCCATCGTCCAGCGCGAGCACCCCGACGCGGTCCTGCGGAAACTGGATGGCTTTTTTATCAAAGTGCCTCCGATTCAAACGCTTTTGGCTCTTTTAGAGCACCATCCAAACCTCATCCAGAGGCTTCTAGATATTTTGTGTTTTGCCCCGGGGGCGACGCGAGCCCTCTTGCGGCGGCCGGTGCTTTTCGAGAATCTTCTGATTCCGACGCCCGTCCGGCTGGGGCCTCGAATCGAATCGGCGGGCCAGTCGGCGAGCCAATCGACGGGCGATATGCCTCCGGAGTCCCATCAGGAAGAGCCCTTTGAAGCCTGGCTCGACCGCGTGCGGCTGGAGCGGCTGGATAATCGATTCAGGCTGGAAATAGACCTCTTGGACCGCAGAATGGAGCTCGAAGAGCTGATGGGGCGCGAAACCGAAACATGCGAGGGCTTTTTGACGCAAATCTGCGCGAGGATTCACCGGGAAATGGTGGCGCGCTTCGGCCCTTTGCCGGGCGGACGCGTTTGTCTCATCGGTCTGGGAAAACTGGGCGGCCGCGAGCTTCTCCCCGATTCGGATTTGGATTTGCTCTGCCTTTACGACGCCCCTGAAGGGGCCCAGAGCCTCGGGGGCATGGTTGTCGCGTCCCCGGGTCAAAAAACGGGTCAAAAACCGAGTCAAAAGCCGGGCAAAGGCAAGGACGCGACCCACTGGTACAGCCATTTCGTGCAGCGTCTGACGATGGCTTTGTCGACCCCGACCTCGGTCGGGAAGCTGTATGAGTCCGATTTTCGGCTTCGGCCCTATGGGCGCGATGGGCCTCTGGCGACGCGGCTGGACCATTTTGTGAGCTATCACCTCGAGCAGGCCTGGGCGTGGGAGCGCTTTGCCCTCCTCCGAGCCCGCCCCGTGGCCGGCGACCCCAGCCTGTGTGCCGAGGTCGAAACCGAGCTGCAACGCCTGAGGCCCGCCCCGATTCGAGGACAAACGATCACCTGGGGTCTCATTCGAGAGGCCTGCTTGGACATGCGCGCCAAAATTTCCGAGGCGTTCCCGGCTCAATCCCTGTGGGACGTCAAATATCGGCGGGGCGGTCTGATGGATATCGACCAGATTTTGGCGGCTTTAGTTCTGACGCATGCCTCTGGGCATCCGGTGGTGCTGGCCCCCTACCCCCGGACATCTTATAGCCAGGCCTCTTATAGTTTGGCTCTGATTCGAAGACTCGCGGAAGCCGGGCTTGTCACGAGCCCTCAAAGCCAGAGCCTGTCGGCCGCACATCAATTTTTAGGGCGTGTTCAGGCTTTGTTTCGCCTCAACCAGTGTGGCCCGACGGACCCACCTGGAGAGTCTTTTTTTCAGAAAAATTTCGGAGCGTCGCGCCAGGCAACCGCCCAAAAAGTCGCGACAAGAACCCAACAGGTTCTGGAGGTCTATCATTCTTTTTTTGAAAAATAAGACTTGCCATTTTCCCCTTTTAGGCCTAGTCTAGCCTTGGTTCTGGGCTTGGCCCCGGGTTGTACCCTGGTTGTACTCGGGTTGTATCCTGGCTGTCTCCCGGCCGTTTCCCGGTTTTTTTTATTATGGCATGGCATGGAATGGCCTTGTACCGGGTTTTTTGAACAGGAAAAGAGGACTCTATGTATTTACAGAAAGGCGATATACCGCCTCCGACAGTTTTGCCTGTGACGTCGCAGGCCATGATGGAGGCCGGAGAAGGCCCTCAAACGTTTAAATTGGAAAGCCATAAAGGCGAGAAAAACGTCGTTTTGTACTTCTACCCCAAAGACGACACGCCAGGGTGTACCCAAGAGGGCAACGAGTTTACCGCCCAATTAGAGGCCTTTGAGAAGCTCGACACGGTTATTATCGGGGTGTCGCGCGACTCCATCGCCAAGCACGAGAAGTTCATCAAGAAATATAATCTTGGCGTTCTCCTGGGTTCCGACGAGGCCGGGACCGTGACCACGCAATGGAAGGTCTGGGTCGAAAAATCCATGTATGGGCGCTCTTATCACGGGATTCGGCGGGATACGTATCTCATTAACAAAAAGGGCAAGATCGCGCGCATGTGGACGGACGTCAAAGTGCCGGGCCACGTCGAAGAGGTCCTGAAAGAGGTGCAAGCGGCGACGGAAGGCAGCGCCTGACACGCGGCTCCTGACACGCGGGGGAGCTCGAGGCACGCGGGAGGCGTTCTGTCTGAGCTTGCCTTTTGTTCTCGCCATCTGTCTGGGGGTCGTCCCGGGAGGACCCGTAAAGTGTGCTCGAGCCCCCACGTGGAGGAGTTCTGGGTGCCTTCCGCAAAAGAGAAACGCCGGAACAAAAGAAATTTAGGACCGGATCGGGGTGACAGCTGGGGGCTCTTTTGTTCTTTTCCCTTTTTTTTCATGGACCGCTGTTCGTCGAGGCCTTGTTCCGCCCATCGCCCTTTCTGCAGGTGTTTTTTGCCTGCCGCGTCCCTATCGCAGAGGCTTTGACAAAGCTCCCCTCGATTCTGTTCATTAATTATGCGCTTGTTCGGGAAACACGATGAAAGACCAAGCCTCGGAAGATAGACGCTCGGAACGCGAGCCCTCGAGGGAGACTTTTCGTTCTCCTTTTGCCCCCGCCGTCTTCCCGAGTCTGCCCGCCTTAAGAGGCGTCCAAATGGCCGTCGCCGCGACGGAGATGGTCTATAAAGGGCGGCACGATTTGTGGCTTGCCGTGCTCTCTGACCCGGCGGGTGAGCCCTGTCCAGTCGCGGCAGTTGTCACGCGGTCGGCTCTACCGTCGGCTCCCATCGCGTGGATTCGGAACAACATGCGGACAAGGGCACCACAATCGGCGGCCGAGTCCCCGGTCTCCCCGGTCGCTGACGTCGCCGCCGCCGTCGGCGGCGGCCCGTGCGCAAAAGCCTTCATCTGCAATGCGGGGAACGCGAACGCCTTCACGGGGCGGCAGGGCCTCGAGACCGTTCGGACCTATTGCACCGAGCTGGCCAAACACCTGAAGGTCCCCGAGACCACGATTTTTCCCGCCTCGACAGGGGTGATTGGGGCCTCGATGGAGGCTTCTCGGATCACGCAACACCTGGGCGGCATGCTGGCGGCCGCCTCGAGTCCGACCGCGGCCGGGGCCGCAGAAGAGGCGTCTCAGACGACCGGCCGGACCCCCGGCCAGACGACCGGCCCCATCGACTGGGAGACAGCGGCTCAAGCCATCATGACGACCGACACATACCCCAAGGGAGCCTGCCGCCGCATCGAGGGCAGCTCGGCCTGTCTTGTGGGCCTCGCCAAGGGCTCTGGGATGGTGGCTCCCGATATGGCGACGGTCCTGGCTTTTCTGTTCACGGATGCCTCGGTGCCGGCCGCAGAGCTCCAAGCCGACTTGGCCCAGGCTTGCCAGAAGAGCTTCAATCGAATCTCCGTAGACGGCGAGTGCTCCACGAGCGACAGCGTCCTCCTAGCCGCGACGGGCCACGCGGGGCCCGTTTCGCGGGCCGCTTTTCAACAGGCTTTGGAAGCTTTATGTCAGGACCTAGCCCTCCAGGTCGCCAAAGACGGCGAGGGCCTCACGAAATTCGTCACCGTCACCACATCAGGAGCCCGCAACGACCACGACGCCGAAACCATCGCTCGAGCCGTTCTCGAGGCCCCTCTTGTCAAAACCATGCTCTATGGCGGCGACGCCAATTGGGGGCGCATCGTCATGGCTGTGGGAAAAACGGGTCTCGATTCGATCCATCCGGAACGTTTAAGACTCTGGCTTGGCGCGCACCTTGTGGCCTGCAACGGAGCCGTCGCCGAAACCTATGACGAAGAGCGGGTCTCGCGCTATCTGCAGGAAGAGCAGGAAATCCACATCCGGATCGACTTGGGCGTCGGAACGGCAGAGACAACGCTGTGGGGATGCGACCTGACGCACGGCTATATCGAGATTAACGGTGCCTATCGTTCTCAGAGATCTTGACAACGGGGGTCTTGACGACGGCGCCCAGCGGTGCCTCGCGTCAGCGGCGCCTCGCGTCTGAAAAATTTGCTCGAAGGACTTGCCTGCCTGGGCATAGCATCGTATAAAGATGCCTGCTTATTCTAACGATGCCGGCCGACCGTTTTTCATTTTTGTCTCTCTTCCGCCAGGGGTTGCGGTCGCACGTTGGGTGGCGCCCGGCGTGGCGTACGCCGGACCCTCAGCCGCGTTATCGCGTCCTCATCATTGGCGGAGGCGGCCACGGCCTGGCGGCGGCCTATTATTTGGCGCGGACTTTTAACGTTACCTCTGTGGCGGTGCTGGAGAAGGGCTGGCTCGGCGGCGGCAACACGGGGCGGAATACGACGATTATCCGCTCTAATTACCTGCAGGACGAGAGCGCGGCTCTTTATAATCTGTCGGTCCAATTGTTTCAGACCCTCTCGCGCGAGCTGAATTACAATATCATGTATACCCCGAAGGGGGTTCTGCATTTAGCGCACTCGCACCATGATTTGTGTGATATCACGCGGCGTTGTGGGGCGAATCATCTCAAGGGCATTCCCCAAGAGCTCTGGTCGCCGGCGCGTATTGCGGCCCGGGTGCCCACGCTCCAGCTTAACGGGCGTTTCCCCGTGCTGGGAGGCCTGTTTCAAGCCAATGCAGGGACGGCGCGCCACGATGCCGTGGCTTGGGCCTATGCACGCGGGGCAGACGAGGCCGGGGTCGATATCCTCCAGAATTGCGAGGTCACCGGCTTTCTCATCAAAAACGGGCAAGTCCAGGGCGTCGAAACAACGCGTGGCCGCATCGAGGCTCAACAGGTGGCTCTGGTTACGTCTGGTCACGCCGGACAGATGGCCGAGATGGCGGGGTTCCGTCTGCCGCTTGTCTCGGTCCCGCTTCAGGCTCTGGTCAGTGAGCCCCTCAAGCCCGTTCTGGATACCGTCGTGATGTCCAATAGCGTCCACGCCTACATGAGCCAATCGGATAAAGGCGAACTCGTCATCGGTGCCGGCGCCGATGATTTTATTTCCTACGCCCAGCGAGGGGCTTTCCACACGATGGAGACGTGTGTCTCGGCCCTGTGCGAGCTCTTTCCTTTTGTTTCGCGGCTCCGTCTGATGCGTCACTGGGGCGGCGTCGTCGACATGAGCTATGACCGGTCGCCCATTTTGTCGGCCTCCCCTGTCAAGGGGCTCTATCTGAATGTCGGGTGGGGCACGGGCGGCTTCAAAGCCACGGCGGGAGCGGGCTATGTCCTGGCGGCCTCTTTGAGTCAGGACCGGCCGCATCCGATCGCCGAACCCTTCGGCCTGGACCGGTTCGCCAAAGGAGCCCTCATCGACGAAGGAGCCGCGGCAGCCGTCGCGCACTAGAGAGCAGAGAAACATGCGGGTCAAGTGCCCCTATTGCGGCGAACGCGACAAGGCCGAGTTCTCTGCCCATCACGAGGCCTTCCGAGGGCGCCCTCGCAATCCGAGTGCCGCGAGCGACGCGGCCTGGGCCGATTATCTCTTTTTCCACACCAACAAAAAGGGGGAACAACCCGAATTGTGGCGCCACACTTTCGGCTGTCGACGCTATTTCTACGTCATGCGAGACACACGTAACGACCGAGGCCTCTATAGTTTTGAGCTGGGGACCAAAAACCCGCGAGAAAAAAGTCCGGGGAAAAAGCTAGGCACAAGAAGCTCATCCGCCGGAAAGCCGGCCTCGAAAAGGGGACGCAGGCCCGACAGCGGTGAGAAGAGCCGCCCCGCCGCCAAGGACTCGGCTGGGGACTCGGCTGGGGGAGGCCGTCGCGCTCGAGGAGGGAAAGAAAAGTGAGACTCCTGAGGAACACGCCAAGAAAGGTCACACCGGGACAATTTCCGAGGCAATTCAATCGGCTCGCCGGCTATGGGGAGCAGAACGAATCGCGCCTAACAACCGAGGCAGCCCCAAATGCGACGACGGGCCCGACAGCGAACGAAGACAGTCAACCGAGCACGGGCGGGCGGCTGGTTTCGTTTCGTCTGGACGGACGGCTTTTATGGGGCGTTGCGGGGCAGCCGGTTGCGGCGGCTCTTTTGGCTCACAACAGGCTTCTGGTCGGCCGGAGCTTCAAGTATCATCGCCCGCGCGGTCTGCTCGGGGCCGGGAGCGAGGAACCCAATGGGCTGGTAACGGTTTTTCAGGGGGCGTATCGTCTTCCGAACACGCGTTTGACGGACATTCCCCTCGAAGAGGGACTGGTGCTCTATAGTCAGAATTGTTTCCCGAGTCCCGTCTGGGACGTCGGCGGCGTCTTCCGAGGCCTCGCGCGCTTTTTGCCCGCCGGATTTTATTACAAAGCCATGTTGGGGCCTGGCCGGAATGGGTGGCGTTTTTGGTCGCCTCTGATTCGGCACATCGCCGGGCTCGGCCGCGCCCCCGAGGGGGCCGACCCAGCGTGGTATGACACGACGCATCTTTTCCCTGAAACGCTCATTGTCGGGAGCGGGCTTGCGGGCCTCCAGGCGGCTCTCGAGCACGGCCAAAAAGGGGAGAAAGTCCTGCTGGTGGAAACAGCCGACAAGTTTGGCGGTTATTTGCGGGTTGCGGACCCGGCGTTGCGTCTCAATAATCGCCCTGTTCGGGCGTGGCTTGAGGCTCGGCTCCAAGCCCTGGAGGCCCTCCCCAATGTCACCTGTATGACGTCTACGACTGTTACGGGGTGGTATCAGGACAATTTTCTCACCGCTCTTCAGCAGCTCGAGCCCTATCAGGGCCCGGACATTGGACCCGGCATTGGACCCGGCGGAGCCCGTCAGACCCCCTGGAGGCAGACGGCCGACGCCCTCCCGCCGCGCCAGGCTTTGCTCCGGATCCGAGCCGAACGGGTGATTCTAGCAACGGGAGCTCTAGAGCGGCCGCTTCTGTTCAAAGATAACGACCGGCCCGGCATTATGCTAGCGGGGTCTTTTCTGACCTATCTGCGGCGGTTCGGCGTCGTGCCGGGACGCCAATTGGTGGTCGCCACGAATAATGATTCGGCCTATCAATCGGCTCTAGCGGCTCAGCAGGCGGGGCTCGAGGTCTTGTGTCTGGACTGGCGCGAGAAAGCCAAAGCCGCCGAAGGCGTGTGGCACCAACGGGCTCACGAGGCGGATGTGCCTATTTATCATGGCTTCGCGCTGGCTGGCGTTGCCGGAGCCTTGCGTGTCCGGGGGGTCTCGGTGAGACGCCTGGGCGCGACAGGCCGCTTCGAGGGGCCCGTTTTGGAATTCGCCTGCGACACGGTCTTGGTTTCGGGCGGGTGGACGCCGACGGTGCATCTGTGGTCTCAGATGGGGGGAGCTCTCTCGTTTTCGGAGGCTTGTCTTGCGTATGTCCCTGTGCTCGCCTCGCAGGTGCGGGGGCAGACACATACGTGCGTCGGGGCTATCAACGGGCTCTGGGGCTTGCGGGAGATCCTGCAAGCTTCTGGGCAATCCCCCGGGGGACGCGTCGCCTTGCGAGGCGACGACGGGCCTCTTTTGGGAGAAACGCTACGGCTTCTGGACGGGTGGGACCGAGAAAAACACTTTATAGATTTTCAAAACGATGTTGTCGCCTCGGACGTCCGGCTGGCGTGCCAAGAGGGCTATCGTTCGACGGAACACCTCAAGCGCTACACGACGTTGGGCATGGGGACGGACCAGGGAAAGACCTCTGGGGTTCAGGGTCTCGCGGTTTTAGGTCAAGTCACGGGACAAGCCACCCAAGAGCTATCGCCGACGACGTTTCGGCCGCCCTATATCCCTATAACTTTGGGAGCCGTGGCGGCTCCGTTGGTCGGGAGCCGGTTTCACCCGACGCGTCAGACGTCGCTCCACGGCTGTCACGTGGAGGCCGGGGCGGTCTTCGAGAATGTTGGCGACTGGAAGCGGCCTCTTTTTTACACGCGCACGTCCGAGACCATGGACGAAGCCGTCCAACGCGAGTCTCTGGCGGTGCGGAACGGCGTGGGGCTCTTTGATGGTTCTACGCTTGGGAAAATCGAGCTCGCCGGCCGCGATGCCGTCTGGCTCCTGGAGATGCTTTACACGAATCGATGGCGGGATTTAGGCCTCCACCGTGCCCGCTATGGGGTGATGCTGGATGAGAACGGCATGATCTTCGACGACGGCGTCACGACGCGCCTGGAGCGCAATCTTTTCCATATGACCACCACCACTGGCGGGGCCGCGCGCGTTCTAGACTGGATCGAGTTTTGTCTCCAGACCGAGTGGCCGGACAAATCTGTTTTCGCGACCTCGGTCACCGAGCAATGGGCCGTTGTCGTTCTTGCGGGACCCAGAGCGTCTACGGTGCTTCAGCCCTTGTGTTCTGTGGATCTTCGCGCTGTCCCGTTCATGGGCTTTACGGAAGCAGATATAGGCGGCTTGCCGGCGCGTTTGTTCAAGATCAGCTTCTCGGGGGAGCAGGCCTTCGAGATCAATGTCCCCTGGCGTCTGGGGCCAAGTCTGTGGCGGCTTCTTTTGGAGGCGGGGGCGCCTCACGGGATCACGCCCTACGGGACCGAGACGATGCACCTTCTGCGCGCAGAGAAGGGCTTTATCATTGTCGGGCAGGACACGGATGGGACGGTGACGCCTCTGGATGCGGGGCTGAGCTGGCTGGTGGCTTCCGACAAAAAGGATTTTTTGGGCAAGCGTTCGCTCCAGCGGCCTGCGATGCGGGCTCCTGGGCGTAAACATCTCGTCGGTTTTGTCGCCGAGGAACGCCCCGATTTCGTCTTCCCCGAGGGGGCGGCTCTGATGGAGCACGCCAAAATTCGGCGGCCCTACAATAGCATTGGTCATATTTCCTCGTGTTATTTCAGTCCTGTTTTGCAGCGTTGTTTTGGGCTCTGTTTGGTTCGGAACGGGCGCCAACTTGTGGGACAAACGGGGTTTGTTTTCGTGCCGGGTGAACGCCGAGGCCTCAGGATTCGCTATTGCGACCCGGTCTTTTATGATAAGAAGCGGACTCGGCTCCGGTCGGCCCCGGCTCGGTCGGCCCCGGCCCTCCGAAGCGAAGCGGCTAGAACATGAAAAGGAAAGACGCTCCATGAGAAACGCAAGCGAAACAAACGACAGTGCAACCGGCCGTGCAAACGGTGGGTCTTTTGGTGGAGCTCTATCTGGGGCTTTTTTGGCTCATGGCGGCTCTTTTTCCGTACGCCTGCGGCCTCCAGAGCGGCTCTTTCTACTCCGGGCGAAACCGAAGGAATTGACGGTTCTCGCGCGCGATCTGGGGCCTTGGAAGCTTCCCGCGGCCAATGCGTTCGTGAGTTCCGGCCAAGATACGCTGTATTGGATAGACCCCGAGTCCGTCCTCTGGGCTCATCCGGCGGAACCCGACGAGACGCCCCCGCCCTCTCCCGAAGCGGCTAAAGTTTCAGCCAAGGGTTCGGGCAAAGCTTCGGGCAAAGTTTCGGCCAAGGGCTCGGGGGGTTCGGGGCGAGCTTCCCGGACCCCCCGGACCTCTCGGACATCCCGGACCCCCCCAGCTCCTCAATCGCCTCAATCGATTCGGGAAGAAAAAGTCCGCCGGGCTCTTGGCGTGCGAGCGACGGCCAATCTGGTAGAACTCAGCGAGGCCTTTTCCCGATTCGAGATTCGGGGCAAGCAGGCTCGTTTCGTTCTGCAGAAATTCATTGCGCTAGATTTTTCCAGGGCTCTGGCTCGGTCGGGTCAGCTAGTCCACACGCGCTTTGGCGCGGCTCACGTGATGATAGCCTGCCTGGGAAGCGAGACCCTTCTCTTTCAAAGCCGGGTTTCCTTCGCGCCTTATTGTGTGGATTTGATCGAGACGGCCTTGGCCGGCGTGAGGTGAAACAGCGCATGCCTTCAGCATTCCATTCTTCAGAATCTGCAGAATCTACAGAGCCTGCGGGGGGGGGAAAGCTCCCGGAAGAGCTCCCTGCTCGGGTGCCTCTGCCCCCGATTGCGGGCCCAGAAACGGCGTCCATAGAGGAGGCTCTCAAAGAGCTCCAAGCGGGGCGGCCTCTGATTGTGGTGGACGACCCAGAGCGCGAAAACGAGGGCGATTTAGTTCTCCCGGCCAGCCAAGTCACGCCTGCCTTGGTTGCGTTTTTCATCCGTCATACGTCGGGCATTCTCTGCACGCCGATTCGTTCGGCCCGCGCTCAGAGTCTAGAGCTCCGTCCCATGGTTGCTCAAAACGATGCGCCTCTGAGCACGGCTTTCACGGTGTCGGTGGATTATCGGCATGGGCTGACGACGGGCATTTCCGCCGAGGAGCGGTGTCGGACCATTTTAGCTCTCGTGAATTCGGACGCCCCCCAGGATTTTGTCCGGCCGGGTCATATTTTTCCTCTAGTGGGGCGCGAGGGCGGCGTGTTGGTTCGGACCGGCCATACCGAGGCGGCTTTAGATTTGGCGCGTCTGGCGGGGCTCCCCGAGGTCGGCCTGCTCGCCGAGTTGGTCAATGACGATGGCAGCGTCAAAAAAGGCGAGCAGATTCTAGAATTCGCTCGCCACCACCGCATTCGCGTGGTGACCATCGCCGATTTGGTCCGCTATCGTCAGGAGAGCGAATCGCTTTTGACGCGCGTGGCGGCCAAGCCTCGAGCCACGGCGGCGGGGCCGGCTTGGGTTTATAGCTATCGGCCGAATTTTCAGCCCATGCTCGAGGCGCATGCGTGTCATTTTGCGATGGTTTTCGGCGAATTGGGCGATGGAGCCTCGGTGTTGGTTCGCTTTCACAAAGAGCACCTCCCTGATGATATTTTCGCCGATGTTTTCACCGATTCGAGTCAGGGCCTCCGCGAAAGCCTGCGTCGAATCGGCGAAGAGAAGCGCGGCATCATCGTCTATCTGCGCCGAGGCGCCGTCGGCGTCGTGGAATCGAAGGACTCGCAGCTGACGTCGTGGCGCGAGATTGGCATCGGTGCTCAAATTCTCAGAGACCTGGGCGTCAAGTCCATTCGGCTCTTGGCCCACGCCGACCGAGCCTATGTCGGCCTGGCGGGCTTCGGTATCGAATTCCTGAAAACGGAACTGCTAAGCCAGAGTCCGTAAGGGCCCCCTGCCCTGCCGTCCTCTTCGTCCTGGGCGGCGAGGGGGGCACGCTCACGGGTGCACGCACGTATACACGTATATATATGTGTGTCTCACACAATCCCTCCTTTTTTTCCACCGCCTTGCCCGCCGCCTTCCCTCGAGACGCCCCCGAGACGTCCGAAACGCAAGGCTTTGAAACAAACGGATGGGATTTAGAGACGAAATGTAAAGTTATGTTACAAATTTGAAACAAAAAGAGTGAAAAGTAAAAAAAACAAGAAAAAGAATAAAATAGTTGTGTTTTCTTTTTTTCCGTGCAAATGTGCCCTTTGTCTGGGAGGACGGCTTGACTGCTGCTCCTTCAGCTCATCAGAGTTTTCACTCGGTTTTGCTCTCGGGACTTGGGTTCTTGGGGTTCTCTCTTTCGGGTGGAGGGTCTGAGTTGAGAGAACAGGCTCGCTCTTTGGGTTCGGGTGGACTCGGGGTGGGTTCCTTCTCAGGCGAGGCTCTTTCCCCTGTCGGGAGAGGCCTCTATCTCTTTTTTTTTAGCATACCGGAGGAATCGGCATGAAAAGAATTTTGGCTTTAGGAGCTGCCCTGCTGGCATTTGGTCTCTTTGGGACTCTCGCTCGGGCGGCAGATGGTGTTGTTACTGTTTCGACTTCGTTCGATTTTCGGCTTGACGTAGTCGACCCGAACGATGACGACTCTAACGATTTTGACGCGGACGCGGCCCCGCGTTTTTACTTTGACAACCCAGAGGTGGTCGTCTCGGGGGATCGTGTCACAGATATGGGTCTCGAAACAGGTTTTGAGATCCAGCTTCAGGTGACGAACTCTGGGGCCGTGGATAACAATACGGACAACGTTCGGCTTGCTGGCTCTCCCGAGCAGGGGGAAGTCACGGTCATCACGGAGGAAGTGCACGGACACATCAATGGTGGCTTCGGTTCTTTCGTGATGGGGTATGAGGACGGGGCTGCCGACAGGCTCGCCGTCGGAGCCGACTTCGTCGCAGTTGGGATTGCGAATAATTCCAACACCAAATACGACTCTGGCGACGCGATGAAGGTCACTTATTACGCCCCGTCTCTTGGGCCCGTCTCTTTGGGTGTTTCCCTTGTTCAGCCCTACCGGCTCCGCAATGCGGATGACCTGGATGCTGGTCAGGGCGGCGATGCCGAAGCGCAGGCTATGACCCCCAATCCGGACGCGGGGATTGCAGGCAACCGAATCCAAGACGGCGGCGAACGCACAACGACCGATTTCGCCATTGAAGCCGGGGTCAAAGCGGAAGTGGCCATCGTCACCTTCGGTCTGGGATGGTTCTCTGGTCAAGAGCTCAATGCGGACGAAGACCAGGGTGGTATCACGGCTGGTGTGGCTCTGGACTTGGGGGCTATCGATGTCTCCACCTCTGTGAGTCTGCCCACGAACACCGATGATAACGGTATGCAAGTGGGACTGGGTGTCGGCTGGGGCAATGGACCCATCGGCATATCCCTCACGGTTGTCTCGATCATGGCCTCGGATGAAGCTGAGGGAGCCGATGATTCCGCCGACGGTTCGGCCGGTGTCCGGACAGACCAAACCTACACGAATGGTGTGGTCGACGAGGGTTCTGGTGAGCTCTCTGACTTGTCGCAGGAAGATGCCGAGACGGATCTTACGCTTGACCTCAACGCCACCTATGCCATCACGGATGGGGTGACGTTTAAGCTGGCCGCCTATACCAATGGGGACGATGCGGATCAAAATGAAGGTCTGCGGCTGACCGTCGGCTTAGGCTTCAGCTTCTAGTTCTCCCTTCTTTCACCTCTTTAGAGGCTCTCCCCCTCCCTGTTGCTCTCTCGTCTGAGAGCAATGGGGAGGGCGGGGAGTCTTTCTCTTTTTCGGCGTCCCCCTTTCTTTTCTGTGAGGCGGGGCGGCAGGGAGGGCGGCGGAGAACGGAGAGGCGAGGTGCTTCCGTCAAGACCCAAAGCGGGAAAGCGGGAGAGAAAAGAGAGAGAGAGCTGTGCTCTCTCTTTTGTCGTTTTTGCGGGGAGAGGCGGTTGGTTCGCCTCTTTTTTGTGTTTTCAGGGCGAGCCCACTGCTCCCCCGAAAGCGGCCCGAAGCCGGGGGCAGGCGGGCGGTCAAGCCGGACGAGACACCTTGCAAGCCTGGGCGGCGAGATCCGAGACGACCTCTGGATTAGCCAGCGTCGAGATATCTCCCAAGTCGGAAGCGGTCTCGCCTGCGACGATTTTCTTCAAAATACGCCGCATAATCTTACCCGAGCGCGTTTTAGGCAGCACCGGCGCCCATTGGAGATAGTCCGGCTTCGCAAAAGAGCCAATCTGATGCGCCACCCAAGCCCGGAGATCGGGCTTGGCAATCTCCACCCCCGCCTTGAGCGTCACAAAAGCATAGAGGGCCTCGCCTTTCACCGGGTGGGGACATCCGACAACGGCGGCCTCGGCCACCGCCGGGTGAGCCACAAGCGCCGATTCTATTTCAGCCGTTCCGATTCGGTGGCCCGAGACGTTCAGGACATCGTCCATGCGGCCGGTGAGCCAATAATCGCCGTCTTCGTCGCGTTGCGCGCCATCGCCGCTGGCATAATAGCCGGGAAATTTTTTGAAATAGGTCTCGACGAAGCGTTCGTGGTCGCCATAAATGGTCCGAGCCTGGCCGGGCCAGGACTCACGGAAGCACAGCTGGCCGGCCTCGGCGGGTTTGCCCGATTCGTCCAGGAGCACCGGCTGAATGCCATAAAAGGGCCGATTGACAGAGCCCGGTTTTTGCGGATGAGCTCTGAAATGAGGCGCCAGCATAATCCCGCCCGTTTCCGTTTGCCACCAGGTATCCAGCACAGGGAGACGACCTTTGCCGACGACATCCGCATACCAATTCCAGGCTTTAGGATTGATCGGTTCGCCAACCGTGCCGAGGATCCTGAGGCTCTCGCGCGAGGTCCTCTGGACGAAGCTATCGCCCGCCTGCATCATAGAACGCACCAGAGTCGGGGCTGTATAAAACAAGCTCACCTTGTGTTTATCGCAAATGTTCCAGCATCGGCTCCAATCGGGATAATGAGGCACGCCCTCATACAAGAGCACCGTCGCGCCTTGAGCCAGCGGCCCATAAACAACATAAGAGTGCCCCGTAATCCAGCCAATATCCGCCGTGCACCAGTGTATGTCGTCCGAACGATAATCGAAGAGGGACTCAAAGGTCTGGCTGGCGTAGACAAGATACCCCCCCGAGCTATGGACAAGCCCCTTCGGCTTCCCCGTGGAACCCGAGGTATACAAAATGAAAAGAGGGGCCTCACTGTCCATGGGCTCCGGCGGATAATGCGTCGAGGCCGATTCGCGCATCGTCCAATAGCATGCCTCTGTATCGGAGGCCGCCCCCGGGTGTTTTACCGGTCGTTTCACCGGGCGTTTGCCGTTCTCCCCGTCCAGACCGATGACGAGAATACTCGACAGGTCGGGGCAGCGGGCTTGAGCCTCGCGGGCGTTCGCCAAGAGCGGAATGACTTGATTGCCTCGGCGGCCTCGGTCGGCGGTGATGAGATGACGCGCGCCACAGTTCTGGATACGCTCGGCGAGTGCCGCCGACGAAAACCCGCCGAACACCACCGAGTGAATCGCCCCAATCCGAGCACAGGCCAGCATGGCAACCACAGCCTGCGGAATCATCGGCATGTAGATCACGACGCGTGCGCCTCTGGAGACGCCTAAGGCCTTCAAAATATGGGCCATACGACAGGTCTCTTCCAGCAGAGTCTTGTAGCTCATGCGGATGGAGGGGCTATCAGGGTTCTCGCCCTCCCAGATCAGAGCGACTTTATCGGGCTGTTTCGCGGCGTGCCTATCCACGCAATTCGCGGATACATTGAGGACTCCATCCAAGTACCAGCGCATGGTGGCGGACTCTGAAAAAGAGCCGTCGCGTACACGACGATAAGGCCGAATCCAGTCCAGACACTGACCTTGCTGGTCCCAAAACTGGTCGGGGTTCTCTAGAGCGTGCTGGTACGTCTGGGCATAGGCTGCCTGAGCCGGGGGCGAAAGAAACTGGGCGGGCATCGTATTTTGCTCTGAATCCTATCTGAATCCTCTCTGAACCCTAGGGGGGGGCTGGACTCCAGGGCTAGCACGAATCGAGGCGAAAACGCAAGCGTGCAACTGGGCGTACAACTGGCACCCGTCGGTTACACGCAGGTACACGCAGGGCTTGACAAAGAGGCCCATTTCCGGCAAAGTGCCGGCCCAGGCCTGGGGGGCTCGTTTAGAGCCCTTCCAAACCGAAGCCTTTTTTTCAAGAAGAGAAGAACACCACCATGGCTCGACGATGCGAACTTACGGGTAAAGGGGCTCTCAAGGGTCACAAGGTGAGCCACGCGCAGAACAAGACGCTGCGGCACTTCCTGCCGAACATTCAGGCGGTGCGGTTGCGCTCAGAGGCCTTGAGTCGCATTGTGCGCTTGCGCCTGCCGACGCGGACGCTCCGCACGGTCGATTTTGCGGGCGGTCTGGATGCGTATCTCCGGAACATGCCTGTCCGTAAATTGACGAAAAAAGGACAGAGCCTCAAAACCGAGATCGAAAAGAAAACCAAACAAGGAGAGACAACGCGCGCCTCGGGCGTTAGCTCGAGCGTGAAAAAGGCCGCCGCCGCCGCCGGCAAGCATGCGCCCGGGAAGAGTGCCTCTGGCAAAAGTCCCGCCGCCGCCGCCGGAAAGAGCGACAGCCAGCCGGACGGCGTGCCATCTGCGGCGAGCTCGGCGGCGGAACCGCCCGGGCCGACGCCAGGGCCGGCGTCTGAGCCGGCGTCTGTGTCTATCGGCTAGTCCTCCCGGCCTATTCTGGCGGTGAGGAGCGGGAGCTGTCACGCACAAGGGACTGAGTTACGGTCAGTTCTGGCGGTGCCTCTGGCGGTAGAGAGCGGGGGCTGGTCGGATAGTCCGCCGGTGGCTGGGGCCGTTCTGGCGGTGCCTCTGGCGACGGGAAGCGGGGGCCATACAGAGGGTCAAGCGTGTTCCAGCTGGGTTCCGGCGGTGGGAAGCGGGGGCCCATACAGAGGGCGAGCGTGTTCCAGCTGGGTTCTGGCGGTGCCTCTGACGGGGCGAGCGGGAGCTGCTCGGATAGTCCGCCGGTGGCTGGGGCCGTTCTGACGGTGCCTCTGGCGACGGGGAGCGGGGGCTGGTCGGATAGTCCGCCGGTGGCTGGGGCCGTTCTGACGGTGCCTCTGGCGGTGGGAAGCGGGAGCCCATACAGAGGGTCAAGCGGGTTCCATCTGGGTTCTGGCGGTGCCTCGGGCGACGGGGAGCGAGGGCTGGTCGGATAGTCCGCCGGGGGCTGGGGCTGTTCTGGCGGTGCCTCGGGCGGCGAGGAGCGGGGGCAGACAGCATGTTCGCGTGTGCTGCACGAGTATTCTGTCGGCTCCTCTGGCGTTGAGGAGCGGGGCCCCGGAAACTGGCTGGCCTTGTCAACCGACAATTCTGGCGGTGAGGAGCGGGAGCTGTCACGCACAAGGGACTGAGTTACGGTCAGTTCTGGCGGTGCCTCTGGCGGTGAGGAGCGAGGGCTGGTCGGATAGTCCGCCGGTGGCTGGGGCCGTTCTGGCGGTGTCTCTGGCGGCGGGGAGCGAGGGCTGGTCGGATAGTCCGCCGGTGGCTGGGGCCGTTTTGGCGGTGCTTCTGGCGGTAGAAAGCAAGGGCAGACAGCATGTTCGCGTGTGCTACACGAGTATTCTGGCGATGCCTCTGGCGGTGAGGAGCGGGGGCTGGGGCCTTCTAGCGGCGCCTCTGGCGGTGGAAAACGGGGACCCATACAGAGGGACGAGCGGGTTCCAGCTGGGTTCTGGTGGTGCCTCGGGCGGCGGAGAGCGAGGGCAAGCCCGCCCCCCTGATTTCGAGCGTCAAGGTTCCGGCGGTGCCTCTGGCGGTGAAGAGTGGGAGCCCCATACAGAGGGCGAGCGTGGTCCAGCTGGAGTTCTGGCGGTGCCTCTGGCGGTGAGGAGCGGGAGCTGTCACGCACAAGGGACTGAGTTACGGTCAGTTCTGGCGGTGCCTCGGGCGACGGGGAGCGGGGGCAAACAGCATGTCCTCGTGTGCTGCACGAGTATTCTGTCAGCTCCTCTGGCGTTGAGGAGCGGGGCCCCATACAGAGGGGCGAGCATGGTCCAGCTGGTTCTGACGATGCCTCTGGCGGTGGGAAGCGGGAGCCCATACAGAGGGTCAAGCGGGTTCCAGCTGGGTTCTGGCGGTGCCTCTGGCGGTGGAAAACGAGGACCCATACAGAGGGACGAGCGAGTTCCAGCTGGGTTCTGGCGGTGCCTCTGACGGTGGGGAGCGGGGGCAAACAGCATGTCCTCGTGTGCTGCACGAGTATTCTGTCAGCTCCTCTGGCGGTGGGGAGCGGGGGCCCATACAGAGGGGCGAGCGTGGTCCAGCTGGGTTCCGGCGATGCCTCTGACGGCGGGGAGCGGGGGCAAATAGCATGTCCTCGTGTGCTGCACGAGTATTCTGTCAGCTCCTCTGGCGGTGAGGAGCGGGGCCCCATACAGAGGGGCGAGCATGGTCCAGCTGGTTCTGACGATGCCTCTGGCGGTGGGAAGCGGGAGCCCATACAGAGGGTCAAGCGGGTTCCAGCTGGAGTTCTGGAGGTTCCTCTGACGGCGGGGAGCAGGGGCAAACAGCATGTCCTCGTGTGCTGCACGAGTATTCTGTCAGCTCCTCTGGCGGTGAGGAGCGGGGCCCCATACAGAGGGCGAGCGTGGTCCAGCTGGAGTTCTGGAGGTTCCTCTGACGGCGGGGAGCAGGGACAAACAGCATGTCCTCGTGTGCTGCACGAGTATTCTGTCGGCTCCTCTGGCGGTGAGGAGCGGGGCCCCGGAAACTGGCCGGCCTTGTCAACCGACAATTCTGGCGGTGAGGAGCGGGGGCTGGTCGGATAGTCCGCCGGTGGCTGGGGCCGTTCTGGCGGTGCCTCTGGCGGTGGGAAGCGGGAGCCCATACAGAGGGTCAAGCGGGTTCCAGCTGGGTTCTGGCGGTGCCTCTGGCGACGGGGAGCGAGGGCTGGTCGGATAGTCCGCCGGGGGCTGGGGCCGTTCTGACGGTGCCTCTAGCGAGGGCTGGTCGGATGGATAGTCCGCCGGGGGCGGGGGCCGTTCTGGCGGTGCCTCTGGCGGGGGCGAGCGGGGACCCTCTCTCAAAGAGCCTACGGGAGAACGCAGCATGTGGCACCTGGTCGGTCTTTATCTGCGCGAGCAACGCGAAAAACGCCACGAGCTCTTTGCGACGCTGGGTTTTTTTCTTCTCGCGCTGACCTTGTTTCGGCAGACCTTTGGGTATCGCCTCGAGGCGTTTTCTTTTTTCGCACCTTATTTGATCTGGCTTCTTGTCGCTTTGAGCCTCGTGCTTGCCGTGGAGCGCGCCTTTGACGAAGACCGACGCGACGGCACGCTTGAGGCTCTTTTCGCCTATGGTTTCCCGCTCTATGGCGTGGTGTGGGCGAAATTCATCAGTTGCAGCCTGACCCTGGGAGTTCCTGTTTTACTTGCTGTCCCTGTCGCGGGGATGATGTTGGCTTTGCCTGTTCCGCACATTCTTCTCCTGTGTTTTTGCCTTCTTTTTGTGGTGCCGATTCTTTTGATCACGGGCCTTTTCGCGGCGAGTCTGACGTTAGCCCTCACGCCTTCCAGTCCTCTAGCGGGGCTGTTGGGGTTCCCTCTTTTGATACCGCCTTTGTTGTTCAGCCTGCTGATTATAGAGACCGCCCGACAAGGCGGAGAGATGGGGCCTCAGCTCATGCTTTTAGCGGCTTTCATGCTCGTTTTAGTCGGAGGCGGGCCCTTTCTCATTGCCCAGAGCCTCCGTTTTGCGGTGCATTTCCGGTGATCTGGTGATCTGGTCTCCTCGCGAAAAAAGCGAAAAAAAGGGCGCCTGCCGTATTCGGACAGGCGCCAGTCGGAAGAAACGCTATAGACAGGTTGCTAAAAAAGGATCTTCTCGAGTCTCTCCCCTCTCAAAAACGGCCTCTGCAACCCAACCTCCTCGAGGATAACACGAGGGGCATAAAACACAAATCAAATAAACTTTACTTAAATTCGCTCAAAAGCAGTATTCCTGCTCTCACGAGTTGTGCTATAATGGTACCGGCTGTACCGTCACGACGGCAGAAAGGCGGAAGCCGGCGGCGGAAGCCTCGAGCCTCAGAGAAAACGCTTCTCGAAGGTTTCGCAGAAGGGCCCTATGGGTCGGCTCTGGTGTTCTCTGTAAAAGGGGAGGCCGAGGAGAACATACTGGTGTTTTTGCGGCTCTGCCCGGGATTGAGGGCCGGGTTGGACCTCGGGTTGCCCCCCGACTTGAGCTTGGACTTGAGCTCGGGCTTCTAGGGCGAGCAGGAATTCTTCTTTCCATTTTTCTGTTCCGATCAGGTGCTCGCCTTTGGCTTCTATAAAGACCTGGTAATGGGTCGAGGTCTGGTTGTGCTCTTGTCTCAGATAGAGTAGAAAATCCGGTTCGAAGACGCGCCCGTCCTCGAACTGATACAGTTTGAAGAAGCCTTCATTTCGGATGACATACACTTCGGCGTATTTTTTTTGGAGCGCCGTGGCCTGGGCTTCGAAGTATTTCAGAAAGGCCTGCTCCACCGCCGAGAGCCACGCCACGTGGCGTCCCTCGTTGAAGACATACCAGGTGTGGGACGCTTCCGAATGGCCAGGCGGCGGCGGCAACGGAGCGGGGGGCGGGGCGGCCGAAGACGGCGCGTGCATAATTTTATCGTGAAAGATGTCTCGGACGCGCCGGGGTGAAAACACGGGACTCCCCTGACGCGAGAGGATGCGGCGCGTAAAAGTCTGCTCGAGCCGGTGCAGATAGCACTCGACCGCATAGAGCTCGTCATCGGGCGTGAGATTCTGGAGACGCTCGTAAGTCCCCGTCAATCGGACTTTAACCTTGCCGAGATACGTCCGACTCGTGATGAATTCTCGGATGGAGGTCAGACACGGCAGATAACGCCTCAGAGATGAAAAATGGTAAAACCCATTCCGGCAGAGAGCCTTGTGAATAACCGCATCGGAAAAACCGGACAGAGACTTTTCGGCGCGGGTGATCTGGAGCGTCTTTGTCTGGCCCAAAAGATCGTCGGTGCGCCCCGCATACGTCAGCAAGGGAATGTCAAAGTGAAACGAAATAATCAGGTCCTGATAGAAAGCGTGTTTCTCTTGGCGCGGACACGCCACGGCCCCATTGAGAAAGAGGACGCCCTTTTGATAAAACGCCCTCTTTTTGAAATCCGGCTTGAGGGTCATTTTCTCCGGAGCCGGCGGGAGAAACCCCACAAGACCCAAGCCTTTCATAGCATCCGATAAGGCGGCAATATACGCCGAGTCCCGCGGGCTGTGGTAGTAGAGCGTCTCGCAAAGACGGAGCTCATGCTCGGGGTCCGCATCGAATTTGCGACGAAAGGGGTCCTGGTCTTCCGTGAAGGCAAAGGGATAATAGCGGGCGCCTCGACCGATTAATTGAGCCTCGCGCGTTGTGATTTTCTGACTCTTGTTTTGAGTCCACCGGCTTGAACCCCCGAGCGAAACTCGGACAATATCGAATAGATTCAAAACATCCCAGCCCTCGCTGAGCTTATCGACAGCGACAATAAGCCGATAGGGGTTCGTCGGGTGCTCTAGGTTTTTGAGGGCGCGTCGTTTTTCGACAGACTCGGCCTGGCTGTGTATCAGCAGCCATCGGGACTCGGCGAAGTCTTCTCGCAATTCAAGGGCGAGATTATCCAAATCAATCTGATGCGTTTCGAAGAACCGGAACATGGTTTCCAGAATGGGGTCCGTTGTCGGGGCCTCGTGGGTCATGGCTCGAAGCCGAGACAGCTCGGCAGACGTCACCTTTCTGAGTCTCTCAGAAAAAAGAGCATAAAAAGATTGGCTTTCTCGAATCGTCTCGGATTTGAAAAGCAAGACGGGTTTGACCGAGAGCCCTTGAGTCTCGAAAAGTTTTTTTCGGTACTGACTCAAGAGGACGGCCAGCAAGGCCCGCTCCAGAGGCGGACTGTCCCATTGCAACACGCGGATGTTTTTGGAAAAGCGGGCCTTGCAAAACTTCGCAAGGGCATAGTCAAAAATGAGTTTAGGGCGATATTTCTCTAAGAGCTCGGGATTGTTGAGCAGCATCGTTGCGGTGAACTCAAACAAGAGTGTCTCGGGGTGGGTGGTGATTTTCTGGACGGTGTGCTCCCAGCTGGGATGCCTGAGGGAGGTCGGGCGTCCTGGCCCGCGCTTTGTTTCTGTGTTGGTGTGGTGCGCTTCGTCCGAAAAAACAGCCCATTTATGGGTCTCGAAATCGTCCAACGTTAGGCGGTTTTCTCGAGAGACCGAAACGATATTGTGGAGCTCTTGAACTGTGCAAAAAAGCAGATTGGCGGGCTCTTGCGAACCATCAGAGGCGGCGACCGACGGAAGCGTCTTGACCGCTCTGAGCCCAACAGGACGGCCTGCCATGGTGACCTTGTCCGCGAAAAGATATTTGTCCGAACCGGCATCCAAAAAGAGGCTTTTCGTTTGTTCAAGAATGTCTGTGCTATGGACGAAAAAGAGGAAGTTCCGATAGCCCTGTTCGTAGAGGTGCAAAAGGAGGCTCGCCATAATCAGCGTCTTACCGCTGCCTGTGGCCATCTGAAACAAGACATGACGACTCGAGGCCGCCAGCGGCGGCCCGGCCGGATCTCCGGCCGGGTCTCCGGCGCCGGCAGCAGGAAGAGCCGGCGCTAAAACATAACGCCAATACGTCAGATAAAGTTGCAACGCATCGATCTGATAGGCGCGCAAAACAAACCGAGGATTTAAGTTTTTACGTATGCACGTTGGCAGCGGGACTCGAGCGATGGGGTCTCTTCCAAAACGCCTTTCCAGCTGGTCCTGAAGGGCGAGCTCCTCCAAGAAAAGGGGAGACTCTGGTCGGGGAGAATAGGTCATCGTCTTGGGGGGGGAGCCTTATGCGGCCCGGGTCACCTCGGTGGTCACGTTGCTTCTGGCGGACTCGGCGGGGAAGGAGACGAGGCAAAAAAAGCGTTCAGTTTTTTTGTGCGTTCCTCTATGCGATACTCTTGGTCCTCCAGAGACGAGAGCGGCACATACAGCATGTTTTTATCCAGAAGCTCTAGGAGCATGCGTTTTTTTTCCTCAAACGCCAGAGCCTCGAAGGCGTCCCGTGAAGTTCTCAACAGACTCTTTCGCAGATGATATTTCAGATGCGCTTTCGCCTCCAGGAGGAGGTCGTCCCAACAAGCCAAGAGTTCCGGATGCGAGCGGGCTCTTTCTATGCGCGTGACATAGGCCTGGTTCAGAGCCATCAATTCACAATAGACGAAGTCGCCGCCGCCGCGCCAAGAGGCGTGCGGGGAGACGCCTCCCTGCTCGCCCTGGATGACTTTTTTCATGCGTTCGACCACAATGGGTTCTATGTAATCCATTTGTTCGACCCCGATATAGCGGCGCCCCATTTTGTGCGCAACGGCGAGCGTGGTGCCGCTCCCGAGATGAAAGTCCATCACAAGATCCTGGGGACGCGTCGCAATGTCTATGAGATAGAAAAGGAGATATTCGGGCTTGGCGGTCTCGAAAACGGCGGTCTCCCCGAAGAGGGCGGCGAGCTCTTTATTCGCGTCCTCGTTCATCGGGAACCGCCTGGCGTCCATCAAAGAGTACGGCAAGGTGCCTTTCTTCAAACGCTGTTTTTTGTACAGCTGTTGCACCCCGTGCTTGTTTTTCCGGAAACACGCCTCGCCGAGGTCCAGGAGTTCTTTCAAAGTGTCGGAGGCGTAGACACTTTTTTCGATGTGGTGGGTCTCGCCTCTATACGAGAGCGTTCGGGTTTTGCCTCTTGTGGCGTGGGCGACGGGCTTCCAGTAGAACACCCCCTGCCCGTCTCGTTCTTTATAGTCGGCGAGGTCCTCTTGCGTGTACGAGACGCGCCATTGTGTCTGGCCTTTCTCTTTGACGAAGGCCAGAATGTAATCGTGCTGGAGGGCCATATAACGCGTGTTCTGATTCCCGCTTTTATTTTTCTTCCACAGAAACGTACCGACACAATGGTCTCGCCCGAAGATCTCGTCCATGAGCACTTTGAGATAGGCCTGCTCGTGGTCGTCGCACTGCACGAATATCACGCCCTCTTTGGACAAAAAGTCCCGGGCGAGCTCGAGACGATTTTTCATGAACGTCAACCATGTGCTGTGCCGGAAATGATCGTTGTAGAGAAAACTGTCCTTACCCGTATTGTAAGGCGGGTCTATGTAAATGAGTTTCACTCGACCCGCATAACGCTTTTTGAGCGTGTGCAGAACCAGTAAATTATTGCCCTTGATCACCAGATTATCGTCGTCGCAGAGCGTTTCTACCTCGCTCACGCCGCTCGAAGAGAAGCGTTTGAAATGGGTCAGGACTTTAGGTTCCAGGAATAGGTCCAGCTCTGAACGGGCGAGGAGCTCATTCCAGAAGAACTCGGTTCGTTTTTGGTTGGGGCGCGTCTGGCCGGCCTCCAGCGTGCAGTCCTTATAGGGCCAATGGAGCACGAATTCATCCAGCTCGGACAGCAGCACGTCTTTCTGTCCGAGGCCTATTTTATTTTTGAACCTTGTAAAACTGTCTGGCAGGAAGCTTTTGTGATGGACAAATTGCGTGAATTTGACTTTGTCAAAAACCCAGAGCTCGCCGACTTTGGCGAAAAAGGCTTGTCTCAGAGGGTCGGACGCCAGAAGAGCCTCCAGGAGACCTCTATCCAGCTTGAGGGCCTCTGTGACGACTTTATTCCTCATCACGCGCCCGTTCTGGACGAAGCGTTCGTCTCGAGCGAGCAGGGCCTCGAGTTCTTCGAGTAGGTCAGGCATAAACGAAAAGCGGGCGACGAAAAAATGGGCCTTAAATCGAGGGAAGCTGGCTTGTCAAGGCCCCGACTTTTCAAGGCACCGACTCCTCGACTCTCGAGGCCCTCAATTTTCGACTCTCTCTTGCGTATTCTGGCGTCATGTGCTATAGCACAGACGTTCTATAGTGCACTACGGTGTGCTGGGGCCGTTAAGGCTCACCAGGTCACCGGGCCAGGTCACCGGGGCCGCCTCAGCTGCGGCAGAGACCTCCGAGAAGACCGAGAAGATTATCCCTCGGAGGGCTCCACCGACTGGGCTCAATCCCGCCGCCCCTTTAGCGGGGCGGCCTCTGGACTACGGACGGGCTGTCTGACTCCTGTCCCCCTCCGATGTCCAGGTCGGAGAAGGACCGGTTAGGTGTGCCCGGGAACCCTCGACACGAAACGAACGAGGGACTCCCAGCACACCTCTGTCAGACAGGGCGCAGTCCGTAGAGCGGGGGTCTCGTGGAAGGAGACGAAAAACGAGAGCCCCACCCGCATCCAGACTGGCTTCGCGGGCCCCGGAACGCATGCTGGCATCTCTTGACGAGACGCCGCTCCCCCTGCGAGACCTGCGACCCTGGCTGGTTATGAGCACCAGGGCCCCCGCTCTCGGGAGGAGACGCAGGCAAAATCGTTCCGGGGACGCTTGCCTGGGATTGACTGAATTGCCGCCACACCACAAAGGCCACAGGGGCCACAGGACCCCTTCGTTGCTGTGAGCACACCCGTGCGGGCGGCGTGTGATTGTCTTCCCGTTCCCCGGCCGTTCCAGAGCCGGCGGCCCTCGCGGGCGACGACGCCCCGGGAGAACCGAGACAACCGGGAAACGTGTTGTAAAAGACCGGGAAGAAACGGGCAGCCGACGAACGGAAGGCCGCCGGCAAAAAACCGAAAAGAGACAGACCAGAAACAGGCTGGAAACCTAACCCAGAATCCGTGCCAGAGGCCGCGAGACAGCACGTCCCGGAGCATATCCCGGGGCGTGTCCCGGAGCATGTCGTGGGACGCTTTGCCGACGGGAAAATCCGCTCTCGAGCGTGTCCGAAAAAAACAAGAAAGACGGTGTTTCATGAGCTGGTGTCTACCTCTGTGCCTCCGCTCCATTTGTTAGGTTGCACTTTTGTTATAGTCACATCTTTCTGCATTATCAAATGTTTGTCCAGTGCTTTTCTTTCGCTTCACGTGGAAGTGATGTATACGTTTCACGCGGCGAGTTCACTCGAGGAAGCAGGGCGATGGAGGCCAACATGGGGAACTGCAACGAAAAAATCCAAAAAACACAAGACATAAGAGAGAAAGCCACACAATGAGTCCGTCACATTCTGCCTCCAGTCTGTCCGCCGCTGCTGCTGCTGCTGCCTCGCCGGGGGCCATGCCGGGGGCCATGCGCGAGCCGTGGGAAAAGTTTCGCCGAGCTCATCCTGGCCTTCAACAGCTTGACCTGCTGCTGCCCGATCTGAGCGGGATTCTGCGCAGTAAGACGGTGGACGTCTCGAAGGCGGCTTCTCTTTTTTCAGAGCACGGCGTCTTTTTCCCGCGCTCTACGGTGATGCTGTGCTCGCATGGCGTGAATCTGCCCGGAACCGGCAGGGTCGTTCAAGCGGGAGAACCGGATCTCTATTGTTTTCCGCTCCCTGGCACGCTGGGGGTTTACACGGATACGCCCGAGACGGCTTGTGTCCTGGTGCAAATGTGTGAGTCCTCTCTAGACCCTCTGGGGGACCCTCTGGCGGAGACGGCGCCGGCAGAGGCGACGCCCGAGCTTCCCGTCACAGGGCCGCGCATACGCCGGAGACGCCCGCGGCCAGCTGGCTCGGCTGGTGGCGCGCCTGGGAGACCTGGGTTACGAACTCCAATGCAGCTGCGAGTTGGAATTCACACTAGTCCAGGCCGCAGACCAGCCAGGAGGCTTGCCGGCTTATGCGCACAATCCTTCGTCGAACGCACCGGACGACACAGAGCACCTCTTAGCCGACGCGGCCATGCAGGACTATCGCCCGTTCCTGGAGCGCCTTCAGAAAGAAGCGAAGAACCTGGCGTTGCCTCTGTCTGGGCTGTCCAAAGAATCCTCCACCGGCCAGTTCGAGGCGAATCTCTGGCACCATGGCGATTTGTGTCGGCTTGGGGACGAGACGCTCTTGATGAAGCGGATGATCAAACACATCGCGAGACAACACGGTTTCCTCGCCTGTTTTATGGCCAAACCGCACCACCTGTGGAGCGGCAACGGCCTGCATATCCACGTCAGCCTCTGGGACAAGAAAACGAGACACAATCTCATGCAGGGGTGGCGTCGAGACGCCTTGCCCCTCGCGATGCGGCGCGCTCTTTGGGGCTTGCTGGAGACCATGGGCGAGAACTTTCTGCTTTTCGCGCACAATAGCAACGCCTATAAGCGTTTTCTGGACCCGCTCAATTTTGCCCCTGTGTGTGCCGATTACGGGTTTGACAATCGTTTTGTGGCGGTTCGGGTTCCTCGCACGGCGGGCGGCGACGCGAGGCTGGAATTCCGAGTGCCCGGCGCCGACACCAATCCGTATAATGCTCTGATTGGGGTGGTGCTGGGGATGCTGACGGGCCTGTCGGAGACAGAGGCCGGGGCGGCGGAGGCCGGGGCGGCGGAGGCCGGGGCGGAGGCCGGGGCGGAGGCCGGGCCAGAGGCGGGCTCGCCGGTGTTGCCACCGCCGGTTCTGACGGGGCCCGTGGCTTCGAGGCGGCCGTCTCGTGCTTCGGGCGGGCGGCGTGCTTTCCCGCTCCACCTGAGTCAGGCTGTCACCCTCTTCGAGCAAAGCTCGAGTGCGAGAAAGTTTCTCAACGCGGAATTTCACCATGTCCTAACCGAGGTCAAACGCGCCGAGGCCCAAGATTATGACCGGCGTGTTACGCCGCTCGAGTGGCAATGGTTAGGGCGCACCGTCTGACGAACAGACTCTGGGCCGGGGAGGAGGTGGCGGGCGGCGGCTGTTTTGGAGTTCTCGGGCCCCGGCGAAATTTCTTGAAAAATCAAAAAAAGATGCTAGATTATGGTCGAAAATTTGAAAAAGATCGGCTCCGGCTCCGGCGAGGCTTCCAGTCTTGGTTCCGGATGTCCCGGGTGGCCCCGGGAGGAATCTTTGTGCGCTCCAATTTTGTGCTCTTTCTTTTATACACTTTGAGATGCCCCAGAACGCCCGAAAGGACCTTTTTGGGATAAGACCACCTCTTTTCATATCACCCAGCTAGACGGAGAGAACAAATGAGAAACATAACCATCGGATTGTCTGAATTTTTGGCACGCGGCGTCGCGCTCGGAGGCGCACTCTTGGCGAGTCGGCGTGTCCGTTTTTGGGCGGCTGTTCTGGCAACCGCTCTCGTCGTCGGCGCGCTGAGCGTTGGTAGTGCTCGTGCTAATGATGTGTGTGACTTGTATGGTGAAAAACACCAGGCGGCCCCCTCGGGCTCGGACGAAAGAATCCTATACGCCGCATTATGGAACGCTTGTGCTTGGGGCGGCGTCAATCGGGCCGAGGAAATCCACGAAACTAGGGCGTGTCTCTCGGACTTCCGCAAATACTGGAAGGCCCCCTCGGACTCGGACGAAGAAATCCGATACTTCGGATTATTCACCGCTTGTGTTCTGGGCGGCGAAAATCGGGCCGAGGAAATCCACGAAACTGGGGCGTGTCTCTCGGACTTCCGCAAAGGGTGGAAGGCCCCCGGGGACGAAGAAATCCTACCCTACGGATTATTCACCGCTTGTGTTCTGGGCGGCGAAAACCTGGCCGAGGAAATCCGCGAAACTGGGGCGTGTCTCTCGGACTTCCGCAAATACTGGAAGGCCTTCCGGGGCAATGACGAGGTAGTTCGACCACTCAACTTATGGAAAGCTTGTGTTCGCGAAATAAGTCCGGCCCGTAGGCAGGAAACGGTCGCCGCGAGCTTCGGCGTCCAGGCTTTCGAGACCATCGTCGACGACATGGTGGAGGCCTTGAAAGAGGAGCTCGGCCAGAATGCCAGACCGACTTTACTGATCGTTCCCATCGATAAGCGTGTGGGTGAAGACATTGACACGCAACTCATCAATGAGTCGATTCGGAATCGCCTGAGCAAGGTGCCCTTTTTTACAATTGTGAGCCGGAATCTGGAGACCATCCTGAAAGAACTACAACTGGCCCAAAGCGATCTCGCGGACTCTGACACGGCGGTCGAGATCGGACGCTTGATCGGCGCTCAATATGTACTCTACGGCACCGTCGCCAACATAAATGACAATCAGCAAACGCACTACAGAGTCGTCTTGGCCTTAATCGAGACTGAAACCGGTGTTGAGGTGTTTGTCGACGCAGCCCGAGTCCGTAAGTAGCGTCCTCCTGCGGCCTCCACCTTTTCCTATCAGAAGCTAGACGGAGAAAGAAATGAGAACAACAACCATCGGATTGTCTACACTTTTGGCACTCGGGCTCGCTCTTTTGGCGAGTCGGCGTGTCCGTTTTTTGGCGGCCGTTCTGGCGACGGCTCTCGTTGGCGTCACGCTGAGCTCTTGTATTCCTGTTCTTGTTCCTGTTCCTATTCCTAGTCCTCTTGAGGCCTGTTTCTCGTACAAATCCACTGACTCGGACGAAGAAGGCCGAGAATACAAATCCCGGAAGCTTTGTGCTGGGCTCGGCCGCGGCGAAAAGCGGCTCAAGGAAATCGACAAAAAAAGTGGGGCGTGTCTCTCATACCACCGCAAATTCTGGGAGGCCCCCTCGGGCTCGGACAAAGAAATCCGATACAACGCATTATGGTGGGCTTGTCTTGAGGGCGGCGAAAACCTGGCCGAGGAAATCCAAGAAACTGAGGCGTGTCTCTCATACCACCGCAAATTCTGGGACGCCTCCGAGAACTCGGACGAAGAACGTCGACAACTCAACTTATTGGAAAATTGTCTTCGCGAAAAAAATCCGGCCCGGGAGCAGGAAACGGTCGCACCGACCTTCGCTTTAGAGACCGTCATCATCAACATGGCGGCGAACTTGAAACAAAAGCTCGGCGAGGATGCCGAACCGGCTTTAGTGATCGTTCCCATAGAGAGTCGCGTGGGGGAAGACATTGACACGCAACTCATCAATGAGTCGATTCGGATTCTCGTGAGCGATTTGCGCTTTTTTAAAGTTTCAAGCCGGAATGTAAAGAAAATCCTTCAAAAAATACAACAGCCCCAAAGCGGGGTCGTGGACTCCGATACGGCGACCGAGATCGGGCGAATAGTCGGAGTCCAATATGTGCTCCACGGCACCGTCGCCGGTGATCGAACGAACTGCAGAGTCTTTTTGACCTTAATCGAGCTTGAAACTCAAGGTTCTAACTTTTTTGAAAAAGCAGCCCAAGTCCGTAAGTAACGCCGCTCCTGCGGCCCCGTGGAGCGGGCCGGCTCTGGGTCTGCTCCGGCTCTGACGGAGCCGCCAGGCCTCGACACACCACGCAGGAGGCTCCCCGGAGGAGGCGGCAGCCGAGGCAGAGACGGCAGTTTGGGTCTCGGGCCCGGCGGAGATTCTTGCAAAATCAAAAATTGGTGCTAGGGTAGAGGCAGAGAAATGGCCGAAGACCTCTTCCGGGGCCGCCTCGAGGCGGCGAAACTCCCGGGCTTGGTCGCGGGTCGTCCCGGGTGTCCCGGGGCTCCCGAGAAGGCCGTTTTTTGGGATAAACTAACCCTTTAGTCAAATGGAGAAGGAAATGAGAAAAAAATACCTTGAATTGTCTGAATTTTTCGCCACTGGGCTCGCTCTTTTCGCGGGTCGTTTCGCGAGTCGTTTCACGAGGCGCTCGGCCTGTTTCTTAGGAGCCGTCCTCCTAGCGACGACTCTAGGCAGCTGTGGCGGCGTCCGCGAAAACCAGGCGGGCGAGGAAGCGCTCACCACGAGCTTCGGCGTCCGAGATTTCCGGAAAATCGTCGACGATATGGTCGAGGCCATGGTCACCAACCGCGGTCTCAAAGAGGATCTGGGCGATCTCAGGCCGACTTTACTGATCTCGCCTGTGGTGAATCGGTCGGATGAGCACATTGACACGCAGCTCATCAATGACTCGATTCGAGTCCGCCTGAATCGAGCTCGCCTCTTCACCTTTGTGAACCGGAACCACCTGGAGACCCTGCTCGAAGAGCAGCAATTGGGCGAAAGCGGTCTCGCGGACCCCGATAGTGCCAGCCAGATCGGGCGGTTGGTTGGGGCTCAATATCTCTTGCACGGGTCCATCGCGAATATCCGGACGCGCGAGAGTGGCGACCAACAGATTTTCTACAAAGTCGTCTTGACCTTGACCGAACTCGAGACCGGCATCGACTATTGGGTCGATGAAGCCGAGGTCAGTAAAACGTCCTCGCGGGGGCTCTTTTAGGCCGAGAGTTCCCCCTGGGGTTCCCCGGCCCCGGGGTGGCCCCGGGGTGCCCCGGGCGAGGGGCCCCCGGGGGCGAGCTGTTGCCAACGAGGCCGCTTCTTCTGGCATGGTCGGCCCCGGGGCCGGCCCCAGACCCGGAGCCCGAGGCCGCAGGCCTGGGTGTATAGGAAGAGAAAGGGGAAACTCGGCCTATTTCTCTTGCGAGGGGCGTGTCTCGAAGGGAGCTCACATGAGAAAAACAGACTCTGACCGATACGCTAGCCGATACACAGGCTTGTCTGAATTGTTGGCCCCTGTGTTCGCTCTTTTTGCGGGTCGGCATGTCCGTTTTTTAGCGGCGGTTTTCGTGCTCGCTCTCGTTGGCGTCACGCCGAGCGTTGGGAGTGCTCGTGAGGATGCGTGTGACTCGTACTGGGACAGATACCGTGCGTCCCCCTCGGACTCGGACGAATACCACCTATACTGGGCATTATATCACGCTTGTTCTTGGTTCGGCGTCAATCGGGCCGAGGAAATCCGCCAAAGTGGCGCGTGTATCTCGTACTTCCGCAAATCCTGGAATGCACGCTCGGACGAAACAATCCTATACTCAGCATTATTCTACGCTTGTTCTTGGTTCGGCGTCAATCGGGCCGAGGAAATCCGCCAAAGTGGCGCGTGTATCTCGTACTACCGCAAATACTGGAATGCTGCCCGGAATGCCCCCTCGGGCTCGGACGCACAAATGCTATACGCAGCATTATTCTCCGCTTGTGTTGAAGGCGGCGAAAATCTGGCCGAGGAAATCCGCGAAAGTGGCGCGTGTCTCTCGGACTACCGCAAACGGGAGTCTGCCCCCCGGAAGGGCGACGCAAAAGAACGACAATTCAACTTATGGAAAGCTTGTCTTCGAGAAAATTATGATCCGTGTGACTCGTACTATTACAAATACGAGGCGTCCCCCGCGGACTCGTACGCAATAATCCTATACGACATATTCTATTACGCTTGTGATAGAGGCGGCGAACGTACGGTCACAAGAGTCAGAAAACACCTGGAACGTGGTTTGAGTAGTGGGTGTATCTTGTACCGGAGCGAAGCCCGGGATGCTGACCGCTCGCACACAGAAGACTTATACTACAGCTTAGAGTACGCTTGTAAGCAGATTGAGGAGGCGTTCGGACATCTGTTTTTGGTGCGCGGCGGAAATCTGCTTGACAAAGTCCGCGAAGAGGAGGGGCGTTATGAGGAACGTGAGACACCACGTGAGGCAAGTCTGACACGTGAGGCAAGTCTGACACGTGAGACACGTGAGGCACCTGAGACACGTGAGGCAAGTCTGACACAGGAGGAACGTGAGGCCCTTGAGGCAGCTCTCGCAGCGAGCTTCGGTGTCCGAGATTTCCAAAAACTTGCCGACGACGTGATTAAAAACATGGGCACCGACCTCGGTCTCAAAGAGGACCTCGGCGGTACCAAACCGACTTTACTGATCGCCTCCATCGAGAACCGGTCGGGAGCAAACATTGACACGCAACTCATCCATAATTTGGTTCGAGTTCGCCTGAATCGAGAGCGCCTCTTTGAACTCGTGAGGCGAGACCACCTAGAGACCCTGCTTCAAGAACAAACACTGGGCGACCTGGTGGACGCCGAGAGTGCCGCTCAGGTCGGGCGAACGCTCGGAGCTCAATATATGCTCCACGGCTCCATCGCCGACGATATACGCACGCTCGAGAGTGGCGGCCTGCAGATTGTCTACACACTCACCTTGATCGTAACCAACATTGAAACCGGTGCTGATTTGTGGCTCGAGGCAGCCGAAGTCATTAAAACGTCCTAGCGGGCGTGGGTGTGGCGGTATGGTGACTCGAAGGAGGCTCAAATGAGAAAAACAGACTCTGGCCGATACACGGGTCGATACGCCGGCCGACCCGTTAGAGTATCCGCCTATCTTCTCGGAGTCGTCCTCGTTGCGGCGACTCTGAGCGGTTGTAGTGTCTCCGTGGAGCAACGTGAATTGGAAAACGCCTTGAACAGATGCGAGGCTTTATTGCTCAACCCCAACGGCCGCAACGGCGGCTCCTGGGTGTCTATTTGTTCCGCTGCCCAATGGGAGAAGATTGAAGACTATGCGGAAAGAACAGGGCAAGATGTGGAGCGGGTACGTAGGATACGCGACTATGGACGCAGCAAGAGAGAAACGATGGACCGTGCGATTCTTGGCGTCTATTTAGATCTCTGTGCGGATGGCAACCGAACGTGGCATTGTCGCTCGGGGGGCGTTTGGGGTTTTGATTATCTTGAAGCCATTGCGGAAAAGGAGGGAACCGCGGAACAGCTCCGTGAGCTACGTGCGATACGTGAGGCCCTTGAACGTGAGGCAACCCCTGAGAGCAACGACACCACCTGAGGCATGGGTCGGATGCGAACGTGGACGTGCACCTCATCCACAATGCGCTCCGAGTCCGCCTGAGTAAAGCTCGCCTTTTTGCCCCCGTGAGTCGAGGCCAACTAGAGACTCTGCTGCAAGAGCAACAATTGGAACAAAGCGGTCTGGCGGACTCTGATACGGCCGCCGAGGTCGGACAAATGCTTGGGGCTCAATATGTCCTGCACGGGTCTATCGCGGCGATACGCACGCGCCAAGAGAGCGAAGTGCAAATTGTCTACACGCTCACCCTGGTCTTGACCGAGATTGAAACGGGACTTGACGCTTGGGTAGATGAGGCCGAAGTCCATAAGACGGCCTCGCGGGCGGGGCCTCCTGCGGCAATAACTCAAAAATAGAAAAATAAATAGAAAAAAACAGAAAATTTAACTTGTAGTTGAATTTTCTCTTTGGTAAGGTGACCCGGGTTGCCCGGGAGGGCCGTTTTGTGATAAGATTAACCTTTAGCCAAACGGAGGACCAAATGAGAAACACATACGTTGAATTGTCTGAATTTTTTGCACCTCTTCTCGCTCTTTTTGCGAGGCCTTCTGCCTGTTTTCTGGGAGTCGTGCTCGTTGCGATGACTCTGAGCAGCTTTCTCTTCCCGGGCTACGGCTACTCCCAGGAAATAATCGCCCGCTCTGATGAATTGGAAGAAAAAATCGTCCGCTGCGACGAACGTGTTGTTTGTTCCACTCAGGAATGGGAGGAAATTGAAGAACTTGCGGAAAAAACTGAAGGAGACGTGAAACGGGTACGTAAGGTACGTGAGAGTGAGCAAAAAGCGGAACTTGAGGTTCTTGACTTCTACCTAGAGACCTGCGGCAGAAGCGAATTAGAAAGAGACCAAAAGTCGCGTTGTCGCTCGGGGTTTTGGAGTGGGGTGAATTTAGGTGGTATTGAAACAATTGCGGAAAATGAGGGAGAGGAAAAAGCGGAACAGCTACGTAAGGTACGTGAGGCACTTGAGCCTAAGGAAAGTGAGCTTTCCGTAGCAACAAGCCTCGATATCCAGGCTTTCGGGAATCTTGCCGACGACGTGATCGCACAAATGGGCGCCGACCTCTTTCTACGAGAGGAACTCCGCGCTACCGGACCCGAACCGACTTTACTGGTCACTCCCATCACAAATCGGTCGAATGCAAACATTGACACGCCAATTGTCAATGATACGCTTCAAGTTCGCCTGTATGAAGCGAACCAGTTCACCCTTGTGAACTGGAATCCTCTGGCGGAGAAGACCCTGCTTCAAGAACAATACCCGATACCAAGCGTTGATCTTCTGGCAGACTCCCATAATGTCACCCGGCTCGGGCAATTGGCCGGAGTTCAATATGTGCTCAACGGATCCATAGCCGCTAAAAAAAGTGACGAAGGTGATGATATTGTCCACACACTCACCTTGACCGTAACCAACACTCGGTCCGGTCTTGATGTTTGGACCGGTACCGGTGAAGCCAGGCAGATTCTCGGGGGAGGGAGCCTTTTCCAGCACGGACTGGAGCCGCTTAACGGCCGGTGAGCGAGGGGGGCGGTCCTTCTCTGACGACATGGCGGCCGGGGGCGAAGGTCGTGGCGTGTCGGGCGTGTCGAACGATAGGGATTGCCTCATGCGCAGCTTGAATAACTTAGAGATAGGGAGAGAAGAGTGAGAAAAAAATATGTTGAATTGTCTGAATTTTTTGCACCTGTGTTCGCTCTTTTTGCGAGGCCTTCTGCCTGTTTTTTGGGAGCCTTGCTCCTTGCGACAACTCTGAGCGGTTGTGATTTCGTCGGCAGGGAAATCGTCGGAATATGTACTCGCATCATAAGTATGACTGATGGAGACTCCATTGATAGGCAGCCCGAAATTAAGGTGAGGAGAGTCGACGACCAGCTGATCGAGATTATCATCAAAAATTTGATTAAAGAAATGGCTGACAACGAACAATTCACAGAGAAGCTCGGTGACAAAAAAGCACCTTTATGGATTGAACTCAAAGACAGGACAGATGGAGAAGCATTTATGGGTGAGGAGAAGGACCCTATCATTGGTTTGATTCGAGCTAACCTGTATTCAAAGGGCCTGTTCACCCTCCAGGAGAAAGAACATGGTGCAAAATATGCATTCGAGGCCTATATGGACGATTTCATCGAAGATCACGAGCAAGTTGGCTACATATTCAGCTTCAAAATAGTAAGCACTGCTTACCTCCGTCCTAGTATTTTTGTATCTCCTCAAACTTATCTCCCCTTCCCCTAACCCTTAGGCCAAGGTTTCTCTGGGGGCGAGCCTTTTCCCTCGAGAGAGCTTTCTCTGCGGACCGGAGGCTCTTTACGGACAGGGGGCGAGGGGGCGGCCCTTCTCTGACATGACCGGCACCAGCCCCCGCTCCACGGAGGCGGCGGGCGGAGGTGCTTGCAAAATCAAAAATTGGTGCTAGGATACGGACGAAAGGAGCCGATAGGCCTCCGCCGGGGGGCTCTCTGTGGCGAGGCGCCGGGGGGCGGCTCGGCCCCGGGTTGTCTCGGCCCGGCCCGAGGTTGGCCGCGGGGTGTAGGCGGGCTCCAGTTTTTGTGTGCTTTCCTCTGGCGGGGGGCGTGGCTCGAAGGAGGCCTAAATGGGAAAAACAAACACCGGATTGTCTGAATTGGTGGCACGCGGCGGTGCTCTTTTGGCGAGCCGGCGTGTCCGTTTTTGGGCAGCCGTTCTCGCGACGGCTCTCGTCGGCGTCACGCTGAGCGTCGAGAGGGCGCATGCTCAGAATGCGTGTAAGTCGTACGACGACAGAGGGGATGCGGCCCCCTCGGGCTCGGACGAAGAAACCCGATACTACGGATTATTCTACGCTTGTGTTGTGGGCGGCGTCAATCGGGCCGAGGAAATCCGCCAAACGGGGGCGTGTCTCTCGGACTACCGCAGAGGCTGGAAGGCCCCCTCGGACTCGGACGAAAAAATCCGATACTTCGGATTATGGCGCGCTTGTGTTTGGGGCGGCGTCAATCGGGCCGAGGAAATCCGCCAAACGGGGGCGTGTCTCTCGGACTACCGCAAACACTTGAATGCCCCCGGGGGCTCGGACGAACGAACCCGATACTTCGGATTATTCTCCGCTTGTGTTCTGGGCGGCGAAAATCGGGCCGAGCAAATCCGCCAAACGGGGGCGTGTCTCTCGGACTTCCGCAAATACTGGGAGACCTCCAGTGGCAGCGACGAAGAACGTCGAGTAGTCAACGCATTCAAAGCTTGTCTTCGCGAAAACAATACGGCCGCGGCCGCCCCCGCAACGCCGGCCCCTCAGCCGGCAGCCTCCGCGACTTCGGCCCCTCGGCAGGAAACGGTCGCCGCGAGCTTCGACGTCCAGGCTTTCGAGACTATCGTCGACAAGATGGTGGCGGCTATGAAAGAGGAGCTCGGCGAGACGACCAGACCGACGTTGGTGATCGTTCCCATCGAGAGTCGCTTGGGGGAAAACATTGACACGCAACTCATCAATGAGTCGGTCCGGATTCGCCTAAGCGAGTTGCGCTTCTTTAGAGTCGTCAACCGGAACCTAGAGACCATCATGAAAGAAGTCCAACTGGCTCAAAGCGGTCTGGCGGACTCTGAGACGGCGGTCGAGATCGGGCGTTTGGTGGGGGCTCAATATGTTCTCTACGGCACGGTCGCCAACATCAGTGGCAACCAGCAAACGAACTACAGGATCGTCTTGGCCTTAATCGAGATCGAAACCGGCTTTGAGACGTTTGTCGGCGCAGCCCGCGTCCGGAAGTAAGGTCCTCCTGCGGCCCCCCTTGGAGCGGGTGCTGGGGCTGCTCTGGGGGCCGGACCCAAGAGCGGCGGGCGTGGCGCGTTGTGTCTGAACGACAGAGCTTACATAGAACATAGGGCTTGCCTTCGAGCTCATTTTGTTGGATAACTTAAGGCAGGAAGAGCCATGGGTAACGAAGCGTATTTATCTCGTGAGATGGGGCCTCGAAGCGGCTCGGGAGGGCGGCACATGTTTACACTTCCCTGGCGGCGTGGACTCGTGGTCTTTCTGTTCTTTTTTTTCGTCCTGGCGACGAGCCTCGCTCAGAGCGGGCACGCCCGAGACCTGCTCGTCGCCGAAGGCGAGAGCGAAGACCCGCAACGCGCCCGAGCCATCGCCATGTCGAATCTCTCGAACATTATCTTCGCCACCGTCAAGAGTGAAACGCGCTCTTTGACGGTCGTGGAGAACCAAGTATTGGACCGCAGGGACTCTGTAGACATCCAGATCGAAAGCCAAATCGAACTGCGCGAAGTCCAGCCCGAATTGTCCGACAGAAAAGACCGAGACGGCCTGTGGAAAGCAACGGCTCGACTGACCGACCGAGCGTACCGAGCTACCGTGGAAGCCTTGGCTCAAGAGCTCCCGCCCGATGTGGACGCTCTGAAAAAAACAGAGCAAAACAAAGCCCTCATCCGCGTAGAACAGCTTTTGGCGCTTTTAGCTCTGGGCTTCGCCCCAGAGGAAATCTCGGGCTATCGGCGCATCCAGGAGGAGGCGCTGGCGACTCGACAAGCCCTAAAAAAGAGGCTCGGAGCCCTCGGCTGGGTCCGCTTCATTCCGCCGTCCTCGATTCCGTTCGACGATTCCTTCGCCATCTATGTAGATGAAACGCTCTATCGGCCGAATGAAAAGATTTTCCTGACCCCGGGGACGCATCTCTTTCGCATCGAGGCCCCAGGCTTCCGAGCCGAAACAGGACGGCTCAGGATTCGCTCGCAGCGCGAAACCCGACAGGAGCTTTCTCTCATCGCGGAAGTCCCAGCGTCGGCCGCCGTCACCATGCGAGTCGTCCCCGGCCAACGGATGTCACAGCGTACACACACGGCCCTGGTGCCCTTTTTAGAGAACCAATTGCTCGAATTCGGCATTCAAATCGACCCACAAGCTGCGCTCGTTCTTTCTTATGAAACGGCCGAGTCTAGTCAGAAATCCTACAATGTTTCCGTTCGCAAGCTTGAATTTTCTCTGAGGGCAGAGGCATCGCCTGGAAGACGGCTCCTTGCCGCAGAAACCGTGCAGAAAACAACCTTCGGCGGCCAGGGGAATGACGGAGACACCAGCAAAAGCATGCTCTGGCGCAGGATGGCAAGCGAAGCCCTCTCGCGGCTGTTGGAAGGCGATGGCCTCCGGAAGCTCGCCGCGAGCGCACCGGGGCGGTAGGCCTCGCTGCCGGCCGGGTGGGCCGCGCCGAGCAGCCTCTAGATTCCGAAAACACGAACCTTTTCCCGAGAAACGTCTCTCCCGAGGAACAGGCCCAGGAATAGGAGCAGCACAAGGCAACGACTCGCGGCTAGATTTAGTGTATGCTGCGAAACTGGACCCGAGGTAGTCCCGGGGCACGCGGTGCGGTCTATAGTCGGGGCACAAAGTCGGGCTCGCCTCGCCCATAGATACCGATAGAGCCCTCGCGTAACACAAACTTAACCAACCGACACAAGGAGAGCCGTCGTGCAAAACTTTGCTGAATTTCTACCTCTTATATTATTTTTCGCCGCTTATTTCGTCTTTGACATCTGGGTCGCAACAGGCGTTTTGATGGCGAGCACGCTGGTCTTTGTGCCGATTTTGTGGGTCAAAAATAAGAAAATGCCTCTGAGGCTTCTTATCACAGCGGGCCTTGTGGTGCTTTTTGGAGGTCTCACCTTCCTGTTTCAGGACGAACGCTTTGTTAAAATGAAGCCGACCATTGTCCAATTATGCCTTGCGGGGGCCTTGATGGCGAGTCTCACGACCAATAAAACGTGGGGACGGTACGTGTTAGGGAGCCCGCTTCGACTCACCGAGAAAGGGCGCCGTCAGCTTACCAAACGCTTCGCTCTGTTCTTCGTGGGGATGGCCGGCCTGAATGAGATCGTCTGGCGCACGCAGACAACCGATTTTTGGGTGAGTTTCAAGCTCTTTGGCGCGATCGGCCTGACGCTCCTGTTTGCTTTCAGCCAGCTTGGTTTTATTCGACGGCACCTCCGGGAGGAGGAGGACCCGGCACAAGACGACCAACAAACGTCATAAAATAAGAAAAACAGGCGGAGGCCACCACACGAGCCCAGAGCCTTCGACTCGGAAGCTTGCCCGCGGTCTAAACATTCAAGGAGACAGGGGCACCACAACGACCGAAAGCCCCCCTCCCCTCGCGGCGGCGGAGGCGAGGCGACCCGGTTGCTGCCACCACCCGACTCAGCAAGAGCACATCCATCTGCAGGACCGCAGGCTGCAGGACCGCAAAGCAAACAAGCAGACCTTACTCAAGCCGCCTCCGAGCAGAAATCTGGCGACAAAACAAAACGTCGCAGATAGCCCGACTCGGCACGCTGCCCTCTCGGGAGAGCCCCGCCCTCACGGTGTTTTACGTTCTCGGTGTTCCCACAAGCTTCCCCCGGCCCCGGGGGAAGTTTTCTCTCGGCACTCCCGCACCCTCCAGCCAGCCCTCGGCTTCACGCTTGGCTGCGAACGGTCCCGTGGGCCTCCCGTGGGTCTCGCGCCCTAATCAGAGAGAAGGCCGCCGCAGCCGGTAGCCCGGCCCTCAAGCTGTTTTCCGCCACCACCGCGAAGGGGCTCGCAGTCCATCCCAATCATAGCTGCCCCCGACGACTTCGGGGATCCCAACGACCTCTTCACGATAGGCCCCGACGTAATTAGCGAAAAACGGAATGAGAGTCGCGCCTTCGTCCCGGACGATCTGTTGCATTTCTGCATAAATGGCGGCCCGGCGGGCTTCGTCTGCCTCGGCCTTGCCCTGTTTCAAGAGGGTGTTGAAACGCGTATGCTCCCAGAGCGTGTCATTCCACGGCACCCCCGAAGCATACCCCGTCGAGAACATCAGGTCTTCGGTGGGCCGCCCCGCCCAATAGCAGGCCGCAAAGGGTTCGACGCGCCAGATATTGTCCCAATAGCCGTCATTCGGGACCTGGACGACCTCCAGATCGATACCGGCCGGGGCCATGGCTTCGCGCATCAGCACCGCCGAATCGATGGCGCCTGCAAAGGCGGCCTCGGCGGTGTGGACCTGAATCTTGAGCGAATCAAGACCGGCCCGCTTCAGGAGAGAACGAGCTCGCTCTGGGTCATAGGTGCGCTGCGGCAAATCCTGGGCCAGATAGAGATTGCCCTTGCCAATGGGATGATCATTCCCGAGATACCCGAAGCCCTGGAGAACCGTTTCCAGAAGAACCTCACGATTCACCGCCTCTTTAATGGCGAGGCGCACATCATTGTTACCAAAGGGCTCCACATTCACCCGCATGGGGAAGGAATAGTGCTGATTGCCCTCCACATTATAGAGGGCAAGCCCCGGACGAGCGGCGAGACGGCTGGCTGTTTTTTTGTCGACCGCCTCAAAAACGTCCAGCTCGCCATTCTGGAGCGCATTGGCTCGGGCACTGGCATCGGGCACGCGGATCATCTCAAAGGAATCGAGATAGCCCGGGTCATCCGTGCGGAAATAATTCGGGTTGCGATTGAAGGAAGCTCGGACCCCGGGCTCAAAATTCTCGGGGATATAGGGGCCTGTTCCGATGCCCGACATGGCGTCTACATTGCCCTCTCCATCGGACGGCACAATCCCAAGGTGATAATCTGCCATCAAGGAAGGAAAACCCACATCCGGTTCGTTCAGAACGACTTCGACTTGAGAAGGAGTCAGGGCACGTACCGAAACCATGGACGCGAAAAGCGGTTTGGCCGCCGAAACCGAATCGTCACCGGCGTGATACTGCATGTTCGCGACGACGTCCGCCGCGGTCAGAGTTTTGCCATTGTGAAACGTCACCCCCTGACGGAGGTTGAAAATCCAGCGCCGGCCGCCATCTGTCCACTCCCAACTTTCGGCGAGATCGGGCCCCAGCGACTCATCGGGCCGCGTCTCTGTGAGGCCGTTGCGCGTCGAGCCGTAGCCCAAAAGCTGGTTAAACGTACTGTTCAGCGTCGCGGGGTCATAGGAATCGCTGCTGTTCCCGCTCTGGAGGCCAAAACGCAAATGCCCGCCCCGCCGAGGCGTCTGAGCCGCAACCTGCCCCATAAAAGCAAGCCCGGCCGTCAAACCAACGCCCGAAGCGATGGCGTACTCCATAAAGGTCCGCCGCGAAATCCGACCCATGCGGTAAAGCTGCATCATACGCCCATGCGTACGACTTTGGGCTTTGTTGTTTGTGTTCATCCGGTTCATAAGAAACTCCCTCAATAACGACTACTGTGCGAAGACAAAAGCACGCACCTAAACCAGGAGCGGAAAACAGACGGAAAACAACAGAGAACCGCCGCTACCCATGCCCCTTGAGACCGGAGTCTAGGCCAAACAAAGACCAGAATGCAAGCTCCATATCAGGCAAAGAAGCTTATTTTTGAGCTATTTTAGGGTTTTTTAGGATTTATTTCGACGAATCTGGCTGAATGTCCGTGGAAATGCCTCAGACAAGAGACTTCTGGCGCTTTTTTCCGGGGCCAGGGTCCAGAGCCTCTATACGAAACGTCAATTCGTTCTGCCGAGGATTCTGTGGATTCTGGTGCAGACAATCGACGAAAACCGACCCGCCGCGTCTCAGTTCGCCGCGCCGAAGCTCGTCGGCAAGGCGTTGTTTTAATCTCTGTTTTGCACCAGGCACCCCAGCAGCCGAGCCCCCATCACGCGGTCACAGCCTCTGTTGCGAGCCAGATAGGCTCGCACCGTTCGTTGCCCTCTGCTGCCCGTCTTCCGGACGGCAGTTACCAAGCCCCGTGTTTTGTTTGTCAAGCCGTTTTTCGCCACCACCGTGCCGGGGCTCGCAGTCCATCCCAATCAAAGCTTCCACTGACGACTTCGGGGAGCCCCACGACCTCCTCCCGATAGGCTCCGACGTAATTGGCGAAAAGCGGAATGAGAGCGGCCCCTTCGTCTCGGACGATCTGTTGCATTTCTGCATAAATGGCGGCCCGGCGGGTCGAATCGGTTTCGGCTCTGCCCTCTTTCAAGAGGCTATTGAAACGCGCGTGCTCCCAAGCCGTTTCATTCCACGGCACCCCCGAAGCATAAACCGTCGAGAACATCTGATCTTCCGTCGCCCGCCCCGCCCAATACGAGGCCGAAAAGGGTTTGACGCGCCAGGTACTGTTCCAATAGCCGTCACTGGGGACCTGGACGATCTCCAGATCGATACCGGCTGGGGCCATGGCTTCGCGCATCAGCACAGCCGAATCGATGGCCCCTGCAAAGGCCGCATCGGAGATGTGGATCTGAATCTGGATCGAATCGAGATTCGCACGCTTCAGGAAAGAGCGGGCTCGGTCGGGATCATAGGTCCGTTGGGGCAAATCCCGGTCCAGATAAAGATTACTCTTGCCAATCGGATGATCATTCCCGAGGCTCCCGAAACCCTTGAGAACCGTGTCCAGAAGAGCCTGACGGTCCACCGCTGCTTTAACAGCCAGGCGGACCTCATTGTTATCAAAGGGCGCCGCGTTCGCCCGCATGGGGAAAGAATAGTGCTGATTGCCTTCCACGTTGTAGAGGGCAATCCCCCGACGACCGGCGAGGCGGCCGGCTGTTTTTCTGTCTGCTTCCTCAAAGAAGTCCAGCTCGCCGTTCTGGAGCGCATTGGCCCGAGCCGTGGAATCGGGCACACGGAGCATCTCAAAGGAATCGAGATAGCCCGGCTCATCTGTGCGATGATAATTGGGATTACGGCGGAGGGAAGCTCGAACGCCAGGTTCAAAATTCTCGGGGATATAGGGGCCTGTTCCGATACCCGACTTAGCATCCACATTGCCCTCCCCATCGGACGGCACAATCCCAAGTTGGAAGGCCGACAGATAGAAAGGAAATCCAGCATTGGACCCGTTCAGAACCACTTCGACCTGAGAAGGGGACAACACACGCATCGAAGCAATGTCCGACACAAGCGGCTTGGCCGACGAAGTCGAATCCTCACCGGTGTGATACTGCAAAGATGCGATAACGTCCGCGGGGGTCAGGCTCTTGCCGTTGTGGAACGTTACCCCCGAACGGAGGTTAAAAATCCAACGCCGGGCCTGGTCTGCCGACTCCCAGCTTTCGGCGAGGTCCGCCCCGAGCGTCCCATCTGGCCGCACCTCTGTGAGGGCGTTGCGCATCGCACCATAGCCCAAAACCTGGTTAAAGGTGCTGTCGAGCGTCGCAGGGTCATAGGAATCGGTGCTGTTCCCACTCTGGAAGCCGAGACGCAAGTGCCCGCCGCTCCGAGGCGTCTGAGCCGCAACCTGTCCCATAAAAGCGAGCCCGGCCGTCAAACCAATGCCCGAAGCGATGGCGTACTCCATAAAAGTCCGCCGCGAAATCCGACCCATGCGGTACAGCTGCATCATACGCCCATGATCGCGCCTGTGGGCTGTGTTTGTTGTGTCTGTCTGGTTCATAAAGAAACGCCCTCGACAATACAATTACGACCGCGCAAAGACAAAAGCGCGCCCCTAAACCAGGAGCGGAAAAAAACAGAGAACCGCCGCTATCCATGCCCCTCGAAATCGCAGTCTAGGCCAAACAAAGACCAGAATGCAAGCTCAATGCTCAGGGGAAGAAGCCTATTTTAGGGCTTTTTAGGCTTTATTTCGACGAATCTAGCTGAATGTCTGTGGCAATTCCTCAGACGAGAGATTTCTGGCGTTTCTTTCCGGGGCCAGGGTCCAGAGCCTCTATACGAAACGTCAGTTCGTTCTGCCGAGGATTCTGCGGATTCTGGTGCAGACAATCGACGAACACCGACCCGCCGCGTCGCAGCTCGCCGAACAGGAGCTCGTCGGCCAGGCGTTGTTTAATCTCTTTTTGCACCAGGCGCCCCAGCGGCCGAGCCCCCATCACGCGGTCATAGCCCTTGCGAGCCAGATAAGATCGCGCCGCAGACGTGAGATGAATCTGGACATGGCGCGCCTGAAGTTGTGTCTCTATCTGCGTGACGAATTTATCGACGATTTTATCCAGAACCTCAGGAGACAAATGATTGAAAGGAATGACCGCGTCCAGGCGATTTCGGAATTCCGGGCTGAAGGTGCGTTGAATGGCCTCATCGTCCATGCGAGCGACGGCTTCTCTTTCGAAGCCGATCTGCTGCTTAGACAAACGGAGCGCGCCCGCATTCGAGGTCATAATCAAAATCACATTGCGAAAATCCACTTTTTTGCCGTTGTGGTCCGTCAATTTGCCATAGTCCATCACCTGCAGGAGCACATTGAATAAATCCATATGCGCCTTTTCGATCTCGTCCAAGAGCAGAACCGCGTGCGGATTTCTGTGCACGGACTCGGTCAGCAGCCCGCCTTGGTCAAAGCCCACATAGCCGGGCGGAGCCCCGATGAGCCGCGAAACAGAATGAGGCTCCATGTATTCGGACATATCAAAACGAATGAGCTCCATGCCCAGAATGAACGCCAGCTGACGGGCGATCTCTGTTTTACCGACGCCCGTTGGCCCCGAGAATAAATAACTGCCCACAGGTTTTTCGGCGTCTCGCAACCCCGCCCGCGAGAGCTTGATGGCCGCGACCAGAGCCTCCACGGCCTCCGCCTGCCCATAGACGACCCGCGACAGGTCCTGACCCAGCGTCTGGAGAACCCCGCGTTCTTTCTCCGAGACTCTTTTTCGGGGAATCCGCGCCAATTGGCTAATCTGGTGCTCTATATCGGCGAGCCCGATGGTTTTTCTGGGTTTTCTTTTCAGGCGTTCGGCGGCACCGACCTCGTCTATGACGTCCAGAGCCTTGTCTGGAAGTTTGCGCTCGTGCAGATAGCGCGCCGAGAGCTCCACCGCCCCGACCAGAGCCTCATTCGTATAGCGAACGTGGTGGTGGCCCTCGAAACAGAGCTTGAGGCCTTTCACAATGCGGATGGCGTCCTCGATGGAGGGCTCTTTCACATCGATCTTCTGGAAACGACGCATCAGAGCCAGATCTTTCTCGAAGGAGTTCCGGAACTCTTTATAGGTCGTCGAGCCGATGCACTTTAACGCCCCGCTCGCCAGGGCGGGCTTGAGGAGATTCGACGCATCGATCGTCCCCGACGAAGTCGCCCCGGCGCCCATGATATTGTGGATCTCGTCGATGAACAAAAGGCTTCCGGGGTTTTTCTGAATGTCCTTGAGAACCGCTTTGATCCGGTCCTCGAAATCGCCTCGATAGCGGGTGCCTGCCAGAAGCCCGCCGATATCCAGAGCAAAAATGCGATAGTCCCACAAGGGTTCTGGCACTTTGCGCTCGACGATGAGCCGGGCGAGACCCTCCACAATCGCGGTCTTGCCGACCCCGGCCTCGCCGAGCAGAACAGGATTGTTTTTCGACCGGCGACAGAGAATCTGAGCAATGCGTTCAATCTCCCACTGGCGTCCAATCAGCGGGTCGACGCCGCCAGCGCGCGCCTTGGCGTTGAGATCGGTGCAGAACTTTTGGAGAGGCGAAGGCTCGGCCGCATTGTCATCGTCTTGAGACTGAGACCCGATTTCGCTCCCGCGGATAGGACGCTCCACGGAGAGATGCGGGACTTTCGCCTCCCCGTGCGAGAGAAACCGGATCGCATCCAAGCGCGACATTTTCTGTTTCAACAGAAAATAAACCGCATGCGAGTCGCGCTCTTTAAACATGGCCACAATGAGATTGGCCGCGGTCACGACCTCTCGGTTAGAGCTCTGGGCGTGGACGGCGGCTCGTTCGAAGACGCGGTGGAAGCCCATCGTCGGCGTGGGTTCCCACTCGGGGTCCTGGGCTCGGGGGAGGATATCGCTCTCCAGAAAATCCTTGAGATCCGCCTTGAGACGCCCGATATCCACGCCACAGGCCTCCAGGAGCGTCACGGCGTCCTGGTCATACGTCATCGCGTAAAGCAAGTGCTCGATCGTCGCCAGCTGGTGGCTATAGTGGCTTGCAAACTGAATGGACTTATTCAGCGTGACATCCAAATTCTGAGACAACATGATTTTACAATCTCCCCGTTTTTTCTGCTATGACGCCGGATGTGATTTCGGGGTCTCTCGTAGAACTGGTCGCGTCTCAATTAGAGCCGGAACCCGCATCGGAATCGGAACCAGAGCCGGAATCAGAACCAGAACCGGAATCAGAACCAGAGCCGGAATCAGAACCAGAATCGGCGACCTCGATCCGGCAGCGAAGCGGATGCTCATTCCGATTGGCGAGCGCGTGGACTTGAGCCACCCGCGTTTCCGCGACCTCGAACGGGAACACACCGCAGAGTCCTCGACCTTGACGATGGACGTGCAGCATCACCTCTGTGGCCTGAGCCTCATTCATCTGGAACACGGACCGTAGGACATCGACCACGAACGCCATGGGCGTGTAGTCGTCATTCAAGAGAAAAACACGAAAAAGAGGCGGCCGTTTGACCTGTTCTTGCGTGCGTTCCTCGGCTAAAGCGAGGCCGTCGCCCTGACCATTGCTTTGGCTGTCGCCTTCACTTTGGCCGGGGCGGTCCGCGGGCGGCCCAGAGGGCTCCTCGCCGCCGGAGGACGTTTGTGGGGACGTTTGTGGCATAAACCCCGAGATAAGCCCCGGGGGAACCCAAGGTCCAAGCAAAAACACCGAACGACAAAGATACACCATGACCTGTACATCCCTCGGACATCTCCCGGCATCTCCCGGCACACTGGGGACCGAACAGTCCGACACCCTATAAAAGACCCGCCGCAAGCTGGGACCAACCCAGCATGCCACGCGTGGCCACGCACCCTAGCAGAATTTGACAGGACACGCAAGCCTGAGGGCCGTGAAAAAAAATGTCGGAAAACCGCTCAAATCTGCCCAAAGCTGCCCTTGCCCAAGAGCCTGAATCGTGCTACAAGTTCATGCCCCTGTGCCACACGAAAGAGACACAATTTCTCTTGTGGGGGGCTCTTGTGAGGGGCCTGTCGTAACGCCTGTCGTAACGATAGGCCCTCGATAGGCACGCGTTTGAGCTGTGGGGAGGTGTCGTCTCGTTTCCGAGCGTGGCTTCGAGCAGGCCTCGCCTTGGCCCCTTGTGGTTTCTCTTGTGGTTTTTCTGCTTGCGCCTCCGTCAGAGGCAAAAGTACGGAACATGGCCCAGGCACGGCCTCGCGGACATGGCCTCGCGGGGCGGGGCGCGTTGTCTTGTCTTTCTTTTTTTCGCCGAGTTCTTTTTAGTGTTTTCTCCACGACTGTTTTCAGGCATGACGGCTTTTTTCGTCGGGTTCGGTCAGGTTTTCCGGGTTTTCCGGGTTTCCCAGCTCGGCCGAGTCCTTTTGCTCGCGCCTTCTTTTTTGGGAGGAACTCTTGTGGTTCTGCCCTCGGTCGGCTGGGGGCAGGTCGCTGAGCAATTGACGTCCTCCAATCGCAGTGCCGGCGTGGTTCTATCGGGGGGAGTCAGCAGTCGAGAGGGCGTCGATTTGCGAGGTACCAGCCGCATTCGATTCGGCGATTTTTTCTATATTGCGCCCGGTCTATCCCTAGCCTTTGACTCTTCCGTTCCAGAGCATTGCGACCCCGTCGGCCGAGCCAGTGGCGCTCTGACGGCGGGGGTCGGCGTCTGGTTTGACCGCCTCTATGTGCTCCTGGAGGGCGGATACGGTGAAAACTTGAGCGCCAAGCTCAACGGAGGCTATCACCGCGATTGCGAGGTCCTGGGTGCCCGAGAAACAGAAACACGCCTGAACGAGACCGGCGTCGGAGTCTTATTCGCCTATCGTCTGGTCGCGACGGTGCGTGTCAATCTGCGCGGCGGCCGAATAGCGGCCAACTATGAAGCCGAGCGGACCTATGAAGACACGGCCACGCCCCACACCACGCCCGACATAGAGACCTCCTTTGATGAAACAACGCTGTATTATGGGCCTTCTCTGACCTTCACGCTTTCGAGGAATGTTTTCTTTGAAGCCGGCGTGTTGCAACTCACCCGGGAGCGCGACGGATATGAACTGGGGCCGAGCTCGTATCCAGAAGAGGAAATAACCGAAACACGAAGTCAATTCGGTTTTGAATTTATCTTCTAGATGAGCCTCCGGATGGGGGCTCTGCGAGCCGCCGAGGGGCCGCCGAGGGGGCTTATAGGCTCTGCTGTTGGGCGCGTCCGGCGAGCAATTGCTCTGCCATGGTGAAGTCCTCGGGCGTGTCGATGTCCACCGAGCGGCCAGGCGGCATGAAATAGGCCGCCACGCGTCTCGGCGGCCGACCCGTCAGAAATTGAGCCGTGGCGTAAATGTAAAGAGCCCCATTTACAACCGCCCAAGAGGGGGACTCGTTCTTATCGGCCTCCCCGCCGGTATCGCCGGTGCCGGTGCCGCCGCTCGCCCCCGCCTCCGCTAAATCCGGGTCCGGGATCTCCAAAAAACCGTCGGAGCCAAAAGCGTAATGCCAGGCACGGGGCTTCGTCAGAGTCGCACTCCAGAGTTGGTCGGGTTTTTTTTCCTCAAAGAGCTTCCAGGCGGCCTCGATATCGGCCGCCGTGCGAAGAGGCGAGGTCGGCTGCAAAAGACAAAAAGCCGGCTCGGCCCGCAGTGCCGGCACCTGTTCGAGCGCATGAAGCAGAACACACCGGATGGAGGTCTCTGGCCGAGCCAGCCCGGGCGGGCGCGACAAAAGCCGGAGATCCGGCCCGGATACGTCCGGCCCGGGCGCATAGGCCTCCAGGATAGCCGTATCGTCCGTCGTAATCAGAATAGAGGTGATACAAGAAGCGGCTCTAGCGGCCCGGACGGTCCACTCGATAAGAGGCACCCCCGCACAGCGCATGCGGTTTTTGCCAGGCAGGCGTACCGAAGCGGCTCTAGCCGGAATTACGGCCCACACGACAAAGTGCGCCTCGAGGACTCTTCTGGGGGGTCGAGTTGGTAATCACCCCGGTAATCACGCCGGGCCGAGTCTAGGTCCTCCGGACGGCCGATGTCGCGCCAGTACTCATAGAGCGGAAACAGGCCAATAGAGGCCCCATCGGCCGCAAACCGATTAATGAGCTCGGGCATCTCCAGAGCCTGGCCGTGACAATAGGAACGGAGACGGTCGCCACGAAACACATAAAGACCCGCCGCAACGAGATGCGAAAGCGTCGGTTTCTCCTCGAGCGCGCGAAACCGACCCGAAGCATCACAAGACAAAACGCCGTAAGGACACGTCAGCCGATAAGAGCTGGCCGCAATGGTGAGGTCATGCCCCCGCTGGTCGTGAAAATGGCACAAGGACTCCAGATGGAGCTGCGTCAGAATGTCCGCGTTCAAAACGAGAACAGGCAGATCATAAGCTCTCAGACAGCCGAGAGCCCCAGCGGTTCCAAGCGAAACCTCCTCGTGGAGGAGGATGGGCTGACAAGGCGGCCGCCGCGTCAAAGGCGACTCCGGAGTCGGGGCCGGATCCAGGGCCGGGGCCGGATCCGGGGGCGTATCTCGATGGGCCCGGTCTTCCAATCGGCCTGCCAATCGGTCTTTCAAATAGGCTCGAATCTGGTCGGCGCGGTAGCGCACGGCGATATAGAGGTGTCGGACGTACAATTCTGTCTCCAGCTTGTCGAGCCACTGCCCCAGCAGAGGCTGCCCGGCCACGCTCAAAAGCGGTTTCGGCACATGGCGCGTGAGATCCCCCAATCGACGCCCCATGCCGCCCGCCATGAGCACAACGTCTCGAAGCGGCGGCACCGGCACCGGGGCCTGAATCAGGACAGAGACCACCCGCCCAGAGCTATCTAACAAAGGGAGCCAGTGTTCGTATCCGGTTCCCAAGCGGGTTTCCACGCGTTTCAGAGCGGCGGCTTGAGCCTGCGGGGCCTCGAGCGGGGCGGTGATGACCTCGCGGTGCATCCACTGGACGACGGCGTCCTCCAGGCGGCCGCCCCGCAGCAGCGCGCGGCGGACCACGCCATCGGTCAGACTCCCCAAGAGCCGGCGCTCGGGGTCGAGAATCAGAACAAAACGCGCGCCCCCCAGCCGGCCAAGAGCCTGCTTCAGGGTCGCCTCTGGCGGGCATAAAAAGGGCTCAGGGGCGCACAGACGCACAGACGCCATGGCTACACGCGGCACACGCTCAACCAAGGCCCGTTACGATGGGCGACGGCGCCGCCGCCTCAGGACGACCCCACATCCTCGTCCTCGCAGACGGCGACAAAGGCCTCTAGGATGTCGTTGTAATTGCCAAGAGCCTCCGCTTCGGCCAGATAAAGAAAAGAGAGCCGCCCCGCATCCGTTTCACATTTATAGGTGACGCCTCCCAGACGCAGTTCCACTTCATAGGAGCTCCCGCATGCCGCCAAGCCTCCTGCAAGCACACAAGCCTGACTCAGACGGAGAAAAAATGGCTTTGAAAAAAACTTCATGGGGTGACACTCCATTCCATACACGCGGACGCTTAAGCTCTGTTTACGAATTTTCCCGAGTTAGGACGGGTTCCGCTCTGGAGGCGGCCGGCACCGCATCGCCGAGCCAGGCTCCGCCCCCAGGAAGCGATTGCGCCAAGTCGGCTTTCCACTGGATAAAAGCCTCGATCGCCTCGGGTTCATAGCCCAAAAGGGTTCCGATTTCGCGTTCGAGGGTCTCATCGGCCCGCTGAGTCCCAGAGAGCACCGCTCGCAGAAGGGTCTCCAAACGTGTCCGGGCCGCCGCCAGACCCGCCTCCGCCTCCCCCGAAACGAGCCAGAAAAGATCGACCCAGATGACCCGTTCTGCCCGACCGACCCGGGGCCCCCGAGACCCAGATTCCGCCGCCAGCCGTCTTGAGGGTCCCCGTCTAGACGGGCCCGCGGGACGCTTGACAGAAAAACGCCGATGCGCTACAAGACCCTGGGACTGGAGACGGAACAGAGCCTCTGGTGGGGCCTCGTCTCCCCAGAAGACCGACAATTGTTTCGCACCTTGGGCCATCAGCTCCGCCTCTTTACCTCGGTGCGGATCGACGCCGGGGGGGCGGTAGAATTGAGCCCGGTCTGGATGGTCTTGATTCGGAGCTTCCTTCATTTCCCCTCGCCCAAAGTTGGAAAAAGAGTTGGAAAACAAGAGTCTGGATGGCAGGGATTGTGCCCCATCTCCTCGGAAAAAGCAAGGCCCCCGGTGTGTGTCCCGGCTTGTACCCCGGTGTGTCTCCCGGTGTGTGTCCCGGCTTGTACCCCGGCGTGTTCCTAAAGCCTGCGCGACCCGCCCCCGCCCGAGGCACTCGTGTGGCGGTGGCTCCCATGATGGCCTGGACGGACCATTTTTTCCGAGTCGCCCTGCGTCATATCACCCCCGAGCCGCTGCTCTATACCGAGATGGTCCACGCCGGAGCCTTGCTCTATGGCAAGGGGCAGCCGGAACGGCGGCTCTATTTTGACCCCATAGAGCGTCCTCTCGCCCTCCAGCTGGGCGACGGCGACCCCGAGCGGCTGGCTCGAGCCGCGGCTTGTCAGGACCCGCTTGGCTTCGACGAGCTCAATTTCAATCTCGGGTGCCCTTCCAAACGCGTTCAGTCTGGCCATTTCGGAGCCTGCCTGATGACGGATCCTCAGCGCGTCGCCGCGTGCCTGCAGGCCCTGCAAGCGAACACGACAACCCCCGTCACCGTCAAAATACGCTGCGGGGTGGATCAGGCGGACTCTTTTGAGTTTCTGGCCGAATTTGTTTCGATGCTCGCCGGGCAGGGTGTCCGGAAGATCATTCTCCATGCCCGCAAGGCTCTTTTGAAGGCTTCGCCCCGCCAGAATCGGCGCGTGCCGCCTATCGAGCACGAAAAAGCGCGACGGCTGAAACGAAGCTTCCCAGACCTGAAGGTCGTTTTTAATGGAGAAATCCGGACGGCGCACCAGGTCCAAGAGGCCCTCGAGCACTTTGATGGCGTCATGATAGGGCGAGCTATCTGTCAGAATCCGCTCTTTTTGTGGGAGATTGCGCCTCCTGCCTCGGCGGCGGCGACCCCGCCGCCGAGCGGGCTGGCCGTGTTGAGACGCATGCGCCCCTGGTTCCATCGGTGGCAAGCTTCGGGTTTTGACGTGCGGCACTATCAGCACGTCCTGAACGGTCTGGTCTATGGACGCCCAGACGCCACAAAATGGCGACGCTTTTTCAATCAGAACCCCTCGGTGGAGAAGCTGACCCGGACGCTTGAAAATGCGCTTGAAACGTGCTCTATCGAGCGGACCGCCCCAGAGGGCGGGCGACAACAACTTGCAACAGAAAAACATGGCTTGGACGCCTAAAACAGAGAACCGGACCAGGAGGAGGACGAGGCTGCTGGCGTGGCTCGTCTGGGGACTCTTCGTTTTTGGGGCCACCAGTGGCGGAGCCACCAGTGGCGGAGCATCCGAAGACCTACCCGAAGGTCTAGGCGTCCTCGTGCCCTCAGAGCAAACGGTTTGGCCTGATGTGCCTATTCTCATAGGGGCGGAGCGTTTTTTTCTGTCGGACCTCACGCAAGGGCGGGTCGTCGTCGTGAACTTCTGGGCGAGTTGGTGCGCGCCCTGCCGTCGAGAGCTCCCCGATTTGCGCCAGCTGGTTGAGAACCGCCCGGATGTGGCGCTTGTGCTTCTCAATGAGGACGACGAATCCGACGCTTTTATCGAGGCCTTTTTCCGCGAGAACGGTCTGGAAGACCTGCCCCGCGGCCGAGACGCCCAATTCCAGATCTGGCAGGCTCTGGCGTTGCGAGGCCTGCCGACAAGCTTGATTCTAGATAAAAAAGGCGTGGTTCGCTATCGGGCCGACGGATTCGTGGATTGGCAGGACCCCGCCGTCTTGAGCCTTCTAGACGCCCTCCGGGCCGAGGGCCTCTGACCTACCGTGAAGGGTGCCCCGCCTTCGCTCCGCTGGTCTCAACGCGTCCAGGCCTCTATGACGGTGCTGGCGACGGGGTTTGCCTATGTCGGCGGCGGGCTTCTGGGCGGACTTGGGGGTCTCGTTCTCGTGAGTACGCTGGGCGATGTCCTGTTCGCCCGGCCTGTGCTGGGAGACTTTGAGTTGGTGGAAATGGGAACGGCTCTGGCTGTTTTTTGCTTCCTGCCCTACGCCTTTGTGCGCCAGGTTCACGTCCGAGTCCTGTTTCCTTTTCCGGAAAAATGGAGGCGCCGGCTAGACTGGCTGACGGATGGGTCGTTCGCAGTCATTGCTACGTGTCTGCTCTGGCGTATGAGTATCGCGTTTTATCAACACCTCGAGGCCCCCTTCCCGACGGGGACCCCGATTTTGAACATTCCGCTCTGGGTCGCCTACCCGCTCCTTTTAGGGAGTCTAGCTCTATGGTCTGGTCTGTGCTTCTTGGGCCTCTGGCATAAGGCGGTTGGCCTAGCCTCCCCGCCGGAGGATAAGCCACCCGACACATCACCCGACAGGCCACCCGGGGCCCAACGCCGCCCGGAAAGGCTCCTCTAGCGGGCTCCTTTTTCTCGTCTTTCTGGTGGTCTCTGTGTGTGCCCGCCGACAAGAGACGCCGCGCAGGCTGCGGCCTGTGACAATCCCGTAGATATTTCTGTGACATTCCTATGACATTCGACCAATGGACAGGTTTCGCGGGTTTTTTTGTACTCCTGGGCCTTTTATTGTGCCGTCTGCCTGTGGCGAATGCGCTCCTGATTACGGGGGGAGGCGGCGTCTTATTTCTAGCTGGGCCTCGCGTTCTGCTGATTCAGCTTCAGGACTTGGCTTATGCTCAATTCAGTCTCTATAGTCTTTCGGTGATTCCTTTTTTTGTGTTGATGGGCCAATTAGCGGCGCGTTCGGGGCTTTCGGAGGGCCTATTTCGAGGCACCAATGCTTTGTTCGGCCGGCTTCGAGGGGGGCTCGCTTTGGCGGTTATCGGCACGAGTGCCGGCTTTGGGTCTGTTTGCGGCTCGTCTCTGGCGACCTGTGTCAGCGTGTCCAAAATAGCCTATCACGAGCTCCGTTCATACGCCTATGCCCCAAGTTTAACGACGGGCGTTCTGGCGGCAGGCGGCACTTTGGGCATTTTGATTCCGCCCTCGCTTGTGTTGGTTCTCTACGCCATTCTGGTAGAGGTGAATCTCGCCAAAATGTTTGCGGCGGCGTTTCTGCCCGCTTTTCTGGCCGTTGTGTTTTTCGCGACGGTGGTTTTTGTGCAGGCCAGCCTACGCCCCGAGCTGGCCCCGGCTCGGGGGCCGTGGTCCCGCGCGGCGGTGCTGCGAGGTCTGACAGGTCTCCTCGCCCCGTTTTTCATTTTCGCTATCGTGATGGGCGGCATTTTCGGAGGTTTCTTTAATCCCACCCCGGCCGCCGCCTTCGGGGCTTTTTTGGTGCTCTGTCACGGTGTGGTCCGGCAAAAACTGGGGCGCGAGGGCTTGAGTTGGCGAGACCTCCGGGCTGGGTTGCTAGAGACGGCTCAGACCACCGCGATGATTTACTATATTCTGCTGGGGGCGAGTCTTTTCAACATTTTCATGGTGCGCTCGCATGTGCCGGACTTTTTGGCCGAATGGGTTGCCACGGTGGACATATCCCCCTATGGAGTTCTGCTTCTGTGCCTGGGAGGTCTTGTGGTTCTGGGCTGCGTGATGGAGTCTCTGTCTTTGATTCTTCTGGCCGTTCCGCTTTTATGGCCGGTTTTAACTCGGCTCGATTTCGGCATGGAGCCCGAGCTTTTCAAACTCTGGTTCGGCGTCCTGGCTCTGGTCGTGGTCGAGATCGGGCTCATCACGCCGCCTTTCGGCCTGAATGTTTTCACCATCCACAGCGTCGTGCGCGAGGTCCCGCTGCGCGTGATTTTTGTAGGCGTCCTCCCCTTCGTCGCCGTGGAGGCTGTGCGTGTGCTGGTGCTGGTGCTCTTCCCGGAACTGACGACGGCGTTCCCCGCTTGGCTGTACGGAAGTTAGGCCTAAGTTCCGGGCAAAATCGGGCAGGTGGCTATAAGCCGGGTTCTGTTTCCCGCTCCCATTTTCGAGCGGGTTGACAATCATTCATCTAGGCCCGCCCTCTCGGGGGGCTCGAGCGACTTTCCTCAACTCGGCAGCCCGAGGACGAGCTGGCACTTGGGGCCCTATTACAGGCCCGGAGGACTCCTGTATAAGCCCTGCTGCTGTGCGAGTTTCTTCAAGTCTTGCTCTGGGTGGGGTTTACACTGCCGTTCGTGTCGCCACGAACGCGGGGCGCTCTTACCGCTCCGTTTCACCCTTACCGAGTCGCCGTCCGAAAACCCTTCCCTCGAGGGACGTTCTCAGAACCAGCCATTCGGCGGTTTGCTTTCTGTTGCACTTTCCCTAAGATTGCTCTCGCCGGGCGTTACCCGGCACCCTGTCCTCGAAGAGCCCGGACTTTCCTCACCTCTGCGGCGGACTCGAAAGCGGTCCGGCAGAAGCGCGATTGTCCACCACCTGCGAGACCCTATTCTAGACAAAAAAACACGCAACGCAAGCCATGCCCTGCCCTATACGACCCTATACTGCCCTATAATTGAGACCCGGGTTCGAAGTCTTGTTCGAATTTGGGCCGAGCCTCAACAGAACAAGACTTTCACAAAACTTTGTGCTATAGTGAGCGGCGTTTGCCGTCTATTGCCCAGACCTCCCTATTGCCCAGACCTGCCTCAATCTGCTTCAATCGTGTTTATTTTTCTGAGAAACAAGAACAAGGCGTCTCGGATGCCTTGGTTGACTCTAGGCGTCGTTTTGGCGTGTTGTGGGGTGTTTTTTTGGCAAACCGGTCTCTCTTATCACGCACACGAGGCTTTCGTTCTGACGTACGGTCTCCGCCCGAGTTCCGTTTTCGAGCATTCTTTTCTGGATAGTTCTCTCCTGACGCACGCCTTTCTGCACGGCGGCTGGGGTCATCTTTTTTTTAATATGTTCTTTTTGTGGAGCTTCGGCAAAAATGTCGAGGACGCCATGGGCCTGAAAAATTACCTTCTGTTCTACGCGTTTGTGACCGTCTTGAGCGGGCTTTTCGGCTATGTGCTTTTGAATCAGGACTCTGGGATTCCCCTCGTCGGGGCCAGCGGAGCCGTGAGCGGCTTGATGGCCGCCTATCTGATTTTATTCACCCGAGCCAAAACGTATTTGCTCGTTTTTTTTGTGCCGATAGCCGTCCCGTGCTCTGTTTTCGTTTTAGGCTGGCTGGGGCTGCAGATTCTCAACGCCGTCTCTAGCGGTTCCAGCGATGTCGCGTGGGAGGCTCATATTGCCGGTTTTTTTGCCGGGCTGGGCCTGACGCCTTTTTTCACCAAGCCCCACGTCCCCTATTTCGGCAGAGGCGGCCCGAAACAAACCGCTTCCCCGCGTTTCCGGGATAAAAAGAAACCGCAGAAGACGGCGTCTCTGTGAGCGAAGACAAGCCTCGCAAGCCTCTCGGCCTTGCCGGATGATCCGGGGGGCCTCAACGTCAAAGGTGGCGAGCCATATAGGCTTCGAGCTCCTGTTTCGAGTTCGGGAGCTCTGTAAAGTACTCTTTTTTCTGGTCCAGGTCTTTCATAACGTCCGGACAGGGCGGAGGCTTCCCTAAAGCCTGAGTGACGACTTCTGGAAATTTGGCCGGATGCGCGGTGGCAAGGGCGACCACGGGGCCTTTGAGCGCGCGCCCTTTTTCCTGAATATAGGCTCGGGCGGCCAAAACCCCAATGAGACTGTGCGGGTCTAAAATCACGCCGTGCCGGTGATACATGTCGCGCAGAGCTCCTGGGAGCACCTCATCCGAATACGCGTAAGCACTGAACCATTGACGGAGTTGAAAAAATTCTCGGGTGGAAAAACGGAGCCGGCCTTCTCGGGCGAAGTGCTGCATGCGGTGCGCACATTCGGCCGGCGTCATCCCTGGCAGCGTCGCCAAGAGGCGTTCAAAATTACTGGGCACCTGAATATCCATCGCAGGAGCTAAACTGGGCTCGAGCTTCTGGATGGACATGTCATTGTGCTGGAGGGCTCGGGTTAGAATATCGTTCTGGTTGGAACCCAGCACGATGTGGTGGATCGGGATGCCGAGCCGCCTGGCATAGTGCCCCGCCAGCGCATTGCCAAAATTGCCCGAGGGCACCGAAAAAACGACGCGTCCGCCCAGACGACTGGCACCGTAAGCGTAATAGACCATTTGAGCCAGAATCCGAACGAGATTGATCGAATTGACCGCCGTCAGGCGATAGGTCGCCCCAAGTCGAGGGTCTCGGAAACACTGCTTCACAAGGGCCTGACAATCGTCAAAAGAGCCTCGGATGGACAAAACGTGCACATTCTGAGCCTGCACGCACGTCATCTGACGCCGCTGGAGCGGACTAATCCGGTCTTTCGGAAAGAGAATCACGATATTGGCAGCCGGATGGCCGCGAAAGCCCTCTATAGCGGCCGAGCCCGTATCGCCAGACGTGGCTCCCAGGATCGTGAGTCTCGGCCCATCTGCCGGAAAAAAATGCCCATAGAGCCGCCCAAGAAGCTGAAGCGCGTAATCCTTGAAAGAGCACGTCGGGCCGTGAAAGAGCTCCATCACCCACAATTGGCTGTCCAGCTGCACCAGCGGCGCCACCACGTCGCGGCGGAAACGCGCGAGCGTGTCAAACCAGAGCGACTCTATTTGGGCGTGGTTGAGCGTGTCCGATAAGAAATGGCCGAGAATATGCGTCCCAAGCTGGCCATAGCTCAAGCCCGACATGCGGCGCAAAAAGGACTCGGGCAGAGGCGTGAGGCTCTCCGGGACCGGGACATAGAGCCCGCCGTCCGGGGCAAGCGGCCGGGTGAGGAATCCTTCGACCCCCTCCACCGTATGCCCGCCGCCGCGGGTTGACGTAAATCTCACGAAAGGTGGTCTCGGATATCTGCGAGACGTCCCTCCAGAGCCGCCAGAGCCGCCATGGCCGGACTCATCAAATGCGTCCGGCCGCCGCGCCCCTGTCTTCCTTCGAAATTGCGATTGCTGGTGGAGGCACAGCGTTCTTTGTCTCGCAGCTCGTCGCCATTCATCGCCAGGCACATAGAGCAGCCGGGCTCGCGCCATTCGAACCCGGCTTTTTGAAAAATAGCGGCGAGGCCTTCTTGTTCGGCCTGCTGGCGCACAAGACCAGACCCGGGCACAATCATGGCTCGAACGGTGGGAGCCACGCTGCGGCCGTTTGCGACTCGGGCGACTTGCCGGAGGTCCTCGATGCGGCCATTGGTGCAGGACCCGATGAAGACTCGATCGACGGCGATCTCGGTCATAGCTTGGCCGACCTGAAGTCCCATATAAGCGAGAGAACGCTGCATCGCCCGCCGCTTGTCGGCGTTCGCCTCGAGGGCGGGGTCGGGCACACGGCCGTGAATCGGGACGACGTCCTCGGGGCTTGTGCCCCAGGTCACCTGGGGCGGCACGCTGGCGGCCTCCAGCGTGACCTCGCGGTCATACACGGCCCCCGGGTCGGAAACGAGGTCGCCCCAGGCGTCCATGGCGCGTTCCCAGGCTGCCCCCTTCGGGGCAAGCGGGCGGCCCTCCAAATAGGCATAGGTTTTGGCGTCCGGGACCACCAAACCGGCGCGTGCCCCGCCCTCGATGGACATATTGCACAGCGTCATGCGGGCCTCCATGGAGAGGGCGCGGATAGCAGGGCCGTCGTACTCGATCACGCAGCCTGTGCCGCCTGCTGTCCCGATCTGACCGATGAGAGCCAGAATCAAATCCTTGGCGGTCACCCCCATCGCCAGGTCGCCCTCGATCCGGACGCGCATATTGCGACTGGGCCGCTGGAGAAGCGTTTGAGTCGCAAGAACGTGTTCTATCTCGCTCGTCCCGATGCCGAAAGCGAGAGCCCCAAAAGCCCCATGCGTCGCCGTGTGCGAATCGCCGCAGACAATGGTCGAACCGGGCAAAGTAAAGCCTTGCTCTGGCCCTATCACGTGCACAATCCCCTGACGCACGTCCAGCATGTCTATCAGAGGAATGTGAAAATCCCGGCAATTTTGGACGAGAGTCTCTATCTGGATGCGCGAGGCTTCGTTCTTGACACCTTGAGCTCGGCCTTCGGTCGGCACATTGTGCTCTGGCACGGCGAGCGTTAACTCGGGGTGGCGGACGCGCCGACCCGCCAGACGCAGGCCCTCAAAGGCCTGGGGCGAGGTGACCTCGTGAATCAGGTGGCGGTCGATGAACAAAAGCGTCTGACCACGCCCGTCCTCGCACACGCGGTGAGCACGCCAGATTTTATCGTAAAGTGTCTGAGCCATGATACAAAAACAATGAAAAAACGATGCGGGAATACCCTATAAAGCCCTCTCAAGATGGGCAGCGGCGGGTTCCGACCGATGAAAAGCCGAATCTCCCCCGAGCCGCAGGAGAAATTTAGCAAAAAACAGTTGGTCTCTCAAGCCCCGTCTCTTTTCCGGCCTTTTCCTGGCCCGTTCCCAGTCTTGTATCGGTTTTCACCGCCCCCTCGCACGTTTCGCCGAGTTTACCGGCCTCGGCGGGGGGCATCGCACCCTACCCCGAGGGGTTCACCTGCGAGCTCGCCCGCCGTCTCACAGCGGGCCAGAGCCGGCCGAATAAAGGCCAAAATCCATCTAAAACAAACCCTCTGTCGCGCCGCTCTCTGGATTGAGTCGAATATGTTCGGCGGCCGGCGTGCGAGGCAGGCCTGGCATGGTCATAATCTCGCCACAGATGGCCACCACGAACCCGGCCCCGCTGGCGAGGCGTACCTCGCGTATGGGCACGATATGGCCCTCTGGGGCCCCGAGTTTGCGCGGGTCCGTCGAGAAACTATATTGCGTTTTCGCCATACAGACAGGCACAGACCCATAGCCCAGATCCTCAAAAAGACGGAGCTGGTCGCGGGTTTTCTGACTCATCTCGATGGCGGCGGCTCCATAAATGGTCCGAGCGACGGTCTCTATTTTGGTCGCCAGGTCGGCCTTGTCCGGATAGAGAAGCTGGAATTCAGCCTGCGGCTGGTCCGCCACCGCCACAACGTCTTTGGCGAGGTCTAGAGCTCCCTTTCCGCCCTCCGCCCAGTGCGTGCAGAGATGCGCTCGAGTGTCCAGAGCCTTGCAGAAATCCTGGACCAAGCGGTGCTCTTGGGGGGTGTCCGTGGTGAATTGATTCACCGCGACCAGAACAGGGAGGCCGAACCGCCGGAGGTTCCGGATATGGCGTTCCAGATTCGCCAGGCCGCGCTCGAGGGCGGCCGCATCGGGCACCCCCAAAGCCTTCGAGGGCACCCCGCCGTGGGTCTTGAGAGCCCGCAGCGTCGTGACAACCACCGCCGCCGAGGGCTGCAAACCCGTCTTGCGGCATTTGATGTTGAGGAATTTTTCGGCTCCTAGGTCTGCGCCGAAGCCGGCTTCGGTGACGACGTAATCGGCGAGGCCGAGGCCGCTCTGGGTTGCCAGCACCGAATTGCAGCCGTGCGCGATATTGGCGAAAGGCCCGCCGTGCACGAAAGCCGGCGTGTGCTCCAGCGTTTGAACGAGATTCGGACAAAGCGCGTTTTTAAGAAGCACCGCCATGGCTCCGGGCGCCTTCAAATCGCGGGCATAAACGGGCTTATGCGCTCGTGTCCACCCGACAATGATGGAGCCTAAACGCTGGGTCAGGTCCGATAAATCCTTGGCGAGGCAGAAGATCGCCATGACCTCCGAGGCCACCGTGATGTCAAACCCAGACTGGCGAGGAAACCCATTGCTGGGGCCTCCCAGCCCACAGACGATGTCGCGAAGCGCGCGGTCATTCATGTCCAGAACGCGCCGCCAGCTGACGCGCCGTAGGTCTATGTCTAAGGCGTTGCCCCAGTAGATGTGATTATCCAGCATGGCCGCCAACAGATTGTGGGCAGACCCGATGGCGTGGAAGTCTCCTGTGAAATGGAGATTGATATCTTCCATCGGCACAATCTGCGAAAAACCGCCGCCGGCCGCACCGCCTTTGACCCCGAAACACGGGCCCAGAGAGGGCTCGCGCAAGCAAATAGCCGTGCGTTTGCCTAAACGAGCCAGAGCGTCGCCCAAACCGATGCTCGCGGTGGTTTTGCCCTCCCCGGCCGGCGTGGGCGAGGTCGCCGTGACTAGAATCAATTTCCCTTGAGGCCGCTCTGGGAGCGACCCAGACACAGACCCGGCCCAGGCGAGGTCCAGTTTCGCTTTATCGCGCCCAATCGGATACAGGGCCTCGGGGGGGATCTGGAGGCGGTCTCCGATTTCCGCTACGGGCCGCAGGCGAGCCTGAGTCGCTATTTCAATGTCTGATTTCATTCAAAAAAATCCTTCTCTCACACAAATTTTGCTTTTTCCCAAAAAAAGCGTTTCCTCGCCCCTTCTTCGCCCCGGCGTGCCGACCCCGTCCTGATCTTTTGGCGGCCTTTTCTCCGAGCCCGCCCCAAGAGCGTCTTGTAGCAACGCTCTGAAAAGTCTGCTAGAATGGGCCGAATTGCCCGGGTCTCCCGGGGATGACCCGGGCAACCTGAGAAAAGACCGGGAGGGGGCACCGACAGCGGCCGACCACGGAAGAGCCGACAGAACACGCCTTTGCTCCAGGTCTTTCTCTAGCCCGAACGAACCAGAATGTCAACCGAGAGGGGCTCTGCCGTGAAACGCTCTAAAACACACCTAGGGATACCCGGGGGAATACCAGGAGGGATACCCGGGGAGCCCCCGGAACACCCGAGCATCACCGGCATCACCGGCATCACCGGCATAACCGGGGACACGATGATGCGATGAAGAAAGTTTTTATTTACCTCTTCGTTCTCCCGATTGTTCTCTTGTTTGTCGGGCTGGCGAGCGTGGGGCTCGTTGCGACGGTCTGGGGGTTGCCGGGCGACTGGTTCGTTCGGAACATCTCACAAAGAACGTCGTCGGCGTTTTTTTTATACAGTCAGAATGCGCGTCTGTTTTTGGACGTCTCGAAGCGGGCGGTCGTGGTGGATTTCGACCAACTCACGCTTTCCGTGCCCTCTGGAGATTCGAAAGAACGCGGCCTCGCGGAAGAGCGGGCGGCAGGCTCGGCGGGCGAGGCCGAAACACGCCTCGAGCTGGGACAGGCCGCCATCGCCTTTCAGTGGCGAGACCTCTGGAACCAAACCTACATCCCGAGTCTGGTCCGATTGAGAACACTGGACTTGCATTTGGATGAGCGTGCCTCGGACGACCGGCAGGAGGATTCTTTTGAGGCGGGGCCAACGTTTGAAATCATTCTGGGCTTTCTGGACCAGTCCAAGATTGGGACGCGGTTCCTTATCGAACAGGCACGTTTGAGCTGGGGCTCGGCCCCGGACTCGGAGTCACACTCGGACTCGGGCGTTATCACCGAGACCACCGCGGTCATGGGGACGCACCTTGCGTTCGAGAAACGGGACGCTCAAACCGTTCTTGTGACGCTGGGGGCTCTACGCTATGAGGACGCCGTGCAAGGTCTCAGCCTGAGTCTCCAAAAAAACACCCAGCAAAACACCCGGACAAACATCCCGGGCCGTAGAGCGAGCTCTAGGGACGAGAAAAACACCGACCCCGTCCTCTCGGGCACGCTCCGGGTCCAGACAGGGCTGGGAACAGACCTGAAAGAGGGGACGCTGACGGTCGAAACGCCGGAAGTTTTGGGGCAGCTGGTGCGCGTTGGGCAAGAGCCTCAAGACCTTCGGTTCCGATTTGAACTCCGGACGCAAGTGGCTCAACGGAACGCGGCCCCTGAAGGCGAAAAACAACCCGGACTATCCGGAATCGAGGCGTTTCTTTTTCAAACCGAGGGAACCTTGGAACTCCCGGATATCGCGCCGGAACCTATTCGTTTCTCTGTTGAGAAAACAACCGCCGAGCCGGGCCAGAACATAAACCAAAACATAGACCAGGCGGCTCCGCAGACGACGGCGTGGCACTATACCCTAGAGTCCGAAGGCCTATTCGGGGCGTGGGTTACCTCGCTTGCCTCTTTGGGCGGGTCAGAGTCCAGGTCCGAGTCCAGGCCCGAGTCCGGGCTTGTGCCCGAAGCCTTGTCTCGACTGTCCCCCGAGACCCTCCATTGGACGCTAGCGGGGACGTGGTCCGAGCACGAAACTCAAACCGCTTTCACGGCGCGTTTGGATGAGAGCGCGCTCGTCTTAGAAACGAAAGATGATTTGACACAATTCGGGCAGCTGGAACACTTGAACCTGACGCTCGGCCTAGAGCACTTCGAAGCCGGTTGGTTGACACCGCTTCTGGAACGAGGCCTCCGGACGGACTCGGATCGCCCGAGCCCGGGGCCACTGGTTTTCCATGGAACGCTGGAGGCGGCGGCGGCTCTTTCTATAAAGAAAGACGTTTGGACGCGGCTTCCTTCACAACCGACACAAGACCCTTTCGAGGTGCTCTCTCACATAGATTTTGAGGTCGAACTCCAGGGGCCGCTTTTACTGTTCCAGGATGAAAAACTTTTTGAAGAACCCCTCGTGGTGCACAATCTGGAACTCGGCGTGACGAACAAGCCGACGGGCAAACCGACGGGCACGCCGACAGACGACACCTCCGGGGAGAGTCTCGAGATCGAGCTCGGGCTTCGTCTGGCCGATATGCCCATCGAGGCACAAGGACGAATCTGGCAAAACACAGCCCAGGCAACGGCCCCTGCAACGGATGAGGAAAACAGCCAAAACAACGGAACCTTGGGGCTCCATCAGGACTGGCGGGTTTTTGTCGAGAAAGCCTCGGTAGAGCGTATTCAGCACCTATGGCCGACAACGCTACAAACCGAAACGCGCCAGAGCTTCCTGACGCTTTTTCCCCGAGGTCTCTTGAAAGACTTTCAATTGCAAGTTGGACTGCGAACGCCCCCCGACACACCCGACACACCGGATACACCGGACACCCCCGGGGGGGAGCCGGACAACGCTCTGGAACTGAAAGAACTGGTCCTGAAAAGCCGCGTGGAAGAGACCACCTTGGCGCTGCTGGAGGACTCGGTCCGCATCGAGAATATCCGTGGGACGCTGCGCGGCACCATAAGAGGCTCCAACACTCGACTCACCTTTGATCTCGAAGAGGCGACGCATCCGGCGCTTTCCTTTCTGCCGGCCTCTATGCGTTTTACGTATCATCCTGAGACCGCAAGCAGCTCTTTTTCGTACGACGGCATCGTGACAGGCGAGCTGGAAACTTTGATGACACATCTGACACGCATCCAACATCCTGTCTTTGAAGAGCTCCGTTTTCCGTGGGCGTCCATCTCTGGGTACCACAGGACAGAGATAGACATTCTCGTCGGGCTGGATAGCTCCTCCCGGACTCGGATCCATGTCGCCTCTTCTTTTCGCGAGGTCTCTGTGACAGAACCGGCGGGATGGGACAAGACCCTCCGGCAGGGCGTCGGTGAGCTCGTCTTTGAGAAAACTCATCTCACAAACCAGGTGACGACTCGGGGGGCGGCGGTGCTAGAGTCTCTGCCGTTCGAATGGGAAGGCACACATTTTCTGGAAGAGCCTCCAGAGGCCCCTCAAACCGAAATCGCCCTCCGGACGCGTGGGTCGATTGCGGCTTTGTCGGGCACGCTGCTGGCGGAGACAACAGAAACCACGGAGGAAAAAACCGGGGGAAAAACCGGGGGAATCCCCGGCCTCTATCCCGCCGGGCCCGTGGAAGCCGAGCTCTTGATACGAAACAAGCCTCGGGCGGCACAGACACAACTGGAAGGCACGCTTGTGGGGCAAGGCATCGTCTGGCCTGTGCTCGAAGCGTTTGATATCCCGAGCCGTCAAAACCCGCTGAGACTCCATGCGAGGGCTTTGTTATCGGGCCCGAACCGGCGGCAGCTCGATCTAGAACACATCGAAATACAGGGGCAACATCTGGCGGTGGCGGCCCACGGAGGCCGAACACCTCAACAAGTCTGGACGGGAGGCGTGCATGCGAGAAAGCTGGGCCCGAATAGCTTCTCTGTGGAAGCGCGCTACGACCCCCGTCGGCCACCCCATGGGCCGGGTCTATTTTTTGACGTATCGGGGGAAAGCCTTTATCTCGAATCGGCACTCGACTATCTGAGACAGGAACAGAAAAATCCGGACGAGGCAACACCGGAGACCCCGGAAAAGACGCCGGCTCTGGCTGAGGCAGACCGGCGGATTTCGGCCTATACCCGGCCTCCTTTTTGCATAGAGGGCCAATTCTTTCTCGAGACGCTCGTGGGAACCAGCGACCTGGTCCTCAATCAGAATAGCGGGACCATGCTTCGATGCGATTCGGATTGGAAAGAAATTCGTTTCAGAGGCGAGATTGGCGGGCAATCTCCCATGCTTGTGGCGTATGACGCCGTCAATCCTTATGCCCGCTCTTTTGCCGCCGAGGGGTCTAATGTCGGCTTTTTGTTATATGTTTTAGGGTTCGGCTCGGATTTGGGGGCTGGCCAATTTGTCGTGGATATGGCGAGTGCCTCGCCGCTCGAGCTGCTCGGTGGGGAGGCTTCTGTGGAGGCCCTCCAGGTTCTGAATCCGAATTTGGCCTTGCGTATCTCTGCTTTTTTTTCTATAGACGAAACCCTGGAGTCCTTTGAGGATACGCTCACCATCCGGACGCTCAAAACAGCCATGCGCTGGAGCCCCGAGAAGCTTTACCTGGATTATCTGGACGCAGAGTTTCAAAACAATAAAATGCTGGCACAAGGCGAGATCGATATCCAGAACCAAACGGTTGCCGTGTCCGGAGTCTTCACGACGGTGCGGTCTTTTCATACCTTTTTTGAGCGGATTTATGCGCTGGACCGGCTCCTTATCGGGCCGGAGGGAAGTCTGCTTCTGGGAACCCCCTTCCGAGCGACGGGGCCTCTGGGCGAGCCGAATTTCGAGGTCGATTATCTGGACTCTTTTTTGCCCGGCATTCTGAAATATCTGCGCGGGACCGAAACCATCGCGCCCCCGCCTTCGCCTGAGAGCTCTTCCCAGCCGGCCGGCCAGGCCAACCCGGAATAACCCAAACCCCCATGAAAGAGAGGAGAACGTGAAGAAGCCGCTCTCGTGGCGTATTCTGTGGCGGGCTCGCCGAGAGGGCGCCTTGGCCAGATTGGACTTTTGGTTCCTCGCGTTCAGCCGGCTCTTCGGTGGAACGTTCGCGGGGGCTCGAACTGGCAAACGAACCGGCCAGAACGAGACGCTTTTGGTGATGCACTGGGGGGCGATGGAGGATTTGATTTTTTTACGTTATCTCAAAGAGGCCATAGAAGATCTCAGGACCGAGGCCTCACAAAAAATCTGTCTTTTTTATCTCGAGGACGAAGAGCTCAAAGGTCGCCCGGCCGTCTGGGTCTCGGATCTGTTTCCAGATTGGGACCGGGTCGCGTGCCCAGCCGAGAGAAGATCTAACAAAAAAGCCCGACCACGCAAGGTGACACTCTGGAGGGCTCTTCTGACGTTTTTCTGGCGGGCGCGGCAACGGCCTTACGGGACGATTTTAATGTTTCGCCCGCCCCATATCCACCAGTCCAATTATCTGGAATTACTAGCTTTAGCGTTGCGCCCGTCGCGCCTTCTCATCGGGTTTCCGCCGCAAGTCGAGGGCAGAACGGCGCGTTTTCTGTCCTTCTTTACGCAGCATTTTACGTATCAGCCCACCTTTAGTTCGGCAAGCGTAGAGGATTGCTTTTTTTTCGGATGCAGAAAAGAGGATTTTGCGTATCACCCTCTTTGCGAATATTTTTATCAGCTCTCTCTTTTCTCTGGCAAGCGGCACAAGCCGACACCGATTGCACACGTCATCGGAAACGTCAGGACAGAAAAAAAACAAAAGATTGCGCTCATTCCCAGTCATCGTTCGGAAAAACATCGCCTGCTCTCTCACAATCTCATCGGGCTTGCTCATAATTTGAGAATACAGAACTTCGAGGTTGTTTTTCTGAAGTGTCACGAGGGCTGGGGCGATTTTGAGGCGCGCCTCATAGAGAATGTACTCCAGGACCGTGCGGGCTTTCCCCTGGAGGAAAATCTCCCCACCGCTTACGAATTTGTGGAGCTCGCTTCGGGACGCGAGTTCTTAACATTCCTGCAGGGCATAGACGTAGTGGTCGGCCGCAATTCTTTTTTGTTGCATTACGCTCTCTTGAGTCCAACCATGGTCTTCGCCTTGGAGTGCCGGGAGCACACCGACCAGCGTGCGAGTCTGGCTCAGAGTCTGAAGTGGGCCGTGCCTTGGGTCACGCCTTATCCGCATGGCATGCTAGAGGAACGTTTCAGAGTCTGCGAGATAAAACCATGGCATTTTACCGCTGTGAATCCTGCTGTCTTGGATGGCCTCGCCCGCGAAATCCAAGACTTTCTCGAGACACGAACCTGCCCGACGCATGCCGGGCAAAATCGGGCCGGGAAAGCTCAAACTTAAGATAAAAACACTGTAAAAATGGCACGGCGCGCGCCCTTCAAAATCGAGGCATGAAAACCAGGAAACTCACGTCGCAGGCCATCAAGACGGCCTGGAAACGAGGCCAGATTGACGTGTATCTCTATCCGTGGTTGCGGGCGGACCGATCTTTATACGCGGCCTCTCAAGAGGCCGACTTGACGCCACAGGCCCCGGCCCCGGCGCCGGCCCCGGCACCGGCCCCGGGGAAAATCCAATCTGGAACACAACCCAGAGAACAAACAGGCGACGGAACAGAGGCCCCAGACGCCCCTCATACCGCAGGAGGCCGTCTGTCTCAGCCCGTCCGATTCTTGCCATCGACGCGGTTATCCCGCCCCTATCGACCGGCGGCTCGACAGAGGCACTCAGCTGTCCAGGGGGGGGGCGGGGAACGCAAAGAACGCAAGCATGTTCTCGTTCAACGTTTGGATGAGGTGGGGGATTTTTTACTGACTTTTCATCTCAAGCACCTCGTGGAGCAGGCGACGGGGGCTCGGCCGGCGGATATTTATTTTGCTTTTGATGCTTACCACAAGGCCTGGGCCGAAATTCTGTTCCCGGACTGGAACCTCGTGCCGAGATACAAACAAAAAATCAAAAAGAATCCTTTTTACAGACGAGACTATCTTCTTTTTCTCCGCGGTCTCAACATCAAGACGGCGATTTTCCTTCAACACCGACACGACCCCAGGTCCGAGGACCTCAGTGCCCTCGCGGCTCAACCTGAAAATCTTGTGTTAGCCGGGGCCTCTACTTCAGAAAAATATGTTCGCAATTATATGTTCCTCAGGACCTATCTGGATTACATGCCACGTCCCGATACGCGGCCTCCCAGTTTGCTTACGCCTTTTTCTTTCGAGCAGGCTTTTCCGTCGGCTTTCACGCTTCTCGACCCCTGGTATTGTCTTTCTAGATTTCACGGAAGTAAATTGCCGCTGCGTTTGGCGAGACTCCCCGCCGCCCCGGGGCCGTCGGGAGTCTCGGGTCTGCCACAGCCTCAAGAAGTCATTCTCCACACCGGCGGGAGTAATAAAGACAAATGGTGGCCGCTCGCAAACTGGGTTCTGCTGGGGCGAAAACTTTCGGAAAACGGTTTTTTTCCTGTGTTCTCCTGTGGCCCGAACGAAGAGGCCGCGGGCTTACCCCGCCTCATTCCGGCTTGCGTCGCAAATCTGACACAACCCTATGCCTATGGAATGATGCTATCTCTACCGCCCCGAGACCTCATCGCGCGCGTCCAAAAGGCTGCCATGGTCGTCAGCATCGACACCTCTATGGCACATCTGCCGGTGATCTGTGGCACGAAAGCTTTCATTCTCTCGACGTGGGAACCGGAGGGCTTTTTTCCTATGGTGGCGGTGGGCGAATTTATACCTTATCCGCGTGTTTTTGGCACCAATTTGATGCGCGTCCATTTTGACTCTATCCGGAATTTTCGAATGCATAATCCTCTGCGCGTCGATGGCATTTTTCAAGAGGCCCTGGCTTATCTTCGAGACCCTCGGCCGCCAACCCTCTCCTAGGAAGAAGAGGCGACACACCCAAGCGAAGAACAGAAAAACAGAGAAGCGTCCGGAAGAGTCCGGAAAAAAAGGAGAGCTTTACTTTTTTGAAGGAAGCCTGCTAGGATGGAGAGGTCCTTTGTCATCTTCGGAGCTATCGCCTCCCCCACGTTATCTCTCATGTCGCCGCCGCCCTTTTCTGTGAGTCCGTCTATGTCGCCTCGAGGCAAATACAAGCCCTATCCGCCCCTACAGAATTTTGAACGGAGCTGGCCTGACAAGCAAACGACGAAGCCACCCATCTGGTGCTCGGTGGATCTGCGCGACGGGAATCAGGCTCTCATCGAGCCGATGGGACTCGAGCGCAAAATCAAAATGTTTCAGAAACTCGTCGCCATCGGCTATCGAGAAATTGAGATTGGGTTTCCCTCGGCCAGCCAGACGGATTTTGATTTTACGCGCCATCTCATCGAGAAGGATTTGATTCCCGAACACGTCCTTGTTCAGGCTCTGACCCAGGCCCGAGAGGATCTCATCAAGCGCACGTATCAGGCTTTAGAGGGCGCTCACAGTGCCATTGTGCATGTCTATAATTCGACTTCGACGCTCCAGCGGCGCGTTGTTTTTGACGCCTCTCGAGAGGAAGTCAAAGCCATCGCAACCCGCGGTGCCACCTGGGTTCGAGAACACGCCGAACGCGACCGGCACGGCACGCGGTGGTTCTTTCAGTACTCGCCCGAGTCCTTTACGGGGACCGAAATCGACTACGCCATCGAAGTGTGCGCCGCGGTCAATGCCGTGTGGGAACCCAAACCGAGCTGGAAGGTCATTCATAATCTCCCCGCCACGGTGGAGATGTCCACGCCGAATCTCTATGCCGATTTGATAGAGTATTTTCACAGAAATATGCCCCAGCGCGATTCTATCATTCTATCGCTGCACCCTCATAATGACAGAGGCACCGGGGTTGCCGCGGCCGAATTAGGCCTGCTGGCCGGAGCCGAACGCATCGAAGGCACGCTCTTCGGCAATGGCGAGCGCACCGGCAACACGGACCTTGTGACGCTGGCTTTGAATCTCTACACTCAGGGCGTGGATCCGGGGATCGATTTTTCGGATTTGCCCTCTATTCGCAAAGTCGCCGAGCATTGCAACCGGCTCCCCGTCCCAGAGCGTCATCCTTATGCAGGCGATCTGGTTTTCACGGCCTTTTCTGGCTCGCACCAGGACGCCATCAAGAAGGGGTTTGCCGCGATGCGCCGGACGAATCAGGAACGCTGGGAGGTCCCCTATCTCCCCATCGACCCCAAGGATGTGGGGCGCACCTATGAGGCCGTCGTCCGCATCAATTCGCAAAGCGGGAAAGGCGGCGTCGCCTATATCATGGAGCGCGATTTTGGCTTAGAACTCCCGAGACGCTTTCAGAGCGAACTCTCGCGTCTGATTCAGAACGAGGCCGACGCCAGCGAACAAGAGATCGCGCCAGAAAAAATCTGGGATGTTTTCCAGAAAACCTATCTGACAGAGACAGGGCCGCTCCGTTATGTAAGCCACACCACGCACCCCGTGAAGATCGAGCTAAGACCTGCCGACACACCCGAACCCGAACCGACCGAAGAGCGCGAACTAGAGGCCACCCTCTTGGTTCGGCGCGAACAAGAGGCCGGCTTCCAGACTGCAACGATGGTCAAAGAAACCATCCGAGGCACGGGCAATGGCCCCATCAACGCTTTTTTGAACGCGCTTCGGCTGCACTTTCCGGAACTAAAACCGGTTCATTTGGTGGGCTATCACCAGCACGCGCTGAGTTCGGGGTCCGACGCCCAATCGGCCGCCTTCATAGAACTCCAGATGCCTGGCCCGCAGGGAAAGACGTCCTATTATGGCGTCGCCTTGCATCCAAACATTTCTGCGGCCTCGCTTATAGCTCTTGCCAGAGCGGCGGGATGCATTCTCGAGCGGGCGTCCTGAAAGCCCGGGCCTAAAGTGCCGGACGCTTTTCCGGGACATGGATCGGGACAGGCGCCCGCCGTCGCGAGGGAGCAGCGTCTCTATTTCCGCTCCCGCGCTTTCCCGAGTTTGGTGACAATCCGATACAAGCGGTCCGATAAAAATTCGACGGAAAAATGAAAAACAGACCACCAGATGCCCACCAGATGCATGGACTCTGACGAGCCGCGCTCAGTGGGAGGCTCCGAGAGGCAAGGCAGTTGTCTGCCCTCGCCGGGCGCGCAGGGTATTCAGGACGTGCGGGGCATGCACCGAGCGGGCCTGACTGAGCCACGCCGATGACCGACGCCGAGTCCACTCTCCCTCTCGAAGCGGCCCCCGACCCCGCCCCGGCCGCCTCCCGTGCCAGGGCGCAGGCCGGGGCGCAGGCCGAGCCCAAAGACGAGGCCTCGGGACAGGGTCCCCCATCGCGTCCGCATTCTCGGGAGCCCCCGTCTTCCCCCCGGGCGAGCGACGGGCTTGCGGGCGACGCGCTCGCGGAGCTGGTCGCGGGCGTGCTAGAGCGAGCGCCTCTCGCCCTCGGGCGGGCCGTGAGTCTCATCGAATCGAGCCTCGAAGCGCATCGGGCCGATGCCGCCAGCCTGCTGGACGCTCTGGCGCAACACGCGCTGGCCCACCCTCGGCCGTCGAGGCACCCTGTGCCGCGTGTTCTGGTCACCGGAGCCCCGGGTGCCGGAAAATCGTGTTTTCTCGACCGATTTGCGCTGGCGGCGAGCCGGGCCGGTCAAAAAACGGCCCTCTCCCTCATAGACCCGAGCTCCCCCACCGGAGGCGGCTCGCTTCTAGGCGATTCGACGCGGATGACGGAGCTGCAAAACAAAGCGGAGGATGTGTTCATCCGTCCAAGCCCCAGCGGCACCTCGCAATCGGGGCTGGCGTGGCGGAGCTATGACACGTTTGGTTTTTTCGAATTGGCTGGCTTTGACCTCGTTCTCGGCGAAACAAGCGGGATTGGCCAATCCGCCACCGAGCTTCGAGAGAGCTGCGATTTTTTACTCCTGCTGGTTCCGCCCGCCAGCGGCGACACGCTTCAGGGTCTCAAGCGCGGCGTGGTGGAGCTGTGTGATTTTCTCATCATCACCAAACAGGATGGAGCCACCGAGGCTTTGGCTCGGCAAGCCTATGGGGCCTATCAAACGGCTCTGGCGTTATTGGGGGGGACTCAGGAGCTCTGGAGCTGTTCGGCCCTCGAGGCCCCGGCCTCCGTCGAGGCCATCTATGAACGCGTCTGGGAACGCTGGCACCAAGAAGGCGCCACCAGGGTCCATCAGCGCGCGCACCAGCGAGCCTATTGGCTGGAAAAAGAACTCCAGACTCGGTTGCTGAATCAGTTTTTTGAACGACACGCCGCCTCGTGGACGCGCGTGAAGAAACAAATCGCCGAACAAACACACCTCCCGCTGTCGGGCGAGCGGGCGCAAAAAATGCTGGAGACATTTTGGACGCAGACTCGGACCTGACCCAGGCGAGAGGCCCCGGGAGAGGCCCCGAGGTCGTTTAATTGCCCGGCTTTTCTTTTCAGGCTTGACAAAAAGAGTCCCTTGTCGGATACACTCCAGATGAGTGTGCGGAGAGCCCTATGCAGGACATGAAAAAAATCGAGGCCGTTATCAAACCCTTCAAGCTGGACGAAGTGACGGAGGCCCTCCACGAAATTGGGATTCAAGGAATTACCGTTCTGGAAGCCAAAGGGTTCGGTCGACAGCTTGGTCACACCGAACTCTATCAGGGAGGCGACTATATTCTGGATTTTCTGCCTAAGATTAAATTGGAACTGGTTGTGCCAGCCGCTCTTGCCGAGAAAGCTGTTGCGGCCATTGAACAGGCGGCTCAGACGGGACGCATCGGCGATGGTAAAATTTTCGTCCTGCCCGTCGAAGAGGCCGTGCGCATCCGAACAGGAGAACGAGGCACCCAAGCCGTCTGACCCAAGCTTTTTGACAAAGACCGCCTTCGGCACGCCCGCACGAGCCGACCAGACCAGAGAAGCCCCAGGGGAGCAATCGGAACCGTCTTTTTTTCTAGCCACATCTTTTTTTTTCAAAAACGGAGAACCTTCTATTATGACGAATACCACCGGGAACGCCCGAGAAGAAGCTTTTTTGAAGCTCCTGAACGCCGGAGGAAACGGCGATAACGGCGATGGCGACAAGGTCGAGTTTGTAGACTTACGCTTCACCGACACCAAAGGGAAGCTGCACCATATGACGCAGCACGCTTCGACCATCACCGAGGATGTCTTTGAAGACGGCATCATGTTCGATGGGTCCTCCATTCAGGGGTGGAAGGCTATCCACGAGTCCGACATGGTCCTGAAGCTGGACGTCGAGACCGCCGTTCTAGACCCCTTTACGGCTCTACCCAGCGTGATTGTTTTTTGCGATGTGTTGGACCCTTCCACGGGACGCTCTTATAATCGAGACCCGCGCTCCACGGCTCGACGGGCGGCGACGTATATGCAGTCGCTTGGCATTGCGGACACCGCCTATTTTGGCCCCGAAGCCGAGTTCTTTATGTTCGACGACGTCCGCTATAAAGTCACCCCTTCCGGGTCTTTTTACAAACTCGGGAGCGATGAAAACCCAGAGCAGTCCGGCGACGCCGTCGAAGGCGGGAATCACGGCCACCGCCCAAGAGAAAAAGGCGGCTATTTTCCCGTACCTCCCGTCGATTCGGGGACCGATATTCGAGCCGAAATGGTCAAGATGCTCAATGCGCTGGGACTCCAGATGGAGAAGCACCACCACGAAGTGGCCCCGTCTCAGCACGAATTGGGGATGAAGTATGACACGCTTGTGAAGATGGCGGACGGTATGCAGCTCTATAAATACGGGGTGCATATGGTTGCCCACTCTTACGGCAAGACGGCGACTTTCATGCCCAAGCCCGTGCTTGGCGATAATGGCTCGGGGATGCATGTGCACCAGAGCCTGTGGAAGAAGAAGGACGGCAAAAATCTTTTCGCTGGCAACCAGTACGCGGATTTGTCCGAGATGTGTCTCTATTACATCGGCGGCATTCTGAAACACGCCAGAGCTCTAAACGCTTTCACCAATCCGACCATCAACAGCTATAAGCGGCTCGTGCCGGGCTATGAGGCCCCCGTGCTTCTCGCCTATAGTGCGCGGAACCGGTCGGCCTCGTGCCGCATTCCTTATGCCTCGAGCACCAGTGCCAAACGAATCGAGATCCGCTTTCCGGACCCGGCGGCGAATCCTTATCTCGCTTTTGCGGCGATGCTCATGGCGGGGCTGGATGGCATCGAGAACCGAATCCATCCCGGCGAACCGATGGACAAGGATCTGTATGACCTGCCGCCTCTGGAGCAGAAAAACATCCCGCGCACGGCCCGGAATCTCGACGAAGCCCTGGAGGGCCTCGACACCGACCGAGCCTTCCTGAAACGAGGCGACGTCATGGATGACGACCAAATCGACGCTTATATCGAGCTGAAACGAGCCGAACTCGAGGCTTATGATCTCGCCCCCCATCCGATAGAGTACAAAATGTATTATTCGGTCTAACTCGCCCGGGAGGCGGCGGCCGATAGACGCAGAGCACAAGAAGCAGATGGGCGACGCAGAGGGGAAGCAAGCTGAGGCAGAGGCGGCGGCCAACACAGAGGGCCTCGCAACACGCTATGACGCCGACGCCGTCAAACGCTGTCTGGAGACATTGGGCGTCGAGTTTCAATGTTTCCATCATGCCCCAGTCGATACGGTTGCTCAGAACCAGGGCTTGGACCTGACCATCCCTGGCGTCCACGTCAAAAATTTATTTTTGCGTGATAAGAAATACCGTCTTTATCTGGTGACGTGCGAAGAGACCCGCGACGTGCCTCTCAAGGCTCTGAGGCGGTGGCTTGGCGCAGCTCACAGCCTCACTTTTTGCACGCCAGACATTCTGAAACAAGAGCTAAACGTCAACCCTGGCTCGGTCACGCCGCTTGCCCTTGCGAATATCGCTCCTCAGCGCGTGCGTTTTGTCATGGACCGAGCCCTAGAGCAGGCGGAGCTCGTGAATCCGCATCCCCTCCGGAGCGACCAAACACTCGGCATGGCCCCAGCTGGCTTGATTCGATTTATCAAACACTTCGGGCACGCCATCGAGTGGCTCCATTTTCCAGACCTAGCAGACTTAGACCGGGCCTCGGGAGTCTGAGGGCGCCTGTTCGCCCGCGCCGGAAGAGCGCACCAGCCAGTCCGGCACAGAGAGCCCTCGAGCCGTCAAAAAATCGGCGTTGTAAATTTTACCCAGATAGCGTTCGCCCGAATCGCAGAGCAGCGTCACGATGCGTTTCTTCGGCCCCAAGGCGTGAGCCAGCCGGACGGCTCCGGCGACATTCACCCCGGCCGACCCCCCTAAGAAGAGCCCCTCTTCGTCTGCGAGCCGATAGCACCAGTTCAGAGCCTCTTGGTCGGGAATCGTCCAGGCGAAATCGGGCTGAAAGCCCACCAGATTTTGAGTTTCGCGCCCTTGGCCGATGCCTTCTGTGATAGACTGGCCCTCGCTTTGCAGCACCCCGTCGCGGTAATAGCTCGCCAGAGCCGACCCCTGAGGATCCGCCAAAGCGATTTTACAATGCGGCAGGGCCCGCTGAAGAGCCAACCCAATCCCCGCCAGAGACCCTCCAGACCCAACCGCACAGGCAAACCCGTCCAGCTGGTTTCCACATTGGGCGAGGATCTCAGGGCCCGTTTCTTCGAGATGGGCGCGGCGGTTGGCTTGGTTATCGAATTGATTCGCCCAGAAGCCGTGGCGCTCGGCGGCAATTTTTTCAGAGACCCGCACATAATTCCCGGGGTTTTTGTAGGGAACGGCGGGGACCTCCAGACAGAGGGCGCCGACCGCGCGCAGGAGTCTTTTTTTCTCTTCAGATTGCGTTTCCGGAATAACAACCAGCGTCCGATAGCCCCGCGCGCGCCCCAAAAGAGCCAGACTGATACCGGTGTTGCCTGCGGTTCCCTCCACGACCAGGCTTCCCGGTTTCAAAAGGCCTTGGTTCTCGGCGTCGAGCAAAATGGCCCGAGCCGCCCGGTCCTTCACCGAGCCGCCTGGGTTCATAAATTCGGCTTTGCCGAAAATATCACATTTTGTTTCAGCACTCGGGCCGCGCAGGCGCACGAGCGGCGTGTTGCCGACCAGGTCAAAAATAGAGGCACCGGACGCGGCGGCGGAAGAAAAAGAGACGGGAGCTTCTGTCATATTATCCTGCTACCCCAGCATATATCCCTAGTATATATCCCCAGTATGTATCCTTCGTATGCTGCCATCACGCATTCCGGCTCTTCCGGCTCTTCTGGCTCTATAGAGAGCTCAACACGAGACAACAGTAGCACGAATCATACGTATTATAGTACGAACCATAGCACAGGCATCGTATAAACGTTTTGGTCTTGACAGGATTTTTCAAACATGACGGCGACCTCATGCCCCGAGGATGAGACTCAAAGAGACGCCACAACCGGCCTCGGCCCCGGTGAGGCATCCGGCGGGCCCCTGGAGGGGCGTACCTTTTTACCTGAACTCTGGCGCACGTTTCCCCCTTTTTTACCGGGCCAAGTCTGGCTGGCTGGCGCCGGGCCGGGCGGTCTTGCCAATGTCACCCTAGGGGCTCTTTATGCCCTGGACCGGTGCGATGTCGTCGTCTATGACGCCTTAGTGGAGAAGCGTCTCGTCGAAATGGCGGGTGCCAAAGCCGAATTCGCGGGCAAAAGAGGCGGCCGTCCCTCCCCGTGCCAGAGCGCTATTTCGCTGACGCTCATCAAACTGGCGCGGCAAAAAAAGCGAGTCTTGCGTCTCAAAGGCGGCGATCCTTTTCTTTTCGCCCGGGGCGGCGAGGAAATCCGTGCCCTTCTAGAAGCGGGACTCGTGGTGCGAGTGCTGCCGGGTGTCTCGGCGGTTCAGGCGGGGGCGGCGGCGCATTTAATTCCTCTCACGCAGCGTGGTCTCAATTCGACGCTTGTTTTTCTGACTGGGCATGATTTACACGGTGATTCGCCTCTAGATTTAGACTGGCGTGCCATTGCGCGTGCCTCGCCGACGCTTGTTTTTTACATGGCTTTACGGACCATTCGAACCTTGTCGGCCAGGCTCATCGAGGCGGGGCGTAACCCAGAAGAGCCGCTTGTGTTCATGTCGAAACTCGGCAGCCCGGAAGCCCGGACAAGCTGGACAACGCTCGGCGAAGCCGGCGCAAAGGCTGCCCACCACGAGGCCCCCTGTTTGATGATCTTGGGGGAAAATGTGCGCCTCGGGGCCGCATGGGAGGGCCTCTTGAAACGAATCGAGGGCGCGGGAACGGCAGAATAGCGAGAGCCCCAATGAATGCCCCGGGAGCCGCACCCGCTAGGCCCACAGACGAGCCCGTGTTATGGTGAGACGCTCTGGCCGTCAGGGAGCCTTCGGGCCAGGCGTCCTCCTCCGGCCGGAAGCCCAGGCCTCAAACACTGACACCCCTTCCCCTAGAGAGCGTTCTATTTAGACATGACATTTTGGATGCATCGTTTCTTTGTGCCCTGTTTCTTTTTTTTCTGTTTCGTTGCGCCTCTTTCTGCTCAACTCCGGGGGGCTCTTTTTTCGAGCCTCCGAGCCGAAGTCGATCTCTATTGGCGCGATATACACGCAGCCCACGGCACGTTATCGGTGGTGTGGCACGCGGACGGGACCTATGACGTCGCCATAGAAGCCGAATCTCAGGGGTCGCTCAGGTTCTTTTCGGGTTGGACCACGCGCGTGGAGGCAGATGGAACCATCATGGATGGAACCATCTCAGATGGAGCCTCCTCCGGAGCCTCCGCTTCGGAGGTGCGGGTTCTCCCGGCGACCATGCGGGCTCGGGGCGCATGGCGTTTTGGCGATTTTGAGACGCTGCTCCAGTTCGACGAGCGTGGCCCTATGGCGTGGTCTCTAAGCCGAGATGACTTTAGCGGCACGCGCGACGCCACCAATGCGGAGGTCCTCGCCGGCACGCTGGATTTTGTGTCAGCCTTTATGGAGCTCCTGCTTCGAGTCAATCTGTCAGGAGGGCAGTGCGATTATCAGACTTGGCTCTTTTCTGGGCGCAAGGTCTATGCGATGGAGATCCGGTCTGGAGGGCTCGTCGAGCTCGATGCGACCGAATTCGACCTCCCTGGTCCTGATGCGGCCTCCCCGGCGGGCTCGGACGCGATGGCCCCCGAGGCCGCTCCCGAAGCAGCCGATGCCGAGGCCGATGCGCCGGGCGAGGCCGAACCACGCCGCTCGTTTTTGCGCTGCGACGCCCACGAGTGGCAAGTCTTCGATACGCAGAAAGCCGCCGAGGACCAGGTGCCCCCCGAAGCAGAATTCTCGGATGAGGACGAAGAACCGATGACGTTTTATCTCCAGAAAACGGCTGCGGCCCCCGAGCTCTGGTTGCCCGTGCGAGCTGCGCACGAGAGAGCTGTCCTCTATATCACCAAGCTGGAGGTCTCCTTGGCCTCTTTGCCCGCCGATTCTCGATAGAGGCGACCAGAACCAACCCTAGACGGCGGCCCAGACACGACCCAGGCCGCCGCCAGAACGGGGTTTCAAGCCTGAAGCGCCTTCAGAACGGACTCGCACACCTTGCGGGCGTCGCCAAAGAGCATCATGGTGTTCTGCCGGTAAAAAAGTTCGTTCTCGACGCCCGCATAGCCCGGGGCGAGCGAACGTTTCACAAAAAAGACGCGCTCGGCCTGGTCGACGTTCAGAATCGGCATCCCATAGATAGGGCTGGCTCGGTCCGTCCGAGCGGCAGGATTGGTGATATCATTCGCCCCGATGACGAGCACGACATCTGTTTCGGCAAAATCACGATTGATCTCGTCCAGTTCTAGAACGTCCTCATAAGCGACATTCGCCTCGGCCAAGAGGACGTTCATATGGCCTGGCATACGGCCGGCCACGGGGTGGATGGCGTAGCGCACGCGGACGCCTCGTTGTTTGAGCTCTTCGGCCAGTTCCCGCAGGACGTGCTGAGCCTGACCGACCGCCATCCCATAGCCTGGCACAATGATCATGGATTGCGCCGTTTGCATCACGAAGGCCGCATCGCTTCCGTCGGCTCTTTGCACGGAGCCGTGTGCCTCTGAGGGGGCAGCGGGGCGGCCGTCGGGGGTCGGGGCAGCCCCGAGGCCGCCAAACAGGACTTTCAAAAGCGAGCGATTCATATTGTGGCACATCACATAGGCCAAAATAGCCCCGGACGCGCCCACCAGGGCTCCCGTCACGGTGAGAGCCAAATTCCCCAGCGTAAACCCAATCCCACACGCAGCCCAGCCCGAATAAGAGTTCAACATGGACACAATGACCGGCATATCTGCACCGCCAACCGCCAGAATGAGTGTCCCTCCTAACAGGAAAGCCAAAACAATCAGGCTCCAGAAGGCAAGGGCCGCGAGAGGCCCCTCGGCATCGTAGAAAACGATGGCCGAAACCACCACGCCTAAACCGAGCAATACATTAAAACCATGGGGCAACCCGGGAATCAAACTAGGAAGCAAAAGAGGCCGACCAGGAAGGAGGCCCTGCAATTTGCCGAAGGCCACCACCGAACCCGAAAACGTTAGGGCTCCCACAGCGGCCCCGAGCGACATCTCCAAGCGCGTCAGAAAAAAAAGCTGACCCGATTCGGTCAGCGCGAGCCCGAAGCCCTCTGGGTTCAGAAAAGCCGCCCCAGCCCCCAGAACCGCCGCGAGACCTACCAAAGAGTGAAAAGCCGCAACCAGCTGCGGCAAAGCCGTCATCCGAATCCGGAGCGCGAAAAAAAGCCCCAGGAGGCCGCCTGCACTCAAAACAAGCAGGATTTCTAAAAAATTGGGCGGGCGAAGCGCAAAAAGAGTCGCCCCTACCGCCAGAACCATGCCCGCAACGCCTATCCAATGGCCGGTGCGTGCCGACCGAGGCGAGGAAAGACCCCGTAACGCCAGAATAAAACAGACCGAGGCAACCAAATAGAGAAAAATTAAAAATTCCCTAGACATCATAAGATTTTCCAAAAAGACCGTTCAGAGCACACCGAAACAACACACAAGCGGGGCTCTGTCGCACGTAAGACCGGGGGGCAGCAGGGGGTGCTCCGTCCGTCAAAAGATTTTTGCGGCCCCAAAAAAGAGCCTCAAGCGTCATGGGGGCTCGGCGTTTGCCGGCGTTTACCGCCCTGGCGAAATAAATGGAGCATCCGATACGTCACGACAAAGCCTCCCACGATATTGATACTCGCGAGAAAGACCGCTCCGAGCCCAAAATAACGCGCGGTCAGAGCCTTCGCGTCAGGCGACGCCAAAGCCCCAGAAGACGTAGAATCCGAAAAAAGGCCAGGGAAAAAATTCGGGAAGAAACCCGGAAGCTCCCCTACCCCGACCGAGGCCGCCGTCAAGCCTCCGACGATAATCACAGACGAAATGGCGTTCGTCACCGCCATAAGCGGCGCATGCAGAGCCGGTGTCACACGCCAGACAACGTAATAGCCGACAAAACAAGCCAGAACAAAAACAGATAAAAGCGAAATACTACTCATGAGAGATATCCATTGACACAATTCTGATAAAAACGCCGCCTCCACCCTGGCATATCCGGCGGCATGCTCGGCATTTTAACAAACCAACCCTACAAACTAACCATGGAACTGGAACCGAGAAACAAAACAGAAAATCCGGAGAGGAGACATCAGAGCATCACAAAAGGGTTCTCACGCCGCCAGAGCAAGCTTGCCGAACCCCCGACTCGTCTGGACGACTGTAGCCTCGCACCCGACCGAGTCCAGGGAAGAAACCCGGAAGCTCCCCTACCCCGACCGAGGCCGCCGTCAAGCCTCCGACGATAATCACAGACGAAATGGCGTTCGTCACCGCCATAAGCGGCGCATGCAGAGCCGGTGTCACACGCCAGACAACGTAATAGCCGACAAAACAAGCCAGAACAAAAACAGATAAAAGCGAAATACTACTCATAGGAGACATCCATTGACACAATTCTGATAAAAACGCCGCCTCCACCCTGGCATGGTCGACGGCACGTTCGGCGGCATGCTCGGCATTTTAACAAACCAACCCTACAAACCAACCATGGAACCGAGAAACAAAACAGAAAATCCGGAGAGCATCACAAAAGGGTTCTCACGCCGCCAGAACAAGCTTGCCGAGAACACGACCCGTCTGGACCGCAGCCCCACCCGACCCGTCTGGACCGCAGCCCCACCCGACCCGTCTGGACCGACCGTAGCCCCGCCCGACCCCATCTGGACCGTAGCCCCGCCCGACCCCATCTGGACCGTAGCCCCGCCCGACCCCATCTGGACCGTAGCCCCGCCCGACCCCATCTGGACCGTAGCCCCGCCCGACCGAGTCCAACGCCACGCATTCATTTTGCGCGTCGTGTCGGGCGGTCTTGCTGGATGGATGTGCTTTTAGGCCTCTTCTTTTTTGACTCCTTTTTTGTGCTTTTGTTCGGGATGGAACCCTTCGACGGCAACAGCGGCCGCAGGGGCCGAAAGAGGCGCGCCAGACCCGGCAGAACGCCGAACCCCCCGGGACTGGACTGGGGTCTGGACTTTTTTGACTTTTTTGCCCTTTTGAGCCCCGGAAGCAGTCTCGGTCTCGGGCGGTGTCACCAGGACCTTACGCCGGACGGTCAGAAGAGTCGCTTTATAGAGCTCATCGGTCTCATCCGGGTCAAAAACACCGTTCCGGACGGCCCGCTTCGCAAATTCATAGAGGTTCCGAGCAAAAAGCTCAGACGCTGTCCCGGCGACCAGGCTCGCCGGGTGGCGCGGGCCCAGAATGGTGACGCCGTGTTTCGTGACGATTTGGTCTGGGACTGTGAGCTCGCAATTGCCGCCTGTCTCGGCGGCCAGGTCCACCAGCACGCTCCCCGGGCGCATGCTAAGGACCATCGCCTCCGTCACAAGGCGCGGCGCCGGTTTGGCAAGGAGCTGAGCCGTGGTGAGGACGATATCGTGCCGCGGCAGAGCTGTCGCTAAAACGGCACTCTGGCGGGCCTGAAAGGCCTCTGAGACCTCCCGCACGTAGCCGCCCTGAGTTTGAACCTGAGTTTGAACCTGGGTCTGAACGAGCTCGTCGGGCGACGACGAGGCCGCCTGTTCGGTCTCCTGTTCGGTCTCGTCCGTCAGGAACACGCCGCCGAGGGACTCGACTTCTTGGCGTGTCTCGGGCCGGACGTCCAGGGCCGAGACCAGGGCTCCCAGGCGTCGCGCCGTCGCAATGGCCTGGAGGCCCGCTACCCCGGCACCCACGACCAGAACGCGGGCTGGCGGAATTTTACCCGCCGCCGTCATCATAAGCGGGAAGGCTCGGCCGAAAAATTGAGCCGCCAATAAAACAGCCTTATAGCCGGCCAGATTGCTCTGCGAGGACAGCACATCCATCGATTGAGCCCGCGTGATGCGAGGGAGAAACTCGAGACCGAAAACACGGACAGAGCGCCGGGCTAAAAGCCGCAGAACCGAAAAATGATTGAGACAATCAAAATGACAGAGCAAATTATGATGGGCTTTGAACAGACTCACTTCGCTGGGCGCGCCGCGCACAGAAGGCGGGTGGATTTTCAAAACAAGCTGCGCTTTGTCCAGCGTGGCCCGGGCGTTTTTTTGTATACTCGCCCCCTGCTCTCGATAGGCACTGTCTGGAAAGCCTGCTTTTTGGCCTGCTTTTGTTTCGACGAAGACCTCGGCTCCCAGGGCTCGATAGGCGGGCACAAGTTCCGGGACCAAAGCGACTCGCTGTTCCCCGGGTTTTTTTTCTCTGAGCACCGCGACCCCAAATGTCTGAGCTGCGGCGCCTCGACCCGTCGATGTTCCGGTCGAGCTTGGCGTGTTTTTCGTGATGTCGTCTGAGGCTGTCATTCTGAGGCTGTCATGGCGTTTAGGGGCTCTACAGGTTCTACAGGAAAGGTGGGGGCAAAATCAAGTCGAGGCCTGAAGGCACCACCTCTGAGACGCAGGGGGGCGGTGCCTGACCTGACCTGACCTGACCTGACCTGACTCGAATGGAGTCGATTCGAATTTTTTCGCCTTGATTTCACGCCGCTTGACGCTTTCCCGATGCTTTTTTGTTTTTATTTCAGTTTTGTCCAAGCCCGAGCCCCCCCCGAGGCCGTCAAGCCAAAAAAGCCAATCCTTAATAACAGGCGTTGTAACAGGTCAGGGGGCCCTCGAGACGGCCTCTTTGGGCGTTATCAGGCCTGACAGGCCCGTCCGCAATGTCGTGTAATTTCGTGTCATAACGCGCGTCGGGCGCAGAAAACTCTAGAAAACCCGGGAAAACCCGAGAGGACTCGTGAAAACCCGGCGGGGGGGCTCTGGAAACCACGTTCCGTCTGAGTTCTCCTTTTTTCAAGGGCTAGGCATGGCGGGCAAGAATTGGTTCTGAGTCTCTTTCGGAATGATTTTCTCAAATCCGTGGCGAAAAAAAAATTTAGAGCAATTTTTAGAGAAATTTTAGAGCATATCAGAACATATAGGCCTACAGACTATAGACATGCCCGATACATATGTGCTATCCCTCGTGTGCTCTTCTGGTTTCCGGCTCTACGGGGTCGGGTCTGGAGCATCGTTTTGAGCCGTCCGTCTGGCCGGCCCAAAGCGGTGTGTGAGTGTCGTCCAGGCGGCGTCTGGTGCCATTTTGTGTCTCCAGAGAGGCCTCGGCGGGCTTTTTTTCGCGGAGAATTCTATTATGAGAGGGTTCTCCGTACACGCGTGATTTTTTTTCAAGTGAGGGATTTTTTTATGTCAAAGATTCTGAGATTTTTCGGTCTACCGGTTTTTGCGGTGGGTCTTTTAGTTGCTTTTGCCTCGCAGGGTTTTGCGCAAAATACGCTCAACAGCGTCAAGCAAAGAGGCTATATTTTGTGCGGCGTGAGCCAAGGGCTCCCGGGTTTTTCGAATCCCGACGAGAACAATAACTGGACCGGTATCGACGTGGATGTCTGCCGAGCCCTGTCGGCGGCCATTTTTGCCGACCCCGATAAAGTTCGATACGTCCCGCTGAGTGCGAAGGCGCGTTTTACCGCCCTCCAGTCCGGCGAGATTGACGTCCTCTCCCGCAACACGACGGTCACGATGAGCCGCGACGTCGAAATCGGCGGTATAGATTTCGTCGGCGTGAATTTTTACGACGGTCAGGGCTTTATGATCCGTAAGGCTCTGGGAGTTCGGTCGGCTCTGGAGTTGAGCGGCGTCTCTATCTGCACCAACACGGGAACGACGACCGAGCTCAATGCGACGGATTATTTCACCAAGAACCAACTCCCGTTTGAGCTCGTCGCGTTCGAAAAAGCCGACGAAGCGGTCATCGCTTATGACGACGGTCGATGCGATGTCTACACAACGGACCAGTCGGGCTTGGCGGCTCAACGGACGAAATTGACGAACCCTGACGAGCACGTCATTATGCCCGAAGTGATTTCGAAAGAACCCCTCGGACCCGCCGTTCGAGAGGGCGACGCGAATTGGGCCGATATTGTCAGATGGTCTCTGGCGGCGATGATCAATGCCGAGGAACTGGGCGTCAATTCTCAAAATGTCAATGCGATGCGCAACGACTCCAATTTGGATCCGCGCATTGCCAGACTCTTGGGCGTGTCCGGCACCATGGGGCAGTCTCTGGGCATTCAGCCTGACTGGGGCTATCAGATCGTCGCGCACGTCGGAAATTATGCCGAGGTCTATGACAGAACCGTCGGCGTTGACACACCTCTGGGCTTGCCCCGTGGTGTGAATGCGCTCTGGACCGATGGCGGAATCCTGTACGCCCATCCGATTCGCTAGGCACAAGCAGGAGGCTCGGCCGCGTTGTTGGGTGCACTTAAGGTGCGTGCGGCTTCGCGGCTGGGTCTCCGGCCGGGTCTCTCCCGCGGGGGGGTGGCCAGAGGAATATCCGAATATATCCCGGATATATTCCTTGGGCCAGCTTCTCGGTGGGGCCAGGAGCGGGGCGGCCAAAGCATGGCTGGGGTGTGGTTTCTCGCACACGCCGCCACTGCTGGTTGCCCGCCGCCTCTGTTTCGCTCTCGTCAAGGAGGCCCGTGTCGGGCTTTCCTGCTTTTCTTTTCCCGTTCTTCTCCGTCCGTCGCCCGCCTGGTGATGCCCGCTTGGTGATGCATGGCGATGGACGGTTTTTTGATTCGAAGCCTGGGGAGGAAAAAATCCCAAAGAATGCCTCTCGGGGGCGGAAAATGGATGGCTAGGCCGATGTGGGGCCAGGTGGGTCCGGGAGACTTCGTCGCTTTTGGGAACTCTCGCAAGGGAAACGTCCACAGGCGGCCTGTTGCGCCCGGACGCACCGTGAGACGCGCCGTGACCGATTTCGGGGACAGTCCAGGGGCATTTTTGTCAGTTTGACAGCTTAAATTTAACAGCCATGGGTTCTTCTCTCATCACGCTCTGGCATGATCAGCGCGTTCGCCAGCTTTTATACCAGGTCTCGCTGGGTCTTTTTCTGGTGTTCATTGTATGGGCTCTGGTGAGTAACACGGTTTCCAATATGGCGGCTCGGGGCATTTCGCCTGGGCTCTCTTTTCTGTCGGGGCCCGCCAATTTCAGCATCGCGCAGGTTCTTATAGAGTTTACGCCGCGTTCTTCGGCGGCCCGAGCCTTTGTCGTTGGCCTTCTCAATACGCTTATCGTATCGTTTCTTGGCGTTATTTTCGCGACGCTGGCCGGTTTTGTTCTGGGCGTGATGCGTCTTTCGGACAATCCTCTGGTTCGGAGCGTTGCGACCTGCTATGTCGAGATCTTCCGGAATGTTCCTCTTCTGCTCCAGATTTTTTTCTGGTACACGGCGATTCTCAAGCCGCTTCCGACCCCCAGAGACGTCTATGAAAAGGGGCAGGAAGTTTTTCTGGGGATCACCAACCGAGGCCTTCACATCCCCGCTCCCGAGACGGACGCATCTTTCACCTGGGTTTGGCTCATCTTCCTGCTTGGCGTTGCCGTCACTTTTTTTCTAGCGCGATTTGCGAAGAAACGTCGTCTAGCGACCGGTAAAGATTTTCCAATTCTCACTGTGGGCGTGGGGCTTATTCTTGTTTTGCCCGCTCTTGTTTTTGTCGCTCTCGGGAGTCCTCTAGCGCTGATTTCTTCCGAGATGGGCAATTTCCGGCTAGAGGGCGGCATCACGATCATCCCTGAGTTTGTCGCTTTGCTTGTGGCTCTTTCCATGTACACGGCTGCTTTTATCGGCGAGATTGTCCGGTCTGGCATCCAGGCTGTACCCAAAGGACAGACCGAAGCGGCTCGGGCTCTAGGTCTCAAGCACGGGCGTATTCTGCGCATGGTCATCATCCCTCAGGCGATGCGGGTCATCATCCCGCCCTTGACGAGTCAATATCTCAATTTGACGAAAAATTCTTCTTTGGCGGTCGCCATTGCGTATCCGGATCTGGTGGCTGTTTTTGCCGGCACCATTTTGAACCAAACTGGCCGAGCCGTCGAGATCATCGCCATCACGATGGGGGTCTATTTACTCCTTAGTCTCATAATCTCGGGCTTGCTTAATTACTATAATGCGCGTGCGAAACTCATCACGCGATAACGAGAAGCCTTAAGACCCGAGGAAAGACTCAGAACATGCCTAAAGACAGCAGCAATCAACCCTCTTCTTCGGACGACAATCGGCAGGCAGGCGGGACTCCATCCAGCGAGCGTGGTCTTCTTGGGAGCGTCCCGTGGCGTGCGTTGGTCTTGCGCACGGCCTTTTTCCGAGGCCTGTTCAAGGGATACACCAACATTGCGTTGACGATTTTTTCGGCATTGGTGATTCTCTGGCTTGTTCCGCCGTTTTTGAGTTTTCTTATTTTCGACGCGGCCTGGTCTGGCGGGCGAGATGCCTGCGCCGTCAGTCGAGAAGGAGCCTGCTGGCCCTTCGTTTATGAACGCTTCGGGGCCATGATGTTCGGTTTTATCGAGCGGTCCGAGTATTGGCGTCCGATTGTCGTTTTCGCGCTTCTTTTCACGGGCCTGGGCTTACTGGCCTATGAGAGGACCCCTAAACGGCGTTATATCGCCTTTTTCATGCTGTTCATTTTCCCGATTATCGTCGTGATTCTGCTCTTGGGCGGCATCTGGGGCCTGCCGGAGATCCGCACGGACCAGTGGGGCGGGCTTTTGCTCACCTTTATCATTGCGGGGTCGGCGATGATTTTTTCACTCCCGCTGGGGATTCTTTTCGCCCTCGGCCGGCGTTCCAATATGGGTTTCATCCGGGGAGCGTGTGTCTTTTTCATTGAATTCTGGCGCGGCGTCCCTCTCATCACCGTTTTGTTTATGGCGACGTATATGTTCCCCCTCTTTTTGCCAGAGGGTTATAACGCGAACCAGGTCGTTCGGTGTTTAGTTGGCTTTTCTCTTTTCGCGGCGGCCTACATGGCGGAGGTGATCCGAGGCGGCCTTCAAGCCCTGCCAGAGGGGCAGATCGAGGGGGCCAAAGCCCTCGGTCTCAGTTATTACAGGACCACGCGTCATATCGTCCTGCCTCAGGCTTTGAAAATCGTCATCCCTGGCATTGTCAACACTTTCATCGGTTTGTTCAAAGATACGACGCTTGTTTTGATTGTGGCCTTGCTAGATTTTCTCAATTCCGTACAGATTAGTTTCACCGACCCCAAGTGGTCTCTGCCGACGGTTGCCCCGACGGGGTATCTTTTTGTGGGTCTGGTTTTCTTTGTGTGCTGTTTTGGCATGTCGCTCTACAGCCGTTTTTACGAAAGAAAATACGGGATTCAGCAGAATCGCTAGAGACGCGTGATTGGGACATATCATTTGAGCTGTTACTTAAATTGAGAGGAATAGAGGTCTATGAAAGCGAAATTGAAATTAGATGGAGAGCTCGGCGAATCCATTGTTCAGATCCAGGGACTCAACAAGTGGTATGGGTCTTTTCAAGCGCTGTGCGATGTGGACCTAGAGGTCAGGACGGGCGAGCGCGTTGTGATTTGCGGCCCTTCTGGCTCCGGCAAGTCGACGCTGATCCGGTGCATCAATCACCTGGAGGAACACCAGCAAGGCTCGATCGTGGTAGACGGCATCCGGATGGGGCGGGACGTGAAGAAAATAGACGAAATCCGGAAAGAGGTCGGCATGGTGTTTCAATCTTTTAACCTCTTTCCGCACATGACCGTCTTGGAAAATTGTGCGCTAGCACCCATCTGGGTCCGCAAAATGACCAAGAAAGCCGCCGAAGAGGTCGCGATGAACTATCTGGAGCGCGTCAAAATCCCAGACCAGGCGCATAAATATCCGGGGCAGCTCTCGGGCGGGCAGCAGCAGCGGGTCGCGATTGCGCGGAGTCTTTGCATGGCTCCCAAGATCATGCTTTTTGATGAACCGACCTCGGCTCTGGACCCCGAGATGATCAAAGAAGTCCTGGAGGTCATGGTGGAACTCGCTGGGTCTGGCATGACGATGCTCTGTGTCACGCACGAGATGGGCTTTGCCCGCCAGGTCGCCCACTGTGTGATCTTCATGGACGGCGGGCGCATTGTGGAACGAGCCCCGACGAAAGAGTTTTTTGACAATCCGAAAAACGAGCGCACGAAATTGTTTTTGTCTCAAATTCTTTCGCACTAGCACCAACTAGCCCCAAAGGGGGGCCGCTTCGGCACGCCTTGCTGCCCTCAGCCTGTTCGCCCCCGACCGGTTCTCCGCCGCCGGCGCCTGTGTGCAGGACAGGAGGTGTGTGCGAGAGAACTCTGGGACAGCGAACAGAAACGAACAGAAAAAAAAGCGGAGAACACGGGACGGGGTGCCCTCCCCTTCTCCCTTTGAGCCCTTCTCTCTGAAGAGGAAGAGGGCTGGGCTTCCCCGCGGGGGCCAGGTCAGGAGGAGGTTCCTGTTCGCCCCCGACCGCTTCTCCGCCGCCGGCACCTGGGCGCGGCCTCTCTAGAGGCGCGGGGCTCCGGCTCTTGGCCCTCGGCCGGGAGCGGTGTCCTCGGCGATCCATTCGCCGTGGTTTTCCACGATAAAATGGAGGCGCACCCATTCGGGCAAGAGCTCGTTATTCAAGTCTTCGAGCCAGGCTAGGAAAAGAGACTCCCACGATTGTTCGCTTGTGGCACTTATGTCATAGGCCTGGAGCCAGCCCTCCAAGGTTTCAGGCACAAGCCTGAACTTAGAAGGAATATAGGCAATCGTTAAAGGATGCTGCCCGTCCACGAAAAGACGAAGCTTGACGATCATTTTGTGAGCCAGATGATGCCGAAGCTCTGTCACCTCCAGGCGTTCCCGAGCCTGCAGATTGACAGGCGTGGGCTTATCTCTGGCGATGGGGCGCAGGTCGGTCTGACGCCACCTCATCGGCCTGGGCCGCGAATCTCTCACGAGCCCCTCATAAGGGAGTGCCGGGGCCCGGTGCGATGGGGGCCCTCACCGCAGAGGCGGCTCTAGAGCTCATAGGCATGCGCGCGCCCTCCATGCGCCGGGGCTGGCGCACGTTCGGAAGCCTGCCGGCGAGCCAAGCCAAGCTTCCCCGGGTTGCCTCTCTGCCGCCGGCTGGGGTCGAAACGGTTGCGCCCGGCAGATGCCCTCGGGGACAAATCGAGCATTTCGCCGAGTTTTTTCACCATAGTCTCGGCGAGTTGGTTAGCGTCCTGAATGGTGATGGCGCGCTTATAGTAGCGTCCGACGTCGTGTCCGATGCCAATGGCGCACAGTTCGGTGGCGGCGGGACCGGTCTGCTGTCCCTCCATATCGGCGATGACGGTTCGGAGGTGGTCTTCCAGATAGGCTCCCCCATTGACCGAGAGCGTCGTATCATCCACGGGGGCCCCGTCCGAGACCACCATTAAAATCTTGCGAACTTCGGGCCGGGCGCGCATCCGCCCCCAGGCCCAGAGCAACGCCTCACCGTCTATGTTTTCCTTCAAGAGCCCCTCTCGGAGCATAAGCCCCAGGTTCAAACGAGCCCCTCGATACGACTGGCCCGCCTGTTTATAGACAATATGGAGTAAATCATTCAAGCGTCCCGGGCTTTCGGGCCGGCCCGCCTCGAGCCACCGGAGCCGGGCTTGCCCGCCTTTCCAGGCATCGGTCGTGAAACCGGCGATCTCGACTTTCACACCGCATCGTTCCAGCGTACGCCCCAGAATATCGGCACACATCGCCGCTAGAGCAATCGGCCGACCGCGCATAGACCCCGAATTATCAATCAAAAGGCTCACCAGCGTGTCGCGGAAAGGCGTTGCTTTTTCGACTTTGAAAGATAAAGGCGCCCCCGGCCGCGAGACAAGGCGCGTCAAACGAGCCGTATCCAACAAGCCCTCTTCTTGGTCAAACGACCAGCTGTACTTTTGCTGAGCCAACAACCGCCGCGCTAATTGATTCGCAAGCCGTGTCACCAGCATCGCGTAGGGGGCCACTTTGTCGTCCAGTTCCCGGCGGAGTTGACGGAGCTCCGCGAGCGGGGCCATCTCGCTCGCCTGAACGACCCGGTCGTATTGGGTCGTATAAATTCGATAAAGCCCGGCCTGTTTCTGTTTCTCATCTGTTTCGGCCTCGGGCCAAAAATCCAGCTGGGGCGGCGGCTCTGAGGTCTGAGCGGAACTTGCCTCTGGTTGCACGATGGTTGTCTCTGTCTCGGACGGCGCGGGCTCCGATTCGGGAGGCTGGGCCGCCTGCGAATCGGCAAGGTCCTCCGTCGAGGGGTCGGTGGCCGCCGTCGTTTCTTCGGATTCAGCGGTGCTATGGGATTCGGCGTTGCCGTCGGCCTCGAGTTCTGCCTGCCAGGCCGCCAAACAGGCCAAGGCTTGCTCTGCGAACAGGGCCTGGTCGTGCCAGTTTTCCCCCATGCGAGCCGAGATACGCGCCAGAAAATCGTTCCAGACCTCTCGATAGGGTTCCTGGAGAAAACGACACTCGGGCGGCGACGGCGTCTTGCAAAAGGCCTCTCGTGCCAGAAGCCACAGGCCCTCGAAGCGAGCCGCAGCCTGGTCGGGGGCGAGACGCGCCAACCCACGCCGATGGCAGTCGTGATGGACCCATGCGGTCATGCGCCGCCGCGTCCCGGCGCGCCACTGCCCGCCTGCTTTTTCGAGGCGCGCAGCCTCGAGGGCGTCGAAAAGACGGGCCCGGTCGGGGTCCGACGGCCGAAAATCCTGGTGGAGTCGCGAATCATGGTAGCGCCGGTGGCTGGCTAGCAGCTCAGTTTCGCCCCACAGCCGCTCGAGGTCGTCTTGGGAAGCCTCGGCCGTCGGGAGGGCCGCGGTCAAACAGAGCCTATCGCCCACCCATTCGCCTCGGGGCTGGCCGTAGTCCAGCTCGGCCTTAGGGTTCCCCGACAGAGCCCGACAGCAGCCCGCGTTCAATCTGTCAAAATCGGACACATTCTCCGACATGCTTCAGCGTGCTTCTAGGGTTTTGCGTCAGTTTTTTCGCGTCCGGGCAGCCCGTCATCCGGTGTCATCCGGGGGCCCCAGAGGTCTCGGCCCCCTGTCTAGGGTCTTGGTCGAAACACTGGCGGTACAATTCGGCAATTTGGTCGTATTCGGCCTGGTCGCACTTATTCAGAAAGGTCAGGCGAAACGTACGCTCTAGGTCGTTCAGGAGTTCGTAGTTCTCGCACCAACTCAAGACCGTTCGAGGACTCATCAAGGTCGAGATATCTCCAGCGGCGAAGCTTCTGCGGGTCAGATCGGCTAAGCGCACCATTTGATGGAGCACCTCTAATTTCGGGTCTTGCGCGAAAGAGGGACACTTGGCGCATAAAATCGCGACCTCCTGGGCGTGGGGGAGGTAATTGAGAACCGTGACAATCGACCAGCGGTCCATTTGACCCTGGTTAATCTGCTGCGTGCCGTGATAGAGCCCCGAAGCATCGCCAAGACCGTTCGTGTTCGCCGTTGCAAAAAGACGGAAATACGGATGAGGGTCTAAAATACGACTCTGGTCCAAGAGCGTCAGACGTCCTTCGGCTTCCAGAATCCGCTGAATGACGAACATCACGTCTGGGCGGCCCGCATCGTACTCGTCGAAACAGAGAGCCACGGCGCGTTGGAACGACCAGGGCACGATTCCCTCGACGAATTCGGTGATTTGCTTGCCTTCGCTCAGGCGGATGGCGTCTTTGCCCAGTAAATCCAGGCGGCTGATGTGCGAATCCAGATTGACGCGCACACAAGGCCAGTTCAGACGCGAGGCAACCTGCTCGACGTGCGTGGATTTGCCCGTCCCGTGCGAGCCATGAATCAAAACACGCCGATTGAAGGCGAACCCCAGCAAAATCGCCAGCGTCGTATCCGGGTCAAAACGGTACACGGGGTCGGCTCGCGGGACATACGGCGAGGCCTCCGAGAAAGCCGGGACGTGCAGGTCGAACGGAACGTCGAAGAGCTCCCGCGCCGAAGCTTCTCGGTCAGGCTCCACTGTTCTGAGAAAATCGTCTGTCGACGCCACGCGAACTACCCCCTACCACACCCTAGCCACTCTGGCCACCTTGGTTGTTGTGTCCCCTGGTCCTCTGGACCGCTTCGATGCCACCTTTATAGACCATGAAACGCCGAAAAACAAGAGACAGCCCGGTGCTCTCTCGGCGCGCGAAAACAGCCCACGCCGGGTCTTTTCAGTCTCCTTTGCCTTTCTTGACAGATGGCTTGTTTTATCCGCCTTCTTGTGGCACGCTTTAGGGCCACCGAGCCTTGCGTCTCGGATGAAGAAAACGTCGCAGAAGAGCAATTCAAGGACCGTGATGCAGACAATCGGGAAAATCACAAGAAGGAGGCAGAGATGGTACAACTGACTTTACCGGCTCATTCTCGGGTGAAGCCTGGCCGTACGTGGCCGGCGCCGGCCGGCGGCGGCAAAAAAGAGCTCGAACTTCGCGTTTATCGCTGGGACCCGGATGACACGAGTGCCACGGGTGGGCCACGTCTGGATTCTTATCGAATCGACCCAGAGGCGTGTGGACCGATGGTTCTCGACGCGCTTCTTTTGATCAAGAACACCATAGACCCGACGCTCACGTTCCGGCGTTCGTGTCGGGAGGGCATTTGTGGGTCTTGTTCGATGAATATAGACGGCAAGAACACGCTGGCCTGTACGAAATATCTGGACGAGATCCGCGGCCCTGTCCGAGTCTATCCGTTACCGCATATGCACGTTGTGAAGGATCTTGTCCCGGATCTGACGCATGCGTATGGGCAGGTGGCCTCGGTGGAGCCGTGGCTTAAGACGGATACGCCGGAACCGGCGCGGGAGCGTCTCCAAACCCCGGAGGACCGGAAAAAACTAGACGGGCTCTATGAGTGCATTTTATGCTTCTGTTGCACGACTTCTTGCCCGTCCTATTGGTGGCAGTCCGAGCGTTATTTAGGCCCTGCGGCTCTGTTGCAGGCCTATCGGTGGCTCGTAGACAGCCGCGACGAGCACACCGGCGAACGCTTGGATAAGCTGGACGATGCGTTCCGGCTGTATCGGTGCCACACCATCATGAATTGTGCGCATGCCTGCCCTAAGGGGCTCAATCCCGCCAAGGCCATCGCCGAAACCAAGAAGCTGATGGCGGCTCGGCAGCTTTAGGCTTTAAGGCCTAACCTCCGGCGGCAAGAGACCGCGAGCAATAAGGACACACCACGGCTCCGTCTGGGCCGGGTTTCAGAAAAACGCGCGGATGCCCGCCGGGGCCGGGGCCACCGTCGCAGGCAACCGGGGCCGTGTTTTTGGGGGCGTCCCGGAGTGTGCTTTTGGGTGTGCTTTTGGGTGTGGGGTTCTCGTCTGCCATAGCTCGACCGGATGACAAGGCGCGAGCCCTCCTATGCGATCTAGACGATCTAGACGACCTTGGCCCGCTCTAGTGTCCATATCATATTTAAGGGGCGTTTCGCCAGCTTCTTCTGTGATTGTTTCTATCCACACGTCAGACCGAGACATCAAAGCGGGAACAAGTCAGATAGATAAGACTAGACGAGAGGGCTGAACTCGGCTAAAAAGAGCACAGGGAGCTCTAGGGGATGTCGGGTCGGGTCGGGTTCTTGTCTCGGGCTTTGATTTCTTCTCGGACCCGGTTTTTTCAGGCACATTTACGCACCTTATGACACGCTCCTCCCGTTCGGAAGACGCACAAGCGTCTTCCCAAGAATCCCCCAAAGAGTCTCCCGAAGAGTCCCAATGGGCTGTCACCGTCTCGGGCGTTCACAAGACCTATAAAGGTGCCAAAGGGCAGAAAATCCAGGCTTTAGAGAACATCTGTCTCAATATCCCGAAGGGGTCGTGTTACGGGCTTCTGGGGCCCAATGGCGCGGGCAAATCGACGCTTATCAATATCTTAGCTGGCCTCGTCCTGAAAGACGCGGGTCGAGTGACGCTGTGGGGGATGGACCAGGACAAAACGCCCAAGCAGTCTCGGACAGCCATCGGCGTGGTGCCTCAAGAGGTCAATATGGACCCTTTTTTCACGCCCCGACAGATTCTGAATTTAATCGCCGGGTTTTATGGGGTGCCCAAGGCCGAACGCCAGATTGAGGCCCTCTTAGCGAAATTGAGTCTCACGGATAAGGCGGACAGCTACATGCGCCGGCTCTCGGGCGGCATGCTGCGACGCGTTCTGGTCGCGAAAGCCATGGTTCATCAACCGCCGATTCTCATTCTCGATGAGCCGACGGCGGGGGTTGATATTCTCCTGCGCCGCCAACTCTGGGACTATGTGCGGGAGCTCAACGCGAAGGGGGTCACGATTTTGCTCACAACGCACTATCTGGAAGAAGCCGAGAATTTCTGCGACTATATCGCGATCATCCACAAGGGCAAGATTATCGCCGATAGTCCGAAACAAGAGCTCTTGGGTCTGCTGGACTCCAAGTCCATGGTCATCGCGTGCGCGCAGCCCCTCGAGACGCTGCCGGTCCTAGACAACAACCTAGAGGGCGTGACGCTTCAACAAACGGCGCCTCAGAGTCTGACCCTGACCTGGAATCCCAGCCGCGTGTCGGCCGGAGCGATTCTCAAGCACCTCACCGAGGTAGGCGTCGAAATCCACGACATCACCATCCGGGAAACCGACCTGGAGGATATCTTCTTGAGCCTCACCGCCGGCTGAGACGGACGCTCGTCCCGCTCTCCCCGGGTATATCCACCGGCGTCTCCGGTGTATCCGGCGCGGCACCGGCCAGAGGAGCCCGCCCCTCCGCTGCCACCTTCACGCGCTTGAGACGGGCTCCCAGCCCCGTTAATTTTTGTTCGAGGGCCTCATAGCCTCTGTCGATGAGCTGGAGGTTCGTGATCTCGCTGCGACCCAAAGCCGCCAAAGCCGTAAACACCAGCCCTGCCCCGCCGCGTATGTCGGGAGCCCGTAGCGCCGTGCGCCCCTGATACAACACGGGGCCCTCTATGCGGACCTGGCGGCCGGCCACGCGCATCCGAGCCCCAAAATGGTTCATGGCTTCGATATGGTGAAAACGGTTCTCAAAGACGGTCTCGGTCAGGGTGGAGACGCCCGGCAAACGCCCCAAAAGAGCCACCAAAAACGGTTGAAGATCGGTGGAAAAACCAGGCCAGGGAGCCGTCTCGATCGACACGGGGCGCTTCGTCAAAAGCTTCTGGCGAGGCAAAAACAACGCGTTTTCCTTCAGGACCAATTGATAGCCCATCTGACGTAGGACAGACACACAATCGTCGAGCAGCGAAGGCGCGATGCCCTCAATCTGGATCGAGCCCTCGCCGAGAGCCGCCCCCAGTAAAAAACTCCCGGCCTCGATTCGGTCGCCGACCATGGCGCCATCGGCTCCCTCGAGACGCTTTTGTCCCAGAATTCGGATAGTCTCGTGCCCTGCCCCGAACACGAAGGGGCGCGGGGCCATTTTATTGAGCAAACAAGCCAGAGCCACAATTTCGGGCTCGCGGGCGGCGTTCTCCAGGACGGTTTCCCCCGAAGCCAGAGCCGCTCCAAGCATCAAATGTTCGGTGACCCCAACGCTTTTTTGAGGCAAAACGATGCGGGCACCGCGTAAGCCTGAAGCGGGCGCGCGGGCCTCGACCCAGTTTCCGTGCTGCGTCAGCTGGACGCCCAATTGGCGCAGACCCCACAAATGGAGATTCACCGGGCGCGCCCCAATGGCACACCCGCCCGGCAACCCCACGCGCGCCGCGCCAAAACGCGCAACCAGAGGCCCCAGCACTAAAAACGAGGCCCGCATGCGGGCGACCAGTTCCAAGGGCGCAACAGGCATCGGCCCCCCGGGGGTCTCGCCGGGGATAAGGCCGAGGGTTTGCTCCTGTTGAAGCCGCATCGTCCCGCCGCGCTGCCAGTCCGGCGTGAATTCACACCGAACGCCCAGATGCCTCAATAAGAGACGCATCACGCGAACGTCCAGCAGGTCCGGCACATTGGTCAGCGTCACGGGCTCGGACGTCAATAAGGCACAGAGCATGCAGGGCAAAGTCGCGTTCTTGGAACCGGAGACTCGAACGCGACCGGCGAGAGGCACACCGCCCTCTATCACGAATTTTTCGGCATCTTTTTCGGCACCGCCAGCTTGCCCGGGGGCTTCTTGCCCGGGGGCTTCGAGAGCCCGAAGACTCCGGGAGCCGTTTGGCGTATCACCGGCCATATCCGTCATATCAGCGCCCCCGCATCGAGGCCGGCCTGCGCCCATGGCTTCGCCCTCTTTTTTTCGGCAGCGAATCCCTCCCGGCGAAACCGGGTATCGGCCCGTCCTCCAGATAGAGACTCACAAGTTCGTCTTTAAATCTCGCCATACTGACGGGCAATTCCTCATCCTGCGTCTCGAGTCCAGCGAGCTCGTCTCGCAGGCGAGCCGCCCGCTCAAAGTCCAGTCTTTCGGCAGCCGCGAACATTTTGTCGCGCAACTGGACCTTCAGAGAAGCAATAGACATGCCAGCTAGAAGCGGCGGGAGCTTCTCTTTTTTGAGGACATGCACGCGGTCGACACGATCGAAAGTGCCATCCTCACTTTCGCGGATGGCCTTCTGGATGGAACTGGGGGTGATGCCGTGAGCGGCGTTATAGGCCTCTTGGCGTTCGCGGCGGCGTTGCGTCTCGTCGAGAGCCGCTCGAATGGACGGCGTGATTCTATCGGCATACAGAATCGCCCGAGCCCGAAGATTGCGCGCCGCTCGACCGATGGTTTGAATGAGCGACGTCTTGGAACGCAAAAAGCCCTCTTTATCCGCATCCAGAATCGCAACAAGAGAACACTCTGGAATATCGAGGCCCTCGCGCAATAAATTGATGCCGACAAGGACGTCATACACGCCAAGGCGCAGGTCTCGGATGATGGCGACGCGCTCCAGCGTTTCGATATCCGAGTGCAGATAACACGTCTTGAGACCCGCATCCGTCATATAAGCCGATAGATCTTCAGACATGCGCTTCGTCAGCGTGGTGACCAGCACACGGTCGCCCTGGTGGACACACGTCTGGCACTCGGCGATGAGGTCGTCCACCTGGCCCTCCACGGGGCGTATGAAACACCGAGGGTCCGCCAAACCCGTGGGTCGGACCACTTGCTCTACGACCGCGCCGCCGGCCTGCTGGATCTCCCAATCCGAGGGGGTCGCCGAGACAAAAACAGTCTGCGGGCGCAGGCGTTCCCACTCTTCGAAACGCAAGGGGCGGTTATCGACACACGAGGGAAGCCGAAACCCATACTGAGCCAGCGTCGCTTTCCGTCCAAAATCGCCTCGGAACATGGCACCGATTTGCGGGACGGTCACGTGCGATTCGTCCACGAACAGGAGCGCATCGGGCGGGAGATACTCAAAAAGCGTCGGCGGGGGCTCGCCCGGGTTGCGGCCCGTCAGATAGCGCGAATAGTTCTCGACGCCGGGACAACTGCCTGTGGTTTCCATGAGCTCTAGGTCGAAGTGGGATTTTTGTTCGAGCCTTTCGCGCTCCAACCAGAGGTCCGCCCGCGCATAGGCTTCCAAGCGGTCCTGCAGCTCCGACCGAATGCCGTTCATGGCGCGCTGCATCGTCGGGCGCGGCGTCACATAGTGCGAATTCGGATAAATCCGGATGCGCTGGCTCGCGTCCAGAGGCTGCCCCGTGTCCGCGTCATAAAGCCGCTCTCGAGAGTCTATGGTTTTGCCCGTCAAGGGGTCAAAACTGGCGATAGACTCCACGTTATCGTCGAAAAAAGAGACGCGCCAGGCACAATCCTCCAGATGGGCGGGAAAATATCCACGACATCGCCTCGCACGCGGAACGTGCCCCGAGAAAAATCGTGGTCGTTCCGTTTATACTGGAGCTCTGTGAGTTTCGAGGCCACAAACAAAGGGTCCATAGACACCCCGACTCGAATGTCTAGGACCATGTCGGCATAGGTCTCGGGGCCGCCGATGCCGAACAGGCAGGAAACCGACGAGACAATAATCACATCGCGCCGCTCCAGAAGCGAGCGCGTCGCGGCGTGGCGCAGACGCTCTATTTGCTCGTTGCGCGAGAGTTCCTTGTCTATGTACGTGTTGGTGCGCGGCACGAAGGCCTCGGGCTGATAATAGTCGTAATAAGAGACAAAATACTCCACGGCGTTGTGAGGAAAAAAATCCTTCATCTCGGCATAGAGCTGGGCCGCCAGCGTCTTGTTATGCGCCAGAATCAGAGCCGGACGCTGCACCTCCATGATGACATGCGCCATAGAGAACGTCTTCCCGGAACCCGTAACCCCCAGTAAGACTTGATTTTTGGAACCCAGACGGATATGGTCGGCGAGGGCTCGGATCGCTTCGGGCTGGTCGCCGGTCGGCCGAAAGTCGGACACGACCTCCAGCCGCCGCCCGCCCTTGGGGTATTCAAACCCCGCCCTGTAGTTAAAACCCACCGCCTTCGGTTCCGGCGGGCGGAACCCAGTGAGACGCTCTAGGCTGTCGGCCCGAACCGTGACGGATGACGAACCCATGTCGACCAACACCCCATATCGTTGATGCCGTTGATGTCGTTGAAAATAAAAGCCGCGAGCCCGAACCCAACGGTCGGTAATTTAACCCGGAATAGGCAGGCGATTCAAGACCTTTTTTTACAGGCTCGACGGGAGAACGTGGATATACTCGTGACACCGGAAATGAGCCTGACAGGCTATCCGCTGGAGGACCTGGTCGCTCAAGCCGATTTTCTACCCGCCGTGCGGTTCCACTTGGAGGCCTTGGCTCGGGCGTGCGCTGAGGGGCCCGCGCTTTTGGTGGGGGCACCTGTCCCCGGTCAAATTTCCGGTCAACTCTCCGGCCGAGACCGACCGTGCAATGCGGTCCACCTCCTAGAGCACGGCCGCGTGCAACACACCATCGCGAAACAGATTTTGCCTAATTACGGCGTTTTCGACGAAAAAAGACAGTTCGAGCCCGGCCCGCCGTGTGGCCCGCTCGACATTCGAGGCGTGCGGTTCGGGCTTCTCGTGTGCGAGGACATGTGGGACCCAGAGCCCGTCACGACCTATGCCGAATCCGGAGCTCAAGTTCTGATAGCTCTCAATGCGTCGCCCTTCGAACGAGACAAGCTCATACAGCGTCAGGCGTGGGCGGCGCGTTGCGCGCGCCGAGGCCAGATGGCTCTGCTGTATGTGAATCTGGTCGGCGGCCAGGATTCTCTGGTTTTTGACGGCGGTAATTTTGCGGTGGACGCTCAGGGGCGTCTCACGTTTCAGGCCCCCCAATTTGAGGCAGGGTCGCAATTGGTCCATTTAGGGGCGGACGCTTGTTTTCGAGGCGAGCTCCATCCCCCCATGGCGTCCCTCGCGGCTTTGTGGGCGGCCATGGTCTTAGGTCTACAGGATTATGTGGCCAAAACGGGGTTCGAACGCGTCGTGTTGGGGCTTTCGGGAGGCGTGGATTCTGCGCTGGTCTTGGTCCTGTTGGTGGACGCTCTGGGGCCGAACCGAGTCCACCCGCTTGCTCTTCCCTCGGCCTATAACGCGCCGTCGAGTCTTGAAGATGCGCGACACCTCTGTCGGAATCTGGGCGTAGAGCTCAAGGTGCTCCCCATAGAGTCCGCCTATCGCACCCATAAAGCTTTTCTGGCACAGCATTTTGAAGCCCCCCTCGCCAGTGTGACCGACCAGAATCTACAGGCACGCCTGAGGGCTCTTTATTTGATGGCCTGGGCGAATCAACACGAGGCTCTCCTCATCGCCACGAGCAATAAATCCGAGGTCGCCGTCGGCTACACCACGCTCTATGGCGACATGAGCGGGGCTTATAATCCGATCAAGGACCTCTATAAGACCCAGGTCTATGAATTGGCTCAATGGCGTAACCTGGGGCGTAACCTGGGGCAAAATAGCGGCGTGTTCCCGCCGTCTATTCTTTCCAAAGCCCCCTCGGCCGAGTTAAAACCAGACCAGACCGACCAAGAGACGCTGCCGTCTTATCCCGTCCTGGATGCCGTCTTAAAGGGCTGGCTGGAGGACAATACGCCCCTGAAAGACTTTCCGGACCCGGAGCTCGCTCGAGAGGTCTGGGGCAAAATCACCCAGAACGAGCATAAACGCGCCCAGAGTCCTCCTGGCCCGAAACTCTCGGGCCGAGACCTCGATTTGGACCGCCGCTTCCCCCGCATTTGCCACTTCGAGCCCGATTGATGATGACGATTTTACGCTTCGCCCCGAGTCCGACGGGTTACCTCCACATTGGGAATGCTCGGACGGCTGTGCTCAATTTTTTGTTCGCCTCGAAATACGAGGGTCAGTTTCTGCTTCGAATCGACGACACCGATTTAGAACGCTCGGAGGCGGTCTATCGAGAGGCCCTCTACAGCGACCTACGCTGGCTCGGTCTTTCCTGGCACGACAGTTTTCGTCAAGCCGAACGCCTGGACCACTATGAGGCCGCTCTGACGCGTCTGAAAGAAATCGGCCGGCTCTATCCCTGCTATGAGACGCCTGAAGAGCTCGACTTGAAAAAGAAACGCCAGCGCGCCCGAGGGCGGCCGCCGGTCTATGACCGAGAAGCCCTCCGTTTATCTCAAGACGCCCAGAAAAAACACCAGCAGGCCGGCAGGCAGCCGTATTGGCGTTTCCGTCTGAACGAGCAGCGCACGATCGCCTGGCACGATTGCGTCAAAGGCCCTATTCAGATAGAGCTCTCTTCTTTGTCGGACCCTGTTCTGGTACGGGCGAACGGGCAGGCTCTTTACACGCTCAGCTCGGTTGTGGATGACGGCGCAACGAGCGTCACACACATCCTGCGGGGCGAGGACCACATCGCCAACACCGCCGTCCAAGTGGACTTGTTCGAGGCCCTGGGGCTGGCCGTCCCGGCGTTCGGGCATTATCCGCTTTTGGTCGATGGCGACGGCCGAGGCCTGTCGAAACGTCTCGGGTCGCTGACGCTCCACCGATTGCGAGAGGAAGGGATCGAACCCGAGGCTCTTTTTGCGTATCTGGCTCGATTGGGGACGCCGCACGCGGCTCGAGCGGACCTCACGCCCGAGGCCCTGGTGGCCAGTTTTCAGCCGGATGGCTATGGCCGAGCGGCCCCTCGTTTTGAGGAAAACACGCTGCGTCGCCTGAGCGCGGCCATGGTGAGGCTGCTCCCCTGGGAGCGGGTGGCACCCAGGCTTGAACCTTATGGACTCCACGAGCATGCGTGGCTCGTTTTTCGGTCCAATCTCGACACCGTCGAGACGGCACGCTTATGGCACGCTATTGTTGAAAACGACCTCCCGCCGGTAGTGAATTCAGGTGGGGCACATGCGGGTCAAGACCTCCCCCAAGACGCCGCCAAGCTCGAGGCGGCGGCGCACGCGCTTGCGACTCGAGCCTTGGCTCTCCTGCCGTCCGGGGAACACTGGCACGAGACGGCTTTGAAGGCTTGGTTGAATCAACTCCGCCGAAGCTGCGACAACAACAATGAGGGGGACGGCGACGGCGACGGCGATATGGTGCTGCCTTATCCCGACCGTCGCCGCAATGTGGCGTGGCTTTTTCGAACGCTTCGGCGGCTTCTCACGGGGCTCGAGGCCGGGCCCGAGCTCGTCCCGCTCTGCCAATTGCTCGGCGAGCCCAAGGTCCGGCTACGGCTGCAGGCCGGTCAAAAGGCACCTGCGTCTCTCAACCAGACCCCTCCGCCGGAGGAACCGGAGACACCGGAAAAACCGGGGGAAACACCCCGATGAGCGTAATATCGGCTCTAGAGGGACACGCTGCCCACAATGAACCCAGAGCAAGCTGGCGTATCGGGTGAACCCAGTGCGGGGCGATCTCGGCGGCGGGGCCGAGCACAAAAGGACGCTCTAGGCCTCGGGGGTGAGGCAGCTCCAGACGGGGGGTCGACAAACAGAGCTGGTCGTATAAAAACAAATCCACATCGAGCTCGCGCGGGCCAAAGCGCACGCCGCCTTTTTTTCGGCCTCTTCGGGCTTCCAGGGATTTGGCGAAAGCCAGACAGGCCAGGGGCTCCAGCGTCAAACGCTGCCAGACCACGGCATTCAGAAAATGCGGCTGAGCCGCCAGGTGATACGGCGGCGATTCATAGAGTCCCGAAACACCAACCAGCGTTCCCAACTCGGCGAGGGCGTCTCGGGCAAAAACAAGGTGCGCGTGCCTGTCGCCCACATTCGAGCCTAAAGCCCATAAAACATTCTTCTCGGGTGCGGACACGGCTCTTTTCCTGGCGTGTGCGTCTCGGTCGTCTCAGGCTGTTGGCGTTTGTTTCTGGGCCTTCCCCGGGCGTCTCGGACGTGATAGACTCGGGGCGGCCCGGATGGGTGAACCGGGTTCGCCGGGCTGTGAGCCCTGTCCTGCCGCACCCGCCGCGCTTTGTCAAGTTTCGCTATGCGTGCTCTGTTTGTCCCTTTCTTTCTTTTTTCTGTTCTGCTGGCGTCTCTGCTAGTGCCTCTGCCCGCGAGCTGGGCGCACCACAATGCCATTGTGCTGGAGGAGACCAACTGTGCGAGAATCCCAACCCTCGTCCTCCATCTAGAGCCAGACAAGCGGACGGGCTGGAACCTGTTCGTGGAGACAACCCATTTCGTTTTCACGCCGGCAAAACTGAACGAGGCACCTCCCTCTCACGACGCCGCCCTACCGTGCCCGCACGAGGGCTATGTGACGCTTTTTATCAATGCCTTGGAGACACGCCTGTATGGGCCTTGGTTTTATATAGCTCGGCTCCCTGATTCTCATGTGACGATCAAGGCCGTGTTGAGCGGCCAAACCGGCGGGCCTTATCTGTATCAGGGAGAACGGGTCTCGGATTCGGTGCGGTTGGATAACCGCCGCCCTGAAGAATAGCCACCCGTGAACCGATGCAAGAGAGCCGGCAATAAAAAAAGACTCGCCGAAAAACACAAGGCTAAAGCGGCGGCCATCGAAAAACTGAACCGACGCAAGAGAACCAATTCACTCCCCGCGAGACTCAAAACGCCCAGACAAAAAAGAACCGAGGTCAGAAAAATAGGCTGAGCAACAAGCCGCAGAGCCGCATAAATCCGGCCCGTCTGTTTATGGTGGTGCAGCACGTGGACAGTGTCGTCAATCCCGAGACCAAGAGCTAGAGCCGCCACTAAAACCGTCGCAAAATCAAAGGGAATGGACGCGAGAGCCGTCCCCGATAAAACCAGTAAAACCGGCAAAAAACTGGTGAACGTGCCAAGAGCTCCAATACGCCATCCGAACATATAGACTAAAAGGGCGAACAAACCACTCAACGTCAGAGCCGCACTGACAACCTGAGTGACGAGGACTTGTTGACTCAGGGCGTAAAAATAAGAACCGAGCCCCGTAAAAACCGGACGGAATCCCGCGACATCGCCCTGGGCTCGGAGCCGGTCTAGAAGTCCGCCGAGTTCTCTGGAATTCATATGGTCCGTCTGGACTCGGACACGCGCCTCGCGCTGGTCGAAGTCCAAAAAAGCAGCCAGAACATCCGGCTGTCGGTCGGTGCGCGAGAAGCCCAAAAACAATAATTCCTGCGCCAATTGAGCCGCCGTCTGAGGATACGGACTGGCAGGGTCGAACGCGGCGTGGAGTTCGCTCACCAGGCGCGGATAGCCATCGACATACCGAACGCCAGGGATGGCTCGGAGGCCCTCCATCCAGACGACCAGGCTTTGAAAAGTCTCGAGTTGACGCCAGGTCTCGGCTTGGTCGCCCTTGATTAAAAGATCGATCTGATTCGAGCCGCCAAAATGAGCGTCATAGAATTCGAAGTCTCTGTAGAGCTCGGAATCTGGGGCGAAAAAAGCGTCCAGAAAATTGGTCTCGAAGCGGCCGGCGACCCCCAAACCTAGGACGCCTCCTAGAGCTAAAAGCACGCAAAAAATATCGAGACGCCACCGCCGCAATCTTTTGAAACCACGCAGAGCCTCGAAAGAGGCCCTCGGAAAAGAAGTCCTCGAGACGCCTCCCAGACCCTGAAGCGCAAAGAGAACAAACCATAACGTCACACCCCACAAAAAGAGAACCGAGGCCGTCCCAATAAAGGCGAACTCGTGCAGAGGAACCAAACGCGAAAGACCAAAACTGGCACACCCAAAAGCCGACGTGCCGGACGTAATCAGCGTCGGGACCCAAACTCGGCGGAGGACGGTTCTCTGACGCGGGGCCCATCGCGGCAACCGGCGGGCGACCCTTTGACGGGACGCTCCCGGACCGTGCTCCGGGAGAGAACGTTTTTGTTCCTGCTCCCACAGCGCAAAAATATGGAGACTGTGAGCAATGGCAATCACAGTGGCTAGAATAGGCAAAACCAACCCCGGCGCCGTCAGAGGCAAGGCAAAACACCGGAGTAAAAAAAGCGGGAAAAGCCCGCTGAAAATCGCGACATTCCCCAGAATGAAGAGCCGCCTGAAACCTCTGAGACACACAAGCATAAAGCCCCCCACCAGCACCGCAGCCCATCCCAAAGAGGCCTGAAAATCCGTCTGGATGGTCTCATTGATTCGGTGGCGCAGGACGACCATCCCGGCTGTCCGCTCTGTGTCTTGGAGCTCGGTGGTTTCCAGCAGGCTCGCCAGAGCGTCGGCAAAGGCTTGCCGACGCCCAGCCTGGCGGTCTGTCTCGAGCTCCAGGGCTATGAGGAAATAATCGGCACCGCCCATTGCCATGAGGCGTTCGCCATAGGGACTCGTCGACAGATGTCCCGGATAGTCGGCCTCGGCCAATTGGCGCGAGGCCAAAACGGTCGCATAATCCTGAAAGGAAAGCTGCCCGTCCTCGTCCAAGAGCAGCCGGGCCGAAAGCGGCGACAAAGTCCGCGTCACATGAGGCAGAGCTTGTAAATCACGCTCCAGGCGTTCCAGAAGCGGGCGGCGAGCGGGGTCCAGAACCAAGCTTTTGTCTGGCACCATCAGCAGATAGGTCTCGCCTTGGCCGAAGGTCTCCCCGAGGTGTTCTAATTCAAGCCGGATGGGATCATCCGAACGAAGCCAGACATCGTTCTCGAAGCGCAGGCCCGACACCACGACCCACAGCATCCCCCCGACCGCGACATACCAGACAAGCCAGCCGGGCCAGAGGAACCCCGACCTCAGAAAAGCCACTGGAGCGTCCCATAGATATACAAGGGAAATTCTTCTTTGGGTTCGTAATTTTCTTCAATCTCGGCCAGGTCGTCATTGAACTCCAGAGCCCCGCCGACCACCCCCACACGCAGGCTTTCGGAAATCTGCCCCGCGTAATAAACGCCGCCGCCAAAGGCGACGATTAAAGACCCAAGACCAACCCCGACGAGGTGCTCGTTATTGGCGTCTACGTAGCGGCCGACATTGAAAAAAGGCACGATGAAGGTGTCGGGAAACTCGTCGTTTTCGAGCTCGGCGATTCGATCATTGATTTCCGAGGCCCTCGCCTCGGCTCTGAATCGCAGTGCAATGACGGAGAGGTCCCAAATCCATTTTTCCCCTCGATACTCGCCGCCGGCGGCGGCGACGTCCACATAAAAACCGTGGCGGAGGCGCCCGTCGAATTGTTCAATGATTTGAAGCCCCACCTCTTGATAGGCTTTCCGGTCGTCTTCGTATCCGTCGCCTCCAAAATTATCCCCGGGGCCCTCGTTCGAGGCATCCTCTGAGGGACGGGCGCGTGCCGGGTCGAAATCGAAAGCACTTTCCATATTGAAACGCGCGTATTCGGCTTTCCAGGTCCACGACCCGGCTGGAACGGCCAACTCCAGCCCGTAACCCTTCAGAGGCGGATAACTCGCCAGCACATTCTCGAGCCGGAAAACGGGCTGCTCCCCTGGGGTCTCGAATTCATCGGTCGTTGTCAGACGACCGTCCGGCGCCGGAAAAAAGAGCGCATTGCCCTCCACATAGGTCGCCCCAAAGGTGAAACCGGCCCCGTAATAGACGGCCCGATAAATATCTAGCCGGGTGTCCTCGTTCGAGATCTGGGCCGAGCGCGTCTCATAGTCCAGTTCACCGTTGTCGTCGCGCACCGGGTTGCCATAGACGAGAAATTCGTCGCTGGTCGTCTCGACGATCGGGTCCACGCGCACGCCATTATAGTGCGTGACATATTGGAGCTCCAACCGCGAGGTCGGGTACCAAATGACATTCAAGGCGTCCTGCGGATAACGCGTCTCGACTTTATTGGGAACAAGCGAGGTCACCACTTGCGTCTGAGGCAGAAAAAAATCAACCGGCGAATAGCGGTCGAATTGGCCCAAAACCACGCGCTGACGGCCCGCCCGCACCAAGAGGCCTCCTAGAGGCCGCCACTGCCCATATAAATCATTGACCTGAAAATAAGAATCTCTGGCTTCGAGTCTCAGCGTTTCCGGAAAACCTTCTTCTGCCTCTTCCGAAGAACGAAAGACGGCCTCCTCTTTGAGAACGAGGTCATAGCTGTTGTCATAATGCACATACCCGACGTCCGAAAAAAAACGGAACTGCGGGCTCAGAGGAATATCAACCCCCACATTGGCCACAAGGAGTTGACGCGAAAGCCCCGTCGCTCGGCCGCCTGCAATGCCGATGTCGCCGAAGAAATATTTTTCAAAATTAGAGCCGGATTCGAGTTCGGTCTCTGTGGTTTCGAGGCCCTCCAAGGTTTCCAGGTCAAAGCCCTCTGGCACCTGGGACCAGAGGCTCGACGGGACAAGCAGGACAAGCAGGAGCAGGACAGAACCAAAGGCCCGGGAAAAAACGCCGGGGAAAACACCGGAAAAAAAACCGGGGCGTCGATGCAATTTCAGAAAAGGAGACAAAATCGGAAGACTCCAAAAGAAAGGAGGAAAAATGCGCCGCGAGAAAAACCCGTCCCTTGCGGGAGGGACGTCAGCGCGGCGGGCGGCGGCCCGCTCGCCGAGCCCGAGCCCGAGCCCTAGGCCCCAGACTTGAGCCCCGGCAGACCGACATCGCTCGGCGAGAGAGCCTTCTGATAATCCACGCTCTCTTTCGACAAAAGCGTCCGAGAGTTCCCAAGGTGGTTCACCATCTCGGCCTCTGTGATAGTCCAGACGCCGTCTATTTTGCGCACGGTCTTGTTCGTCAGTGTCTTGAGTTTTTCGCCAGAGGCATCATAGAAAACGACCTGGCGGATGACGAGCGTCCGGCGCTCCACGACGAGGTCTAGGCGCGTATAACTATCGTCGGCGCGCCGAGGCGTTGAACGAATGAACCAGAATTTTTCGGACGTCTCGACGAGCTCGTGCGTATCGTCCTCGAGGCGGCGGCCGGCAATATCCGCATAAGAAAAATCGGACCCCACAAAAGAGCCATTCCGTTCGCCAACGCTCAGCTGGCGGATAGACCGAAACGCCGGAAAATAGACGAACTGGCTGACATCGTCGTCAGGCTCTTCGGTCGTGGGCGGCGGGGGCGGGGGCGCAGAGCTCGTCGAGGCCTCGTCAGCCGGGGCGGCGTCGGCTGGCTCGGGGTTGTCGACGCGCGTCTGAGTCAGCAGACCCGTCCCCTTCACGGCGTTGGGCGCGTAGAACTTTATCAAACTGTTCCGGAGTCTCGCGTCGCGCAGACTTTTCAGCGTAAAATAGCGCGTCCGCACCTTGCCTTGAGCGTCCAGAATCTGCAGCTTAACGTCCGAGGTCTCCTGGGGATATTGTTGAGCCTGGTCTCGGACCATGGTCATCACCGCCAGGCCTGTGAGCTCTTCCTGGGCCTCGGTCTGAACCTCGTCCTGGGCCAGGGCAAGCCGGGAAAACGGAGACAGCCCTAGAATCAGAACACTCGCCACCAAGCAGGCCGCCGCGCACACTCGGCCGGCACGAGCCCGACTGGGCAGGGTCCACCGCGGGGTCGACCTCAGCTCGCCAGAATTTTCATTTGGTCTGTGCATAGAACACTCCATCCCAATCGGCGGGCAAACGGGCCTGACGCAGAGAACGCATGCGCTCCAGATAGGTATTGTAGAAAAAGTCCATCGTGCCGTCAAGCAAGACCTTGCCCTGGGTGGCGTAGGTCTCGGCTTGCGTCCAGTTTTGTTGGCGATAACTCTGGAGCATTTTTTCATTCAACGCCGCTAAATCCTGAAACGCCGACGAAGCGCGGAGCGTCGCATCGCCCAGCAGACCATAGGCTCGGACCGCCTTCTGCTTGCCCTGGACCGCAATCAAATCGAGTTCTAAAAGAGCCAGGTCCGTCAAGTCTTTGCACGTATCCTCGCCCAGAACAATGGGCACGCCATAGGTTTTACTCTGGGATTCCAGGCGAGAGGCCAAATTCACGGCGTCTCCCAGAACCGAATAATCAAAACGCTGGGTGGACCCCATATTGCCGACCACGGCCTCGCCGCTATTGATGCCGATACCCACGCCTAGGCTCGGGAGGCGGAGCTCTGAATCCTGCCCGGCCTTGTGCCCCGGATTTCGTTCTTTGCTCTTGAACTGGGCGGCGAATTTGTCGTTCAATTTTTTGATCTCGAGCTGAATCGCCAAAGCGGCCAAAGCCGCATGGCGTTGGTGTTCCGGGTCGTCCAAAGGCGCATTCCAGAACGCCATAATGCAATCGCCCATGTATTTATCGATGGTCCCGCGGTGTTCTAAAATCGCCCCGGTGAGCGGGGTTAAGAGTTGATTCACCAGCTCCGTGAGGCCCTGAGGATTGTTTTTATACGTCTCGGAAATCGCGGTGAAATTCCGAATGTCGCAAAAAAGAAACGTCATAGACCGGACCTCGCCGCCGAGCTTGAGACGGGCCGGCGAGGCCGAAAGCTGACGCACCAGGTCCGGCGACAAATAGTGCTGAAAGGCGTTCTCTATATAGGCTTTCGCGCGCCGCTCGCGGGCGTAATTCGAAAGGAGCATCAGAAAATAAACCAGCAGCGTCGTCGCAATCGGGAGAGAACTGTCAAAAAGCGTTCCAAATTGAACAAAGCCATACCAGCTTGCATAGGCCTGCCCGCCCATAAATAAACCGAGGGCCGTCGCCGAGAAAAAAATCGCATATCGCGAAAACCAGACCGCCATTAAAGCTCCAAGGACCATAAAAAGGACCTCCAAGAGGGCGAAATAGCCGGGGGCTTGCAAGTGATTTTCTTCGATGATCGCCTCTAGGGTATGGGCGTGGATCTCGACACCTGGCATGGCCGGACTCACGGGCGCACTCCGTAAGTCGTTGAGACCCACCGCCGAGGCTCCGATAAGCACAAATTGACCCTCCAGACGGCCCGGAGGCAGCGTGCGCGCCAGAACGTCTATGGCGGAAACGTAATAGCGGCCTCGATTGTCGGGCGTGTTATAGACATCCGGACGGGCGTAATTGAGCCAGAGACGCCCCTGCTCGTCGGTCGGAATAAACAGATCAAAACCAGGCGGGCGCAACACCACGCCCTTGATCCCAAAGGCGTCGGCGTGGACATCGACGTTAGAAACGCCGAACCCAACCCGCAGGAGCTCGAGCGAAATCGAGGGAAAGACCTGGTCGTCGACACGAATCAAAAGCGGCACACGTCGCAGAACGCCGTCCGACTCGGGCCGGAGCGAAAAAACCCCAAAGCCCCGCGCCGCCTCCGAGAGCACCGGCACATTCGGACGAAGCCAGTCTAAATGATTCGCCTCGATGAAAGTCTGGATCAAGGCCATGTCCGCCGGCAAAATAGAGCTGGACGGTAAAGACGGCCGCCGCGCACGCGTGCCGTAAAAACCCTGCGGCATCCCCAGGACGGTCGGGATGTTTTGCATGCTCTGGGCCATCACGTCCTCGTTGGAGGGAAAAGAGGCCAAATACTCCGCCATCACGGACGGCAGAACGTCTCGATGCGAACGCACGACCTCCACCATCGAGGTGCGGTCGGACTCGGAGAAAACGACGTCGAAGGCCACCGCCCGAGCCCCTCCTCGATGGAGCTCGTCTAGGAGGGCCGCCAGAACCCTGCGAGACCAGGGAAACTGACCCAAGGCCTCTATGCTTTTCTCGTCAATGTCCACAATCGTCACAGGCGTTTGAGGATGCGGGACACGCGGCTTCGCAATGAGATAAAAATCAAAAATGCGGTGGCGTAACTCGGTCAGAAAAACCGGGTCTATGAGACGCAAAACAGAACTCGCCCCTATGACAAAGACCACGAGCACGAAAAGAACAGGTCGCATCAGAAAAGCAGAAGCGGACAGAAAACGCGTCTAAATAGGCCCCGGCATACGCCGGAAAAAGAGCAGAAAAAAAACCGGAAAATCAGGCGAAGAGAGAGCTCTCAAAAGCGAGGAAAAAAGAGGAACACGCCCTTCCACACGCCCTTCCCCTCTCGATGTGGTACCCCCGGCTAGGCGGTGTCAGAACCCAACAGCGTCAGATGATTGACACGCAAGAAAAGCATGCCCTCTATGATTTCGACGTCGCCCGTGCCGAATCGGACATCTCCGACGCACAGATCGACCAAATCGTCGGGCGTCCGGTCTAATTCTATAACGGTGCCATAGCCGATTTTATGAACTTGGGCCATGGTGAGCCGGGCACTCCCGACTTGGGCACTCACCGTCAGAGGGATTTTCCAAAAAGCAGCCTGGCTCATTTTTTGGCTCATTGTTTTTGTAGCACGGCAGACCGCACCGCAGAGGCCGGTCCGTCCCCGGATCTATCCGGACCTATCCGGCTCATTCATGCCGACACACCCCGAAACACCCCGGGGCGACCTCCCGCTTATATCACAAAAGAGACCGAAAAACAACGTCGGAGAAACTCGAAACACGCCCCGAGACCCCCGCGGACGAAACACCCTAACAGGGCTCATCCGGCCCGAGTAGCATCTGCGAGTGCACCCCGAGACCCCCTGCGGAACACCTTAACAGAGCAACGGCTCCTATGTGGTTTCATACTCCCGCACCGCACCGAGAACCCCCCGGACGGAACACCCTAACAGGGCATTAGACAGCTCGCTGACTGGTGAAACTGTCGCCCGAGACCCCCCGCGGAACACCCTAACAGGGCAACGGCTTCTATGTGGATTCATACTCCCGCACCGCACCGGGAACCCCCGCGGAACACCCTAACAGGGCAGATAGCGGCGGGCAGTGTAGACCTGGTGACACCCGAGCCCCCCCGGACGGAACACCCTAAACAGGGCAGATAGCGGCGGGCAGTGTAGACCTGGTGAAACGCGCCGAGAACCCCCCGCGGAACACCCTAACAGGGCAACGGCTCCTATGTGGTTTCATACTCCCGCACCGCACCGGGAACCCCCGGACGGAACACCCTAACAGGGGCCCTCTCCCCTCCTGAGTCCTGAGTCCGTTCTCGCCCTCAAGAGAAAGCGGTGCGACCAATCGCGAAGCCTCTACCCGGCAGAAGGCGGGGCAGAGCCCGCAGAGCCCGCCGCCGCCGCCAGAGCCCGCTGGACAGCCAAACCGATATGCGACGGATTTTCGGCGATCACCGCGCCGACTCGCTTCAGCGCCTCGATCTTGGAGGCCGCCGTGCCCTGCCCTCCCGAGACAATCGCGCCTGCGTGGCCCATGCGCCTACCAGGCGGAGCCGTTACCCCCGCAATAAAAGCCGCCAGCGGTTTCTTGTTCGGATGGGCCTCGTAGAAGGCGGCGGCCTCTTCTTCGGCGGTTCCGCCGATTTCGCCTATCATCAGGACAGCCCCGGTTTCGGGGTCGTCTAGAAAGAGCTCCAAGCAGTCCACAAAATTCAAACCATGCACCGGGTCGCCGCCAATGCCGATGCAGCTAGACTGCCCCAAGCCAATGGCCGTTGTTTGAGCCACCGCCTCATAGGTCAGCGTCCCCGACCGAGACACGACGCCGACGGTGCCGCGCTGATGGATGGAGCCTGGCATAATGCCGATTTTACAGGCCTCGGGCGTGATGATGCCCGGACAATTCGGGCCAATCAGGCGCGCCTTGGTGCCTCGCATCGCGTGTTTCACACGCACCATGTCCAGGATTGGGATGCCCTCGGTGATACAGACGATGAGCTCTATCCCGGACTCCAGAGCCTCCAGGATCGCATCGGCGGCAAAAGGCGGTGGGACGTAAATTACACTGGCGTCCACCCGAGTCGCCTGCACGGCCTCGCCGACCGTGTTGAAAACGGGCAGACCTAAACACGTCTGGCCGCCTTTACCGGGCGTCACGCCGCCGACCATCAGCGTCCCATAGTCAAGAGCCTGCTGGGTATGAAAAAGCCCGTGCTTGCCCGTCATGCCTTGGCACAGCACGCTGCGTTTTTTCGTGAACTAAAACAGCCATGGGGTCGCCGTCCTTATTCCCTAATTAAAGGGCCTCTGTAATCTTTCGCGCCGCCTCGTCCAGGTCCGAGGCCGTCATAATCGGCAAACCCGATTGCGCCATGACGCGGCGGCCTTCTTCCATACGCGTTCCCTCCAGTCGGACGACCATGGGGACCGCCAGGCCGAATTCCTGAGCCGCCGCCACCACGCCTTCGGCGACGACGTCGCATTTCATAATCCCGCCAAAAATATTGACGAGAATGGCTCGGACTCGAGTGTCTGAGCCGATAATACGGAAGGCTTCTCGGACGCCTTCTCGGGTAGCACTGCCGCCGACGTCCAGAAAATTAGCGGGCTCAAAGCCATAGAGCTTGATAATGTCCATAGTGGCCATAGCCAGGCCGGCTCCATTGATCATGCAGCCAATTTCACCGTCCAGTCGGATATAGCTGAGGCCGGCTCGGCGAGCGGCCAGCTCGGCGGGCGGGACGTCCGCCTCATCGGCCGACTGGTGCAGCGTCCGCTGGCGATAGGCCGCATTGTCGTCCAGAACCAATTTCCCGTCCAGAGCAATCAGTTCGTCTTGGGTCGTCAGAACCAGAGGATTGATCTCCAAAAGCTGGCCGTCCGAACGGAGAAACAATGCGTATAAATCCGCCACAAGCTTCGAAAGAGCCGCATGAGCCGCTTGCGGCAAACCCCAGGCGAAGGCCAAACGCCGAGCGATATACGGACTAGAGCCAATCCCCGGGTCAAAGAAAAAGGTCAGAATGGCCGAGGGATCGGTCCGAGCGGTTTCCTCGATGTCCGTCCCGCCGGTCGCCGAGGCGATCAGAGCCACTTGGCCTCGGGTCCGCTCCACGACGAAAGAGAGATAAAATTCTCGGGCGATATCGCACCCGGCCTCCAGATAGAGGTGCCGGACTCTCGCACCGGCCGGGCCGGTCTGCCGCGTCACCAAGATTTTCCCGAGCATCGCTTCGCAGGCTTTATAGGCCGAATCGAGCGTATGACACACGCGCACGCCGCCGCCGCCCATGGGGTCGTGCGGAAAATGGCCGCGCCCCCGGCCGCCGGCGTGTATCTGACTTTTCACGACCCACACGGGCGGGCCGAGCCGCTCAAGAGCCGCCTTCGCCTCGGAAAGCGTGTGAACCGCATACCCGTCCGGCACCGGAATGCCGGAACGCCGGAAAAGCTCTTTCGCCTGGTATTCGTGAAAATCCACTGTTCAAATCAGACCTGGTTGTTCGAATCCGCGCTTCCAGAGAGGTTGACGAGAAACCTACGCACGCGCGTCCAATCTCGCATTCAGTTTTCCGGATAAATCTCGCACGGCCTGGACGGACCGGTCCAGAGCCTTCTGTTCTTCCTCATTCAGAGCGACCTCGATAATGGACTCCACGCCGTTTCGGCCGAGGACGGCCGGCAAGCCGACATAAAGTCCCTCGCCTTGGAGTCCGTACACCCCTTCGGCCCAGACGGCACAGGGCAGAATGCGGCGCTCATCGTGCAAATAGGCCCGCGCCATCGCCAGACCCGCATGCGCAGGGGCGTAAAAGGCCGACATGGTCTTCATGAGACCGACAACCTCGGCCCCACCATCGCGCGTCCGCTGGACGATTTGCTCGATTCGTTCGGGCGTAGATTTCCCCATCCGCACCCATTCGGGAACCGGGATGCCCGCAATGGTCGAATAACGCACCAGAGGCACCATGCTGTCGCCGTGCCCGCCGAGCACAAAAGCACTTACGTCTCGGACGCTCACTTTGAATTCTTGGGCCAGAAAATAACGAAACCGAGCCGAATCCAGCACCCCTGCCATCCCGACGACTCGATGGGCTGGAAAGCCGCAGCTCTTTTGCAGAACGCCGACCATAACATCCAGAGGATTGGTGATGCAGATCACGAAGGCCTCTGGCGCGTGGCGAGCCAGAACGGCCCCCATATCGCGCATCACCCCGGCATTGACGTCCAGGAGGTCGTCTCGACTCATACCGGGCCGCCGAGGCACACCCGCCGTGACGATCACCACATCGCTGCCCTCTAAGGCCGCCATGTCGTCGCCCCCGGTCCAGGCCGCGTCCACGCCCTCTATGGGGCTCGCCTCGGCGAGGTCCAGAGCCTTGCCCGCCGCCAGCCCGCCTGCAATATCACAAAGAACGACATCGCCCAGGCGCGCAAGCCCAATTAAATGCGCTAAAGTTCCACCTATGTGCCCGCCGCCTATTAAACCTATTTTAGCACGCCGCACAGCTTCCTTCCTTTCCAATCCCTTGCCCCCGGACGCTTACCCCCGGAGTTGTGTCCGGAGCCGTGTCCGGACGGGGTCTCATCGCTAGCCGGGGCTAGTCTAAAAGACTTCCGCCGAAAAAACAAGCTCAAACCGACCGTGTCCGAGGGGAGGTTCACAGAAAAGCACCACGCGCCCGTCATACGACCGTCACCCATCTGTCCTCCGGTCAGGACACCTCGAGAAACTGCCAGTCGAGCGACGTCGTTCCCGCGCGGGTGCGGCCTCTCAGACAGAGGCTCTTCTGGTGGTTACGAACGTTTGTGAAAGCCTCGGTATGGAGCTGATGACACACAAAAAGCCACGACGGCCGCCGCGGAATCGTCAGTAGAGCCCCGCAACGTCCGTCTCTATTGCAGGGCTGGACCTGGACGTTGCGGGACAGATAGAACCGGAGCGTGAAGAAAACGCCGCCGCCGCTCTGGGTTCCGACGATACTATCGCGGCCTACGACCCGTTTTTCGTTGTGAAAGAGCTCGATGACGCGCCGGCAGCGGTGCCCGGTTTTGTTCTGATAGCCGTCGTGTTCGGCTTGGACGGCGATGCCTCGCGGCGTATTGCGGCACACCGAAGAAACACGCGCCCAACGCTGCGTAAAGCCCCGCAACCCCGAGGAATCTTTGCCATCCAACTCCACACAGGAATGATACCGAGTCGCGAAAAAATGAGACGCATGCCGAGAAAGATCATCCGTATCCCACTCTATCGGAAACTTCGTGCCGTTTTGCGGACCACCCGAGCCCCGGCCGCCTATCGCTACCGGCCCCTGGTTGCCCGGCATGGACATTTGCATGGACGTTTGCATGAAAGAGAAATCTTCGCCTGTGACGAAATTCGAGACGAACGTATCGCCTCCCAGAGCGAGATTGATCGATAACGCCCCGGCGTGCGAGCGAAAAGCCGGACGATAGCTGCCCACATCCATCACGAGTTGAGCATGCGCCGTCTCTAGGCGCACATACCCCGTCTGAGAAGCTCGCCGAATGAAGGAAGAAGAGGAAGAATCGGCAGAAGCGGCCTCGGTTTTGGCGGAAAACTCGGCACTCTCGGCGTTCAGAGGCGCAAGGGCTAAAAGCCGCTCGATCTGGCGCGCTGTGCCACCGGCCCCGCCCTCGAAGCAGGCGACCTCCCCGCGACCGAGACGCACCAATTGAACAAAAGGCGCGATTTTGTACAAAGCCGCATAGATGGCGTCCGGGAAATGGTGCGGCAAATGGCGCGTATAGACGTCTCGGAGCGTTAATAAATCGCGCAAAAGCCGCAGCGCGTCAAAAGGGCTCCCCTGGCGGAGCCCGCCGTCGTGATGAATGGCTCGGGCCAGATAATACGCGAGGTTCGCCTCGGCTTTGGCAATCACGGAGCCCTCCTCGCGCCGCGCATAGGACCCCGTCTGGCAGAGCTCGGCGATAATAATGCCCTTCAGAGCCGTAATCTTGTTGAGAGGCCCAACCGCAAGCCACCAATAATGGCGCAACCACCGCGTCTGGATGTACAAAAAACGCTGGACTTGTCTTTTTTCCGCCTCTGGCAGGGGCTGCAGAAAGACATCGTAGTAAATCAGCCAATGGGTGATTCGAACCGAAACAATATCCGGCCGCCAGCTATTGAGAACCCAGAGCTCGGCATTGCCGGCAAAGGTGCTCATCAAGCGGCCCACCAGCTGGCAGACCCGAGGGTCCTCGGCCAGCATGCGAAAATCTCGGAGCCAGGAAAAATGATAGAAGCCGACCCAACGATAGCGGGGCTCTTTGAAAAAGAGCTCGGGGTGCATCGTGTCGATATGGACGAGAATCGCTTCGGCCCGCTTACGGCGGCCGTTCCACAATTGGTTCGGGAAATAGACCGGCTCATACAGGCGTCCCAGGCGGCCTCGCCTTCCGACAAGCCGCCAAGAACCTAGACTTTTGGGCGAGGTCAGGTCAATGAGAAGAAGCGGGCCCTCCGACCTGAGATAAAGCCAGAAACGACGCCCAAACTGGAGACACCCCAAGCCAAACCAACGTAGAAACTGGATGACAGACCGAACCAAGAGCCCCCAGAGCAGCTGCCAAACACGCCACAGAGCCCTCAGAGCCCGGACACAAAAAGAAAACCAGACTTTGACCCGGAGGCTGGAAAAATGACGCGCAACCGTATTCATGAGACAGGGGTTACTCTAGCAACAGACCCGGCGAAATACCAGGCAAAAGGCCGGGCAAAAGACCGGATAAAAAAAGGCTGAAAAAAAACAGAGGACGAAAAACAGAGAAAGACAGAGCCAAAAACTCGCGCCGTTCGCAACGGGGGGCCGAGGGCACCCGAGGTGCCACGGACATACATGCAGGGCGGCCTCTTCCGGGGGCGCCAGCCAAACAAGCCGTTTGGGGGCGCTTGGGGGGAACCAGCCAAACAAGCCGTTTGGGGACGCTTGGGGGGAACCAGCCAAACAAGCCGTTTGGGGACGCTTGGGGGGCACCAGAGGCGCCGGGGCGCCATCTGACGGAAGAGACACCCCAGCCCATAACACGAGCCCAAGAACGACCCCACATCTGCAGAGCCTGCCTGAATTCTCCGCCTAAAACGCCCGTCTGAACGTGTTCGGCACCCAGAGTGACCGAGGGCGACGGCGGACGCACCGTCCAGCCTTATCCATCATCGCCCCCGCTATCCTGCTGGGCCGGCCCTATGACGCCTCCCGGACGCGAATTGTCTAAGCGATATCCGCCTGCAAACGCCCCGAGTCCGGCACGATTTCCGCAAAAAGACGCCTCAAAAGAGCCTCCGCGGCCTGATCAGGGGTGGTCAGCGTCGAAGGGTCCTCCCCCGGTTTGAACTGAGCCCGCATGCGCGTCGCCACGATACCCGGGTCCAACACGCCAATCGAAAGCGTTGTTCGGTGAAGGTGCTCCTGACGCCAACTGGCGACCATGGTCTCCAGAGCCGCCTTGGAGGCCGCATAGGGTGCTAAAAAAGGTCGATTCGAACCCGCCAGACCCGACGTCATAAACCACCCATACCCTTGCGGGGCTAGAGCTAAAAGCCCCTCCAGTGCATGAATCAGAGCTTGATTCGCCCCGACATTGAGCGCAAAAACACGCGCCCAATCCGCCGGGGCAATGTGCCCCACCGGACTTTGAGGCCCCAATAAAGCCGCATTCCCAACCAAAATATCGCACCGGCCAAAACGACGGTGAATCGAGTAACCTAAGGCCGCAATTCTGTCCGTCTCCAGCAGATCCATGGGGGCCAAAACAGGCCGCAGGAGGTTTTCGCGGGCGCATTGCTCGTCCAGAGCCGCCAATCCGCCTTGGGTCCGAGCCACGGCGACGACTCGACACGAACGGCGCGCCAGACCCAGAGCCAGAAAATAGCCGAGGCCCCGACTGGCACCCGTTACAACGCCGACCATGCCTGCCAAGGACACCATATGGACCATAGGGGCCGCCTCTACACCGCCCCTCAGGAGGCTCTGATTCGAGGACGCAGCGGAATCATCGCCGCGCGAACCCCTCGAACCCCTCGAACCATGGCCACGAGCTGCGGAAGCGAAGGCAATTAAACGTCCAGAATAAGCCGCGCAGGGTCTTCCAGAATCTGTTTGATTCGAACCAAAAAAGAGACCGCCTCACGCCCATCCACGATTCGATGGTCGTAACTCAGAGCCAGATACATCATAGAGCGCGCTTCGAGCGTCCCATCGCTCTCACGGACGACAGGGCGTTTTTGAATTTTATGCATCCCGAGAATGCCCGACTGAGGCGGATTCAAAATCGGCGTCGATAAAAGAGACCCAAACACACCCCCATTGGTGATGGTGAAGGTGCCGCCCGTCATATCCGCCACGGTGAGTTTACCTTCTCGGGCTTTGCGGCCGAAGTCCGCAATGCGCCCCTCCAGGGCGGCGAGAGACAAAGTGTCCGCATCGCGCAAAATCGGCACGACGAGGCCACGCTCGGACCCCACCGCAATCCCGATATCGTAATAATTTTTATAGACGACCTCGCCGCCGTCGATTTCGGCGTTGACGGCCGGATACTCACGCAAAGCCAGAATGGTGGCTTTCACAAAAAAGCCCATGAAGCCCAGTTTCGTGGCGTGACGGGCGAGAAAGGCTTCGCGGTAGCGCGCTCGAATCTCCATGAGGGCCGTCATGTCGAGTTCGTTGAACGTCGTGAGCATCGCCGCCGTGTTTTGAGCCTCCTTGAGGCGCAGAGCGATTCGAGCTCGGAGTCCGGAAAGACGAACGCGTTCCTCGCCTCTCGGGTCGGGGGCGCGCCGGGACGGCGGCGAAACCATCGGGGCTGGCGGCGGCGGAGCCGGCGGCACGGGGGAAGCGGGCGCAGCGACCTGGCGCAAGACATCCTCTTTGAGGATGTGGCCGCGAGGGCCTGTCGGCACCAGATTTTCCGCCTGCAGGCTGTGCTCTTGAGCCAGGCGGGCAGCGGCGGGCGTAAAACGGGCGGGTGCGCCGGAAATAGAACCGGGATTCGAATCGACGCTCGGGGACGGGGGAGAAACCTGAGACACACCGGGCTGAGAAGAAACCGCCGCCGCTGCCGCCGCCTGGCCCTGAGGCACAATTGTGGCAATCACCTCTTGAACGGCCACTCGAGCCCCTTGTTCGGCCAAGCACGCCGCCAAAAGCCCGTCCACAGGCGCCGCAATTTCCTGGTCCGCCTTATCGGTCTCGAGAAGCGCAATCGGTTCGTCTCTGGCGACGAGCGTGCCCACCGGTTTGAGCCATTGGGCGACAACGGCTTCGGTCACCGATTCGCCGAGGTCTGGCACCTTTACCTCGACGGCGTCGGCCGCCCTCGATTCGACGGGGGGAGGCGTAGGACTCGGAGCCGCGATGGCCGCTTGTGACACCGGTGGTGGCGGCACCACCGGAGCGACACCAGCCGGCCCGGGGCCGGGCGGCGAGGGCTGGCTGGCCCCTGCCTTCGACCCCGTAGGTTTTTCGCCTGGCGTCCCCTCCTCCAGCCGAGCCAGAAGCGCCCCGACGGCCACGGTATCGCCCTCTTTGGCCTGGAGGTCCACCAGTCTTCCGCGCACGGGCGCAAAAATTTCCTGATTGACTTTATCGGTCTCCAGTTCGACCAGAGGCGCGTCGCGCTCGACCAGAGCCCCCGGTTCGCACAGCCATTTGGCTATGAGGACTTCGCTCACGGACTCTCCCATTTCTGGGACAAGAATATCCTTCATTCAAACACCATCCTTCCTACAATTTTTCTGGAATTTTTCTGGAATCTTTCTAGAATTTTGTCTGGCTCTGCGCTAAATCGCATCCTGTTTTTTTCTGTTTTTCTGTTTTTCTGTTTTTCTGTTTTTCTTCGGCATTTTCACACCCCAGAGCCGGGGCCGGTCTTCATAGGCCCGGAGCCGGTCTCATGGACCCTAGCCCTGTCTTTTCAGAGATTCCGTTTTCTTCACGGCGTCGTCAGGGCCTCCTGGACGATACGCGCCTGTTCTTCGCGGTGGACGCGCACAAAACCCGTTGCCGGCGAGGCCGCCTCGGCTCGCCCGACATAGCGCGGCCGTTTGAAAGACCGAGCCTTCGCCTGGATCAAAGCGGACTCGAGCCGACGGTCGACAAAATGCCACCCGCCCATATTCTCGGGTTCTTCCTGGCACCAGATCATCTCGGCTTTCTGGAAGCGTCTGAGCATGGCACTCAAGGTTTTTGCTGGAAAAGGATAGAGTTGCTCCAGGCGCAACAGATAGACGTCGTTGCGTTTTTGTTTCTCGGCTTCCTCCAGCAGGTCGAAATAAATTTTGCCCGAACAGAGCACAACCCGCTTGATTTCTGCGTCAGGCAAGAGAGCTCCCTCCTGATATTCCCGCCCGTCGCATAACACGCGGTGGAAACTGGACCCATCCAGAAAATCGACGGCCTCGGAGACACAACGGCGGTGGCGCAGCAAGGATTTGGGCGCGAAAACCACCAGAGGTTTACGGAACTCTCGACCCTGCTGGCGTCGAAGCGCGTGAAAATAATTGGCGGGCGTGGTCAGATTGCAAATCTGGATATTGTCCTGGCCGCACATTTGCAGATAGCGTTCCAGGCGGCTTGAAGAGTGCTCGGGGCCTTGGCCCTCATAGCCGTGCGGCAGGAGCATCACCAAGCCGCTGTAACGCTGCCATTTCGACTCGCCGGACGTAATGAACTGGTCGATAATGACCTGAGCCCCATTGGCAAAATCCCCGAATTGCGCCTCCCAGAGCACGAGGCAATGCGGCTCGGCCAGCGAATAGCCGTATTCATAGCCCAGCACGCCGAACTCGCTGAGGGGGGAGTCAATGACCTCGAACGGTGCCTGACCGACGCGTATATGGTGCAGCGGCGTATAGGTTTCCTCGGTTTCCTGGTCCACCAGAACGGCGTGACGGTGCGAGAAGGTCCCGCGGCAGCAGTCCTCCCCCGAGAGCCGGACGCCTATCGATTCGCACAAGAGGGCTCCGAACGCCAGGGCCTCGGCGGTCGCCCAGTCAAAACCCTGGCCTGTTTCGAACATCTGACGCTTCTGAGCAAGCAGACGGGCGAGTTTCGAATTGATCTTAAAATTGCCGGGCACTTGCACGATCGTTCTGCCGATTTCCTCCAGCATCTGGGCGCTGATGCAGGTCAGGCCGCGGCGGTCGCCCTCGGAGTCGGCCACCCGGAGCCCCGCCCATTTGCCTAAAAAAGAGTCCCGTTCGTTGCGCCGATAGGTCTCGGCGGCCTCGAAGTCCGCCTCGAGGCTTTGGTGGAAGTCTGCCTGGATTTTCTGAATTTCCTCGGAGCGGACGCCGTGGTCCTCCGTCAGTTTTTTGGCGTAGATCTGGCACGTTGTGGGGTGTTTCTCGATGCGGTTATACATGAGCGGTTGCGTGAATTTAGGCTCATCGGACTCGTTATGGCCGTGGCGGCGATAGCACCATAAATCGATGACGACGTCCTTCCGGAATCGATAGCGGTATTCGACCGCCAGACGCGCGACTTGGACGCAGGCCTCGGGGTCGTCGCCATTGACGTGGAAAATCGGAGCCTCCACCATTTTGGCGACCTCAGAGCAGTGCGGCGAAGAGCGCGAAGCCGCCGGCGAGGTCGTAAACCCAATCTGATTATTGATCACCACATGGATGGTCCCGCCGATTCGATAGCCCTTGAGTTGACTCGTAACGAGGGTCTCGGCCACGACGCCCTGGCCGGCAAAGGCCGCATCGCCGTGGAGCAAAATCGCCATCACCTTATTCCGTTCCGTATCGGCGCGCTGGCGTTGTTTCGCCCGGACTTTCCCCAACACGACGGTGTTCACGGCCTCCAGGTGGCTGGGATTGGCGGTCAGCGACAGATGAACCAGGCGTCCGCCCACGGTTCGGTCCGTCGAAAGGCCCAGATGATATTTGACATCACCGGACCCTGGGTGCTCGGCTTCGGTCTGGATGCCTTTGAACTCCGCAAAAATGGCGGAGAGAGGCTTGCGCATGACATTGGCTAAAACATTGAGACGGCCCCGGTGGGCCATGCCGAGAACCGCTTCCTCCAGGCCCAATTCGCTGCCGCGTCGTAAAATTTGATCCATGAGCGGCACCGCGGATTCGCCGCCATCCAGCCCGAAACGTTTGGCCCCGGGGTATTTGCGGTCGAGATAACGCTCGAATTGCTCGGACTGCGTGAGGTGGGTGAAGGTGGACAAGCGGCGTGCTTTGGTGAAATAGGCTTGACCCTCGCGCGCTATTTTTTCGAGGCGTTCCTGAATCCAGTTTTTCTCGGTCGGGTTGATGATATGCATATACTCGGCCCCGATCGTGCTGCAATAGGTCCGGCGGCATATGTCTAGAACCTCGCCGAGCGTCGCGGCCTCCAGGCCCAGGGCGTAATTCAGAAAAATCGTTTTGGACAAGTCAGCCTGAGAGAACCCGTAACTCTGATAATCCAGTTCGGACAAAGCGGGACGCTCGGTCAGACCCAGCGGATCGAGCTGAGCCTGTAAATGACCCCGAATCCGGAAGGAACGGATCAACATTTGCGCCCGCATCGAGGCCAAAATGGCGTCTCGATTCGCCAGCACTCGACCCGGCCCCGAGCCGGCGTCCGCCTGGTTCCACGCCACCGCGGCCCCGCCGCCGAGATCTGTACCGGAGGCCAGCTCTCCGTTTAGACCGCGCCTGTGGACGCCATCGCCGTGTGTGCCGGGGCCTCTGTCGGGCACCCCGAGGACCTCGGTCTGACGCGGACTCCAGCTGGCGCCCTGCCTGTCGCGCCGCAGAGCGTCCGGCGTATCGCCCATATTTTTGAAAAACGCCTGCCAGCTCTCATCTAGCTGGATTTCACCGGCCAGATATTGTTCGTAAATCTCCAGGAGATACGGGGCATTCGCCCCATTCAACCACGTCCAATCCTGCTGAGTCGAAGCGTCTTGTGCAGCCATAAAGTGCCCTTTCTGTGCTGTCCGTTTTCGTGTCTGGCCCCGCGGAAGAGGAAAACTCGCGAAAAAACGCCGCCGCAAAGTCTTAAAACGAGGCCTCCGCCGAACAAACCCTACTATACTCTATCTTTACTCTATGCTTTCGTCAAAGGAGAAAAATTTTGTGGCGTCCGTGGCGGCCCCGGGTGTTCCCGGGTGTTCCCGGGTGCGAGTCTAGTTGCACCCGGGATAAAAATGTGCTAGGGAAGCCCTAACTCTCCTTATGCTGTGGCCTCCACCACAGAGGTGGGGGCTTTGTTTTTTTTATTTTGTTATAGGGCTCGAGCGCGGCGCCCCTTGTTGTCGTGCTGTTTTAGAGCCTTTCACACCGCGGTAAAATTCTATGCCAGCCTATGAGACGGCTCTGGTTTTGAGTCATGACCTGTCCATCGGTCAGGTGGAAGACCTGGTCACCGGTGCTCTCAAGCATTTTCCAGCCCAGAAAGCGACCCTCGCGCGGCAGGAGTACTGGGGCTTACGCTCTATGGCCTATCGCATTCGGCGGAATCGTCGGGGGCATTATGTGCTCCTGAATTACGAATCCGAGCCCCAGGCCGCCGAAGAGCTGGAACGCTTTCTGCGCCTGTCCGCCGATTGTCTGCGCTTTATGACCATACGGACGGAGAAACTGCCCGAGGGCGATTCGATCATGCTCCGCCGTATTAAACACCAACAGGCCGAAGAGGAAGAAGAACAACGGAACCGAGCCGCACGCGTCTCGACTCGAGAGGACGGCGAGGCGAAAGACCCGGCCGGGGCCTCGGCCGACCCCAAGTCGGGCGGAGAGCGCGAGGCAGGGTCCGGTTCGACGCCTGGAGCCGATCAGACAGGGGCTTCGGCCAATCAGGCTTCCGGCGGGGCGGGGGGCTCGGGCGGCGGGCGTTTCGCTTCCGGCAGGTCCTCTTTCAGACACGACGGCGGCCCCAACCGGCGCTATAGCGGCCCTCGAGATGGTCGGGAGAGCCGGGATACCCACGGGAGCCACGGCGGGGGCGGGGTGAAAAGAACCCCCAAAGAGACCCCGGCGGCAGAACCCCCGGCCGAACCTTCGGCGGAAACGCCGCCCCAAGCCCAAGCCCAGGCCGCCCCAAGCCCAAACCCAGGCCGCCCCTCGGAACGACCCGACAACCTAGAGACCTAGCCCATGCCCATGCCTCAGCCATCTGCGCCTCCAGAGCGGGGCGGTCAACCTCCGGACAAGGAATTCTTCACGGTGGACTATAAAAATGTCCGTTTTCTTCAGCGTTATCTCTCCGAGCGGGGTAAGATTATGCCCAGGCGTCTGACGGGGCTCTCGCGCCGGGGACAGCGTGAACTCGCCCAGGCCATCAAGCGGGCTCGGCAACTGGCCCTGCTTCCCTACACCAATGACTAAAGTTATCCTGCTAGAGCGCATCGAAAGACTGGGCCAAATCGGCGACGAAGTCACCGTCAAAGCCGGTCACGCCCGTAACTATTTAGTGCCTCAGGGGAAAGCTCTGCGGGCGACCGCCGAGAATCGAGCCTTCTTTGAGAAACGCCGGACGGTCTGGGAGGCGCAACAACTCAAAAAACGGAGCGAGGCTGAAAAGATCGCCGAGAAACTCCAGGGCGACAAGGTGCTCACGATCTCGCGCCCGGCGAGCGAAACAGGGCGTCTTTACGGCTCTATTCCTCTGCAGACCTTTCTGGAGGAAATCGAAAAACAGCTGGACGTGCGCCTTGGAAAGAACCAATTGCTTCTCCGCCGGCCCGTCAAAGAAGTCGGAACGCATCCGCTTCAGGTCAAACTCCACCCCGAGGTCGCCTTTCAGCTGGACGCTCAGGTCACACGCCTGGAAACATAACAAGCCCCTCCCGGGGAGATATCCCGGAAAATACTCCGGGGAAGGACCTATCGGACAGACAGAATAGCGGCATAGCGGCCAGCCGTGCTCTGGCTGAGCTCGGTGCGACGGCGGCGGTAAGGGTCTGGCCGGGGGCGTGTCTACAGGCCAGGCGGGAGAACGAGCCCCTTGCGGCGGGGGCGGGGGCCGTCCCAAATTATTTCAAGAAGCCTGCTCCGGAGGCCGAATGTCCCAGAATTGAATCGGGCTCGGCCAGGGCTCGGGCCAGGGGTTGGCTCCTCCGAGACGAGCCGAACCCAGCCCCAAACAGGCAGAAAAAAGCGGCCCGCCAGGCTAGGCTGAGCTCGGTGCGACGGCGGCGGCAGGAGTCTGGCCGGGGTCGTGTCTACAGGCCAGGCGAGAGAACAGGCCCAATGGGCCCCTTGCGGCGGGGGCGGGGGCCGTCCCAAATTATTTCAAGAAGCCTCCTCCGGAGGCCGAATGTCCCAGAGTTGAATCGGGCTCGGCGGCGGCCAGGTGGGCGGGCGTCCGAGACGAGCCGAACCCAGCCCCAAACAGGCAGAAAAAAGCGGCCCGCCAGGCTAGGCTGAGCTCGGTGCGACGGCGGCGGCAAGGGTCTGGCCGGGGGCGGGTCTACAGGCCAGGCGGGAGAACGAGCCCAATGGGCCCCTTGCGGCGGGGGCGGGGGCCGTCCCAAATTATTTCAAGAAGCTTGCTCCGGAGGCCGAATGTCCCAGAGTTGAATCGGGCTCGGCCAGGGCTCGGGCCAGGGGTTGGCTCTTCCGGGACGAGCCGAACCCAGCCCCAAACAGGCAGAAAAAAGCGGCCAGCCGTGCTCTGGCTGAGCTCGGTGCGACGGCGGCGGCAGGAGTCTGGCCGGGGGCGGGTCTACAGGCCAGGCGGGAGAACGAGCCCAATGGGCCCCTTGCGGCGGGGGCGGGGGCCGTCTCAAATTATTTCAAGAAGCCTCCTCCGGAGGCCGAATGTCCCAGAGTTGAATCGGGCTCGGGCCAGGGATCGAGCCAGGGGTTGGCTCCTCCGGGACGAGGCGAACCACATAATTCAAGCGGGCGGTTTGACGACGGGGGCCAGGGGTTGGACCCGAGACGAGCCGAACCCAACCCCAAACAAGCGAGAGGCGGGGAAAACGCCTTAAGGCCGAAAGCGGTCTTTAGCCTGTCGCATGGCTTTGAAGCTCTCTTCGGGGCGGGAGGCCTCGAAATAAGCCATGAAAAAAGGGCTGTCGGCTCTGAGAAACGGGTTATGAGCTTTCTCATAACCCAGGTGCGACGGAATCGTGGGCGTGCCTCGGTCTTGCTGCGCTGCGAGACGACGGCATTCCGCCTGGAGTCCCTTGTTGTCGGGCTCTAGACTCAGCGCGAAAAGCGCATTCGTCAAAGTGTACTCGTGAGCGCAGAAAACGCGGGTCGATTCGGGCAGCGTCCTCAATTTGACCAGAGAATGCCACATGCGGGCGGCAGGCGTCTCCAGGCGGCCGCACCCCAGCGAAAATAAGGTATCTCCGCAAAACAGGGCCGAGGCTCCAGCGGCATACCAGGCACAGTGCCCCGACGTATGACCCGGCACATCCAGGACCTGAAAAGAGGTCTGACCCAAAAGCACGCCATGGGATATTATAGTCTGGGGGGACACACTCCGGGGTATATTCTGGTCTTCCGAGACCCAATGCGTCGCCGTGCGATTCCGACCCTGGTCTCCAATTGGGGCGTAAATGCGCAATTCCTGAAAATGGCTTTTGAGCTCGGCATTGCCCCCGATGTGGTCCCAGTGGTGATGCGTGTTCAAAATGAAAGCCAGCTGCGGGGACGAGCCGCCGAGCCGCTTTAGACGGTCCAGAAGAGCGAGCACTGGGGCGGCGGCTCCGGGGTCCACCACCGCCGCCTGACCTGTCGCCTCGTCCTGGAGGAGCCAGAAATAATTATCCGACCAAGCCGGGATGCCCCAGACCCGAAGCCCCCCTTCCATGGGGACCTCGAAGGGGTCTCGGTGAGCCTCATGCGGAGGCATGCCCACCACAGAGTCCCGAATCGTCATACGTCGCCAGCCCGGGTCCTTGAGACCCACCGGGTCCTTTTCCGTCGTCCCTGCCTCATCGCCCAATCAATCGGCCCCGGCGGCCCCGGAGACAGAGCCCCATCCCCGGCGGCCGTCAGCGGAACGAACCCTCGGCCCACAATCTCAGCCCATAGGGGCGGGAGGAGGGGCGTTCGACGGAATTCGACTATAGAGAAGCGCCAGCAGCCTCTTCGACCAGATGGCTTCCGGCCCGCCGGTCGGGAACCGGAGGCATCGGGGCCTCGGCCAGCTGACCGAGGTCGGTCTCACCGGTAAGACTCTCGGTAAGACTCTCGGGCGAGCGGCTCGTCGTCCGCCTGGGCGTGTGCGAAGAGACCAATTTCACCCGCAGATAGGTTTGAACCCGTTCGGCGGCGGCCTCGGGGGTGATGCGCTCTACGACCGAGACCTCCCCCGCGAGTCGGTCCAGAGCCAGCTGATAAAGCTGGCGCTCTGAGAAAGACGACACAGGTTGAGACTCGCCCCGATACAGCTCCCGGAGGACTTCGGCCAATCGAACCACGCAGCCCGAGTGGATTTTGGCCTCGTATTCCTGAGCCCGACGCGCCCAAATGCCGCCGCGAGCTCGGACTTGCGTCCCCAGAGCCCGATACGCCACCTCAAGACGCTTGCGCGTGGCGAGAGGCCGCAGGCCTTTTTTCTCGATCCGGTCCAGCGGGACTCGGACGACCAGGCGTTCGCGCTCGAATCGCACACAGATGGCACGGACGGAATGCCGACCGACCTGCGTTTCTTCCACACTCTGGACGACGCCGAGGCCGTGTGCCGGATAAACGACATAGCTGCCGACAGAAAATTCTGGCCCCAGGACTTCCGCCGCACCCTGGGGAGGCTCAGGAGACCGTCTGAGGGCAAGCCCCGTCCGCTTGGCATTGATTCTTTTTGTCTTCACTTCTCCCATTTCCCTATTCCTCGACCTAAAATCAGTTCAACATGCACCGCCCTGGACCGCTCGAGTGCCTTCTTCAGGAGGCTTATCGAATGTCTGGCCTTCAGGCGGGCCCAGTGTGTTTCGGCCTTAGGTATTCCCGGAACCCACGCGAGTATTCTAGCAAAAAAATCCGAGAAAATAACATTTTTGTGAAAAAAACCACACCAAATGTGGAATTGTTACATTTTTTGTAACAATTCTGGCTCACCTCCGCCTTCGTCCGCCTTCGTCCGCCCGCGCCGCCGAGCGAAGCAGCCCCGATTTCTTCAGAACATCGGGCTCTGGCGGGGCTCCGGGAGAGGCGGCACAGGGCACACGCTACCGGCTTTTGCGCCTCTCTCGGATTGGCACCCGGCGGTTTTTCGCCTGGGCTGTCTCAACCCGCCCCAATTTTGTTTGTTCTGTTCTGTCTGTTCTGTTCGGGAAGGCGAGCCCTGGGGGGTCGTTCCTGGGTCGTCCTCCGACCGCCTCGGGTCGTACATAGGGGCACACGCCCCGAAACGTATCTCGGAGGCGTAAACTGGCATCCATCTTAACACAGTTTTTCTTTTTTGTCTGCTCTGATTCTTAAGAATCTATAAGAATCTTTAAGCCTCTGGGTCCTCCGGCAGCGGTTCGGCTGCTTCAGGAACAGACTCCGGAGCAGGTCCCCGGGACGAAGAGGCGGCCTCTTCGGACGCTGGCGACGGTTCTTCGCTTGGCTCGCTTGGCTCGCTTGCTTCGCCCTCGCCGCCTCGATTCGCGATTTCTTTCTGGCGATTCTGGTACCAGAAACTGCGGAAAGAAGCGTAGGGGTCCAGCGACGTCGCTTTTTGATTCTGGATAAACTCGCCGCGGGTCCCTAGGAACGAGAGCCCTCTCTCGAGTGCGGGGGCAAGCGAGAAATAAGCAAATCGATAGGTATCGCCCCATATTTCCTTCTCCAGCCAGTCATCCGCGACGAAAGACCCAAAAACGTCTCGCACGGAACTCGGCCCCAGGATTGGGAGCTCTAAATAGGCGATCTCGCCCACGCCCCAGACCCCAAGCGTTTGGCCGAAGTCCTCCCGGTGATAGGTCAGGCCTGTTGCGCCCGAAATATCCAGCACCCCCAGCAGGCCAAACGTGCTGTCGACCCAGAACGCCGTGAAGGCTCGAGACGCATTGTCCGCATCGGCCTGCAAAACGGCGTTCGCAACCGTCAGAGGACGCTTCAGATTGGTGAAAAAATTCTTCAGACCCTTTTGGAGCAAAGACGGCGTGTATCTCACATAAGCCTGACCGACCGGGATGAGAACATAGGTCTGTGCCTTATCGTTGAAAGCGAAAACGGCTCGGTTGACGGGTTCTATATAGTCGATGCGTGCGTCGGGGGTCTCTATGTCCAAAGCGGCTTCGTCGTCCTCATCGAGGAAAAAATCCTCGTCGTCGCCTTCGAATTCGTCCTCGAATTCACCTGGAGATTCACCCGGGGACGGGTTTTCCTCGCCATTGTCCGGTCCATTTGCACCCAAAAGAGGCCCGGGAGACGTTGTTCGCCAGCTCTCCGGCCCGGCGGCGGCGGCCGGCTCGGCACGCCAGAGCGGTTGAGAGCCCAGGGAAAAAACACCGAGTCCCAGACTCACCCCTATAAGAGCCCCTCGAAGGGCACCCGGAAGACCACCCGGCAGGCACCCGGCAGTCCACGGCCGGACGGCCAACCGACAGCCCACGAGCCGAAACTTCCAGGGCCAAGCCCGGAACCAAGACGAAATCCGCCAGACGCAGGCGAGCGGCGGCCTCATTGCATGTTCTTCCCTTCTACTGTGTCTGCGTGTACGTGTTTGCGGGTCGGGGGGGGGGTCGCCGTGTTTCCGGCCTCGGCACGGCCCATAAGACACCGAAAAGACACCGAAAGGGAACCGAAACGGGTCTCTGGAGGAAAAAAGGGACACCAACGACAGAACCGGGATAACACCGGGATGGTGCCGGGATGGCACCGAACCCCCTTCTCGAGCCGAGGCCGCCGCCGCCGAGGCTGCCCTGAGGACCTCCCCGGGGCCTCCGAGTGTACACGATTGGGCAGATTCGCGCAATCAGAAACGGTTCGGAAAAAGACTCCCGCATCGCGGGGCTTTATGCTTGGTCTTTATGCCTGGGCTTTATGTCTGGTCTTTATGTCTGGTCTTTATGCCTGGTCTTTATGCCTGGGGCTCATCCCTTGAGAATCGGCCCATCCGAGAACGAGCTCAGGCAAGAAGTCGGGAAAAATCTTTGAATTTTTTCTCTAATAAAATGGGGAAGTTTGTACTTCGGGCCCAATTCGTGCTATGGTTTCTGGGTGTCCCCGAGTCTTCAGCTCGGTCGAGGCGTTTCGTTTTTTCGTCCTGTTTATGGTTTATGGTTCTGCAAAAGCGTTTTTTCGCTCTGTGGCGGGATGCGAAACGAGGTGAAACGAGATGTAGATGGAATGTCTGCCTGGACGACCGGGGTTTTGAACCGGACGCCTGGGCCTCTGCGGAAGCCAAGCCAGCGAAAAAATAAAAGCTCGAGAAGATTGAGAGGCGGTTTATGATTAACTTGCGGAATTTCGCGTCCCTGAATCTTCAGGCGCGTATCGCGCTTCCCATTTTAGGGGTCGGCGTTTTTTTCGCGCTCTGGGTTGGCGGGTTCATTCTGTATTACGCACGCACGGTCGCGACGGATTTGGGGACAGAACTAGCCGTTAAAAGTCTCCGAGACGTCCAGCGGCTCCGGAACTATTACACTCGCTACGTGATGGAGGAAACACAGGAGGTTGGCCTGACAGCCTGGTTCGACCATCGGGAAAAAGACGGCACCGTTCCGTTTCCCGCGACTTTTGCCCTCGATGTCGCGGCGATGCTGACCGATGAGTCGCAGACCATCGAGATCTATAGCCCTTTTCCATGGAAATTCCGGACAGACCGGCAGCCTCTGGAGGGCTATCAGCAGGAGGCATGGGACTATTTGATCGATAATGCCAGCGGGCAGTTTATACGCAGCGAGACCCTGGACGGCCAGGAATTTCTGCGCGTGGCTGTCGCAGACACGCTCATTGCGGACGCCTGCGTGGATTGCCATAATACGCATCCGCTTTCGCCGCGGGGCGGTTGGAATCTGGGCGACGTACGCGGCGTTCTGGAATTCCGGATCCCGGTCGCGGTGCTGGAAGGCAACTGGGATACGCTGGTCTTCTATATAACGATTTTTATCGCGGGCTTGATCGCCTTCCTGATTGCCATTTCTATACTCACCAATCGGAATGCCTCGCGCCTCCTCCGGCAGTTCATCACAAGGCTCGGGCGTGCCCGCGAGGGCAACGAAGCCGCAGATGGTGAAGAGGACACCGCCACACTGGCTCAGTTCGGGCAACGCGAATTGGAGCGCTCGGATTTAGTCGGCGACCTGGCCCGCGCCATCGATTTGTTCGACAAAACGCAGAAAGAACTGGATGTCGCGCAGTTACGCACCTCGACGCTCACGGAACGCGAGCAGGTCCGGAGTGCCCAAATCGCGCGGCTTTCCAAAAACTTCGACGACCGCATCGTCGGCATGATCGAGGCCATCCAGGTGGCCATGCGTAAAATTCACGACTCGGCTTCCAATATGTCTTCCAATGCTGAGTCCACTTCTAAACAGATCCAATTGATGACCGAGGCCACCTCGCAAGCCTCGGAAAACGCGACCCGAATGTCGGAGGCAGGACTCCAGTTGAACACCTCTATCGAGGAGATTACCTCAAGAGTCTCAAGTTCCCGCGACATTGCCGCGAACGCTCAGACGCAGGCGACCGAGACGAATCGGCGCATCGCGGGCCTCGCCGAGGCCGCCAGCCGCATTGGGGAGGTTGTCAATCTCATCAATGATATCGCCAACCAGACGAATCTTCTGGCTCTGAATGCCACGATCGAAGCCGCCCGAGCCGGCGAGTCAGGCCGCGGCTTCGCCGTCGTTGCCAGTGAAGTCAAGAATCTCGCGAACCAAACGGCGCAGGCGACCGAAGAGATCTCAGGCCAAATCCAGTCCGTCCAGCAGGAAACCAACCAAGCGGTCGAGGCGATTCGACAAATCACCGCCATCATCAATAGAATTAACGAGGTCTCGGACCAGGTGAACGAAGCCGTTACAAACCAGGGGGGCACCGTGCGCGCGATCTCGGCGGGAGCAGGCAATACGACGCTCGGCACGCAGCGCATCGCCACAGGGTTACAGGATGTCGCCGGGTCGGCTCAGAGCACAGGCCAGGCCGCAACCGAGGTCTTCGCCGACGTGGAAATCCTGCAAAAACAGTCTCAATTGCTGGTCAATGAGATCATCACCTATCTGGAGGGTATGCGGAACGCTTAAGCGACGGCCTCCGTCCGCCGCCTGGGGGGCGGAACACGGGGCGGCAGGCGCAAGAAGGGGGACGAGGTCGCGCCGGGAGGGTGTGCCAGGCTGGAAGCTTGGCCCCACACCACGGCCCGAGAACAGCCCCAAGAGTGGCCAAAAAAGTAAAACGTGTCCTCGCGTAAGCAACGTAAACTCCCAGGCGTAACGCATGTCCATCCAAGATCTCCTTGCCCAGATTGAGCAGTGCCTAGCCCTGCTGAGGGGGCGTCTTTGACGCAGACCAGGCCCACGAGCAGCTCGCCGAACGCACGCGCCAGGCTTCTCGGCCCGATTTATGGGACAACCCCGAGGCCGCCAAGGCGACCCTAAAAGCCCAAGCCGAACTGGCCGAAAAAATCGAGGCCTATCAGACTCTAGCCCAGGAAAAAGAGGAACTGGCGGGGCTGGCCGAACTCGGCGGCGACGCGGCCTTCGTGGCCGAATTGCAGCAAGAAACCGAGAAGCTGTATCGCAAAGCTCGCACGGCCCGCTTTCATCTTCTGCTATCCGGGCCCCACGACAGAGGGCCGGCTTTTCTGGAGGTCCACGCCGGGGCAGGCGGCACCGAGAGTCAAGATTGGGTTTCGATGCTCGTGCGCATGTACATGCTCTGGGCTCATAATCAGGGCTTCGAAACGGTCTGCCAGGCGGAGACGGCAGGGGAAGAAGCGGGGCTCAAATCGATTACGTTCCGCATAGAGGGCCCCTGGGCTTACGGCTGGTTAAAATCCGAGACCGGGGTTCATCGTCTGGTTCGTTTATCGCCCTTTGATTCGCAGAAACGCCGCCACACGAGTTTTGCTTCGGTCGGCGTTTATCCGGCTCTAGACGAGACGGTCGAAGTGGATATTCGCGAGAGTGACCTGCGCATTGATACCTATCGGGCTTCTGGCGCCGGCGGCCAGCATGTGAATCGGACTGATTCGGCGGTCCGCATCACGCATGGCCCTTCGGGTGTGGTGGTTCAGTGTCAGCAGAGCCGGTCTCAACATAAAAACAAGGCTTCGGCCTTACGCATGCTCAAATCGCGTCTTTACGAAATCGAGGAAAAGAAGAAGCAAGAGGAACAACAACAGGAGCATGCTTCAAAAACGGACATTGGGTGGGGGCATCAGATTCGCTCTTATGTGCTCCACCCTTATCAGATTGTCAAAGATTTACGCAGCGGCTTCGAGCACCCGGCCCCTCGGCAGGTTCTAGACGGCGACTTATTTATCCTGATGAAGCCCTATCTGGAGTGGCTCGCTGTTCAACCGACCGCTCGGAAGGCCTCTCGGGCGGCGACTTCCGACGACACGGCCTCGGGCGGATAGGAGGGGCACACCACGTAAAACCCCGCTCGCGACGTAAAAACCTAGACGAGACACGGACAGAGAAACAGAAACACGAACAAAGAAAAAGAAAAACCTAGATAGAAGGCCTCTCTGAGAGTCCTCTTCTGTTGAAAAAAACGCCGTCCAAACGGCCCTGAGACCTATGCTTCGAATCTTGTCTTTTTTGCTCTCCGCCCCGTGCCTCATGCCTGTGGGGGCGATTTTGGTCTGGACGCTGCTCGAATGGGGCTCACGCCCGCCGCCCAGTCTGACCGAGCCGGCGGGCGATACGGTGAGTCTATTAGGACTCACGTGTCTGATGGCGACTCTGATTGCCTTTCCCCTGGCTTGGTTCGCCCGTTTTTTTCAATTTCCGTTCCAGCGTTTTCTAGGCTTGTTCTCTTTTTTGCCTTTCACCTTTCCGCCTTACATCGTCGCTTTTTGCTGGGCCGATTTTCTAGACTATGCCGGTCCGGTCCAGACCCTGTGGCGCGAGCTCAACAACTATGACTTTGCCTCTCAATCGCGCGTTTTATTCGAATCAGGGCAAGGGCTAGGTCTGAAGTTGCATCAGAATAGAAGGCCCTCGGATAGCCTCCTCTTCTGTTGAAAAAAACGCCGCCCAAACAGCTTTGAGACCTATGCTTCGAATCTTGTCTTTTTTGCTCTCCGCCCCGTGCCTCATGCCTGTGGGGGCGATTTTGGTCTGGACGCTGCTCGAATGGGGCTCACGCCCGCCGCCCAGTCTGACCGAGCCGGCGGGCGATACGGTGAGTCTATTAGGACTCACGTGTCTGATGGCGACTCTGATTGCCTTTCTCCTGGCTTGGTTCGCCCGTTTTTTTCAATTTCCGTTCCAGCGTTTTCTAGGCTTGTTCTCTTTTTTGCCTTTCGCCCTTCCGCCTTACATCGTCGCTTTTTGCTGGGCCGATTTTCTAGACGATGCCGGTCCGGTCCAGACCCTGCGGCGCGAGATAAACCTCTATGACCAGGCATCGGCGTATTATTTCGTCCCCATCCGCTCGCTCGGAGGCGCAGCGTGGGTTTTATTCGAATCGAGACAAGGGCTAAGTCTGAAGCCGCGTCAGAAAAACCTGAAAAGAAGGGCCCCTCGGAGAGCCCTCCTCTTCTGTTGAAAAAAAACGCCGCCCAAACGGCTTTGAGACCTATGCTTCGAATCTTGTCTTTCCTGCTCTCTGCCCCGTGCCTCATTCCTGTGGTGGCGATTTTGATCTGGACGCTGCCCGAATGGGACTCACGCCCGCCGCCCAGTCTGACCGAGCCGGCAGGCAATACGGTGAGTCTATTAGGGCTCACGTGTTTGATAGCGACTCTGATTGCCTTTTCTCTGGCTTGGCTCACCCGTTTTTTTCTAGACGATGCCGGACCAGTCCAGACCCTGGGGTGCGAGCTCAACAACTATGACTTTGCCTCGCAATCGTGCGTTTTATTCGAATCGAGGCAAGGGCTAGGTCTGAAGTTGCGTCAGAATAGAAGGCCCTCGGATAGCCTCCTCTTCTGTTGAAAAAAACGCCGCCCAAACGGCCCTGAGACCTATGCTTCGAATCTTGTCTTTTCTTCTCTCTGCCCCGTGCCTCATTCCTGTGGGGGCGATTTTGATCTGGACGCTGCCCGAATTGGGCCTACGCACGACGCCCAGCCTGGCCGAGCCGGCGGGCGATTTGGACCTCCCTGCCTGGTTGTTCCTGCTGTATACGCGCGACACGGTGAGTCTATTAGGGCTCACGTGTTTGATGGCGGCTCTGATTGCCTTTCCCCTGGCTTGGTTCACCAGTTTTTTTCAATTTCCGTTCCAGCGTTTTCTAGGCTTGTTCTCCTTTTTGCCTTTCGCTTTTCCGCCTTACATCGTCGCTTTTTGCTGGGCCGATTTTCTAGACTATGCCGGTCCGGTCCAGACCCTGTGGCGCGAGCTCAACAACTATGACCAGGCATCAGAGTATTATTTCTTCCCTATCCGCTCGCTCGGAGGCGCAGCGTGGGTTTTTGCCTTGTGTCTTTATCCGTATCTCTATCTGACGTTACGGCTTTATTTTGCCTCTCAATCGCGTGTTTTATTCGAATCGGGACAAGTGCTGGGTCTGAAGCCGCGTCAGATTTTTTTTCGCCTTGTTTTGCCCAAGTCTCGCCCGGCTCTTTTAGCGGGCTTGTTCCTCATCATGCTAGAGACCCTCAATGACTATGGCGTCGCCAATTTATTCGGGATTGGGAGCCTCTCGCAGGCTGTTTTTGATGGCTGGCTTCTCACGGGGAATTTTGCCCAGACCTCGCGGATTGCGAGCCTACTCTTGCTTGTCGTCTTCCTGATTCTGGCTCTAGAGGAATGGAATCGGCGCGACAGGCACTATTTTCACGTCGGCGAAAAATTTCCGCCCGTCTCTCGGCGTCTTGTGCGAGGCTGGACGGGGCTCGGCGTGAGTTTTCTCTGTTTTTTACCGGGGCTGGCAGGGTTTGTGTTTCCGATTGTATGGCTTGTGCGTTTGCTAGACTTTTCGGCCCTAGACTATCCGAGTTTTTTCACCGCCCTGTATGGCAGTGCCTCGCTTGGACTTCTGGGAGGCCTTCTGACGGTTTCCGTCTGTCTGCTATTCTGTTATGAGAAAAGATGGCACGACCGAAGCCACAAGAGACGGCGCTATCGATGGGTTGCTCCGGCCTCTTTAGGGCGCCTCGGCTATGCGATGCCTGGAGCCGTTCTAGGCATAGGTCTCTTGATTGCCTCGGGCTGGGTGGACCGCCACGGGTGGGCGTTGTGGCAAGGTCTCGGCCTGACCTTCAGCCTGGCCGGGAGTCTGCCTGTTTTGCTTCTCGCCTATGGCATTCGCTTCGGAGCCGTGGCTCTGGGGAGTCTTCAACCGAGTCTGGACCGTCTCTCGACGACGCAGGACGATGCGGCTCTGATGTTGGGCTATCGGCGTTTTTCGATTGCGCGCCGGATTCATCTGCCTCAATTATGGCCCAGTCTCGCGGTGGCTCTGAGCCTGATTTTCGTTGAAATCATCAAAGAGCTCCCGGCGACGCTGATTTTGCGGCCTCTATCCCTTGAGACGCTGGCGATTCAGAGCTTCGCTTTTGCCAGCGATGAACGTTTCAATCAAGCGGCGTTACCGGCTCTGACGGTGGCGTTTCTGGGACTGGGGCCCGTTTTGTTTTTGACGCATGGCTTTTCGGAGAAACTGACGGCAAGACAGACGCGGCCGCCGCAGGTGCCTCCGAAACGCACAGAGCTTGCACCGCACGCATAAAAAATCTATGATTGGGGCGGCGGCCTGGTTTTACAGGCCGGGCGGTCCTTTTTCATGCGCATAGAGCGTTCTCCGAAGCATGGCCACAGAGGATAAACATTTGTCGGACACGGAAGACTTCCGCGGGGTTCGGCGCCGGTGGCGTTGGGCCGGGGGGCGTTGGCTCTGGGTCTGCCTCGTTCTCGCGGTGGTCGGGGCCGGCGGCGGTGCCCTCGCGCTGGGCGGGATTGTGTGGTATTTCGGACGCGGTCTGCCCGACTACGCTTTCCTACAGAGCTATGAGCCGCCTGTCTCGACACGGCTTTATGCGGGCGATGGGGTGGTTCTCTCGGAATTTGCCAGAGAATCGAGGGTCTTTGTGCCTATCGAGATGGTACCGGAGCATCTGAAACAGGCTTTTCTCTCGGCGGAGGACCGGTATTTCTACCAACATTTTGGCATCAATCCTCTAGCTATTTTTCGGGCGGCGGTTCAGAATCTCCAGGGACTCGGGAGCGGCGAGCGTTTAAAAGGAGCCTCCACCATTACGCAGCAGGTGGCGAAAAATTTCCTGCTGACAAACCAACGGAGCCTCGTTCGCAAAATCAAAGAAGCTATTCTGGCCGTTCGAATCGAACGCGCCATCGAAAAAGACCGCATTCTGGAACTGTATCTCAACGAGATTTATCTGGGGCAGCGGAGCTTTGGGGTGGCCGCAGCCGTGAGACACTATTTTGACAAGCCTCTGACGCAGATTACCTTGGCCGAGGCCGCCTATCTGGCGAGCCTCCCCAAAGGGCCGAACAATTATCATCCCGCAGAGCATACGCAAGCCGGCTTGGAACGCCGGAGCTGGGTGCTCCGGCGCATGCTCCAGGACGGGTTCATCACGCAAGCGCAGCACGCTCGGGCCAATCAGGAGCCTCTCGTCCCCACGCGCATGCGGACTGGCGTCGTCTCGACCCATGCGGATTATTTCGTCGAAGAGGTCCGGCGGACTCTGCTGGCCGATTATGGCCCCGATTTTGTCTATGGTCAGGGGCTCACGGTGCGGACCACCTTGGATTCACGCTTGCAGACGTATGCGCAGCAGGCTTTACGCAAGGGGCTCTACGAATATGACCGCCGCCACGGCTATCGAGGACCGCTTGCGCGTTTGGACCTCGAGGGCAATCCGAACTGGCCGGAGGCGTTTCGAGACATCGTCCGGCCCGGTTCCAGTGCCAGTTCCTGGGAAGTTGCGCTGGTTGTATCGGTTGCCGCCCAGCGGGCGGAGCTCTTGCTTCAATCGGGCAAGTCGGGGTATTTGCCGCTTCGTTTTGCCCGCTGGGCGCGCAAAAAACGGACCGAGGAAGAACAACAGCAGCCGACCCGCCGCCCCGGCGTAGAGGAAATCTTGGCCGAACTGGGGGCTCTCAAAGCCGAGGACGTGCGCCGGGAAACCCTAGGGCCCCGCATCCAGGATCTGGCTCAGATTCTGGAGGTCGGCGATGTGATTTTGGTCTCGGCGGCGACGACGCCTGAGGCGGTCTTCAACGACCCGCCGCGTCCTTTTTACGACCCCAATGCGACGCGTAGTTCTCAGGCGGCCTATCGCCTGGAGCAAGCCGTGGCGGTGAACGGCGGACTGGTGGCTCTGGACCCGCACACGGGGCGCGTTTTAGCTCTTGTGGGCGGGTGGCGGTTCGCCGGGTCGCAATACAACCGCGTGACGCAGGCTCTGCGGCAGCCGGGGTCGGCTTTCAAGCCTTTTGTCTATTTGACGGCTCTGGAGACCGGCTTCACGCCCGCGACCCGCATTCTGGATGCGCCTGTGACTTTGGCTCTAGACGACCAGGCCGGCAAATGGCGTCCTGAAAATTACACCAATCGTTATTATGGCCCCTCTCTGATGCGGGTTGGGGTGGAGCGTTCGCGAAATCTCATGACGGTTCGGCTCGCCCAGGCGGTGGGCATCGAGAAAATTGCGGCAACGGCGAAAAGACTCCAGCTGGCCGAGGCCTTTCCGCCGTATATCAGCAGTGCTCTGGGGACGCAGGAAACGAGTCTCCTTCGTCTGACGGCGGCGTATGCGAGCTTCACCAATGGCGGGAAGAAGATCACGCCGACTCTCATCGATCAAATCCAGGACCGATACGGTAAAACACTGTTCAAACACGACCAGAGAGTCTGTGAAACCTGCCAATTACAGGCTTATGTGGGCCAAAAACCGCCTTTTGTCGGCAGTGATGCGACTCAGATTATCGACCCCGTCGCGGCTTATCAGGTCACCACCATGCTGGAGGGCGTGATCCAACGCGGCACCGGCCGACGCGTCGGGCGCGTCATCGAGCGTCCTCTGGCGGGCAAAACGGGCACGACAGACAATAGTTTTGACGCTTGGTTTGTGGGCTTTTCGCCCGACCTGGTCTGCGGTGTTTTTGTCGGCTTCGACCAGCCGCATTCGCTGGGGATGTACACGCACACGGTGCAAGAGACCGGCTCGACGGTGGCGGCTCCCATTTTCGCGGACTTTATGTCTCAAGCTCTGGCGCATTATCCTCGGAATCCTTTCCGGACGCCGCCCGGCATCCGCTTTGTCAAGATCAATGCTCAGACGGGGGGGCGGGCTCGAGAGGCGGACCAGAACACGTCGCTGGAGGCCTTTCGCAGCAACACCGAACCGAAGAACTATGCCGCGAGCCTGCTGATTCGCGAGAATCAGGGGACTCAACCCCAGACTCAAGTGCCTCAGCAGCAGGCCTCGGAGGCCCAAGAAGAAGCCAAAACGCTGGAGGGCCTGTTTTGAGAACGCAAACCTCAATGCAAACCTCAATGCAAATCCCAGCGCAACACCCGTAGAAACGCTAGAAACGGCAGAAACAACGATGGAAACAACGGTGAAAACACGACCCCCCGAGTCTATCAGTTCTGGGACACGCGGCGGAGCCGCTCCTCTGGGGGGCGCGCCGATGGCGGAACCGGCGGGGACGGAAGAAAAAACAGGGCCAGCACAGGACGCGACGACGAGGGCCGCCCCGCCGCCTTTACGCGATTTATTTGGCCGCTCTGTCCGTTATTTACGGCTCTCTGTGACCGACCGCTGCGATTTACGGTGCCTGTACTGCATGCCCGAGCGCATGACGTTTCTCCCGAGGAAAGATCTCCTGACGCTCGACGAGCTAGACCGGCTCTGTGAGGCTTTTATCCAGTTAGGCGTCCAAAAGATTCGGCTCACCGGGGGCGAGCCGCTTGTCCGGAAAAACATTCTGTATCTCTTTGAGCGGCTCGCCCGCCACCTAGAGTCGGGCGTTCTGCATGAATTGACGCTCACCAGCAACGGCACTCACCTCGCCGCTGTCGCTCAGCGTCTCCGAGATTTGGGGGTCCGGCGTATCAATGTTTCTCTAGACACGCGCCAGGCGGACCGGTTTCGCCGTCTGACCCGGTGGGGCGAGCTCGATAAAGTCCTGGCCGGCATCGAAGCCGCCCGCCAGGCCGGCCTGCAGGTCAAAATCAATTGTGTCCTGTTGAAGGACGAAAATGAGTCCGAACTCTCGGATTTCCTTCGGTGGGGCGGCGAGCTCGGTCTGGATCTGACTTTCATTGAGACCATGCCTCTTGGTCTGACGGCTGCGACGGCGGGGCAGAATTTTCTTTCGGCTCAGACGGCCTATCAGAGCCTCGCCCGGGACTGGACGCTTGAGCCGGAAACGGCCTCCGACCTGGGCGGGGCCCTCGGCGGGCCGGCGCGTTATTATCGTGTCCTCGAGACCGGACGCAAGATCGGCTTCATCACGCCGATGAGCCACAATTTCTGCCAAAGCTGTAATCGCGTGCGGGTCACGTGCACGGGGACGCTCTATATGTGTCTGGGGCAAAACGATAAAGTGGAGTTGCGCGATATTCTCCGCGGGGCCTCCACGCATGTCCCCGTCCAGCGCGCGATCCGTCAGGGCATTTTCCGGAAACCTCGGCGGCATTATTTTCACACCGCCGCCCCAGAGGCTCGGATGATGAACACAACGGGAGGCTGACAGACAGTAGAGTCCCTTGTTACGCCGACTCGCTTTTATCGCCAGCCCTCGGCCCGAAGCTGGAGAGCTTTGCCGGACGCTCCGGCGGCTGTATGGCGACGTGCCGCCGGCCGAGGCCGAGGCCCTCGTCGTGGTAGGCGGCGATGGGACGCTCCTCAAGACGATGAGGGCGTATGGCCCTCGAGTGCCGGCCGCCTCCCCGGCCTCGAGCCCCGGGCGGGCGGACGGGCAGCGGCAGAGTCCGCCACGCCCGATTTACGGAATCCGGTGTGGTTCGGTCGGTTTTTTAATGAATCCCTATCGGCCCGACGAGGCCTTACCGGCGATTCTGGCTCGGGCGCGAGGGTATCGGGCGCATCCGCTTCTGGTCCGCGCCCGCGGCGCAGACGCCACACACACCACACCGGCGGCCTATGCCTATAACGAGGTCTCGATTGTGAGGACGTCCGCGCTGGCGGCCTATTTTCGGATTTCGGTCGACCAGCAGGTGTTGGTCGAAAGATTGACGTGCGATGGCGTCCTTGTCGCGACGCCTCTGGGGAGTACGGGCTATAATCTAGCCGCCGGAGGAACGCGTTTGGCTCTGGGGGAGCGGCGATTGGTTTTGACCCCCATTTGTCCGTTCCGGCCGCTCAGCTGGGAGGGACCTGTGCTGGACGATACGGCTGTCATAGAGCTACGTGTGGACCAAACGCCCTACCGACCGGTGCGCCTGGCGGCGGATAATCAGATTCTAGAGGGGCTCAGCACGCATTTCGAGATTAGGCTGGACAGGACGCAAGGGGCCGAGCTCCTGTTCGATGCGTTGCCCGAAACACCGCAGCAGGAGGAACAAGTATGAATGAGATGGCCTATGATCTATGTGTCGTAGGGGCCGGGTCGGGCGGTGTCCGAGCGGCTCGTCTGGCCGGCCAAGCCGGGGCTCGCGTGGCGATTCTCGAGGACCGCCACTACGGCGGGACGTGTGTCAATCTGGGGTGCATCCCCAAGAAACTCATGGTGTATGCGAGTGAAGGGCCAGAGCTCTTTGAACACGCCACCGAGTTCGGATGGGAGCTCCCCCAAGGGGCCCAGGCGCCTCGGTTTGTCTGGACTCGCTTTCTGGAACGCAAAAATGCCGAGATTCAACGCCTGCAAAAAATATATGAGACCCTCTTAGAACAAGCCGGCGTCGATAGGTTCTGGGGCACCGCCAGCTTTACGGCACCCGGCCGGCTCCAGGTCGGCGATCAAACGATTCGAGCCAAACGCATTCTGATCGCAACAGGCGGCGAGCCCGTGCGGCCCGATTTTCCTGGCAGCTCGCACGCCGTGACCTCAGAGGCTCTGTTTTCGCTCAAAGCCCTCCCCAAGCGGGCCGTCCTTGTCGGTGGAGGCTTTATCGCTATCGAATTCGCCTGCATTCTGCACGGTCTGGGCGTGGCGGTCGAGCTCCTGTACCGCGGGGAGCTCTTTCTACGGGGCGGCGATGAGGATGCGCGTCGGCATCTGGCCGAGACTCTGGTTTCAAGAGGCCTCAAGATGCGGTTCCAGACGGACGCCGTCAAGCTGGAACGGCAAGACACCGGGTCCAATACCGGGGCATTGAGACTCGGCTTGAACACAGGTGAAACGCTCGAGACGGATTTGGTTTTACTGGCGGTCGGCCGCCGGCCGCGTCTCGCCCAGCTGGGGCTGGAGCGGATCGGCCTGCGCCCCAACCCACGAGGCTTCCTAGAGGTGAATGATTTCTTCGAAACGCACGTCCCGGGGGTTCATGCGCTGGGCGATGTCGTGGGGCGCAAGGCTCTGACGCCCGTCGCCACGCGCGAGGCCACCGTCTTCGTTCGGCAGCACTTCCAGGGCCAAAAAGAGGCCCGCATGAACTATGAGGCCATTCCTTCGGCGGTTTTTGCGCAACCCCCTCTGGCCTCTGTGGGCCTGAGCGAAGCCGAAGCCGTCCAGCAGCACGACGCCGTCCGGTGCTATGAGACCTCGTTTCGCCCGCTTCATCAGGTTTTTGGAGAGCGGCCGGAAAAGACGTATCTCAAATTGGTTGTGGGCGGCCCAACAGAGCGCATTCTTGGCGTGCATATGGTGGGGCCAGACGCGCCAGAGATCCTCCAAGGCTTGGCCGTTGCGTGTCAGGCTGGTTTGACGAAGGCGCAATTGGATGCGACGGTGGGGCTCCACCCCACCAGTGCCGAGGAATTCGTGACGTTGGCTCATGGGCGGCCTGCCAGGAGGGCTCCTGCCGCCGCCTCCTGAGACGGGGCCCCCACCCAAAAAACTGCCCTCCCCCCCAGGGAGAAAAACGAGAAAACGAGGAAAACGAGGAAAACACAGGGACCAACTACGCCTGTTTTGCTTGCCTCGTCTTCGCCTATTTTCTTTTTTTCGTTTGCCTCCCCCACTTTCCCGGAGTCTTTCCCGAGGTCTTGGTGTCATGCGTTTCAATCTTTTATTGTATCTCGCGTCGGTTTTCATCTGGGGCACCAGTTGGTATGTGATTCTGCTTCAGGTGGAGCGCACGCATCCGGCGGTCGCGGTTTTTCTGCGTTTTGCGCTGGCGGCTTTTTTTGCTTGGAGTCTGCTCTATGCTCGGCGTTTTTTCTTCAAAACGCCCATTTACCGGCTGTCGAGACGCGATCTCGGGATAAGCGTTCTGCTGGGAGCCTCTTTATTTTCTTTCAGCTATCTGCTGTTGTACTGGTCTGAAGCTTATATCGTTTCGGTGTGGACGGGGATTGTCTTTGCCAACACGATTTTTTTTAACATGCTTCTCAAGCGCTGGGTGCTCGGCCAGCATGTGAGGCTTCAAACCTATGTCGGCGGCGTGTGCGGGCTCTTGGGGTTGGGCGTGATTTTTTGGCCGGTTCTTTCCGACCTCGGCCCGCACGCGGCGCGAGGCTTGGGGCTGGGACTCGCTTTGAGCGGCACCTTGATTGCCTCATTTGGCAATGTGATATCGCAGCAACTCCAGAAGCGGCGCATCCCCGTCCTCGAGACCAATGCTTGGGCGATGACTTGGGGGGCTCTTTTGCAGGGGGTCTATAATCTGATTTGGGTCTCGGACTGGTCTATGGAGGCCTCCTGGACTTTTGCGCTGAGTCTACTTTATCTGGCCTCTTTCGGTTCGGTGATTGCGTTTGGGGCTTATTTGAAACTCATCGGCCGCATCGGGGCGGACCGAGCCGCCTATGCGACCATTCTGACGCCGATTGTGGGGCTTGGGCTTTCCTACGCCTTCGAGAACTACCAGCCCGATTGGTATTTTTTAGGAGGATTCATCCTCGTTCTGGGCGGGAATGTTCTGATATTCTATAAAAAAAACCTGCGAAAAAGAAACGGGTCGAGTAACGATTTTCGCCTCAAAAAAAGAAAAACGGGACGCAGGCCCTAGCCGTTGCGTGTCGGGCCAGCTTGACAAAAACGCAGCTAGATGCGACGCTGGCTCAAGTGTGGCCTGTGCGTGCCCCGACCGCCGCCGCCTGGCCTGCCGCCGCCGCCTGAGCCCGAAATAGGCGGACACAACCAAAAAAACCGACCCCCGGGGAGAGACCGGGGAGAGACGCAGCGACCCTTCTGCGTTCCTGTTTTTTCCTGTTCGTCTCCCCCACGCTCCCGGAGCCCTTGTGCCATGCGTTTTAATATCTTGTTGTATATCTCGACGGTTTTAGTCTGGGGCACCAGTTGGTACGCGATCCTGTTTCAGGTCGAGAACACTCATCCGGCGGTCGCGGTTTTTCTGCGTTTTACGCTGGCGGCTTTTTTTGCTTGGATGTTGCTCTATGGCCGGCGGCTTTTTTTCAAGGTGCCCCTTTACCGGCTGTCGAGACGCGATCTCGGGATAAGCTTTCTGTTGGGAGCCTCTCTGTTTTCTTTCAATTATCTGCTGTTTTACTGGTCTGAAATCTATATCGTTTCTGTGTGGGCGGCGATTGTGTTCGCCAATGTTATTTTTTTCAACATGCTCATCAATCGCTGGGTTCTCGGCCGGCAGGTGCGCGTGCAAACCTATGTCGGCGGAGCATGCGGCCTCTTGGGGTTGGGCGTGATTTTCTGGCCGGTTCTCGCCGACCTCGGCCCGCACGCGGCAAGAGGCTTGGGACTGGGGCTCGCTTTGATTGCGACGATGATTGCCTCGTGCGGCAATGTGATATCGCAGCAACTCCAGAAGCGGCACATCCCCGTCCTCGAGACCAATGCTTGGGGGATGACGTGGGGGGCTCTTCTGCAGGGGGTCTATAGTCTGATTTGGGTCTCGGACTGGTCTGTCGAGACGTCCTGGCCCTTCGTGCTGAGTTTATTCTATCTGGCTTTTTTCGCTTCGGTGATTGCGTTTGGGACTTATTTGAAACTCATCGGCCGCATCGGGGCGGACCGAGCCGCTTATGCCGCCGTCCTCTTTCCGATTGTCGGGCTTGTGTTTTCCTATGCTTTCGAGAACTACCAGCCCGATTGGTATTTTTTAGGCGGATTCGCTCTCGTTCTGGGCGGGAATGTTCTGATATTCTATAAAAAAACCCCCGAAAAAAATCCGGGGAAAAAGAAACTTGTCGGGTGACTATTTTGTCTCAAAAAAAGAATCCCGAGACAAAAAAGAAAAAAATTGGACGCCTCATCGTCTTTTAGGGCAACGAGATTGTCCTAATGGGGCCTAAGGACTTGTTTTTCGTTTTTTTCCTGTTATAGTCGAAGACCGTTCTGGCGTCAGGGGAGGCCGGGTGGGTCGGTATAGACCCCGGATACACCGGCAAGCCCACCGAGGGCCACGTTCGGGAACATAAGGCAGAAGAAAAAACCATGTTGAAATTCGTAACAGAGCCCCAACAATTCCCCTCCAAACGAGACGGGACGCAGCGCCGACAGGACTTTGAGGAAATCTATCAGGCGTGGCCCCGGGCTGGAGCCGCCCTTCAGGCCGAGCGTTGTTCTCAATGCGGGATTCCCTATTGTCAGGTTCACTGTCCTCTTGCGAATAACATTCCGGACTGGCTCCGTTTAACGGCCGAGGGGCGGCTGCGCGAAGCCTGGGAGGTCTCCAACTCGACCAATTGGTTTCCCGAAATATGTGGTCGCATCTGTCCTCAAGATCGACTCTGCGAGGGCAATTGCGTCATCGAACAGGCCGGCCACGGCACCGTCACCATCGGGGCCATCGAAAAATACCTGACCGAGACCGCCTGGCACGAGAACTGGATTCACCCCATACGCCCTCGGCGCGAATTAGACGTCTCCGTAGGCATTATTGGCGCCGGGCCGGCGGGGCTGGCTTGCGGCCTGGAATTGCGCAAACAAGGGGTCCAAGTCGTCGTCTATGACGCCTATGACCGCGCGGGGGGGTTGCTCGTCTATGGCATTCCCAATTTCAAGCTGGAGAAAGAAGTCGTGAAGCGGCGTATCCAATGGACCGAGGCCTCGGGCATACGCTATCAGCTCAATCAGCGCGTCGGACGCGATATTGCCTTTCAGACGCTCCGAGAACGCCACCAGGCCGTGGTGGTGGCAACGGGCGTGTACCAGGCGCGCCAGCTCGAGGACCTAGACCTCCCGCGCCGCGGGTTCACGGAGGCTCTCCCGTTTCTCACAGCGGCAACGCGCCAGCACCTTGGAGACACCCTGAGTCCGGACGAAAAAGCCAGCCTCCAGGTGGCGGGCCAGCATGTCGTCGTGCTCGGCGGCGGCGATACGGCGATGGATTGCGTCCGAACCGCCGTCCGGCTGGGGGCGGCGAAAGTTCAGTGCCTCTATCGGCGCGACCGAGACAATATGCCCGGCTCCCAAACCGAGGTCCACCATGCCATCGAAGAAGGCGTAGAATTTCTCTGGATGGCTCTGCCGTCGCGTTTGCTGACTTCGCCCAAGGGCGTCTTATACGGGCTGATGTATAACCGAACGCGCATGAGTGCCCCCGGCCCCGACGGACGCCACCTCGTCCAAGCCATCCCGGGCAGCGAAACGCAAATTCCATCTCAACGCTTGATTGCCGCTTTGGGGTTTGAGTGCGAAGACTTGGGCCAGGCTTTCTCGGAACCGAGTCTCGCCCGAACCGCCCGAGGTACCGTCCAAATCGACCCGCGTTCCATGCGGACGAACCTCGAGCGCGTCTATGCCGCCGGCGACAGCGTCCGAGGGGCCTCGCTGGTCGTATGGGCCATCCGAGACGGCGTGGACGCCGCCCAAGCTCTCACCCGAGACCTCTTGCATCCCGCGCACAAAAAAGTGGCATGAAGAAGCTTGTCCACCTCCTCTATAGTCTATGCCTGGTGATTACAACATGAGAACAAAGGCCGCCATACACGGGTCGGGGCGGGGAGAAGTCTCCGACCGGTTCCCCACCAATCAGAACTCTGGCACAAGGCCGGAAAATACACCGGAGGCCGCCGCTGCCGCCCGCCAGATAAAACGCCAGCAGGCGGAGGCGGTCCGGCTCCAGCGCGATGGGCTCTACGACCCCAGCCAAGAGCACGCTTCGTGCGGCGTCGGCATGATTGTCTCGACCGACGGGTCTCGCCGGCGTGAAATCGTGACCCTCGCCAATGAGGCCCTCGCTTCGCTCTGGCACCGGGGAGCGGTCGATGCCGACGGCAAAACGGGCGACGGTGCCGGAATTCATTTTCGAATTCCGGCCGGTTTTTTCTTTGACTATCTGCACCGCACGGGCCGTGTTTTTGACCAGAACGAGCCTCTGGGCGTCGGCATGATTTTCTTGCCTCGCCAGGACTTTCAGGCTCAAGAGCGCGCGCGGACGCTGGTCGAGACCAAAATCATCCAGGCCGGCTATCGCGTCCATGGGTGGCGTCAGGTTCCTATCTGCCCGGACGCCGTCGGGGCGAAAGCCAATGGCACACGGCCCGAAATCGTGCAAATTATCATCCGCAACCGCCCCTCTCAAGCCCAGGAAGCCTTCGAGAAAGACCTGTGGCTGGTGCGGCGGCGCATCGAAAAAGAGGTCCTCGCCGAGGGCATTCAGGGTTTTTATATCTGCTCTTTGTCCTGCCGTTCCCTTGTCTATAAGGGGCTTTTCCTGGCGGAACAACTCACCCATTTTTATCCGGATTTACTCGACGAGCGGATGATATCGGATTTTGCCATTTATCATCAGCGTTATTCGACCAACACGTTTCCGACGTGGTCCTTATCGCAGCCGTTTCGGATTCTCTCGCACAATGGCGAGATTAACACCATCTCGGGCAACACGCGCTGGATGGGGAGCTATGAGTCGCGGCTGCGCGAAACCCTCCCCGGCGAAGACCTCGTTCGTGACATCGTCCCGATCATTCCGCACGGGTCTTCGGATGCGGGGGCTCTGGATGCGAGCTTTGAGCTCCTTTTGCGCACCGGCCATACGCTCCCCGAGGTGAAGTCCATTATGATCCCCGAAGCTTGGGAAGAGGCCGCCGACTTAGATCCTCGGCTTCGAGACTTTTACGACCAAGCCGCCCGGCGCATGGGGCCGTGGGACGGGCCTGCGGCGATTTGCGCCTTCGATGGGGCGTGGGTCCTCGCAGGCATGGACCGGAACGGCCTGCGGCCGCTGAGGTTCTGCCTGACGAAAGACCAATTGCTGGTCGTCGGGTCCGAGACCGGGATGGTACGCCTGGACGAATCCGACATTACCCAAAAAGGCACCGTCGGGCCCGGCCAAATGCTCGGCGTCCATCTGGAAGAGGGAGACTTTTATGACGATGCGGCTCTCAAGAGCTTCGTCGCCACGCGCCACACAAGCACGACGCCCCGCTCGCAGAGCGTGCCTTTCACCTTCCCCCCCAAGGCCGCCAGTCTGGCAACAAATCTCACGGCTTCTCAACGGACGCACCTGCAAAAGGCGGCGGGCTGGACGCTGGAGGACGTGGACCTTGTGTTAGCCCCCATGGGCGAGACCGGCCTCGAGCCGACTGGCTCGATGGGCGACGACTCGCCGCTCGCCGTGCTGGCACCGGGCTATCGGCCGTTGCATCATTTTTTCCGACAGAATTTTTCTCAAGTGACGAACCCGCCGATTGATTCGCTCCGCGAACGCTTCGTCATGAGCCTGAAAACTCGATTTGGCGGCATCCATGGCACGCTCATGGCAGCGTCGCACGCGGCCCAAGACAAGGGCGCAATCCACGCCCCCCCCCAAACAGAGACCAAAAGCCCTTTACCGAGAAACCTCTCAGGAAACCGACCAGAAAACCAGCCGGGGGGACTCGCCGTAGCCGAAAGCCCGCATGGCAAGGCTCCCCCAGCCCCCCCAGATCACCCCCCAGGGGCTTCTTTTTACCACCTAGACTCCCCTGTTTTGCTGACACACGCTTTTGAGTCCCTCTATAAGACCCTCGAGGCGGAAGCGTTCTGGCTGGATTGCACCGTCCCGCGCGAGGACCTTGCGGCGGGGCCGGACGCCCTCGACGAGGCCATCCAGCTGGTGGCAGAACAGGCTCTAGACGCCGTTCACGCCGGGCGCGTGCATTTGTTCCTGAGCGACCGCGCCCTTTCGGCCGAGCGGGTGGCTCTCCCCATGATTCTCGTGGCCGGGCTCGTTCATACGCGTCTGCACGCGCACAAGCTCCGGACTTTTGCGACCATTCACGTCCAGCTCGCCGAGGGCTATGACGTCCATTACGCCGCCGTGCTGATTGGGTGCGGCACCACAAGCGTCAATGCGTGGTTGGCTCAAGAGACCTTGCTGGCCCGCCTAGAACAGGGCCTGACAAAGGAAAAGAACGCTCAGACCTTGCTCGCCAATTATCAGAAATCTGTGGAAAAGGGTCTTCTCAAGATTATGTCGAAAATGGGCATTGCCGTCCTGTCGTCTTATCGAGGGGGCTACAATTTCGAGATCATAGGCCTAGCCCGAGCCCTGGTCCATGACTTTTTTCCGGGTGTGCCCTCCTGTGTTTCGGGGATTGGCTTGGCGGGGTTGCAACAAAAACTCTTGGCACTCCATGACGAGGTCTGGGCCGAGGCCCCAGCTGCCCCTGAGGAGGCCGCCTCTTCCGTCCTCTTGCCGGTGGGGAGTTTTTTCCGCGCCAGACACGGCCAGGAACCGCATGGCTGGGACGGCCAAGCGATACGGATTTTACAAGACGCTCTTGCGAAGGAATCGTATCAACTCTACAAACAATATAGTGCGCAATTGAAGCAGCTTCCGCCGACGACAATCCGAGACCTTCTTTCGTTCTACACGAAAAAAGCCCGCCCTCTGGATGTAGAGGACACCGAATCCGTAACAGCGATTCGCAAAAGAATGGTGGCCCCGGGCATTTCCCTGGGGGCTCTTTCGCTCGAGGCCCACGAGACCATCGCGATTGCGATGAACCGGATCGGCGCCCGATCCGACTCGGGCGAAGGTGGCGAGGACGCCTCCCGCTATGTCCCGCGCACCAATGGCGATAACGCTTCGTCGGCTATCAAGCAGATTGCCTCGGGGCGGTTTGGGGTGACGGCCGAATATCTCAATAATTGCCGCGAGATAGAAATCAAAATGGCCCAAGGGGCCAAACCCGGGGAAGGCGGTCAACTCCCTGGTTTCAAAGTATCGCCTCTCATTGCGCGGCTGCGTCATTCGACGATAGGCACGACTTTGATCTCGCCGCCGCCCCATCATGATATTTACTCCATCGAGGATTTGGCCCAGCTCATTTATGATCTCAAGCAAATCAATCCTATGGCTCAGGTGTGTGTGAAACTGGTGGCTCGCAGTGGCATCGGCACCATCGCCGCTGGGGTGGCCAAGGCTCATGCGGATATCATTCTGGTCTCGGGGCATAGTGGCGGCACGGGGGCCTCGCCTCAGAGTTCCATTAAATTCGCCGGGCTGCCCTGGGAGATCGGTCTCGCCGAAACGCACCAGGTCTTGTCCATGAACGGGTTGCGGAGTAAAGTGCGCCTCAGAACGGATGGCGGCCTGAAATCCGGCCGAGACGTCGTCATTGCCGCTCTGCTGGGGGCCGACGAATACGGGATTGGAACTGCGAGCCTGGTCGCCATGGGCTGCCTGATGGTCCGCCAGTGTCACTCGAATACCTGCCCGGTCGGCATTTGTACGCAGGACGAAAAACTCAGAGAAAAATTCACCGGAACGCCCGAAAAAATCACACGCCTTTTCACCTTCATCGCCGAGGAAATTCGAGAAATCTTGGCAGAACTCGGGGCTCAGAACCTGGACGAGATTGTCGGCCGAACCGATTTATTGCGCCAGATTGCGCGCGGGTCGCCCTTTTTGGATGCGGTGGATCTCAATCCGTTGCTCATCCGAGTCGAGGATGCCCCTGTGGTCCCCTATCCTCAACGGAGTCAACAAAGAAACGAGGTCGCCGACAGTCTAGATGCTCAGATCATCCGTGACGCCTCGCCTCTGTTCGAGGTGCGCGAGAAAATGGAGCTCGTCTATCGCGTCCAAAACACGCATCGCACGGTCGGCGCGCGTGTTTCTTCGGCCATCATCCGGCGTTTTGGGCCTCAGGGGCTTCCGCCGGGGCATTTGACGCTTCAGTTGCGTGGGTCGGCGGGGCAATCGCTGGGCGCGTTCGGAGCCAGAGGTCTCACCATCATCGTCAAAGGCGACGCCAATGACTATGTGGGGAAAGGCTTGAGCGGCGCGACGCTGATTCTCCATCCGCCGCGTCGTTCTATGCTCCAGACGCAGCAGAATCATATTATGGGCAACACGGTTTTATATGGAGCGACCTCGGGCGAGCTCTACGCCGCTGGGCGCGCCGGCGAGCGGCTGGCTGTCCGGAACTCTGGGGCTCTGTGCGTCGCCGAGGGATGCGGGGCCAATGGCTGCGAATACATGACCGGCGGCCGAGTCGTCCTTTTAGGCAAAACCGGCCCCAATTTCGGCGCAGGCATGACAGGAGGCATGGCTTTCGTCTATGACCCCGACGCGCATTTCCCCGCCCGCATCAACTCCGAGACCATCCAAGTGTTTCGTCTCACCGACACGCAACACCACCCCGCCTGGGAAGAGGAACTCCGGAGTCTGGTGCAACGCCACGCCGATTTGACGCATTCTGCTTTTGCCCGGCAGCTTTTACTCAGATGGGAGCAGACTCGAGAGAAATTCTGGCAGGTGATCCCTATCGAGATCCTGACACGCTTGGACCAATTTCTCGGCGATTCGAACACCGCTGCCTAGGCAGGCTAGCCCGCCTAGCCTGGCGGTTGCGAGAAGGCTGATCTCGTGATATAAGCCTCGGGAACGGTGGAAAAAAGAGGGTGTAGGTGAAAAAGCTGCAGGACGGCACAGCTAGAGGGGCCTTTTGCAAAGAGGTGTCGCCTGCCCTCCGCTTTTCTTTGCCTGATTCTAAATTTCAGGTGATTTATGCAGACCCGCCTTGGGACTATAAGGGGCAGCTGCAGCACAATGGGGCTGGAGGACAGGACACGGGCGGAGCCATCCGGCACTACCCGACGATGACAAAAAAACAACTCTTGGAATTGCCCGTCGCTGACATTGCGGACAGAGACTCGCTTTTGTTTCTGTGGTCCAGCAGTCCGCACCTTGACCAAGCCATGGAATTGGGCAAAGGGTGGGGCTTCGAGTGGGCGACCGTGGCGTTCGTCTGGGACAAAATGAAAACCAATCCTGGCTTCTACACCCTGAGTCAGTGCGAATTATGTCTGGTGTTCAAGCGAGGCCGCATTCCTCAGCCGAGGGGGGCTCGCAACGTCAAGCAATTGGTGCAAGAGGAACGAGGCCCTCACAGCGTAAAACCCAAAGTGGTGAAAGAACATATCGAGGCCATGTTCCCTCGCCAGGAAAAGATTGAACTCTTTGCCCGGGGAGAATTGGACCCCGGCTGGATGCATTGGGGGCTTGAAGCCTGCGTCTCGTGAGAAGATTGAAGATTGAGGCAAGACGAAGAGCCAATAGGCCCTGAAGGCCGGGAGCCTAAACACCCCGCCACCTCTGCCACCCTCGGTCGGACAGAGCCAAAAAAAAAGCCGCCGGTATCTCTACCAGGCGGCCCAGGTTTAAGGGAGGAAACACCAAAGGACGCAAGGTCCTTACCATCGCGGCATTGGCTCATCACGAAGGCAAGGTTATTATATCAAATCATTTCAAATAAGAAAACAGAATTTGGGCTTTTTGAAAAAAAAATAAACTTTTAGTTGAATTTAATTGAATTTCCGCCCAGACCGACGAAACAAGCGTCTCGTCGGCCAGCCCGGCTGCCTCCCCCGGGTTCATACCCGGCTTCATGAGGCAAGGGTCTCGCGCCCCAAAAGCTCAGAAACGCCCCACGCCTGACAAATCTGCACCATCTTGCCGTCCTCATAGAGCCACTCGGCAGGCAGAGCACGGGCATTATAAGCGTTCGCCATCACACTGCCATAAGCCCCACAGCTCTCCGCAATGAGATAAGCTCCCGCTTCAAGCGGCGGCAAAAGAAGCCCCCGCGCAAAACAATCCGAGGACTCGCACACCGGACCAACAAGATCCACAGGATGCAACGCCGCCGACCCCGCCGAGGAATCCGGCAGAGAATCCGGCAGAAAATTGTGACGCACCCCATAAAGAGCCGGACGAAGCAACTCCGTCATAGAGCCGTCCACAACAAGCCAACGACGCTGCGGCAGGTTTTTGCGCCGAATGACACGCATCACGAGAATACCCGCTTGAGCAATCAGCCGCCGACCTGGCTCAAAGCACAACGTCCCGATGGGGAGATGGCCCAACGTCTCGCGAATACACGCCCCATAGGCCGCCAGAGCAATCTCGGGTTCATTCTGATAAGCGACCCCCAGACCGCCCCCGAGACTCAGAGCCTCGGGCAGCGGCAAATCCGCCTCCACAAGAGCCTCACAGAACGAGGCGAGCCGCCCAAACCCCCGCGCAAAATCCTCCAATTGCGTCAATTGAGACCCCAGATGGACCGCCAAACCCTCGAAAGAAAGAAGCGGGCTCTGCTGGATTTTTCGGACCATCGCCATGGCGAGGTCGGGCGGGACGCCGAATTTACTCGCCGCATGGCCCGTCGAAATATAGGCATGCGAGGCAACCTGCGTCGCCGGATTGAGCCGGATGGCAACCCCAACCCGCCGGTCTTTGTAAGCCGGAAAAGAACCAGAACCCAATAGAGTCAAAAGACACGCCAATTCCTCGTCGGACTCCAGATGGAGCACGCCTAGACCGGCCTCTAGAGCCGCCCGAATTTCGTCGGGCGTTTTACCGACGCCGGAAAAAACCATCGCGTCCGCCCGCGCGCCGGCGGCTAACACGCGTTGGCCTTCGCCCCAACTCACGATATCGAAGCCCAGCCCCGCCTGATGCATGAGGCGGAGAATCGCAAGACGATCATTCGCCTTCACGGCGAAAAACGACCGGAGCGTGTGACCAGGAAGAGCCGCTCGAAGTTCCGTCTGGAAAAAACGAGCGTTCTCTCGAATGGTCCGAGCGTCATAGAGATAAAAGGGCGTCGGATAGCCCTCAAAGAGGGCCGCGAGAGGCCGCCGGTCCACGGCCAGCCGGCCCGACGCGTCCCAGCCATACCAGGACGCCCGAGGCTCGAAAGAGGCCGGCAAGGAAGCACGCGCCGGGGCTGTCACGGAACAGAACCTACAGAACCCACAGAATCCGAGGAAGGCGTAGAAGAACGCGTTTCTGATTGCGTATCCGGTTGCACCTCTGATGGCTGGGGTTCCTCGACATGGCGTTCGGCGGGCGGATAGAGGCGCGACTCGGTAGGCGCAGCGTGCGGCCGAGGTTCATCCAGGCGGGCGCAGCCCGATAGAGCGAGGCCCAAACTCAGACCTAGGCCCAGACCTAGGCCCAGGCCTCCCCAGAACTTGCAGAATTTGCACAAACGCCCCCGTGATAGCAGGCCAAACATCCGGCCAAACATCCGGCCGGGGGCCAGGCCAGCAGCCTGTACGTCAGGAGACCCCCAAGGGCCACGAGGCACAATTCCGTTCACGCCCCGGCTCACGTCCCGGGGGCGTCCGGGTTGTCCGCAACAGCACCCTTAACAGCTTCCTCAACGGCTCCCCCCCCGGGCGACCCGGGCGAATTGGGCGGCGGCCATGCGTGAAGCCTCGTGCGGAGGCGTTGAACACCGGCTCGGACTTCGGCCGGAGCCGTCCCGCCATACCCTTGTTTGGCGTCAATCGCCCGTTCGGGGTCTAAAACGTCATAGACTTTTTCCGTCAGGCCCGGATGAAAACGGCGCATCTCGTCCAGAGAGAGCTCGTGGAGTTGGCACTGGCGTTCTTCGGCACATTGCACCAGAGCCCCCGTCAAAGCGTGGGCCTCGCGGAACGGGAGGCCCAAATGACGCACGAGCCAATCAGCCAGCTCGGTCGCCGTGATGAATCCCGCCCCCAGAGCCCGCCGCATCGCAGCCGGGCACGCCGTAAAATCTTGGATAAGCCCTGTCATGGCCTCCAACTGGAGATGCATGTCCTCATACACCTCGAAGACGAAACGTTTGTCTTCCTGAAGGTCCTTCGCATAAGCCATAGGGAGCGCCTTGAGGACCGTGGCTAAGCCCGTAAAATTCCCGAGAATACGCCCCGACTTAGCTCGGACCAGTTCGGCGGCGTCCGGGTTGCGCTTCTGAGGCATGATCGACGAACCCGTCGCATAAGCATCCGAGAACTCTATGAACCCAAAAGCGGGGGAACACCATAATACCATTTCCTCGGCCAGTCTGGAAAGATGGAGACTCTGAAGGACCGAGACACCCAAATACTCCAGACAGAAATCGCGCGAGGCCACCGCATCCATCGCATTTCCCATCACCGAGTCAAACCCCAGAAGCGTCGCCGCATAGGCTCTGTCGAGCGGGAAAGAACTGCCCGCCAGCGCGGCACTCCCCAGCGGCGAGGCATTGACACGCTTGCCACACGCCGATAAGCGTTCCAGGTCTCGGAAGCTCATTTCCGCATAGGCCAGGAGATGGAACCCCATGGTGACCGGCTGAGCCGGCTGGAGATGCGTATACCCCGGCATAGGACAATCAGCCAGCTCCTCGGCCCGGGCCAGCAGAGCCGCAATCAAACCCCGCCCCAGAGCCGTCTGGCGAAAAATCGCCTTCCGAAGCCACAAACGAAAGGCCGTGACGACCTGGTCGTTGCGGCTCCGTCCCGTGTGGAGTTTGCCCCCTAGAGGCCCTATTTTCTCGATAAGAGCCTTTTCTATGTGGGTGTGGATGTCCTCTAGTTCGGGCCGGAACGCCAGAGCCCCAGTTTCCAGGTCGCGTTTCACCAGCTCGAGGCCCGCCAGGATTTTGGAAGCCTCGTCCTCGGTCAGGATGTTCTGTTTCGCAAGCATTCGACAATGCGCCCGAGACCCCTCGAGGTCCTCGGCATACAGATGCTTGTCTATGTCAATAGAGGCGTTAATGCGTGTCAAAATAGCCCCAGGGTCGCCTGAAAAACGCCCCCCCCAGAGCCTGACATCCTCAGGATGACCGCCGGGATGACCGCCAGCGGGCTTCACGAGGCCGCCTGCCTCTCGGACGGAAGCGTTAAACGCAGCTTGGAGATGCGATTCCCATCCAATTCCAGGACCGTGAAACGCATATTGAAAAAGCAAAAAGTCTGCCCCACATTCGGAATGAGACGCGCCTGAAACATCACCAAGCCCCCGACCGTTGAGACCTGGTCCTCGGGTAAATGGAGACCGAGTTCCCGATTGAGCATGCGCAACGTCACATCGCCCTGGACCGTCAGAACGCCGTCGGACTCAAAGGTGAGGTCCGCTTCATCGACATCGTGTTCATCGGCGATCTCTCCTACGATGGTCTCTAAGACGTCTTCGAGCGTTACGACACCCAGAAAAGAGCCATACTCATCGATGACACAGGCCAGGTGTTCGCGTCTGTCTCGGAAAGCCCGGAGTTGGTCGTCGAGCGTCGTGGTCTCTGGCACGAACCAGGGCGGCGTCATCGCATCCTCGACGCGGATGGGTTTGGAAGGAGCCCGACACCAGATCTTGAGAACATTTTTCGCGTGAACGACGCCGATGATATTCTCGGGGTCGTTCTGGAAAACCGGCATGCGGGTAAAAGGCGAGTCTACGATTTTCCCCATCAACTTGTCGGGAGCCAGCTGAGCGTCCAACATGAAGATGTCGCCTCGGGGTGTCATCACATTGGTCACCTTCATTTCATCCAAATCCAGGACGGATAAGAGCATCTCGCGTTCGTCCGCGGCCTCTTTGGGGTCCTCGCTGGGCTGGGCCCCATGGAGGTGGATGGCCCCACGGAGTTCTTCCTCTTGTTTGGAATCGGGGGCCTCTGAGGCCGTCGGGTTTCTGGAAACGAGTCGCAAAAACAGACGGGTGAAACGGGCCGTGAACAGGGAAAAAGGATGGAAACACCGTAAAAGCGGCATCATCGAGGGGACTAAAATCAGAGCGGCTCGCTCTGGGTTGCGGAGGGCGAGCGACTTGGGGACAATTTCGCTACACAGTAGAATCAAGACCGTCATCGACAGCGTGGCCATCGCAATGCCTGTTTCTCCGAAGCGCGCCAGAAAAACAGAGGTCGCCAACGCAGAGGCTAGAATGTTAACCAAATTGTTTCCGATGAGGATACTCCCCAAGAGAGACTCTTGTTTGTCGGCGATTCGAAGGAGACGCTGGGCGCGTCGATTGCCCTCTTGAGCCATATGCGTGATTCGAGGGCGCGAAAATCCCGTCAAAGCGGTCTCGGAGGCCGAAAAAAGCGCACTCAGCACAAGGCAGACAAAAATAGACCCCATAATCAGCCAGAGCGCATACGTCATGCGCCGGCACCCGCTCCGTCGGCCTCGGGGGCCTCGGGGGCCTGTCCGGAGAGAGACCGAGACCGGAAGGCCTCGGCCAGAAAACGATCGAGTTCGGGCGGCGGATAATCGGCACATAAAAAGGCTTCGCCGATCCGACGCACCAGGACGAGCCGAATCACGCCCTGCTGATTTTTCTTGTCTCGAGCCATGGCGGTTTTCATGGCGTGGGCCTCTGGGACGAGGCCCAGAGCTTCCCAGCGTGTCGGAATCTGGAGCGCCTCAAAAAAGGCCACCACGCGCTTCAACGCCGCTTCCGAACACAGACCCAGGCGTACGGAAAAACGAAAGGCCAGCACGAGCCCCATCGCGACGGCTTCACCGTGGCGGAGGGAAACCCGGGCATGCAGAGCCAAAAGCTCCAAAGCGTGGCCGAAGCTGTGTCCCAGGTTCAAAAGAGCCCGTCGGTCGCACTCGGTGGCATCGGCCTCGACCAATTGCGCCTTGATGGCACACGACCGGCGCAGAGCCGTCTGCCGGGCAGGGGTATCCGCCAAAAGAGCGGGGCCTTGGGCCTCCAGCCAGTCGAAAAAAGCCGCATCGGCCAGCAGAGCGTGCTTGACGAGCTCCACAAACCCGGCGCGTATCTCGCGCACGGGCAGTGTCTGTAGAAAATCTGTGTCGCACAAAACGGCCACCGGCTGGTGAAAAGTGCCGATGAGATTTTTGCCTAAAGGCGTATTGACGGCTGTTTTGCCTCCGACGGAACTGTCCACCTGAGCGAGCAAGGTCGTCGGAATCTGCACAAACCCCACACCGCGCAGCGCAATAGAAGCGCAAAAGCCCGTCAGGTCGCCGATAACGCCCCCGCCTAGGCCGAACACGAGATCGCTGCGCTCCATGTTTTGAGCCAACCAGGCTTCCAAAACGTGCCCGGCGGTCTCGAGTTTTTTAGTCGTGGTCTCGCAGGCGGGCAGAACCTGCACATAGCACCGAATCTGGTGGTTTTCTAGAAAGTCTAAGAAAGCCGCCCCTCCTTTCGAGACGAGGGCCTCGTCCATGATCCCGAAGCAGCGTTTCAGGCCTCTCTGGTGCAAGAGCTCCAGGAATTCAAAACGAACGCCCGCTCCGAACGTCGCGTCGTAAGCGAATGCCTCGGTTGTTGTCCCGGGAAGCGTGCCTCGGACAGCGAGGCGTTCGACAAGAGCAGGAGCTTCCCCGGCGGCGGGCTGCGGCCTGGGGGGCGTCTCGAGCGCAAACGATGTATCTGGTCTCATACCCACAATAGCCACGGGGCACTGGTCTCTCGGTAGGCTTCTCGGTTCGGTGTTCTTTCAGCGTCCCCCTGCAAGAAACAGACGCAGCACAAGCTCGACGCTTTTGTCGGGGGAGCGGCCTCCTGATTCTATTCTAAAACGGGCTTTTTGATAATTTTTTTTTCGAGCCTGCTTTAATTGATGCATGCGCACGAGAAGGCGCGTCCGGGTTCGCCCCGCCGCCAGCGGCCGGCCGGGCCCGCCGGGGCCCAGCCGGCGGGCCAGCACAGAGGCCGGGGCATCGAGCCACACACAGCAAGCTCGACGCAGCAGAAAAGAACGCGTAGCCGGATTCTCGAACGCGCCGCCGCCCAGGGCTAGCACAAAGGCACACCGACGCGCCGAGGGGGCTCTTGACACCGGCGTCTTGAAAAGAGCGGGGATGACCGCGGCTTCGTAGCGGCGAAAGCGTGCTTCGCCCTCGCTTGCGAAAAGCTCCGGAATGGTTTTTTTCGCTTGCAATTCAATCTGGGTATCGCTATCGAGAAAAGGGCGGCGGAGACATCCGGCGAGCCTCTTTCCGATTTCGCTTTTGCCAGCCCCCATCATGCCGACGAGAATGATTGGTGTGCTCATGGTTTGATCCTGTGGGCTTGATCCTAGCGTGTCGCGGTGGTGCTTTCCAAAGAACAAGCAAGATACAAAGCTCGGGCTCTTCGGGCAAGCCTCTCAGAGGCGAGCCTCTCAGAGGCGAGTCTCTCAGAGGCCCGGCGGAACCAGGCAGCCCAGCAGGTGTGTCGCCGCTTCTTCGAGAACATCACCCAGGACGTCATCCCGGGTGTGACATTGGACGAAAGCACGCGGCTGGCGGCCTATTATCCGTCTCGGGACGAATTGGATGTCCTCCCGCTTCTGGAGGCTTTGGGGGCGAGAGGGGTTGTGACGCTTCTTCCCGGGGCACCGCGTCCGGGTCTGCCCCTCCAGTTTTACGCGTGGCGGGTGGGGGACGCTCTGACGGAGGGCCGCTATGGCATCCCGGTTCCCGCCCGGATGGATTCGGCCCTGACGCCCACGCATGTGTGCGTGCCGCTTCTAGCCTGGGACCCTCGAGGCTTCCGCTTGGGCTATGGCGGCGGCTATTATGACCGAACCCTGGTGGCCCTCCGGCAGCGTAACAGGGGGCTCTTCGCCTTTGGCGTCGCTTATGAGGAACAATACATGGCCGATGTGCCGACGGAGTCTCACGACCAGAAACTGGATGCGCTCCTGACGCCCGAGCGTTTTGTGCGTTTTGAGCTCTGAACCGGGGGGTCTTGACGTATGACTCGGGAGGCATGCCGCTTACTCTTTCTGGGGGATATTTTTGCGCGTCCCGGCCGAGAGGCCGTCCAGAAATACCTCGGCGAGCTTCGGGCACACTATGGGGCCCACGCCGTGATTGCCAATGTCGAGAATGCCGCGCACGGCAGCGGTATCACGTCTAAAATCGCGCGAGAGCTCTTTGAGTCTGGTATTGATGTGATGACCTCTGGGAATCATATCTGGGATCAGAAGGATATCGACGCTTTTTTTGAAACAGAGCCCAGGCTTTTACGTCCTCTCAATGATCCGCCTGGGCGTCCGGGGACGGGTCTTCTCACCTTGAGCCTCCCCTCGGGTCACCGCATTCGTGTTATTAATCTCATGGGGAAGGTCTTTATGCGCACCTTCCAGGACCCGTGGCACTGTCTTGAAAAAATTCTGCCGCAAGGGCCGCCTCGGGCGAACCATTTGGACGCCCTCATTCTGGATTTTCACGGCGAGGCCAGCGCCGAAAAACAGAGCTTCGCGTATCTGTGCGACGGCGTGGCGAGTCTTGTGGTCGGGACGCATACGCATGTCCCGACCGCCGATACGCGCATTCTGCCGGGCGGCACCGGCTATCAGACCGATGCGGGGATGTGCGGCGTTTATCACTCGGTCATCGGCATGTCGATTGCGTCCAGCCTGCCCTGGACTCAGGCTCAACACCGCGCCCAACGCTTTGAGCCCGCTCAAGGCGAGGCCCAATTAGCCGGCCTCTTCCTAGAAACCGACCCTGCCACGGGACTTGCTCGAAACCTAGAACGCTTTTGCTTTCCTAAAAAGGCCCATTATGGCCTCTGTGCCTGATTTTATCCGCGTTTATCCGCAAAATAAATCCACGAATCGGCAGACGAAAGGCGTCTGGCTTGACAAGCACGATCTTTTTGTGCCAGTTTCAGGGGAGGCTCGTCTAGCCTTAAAGAAATTGAATTGTCCGGTTGCAATTCAACCCGGATGGGAGTGCCGATCGAATTTGAAACCAGAGAAAACTGATGCCCAATAATGTCCTTATCACCGGAGCGAGCTCCGGAATTGGCCGCGCGACAACGGAAATTTTCGCCCGAGAAGGATGGAACGTCGTCGCAACCGTGCGAGACCGCGCTCGCTCTAAAGGCCTCTTTGAGAAGTACGAAAATGTTGAACTTCTCAAATTGGATGTGACAGACGATAGACAGGCGAAAACCGCTGTGACCCGAGCCCTGAACTCGGACAGGCTGGGGGGCCGCCTGGATGTGCTGATCAATAATGCGGGAGCTCTTCTGTTCGGCGCGCTCGAAACCACCAGCGTGGACGAAGCCAAAGACCTTTTTGACGTCAATTACTTCGGCCCCGTGCGTCTGATCCAGGCGGTTTTGCCTCATATGCGCAGACGGCACAGCGGCACGATTCTGAATGTCTCGTCCGTGGTGGCTGAAATAGGCGTCCCGATGCTGAGCATCTATGCTTCGACCAAGGCCGCTTTATCCTTGCTGGGGGAGTCTCTGAGCATCGAATTGGCGGGAACTGGGATTCGCGTCAAAACCGTCCACCCTGGCCTTGTCGAGAGCAGCTTGTACGAAAAGTTCTCCAGTTCTTTTGACAAATCGGACTCGCATTACGGCCGGATCGCGCGGAATTATGTGGATGCGCTTCGAAATCCCGTCATGGGCGTCATCTCGTCTGAGGACGTAGGGCGGGCTTTGTATCGGATTGCCACCACGCCCGGGGACCAACTCGACCACTATCTTGGCACCGACGCCAGAACGCTCATGGTGGCCAAGCGTCTATCCGGCAAGAAGGGGCTTCAGAAACAAACCGTGCGTATTTTTTCTCAGGGTGCCCAGCCGTCCGGGGCTATGAAAATGGTCGCCAAGCTCTTAGGGGCGCGCCACACGGCTTCCGTGAATATCCGGCCGCTGGTGGGCGAAGTCGGCCCGGCCCCCGGCGAGCGTATGGGGGGGGTGCAACCGCCTGCGCCCCCGGGTCGTGCCCTGGAGAGTGCCCTGGGGGGGGGAGCTCTGAAAGAATTTCAAGACCTCAAAAGTGGCATAAAAGCGGAAGAGTCCCTTGTGGGCCCTGCCGGTCTCCGAGCGTCAGGCGGGGAAGCGGTTCGGCATGCCTCCGGTGCGAAACCGGCGGGGCTTGAGTCCAAAAAAGACGCGAAAACCGCCAGAAAAAAAGAGTCAACCGCCGCACGCAAAACGCCTGCGTCCAAAAGCCCTTCCAAAAAAAAGCCGGCCGCCGCCGTAGGCGGGCGTAAGACAGGGTCCACTCGAAAAACGGGGGCGCGGGTTTCGAAGGCGGCGGTGCCACCGGGGCTGGCAGGGCTGCCCGGTGGCCCCGGTGAACTACCCGGCGGACTACTCGGTGGCGAAGGAGTTTTCGAAGGGTTTGAGTCCCACCCGACCGCGCCTGTCGAAGTCCCTCCGGCCAAGAGTCCAACTCGGAGGAAAACTTCCTCTCCCGGAACAGGGAAATCCGGAGCCAAAAAGTCCGGTGTCAAAAAGCCCGGCGCCAAAAAGCCCGGCGCCAAAAAAGCCGGAACAAAAGGACCCGGTACAAGAGGACCCAGGGCGAAAAAATCTGCAACCTAGGGGAACCGGAACAAAAACAAAAGGCACCCGCTCCGCCGCGACTGAGAGCCTGTAAGCCGGGGTACTCGACGCGGGACGACGGACATGTCTCCGCCCTGTTTCTTTACGGACCCGCGCGTCGGGGCGTACGGGCCATACGGCCCGACAGCCCTATCCTCGAATCCCCGTGCCTCCCCCCTAGAGCACACCTCACCCGGACGGAAAGCCGAAAAAAAACGGGCCAGAGAAAACAGACCCCTCAAGACCCCCCAGGGCATCTTACAGGGCGTCTCGTGGAACTTCGCTCTGGTTCTATAAGTCTGACAGGTCCCCTGCGGGCACAGGCCGCTGCCGCTGCTGCGGCGGCGGCAGGGCGTACGGCCCAAGAGTTCTTCTCCTCGAATCCCCGTGCCTCCCTCCTAGAGCACACCTCATCCGGACGGAAAGCCGAAAAAAAACGGGCCAGAGGAAACAGACCTCACAGGGGTCTCTACAGGGCGCGCTCTGGTTCTACAACAAGTCTGACAGGTCCCCACGGGCAGACGTCTGCGAGGTGGTTCGGCAGCGGGCCTAACTGACCCTCTAGCCTGGCAGGTCCATGCGGGCAGGCTGCTGTGCCGGAGGCGGGGCGGGCGGACCAAGAGCTCTTCTTCCCGGAATCTCCGAGACTCTCCCCAGAGCACACCTCACCCGGACGGAAAGCCGGAAAAAAGACGGGCCAGAGGAAACTGACACCTCAAGGTGTCTCTACAGGGCGTCGCTCTGGTTCTATAATCTGACAGGTCCCCTGCGGGCACAGGCCGCTGCGGCGGCGGCGGGGCGTACGGCCCAAGAGTTCTTCTCCTCGAATCCCCGTGCCTCCCCCCTAGAGCACACCTCACCCGGACGGAAAGACGGAAAAGAACGGGCCAGAGGAAACCGACCCCACAAGATCCCCCCAGGGCATCTTACAGGGCGTCTCGTGGAACTTCGCTCTGGTTCTATAAGTCTGACAGGCCCCCTGCGGGCACAGGCCGCTGCGGCGGCGGCGGGGCGTACGGCCCAAGAGTTCTTCTCCTCGAATCCCCGTGCCTCCCCCCTAGAGCACACCTCACCCGGACGGAAAGCCGAAAAAAAACGGGCCAGAGAAAACAGACCCCTCAAGACCCCCCAGGGCATCTTACAGGGCGTCTCGTGGAACTTCGCTCTGGTTCTATAAGTCTGACAGGTCCCCTGCGGGCACAGGCCGCTGCCGCTGCTGCGGCGGCGGCAGGGCGTACGGCCCAAGAGTTCTTCTCCTCGAATCCCCGTGCCTCCCTCCTAGAGCACACCTCACCCGGACGGAAAGCCGAAAAAAAAACGGGCCAGAGGAAACAGACCTCACAGGGGTCTCTACAGGGCGCGCTCTGGTTCTACAACAAGTCTGACAGGTCCCCACGGGCAGACGTCTGCGAGGTGGTTCGGCAGCGGGCCTAACTGACCCTCTAGCCTGGCAGGTCCATGCGGGCAGGCTGCTGTGCCGGAGGCGGGGCGGGCGGACCAAGAGCTCTTCTTCCCGGAATCTCCGAGACTCTCCCCAGAGCGCACCTCATCCGGACGGAAAGCCGGAAAAAAGACGGGCCAGAGGAAACTGACACCTCAAGGCGTCTCTACAGGGCGTCGCTCTGGTTCTATAATCTGACAGGTCCCCTGCGGGCACAGGCCGCTGTTGCGGCGGCGGCAGGGCGTACGGGCCAAGAGTTCTTCTCCTCGAAGCCCCGTGCCTCCCTCCCAGAGCACACCTCACCCGGACGGAAAGCCGGAAAAAAAACGGGCCAGAGGAAACAGACCCCTCAAGGCGTCTCAGGGGGCGGCTCTCTAGGGCTCTAGGGCTATACGTCTAACGGGCGGCGGCGGCGGCGGGGCGAACGGACCAAGAGTTCTTCTCCTCGAAGCCCCGTGCCTCCCTCCCAGAGCACACCCCATCCGGATGGAAAGCCGGAAAAAAAACGGGCCAGAGGAAACAGACCCCTCAAGGCGTCTCTACAGGGCGCGCTCTGGTTCTACAACAAGTCTGACAGGTCCCCACGGGCAGACGCCTGAGAGGTTTTTTCGGCCGTCAAGAGTGGTCGAACCAAGTCTGACAGGTCCCCACGGGCAGAACGTCCGAGAGGTGTTTCGGCAGCGGGCCTAACTGACCCTCTAGTCTGACAGGTCCCTGCGGGCAGACGCCTGCGAGGCGGGGCGTAGCGAGTCAGTAGCCCTCGCGGTCAAAGCGCTTGCGCATCGTCTTGCGATGGCGCCGGATGGCCTCAGCCTTGAGGCGGGCCTTCTTTTTCGAAGGCTTCTCGAAAAAACGGCGGAGCCGCATTTCCCGGAAAACGCCCTCGCGCTGGAGACGGCGTTTCAAAGTGCGATGAGCTTGGTCTACATTGTTGTTACGGACTAAAATACGCATTATCGAATTTCAAATCATTTCAAATCAAAAGTCTAAATCTTTAAATCGGCGATTGAATTTTGCAAGCTGCCCAGCAGCCAGCAACACCTGACCTCCGCCCGTCCAAGCAGGATGCACCAAGGGGTCCACCTCTAACTTCAAGACATCGCCCGCCATGCCCCACGTCGAACAGGTCTGATAGGTCTCGCCATTGGTCATCTGAACCGTGATCCGATGATAGTCCGGGTGAATGTTCTTTTTCATAGCTCTCTCTATCTGACCTCGATTCAACTCGACTCAAGACGGGACGGGACCCCTCCAACAGAGGCGTCCGAAACGGGACCCTGCCCTCGCCGCCGGAAGTCAATACCCGGCAGCCGCCGGGGGCGGGGCTGTGGGGGCGGGGCCGAGGGAGTTTGCCCCATCTCTGTGGGAAAGTCAAGCTCTAGTTCTCGGCCCCGGCACGTGCCGGCATGGTTGGAAGGTCTCGCCGCCGCCGCCACCGCCGCCTAACCCCATCATAGAACTGGGCCTCTGCCCCCGTGTCCGTTCGTGAGACGCACTCTATGCGAATCCCGCGGCGAATCCCGCGGCGAATCCCGCGGCGAACGCCCCGGTGAAGCCAAGCCTGGGCTTGCCCGGGGTTACCCAGGTTTGATTGCATTCAACAGAGGATCCGGCTAGAAAGAGAGCATGGCCCATGCCCGTCTCGTGCCCCGTCTTGTTCTGTGCCTGGCTCTGGCGTGTTTTCTGGTGTTTTTCTGGGAAAGTCAGACCGTCCAGGCGCAATCTGAGACTCAGTCTAACCCAGAAAGTCCGGGAGGCTCGGGCGAATCGGCCCCGACCGCCCCGAATTTTCATAAGACGCTCCTGGTGGTCGGGCCCTCGCATCCGCTGGAGGGGCATGCGGGGCTCGCCCTGGAGGCCGCACGCGCCGCCGCCCTGGACGCGCGCTATGCGTTTCAGTATTGGGCCCCAGAGGGACCGGCGGGAGGACGGGCAGGCGTCTCTGAAGCGCCCTCGGCTTCCGATTTGCAAAAGCGTGCTTTCGAGATACAACTCCTGACGCAAAGTGCCCTGATGATGCAGCCGCGAGGCCTGCTGTTTCTGGTTACGGACCCGACGCTCTTCCGGCCCAGCGTCCGTGTGCTGGAGGGGCAAAAAATCGCGTGGGGTACTTTTTACGGCCCCGTTCAGAAAAACGGCGAGACCGCGCTTTCGATTCGAACGCCCTTTCACTTCGGCGTGGATTTTTATCGAACGGGCACGATTGCGAGCTCTATTCTGACGGACCAGCACCGTCCGTTTTGCCTCACCGCGCGCGCACACGACTTGATAGAGACGGAACTCTGTCGGGGCTTCGCCGAAAAAACAGGTGCGCCGGCTCTGGCGTTTGGCCGGTTGGGCCTGGCGGCCTTTGCCCAGCCAGGTCTGCTGGACACCCAGAATGACGAGCCTAAAAAATTCGTTCTCTTTCTGACGAGTCCAGAGCTCTTGCCGCTTTTGGCGCGCAGTCCGATCGCTTATCAGCTCCAAGTCCTGGTGCATCAGACGGCACGCGCGCAGGATGCGGAAACACGCCATTGGCTTTCTCAGTTTGAAGGAGGACTCGTCGTCCATTCGCCCGTTTGGGCCCAGACCTATCTGGGCGTGAGTAGTTTTTTACTCGGGCCACGCCTGAATGTGCAAATTACCGGAACGCATTTGGCCCAGGCGACGCTCCGAGAGGTGGCCCGAGAGGCGGCCCGAGAGAACCAAACACCCTAAAAACACCCTGGCACGCCCCCGGCCGAGAACTGCCCGGTGGTTGCCCGGCGGTTGCCCGGTGGTTGCACCGGACGAAAATTTTTGCTAGAGGAGAGCCTTATGGAATTCACCGACTCTTACGAGATCCCCGCCCCGCGTCAAGCCGTCTGGGGGGCTCTTTTGGACCCCGCCGTCCTTCAAGAGGCTCTCCCGGGGTGTAAAAGCCTGACACGCGAAGCCGAAACAGATTCCTTTATCGGGGAAGTGCAGCTCAAGCTGGGGCCCGTCAAAGCCAACTTCAAAGGCGTCGTTGAGATTAAAGACATGGACCCCGGACGAGGCTACCGCCTGGTCGGAAGCGGCAAGGGGGGGGCAGCCGGTTTTGCCTCCGGCGAGGCCACGGTGACGCTCGTCGAATTGGACGCCGCCATGACACGGCTCGACTATAAGGCGACGGCGCGAATCGGCGGGAAGATCGCTCAACTCGGCGACAGGCTGGTCGCGGCGGCAGGTAAAAAAATCGCCGATAATTTCTTCGAACGCCTGGCCGAGATTATGACAGAACAAAACAAAAAAACAGAGCCGCCAGCCCCAGCAGCCGATGGAACTCAAACTGGCGCGGAACCCTCCCCGGTTCAAACACCGGCGCAAACACCGGTGCAAACGCCGGTGCAAACGACGGCGACCGCAGCAGGCGAGGCTCTGCGATGACCGACGCCAACCAAAACCCCGAAAAGAACAAGAGCGAACAGGAACGCTTCGAAAAAGAGCTCCAAATGCGCAAGCGCAAGGCGCGTTATAAAGCGATTTTGGCGACGCTTCTGGTGGTCGGGCTCTATCTTTTTTATCGATACGGTTTGGAATCGTGAGAGACCTGAACGAAGAACTCGGCGACAGTGCTTTTACGGCGACGACGCCTCACGACTATTCCATGGAGCCCCCTTATTCGGGGGCTCTGTCTTTTCTGCGTCGGCCCTATCAGCGCGACCTCCGAGGCGCGGACGTTGCGATTGTCGGCGTTCCGTACGACCTTGCGACGACGGGACGGCCGGGGGCTCGGTTTGGGCCTCAAGCCATCCGGCTCGCTTCCGGGCATTTGTCCTGGAACATGCATTATCCGTCGGGTGCTAACCTCTACAGGCGGGTGGCGGCCGTGGACGCGGGCGACATCCTCTTCGATTCGGGCAAGCCCGAGCTTGTGCCGACGATCATCGAGAAAAAAATCTCAAGTCTGCTCGAGCAGGGGCCGAAGATTCTAGCCCTCGGCGGCGATCACTTCGTGACCTATCCCATTTTGAAGGCCCATTATGCGCGATTTGGGCCGCTGGCTCTGGTTCATTTCGACGCCCACTCGGACACCTGGGAGGACAAACTCGGGCGCATTGACCACGGCACGATGTTCTGGCACGCCGCTCGAGAGGGCATTGTTCGGCCAGAGCACTCCATCCAAATCGGGATACGCACGCATAACCCTCAGACGCACGGCTTTCGGGTGGTGGGCATGGCGGAATTCGAACGCTTGAGCCTGGGGGAGGTTTTGGACCTCGTTCTCACGCGCGTCGGGGACAGACCTTGCTATGTGACTTTCGATATAGACGGCTTGGACCCGGCTTTCGCCCCCGGCACAGGGACGCCCGTTGTGGGCGGCCTCTCGACCCGCGAGGCCTTGGTCCTTTTGCAGGGTCTCACGCCTCTCAATCTTGTCGGGATGGATGTGGTCGAGGTCGCCCCGGCTTATGACACCGCCGGGATTACGGCTCTGGCGGGCGCGACGGTCGCGATGCAGTTTTTATGGCTTGTCGCTCAGAAAAAAAAGAGCGCGCCAAAAACTTGAGAGCGAGCGGCTGCTCGATTCGATCCCGCAGCCACCACGCAAGACGGCCTCAGGCGTTCGAGACGGCCCCAGAGGATTTCAACAGAGAAGCGAGTTCGCCTGTTTCGAACATTTCGCGCACGATATCGCACCCTCCGATAAACTCGCCGCGGACATAGAGCTGAGGAATCGTCGGCCAATTGGAAAACACCTTGATAGCCTGCCGCATATCGGGCGACGCTAGGACGTCCACGCTTTCGAAGGTCACGCGAAGGTGTTGCAAGATGTCCACCACCATTTTGGAAAAACCACACCGAGGCTGTAACGGGTCCCCCTTCATAAAGAGGACAACCGCATGGGTCCGCAAGGCTTCTCGAATGGTTTGCTGCGCACCCTCCTCGGAGGCTTGAGAAAGCGGCGAAGAGGCAGCAGAGGGGGAAGGTGTCGTCATATCAAAAAACGCCTCAATTGTGAGAAACGGGGGAAGAAGAAGCCGGCACCTCCGTCTGGAGAGCCAGCGCGTGTAAAGTGTCGCCCATGCGGCCCCCTAAAGCCGCATAGACCTGCTGGTGTTGCTGGACTCTGGACTTGCCCGCAAAAGAGGCATCCACAATCCGAACGGCATAATGGTCGCCATCGCCCGCCAGGTCTTTGACCTCTATGTCGGCATCCGGAAAGGCTTGCCGAAGGAGAGCCTGGAGTTCTGAAGGACTTAAAGCCATGAAGGTTCCTTGGGAGAGTGCGCAGGCGGTTCCATACAAACTCAGGCCAGGCCGTGGAGCAGGCCGAATTGCTCGGCGATAAAACGATAGGCTCCCGTCCCGCAGACATCATAGAGCGTCTTGGTTTTCCCGGTCTTTTCAGTCTTCTCGCCTTGAAAGCGCAGCAAACGCGGGTCCGGCAACAGATCATCGGCAATGAGAAAAGAGCTCTCCCCTTGGCTGTTGCAATAACGCCCAAAATGGATGGAGAACTCTATCGGACGCAGCCCAGCCCCCGCATAGAGGCCCTGCAGAAAGTCGTCCACCCGATGGGCGATGGAGACAATCTCATCGAGCTCGGCGTGGGTGAGAACCCCAAAACTGGTCAAATGGTCTTCACTCAAACACGGCGGCGTCTGATTGGCGATTTTCTCCGCCGCACTGGGATGCTGGTCCCACGGAAAATACTCCAGCAGAGGTGCTCGCAACGGCATCCCAACCGGCGGCAAGGTGGGGTACGCGTGCCGAGGCCGCACAAAATGAACCAGACGCATCTCCACGGGCAGGACCTCCAGAGCCAGCACGAGCTGGCTCTGCGGCCCTTGGCGGCGGATGAAATGCGTCGGGAGCCCTAGATCCGCTAGACGCTTGGCGGTGAACTCCGAGATGCGGTTGCAAAAAATGCCCTTGTTCTGAAGACGCACCATGGGGGCCATGGGCACCATGGGTGACGGGGACGAGGCCGCCGCCGAGACTTGAGAAGAACCCGGGGAAGACTCTCGGGCCGAACCTCGGCCTTTCAAAAAACGATTCGAAGAAGGGGCCGAGTCGGAAGCCTCCCCCCCGTGCCGTTTGGGGCCTCGGTCTGGCCCCTGCGTGCCCGAGGCAGCCGGGCTGCCCGAGGCAGCCGGGGCAGCCGTGTCGGCACAGAGACTCTCATCTTTAAAAAACTGGACGAGCGTCCCCGGCTCGGGACCTTGGTAGAGGATCTTGCTTTCTACCTCAAGCAAGGGCTGGGTTTTAGCCATAAAGGACTCCCAAAGAAACGGTATATGCTCGATGGACGTACCACATTTTCGGAAAAAACGCTAATCAATCTTGACAAATCTCACAAGCTGGCAAGACAATAAAAGGCATGGATTGGGATAAACTCCGGATATTTCACGAGGTAAGCGCGCTGCAGTCTTTCACGTTGGCGGCTCAGCGGCTTCATCTGTCTCAATCGGCTATCTCCAGGCAGATCAAGGAGCTGGAACGCCAACTCAAAACCAGCCTGTTCCGGCGTTACACCCGAGGCCTGGGGCTCACCGAGCAAGGGCTCTTGCTCCGAGAGGTCGTGGACCACGTTTTCACCGAACTCAAGCTGGTGGAGAACCGCATTCTGGAATCTCAGCAAATGCCCTCGGGGCCTTTGCGGGTCGCGACCACTTTTGCGTTTGGGTCCACGTGGCTGCCGGACCGTTTGCACCATTATTCGAATCGCTATCCTGAGGTCCAACTTTCGCTCCGACTCACGGATGAGGTCCCGAATCTCATGCGCGGGGAGGCCGATATTGCGATTCTGATGAAATTGCCGCCGCACGCAGGGCTGCTCAGTCGGAAATTGGGGAATGTTCACCATCGAATTTACGGCTCAAAGACCTATCTGGAAAAATATGGAACGCCTCAGACGTATGGCGAGCTGGACCAGCACCGGCTCATTGTCTTTGGCGACGAGGGGCCCAATCCCGCCTCGTCCGACCTGAATTGGATTTTGCAGCGCACGCCGAAATCTGGGCCGCAACCGGGGCAACCGGGGCAAGCAGGGCTTGAGCCGAAACCCGCCGCCGGGCCAGGCCCGAACGGGCCGCCGGCGCGAGGCCTGCGGGTGCCCGCTTTGAAATTGAATAATCAGAGCGGCATTCTCCGCGCCGTCCGAGCCGGATTCGGCTTGGCGAGTCTCCCGGAATTCGTCATGCGAGAGCGCGATGAAAATCTCGTCCCTATTCTGCCAGAGGTCGTCGGCCCCGTGAGTACCGCTTATTTGGTCTATGCCCCGGAACACCGCTATTCCAAACGCGTCCAGACTTTCAAAAATTTTATGATCGAGGCCACAAAAGAGGCTCTTTCGGGAAGCCACCCTGAAACCCTCTAAGAGAGTTCCTGGGGGACACCCACGCTCTATATCCCTCTATATTATATGACACGATTATGACACGCCCTGATCTTGAAACCGCCGTCGACGGGCTTCCTGTCTCGAATCGCCTTGCCAGCCTCCGAGGCGAGACCGTTTTCATCATGGGCGGCGGCGGTTTCATCGGGTCGGGTCTCGTGGGCCTCCTGGCGCGGGCGGGGGCCCGCATTCTTGTCGGCACACGCCACCCCGAGACCAAACGCGACTTGCAAACGCTGGGCGATGTCGGCCAAATAGAAACCGTTTTCGCCGATATCACGCGAGAAACAAGCTTTCTCCCTTTCCTCAGACAGGCGGGGGTGGTGGTGAATTGTGTCGGGATTCTCTATGAGCGCGGCTCGAATCGCTTTGACGCCGTCCAGACCCAGGGCGTGGGGCGGCTGGCGTGTCAAGCTCGGGCTTTAGGCGTTCGGAAATTTCTACATTTCTCGGCGGCGGGCGTGAGCCCTCGGTCGCGCTCCCGCTATTCGGCCAGCAAGGCGGCGGCCGAATCGGCTCTGTTCCACCACTTTCCGACGGCGGTCGTTTTGCGTCCCTCGCTGGTCTATGGCTCCCAGAGTCCCTTTCTGAAACAGCTGGCTCAGCTCGTGAGCGTGCTGCCCGTTTTTCCGCTGATTGGCGGGCAGGCTGCCTTTCAACCTATCCACCATCTGGACCTGGCAGAGGTCGCGTGTCGGGCTCTCACGGATTCTCGGTTCGAGGGCAAAATCTATGAACTCGGCGGCCCAGAAACGCTGACGATGCGAGACATCGTCGCTGCCGTCATGGCGAGCTTGGGACGCCCCAAACCCATGATACCGGCGCCTGGTTTTCTCAAATACGGTCTGGCCTTTCTGGGGCTCTTTCAACCTCGGCCTCTTTTGACGTTCGACCAGATTCGGCTCTTGAAAGAGCACGAGACCATGGCACGTGCCTCTCGATTCGAATCAGAGGCGACTTCGAACCCGGGACCGGGACGCCGCCCGGACGAAGAGACGCCCGGAACGATAGAAGCGTTCGGCCTGACGCCCCGCCTTTTCACGGCTCAGCTGCCGGTGCTCTTGGCCCCGTGGCGACGCCAAGAGCCTCCCGTCGAAAAAACCCGACCGCAAGAATAAAGGAAAAGGATGCCGACACCGGCCCCGGGCCGACCGCCAGAGCCCCAAGGCCGCCAAGTCGTCCGAGCCTGGGCCAAGCTCAATCTGGGGCTGGCCGTGCGTTATAAGCGGGCAGATGGGTATCACGCTCTAGAGACGCTGGTCGTCTTTCTGCAATTTTCTGACACACTGGTCTGGCTTCCGGACAAAGAGCTCTCGCTTCGGGGAGGGCAGAAACCTGCAGAGCACGACCTCGTTTTTCGAGCCGCACGCCTGGTCGATTTGAAAGGTCGTTTAAGGCTCGTCAAAAAAATACCCGTTGCGGCAGGGCTGGGAGGCGGAAGTGCCGACGCTGGGGCTCTTTTGCGTTTGGCGCGTTCGATGGGGCGGCCTCTCCCGGCTCTCGAGACATACACCGCGGCTCTTGGGACCGACGTCGCCGTCTGTCTGACGAGTCAAGCCTGTTGGGCAGACAAGCGGGGGGAACACATCCGAAAGTTTTTGCGGGTCCCGCCGCTGCAGATTCTTTTGATCATGCCGCCGTTTCGTCTTGAGACAGGTCGAGTCTATCGTCGTTCTGTGTCGAATCGACGGCCATTAGCCTCGCCGCCCGCGGGGCCGGGCATGCGAGCCTGGTGCCTCTGGTTCCGGCGGTCTCGGAATGATTTAGAGCCCGCCGCTCGCCGCCTATGTCCGTGGCTTGGGCGGGCTCTGCCTTATCTCAGGGGCCTGCCGGGCGTGGAGCAGGCTTCTCTGTGCGGCAGCGGCCCCTGCTGTTATGTCGTCCTATCGGCAAGCAATCGGGGCCAAGCGGCCAAAAGAGGCCTCCAGAAACAATTAGCCAAACACCCCTTGTTTAAGCGATGCCGTTTCATTCAGACCTGCAGCCTCCGGGGGCCGGCCTCCCCTCCACCGCCGAGGATATCGTCCCACATTGAGACCGCAAAACGGTCGGTCATGCCCGCGATATAGTGCGCTATCGTGTGGGCGTGGGCCACGGGGTCCTTTAGGTTCATGCCTGGTTCGGTTTCTGGGACTCTGCGGGCGAATTCCTGCGGATTGTGAATGAAAAAATCAAACAGGTCCCGGACGATTTTTTTGCCTCGTTCCTGAGCCCGTGTCACCTTCGGGTGGCGATACATAGAGGCCTTAAGGAAAACCCGCAGGCTCTCTAAGCGTTCCGTGCCGACGGGCGAGAGCCCCACCAGAGCCTCCTCAGAACCCGGGGCGGACGAGCTCTGCTGTGTGGCCCGCTCGAGACTCGTGTTCTGGAGGTCGGTGAGAAAAACTCGGAGCAGGCGATGCGTCAAGATGGTCTTTTGCAAAGAAAGCGTTCCTCCAGAAGCGGCGTTCTCGAGATTCTCTAGGGTCTCCTCTGGGGGCCCCGGCCAGAGGTCCCGGACCCACGGCAGAGCCTCCAGAACTTGACCCGAGGCGAAAAGGCCGACACTCAAGCCGTCCTCCAGGTCGTGGACGTTATAGGCGATATCATCGGCTAGAGCCGCAATTTGGGCCTCTGGCCCGGGGGGCGACCGAAGATCCAAGCCTTGTTCTTGACCCAGGTCTCGCAGAAAGGGCGTCATGCCCTTATCAGGTTTCTCCCAATTGTGTTTGATCAGGCCCTCTAGGACGGCCCGCGTCAGATTGAGGCCGGGGTAGTGAGAGCTGCGCCTCTCGAGACGCGTGAGGCGTTCTAGGGTGTGTTGGTTGTGGTCGAACGGGCCATAAGGGGCCACGGCATAGGGGGCCACCGCCGCTCTGAGGCTGTCTTCGCCCGCGTGGCCAAAAGGGGGGTGCCCGATGTCATGAGCCAGAGCCATGGTCTCGCTGAGCACCGGGTCGCAGCCTAAGGCCAGAGCCACCCGTCGCGCAATCTGCCCCACCTCCAGCGAATGCGTCAGGCGGGTGCGAGAATGATCCTTGTCCGGGAAAGAGAAAACCTGCGTTTTTCCGCCAAGACGCCGAAAGGCCTGGGCGTACAGAACGCGTTCTCGGTCTGTCTCGAAGGGGGCCCCCGGGTCTTCTGGGTCTTCCGGGTGGACGCGGGAGGCATCAGGTGAAGAAAAACGGAGCGAGAACACCGACTCAAGACTCTGGCAGAGGACGCCCAAACAAAGCCGCCTCGCCTAAGGCCCCGGATGCTCCGGAGGAGGGGCCCCTCCACCGGGCCACCCTACACCTTATCGTTTCGGGCCCGACCGAGCGGCGGGAGACTATTCTGCGGCGTATTCCAGACTGGGCGGCGGCGCAACGCGCCCGTCCAAGCGGATCAAATCAAAGCACGTACTGTCCAGAAACATTTTGCGCAACAGAGCCGCCGTCAAGCGGTGGCTGGGGCGCGTTCCCTCGAAGCGTCCGACAATTTCGCCGCCCGCCAAGACCAGGTCGCCCATGACGTCCAGAACCTTATGGCGCACACATTCGTCGTCGAAACGGAAGCCCTCCTGATTGAGGACCCCGCTCGGCCCCAGAACGACGGCATTGTCCATACCCGCCCCGTGCGCATAGCCCCGCGCGTGCAGGGACTCGAGCTCCCCGGCGAAGCCGAAGGTCCGAGCGGGGGCGAGCTCTCGGGAAAAATCATCCGTATCTCTGTCGAAAGAGAAGGCCTGACGCCCGATGACTTGAGGCCCGAAGTCTATATCGATCCGGACAGAAAAGCCCTCGCCTGGGCGCAGCAGCACGCGCGAAAGCTTGTCCTCAATCGAGATAGGGCGCAAAATCCGATAGACCCGCTTGAACCCATCCTGACGCGTGCGCCCCGCCGCGAGCAAGGCGTTGCAGAACTCGCGCGCCGAGCCATCCATCGAAGGCACCTCGGGCCCGTTGAGCTCTAGGCGGGCATTGTCGATGCGCAGACCGGCCAGAGCCGCCAGAATATGCTCTACGGTCTGCACCGTGGCCCCGGCCTCGCCGGCCAGGACCGTGCAGAGGTCCGAACTGACAATCCGTTGATGCGTGGCGGCAATCTCCGGCGAACCCGGGAGGTCTACGCGGACAAACGTAAGGCCCGTATCCGCCCCAGCCGGCAAAACCGCGAGCGTCGTCTGACAGCCCGAGTGAATGCCACGGCCTCGGAACTGAACCGAGCGGGCCACCGTGGACTGAAATACAATTTTGTCTGTGTCGACCTTATCGTCGGACGCCTCAAAAGTGTCCGTTTTTGTTGTGTATTCCAACGACATAACCTTTCAAATCGCTTTACACTAGACAAGTAACTGGAGCTGCATTAAGAACCGAACCTCTCGCAAAAAAAACGCGAGCAAAACCAAAGCAGGACCAGACAACCCCGGGCCGCTCAAGTTCATTTCAGAAGACCCGTCTCTGGAGAGACGAGGCGATACACAAGAAAGCCCCGATACAGGCCCGGGGCCGCTCGCACAGAACCTCCAGCGAGAACCCCCGGCCAGAACCCCAGAGCGGAACCCTTCCTACCAAGGCGATTATAGAGAAAAGAACAAAAGAATCAATTCAAGTCGTGTTACAAAATGTTACCGTCCCTCGCGGGCACAGCCTCAAGACAAGAACATCAAAAGATGAAAGAAAGGCACGAACGAACCAATGCCAGCCCGACGCCAGCAGGCTTATCGGCTTGCAAGGAGCGGGTCTCTACAGGGGAGCTTGAACACACATGAACACACATGAATAGACGTTTAAGGGCCTCCTGAGCTAGAGACTTTATCCACACACTCTGCCCATAGGCATGCGCCTCAAAGGGCTACTCGAAACGTCGATAGCCGACCAGGCGTTGCGGTAGAAGGGGGCGGTGCCCGTCTAAAGTAATTGTGAAATTGCCGCTCGGTGTATGCCGTCGTACAAAAAGAGGCGTCCCCGAACCCGAACAAAGGACGCGCCCGGGACGATTGCGAAAATCCAGAACAAAACGCCCCCCAAGATCTCCCTACAAGATCTCCCGGGGCGTTACAAGCCAGAGCCCGCGGCTGGGGTGGGTCTCGATAGACCATGTAAAATTCCAGAGACTCCCAGCTCCAAGCGGCAATACGGCCGACACCGCCACAGCGAAAAAGACGCCACAGACGCCGGGGTCTCTCCCGCCTCGGCGGGGCCCGCGGCGGGCCCCGGCCGAACGGGTGCCAGACGACGCCAATGGCGTGTCACAAAGGTCTCGGTCGGGCGCCAGCGATACAGACGCGCGCCCGCCTCCGTGTGGACAAAGACAACAGAGCCCGTGCCAGTAAAGCGAAGCTGGGGCGGATTGGGCACAAAAAAAAGACCCATGAGCCCAAACCATAACCCCAGAGCTCCCATATACCAAAAGCGTTTGAAGGGGCCCTCATAGAGGAAAACAGCCCCAGACAAAACAGCAGCAAGAAGAGGCATAGGCATGGCCTCGGGTCGGCTAAACAGCACGCGGCTGGCCGGCAGCGTCGTGATAAAAGCCGCCCAGGACTCCAGCAGCCGACAGAGCCGCATCGCTCAAAGGCGCAATGGTGCTAGAGAACCCCAAGGGTTGCGCAAGAAGCTCCAGGCCGAGACAGGGCAACACGACGAAAGACAAAAACGGAATCGCCACAAGATTGGTCACAAGCCATAGGCCGGGAGACTCCCGAAGTGCCAGGCCGCAAAAGGAGCCGTCGCACAACTCACCACCGCCGAGCTGCCGGCAAATAAGAGAAAACGCCGCAACCAACGCCTCGGAAAACGCTTAAGAAACCAGGCTTGGCCGGAACGATAAACGCTCGCCAGCCAAATCAAAGAGAAAACGGCGATGAACGAAAGCTGAAACCCGGCACTCAAGAGGCTCAGAGGGTCGAACCAGAGCACCACAACCGCCGCCAAAAGACCCGTGCGAATATGGAAAGCCTGCCAGTTCCCCGCAATCGCGATCAGAACCAGAATCGCCATCACAGAGGCTCGAATCGTCGACGCCGACCCGCCCGATAAAATTAAATAAAACAGAATGAAAGGGATTACGCTCAGAGCTATCCACCGTTTCGCGTGACTTTTTTGAACCCAGCCGGGACATACCAAAACGGCTCCAAGACGCAGGAGCGTGAAAATACCAAACCCGACAATGGCAATGTGAAGCCCCGAAATCGCCAGTAAATGCGCAATGCCCGAATCCCGAAAATGCCCCCACGTGGTGTCCGATAGGCCCGCTCGGTCGCCGACAAGCAGAGCTCGTTTCATGGGGCCGTGTTCGCTCGAGTCCGTGTCCAGCCTCAGAGCTATCGACTGGCGAAGACGCGCCAAAGTCTGGCGGATGGACGCAGGGCCGTCGCACGCTCGGGGGACATAAAAGACGTCGGCGGCGGCGGTCGCATGCGTCGCATACACGGGAGCTCGGACAAAAACACTGCCCTCGATTCGAGTGAAACGACCCCTCGCGCGCGGGTCAAGTGTGCCTTCCCAAACCGGTGGGGCGGGCGGGAGAAGCCGGCCTCGGGTCTCCAGGCACGTTCCAGGCACAGGAACGGCGGCGTGGGCCGGGAAAAAAAGCTTCAGTTTCGTATAGGACCCCCCACGAGGCGTTTCGACCTCGCCTAAAAGGAGCTCTACGGTGTCCGTGCCGCGCGTGGCCCACAAGACCTCGCCCCGGAAAGAGGTCGTGAATGGGTCAAAATTCTCGGGAAGCGGGGGCTTGAGAAAAAAATGTGCCCCGCAACTCCAAAGCCCGAGAACGAAGAAAAGACTGGCTTCTCGAAGGCGAACCAACCAGCCGAGACCTAACCCCAGAAAGCCCGCTAGAAAGAGCGTCGAAAAATCAAAAGGAGCCTCAATCGGCCAAAAGAGGCCGCTCCCCACGCCGAAGACAAAAAAAAGCGGCGGATAACGCGCCGAGACATAAAACGAAAAACGCAAGAGGACGGGCCAAAGCCTCGCAAGAGACGCCCAGGCATCTCGCCAGTTTTTCAAAATTTTAAAATCAAGCTTGAGGGCGTCTATATCCAATTTTCCTCATCATAGCCGAGGTCTGAGGCAGGCGCGCCGGGGTCGCCGGGCGCCTCCTCGCCGGCGTCAGAGGGAGAAGCCGCCTTCTCCCCGGCCTCTGTGTCAGGAGGCGGCCCAGCCCGAGAAGGCTGCGGCGGCACAGCGTCCTCCGGTGGCGAAGGCGTCGCCGAGATATCCGGGACACGGGACGCCTCGGGCGTCGTTTCAGCGGACTCAGGCGGCCGCCCATCCGTTCCCGGCGGCCCCGGCGGATAGAACCCCGGGGCGGCATAGGGGCCCGAATAGGGTCCCGGGGGGGGGACTCCTGCAGGGTGAGGATAGGCTCCTGCGGGGGCATAAACACCCGGGACTCCCGGGACACCTGGCGGAAGAGGATGCGATAAAGGCGGGGCGGGGCCAGGTGTGGAGCCGGGCGTGGGGCCAGATGTGAGGCCGGGCGCGTACCCAGGGGGATAAAAACCGGGGGCGTACGGGTACGGCGGGGCCGGTGCGGGATATAAAGGAAGAGGTCGCCCTCCACCAGGTGTGCCTTCCTGGAAGGCGTAAGCTCCGTCCGGATGGGCTCCCGGTGGATGGGGGCCCGGTGGATGGGCCCCCGGCGGGTGCGGCTCGGGATGTAATCCCGGATGTAATTCCGGGGGCGAGGGTGAAAAACCGGCAGGAGGCCCAGACGAAGGAGCTCCCGACGACAGAGCCCCCTTGCGTGCCTTGCCGGAGGCCGAGGCTCTCGGCACCGGGCTTTCGCGCGGACGGGAAGATTTGGCGGCACGCTTTCTGGACGTGCCACCGGCCAGGCCAGCGGCCAGACCACCGGCAGCCGGGCTCAAGCCGGCGGCAGCGGGGCCAAAATCGGAGCTGCGGTCCGGTCCAGAGGACGACGCCCCGACATTGGCCCCAACGTTGGATATGGCCTCTGCTCCGCCGCCGGGAGAACCGGGGGAAACGGGCGAGCCGGACGAAAAAGAGGGCGGCATGCCCGCCTCCGGAGCTGGGGCCCCGGCATCCGCCCCGGCATCCGCCCCGGCGTCTGCGTCCGCCTCGGCCAAAAGCATTAAGGCGCGGATGGGGTGGTCGCTCTGGCGCACCCATGTCTCGATGGCTTCCCACGCCGCCAGAAGAAGACAAAGCGGCAGAGGATGGTCTAACGGGCGTCGGTCTTGTTGACTCAGAAACTCGACCGCTTCGGTGAAACGCATGGCTCTTGTGTCCGGGAGCGGGTGAGGTATGAAAAAGAGCTCCTCCGCCGCGAAGTGACAGGCCGCCGTCATGAGATGACCGAACTCGGCGGCTTTGGCATGGTCCGCCAGGCTCAGCTCGGCTCGGTCCCATAACAATTGCCGCGTGCCCGCTCGGAGATAAATGCCAAACCCTCGAGCCGGCGGCAGCGACGCCGCGGCCGGGACGCCAGACGGTTTATCGAAAGCGTAAAACAAAACAGAGTCGCACGCCAAAAGCGAGGTCGGTGCCAATTGAGACTCCCACATCCGCATCAAATCGAGGCGCGTTTCTCCTGGAGCCGGACTTTGAAACTCGGGGCGGGCGGCGTGGTGGTAGGACAGATGCGCGCGGCCCTGCTCGTTCGAGAACACAACGCCGTGTAAAGCTAAAACATCGGCGATGGCTTCGAGAGTCGCGCCTCTGGGGGTATGGACCTCGCGCTCCAGATTATTGAGGGTCGCAAGCGAAAGCCCCGCCGCTTGAGCCAGACGTTGCTGCGTCACCCCTAAAAGGGCCCGACCGGCTCTCACGAAACTCGGGAAGCACGCAAGCTCGTCTTCCGAAAGAGGGCGCGGCGACAAAAAAGACATGGTAAAATTCAGGGCGCAAAAGTCAGGGAACGTCAAGAATTCGAACGAGGCCTACACGCGGGACTGGCTCCCGAGACCCGGATGAGACCTGTAGAGACCTGTTCTTTCAATTCGAACGCCTCTCGGAGCATTCCGGGATACTCCAGAGCCTTGCGACCCCGGTCCGAATCCGGCCAACTCACAGCTATTCTCGAGTATAGGTTAAAATCATGGGCTGGCAAGTTGTCTAAAACGTTTTTTTTTGCTAGGGTAAGTCCCGACCGGAAACCGGGAGCATGCCCGAAAGCGTGCCGGAGCGTGGCTCAGTCTGGTAGAGCACTCGGCTGGGGGCCGAGCGGTCGTAGGTTCAAATCCTGCCGCTCCGATTTTCGATTCTGTTTGAGCCAGCCGGACCCCAACCGGACATCCGGGCGGGGTCCGGTCCGGTGGGCCCGGTCCCGGTCCCGGTCCGGTGCCGTTCGACTCGGGCCACCCGGCGCCTCTTCGGCCCTCTCTTTCGGTATACACATCGTGATGCGTCGTGCCCATTCTAATTCTATAGACTCCCCGGAGGCCTCCCCGACAGCCCCCCCGGCGACGCCCGGCCGGGCGACGGCCTCTGGCCTTTTCGGCACAGACGGCATCCGAGGCACCGCCAACGTGGGTGCCATCACCCCAGAGAAAATTCTAGCTCTCGCCATGGCGGCGGCGCAGTATTTCAACCAGACGCCTCGGCATCGGCTCCCTTTGGTTGTGATGGCGAAGGATACGCGTCTTTCGGGGTATATGCTCGAGAACGCCATGACAGCGGGCTTTCTATCGATGGGTTTTCATGTGCGTCAGACGGGGCCTCTGCCGACGCCGGCTTTAGCTTTACTGACGCGCTCTATGGGCGCGAATCTTGGGGTGATGCTCTCGGCTTCGCACAATCCTTGGCAAGATAATGGCGTCAAATTTTTTTCCCCTCATGGGCTTAAGCTCTCGGACGAGGTTCAGAAAAAAATAGAGGCTCTGATGGCGAACCAACAGTTTGAACGCGCTTCTCCCGATCGGATTGGCCGGTCCAGGCGTATCGCCGATGCAAGCGGGCGCTATATAGAGCTGTTGAAAGCAAGCTTGCCGGCGGGTCTCGATCTGTCGCATCTAAAGATTGCGCTAGACTGTGCGCATGGCGCCTGCTATCGCGTCGCCCCGACCCTCCTGGAAGAGCTGGGCGCGCAAGTCGTGTCCATCGGTATCCACCCCAATGGCGAGAATATCAATCACCAGTGCGGCGCAACCCAGCTCGAGACGCTTCGGGCGACGGTCCTCGAATCTGAGGCGGCTCTAGGCATTGCGCTGGACGGCGACGCCGACCGTGTCGTGATGCTCGACCATCAGGGACGCACGTTCGACGGCGATGCCTTATTAGGGCTTTTAGCTCTGGACTGGCACCGGCGGGGACGCCTGTCCAAAAACATTGTCTGCGGCACCATGCTGTCCAATCTGGGCCTGGAGCATAAACTCCTCGAGTGTGGCCTCCAATTCCACCGATGCCAAGTCGGCGACCGCTATCTGGCAGAGAACATGCGAGAACTGGACGCAGACCTCGGCAGCGAGCCTTCAGGGCATCTCGTGCTGCGCCGTTTTAACCAGACCGGCGACGGGCTTTTGGCGGCTCTGCAGGTGCTGGCCGTGATGTGGCGGACAGGCAAAACCTTGAATGAACTGGCCGCCTGTTTTGAGCCCGTGCCTCAGATTCACCTCAACATCCCGATAGAACGCCCGACGCAAGACCTGCGTGCTCCAGAGATGGCCGCGGCTCTGGCGGCGGCCTCTCGGCGGCTGGACGCCAAACGCGCGCGCCTGGTCGCGCGCCCGTCTGGGACACAGGCCCTCGTACGCCTGATGGGCGAGGGAACGGATACGGCTCTCGTCAGAGCCGAACTCAATCAACTGGCCGCTGTGTTCAAAAGGCTCTAGACCCCCTTGCCCTTACTTGCGCTTATTGGATTGGAGGGCTCTCCAAGGTTCTCATCGGAACGTCGTGCACGTTGTAGACTCTTTTTTTATTGCCGCCTCGACTGAGGCCTCGACTGGGGCGACGCCGGAGATTCCAGGGCAGCCGCCCGGACCGCGGCGAGATTTTTCGGAAACGGTTTTGGCCCTGGGAGGCTTCGACGGCGTCCACTTAGGACACCAGAGTTTGCTCGCCGAGGCCCGCACCTGGGCCGGAGACCGGCCTTGCGTGATGCTGGGGTTCGACCCGCCCCCGCGTCTTTTTTTCGCCACCCGGCAGCAGACAGAGAACGCTGCCGGCCTCGCGGATGGCATGCCCGGCATGCCCGGCACGCCCGGCACGCCCGGCGTTCTTTCCGACCCGTTTCAACGCGCGCGCTGGGGAGGCCAGCTGGGGCTCCAGGGAGGCTTGTTTCTCAAATTCGATGCGAGGCTGGCGTGTATGACCGCCGAGGCCTTCCTCGAAACGGTTCTACACCGGATGCTTCGGGCTCGGTTTCTCATGTGCGGGGAGGACTTTCGCTTTGGCCTCAATCGGCAAGGCTCGATAAGCTCGCTGCACGCCTTCCAGGGGGCGTTCCGAGTCGCGAAACTGGCGCATCAGGGGCCTCATCCGGGCGACACAAAAGAACAAACGGGAGAACAAACGGGTCGGGCGAAATACAGCTCCAGTCGCATTCGAGAGCTCATTCAAGCCGGAAATCTGGACGAAGCCCGAGCTCATTTATCGAGGCCCTATTGTGTTCGCGGCCGCCTCCAGCGCGGCCGAGGCCATGCCACGCAACTCGGCATGCCGACTTTGAACATAGACCCGGGTTCTTATGTCCGCCCGCCTCAAGGGAGCTATGCCGGCTTTGTGACAATAGAGCCGGACCACGCTGTGCCGGGCTCGGTTTCGTCGGCGGCGACGCTGTACTGGGCGCGCCGGCCCGACGGGCCCGACCAATTAGAGGCGCACCTGCACGACTTTGAGGCCATCAGCCGGTATGGCGGACTCCACGGTGGCCGGATGCTCGAGATCAGCGTGATGAAGTTTTTACGCCCGCGTGAAGATTTCACCTCGAAAGCGGCTTTGAAAGCTGCTATGGTGGCCGACAAGGCGGCCGCCCAGAATTTTTGCCAGAGCTTTACAAGCATGGAGGTGTAAGATGGCTTCTTATGATTTACTGGTGATCGGGGCAGGCCCCGGCGGCTATGTCGCCGCTATCCGAGCCAGCCAGCTGGGCATGCGCGTGGCGTGCGTGGATGAACGCGAGACGCTGGGCGGGACGTGTCTCAACATTGGGTGCATTCCGTCCAAGGCTCTGCTGCACGCTTCCGAGCTCTACGCCACAGCCGCGCACCAGTTTTCGACGCTCGGCATAGAAGTCGAGGGCTTGCGTCTCAATCTTGCCCGGATGCAGGCGACGAAACAGGACATTGTCGAAAAACTCACGCGCGGGATCGAAGGCTTATTCGCGAAAAACAAAATAGAACACCTTCGTGGAACGGCCACGCTGACGGGGCCTCAGACGTGTGGCGGTCTCGTATAAGGGGCAGACGACGCCCCACGAGGCGAAAGCCATTCTCGTGGCAAGCGGGTCGGTGCCGGCCTCCTTGCCGGGTCTCGATATAGATGAGGACCCAAGTCGTCTCTTCCACGGGAGCCCTGGCTTTTCAGGAAGTCCCGCCGAGCCTCATCGTCGTGGGAGGCGGCGTCATCGGTCTAGAACTGGGGTCCGTTTGGCAGAGACTTGGGGCTCAAGTCACGGTTGTTGAATTCGCAGACACCATTCTGCCGGGACAGGACCCCGCCATCTGTAAAAATTTTCTGAGAATCCTGAAAAAACAAAAATGGCGGGTTCATCTCGGAACGCGTGTGACGGGGTTGCAGAAAAAAGACACGATGTGCGAGCTCACCCTGGAGGGAGGCACGACGCAGACTCTCCAGGGACACAAAGTCCTCGTCGCCGTCGGGAGACGCCCCAAAACCGAGGGCTTGGGGTTGGAACAATTGGGCATCGAGCTCGATGCGAAAGGGAGCTCTCAAAGTGAATGAGGCTTTTCAAACGTCTGTGCCGACGGTCTATGCCATAGGCGATTGCATTCCCGGCCCGATGCTGGCTCACAAAGCCGAGGAAGAGGGCGTCGCATGCGTCGAGAAAATGGCAGGCAAAAAGACGCATCTCAATTATGATGCCATTCCCGCCGTCGTCTATACGGCCCCCGAGGTCGCCAGTGTCGGCAAAACGGAACCGGAACTCCAGGCGGCGAGCGTGCCCGTCCGGACAGGGAGTTTCTCGATGATGGCGAATTCACGGGCTCGAGCGAACAGCCAGACTGACGGCCTCGTCAAGCTCGTGGTGCACGCCGAAACGGATCGCCTCCTAGGGGCCCACATCATCGGCACGAGTGCCGGCGACATCATCCACGAACTGGCCGCGGTTCTCGAATATGGAGGCTCGGGTGCCGATATCGCGTGTCTGTGTCACGCGCATCCGACGTTCTCGGAGGCTGTGAAAGAGGCGGCTCTCGCTCTGGAGGGGCGGGCCATCCACGCCTAACACAGAGACAACGCTCGCCCCCTAGGGCCTCTTCCTTGCTCTGTGGAGGGCGGCGGGGCGGGGGTCTCGCCGTCCGTCGGCTGGGTGCAGGCCGGGGGGGCTCTATCCCCCCGAGAAAACCCCCTTCCCATCTTACGCCAAAAGACCCCAGGAAGACCCTCGGGGAACATGGGGCGTCAACGGAAATGATGGGCGCGGAGATTGTGCTCGTCCTGGTCCTGAACGTCCTGAGATAACACAAGCTGGTGTTGACGCTGACGGGCAAGACGGTCGAGACGCTCGTATACTTTTTTCTGCTTAAATTCGAGGCGTAGGTTTTCCTGGAGCCGGTCGCATTCGGCCTGCACGCCCTCGATTTGGCGCGACCAGAGTTGATGCGTCCGACGCGTCCGAGCCAGCCAGTTGAAATAACTATTCTGGAGAATGACCGAAGCCGACCCTGTCTGAAACTGAGCGGCACCTTCGATTTCGCTCTGGATGGTCGCCTCGAGACGGCCGAGACGCTGGCGCAAAGCCGCCAAACGCGTTTGACTCTGGTTCAGACGGGCTTGCAGCTCCCGGACCCGAGCCGCCTGCAAAGCTATAAGAGACTCAAAGACCGCCATAAAACCTGCCGTGGTGTGGCGTAGCGACTCGCGTGACTCTGGAGGATGCCGGAGGCCGCCTATGGATGCGGGGCCGCCGACGCTTCCTCCACAGAGGCGTCCTCGTCTATAAACACGCCCGGAGCCAATAAACCCGCCGGCATTTTGACGTGAACCAAGACGGTTTGGCCCCGGTTCAAATGCTCGAAAGCGGCATCACACACCGCCGCCAGCTCGGCCGTCGAGGTCAACGTAACGCCGTGAAAACCATAGGCTCGCGCCAGAGCCGCAAAATCCGGATTGTCCAAACGCGTCCCCAACTCTCGCCCCGGATAACGCCGCGCTTGATGGAGGCGTATGGTCCCGAAAGCCTCGTTGTCAAAGACCAGAATCAAGACGGCCAGCTTATACTGTCGGAGCGTCGCTAATTCGGCACAGCTCATTTGAAAATCGCCATCTCCGGCCAGGACGACGACCTGAGCATGGGGATTGGCGAGCTTGGCAGCCACACCCGCCGGCACCCCATACCCCATAGAACCCGATTGGGGCGAGACCTGGGTCTTCCAAAGGCCCGAGTCCGTGTCCGATAAAACAGGCCCATACTCCCAAAAGAGATGCCCCCAAGCCGTGGCATTGCCGGCTCCGTGACACAAAATCGGACGGCCGTCTCGCCCTGCGTCCCGCATCGCTTGAGCGGCGCGCGCCTGAACGGCCTCGACCACCAAGCGTAGGTCTAGGGCACAGGCGGCCTGCCGAGCATCCTGAGCGGCGTGCGCGATGACCTCGGCTTTGGTCTGGGTCCATGGGGCAAGCCAGGCTTCCCGGCGGGCACGCTCAAAAGAGCGAGGCTCCAGCGTCGCCGCCCCCGCCGCAAACTGGTCCAAGCCCGCATTTATTTTAAGATGCGCCTCGAAGTTTCGGCCCAGCTCATTGGCGTCCTGGAACACATGAACGAGACACTGAGTCGGATGACGAACCGCCACGAGCTCATAGGCGAAACTGACAATCTCCGAGAGCCGGTCGCCCACGACAAGCCAGAAATCGGCGCGCTCGACGTGCGCACGGAGAGCCTCGGGCATGCCACTCCCCACACAGCCCTTGTAAAGAGGATGCGTGTTCTCGAAAAGATCCTGCGAGCGGAAACTCGTCAGAACAGGCAGCGCGAATTTTTCACAAAAACGCCGTATATCCAAGAGGCCCCGACGCGACCAATGGTGCCCTCCCAGCACACAGAGCGGCCGCTCGGCACGTTCCAGAAGACGCTGGAGTTCCAACAGAGCCTCGGGCCCCGGATGGGCGTAAGCCACCCGAGGCGGCGTCAAAGGCGCGAGAACAGGGGCCCCGGAATCTGTAGGGCCCGTCGGCAGACGGACCTGCTCTGTGAGTACATCTTCCGGAAAAATAAGGGCAACGGGGCCAGGACGGCCGCTCATGGCTCGATAGAGGCCCTGCGCGAGTAGCTCTGGGATACGGCTTGGGTCCGTCACCATCTGGACCCATTTGGTAATCTCGTTGAGGAAACGCAGGTGTTCGATTTCCTGGAAGGCCTCGCGCCCCAAGAGCCCCCGATTGACATGGCCGGCGAGCAAAAGCAAAGGCGTGGAATCCTGGCACGCCACATGGAGCCCGCTCGTGGCATGCGTGACGCCGGGGCCACGTGTCACCGCGACAACGCCGGGCAGGCGCGTCAATTTACCCATGGCTTCGGCGGCGTAGCTCGCCGCGCCCTCGTGGCGGCAGGTGATGAACCGAAGCGACGCCCGCCGCGCCCATACGCCGTCTAGAAACCCCAGATAGGACTCGCCGGCGACGCCGAAAATGTGTCGGATGCCTGCGACGCGCAGGCCCTCGGCTAGAAGAGCCCCGCCTGTCCAGGACACGGACGCAGGCGCGGACGCAGAGACGTCAGCCAACTGGGGGCCTCGCGAGGCAGACCGAGCTGAATTCAGGACGAAATCAGGGGAGGGGACGCGTTCGATAGAGGCTGTCACAAAATTCTCCTCAGAGCCGGAATCAAGACAAACGAGCCACACGAAACAGGCGGCGCCAAAATAAAACCCCGGAATAAAAACCCCGGCGGGTCTATACAGGAGAATACAGGAGGATATAGGCTTGTCAAGCGTGCTTTTTTTTTATAGAATCCCCCGGGTCCTGAAGGCGTTCCCGGATAGGGAGCGTTCTCGCTTCCAGCGGGCGAGCAGCATGCGTGGCGGCATGCATGATTGGAGAGGTCGTGGTCTTGGCACGACTGGACCACACGGTTTATGACTTACGATGCCTGACGAATTCGTCTAAAGGAGGTTTGAAAATGGTTGAAACAAAAAAAGCCGGCGAGCAAAAAACGAAAGCCGAGCCGATACAGGTCCACCCAGCCGGAGAAAAGACGGCGGGGGCAGCCGAGGCTCAAACGTCCAGCCGGACGCCCAGCAAAAGAAAACCCGGGGCCAAGAAACCTGTCAAGGGAAAGGCTGGGGCTCGGAAAGCCCCGGCAAGAACCCCCGGAAAAGCCCCGGGCAGGTCCTCGGCGGCGGCGGCAGGACGGAAGCGGCCCTCTGCCGGGCGTTCGGACGCTGGGTCTGGACGCGAAAAGAACATCCGGATGCTAGAGCATAAACTCCGGGCCGGTCTCCCGGAAAACGAACTGGCTCTTCTGGAAGGCAAAAGCTTTCAGGGGCTTGTCGTCGAGCTCTATGAGCACCTCCTGACCCTGAAGGGGAAAAAAGAAAAAATTCTCCTGGACGTCATAGAGAACAAACTCTCGGAGGGCGAGCTCCACACCGTGGCCGTGCTCGCCCCCAAGCGTTCCTTTCAATTTGAGTCTCTGACGATTGCCATGATCGAGGCCGGGGTGCGCGTGACACGCTATCTCGAGGCGATCGTGCCCGACCCCACCAGCCAGGCCGGCAAAGAATTGGAGATCGTCTATTTTGAAAGCGAGAGCTTCGTGCATCCCGCCACGGCTCGCTTGCTCCAGACCGCGTTGAAGCAGCGTCTCAAAGACATCGAAATCGTCACGCGCGACCACGAGCGTATGGTCGAGAAGCTCACGCTCGCCAGCCGTGAAATCACGACGGGCCAACGCGGCCCCAGCCCTCAAAATGCCGAGGCTGCTGAATTTTTGCACTATCTCATCCACGAAAATTTTGCCTTCTGTGGGCATCGCTTTATCGAGCTCACGGGTGGGGGCTCTCGAAAAAGCATCGCGTGGGAGGAAGGCCTAGGCCTCTGCCGGCACAAAGACTTTGTCGTCTTCGATGCGCTTCACGTCGGAGGCCCCGTTCCGGATTTTATGGACGAGTTTCTCCATCAAGATGTTGTGCTGCGGGTCTCTAAAGCGAATCGAGTGTCGGGCATTTTTCGACCCGTTCATTTTGATGTCCTGTGGCTCAAACGTTATGACGGGAAGAGGATTGTTGGGCTCGATCTTTTCGTGGGGTTGTTTTCTCGGCAGCTCTATCTCGAGACGCTGGAGCGCATCCCGATCTTGCGTCAGAAACTAGAGGCTCTGGTGCATATGATCGCCGAGAACAAATTGGATGTCTCGTTGCGTCACATCCGGGTGGCTTTGGGCCATTATCCTCGGGATGATTTGTTTCAGATAGAGATCCCGCTTCTCTATGAGCACACTTTGTCTCTGCTGTCGATTCGACAGCGCAATATCGTCAAGCTCCTTTTGCGGCGCGACAAATTTGAGCGGTTTATCTCGGCCTATGTGTTTCTCCCCCGGGAGAACTGCAACGAGGCCATGCTGACTCATGCCCGGGAGATTCTGGGCGAGGCCTTCCAGGGGGCCTCCACGGCGGAGCACTCTTTTACGTCGGACGACCCGCTTGGGCGCCTCCAGCTGATTTTTCGGACGACCCCGGGCAAGATTCCGAATTTTGACATAACGGTTCTGGAACAGCGGCTCCAGCAGGCGACGTTGGATTGGTCTGAATCGCTTCTCGTGCATCTCGTCCATGAACTGGGCGAACAAGAGGGGCAGCGTCTCTATCAGAATTTTGTCTCCGCCTTCAGTGGTTCCTATCGAGAACGAGCAGGACGCACGCCTGCGGGCCTTCAGCTTGTCCTCCAGGACATTCTTCTGGCCGAAGCGTCCCTGAGAGATTCTCAAGGCTATGCCTTTTCGTTCAGGAAACAACCCGACCAGACGGGCCTGGCGAACGCCACCATTCGCATTTACTCCTGTCGGGGCCAGACCGTCATGTCGGATGTCGTCCCGATGCTGGAGAGCATGGGCTTACGGGTCATCTCCGAGGTCTCGACCGACATCACCCCGGCCTATGTCACCCCGGGCACCCCGGGCACCTCGGGTGAAAAGGCTGAAAAAAAGAGCGTCAATCTCACGGTCTGGTACGTCCATATAGAAGCTCTGCAGACGTATTCGGACACGGCTTTCGAGCGCATGACGACGGACGCTCTTATTCTCATTCGTCTGATGCTGACGCGGCACAATCCGGTAGATGCGCTTAATCAGTTGGTCGTGCGTGCTGGCCTAGACGCCCGCAAAGTTCATCTTTTTCGTTCGTTCGGGCGTTATCTCCAGCAGTGTGTTTCGGGGCTGCGTTTGCCGACATTGGCGAAATCTTTAGGCGAATTCGCGGATATTACGCGGCAGATGAGCAAGCTCTTTGATGTTTATTTCGACCCGGATTACCGTCTCAAATCGGGTGGGGCACTTTCCACGGAACAGCGCAAAAAAGCAGGCGCTCCGCTGCGCAAAAATATTTTGGAGTCCATCAATGCGCTGAAAAACCTATCCGACGACCGAATTTTTCGTTGTCTTCTCGAGATTCTCGACAACACGCTGCGTGTCAATTATTTCCAGACCGGCGAGGACGGCAGACCCAAAGACTGGATTAGTTTCAAACTGGATGTCCAGGGGCTCAGTTTTACGCCTCAGCCGCGCCCGATGCGCGAAATTTTTGTCAGTGCCCCGGACTTCGAGGGCACCCATCTCCGTTTTGGTCTGGTTGCCCGAGGCGGCCTCCGTTGGTCGGACCGGCCGGACGACTATCGGACCGAAATCCTGGGACTGGTCAAAGCTCAACAGGTCAAGAACGCGGTCATCGTGCCGGTCGGGGCGAAAGGAGGCTTCATTCTCAAAGAGCCGCCGCCGATGCGGACACGCGCCGAGATGAACGCCTATGGGCTGGCGCGGTATAAGAAATTCGTGCGAGCGTTGCTCGAGCTGACGGACAATCGCCCGCAGCCTCAAGGTGGGCAGGCGGTTTCCCCCGCGGCGGCCCTGGTCGCCCCGCCACGGACGGTGTGCTATGATCCTGTGGACCCGTATCTCGTTGTGGCGGCCGACAAGGGCACCGCCAGTTTTTCGGACCACGCCAACCAGATCGCCATAGAGAAAAATTTCTGGCTTGGCGATGCTTTTGCCTCGGGCGGGTCGGCCGGCTATGACCATAAAAAAATGGGCATCACAGCCCGAGGCGGATGGGAGAGCGTCAAACGACACTTCCGAGAACTGGAACTCGATACGCAAACGACGAATTTTGACGTCGTCGGCGTCGGCGACATGGCGGGCGATGTCTTCGGCAACGCCATGCGTTTGAGTCGTCATATTCGCCTCTTGGCGGCCTTCAATCATTTGCACATCTTTGTCGACCCGACGCCAGACACAGCGGTGCAATACAAAGAACGCGAGCGGCTCTTCCAAGAACAGGCCGGCTGGGGGAGCTATAACAAGCTTTTGCTCTCGCCGGGTGGGGCTGTTTTCGACCGGTCGGACAAGAAGCTTGTGCTGTCTCAGCAGATTATGACCCGCTTCGAGATCGGCTCGTCCGAGGTAACCCCGACCCAACTCATGCAGGCCATTCTGAAGGCTAAAGTAGACATGATATGGTTCGGCGGCATCGGAACTTATATCAAGTCCAACGCCGAAAGCCACGGCGCCGTCAATGACCATGCGAATGACGATATTCGCGTGAATGCCTCAGAGGTCCGAGCTCGAGTCCTGGGCGAGGGCGCCAATCTTGGCCTGACGCAAAAGGGGCGCGTGCAATTGGCACAGCTTGGCAAAAAACTCAACACCGATGCGATCGATAATTCGGCGGGCGTGGATTGCTCGGACCACGAGGTGAATATCAAAATCCTCTTGGAGTTGATTGTCCGGAACAAAAAAATGTCCCTCCCCGAGCGCAACAAATGTCTGTTTCAGATGACAGAACAGGTCAGTGCCCTCGTGCTGAAAAACAACTACCAGCAGAATCAGGCGCTCTCTGTGACAGAGTCCCGAGCCCCCGAATTGCTCGATTTCCACGTCGGGCAGATCCGGGAATTCGAACAGCTGGGCCTTTTGGATAGAGCTCTGGAATACCTGCCCGACGAGGACGAAGTGTATCAACGTCGCCAGGCTCATCAGGGCTTGACTCGACCCGAGCTCGCGGTCCTTTTGGCTTACGGCAAAAATATCACCTATGATTTGCTTTATCGTTCTACGCTGCCGGACGAGAAGGTTTTTGAACATTTTCTCCACGACTATTTTCCAGAGAAAATCCGTACCAGCTATGCGGCCTATATCGGACAGCATCCGCTGCGGCGCGAGATTATCTCGTCGCGGCTTTGCAATTATCTCTTGAACCGCACGGGCCCCGGCTTTTTCATCCAATTGAGCCGGAGAACGGGGGTCTCGATCCCGCAAGTCATGCTGGCCTGTTATGCTGTGATGGCGATCTTCGAGATAGAAAAAATCTGGAAACAAATAGAGGGCTTAGAACATCACGTCACCTCCCCCCGGCAGTACCGTATGTTCTATGAGACCCAACGCACCGTCGACCGAATGGTCCCGTGGCTGATCGCCAATGAAAGTTTTCACGCGGGCAGCGCGAACCGGACGCCTCAACTGGTGGCGGTCGTCAGAAAATACACCGAGGGCAAAGCGAAAATCGAGCAAGCCTTTCAGGATATCGCAAGCGGGACGCAAGTCGCTCTGCGTGAAAACAGAGCTCTGTTCTTTGAGACTAAAAATGTGCCCAAAGGTCTGGCTTTTCAGCTGGGCTCGTTGAAATTTCTATCGACGACGTGCGAGATCGTCCGTCTGGCCGAAAAAACGCAGCGACCCGTCCTGGAAGTCGGACGGGTGTATCTGAGTCTCTCGGACCACTTCCGCCTGGATGACTTACGCACGAAACTCGGGTCTCTTGCTTCGGATTCGAGCTGGGTTCTCACGGCGGTGGAGTCTATGATCGAAGAGCTCTGGACGCTCCAGGCCGAGCTGACGCGCCACGTCTTCAAAATATCGAGCAAGAAGACCGCCGGCCGTAAGCTGGAACTCAAGATGGACCCCATGGCTCATTTTCTCAAAACGGTCGCCGAGCCCCTTTCGCGCATAGAACAAATGCTGGATTCTTTCGAACGCCAGGGCACGATAGAGCTCGCGATGATGATCGTCTTTGTGCGCGACCTACGCAAATTATTGCTGACAAACTAGGATGCTAGACTAGGATGCCCGGGAGACCTCCCGCCTATGCCGGGGAACCACCAGACGCAGGCGTGGAAGACGCCCAGAGAGACCCAGAAAAGCGCGCAAAGAATCGTGACGGCATGTCACGGAGGGCTTTCACCGTGGCGGCCCTCCTGAACGTAGCGGACGCCCTAGACGCAGCGGACACCCTAGACGAATCGAACACCCGGGACACCCCGGATGTATCGGTGTTCGCTGCCGGCCGGTGGCACGCCGTTTTGGGGCTGGGTCGGCCGCCCGGACTGACGCTCTCGGGCCTGACGTTCTTTTTTCGCCGCGCTTTGCACAACGCCTTGCCCAACGCTTTGAGCTGGGCGAGAGCTTTGTTTCTCGGGACGCTCCCTCGAGCGTGCCGGAACATGGGCCGAGTCGGATTCCGGGGCCGCCTTTAGCGTGTTTGTCGTTGTTTCACCGGCCAAGCGTCTCCGGCGTCTGCCGGTCGGCCTCGAGGCGAGCCTACTCACGGAACCCGCGCTGCGGGCTCACACGGACCGTCTGGCGGCCCGCATGAAAGAGCTGCCGCGTCTTCAGATTCAGCGGCTCATGCATCTATCGGAGGCTCTGACGGACACCACGCAGCAGGCCTATCAGGCTTACGGCACGCCCGAGGCACATCATGAGCACTACCCAGCGTTCTATTATTTCGCAGGCGACGTGTATAGAGAACTGGATGCCCCAAGCCTGGAGACCCCCTCTATTCTATGGGCTCAACAGCGTGTTCGGATTCTCTCTGGCTTTTATGGGCTTCTGCGGCCTCTGGACCGGATCGAGCCCCATCGCCTGCCCATGGGGAGTCCTCTGGCCGTCGAAGACCATCCGGACCTGTATGCCTTCTGGAAAAAACCGGTCGAACAGGAACTCGTGGAAACCTTGCGCGCCACCCAAGCGAGCTATCTGATTGTGCTGGCGAGTCAAGAATACGCCCGGGTGATGCGGCCAGAGTACCTCCCCTGCCCTGTCGTGAATGTCCAGTTTAAGGAACGCCGCCAGGGCACATGGAAGACCATCGGCGTGACGGCGAAAAGAGCCCGCGGGGCTCTTTTGCGCTATATCCTCGAACAGACCCCCGACCGGCTGGAAGCTTTGAAGGATTTTCAGTGGCAAGGCTATCGGTATCACGCTCATGAAGCGCCGGGTTCCCCGGGACCACCGGGCGAAGCGCCGGGACATTTTTTGTTTTTGAAAAAACAGGCCGACGAAACGCCAGACGAGGCCAGCGCATGAAAACCATCGCCTGTCCCCAATGTGAAACCGTTTTTTACCTCCCCGAGACGGTAGAGGCTCAAGATTCGAATTTTTACGAATGCAGCCTGTGCAACCACGGCTGGGAGGAAACGCTGGACACGAAATCCGCCAACACACCCTCTGGCCCACCCGCTCATCCTCGAGGCCCAGGCGGCCCAGGCGGCGACGAAGTCATGCCGGAAAGAAAATTCGCCCCGGGCCTTCAAAAGTCCGCCCGGGAGGCCGGCGAATTAGACCCCCAGAGCCCGGGTCCAGGACGCCGCTCGCCCCCGCGCTGGAGAAAAGAGGCCGGGGAAGAAACCGGACCCGGGCCCGAAACCGCCGGCGGCCCGCTGGCGCAGGCTTTTCCTTTCAATCCGCCCCACCTCCACGCCTATGTGGAGGGCGCGCTCCCGTCGTATGGCGCGGGCGGGGACGCCGCAGCGACACTCGAATCACCTGGCACCGGCCCCAGCACCCCACCAGGAGCGGCCGGACGCGCCTCGGGGGAGAGTCCGAAGCTCAAAGTGAAGCTCCAAATGCCGGGCGAACAACAAAAAAAACTGGAGCTGATAGAACAACAAAAATTGATCCAGAACTATACGAAAAGATTTTTGCGTCGAAAATGGATGATGTGGGCTCTGGTGAGTCTCGGTCTGGGGACGGGCTCGTTTCATTTCAGAGACGACATCGTCGAGACCTATCCTTTTTTGCACCGTTATTACCATCATCTCAGTATTCCGGTTCGGGCACCGATGCCTCAAGTTCGATTCGAAAATCTACGGATCTCGCCTCAATTGAGTCCCGAAGGCTTGATTCTCGTGGTGGAAGTCGAGCTCTATCGCCAAACGGACGCCACCCGTGGGGCCTTCTGGAATGGAGACCTGAACCAGATTCAGGTCTTTATTCTGGCGACGGACGAATCTCAGACGATTCTGGGAACCTATGCGTTGAGTCCTCAGTTTGCCGGCCTATCGGCCGAGGAACAATGGACGTCCGCCGCCGATTCGACAAAACCTCAGAGCTATCGCGGCATTGTCCGAAACCCACCCGATAATTTAGCCTATGTCTATGTCGCCGAACTCTTTGAGGGGGAGTTGTATGCCGAAAATGTGCGCGCAAGACTTCCCTTTTAGACGCAGACCATGTCCGACTTGGGCCCGACTTGGGCTCGACGGAACGGCGAGCCCCCAGCTGACTAGAATGTGACGGAAAAAATCTCTATGGAAAATTCTACAGAACCCTTTGATTCTCTTTTGGAAGAGCTGTTAGAGCTTGCCTCGCGCAAAGGGGCCACCGCCTGCGAGATGGTTTTACACCGAGACCAATCGCAAAGCTGCCAGACGCGCCTGGGGGCTCTGGAGTCTTTAGAACAGTCGGATTTGGTCACCCTAGGGCTCCGTGTCCTGACCGGACGCAAACAGGCCACGGTGACGACGACCTGTTTGCGAAAGGACAATCTTGTGGCTCTTTTAGACAATGCTCTGAGCCTCGCCCGAGCCGCCCCGGAAGACCCGCACGCGGGTCTGGCCGACCCCGACCGCGTGGGCGACGTCCGCGACCAGACGCTCCCCGTGGACCCGACGACCTTGTCCGGAGAAGCCCTGATAGCTCTGGCCAAAGAGACCGAAGAAGCGGCTTTGGCCGTGCCTCGTGTGACCAATTCCGAGGGCGGCTTTGCCGCCAACGCCTGGGGCGAAGCCTGGCGGTATGCGAGCAACGGGCTCCGATACTATCGCCAACAGAGTTCTTACGAAATCGGTGCCAGCGTTGTCGCCGGCGACTCGACCGCCGAGCTCGAGGCCGATTACGCCGCCCGCGGCACGCTTTTCTACAAGGATTTGCCCGACGCGGCCACCATTGGGACGCTCGCCGGTACGCGCGCCGTCTCGAGGATGGGGGCTCGAAAAATGCGGACAGGGCGACGGCCCGTGGTCTTCTCGAGACGCGTTTCAAGAGACATCCTGTCCAGTCTGGCCCGAGCTCTGAACGGCCGAGCGATCGCCAAAGGCGCGAGCTTTCTGGCCGACGCCATGGGGAAACGCATCCTGCCGGCGGCTCTGAGCGTCCTAGACGACCCGCATTTGAACCGAGGCTTTGCGTCAAGACTCTATGACGCCGAGGGCTTGGCGACTCGAAAAATCGCGATGGTCGACCAAGGCGTCCTGAGGCACTGGTTCCTGGACCTGGCGGCGTCTCGACAGCTTTCTATGGAGCCCCTCGGCCAGAGTTGGCAGTCACCAGGCGGCCGCCCGCGGCCGGGGTCGTCGAATCTCTATCTGGTGGGCGGGGCCCTCTCGTGCCAAGACCTGATCGAGGATATCCAGGAGGGCTTCTACGTCACAAGCCTGATGGGGATGGGCGTCAATCTCGTCAATGGGGAATTCAGCGAGGGCGCCAGCGGCTTCTGGATCGAAAAAGGCGCGATAAGCTTTCCCGTCAAAGAAATGACGATTGCGGGCACGCTATCGGATATGTTTGCTTCGCTCTCGGCGGCGGATAATCTGACGTTTCACCATAGAATCAATGCGCCGACGCTGCGCGTGGACACCATGATGGTCGCCGGAATATAACCGGGATATAGGCTAATTACGGCGCAAGACGCCCCCTGCCCGCTCCCCGGCTTCGATGAGCTGGTCGCATAAAGCCATCAGAGCTTGTTCCTCCAGAGGCTCTTTCTGAGGCTGAAAAGCCACAGCCAGCCCCACCGAACGTTGGCCTTCTGGCACGGTGTCACCGGCCCAGACGTCGAAGACATGAACGGATTTCACCCACGGACGCGCCGCTTTTTCCAGAGTCTGGACCAAAAGCTGGACGGGACGCGCCTCGGGCCACAAAAACGCAAAATCTCTGTAAACCGGATGGAACCGCACCGGCACAAAAGGCGGCCGCGTCTTGTGCTTCTTCGCCCGAGGCGCGGACAGCTCTTCTAGAAAGAGCTCAAAGGCCACGGCACGCGGGGGCATATCCAGCTCCCGGCAGCACGCGGGGTGCAGCTCGCCGAATCGAGCCACACACCTGCGCCCCAGGTAAAGGCCTCCCGTGCGTCCGGGGTGGAACAGAGGCGCCCCTGCCCCATGGACCCCATGGGCCTCTTGCCGGACCGTCAGCGAGGCAATGGGAGCCGAAGCCCCCTCGAGAGCCGCCAAAAGATCGGCTTTGATATCATAGACGGTCGGCGCGCGCCCCGCCTGATACCAATTGCGCTCCGAGACCCCAAGACGCACGCCCGCTAGAATAGCGTGCTGGCCCTCTGGGGTGCAGGACACAAAGCCAGGTCCGATTTCGAAGAGAGCCACATAAGGCTCGCCCCGGGCGGCGTTTTGCCCCGCCGCCGACAAAAGCGTCACGAGCGGACTGGGGCGCAGAGCCTCGTGTTCGACCGAAAGGGGATTGGCAACAAGCGGGCCAGCAAGCGGGCCCGAACCCGGACCCGAGTCGCCGCCGGGCGTGTACCATTTCTGGATAAAACGCGGGTTGGCAAAACTATAGCCCACGACTTCCGACATGCCCCGACAGGCCAGAACGCGCCGCAGGGCGGCCTCGAGAGAGGCCGGCGGGCGGGCTCTCGACTGGGGAAGCGCGGGAAGCGAGACCGCCGGCACCCGGTCAAACCCGTGCAAACGCAGAATGTCCTCCAGAATAGAACGCTCAGAGCGGATATTAAAACGAAAAGAGGGCGGGCGCACCGTTATCGTCTCCGCCGTCTGCCCCTGGAGCGTGAAGCCTAAATGCGTTAAAATAGTCTGAACTGCCGGCAGCGAGGGCACCGTCGAGGCGGTATGGCCGCCAAGCCGAACCAGCTCCGGCAGACGGACCACAAACGAACGGCTCTCCGCCTGAGGTTCCCCCGCCTGAGACACAAAAGAAGCCGAACCGCCGCACAATTCCAAGACCATCTGAGTGGCCTTCATCACACCCCACCGCACCGAGTCCGGGTCGACCCCGCGCTCGAAGCGAAACCGTGCGTCCGAGCTCAGGGCTAAACGCCGCCCGGTCCGCGCAATGCGGTCGGGCAGAAAAAAGGCCGACTCTAAAAAAGCGTCCTGCGTCTGAGCAGTACACCCCGAGGCACTTCCGCCCATAATGCCTCCGATCGCGCAAGGGCCTTGGGCGTCGGCGATCACCGTGATGTCCTCGTCCAGGGCATACGTCCGATGGTCGAGAGCCAGAAGGGTCTCGCCGGCCCGCCCCTGCCGCATCGCCAGAGAAGACCCGGTCAATTTGGCCGCATCGAACATATGCAGAGGCCGCCCTAAATCGTGGGTTACATAATTGGTGATATCCACAAGGCTCGAGACAGGCCGCAAGCCGATGGCTCTCAGACGCTGCTGGAGCCACAAAGGCGCCGGCCCATTCCGCACACCCCGAAAATAACGCCCGCAAACGTGAGGACAGGCCGTTTGAGGCTCGAGCTCGATCTGCCAGCGCACAGGTGCCTCGAACTGGCCGGGGTCTTCGGGGATTTCCAGCGGTTTGAGCGCCCCCATCCCGGCCGCCGCGAGATCGCGGGCGAGCCCCCGAACGCTCAGAGCGTCCGGCCGATTCGGCATGATTTTGACGGTGAAAACCGGGTCCGCGCGTTCTAGAGCCACGGCGGCCGGGTCTCCGGGTTGCCAGCTCCCCGGCAGTTCCAGGATGGTGTCGTGTTCGTCGGACAGACCGAGTTCTCTTTCGGAACACAGCATGCCGTTGGACGGCACGCCTCGAATCGTACTGGCTTTCAGCACAAGACCCGTCGACGGGATGACAACGCCCGTCGGAGCGAAAATGCCCAGAATGCCGGGGCGCGCGTTGGGAGCCCCACAGATGAGCTCGACCGGCGGCGAGGCGCCCCCAATCTCAACTCGACAAACGCGGAGCCGGTCCGCATTGGGATGCGCCACCGCCGTGAGGACGCGACCTACCACAAACCCCTCGAGTTCCTGGCTGGCGTCTTGATAGGCTTCGACCTCGTGGCCGAGCATGGTCAGGGACTCGGCGAGTTCTTCGGCAGCGCGCGCGGTCTCTAGGTGGTCGCTGAGCCAGCTTTGTGTGAATTTCATAACCAAGCCCTCCGGTGGCGTGGGCGTAGGAGCTCGAGTCTCACGCGCCTTGGGTGTGACGTAACGTTGAACTTACGGGATTGGACGGAAACCATAGTGGCGCGTCCATGGGAGGCTCCCTGTAAAGAAGGCGCGCAGGTCCGGCATGCCGTATTTGAGCATCGCAAGGCGCTCTATCCCCATGCCGAACGCAAAACCCTGCACGCGGGTCGGGTCCAGCCGACAGGCCGTGAGCACATTTTCATGCACCATGCCGCACCCTAGAATCTCGAGCCATTCGGTCCCGGTTCCGATCTCGACATGCGTGCCGTGGCGGCGGCACCGAATATCTACTTCCGCCGAGGGCTCTGTGAAGGGAAAATAAGAGGGACGAAATCTCAAATCCACGGGGGCTCCTTCGAAAAAGGCCTCGCAGAAATCCGTCAGACAGCCCTTGAGATGGCCAAAATGGACCGAATCGCCCGAATCGCCCGAATCGCCCAACACGAGGCCCTCGAGCTGGTGAAACATCGGCGTATGCGTTTGGTCCGAATCGCGTCGATACGTCCGGCCCGGGGCAATCATCCGAAAAGGCGGCGGCCGCGAGAGCATCGTGCGAACCTGCACCGGCGAGGTGTGCGTGCGCAAAACATAGGGCATCCCGCCCGCCTCATCGGCCCTCGCCTCATCGGTCTGGTTCAGATAGAAACTATCCTGCATCTGGCGGGCAGGATGGTCCGGCGGCATATTCAGAGCCGTGAAATTGTAAAAATCGGACTCTATATCCGGGCCATACGCCGAAAAAAAGCCCATTTCTACGAAAATCGCCTGCAATTCCTCAAACAAACGAGGAATGGGGTGCAGCAGGCCCGGCGTCTGACCGGGGCCCGATAGAGACAAATCTAGGCGTTCCCGTTCGAGGTTCTGGGCCTCAAGCTTTTCGAGCAAGACGGCTCGGCGTTGTTCTAAAGCGGTCTCCAGGTCGGTTTTGCAACGATTGAGCCCGGCCCCGAGCTGCTGACGCTCGGCAGGCGGCCGCTCGCCCAGGCCGCGCATGGCCGTCGAAACCAGGCCCTTTTTGCCGAAAAGAGACGCATGCACCGCCCCAAGAGCCTCGAGCGAATCGGCGTCTTCGATTCGCTGCAAGCCTTCACGCGCAATAGAGGTTGGGTCTCGGTCTAGCATAGGTTTTTTTCCTCTTGGATGTTGGGGCGGGGCCGACGACGACCCTCCAGCCACGGTCCAACGCCATCTTAACTTTATTATCTTTATCCTTCAAGGAAGCCACGGCGCAAATGCCTGTCGGCATGTTCCGTAAAAGCATCGCATTGGCGAATGTATCACGGGAGAAATGCACAGAAACGGCATTGGGTCTCTTTAGGTTTCATGAAAAAGAGGCTATTCTGGCTCGCACTCTCGCATTCGCTTCAAAAGCTTGCATCGTTATGTCATCGCGTTTGCTGGACGGCATGACGTTGAGACAAGATGATACGGATGACACGGTCGACGCTATTGATAATTTGATCGCTGACATGTTTGGTAAAAGGTTCTCGTGTGAGAAACTGATGTCATGAGCCGCACAACTGAGAAAACAATCGAGCCTCTTGGCAAGCGATTCTCGGGAAATATCAATCCACCCAAGTCGCCTTTAAGATATCCAGGCGGCAAATCAAGAGCCGTCAAATTTATTTATGATCTGATTCCACCCGGAACGGATAAATTATGCTCGCCTTTTGTTGGGGGAGGTAGCGTCGAACTTGCTTGTGCCAATCAAGGCATAAAAGTTTCTGCCTACGATAATTTTGAGCCGCTTGTCCATTTTTGGCAGTCTCTTATTGAGAATCCCCAAGCTATGTCAAAGATAGTTGGCAGCTATCACCCTCTCGAGCCCGATTCTTTTTATAATTTGCAAAAAACTTTTGGCCATATCGAGAACAAGGAAGAGCAAGCCGCCATCTTTTATGTTCTGAATCGAGCGTCTTATTCGGGCACAACGCTATCGGGGGGCATGAGTCCTAACCACCCGCGCTTCACAGAGTCGTCCATTCGTTATATTTCTGAATTCAATATCTCAAATTTTCAAGTCAAGCAAGCTGACTTTCGAGATAGTCTCGCAAGGCACACAGAGGACTTTCTGTATCTTGACCCTCCCTATGCCAATGGCGAGGCACTTTACGGTATCGGAGGGAACATGCACAAGGACTTTAAGCACGAGGATTTAGCAGATATTCTCAAAAGTCGGCCCAGGTGGATTTTATCTTACAACAATTGTGATTTTGTCAGAGACTTATATAGCGGGCACGAGATACTCAACGCCTCTTGGGCTTATGGAATGAACGGAAGCAAGAAGTCAAGTGAAGTGCTTATTCTGAGCAAGGACCTTGTTCGGAGTGCGGACTAGCTCATGGCAACGCAAACCACCAATGGCAAGGCTTTCAAGTTTGCTATAGCAGAGCAAACAAAAGAGCTTTTAGATTGCGACCTAATCGAGAGCCGGGCTGTAAGTTCAGCAAGAAAAGCTTGGCAAGAGATACAAAGAGAAAAGCCAAAAGAAGCGTGTAAAATGAAAGAGGCCGCTCGAAAGTCTATGCTGTCTTTGCAATCCGTAGACCTCAGACTAGAAAAGGCCGTGAGTGTATCCATGCAAATGGATGCAGAGGGAAAATTTGGCGACGTTCGGGATATCTTAATCAAATGCAGTGACTGCCCCAACGACATAGGAATAAGCGGCAAAAATCGTCATAATGCTATCAAACATTCTCGCCTGTCCGATAAAATAGATTTTGTCAAAGAATGGTTCCAGCTTTCTGGTTCGAAAAATTATTTCGAGAAAATTGCTCCCGTTTTCCAAGATTTAAGGAATCAGCAGGGGCAGGGACAGCTGTTTAGGAATATTCCAAACAAGCAAGATGCAATCTATCTGCCTATATTGCGCGCTTTCAAGGAAGAGATAATGAGGCAGCAAGACGATCATGGGGAAATAATCGCCGAGCGTATGATGCATTATTTAATCGGGCACTATGATTTTTACAAGATCGTCAAGAAAAATGGGACTGTTACAGTTGCGGCCTTCAATCTCCACGGTACTTTGCCAAGCTGCCAAAAATGGAAAACCCCGACGCGAATTGAATCAATAGAATTTAAAGAAAAGAATAAAACGAAAGAAAAGAGTAAAACGACACTGGTTTTAGCTTTCAACAAGGGGTGGTCTCTCGAATTTAGAATACACAGCGCAAGCTCTGGATACGAACCGTCCCTAAAATTTGACATACAAATAGAGGGACGGCCGGAAGATACTTTAAAACACGAAATTAAAATCCGTGTATAGTCCTCGAAATTTCGGGACCTCGAGCTGAACCCACGAGAACCACGGCCGGCGGCGGGGTCATCCTAGGCGTTTCTCGCCCGCCCCCGAGGCTCCCGCCGGAAGGCGCAAAATCAAGGGATTCGAGGGATACAGGCCCCACACCGACGCCCGCGTCACGCTTCTTCTGGACGGACGCCTGGGTTCAGAGACAAGGACTCTAGGTGGCCGGCCCGGCCTGCCGGCTGATCCGTCGAATCGGCCGGGTCGGCTAGACCCGACGGACGGACACGCGCGACAAGAGCCTCAAAATCGGCCGCGTGATGAATCGCAATCTCGGACAACGTCTTGCGATTGAGGTCTATACGTTGTTCTCGAAGCCCTGCCATGAAGCGGCCATACGTCATGCCGTGCTGGCGTGCCGCCGCATTGATGCGCTGAATCCAGAGAGCTCGGAATTGACGCTTGCGGATGCGACGGTCCCGATAGGCGTATTGCCACCCGCGCTCGACCGCCTGAAGAGCCGTCTTATAGGTCTTGTGACGCCGCCCTCTATAGCCCTTGGCGGCCTGGAGGACCTTTTTATGCCGGGCGTGCGAGGTGACGCCTCTTTTAACGCGTGCCATACGTTTTCTCCGTCGTTTTCTCTGTCTATCTCTGCCGTTATGCCGTTATGCCGCTACTATGCCCGGGCGTGTCATCTCATGGGAAGAAAATACCGCTTGACGACTTTAGCGTCAACTTTAGCCAAAATTTGACCCCCGCGATTGGCGAGCTTCATATCGCCTGGACGTTTGAAAGTGTTGTGACGCAGACAGGCCGAATAAAAACGAACCTTGCCTCCCGAGGTGAGACGGAATCGCTTCTTCGCACTCGACTTGTTTTTCAGTTTGGGCACAAACGTTCCTCTGACTTTGCTCTGAAACGAATCCTTGGGAGAACGAAACCTCACGGGCGTCTGCTCTTCAAAACAGAGTCCGACCCGACACCAGACCTGGACAAAACGACCTCGCCCCCGGGGAATAATTCCGGGACGATTCCTGATTCGGGCACACATCCCGCCCGCGCTTTCATGGTAGAAGCACGCGGCAGGGCGAAGGCCCCTCACGGAAGAAGCCGTTTTACAGAAAAACGATGGACCTGTCAAGCCCCCCTCCAGGCGGAGAGCCCGAAAAAGAACAAAGCCGCGAAAGGAGGCCCAAGACTCGCAAAGGTGCGGGAATCCGTGAAAAATCTAACCGAACGATTTATCCACAAGTTGGTCTATGAAATCCAGAAACGTCCCGGCACCCGGGTCGATGGTCGAGCCAGCTGAGCCGCTTTCTTCCCCCAACAAGGCATCGAGCTCCCCGGTCGTCCCAGTCGTCCCAGTCGTTTCGGTGGGCCGCTCGTCGCCAGACCGCGTGGATTCGGCCAGAGGAGGCGAGGCCCCTTGTCCATCGAGGCCACCATCCCCGCCGCCTCCGACGGCTGGGGCCGCAAGAGAACTCAACGCGAGAGGAGCCTCCTCGCCGAAGGCATTCCGGACGAACCCTTCGGGCGTCGCAACAGCTCCTTCCGGCGCGGCCCCCGGAGAGGCATAGAACCCATAGGGCCCAAATGGCCCATAGGCTTCCAGCTCCTCGGACGTCGGGCGGGGCGGAACAAAATCGTAATCGTCGTACGAGGGATGAATGCTCGCAAAAAGAGGCAGAGCCTCGACCGTGCCCGCTTCGAAAAGCTGAGTGACAGGTTTCTGATAAGACGGGTCGGGCAGCGCAACCGCCGCCAGTTCCCAAAAAGACCCCGAAGACCCTGAAGAACCCGGGCGAAGCTCAAAAAGAGACCCCCCCGCTAAAGACGAATCCGAGAGAATCTGACCCGTCTCCGTCCGGTGCACGCCATCCAAGCCGACGAGTAGAAAAAAAGACGACGGCGTCTCTGGCTCTAAATCTTCTGGCAGAAAAAGCTCTGCCTGCAGGCAATAGGCTTGAGCTCCCCCGTCCCCCCCAGCCGCCTCGGGCTCGGGGAGAAGCGTTACTTTCTGGACCACGCCCTCTATCGTGGACCCCTCGAGTCCCGATTTGAGCCTTTCAGACAGATGAAAATGATGGGGGCCCAGGGTCTCCACGAGCCCGTCCAGAACGACCCGAAAAGAGACCGATAAGGATTGATATGCCCCTTGATAGGGCGGGGCCGGGGTGTCCGAACTTTCGGACACGTCCCCCCCGTCTCCCGTTTCAAGGGAGAGAAACTGAATCGCCTTGAGATGTACAACCTCTAAGGACACTTCGGCCTCACGCCAGTGTCTCCCGGTTGCTTTTTCGCACAACGCATCGTATAAAACCAACTCGACACTTTTCGACTTGACACTTTCTTTCCGGGGCTGCCTGCCATCTCACACGACTCAAGACCGAGGCATCGCCTGACACGGCCTTAAGTCACCCTCCCATGAGAAAAGCAGAAAAAACGCCCTTGAAGATCTGACTGGCCCAAACCACCAAAGCCATGCCCAAAACAGTGCTATGGTAGAGAGCCGACCCTCCGGGCGCCGAAGCCGGGCCAACGGAAACAAGGGAATAGAACCCGCAAGCCCACGGTGATATAAGCATACACGGAAAAAGAGCCCGATGCAATTCCTTTCGGATAACAGTTCGGCAATTCACAGACTTGTGTTAGAGCGTCTGGCGCGCGTTCCTCTTGGCTCAGACCAGCCCTATGGGGCGGACAGAGAAACCAAGGCCCTCCAGGATATCCTGAGAGATATCTTCGAAAAACCCGACGCGGTCGCTGTACCGGTCGCAACGGGCACGGCGGCGAACGGCCTGATTCTCGCGACCTTGAGTCCCCCCTGGGGCGCCGTTCTATGCCACGAAATCGCCCATATCCAGCGCGACGAATGCGCCTGTGTCGAGTTTCTAGGCCACGGGCTGAAACTTCTGCCATGCGGCGGCGAGGACGGCAAAATCGCTCCGGAGCGCATGGCTCACGTCCTGGCCCAGCACAATGAGGGAACCTTACACCATAGCCAGCCCAAAATTGTGTCTCTGACGCAGGCCACGGAATACGGCACCGTCTATACCGCCCGAGACATAGCGCAAATCTATGGGCTCGCCCAAGAACGAGGCATGGCTCTACACCTAGATGGAGCCCGCTTTGCCAATGCCCTGGACGTCCTCGAGTGTACGCCCGCGGAAGCCAGCTGGAAAATCGGCGTGCGAGCTTTGTCTCTGGGGGTCACCAAAAATGGCGGAGGCTTGTGCGACGTCGCCCTCTTTTTTGACCCCGCGGATGCGGAAAAATTTCGGTGGCTCTATAAAAAATCCGGGCATCTTTTATCAAAAATGCGTTACTTTTCGGCGGGGCTGCGGGCGCTCTTCGAGGAGGGCTTGTGGCTTCAAAACGCGCGGCACGCGAATCGCTCGGCGGCCCGGCTCGCCCAGTGGATTGCCGAGACGCCCGGATGCCGGCTCGCGGTGCCGCAACAGACGAATGCGGTTTTTGCGCACCTCCCGCCGCCGCTCTGGGAGGGCCTGAAGCAGCAGGGGCTGGAGGCCTATCCCTGGCCCAATCTGGGCCCAGAAGCCGTACGCCTCGTGACGAGCTGGAACACCGAGGCGCAGACCATCGAGACCTTCGGCCAGACCTTGAGACGTCTGGCTCAGGCTCTTTCGCCTCGCGGCTCTGCGAATCCAGCCGCGAATCGCTACCGAGACCCGGCCCCATGATAGACCCCAAACCAGCCCCTCTGATTGACTCGGGGATCGACCCGGGGCCGCCACAGGGAAACGAGGGAACCGTCTGGGAGCGCCCTTTAGCCGAGGCCCTGCGTCCCTCTCGATTGGAAGAGGTCATCGGCCAAGAAGACCTTCTGGGCCCCCACGGCAAATTAACGCTGTGGCTTCGAGCCAAGCGTTTGAACTCGGTTGTGTTCTGGGGCCCACCTGGGTGCGGCAAAACGACGCTGGCGCGTCTCCTGGCCCAAGAGCTCGCCTGTCCCTACAAGGCTTTATCGGCGACCGCCTCGGGCACGGCCGAGATTCGCAAAATCCTGGATCAAGCTCGCGACCATCGTCAAACTGCCGGCACGCCGACGCTTTTCTTCATCGATGAAATCCACCGTTTCAACCGAGGCCAACAGGATGCGTTTCTGCCCGATTTAGAACAGGGCTCTATCGTTCTGGTGGGGGCCACAACAGAGAACCCGTCTTTTGAATTGAATTCGGCTCTTTTATCGAGATGTCGCGTTTTAGTGTTCGAGCGGCTCGCCCTGGCGGACCTAGAGCAGCTTCTCCAGCGGGCCGAGAGCTATCTCGGGCGGGCACTTCCGCTCCGGGCCGACACCCGAGCGCGCCTCTTGAGCCTGGCGGATGGCGATGCCCGAACTTTACTCAATATGGTGGAGACGCTGCGTCTTGTGGGCGACCTTCCAGCCCCGCTCGAGCCGAAGGATTTGCCGCGCTATCTAGAAAGACGCGCCCCGCTTTACGACAAGACTCAGGACAGTCATTATAATCTGATTTCGGCTTTGCATAAGTCTCTGCGAGCCAGCGACTGTCAGGCGGCTCTTTACTGGCTGGCGCGGATGCTGGACGGCGGCGAGACGCCGCATTATATCGCCCGGCGGCTGCTCCGTTTTGCCTATGAGGACGTCGGCCTCGCCGACCCGGACGCCGGCCCACGCGTCGAAGCGTGCTGGCGTTACTATGAGAGACTCGGCTCGCCGGAGGGCGAAATCGCTCTTTTTCAAGCCGCCATTTATCTGGCCACGGCCCCGAAGTCCAATCGAGTCTATGCCGCCTCCAAGGCTGCGCTTCAGCACGCACGTCGCTCGGCCGGTCTCATGCCGCCGCGGCATTTTCTGAATGCGCCGACTCGATTGATGAAGCAATTGGGGTATGGCGCAAACTATCAATACGACCACGACTGTGCCGACAGTGTCAGCGGCCAGACGTGCCTCCCCGAGCAGCTGGAGCCCCAAGACTATTACCACCCAACCGCCTACGGCTTCGAAAGAGAAATACATAAAAGAATGGACTGGTGGCATAAACGACGCACCGAAAAAAGGACTCAGGCGAGCCCCCGAGATGATGCCCGGAAGGATGCCCGGCAGGATACCCGGAACCCTGTCCGGGACAATTCGAAAAAAAACACCGAGAATACAGAAGAATAGAGAAAGTCCTATGACGCCGCCCGCCCTCGTAACAGGCGCAACCTCCCACGCCGCCCCCCACGTTCACCCCTTGACGATAGCCGTCCCCAAGGGTCGGCTCTTGCCGGAGATTCTGGCTCTTTTGAAGAAGATCGGTCTCCACCCAGAGGCCTCCTTTTTTGACCCCGAATGCCGTCAATTGGTGTTCGAGACCAATCGTCCAGAGGTCCGGCTCGTCTTGGTGCGCGCTTTCGACGTCCCCAGCGTTGTCGCCTATGGCGGAGCAAGCCTCGGGTTCGCCGGCCAAGACGTCCTGGCCGAATTCGAATACGAGGAACTTTTCGCGCCCTTAGATCTCAAAATCGGAGCGTGTTATCTGGCTCTGGTGGAACCCGAGAAACACGCCGAGAAACACGCCGAGGGACAACCCAAAACACAATCTCATCCCCCGGCCCATCCCCCGGGGCCCGAGCGCGTCGCCACCAAATACCCGACTCTGACGCGGCAATTTTTCCATGCCCGATACCAGCACGCGGACATCATACGCCTGCACGGGAATGTCGAGATCGCCTCCATTTTGGGCATTTGTCCTCGGATAGTGGATCTCGTGTCGACGGGGCGGACGCTGAGAGCCAATCGACTCAAAGTGGTCGCCACTTTGATGGAGGTCACCACGCGGCTGATTATCCAGCGCACCGCCTATAAAATAGACCAGGTGCGCTTGCAGCAGCTCATCGACCAATTGGAAACCGTCGTGAGGCCGACGCCAACACAAGCTCAAACCCGAGCCGGATAACTCAAGAGAAATTTTACTTTATGACCGCCGCCTCCTTATCGTCGCCCGTATCGTCGCCACCGTCCTTGAAGACCCGCACCTCGGAGCCCGGCTTCGAGAAGGTCTTCCGGGCCTATTGCCAGAGGTCTCTCGGGACGCTGAAAGCGGTCCAGGCCGACGTAGAACCGATTCTGAAAGCCGTGCACCAACAGGGCGACCGAGCCCTCAAAGCCTTCACAGAGCAATGGGATGGGCACACGGGTCTCGTGCTTTCGGTGGCCCAGCGAGACGCCGCGGCAGAGCAGGTTGCGCCCGATTTGCGCGAAGCCCTCCTCGAGGCCCGAGACCGCATCCAAGCTTTCCACATGCGGCAAAAACCGCAGAACGACTGTTATACCGATGCGCTTGGTGTGACGATGGGGTGGCACTGGCGGGCTCTTGAGTCTGTCGGCATTTACGTGCCGGGCGGCCGAGCCGCCTATCCGAGTACGGTCTTGATGAACGCCATTCCGGCTCGAATCGCCGGTGTCTCGAACATTCATATGGCCGTCCCCACGCCTCAAGGCCAGGTGAGTCCCGCCGTGATGGCCGCCGCCGCCCTGGTCGGCATAGAGCGTATCTATTCGATCGGCGGAGCTCAGGCAATCGCCGCCTTCGCCTATGGCACCGAGACCGTAGAACGCGTCGACAAAATTGTCGGGCCCGGCAATGCCTATGTCGCCGCCGCCAAACAGGCTCTTTTCGGACAGGTCGGGGTCGATATGGTCGCGGGGCCCTCGGAGTTGGTGATTCTGGCAGATAGTTCGGCTCGGGCGGCATGGGTCGCCGCCGACTTACTCGCTCAGGCGGAACACGACCCGAGGGCTCGTGCCGTTTTACTCACCGACGACGACGCGCTCTGGGAGGCCACCGAACGAGCCGTCGCGCATCACCTCACCCGATTGCCTCAACCGGATGTCGCGCGGCAAAGCTGGACGACGGAGGGCGGCCTCATCCGCACGGCCTCGCTGCAGGAGGCCGTCGAGCTCGCCAATGCCCTGGCCCCCGAGCACCTCGCCCTCTACACAGAACAGCCCGAGCGGTTTGTCGAAAAAATCCATCACGCGGGGGCTATCTTCCAGGGGGCCTATGCCCCCGAGGTGCTGGGCGACTATCTCGCAGGCCCGAGCCACGTTCTACCGACCTCGGGCACGGCGCGTTTTGCTTCGGGCTTATCCGTGCTGGATTTTATGAAGAGAACGCATCTCATCGCCGCCGGCCCCGAGGCCTTTCAGACGCTGAGGCCCAAATTATTGTGCCTGGCTCGCGCCGAGGGCCTCACGGCTCATGCGCTATCGGCTGATATCCGGGGCCCCGCTTGGGAGACAGATGATGACACCTAAACAACCGAGACAGGCTCCGGGCCTTCGAGACGCGCCGGCTTCCGAGAAAGAGCTGGACCTGGCGCGCAAAAAGAGTGCCGTGCGGCTCTGGGGCACACAGCTTCGGGACCAGATGTGTCGCACCGTCCTGGAACTGGAGCACGAGGCCACGCTCAAACAGATGCCCGCGGCTATAGACGGGCCCACCGAGGCCCGCTTCGAACGCCAGACCTGGAAACCCGGTTCGCCTCAGACAGAGGGCGGCGGGGAAATGTCCCTCCTGTATGGACGGCTGTTCGAGAAAATCGGCGTCAATATCTCGTGTGTGTGGGGCCGGCTGCCCGAGGCCGTGCGGCAAGAAACCGGCCTCGCGGGCGACGGCGGCTTCTGGGCGACGGGCCTGTCGCTGGTCGCGCATTTTCGTTCGCCTCATCTGCCGGCTCTCCATCTGAACACGCGCTATTTCACCGGGGGTGCCGAGGGAAAAGAGACCCAAACAAACACCCCGGCAAACACCCCGGCAGACACGCCCGACTGGTTCGGCGGCGTGTGCGATATGAACCCGTCTCACCCCTGCGAAGAGCAGACGCAATGGTTTCACGAGCACCTCCGCTCTGTCTGCGCCGCGAGTCATCCGCGCTCTTATCAGACCTTCAAGGAAAACTGCGACAGCTATTTCTATATGCCCCATCGAGGCAAAACACGCGGCGTCGGCGGTATCTTTTTTGACCGGCTCCGCTCGGACGTCTGGGAGAAAGATTTCCGGCTCGTCCGGAACGTCGGGCTTGGCTTTCTGCATTTTCTCCCCATGCTGGTGCGAAGTCAGTGGCACAAAAAATGGACGCCTCAGGACCGCAAAGAGCAGCTGAGGTATCGTGGCCATTATGCGGAATTTAATCTGCTCTATGACCGAGGGACACGTTTTGGACTGCGGACGGGGGGGGCAACGGCGGCGATTTTCATGGCTCTCCCGCCTCAGGCGACCTGGACGGACCCTGCTGTTCCCGAAACACACGAAACACACGAGGCACACGAGACTTAAGGCCGAATGCTTCTTCTGACGCGCTTATTCAAGATAGGACTCCTTGTCGTCGGTCTGGCCCTGGTGTCTTATTTTTTGACCTTGGGCTTGAATCTTCGATATGGTTTCGTGATCGCGCTCAAAGAGGACCCCGGCTTCCGCCAGGTCATCCGGTGGATTGGCCCGGTGCCCTCGATGCCGGAAGAGCTGCATTTTCTCGAAACCCTCATTCCGCCGGGACGCGTTCTGCAGAATCGCATCCTTGTGGGCTATTGGGACCAACGCTGGGAGGTCTGGACTTTTGACTAAAGCCTCTCGGTCGGTTTTCATCACCGGAGCTGATGGTTTTATCGGCTCTCATTTGGCCGAGGCGTGCGTGCGCCGGGGCGACCGTGTCCGAGCTCTGGTGCAGTATAACGCCTTTCAGCACCGAGGGTGGCTGGACCAATCCAAGCTGACCGGCGAAATGGAAATCATCAGCGGCGACATTCGCGACAAAACTTTGATGCGGAAACTGTGCCGAGGCCAGCATGTCGTTTTTCATCTGGCCGCTCTGGTGGCAGTGCCGTGGTCCTATCAGGCCCCAGAGAGCTACGTCGCCACCAATATAGAGGGAAGCCTTTCCGTGCTTTTGGCGGCTCGGGAGGCCGGGTGTCTCACGGTGCATTGCTCGAGCAGCGAAGTTTATGGCACAGCTCAGACGGACCTCATGGATGAGTCGCATCCGCTTTCGGCTCAGTCGCCTTATGCGGCCTCAAAAATAGCGGCGGACCAATTGGCCCTCGCCTTCCACGCGAGTTTTGACCAAGCCATCGTCATCGCCCGCCCTTTCAATAATTACGGCCCACGCCAGTCGCCTAGAGCCCTCATCCCGACGATTATGCTCCAATTCTTGAGACAAACGCCCGTCTTGAAGCTGGGAAATCTGGAACCTAGACGCGATTTCGTCTTTGTTGAAGATAGTGTGCGTGCGTTCCTCGCTCTGGCCGAGTGCCCTGCAGCCCTCGGTCAGACCGTGCAGTGGGGCACCGAGGCCTCGATCTCGGTCGGCGAGCTGGTGAAGCTCATCGCGGGACGGGGCGGGTATCCGGTTCCTGACATAGACACGGTGTCTCTCCGGCGGCGGCCGTCTCAAAGCGAGGTCTGGCACCTGAAGGGCTCCTATCAGAAAATGCACCGGCTGACCGGCTGGAAACCGACCGTCGCTCTGGAACAAGGCCTCGAGACGTGCCTCGAATGGTACCGAGACCATCAGGGGCAGTTCTCTCGAGAATTCGTTTATTGAAACCTTTGAAACCTTTGCAACATATTCTTGCCATCGAGAGCTCGTGTGACGAAACGGCCGTCGCTCTGGTGCGTCGAAGCCCCGAACGAGCGGGCGGGGTTGTTCTCGAAAAGCTCGCCTCTCAGACGGCCGTCCATGCCGCATGGGGCGGGGTCGTCCCAGAGCTCGCTGCGCGGGCGCATCTAGAAGCTCTGCCGATGCTGTTCCAGCATCTCCTCGAGGACGTCCAGCGGCGGGCCTCCGAGAAACGGTTCCCGTTTCGGTGGCCGCCGGATGCGGTTGCGGCGACGATTGGGCCTGGACTGATGGGAGGACTTCTCGTCGGCGCGGGGTTTGGGCGGGCTCTGGCACAGGGGTGGGGCGTCCCCTTCATCGGGATCAACCATCTAGAGGGCCATGCACTGTCGCCGCGTCTCACCCAGAGGGTCGATTTTCCTTATCTCCTGGTTCTCTTGTCGGGGGGGCATTCTCAATTTGTTCTGGTCCGGCGGGTGGGCGTTTATCGGACGCTCGGCAAAACCCAGGACGATTCGCTCGGAGAGTGCTTCGATAAAGTCGCCCGTCTGTTAGACCTGCCCTATCCAGGCGGACCGGCTCTGGAGAAACTGGCGCGCCTTGCGCCGGCGGGGGCTCCCCGCTTTCGTTTTCCGGTTCCCCAAGCCTTCGAGCCGCCCGCCGCCGCCCGAGCCGATGCACGCAACAGCGCGTACAACACCGGTACAAGCCTTGGGTGCGATTTTTCTTTCTCTGGACTTAAGACCGCGGTGGCACGTCGCGTGGACGCCCAGAGAACCAAAGGCCATCTGGACCAAAATACGAAAGCGGCGCTTGCGTATGCCTTTCAGACAGCTGTTCTCAAAACGCTGCTCGCCCAGACAGACCGAGCTATCCAGAGGGCCGAACTAGACCTGGAAGAGGCAGACCTGCCCCCGGATAGAACACCGGACAGGGCACCTGGTGGAAAGTCCGGAGAGGGCTCGTCTCGTTTATCGCGTTGCGTCCTGGCGGGCGGCGTGGCGGCTAATTTAGTCCTCCAGGCGGGGCTAGAGGCTCTGTGTCGCCGACGCGGCTTGACGCTCTTTTATCCAGAACGGGCCTATTGCACAGACAATGCGGCGATGATCGGCTGGGCGGCTCTGGAACGAGCCGAGGCGGGCCTGATTAGGCCGAGCCCGACGACGACACGAGGGGCGGCCGGGGTCCCTTCGACCGGCGAAGTCCGCCGTTGGAACGAGGCCGATACCGTGGACCCCAGGCTTCCGCTGGACCCTCTTGAGCCGACGCGTCACGAGAAACTCGTCGAAGCGCGGCGCGCGGTGCGGCAACGGCACGAGACCACTGTGTCAAAAAACACCCGCTAAAAACACCCGGGGGCCGGGAGGGGCGAGACAACCAACGCAAGACCCCTCGCCGCACGCACACAACAGGAAAAAAAGAGAAACGGAGCTTGTTACACCCATCTTACACACGCTTGATGGGAGGGAGGAAATGCCATGCTGCCAACCCCAATGGCAAACACCCCCCTACACCCACCTTGCACCCGTCACGCGCTCACCGGAGGCGTCTTTTCCTGAACGCTTGCGGGACTTTTCCCGTTCTGGACCTTTTCGGCGTCGATACGCAAGGTGCGGCGTTTGCTCCCCTTCATGAGGTGATTGCCCCAGCTGGTCGAGAAAGGCGGGGCGCCTTCCAGCATTTCTCGGCGGGTGAGGTGCAAATCGGCCTGGGCGTAAAGCCGCTCCAGAGCCCGGTCCGCCAGCAATTGCTCCAAGTCGGGAAGACCCAGTTTCTGCCGCAGTCTGTCATCGTCAAAAACATCGTAATTGATGAGAAAACTCACTTTAGAACCGTCGCGCACAAGCCGCGACAGCTCGCCCAGCAGAGTATTGTTTTCGGTCTGGACAAGCGCAAAAAGCAGACTCCCCCACGGAAAGAGGACCGTCAAACGCGTCGCGGTGCCCTCCAGCATCGAGGGAATCCGCTCCAGAGAAGCGTTCACGAAAACCGCATTGGACACACCCCCGCGTTTGGGTTTGGCACTGGCTTTGCGAGAGATCTCGCGCATATTTTTGCTGTTCGCGTCCAGGCCTACGCACAAAACGTGAGGACTCTTTTGAGCGAATCGCCACAAATAACGGCCATCGCCTGTTCCAAAATCCAAGTAACAGTCCAGAAAACTATCGCGCACCGCCTTCCACTGATGCGCGGGAAGCGGTTGCTGTTTTCTTCCGACAATTTGATTCAAAAAAGGACGATTCTCCATAAGCGGGCTCCACGGGGTCAGTTATTTCGACTATTTCGACTATTTCGACAAGGGGGGGGGACTTCAGGGTTACTCCAGGGGAATGCCCAGAAATCTGTTCTCGCCCCCGGCGAGGGCGACCTGTCCCAGAATGGCCGTCCGCCCGGCGCGTAGAGTTTGACGCAGGATCCGGCGGCACATCGCCACCGAGCGCACCGGCTGACGGTCCAAGGTGATCAAAACCATGCCAGGACGCAATCCAGCACGCTCGGCCTTAGAGCCATCCTCGACGCGTATGACAACAATCCCCTGCGTCGAAGGAGGAAGGCCCAGCCGTTCGGCTTGATTGCGGTTTAGGTCCTCGGCTCGCATGCCGAGTTCCGGCACGTTGAGGCCCTCTGTCGAGCGCGGGGCTGTCTCGGACTCGTTCCCATAGGCGACCGAATCCTCCAGGCGGCCGACGCGCACCGTGGCTCGCAGGCGTTGACCCTGGCGCACATAGTCCACGGCAAACCGGGCCCCGACTTCGGCGGCGGCGACCTCCAGCTGGAGTTGGCGCGGCGTTTCCATGACCTTCTCATTGAAGCCGACGATCACATCACCTGGTTCTATGCCGGCTCTCGCGGCGGGCCCGTTTTCCACGACGTCCTGAATGAAAACCCCGCGGGTTTCCGACAAGCCGAGCGACTCGGCGAGCACGGGGTCGAGCTCCTGGATGACAACGCCCAACCAGCCGCGCCGGGTTTCGCCGTGGTCTCGAAGTTGCGCAACAACGTCCGCCGCTAGATTGGAGGGAATCGCAAAACCAATGCCAATCGACCCCCCATCGGGCGAGAAAATCGCCGTGTTAATGCCGATCACCTCGCCGCGTAGATTAAAAAGCGGGCCGCCCGAATTGCCTCGATTAATGGCCGCATCGGTCTGCAAAAAATCGTCATAGGGCCCGGCGCCGATATTCCGACCGCGCTGCGAGATAATGCCCGTGGTCACCGTCCCGCCCAATCCCAGAGGATTCCCGATAGCGATAACCCACTCGCCGACGCGCATCGCGTCGCTGTTGCCGAACGTCAGGCCTGTCAGATTCTCGGCACCCTCTATTTTGAGAAGAGCGAGATCCGTCCGAGGATCTCGGCCGACGACCTCGGCGGTGAACCGGGTTTCATCGTACAGAATGACCTCGATGCGCCGCGCATTTTCGACGACGTGGTTGTTGGTAATGACAAACCCTCGAGGGTCGATGACAAACCCAGACCCCGCGGCCGTAACCGAGCGCGGGCCTCGATCGCCGCGGTCCGGGGACCCGAAGCGACGAAAAAAGTCCTCCAGAGGACTGCCAGGCGGAAAATTAAACGGCAGAGCCCGCCCGTTGTTTTCTTGAGGCTGGTCCGCTCGGACCTGAATGGAGACAACCGAGGGCAAAAGACGCTCTGCCAAATCGGCGACGCGCTGGTCGCCCAGCGGTGCCTGAGCCCAGGCGAGGTGACTCCAGAACCACAGACTCAGAAAACCAGCGAGAAAAAAACGCATATGTATCTGCCAGGCTCTCTTTTAGAAAAGATGCAATACAACCAGGGTCCAGGCCGACATGCTCAGCCCCCAAACGGCCTGAAAGCGGAAAAAAGCGGAACAAGAGTCCCAACTTCGAAGCCGGACGCGAAGGAGACTCACGCCTGTGCCGAATACAAAGACCGGCCCAAGCCATCCTAGCATGACTGGGCCTATGATACTTGGAATCGTGTAAAGTGCAAGCTCCAGGCACAGGCCGGACAGAAAAGCGAACAAAAACAGGGCAAATTTCGCGTATTCTACGCCCAGAAGCCCCGCCAGCGAGCCCGTGCGCGTTCGAAGATCGTCCTCGTAATCCTGGAAGGCATAGACGGTATCATAGACAAGCGTCCAGAAAAACCCGCCCGCCCATAGAAAAAAAGCGGGCCAGGCGAGCGCGCCGGCCAGGGCTACATAGCCAAGGACGGCTCCCCAGTTATAGACGAGGCCTAATACCATTTGAGGGGCTCTAAAAACACGCTTGGCAAGAGGATATAAAAACGTCAGAGGCACAATCGACACTGCAAGCCAGCGCACAAGCGGCGGGAAAACCCATAAAAGCAGCCCCGACAGAAAGAGCAGAAAAAAAGCCCCTCGCAGCGCCTGAGGCGGGGTGATAAAGCCCCGCACTTGAGGCCGCATGCGCGTGCGCTGCGTTTGACGGTCCAACTCTCGGTCCAGAAAATCGTTCCATAAACACCCCGCACTGCGCATGAGAATCGCGCCCAACATCGTGGCAAGCCCGTAAAAACAAAAAGAGACGTAAGAAGGATTCAGAGCACTCGCGATGCTTAAGCCCCACAGACAGGGAGCCCACAACAAGACCCAACCTTCAGGACGATGGAACCGTGTCGCAGCGACCCAGACCGCCAGGCGAACTCTGAAGCGTCGCCTGAGACGTCGCCTGAAACGTTGTCGGGCGCGGCGCGGCGGCCAGCGGTCAAGACGAAAAAAAGGCGCCAGAAGCACGCGTCGACCCAAAAAATCAGGAAAATATCAGGAAAAGGAAAAGGCTAAGAAGCATCCGAGAGTCGCCGCGCCGGGAAGGTCTGTATCGGCAGCAGGCCAGGGCCTCCCAGGGCTTCTTTGGGGGAGGGCGGACACCTGCCGGACACCTGCCGGACACCCGCTCCGGGCCCCCACCGCCCGCCAGGCGCAAGAGCCTAAGAGACAAGACTTTTCTGCTCAGGCTTCTGAGAAGCGGCATCCTGAAAGATCAAACGCAGCGTACGCAAACGCCGCGCATCGCCTTTGACGATCTCGAACTCCAGCGGGAGCGACGGGTGCGCAATCACCTCGCCCACCAGAGGCACGCGGTCCGCCAGAAAAAAAACCAGGCCGCCGAGCGTATCAATATCGCGGCCGCGTTCGACCAGTTGCATCGAGAAGCGCGCCTCGAGTTTGTCGACCATATAACGCCCATCCACAAGATAACGGCCGGGGGCCTCTTCTTCGAACAGAGCGTCTGCCGGCGTTTCGTGTTCGTCGGTAATATCACCGACGATCTCTTCGACCAGGTCCTCGACGGTGACCAGCCCATCCACGCCGCCAAATTCGTCTACAACCAAGGCGATTTGCCGACCCTCTCGCCGCATGCGAATCAGGAGGTCGGTCACCAACATGGTCGGGGCTACAAAAAGAATATCACGAGCCAGACTCTGCAGGTCAAATTTTTCCGGAACTCCCTGCCGAATGATCGAGCCCAAAATGTCGCGTATGTGAACATACCCCGTCGTCCGGTCCAGAGAACTGGCGTAAACCGGATAACGCGAGTGAGGCGTCTCTTGAATCTGCGCCAGTAAATCACGCGCCCCGATATGGACATTCATCGCAATAATCTGAGCCCGAGCGAGCATGACTTCATAGACAGTCTTTTCTCTCAGCTGCAGAATGTTTTTCACAATCGCCATGGTCTCTTTATCCAGATCGAGACCCGCGTCGGGCCCAGGGGCATGCAGGGCCTCAGACGTCGGAGTCGCCGGCCGAAAAATACGGGCGAGACCCAAAAGATTCGTTTTCGCCTCCCCCCGATTTCTCCCCCGGGGTTTCTTGGAAAAGAGTCGTGTGAAAAGCCTCGAGGGCCAGGTCCAAAACCTGAAAAAAAGCCCGGTGTCCATCAGATAATCCTCGTTCGTGAAATGCGTAAAAAGGGGCTGGGAAACGAATCGGCGCGCCGGCCTGAGGCCGGGGCCTCGGCGGCACCGTACCGGGTACCATCCCGGGCGGCGGGACGCCACGGGTCTGGATAACCGCGTCGGCACAGCCAGCGCGATTCGAGGGCCTCCATGGGCCGAGCCAAGCCAGGCGTCGGGTGGTCATAGCCCAGCAAATGGAGAAAACCGTGTACAAACACATGAGCCCGCCGCGCCCGCGCGGGCCACGCCGGATGGGTTTGACGTTCGGCTCGGCCCGGAAAAGCCGGACAATACACAAGGTCACCCAGAAGAAGCGGGGGAAGCGACGGAGGCGGGGGCTGCCACCCGGCATCGGTCGGCGTCTCTTGTTTCGACAGCCCAGAGAGCTCATCGAGTTCATCCGGAGTCCATTGGGGAAACGATAAAATATCCGTGGGCCCTTTTTTGCGGCGCCATTGGGCGTTGAGTCGGCTCATCGTCGCCCAGGTGCAGATATAGACGGACACGAGAAAAACGCGGGGCGGCAGTCGCCGCGCCGCCTCCCGCGCGAGCCAGGGGGCACAGCGCCGAAGTTCGGCTTGCATCTCGGTCCCGAAGCGGCCCAGCAGCGGCCTTTCACTCCGGCACTCGAAGACAAAACGGGGCAAGGCGGGCAACAGGCTCTTTGACAAACCGGGGGGTGGACTCGGACAACACGCAGGCGACTGGGACGACGGGCACTAGGGCCTCTGGCGGGGCGGCGGCGCCTGAGCCACAGAGAACGGGCTCGCCGAAGACATAGCCGGGGAAATGTCCGGGGCGACGCCCGGGGTGATATCCGGGGTGACATCCGGCGGAACCGCAGACCCGCCGGAAGCAGAAGCTCCCGCCAAGGCCGCCGGCCAATGGTCTAGAATCACGCGGACCAGAGGATGACGGGTGACATCCCGGACCTGGAAGCGAATCAGGCCGATCTCTGTGCGCCTAGACAGGGCCTCGGCCAGGAGGGTCAGAGGCGTCTGCCCCGCCGGCAGAGTGCCTTCTCGCGGCCCTGGGCGCGGGCGGTCGGCCTGCTCGGGGTCGCCTGTGACGACCATGCGCGACCCGGCACCCAAGCGGGTCAGAAACATCTTGAGCTGGTCCGGCGTCGCGTTCTGGGCCTCGTCCAAGAGAATAAAAGCATTTTTCAGAGTCCGCCCCCGCATAAACCCCAAAGGGGCAATTTCTATAACGCCTTGGGCCAGACGCTGTTCCAGCAGAGCTCCGCCCCATGTCTCCAGAATGACGTCGTAAATGGGCCGAAAAAAAGGGTCTAGTTTGTCTCGAAGGTCGCCGGGTAAAAAACCGAGACGTTCGCCGGCTTCAATGGCGGGACGGGCGAAGACCACGCGCGCCACGCGCTCGGCGGCAAGCAGTTTCAAGCCGTACAGAACGGCGAGATACGTCTTGCCCGTCCCAGCGGGCCCAAGGGCGAAAAGGAGCTCTTTGGTGGCCAGCAGGCGCATATATTGAGCCTGAGCCGGCGTTAAAGGACGAACCCGAGAACGCCCGACTTGAAACGAAGAACTGCCCGGATCCTTTTCCGGGGCGAAGCCGTGGTCAAAACCGGGGGCGTCGGCATCCTCCCCATCGGGCGTCCATGCGCTGGTGTGAAAGGCTGCTAAAATATCCGAGTCCTCCAGGTCCCCCTTTTTTTCTAAAAGCTCGTAGAGTGTTTCCAGAATCCGTCCGGCTTTCCCGCGTTCCTCGCGGTTCGCCCCGTACAGAGCCACCCGATTCCCACGCTGAGCCACATGCACCGCCAGGCGAGACTGGAGCGTCGCTTGCAAAGACCCTGGCACCGCAAACAAGTGGGCCACCAGCTGATTGCTCTCGAAGGTGATTTCTAAGACGTCGCCTAACACCGCGCCGACTGTGGTTGGGTGCGCTCGATGACGCCGTTTCCTGTGTGTTGTCTTTTGGGGTCTCTCGGCGTCGGTGCCGTTTGAACGCCGATAAGGCCGTGCGTCGTAACGCCCGAGACTCGGACCGGGACAATCTGGCCTATTTGGGTGCGGCTTCCCTCAAAATGGAGATACTGGCCCCATTGCGTGCGTCCCTTCAATTGTATTTCCGACGTTTTTTCCCGGGACGTCTCCCGGGACGTCTCAGAGCGTGTCCCGGCTTTTTCGACCACGACACGATGCGTGAGGCCGATTTGACTCTGGGAAAAACGCGTCTCGTGCGCCCGCAAGAGTCCCTGCAAGCCCTTCAAGCGTTCTCGAGCGAGGGCGGGCGGCACAGCGGCCCCCTCGCCGTCGTAAGCCGGGGTGCCAGGCCGCGGCGAGTACAAAAACGAGTACCCATCCACAAAATCCACCGCGCGTATCAGACGGAGCGTATCGGCATAGTCCTGGTCTTGCTCGCCTGGAAAAGCGACGATAAAATCGCTCGAGAAGCGCATCGCGGGCTGGGCTTCGCGGAGTTGCTGAATTTTCTCCAGATAGAACGCGACCGAGTGCCGCCGGTTCATCGCCCTCAAGAGCCGGTCCGACCCGGTCTGAACGGGCAAATGCAGGAAAGGAGCCAGTTTCTCCGGATAATCTCTGTGTGCCCGAATCAGAGAGGGCTCTATATCGACCGGATGCGAGGTCGTATAACGCAATCTATGAAGCCGAGGAAGCGCCTCTATCAGAAAAGCACACAATTCGCCAAAGTGCCACGTGCCCGCCGTTCGGCCGGCGCTCGCCCCGCGCCAGGCATTGACATTCTGGCCCAGAAGCGTGATCTCGCGAATGCCGCCGTCGAGCAGATGGCGGGCTTCGGCGAGGATAGCGCGGCCTGGACGTGCGTACTCGGGGCCTCGGGTGTAGGGGACCACGCAGAAACTACAAAATTTATCGCACCCCTCCTGAATCGTGAGCCACGCATGCGTCCGAGACGAAAGATGCTTGCGGACCGGCAGCGCATCGAATTTCGCAATCGGCTCGAACGCCAGAGCCATCCGAGACGCCGAATCAGGGCCTAGGCGGGCGTGTTCCAGGGCCTCTAATTTTTCCGGCAAGAGATGGTATTGCTGGGGCCCTATCACCAGGTCCACGGCGGGGGCTCGGGCCCGGAGGGCTTCGCCCTCGGCCTGAGCCGTGCAGCCCAGGACAATGAGACGCGGGCGCGGGCGGCCCAGCCCTCTGGCCTGGGCGAGCAGGCGCCCGATTTCGCTGTAGAGTTTCTCGGTCGCTTTTTCTCGGACGTGACAGCCGTTGAGGAAAACATAGGCCGCCGAGGCCACCGCGTCCGTCTTGCGAAAGCCGGCGGCCTCAAGGACATCCGACAGCCGCTCGCCGTCATAGACGTTCATCTGGCAGCCCCAGTTATGGATATAAAAAGATTTGTCCAATCCAGGCTCGGAGCGAATACAAGAAAAACAAAAACGTAGAAATAACGACAGCTCTGAAGGCCTGCCAGCACACTACCACAGAAAGGCACAGGAAGGAGCCTCCAGATTTGTCGAAAAAGACCGGAATGTCAAGCACAATACGAGAAGCCAGAACCGACAGAGCAGCCGCGCAACAACAAGAAAACGCAGAAACCACAGGGAAACCACAGAACGGAAGGTATGCGAATCTCTTTCTCCAGGCGTTCTTCTCAGGTCACCCTAGGGGCTCTGATTGTTTGCCGTGTATGCGACCCCCTTTCTCCAGGCGTTCTTCTCAGCGGATTGTTTTCAGAATTTTTCCAGAATTATCGGCGAACGGTCGCTATGAGCCGTTAGGGCTCGGTTGTATGTGGATGAGGCCTAGCCTCAATCCCATGCTTCAGCCGCATCTTCCTTCCGAGGATCATAACCAACACAACCGACCATCGTCGTCCGTAGAGCGTCAAATTCAGCTATGTCCATGTTCAACTCATAATCCACCTTATTAAGAACAATCGTGCCGGCGGCCCAACATACGTTATGCTTCGGCTTCCATTCAGCCCAATCCTTGCCTTGCTTCTGCTCCCTGTTTATAGAAAAAGGAGCTAACACCATGGTGTGTTCCTCGTTGGCGCATGCTTTTCTTTGGGCAGCACCCCACGCACACGCCCCACTATCGTGAGCCTCCGATAACGCAATTATAGAATCTAGACCCAGATGCGTATGGTCTGGGTAGGTCCTGAGCTCATAGGCAGAGAAAGCTACGCCATCATTCTCATCGATGCGTTTTTCTTTTAGAAGACGGGCATTGGAGCTATACAGGGAGGGGTTCTACGGTGTGCATCTCTTCTCTGGACGAGGTACAATCGTGTCTAATCGTTCCAACACGCCCAAGACGAAAAAAAGCGTGTGAAAGTCATGATTGATCCTTTCAAAAAAACTACTGACGACGGCGTGCCTCGGCGAGACACGCCTCAAAGAGGACGGCACCCGACCCCGGTAAAAAAAGAAACTGGTCCCAGCCGAACCTTAGTTTCTACTTAAAGAACATTCTGTTTGTCGAAAAAGACCGGAATGTCAAGCACAATACGAGAAGCCAGAACGAGGCAGAACCGACAGAGCCGACCAGAAAAACAGAGCAGCAAAGCAACAACAAGAAAACGCAGAAAACACAGAAACCACAGGACGGAAGGCATGCGACCCCCTTCCCCAGGCGTTCTTCTCAGGTCACCCTAGGGGCTCTGATTGTTTGCCGTGTATGCGAACCCCCTCCTCCAGGCGTTCTTCTCAGCAGATTGTTTTCAGAATTTTTCCAGAATTATCGGCGAACGGTCGCTATGAGCCTTTTGTGCCCTGTTGAATGCGTCTGTTGAATGCGTTTGAATGCGTCTCGGGCGTTTCTCTGTGAGGCCGCCTCCACCGGCATTTTTTCTAGAATTGCCGCCGCTTTGTTCTTACTTTCTTCTTAAAGAATGCGCTGAAAGAAAGAAAAGGCTATAGTAGGGCTATGGGCCGGGCGACGTACTCGGGCGGCGGGGCCGGCGTGCCGCGTCTCCACCCCGCGGGGCGGGAGACTCGACCTATCGGGTGCCGACTATCGACAAGCCTGGCTGTTGGCTATTTCAGAGCCCTTGGCCGGGGACCAAAACCGGACCACAACCGAGATAGAAACGTCGCACAGACCAAACAACCCAAACAAAGCCTTTTGTAAAGAAAAGAGACATCCTCTTGCCCGCTTATCTTGTTGTTCTCCTTGGCTTTGGTCTGTTTCTGGTTTTCCACCTTTTGTCCCTCCTGCGTCCTGCGTGGGTGGATGTTTGGCGCACGCGGCTCGGCCGCCCGGCCTGGACGTGTTTGTACTCGGCCCCCTCTTTGGTGGGGATGGGTCTGATGGTGTATGCGCTCCATGCGCCGCTTCCCTCGGTGGCTCTGGACTGGAGCGCGCCGCCTTTTTTCAAAGACGTCACCCTCTATGGGGGGAGTGTGGCTCTGTTGCTCTTTTTTTCGGGCCAATTCCGAGTCACAAGCGTGATGCGCTATATTCGACACCCCATGCTGCTTTCCGTCCTTCTGTGGGCGAGCGTCCATCTGCTCACGGCTCGGACGCTGGAGGGTTTTTTAATTTTCACGCTATTCGGTCTTTACGCTTTCTGGGCTCTAGTCGCCCACATGACGCGGCCGATATCGGACTCGATGCCTCAAGCGGTGTCGCTCTCGATATCCAAATCGAGGGTGACGGCTCGGAAATCGGCAACAGGCTGGTGGCGTTTCCCGGCGGCTCTAGGCTGCACGGTTCTGGTTGGGTTCCTAGCCTATGGGCTGCACCCCTCGCTTTAACGGCCCTACGCTGCGCCTCACAGAGGGCCTCTGGCGGCGGCGTTCTATCCGTGTGCCGCCGAGCGTGCGGCCAACGGCCAGCCGCCCCCGACAGGCTTTGGTCAATATTCTCCGAGAAAACTATCCGGACACGCTCCAGGAAGCCTGCATTCTGGACGGCTTTGCCGGATCAGGCGCCGTGGGGCTGGAGTTTCTATCAGCCTTCCCCAAGGTGCGCAGCTGTTATTTTATAGAAAAAGACGCCCGCATCGCCCGCCAGCTCGAGCAGAATTGCCGCCTGCTCGGGGCCGGCGCGCGCAGTCTTGTGTTCACGAGCCCGCTCGAGCGTTTTTGCCTGCCCGATACTTTGGACCGGGCTTTGGACCGGCCTCGGCTTCTTTTTCTGGACCCCCCTTATGCCACCATGCAGAGCTCTGACGACGCGCGCGTGCTTTTCGAACATTTGACGGCCAACGCTATCCCGAATCGACAAGGAGCTCTGGTGATTCTGCAGACCGCCCCTTCGGTGCGGCTTTCGGAAAAAACGTTTGCGCTCCTGGACGCGAGACGGTATGGTAGGGGTCTGTTTTATTTCGTGCACTTGTCTTGCCCAGTCTGATAGAGCGAACTGATAGAGCGAACACAGGAATAGGAGAAAATCTGACACATGGTTGAGTCAATCGGACATTACATCGAAGGAAAACCTGTCGCCGGCGACACAGCGGCCCGGACGCTAGAGGTTTTCAACCCGGCTCTCGGCGTGGTTACGGGGCGGGTGGCGTGCGCCGGCCCGGCCGAGGTCGACCACGCAGTCGCTCAGAGTCTGCAAGCCTTTACGGGCTGGTCTCAGACACCGGCGCCGAAAAGAACCCAGGTCCTGTTTCGCTTCCGAGAACTCCTTATGGCTCGCAAGGCGTCTCTGGCCCGCGTGCTGGGGCGCGAACACGGCAAGACGCTCGCCGACGCCTCGGGGGAGATCCAGCGCGCCATCGATGTCGTGGAATTCGCGTGTGGCATCCCGCACCTCATGAAGGGGGCCTATAGTTCGAATATCGGAGGGTCTATCGATCTCTATAGTCTCCGAGAACCGGTCGGGGTCGTCGTCGGCATAACGCCCTTTAATTTTCCCTGCATGGTGCCCTGCTGGATGGGGGTGATGGCGGTCGCCTGCGGCAATAGTTTTATCAACAAGCCCTCGGAAAAGGACCCATCGGTTCCGATGGGCCTGGCCGAGCTCTGGAGCGAAGCTGGATTGCCGCCCGGCGTGTGGAACGTCGTGAACGGCGATAAAGAGACGGTCGGATTTCTTCTCAAGCACCCCGACGTCAAAGCCGTGAGCTTTGTGGGCTCCACCCCCGCCGGGGCGAGCATTTACCAAACCGCGAGTGCGCATCTCAAGCGCGTGCAGGCGTTTTGCGGCGCCAAAAATCACATGGTCGTCCTGCCGGACGCCGATATGGACAAAGCGGTCGATGCGCTGCTTGGAGCCGGATACGGCTCGGCGGGCGAACGCTGTATGGCGATTTCCGTCGCTGTGCCTGTCGGCGAGACCACCGCCTCGGACCTGGTCGCCAAGCTCGAGGCGCGCGTCCGGAAGCTAAAAGTCGGCCCTTATGATGACCCCCAGGCGGATTTCGGCCCTTTGATTTCGGCTCAGGCGCGAGACCGCGTCTTGGGTCTCGTCGAGGCGGGCCTGGCCGAGGGTGCCCGCCTCAAGGTGGATGGCCGCGAGCTTCTGCCCCAGATGCTCCCGCCCGAACACCCAGGACGCACCGGGGGCTTCTTTGTGGGGCCCTGTTTGTTCGACGGCGTCAAACCCACCATGAAAATCTATCAGGAGGAAATTTTCGGGCCCGTCTTGTGCGTCGTGCGGACACAGTCTGCCCAGGAGGCCATCCACCTCCTAAACGCCAATCCCTATGGCAATGGAGCGGCTCTTTTCACCAGCAGCGGCGACGCCGCCCAGGGCTTTATCCGGCACCTGGATATCGGCATGATCGGCATCAATGTCCCCATTCCTGTGCCTCTGGCTTTCCACCACTTCGGCGGGGCGAAAAACTCTAAATTCGGAGACACGCCCATGCACGGCCCGGAAGCCGTCCAGTTCTTTACCAAAACCAAGACCATTTCAGCGCGGTGGCCTTCGACCCTCAAGGCGGGAGCCGAGTTCTCTATCCCCACCCCGTCTGCGTGAAGCCCAGCTAGGTGAAGTGCGCCGCGCGCGGCGACGCCATCTCGGGCGACGCCCTATCTCTCAAGCCCTTTCACGCGCCGCTCCCGCTGTTGCGCCGCTCCCGCTGTTGCGTCGGGCTCCACCGCCGGTACCCCCTCACGACAGGATTGGCCTGGCCCCGCCACTCGCCGCCGTTGCGTCGGGCTCCACCGCCGGTCCCCCCGGTGGCAGAGGTAATAAACGGCACCGACGACGAAGCCGGGGCTTTTTCCAGCTGAGACAGGCTGCTGTCGATCTCGACCCACAGGGCTTTTTGAACGGGCAGCAGTTCTCGCAAGAGCGTATGACGTGCCCCTGGTATTTCTATGTAGCGTCCGCCACTATCCCCCGCGAAGAGCTCGGCCGCTTTCAGGCGGATCACGCTGTCTTCCTGCCCTGTTACAACCAAAAGAGCTCCGACTTTATCGCGGGCCTGTTTGCCGTAAATACGCAAAAAATGACTCAAACGGATCGCCGCTCGCACCCAGCCCCATGTGACGCCGCCGACTTGATAGTTGGGATTGCCTACCCACAATTTCGCCATCGCCCAGTACAGGACCGGATGCCTCGTGAGGGGATTGCCTTCAAACCGGCACTTCTTCAGCGACCAGGGCCCCTGCCCAAAGGCGTAAAGCCGGGACAAGCCGAGCCAGCAAAACAACGTCGAGACCCACTCGGCCAGCGCCTGGTTCATCCTCAAGCTGATCATCGGCGAAACGAGAATCGCCAGGTCTACATTGCTGAATTTATTCTCTATAACGGCCTTGGCGAAAATACCCGCCCCCATGGAATGAGCCAAAACCACCCGGCGCGGGCCTCGCGGCTTGACAAGCTTCTGAGCAAATTCACACAGGTCCGAGATACAGGTATCAAAATGCGTCGCATGGTGCTTTTGTCTCGGGACGTTCCCGCGCCCCGAGAGCCCCTGACCTCGCCAATCAAAAGACCAGACATCGTAGGAGCGATTCAAAAAATTCCGGACAACATGGGCATAGAGAATACCGCTCTCACCTCGGCCCTGCAGTAAAATAACCGTCCCTTTGACGGCATTTTTATTATCCTTACAGCTCCAGTGCTGGTAATGGAGTTCCGTCTTGTCCGAGGTGACGAACTGGCCGCGACGGGACGCCAATTCGGCGAACTCGCGGGCCTGACGGGCCCAATCTAAAGCGCGTTGCTGCGTTGATTCAGAATCCGTCGCGGCTTCAACCATGGGTTTTCTTTCTTGCACCCCGTCACCCCGTGCCGTCGGGCCTATCTGGCCGGCGGGCGGGCTCGGCTGGTCGCGCGCCGGTTCGGGCGGGCTTGCAAGCTGGTTTTCAGACAGGATTTCCAACGGACGCCTAAAGATTGCGGAGCCAGACAAGAGGACGCTGACGAAGCCGATAAAAGGACTCGAGCCACCCGACCGAAAAGGCCACCAGGATCCCTAAGCCCGTCACCCAACCAAATGTACGATAAGATAGAGAAAAGTCAAGCTGAAGCTGAAAACGCAACAGGACCCAGCTTGCGATTAAACCGAACAGGGTGGCTCCGAAACTGGCGATCAGACCAATGATGAGAAACTCTAGCCACTGTAATTTGAGTAAATCGCGAGGCGTGGCTCCGACGACTTTGCACAAAACGACCTCATAAGCCCGCTGACGCTGCTGGGCGGCGACCGCACCAGCGAGCACCAGAAACCCCGAGAAAAGAGCCACCGAGGCCACCAAAGACAAAGCCAGGTCTAAACGCTCGACCAGGGCGCGAATGCGGAGCAGGACCTCTTCGAGCTGGATGTAAGAGATATTGCCGAACTGCCGTGACACCTGCTCGGCGACGCGCCCCGACTCCGGCTCGGTGTCATAGAGGACCGCTAGAAAAGGCGCGGGAATTAAATCCACCACGCCGGGCGAAAAAATAAACAAAAAATTCATGCCAAAGCCCCGCCAAGAGATATCTCGGATATTGGCGATTTCGGCAGTGACTTCGCGGCCCAGAATATCGACGCTGATCGAATCGCCCAGCGTCAGGTCGAAGGCTTCTGTGATCAGGCGGCCGACGGAGACGAGTTGCCTGGAAGGGGCCGGCTGGGACGGCCACCAGCTTCCCTCCGTGATTTCGCTGCCCGCCCGAGGCGGCGTCTGAGACCAAGTAAAGCCTCGGTCGCCCTCGATGAGCCATCGGTGGTCGTCGGTAAGCTCGAAGGTCTCGACGGGCTTCGTGCCTGCTTTCGTGATCCGGCCGCGAATCATCGGGGTGACGTCCAGACGATGGTCCGGCGAGGCCTCGGCCTCAACGAGGGCCACAAAAGCGTCCAGCTGGTCTTGCTGGATATCCACGAAAAAATAGCTGGGCGTTTCCACGTCCCGTTGCTCCGAGAAAAAAGCCGTGAGATTGCTGCGAACCTGACCGAGCGTTGTCAGAACCGCCAGCCCGATGCTCAAAGAGAGAAAAAGACCCGTTCGAGACTGTTCACGACCGCGCAACCCAGCCAGAACCATCCGGAGCATCGGCAAACGCCGCGGGCGAAACCGCGATAAAGCTCGAACGCCAAAACGCTCGCAGAGCACCAAAAGCCCCAGCCCGCCCGTCCCCAGGGCCATAAACGTCAGAGCCAGCGAAGCTCGGGGGGCAATCATGAAAACCAACGCCACCAGACCTGAATACGGCACGAGCATCAGGAAAAAAGCCTGTTTGAAGCGGGACCTCAGGGGCTCAAAGCCGCCCCGCAACAGAAGCGAGCCTCGCACATCGGCAAGCGACAAAAGCGGCGGAAGCGCGAAAAGAAGCGTCATCACCACCCCAAAAAGAGCCGCCTCCAGAAGGGGCCGAGCTGAAACCTGCCCTCGAATGGGAAGCGGCAAAAGGCGCGCCAGCAGGTCCACCAACCCCAGATAGAGCCCCACGCCTACCAAAAGCCCGAGCCCAATTCCTAAAAAAGCCCTCAGAAGAATCTGCACAAAAGCGACCGTAACCACCAGCCACGGCGGAGCTCCGAGACACTTCCACAGCGCATACGTCCGGACGCGACTGACGAGATAGCCTCGTACGGCATTGCCGATGCCCACGCCGCCAACCAGAAGCGCCGAAAGGCCGGATAGAATTAGAAAAAAACCTAAACGCCCGAATAGATTCGCATTGTCCTGAGCCGTGTCATGAACGGTCCGCGTAAAAAAGCCCGCCGCCTCGAAAACCGGCTTGGCGAACGCGTGAAACTCAGGGAGACCCGCTTCGGCCCGAGCCGGGTCTTCGTCCAATAGAAACAAATAACGCCAGTCGATGAGGCTCCCGAATTGGATCAGGCCGGCGTGTTCCAGACCGTCGAGGCTCATTAAAACGCGTGGGCCGCCCAGAGCCGAAATCGTTCGGTCCGGCTCCTGTTCCAAGCGGGCGACCAGCCGATAGGCCGCCGTGCCAATCCGAATCTGGTCGCCTAAATTCAGGTCTAGGAGGTCTAAAAGAGACGCCTCTACGACGACGCCATAGAGACCGGTTGCATCTGGCCCCAGCAGCTCGGGCAAGGCGGCCTCGGCGGGGGTGTAAACCAACGCGCCCGCCAGAGGATAGGCCGACGGCGTCACAGCCTTGAGATCGATGAGGACTTTGTGCTGGCGGTCCAGCCGATAGGCCAGCGAACGCATGGTCGCCATCTCGGCGAAACGAGCGGGCGACACCGGCGGCGCGACCTCTTCTGAGGCAAACGGGTCTTTTTCTGTCCAGGCCGCCCACTGGGCCCGCAAAGAGGCATCCGCGCGCTGATGGATGCGTTCGGCGACCAGGTCGGCTCCTAAAAGATTCCGGGCCTCTTGTTGGATACTCGTTCGGATATCGGCGTTGAAGGCACCCACCAGTGCGATCGTGCCGACACCCAAAAGGAGCGAGACAAGAAAAATCTTGAACCCAGCGACGCCATCGCGGAGTTCTCGCCTCGTGAGCGAAAGAATGAGTCGAAGGGTCTGGAAAAAAGTCACAAAAGGGCCTGCGTTCTGAGGGGAGACACTGTCAGATTATCGCACCGACCACGGTGTGATAGCACGCGTGTCACGCTATCTTTTTTCGCAGGTAAAGCGCGAATTTGTATAACCAATTCTTTTATCATCTTCTTCCACATCTGCTTTGGTGTCCAGGCAATCCGCTTCGGATGAAAAGGTCTCGACAATCCCGGCCCACGCCCCACTCTGCCGGTAAAATTTGTGTAAATCGTATCTTGTAAAAGGTGCCCAGGACAAAAAATAAGCCGCCGCGAAATAAGCTATCACGAGAAAAACGAGAACTTTCATCTATCTGGCTCTCAAAAAAGCTGGAAAACGAGCGGTTCCTTTACGCGCCCAGCCGGCCGTCTCGAAGCTTCAGAACCCGCCCGCACCGCTGCGCAAGCCGAGGGTCATGCGTCACAAGCAAAAGACAGCCGCCGACCGCTCGCGTCAGGTCAAAGAGCAATTGCGTCACCAGAGCTCCGTTGCCAGCGTCCAGATTGCCCGTCGGCTCGTCGGCCATGAGCAACCCAGGGCGTGAAACTAAAGCGCGCGCCAGTGCAACGCGCTGCTTTTCCCCGCCCGAGAGATCCATCACATGGTGGGCCATGCGGGCCTCGAGCCCGACGGCTTTCAGCATCGATTCGGCTCGGGCGAAAGCGTCGAAAGACCCGGCGAACTCCAGAGGCAAAGCTACGTTCTCCACAGCCGTCATCGTCGGCGAAAGATGAAAATCCTGAAACACGAGCCCCATGGCATTTCGGCGCACAAGGGCACGTCCTTTCTCGCCAAGCTGGTTGAGATTCTTGCCACGGAACACAATCGTGCCCTTGGTCGGGGCCTCCAGCCCGGCAATCAGCATCAGGAGCGACGTCTTGCCGGACCCGCTCGGCCCCATTAGAGCCACCGTCTCGCCGGCATAGAGCTCTAAGCCAATATCTTGAAGAACGGGCAGACGCGCCCGTTTGTCTCGACCTGGCATCGCGACGTCATAGCAGAGACCTGCGACGCTCAAGATCTGCGCGCCCCCAGGAGGAGTCGCCTCCAGAGGCGCGCTCGTGATATCGTTCGGACGGGGCATCCTATTATTTCCTATTTCCGAGGCATCCAGAAAGGAACAGAACGTCGAGACAATCAGGCCAAGATAATCAGACTGGGACGACTCGACCGGGGGGCGCAACGGCCGTAAACGCTCGAGACCTAGCCCTAAAGCTTGTACCAAAAAAAGAAAGAAAATGCTAGGCTCGAGGCCAGAGTCCTCGTCGAGCCCCGGCGTGTCGGGTGGGTCGAGCCTCCAGAGGGTCGAGAAGCCCTCCCGGCCCTGCGCCAAGTCATTCGTCGAGCCCCGGCGTGTCGGGTGGGTCGGGCCCCTAGCGGGGCGGGCCCCAGCGGGTCGGGCCCCCAGCGGGTCGGGCCACCAATGGGTCAAGCCACCAGCGGGTCGGACTCGCTAGCCCGGATTCGGCCGCTGGCGGGTCGGGGCCCAGCAGGTCGGCCCCCGGCGGGTCGGGCCTGCTAGCCCGGATTCCGCCGCTGGCGGGTCGGACTCGATAGCCCGGATTCGGCCGCTGGTGAGTCAAGCTCCCAGCGGGTCGGGGTGGGTCGGACCACCAGCGAGTCGGGCCTCCAGAGGGTCGGGCCCCCAGCGGGTCAAGCCCCCAGCGGGTCGAGCCCACAGTGGGTCGGACCTGCTAGCCCGGATTCCGCCGCTGGTGGATCGGGGCCCCAGCGGGTCAGGCCTCCAGAGGGTCGAGCCCCGGCGTGGCGGGGCCACCAGCGGGTCGGACCACCAGAGGGTCAAGCCCCCAGGGGTCGGGCCACCAGAGGGTCGAGCTCCGGCGTGGCGGGGCCCTCAGCGGGTCGGGCCACCAGAGGGTCGAGCCCCGGCGTGGCGGGGCCACCAGCGGGTCGGCATTGACAGCTGCCCTCACGGGTGAGTTTGGTCGGGCTATCAGCGGGTCGGGTGGGGCGAGCCCCAGCGGGTCAGGCCCCAACGGGTCAGGCCCCCGGCGTGTCGGGCCACCAGAGGGTCGGGCCACCGGCAGGTCGGGCCACCAGAGGGTCGAGCCCCGGCGTGGCGGGGCCCCCAGCGGGTCGGGCCACCAGAGGGTCGAGCCCCGGCGTGGCGGGGCCACCAGCGGGTCGGACTCGATAGCCCGGATTCGGCCGCTGACGGGTCGGGCCCTCAACGGGTCGGACTTGCTAGCCCGGATTCGGCCGCTGGTGAGTCAAGCCCCCAGCGGGTCGGGCCACCAGCGAGTCGGGCCTCCAGAGGGTCGGGCCTCCAGAGGGTCGGGCCACCAGCGGGTCAGGCCCCCAGCGGGTCAAGCCCCCAGCGAGTCAAGCCCCCAGCGGGTCGGGCCACCAGAGGGTCGAGCTCCGGCGTGGCGGGGGCCCCAGCGGGTCGGGCCACCAGAGGGTCGAGCCCCGGCGTGGCGGGGCCACCAGCGGGTCGGGCCACCAGAGGGTCGAGCCCCGGCGTGGCGGGGCCACCAGCGGGTCGGGCCTGCTAGCCCGGATTCCGCCGCTGGCGGGTCGGACTCGATAGCCCGGATTCGGCCGCTGACGGGTCGGGCCCTCAACGGGTCGGGCCACCAGCGGGTCGGGCCCTCAACGGGTCGGACTTGCTAGCCCGGATTCGGCCGCTGGTGAGTCAAACCCCCAGCGGGTCGGGCCACCAGCGGGTCGGGCCTGCTAGCCCGGATTCGGCCGCTGACGGGTCAAGCCACCAGCGGGTCGAGCCCACAGTGGGTCGGACCTGCTAGCCCAGATTCGGCCGCTGGTGGATCGGGGCCCCAGCGGGTCGGACCACCAGCGGGTCGGGCGCGAGCCTGGCCTGGGGAGGCAAGGGATTGCAGGCCGCCAGGCTTTTCTCGGATGTTCCGTGCGTCTTTTTCCATACAGCTTTTTCCATACAGCTTTTTCCATGCGCCTTTTTCTGAGTCTTTGTTTTTTTTTCTGGGGGATGCCTCTTGCAGAACCGCTCTGGGCCCAGACGACCGACGTCCGGACAGAAAAACACCCGCCCGAGGAAACACCCGGGGACACACCCGTAACTTTAACGATCCTGGGCGATTCGATCGGAGCAGGCTTTGGGCTCCCCCCGCACGAGGGTCTCCCAGCTCAACTGGAACGCGCCCTCAAAACGCAGAACGTCCACGTGCGTGTCTTCAGCAGCAGCGTGTCCGGCGATACAACGGCCGGAGGGCTCCGGCGGCTGGACTGGGCTCTTCTGGAAGAGCCCGACTACGTCCTCATAGAACTGGGCGGCAATGACGGGTTGCGCGGGCTCGACCTAGCGGGAAGCCAGGCGAATCTGAGCCAGATCATCGTCCAACTCAAGGCGAAAGGCGTCCAGCCTATCCTCGCCGGCATGCGAGCTCCGCCTAATCTGGGGCCGGACTATGCGACCGCTTTCTACGCCATCTATGAGGACCTCGCGGCCACCCATCAGATTCCTCTTTTTCCGTTCTTACTGGAGGACGTGGCAGGGGTCCGAGAACTCAATCAAGCCGACGGCATCCACCCGAATACCCGAGGCGTCCAGAAGATAGCTCACAATTTGGCTCTTTTTCTAAAAGAAGTCCTGGCACCACCCCCGCCCTCCTAGGGTCCAAAAGAACGGCACCGAGAACGCTACCGAGGCCGGGGCGGGTCCCACTCCAGGTATTTTTTCTGACGCTTCTGAGGCAATTCCTCGAAATTCTGCGCCATCAGACCCTGGAGCGTTTTCTCCAATTCGTCGCCGGCGCGCGCGATAATGCCTCGGTGGTCGCGGTGAGCTCCGCCCAGAGGCTCGGGCACGATGCCATCCACCAGGCCCAGAGCCTCCAGGTGCTGGGCCGTGAGCGCCAAACTCTCTGCGGCCAGAGACGCCTTCGACGCATCGCGCCACAGAATCGAAGAACACCCCTCGGGCGAGATCACCGAATAGATGGCGTGCTCCAGCATCAGGAGCCGGTCCGAAGCCGCCAAAGCCACCGCCCCCCCCGAGCCGCCTTCGCCAATAATCATCGACACGAAGGGAGCTCGAACGCGCAGGCAGGCTTCGATGCTAGAAGCGATGGCCTCGGCCTGGCCGCGTGATTCGGCCTCCACTCCCGGATGAGCCCCAGGCGTATCGATGAAAGAAAGAACCGGCAGCGAAAATTTGTCCGCCAAAGCCAAAAGGCGCATCGCTTTGCGATAGCCCTCGGGCATGGCCATGCCGAAATTATGATGGACGCGCTCGGTCGTGGTCGTCCCCTTCTCGTGCCCGAAGAGAACCACCGAATACCCCCGAAAGCGGGCGAGTCCCCCTTGAATGGCGTTGTCCTCGCCGTACAGTCTGTCGCCCGCCAAAGGCGTATAAGAGGTCATCAACGACGAAATATAGGCCTGAAAACGCGGCCGGTCGGCGTGACGTGCCACTTGAACCTTTTGCCACGGCGTCAATTTCGCATAAACCTGCTGCGTCAGCTTTTCGAGCTTGGTCTGAAGCCGCCCGATGTCGTCTACAATATCGAGCGTATCGCCCTCTTCCAGCAGGCGTAAATCGGCGATTTTGCCTTCCAGCTTGGCGATTTGGTCTTCAAAATCCAGATAATGTTCCACGAAATAGGCCTCCAGGCGTTCAAGACCCGGCCCCCAACAGACCGGCGTCCAAGCAGCGTCCGAACCCGAGGTCCATCCAGGGTTCAAACCCCATGAGCCTAGCAAAGAGACAAAAAAGCTACAAGAGCCCTCTCCAAATAGGTCTTGGGTCGGCGGCTTGAGCGGGGGGCGAACTGGATGCTAGCGGTACCGCTTTTGCTCCAAATAGGTCTTGGGGCGGCGGCTCGAGCAGGGGGCGAACTGGATGCTAGCGGTACCGCTCTTTCTCCAAATAGGTCTTGGGGCGGCGGCTCGAGCAGGGGGCTTGTGAAAAACTCCATACGGCCAGCCGGGCGGCTGGGCGGCCGCTCGGCCGAGCCCAGCCGGCAAAAACCTTAGGCCTCTCCTTTTTTTCTGTCTAGGTCTATATCCTCTTTTGCCGTGACCACGGCCAATAGAATTCTGCCGCGTCCTCTAAAGAGCTCTGTTCTCCATCGTCTTTGACGGTTAAGAAGAACACGCCTATTCACGCCTATGGTTGTGATGATGAGGAAAAAGCTTCGCATGAGGTCTTATTCTGAGAACCGACAATATCAGCCAGCCAAAACACCCAAGCCGCCTCTAAACCCCTAACCCAATTGCGAGAGGGCATGACGTCCATAGACAATGGACAGCAGCCTATACTCTATTTTTTGATTGAGAAAAACCAGAGGAAATCACGGAAAAAAACCGGGGTTCCCAAAAATGGAGCGTAAAACACACGGTTCTTTCGAAAACGTGCATGACGGGCGCAACGGGCATGGGGTCGGGGCGGGGGTGGGCGAGGTGCTTCGCAGGCCCGATTGAACCCGTGAACGGCGATACCGTTTTCGTCGGGCGGGGGTGGGCGAGGTGCTTCGCAGGCCCGATTGAACCCGTGAACGGTGATGCCGTTTTCGTCGGGCGGGACGGGGCGAGGTGATTCGTAGGCCCGATTGAACCCGTGAACGGCGATACCGTTTTCGTCGGGCGGGACGGGGCGAGGTGCTTCGAAGGCCCGATTGAACCCGTGAACGGCGATACCGTTTTCGTCGGGCGGGGGTGGGCGAGGTGCTTCGCAGGCCCGATTGAACCCGTGAACGGTGATGCCGTTTTCGTCGGGCGGGACGGGGCGAGGTGATTCGTAGGCCCGATTGAACCCGTGAACGGCGATACCGTTTTCGTCGGGCGGGACGGGGCGAGGTGATTCGTAGGCCCGATCGAACAAGCCGAGAAGGCGTCTTCTTGACTCGAATCTTGACTCGGGAGCGTCCTTTTTCTAAAATGGTTCTGCCCCACCCCCACCCAGCCCGGCCTATCCGAATTCCCGTGATGTCCGAATTTCGGAATGCGCTGCCAGGCTTTCCCCGGGCCTTTCCCCGGGTTCCTCCCGGGCTTTCCCCGGGCCTTTCATGGTGTCCGCTCTGTCCGCTTCTGCCTCGCTTCCTCGGGACGTCAAGCCTCGTTCTATTCTTGTTCTCACGAAGGGTGACCCGCTCGGCGACGGCATCCGCTTGAGTTTTTTTCTTCGAGCCCTCCGAGGCACCTGGCCGCAAGCCAAAATTTATTGGAGTGCCTCTCAGTTTCACGCCAGTTACGCCCAAGAGCTCGCGCCTTATGTCAAGAATCTGATCTTTCAGGTCATGCCGCCGGATTGGTTGGTGCGCTCCAACTGGCGCGCCTTGAGGACACTTTTCGGCTGGAGTCCCCCCGTCGGGCGCGCGTTCGACCTCATTTTAGACTTAGACACGCATGTGGGTTACACGCTCGTGGGGCGCGCAATTCCGCACCGTCTCTTTCTGTCGGCGGCGGCCAAGTGGCGGTTCTCGGACCGCAAGCCGGACGCCTATGGTATTGTGCCGTCTCGGCATATCACCCGCCGGCATTTGGCCCTCATTGAGCTGGCGGGAGGACGCATCCCCGCTCACCTGCCAGAGATCGTCTGGACGCATCCCTTTCATCACGAAAAAGCGAAGTCGCTTTTGCCGGCTCGGGCGAGCTACATCGGTCTGGCCCCTGGGTCCAGCCCTCGAGGCCGGCGTCGGCGTTGGCCGCTCGTCCATTATGTCCAGCTCGCCCGACGCATGGAGCAACATAATCTGCGCCCTACGTTTATCCTGGGACCCAGCGAGCGCCTCGCTTTGTCCGCCGAAGAGAAAAAACAATTGGGTCTGCCCGCCAATAGCGTCTTTTCCACCTATGATGCGCTGCGCCATTTTTTTCCCGAATCGCCCTTCCCGCTGCAGGACCTGCAGGAGGAAACCAATTTGAGCCTCACCATCGCCGTCTGTCAAAGATTACAAGCCCTCGTCACGCACGACTGCGGCGTGATGAATATCGCGATGCTGGCCGATACGCCGATGCTCGTTTTATTCGGCCCGACGAGTCCGGAAAAATCGCAACCTCTGGTGCGTCACAAAGTGATTTTATCGGCAAAACACTTCGGGTCTAGACGAGGCTCTATGCAGGCCCTGCCGCTGGACGAGGTCTGGCGTTCCTTTCGGCAATTCCACGAATTCCTCGCGAACAGCTAGAGCACTCTCAGGCACCAGGCCAGCAGAGATTTTTGGGTGTGCAATCGGTTTTCGGCGGCCTCCCAGACCAGAGACTGCGACCCTTCCAAAACGTCTTGGCTGACCTCGCGCCCTCGATAGGCCGGCAGGCAATGCAGAAAAAAAGCCCCCGGAGCCGCCAAGGCCATTTTCCGACTGTCTACCTGATAAGGTCGTAGGCTTGCGTCTCGCTCGGCGCGAGCCGGGGCGTCGAGCGCGCTGTCTCCCAGGGAATCCCACGTGTCGCTGACCACCACATCGGCCTTTCGAACCGCTTCGTCGGGGGACGCCTCATAATGAATCGACCCCTCGGAGGGCACACGCGCCGCCAAACGAGACATCCACGAACGGTCGGGAGCCAACTCGGGGACATCGGGCGTCGATATAACGAGGTGAAAATCGAACAAAAGCGCGGCCTCCATCCAGCTTCTGGTGACGTTATTGTTAACGCCGAGCCACACGACGCGCCGCCCGGCCAGACGCCTCCCTAGATGATCCTGCAGGGTCAGAATATCGGCTAAAAGCTGGCAGGGATGCGACAGAGGACTCAAGCCGTTAAGGACTGGCACGCCCGCGGCCGCGGCGGCGGCCTCCAGGCGGTCGTGGGACGAGGTCCGCAAAACAAACCCATGCGTGTAAAGCGTCAAAATCCGAGCCGTATCCGCCACCGTCTCGCCCCGACGGAGATGCAGGTCCTGAGCAGGCAAGACCAAGCTTAAACCACCCTGCTGGCGCACCGCTAAATCAAAACTGATGCGCGTGCGCGTCGAGGGCTGCTCAAACAGAAGGCCGATGGTTTTGCCGCCAAGCCGCTTCGACCCGCGGCCTTCTCGGAAAGCTTGGCGCTCTTCGCGAGCATCGTCTAAAAGACGCTGCAAATCGGCGCGGGGGATGTCTGTCAAATGTAAAAAATGGCGTAAAGGTTGCATGTTCATGCCGCTCCTGATTAGAGAAATTCAAAGAAATCGTTTTCAGCTCTCGCCGCTATGCTCGCCAGAACCGCCGGCAAAACCGGTAGACACAGCCGCAGATGCCGCAGATGCCGGGGCGCCCGAAAACGAGGCCGCCACCCGGGCAAGTTTCGCCACAGCCAATTGGATCTCGTCGTCCGAAACAATCAGAGGCGGCAAAAGACGAATCACATTCCCCGCCGCCGGCGCCGTTAAAAGGCCCGCCTCCAGGCACCGAGACCGCAAATCCGCCAAAGGCGGCGTACACACAAGCCCTTGCATTAAACCCAGACCGCGGCGGCTGGGGTAAATGTCTGGAAAATCTCGCGTCAGGCTGTCGAGACCTGCCGCCAGCCTCTGGCCGCGGGCTCGAATGGAATCTAGGAACTCGGGGCGGTCAAAGTAAGATAAAACGGTTTCCGCCGCGCGCATGGCTAGGAAATTACCGCCGAACGTGGACCCGTGAGACCCAGGCGTGAAACCCGCCGAGACCTTCTCGGTCGCCAAAAGAGCCCCGACAGGAAAGCCCCCGCCCAACCCCTTGGCAAGTGCCACAATGTCTGGACGAATGGCAGCGTGCTCGTGACACAAAAAGGCCCCGGTGCGCCCGAGACCACATTGGATCTCGTCCAAAATCAGGAGACAACGGTGCTCTCGAGCAAAGTGCTCTAGAGCCCGCAAAAGCGCGGGCGAGACCGGATGAACGCCGCCTTCGCCCTGGACGGGCTCCAGAATCAGGCCCGCCGTTTGAGGCCCGACGAGCTCTCGGAGGGGGTCCAGCGAAGCCTCAAGCCGAGACAACGCCACCTGCGTAAAACCGGGCATCGGCGGGCCAAAGCCCTCCAGGAGCCGGGCGTTGCCGGCGGCGGCCAGACCGCCGAGCGAACGCCCGTGAAACCCGCCGTGGAGGGCCACAAAACGCCATTTCTCGGTCTCGCCCTGGCAGAACCAATAGCGGCGCGCCAATTTGAGGCCGGCTTCGATGGCCTCGAGCCCGCTGTTACAGAAGAAAACGCGGTCGGCGAAACTGTGCCGAACTAGAGCCTCAGCCACACGGTGCTGCTCTTCGATGCGAAAGAGATTACTCACATGCCAGAGTTTGGCGACCTGGTCCTGGAGAGCCTCAACCAGGGCCGGATGCGCGTGCCCCAGCGAAGTGACCGCGATGCCGGCGCAAAAATCCAGATAGCTCCGCCCTTGGGTATCGAAGAGCCAGCAGCCTTCGCCGTGCGTGAAGGAAACAGAGGGCTGGACATAAAGATCAAATAGAGGCGCGGAAGAAACCATACGTGTGCCTGAATCTATTCCTGGGAGTGTCCCGAGTATCCCTCTAGAGGTGCCCGTTGGCCACAAGGGACTCGGCGATCTGAAGGGCGTTCAGAGCCGCGCCCTTCCGAAGATTGTCCGCAACAATCCAGAGGGCAAGCCCGCCCGAAACCTGACGCAAACGCGAGACATAAACGCCATCCTCGCCGACGCACGCATGAGGCGTCATATAGCGTTCGCGTTCGTCCTCGTCCTGCCCTTCCAAGAGCAGCACGCCTGGGGCTTCCTCCAGGGCTTCTCGAGCCTTCTCCAGAGCGACAGGGGCTTCAAATTCCAGAAAAACGGACAGCGCATGGCCTATAAAAACGGGACAACGGACACAGGTCGCCACGACGTCGATGGCGGGGTCCAGAATTTTTTGGGTCTCGACGCGCATTTTCCATTCCTCTTTGGTCTGGCCGTCGGGCAGAAAAACATCTATGTGAGGGATGACATTAAAAGCAATCCGGCGCGGAAAATGATGCGGGGCGTGTTTCTCGTTGTAATAGACTTTCTTGGTCTGGTCGAAGAGCTCATCCATCGCCCCTCTGCCGGCTCCTGAAACGGACTGATACGTCGAAACAATCGCGCGCCGGATGGGGACCAAATCGTGAAGCGGTTTGAGAACCACCACCAACTGAATCGTCGAGCAATTCGGATTGGCCACCAAGTTCCGCCCGGACGCCTCTTCTAGAGCGGCCTCATTGACCTCTGGGACCACCAGCGGCACGTCTTTATCCATACGGAATTGACTGGTATTATCGATGACGATGGCCCCGGCGGCGGTGGCTTTGGGGACGTATAGTTTGGACGCCGCCGCCCCGGGCGACGATAAAACGAGCTCCACTTCCGAAAAATCAAAAGAGGCCGCATCTAGCACATCCAACGTCCGCGAGGCGAACGAGACCTGCCGACCGCACGAACGCTCGGAGGCAAGCGCGTATAGGTTGTCTACAGGAAATTCCCGCTCCTCGAGGAGGTCCAAAAACGTGCTACCGACATTGCCTGTGGCCCCCAAAATCGCGATGTTATACATGCTCAAGCCTCGTTCTGAGAGACGGAAAAAACGTCTCGAAAAAAAATAGAGCGCAAAGACACCCCGCCGCGGTTTCTGCGCCAACCCGCCCTCGGCGGCGTCTGCCGGCCCGAGAGGGAGCAAGCCTAACACGAATGAAAGGCTTTCTCAACGCTCTGTGGTGCAGAAACACACACGCCCTCTGCATGGAAGGGGCCTAAAATCCGGGAATTTTTTCCCAAAGCTGCTGGACACCGGAGCCAGATCTTGGTCCTGGCTTGGTCCCGGCTTTATCCTGGCCTCTTATCCCAGCTGTAAGGCTGCCGCTCTGTAATGCGCAAGAGCCTGCCGGAAATCGGCTGCCAGATTGTCCGAGGAAGTCGACCTCTTTTCCGGCGAAAGCGTCTCCGGCAGTGTCTCTGGGGCCGGGGGCGGGGCTGGCGCAGGCTGCAAAGGAACGAGTGCCGAATAATCGGCACGCTCAGCCCCCTCTTGCGCCGAGTCAGAGGCCTCCTCCTGGACTCCGCTAGATTCTGACGCCTGGGGCTCTATCGAAGGCACTTGAAGCAGGTCCACGATGGTCTTGTCAGGAGTCTGGTCAGAAGTCTGGTCGGGCAAAACACCGGGAACAACACCGGGAACAGCACCTCGAGGCGAGGGGGCCTCCGCACGGATAGGACTCGGGGCGTCCCTCAGAGAATTCTCCGGGAAGGGCCGAGAGGCGGTCGGGGCGGCGGTCGGAGAAGAGACCAGACCAGGCGGAGCAGAACGCCGCTGTACGAGGTCTCGAAACGCCCCAGACGAGGCCTCACCGACAGAAGCGGCAGAGGCGGCAGAAACGAACCGGGCCCTCGACGGCAGAGGTATAGACCCAGGCACGAGACGCCCAGGACTGGGCGTCACAAGCGCGAGCGTCGGGTCGAATTGACTTCCGACCAGAAAAGAACCAGAGTGACCCATTCAGCACAAACAACACGGACAAAACACGAGACAAGCACAAGACAAGCATGAAAAGGGCCACAATTTTTGAATAAAACGAGCACCGAGCCCCATCCCACAAGCCTGGCAGGCACCGCCCTCGAGGCGCACGAGGCGGGGGCGAGGTCCGGTGCCAAACCGGGCCCCGGGACTATTCTTGGGGCTCTTTTGAGAAGGCTGTCGACCCGTCTAAAGAACAAGGCCCGAGCCACCCTCTTCGCGACGAGCCTGACGACCGGCATGGCGGCTCTGGCGGCCGGGGCGGGGGCCGGATGCCAGGTTCATCCGGACCTGGCGGATCTTTACCGTGTCCCGCCGGCTCCCACGGTGCATCCCGTCTACGACCCCGAGGCTCATTTTGACCTGGAACAGACATCTCAAGGGGAAGAGTCCGGAGAAAAACACGGGGAAACCGGGCAACAGAACGACAAAAAAGGCCCTAAAACCAGCCCCTAAACCAACATGCCGAAATACGAGTCGGCCGCATCTGGAGGGCTGGCTTTCCTCTCGCCGTTCTCTTCGCCTTCGACCCAGACCGGCGCTTTGACGGTCCCCCAATGGCGGCAGGCGTGAAGAGCCCGGAGCGCAATCGTCTCGCCGTCGGGAGGGGCGTAGGGGTTCTCCAAATCTACCAGCCCCGCCCGAAAAGAGGCGGACAGAACGGTGTCTAAACCACACCGGATAGCTTCTGATTCGAAAGGGGCGTGGCACACGTTTCGAGCGGTCTCGCGCCCTGCCTGGCGCGACCCGATATTCAAAACCGGCAGTCGAAAGCTGGCGGCCTCTATGATGCCGCTGGAGGAATTGCCGATAAGGGCTCTGGCATGCGCCAGAAGATTCGGCCAGTCGGCTCCAAAAGTCGGCACGAGAAAAGCACTGCCCGGATGAAGTTGATGACACTCTGTGACGAAATTTTGAAAAACATCGAGGATGGGAGGACTCCCCGGGTCTGAATTGGGGTGCGTGAAAACAAGCGGCAGAGACGCCCCCGGAGAACGGGCCAAGAAACGGGCCAGAACTTGACACAAAAGCCGAGCTTGGTGCTCGGCCTGCTCGAATCGGCCGTCCGCGGTCTCCGGATGGAGACAGACTAACAGAGGCGGGGTCGGCGGAAGACCGAAACGCGACGCCACCTCAGCCCAAGCCCCCGGAACCCGACAAGCTTGAGCCCGACACGCTTGAGCCCACAACCCAAACGTGCCGGTCACAAAAATCGTGCGAGCAGACTCGCCAAGACGCAGCAGACGAGCGCGACTCATCGCGGACGTCACGAAATGGAGATGCGCCAACCGACTCAGAGCGTTCCGATAGCGTTCGTCTACGGCCCCCAGCGTCTGGACGCCGCCGCCAATGTGAACGAGCTTGATAGGGAAAAGCGTCGCCGCAAGACCCAGAGCCGCCACTTCGAATCGATCGCCGGGCAGGACAATATAGTCATAATAACCCTGATAACCCTGATAACTCTGGGTGCGTGTCTCCAGCAACGCCCCGAACTGAGCACAGAGGCCTCCCATGACGGCACAAGTTCGGGCCAGCTCCAGCGGCATCGAGGGCGCCCTCGAGGGCGACTCTTCCGCAACAAGAGGCTCTAAAACAGACAAGCCCCGCAGAGGCTCCTGCCTCTTCAAAAGCGGGAGCGGACTTTGAGCCGGGTCGCGCTGGCCCGTCACGGGCAAGAGCTCGGTCGCGATGCCCGCCTTGGCGAGAGCCTCGGCCAGGGGATACACGAAATTGAGGTCCGAGCGCGACGATGTGACAACTAGACAGCGCACCGCCGCTCATCCCTCGCAGAGCAGAAAAAAAGAAACAGAAACACAACAGAAAAATTCTCAGAGCGGTTCGAAATCGTCCCAAACCACCAGCTCCCCCGCTCGCACCGGCCGACAAAGCGTCCGGCCGACGAGCCGCTCGCCCTGCAGAGGCGAAAGCCCCGTCTCGGGGCGCAAGGCCGTTAAATGAGACAAAGTGACTCGCAGCCCGGCGTCCAAGTGGTCAGCCCACGCCAGAGAACGCCGAACCTGACGCTTCACCGGGGCTTCTACGGGGTGGCATTGTTTCGCATACAGACCCAGCATGGATTCGGTCCGGTGCAGCGTCTCGACAAAAGCCGCCAAGCCCGCAGGGTCCAGAGACATCGCGTGATCCGGCCCAGGCATGCGACAGTCCAGCGTGAAATGTTTCTCGATGAGCTGGGCCCCCAGGCTCAGAGCCAGGCCAGAAGCTTCGGCTCCCAGCGTATGGTCCGAAAAACCCACGGGGAGCCCAAATCGTGTCGCCAGAAACGGAATAGCTCGCAAATTGAGACTCTCGGGCGGGGCCGGATAGCTGGAAACGCAATGCAACAGAGCCACCTCGCGCCCGCCATGGGCCGACAGACGAGCCAAAGCCGCCTCTATCTCCTGCAGAGAAGCCATCCCCGTGGATAATAAAATCGGAAGACCCGACCGAGCCGCCGGCTCTAGCACAAAAGGATTGGTGAGCTCGGACGAGGCAAGCTTCAAGCCCTGCACGCCCAAATCCGCCAGAAAACGAACGCGCGCCGCGTCAAAAGGCGAAACCAGAAAAACGAGACCTAGAGCCTCGCTGGCCGCTTTGAGACGCGCCCAAGCCGAATCCGGCAAAGCTAATTGCTCGAATAGCGCGGCCACGCCGGTGCCCGGAGCGGTTCTCAAACGCTGGTAGGGGGCAAAATCGGCCTCAACCGATAAAAGCGTGTCAGGGGCAAAAGCCTGAAACTTCACGGCGTGCGCCCCCGCTGCCCCCGCCGCCTCTATAAGCCGAAGAGCTAAATCCACCGAACCATTGTGATTCACCCCCGCCTCGGCGATGATGAAACAAGGGGCACGCTTTTCGGCGAGCCCGCGTCGCCCCAGTTCATACTGCCCCAGAGAGAACCTATCCTGGAAACGCATCGCCGCCATGTTTTCAGAACGTAAAGAGGGGTTGTCTTTTTTGCAATAAATTTGTAGGCTCTGTGCTGGTGGAGATTCGTCTCACGCCTTCGCAGAGATGTGTTCCGGCGAGCACAACCCGGATACAACCCCGGCGCGGCGGCGGACGTGGCGAAATGGTAGACGCGCTGGTTTTAGGTACCAGTGGAGAAATCCGTAGGGGTTCAAATCCCTTCGTCCGCAGAGCGTCGCCCTCTATGGGGGTGCCCTTTGTGGGGTCGTTTTGTGAGCCGCTTCTCTTCCGTTTTGTTTTTTTGCAAGAGCTCTTAATCCATCCACAACTGAAAACAGGTGACAGGTGACCTATGAAAATCAGAGAAAATAAACAGGAGGACCCTCTGGTGAAGGTCTTTTCCGTCACGGTGGGCGCCCCCGACGTCGAGGCCGAGATCAATCGGCGTTTGACCAACAAAGCCCATACGCTCACGCTCTCGGGCTTCCGGTCCGGGAAGGTCCCCGATGCCATCATGCGGCAAAAATTCGGCGAGCAACTCACACGAGAAACAGTCCAAAAGTTTATCGAACAAGGGGCCCAGACGATTATTTCTCAGAATCAATTTCGCCTGGCGGGGAACCCCGAGATTCGACTCAAGAGTTGGAAGTCTCAGACAGACCTGATGTTCGACGTTGCCCTCCAGATTCTCCCGCGTATCGAGTTCCGAGACCAGGACTTCGAAAACCTAAAGTTCGAAAAACTGGAGGTCGAAAAGACAGACCAGCCCTTGGAACAGGCCCTCCAAGCCTTGGCCCGCCAGCACGGCGTCCTGGAACCCCTGCAAGAGGACGGCCAGGCCAGCGAGGGCCACGTCGTCGATATAGACTTCGAGGGAACCATCGACGCCGAACCCTTCGAAGGCGGGCGCGCGAAAAATCAGAAACTGCTGCTCGGCGAGAATCAGTTCAATCTCCCGGGGTTCGAGCAAAAATTGATAGGCACTCGAAAAGGCGACACGGTCAAAATCACCGTTCTGTTTCCCTCGGATTATCTCCACCGGGGCTTGCGCAACAAAAAGGCGTTATTCACCGTCACCGTCAACACCATCCACACGCTTGCGCCTCTACCGCTTGACAAAACGCTGGCGGAAGCCGTCGGGCTTGGCAGTTTCGAGGAACTCCAGCAGGCCGCCCGCGAGGAAATCGATAAGGGCTATGCCGAAACGGCCTATCAGATCGTGAAACGCGACGTCTTCGACCAATTGCTGGGGCTGTATGACTTTCCTGTGCCCTCGGGCCTGCTTAAAAACGAATTCGAGATGATCTGGAAAGAAGTCGAGAAAGCGCGAATCACCGACCAATTGGACCCGGCCGACAAAAATAAGACCGAGACCCAATTGCGCGAGACCTATCAAAAAATCGCGTTGCGGCGCCTCAAGCTGGGCATTCTGGTCGCCGAAATCGGCCGAGCCTACGGCTTGGCCGCCACCGTCCAGGAAGTCGAGACGGCTCTGCGCGACCAATTGCAACGCTTCCCAGGCCAGGAACAAAAAATCCGAGAGCAATACAAGAACAACGATATGGCTCGGCTGGAACTGGCCGCTCCCATCGTAGAGGACAAAATTGTTCGTTTTATCCTCGAAAAAGCCCAGACCGAAACGCGGCAGGTTTCGCTTGAGACTTTTTCGGAACTGGAGTACAAGGCTTTCTCGGACCTCCCGTCGGACGCCCCGCTTGACGGCGGGCAGACGCCGGACGACTCGGGCGGCTCGGACGGAACCAAGGCAGCCCACAAGGCAACACAAAGGGCGGGGCCTCGAAAAACCGGGAAAAAAGCCGCCAAACCAAAGCCCGCCCAGTCAGACTGAAACGCCAGACTGAAACAAACGGCTGAAACAAACGGAGCGAAGCCTGCAAGACCCATCCCATTGGGGCCTCATCTGGCCCGGTCTGGTCTAACCCGGTCTCGTCTCGGGGCGACACAACCCCAGCTGGAAGAGACGGACAACCGCAACGGAGGCTCACAGAAAAGAACAGGACACCCTACGATGAAAAGCATCTATCAGGATAGACACCCGCATACGCCCGCCCCCTGCCCGCATGACACCGGGCAGGACACCGGGCATGACGCCGCCCAGGCCGTTCGAGGCAATCTCGTGCCGATGGTCGTCGAGCAGACCAATCGAGGCGAACGAGCTTATGATATTTTCTCGCGTCTTCTGAAAGACCGGATCATTTATCTGACGGGGCCGATTTATGACGAGATGGCTGCTCTGATTTGTGCTCAGCTGCTCTATCTGGAAGCGGAGAATCCGGAAAAAGACATTTCGCTCTATATCAATTCACCCGGCGGCGGCGTAACCGCGGGCTTAAGCATTTATGACACCATGTCCTATATCCGCCCGGATGTTTCGACGATTTGTCTAGGGCAGGCGGCCTCTATGGGGTCGCTCCTGCTTGCGGCAGGAGCTCCGCGCAAACGTTTTGCGCTGCCGCATTCGCGTCTGATGGTCCACCAGCCCTCCGGAGGGGCTCAGGGGCAGGCGAGCGACATGAAAATTCAAATCGAAGAAATCTTGCGCTTGCGAGCGATGCTCAATGCGATCTATGTGAAACACACCAAAAAAGAACTGGCAGAGGTCGAAGCGGCTCTCGAGCGCGACCATTTTATGGACCCCCAAGAGGCCCTGGACTTCGGCTTGATCGATCAAGTCGTCGAACGCCGCCCGGACCCGGGAACAGACCCAGGAACAGACCCGGAAACAGGCCCGGGGGCCGAACCGCAAACAAAAGGAGACAAGCCGGGACCCGATAAAGACTAAAAACGAGCTCTCCCCGAGAGCTCGAGTTCCCGAGAATTCTGACGCGACAAGGATGGATGGTGTGTGATGGCGGGGCACTCTAAATTTAAGAATATCATGTATCGGAAAGGCGCTCAGGACAAGCGTCGAGCGGGGCTCTTCGCCAAAATGGCCCGAGAAATCCAGGTCGCCGTGAAAGAGGCCGGCCGCGACCCAGGCACCAATCCACGCCTGCGGACGATTCTGCAAAAAGCCAAAAACGAAAACATGCCGCGCGATAATATAGAGCGCGCCATGCGCAAAGGCGAGGGCGGCGGCCCAGAACAAGCCTTTGAAGATATGCGCTATGAGGGCTATGGGCCCTCGGGGAGCGCCCTCCTTGTGGAGGCTCTCACCGATAATCGCAACCGAACGGCGGGCGAGCTGCGGGCACTCTTCAGCAAACACGGCGGTCAGCTCGCCGAAAATGGCGCCGTCGCCTTTTTGTTCGAGAAACGCGGCCAGATTGTTTATCCTCTCGAGGTTGCCACGCCGGAGGCCATGTTTGACTATGCCCTGGAGGTCGGGGCTCAGAATATCGAACAGGAGGACGACGAACACATTCTCCACGTCCCGGCCGGTGCGTTGCACGACATCGCCGGACAGATGGAAAAACAATTCGGCCCGGCGCTCTCGGTGGCGTGGGTCTGGCACCCGAAGGACCGATTGGAACTCGCGGAGGACGCGGCCACGAAATTTTTGAAACTCCTCCACGCCTTGGAGGATAACGAAGATGTTCAGAATGTCTCGACCAATGTGGAACTCGAGACCGCCGCCGACCCAAGTGCAGAGCTCCCCGGATCTTGAGGGAGCCCGATGGGCCTTGAGGCACATTCTAGGCATAGACCCAGGCCTGCGGCGGACGGGATGGGGCGTCGTCGAGCACCAAGAACTCACGACGTCTTATGTCGCCTCGGGCGTGCTGGTGATTGACACGAAAGAGACCATGGCACGGCGGCTCGCCGAGCTTTTGGAACGATGCCAGAGCCTCCTGGACCAGTGGCACCCCGAGCACGTGGCTCTGGAGGAAATTTTCGTCCATCAGAAATTCGAGAATTTTTCTTCCTCCTTGCTTTTGGCTCAAGCGCGCGGCGTTGTTCTGGCCGCCGTCGCCAGCCGGAACGTCGAGCTGACATCGTATAGTCCTCGGACGATCAAGAAATGTCTCACCAATCGGGGTGCCGCCCCCAAGACTCAGGTGCAAGCGATGGTGCGCCTGCTTTTACCTTCCAGCCCGGCGTCGATGACCGACGACGAAAGCGATGCTCTGGCTGGGGCTCTGTGTCATGTACACCACATGCCCCCGTCCCCTTCAGCGAGACGCCTTTCATGATCGGCTATCTCGAGGGCTACGTTCAAGCCATCACGGACCACGAGCTGCTCATACGCGTCGGCGACGTCGGCTACGAGGTCCAGTGCCCGACGAACCTCCTTCGGGCTGCCCGACAAGGCCAGAGACAAACGCTCTATATCCACACATACGTCCGAGAAGACTGTTTGCGCCTCTATGGCTTTAACGCCCCAGAGGAAAAAAATTGGTTTTTACACCTTGCGTCTGTCCAGGGCATTGGGACTCGGACCGCTTTGAATTTTTTAGGTCAAATGACGGTCGAGACACTGGCTCGAGCTCTTGCAAACGACGATTGGAAAACCCTCACACAGGCAGAGGGCGTGGGGCCGAAACTCGCCAGACGCCTCGTGACGGAACTTCGAGACAAGACCCCCCGGGCTCCACGCGCCACGACACCCAAGCCGCCGAAGGTTTTGTCCGGGACCCCGGATAAAACAAGAGACGAATCCGGGACCGAAACGACACCCGAGGCCGAAGCCGCAGCTGGCCTCGAGGCAGGCGTGCGCCAAGCCCTCGAGGGACTCGGCTTTACCGCCAAAGAAATCGAGCCATGCTTATCGGAACTCCACCAGCGTGGGCGTGAAAATTGGACCGAAGAGACGCTCTTTCAGGCGGCTCTGGAAAAATTAGGCAAAAATCTCTAGACTCTCCCCCGAGTTCTCTGTTGGGTTCTCTGTTGAGAATGTTTTAAACCCGTCCCCATCCATATGGTACGACTTGTCTCAAACCGGGAGCTGGCCGAAGACCGAGAGGCCCAGGATGCCCTCGGGCACGTACGGCCGGCGTATCTCCATCAATTTGTGGGGCAAGAGGCCCTTGTCCGGAATCTCCTGGTTTATATCCAAGCGGCCCAAAAGCGGGGCGAGCCTCTGGACCACGTTCTGTTTTATGGCCCGCCGGGTTTGGGAAAAACGACGCTGGCGGCCATTATCGCCCATGAGCTGGGCACAAAATTCCGGCCGACCTCCGGGTCGGCTCTGGCGCGGACGGGCGACCTTGCGGCCATTCTGACAAGCCTGGAGACCGGCACGGTTTTTTTCATCGATGAAATTCATCGCCTCAATCCGGTTGTCGAAGAGATGCTTTACCCCGCGATGGAAGGCCAGTCTCTGGACATTGTGCTGGGCGAGGGCCCTGCCGCGAAAACGATACGCCTTCGTCTCAATCCTTTTACGCTTGTCGGGGCCACGACGCGCACGGGGCTCATCACCCGCCCGTTGCGCGAACGCTTCGGGATTCCGCTTGCGCTGGACTTTTACACGGAAAAGGACCTGACCGATATTATTCTGAGACAGGCTCAAATCCTGGAGGCCCCCATAGAACACCAAGGGGCCCTCGCCATCGCCAAACGCGCCCGAGGCACGCCTAGAATCGCCGGACGGCTTTTGCGGCGCGTGCGCGACTTCGCCCTCGTGGAGAGCAACGGGGTCATCACAGAAAACTTGGCAGACCAAACGCTGCAGCATCTGAAAATAGAAGCCGATGGCCTCGATGCGCTGGACTTACGGTATATGCATATGATGGCCACACACTATGGAGGCGGGCCCGTGGGGCTGGAAACCCTGAGTGCCGTCTTATCGTTTGAACACGACGTCCTGGAGAATATTATCGAACCGTTCCTGATGCGTAAAGCTTATCTGAAACGCACGGCGCGCGGACGGGTGCTCACCGAGACGGGGTGGCATCGAATCGGAAAACTGCCGCCACAGCCTCGGACGCTCCCGCTCCTCCGGGGGGAGGCTAAAAAATAACCATGGCTTTTCTGTATCACTGCCGCGTGCACTGGGAGGACACCGACGCAAGCGGCCGCGTCTATCATGCCAATTACCTCAAATTTATAGAGCGGGCGCGCTCTGAGATTCTCCGGAAGAATGGCATTCAACAGCGCATCCTGATGGACGGAACAGGGGCTTTTGTCGTAACCCAGTGCCAGCTTCGATTCCGAGCCCCAGCTTTTATGGAGGACGAGCTGACCGTCGAGACACGGCTTCTCGGTAAAACGGCGGTACGCCTTCGCCTCGCCCAAGACATTCGGGAGGGGGGGGAGACCCTCTTGGAGGCCGAGGTCGAACTCGTCTGGCTGAACCCGTCCGGCAAAGCGATGCGTCTCCCCGATTTTAATTTATTCGATTCATAGAATTCGTCAAAAATCGGGTAAAAGACGTTTATGCGATGCTTCCGTAACCAGCCGCGAGCCGGAACCGGGCTAAAACAGGAAAGGGAACTCAGGCTGGTGCCGGGGCCAGGGTCTGCCCCTGGTCGACTAGACTCGGTCGGCGGGGTCTGGTTTAGACTCGTAGAGTCTAGACTCGTAGAGTCTAGACCCCGGGCCTGGGGAGGAGGTCTCCTGGTCCTTCTCCTGGTCTTCTGGCTTGGCCTAGGGGCGGTGGCTTTCGGGCAGGCGGTAGAACTGGGCTCGGAACTTGCGACCGAGATCTCTTTGCGGCGGCTTGTTTTATCGGCTCACTGGCTGGTTCAGGGTGTCATGGGTCTCCTCGTTCTGATGAGCCTGGCGAGTTGGACCATCTGGATTCAAAAGACGCTCCATCTGGGGCGCGTGAAAAGGCGGTCTCAGATTTTTCAAAAGTCGTTCTGGAAAGGCACCGACTGGCAGGTGCTGCAGGAAAACGCGCAGTACCAGAAAGACCCCGCCGGGCGGCTGTTCGCGGCCGCTATGGAGGAATGGAACCTCTCCATGAAAGAGAGTTCCACCGAACTCCGCCCGCTTCTGGAGCGCATCCGCATGGCGATTCAGCTGGCGATTGACAAGGACATGGAGCTGCTCAATCGGCATGTCTCCTTCCTCGCCACCGTCGGGGTGACGGCGCCTTTCATTGGCCTGTTCGGTACGGTCTGGGGCGTGATGAATGCGTTTCAGTCTATTGCGCTGACGGCTCAAACGAGTCTGGCGGCCGTGGCTCCGGGGATGGCCGAGGCGCTTTTAGCCACGGGGCTCGGCCTGGGAGCCGCCATTCCAGCCACCATGTTTTATAATCGACTCCAGACGCGTATTACGCTTTTTGGCGGCGGGCTCGAGCGGTTCGGAGAGTCCTTTATTCTTCTATTGTCGCGTCACTTCGGACGCAAAACCCAAGCTTGAAACCTGGCTTTGAGACCCGGGCTCGAGCTCCCGGAACGCGATGAGAAAATACCGCCGCCCCCCACCGCCGCCGCTGCTTTCGCAGATCAATGTGACGCCCTTTGTGGATGTCATGCTCATTTTGCTGCTGGTGTTTATGATCACGGCACCTCTACTGGTGACGGGCGTCGCCATTGACTTGCCCGAAGCCCAGAGCTCGATTCTGGAGGCCCCGCCCTCCGAACCGACCATCGTGAGTATCACCAAAGAAGCCAAGCTCTTTATCGGCGAAGACGAGATCGAGGATCTGGAAACCCTGACCGCCCTCCTGAGGCAGAGAAAGCTCCAGAACCCTGGACTCCAACTTCAGCTCAAAGGCGACCGGGCGTTGAATTATGGCACCGTCTTGCGGGTGATGGCCGCCGCCGCCGAAGCAGGGGTTTCCGATATCGCTCTTATCGCCAGTCCAGAGAGGCCCACGACGCTGCCTTGACGACTCCTTGACGACGCACCCGGGCGTGTGCCACCATGGCATCACCAGCCCCGCCCTTTTGGAAGAAAACACAGGAGAATCCGTGGAAAATCAAAAAACAATAGAGACGGAATTGCAGCCCAATGAGGTCTCTGTCCAGGCGGCACGTCGCATTGTGTATGACTTCATGCCGCCCACCCCGATGCTTTTTAATCCATCGAGGCTCGGCTCTTATTTGCCGTGCCGACTGGGTCTCAAGCTGGAGTCTCTGACGCCGATTGGGGCCTTCAAAATACGCGGCAGTCTGGTTTATTGCCACCGCCGCCGAGGGACGATTTCCGGCTTGGTGTCGGCGACGCGAGGCAATCATGGACAGGCTCTTGCGCTGGCGGGGCGGCATTACGGCATCGCGGTTACCATTTTCGTGCCTAGAGGCAATTCGGAAACAAAAAACGCCGGCATGCGGTTCTTCGGCGCCCGACTCATAGAGCACGGCGACGATTTTCAGGAGGCCGCAGAACAGGCCGCCGCTTATGCCGCGGAGCACGGTCTTCATCTGGTTCCCTCTTTTCACACGGACCTGGTCGAGGGCGTCACGAGCTCCTGGCTGGAGGTCTTCGAACAAATGGAGGCAACCCTGAAAACCGAGCCCGATGTCATCTATGTGCCCATCGGGATGGGGTCTGGTGCAACGGCGGCTCTGATGGCTCGGCGCATCCGAAAAGCGAAGACCAAAATCATCGGCGTCGTCGCCGAGCAGGCGCCGAGCTATTTTCTCTCGTTCCGGGCCCGCACCTTGATCAAGACCAATGAGGCGAACACGTGCGCGGACGGTCTGGCTTGCCGGACGCCGGACCCTAGGGCTCTGGCGTGGCTTTGGGATGGCTTGGCGGATGTTGTCAAGGTCTCTGAGTCGGCCATCCAGGCGGCTGTGCGGCTTTATCAAACACACGCCAATCTGGTGGTGGAGGGCGCGGCGGCGGCCCCTCTGGCGGCGGCGTTAGAGAACGCCTCGGCCCTTGCGGGCAAGAGTCTCGTTTTGCCCGTGACGGGCGGCAATATCGACCCAGAGCTCTATCGGTCGTTTTTAACCGGGCGGGAGAGTGCCGCCACAACCCCATAGAGTAATTGGACCTCTTGCGTACTGGCTTCGGCGCGTTGAAAGACGGCGCAGAGTTTCGAGAAAAGCTCCTCTTTGGCGTCGCCGGATCTGAAATAGTCTCTGGCTTCCAGCCGCCCCAGCAGGTCCTTGAGGAAATGGTCTAGCTGACTCTTGGCGGCGGGCTCGTGCGAATCGACGGCCCAGAACGAAGGCCTGGGACGCGAGGCCGCCAAAAACCAACTATGCGCCACAGCCCAGACGGCTTGCGCCACATTGATAGAACGCAGACTCGGGTGGACGGGAATGGTCACCAACCCATTGACAGAGCGGAGCTCTTCGTCGGTCAGACCGTTATTTTCCGGGCCGAACAAAACACACGCGGCCACGTCCGGCGTCTGGAGGAGCGTCGCCGCCAGATGGTCTGGCGTCGCGTGCCTCAGAGCTCGAGCCCGACGGCGGGCGGTGGTCGCATAAACCGACTGAAACGGCGCCACCGCTTCGGCAAGACTTGGGGCCAATTGCGCCTGGTGCAAAATAAAATGAGCCCCCACCGCAGGCGCCCAAGCCGTCGGGTTCGGCCAGCCATCTCGCGGTGCCACCAGCACCAGACGCGTGAGACCCGCATTGCCCATGGCTCGAGCCACCATGCCGATGTTCTGACCTAACTGAGGACGAACCAGAACAATAGAAGGCGGACGCGCTGCCTCACGGCCCGGCACAGCTGCGGCGGCCAAATCCAAATCGGGGGCGGCGGCGGGGGTTCCTCCGGGGGCGGGTGCCCCGGCACCACCGGCAGCACCTAACGGGTCAGACACAACGGAAGACACAACGACAGATAGAGCGGGGACAGATAGAGCGGGGACAGATAGAGCGGGGACAGATAAAGCGAGGACAGATAGAGCGGGGACAGATAAACCAGAGAAGCATTTCTCAGATGCCGGAGGCGGAGGCGGGACCGGTGGAACCGAACGTTAACGCGAGGGGCCGTCGCGACGCGTCGAGTACATCTATCCCCAACGGAAGACCTCCCGGAAAAGAGAACGGAGAACGCCTCTAGTGGGCGGCCGGCAAGGCCCTCCACACGTCCCTCCTGCCCGCACAGAGCCCCCCCGTACCCGGCACAGGATACATTTCCGGGAAGCATGCCCGGGAGACCCGCCCGGGACGTGGACTCAGCTCGCTACTTTCGAATCGAACGCCGCCGCCGATGGGGCCGCCGCCCCCGGTGTTTCCGGTGTCCCCGGCGGCTCCTTCTGGAGCTGGGTCCGAACGCAAACATCCGAGGTCAAAGTCCGATGCACAGGACATTTATCGGCAATCTCCAAGAGTTTGGCGCGCTCGGCGGGGGTTAAATCGCCCTCCAGGGTAATCGTGCGGTCGAAGACATCTTGTTTGGCACCCGAAGGGAGATCCCGCTTAGAGTGCCGAACCCAGACCCGAATGCGCCCGAGAGAAAGATGCTTCAAAGAGGCATAATGCCTCAGCGTCATGGACGTACAAGTCCCCAGAGCCATACGCAAATAGGCATAAGGGCCAGGGCCCGCGTCTCGCCCGCCTGGGACGGACTCGGGCTCATCGGCGAGCAGAACATGAGGCCCCGACCGAATGGTCTGGTGGAATTTTGTTTTCATGCTCTCTTGGACTTCGACGACATCTGGAGGCAGCGTCGAAGAAGGAACCCGCGCCATGTCGGCCTCGGGTAGATGCAAATAACGCGCCGCCCATTGCGCAATGAGATTGGCAAGATACAGCGCGTCCTCGCGACGCAAAACCAAATGATGCGCATCGTCCAGCGAAAGATAGCTCTTCGGATGTTTCGCGAGTTTGAAAATCTCTGCGGCGTTCTCGACCCCCACATAATTGTCCGTCGGCGCATGGCAAATCAAAAGAGCCTTCCCAAGATTCCGAATCCGCTCCGCCAGGTCCTGAGACCGGACATCCTCCAAGAACCCGCGTCGGATCCGGAAGGGCCGCCCGCCTAGTTTTACTTCGGCCTCGCCCTTTTCTTCGATCTCGTCGAGTTTTTCTCCGAAGAGATGCACGACGTGGCCCGGGTCCGCCGGGGCTCCAATGGTGGCGACGGCGCGGCACTCTGGGATGTCGCCGGCGACGGCCAGCACCGCCGCGCCCCCCAGCGAGTGCCCTATCAAGAGTTGCGGGGCCTCGTGGGTGGCTCGGAGCCAGTCGACCGCTTTGCGCAGGTCCTCCAGATTGCTCGCGAAGGAGGTGTTGGCAAAATCGCCGTCGGACGAGCCCAGCCCCGTGAAGTCAAAACGCATGGTCGCGACACCCAAACGCGCCAGAGCTCCCGCCACGCGACTGGCGGCAATCGAGTCCTTCCCGCACGTAAAACAATGCGCGAACAGAGCCCACGCTCGCGGGGGCGCATCGGGTAAATCTAGACGCGCGGAAAGCGTGTCTCCGAGAGACCCCTCGAATTTAGCCTGTTCACTCCGTGCTGTCCCGAAAAAAGAACCTAGCTCTGCCATCGCACCAACCTACCGAAAAAAATAGAGAAAAAAGAGCTCGGACAGAGCTCCACTTGCTTTTCGCGCCTAACTCGCGTAGAGTGATTCTAACAGGAAAACCGCATAAATCCAAACACACAGATTCAAACACAGAGGTCCAAACCATGGCGAAAGCCTATATCGGGGCAGGCTGTTTCTGGGGCGTCGAAGAACGCTTCCGACGTATGCCCGGCGTTCTCTCGGCTGTGAGCGGCTATATGGGCGGCACCCTTCAGAATCCGACCTATACTCAGGTCTGTACGGGACGGACGGGCCACGCCGAGACCGTCGAAGTCGAATATGACGAAACACAAACTACCTATGAACGCTTGCTCGAGGTCTTTTTCGACTGCCATGACCCGACACAGAAAAACAGACAGGGCTGGGATGTCGGGACGCAGTATCGCTCTGTGATTTTTCCTCAGAACGAGAGTCAGACGCGCCTCGCCCAAGAGGCTCTTGAAAAAAAACAACAAGCGGTCTCGAAGAAGGTCGCCACGACGCTGGAGTCCGCAACACAGTTCTGGCCCGCCGAAGCGTATCATCAACGCTATCTGGAAAAAAAGAGAGGCACCGCCTCTTGACGAGATTCTCGTCGGACAGCATGTCCGGGCCAGGCGGGCATCGCACCCAGGCCGGACAGAACGTCCCTCTCAAACGCCAGCGGGAAGCGTCATAAAACGGGATTGTTCGAAACACGCCCGGGAAAGGCCGCAAAAAAGAGGGGACTTCCCCGGGCACGCCTGAGTTCTCTTTCTAGTTCTTTCTGCCGTTGAAAACGCGCGACGCAGCGGGGCATACGGCCTCTGCCCGGGGCTGGGCTGGAACGGGTCGGGACGGGTTGGAACGAACCGCCGCCGGCGAGGGAAGGACGTCTCTCCGGTCAGAGCTTGCTCTGGGCCTTGTTCCGGAGTCTTTTCTGGACCTCTTCCCGGAGATCTTGTTCTAGGTCTTGTTCCAGGCACCGAGCCGCTTCCCGCGCGATTGTGTCGACGCGCTCATTGAACTTATGGCCGGCGTGGCCCCGAACCCACTTCCACGAAACCCGCCTGGAGGCCGCCAGTTCATCTAATTGACGCCACAAATCCGCATTAGGCATGGCAACAACGCCTCCCGGGCCCGGGCGCCGGAAGCCTTTCTTACGCCATGCTTTGATCCACACGGTCATGCCTTTCACCACATAGGTCGAATCGCTGTGGACCCGAAGGACTTGATTCGGCTTCACGGCTCGCAGGGCTTCCAGAGCCGCCGTGAGTTCCATGCGGTTACTCGTCGTCGCTTCTACATTCCCCCACAAAACCTGCTCGGGGTTTGTGCAGAAGATCACACCCCAGCCGCCAACGCCGCCGGGATTGACTAAACAGGCTCCATCTGTGTGCACGTCCAGACAAGCATCCAGAGGGAAGTCCGGCAGAAAAGGCTCATGCCTTTCTTCCCAGCCCCCGAAAAGACCTTCTTGCATGACTCTTTTTTAGGACGCTGGCTTGTCGGCGTCGCCGCCAGAGTCAGGCGGAGGCTCGTCGCGCAGGCGGACGTAAGAGCTGTAAATCCGAGTAGAGGTCGTGAAAAAACAGGCTATCGAAAACACAATGGCAAAAAGCCAGAAAAAAGACGGGAAAAGCAACATCAGGACAAACATAAAGACGGTCTCAGTGCCTTCGGTGAGGCCGCCAAGATAGTGAAACGATTTGGAAAACTCGGCGGAAAAATCCGTGGAAATGTTCCGCTTCTGAGCAAAAAGAGCGAACGCTAAAAAAGACGACCCTGTCCCGATAAAACTGAACAATAACAGGGCCGCCGCCAACGCATTGAGCTCTGGGTCCGCCACGGCAAACCCGAGCGGCACAAGCCCGTAAAATAAAAAATCGAAAACAATGTCTAGAAAACCGCCTCGGTCCGAGATGCGCTTCATCCGCCTGGCTAAAACCCCATCCAGACCATCCAAAACGCGATTGAGGAGCACAAAAACTAAAGCCCACCCATAATGCTCCAAACAAATGAGGACAAAAGCAACAATTCCCAGAAGAAAGGCAAAGAACGTGACCTGATTCGGGCGCACGCCGCAATACACCGCGCCTCTTGCGATAAAATCCAGAGGAATATCTAAAAAAGGCTTAAGGGAACGGTCTAACATCGGAAGAGTCTCAAGCCTCCGCCCAAGCTGCGGCCTGGAATCGGGCCTAAACCGTCGTCGGCGGGCACGCCCGGGCAGAGCCTAAAAAGAGGGGCACAGGGCAGAACACAAAAGAAACAGGACGTTTCTCAGAGTCCAAGCCCCAAAATAAATTATGGCCGGAGGATGTCCGGAAGTCTTGCCGGAATTCAACGCATACCACCGCCGCCGGGTGTCAGGTCGTCCGGCACCGGCTCGACAGAGGCACGCTCGTCCGGCACCGGGTCAACGGATGCCTGTTCATCCGGCACAGGCTCGACAGAGGCCCGATCATCCGGCACAGGCTCGACGGAGGCACGCTCGTCCGGCTCCGGCTCAACGGAGGCCCGGTCGCCCGGCGGCTCTTCTTTGCTCTGGTCTGGTTCCTGTGCCGATACGGGGTCCGATTCGAGAGGGACCGGCTCTGAAGACACCGTCAAAGAGGCGTCAGGCGTCTCCACAGCCCCCGGGGAAAGACCCGGAGAAACACCCGGGGAAATATCCGGGGAAACACCCGAGGAAACCAAAGAGTCCGCCGAGACAACGGCCGACCCATCGGAGGACTCGCCTCCGGCCTGTTTGGGTCGCGTAGACTTTGCCGACCGACTAGGCCGCACCGGCCGCGGCGCCGCCGAGCGGTCGCCGCCCGACGCCTCCGAGACCTCCCCCCCGGCAGTCCCTCCAGCAGTCCGTCGAGTTCCAGGCCGCGGCGCCGCCCGCTTTTTCGGCATCGAGGCCAGCACGGTCTCGCATGCCACCAGAGTCTGCCCCACCTTGACGTGCACAACCCAGTCCGAAGGCACGTAAAGCGCAAAAGCCGACCCCAGGCGAAGGAGTCCAAAGACCTCTCCCGCCTGGATTTCCGCCCCAATCGAGGGCGTTGTAATAATTTTCTGCGTCAGAAGGCCGCCGATTTGGACCACCCCCACATCGCCGTGTCCAGTAGACACAAGCGAAAAATGGCGCGGAAAATCCGGGTTATCGAGCTCCAAGCTGAGGGGAAACCTCCGGCCCGGTCGCACGACAAAATGCGTCATAAGCCCGTGCACCGGCACGAAATTGACATGGGTCCCGAGGCAACCCACGCGAATCAGAAGACGCGTCATGGGCACCGATTCCAGGTTCAGAGCTTCTGGGCCGGGTTGCTCGTCCAGAGCCACAACGACACCATCGGCGGGCGCAAGAGCCACGCCCTCCAGCCCGTCGGGGACCACGCGCTGAGGCACGCGCATCACCCAAGCCGCATACAGAAAAAATAAAACGAAAAAAATAAAGAGATGAACATCTAGAAAAGGCGAAACCACAATAAAAGGAATCAAAGCCACCAAAAAAAGACGCCCATGCGGGTGGAGTCGGAAAAAGAGAAAAGAGTTCATGATCAAATTTCGTGCATCTCGGACCCTGTCAGGCCCCGTCTATCGAGCATCGTCTGTTGAATTTTAAAGGCTTACGAGGGCTCCCACCCCACACTCCCTCCCGGGGTTGCCCGGGATTGTGAGGCCGGGTCGCGACACCGGGTTACAACCCGGGTTGCAACCACCGGGCGAACCCACACAAGCCCGCCACAGGGGATGTAGCACAAAAACGAGACCCTGACAAGAACCGGACAGAGAGCCGCAAGGACAACAAGGGGGCGACGAGAGGCCGACAAGAGGGCCCGGCCCGGCAGAAGGTGGTCTGCTTTACAGACCCTCCCGTTTGTGCTAGAGATTTAAGGGCCTTCCTTTTCGGTATCTTCGGTATCTCCGGTGTCTATCGGCGGCATGTATCGATGAGAGGCACGGCACAATGGCGACACAGAAGGACTGAAAGCTATGGAGACCAAAGAGGCAGACGTGCAGCTGAAACACCGCCCGGCTAACACCCAGGCTAACACGCCGGCTCACATTCCGGCCCCGGGGGGAGGCGACGCTGAGGTCCTGGACGCTTGGCTGGCCAAAGGGTATGCCCACGGCTTCGAGACCCCCATTGACTATGGGCCTCGGGTTCCGCCCGGGTTGAATACCAATATCATCCGGACCATCAGTCAGAAGAAAAACGAGCCCTCGTGGCTTTTAGACTGGCGCCTGAAAGCCTTTGAGCTGTGGCAGACGATGCACGAACCGCGCTGGAGTACGCTCCAATATCCGGCGGTGGACTATCAGAAGCTCTCTTACTATGCCGCTCCGAAGAATACGGAGAAAAAATTAGACTCGCTGGACCAAGTGGACCCGGCGATTCTGCGGACCTATGAGAAACTAGGCATCCCGCTGGAGGAACAAAAGTGGCTCGCCGGCGTGGCCGTCGATGCGGTGTTCGACTCGGTTTCGGTGGGCACGACGTTCCAGAAGGAACTGGAGGCGGTCGGCGTGATTTTCTGCTCCATCAGCGAGGCCGTCCAAAAATACCCGGACCTGGTGCGGAAGTATCTCGGGCGCGTCGTCCCGGCCCGAGACAATTTCTTTGCCTGCCTCAATGCCGCTGTTTTCACCGATGGCAGTTTCGTCTATATCCCGGAAGGCGTGCGCTGCCCGATGGAGCTCTCGACCTATTTTCGCATAAACGCCAGGAATACAGGCCAATTCGAGCGCACTCTAATCATCGCAGACCAGGGCAGTTTTGTCAGTTACCTCGAAGGCTGTACGGCCCCGCAGCGCGATGAGAACCAACTCCATGCGGCGGTCGTCGAGCTTGTGGCTCTGGCCCAGGCCGAGATCAAATACGCCACCGTTCAAAATTGGTATCCAGGCGACCAAAACGGAACCGGAGGCGTCTATAATTTCGTGACAAAACGAGGCTCCTGCGCCGGCTATCGGAGCAAAATCACCTGGACACAGGTCGAGACGGGGTCCGCTGTGACGTGGAAATATCCCTCGTGCATCCTGGCCGGCGAAGAGTCGCAAGGGGAGTTTTACTCTGTCGCCATCACCAATCATCACCAGCAGGCGGACACGGGCACGAAAATGATCCATCTCGGGAAAAATTCCAGGTCTAGGATCATCTCCAAGGGGATTAGTGCCGGCGTGGCTCGCCAGACCTATCGAGGCCACGTTCAAATTATGCCTGGGACGGGGTCGGTCCGGAACTATACGCAGTGTGACTCGCTTTTGATTGGCGAGCGGTGCCGAGCCGTGACGCTCCCTTACATAGAGTCCCGGAATCCGCAGGCGCGCCTCGAGCACGAGGCCACGACGAGCCGGGTGTCGGCTGAACAATTGTTTTTTTGCCAGCAGCGCGGCCTGGATGAAGAGCAGGCTCTGGGGCTGATTGTGAATGGTTTTTGCCAGACGGTGCTCCAGAAACTCCCGATGGAATTCGCGGTGGAGGCCCGCAAACTGGTCGGGCTCTCCTTAGAGGGCTCTGTCGGATGACCCAGCCACGCCCCGTTGCGGACCCGGTCTTAGACTCGGCCTTGGACCCGGGCTCGGATGCCGGGACTCGGCGGCCGGGGCAGGCGGCTCTTTCCATAGAAAATCTGACGGTCCAAGTGGAGGACAAATGTGTCTTGAGAGACCTATGTCTTGAACTCTATCCAGGCGAACTGGTCGCTCTGATGGGCCCGAACGGGTCCGGCAAAACGAGCCTGCTTCTAACGCTGGCCGGCCACCCCGCCTATGAGTGTCTCGCCGGTCGGGTTCGTCTCGGAGAGACGGACCTCATGAGTCTACCGCCTCACGTGCGCAGCCGGCGCGGCCTTTTTCTCTCGTTCCAGACCCCTGTGGGCTTGGAGGGCGTCACCGCGATGAATTTTCTCTGCGAGATGATGACCGCTCAAGAGGAAGAACGGGCTCGCGATGAAAACACGCCCGAGACCCCCCTGCCCTCCGGCAGCGGGGAGGCGGTCGCCCCTCCGGCGGTCGCCCCCCCCCGGGGACGTTCGAACCGGATTCAGCTCGTGCGAGCCATTCGGGAGAAAGCCGCTCAAATCGGCATCCCCTCCGAGATGCTGACGCGCCCTGTCAATGTCGGCTTTTCCGGAGGCGAGAAAAAAAGATTTGATTTGCTCCAACTGGCTCTCCTAGAGCCCAGCGTCGTTCTGCTGGATGAAATGGATTCGGGGCTGGACGTCGACAGCATGAAAAAAGTCTTAGCGACGCTCCGAGCTCTACGGCACCCCGACCGAGTCTTTCTGGTCGTGTCGCACTATCGCCATTTTGTCGAAAACCTAGAGCCAGACCGGGTCTGCGTGCTGGTGGCGGGGACTCTAGAACGCATCGGCGGGCTGGGGCTGGTAACCGAGCTCGAGCGAAGAGGCTATGCGCAAGTTTTGCGTCGGCCTGGAATACAAGCCGGTCCCGAGACACCATGAGAGGGCTCGCATCGTTGCGTCATACAGCTCGCCCTCAGGCAAGCCGGCTGTGGGCGCAAAGAGGCCTGCCGACCCGCAGGGAAGAGGCCTATCGGTATAGTTTTTTTCCCGAGTCTTTCTATCAGAACTATTTTTACCGCCCGACAATGACGACGGGGGGGGCGACGGCGGGGCTCGCAGAGCCCCGTCTCGAGGCGGCCCCTGTGGCACTCCGAGGCCGCTATGATTTCGTCCTGCAGGGCCAGCGTTGGACGGGCCCGCCTGATGGCGCGGCCTGTCCGGTGCGTTGGCAGCCTCTTCCGTGCCAGGACACAGAAACTCCCGAGGCGGTCTCGGAGGCCCCTCTCGACCCGAGCCGGCCCGAACAGTCGGAACAGGCCGGGCGCGCGCGGGCTATCGAGCTTCTGAACCGACTCACCTGCGAGACGGCTCTGAGTCTGCACGTCCCGGGGCGCGAAGCCCCGGACGAAGCCCCGAGGACCCCGGGGGCCCCGGCGCGCCTCCACCTTGCCGTCGTGTTAGGCAGCCAGGCGGCGGCGGGGCCGGATAAAACGAGTCTCATCGCCCCGCGCGTCCTTCTGCATCTTGGCCCCCACGCCGAGCTCGTCCTGGAGGAGGCCTATCTGTCGGATGACCCTGCTGCAGACGACCCTTCAGAGCACGCCGCGACGGCGTCCCTCGGCGTGCCGTGCCTTCAGATTCAGCTGGACTCGCACGCTAAGCTCCATCACTATGTCCACCAGCCGTCTAACTCCGGTAATTCTGGCGTCAGCCTGATGCGGCAATGCGATGTCACGCTTGGGCCGGGGTCTTTCTATTGTTTGCGCCAGGATGTCTCGAAGGCGTCGTATTGGCGCGATGAGCTGACGCTCCACCACACGGGCGAGGCGGCTTCGAGCGACCTCTATGCGATAGGCGACCTCTATGACGGGCACCAAGCCGATTTGTGCTGGGAGACCCATCATAAAGGCTCGGCGACGCGTTCGTCTCAGCGGTTCCGCCTGGGGCTGGAGGGAACCGCAACGGGGTCTGTTCTGGGGAACATCCGGATCCATGCCCCGGGGTGCGAGGCTCATATGCTAGTCCGGATGATGCCGCTTTCTTCGCGTGTGCGGATGTTCACCAAACCGGCTCTAGATATTCGCCACGACGATGTGCAGTGTACGCACGGGGCGACGATGGGAGCCCCCGATCCGGATGTGCTGTTTTACATGGCCCAGCGTGGTCTGACGCCCTCTCGAGCTCTTGCGCTTCTGAAGCACGGCTTCTTGAAAGATTTCGACGATTCGATGCCGGAGCCTCTTGCATTTTTGCGACAAAACGGTTCTCTGGACGCCTGAGAGCAGGCTCGCCAAAACGGAAGTTGGCCAATGGAAAAGGTGAAAACGGTGACGGGGACAGGTTCAGGGACAAGCTCGAGTCTTGAAGGCGTTCGAGCGTTTTTCCCCATTCTGGAGAAAAAAATCCACGGTCACGCGCTCGTCTATCTCGACAGTGCGGCGAGTGCCCAAAAACCACGCCAGGTCATCGAGGCCGAAAGTTTTCTCTATCGGGAAGCCTATGCCAATGTCCATCGGAGTCCGCACGAGCTTGGCTCTCAGGCGACGGGCTTCTATGAGCAGGCCCGCGACAAAATCGCCTCTTTTATCGGGGCCTCGGCCTCTCGGGAGATTATTTTCACGCGCGGGGCAACAGAGGGACTCAATTTACTCGCGCGGGCGATCGGGGATTGTCCGAGTTGGCCTTTCCGGCTTCAAGCTGGGGATGTGGTTCTTCTCACCGGGATGGAGCACCACTCGAACATTGTCCCGTGGTTTCAGCTTCGCGACCGCCTGGGCGTGGAGGTCCGTTTCGTGCCCGTCACGCCCGAGGGGACGCTCGCCCCTTTGACGGAGGACCTCCTGGCGGGCGTGCGGGTGGCGAGTCTGACGCATGTTTCCAATGTACTCGGGACGGTCAATCCCGTTCAAGAGCTCGTCCGGCGTCTCAAAGAGCGCGACATCGTCGTGATTCTGGACGGGTCGCAGGCGGCGCCGCATTTTCGGCTTGATGTCTCGGCGACGGGGGCGGATTTTTACGCTTTCACAGGCCATAAGCTTTACGGCCCCACGGGCATTGGCGTCTTATGGGGCCGCGAAAAATGGCTGGAGCTTCTGCCTCCTTTTTTGGGCGGCGGCGAAATGATCCGGAACGTCTCGGTGACGGGCTTCACCGTCGGCGAATTGCCCCATAAATTTGAGGCAGGCACGCCCCCCATAGCGCAAGCGCATGGGCTGGCGGCGGCGGTGGATTTTTTGAACGAACTCGGCTTCGAGACCATCGAAGCCCACGAACGAGCCTGTCTTCACGCGCTGCGGACGGAGCTGGCGCGGCTGCCCGCGGTGACCTTGCTCGGCGGCGGGGCGACAGGGTCTCCCCAGGCACCCCTCCAGAGCTTCATCCTGGAGGGCGCCCATCCGCACGACGTCGCCACGCTGCTGGACCAGCAAGGCGTTGCCATTCGCGCCGGCCACCACTGTGCCGAGCCTCTGACCCAGTACCTGAACGCCCCGAGCGGCACCAATCGCGTCAGCCTGGGGCTCTATAACACCGAGGCCGAAATCGACATCCTGTGCCAGAGTCTCCGAAACGTATGCCGGCTTCTCAAACTCGCCAGCTAGACACGAGTCATCTGGACCCGGGCCAACTGGACACGGGCCAGCTAGACAGGCTTTATAGCTCGCTTCTTTTGGCGTGGGCGGGGCGCAGTTTTCCTCTGCCGGCCCCGGCGGGCGTGCGTTTGGCCTTTGCCAACCCCCTCTGCGGCGATCGAGGCGTCCTCGCCCTGGGGCCTCCCTGGGGAACAGACGCTGCCGAGACGTCTTCCGGGGGAGCGTCCTTACGGCTTATGACGCTGGGCTATGAGGTGGAAGCATGCCTACTCTGCCGAGCCAGCCTCGCTATGCTGGTTACGGAAACTCGGACTTTGCGGGCCTCGGAGGCCTATCAAAAAATGACGCATTTTCTGGACGCTTTTCACTCGGACGCCTCGAATGAAGACGTCGCCGAACCCTTTGAAGACAAGCAAAGCGTGCGGGCTTTATGCCAGGTGCGGGCTGTGCGTATGCGGCGGCGGTGCGTGACTTTGGCTTTTGAGGCTCTTCAACGCCTGCTGTACCCCTTCGTGGCGGAGACCACGCAGACGCAAGAGGCGGAACCCACGGAACCCACCAGAGCGGCAGCGGCGGCAGCGGCGGCAGCGGCGGGCACGGGAACGGCTTTTTTTACCCTCACAACCGAGGCCTGAGATCCATGCCCGAAAGTCAGTCCGAGCCCCCCGGGAATAACCGAGACCCCCGGGCCTCTGGCCCCAATCTGATGGACATGATGCCACAGGCTCGAGCAGGCCTGGTGGCCGAGCGTTCTTCGCCTGGTGCCGAGGGCTCTACGGCCGGACCGCCGTCGCGAGAGGCTCTGATTGCAGCTCTTCAGACCGTCTACGACCCGGAACTGCCCGTCGATATCCATGAATTGGGGTTGATTTACGCTCTGGAACAACAGAGCCCCGGGGACGTCCGGGTGACGATGAGTCTCACCACCCCGAATTGCCCGGTCGCGGGTGTTTTGCCTCAACAGGTGGCCGACGCTCTAGCGAGCGTGGCAGGCGTCCAGAACGTGCGCGTTTATCTGACCTTTACGCCGCCTTGGACGCCCGAACGTATGTCTGAAGATGCTCGGCTCGCTTTAGACATAGGCCCGGGATAAAACACAGGATAAACACGGGACAGGTTCTAAAAAGAAGAACCTTCCTGCGTCAGAAAAAGAGCCTCCTCCGGGGTAGACGCCCGTGCCAGAATGGCGTTGCGATGCGGAAAGCGTCCGAATTGCTCGATGATGCGGTGGTGGGCTCGGGCGGCATCCAAGCATTGGGTTGCTCTGGTTTTCTGTTCGGGCGAGACGGCATCGGCGTGATAGGCCTCATAGAGCTCCAGGCTCCGGGTCTGGTCCGTCAGAGACTCGCTATGCATAAAAGGCAGATAGACAAAAAAACGCTGGACGAAACCGAGCCGCTGCACCAGCCCGTCGCGTATCATGACTCGTGCCAGAACAAGAGCTTGAGAATCGCCGGCAAAACTGGCAGGACGACCCCGATGAATGTTCCGCGAGACCTGGTCCAAAACCAACAGACAAGCGAGGGCCTCGGAAGGGTTCGAATCCGCGCCCGACGTTCCCGGGGCGACATGGGGCTCCCATGCGCCGGCGACGACGTCTTTCCAGAGCTCAAGATAAGAGGCCCTCAAGGCGGCATCAAAATCTGCGTCTTTTTTGAACCACCGGACGGCAATGTCCTCGGAGACCTCCTCCAGAGGCTGAAGCGTCCCGAACCAAAGCTTCAAAAGCGATTCTAGAATACTGGAAGACAACACGATAATACGCTCCGAAAGGGGAAAATCAGGTCAGAGCCCCGGGTCAGAGCATAGGCATAAACCGCAACCAACGCAATAAGCACTTCGTCGACGCCCGAACGTATGTCTGAAGATGCTCGGCTCGCTTTAGACATAGGGCCGGGATAGATCCGGGATAAACACGGAATAGACCCGGGCCCGGGCACGACACGGGGCAGGCTGGAGTCCTTTTTTCAAAATCCCCGCAGAAAAACAGATTCTAAAAAGAAGAACCCTCCTGCGTCAGAAAAAGAGCCTCTTCCGGCGTAGACGCCCGTGCCAGAATGGCGTTGCGATGCGGAAAGCGTCCGAATTGCTCGATGATGCGGTGGTGGGCTCGGGCGGCATCCAAGCATTGGGTTGCTCTGGTTTTCTGTTCGGGCGAGACGGCATCGGCGTGATAGGCCTCATAGAGCTCTAGGCTCCGGATTTGGTCCGTCAGAGCCTCGCTATGCATAAAAGGCAGATAGACAAAAAAACGCTGGACGAAACCGAGGCGTTGCGCCAACCCGTCGCGTATCATGACCCGTGCCAGAACAAGAGCTTGCGAATCGCCCGCAAAACTGGCGGGACGACCCCGATGAATGCTCCGCGAGAGCGGGTCTAAAACCAACAGACAGGCAAGGGCCTCGGAAGGGTTCGAGGCCGCGCCCGACGTTCCCGGGGCGACATGGGGCTCCCATGCGCCGGCGACGACGTCTTTCCAGAGCTCAAGATAAGAGGCCCTCAAGGCGGCATCAAAATCTGCGTCTTTTTTGAACCACCGGACGGCAATGTCCTCGGAGACCTCCTCCAGAGGCTGAAGCGTCCCGAACCAAAGCTTCAAAAGGGACTCTAAAACACTAGAAGACAGCATAATACGCATACGCTCCGAAAAGGGAAAATCAGGTCAGAGCCCCGGATCAGAGCCCCAGATCAGAGCCCGGATCAGAGCATAGGCATAAACCGCAACCAACGCAACAAACGCTTCGTCTTGGGCGAGAATAAAGTCGGATAATAGTACTGCCCCGCCACGCGCTTGGTCACCTCGGACAGGGTGGGATAGGGCACGATGAAATCCGTCATGCGACCGATTTTGTAACGGTGCTGAATGGCCATCACCCAGGGCACAATGAGTTCTCCGGCGTGTGGGCCGACGATGGTGGCTCCCAGGATTTTCTTGGACCGCCCGTGGAGCACGATTTTAACCAAGCCCTCGGTTTGCCGTTCGGCGCGCGCGCGGTCGTTTTCCTCCATGTTCCAGCGGACGACGTGCACGGCGGCGGCGGTATAGCTCTCTGCCGCTTGAGCCTCCGTCAGACCCGCATGCGCCAATTCGGGGTCGGTGTAGGTCACCCACGGGACGGCTCTGTAGTCGACCCGCACTCTGGGGACGCGGAAAAGAATCTGCTTGATCACCAGATTGCCGTGATAGCCCGCCATATGCGTGAACTGATAGGGCCCTACAACATCTCCCACCGCGAAAACGCGCTTATTCGCCGTGCGCAGGCGCTGGTCTATCTGAACGCCGCGCCGGGAGGACACAATCCCCGCCTCGGCGAGGCCGAGGTCCTCTACGTTCGGCACTCGACCCGCAGCAACCAGGAGATGACTGGCCGACAACGTAACCGCCTGGCCCTCCTGGGTCGTGAGCTCCACCTCGATGGGGCCATCTTTCTGGGCGTTCGAGAGTTTTCGGATCTGGCACTTCTCAAAGAGGTCTATGCCATCGGCTCGGAGGGCCGCCCGAACATATTCGGCACATTCCTGGTCGTCTCGAGGCATCACGGGCCCGACGTCCAAGAGCGACACGCGCGCCCCAAGCCGCCTGTGGGCCTGAGCTAACTCTGAACCGATGGGCCCGCCGCCTATCACAACGAGATGGTCGATTTTATGGTCCACCTCGAAGATCGTCTCATTGGTGTAGAAGGGCACGGCTTGGGGCCCTTTCAAGCCCTCGATGGGCGGGATGCCCGCATGAGACCCCGTCGCAATCACAGCGTAACGAAACCGGACCGTCGTCTCGCCGGCCTGGATGGTGCGCGGGCCTGTAAAACGCCCTCGAGCCTGGAGGACGTCGCACCCCAGTGCCTCGTAGCGTTCTACCGAATCATGGGGCTCTATTTGTTCGATGACGCCGCGGACATGAGCCGCAACGGCTTTCATATCGACGCCCGGGTCGTGACCTGGGACTCCAAACGGCGTCGAAGACCGATGGACATGCGCCGCATGCGCCGCCGCAATTAAAGCCTTGGAGGGAACACACCCGTAATTGAGACAATCGCCTCCCATCTTGCCCTGCTCTATCAGGACGGTCTTGAAGCCGAGCTGAGCCGCCCCCGCCGCTACATAGAGGCCGCCAGACCCCCCGCCTAGGATACAAACATCTACATTACGTTCTTTTTGAGTTCTCTGAGTCATACGTCAGCCTTTCTGTTGGTTTCTTTTAAGGAAAAATGGAAAAATAACGGGATAAAAAATGCCTGGATCAAAATCTAATCGAATCGAGGGGAGACTGGGCAGAGAAAAGAGAAAACGTCCTCAAACCACGACGGAAGGGGGCACCAGGAAAAACAGAAAAAACGCAAGAAAAGGCGGCTCAAGAATCAGAAGAAGGTCAGGAGAGCGTCGCCACGGCCTGTGCCAGCCGCTCGCATGCTTCCTCCAGGCGGTCGGTGGCCAGGGCATAGGAAATTCGAAAATAGGGCGATAACCCGAACGCTTCGCCTGGAACGAGGGCCAAGCGGGCCTCGTCCAGGAGCCAGCTGGCGACCTGCTGGTCCGACTCGAGCACGCGGGCGGCGTCTGTCTGGGGGCCTGCCCGGGCGGCTGTCCGTCTTCCTATCAGACCCGCACAGCTGGGGTACACATAAAAGGCCCCCTGCGGACAGAAACAATGGAGCCCCTCTATCGCATTGAGGCGCGCCACCACAAGGTCTCGACGCGCCTGAAAGGCGGCGACATGCCCGGCGAGAAAGGTCTCGTCGCCCGTCAGAGCGGCCAAAGCCGCATGCTGACTCACCGTCGCCGTGGAGGTCGTAGACTGCGATTGGAGCATGCTCATCGCCCGAATCAGCGGCCGCGGCCCCGCGCCATAGCCGACGCGCCAGCCCGTCATGCAATAGGCTTTGGAAAGCCCATTGACAACTAGAGCGCGCTCTTGAAGGAACGGGAGAGCCTGAACAAGGTTTACAAACTCAAAATCGTCATAGACAATTTTCTCGTAGATATCGTCCGTGAGGACGGCGAGCTGGGGATGGGCCTCCAGAACGGGGCCAAAAGCCAAGAGCTCTTCCCGGGTATAGCCGCTGCCCGTGGGGTTCGAAGGCGTGTTTAAAACCAACCACCGCGTTCGAGGCGTGATGGCTTCGACCAATTGCGACGGCTGGAGCTTGAAACCACCGGCGGCCCCCGGTAGAAAAACGGGAACGCCGCCGGCCAGTTTCACCATATCTGGGTAACTCACCCAATAGGGCGTCGGAATGAGGACCTCATCGCCCGGGTTTAGCGTCGCCATAAAAGCGTTATAGAGAATCTGCTTCCCGCCACATCCGACCACGATTTGGTCCGAGCTGTACTGCAGGTGATTGTCGCGGGCCAGTTTGGCGGCGATGGCCTCTCGGAGCTGCGGGAGGCCCGCCGCCGGGGCGTATTTGCTGCTTGCCCCGCGAGCGATGGCGTCATAGGCCGCTTTTTTGATGTGCTCTGGCGTGTCGAAGTCTGGTTCCCCGGCGCCCAATTGGATGACGTCCACGCCCGCGGCGGCTAAAACCGAGGCTCGTGTGGTGATCTCTATTGTCGGGGAGGGTTTGATATCGGCAATCCGGGTTGCAAGCTGCATGAAACCAGTCCTATTCTATCCTACTGTGATAAGATTCCGGGCCCACAAGGTTTTCAGTTCTCCTGCATGCGTCGATAGGCGAGAAGACGATGGTCTGGACAATAAGGAGACCCTTTCCGGATTTCCTTACCACAAAACTGGAAGTCATCTCGCTGAGGATCACCCAGCGGCCACTGGCAGCGGCCCGGCCCGGGATTCTGAGCGTATTTGAGCTTGATAGAAAGCGTGTGCATCACCTTGGAGGGCTCCGACAACCCCAGGCGATTGGCTTTGCCGATGACCGCATTGCGTGTCACCTCGCCATGCCCTAAGTCGGAAATCGCCAGAGCAATATCTTTGGCCTTCTGGTCAGGCCAGAGCTCTTTGAGAAGATTGACGGCGTCCTCGTGCCAGGCATAATTCTTCACCATGGTTTCGCCTCGGGTCTCAGGTGAAGAAACGACGGAACCAGAGAAAACCTCCCACCCCCAGTCCCAGGAGTAAAACAAGCCAGAGCCCCCAACTCCACAGATACGGGACCCGGAGCACAGGGACCGCCACGCCGTGCCACAACGCGCCGAGCCCTAAATACTTCTCGATCAGGACCTGGAATCCATTGAGACTCCGCGCATCGCCGATGAACCAAACCTTGCCGAGCGAATCCGACCCGAGCCCGATCGACGAAAGGCTCAGCAACCCCAGAAAAAGCGGCCACGTCAGAAAAAGAAAAAGGAGCTTTGCCGGAAAAAAAAGCAAAAACGGAAGCGCAAGTCCCGCAATTCTTCCAACCCTCATGACGCTGCCGGAACCATGCCGGATGAATAATTCTGCCAGACCTGCCGGACACACGACGCCGGATCAAACGCCCAACCAGGGTGTGCCGTGTCCCAAAAGCAAGCGGCCACACCCGCAACAACCAGGCCATCCCTAGACCCGGGCCCAGACCCGGGCTGATCCCGAAAAATGCACACACGCCACTCCCTTCGCCCCTCCCATACGCTATTTTGGCGTAAAATGTCAAGACAAAATCAGGCGGAAAGCTACAAAACATACGGACTTGTCGATTGCGCTTTCATTTTGGCTTTCATTTTATCCGGGAAATTGCTAGAGTCGGGCTCGTTTCGGGTCGGGTTCCCGGTCTATTTCCGATATCTCTCCGGCGGCTTCTTGCTTTGAGAGGGCTGTGTCGTTTTGTGTTGTTTCTCTGCTGAAATTATCCTAATAGGGTTCCAAAAGATTCCAAGCTGATCTGTCAGGCTGAGCTGGACCGGCACAGGGGTCTTGTCCACGAAGACAGCGGAAGGGCCAAGTCATTTTTGCGAAAAATCTGAGAGCACATTCGTTATGCGCATAGGTGTCCCGAAAGAAGTCAAAAATCACGAGGGACGGGTGGCTCTGACCCCCGAGTCAGCTCGTCAACTGGTCCAAGCAGGCCACGAAGTCGGCCTAGAAACCGCCGCCGGTATGGGCATCGGATGCGACGACGACGCCTATCGGCACGCTGGAGGAACGATTCTTCCCGAGGCGGCGGACGTCTTTGAATGGGCCGAGCTCGTCGTCAAAGTCAAAGAGCTCCAACCCGAGGAATACGCCTATCTGCGCAAAGAGCAGATTCTGTTCACCTATCTCCATCTGGCACCTGACAGGGCTCAGACCTTGGCTCTCCAGGCGTCGGGTGCCATCTGCATCGCCTATGAGACGGTGACCGGCCCGCACGGCGATTTGCCGCTTTTGCGGCCGATGTCGCAAGTCGCTGGGCGGCTTTCTGTCCAGGCGGGGGCTCAGTGCCTGGAGAAAAGAAACGGCGGGCGCGGCCTCTTGCTGGCCGGGGTGCCAGGCGTGCCATCTGCAAGAGTCGTGATCATTGGCGGGGGCGAAGTCGGTCTCAATGCGGCCCTCATGGGGGTCGGGGCCCGCGCCCGCGTAACGTTACTGGACACGAATTGGGCGCGTTTGGCGGCTCTGGATCTTCAATTCGGAAGTCAAATCGAGACGCTCGTCTCGTCACCCCAAACGATAGAGGCCCTGCTCCCCTCGGCGGATGTGGTGATCGGTGCCGCCCTGCTCCCAGGAGCCGTGGCTCCGAAAGTGCTTCGAGAAGCCTGGCTCCCTTCGATGAAGCCAGGCAGCGTTTTGGTGGACGTCGCCATCGACCAAGGCGGATGCTTCGAGAGCTCTCGCCCCACAACCCACGACGCCCCCAGCTATCTGGCGTCCGGTGTTGTCCATTATTGCGTCACCAATATGCCTGGGGCCGTGCCTCGAACGTCGTCGTATGCTCTCACGGCGGCGACGGTGCCCTATATTCTGAGACTCGCCAACCAGGGGTGGCGCCGAGCTCTGGCTGGGGACGCGCATTTCGCGCACGGCCTCAATGTCGCCGAGGGACACCTCACCCATCCCTCAGTCGCCACAGCCCACGGCGAACCCTTCGTCGAACCCGCCGCCTTTTTCGGAAAAGGCACCCCGTGAAAACGTAACCCATGAAAACGCAGCCGACCCCCACTCCAACCGAAGCACGGTGTTGAAAAAGACGCGCTTTTTTTGTAGCCTTCTCTCGACCGCACGCGGGCTCGGTTTCGGGCCTGGCCTCGTGCATGGTCGATTTTTGCATTTCTCAGACAGTTAACTCTTTTTTCAAGGTGATCCCATGACGCTTATGACGCCCTCGGAGGCCCTCGTTGAGGTCTTCGTCAAAAACAAAGTGAAACACGTTTTCGGCATTGTCGGCTCGGCCTTTATGGACATGCTGGACTTGTTTCCCTCGGCCGGGATTCGCTTTGTTTCGGTTGCCCACGAACAGGGAGCGGCTCATATGGCCGACGGCTACGCCCGAGCCAGCGGCCAGCACGGCGTCTGTATTGCGCAGAATGGCCCCGGTATCACCAATTTTGTAACGGGCGTGGCGGCGGCTTACTGGGCTCACTCGCCGGTTGTCGTCTTCACCCCAGAGACGGGCACCAACACACAGGGCCTCGGCGGCTTCCAAGAGGCCGAACAATTGCCCTTTTTTGAAACCATCACAAAATATCAGGCCCATTGTGTCAACACGGGCCGCGTGGCAGAGCTCTTGTCGCGGTGCTTCGACCGCGCCAAACTCGAGCGCGGCCCCACGCAATTCAACCTGCCGCGCGACCTGTTTTACGGTCAGGCCGATTTTCATATCCCGGACCCCATCGAGGTCGAACTGGGCCCCGGTGGCCCCCAGAGCCTCGACCAAGCGGCGGCTCTGCTGACCCAGGCTCAATTCCCTGTCCTCGTCGCGGGAGGCGGCGTCGTCCAGAGTGCCGGCGGTGTCGACAAGGTCATCGCTTTAGCGGAGTATCTCCAGGCCCCCGTTGTCAACAGTTATCTGCATAACGATAGTTTTCCGTGCGATCATCCGCTCTGGACGGGCTCGATTGGGTATCAGGGGTCTAAAGCTGCGATGCGGCTTCTGGCTCAAGCGGACCTGGTTCTGGCTGTCGGCACGCGCCTTGGGCCTTTCGGGACGCTGCCCCAGCATAATCTGGATTATTGGCCGCAAAACGCCAAACTGATCCAAATAGACGCCAATCCCAAAACGCTGGGACTCGTCAAGAAAGCCGACGTCCGCATTCACGGCGACGCCGCCGCCGCCTCAGAAGACCTGCTGACACGCCTCGAGACCCGGAACGAGCCCATCTTGGCCCGACAAAACGCCGAAACCAGGCAAAAGGAGGTTCAGAAACAAAAACAAAGCTGGGAGGAAGAACTCCAGACCTGGGGACAGCAGGCGAGCTCGCCCATAGAACCCAGACGTGCCCTGCGCGAGCTGGAAAAAGCTTTGCCCGAAAACGCGATGGTCACGACCGATATCGGGAATATCTGCTCGGTCGCCAATACGTATTTGCGCTTCAAAACACCGCGGAGCTTCTTTGCAGCTATGAGTTTCGGCAATTGCGGCTATGCGTTTCCGACGGCTTTGGGAGCCAAAATCGCCGCTCCCGACCGCCCCGCTGTCGCCTATGTCGGCGACGGCGCATGGGGCATGAGTCTTCAAGAAACGCTCACCGCCGTGCGCGAGCAGATTCCCGTGGTCGCCGTCGTCTTTAATAACGGCCAGTGGGGGGCTGAGAAGAAAAATCAAATCGATTTTTATGCCAACCGCTATGTGGGGACGAATCTGAAGAACCCCTCTTTTGCCGCCGTCGCCCGAGCCATGGGAGCCGAGGGCGTGTGCATAGAGCATCCCGACCAGCTCGGCGACGCTCTGAAGCAGGCTCTTGAGACGCAACGCCCTGTCGTTCTCGAAGTGATGGTCACCCAGACGCTCGGCGAGCCTTTCCGGCGCGATGCTCTGAAAAAGCCTCTGCGCCTGCTGTCGAAATACGAGCATACGAATGTCTCGTGACGTGATGGGTCCTGATGACTCCTGAAAGCCTTTGCTGAAAAATTGAGACAGGACGACGTGGAGGAAGGTCGGGGTGCCAATCGTCAAGATGCCGAGGGTCAAGATGCCGAGGGTCAAGATGCCGATAGTCAGGATGCCGATAGTCAGAATGCCAATCGTCAGGATGCCAATCGTCAGGATGCCGAAGGTCGGGGTGCCTCGGGACTCGGAGCGGAGGGCGCGCTAGCGAGCCTCTCCGGGGCCGCTCCCACCGTCCGTCGCGTCCGAAGCAAAGAGACCCCCAAAAGCGTCCGTTTGTGGCCTCGTTTGTGAAACAGACCTGGAAGGGGGGGAGCCCAAACGACAGCTTCACGGTCCCTGGCCCGGTGTCATGACTTGTGTCCTAGCCTTGCATTCTGGCGTCTAACTGAGACCCACCTGAAATCTCGGAGGAGCCGGACAACTCCGGTCGTGTCATGCGAATCATGCGAGTCCTTTTTTTAACTGTTTCTTTAGCCTGTGCCGCCGGGTTGTGGAGCGGCTTGTGGACCGCCACGCTGGCCGCCGCCGCCGAGGTCCTGCGCGTCCACCATTTCCTAGCCCCCAATTCCACCATCCATAAAGCCGTCCTGGAACCGTGGGCCGCCACGCTCGAGCGCGAAAGCCAGGGCGAATTGCAAGTCGAGATCTATCCTCTGATGCAGTTAGGCGGCACCGCCCCGCAGCTCTATGACCAGGCTCGACAGGGAGTTGTCGATATTGTCTGGACGCTTCCGGGCTATACGAGCGGCCGCTTCCCCATCGCTGAATTGTTCGAGCTCCCTTTCGTGGTGAGCTCGGCGGCGGCGACCACGCAGGCGTTTCAGGAATTCTCCGAGACATGGCTGGTCGAAGAATTCGGCGAAACGCACCCCCTTTTGTTCCATGTTCACGCGCGGGGCAGTTTTCATATGCGCGATAAGCCGCTGGAGACCCTCGAAGATTTGAAGGGGCTCAAAATCAGAGCGCCCTCGCGCATGGTGGCCTGGACGCTCGCCGAGCTGGGCGCCACCCCCGTGGCCATGCCCGTCCCGCAGGTGCCCGAGGCTCTTGCCCGGGGCCTCCTGGATGGTGCTCTGCTTCCTTGGCAAGTGACCGTCCCCTTGCGCTCCAGCGAATTGGTGCGCTACCATACCGAGTTCGAAGGCCCCTTCGGCCTTTATACCGCCACTTTCGTCCTGACCATGAACAAGGCAAGATACCAGAGTCTCCCGGACCCCTTGCGACGCCTTCTGGACGCAAACACCGGCCGAGCCATGGCGCAATGGGTCGGGCCTCTTTATGACCGCGACGAAGAGCTCGGCCGCACCCTCGCCCGAGAGCGGGGCAATGCCTTCATCGCCATCTCGGAGCAAGCAGCCGAAGCATGGATGCAGAAAACACAGCCCGTCCTGGACCGCTGGCTTGCCGAACGCCAGGCAGAGGGACTCCAGAGTCAGGCCGCTTTGACGGCAGCCCGGCGTCTCATCGCCAAATATGAGACTCAAAGTCCCTAAACCCCGACTCCCCCGTGGAATAGACCATGCAAGAGGCAGCCCTTTTTTTACCCTATATAGACCCCGTTTTCCTCGAGATCGGGCCTCTGAGTCTGCGGTGGTATGCCTTGGCCTATATTGCCGGCTCTTTTCTGGCGGTCTGGTACATGAGCTTTTTGACGGCCTACGACCGCGGCGGGCCTTTCACGCGCCAGGTCTTCTGGGATGCCTGGACGCCGGGGATGATTGGGCTGGTCCTAGGCGGACGCCTGGGCTATGTGCTTTTTTACAATTTGCCTTATTTTCTGAGCAATCCCCTCAAAATTTTCGCGGTGTGGGAGGGCGGCATGAGCTTCCACGGCGGCACACTCGGTTTAATCGTCGGCCTGTATCTTTTTTGCCGCAAAAGAAACCTACCCCCTCTGGCGTTTGCCAATTATGCGGCGGCCGGCGTCCCTATCGGTTTATTTTTCGGACGCCTCGCGAATTTCATCAATGGCGAATTATGGGGAAGACCGACGGACTCTTTTCTAGGCGTCGTGTTCTATAACGACCCGACGCAGACGCCTCGCCATGCGAGTCAACTCTATGAGGCGGGTCTGGAGGGCCTCCTTTTGTTTGTCGTGCTCTATGTTTTGGTGCGACGCGGGGCTTTGCACTATCCCGGCGTCTTGCTGGGACTGAACCTAGCGGGGTATGGGCTGGGGCGCTTCTTCGCCGAGTTCTTCCGAGCCCCCGACGACCATATCGGGTTTTTGCCTCTGGGCTTCACCATGGGACAGGTTCTGACGGTCCCGTTTTTGCTCGCCGGGCTTGCCATGGTCTATTTCACCTATGTCCGAGTCAAAATCCGTCCTAAAACCTGAACGCACGTCATCTCGACCGGGGTCCCGTTTGGTGCCTCGGCAAGGGCCTCTGGATGTTTATCTCGCCAGCCCCCGAGGCTTCTGCGCCGGCGTAGAGCGCGCCGTTTCCATTGTCGAAGAGGCTCTCGCCCGCTACGGAGCCCCCGTCTATGTGCGCCACGCCATCGTCCATAACGCGCATGTCGTGCGGAATTTACAGGCGAAAGGCGCGATTTTTGTCCCAGAGCTCGCCGACATTCCGGACACCACCCGGCCCGTGATTTTTTCCGCCCACGGCGTGGCGCGCTCGGTTCACGACGAAGCGGCCCAACGCCGCTTCCGCGTGCTGGACGCCACCTGTCCACTGGTGCACAAAGTCCACGCCGAGGCCCGGACCGCCTGGCGGCGCGGGCATCACTTGGTCCTCATCGGCCACGCCGGCCACGCCGAGGTCGTCGGCACGCTTGGCCAGATCGACCGAGCTCATATTTCCCTCGTAGAGACCGTCGAGGATGTAGAAAACCTGGTCCTCCCGGCTGGCCCGGTGACGTATGTGACGCAGACGACGCTCTCGTTAGACGAAACGGCGGCGATCCGGGCGGCGCTTCACAGAAAATTTCCTCGCGTGCAGGCCCCTCGAAAAGAGGATATTTGCTATGCCACCACCAATCGTCAATCGGCCGTCAAATCTATCGCCGCCAGCGTACAGCTGATGTTGGTGGTGGGGACCTCGTCGTCTTCGAACAGCATGCGGCTGGTGGAGGTCGCCCGTCGCTATGGATGCCCACGAGCCATGCTGGTCGAAGATTATCGTCAACTGCCCTGGGCTTTACTCGGTTCCTGTCGCCGGCTGGGGCTCACGGCGGGGGCCTCCACGCCTCAAGAGCTGATGACCGGCATCTTAGAGGCTCTGCGGGCCCAAAGAGACGTCCGCTGCCACGAAACGCCCATTGCCGACGAAAACATCCATTTCCGACTCCCCCCCGAGCTCGAACGGGCCGAGAACGGGCGATTCGCAAACGACCCGCCGCCGACAAGCTGAAGACCTTCACATGCCCAAGAGTTTTTTATACGTCTCCATGTCGCGCTCATTGGTCAAGCGCGTGTCGGTATCGACCCGCCGCAACCGGAGCAATTCGCGCAAGACGGCGGGGTTCAAGCCCGCCAGGCGCGCCTCTAAGAGCACATCTCGGATAGATTCGGCGATTTGCTTGCGTTCCTCTTCGAGGCGCTCCAGCCGGTCTACAATCTCCGTCAGGCGCGAGCCCAGTTTTTCAGCTTGTGCTTGATCTGTCATTTCTCATCATCCCTCGGCCACCATGTTAAAAAAAAGGTCTTTCGTCTCCAGATAGAGGCGATTATGCGGATTCTTGCCAACCGCCAGAGGCGCGTGCTCTAGAATTGTCACGCCCGCCTGGATTAAGCCGGCACGCTTGGCCGGATTGTCCGATAGAAGCCGAATGGCCCCCACGCCCAGAGCACGTAAAATCGCCGCCGCGCCTGAAAAATCTCGAGCGTCTGATTCGAACCCCAAATAGTGGTTCGCCTCATACGTGTTCAGGCCTTGTTCCTGCAGCCGATACGCCCGCATTTTGTTCTGGAGACCAAGCCCGCGGCCCTCTTGGGGCAGATAGAGCAAAATCCCGCCAGCCTCTCGGATGAACTCGAGGCCCGCCGTCAGCTGAGACCCACAATCGCAACGCAGGGAACTCAAAAAATCGCCCGTGAAGCAAGAAGAATGTAGCCGCACCCAAGGTACATCATTTGCAGAGGACCTCTCTGACGATGAGGCCGATGCGGCCCCCGGACCCGAAACAAAGGGCCGAAAATCCAGACTCAAAGCCGGAGCCGAAAAGGGAAACCAGGACCAGCTCGTTAAACGCGCCCAAGTATCCCGAATCGGTAAAACACATTGAGCCTGCTGCCGGACAGAGTGACCCAGCATCCCCAGCATCCATAGAGCCGACTCCTGGGACCCAGAGGGTGCCCTCGCGGCGGCAGAAACACTGTCGGCAGGCAGACACATCACCGGCGGACTCATAGGCGGCAGACGGCGGCAGGTCACAAAAATCATCGGCAAACGAGCCAGACGCAATAAAGCGCAAAGAACAGGGGCCGGCACTGGAGGGCTCTTCGAATCGTCGCCCGCCCCGGCCCCGATACCGTCTATCCCGGCATCCTCTGCCCCGGCAATAGGCTCTAGAGCGGCGGGCCACGACAACAAGGTCTCCGTCTGTTGAAGCCGCATCCGGTCGGGCTCTTCGGGATGGTGGTGGGCGTCGACGCCCTGCCCCGCCGGTTCGGCGGCGGACGTCCGTTCAAACGCGGTGAGACGCTCTTGCAGCTGAACAAGGTCCCGAGCCGCCGGGGGCCGGAAACAGACAAAAGAGGACTCTTGGACCGACGCCAACCAGGAAGACGCCTCCAGAGTCCCAATAGACCCGCTAGATCCGGACATCTCACCGGGCCTCTCGAAAAAATAGCCCGCCGTCGCCGAGCGCATCCATAAAACCGCGTCTGCCGGCAGGCGTTCCAACAACTCTGGCTCGGCCGCCGGCAGCGCAATCAGAAAAACCTGCGAGGCAGAATCCGGCCCCCTCAGACCCACCGGCCACCCATGCCGGAGGTCCGTTACAGCACGACGCAACACCAGAGCAGAGGACGCAAGTTCACCCATAATAAAACCGGACGAAGCCGAAGACCAACAGAACGGACAGAACAGACCCCCGAGGCGAGACCAGGGGCTCGCTCGGGCTTGAGAAAAAACAAAAAAGCGATAGGATTCGGACGTGTCTCTGCCCTTTACACCAGCTGCGGCGTTTTCGCAAGATTGGGCTCTTGTCCACGCGGGCTTTTTTGGACGAGACGACACGCAACCGGGGTCGTTCGACGCGGCTCACGCGGCGGCTCACGCTCTCGAAACCCGCCATAAAGCCAATCAATTTTTAGCGGTCCCCTCGGTTCCTCTAGCCATGCCGGTCCAGTGTCATAGGGCCCGCTGTCTCGTTGTGCCCGACACGCTGAGCCAAGCAGCCGCCGTGCAGATGGCCCAGCAACCAGCCGACGGGCTTGCCACGGCTCGGCGCGATGTGTGCCTGGGGCTCGTGACGGCCGATTGCGTCCCCGTTTTGTTCTTCGAGCCGCATCGCGCTTTAATCGCGGTGGCGCACGCCGGCTGGCGAGGCGCCTTCACGGGCATTCTCGAGGCCACTTTGGCGGCTCTGACGGGACTCGGGGGCTCGGTCGCGCATGTGCGCGTCGCTCTGGGGCCCCACATTCAGAAAGAGGCCTATGAAGTGCAAGCCCCTTTTCGCGAAAATCTGACCTGGCTGGACCCGGCGTGTGCGGCCTTTTTCCACCGTGCGGCGGACAGGCTTTTTTTCCACCTAGCGGGCTATATCCAGCAGCGTCTCACGCAGAGCGGCGTCCAGGCCGAGCATATCGCCTGCTCGCAAGCCTGTACCTGGACGCAGACGGCGCACTATTTTAGCTATCGACGCGCGTGTCAAACGCAAGAAGACCCGACCCGGCGCAATTTGAGTCTCCTTCGATTGCGGGCCCCGGCATGAATTTAATCCGCCGGGACGGACTCGTCCGGGACGGACCCCGTCAGAAACGCCCGCATGTGAAACGCGGCATGCGCCGGGTGGTACGCGTACTGCCTCCCGACCGGACAAGCGTGCCGGGCGGTGCAGGCGAGTCTCAAACAGGGGAGCGGCTTGGCAAGCCCCTCCCGGCACCGCGAGGCCTCAAAACGTCCCGGCTCGTCGGAGGAGGAGCCCGCTTCAAAGGCTCCCACCGGACAGGCCGAAAGACAGGGCTTTGTCGCGCAGGACACACAGGGCGATGAAGCCGGAACCGAAGCCGCCGCCGGCCGACTCAGCGTCTGGGTTTCGAGCCGATGCCAGGCTCGGTTCAAAAAGGCGGCGTGCGACGCCCGAGCGGGCGTCAGGCGGAGGGCACCTCGCACGGCCGTCCAGAGGCCGAAACGGACATGCACCGCTAGACCCAGAGGACTCCGGAAAAAATGGCCCGTGTCATAAAGCCACTTCTGGAAAGGCCAATACGGGGGGCCCGACGAAGGATCGATATACAGGCCGCCCAGACGGGTGGCTAAATGGGACAAATGGTGGCTGGACCAGGCATCCAGAGACGCAAAACGGGTCTGAGCCGCAAAATAAGGCCAAATCCGAGACCCAGCCTGACCAATAAGCACCAAGCCCTGCTCTGGCAAAACCCCAAGAAGAGCCAGGCCTCGGGCGCGCAGAAAGCCCTCGAAATAGGCGTCCCGGGCCGCATCGGCATCCTCGGCGTCAGGAGACATCTTGGACCTGGAGAATCCGCTGAAGTTTGAGAATAAAATTCTGGACACGCAACAAGCGAGCCGTCTCGTGCCCGAAATCACTATACCAAGAGAGCACCCCTTTGTCATCGAATCGATAAGCGGCCTTGCCAGCGACCCAGGCCTGCAAAAAAGACGCTTTTTTGGGGAAGCCCGCCCGAAAGCGAGCCGTACAGCTGCGGGCAGACACACTCAGGCGTTGAATCCCCAGCTCCTTGCAGGCGAGCTTGAGATACAGAAGCCGCAAGAGTTGTTCGGCCTCAAGCGGCGGCGGCCCGAAACGGTCCGCGAGTTCGGCTCGCATCGCTCGAATGTCGTCCAAGTTCGCCAGATGCGCACAACGGTGATAGAGCGTCGTGCGTGTTTCTAAATCCTCGATATAGGTCTCGGGCAACACCGCCGAGACGCCAAGTTGTAACTCGGGAGTCCAATCGTCTGCCACGGCGGGGCCCTGGGGGTTCTTCAAAGCCGCCACCGCCTGAGACAAAAGTTTCTGATAAAGGTGGAGTCCGACTTCTCGGATATGTCCGGATTGCTCTTCGCCCAGGAGATTCCCGGCGCCTCGGATGTCCAAATCCTGGCTCGCCAGCGAAAACCCCGACCCCAGAGCATCTAGCTTGCTGAGCGTCTGAAGCCGCTTGAGGGCTCGGCTGTTCAAGGCCACCTCGGTCCGTGTGAAGAAATAACAATAACCGCGTCGATTCGAACGCCCGATGCGCCCTCGAAGCTGATGGAGTTGAGCAAGGCCAAAGTGCTCGGCCTGGACGACGACCATGGTGTTCGCTTTGGGGATGTCCAGGCCGGACTCTATAATCGCCGTCGAGAGCAAAAGCTGGAGCTTCCCTGCCACAAAATCCGTCATGCAGGTCTCTAGGGCCGCGGCCGGCGTTTTGCCGTGGACGACCCCGATTCGAATCTCTGGGAGGGCTTTTTTCAACACGGTCTCCAATTCGCCGAGGTCTCGGATGAAAGGACAGACCACGAAAGCCTGTCCCTCTCGGGCAAATTCGCGCCTGAGAGCCTGGAGCATCGTCGTCTGGTCAAAAAAACCGACAAACGAGCGAACCGCTAAACGCCCCGGCGGCGGCGTCGTGATTAAAGAAAGCGCCCGCAACCCGCTGAGCGAAAACTGTAAAGACCTCGGAATCGGCGTGGCCGTCAGCGTCAGAATATGGCTGGCGGGACTCAGAGCCCGGAGACGGTTCTTCTGCTTCACGCCGAAATGCTGCTCTTCGTCGATCACGACCAGGCCGAGACGCCTCGCCTCGAGTTTTTTGGAAAGCAGCGCATGCGTGCCTATCAAAATATCCAGCGTGCCCTGGGCAAATTCCGCCAGGTTCTGCGCGGCGGTGGCCCGAGGCGTCAGGCGCGATAGGGCTCCGATTCGAATCGGAAACGCCTCGAAGCGTTTTTGAAAGACCTCCAAGTGTTGTCGAGCCAAAAGCGTCGTCGGCACCAAAACTAAAACCTGGCGGCTGTCGAGAGCCACCAGAAAACTGGCTCGCATGGCGAGCTCTGTTTTGCCAAAACCCACATCGCCGCAAATGAGACGATCGCTTGGAGCACACGCGGCTAGGTCGCGCTCGATGGCCTGCATGGCGGCCGCTTGGTCCTCGGTCTCGGGGTGAGGAAAGGCCGAACAGAAGGCCTCGTACAGCGTCGGGTCCACCTGAGCAGGCGTCAAGCGCACGGTGTGCCGACGCGCCTCTTGGTCCAAAAGGACTTGGGCGTGGGCCAGTAATTTCTTTTTGACCCGAGCTTTGCGTTCCTCCCACGCCACACTGCCCAGGCGGTCCAGGACGGGCGGCGTCCCGCCGAGCGGCGACAAAAGGTCTATGTTGAGAACCGGTACGTACAATAAGGCGTTCTCGGCGTAGCGGAGGCGCAAACACGCCGTCGTTGTGTTATCTGTCTGAAAATCCGTGATGCCTTCGTAACGCCCGACGCCATGGTCGAGATGCACCACGCAGCTTCCAGGTTCCAGCGCGGCGACATCGGAAAAAAACGCCGCTTCCCGGCGCCGTTTGCCGGCCGCAGGGCGAGCCTGACCCCGCCCCGAGGGCGGGAGACGCGCGCCGAACAAATCCTGCTCGGTCAGCAGCACCACACGAGGGTGCGCAAAACCGTCGCCCAGCTGGCGCAGCGTCACGCCAAACATCCCGGCCGGCAGCGCACACAATTCATCGTAATTCGCGACCAAACGCCAAGGACAGCCGGCAAAACGTCCGTCAAGACGCCCGCCCAGCATCGTTTCCAGACGCTTGAGACCCGTCTCGGAAAAAGCCGCCAGAACCAGACGGGGCGTCGGCGAGGCGGCCTCGGCTAAATCGGCGGCGAACGCCTCTAAGTGGGCGTGAAGACGCTGAGCCAAACGCGCCGCTGTGAAATCAGGGCCCGGCCGGCCAGAGGCAAAAAGCGCACCGAGCTCCTCCGGTTCGGAACGAATCGAAGCGGAAGCCGTAAACAAGTCCGGGGGCGAAGCCCCCGACGAGGTCTCTGTCGAGGCCCCTGTCGAGGTCGGGGGCGAAGCCCCTGTCGAATCGGGAGGCACCGTCCGGGACAGAAAAAAATGCCGATGCCCGCGGGAGGCCGCCCCCCACGTCTCGGGCGTGAGATAAAGCCCCTCAGGCGGAGGCGGACGTTGAGGGCTTTCACACCGGGCCTCATATTGGTCGGCGATATGCTCCCAATAGGTGCGGAGGGCCTCCAGAGCCCCCTCGCCCCACAAAATCGTGTGCGTCGGAAGGAGCTCCAGCATGGGCACCAGACGCGGGTAAAAAAAGGCGAGATAGTCCTCCTGATAAGCGGGCGCCAAGCCTTCTGTGATGGCCTGATAGTCGGCGTTTCGGCTCGTGTCGCCGCCGAGGTGATGGTGCCAGTTCTGCCGGAAGCACGCTAAGGTTTCGGGCGTCACAAGAATCTCGCTCACCGGCAGGAGTTCGAGCCGCCGTGGCGGCGTATCCGACGCTCGACTGCCGCCCGGCACAGGCTTGATACGGCGTTGCGTGAGCGGATCAAAAACATCGATGCGCTCGATCGTATCGTCGAAGAAATGGACCCGATAGGGGTTCAAGGCGTCGCCTGGGAAGAGGTCCAGAATATCGCCTCGGCGGGCAAATTCGCCTGGGCCATAAACGGTGGCCGCCGCGCGATACCCCATGTGTCCCAGACGCGTGCCAAGCTCGTCCAATTTGTGCGACGTCCCGACTTCAAGAATAGAACGCTGGTTCCATAACAAGACCGGCGAGGGGGCTTTCTGCACCAAACCCGCACTGGTGGTCACCACCAAAGAGGGCGGTTCTTGAAGCCGCCCGAGGGCCCGAACACGCCGAGCCGTCAGACCCGCAGACGAGGCTAAACGCTCATAAGGAAGCGCATCCCGCGCCGGAAGATACACACAGTCTAGAGAAGGCTTGAAGAATGTCAGACTCTGACGCAGTTCCTCCAGGTCGCGGTCGGTCGCCGCAACGCATAGAAAGCGACCCGAGGAAGAAGCCGGGAAAGACTCCGGGAAAGACCCTGGGGGGCGGGCTGCGAATCGACTCGCCGCATAGCCCCAGAAAGCCGGCGACGGACAAGGGAGAAAGGCGTCTCTAAGGTCCGGAAAATAATCCGAAAAAAAAGAGCCGCCGCGGCTGACAGAGCTCCGGCCTCGGGCCGGCGTCCGAGCCGGAGCCGGAACCGGAGCCGGAACCGGGGGCGCCGAGGCCTTCACGCGCCCCATGCCCATGCCGCCTTCACGAGACGCCTCCTGGCTGAAGGCGAGACCGCAGGGGTCGGAACATCATGCCACGACGGAGCCCCCCATATGTCACAACTTCCGTCACAACGTCACACCGGCCCCCTTGGGGTCTCTGGGGGGATCTCTGGGGGGGTCTCTGGACCCGTGTTCTCGAATCCACGCCAGCAGAGGCCCAAACTTTTGGTCGGATTCTGGCAGCCGGCCGAGGAAAAAATAATCCATCAAAAAAGCATCCGACTTCTCGAGCAAGGCCGCGAATAAAGCCTGGTCGGCCGCCGATAAACGCTCGAGATGGGCATCGGCAAAGGGGCCCAGCAGAAGATCTAGTTCCCGACAGCCACGATGCCAGGCACACCAGCGCAGACGCTTGTGACTCTGGAGGCGGGATTGAGAAGGGGGGAGGGAATCCAAAGGGCTCTCCATCGAATAACAGCATCCGCTAGACCGGGTCTAGATCTCTGGTCTAGGTTTCTGAAGCTCCAAAAAGGAAGATAAGGAAGATACCGACCTTTATTTTTTTCCTAATTTCCCGAAATAGTCTCGCGTATGCGTCTGCATTTTTTCTTCTATTTTTTCAAAAGCCCGGGCGTGAGCGACCTTGATGAGGTCCGCCAAGATAGACGCTTGGGGCTCTTTTTCTGAAAGACAGCCTGGGTCCAGAACGAGGTCTACCATCTTGTAGCGTCCATCCAGCGTGACGCGGACGAGGCCGCCGCCGGCTTCGCCCTCGGCTCGAAGCGCGTGAAGCTCCGCCTGAAAATCTCGTACGGACTTGGGCAAAAAAGATTGAAGAAATTGCATGAGCTTAGGTCTCCCCTTTTTTTGTTTTCTTTTTTGGCATTGTTGGTTCCACCTGCTCTATTTCGCACAGAGACCCTTCTGGAAAAACCTGGCGGGCCTGCCGGACAAAAGGCTCCATGCGTGTTTTCTCCCAAAGTTCCGGAGATACAGGCGAGAACAGAGGCATGGGGGCCTCCGCCGGGGAGGGGTCTTCGAGAGCTTTCTCCTGTTCTGCCGGAGCGGGTGGCGGCGGCGGTGGCGGCGGGGCAGAAACAGGGGGCGAAGCCGGCGGCGGCGGCGGAAACCGGGGGCGGCGGGGCAGAAACAGGGGGCGAAGCCGGCGGTGGTGGTGGTGGCGGCGGCAGAAACCGGAACGGGCGGCGGCGGAGTCGAAACCGGAACGGGCGGCGGAGCCGGACGGGAACGGCCTCCGGCGGGGGCGGCGGGGCAGACACAGGGGGCACTTCGAGCTTGGTGTTCATGGCGAGTTGCTCTAGGTCCGGCAGGACCAAGAGCTCGGTGACATACACCAGTCTCAGCAGGACCATTTCCAAGACCGCCGGCCCCAGCGAGGCCGCCTCCACTTCACCCAGCCCCTTGAACAGGATCTGCCAGATCAGATTGAGTTCGGTCAGCGAGGTCGCGGCGGCCAGTTTCCGGATAGATTCGAGCTCAGGCACGGCTTCCGCCGCCCCTTCCGGGTCCGGGGCCACTTTCCAAAGCGTGATCTGCCACACCGCCGTGAGTAAATTCTGGAGCAAATTGAGAGGATTCTCCCCAGCCGCACAGAGCCCGCGGGCCCCCGTCAAGAGCTCCGCCGCTTCTCCGCGCATGGCGTGCGCCAGCAGTCGGAACACCTCGAGCCGGTGGCCGGTCCCGAGCATTTTTTCGACCTCGGCTCGGCCGACCGTCCCGTCGCCTTGCACGATGGCCTGGTCTAACAGCGACAGACCGTCTCGGACGGACCCGTCAGCCGCCTGAACAATGAGCCCAAGAGCCGCCGTCTCGGCGGTTACGTTTTCCTGCTCGCACAGACGCTGAAAATGCGCCAAGAGCTTGCTATTCTCGACACGATGCAGCCGGAAACGCTGGCACCTGGAGGTCACCGTCAATGGAATTTTGCGCGGCTCGGTCGTCGCGAAAATAAAAATCAAATGCGCCGGGGGCTCTTCCAGCACCTTGAGAAGCGAATTCGCCGCCGCATTCGACAACATATGCGCCTCATCCAGGATAAAAACGCGCTTCTTGCCAAATTGAGGCAAATAATGGGCTTTCTCTAAAAGCCCGCGCATGTTCTCCACGCCGCTATTGGAGGCCGCGTCCAGCTCTAAAATATCCAGATGACGGCCGCCTTGAGCCGCCTCGCACTGTTGGCAGGTCCCGCAGGGCTCTATCTTTTGCCCCGTTACGCGGCTCTCGACGGGGGCCGAGCAGTTCAACGCTTTCGCGATAATGCGCGCCGTCGACGTCTTGCCAACGCCGCGAACGCCCGACAACATAAACGCATGAGCCATGCGCGCCTTCGCCAAGGCGTTCGTCAAAATACGCACCATGACGTCCTGACCCACCAAATCGTCTAGACGATTCGGGCGATACTTGCGCGCTAGAACCCGATAGGACGCAGAGGACGTGGAAGACGCAGAAGAGCTAGAAGAAGAATGCATGGACCCCACAGAAACCGACCGACCCCCGTGCTCGCGGCTACGGCTGCTTTCTTTCGAACCTGACCGGGTTCACCGGAGCACCGGTCCGGCCGGTTCCCGGACGCTACTATAGACCTGTGGGGCCTCTAAATCAAGTTCCGGATCAAACCCCGGGTTAAACTCTGGGTCCATCCCGGCCTGGCTTTCTGGCCCCCCGCTCGAGCGTTTCAAGAAAAGACGGGGCAAGATGCCGAGCTAAATGCGCCGCCAATTTGTCAAGAGTCTGATCTATTTTTTCCGACACATGATAATCCTGGAGCTCCAGCTCGCGAATCTGACGCAAATAGGCGCGCCGGAAGCGGCCGTTCTCGAAGAGACCATGGATATAGCCCCCCTCCACCCCGTCCCTGGAGACCCCCTGCACGGTGCCCTCGGCGTCCTTCAGAAAAGGCGCGAGACCCGCGTCCTGTGCCACCTCGGAAACGCCGTGGTGGATCTCATAGCCGTCTATCGGAACGTCGCCCCAAAACACGCGCGAGGGCCTCGTGGTCTTTTCCCGAGCCATGCGCGTGCAGAGCGGTAAGAAGCCAAGGCCTTGGCACTCTCGCCGAGAGTGGGGGCGGCCTTCGGTTCGGGGTTGTTCTAGCCCGGCTTGGGTGCCGGCGGAGCCAGAACTCGCCTCGAGAAGGTGCCGCCCCAGCATCTGATAGCCGCCGCAAATTCCCAGGACTCGGCATTTTTTTCGGCGCGTCAGATAGCGTAAATCTAGGTCCCACCCTGTTTGACAGAGCGTCTCTAGATCCCGCAGGGTATCTTTACTCCCCGGCAGAATGACCAGGTCTGCCTGGTCGGCGATGGGCTGACCGGGCTGGCGGAAGGAGGTCTCTAGGCTTGGGTCCAAAAATAAGGCTTGAAACTCGTCCAGATTGCTGGCGTAGGGATACCGCAGGATCTCGATCCGGAGCCGTCGAACAGCCGTCTCGCCCGCCCCAAGCCGTGGAGGCGGCGGCCCCCGCCACATCGAGTCCTCTTCGGGCAGATAGATATGGTCCTCGAACCAGGGGACGAGACCATAGTCCCGCCAACCCGTTTTCTGAACCAGCACCGGGCGCGCGGCGGCAAAATAAGCCGGATTCCCTCGAAATTTATTGACGACGAAGCCCTGGACCCGCTGCCGGTCGGCTGGGGATAAGAGATGGGCCGAGCCCACCAGTTGCGCCAGAACCCCGCCTCGGTCTATGTCGCCGATCACCAGAACGGGCAGCGAAGCGGCCTCGGCGAACCCCATGTTGGCAATATCGGCCGCACGGAGATTCACTTCGGCCAAGCTGCCCGCGCCCTCCACGAGAACGAGGTCGGCTTCCGCCTGGAGGCGGCGAAAATGGTCTAAAACGACCTCCAGCAACCGCTCGCGCTGGTGTCGATAATCTGCAAAACAGAAACGCCCCGCCGGGCGGCCCTCGAGAATCAGCTGCGACCCATCCGGCCCCTCGGGCTTGAGTAAAACAGGATTCAGACGCGGACTGGGGGGAAAGCGCGCCGCTTGAGCCTGAAGCATCTGAGAGCGCGCGATTTCACCCGTCTGCCCGCTCCCGTCCGCCAGAGGACAGACCGCCGCATGATTGGACATATTCTGAGCCTTGAAAGGCGCAACTCTGAAGCCTCGATTGGACAATAGCCGGCACAGGCCCGTCACCAAAAGAGACTTGCCCACATGCGTCCCGGTCCCCTGAAACATCCAGGCGGCAGAGCTTACCACTCGATTCTTACCACGCGATTCTCACCATTCGATGCCTTCTTGAGCCTGAATGCCGGCGCGGAAGGGGTGGCGGATCTCGGTCATTTCGGTGACCAAGTCCGCCTGCTCTATGAGAGCCGGCGGGGCGTTGCGACCCGTCACAACGACATGCAGACCCGCCGGGCGCGATGTGAGAACCTCTAAAACGGGAGCCAACGCCAAATAGCCATAACGCAACACCACATGGAGCTCGTCCAGCACCACCATGTCCCAGGTCCCCTGCTGAATGCCTTCCCGAGCCAAAACCCATGCCGCCTCGGCGGCCGCGATGTCGCGCCCTTTATCCTGGGTTTCCCAGGTAAAGCCTTCGCCCATCGCCCGGAACTGGACCTGAGGATGCCATTTTTCGAAAAAGAGACGCTCGCCGGGGTGCCAGGCGCCTTTGATGAACTGCACGACTAAAACCCGCTTCGAGTGAGCCACCATCCGGACAACCATCCCTAAAGCCGCCGTCGTCTTCCCCTTCCCCTTGCCCGTGTGAACGATCAGGAGGCCCTGACGCTGCGTTTTTTCGGCAAGCATGCGGTCGCGGGCTTGCTTAATCCGGCGCATTTTTTCGCGATGACGCTGCGCTTCGGCCTCGCTTAAGCCGTTGGAGTCCGCGTCGGTGCCCATGCCTTTTAAGCGAGCTCCCCGCGCGGCGTCCTGAACTGCAGAGCCGCCGCATTCATGCAATAACGCTGCCCCGTCGGCCGAGGCCCGTCCGGAAAAACATGGCCTAAATGGGCGTCGCAACGCGCGCATAAGACCTCTGTGCGCCGCATCAGAAAAGAGCCGTCGGTGCGCTCTGTTACGACATCAGGGGCTAGAGCTTGGTAATAACTCGGCCAGCCCGTCCCTGAGTCGAATTTGTGCTCTGACGAAAACAAAGCAAGGTCACAACAAACACAATGATACACCCCCGAGGCCTTGTGCGCATTATAACGGCCCGTGAAGGGAGGCTCGGTCCCGCCACGGCGGGTGACCCGAAACGCCAAAGGCGTGAGCTGCGCACGCCACGCCTCGTCGGATTTAACAATTTTCTCCATAGAAGAGGCCCTCCTGACCATGCCAGTCTAGCACGATCATGCGCGGGCCGACACGAATTTTCCACCCGGATTTTCCACCCGGGCGGAGGTCTCTAAAAGAAAGCCGAACTGAGAGGACGGAGCTCCAAGCCCTGACTCTGCTGGTTGTCAAGCCAGATTTTTAAATGGTCCAAAATGACTTGATTGATCTGTACGGTTGCGATGAAGCCCCCCTGAGGCCGCGCTTCCAGGCGTTTCTCGAGCGTCTCGAAAGCTTCTATGACCGCCTGCAGGTCCTCGGTCGCGAGCAAATTCCAATCAGCCTGTAAAAACGGGGCTTCGGATTCCGATTCCACCGGGCGCGGCTGGGCGGCAGAGCCTCCGCCTGGAACCGACGTCGATCCAGGTCGTAGAGCATCCAAAAAACAAAGCCCGCGGCGGTCCAATTGCCCCACGAGAGCCTCCATAAAAGCCGAATCGAATCGGGCAGGACTCGGCGTGGCGTTGTAGACACACATATAGCCCGCCACCCGGCTCAAGAGCCGCGCCAACCCGTCCTGCAAGGCCGCGCCGCGGGCCGCCTGAGGCAACACGAGCGGGCCAGGGTCTAAAAAAACGTCCTCGCCAGCCTGAAGCGGCAGAGCCAGTACAATTTCATGACCTCGGTTTCGAGCCACCAGAACGATATCCTCTATGTTGGCGGCGTAAGGACTTAAACCCAGGGTTACAAGGTCCGAAAAACGGAGGGCTTGCTCGGTCCAGCGTTGCGAGATCCCCACATCCAACAATACAAGAACCAGAAAAACGGCGGTGGGATTGTCCTCATAAGTGTCGGCGGCCGGGTGGCGATACGCTTGCCACGCCTGAAGCCCGGACGCCCCGTGCGCGGGAATCCAGCCATAGGGGCTCGACTCCAGCAAAAGCGGATTCACGTCCGGACGCGAAACAGGTAACGCAACCGTTTGAGGATCAAACGTCTGAGGATCAAGAGCCTGAGAAACCGTCGGACCTGCTCCCGACCCCAGCGACGGACCTCGGCGCGTCGGATAACTGGAAAAATGACGGACATCCTGCCCCAATAGGAATCGACTCTGAGCTAGATAGGCTAAATCTACCGGAAACAAGAACCCCAGAAAAAGCCCGCACGCCGCCAGAAGAATGGACAACAGACGCACACGCACATAAATGCGATAGTCCAAGGTCGAACGGGCAAATTGAAGACACTCGCGAGAGGTCAGAGGACTGTGTCTCCCGGCCGCCCCCCGGGCGCGAGCTGCCCCCCGGGCGCGATCCGCCCCCCGAGGCCGGGCCTCGGAACGAGACCGAGAGCCATCGCCTTGAAAACCCTGAAGGCCTCGGGGCGCCTTCACACCTGTTTTTCACTTGCCACCGGAACCACCGGCTGGGACTGGAGCTTGGGCGTCGGGCATCAGCTCGGCGTCAGACTCGTACTCTCATTTTTTCAAAAGAGCCGTAGCTCTCAACAGTTCCAGAGCCCGCTCCAATTGCTTATCTCGGCCGATAATGTCGCTCGTGGAGAGAAAAAATTCGTCGGCCGCCTCGGCCGCCTCGGCCTCGTCTTCCACATCTCCCTCGGACGCCTCATCAGAGGCTTCCTCAGGCGAGGCATTGGGGAGGGCATTGTCCAGGTCTTCTTCGCGCTGCGCGCCGTCTTCCTGAGCCGCCGCGCCGTCTTCCTGGTCTGGGGCCGCCTGGGGCTGAGGCCGGGCTTGGGCGACAATGACATCCGGTATAATGCCCTCGCCCTGAATGGAAGTCCCCGAGGGGGTGAAGTATTTCTGAACCGTGAGTTTCAACCCGGCGCCTTCTCGGCTTCGGACTTCAAAAATGCGCTGGACGGAGCCTTTGCCGAAACTCCGCACGCCGACGACCAGGCCGCGGCGATGGTCCTGCAGAGCTCCTGCGACGATCTCGGCCGCGGAAGCCGACCCGGCATTCACCAGTAAAACAAGAGGCGCGCCATTCAAAACATCGCCCTTTTTGGCGAAATAACGCCGGGTGCTGGGAGTCGTTCGGCCGCGTGTCGAGACGATTTCCCCGCGGTCTAAAAACCGGTCGCTCACGGAGAGGGCCTGGCTCAAGAGGCCGCCCGGATTGTCGCGTAAATCCAAGATAAAGCCCTCATAACGCGCTTGAGGGCGGCTGTGAAGGGCTTCCACGGCGCGCTCGACGTCGCGCGTGGTGTTCGCGTTAAAGCGCACGATGCGGATATAGCCAATCGTCTCGTCGATCGAGCGGTGAACGACCGTCGGAAGCGGAATCTGAGCCCGCTCGAGCGTAACATCAAACTGCGCGTCGCCCCGCAGAATGGTCAGCGTAACGGTTGTGCCGACTTCCCCGCGCATGCGATCGACGGCCTCTTCCAGCGAGACGTCCTCCAGCGAGGCCCCGTCCAGATGCGTGATGAGATCCTCGGCTTGTAAACCGGCCTTCGAGGCGGGGGTGTCTTCTATGGGGTTGACGACCCGAATAAAGGTCTCGTGCTTGTCCACCCGCAAGCCGAGCCCGCCGAACCGCCCCAGAGCATCTAGGTTAAAACCTGCCAGGTCTTCTTCGGTCAGAAAACTCGTGTGCGGGTCGAGTCCCGACAGCATGCCCGATAGAGCGTCGTAAATGAGCTGTTTATCCGACGTTTGCTCTACGTAATTATCCTTGATGAGATCATAGATCTCGCCGAATAAATTGAGCATTTCCTCGCGTGTTGGCTCGGCATTCTCGGCGTGGGCGGCGTCCTGTCGAAGCCCGGACGTCCAGAACAGACTCAAGATCCCGAGCAAGACCGCCGTTTTTATCAGAATGAAGAACCCTCGGCTGAGGGGGGAAGCCCCGGGGCCTCCTCGTGAAGAAAAAAACACCATCGCGCAGCCTCCTTTCAAGCTGCCAGAGCAACCAGGCCTGACTGAGTGGGCTGAAATACAGCCCCCGTTACAGAAGACGACCAGGGACTCAGTAAATAGCCCGTCAGCTCGAGAATATCCCGAATTCCCAACGACCGGGCGACACGCCAATTTTTCGCCAGAAGAGCGGCCGCTCTTCCGTCAGAGCCCGACTCAGGGTCAGACAAGCCTCCATCGCCCGTCGAAGAGACAACCGGGGATAAACCCCGGGATACACCCGGAGACACAACCCGGGTCATTGTCTCAAATTCGGGTGTCTGGGTCAATGACGCCGACCGCGTCCAGGACGACGGAGCTCCAAAGCCCGGGTCTTGGCGTGGCCCTCGCGGGTCGATCAGATTGACCGTCAAGCCCTCGCGCGCGCAGACCTGCCCGAGCGTCCGAGCCATGCTCGCCAATCCGGCACGAAAGAGTTCCAAACAAACCCGGTTGCTATCCTGAGTGCTGTCTTGGGTCTCCAGACCATTCGGCTGGGAAAGGGGAAAAGGAATCTCGGACGCATCGGGCTCGACATCGGGCTCTGGGTCGTCTGAACCTGACTCTATCCCCGGATTCAATTCCGGGCCAATCAAAAGAACACGCCCCAAGCCCTTTTGCCGGACAGGCGCGGGTAAAGCTCGCTTCAAGGCGTCAATCCGTGCATAGAGTTCCTCGAAAAACACGCCTAACAGGACGGACCAGTCCAGAGGCGGAACACAAAAAACATCGGTCAGAACAACCAAGCCATCCAACGGAACGCCGGGCGGAGGCCGCGTCTGGAGTTCCGAAACAGGCGAGCCCGCCGACGACGAGGGGCGGCTCGAGGCCTGGCGGCCCTCCCCGGTATGTTGCCCGGCGTGACTCCCGGAAGGGAGGACGCAGGCACCGGACGCAACGAGAAATTGCCGCATGGGCACCTGCAGCAAGCTCTCAGCCCCCGAAAGCCAGAGGCACCTATGCTCGAGAAAAAAAGGGGGCTTCACAATTTTTTGATTCGACCCGCGTGAGACAGGGGACTCGAGGTCTGGCTCGACGCTTTGTCTGTCTTTTTTGCACCGGGGTTCTCGGGATTCCCGGGGGGCTCTGGGCCGGCAGCCTGCTCGGGAGAAACCTCCTCAGCGGCGAGGTCGCCGGGCAAGGGGTCGGGCGGCTCCGTCCCAGCAGAGGACAGAGGCTCCTTGGAACCACGAATCATGCGCGCCAGACCGCTGAGTTGCGAACGCATGAGCTCGCGATTTCTAGCCACCTCTTGGTCATCTGGTGCCTCTGTGGGCCTCTCCGGGTAGGCCGGGGCGGCCGCGGGCGCAAAAGGAAGCACCGATTTCGCAGCTGCCTCTGGAGACTCTGGAGAAGCGGGGCTCGAGCCCGCGACAGACGCCCCAGCCGAAGCCCCGTCTCCAGCCGGGAGGCTGCCCACCTTCGGGGAAGAGGGCTGTGACGCGGGCAGCGGGCTCAAAAGAGCCGCCGGCGAGCCAGAAGAATCGCGCCATTCTTCAGAATCCGCAACCAGGTTCTGACCAAGATAATGCCGTTCAGACGCTTCCAGAACGCTATCCAGAGACGGGGACACCGAAGGCGCAAGAGTCGACTCTGGAACGGGCTGTTCGGAGTGTTCGGGGTCTGCCAAGCGGGGGGCCCCAGGGGCGGCGGGGGACCCAAGGGCGGCGGGGGACCCAAGGGTGACGGCTGGTTCACGGGCGGGCTCGGACGGCGAGGCGGACACGACGCTGGACTCTGCATCGATAGGATCTATAGAAGCGATGGAGGCATCGGCCTCTGTCCCAGACGAACCCGAGGCAAGTGGGGCCGACGATGGCGGGGCTGACGATGGCGGGGCTGGCACTTCGCGCGGGGGCGGGGGCCCGCCGGGAAGGTCTCCGGGAGGGTCTCCGGAGGAGTCTGAAATCTCGGGAAAAGGCGGGAGCGGCCCGATATCTTTCAGAATCGCCGGGTCGAGCCCTAGAAGCTCGGCGGCTCGCCGCACAACGGGGTCCTCCTCGAGGCCCCCTGCTGCTGCCGTCTCAGATGGGGAAGCGGGGGCGGACAAACCCCGAACGTCCTGAGACCCGCCCTGAGATTCGCCTTGAAACCCTTGCGAGCCCGATGCTAGACCCGTTTCGGCACCGGATTCATCCGTTGGTTTTACGCTCTGTGAGGGCTTTTTTTCACGGTCTTGTTCCGGATTTTCTTCCGAATCCTGTGCCGGTGTCTGTGCCGGTGTTCTCGATTCGAGGGGCTCTTTGAGCTGGGACTCTGATTCAGCCGGGAATTCAGCCGGGGCGGACGCCGCCACCGCTGCGGCTGCATCCGTTGCACCCGCCGAGCTTACTGGGTTTTCTGGAGAAACTTCTGGAGGAACGGCCGGGGGTTCCTGCTCTCCCGACAACACCGACGAGCCCAACGCCGGCGGAGATACCGGCGGCGGCGAGGCCGCCGTCGCAGCATAGCGTTTGCGAAGGCGTTGCAGCCCTCGCACCAATTTGTCGAAATCGGGCTCCGCCTTCGAAGTGCTCGGCGAGCTCTCCCCCGCCCGGTCTGAAGCCCCAGGGGCTGAAGACACTGGGGAAGACACCGGGAACGCCGGGGGAGACCCTTGAGGCGGTTCGGGAAGCCGAGATGAGAGGCCTGTCTTCGTCTCCCTCTTCGGTTCTGCCGGCAGGAAAGCGGGGGGAACCACCGAAGGGCGTGCCTTATCGGATGGGGAGGCGTCGGCTTCGGATTCGGATGGGGCTGGCGTCGAGGACGCAAGCGTCGAGGACGCAGGCGTCGAAGCCGGAAGAGGCACAAGCCGCCCGTTTGGCAAGGCTTCCTCCTGTTGTTCAGCGGTCTCGTCGTATAAAATCTGCCGCAGTTTCTGAAAAAACGTCTGGAGTTCCTGCTCCGACGAAACAAGGCCTGGCATCCAGGCCTGGCCCGAGCCTAAAGCATGCACTTGGTCTAAACGGACCGTAGAGCTCCCTTGGCTAAAACGCCGGTTTTCCTCGGCCGTTTTTTTGAGGACGAGCCGCATACGCTCGGCCAAACGCACGTCGCGGGGGTTGACAGAGGGCTCTGTCTCGCCCCAGTCGTGGGCGTCCGGAGGCGCCCCCCCATCGGCGAGCGGCACCAGCCCACGGGCGGGCAAAGAAGCCACGGCCTCGAGCCTATTACGCCGCACCTGGGGTACCCCGGATACCCCGGGCATCTCGGGGACCTCGGATTCGAGCCCGCGTTCGGGACGGCGTCTTGCGCCCTGTTCAAGGCCTCGCTGGGCCCCGGCGTCTGCGCCGGGATTTGCCCCGGGCTTCACGCTTCGAGAAGAGGTCTGACGTACAGCCATGGACGTTCTCCCCGAGAACTCACCGGGGCCGGGACCAGCTGGCCTGTATCGGCTTGTTCGGCTGTGCGTTCATCCGTTTCCGTTCCCCCATCTTGGTTTTCATCCTAGTTTTCATCCTAGTTTTCATCCCGGGGCGGCTGACAGCCCTGGGAGAGCGGCAACAGGGCCTCGGCGTCTTTTTCGATGGAGCCCGTCCCGACCCAACGCGATTGAATAGACTCGTAATAGGCCTGATAGTCGAACTGAGCCCCACACAAAACCATGGCTCCATTGGTCAAAAGACCCAGCGCATGCGTCAACTGAGCCTGCCTCAGAAAGACGATATTGGTGGCCTGCTGGCGGGCAAAGCGGGCCTCGGTTTGCCTCTGGGTTGCTTCCAGCACGTCGGCGACGGAAATCAGGCCCACGTCCCATTCCTCTTGCGCTGCCCGCAGGCTTTCTTCGGCGGAGGTCTCCGCCGCCTGGCGGGCCGCCACCTGTTGCAGGCTGGGCTCGAGCTGGAAGAAGCTGCTCCTCAAGCCACTCCGCAGATTGGTCTCCAGGGCTTTCTGCTCGTACTGCGTCTGGCTGAGACGGAGCAGGGCCTCGCGTTTCTGAGACCAGAGTCCGCCGCCCTGGTACAGCGGAAACGAGGCCGTCAACCCGACATAAGCGTCATTGGTGACGAGACCCTCCTGCATGGCATTTTCGGAACGGGAGACTTCCGCATCCAGGTCCAGACGCGGGCGCAGGGCTGTTTCGGCGACTTCGATAGCATTCTGCGACGCCTCGACCCGATAGATCATAGCCTGGAGGGCGGGATGGTTGTCCAGCATTTGGGACTCCAAGGCGTCCAGAGGCGGCGTCTGGGCGAATTCGGCAAAAGGCTGCATCGCCGCCAGGAGCGAATCCGGGGGCGTCAAGCCCGCCGCCCGAACTTCCACGCCCGTCAGCCGAGAGAGCGTCTCCAAAGCCAGCCCCAAGGTCGTCTCGTCCTGAACGAGCGTGGCTTTGGCTGTCTCCAGACTGGACTGCACCTCGAAAAAATCACGCCGCGCGACAAGCCCCACCTCGAGCTGAGAGGCGGTCACTTCCAAAAGATGCTCTAGCAGCGCTATGAATTCTTCGGAGGTCTCCAATTTTCTAAAAGCGTTATAGCCGTCCACATAGGCCACCACGACTTGCAAAAACAGGTCATTCTCGAAAGCGACCAGGTCATAGCGACCGGCACGAGCCAGATTGTCCGACCGCGTGATGAGTACGGCCGTCTGCCCGCCCGACCACAGACGCTGTCTGAACGTCAAAGCAAGACGGTTGGACAAGAGGTCCTCGGCCTGTTCATTGTCCGTGGTGGACTGACGCACATTGCCCGAAACAGACACGCTGGGGCGTCGCTGAGCCCTTTGAAGCGCATTCGACTCCAGGAGGGCGAGTTGCCCGTATTGGCGGGCGGCGAAATTATCCGCGTTCACATAGGCCCGCCGCAGAGCCTCTTCGAGAGGAAAAGACTGGGTCTCGGTCGATTGAGCCAAAAGTCGAACGGGCCCCGTCGCCGCCCCCACAACGGCGCACAAAAACGCAAGCGATGCCCAAAAAACGACGCGTCTCGTTAAACGCGCCCAGATCTGAGCCGGGGGATGTCGTAGAAAGTGAAGTCGGAACAAACTAAAATCTCCCAAAATGTCCTGGTAACAGGTTCTCAGACAGCCTGAGGCGTGCCCGGGACGAGGTCCGCGCACCCGGTGCACCCGGTACACCCGGCACACCCTGGGGGGGGACGCAAGCCGCCCTCCAACACCAACTCTCGTCCGGCCCGAAACCTCAAGTCTTGATTTTCAGAAAAAATCCCTCTATGGTTCTGCTTCAGCCTCTCTTTAGAGCGGCTGCACTCGATGGCTGAGCCTGCGTTCCCGGTTTTCCCCGGGGTTTAGACCGGGCTCGGACCGGCCGGTCGCGGCGGTACAGCATCTGGTGCACGGAAACAGCACGGCGAGTATAGACGATGCAGGCTATCATAGCAAGAGACATAGAAAAAAAACACCCGGGCGGGCGCGGCGTGTCCGGGCTGTCGTTCCACGTGGATTTGGGCGAGGTGGTCGGGTTGGTCGGCCCCAATGGCGCCGGAAAAACCACGACGATGCGCCTCTTATCGGGATTTGACGCCGGCACCCGCGGCCAGATAGAACTCTGCGGCCAGGCCCTGGCGCAACAGCCGCTCCACGCCCGCGCCCGAATGGGCTATATGCCCGAGGGGGCCCCGCTCTGGCCCGAGCTCACGCCGCTGGAGACCCTCCGGATGGTGGCGTCGGTGCGCGGCCTGCCGCATCGAGAGGCACGTATGGCTCTGGTCGTCGAGCAAACCCGGATTCAGTCTGTGCTCACCCAGGTTTGCGGGACGCTCTCGAAGGGCTATCGGCGACGAGTTGCCCTGGCGTTGGCTCTTTTGCCGGACCCGGACATTCTCGTTCTAGACGAGCCCACCGACGGCCTAGACCCCAACCAGAAACACGCGATGCGAGGCCTCATTCTGGAACTCGGGAAGACGAAAGCGATTTTGATCTCGACCCACCTTCTCGAGGAGATTCCTCAATTGTGTTCGCGCATCATTGTCTTGCATCAGGGGCATATCGTCGCCGATGGGTCGCCTGAAACCGTCGCGGGAGGCAAGAGCCTCGCGGTCCGCTTCGCCGAATTGACCGAACACATCTTGACGTGACTCTTGGACGTGAACCGTGCTATAACCCCAATCTGGACCTCAATGGATTGGGTCGGGGCCGGGCGACGGGGGCTCGCCGGGAATCGCCGGGACTTTGTCCCGGGGGACGTGCTTTCGAGCCGGAGCCTCCCCCGTCTGAGGGCCCGCGTTCGTGTAAGTTCGTGTAAGTCACGTGCCTGAAGTCACGTGCCTGGCCCGAGCCTCGTGATTCGATTTGATTCCATCTCTATCCATTCCGAATGTTTTTGGTTGGTTCCGGTGTTCTTTCTGCGTTTTTTTACCGGTTTACCGGTTTCTTTGCCAGATGTGCCTCTCTATACCGAGGGCCGAGGGCGGCCTGGCAGAACTTCCCGACGCTGGGGTCCATCTGGGGCCTAGGGGATAGGGCCTCCCTTTTAGTTTTGTCTTTTTTTCTGTTCCTCTGAACTCGCTTGATGGAAGTCCTGATGCTGCGCAGATCTCATTTTATTGCCCTGTACGTTAAGGAAGTCTACGACTTTTTCGTCACCCCGCTCGCGGCCGTTTTCATGGTCGTTTTTCTGGTGTCGAGCCTGGGCTTTGCCACCTATATCGGCGGTTTTTTTGAAAACAACCAGGCGAATCTGACAGCTTTGTTCCGGTTTGTGCCGTGGTTTCTCATTGTGCTGGTGCCTGCTTTGACCATGCGGCTCTGGGCCGAGGAGAAACGCCAGGGCACGCTGGAGATTCTCTGGACTCAACCCGTATCGGTCTCGAGTCTCGTTCTGGCGAAATTCGCGGCCAATTGGACGCTGGTGTGCCTCACGTTGGCTCTGACCTTTCCGATGTGGCTTGTTGTCAATTGGCTCGGCTCGCCGGACAATGGTGTTTTGCTGGCGGCCTATCTGGGGGCCTTTTTGATGGCGGGGGCCTATTGTGCCCTGGGGAGTCTTTTTTCGGGCCTGGCCGCTAATCAGGTGAGTGCTTTTATTTTCGCTCTGCTGGCTTGTTTTCTCATGTCGGTCTCGGGGTCGGCTCTGGTGACGGGGCTGTTGGGGAGTTTCCTGCCCGAGGCCCTCCAGGTCGCTTTGGCCAATCTCAGCCTCGTGTACCATTTCGAGCGCATCGCTCGCGGCGTTCTGGATTTCGGCGATATGGGTTTTTATCTAGCTGTGATGGGGCTGACGCTGTCGGGGCAGATTTATCTTCTTTCCAGAAAACAAAAAACGGGCGGGCTCCGGCGGCTGGGGCGCGGCGTTTTCTCGATTCCTGGAGCCCTCCTCGCGACGAGCCTCGCCTTGGCTGGCTTCGGCTCGGCGTTGCAAATCGATCTGACCGAGCAGAAAATCTATAGTTTATCGCAAGCCTCGCACGGTCTGACGCGGGACCTGACGGAAGATTACGACTTACATTTGTATGTCTCGCCCGAGCTGGTCGAACGCGACCCGCGCTATGGCCAATACGCCGACCGCGTGGCGCGCCTGGTCGAAGAATTGGTGGGCTTGTCGAGCGGAAAATTGCGCCTCTATGAGCACCGCCCTCAGGCCTGGAGTTCCGAAGAAGACGATGCGCTGGCTTTCGGATTGAGCGGCATTCCTATCGACGAGAATGGGACTCAGATTTTTTTCGGCCTGGCCGTTGAACCGCGGCCGCACACCCACGAGGGGCCAGAGGAACCCGGGGAACCCGGGGAAGCCACGCCTTCAGCCGACGCCTCTGTGCCCGAAGCCGCCGTTCCGGAAACACCGCCCGAAACGTCCGGAGACCTGGCCGCCCACACCCACGGCGAAGGGACACGTTTCGGCAGAATCGCCTTTCTCAACCCCGACCGAGAAGCCTTCCTAGAATATGACATCATGAAGATGCTGACCGAGCTGGACCGGAAAGAAAAACCGCGCGTCGGCGTGATCACGGCCCTTCAGCCTTTCGGCGACTTTCAAAACTATCGGCCGGGCTTGCCGCCGCCTCGGCCCTGGATTGCCTTCCAAGAGGCCCAAGAAGCGTTCGTTTTCGAACCGATCACGCAAGCTGACCAATTGGCCGAGGCAGGGCCGCCCGACGTCCTGTTAGTGCTGCACCCAAGCGGCCTGTCGGATTCCATGCTGTATGCCATTGATCAATTTGTGCTCGGCGGTCGGCATGTTCTGTTATTCTATGACCCCCGGTTCGAATCCAGAGACACCTCGGGGCGTTTTGGGCCACCCGCCCCGGGTCAGTCGAATCTCGGGCCGCTTCTAGAGGCCTGGGGCATCACGATTCCGGACAAGAAAGTGGTGGCCGATTGGTCTCAGGCCCTGCGGGTGAATGCAGGGCCCGAACAAGGTGCCCGGACGCATCTGGCCTGGTTTCAGACTCGAAGCCTGAATCAGACCGTCCCCTTCATGCAGCCCTTTGAGCACATGAATTTTATCTCTGCGGGGGCCATATCGGTGCAAGAGCAGCTGGATTTCATCCCTCTGGTCGAGAGCGCGAGCCCGTCTGCCGTCCTCGCGACCCAGCCTCTGGAGGCCCCTGTTCCGGATCTCACAGCTCTCCTGGACGCTTTCCAAGGCGGTGAGGATACGACTCAAACCGTGGCGGGTTTGATCACAGGCCGTTTCCAGACCGCCTATCCCGACGGCCCGCCGCCGCCAGAACAGGCACCGGAATCAAACCCGGAATCAAACCCGGAACAAGAACCGGCATCAAGCCCGGAAGAGACACCGGAAGATCCCCTCCTCCAGACGCATCGCGTCGAATCGAGCGAAGCCTCCAGCATTTTGCTTGTCTCGGACGTCGATTTTCTGCAGGACCGGTTCTGGGTCCGTCGCCAAGAAATTTTTGGACAAACGCTTCTGACGCCGACGGCTCATAACGGGGCTTTCTTTCTGGGAGCCCTCGATTTTCTAACGGGACAAGCGGGTCTCGGCGCGCTTCGAGCTCGCGGGACTAGTGCCAGAACTTTCACCTATATAGATCAGGTCCACCGCGAAGCCGAACAAGAATTCCGGGCTGTGGCCGAAGGCTTGGAGGCACAAATCGTCGAATTACAGAATAACCTCAATAATCCAGAGCAAACCGAAACCCCCGAGACCGCGGACGCTGAAATCCGGGCGCAATTGCTGACGACTCGACAACGTCTCCGCGACGTACGCCATCAGTTGAACCGAGACGTAGAGAACCTCAAAACGGGCTTATCACTTTTTGTTCTAATCACACCGGTGGCTCTGGTTCTTTTGGGCCAGGGGCTCTGGCACTTTTATCGCCGGCGGCGCCTAGGTCGACTGGCCGCGGAGCTCACACAGACGCCGCTTTCGCCCGCCCCGGTCTCTAGGCCCCCCGCCTCTTAAATCTACCGGGGCCTCTTACACGAAATTGCAAATCTGTGTGATTCTTGCACTTACGTTGTAAACTACGCCTGGCCTTCCCCAGGCCCCCCTTGTCTATTCTCAGAAATCCTTTTATGATAGGAGTCTTTCGTGCCCAGAGTCCGAGACAAAAACATGCCAAACGCTTATCCCGTCCTCCCTCTCCGAGACATCGTGATTTTTCCGAAGATCGCGGCCCCTCTTTTTGTCGGGAGGGAGAAGTCCGTGGCGGCTCTGGAGGAAGCCCTGCTCAACGACCGCCGTGTGTTCCTGGTCCCTCAGAGAGACGGCAAAACGGACGAACCCGAGCCGAAAGACCTGCACGAAACGGCCACGCTGGGGACGATTCTGCAGCTTATCAAACTCCCCGACGGGACCGTCAAAGTGCTCGTGGAGGGCATGAGTCGAGCCGTCGTCAAAAAATGGATCCAGACCGAAAAGGTGCTGCAAGCCGAGGTAGAACCCCTGGAGGAAGACCTGGAAAACTCCGAAGAGATGGTGGCTCTGACTCGGATGCTCGTCGAGCAGTTTTCCAACTATGTCAAGATCGACGACAAGTCCAATCCTGAGAAGCTCATCGCCGCCGTAGAGGCGGCCCCGCCGTCGATGCTCGCCGATACGATTGCCCATCACTCGCGCATGGGGTTTGAGGAAAAAATCGACCTGCTGGGCGAGCCCCGCGTCCTGGTGCGGCTCCGCAAACTTTTTAACACCATAGAAGGCGAGATCGAAGTTCTCAAAACAGAACGCAAGATCCGCTCTCGGGTCAAGAAGCAGATGGAGCGCACGCAGCGCGAGTATTATCTGAACGAGCAAATGAAGGCCATTCAAAAAGAGCTCGGCGATGGGGTGGACCCCCGCGACGAATTGCGCGAGCTGGAGCTCAAACTCGGCCAAATGGCCATGCCCAAAGAGGCGCGCGAAAAATGCGACGGCGAATTACGCAAACTCCGCCAAATGAGCCCGGCTTCGGCCGAAGCCACCGTGGTCCGAAACTATCTTGAGACCATCCTGGAACTCCCTTGGAAGAAGAAAAATAGACTCTCTAAGGATCTGAAACGCGCCGAGGCGATCCTGGAGGAAGACCACTACGGTCTCGAAAAAGTGAAAGAGCGCATTCTGGATTATCTGGCCGTCCAGATTCGAGCCAAAAAACTGAAGGGGCCCATTTTGTGTCTCGTCGGCCCCCCCGGGGTTGGGAAGACGTCCTTGGGGCGTTCCATTGCTCGGGCGACGGGGCGCAAATTCGGCCGGATTTCGCTCGGCGGCGTCCGCGACGAGGCCGAAATTCGAGGCCACCGCCGGACTTATATCGGGGCCATGCCAGGCCGAATCATCCAGGCCCTCAAGAAAGTCAAGACGGGCAACCCGCTCTTGATGCTGGACGAGATCGATAAGCTGAGTAATGACTGGCGGGGCGACCCTTCCTCGGCTTTGCTGGAGGTGCTGGACCCCGAGCAGAACTCTTTTTTCACCGACCACTATCTGGAATTGGAGTATGACCTGTCGGATGTGATGTTTGTCACGACGGCCAATTCTCTTTTGATGCCGCGGCCGCTCCTGGACCGCATGGAGGTCATCCGAATCGCAGGCTATACCGAGGACGAAAAAATGACCATCGCTCGGCGCCACCTTCTGCCCAAACTCGAGGCGGCACACAGTCTCAAGAAACAAGAGTGGACCCTGCCCGAGAAACCCCTCCTGGAGATCATTCGCTATTACACGCGGGAGGCAGGGCTGCGTAATCTAGAGCGCGAGCTGGCGACGCTGGCGCGCAAGACGGTCCGGAAAATCCTCACGGACCAGTCCAAAAAAGTCACCATCACCCAAGCGCGCTTGGGAGCCTGGCTCGGGCCGCGTAAATTCCTCTATGGGGTAGCGGAGACCAAAGACCAGGTTGGGATCGTAACGGGACTCGCCTGGACCGAGGTCGGGGGGGAACTCCTCACCATCGAGGCCGTCCTGACGCCCGGGCGCGGACGCATCACCAAAACGGGCAAACTCGGCGATGTGATGCGCGAGTCTATCGAGGCGGCCTGGCATCTCGTTTACTCGCGGGCCCCTATGCTGGGCATTGACCCGAAAATTTTTGAAAAAATCGACCTCCATCTGCACGTTCCCAATGGAGCCACCCCCAAAGATGGGCCTTCCGCCGGTATCGGGATGGTTACGTCGATTGTTTCGCTCCTCACCAACGTACCCGTCCGCCGCGACGTCGCCATGACAGGCGAGGTCACCCTCCGCGGGCGCGTCCTCCCCATTGGCGGCCTCAAGGAAAAATTATTGGCGGCCAAACGCGGGGGGCTCAAAAATGTCATTATCCCGCATGAGAACAAAAAAGACCTCGAAGAGGTCCCGACGGCGATTCTCTCGAATCTCCGCATTACGCCCGTGGAAGAGATTGAAGACGTCTTGAGACTCGCCCTGACTCGGCCGTTGCAGCCTCTTGACATCAATCTGTCCGAGTACATTTCGACGCGTCAGACGGTGCCTCGGCCTCCAGAAGATTTCGCCTCTGTTGAAGACCAAGAAGAACCGAGACCTCACTGACGTCCCGCCGGTCGGCTCACCCTTCGTCGGGTTGGCGGCACCTGGGAGGGGTGGGATGGGAGCGTGATGGGGGACGCCGAGAAAAGCGGAGAAGTGGTTGCTTTTCAGGGTTCGCCCGGGGCTTATTCGCACGCCGCGTGTCGAGGGCTCTGTCCGGACGCCACGCCCCAGCCTTTTGAGTTTTTCGACGAAGCACTGCTGGCCGTCGAAGCCCAGGAGGCCTCGTGGGCCCTGGTGCCCGTGGAGAATAATCTGGGCGGCCGCGTCGCCGAAATCCACCAATTATTGCGCGAGACCCCGCTGCAAATCCTCAAAGAGCACTTTCACCCCATTGACCATTGTCTCATGGGGCCTGCGGGCAGCACGCTTGACTCGCTTCGGTTTATTCACAGTCACTATCAGGGCTTGGCTCAGTGTCGCCAGAAGCTGCGCCGGTATGGGATGACCGCGATTGCCGAGAGCGACACAGCGCGCGCGGCTCAATTGGTCGCAGAAAAACAGGACACCAAATGCGGGGCCATCGCCTCGGCTTTAGCGGCTGACATTCACGGCCTGACGGTGGTGCAGCACGGTTTTCAGGACCGACCTGGCAACACGACGCGCTTTGTGCTCTTGGGGCGGCCGGTGCCTTATCCGGCCTGGGAACCCGAGCACGCCTTTCTGACAGCCGTCGTTTTTCAGACCCGTTCTGTGCCGGCGGCTCTGTATAAAGGACTTGGGGGCTTCGCAACCAATAAAGTCAATCTCGTCAAACTGGAGAGCTATATGATCGATGAACGCTTTACCAATACCCAATTCTTTGTGGAATTCGAGGGACACCTCCACGCTCCCGAGGTCCAACTCGCCATGGAGGAATTGAGCTTCTTCAGCGTGCATCAACGCGTGCTGGGGGTCTATCCGGCCTCGAGCTGGCGCACGAGAGCGGGGCCAAAGCCAGCGGTGGCAAACTCCCAACACAAGGAGTCCCTTGTCTCATGCGCCCGATAGACGCCATCCGGGCGCAAGGGCCCGCCGGTTGGGAGTTAGCTCCGCTTATAGACGGCAGATACGTCCGGGGCTCCAGATGTTTCGCCGTCCATAATCCTGCCAATCAGGAGACCCTCTATGAGGTCGGCGAAGCGGACGCCGAGCTCACTTTGGCAGCCATTCAAAGTGCCGAGCGGGCTCAACCGGCCTGGCGAGCGACTCTAGCGGCCCACCGAAGTCAGATTTTGCGCCGATGGGCGCAATTGCTCGCCGCACATCGCGAGAATCTTGCGCGTCTGATGGCCGTGGAGATGGGCAAACCCGTCCGAGAGGCCGAAACAGAAGCAGCCATCACCGCCCAATTCGCCGACTGGTTCGCCGACGAGGCCAGACGCATCTATGGCGATATCGTCCCGCCGCACCGTCCCGATGCCCGCGTCCTGGTCACCAAAGAGCCCATCGGCGTCACCGCCGGGATCACGCCCTGGAATTTTCCCGCCGCCATGGTCACGCGAAAAGCGGCCCCGGCTCTCGCGGCGGGCTGTACCATGGTCCTCAAGCCGGCCGAGGACGCCCCGGGCACGGCGCTCTATATCGCCCAATTGGCTCTGGAGGCCGGGGTTCCTCCTGGGGTGCTCAATGTGGTGCCGTGCCGGCGCGAACTCGCTCCAGAATTGGGCGAGATTTTGGCGACAAGCCCGACCATCCGCAAGATCAGCTTCACGGGGTCGACGGAAGTGGGAAAAACGCTCATGAGGCTCGCCAGCGGAACGGTCAAAAAAGTGTCTCTGGAATTGGGGGGCAATGCGCCTTTCATCGTTTTCGACGACGCGAACTTAGACGCGGCGGTCGACGGCGCCATGGTTTGTAAATTTCGCAACGCGGGTCAGACGTGCGTCTGTGCGAACCGGATTTTGGTCCAGAAAAACGTCTATGCGGCGTTCCGAGACAAACTGGCAGAACGTATTCGAGCCTATACCTTAGGCGACCCCATTCTCCCTGAAACGGATTGCGGGCCTCTTATCAATCCGCGGGCTTATGACAAAGTTGCTTCTCTGGTCGGGGAGGCTCTGGCGGACGGGGCTCGGGCTCTTGTGGGAGGTCAGGGCGCCGCGTCCCATGGCCGTCTCTATTGGCAGCCGACGCTGCTGGAGCACGTCCAGCCGACCATGCGCATCGCCCGCGAGGAAATCTTCGGGCCGGTCGCCGCGCTCATCCCGTTCGAGACGGACGCTGAGGCGCTCTTTATGGCCAATGACACGCCCTCTGGCTTGGCGGCGTATTTTTACGCCAAAGACATGAGGCGTATCATGGACGTCTGTGAGAAGCTGGACTATGGGATTATCGGCGTCAATACGGGGCTCATTTCCACCGAGGTCGCCCCTTTTGGCGGCATGAAAGAGTCCGGACTCGGGCGAGAGGGCTCCAAATACGGCATAGAAGACTGGCTGGAGATCAAATACATCTGCCTGGTCGCAGACGGCTCAGCGTGAGGGGCTCGGGGGAGGCTCGATGCCGCCGGAAGGGGCTTGCGGGGCGAAGCTGATCCAACGCGCCTCTGGGTTCCGCTTGTCGAATTGAAACTGAACGAAGAGGCCTCGAAACGGGTAGTGCCCGTCGAGCCTCTCGGGCCACTCTATGAGGTAAAAGTCAGAGGGCTCCCCATCCGCCAGCAGGAAGTCCAGAGGCCCACCACTCGACAGGCGGTACAAGTCTAGGTGAACCAGACGCCTCGAGGCCGAAACATAATCCTGACGCAGCAGAAAACTAGGGCTGGGGACCGAAAGATCCGGGACCCCCAGAGCCTCTCGAATCAGCGTTCGGGCAAAAAAACTCTTCCCGCTTCCGAGCGGCCCCGACAAATAAAGGCCCTCTAGAGGGGCCGCCAGCCGGGTAGCACACCGGGTGGCACACCGGGCGGCCAGCCGGCGTGTCGCCTCCAGCGTCGGGCACGCGTGCGTTCCTATCAAATCGGCCCAATCCTTTGGGCACTCGGCGGAATCCGTCGCCACAATCGTTTTAAGCGAAACTCTGAATCAGAGACCCGACCAGCAAATACCAACCATCTACGAGCACAAAAAAAATGAGCTTGAACGGGAGCGAAATAATCACCGGCGGCAACATCATCATCCCCATAGAGAGCAAAATCGCCGCAATCACCATATCGATCACGAGAAAAGGCAGGAAAATCAAAAAGCCTATCTCGAAGGCGCGGCGCAATTCCGAGATCATAAAGGCAGGCACCAGAGCTCGCAGCGGGGTAGCCTCGGGCCCCTCGGGCTGTTCGATCGCCCCCATATCGAAAAAAAGTTGTAAATCGCGAGGCCGGACATTCCGCAGCATAAACTCTCGCACGGGAGCGACGGATAATTCATAGGCCTCGGCTTCGGTGATTTGTTCGTCAATCAGCGGGCGCACGCCCTGCTCCCATGCTTGTTCCAGAGCCGGCTGCATCACAAAAAACGTCATAAAAAGCGCCAGAGAAACCAGAACCGCATTGGGCGGCGTCGTCTGAGTCCCCAGAGCCGTCCTCAAGATAGACATCACCACGACAATCCGAGTGAAACTGGTCACCATCACCAGCAAAGAGGGCGCCAGACTGATGACCGTCAGAAAAACAATGAGCTGAACCAGACGCGCCGTCACAGACCCGCCCTCGCCAAAGTCCAGCTGGATGGACTGTCCCCAAGCCAACCCCGCCGACCCGAGCCAGAAAACCAGTCCCAGAAACGATAGAAACAATAAAAACGAAAGAAACGAAAGAGACCCCAACACGCGAGACAGCGGCCGCCAGCAGCTCGCAACCCCGCCGCGAGCCCAAGACACTAAACCGGACGGCAAACCACCCCAGAAACAACTCAGCCAGGGCATAGGCATAGACGGGACGCGAACAGACAAGCGAACAGACAAAAAACGGGACTCAGGGCGGGACTCGAATCGGGGTTCAGGGCGACAGGCCGGAGGACAGAAGAAGCGCATCATTCCTCGCCGGGGGGCAAGAGCGTTTTTCTCGAACCGACCCCGGCCTTCCCCCGCACGACCGATGACAAGAACGAAGCGAAAGAGGGCGCCTCAGAAGAAGGGCGAGGTTTCTTTTCCCCCTCGACCGACGCGGTCGACGCTGCTGCCGACTCTGTCTTTTGATAGGTCTCCAGCAAGAGGTCTCGGGTGGGCGAACACAGAATCACATAACGCACCCGTCCTCGCCCGACCACAATAATCTGGCGCCGCCCCCCGAGCCCCAGCGAGGATAAAAGCTCTAGGCGGCCGCCTGGTTCGCCGGCTGGCCCCAGATTGCCTAGAAAACCTCGGAGCTGAAGACGCTTGAGAACCAGGTAAAGCCCGACCAGAAGACCTAGGACAAAAAACAGAGCCAAAAGCGCCCGGACGTAATCTTCGATCGTCATACAGCACCGGCCCCCTCGGCCTTGGTCGCCGCCCTTGCCCCAGACCTCGCACCGGACGCACGCCCGGGGTCGGCTCGACGCGTGTCAGGCGGCGAGGCCAGCGGCTCCCCATTCCCGAGAGCGGCCTCAAAGCCCGAACAAGCGGCGGTACCAGAAGCGAGGGCAGGGGGACGTTTCAGAAGCTCTATCACACCGCGGACAAGCTGTCTCATTCACTTTTTTCACCTTTCCGGACAGACAGCACAAAGTCTTTAAAGGCTGTCCGAGGGCCCCAAGCATGGCTTTTATCGGCACCGATTTTATCGACACCGACTTTATCACCGGGCGACGGCCCGAAACATCACAACGCGGAGCAGGCGGCAGGAAAGAGAGCCGGGCCCTAGCACGCGGGCATCATGCCTCCTCTTGCGTGGAAAAGCAAGCTAGCTTGCTTGCTTGCCAGAGGCGGCAGGCACAAGCTTCACACAAAACGCCGCCGGCGACCCCGGCGGCCCCGGCGACCCCGGAGATCCCGGGGGCTCATAATCAATCCGGGCCTGAGCCCCCTCCAGATGGGTTTGCTCCAGCAGCTGTATCGCCAGCTGGTCGCCAATTTCGGTCTGTATCAAGCGTTTGACGGGGCGGGCTCCATAGACGGGGTCCAGCCCCATCTCGGCTAATTGAGCGACCGCCCGGTCGGTGACCGACAGCGTGATCTTTTGGTCAGCCAGACGCGCCTCCAACTGGGCGAGCTGAAGCCGGACAATCGCCGCGCTCGACGCCGGCCCCAGAGGCTCGAAATGCACAAGCGCATCCAGGCGATTGAGAAACTCGGGACGGAACGTGGCCCGGAGCGTTTGAAGACGCGCGTCCGGGGAGGACGTTCTCGCCCCTAAATTCGAGGTCAAAATCACGAGACAATTCCGAAAATCCACCTCGCGCCCGTGCGAGTCGGTCAGACGCCCCTCGTCCAGAAGCTGCAGAAAAAGATTGAAAACATCGCTATGCGCCTTTTCGATCTCGTCGAACAACAAGAGCTGATAAGGCAGACGCCGGACCCCCTCGGTGAGCGTGCCTCCCTGTTCGAACCCGACATACCCCGGGGGCGCGCCGATGAGACGCGCAACAGCGTGGCGCTCCATATACTCGGACATGTCGAACCGGAGCAGATGTTTATCGAACAAAATCTCGGCCAGGACTTTGGCGAGTTCCGTCTTGCCGACACCCGTCGGGCCCAAAAACAAAAAAGTGCCGAGAGGCCGGCTCGGGTCCGCGAGACCGGCTCGTGCGCGGCGAATGGCATTGGAAACCGTGTGAATCGCCCCCGGCTGGCCGATGACGCGGGCCGAAAGGCGTTTCTCCAGCTCCAAGAGATTTTCACGCTCTTCGGTCATCATCGCCTCCAGCGGAATGGAGGTCATGCGCGAGACAAGCGTGGCAATATCCTCGGCGGTCACCGTTTCGCGGAGCAGAAGATGCGCCTCGGGGGACGTCTGGCCGCGCTGGCGGATTTTCGCCTCCAGCGTCGGGATGAGGTGATAGGTCAATTCGCCTGCCCGCAATAAATTGCCTTCGCGCTGGACGCGTTCGAGCTCCTGACGGGCGGCGTCCAGCTGCGTCTGCAGAGCCGTTCCCTCCTGGAGACGCGCTTTCTCAGCCTGCCATTGCTCGGTCAAAGATTCGAACTGGTGACGCCATTTCTCGATCTCGGTCTCGAGGTGTTCGAGCCGCGCCTGCGAGTCGGGGTCTTTCTCCTTTTTAAGAGCCTCGCGTTCTATTTTGAGCCGCAGCAGTTTGCGGTCGCATTCGTCCAGAGCCTCGGGTTTAGAGTCCGCCTCCAAGCGAATGCGACTCGAGGCCTCATCCACGAGATCGATCGCCTTATCTGGCAAATACCGGTCGCGAATATAACGCTGAGACAACCGAGCCGCCGCCACAAGAGCCTGGTCTCGGATCGTGACCCCATGATAGAGTTCGTATTTTTCCTTGATGCCGCGCAGAATGGACAGGGTGTCCTCCAGCGAGGGCTCGGCGACACGCACCGGCTGAAACCGACGGACAAGGGCCGGGTCTTTTTCGATATGCATCCGATATTCGTCCAGCGTCGTGGCACCGATGCAACGCAACGTGCCCCGGGCCAGAGCAGGCTTGAACATATTCGACCCGTCTAGGCCGCCCTCGACCTTGCCGACGCCCATGAGCGTGTGGAGCTCGTCGATAAAACAGATAATCTGGCCTTCGGCGGCCTCGATCTCGGCGAGGAGGGCCTTGAGGCGTTCCTCAAATTCGCCCCGATATTTCGCCCCCGCCACCAATTGGGCCAGATCAATACGCATGAGACGCTTGTTCTGGAGCAACAAAGGCACATCGCCTCGGACAATGCGCGTCGCGATGGCCTCGACGACTGCCGTTTTGCCGACGCCGGCCTCGCCGATCAGAACGGGATTGTTTTTCGTTCGACGCGCCAGAACCTGGAGCGTCCGGCGAATCTCGTCGTCGCGCCCGATCACCGGGTCCAATTGGCCAGCCAGAGCCGCCTGCGTGAGATCCACCGCATAACGCTGCAGAGCCTCTAGGTGGGCATCCGCCGTTTGGGACTCTATTTTGCGGCCTCTGCGATTTTCGAGAACCGCTTTCTCGAGAGCACCAGCCGTGAGCTTGGCTTGTTTACACAATGCCGGGAGCGTCGCAACCAGACCGAGTAAAAGAATGTCCGCCGCAATAAACCGGTCGCCGTGTTTTTCACTCAGGCGTAGAGCCTCGGCCAGCGCATTTTGTAGAGACCGGTCTATGGCCGGGGCTCCGCCGCTGTGGAGCGTCGCCTGTTCCGACAAAAAAGCGTCCACAGCCGCCTCCAGAGCCGGGGCCGACCCTCCGGCCTGAGCAATCAGAGCCCCAGCCTGCTGGTCCCGATGCTGCAATAACGCTTTGAGAACATGAGCCGGCAGAAAAAGACTATGCGCCCGCTGCACGGCAAGCGTTTGGCCCTCTTGCAAAAAAGAGGCCGCTAAATGGGTGAGTTTCTCTTGAGACATGGAATCACACCGGGAATTACACCGGGAAAAAACCTGAAAACAGCCTTTTTTTTGAGTCGACAAAAACCCGAGCCCCCCACCAGAGGCAGACCCGCGGTCCTCACCGCAACGAGGCCCCGCCGAAGCAGGCACCCGTGCACCTATACGCTAGGGGCTAGCACAAAAAGAGAGCGTTGTCAAGGCTCGCCTTCTCGCCTAGGGTGTCAGTGCCCGCGATTGTAATGACGCTCCAAACGCGCCTGGGCGAGTTCAAAAACCATGGAAAGAAGCCAATAGAGCACCGCCGCTGTCAGAAGCATCTCGAAGTGGCGAAATTCGCTCCGTCCCAGGGTACGGGCTAGAAACATCAGCTCCCAGACGCCCATCACGGAAACGAGCGATGAATCCTTGAGCATCGCGATAAATTGATTCCCCGTCGGAGGCACAATCAAGCGCATGGCTTGCGGAAAAATAATGCGTGTGAAAATGAGCCCGCGCCCCAGACCTAAAGCCAGAGCCGCCTCGCGCTGACCCGCCGGCACATTCTGAATGCCGGACCGAAAAATCTCTGCCATATAGGCCCCATAGCACAGCGTCAAAGCTAAAATGCCCGAGGGCACAGCCGCCAGCACCAGGCCCAACTGAGGCAAGCCCAGATAAATGATGAAACACTGGACTAAAAGAGGCGTGCCGCGGAAAAAAGAGACGTAAAGAAGCGCACTGCCTCTCAGAACGCCATTGCGACTCAGCTTGGCGAGAGCCGCTAAAAGTGCCACAACACAGGCGAAAAAAATGGATAAAAGCGAGATATAAAGCGTCGTGAAAACACCCTGAAAAACTAAAAAAGGGAGCTTCCCTAAAATAAATTCGTACGAAAGATTAAAGCTGTAAAAAAAGACGCCGATCAAAAACAGGAGCTCAACCCATACGACAACGACCTGGCGGGAAAGACGCAAAAAGCTCAGAAAATAAAAATTGAGGCGTAGCGCAACAACAACACACAAGGCCGCCGCCAGCCGAGCAACCCAACCACTCTGGTCGGGGGCACCGAAAACAGGGGCCAAGCCGGCTCCGATGAGTCCTCGACGCAGGTCTAGGGCAACCAGGAAAAGAAATAAAAGGCTCCAGCCGACCCAAACGCGCCTGGCCCAGAGGCCCAACACGAAGACCCTGACCCGGGGCCAAACGTCCGCTAGAAAGGAATCGCGCGGCGAGCGACGGGCCGGCGGACGCTCGCCCGATGGTAGGGCCCGAAGGGAATCAAACAAAGAGCGAAATAAGGCGCGAATCGGACAAAAACCCTCACAAAGAACCCTACAAAAACCCCCTCAGGGGACGCGAACCACCCGGGCACACGGCGGAAAAAACCACATCCGCTTTTTGTGGGCTATCGGCTCATCGTGTACCGGAAGACAGCTTCCCCTCCCGGGGCCCACCCGAGACGACAGTTTGACGACGGATTCAAGCTGCTCGTTCAATTCGAGGAAAAAGACCCAGCTGAAATTTTTGACATCGATTGGCTCATCGCTCTGGCGGAGCACCCGCAAGCGGGGCGCCCGCCCCAAGACGCCGTCGTCCCGCCCCCCGTGGCCTGGAGCGTCTCCGGATTCACAGCCGAGCCGCCTTTACCGCCGATTGGCGTGCCTTACAGTCGGTTTTCTCATCCATCGCCGTTGCGGATTTTCGTCAAATCGACGCCGTACCATTTGACGGACAGACGCGTCAGCGTGCCGTCTTTATGGAGCTTCTCAATGATGGACGCGATTTTTTCGGAAAACTCTGGGTCCACTTTATCCACCGCGACGGCTAGAGGCTCATAATAGGCCGGCTCGCCGATGACCCGGAGCTGATACCCGCCTTTGACCGCCTCCTGAATCGTGGGAAGCGCCGACATGACGGCGTCCAAACGCACCCCCGAGCCCAAACGCAAATCGTCAAAGGCACTGGTGTCGGTGTCATAGGTCTTGATAGAGCCCGCCTCGACATCAAACGTGAAGGCCGGCACGCCAATGGCATCTATCACCAATTCTTTTTTGAGATAGGCCTCGTAGGTACAGCCGCCACAAACGCCAATCGCCGTCCCCTCCAGTTCCGCGACCGACTGAACGGACGAGTCCTGGTGAACCGCAAAAGCCGCCGGCACATAATAGTAAATCGCCGGAAAATCTAGAACCCGCGCTCGGGCTTCGGTGGGCGTCATGGACCCCACCGAGATATCCCAACGCCCCCGCCAATTGCCGGCCGTAATGACCTCCCAGGCGGGGGTCACGACCTTCAATTTAACGTTGAGTTCGCGGGCGATTTCCCGAGCGACCTCCACGTCGAACCCGTCCATCAGATTATTTTCGTTCAAAAAACTCTGAGGGGGGTACTCGGGGTCCGAGGACAAAACAAGCGTCCGAGTCCGCCACACTCTATCCAGGGTCTCCCCTGCGAAACCGACGCTCATGAAAAAAGAGCCCACTGCCCATGCCGTGATGTAAAGAAATAGTCTCATAGAACACAAACCTTGAAAGGAAACAAACAATAAAACCTGCAACAAAACCCGCAACAAAACTTGACCGAATCCCGAATTCCTGCCACAATACAGGCGGCCTCCCTCGAATTTTCCCGCTTCTCGAGGAGGATGCGCGGGCGAGTATACATGTTTGTGAACCGTATTGCAAACGACTTCCGGGCAGATTTTTCTGGGTAAATTGTTATTGGGCTTTTAGAAACCGGTAGGGGCCCGGGGGCGGGCTCGGCGACCCGGCAGAGAGAAACTCCGGATGGATGCTCGGGTGAATTGCCAGGCGGACCTCGGAGAAACCGACCGGTTTTATTTTCCCGGTTTTTTTTCTTTGAGCCGCGTGTCTGGGGGCGTCTTTCTGTCTGCATGGAGCTGACCGCGGGAGGTGTCCGTGGGTTTATCTTGGGACGGGGAGCCGGCCAGCTTCTGGGCCGGGATGTATCTGGACTAGATGGACCCCGAGGCTCTGTCTGAGGGCTTTTTAAGACCAGAGTCCCGATAAACAGCCCGACACACCCCCCGGCGGGGGCCGCCCCCATAGGCGGCGAAGGCAAAACGCATGGAGGATTTACAGGGAGAAATTTGGACATGGCGACATCTGTAAAACTGGAACTCGAGGCCGACGGCGTGGGGGTGCACACGCCCCACACGCCGCCTCGGGGGCTGTTTTTTTCCTGGCGGTGGCTCCAGGACCACCGGCTCGGCGCCGTCGACCCGCGGGTCTCGCAGCGGACACGGGTGCATTACGGGCCAGCCCAGCGGCCCCTCGAGGTCCGTCTAGACGCGACAGAAACCAAGCTGCTCGTTCAATTCGAGAACAAAGACCCGGCTGAAGTTTTTGACCTCGACTGGCTCATCGCTCTGGCGGGGAACCCGCAAACGGGGCACCCGCCCCAAGACGCCGTCGTCCCACCCCCCGTGGCCTGGAGCGTCTCTGGCTTCACAGCCGAGCACGCCTTTACCGCCGACTGGCGTGCCTTACAGACCGATGCCGACCTTCTCCGTCTGTTCCTGACCGCCGTCCATCGAGACGGCTTTGCGTTCATTGACGCCGTGCCGCCGACTCAGGCCGATACGCATAAAATCGCCGAGACCCTCGGCTATGTGCGCCGGAGTCTCTATGGCGACACATGGAAAATTGAGGCCAATTTGCAGTTCCAAGACTCGGCCTACACCAACGAGGCCATAGACCTCCACACCGACGGGACGTATATGTTCGACCCGCCCGGCTATCAGCTCTTCCACGTTCTGGCTTTCGACGGCCAGGGCGGCGAAACCGTCCTAGGCGACGGCCTCGGGGCATGGGAGGACGTCCGAGAACACCATCCGACTTTGGCGCCTCTTCTGGCAGAGACGCCGCTCCCGTGGGTCTATTTCGGGAAGAATTTTCTCGACCGCCCGCTTTATCTGGAGACACGCGCGCCCCTCATCCAACTGGACCCAGAGACCGCCCAGTTTCGAGCCATACGCTACAACCCCCACGACCGAGGCCCCTTCTGGATGGACCGAGAAGAACAGGCCGCCTTTTATAGCGCGCTGGATGCGCTGGAGACCCGGCTCCAAGACCCGGCGCGGCAGTGTCGGTTTCGCCTGAGACCCGGGCGGGCTCTGCTGTTTGATAACTGGCGCACGCTCCACGCGCGGACCGCCTTTACCGGCCACCGCTTGCTGACCGGCGCCTATATCAATCGAGAGGACGGCGAAGGATGCCTGCGACATCTGGCCGCACGGCGGCCGTGGCCGCTCCTCCAGACGCGCGACGCCTCCGGCAAAAACCCCGGCTGACGGGGAGTGCAATAAACCACCCGCATGCCTTTCTTTTCTTTGCCGGACCGAGGCCTCATTCGTGTGTCGGGACCGGACGCGCTCGGTTTTTTACAGAATCTACTCACGCAGGATGTGCGGCCGCTTCGGGATTGGGAAGGAGCCCCGGCCCTTCTCCTAGAGGCAGGCGGCAAAATTCGGTTCGACATGTACGTCCTGCGGCGCGAGCCTCAGGTCTATATGTTGGATTGTGCGCTGGCGGATTTGAGGCCCCTCGGCAGAGCCCTCTCGGCGGCGCGGGTGGCCGAACGCTTCTCCCTGGAGGTGGAACCCGCTTGGCAGGTCGTCGGGTTCCTAGCCAGGCCATCCGACACCCGCCAAACGCCAGAAAACCCAGAAAACAGAGAAGAATATCTCGAAAAAACACACACCAATTCGTTTCAAAAAGTCACAGACACACGCCACCCCAAGCTGGGGTGGCGTCTTTACGCCTCGGGGAGCCCAAAACAAGAGACCAAGCCATACGAAGCCCTGGGCGAAACCCCCGCCGCGGCGAGGATGAATTTTCTCCCTTATGGCATTGTCGAGGGCGGGGCGGCTCTGGCGGGCCGCTGGCCGCTGGTCGCCGGGCTCGATCGCTTGAACTATATAAGCTGGACAAAAGGATGTTTTCCGGGGCACGAAGTGACCGCGAGAGTCCACTATAAGGGCAAGCCTAAATATGCGTTTCGACTCTTTAAGGCGGAACGAGCCCTGCCGGCCTCGCCGGCCTCGCCAGAGGCACCCGCGCTGGCCGCCGCAAGGGAGGGCTCCGCCTCGTCGTCGGTGCCGAAAGGCCCCCCGCTCATGACACGCCAGAGACGCCCCATCGGAGACTATATATGCCATCAAGACACGTATCTCATTGCCCAAGTTCTGAGGGCTCGGACGGTTGCCGGAGAGCAGACCGACGAAGCTGCAAAGCACGCCTCTCCTTCCGCCCCTTCCGAGAACGAGCTTCTTTTTCAAGACCACATCTTGCGGCCCTGGCCCGTTCTTTAAGAACATGGAGCGGGACATGGCTGTTCCTCTTGGGCGGTCTCGCCGCCGCCGCCGGAGAGATCCGGGGGGCCGGGCAAGCGTGGGCCCAGACGCCAGAGGCCCCAATTGAGGCCACGCTCGCAGGACTGAAGCTCGCCCCCGGTTTCGCCATAGAGATATATGCCCGAGTCCCCGCGGCGCGCTCCATCGCCGTGGCCGAGGAAATCCAAACCATTTTTGTCTCCACGCGCGGCGAGGTTCTGTACGGGCTTCACGCGGGCGAGCTCTCGATTCTAGCGGAGGACCTGAAAGCCGGCAATGGGATTGCGTGGCGGGCGCCGTATCTCTATCTGGCCGAGCAACACCGTTTGTCTCGATTTCGATTCGATGCCTTTCAGAAAGACCTCCCGCCGGCCGAGCGTCTTTTCGAGGAATTGCCCGATAAAGCCTGGCACGGCTGGCGTTATCTGGCGCTCCACCCGACTCAGGAGAGGCTCTTGGTCGGCGTCGGGGCCCCGTGCAATATCTGTCACCCCCAGGGACTGGAAGGCACAATCCTGGAATTCACCGGAGACTTTACACAGCCAACCGTCTTCGCCCGAGGCGTCCGGAATTCGGTCGGCATGGACTTTGCCCCATGGGACGGGTCTGTCTATTTCACCGACAATGGCGCCGATTTTCTGGGCGATGACCTGCCTCCCGATGAACTCAACCACGCCCCGAGAGCCGGCGAGCATTTCGGATTTCCGTTCTACGCCGGGGGTCAAATCCTCAGTGAGCCCGAACAAACCCTCCGCCGGGAGGACGGGGCCGCCGACCAGGAACCCCTTCAGGAATTGCAATTCCCAATCTATGAATTTCGAGCCCATAACGCCCCCTTGGGGCTCCATTTTTACCGAGGCACTCGCTTGAGTTCCCTCACCAACCGGGCGGTTGTGGCTTTACACGGCTCCTGGAATCGCACGGAACCGGACGGCTATAAAATTCTGGTCCTGCCTTTTTCGCCGACAGGTCAACCGGGGCGGGCCTATAGTCTCGTCGATGGTTTTTTGACAATGCCCGGACGCCGAGGGCGGCCTGTGGATATCAAGACCCACTGGGATGGCACGCTCTTGGTCAGCGATGACAGTCGAGGCGTCCTCTATCGAATTTTGGAGGCAAACTAAAACGCAGCGGCACCGATGTCCGAGCCGGGGTCTGCTGAGCCGGGATCTTCCGCCGCCGCTTCCACAAGCTCCCGAGTGACCGGGTGACACGGCGCCCGGAACAAAACGGACAGAGACGCCCTTTCAACCAATTGCCCTTTGTGTAAAACCAGGACCTCGTCGGCCAGAAAGCGCATTCTTCTCAAATCGTGCGTGATCAAAAGATACGACAGGCGGAACTGAACTTGCAACTCCCGCAATAAGGTCAGGAGCCGCCAGGCCGTCTCCCCGTCGAGAGCCGACGTCGGCTCGTCCAGAATAATCAGGCGCGGGCGCAGAATGAGCGCGCGAGCCAAAGCCAGACGCTGGCGCTCGCCGCCCGAGAATTCGTGCGGATAACGGTGACGCTGAGCGGGGTCTAGCCTCACGTTTTCAAACATGGCACAGACCCGCTCTTCCCGAGCCCGGGGGGGAAGCGACGGTTCGAACACGTCGAGTCCCTCGGCCACCAAATCGGTGGCACTCATACGCGGCGACAAAGAGCTGAACGGGTCTTGAAAAAGAATCTGCATGTCCCGACGCAGGGGCGTTAAACGCCGCTCCGGGAGCCCATGGAGCCCCAAGCCGTCGAAAAAACACTTCCCCTCGCTTCGAACAAGACGCAAAATGGCGAGACCTAAGGTCGTTTTACCCGACCCGCTCGGCCCCACAAGACCCAGCGTCTGCCCCGGCCCCATCTCGAAGGACACCGCATCCACAGCCGTAAAAAAAAGCTGCGAACGCCCCAAACGCCGGATAGGGAACCGCACGCTCAGGTTTTCCACCCGCAAAAGAGGCTCGGGCCCGTCTCTTTTTTGGTCTGTCTTCGGGGCCTCCGGGGCCGGCGGCTCTGGCTTGGACGACCCGGGCTCAGAGGCGGGAGCGGAGGGCGAAGAGCCCCCGTCGCGCGTGCCCGAAAGAAAAAAACCCATACCTTGTGGACCTTGTGGACCTTGTGTCTCCAGGTGCGCCAGCACGCTGGCCGCGGGCCCATAGGCGCTTCGACGGCCTTGATGCAAAACGAGAACACGCTGAGCTAAATGCCGGACAGGCCGCATGTCGTGCGTGATGAAAAGCATCGCCATGCCGAACCGGTGTTGGAGGCGTCTCAGGAGCTCGATCACTTTGCGCTGGACCGTGACATCGAGGGCGGTCGTGGGCTCGTCGGCAATCAGGAGATCCGGCCGATTGGCACAGGCGATGGCGATAATGACCCGCTGGCGCTCCCCGCCCGAGAGCTGGTGCGGATACGACCGCCGCCGCTCGAGGGGTAATTCGACCATCTCCAGCAGCTCGCCGACGCGGGCGGCGCGGGCACGGCGCGGCATGCCCGGATTGTGGAGCCTCAGAGCCTCCCCGATTTGACGCTCGACGACATGGAGCGGATTCAAAGCCACCATGGGCTCTTGAAACACGACGCCGATGCGACGCCCGCGAATCCCCCATAGTTTTTTTTCGGGTAAACCCAGAAGGTCTCGGCCGTCTAGGCGCACGCCGCCCGCCACACGCGCCCCCGCCGGCTGAAGGCTCTGAATCGATAAACCCAGAAGCGTTTTACCCGAGCCGCTCTGGCCTAGAAGGGCTAGAAACTCCCCCCGTTCGAGCGAAAAAGAAACATCGTGCAAAATCTGCCGAGAGCCAAACCAGAGCGATACATCCTGAACCGCCAGCAAAGGCGGGGCCTCAGGCGGGGCTCGAGACACCGTGCCGAGGGTCAAACGCATCCCGAACCGCTTGACCGATGAGAATCAAAAGCGTCAATAAAACGCCGGTCACCACAAAACCCGCCAGAGCTAGCCAAGGCGCATGTAAATTCCGATACCCCTGATTCAAAAGCTCGCCCAACGAAGCCGACCCCGGCGGCAAACCCAGACCTAGAAAATCTAGCGAGGTCAGAGCCACCAACGAACCCGAAGCAATGAAAGGCAATAAAGTCAGACCCGCCACAAACGCATTGGGTAAAATATGACGCCGCATGAGACGCCCATTGGATAAACCGAGAGCCCGAGCCGCCAAGACATAATCCAGTTTGCGCACACGCAGAACCTCGGCTCGCACCACGGCCACAAGAGCCGTCCAGCTGAACAAAAGCAGAATGCCCAAAAGCCACCAGAAATTGATTCGAATCACCGACGCAACAATGATTAAAATATAGAGACTGGGCATGCTCTGCCATATCTCGATGAGACGCTGGCCGATGAGATCGATCAGTCCCCCAAAAAAACCCTGCACCACTCCCGCCCCGATGCCAATGATAGAGGAAAAAAACGTGAGCGTCAGACCAAATAAAATGGAGAGACGAAGCCCATAGAGCACTCTGGCCACCACATCGCGGCCCTGGTCGTCGGTGCCCAGCCAGTGCCGGCCGTCCGGCGGGGTGGGCGCCGGGGCGCCTAAATCCTGCACATGCGTGTCGTAACTATAGGGAATCGGAGGCCATAAAACCCAACCCTCGCTCCGGATTAAATCCAGAAGAAAGGGGTCATGATAGTCGGCTTCCGTCTCGAAGGTCCCGCCAAAGTCGGTCTCGGCATAGTCTACAAAAACGGGGAAAAAAAAGGCGTCGCGAAAACGAACGAGCAAAGGCCGATCATTCGCGATGAATTCGGAACAAAGAGAAAGCCCCAGCAGGCCTAAAAAAAAAAGGAGCGACAAAAAGCCCGGGCGATTTCGATAAAAAATCCGAAGCCGCCGACGCCCCAAAGGCGACACACGAAACCACCGGAAGAGGGCCGCCACGACGAAACCCTAGTCCCAGCTCAGGCCCCAGCTCAAGCGAGAGGGAAGGTCAGGCGGGACCCGAACCAGGCCCTCCAGCTCCTCCAGCCCGCCCCGAGAGCGTTTCTCGATGCGCCAAATGACGCTCTAACCAGGTGTCGTCCATCACAGGAACCGAAGACAAGAGTAAATCCGTGTAAGGATGATGCGGCGGCACAAACATAGATTCCCGCGGGCCCTGCTCTATGACACTGCCCTGATACATGACCACGACCTCGTCGGCGATGGCCCGCACCGTGCTGATGTCGTGCGTGATGAAGAGATAGGACAGACCAAGTTCCTTCTGAAGACGCGTCAGGAGTTTGAGAATCTCTTCGGCAACCAGCTGGTCCAGAGCTGACGTAACCTCATCGCAGATCACCAGGCTCGGTTCGACACAGAGGGCGCGCGCGAGGCAGACACGCTGTTTTTGTCCGCCGGATAAGCCGCTGGGATAGCAGTCCATGAATTTGTCCGGCTCTAGCTCTATGAGGCGCAAATAATCGCGCACTTTTTCGTCGCGAACCGAACCCCGCAAGCCTTTATAGAACGTAAGAGGACGGCCAATGACATCTCGAACCCGTTGGCGCGGATTGAGCGCCGTGTCCGGAATCTGATACACCATCTGACAGGTCTGCAACTGTTCGGGCGGACGCTTTCTGTAGTCCGGCGCCAAGGTCTCATCCCCGAGCATAATCGTGCCCTCAGAGGGCGGCAGAAGCCCCGTCACCACACGAGCCAAGGTCGATTTGCCGGACCCCGACTCGCCGACCAGAGCCACAGTCCGACCAAACCCAACATTCAGATTCACATCGCGCAGGACGGGAAGCTTCCCATACCCCGCCGAGACATTCCGGATGGTGAGTAGATAATCTTTCCGATTATAACTGCCCGTCGGTTTTTTCTGACTCCGAACGGATAAGAGCTCTTTGGTGTAGGTCTCGGCCGGTTTTTTGAGAATCACCTGCGTTGAAGCGGACTCGACTTTTTTGCCTCCCCGTAAAACCATCACCTTATGGGCCAATTGGACCACAACCGCCAAATCATGCGAAATATAGAGACCCGCCGTCCCGAAATCATCGACAACAGACCGAATCGCAGCCAGGACCTCAATCTGCGTTGTAACGTCCAAAGCCGTCGTCGGCTCATCAAAAATAATGAGATCCGGCCGACACGCCATGGCCATCGCGAGCATCGCCCGCTGAAGCTGACCCCCGGAAACCTGGTGCGGATAACGAAACCCAATGGTCTCGGGGGACGGAAGCTGAAACTGCGTAAACAAGGTAATCGAATCGTCTCGGGCCTCTTTCGCGGTTTTGACACCGTGAAAAACGGAGGTCTCTATGGCCTGGGCCTGGAGCCGATGGGCGGGATTAAAAGCCGCCGCCGCCGCCTGGGCGACATAGGCAATCCGCACGCCTCGAAGCGAACGCCGGGCTTTCTCAGGGGCGGCAAGGAGCTCCTGCCCATCGAAAACAACGCGCCCCCCGCTAAACCGACACCCCGGCCGCACATACCCCATCGCTGCAAGACCCAAGGTGGATTTCCCGGCCCCGGACTCGCCGATGAGGCCCATCACCTCGCCCCGACGGAGCGTCAGGCTGATATCCTGCACGACGGGCACCCAGCCCTGAGGCGTCTCCCCCTCTATGTGCAGGTTCTCTATAACCAGCAGAGGCGGCTTGGCGTCCTCTGTATGGGACGACGACTTGGGGGCTGAAGATGAGCCTGAATTACGTTTTGGGGGCGGGGTCATGTCTATCTTTGAGTCCACTCGTTTTATACAAAAACCAATCAATCACAAAATTGACCCCGACTGCCAGAATGGCAATCGCCATGGCTGGAAGTAGAGGCGTGAAATCGCCATAGGTCAGAAGAACGGCATTGTCCCGAACCATAGACCCCCAATCGGCCGCAGGAGGCTGAATCCCCAGACCTAGGAAAGAAAGCGAGGCAATCAACAGAAAAACAAACAAAAACCGCAACCCGAATTCCGAAATGAGCGGGGGGGCAATGTTGGGCAAAATCTCGCGATAGATAATCCAGCCCAGTTTTTCACCGCGCAGACGGGCGGCCTCGACAAAATCTAGAACGGCGACGCCCTGAGCGACACTCCGCGAGAGGCGGAAGACGCGGGTCGAATCTAGAAGGGCTATCACCAGAACAAGCGAGAGAATGGACGTCCCGACCACCGTCAAAATCAAAAGCGCAAAAATCAAGATCGGAATGGCGAGTAAAATATCCACAATGCGGCTCAAAACCTGGTCATACCACCCGCCGAGCGTCCCCGCCACGAGGCCAAGACTCCCGCCGAGGGCAAAAGACAGACAGGTCGTCGCCAAGGCAATGCCGACCGTGTTGCGAGCCCCATATAATAAGCGCGATAGCATGTCGCGCCCCAGATTGTCCGTCCCAAGCCAGAAGGTGGAGCTCCAGACTTCATACTGTCCTCCCACGATTTCGGCCTCGCCATAGGGGGCCAGAAGCGGCGTGAAAATCGCGATGAAAATGTAAGCGAAAATAATGAAAAAGCCAAAGCGGCACCGCCACGGAGCTTGCAGAAAAAAATCCCAGAATCGAGTCAGAAACAACTTCATGCCAAAACGGTCTCAGAATGGGCGTCTATCCACACAATCGGACTAAACAAAAACAAAAGAGAGACGACTCGAGAAAAACGCGTCCCCTTTCCCAAACCTATTTTTTTTTCAGAAAACAACACGTCAAGAAAAACCTATTTCGGATGCAAGAGCCTGGGGTTGAAAACAATGGCGAGAATATCCGCCAGAATATTCAGCGACACGTAAGTCGCCGCAAAGATCAGGGCACAGGCCTGAACAACCGGCAGGTCGCGGGCCGCAACCGAGTCTATCATCAATTGACCCAAGCCGGGATAGGTGAAAACGACCTCCACCACCACCACCCCGACAATGAGATAGGCCAAATTCAGCACAACGACGTTCGAAATAGGCGCCATGGCGTTCGGCAGCGCGTGCCGGAAGACAATCCGGCGCGGCGGGAGCCCCTTCAAATAGGCCATCTCTATATAGGGATTGGACAAAAGTTGCAAAATAGAGGCCCGCGTCAGGCGCATCATATGGGCCAGAACAGCCAAGGTCAGCGTGACAGCCGGAAGCGTCAGCCGGTACACACGCTCTGCAAAGCCGTCCTCAGGGGAGACATCCACGAGCGACGGAAACCAGGCCAGCTGATTCGCAAAAATAATGAGAATAACGTAACCAATGAAAAACTCGGGAAACGAGATCGAAATCAGGGAAAACGCATTGACGGCCCGATCGAAAAAACCGTTCCGGTACAAGGCCGCCAGAACCCCAAGACCCAGAGCCAGCGGAACAGAGAGAGCCGCCGCATAAGCCGCTAGAAAAAACGTGTTATAAAGCCGGAAGCCTATCAAGTCGGCGACCTCGCGCCCCGTGGCGAGCGAAAACCCGATATCACCCTGGGTGAAACCCCAGAGCCACGAAAAATAGCGTACCGGCGCCGGCCTGTCCAAACCCAGCCTACGTCGCAGAGCTTCGACCGTCTCGTCGGACGCCCCTTGGCCCAAAAGATTCTCGGCCAAATCGCCTGGCAGGGCCTCCACCCCCAGAAAAATAATCAGGGAGACCACAAAAAGCGTGCCAACACCCCACAAAAGACGCACACAGATCAGTCTTAAGACACCCATTTTTTCTCTTTATCCAGTAATCCGGCTCAACCGCCTTCCCGGCGGTCTCCCGGGGTCTCCCGGGACCTCCCGGACTTCCTCGGCCCGGGGCTGATAGTCAGGGACCCTAGCAAGCTTCTCACAAGCTTGTCAAGCCTCAATCTGCATTTATATCTTTGTTTATATTTTTTTCAAAAAGGTCGCTCAGAGGCTCGCCATCGAACAAAAGGACGGGGTTTCGAACTTTGCCCTCCAGAAAACGCACCCGCAGGCCGGCTTCGTCCAGCATGGTTCTGGAAAAACAATGAGGTTCTTGAGCCAAACGCTCTTTCTGGTTGCCGGGGTGATTGGCGTGCAGGACCAACTCTGCCAGGCCGGCCTGGATGATGGCTCGAGCGCACTCGCAACACGGCATCGATTGCGTGTAAAGCGTGCAGCCCAAGGTGGCATGACCCAGCCGGGCGGCCTGAAAAATGGCGTTCCGTTCCGCGTGTTCGAAAAAAAAATGTTTCCTCGGTTTGACAAAGCGAGCCGGCTCCTGGGCTGAAATCCCCCGAGGCAGCGAATTATACCCCGTCGAAACAATCGAGTGATCCGGCGAAACAATCACAGCCGAATGCGTCGTGCGCGGATCTTGAGACCGACCCGGCAAAGCGTAAAGAATCTGCAGGAGCATACTGTCCCAATCAGGACGAGATTGCCGGGACAATTGCCGGGAAGATTTGTCGGAGGTCTGGGTCATGAGGCCCTCTATATCATGGAGGCTCTTATTCTATCACGTCCTGGCACGTCCTTCATCAGGAGCTTATGGGCGCGCCCGGGGACTCATCGACGCGAGGGCTGCAACGCCGCAAAAAGCGCGTTATAGTTGCGAAAGAGACGCTTAGGGTTCGCCCCCTCTCGGTAGGTCTTGCGTGCAGAAGGCGGCGGCTTGGCGTCCAAAAGCGCCAGTTTTCCCCAATCCCGAGCCTGCGGATACGCATAATACGGAAACGCCGGGTCCAAATTCGTAACCCGAATGGCCGATACATGAGACCTGTCATAAGAGGAAGAAAGAAAAACACGATGCATCCCGTCCGCAACGAGTAAAACAGACCGCCCATCTGGCAGAAAAGCTTCCTCTAGAATGGGAGGAAACCAGTAACAGAACTGTGGGACAGCCTCATCCCGAGCAAAACGTAAAACCAGACGGAGCCCGCAATCTAGACGAAAGGGATTGCGCGCCAGAATTTTCTGGAGTTGCGACGCCAGACTCTGGATCACCTCCAATTGGGGCTTGAGAAGATAAAGCTGGGCGTAATAGAGCTCCGCGTGCTTCTGAGCCACATCCCATTCGATGGTGGCGCGCGCATAGGGACGCTCTGAGGGCGTCCCGACCAAGGGGACCTGCCGCAAGGTCTCGCGAATCAATTCGGACGAGAGATGCTCTACCGATGCGATGACAGGGAGAGACGCTCCCCGGCCCCGGAGCTTAACAGGCGCGCGCGAAGGGTCGAAAAAACTTGAAAGACACACCGGCAGAGCCTCTAAATCCGGACAAATTCGATAGCGCGACGGCCCCTCGGCGGGAAACGCGACGGCGCGCTCCGCCACTTGTAAGGGGGAAAGCGGAGGCTCCAAACCGCTGCCGGCGGCGGACACCGCCGGGGCACCCGGGGCATCCGGGGCACCCGGGGCACTCCGGTCACGCAGAGACGTCACGTGCACCGCCGCCCAGCCTCGCCCCAGAGCCGGCAAGATATCCTTGTTCATATCGTCGCCTAGGATGGCAAGCTCGGCCCCGGAACGGGCAGCGAGAGCCTCGGCCTGATGAAAGAGGGCCCGACGCGGTTTGCTCTGACCCTGCTCAAAAGAGAGCACACGCGGCACCTCCGTCACGAGCCTGCCAAAAAGTTCGACAACGCCCTCCCAATAGGGCGGCGTGATGTTGGACAAGAGCCCGTATTCCCAGCCCTGAGCGCGAAGCCAACTCAAAAAGGCCCCGGCGCCGGCGGCGGGCTCGGGAGCTTTTCTTTGATGACGCCAGAAGTTCTGAACGCAAGCCTCGAGCCCGATACCTTCCTGCGGGCCCTCTCGCAGAGGACCATGCCGTGCGAGTTCCTCTGTCAAAGCCTTCGTCAAAGCCTGGGGCGTCCGAAGATTTTTCTCAAAAACGATTCGGTCCAGCTGTTCCCGAGCGGACGGCGGGAGTCCTAGCTGGCGGCGTAAAGACTCGCCCGGGCCTGGAACGCCCGCGCCCGGCGATTCGGACGACGTGTAAACGAGCGTCCAACCAATATCTATCCAGAGAAAAGGACGCCTCATGGCCTGTGGGGCGGCTGGGGGCGACGCCCCCCTAGGTTCTCCAGAACGCGCCCCAGATACACGCCATGCGATACAAGCGAAAAAGCATCGTCCTGGAGCAGGCGAGCGATGAGCTCTTCCGGGGTGTCGGCTTCATAGGTCATGACGTTAAATCCTCCCTGCTCGAGGGTTCCGACGAGGCCTCCCGGAAGAGGCCCGCCTGAGGAAAAACTGAAAGCCCCCTGGGGGTCGGGACGATAGGTCTCCATAGAGCCCGCCGCTCGACCCAATTGTGCCGATTGCACCCACGATGAAACATCCGAGGATGAAAGATCTGACGGAAGGGGGGGTAAGTCCTCCCGGTGCAACTTCTCGAAGAGAAAGGCGAAAATGAGCTGCCGTCCCTCTAGGTGTTTCCAGAGTTGCGGCACGAGTTCTCCGAAGACTCTCGCAAAAACGGATTCGGGGCGGCTGGCAGGCGGGAGCTCGAACGAAAAATAGGCCCGACCCGCCGCGAGGCGGAAACATCCGTAAAAAAGCTCCGAACCGGCGGGCCCAGAGGCGTCCCCTCTCCCCGAATGAAGCGGGTGGCGAAAATAGTGGCGACGAGCGGTCGGATGAGCGTCGACGCGCTGCAAAAACGCTTGCCACGCCTGCTCTGCCTCGGGCGGGCGCGGCGAGAGAGCGGGGCGAAAGGCGGGCGCAGGGCGCCAGAGCTTGTCTCTCGAGTCCGATGAAAAACAGAGCTTGAACCAATCCAAAGAAGACTCTTGTGAGTCCTCAAAAAGAGTCTGCAACGCGATAAGGGGGGCCTCGAAACGGGCGAAAACCGGCAGAGCTAGGCTTCGAACACGTGACCCGGGAGCCCCGGGTGCACCGGTTTTTTTCTCTGGTGTTTCTGGGGTCGAGTCCGGTGTTTGGCCCGGTGTCTCGTCCTGGGCAAACAGCTTTGGCTGGGTGCGGCAACGTTCCAGCTGTCTCCCGATTTCGCAGGCGTCGGCTTTGGTTGCGATAGGACTCAGCCATTCGGGGAATTCGGACGATGTTAAACGTGCCTCCAGAGCGGCGAGACCGGCCGCAAGCGAACCCTCGTGCTCCAAAAAAAAGGAACGCGTTCCCGTCCAGAGGTCCAAACAATACCCATGCTCGGTGGCTCGATGCGAAAGCGCGGGTGGCGGCGAGGACAGCTTCTCCAGATGGGGCAGAGGCTCTTTTTCGGCTTTCTGCAGCAGGAATTCCACGGAATGCGTGTCATCCGTGCGCAGGCTCAGATGATGGGCGAAGAGACGCAAGACACCTCTTTTGTAACCCGATTTATCAGCCAAATACGCCTGCAATTCGACTAAGTCATGGACATTGGTAAGCCAAGCGTCCGCAAGATTATGCACACGAAAATAGGCAAAGAGATCCAAACGCTCGGCCACCCGCGTCACCACAAGACGCGTGAGACAAGGGGCATCTACACTGGCAGCCTGACCGGCGGCCTGTCTGTTTTTGGACTTCTCGAGCGTTTCGCTGGAGCCATCCTTTTCAAAGTCCCACACGCTCAGAGGAATATACGTTTTGCCCTGTTTCAGAAGATCGAGGGCCTCGTCAATCTGGTCTTTTTTTGCACCCGTGTCGCTCGTAAAATAATTGCGGAGCCGGTGGCCGTAGAAATAGGAGACATTGTCGGCCGAAGGCATCTTATCCAGCAAGGTGCCCTCGCCATGCTTACGCGAGAGAGGTTGATGCCACGCTTCCAGCTCTTCGGGGGTCCAGAGTTCCGGCTCATCGATCTGCACCAAAACGGCCGGCAGCTCGCGGCGGTTCACGCCCGAGGCATCGCGGGTCGGAACGCCAAAGCGACTCAATTTGCGTAAAAGTTCCTGCCAGGCAGCCGCCACCGTGGGCGCCCGTACGTGATGACTCTCGATGGCAGAGGGCCGCAATTTGAGCCGAACTTCACGAAGCGGCCAGTCCACACGCGAGGCAGGGAGCGGCGGCTGTTTTGCCGCCTGCTCGATGAAGGCTTTGGCCCGCCGGAGCACCTCTGGGTCGGTGGGGGACGCGTTGGCGATGCCTCTCTTGCGGGAGGCGACCAGACGCTCGAGGGTGAGGCGGGCCCGGAGCTTTTCCAGCGGAAAGTCGTCTAACAGAACTTGGCCGCCCCCGTCGTCGCCGTCGTTTCCGGCGCCAGCCGGTCCGGCACCAGAGTCGCCAAACGGAGGCTTAACATCCCGGACGGCCTGCCAATAGGCCTGGCCCTCGTGTTCTATCTTGCGAGCCTGCCCCGTCAAGAGTTGCTCTAAGAAAGCTCCCGACCCCGATAAATCCGCCCCGAGAACCAAAAGATGGGTGATGTGCGGATTCCAGAGGAGATTCCGAAAAAAACGAGACAGACCTCGTCCATAGAATGAACTCAGGGCGACGATGGGGCTGGTTTGAGGGTCGCAATCCACGCCCGCCGCCTTCAGACGCCGATACACCAGATCGGCATAGTTCCATAAAGTCAGAACGCCTACATGCCCGTTGGGGTTGACCTCGAGAATGGTCTTGTGGCCGGGGTCCGGCGACACGTCCTCCTGAAAATAGAGCCAATCGGTTGTTCCGTCGGCAACGAGCGGCGGCTTTTGCGTTGCCTCTTCTGTTTCGCCGTTTAATTCGGGAAGGTGTTGTTTGAGAGAACTAGGCGCGGGTGCGGGCTCTGTCACCTCTACCGCCGCCTCGAACTCGGCAGGAGGCCGAGAACCGAGATAAGGGGAACAATGGAGCTCGTCCTCGTGATTTTCCATTCAAACGCAACCGGAAAGACCGTAGAGACCGGTCTCAGGCCCTGCTTGTTTCTGTAAACGCGTGCCGCCGGAATTCTACCCCATTTCGAATCACAATCCGACCGTACAAAACCCGAGCCTCCTTTGAAAGATCCATTTTTGCACCAAAAATAGGGACGCCCTCCCGGACGCACCTCCAGACCAGTCCCCCTCATTTCTGCCCGTAACGAACAAAAAAAGAGCCGGGGACAGACGGGAGACACACTGCTTGTCAGTCTGACTGACTGTCAGCCTGATTTTTACAAAAAAGAAGGCAGATGTCAAAAAGTCAGTATCAAACCCTCCGAAAACGAGGGGAGCACAGACCCCGTACGCGGCACAAAAAGAACTCAAACAGACAAAAAAATAAGCCGCAAATAAGCGGCGTGCCTCAAAAAATCGAGCCCGAAGCTCCCCTCTACAGGCACCTGGGGTTGCCGGCTTCTTCGTTCTCTTTTTTTTCCGGGAGCCGGTGGAGGGACGGGGATGAGGCCTAGAAAAGTCTCGATAAAATAGAAAAACGCCCCGGAATTTCACCTTTTCGTATTGACTTGACAGATGGTTTTCTCCAAAAAAGAAAGGAGATTTCAATTTATGGTTTAGGTCAATGCGATTTTCTACTACTTTTTCGGCCTTGTGCCAAGCGTCCTCCGGCTTTCGCCCGTCCCCGAGCCGATTGAGATGGCCCTTGCTGGCCGCGGCCCTTATGGCCTTCGTGGCCCTCGCCGCCCTGAGTGCCCCAAAAGCCGCAGCCCAGAGCCCGGAAACCGTTGTAAGAGCCGCACTCTTGCTAGCAAACGAGATTACCGTGGCAGACGAAGATCGATGCGCCCGCTATGACCGCAAGGCTTACAAATACAATAGTCGCAAGCTCGAGGACGAACTTATCGAAAGCCGGAACGGAGAGATCATTTCCTGGTACACGGGCGAAACCTTCGAGTCACACCGAGACACAGACCTCGACCACATTATCGCTCTCGCCCAAGCCCACGATAGCGGAGCTTGCGCCTGGGACTCTGACCGCAAAAGTGCGTTTGCCTCGGATATAGACAATTTCGAACTGGCAACCCCGAGAATGAACAGGCACCAAAAAAGAGCCAAAGATTGGGCCGAATGGCAACCGCCTCGGGGGCGCTGTTATTTCGCGAGTAAAATCGTGATCTTAAAATGGCAATACGATCTCGCAATGGACGAGGCAGAATACGATGCCCTGGACCAAACCCTGCGCTCATGCGAGCCTTTTGTCGCCCGCCAAAGCTCCGAAAACAGCCTACCGATCCCCGAGAACAGACGCCCGGCAGACGCAGTTCTTCCGAGAGACATAGATTTTTAAGCTCGACGCGGAAGGGGGCCGCACGGACGCTCGCTGCCTTCGAACGGGTTCTCCGAGAACGACCGGCAGAGGCAGGGCTTCTTGGGCCTGACGGCCCGCTCCCGAGCCCGACCTCCCCAGAACAATGGGGCGACGCCGCCCCGGCCTCGCCCGAGTGGCGGGCGAGGTTTAGGCCTAAGACGGTCTCAAAAAAGAGCCCCGGAATAGTTCCGGCAATGACCCCGGACTGGCCACCTTTTTGTTTTGCCTTGACGGACCAATCGATTCGAATTCAAAGAATTCAAAAAACTCAGAGAGGAAAAAAATGAGTGCCAAACCCATAAAACAGAAAGACGCCGCTCAAGCGTCTGAAAAGAGGCAGCCCGGGTCCTCTGGGCCCTTCGGCATCGGACGCAAAATCAATTCAGGCTTAGAGACGCTCAATTACAGACTTTTGCTTCCTCTTTTTATGCTCATGCTGTTGCCCACGATTTATAAGACCGTGCGCATCCACGTTCTGGGGACGCTCCCCGAGGCGTGGGGCTTCAACATTGCATCTCAGGTAGCCTGGCTCAATATCGCGTATGAGGTCTTGCAGGAGGGTCTTTTTCTGCCTCTTTTTTATGCGTTTGGCGCCCTCTTCGGCAAACGCGAACATCTGCACCAGCGCATCAAGACCACCTTCTATGTTGTTTTTGCGGCCTTCGGAGTGTTTGCCGTTTGCCTCCATGTATTTATCGCCCCTGTCATGGAGTTCGCGAACATTCCTCAAGAAATACGTCCAGCTGTTGCAACCTATATTCGTCTTGAAACCTTCGCCATTGTTTTGCTGGCTCTTTACACGCCTCTGATGATACTTCTTGTCATTCAGGACGACCAAAAAGCCATCTGGGGACTCGTCGTCTGCCAAACCATTCTGACGGTCCTCGGCGACATCGTCTTTTTGAGCCAGGAGGCCTATTCGTTGAAACTCGGTGTCAATGGAATCGCTATCACAAACATGGCGGTCTATAGTGCTCTCATTGTGCTCAGCCTCGTGTTTTTGCAGAGGAACCAAGTCCCCATTCTCCACATCCTTGTGCGTAAGACGGGCGTCGAAAAGATACCTCTGTCTTGGGCGGTTTTCAGAGCAAAATTGAAAACGCCGTGGTTCCGGCAAACCGTTTTTTCGGGTCTTGAGTCTCTGATTCGCAATCTTGCTTTCCTCTACATGATTCTAGGTCTCGTCAATCAAGTCGGCGAATCGGGGAAGCTCTGGGTTGCCAATCACTTTATCTGGGGGTGGTTGCTTTTGCCTGTTCTGACGCTCGGGACTTTGATTAAGCGCGATGTCTCGCTTTCCAGAGGCGTCATGGGACAGCGCATGAAGGGCTATTTTGTTCTCACGGCTCTTTTTATAGCGGTCTGGTTCCTCACCCTGCCCGCATGGGAGGGCTTTATACACACAGTGATGGGCATCCAAAATGCAAACGAGATCTATAAACTTGCGCTGTTGTCTCTGGGGTTTTACGTTCTTTTCGCCTTTAACAACGTCATGGACAGCTATTTCTATGGGATCGGCAAAATAGAACTGCTGTTGCTACAGACGCTCATCGTCAATATTTTCTATTACGGCACTTTTTTTGTGCTCTATCAAGTGGGCGTCTATAACCCGACGCTCTACGGCATTGCTCTGATGTTCGGAGGAAGCCTGTTCTGTGATTTTTTCGTCACACTCTTTCTCTATAGGCGGGAAAGAAAGCGCGCAAGGGCTTAGGGCCAGAGAAACCGTGGGGCGGCCCAGTGGCCCAGGGTTCGCCCTGGAGGGAGCTGTCGGGGGCTCTGTTCTGCTTGGTCTGGCTGTGTTTATGAAAGCGCAGTCGCGCCTCCCTTTTTTGCTCTTGTGCGCCCTTTAGGGAGGGCCACCCGCTAGGCCCATCTGGTGGCGAAACGTGTCCTGTTGATTCTCTAGCGCGTGCGGTCTCGGCGTGGTTCGAACAGAGACCCACGTATCCGATTCGGGTTTATCGCGTTGTGTTTTTCTCTCTGATTTTTTGTTTTTCTACTTTTTATTTTCTTTCTATTTTTTCTTAATTTCCCCAACCGTTCTGTGCTAGCACAAATTTTGTGAGGCGGCCCGTGATGCGCTGACTCTCGGTCTGAGGCGGGTTCCCAACCATAACGAGGCGGCTTCGGCGAGGCGAGCGACTCTTGTGCGAAAAATCAATCGATAGCAGGTGAGGTTATGTCTGGATTTCTAAGAAAGAACGCTTTTCAGGCTATTTTTAGCCTAGTTGTGCTCGGCATCCTTGGTGCTTTTTTAATTGTATTGTTGGAGGTTAAGTCGAACGGGCCGGACGTGTCGAAGTTAGCGGCTGAGCTCAAGGCACATGCGCAAAAGGATCAGATGATGTTCGAGGAATTGCGTGGTGAACTGGCAAAACTTGATGAGGGGGTAGATGATCGTTTGGCAGAATTTGCGGAGCAGATATCAAAACTTGAAGTACGGATGACGCAGATAGAGGATCTATGCAGCGACACGTGTAGATCTTGTAGGAACAATTAATCGATAGCGGGTGAGGTCATGTTAGCCTGGCTAAAGATAAAGCTCATAAAGTACATTGTTCGTCCGACTCTTCTGGGCCTGGTTGTGCTCACTGTGGGCGGTATCCTTGTTTTTTATTTCACTGTATTGCGAGATTTTCGGTCTGTCGTGTCGAAGCAAGCGGATAAGCTCGTGTCGAACCCGGCTATATTCGAAAAGCATCCGCGAACTCCGCATTTGACGCCCAAGGGCTTGAGTAAGGAACTCGAAAAATTTGAGACAGAGATGGAGAAAAAGATTGAGGAGCGGATAAAGGAGCATTCTTTAAATCCTGAGAAACAGGTGGATGAGCAGGTAGATGGTCGATAAGGGGGTTTCGGCGGTGGTGGCGGGGGGCTCTTGTGCCGAAAAGCAATCGGAAAAGGGTGAGGGCATGCCATGACATGGGAGGCTTTTTTGGCTAATGTGTTGAAGCCTGTTATTAGTTTTGTTTTGAAGACAATAGGTCGACTCCTAAAAAAACACCCTTTTGGGACTATTTCTGGCTTATTTGTTGTGTTCATCGGCGTTGTCTTTGTTTTTTATGTCATTGAATTGCGAAAGCTTCAGTCGAGCATGTTGAGGCTCGAGTTGCATTTGCAAGAGGAGCCTTTGACGCGCGAGGAAGTGCATGATGATGAGCTTAAAGATAGATGAGCAAATAGATGCCCCGATAGGGGGGCTTCGGCGAGGCGGGTGGCTCTTGTGCCGAAAATCAATCGGAAAAGGGTGAGGTCAAGCCAAACTTGCTATGGGTAAGTCTCCTTAAGTTTGCTAATATGGCAGTGTATATACCCCTAAAAAAGCACCCTTTTAAGGCCATTCTTACCCTGGTTGTTAAGGCTATTCTTACCCTGGTTGTGCTCATTGCCTTGGGCGTCCTTGTTTATGATTTCGTTGTATTGTTTCGCCTTAACTCGAACGTGCCGAAGCTCGAATCGCATTTGTCGAAAGAGCATGTGACGCTCGAGGACTTGCCTGGTGAGCTTGAAGAACTTGAGAAAAAGATAGATGCAGAGCTTGAGAAACAGATAGGGGCTCAGATAAATAATCGTCTCTCAGACCTTGAAACGAAAATGTCGAAGCTAGAGTCGCATTTGGAAGGGCATGTGACGAGCGAGGACATAACTAATGGGCCGGACGACCCTGGGCAAATAGATGATAAGGAAATAAATGGTCGTCTCTCAGGACTTGAGTCCAACGTGGGGAGGCTCGATTTGACGCTCCAGAGATTGCTTGGTGGGCTTAGAAAACTTACGAACCGGACAGATGGTGGGGTAGTCTTGTATTGTCCACAATTTGTGGAGCAGGAGGGCAATCGTTTTTTAATTCTCTGTGAGATTCAAAAAAGAGACGGGGACCAAGCTAAGTAAAGGTGCGTATATCTTCCGCATGACGCCCGGGCGGTAAGTCGCCGTCAGGACGAGCGCATGGCGGCCGGGGCATCGTAGAAGGCCGCTCTGGGCTCCAGGGGGTGGGTGTCACGCCCGTTCTCGGCCCCGGGAGAGACCCTATTCTCTACGCCCCCGAGCTGGTGGCTCAGATATCCGTATAGTGCCTAAACGTACCGCTCGCACGCTGCAACCGCGGCTAGGCCGCCGACACGGAGACCGCAGGGGGCCAACTCATAGAGCCAGTTGCGTTCCGAGCCCCAAACTGCTAGGATGGGGCGAGTCGACGCAGCGGCGTTCGCCCGAGGGTCGCCGCCAAGGGCGCAAGGCAAGGGTACACACATACATAGAGGTTCCGTCATGATCATCGCAAAACACACAACAGCACGTGGGCCAGCACGGGCGTTTGGGTCTCTTTTGCTGGGGAGCAGCTTAGCCCTAGGGGCCTGTTTGGGGGTCTATCTGGCGAGCTCTGAGGCCGGCGCGTTCACCCTTTCAGGCCGCCCCGACCTGCGGCAGGACGGGCTCCAGGAGAGCCCTCTGCCCCAGAACGCTCGAGCGGATTGGCAAGAACGTACCAATCCAGACCTGCTACCCGAATACCGAATCTATAGAGCCGAACTCGCCGTAGACAAACAAATGGGCCTCTTGGCCAGACGCCAGCTGAATGCGCGCGTCCAGCATCAGGTCCTCGAAGAGGTGCTCCAGCATTACGACGCCTTTCTCGAGAGCGAACAGAGACAAGGCGTGCTCTCGGCCGAGGCCCTGGACAGCCTCGAAATTATGGTGCGCGAGGCTCAATGGCGGGCGGCGAACACCGCAGGGCCCTCGGGGCGGGTGTATGCAGGGCTGTACAAACTCCAGGCCCGACACGGCCTCAAGCCCAGAGACAAAGCCGTCCTCGTGGATATCGCCAGCCAGAGTCTTTTCCTCTATGAGCACGGACGCTTTGCTCGACGCTATGATATTTCCTCGGGCCGGCGGGGGGTCGGGACAAACTCGGGGAGCCTGCAGACGCCTCTGGGCACGCATCGAGTCCGGCTCAAAATCGGGCATCGCGCCCCCGTCGGAACCGTCTTCCAGAGCCTGAGACAAACCGGGTATGTGGCCGAACGCGGCACCTTTATGACGACCCGACTGATCGCTCTGGAGGGCATGGAGCACGGCTTCAACCGAGGCGCCAACGCCAGCGGCCGAATCGTCGATAGCTTCGGGCGAGGGATTTTCATCCACGGCACCCCGGCCGAGCAGCTCATTGGCACACCCGTCTCGAATGGCTGTATCCGTATGACCAACCACAATGTCATCAATCTGTTTGAAAACGTCCAAGAGCACACTCTGGTCGAAATCATCCCGCCCCCAGAGACGGCTTATTACACCAATGATTTTGCCGCCTTGCCTTGAGAAAAAACGCGGGGAAGCTGGGACTCCACCCGCCGCAGCAGGCGGCGGCAGGGGGCGACCGGCCGTTTGATCTAATCTAATTGATCTAATCTAATCTCACTTGTCTGCCGGGCGTTGCAAACCGCCCGCATCGTGACACACGCATCGTGACACCGAATCCCTATAGAACTCATTTGTGTGGTGCCCTCCGTCTGACGCACGTAGGCCACCAAGTTCGCGTCGCAGGGTGGCTCCGCCATAAACGCGACCATGGAGGCCTCCTGTTTTTGGATGTATGCGACCATAGCGGCACCGTCCAGATCGTCGTGGAAGCCGACGCCCCGGCTTGGCGTCACCTCGAAACCTTAGGACTGGAGGCCGTCCTCTCTGTCCGGGGCGAGGTGCTCCAGCGACCGGACGAAACCCTCAACCCCCATCTGGCCAGCGGGGCGGTGGAGATCAAACTCACCGACTATGACCTTCTCGGCCCCGCCGACGCCCTCCCCTTTCCTGTCCGGCAAGAAACGACCTATCCGGAAGACATTCGACTGCGCTACCGATTCCTGGACCTGAGAGGCGAAAAATTGCGCCAAAATATTTTGCTCCGGTCTGCCGTTATCCGGACGCTGCGCGAATTGATGCACGAGCAGGACTTCACGGAATTCCAGACACCCGTCCTCACGGCGACCAGCCCCGAGGGCGCGCGCGATTATTTGGTACCCTCGCGCATGCACCCCGGGCAATTTTATGCCCTGCCTCAAGCCCCGCAGCAGTTCAAGCAATTGCTCATGGTGTCCGGCTTCCATCGTTATTTTCAAATCGCCCCGTGTTTCCGCGACGAAGACGCCCGAGCCGACCGAGCCCCCGGCGAATTCTATCAATTGGATTTCGAGATGGCCTTTGTGACGCAAGAAGAGGTCTTTGCAACGCTCGAATCCGTCCTGACAGCTTGTTTCAAAAAATTCGCTGCCCCGGGATGGGTGGTCTCGGCCGCGCCTTTTCCGCGAATCCCCTATGAAGAGGCCCTCAGGAAATATGGCACCGACAAACCGGATTTACGCAATCCGCTCTTTTTCGAGGACGTCACAGAAGCGTTTAAGGGTTCCGGCTTTCAGCGGTTCGAGGCCGAACACCAAGCGGGGGCTCGGATACGCGCCCTGCGTCTGCCAGAAGGCGGAAAACAACCCAGAGCCCTCTTCGACCGCATGAATGAATGGGCCCGCCAGAATGGACAGGGCGGGCTGGGCTATATCGCGTGGCACGAAGGACAGGCTCGGGGCCCTATTGCCAAAAATGTGTCTGCCGAGACTTTGAGCCGCCTCCAGGCCGAGACCGGGGCCCGAGGCGACGATGCCCTGTTCTTTGTCTGCGCAAAAGAGCCCCTCGCCGCCCGATTCGCCGACGCGACGCGGACAGAGCTCGCCCGACGCCTCGACTGCCTCGAGCCCGACGCTTTCCGCTTTTGCTGGATTGTGGACTTTCCGCTCTACGCCCGCGATGAGGAGACGGGACGGTTGGATTTTTTTCACAATCCGTTTTCCATGCCGCAGGGCGGGCTGACGGCTCTGGAGACTGAAGAGCCGCTTTCGATCAAAGCGTATCAGTATGATATCGTGTGCAATGGCGTGGAGCTGTCTTCAGGAGCCATCCGGAATCACCGACCCGATATGATGCTCAAAGCCTTCGAGCTGGCAGGCTATGACCCGGCCGAGACCGAACGCCAATTTGGCGGGCTCTTGTCGGCCCTGCGCCTGGGAGCCCCGCCTCACGGCGGGGCCGCCCCGGGTATCGACCGAATCGTGATGCTCCTGGCGGGCGAGCCCAATATCCGAGAAGTCATCGCCTTTCCCATGAATCAGACGGGGCGCGACTTGATGATGCAGGCCCCGGCTCGTGTGGCCCCGGAACACCTGAAGACGCTGGGGTTGAGCGTACAAGAACCTCCCCGCCAAACCCCGTCCGGAAAAACGGAGCCGCGATAGCTCAGCGGTAGAGCACACCCTTGGTAAGGGTGGGGTCGGGAGTTCAATTCTCCCTCGCGGCACCAAAAACAGAAGACGCCGACCGGATAAGCCTCGCGGCCACAGCTCTCAAAGACGTTTCAGAGAGCCCTCAAAAGAGCCCCAAACTGGCATCATTTTTGCTGAATCCATGGTATAATCGAGTCCCCAGATGGAGACCCCAAATGGAGACCCAAATGGAGACTCGGGGCCGTCAGACCCGAATGACGAGTCTGCCGCTGTGCCCGCATGGCCGCATGGGCAGGTGGGGGTTGCAAACAGATTGTAGACGGCTCCAGCCCCAGCTCAGAGCCTGGCGAGCGGCGAATTTGATTTTTTTTGGAAGGGCGCGTGTGCTCGATGCGGGAGACGACGTGTGAATTCGACCCCAGCGACCTGACAGAACAGGACGAAGCAGGACTGCGCCATACCGGGGAGCGTTCCGGAAGCGGCCCTCGTGGGCTCTTTAAAGCACCGGGACGACAGCCGGGGCACCCCCCCGCCTTCCGAACGCTGGGGCCCAGCCTGCTGGGCGGGCTGGCCGCCGTTCTGACGGCCTGTAGCGCGAAAGAGGACGCCTCTCTGGCAGAGGCCATCCGGCCGCCCCCGGGGCCCGAGCCCGAACCCGAGCCCCCAACGCCGACCCCAACCCCGCCCCCGCCGCCGCCGACCATGACAACCACGGTGTCCACGACGCCGATGCCGGGCAACGAACCCAGAACAGACGTCGAACTCACGCCGGAGGCCATCGAATCGGACCGTCTGCTGGACGGGGTGCTCGAGCACCTGCCCTCTCAGAAAAGATACGCCCTCCATGTGGATGAGGACACGTATGTTCAATTGCGCCTGCTGGAGGAAAGAACCGTCCCCGCCGCCGAAGTCCAAGTTTCGGGAGCGACCCGGGCTCAGATTGAAATCACGCTGGGCACTGTCGAAATCCAAGCCTATGTCTCGGGCGACAGCGTCTATTTTTATGCCGAGGACCCCGGCGACTATGAGGTGGCGATCCGAACCTCGAGTCCCTTTGCAAGGCTAGAGCCTCATTTCTTGCGCACCCCCCCCGACCGTATCCCGAATCATCTGCTGTTTCGAGGGGCCGCCCTCGATGAGGATGTTCTGACGGTCACTTTTGACCGACCCGCCATCGAAACAGGCAACCGAGGCGATTACCGAGTCACCGTCGATGGCGAAACGAACGTCGTCGCCGCCTTGAGTCTCTCGTCGGAGGGGCAGCTGCTTTTGACGCTGACTGACCCCGTGGCTCAGGACGCCGTCGATGTTTTTGTGAGTTATGACCCTATCGGCGGCGACCAGAATCTGGCCCCTTTCGAGAGTCCCTCGAATTTACTCGGCGGTCAGGGCGATACCCAAGGCACGCCGGCGTTTCAGAACTATCGCGTGGATACGACGACGAGCGGAATCGGCCTGCGCCTCCTCCAGAGCTATGTTCTGCCGAATAGTCCCAATGGCAGGGACGATATCGCCGTTTTTCAATTCAGCGAAAATATCAAAATAAGGCCGGACGCAACGCTCCAGTGGACGCTCAGTGACAATGCGTCTTCGGCGCGAACCCTCAGAGCAAGCCAGGTGACGATTCAAGACGACGAACTCCGCTTTGGCCTCGGCCTGGACCTGGCCCAGAATCAGCGCGTCGTCCTGTACCCCGGCGTTACGTTTGTCGAAGACCAGAATGGCAGCACTTCGGGACAGGTCCAAGAGAACATTATTCTGTCAGATAACGACGACGACGAAGAGCCCTTCCCCTTTGCGAGTATCGAAACAACGCCGCTCGCCAGTACGACGCCGACCTTGGACCTGGACGAGAGTTTCGCACGCAATAACAGAGTGTCTCTGACCTTTACGAGCCCGCTTGCCTTTTCGGGCCCCGATACGCCCGAGACTCTGGTTGCCCGCCAGCGCGCCCTCGAAGCCCACTTCACCCTTATTGCAGGGAGCGAGACCTTCCAAGGCCGCCACTTCACCCTGACCGATACCCAATTGCATTTCGATGTCGTAACACCCGAAGAAGGCCTGGACGGATTCATTCCCGAAAATGAGACCGTGCAGATCCGATATCAAGACCCAGATTTAGAAGACGACGCAGGGCTCGAGGACACTTTTGGAAATCGGGTCGAAACACTGGCGGCCGACCTGGAAAATCGCTCCTTCGATGTTGCCCCGCCGCGCACGGTCGGCCTGTTCGCGCTGAGTCGGGTTTCAAGCACGGATGCCACGATGACGCTCGTCCTCAACGAACCGGGCGAGGTCTATTATGGCGTGTCGGAAGAAAATATCTATCGAGACGTCTATGGCGCGCAAGCTATCCAAGACGAGGTGACGCGCGTGGAGGCTTTTTTAAGCGACCTTCGAAGCGAGACGCCTCCCGAATTCTTCTTCTGGTTTGGACGCACTCAAACGCAGGCCGATACGTTTTTGGTGGAAATGCCCGTCAAAAATTTGAGAACGCTGCGCCTGTACGACGCCTATGCCGTCGTCGTCGACCGGCACGGGAATATCAACTATAGCGTCTTTCAACAAACCTTTTCCTCGGACGAACCGCCCTTTGCCATTGTCGCTCAAACAAGCGAGATCAATCACAACGCTCTGAGCTTTACCATCACCTTTAATGACAACACCCGCCCGGCCGATTGGCCCGAAGCCGATGATTTTTTCGTGAGGGTCTCGGACGCTCGAGCCTCGGCCTTCGTCCAAACAGTCGAGATTACAGGCGACCCGGCTGTTCCAGACTCCATCGGACGCATTTACGAGATTTATGCCCTCGCCGTCGTCACGACGGGCAATGAGAACATCTCGGATGTTTCCTTTACCCTCAGCGGCCCGGCGGTGCGCGACGACGGGATGGTGGGCAATGCCAGCGTGGATTTTGAACTCATCAGTCTGACCAATATCCTTTCCGCGGAAACGAATCTGCTGTTCGCCGGCCCCGTTTCACATTTTCGAGGCCACCAGGAAGACGTCGTGATGGGCGACCGAAGTTTCCTGACTCTGTTCTTTGCCACCGGCGTCCGAGACTTGGACCCACAGGATTTTATCGTCCTTTCCGAAACCGAAGACACCGGCGAAAAGGCCGCCTTCATTTTGGAAATTTCCAGCCGGAATGCTCTGGCCGGCGAATTTATTATTCTGACCCTCAACCCCGCCGATGCCGAATTCGATGACGAGAATCTGCGCGTGCAATTCGACCCAGAGGCTCGCTTTGAAATAGACCCGGTTCAAGGCAATCTCATCGACCCGGGCAGTCGAGAATTCTTTTTAACCGTAGACAATACCCCGCCCGATTTTGCCTCGGCCTCGGTGCGCAATACCACCTTCGCCATCGAGGACAAAGAGGAAACTATCGTCATCAATTTCACAGACCAGATCGACCCAGAGAGTATCCAGCCAGAAGATTTTTTTATCCCCCCCTCCCTCATACGCACGAGCGGCGATACAACCGAGAATTTGGTGACCTTCACCGTCCTGAACCCGAACCAAAACCAAGACGGGATTAGTTTGCTCATCTCCGTGGCCGACGGCGTCGATAATGTGAGCTATGATTTTCGATTTTCCGGCGACGCAAGTATCCGAGATGACTTCGGCAACGAAGGTAGCCCCAGCACAGAGACTATCGCCACCTTCACCGTGGATACGGCTTTGCTCAATATGTCAATCGTAGACGCACGTTTCGACGACAATGATGGCGTCGGGTCTGTGGACTTCATTTTTGCGACCATCAGTTTTACCGATACCCTAGAGAACGAACCCACCCCGGCAGATTTTCAGCTGCTGGTGGCGACGGAGGCAGCCGCGGACGGAAGCAACGTAAGAGATATCGATCTTGTCTTGACCGATCGGACAGAGGCGGACACCACCACGCAGAACAGAATCGTTCTGACGTTTTCTCTGGACGATTTCGGGCCCGATGGCGATGTCGTCACCTTTGACCTCACGAATGCCAGGCCGCTCCAGGACCAGAGCGGGAATACGACGGCCCCCAATAGCCTCAACCCGGCACCTTTTGAGCTGGATTACGTGGACCGGAACCCACCCTATGTAACCGCTATCAATGGCCAGTCCGGACGGGTGAGCTCGCAGCTTGTGACCTTTACCGTAACGATGGATGACAACACAGGCGTCGATCAGACGTCTGTCGAGGCCGCAGATTTTGTGGTCAGTAACGGTTCTATCAGCTCGATTGGAGGCTTCGCCGTCACGCCCGTTTCCAACCGGACAGTGTTTCGAGTGGTGGTGGACCGAACCAGAGACTCATCTGTGACGGAAATCGGACTCGCTCTCAGTCCGGACGCCAGTTTCACCGACACGGTGACACCGGAACCGAATCGTGGCGTTTCGAACCGGCGTCCCGATGATCCGGACACCTCGGATGATAACCCCAGTGGCATGGTGAATACGGATTTTGTGGAACCGGCCCTCGAGAATATTTTGGGGGCGACGAACGGGCAGACTTTGAACCTCACGAATCGTTCGCTAACCTTCACGCTCGTGTTTAACGAGGCCATAGACGCCGATACTTTTGGACTGGGTGGATTCAATCTGGGAACCAATTTCGAGCCTCTACAACGGGCCAATCTTTTGGCACAAGAAGCAGGGCGCCATTTGCGCATCGAACTGACGGCCATGCTTGGCGTCGGAGAGGGCACGACGGACCTCGCCTTCACCGCCGGCGCGATGGTGCAGGACATTGCAGGCAACCCGCTGAGTCTCCTTGAGAGGACCGGCGTCGCTCTCCCTAAGGGTATCGAGATTGATACCGTCCGCCCCGAACTGGACGTGCGTACAAACACCGCGACAGCTATGGACGTGACAGGGGACGTCTATAGTTTCGAGACAGTCATCAGGTTCAGCGAAGAGATCGGAACGAACCAATTGGAAATGGACGAGCTCTCCATTGAAATCGTGTTCGGAGCCATGACCTTTGCGGACCTAGACACGATCACAGGCTTGACACTTCTCGACAATCGGTCCTACAATCTTACCTTCAGCCTCGACAACGGGGTGGACCCTGTAACGAGCATGAAGCCTTTGGGGGATATGCCGTCGGATTTTATCGACGCGGTGATTTCGATTCAGGCCGGGGCCGTGGCGGATGAGGCCGGCAATATCAACGAGCCAGAAACGCTGACTTCGGACCTCGGGCGGGTCGAGTTGATGAGCTCTGAGGGCTCCCCGCCTTTTTTCGAAGGCGTCCTGGGGGGTCTGGGGCTGGAAGACTTCATCTAGACCTTTGAGAAACAAAGACTTCATCCAGGCTTTCATAGGAGATCTCCCTTCGTGCAAAAACCCACTCTACGGCCTTCGGACAATCGTTTTTCCTGCGGCCCGACGCGCAAGCGTCCCGGCTGGACGCCGGCGGTTCTGAATAGAGCTCCCGTCGGACGGCTCCATCGAAGCCCCGAAGGACGCGAGCTCTATCGAAAAATTTACGAGCTTTCGCGCCGGCTCTTGCAGATTCCGGACAGCTATCAGCTGGCGATCACGCCCGGTTCGGATACCGGGGCGATGGAGATGGCTCTCTGGAATTTATTAAGCCTCACCAGGCCGGTGCAAGTATTGGCGTGGGATCATTTCGGCAAAATCTGGGCGAGCGATGTCCTGGAGGCTCTGCGTCATCCTGACACGCTCCATCACGAGGTGGATTATGGCGTGCTGCCGGATCTCTCGAAAGTCTCTTCGGACCGAGACGTCGTTTTCACCTGGAACGGGACCTCGGCCGGGGTTTGTGTGCCGGACGCTTCCTGGATTCGAGACGACCGCCAGGGCCTGATGGTGTGCGACGCCACCTCGGCTCTTTTCGCCCAAGAGGTACCGTTCAAGAAGCTGGACGCCGTAACCTGGTCCTGGCAAAAAACAATGGGCGGCGAGGCGGGTTTTGGCATGCTGGCTCTATCGCCCCGGGCTCTCCAGAGGTGGCGCACCCACACGCCCAGCTGGCCTATCCCGAAACTTCTGAAAATAGAGCCGTCTCTTTTCGAGATGGAACCTGTGAACACCATTTCGCTGCTGGCGTGCTATGACGCGCTGGACGCCCTCACCTGGATCGAGGCACACGGCGGGGCCGAAACTCTGCGTCAAACGAGCGCGGCTTCGCTGGAAGTCACGCGGCACTGGGTCGCGGAACGCCCGTGGGTCCGCTTTCTGGCCAAAGAGCCGGCCTCTTGTTCCAATAGCTCGATTTGCCTTGTCCTGACGGACGAGGGAGCCGTTCCGCCAGGCGCGATCGTCCAATTGTTGGCGGAAGAAAAAGTAGCTCTGGATATTGCGTCCTATGCGCTTGCCCCGCCGGGGCTCCGGTTCTGGGCGGGCGGGCTGGTCCCGACCGAGGATATTCGAGCCCTCCTCGAATGGATCGATTGGGGCTATCACACGCTGAAGTCCCGGGCCTAGGCGGACGGCCGGACGTCTCGATAGCGCGTGCCCCGTGTTTTAGTCACTTTCGACGCAACTGAAGCGGCCCTCGCCTGTTTCGAGCACCACGATATCCATTATCAGCGCGCTTTGGTCCAGAGCGAACAGGAACTCCTCAAGAAAATCGGGCCCTATGATGGGCTTTTGCTCCGGAAATGGGAGCTCTTGTCGGCGCGCGTCGTGGAAAAGGCGACCAAACTCCGCGTGATTGGGTGCCTGGGAGGTAAGCCGGATGAGGCCTCGCTGACCTATATCAATCAGGCTGGAATTTTGGTCCTCAACGCCTCGAACGAACGGGCCGTGGCGGTCGCCGAGCACACCCTGACGATGATGTTGTGCCTTTCTAGACGTATCCTCCCGGTCCACAAGCATGTCCAAAAACACGTCCAAACGCATCTCGGCGGCCCGCCCCAACGGCGCGAACCCTCGCGTGAAGTCCTGCACGGCCTGACGGTGCTGGATAAGAAATGCTTGGGACTCGTGGGGTTGGGTACCGTCGGCAAACTGGTCGCCGCCAAAGCCCAGAGCCTCGGCATGCGCGTGTGTGTGTGCGACCCTTATGTAGGACAGGACGTCCTCCAGGGGTGGGCGGCGGTGGAGGACTCTGTGGAGGCCCCTGTGGAGGCCTTGCCGCTTGAGGCGGTGCTCCGGCAGGCAGATTTTGTTTCTCTGCACGTGCCGCTGACCTCAGAGACGAAAAACATGCTGGGCGAACAGGCCATTTTCGCGATGAAGCCCGGCAGTTTTCTCATCAATTGCGCCCATCGAGACCTGGTCGACGAAATGGCACTATGCCGAGCTCTGGAACAAGGCCATCTGGCCGGGGCAGGCCTGGACCGCTTTGACGAGAAAAATCTCGACAGGCTGATGAAGCTCGACTCGGTTTTGTGCACTCCCGGTTTGAGTGGCGAGACGCAGGATACACGCCAGGACACGGAAAGCTTGGTGGCTCGACGCATGACGCATTTTCTGCTGGAAGGTGCCATCGAGAGTGCCGTTAATTTTCCAGAACTCTCCCGAGAGACCATCCAGCAGGTCCGCCCGTATCTTTTTCTGGGCGAGCTTTTGGGAAGCATGCTGGCTCAACTCGGCCCGGGCAAGACGACGGCTTTGACCTTCGAGATGATGGGCGCGGGGCTCTGGAAGCATGACGAGCTGATCGTGCTCTCCGGGCTGATTGGCTATCTGGGGGAAACCAAACCGCGCATCAATCGGATCAATGTGAAACAATGGGCGCGGGAACTTGGGCTCAAGGTCACCTCGATTCGAGGCCCCGAAGACCCACGTCTGGGCAAAACGCTGCGTATCACAACCTGGTCTCGGCGTAAAAAACAGAGTTCCGTGACAGGACGCGTGTCTCAAACGAATCAGATCCGGATTACGGCCTTGCAGGGCCTGGGGCTCGACGCCGCTTTGAGTGCCCGCATGCTCTATATAGAACACACCGATCGGCCCGGTATCTTCGGAGCCCTAGGGTCTGCTCTAGGCGAAAAACGCATCAATATCGGAGGCTTTTCGTGCGGACGCGAGGACAAAGTCCGATACGCCGTCGCGCTTCTGGCTCTCGACAACCCCCTGCAGGAGGAGATGGTGATGGAATTGTCTCAAATTCCGGGCATTCTGCGGGCGATGTATCTGCGCTTCTCGGTTTAGGTCTCGTCCGGACTTTCAAACGCATGTCGAGGCTTTTAATTGCGAACTGGAAAATGAATATCCACGGCGCGCACGCGCGGCGGTTGGCTCAAGAATTCCACGACGCTTTCGCCGGACAGGCGGCCGAGGTCGCTTTAGGCCTTTGTCCGGCGGCCGTGGACCTGGAGCCGCTTTCGCGCATGGGGCTGCAGCCTAGGATTCAATTGGGAGCCCAGGATTGCTCGAAACACGCCGAGGGCGCCTTCACGGGCGAAATCGCAGCCCCCATGCTCGCCGAGGCGGGGGCGCAATTGTGTCTGGTCGGACACTCGGAGTGCCGCCAATACCACCAGGACACCGATGCCAGCTGCCGAGCCAAAATAGAACAATGCTTCGGGGCGGGTCTGACGCCCGTGCTCTGCGTGGGCGAAACCCTGGAGGAACTGCGTCAAGGCCACCGCCAGAGTGTCCTCGAGCGGCAAGTCCGGGCGGGGCTGCCAGCCCAGCCCCCCGCGGCGGGTCTCGAGCGGCTCCTGATTGCCTATGAGCCCGTCTGGGCTATCGGCACCGGCCACGTGCCGGCTCCTGACGACATAGAGTCCGTCCATGCGTTTCTGCGCGGTCTGCTCGCGGAAGGGGATTATAAACACATTCCGACTCAGATTCTGTATGGCGGCTCGCTTTCCCCGGCCCATAGTGCGCAGATTGCGAACCTGCCCTCGGTGGACGGGGGGTTGGTCGGCAGAGACAGTCTGAACCTGGAACGCTTCGCCGCGATCGTTCGGGATTTTGCACAAAAAAAACACCGGCCGCATGGAGCCTCTGTTTGACAACAGAGCCCGTCTGGCGTTCCGGCGGCGCGCCCACCGGCGAGGCAGCCAACCCCATGCGGCGGGCGGCCATCTCGAGCCCCACGTTCTCCTGACCGAGGCCGCCGAGGGGCTCGCCGAACGCCTGTTAGATGTCCGTTCGAATCTGGAAGATTGTGCGCTTATCGGCGACCTCCAGGGGGCCATGTCGACGAAATTGCAGAGCCACACAAACACACCCTTGGGCACAAAAATGGACGCCAAAATCACGCGTCCTTATCGACTCGAGACCCATCCGACCCTGTTGGAATCCTCCCGGGAATCGTCCCCCTGGAGAAACCTGGTCGTCGAGCTGGAGCATCTACCTCTCCGGGCGGCGGCCCTGGATTGTGTGGTGTCTTTCATGCTTCTGTCGCAACTCAATGACCCGCTGGGTTTTCTGATACAGACACGCATGGCTTTGCGGCCGCGGGGGCTTTATTTCGGCGTGTGTCTGGGAGGCGCGAGCCTCCAACCGTTCCGAGAAGCGTTTCGACGGGCCGAAATGGACCTGAAGGGCGGCCTCGCGGCGCGTCTCGAGCCGGGTCTGACGCTGCAGGCTCTCGTCCAGCTGACGCTGCGGGCAGGGCTCAAAGAGGTGGTCTGCGACCGCCAAAAATGCGTTGTCTCTTACGCCAATTGCACCCAACTGCTGAGTGATTTGCGCGCGCTGGGCTTGCAAAATGCTTTGCAAGCCCGGCCGCGCCATTTGAGCCCGCGTGCGCTCTTTGACAGGCTCGAGAGCGAGCTGCAGCCCGTCCTAGAACGCGAGGCTCTGGGCTTTGAGCTCTTGTTCTGGCACGGGCTCCATCCATGAACCCGCACAGAAACGCTTGACACACAAGGTCAAATAAGCAAGACTCCTGGAGGTGGGCTCGCGTGCACGAAACACCCACACAACACGCAAAACACACACGCAAAACACATTCGTATAGAAGGTAGGTCTCGATGGTAAAACAAGCTGCAAGACAAACGGCAAGACAATTCGGAACAAGCCAGCCCGGCGGTCGATTGGAAGACGAACGCCTGCTCCGAGGGCAGGGGCGCTTCGTCGCAGACAGGCAGGCGGCGAATCAGGCTTACGTCTATTTTGTGCGCGCCCCGGTTGCTCACGCCACCAACGTTCGAATCGGCCTGGACGCCGCCCGAGAAGCCGAAGGCGTGCTGGCTGTTTTCTCAAACGCAGAGCTGGAAGCCGACCGGGTGGCACCCTTCAAATGCGGTGGCGAACTCCCGCCCTCCCCCGCGACTCGGCCGATGTCCGACCCGGAGTCCGATCCGGACGGACGCCAGGAACGAATATCGTCGTGGAAGGCCGCCCCCGAGGGTCGGCCGATGTTCAATCCGGGCCGGCCTCTCATGGTGGCGGATAGGATTCGCCACGCGGGTGAAATCCTCGCCATGCTGGTGGCCGAGAGCCCCAAAGCGGCTCAAGATGCCGCCGAGCTGGTGGAGGTCGATTTTGACGAATTGCCCGCCGTGACGGACACCGCTCGGACGCTTCGGGCCGACAGCCCGCGGCTTTATGAAGACCTGCCCGATAATATCGCCTTTGAGTGGGAACACAGAAACACACCGGACATAGACACCGTCTTTGAGAAGGCGGCTCGCGTTCTGACCATAGAGCTCATCAATAATCGCATCATTGTGAATCCTCTAGAGACACGCGGCGTCCTCGCCGACCCGTGCCAGGAACCCGGGCGGCTGCTGGTCGTGACGAATACGCAAGGCGTCTGGCCGCTGCAGAAAGCCCTGGCGGAGCGGCTGACAGGAGGCGAGCTCTCGGGGATACGCGTCCTGACCGAAGACGTCGGCGGCGGGTTTGGCCTGAAAGGCCTCATCCACGTAGAGCAGCTTCTGGTCCCCTGGGCGGCCCAAAAACTGGGGCGGCCTTTGCGATGGATTGCCGACCGGCAGGAGTCCTTTCTCGCCGACAATATGGGGCGCGACAATGTCAGCACGGCGCATCTAGCTCTAGATGCCGACCACCGGATTCTGGGGTTGAAAATCGTGACTCTGGCGAACATGGGAGCCTATCTGTCCGAGGCAGGGCCCGATGTCCCCACAGCATGCGCCCTGACCGTCGCCACGGGGGTCTATGATATTCCGGCTCTGCAATTTCACGTGAAGGGCGTTTTCACCAACACCACCTCCGTAGACGCCTATCGAGGGGCGGGGCGGCCCGAGTCGATCTATCTGATCGAACGCCTGATGGACCGGGCGGCTCGAGTCCTTTCGCTCGACCCGGCCGATTTTCGAGAAAAAAATATGGTCACCCAGGAACAAATGCCCTATGACAGTGCCACCGGCGAGCACGTGGACTCGGGCGATTTCGCAGGCATTATGAAACAGGCGTTACAACAAGCCGACCGCGCCGGGTTTCCAGAACGCCGAGCGCAATCCGCCCAGCGAGGGCTGTGGCGGGGCTTTGGTTTTTGTACCTATCTAGAGACCACCATGGGGCGGTCCTATGAGGACGCCATCGTCCATGCGCTGCCCGACGGCGGGCTGGAGATCTTTGTCGGCACACAATCCAACGGTCAAGGCCACCACACGACGTTCGCCGAGATCCTCCACACCAAGCTCGGCGTCCCGATGGAGAAAATCCGCTATGTCGAAGGCGACACCGACCGCGTCCCCGACGGCGGCGGCACCGCGGGCTCGCGTTCGGCGACGGTTCAGTCTATGGCTCTGATAGACGCGGCGGCCGATTTTGTGGAACGAGGCAAAGTGCTCAGTGCGCGTTTCCTCAACGCCAGCGAGGCCGACATAGAGTTTCACGAGGGCACCTTTCGCGTTAAGGGCACTGACCGCAGCTTGACCTTGGGGGCTCTGGTTCAGAGGGCTCAAAGTGACGGCCTGACAGCGGACCTCCCGGACCGGGAAAAAAGAAAAATCGGGCCGCTCTACGGCGCGGCCCGCCACCAGCTTTCGGGAGCCACCTATCCCAATGGCTGCCATGTGGCCGAGATTGAACTGGACCCTCAAACCGGCATTGTGACGCTGGTCCGGTATGTGGTGGTGGACGATATCGGGACGCTTCTCAACCCCACTTTGGTGGAGGGCCAAGTGCAGGGCGGCATCGCCCAAGGCATCGGGCAGGCTCTGCTGGAGCACACCGTCTATGACGCCAATGGGCAATTGGCCTCGGGGTCTTTCATGGACTATGCCATGCCTCGAGCGGTTCATATGCCTATGATTGAGTTTTCAACACGCCCGACCATGTGTCAGAACAATGCTCTGGGCATGAAGGGCTGCGGCGAAGCGGGCACCATTGGCGCATGCGCCGCCGTGATGAATGCGCTGGCCGACGCTTTGGCCCCGCACGGCGTCGAGTGCCCCGATATGCCGGCCACGCCTCTGCGCATCTGGACAGCCATCCAGGCCGCTTCCGGAAAAACGGCAAAACCTGCGACAGCGGCCTGATGGGGGCTTGAGGCTCGCCTGCGTCTCGCCCGCCCTAAAGAGGGTCGGGTTCCATCTCCAAATGCAACTCCGTCCCGTGATAGGGATGGGCGCGGGCGACGGTCTCGTTCAAATCGACCCCCAGGCCAGGTGCCGTGGGGACGACGACCTCGCCGGCTTCCCACACAATAGGGGACGCGAGCAGACGTGCGTGAAAACCGCTCCAATCCTGGATGCTCTCCAGAATGAGAAAATTCGGCGTGCAGGCCGCCAGATGCATATTCGCCACGCCCTCTATGGGGCCGCAATAGAGATGCGGGGCAATCTGGGCATAAGAGACCTCTGCGAGAGCCGCTATTTTTTTCGCCTCCAGCAAGCCGCCGACTCGGCCGAGGGCCATTTGCAGAATCGAGGCAGCCCCACACCGCAGAACGCGGGCGAATTCATACTTTGTCGCCAGGCGTTCGCCGGTCGCGACGGGGATGGAGGTCGCCTGGGCGACGCGCGCCATTTCCTCGGGCAGTTCGGGCGGGGTGGGCTCTTCGAACCAGAGCGGGTACGAGGGTTCTATCAAATGCGCGAATTGAATCGCCGCCGCCGGCGTCAATTGCCCGTGCGTGCCTATGAGCAAGTCTAGGTCTGGCCCGACCGCTTCTCGGAGCGTCCGCACCATTTGGCTCGCCTGCTGCAAAACTCCAAAGGGCGGATGGCGCGGGTCGCAACACCCGTAAGGCCCAATCGGGTCAAACTTGACCGCCGTAAAGCCCCGACGCTGATAGGCCAAAGCCCGCTTTGCAGCGGTCTCGGCGTGGGTGTAGACATTGTGCGCGTCCGAGGGCTCGGGATACAGATAGCTGTAGGTGCGTAATCTCGAGCGAACCGCGCCGCCCAAGAGCCGATGAATCGGCTGCTCCAGAGCCTTGCCGAGAATATCCCAACACGCGATCTCCAGGCCGCTCAGCACGCCCAGCACGGAAGCATCGGGGCGTTGCGTATAACCGCTGGCATAGACGCGGCGCCACAAAAGCTCGAGCTGAAAGGGGTCCTGGTCTAAAAAATAACGCTCGAAAACATCGCCGAGCATCCGTTCGACCACCCGCGGATGAAACGGAACGCCATAGACCTCGCCATAGCCGACAAGGCCCGTGGACGTCTGAAGCTTCACAAAAATAAAATAGCGGCCGCCCCAAGCGGGCGGCGGGTTGCCGACGATAAAGACCTCTAGAGCCTGGAGTTTCATGATAGGGGTCTCATAGCGAGGGTCTATCAAGCCTGGCCGGGGCCAGCGAAAGCGGCGAGGCAGCCCCTCACGCCAGAGCCATCACACGAGCTGCAAAATCACGAATGGCCTCGTCCGTTACCGGGCGCACCGAGGACGCCCGCATATAGGCATTCTGAGGGGACATCATTTGAGCCGCCAGGTCCTCTGGCCGAAAGGCGGCGAAAGCCGGCGGCAGCTTGGCCTCCAGGCCACATTTAGCCATCAAATCCGAAAACCAGGCCGGTAAAGCCGACGCATTCGGGCCGAGCCCACAGGCTTCGGCGGCTTTTATAAAGGCCTCGGACGGACGACCCGTTTCGAGCTCGTGGGCGACCTGCCAGCCGAGGATGACCTCCATCCCCAGAGCCGTGGCAAACCCATGGTGAATGGGTGCCAAAGCCGACAAGGCGTGCGAAATATTGTGCGCAAACCCCGCCGAACAATTGTCAATGGCGATGCCGGCATAGGCCGAGCCCAAAAGCATTTTGCCGCGTGCCTCTAGGTCGGCCCCGTGATGCACCGCTCGAAACAAGGCAGAGGCAATATAGTGCAGCGCTTTATGCGCATACATATCGCTCAAAAGGTGATGTCGAACATTCGTACAGGCCTCCAGCGCGTGCACAAGGGCGTCAAACCCGGTCCAAGCCGTGAGCTCCGGCGGCAGCGAACACGACAGGGTCGCGTCTAAAAAAACAAGCTGAGGCTTGCTCTCTTCCGCCCAGAGCCACCCTTTTTCGCCAGAATCGAGGGTGAAAATGTTGGTCGAGGAAAATTCCGACCCGGTGCCCGCCGTCGTCGGAATACAAACGCTGGGGACGCGCTGGCGGGGTAGAGGACGGGTCGACGCAATATAAGCCGCAAAGGCGTCCTCGGAACCATAGGCCAAGGTCGCCGCTATCTTCCCTGTGTCCATGGTGGAACCGCCCCCCAGGCACACGACCAAGTCGGCGCGGGTGGCTCGCGTAAAGGCAATCGCTTTTCGAACGGTCTTCTCTTTTGGTTCGCCGGGCGAGGTGACCCACGTCGAAACCGAGGCCCCCGCCGCCTCTAGAGCGGCCCCCAAAGGCCTGTGCGCACCCTGCCCGTGCAGATGCGAATCCACGAAGAACGTAACGTTCAGAGCGGGGCTCCGCCCCAGCAGAGCTTCAAGGTGTTGGCTCAATTGGGAGCTCGCTCCCGGCCCGAACACAAGGCTCGGCTGCCGGCGCAGCGTCATAGACTCCAGATAGGAAGCATGCCTGAGGGTCATCGTGTCAGAGCCTAGGCGTCATGCGTGTAAGACTCGCGGCCGTCCAGAACCTAAAAAGCCAAAAGACACCATAACAATTTGGGAATTTAGAGAAATCAGTACTTCTGCAGACTGGCCGAAAAATCGAGTCGAGGGTCTATCCAGTGATACATTAAATCGCTCAGAATGCCAAGGAGAAGCCCCAAAAGCGTGCCAATATAGAGGGCGCCAAAAATCACGGGATAATCTCTTGTGAAGGCGGACTCAAAGGCTAATAACCCCAAGCCGTCCAGAGAAAATAAAATCTCTATCAGAATGGAGGACGTAAAAAGAATGCCGATGAGCGTCGCCGGAAAGCCTGCGATCACAATCAGCATCGCATTTCGGAACACATGGCCGTATAACACGCGGCGAGGCCGGGCGCCTTTCGCCCGCGCGGTCAGAACATATTGAGCCTGTATCTGGTCCAAAAAACTGTTCTTCGTCAACATCGTCAAGCCCGCGAAGCCGCCTACCAAAATGGCAAAGAGCGGCAAACATAAATGCCAGAAATAATCGACGAGCTTGCCAAAAAAAGAAAGCGTTTCAAAGTTCTCGCTCGTCAGGCCGCGAATGGGGAAAATTTGCCAGTATTGCCCGCCCGCAAAAAAAATCAAAAGAAGCAGCGCGAACATGAAAGCCGGAATGGCATTGCCTACCACCACCACCAGCGTCGTCCAAAAGTCAAAAACAGACCCATGGCGCGAGGCCTTGGCGATGCCGAGCGGAATCGAAACCACATAAATTAAGAGCGTCGACCAAAGACCCAGAGACAAAGAAACCGGCAATTTTTCGACGATGAGCTCCAGAACAGAGATATCTCGAAAAAAACTTTCGCCTAGATCAAAACGCGCATAGTCCCATAACATCGTCCCATACCGAACCCAGAGCGGGCGGTCAAACCCATATTGCTGGCGAAGCCTTTCGAGATAGGCCTCGTCCAATCCAGTCCGTCCTCGATAGAAGCTCTCTGCTCCCCCGGTGGTAGAGCTGGTGGTAGAATCCGGCACCTCGGCCTGCTCGCCTGTAATTCTGGATAAAACGCCCCCGGACAAATTCTGAGCCCGGGCAGCCATCTGCTCGAGAGGCCCCCCAGGGGCCAGCTGGATAATCACAAAATTGAGCGTCATAATCCCCAACAAAGTGGGAATCAATAAACCCAGACGACGCAGCGTATAAGCGAGCATACCCGGGGGCTTGTCCTCCTCTCGATAAGGGTTTGTCTTATCTTTTCAAAGCGGCGTCTTTTTCCGGGTCTACCCACCAACTCAGGAAAAAGACGCCTCGGTCTGGCACGGTCTCTGGAAAACCGAACCGGTTCCAGACGACATAGCGGTCGACAGGCGCGTGCCACTGGGGAATGACGATAAAACTCCACAGCAAAACGCGGTCCAGAGCCCGCACATGCGCGACCAGGTCTTCCCGACTCTGCGTCTGAATCAGACTCTCTATGAGCGTATCGACGGCTTTGTTTTGCAAGCCACTCAAATTGCGCGAGCCCGGGTAGCGGGCCGCCGCCGAGGACCAGAAATCGCGTTGCTCGTTGCCAGGCGACTGCGATTGCGCAAAACTACCCACCACCATATCAAAGTCGAATTGGTTCAGACGCTCGATGTATTGCGGGATATCGATGACACGCACCGAGGCCTCTATGCCCAATTTTGCCAGATTGCGCGCAAAAGGGAGCGTAACACGCTCAAAACTCGGCGACACCAAGAGAATTTCAAAATCCAGCGACGCCCCGGATTCCGCATGGACCCGCTTTTGGTCGCGGATGACATAGCCCGCCTCACGCAAGAGGCGGTCGGCCGAACGTAAATTCTCTCGAATCGTGGGGCCGGCACCCGAAACACCCTGGGCACCCGGGGTGCCCGCCTCGCCCGGGGTCTGATAAACGTCCGTGAAGACGCGCGGCGGGATATCGGCCCGCAGCGGCTCTAGAAGAGCCAGCTCCGCCGGCGAAGGAAGACCGCGGGCAGCCATTTCAGAATTGTCAAAGAAGCTCTGGAGCCGGGTGTATTGGCCGTGAAAGAGCGTTCGATTAGACCACTCGAAATCGAACGCGAAGCTCAGAGCCTCACGCACGCGGCGGTCTTCAAACTGAGGCCGCCTCAAGTTAAAGACCCAAGCCTGCATGGGCGCCACACGCTTGTTGGGAAAGGCAATTTGTTGGAGCCGCCCTTGTTCAACGTCCTCAATCGCATAAGCGGTGGCCCAGTTACGAGCACTATTCTCTTGCCAAAAATCGAGAGCCCCGCCTTTCACGGCCTCTGTGATGACCTGGGTGTCTTTGTAGTAATCGAATCGAATGCGGTCAAAATTATAGAGCCCCTTGTGAACAGGGAGCTCTTCGCCCCACCAGTCCTGCACGCGTTCATACACGAGATAGCGATTCACCTCATAGTCCACCAGCCGATAGGGGCCGGCACCCAAAGGCGGTTCCAACCCCGAGCGGCTTAAATCTTTGTCCTGCCAGTGGTGCCGAGGCACAATCGGCAACTGACCAATAATGAGAGGCAATTCCGCATTCGAGGTATGGGCGAACTGAAAGGTGACCTCGGCGGGGCCTGTCTGGCGTACCGATTCGATGTCTTGATAATAGCTCTGAAACAGAGCGGGCCCTTGAGGCCCACGCGCAAAATCATAAGAGAACACCACATCCGCCGGTGTGATCGGGACGCCATCGTGCCAGCGGGCCTCGGGCCGCAGGGTGAACCGGACAAAGCTCAGGTCCTCGGCGAGCTCTATGGACTCGGCCAAAGCGGTGTACTGGCTGAACGCTTCATCCTGAGACGACGTCATCAGAGACACATAGAGAAGCCCCTGACCGGCCGCTAGGCGGCCTTTGTCGCTGTAAAAATTGAAATTGTCGAACCCTCCCACAGCCGCAATGGTGACGTCGCCTCCTTTAGGGGCTTCTGGATTCACATAGTCGAAATGAGAAAAGTTTTCTCCGTATTTCGGTCGGCTGTGCAAGGCCATGGCGTGAGGCTGCACGATGATTTGCCCGGCACTCTGCTCCGCGTGTAACGCACTCGGGGCGTACAGAGAAACCATCAGAGCCGGCATCAGAGCCGGAAAAACAAACAAGCTCAGGCGAAGCAGCGTGCGACGAGAACACGACCAAAACACAAAAAGGAACACAAAAGCCCGCCGAACTGAAACTTCTAAAAAACGACCTGTGTGTGCCATGCGTGTGCTCCATGAAAGCCGGGGAAAGCCGGGGAAAGCCTGTGCCCGACGGGGGCTCGGGACGGCCGCCAGAGGCGACCCGGGGATACCCAGGGACACACCGGGGCAACCCGAGGGCGACCCGGGGGCGACTCAGGTAACAAAAGACTATTTTTCTTCGTCTAAATCAAGTACGTTTGTGGAATTAGGGCTGCTCTGCCTGGCAGCTGCCAGGCAGAATCCCGCCGCCTCGGAGCCCCCTGCACGCGGGCCTCTGTAGCGAAACTTTTTTAAAGAAAAAGGCATGCAACGCTCTCATGGAACGAAGTGGAATGAAATGGAACGCATGCGGCGGCGGCGGGTCTCCCAATCATGAGCCCCCATATGTCTGTGCCGTTGTCTGTCCTGTCCCTAACAGCGGGCCTCTGCTATGAGCCGAGTCTTGTTCACCGCGCCCCCTTCGGGCCAAGAAACACGCTCCGGAGAAGCTTCCTCTTCCTATACGGCGGACGCCGCCTGGGAGGCCTTCAAAAAAACGGTCGAGCCTCTAAAGCCCTCGCAGCGGCACGGGCGAGCCCAAAGTTGGAACAAAGAAACTGGGGGGACGGGAGGAACGGGGTGGTTCCGAAACAAAAAGGCTCAGGAGTCTGGGATGGCCCCGGGCATAGTCTCGGCGCCTCTCTATGCGGACACCGTCCGGCGCGCCATTCGGTCCGGGAAATTTCGGCCTCACGCCACGCTGGATTTGCACGGCATGACGTGCGAGCAGGCCAGGGTGGAACTGAACGCCTTTTTCGAGCGGGCTCGGATCAAACAATGGCAGACGTGCCTCATCATCACGGGCAAGGGCGACGGCATTCTGAGTCGTTTTTTTTCAGAAACGTGGCTCCAGACGACGCCCTTCAGACCCTGCATTCGGGTGGTGGCCCCTGCCCACCCCAGACAAGGCGGGCCGGGGGCGTGGTGCGTTTTTTTGAAACATCCTCCCAGGACAGGGCACCCTCCGACGCGAGGGGGACAAAGCGCGGCCGACACGGCATCGGAACGCAAATGAGGCTTGAGACAGACGGCCTAACTGACTGGCATGACCGAGGGCTGAACCTGGACGAGAGGCCTCGGGCCTTGGCGTACCTGTTCGCCTGGGCCGGTGCGTGTAACGCCTCTAACCCCGTGTAACCCATCGTGGATACGAGCGTGGATACGATCGAGGATATGGAGCTCACCGAAGACTTGCCTCGCGCTGCCCCGCGGCGGCGGTCTTTTGGGCGGAGTCTCTTATGGCCGTTCTTTTTTCCTTTCTGGCTGCTTTTTTTGCCTCTACGCCGGATGGTCCCGCGGTCTCTGTTCGGCAGAGCCACGCTGATTGTGGTCACGCCGCTTCTCGTCACTCAGCTGGTCGTGAGCTGGGTTTTCTACGAATCGCACTGGGATAAAGTCGCCCGCTTGATGACCGATGCCATCACAGGGGAAGCGAAACTCGCCATCGAGGCCCTCCAGAACAATCCCCGGAATTTCGAATCGATGCGGGAGAACTATAAAAACCACCTCAACATGGACATGACGTTTTTCGCGGGTAGTGTTCTGGATGTCGGCGCAACGGATTCGCAGCATGGGACTTTTTTCACCTCCTGGCTCGCGCGGAGTCTCCGAGATAGCCTCCGCAAACCTTTTATCATCGATACCACCAGCTTCGAGAAACAAGTTCTCGTTCAGATTCAACTCCCCGAAGGGGTCCTAGAGGTCATCCTACCCAATGAGCGTGTTTTTACGGTGACGACGCTGGTGGTGCTCCTGTGGATGGCGGGGACGGCTCTGGTTATTTTCGCGGTTGCGGTGATTTTCATGCGCAATCAGGTTCGCCCTGTCTGGCGCCTGGCGAAAGCCGCCGAGCGGCTCGGCAAAGGCGATGTGAATATGGAAAATATCAAACAAGAGGGCGCCATCGAAATACGCCAGGCCGCCCAGGCCTTTAACGCTATGCGCACCCGCCTGATCCGTTTGATGCGTCAGCGCACGGACATGCTCTCGGGCGTGAGCCACGATCTACGCACGCCGCTGTCTCGAATGAAGCTCCAATTGACCATGATGCCCTCCGGTGAGGAAACACGAGGCCTCCAACGCGACATCGAGGAAATGGAGCAAATGATCGAAGGCTATCTGTCCTTCGCCCGCGGCGAGGGTAATGAAAAATTGGTGCCTGTGGAACTCAAGTCCTTTTTCTTAGACCTAAGCAACAAATGGGCACAAGATAGGCGCGTCCGTGTTTCTATGACTTTGAATCATGTCGTTCTCAAGGCGCGGCCGCATGCTTTGGCTCGGTGCTTGGATAATCTGGTGACCAATGCTCGAAGACACGGCGAACATGTTGTCATCACCCTCACGCGTCGAAAAAACAATATTTTGATTTGCATAGACGACGACGGCCCCGGTATAGAGGAAAAATACAGAAAACTGGTTTTTCGCCCTTTTTACCGAATCGACCATTCCCGGAATCTCAAAACGGGAGGCTCTGGCCTGGGCCTGCCGATTGCACGCGATATTGCGCGATCGCACGGAGGCGACATTTTCCTCGAAACGTCCCCGGCAGGCGGGCTTCGTGCGCTGGTCTCTTTACCTCTTTGAACGGGTCTTCCCCCGGGTTTTCAAGTCGTTTTTGAAACGACCCCCAGGTCCGACAAAGAGACCAGACAGAATTTTCCCGGGTGTTCCCCAACGTTCTTTTGTGTTTTTACTCTGAAAAAACCGAGGGCGGCATGAGGATTTTTTCTTGAAGCTGTTTCACGCTGTTTTTCGTTCTATTGGGGGTTTGGGTTTCCGCCTGCTCCTGGTTTCTTTTCTCTTATTCTGGTTAGCGGATCTCCTGCCCGGAGACGCGGCCCTGCGCGAGCTCGGCTTGCACGCCAGCGAACAAAGTCTGCAGAATTTTCGGCGAGAATTCGGTCTGGACGACCCATGGTACCAGCGTTACGTTCTTTGGCTCGGCGGCCTGGTCCAGGGCGAAATGGGCATGGCACGGAGCTGGCAAGTGCCGGTGGCCGACCTCCTCAAAGAGCGTCTCCGGCTTTCGCTGCCCCTGGTCGGCATGGCGTTGATCTGGATTTTAGGACTCGGGCTTACCACGGGCGTGCTGTCGGCTTGGAGCTGGGGCCAAAATCGAGCCCGCCATCGTCCGATTCGACCGTTGGACCTCTTCCTATCAATTTTTAATTGGACGCTGCTCTCGGTTCCCAATTTCTGGCTAGGGCTGCTTTTTTTAACGCTTTTCGTCCACGGACTGGGGTGGCAGAGGGCTCTGTTCACAGACTGGAGCGCCCCCTGGGAGGCCTTGGTCGGCCTGATCTTGCCTTCGCTGGCCTTGGGACTCCCTCAAGCGGCTTTACTCTCGCGGATTGTCCGCAGCGGCCTGATTGGCTTTCAGGGGCGCGATATTTTTCTCTACGCTCGGAGCCTCGGGCTCTCGAGGCTGCGCATTCTTTTCACCTTGGGGCTCCGGCATGCGGCTCTGCCTTCGTCGGCCTTGGTGGGGTTGCAAATCAGTTTTTTATTGTCAGCCAGTGCGCTGGTGGAAACCGTTTTTAATTTACCCGGTCTGGGCACGCTGGCGATCCGGGCGACGCTGGCGCGAGATTTGATTTTGCTCAAAACGCTGCTGCTTTTTTTCGTCTTGGTCGTGATGGTCGTCAATTGGGTGGTCGACCAAGTCTGGCATCTCACCGACCCGCGTCTCCGCCACGCCGGCTGGCGGTTTTGAAGATGCAGGCCAACGACACAGCAAACGACACAGCCAACGGCAAAACCGTGTCGATTCGATTTTTAGGCGCCAGTTGTCTCCTGGGGCTCGCGCTGGGAGGGGCAGGCGTTGCCCTTTTCTGGACGCCGCACGACCCGTATCTTGTGCACATCGCGAATCGCCTGGCCGCGCCTTCGGGACACCATCTGCTGGGAACCGATGTTCTGGGCCGAGATATGGTGTCGGTCCTGATGCGTGGGACCGCACATTCTCTGGGCATTGCGGGGTTAGCCGTGGCCCTCGGGGCCGGCGGCGGCATCACGCTAGGCCTCTATACGGCCTGGACGCAACCCGCTTGGCCGTCGCGCTGGGCTCGGTTTTTGGCCGATATTCTGTTCGCCTTTCCCGTTCTCGTGATGGCTCTGCTGCTGAGCCTGATCCTCCAGAGCGGCTTTCTGACCGCCAGCCTGGCGATTGGGCTCTTTTTTGTCCCCGTGTTTGCGCGTATCAGCCGAGCGGCGGCCTCGAGCGTTCTAGCCTATCCCTTCATCGACGCCGCTTTGCTAGCCGGCAAATCCAGCCATTTTGTCCTGTGGCGGCACGTCCTGCCGAACATAGGCGGCTTTATGGTCGTTCAGGCTTTCACGCAAGCGAGCCTCGCCATTCTGGCCGAGGCCGGGTTGAGCTTTCTGGGACTCAGTTTGCCGCCGCCCCATCCGAGTCTCGGGCGGCTTTTGTTCGAATCGCAGTCCTATTTCCCGGTCGAGCCCCGCTTAGCTCTGTATCCGGGGCTCACCATCGGGGTAACGGCGTTCGTCCTCAATTACTTCGGCGAGGCCCTGCGAGAACGCGTCACACAAAGCGGCTACACCAAAGCATGACAGCCGCCCAGCCTCATAACCCGAAGAACCCGAAGAGCCCGAAGAACCCAGGCCCGGGGGGCCAAAAACAAGAGCCGGCGGCAGAGCTCCCGCCCACCCCTTCCCAAAAAAGTCTTTTCGCGGTCCACGGGCTTCGCGTCCGAGCCCGCGAACGGCTCTTGTTGGATATCGACCATTTTTCCATGTACCCGCAGGAACGCGTGGCTCTAACGGGCAGTTCGGGGGCCGGGAAATCCACTTTTGCGCTGGCTCTGATGGGCCTGGCCGAAGAGAAAGGCCTGTTTGTCTCGGGTCATTTTTTGTTCCAGGAGCTCTGGCTGGCCCCCAACAGGCAGGCTCAAAGCTGGGAGAAGCTGCGCCGAAAACAGATAAGCTGGATAGCTCAGGACCCCGCTTCGGCGTTGGACCCCTTACGAACCGTGAAAAAAACCCTCGCCCTGAGCCAGAGACACACCAAACAAAACCAGCACAAAGACCCTCAGGCCCATCGATTGATCTCGACGCTGGGGCTTGAGCCGCTCTTAAAAAAATACCCCCACCAGCTCTCGGGCGGCGAGGGGCAACGCGTTTTAATCGCCATGGCTCTGATGGCTCGCCCTGCCCTGGTGATTGCCGACGAGCCGACCGCGTCTCTAGACGCCGCGCGGGCTCGACAGGTGCTAGAATTACTCTTCGAGGTGACACAAGAGCAAGCTTTGCTTCTCATCACGCACGACCCTTATGCGACGGCGCAGGTGGACCGACACATGGTGATGCGCCGAGGGCAGCTCTTTTCCGCAAAAGCCGAAAGTGGCTTGAGTCCGGATGGATAAATGGATAAAAGAGCCGCTGGAACGCCTGTCTGGCAACGCCTTGACAAAACGAGAAAGAGTCTCTAGAGTCGACGCCGGCGTGCCGTTCTTGCCCGAATCTTGCCCGGGCCCGAGTTCTTCGTTCGTCCGGACTCATTCAGGCTTGGGTTTTGAAAAGGAGGATGCAGGCAGGGGCGCATGCGCATACGACGGGAGCGTTCCTCGAGACCATAGATACCACACCATAGACACCACAGAATCATGAAGCCATCAACGCAACGAGACCCTTTATTCAAAGTCAAGCTTGCTGGCGGGTTTTTGACGGCCCTGCTTATTGCTCTATTGATTGGCTTCGCGAGCGATTTCATCTTTGCGCCCCATCCGCCTGAATCGGTCGCCGGAGCCGCCACCGGCGGCTATCCCGTGGAGGGGAGCTCGGCCGGCAGCGCGACAGGAACAGGAGCTGCAGGGGCGGGCGAAGAAACAGACGCCCCGTCTCTCGAGGTTTTGCTGGGGTCCGCAACGATCGAGAATGGCCCTGGCTTGGCTAGAAAGTGCGTCTCGTGTCACAGCTTCGGCAAAAATGAGTCGCACAAAATCGGGCCGAATCTGTGGGGCGTCGTCGGAAAACAAGTGGCCGCCGTGGAGGACTATGCTTATTCGCCGGCTCTCCGAGGGGCGGGAGGGAACTGGACGCCCGAACGCCTGGATGCTTTTTTGGCGGCTCCGACGCGCTCGATTCGAGGCACCAAAATGAGCTACGCGGGCCTCAGAAATCCAAACCAGCGGGCGGACCTGATCGCCTGGTTGGCGCAACAGGCGGATAACCCTATTCGTTTTGAACCACCCGTCGAATCGCCCGTGGAAGAGGCCCCGGACGAGACCCCAGGCGAGACCCCGGCCGCAACACAAGAGACGCAGGAGACGCAGGAGACACAGGAGACCGACCTGCCAGCAGCGGAGGCCTCCGAGACACAGACGCCGTCCTGACAGCCACCGTCGTGGAGCGGCGGGCGGAGGGCACATCGGGTTGCCGCCCGGGTCGCACGAGACAGCGCCCGAGCCTCGAGGCGTATGGAAATCCTGGCGCATCGCGGCGGGGCCGCCGAGAGCCCCGAAAATGCCTTATCCGCCTTCCGGCACGCGTCCCAGCTGGGGTGTCGGTGGGTCGAATTCGATGTCCAGACGCTAAGAGACGGGACGCCCGTGGTCATGCACGACCCGCGGGCCGAGCGGACTTCTACGGGCACGGGGCGGGTCTGCCTCTACAGCCGCGAGGCCTTCTCTAGGCTCCGATTGCGGGAAAATCCAGACGAACGTCCGCCTCTGCTGGCCGAAACGCTCGACGTGCTGGCAGAACTGGGGCTCCATTTCAATCTAGAGGTCAAATGTTACCGTCCCGCTGACTTTCAGCTGATAGACGACCTGACCCCAGGCCTAGCTCATCACCCGTGCCAGTGGGTCATCTCGAGTTTTCACCGGGCTTGGTGCTTGGCCTATGCTCAAAAAAGAGGCGGGGCGCGTTTGGCGATTCTAGAAGAAAGCCCCTCCGAGACCTGTCGGACTTTTGCGGCTCGATGCGGCACGAGACGCCTGCACTTTGATGCGCGCCTTGCCCAAGCGGGTCTCATCCAGGACCTGGCCCTCGAGAATTATGAGGTCTATCTCTATGGCGTGGAACACCCCGAACAAGCCCGAGCCTGGGCTCAACGCGGCGTGAAGGGCGTCTTCACGGATTATCCAAGCCGCTTCCAAGCCAGCGAGAGAACCACAGACATATAGGCCTATTAGGACTAGGGCCCGCCGCTGCCGCTGCTGACCCCGGCACCGCTGCCGGCACGCGAGGCCTCAAGCCCCGAGGTGGACCAAGGCGGACGTAGCTTCAAAATGTCGGCGTAGACAGGGCAATCCGGAGCGTGAGCCCCCGGGAGATAGCCAATGCCCTCCAGGTACTCCCGGACGATTTCGGGGCCCGTAAATTTGAAATTTTGCCGAAAAAGCGCAACCCACGCCGGCAGAGAACGCGGATGATGAGCCGCCAGCCAACCGGCCATCCCGCCCGGAAACAAAGGCCGAAAAGATAGAAAACGACGCGCGTTCCATTGGAGGGCCTCAATCTTGAGTCGATTCCGAATAAGACGGCGGTCGTGCTGCAGGGCGGCTCTGTCCGCATCGGACCAGTCCGCGATGCGGTCTAGGTCATACGCCGCCAGAGCCTCGCGCATCCCCGCCGCCCGCTGGAGAACCAAACGCCAGTTCAGACCCGCCTGCATAATCTCCCAGCTTAGGTATTCGAACAGGCGGGCCTCGTGTTCTTCGGGCCGGCCGTGAATGGTGTCGTGGTGCGGGCGAAGCCAGGCATCGCCAAGGGAGGCCTCACAATAGCTGAGAGACACGGCGGCTAGCTTCCCCCGCTTCCCCCGTCAGGAGGACACCCGCACTCAGGCGGCGACACCGCCAGGGGCAACCGGTGCCACCGGTGCCACCGGTGCCACCGGCACCGCCAAATCCCGGAGCCGGGCAAAATCTTCTAGAAAAGCCCGAATGGCACCGGGGTCCTTTTCACCAGGAGCCCGCTCCACCCCCGAGGACAAATCTATACAGGACAAAAAGCCCCCTGCTCCAACACCAGCCCCAACACCAACACCAGCTCCAACACCAGCCCCAACACCAACTCCAACACCAGCACCAGCACCAACACTAGGGCGCGCATATGCCAAAAGTTTTTGAAGATTCTCACGGCGAATGCCGCCCGCCACCATCAGAGGCCTGGCGAACGCCGAAAACGCCTCGAGGTGGCTCCAGTCAAAACGCCGCCCTGTGCCACCGTAGAGATCCGGAACGCTCGTATCCAAAAGGAGCATATCTGTCTCATGGAACAAATGATCAAGCTGGGGTCGCCCGACGGACGGCGGAAAGACCGAGGCCGCCGACGACGACTCCGACGACGACGCGGGTGGCACAGGTGGCACAGGTGGCACCCCACAGGCGCATATGATTTTACAACCCGTCGCGGCTCGAACCCGCTTCACAAAAGAGGCGTCCACGGTCTTACCGTGCAATTGAAGCCACTCGGGCTCTATGGCTTCGCAATAACGACAAATGGTTTCCAGCGAGGCGTCCACGAAAAGCGCAACGCGCTCTATGGCGCCTCGGGCCAAGCGGCTGAGCTCGCGGGCTTGCTCGAGGGGGAGATGGCGCGGGCTTTTGGCGTAGAAAACAAAGCCTACATAATCGGCACCTCCGTCCAGCGTGGCCTCCAGGGCCTCGGGCGTCCGGATGCCGCATATTTTGACCTTGATTGCCGTCTTGTCTTCCGCTTCCATAATAGATAGACCTCAACCGAATTGAACCGAACCGTCTGTTTAAGGGCTCATCCGACCCTGTCTTCACCCTGCCTTCGACAGAGTGTTCGAGTAGGCGTCCGACCACTGGTCTGGGGCCTCCAGAAAGGCGTCCAGACTGTTCAGCTCTTCCCGGGCCAGAGCCCCAGACCGCCGCGCCGCCTCGACAACGTCCTTCAAACGACACAAAGCCGAGAGCGTCAAACCGAATTCCTGCTCGAGCCGTTGGATGCTCGCGGGAAAAATCGCGTAATGAAACAGGACAAAACAATGCGAGCACACGCCGCCGGCCTCGCGTAGAGCCTCGACGAAAATGTGCTTGGACTTCCCATCCGTCGCCAGGTCCTCCACCAGTAAAACGCGGGCGCCGGGGTTGAGTACCCCTTCTATGCGTTTGCCTCGGCCGTACGCCTTGGGCTCTTTGCGGACATAAATCATGGGTAGGGCCAGCCTATCCGCCAGCCACGCCGCATAGGGAATGCCGGCCGTCTCGCCCCCCGCCACGAGGTCAAAGGCACCGACCTCTGGCTGTGTCCTAAGGTGTTCCTCGGCCAGAGCCAGCATGTCTCGGCGCGCCTCGGGGAAAGAGATAAGGCGGCGACAATCTACATAGACGGGCGAAAAACGCCCACTCACCAAGCGAAAGGGCGCGCTGGGCCGCAGAAGCACCGAGGACGTCTTCAGGAAAAGCTCGGCGGCCGCCTGAGCATGGGCCCGATCATGGTCTCCGTGAATCACCGTCATCGAGGCCCACCCTTAAATTTTTTCGAAGACGAGCGAAGCATTCGTGCCTCCGAATCCGAATGAATTACTCATGGCGCGTTGGAAGGGCGCATCGCGGCGTTCTCTCAGAATCGGAAAGGCCGCCGCCGCGGGGTCCAGCGTTTCTATGTGGGCCGATTCGGCCATGAAGCCCTCCTGCATCATCAGGAGCGTATAAATCGCCTCGTTCGCCCCCGCGGCCCCCAGAGCATGCCCCGTGAGCGACTTGGTCGACCCAATCCAGGGGCACTGAGATTCGGGAAAGGTCTCGCGAATAGCTTCCAATTCTCGGATATCCCCCACGGGGGTCGAGGTCCCGTGCGTGTTCAGATAATCTATGGGGCCTCGCACCGAATCGAGAGCCAGCTTCATGCACCGGACAGAGCCCTCGCCCGAGGGCTGCACCATATCGGCCCCATCGGAGGTGGCGCCATACCCGACCAGTTCGGCGTAGATGCGCGCCCCACGAGCCCGGGCGTGTTCATAGGCCTCCAGCACGACAATCCCGCCGCCGCCGGAAATCACAAAACCATCGCGACCCGCATCATAGCAACGCGAGGCGACCGCTGGCCGGTCATTATAGCGCGACGACATCGCCGGAATCGCATCAAAGAGGCAGGAGAGCGTCCAGTGGACTTCCTCCCCGCCGCCGGCAAAAACAATATCCTGTTTCCCCATCTGGATGAGTTCGGCGCCATTCCCGATGCAATGCGCACTGGTCGAACAGGCCGAACTGACGGAGTAACTCACACCCCGAATTTTAAACATGGTCGACAAGACCGCCGAGCACGTCGAGCTCATGCAGCGCGGAACCATGCGAGGCCCAATCCGGCGCGTGTTACCGCGCGCGCGCAAAATGTCGACAGCCTTGACCTGATTCGACGTCGAGGGCCCGCCGGATCCCACAATCAAGCCGGTCCGGCCATGGGATATCTCGGCCGGCGTCAGAGCACTATCCTCGATCGCCTGGGCCATAGCGAGATAACTATAGGCCGCCGCGTCCCCCATAAAACGATAGGCCTCGGGCGGGATGGCCGCTTCCAGATTCAGCTCGACGGGGGCGTGGACGTGCGACCGAAAGCCCAATTCTTTGTACTCGGGAGCGAAAGCGACCCCCGAACGCGCCTCCCGAAGGGACGCTAGGACGGAGGCTTTATCCGTCCCGATAGAACTCAAAATGCCAAGTCCTGTTACAACAACCCTACGCATGTCTCACAATTTTTCAAAATCCTTTGAACAAGCCGACCCGCACATCCCGCGCGACATAGGCCTGCTTCCCGTCAATGAACAACGTCCCATCGCCAATACACAGATACAAGCGTCGCAAAATCACGCGCTTGACGTCTATGCGATACACGACCTCGGAGGCTGTGGGCAAAACTTGTCCTGCAAATTTCACGCTCTCCACGCCCAGAGCCCGGCCGACCCCCTCGCCGCCGCGCCAGCCGAGGAAAAACCCGACCAATTGCCACATCGCATCCAACCCCAGACACCCTGGCATCACGGGGTCGCCCTCAAAGTGGCATCCGAAAAACCACTTGTCTGGAGCCACCTGAAAACTGGCTTGGACCAGGCCTCGACCAAACGCGCCGCCGTCCGACGAGATCTCTGCGATCCGATCGAACATGAGCATCGGAGGAAGCGGCAAACGCGGATTGCCTGGCCCAAAAAGCTCGCCGCGGGCACAAGCCAGAAGATCTTCGTACTCAAAAGAAGACCTGGAAGAAAATGTCTTCTGATTCGATTCAACCATGGGCTGGTACAAACTCACTTCTAACTCGGGAAGAGCGGCGCGCCTCGGGCTTGCCCTCTGGTTTGGTCTAGTCTAGCCCGCCTGCCCCGGCCGCCCGAGAACAGGGCTGCCAAAGGACAAAAGGCCACGGCCCGACCCTAGCAAGTTTTCCGAACAATTGCAAATCTGCTGCAAATCCGGCATACGTTCTGGGATGAGCCTCGTTTTGCGCGAGCCCTGCTCCGTCGCGTTCGAATCGACTATGGGAGACCCCTCAACGCCCCCGGATGAGCGTCGGATGAACCCGACAAGGCCGGCGTTTTTGCCCGAACCTCGAAACAAGAGCCCGTCAAGCGCGTATCCAGCCGCTTTTTTTCTCTTTTTGCTGTCATGGTCGTAAAATGGAACGGGGCGAACCCGCTCAAACGGATGCTGGTCGGGGCCATTCTTTTGATCCCCGACCGGGAGTCTCGGGCATGCCGCCGCTCCATGAGAGCCCCCTGGAAGAACGCCCGGAGGCACATAACCGGGGACACATAAACCGGTGGCGCATGAAGACGGAGTCTTTTTTTCAGAACAACGGCACCCGCCGCATAGGCACCTGGGTGACAAGGCTAGACGATGAAAAAATCAAATAGATATCCCCTCTTTTTCGTCTTTGCCCGTGCTGCCGAAGCATTCGGGCACCAAGACCTGGTGCGCATGGGGCGCGTGCCCGAAGCGGCGGCATACCGCCCCCGGTGGCAGCAGACGGCGCAGGACGTCATCGACGACCTACGCATCAGAGGGCGGCGCATCTTCTCCCTAGAAGCCATTCTAGACAGAGATATGAAAGGAGGCTTTGACGACCACAACTCTATGTGGAACAAGCCTTTTGTTCCCACCCTGCCCGCCGAGCTGCCCTATAAGCGGGGCTTCTTTATCCCCATTCAGTCCGACTCGGCCGAGGATGTCTGGAAAAAAGGCGGCGTTCGCCTGCCTGATTAGCCGCCGACTCCCTCTGCCCGCCCCCTTCCAAAATTAGACAAAACCCAGAATTCAAAGTAAAACGCCTTGTGATGTCTCAGTCTTCGTCCGCGTCGAGTCTCATGGATCTTGCCCTGCACCACGGGCAGGTCATAACCCCTTGGGGCCGCCTAGAGCTCTCTGTTTATATCCAGGGAGCCTATATTCGGGATCTTGCCCCACCGGGGGCCTATCCTGCGCGGCACGAGCTGGACTGCCGCCATCTCCTCGTCATGCCCGGCGTCATAGACAGCCAGGTCCATTTCCGAGAACCAGGCTTCCCGCACAAAGAAACCCTGGCCACAGGCACACGAGCCGCCCTCAAGGGGGGCGTGACGACCATTTTCGATATGCCCAACACCAAGCCGCCGACGCTGGACGAGGCCGCCTTGGACGAAAAAAAAGCCCGGGCGGCGAGAACCGCGGCGTGTCACTATGCGTTCTTTGTCGGGGCGAGCCACGAAAACGCTTCTCGGCTGGCGACGCTGGAACGCTACCCTGGCGTGTGCGGTGTCAAGCTTTTTATGGGCTCGTCCACCGGGGACCTCCTGGTGCACGAGTCCCCCCATCTCGAGCGCGTCGTCCAGAGCGGCACCCGCCGCATGGCCATCCACGCCGAACTGGAAAGCCGCTTGAGAGCACGGCGCGACAAAGCGCGCCGGAACGATGTGGCCTCGCATACGGACTGTCGCGATGTAAAGACGGCTTTTTTGGCGACTCAGCACATTATTCAATTGGCCGAGCGTTACCAACGCCCGATTCATATTTTGCACGTCTCAACGGCTGAGGAATTGGAGCTCATCGTGCGTCATAAAAGCCTTGTCTCCATGGAGGTCACGCCTCAACACCTGACGCTGGCCTCGCCTATGTGCTATCGGGACCTGGGGACGTTGGCTCAGATGAACCCGCCTATCCGAGATGAACGGCACCGGGCGGCTCTATGGCGCGCCGTGCAGTCGGGTCTGGTGGATGTCGTCGGCTCGGACCACGCGCCTCACAGCCTGGAGGAAAAACAACAGATTTATCCAGACACGCCCTCTGGCATGCCGGGGGTCCAGACGCTTTTGCCGCTGCTGCTCCATCACGCCGCCGCCGGGCATCTGAGCTATGAGCGCATCGCTGACTTGACGGCGCACGGCCCGCAGCGGCTCTATCAGATCCGAGAACGCGGCCGTATCCTCCCAGGCTGGCGAGCCGACTTGGTTCTCGTGGACTCCCAGCGTTCGTGGACCGTCGAGAAACCTTGGCTTGCCTCTCAATGCGGGTGGTCGCCTTTCGAGGGCATGCGCTTGACGGGCTTTCCCACGGCCACCATTCTGGATGGCGTCCTCGCATGCCAGGAGGGCGAAATTCTGCAAAACCCCCGAGGTTCTCTCGTTCAGTTTCTCCATGCCAATTGAACCACCGCCCGAATCGCCCAGAGCACGGGTAAGGCAATTCCTGTCCGAATCGGCTAAAGAGACTCTGACACGCACCTGGCCTCGGTGGAAGCTGTGCCCGCCGAGAAAAATCCCGGGGAGCCCCCCGTTGCCCGAGCATCTTCTCTGGTGCGGGCGTTTCGCCGGGTTCTCCCAAGCCCTAGCGGCCCTTCATACGGTGGCCGGCCTGGCCGAAAAAGCCAACCATCACCCGGTGATGACCCTGTCTTACCGAACGCTGAGGCTGGAATTGACGAGCTTCGACGTCCGGGGCCTGACAGCTCGAGACGCGCGTCTCGCCGAGGCCATAGAGACGGCTTTGAAAACCCACCCCCATGACCCGTGTTGAGACCCTTGTATCCAACCATTTGCCTCGAGACCGAACGCCTGGTGTGCCGAACGCCCGCCAAAAAAGACGGGCCGCAGTGGTGCGAGGTCCGGAATGAAAACAAACAGCATTTGCAACCCTGGGAACCCGTTTGGCAGGATGAGCCTCTGACGCTGCGTTCCTATCAGCGGCAGTTAGACCTCTATCAAGACGGGCTGCGGCGGGCTTATTTGTTCCCGTTTTTCCTGTTTCACAATCACAGTCAAAAGCTGATCGGCGGGCTCTCCTTCACCCATGTTCGAGGCGGGGCCGGCCAGAGTGCCACGCTCGGGTACTGGCTGGCGGCTCAACATTGCCGCCAGGGCTATATGACGGAGGCTTTGCAAAGTGTGCTCCATTGGTTTTTCGCGCGCCGAGGCTTCCGACGCGTGGAGGCCTATGTGATGGACCGGAATCACGCCTCGCGCAGCTTGCTCCAGCGGGCCCGCTTCGAATTCGAGGGCGTCACACGTCATTATCTCTGCGTCAACGGCAAATGGGAGGACCACCAATGCTGGTCGCTCTTGGCTCACGAATTCTTTGCCGGTGTCTTTGCCGGAGCCCAAACGCGCCTCGGACACGCGTCTGAAAACAAGTCAGACCAGCCTGCCGCTTCCAGGCCTGTCTCCCCGGGTCGAACGCCTTTTTCTGAGTTTTTTTGACCGCCCGGTTTGACCGCCCGGGGACACCGTTACAGGGCCGTCCAGCCGCCGTCCAACATAAGCGCACTGCCCGTCATGAGACTGGCGGCCTCGGAGGCAAGAAAAACCACAGCCCCCGCGACCTCCTCGAGTGTGCCAAAACGCCCCAAGGGAATGCGGTCTAAAATATACGACGCAAAACCAGCTTCCTGGAGGCTGTCTCGTGTCAGTTCGGTTTCTATAAACGTCGGGCAAATGGTATTGACTCGAATGCCTTTGGGCCCCAGGTCCGCCGCAAGAGCCTTCGTCAAGCCCTCCACGCCGAATTTACTGGCACAATAGACGGACCGGTTGAGGCCGCCGACGTGGCCCATCTGAGAACTCATCGTGATGATGGCCCCCGGCCGGCCCGAAGCCACGAGACGCGCCGCAAAAGCCTGGCTGGCAAAAAAGACCGCTTTCAAATTGAGCTCGAGGACGGCGTCAAACTGAGCTTCGGTTACCTCTAGAAACGCCGTGTGGCGCGCCATACCGGCGTTATTCACCAGAATGTCAAAGGCCGGCGTCGCCGTCTCGAAGAACTGGCGCACCGCCTCGAAGTCCACCAAATCCAGACGATGGGCCGAGGCCGTATGACCGCTCTGACGCAGAGCCTCGGCGTGGTGCCTCAGACTGGCTTCGTTGCGAGCGACAAGCGTTGTGTCAGCACCCGCCTCGGCCAGAGCCTGCGCACAAACCAAGCCAAGGCCCCGGCTTGCCCCCGTGACAAGGGCACGCTTGCCCGATAAATTAAAGCGTTCCATCGTGGGTATCCCCGGCATGTCCGGTATGTCCGGCGTGCCTGGCGTGCAGAATAGAGCGAAACTCTGAATCAAGCGGCGAAGATATCCCCGGCTGAATCACCGGCTGATATCTGTCTCGCGGCGAGGGGACCTCCCAGTTGCCATAGCGTTGAGCGGCCGCCGGGTCTATCGCGACATCGTCAAAGCCCATCAAAACCAAAAAGGCACGCTGGTCCGGAATCAGAGCTCCACAGGCTCGTAGGTGGCCTCTATAACCGAAAACGCGCCGCAGACGGAAAGCTAAACTAAAGCCACGCCCATCCGTGAAGGCTGGAAAGACAATGGAAACGGCCCCGATAGTCTCATGCCACGGCGCGTCCGAGGGCGGCTCGTCTGGGGGCCGCAAGACCAGCCACCGCCGCCGTTGAAGCTCGGCAGAGGCCTCCAAATAGGCCTGCAGCCCGAGCTCGCCCTCGAGACCAGGCGGCTCCAGACCATCGCCAGAACTGCCAGCCTCAGCAGGTCTCGCCCCGAGTGGGATAAGCGCCCAATTCATCGCGCCACTCACGTGACGAGCTCTGGGGTTTTCGTGGCCGACGACAGCACGCCCGAAGGAGCCAAGCCCGAAGGGGCGGCCGAGCCCAGCGTTTCACCCGGGGTTTCACCCGGTGTTTCGCTCGGCATTTCCTTGAGCCCTTTCAGGTGTTCATAAAGCCTGTCTCCGAAAGGCTTGGCGCCCAGCCGCCGAACGGTCTCTCGGAACGTTTCATCCGGAAGACGCCACTGCTTGTAGAGGTCCAGTAAAAAACTGACGACCTCGGGCACTTCGTCCGCCGCAAAACCGGGCCCGAGACGCGTCCCCAATTGCGGGGTCTCGGTGGCGTCGCCGCCCAGCGTGAGCTGGTAGAACTCTTTTCCGGCTTTTTCCAGCCCCAAAATGCCGATGGTCCCAACGTGATGGTGCGCACACGCATTGATACAGCCGGAGATGTTGATGGACATATCTTTGAACACGAAGCCGTCGGGCCGCGAGGCGATGCGCTCGGACACCGCCTGCCCGATGGGAATCGAGCGCGCCGTCGCTAAATTGCAATAATCCATGCCCGGGCAGGCGATGATATCCGTCGCCGTGCCGATGTTCGGCGTGGCTAAACCTATCGAGCCGAGCTCGTGCCACAAAGCCCAGAGCTCGGCCAAAGCGACAGAAGGCAGAACAAGATTTTGACGGTGGGTGACGCGCAACTCGCCGAAACTATAGCGGTCGGCTAAGTCGGCAAACTGCCGCATCTGCGCCGAGGTCATATTGCCCGGAACGCCGCCCGGCGGCTTGAGACTCACCGAAAGAACGCCATACCCCGAATCGCGGTGAGGCGAAAGATTCGTCTCGACGAAGCGCGCAAAAGCCGCGTCCTGGCCGAGCTTGTCCCGAAAATTCCCCGGCGAACGCGACGGTAGAGCTGCCGGGCGAAAATAGGCCCCGAGGCGGCGGTACTCGGCGAGATAAAGCTCCAAATGAGGATCCTGGTATTCGGCAAGAAAGGACTCCAGTTTTTGCCGGAAGGCCTCTATGCCCAATTCGTGCACGAGAATTTTGATACGCGCTTTGTACTTATTGTCGCGTCGCCCAAAATAATTATAGGTCCGCATGACGGCTTCTAGAGTCGGCAGAAGACGCTCGAGGGGAACGCTCGGATACAAGAGATGCGACCGAAAAGGCGTCCGACCCAGACCGCCGCCTATCCATATCTCGTAGGCGGGCGACGCGTCCTCCCCAGAGCCCGAGTCACCCCGCACCAGACGAAGCCCTAAATCGTGAAAACGCATCGCCGCCCGGTCCTGCGCCGAGGCAATCACGGCAATCTTGAATTTCCGAGGAAGAAAACTGAACTCGGGGTGGAGCGTGGACCATTGACGGAGCCACTCTGCCGTGTGGCGCGGGTCCGCGATTTCGTCGGCGGCGACTCCCGCAAACGCGTCCGAGCTGATGTTCCGAATGCAGTTCCCGCTCGTCTGGAGCGCGTGCATCTCTAGGTCGGCCAATTCGCTCAGAATAGCCGGGACGTCCACCAGACGCGGCCAGTTAAACTGGATATTCTGGCGCGTCGTGAAATGACCATAGCCTCGATCGTACCGATCAGCGATTCGAGCTAGACCTCGAAGTTGGCCACTTCGAAGCGTCCCGTAAGGAATGGCAACTCGCAACATATACGCATGGAGCTGAAGATATAACCCATTCATCAAACGGAGCGGGCGAAACTCGTCCTCGGTCAGGGTGCCCTGGAGGCGTCTGTGAACCTGATTCGAAAATTCCGCAACACGCGCCTGGAGTACGCTTTTGTCCTGAGCGTCGTAGGCATACATGATTCCACCTCTTAATCTAATTTGAGATTTTTGAACAATTGAAACGAGGCTTTTGGAGAGGTCTCCGGGCTATGCCCCGGCATGATTCCGGGAGTGCGGGATGCTCTCTTCAAGCGGTTCCCCCAGTTTCCCTGGACCCTTGGGCGGGGCCGACGGTGGGGCCTCCCAGCCGGGCGCGGGCGCGCAATTCGACCCCCGTCCATGGGCCGACCTCTGAGGGCTCTGGGGTCGGGTTGGTATTCGGGCTGGCGTGTCGTCTAGCGACTCTCAGGATTTCCGGATTCAGCAGCCGCCCCTCGGCCAGAGCCCGCTCTTCGGCTTCTTTCAGGCGGTCGCGTCGAGACTCTGGCACAACCGCCGCGTCGGAAAAGTCAGGCACCCACCCCGCCTGCGTCCACCACCGAGGCCGACCGTCCTCAACGGCCGAGGCCACTAAAAAAAGACGTTTTTCCATCGTGCATCCTTTCTCAAGACAAACCCGCCCCGGCGGCGACGGAATCGCCGCAAGAACGCGACATGGGTTGTAAACCGGGCGGGGCTGAATCTGGAACGGGTTCCAGCTCGTGACTCGGGACACCCGGGGCATGACCCGGGGCCCGCCAGACGAGACGGACAACGGCTTGTGTGCCGCGCTCGAGCACCTCGAGAACCTCGTCGGGCAGACGCGAAGTGGGGCGGTCCAGAAGAACATAGCGGGCCTCGTTGCGCCCATAAGCCAGAAAGGCCGCAGGGAGGGCAGCCTCATACAAGACCCAGTCGGCATTGGTGAGTGCGCGCCACTCCCAGAGCCGCATATGCTCCGGACTCGGGCCCGTCAGGTTCAGGACAAGCGGCCCCGCTTTCGGCGAGGCTCCCCCCCCTCCTCGAGACCCGGGCGACGAGGCCGCCTCGGTTTCGAATCGAGCCGCCGCCTGCTGCAGACGCCAGTCTAAGACAGGGTCCTCCGCCAGCTCCCGAAGAGACCGCGTCATCAGCTCTTGAGCCCAAAAACGACGGCGGGCCGAGGGCGAGGGAATCATCGGCGCAAGGCGGCCGCGCAACCGGCCCAGCAATTCGGTCAGATCCCCGATTCTCGGCGGCAGAATCGCCTCGATTTCTGCCTTGACGCGGCGCACAAGCGTGGGTGATTGACCCGCACTGGCGATGGCGACCGAAAGAGGAAACCGCTCTACGCGCGCCGGGACGATAAAGTCGCTCACATCCGGCTGGTCCACCGCGTTCACCAAAACACCGACCGCCCGAGACAGCTGCGCAATCCGCCTGTCTCGGGCAGGGGTACCCGTCGCCGCAAAAACAAGCGAGGCGCGGCTCAGGAGACGCCGCGAGGGCAACGCTTCACACAGAATAAGACGCCCTTGCTGAACCTCTGCCTCCAATTCGGGGACGAGGGCCTGGCCGGACGACGCGCGAATGAGATGAACCGAGGGCGCCCCTGCCAGACTCCGAAGCCGCGCCGCCGCCGCCGCCCCCGTCCCGAATACAAAAATCGGCCGCTGGCGGGGCGAAACAAAAATAGGAAAATAAGGCATACGTCAGAACTCTTCTTGCCCCCTCGAGCCGCAGCAACAGCAGCAACAACAGCAGTGGGGACACAGACGTCATTTTAGCCTATTTAAGATTTTTTCCTATAAAAAAGAATTGTCAAACCTTTATTTAGGATTTTATTTCTATAAAAGGGAAAAAAAGAAAAAAATTTCTTTTTTTTAAGCCCCTTCCCATAGGTATTTTTCCATTTTACGGCCTTTTCAGAGTCCCTTTTGAACGCGACAAAACGTGATGAAGGCGTGATTTCCCGCGGTTTGCACGTATTTTGCACGTATTTTGACTGGGTCTCCCAGCAGGTGCGCACGTACGACGCCGTTTTGGCGTATCTGTGACGGGCTTTTGGGCCTTTTGGGCCTTTTGTATTTTGTGTGCTTGGCTCCCATGTGCTAGACTCTGGGCGAGTTTCGGGTTGTCTAGCTGTTGGGTGTTGTCATACCTGTGGCGTCATACCCGCGGGGCCCTTAAGTTCCCGAAACGGATTTGAAGAAAAATTCAGATAAGGAAGGCGTCTTTTTTATGCAGCTCTCTCTTTCCCTCAATGGCAGCCCGTGCGAGTCTGATATCGAGCCCGCTCTGTTGCTCATAGACTACATCCGCGAGCACCAAGGCCTCACGGGGACGCATATGGGGTGCGATACCGGCCAATGCGGGGCCTGTACCGTGATGCTCGACCAGCGGGCGGTCAAGAGCTGTCTCTTGCTGGCTTCTCAAGCCCACGGGCGGGCGGTCACGACCATTGAGGGCGTCGCGCCTACGCCCGACACGCTGCATCCGCTCCAGGAGGCCTTCCGCGCCTCTCACGCCCTCCAGTGTGGTTTTTGTACCCCCGGCATGATCATGACGGGATTGGAAATTCTGAGGCGAACGCCAAACCCCAGCGAGGACGAAATACGCGAGCAGCTCGAGGGGAATCTCTGCCGGTGTACCGGCTATCAGAATATCGTCCAGGCCTTAAAAAAGGCCTCGAAAGCCATGCAGGCCTCCCAGCAGACGACACCGGCGGAGGCCTCCCATGCACAGCTTTGAGCTCCATCGTCCCCAGACCCTCCAGGACGCCGTCGCCCGGCTTCGGCAGGGCGGCGTGCCTCTGGCCGGCGGCCAAACGCTGATTGCGACCCTTCGGCAGCGTCTCGCCGCCCCCGAGCACTTGGTGGACCTGCGCGAGGTCGCCGAAGTGCGGGCGGGCGTTCGAATAGAGGCCAACCGCGTCATCTGTGGGGCCATGACGTCGCACGCCGAGGTCTGGGAGGCTCTGCGCGGCCCCTGCCCGTCCTTGAGTGAACTCGCCGGCCAGATCGGCGACCTTCAGGTCCGCAACCAGGGAACGCTGGGCGGGTCTCTTGCCAATAATGACCCCTCGGCGGACTATCCCGCGGCTCTGCTGGCCCTGGAGGCGACCGTTCGAACCAATAAAAACACCTGGCCCGCCGAGACCTTTTTTAAGGGCCTGTTCGAAACCGCCCTCGAAGAGGACGAAATCATCTGTGAAGTCGAATTTCCCCTGCCTAAACGAGCCAAATATATCAAATTCAGACAGCCGGCCTCGGGGTTTGCGCTTGTGGGCGTGTATGTCGCCCAGGGTCAGGACGACTCTTGTAGGGTCGCTGTGACAGGTGCCGGCCAGAGCGGCGTCTTCCGGTGCAAACCCATCGAGGCCTTTCTCACGGAACACGGTCTGCCTTTATCCAAACTGCGTCGGGAAGAATTGGCTCAAATGGCCTTGGAACAGGACGGTCTACTCGCGGATATGCACGCGACGCCTGCTTATCGGGCGGCCCTCATCGCCGTGCTGGCGAGTCGAGCGGCCGGCAGCCTCGTCCCCGCGTAACGTCCCCCGCGCCGTCAGAACCTTCGGGGGAGCGGGAGCTAGTTTAGAAGCTCCAGAAGGTCCTCGCCCAGAGAATTGCCCTCCTCCCCTTCCTGGGATTCGCCGAGGGGCTCGGCCTCGGGCGATGGCGGCACCAGTTCGTTCGCTGTGTCTGTATCCGTGTCCGCCTGGGCATCCTGGGCGTTGCGGGTATCATCGTCCTCTGGGTTGTCGAGCCCTCTTTCAAAGAGACCGGGCTGCAGATTGATCGTCGGCTGAGAAGAGGAAGCCGGCGGGGACGGCTCCGCCAGGGGCTCCGCCAAGGGATCTGCCAGGGGGGCGGTCTCCGATTCGACACCCGGAGACACCGGCGGGGACGAGGCCGAGGACGACGGCAGAGCCGGAGCCGCCGCGGGCGGCCTAGAAGCCGGCACCTCACGCGGCGTGCGCTGATACGGCGTAAGAGCCGCTGGCAGGACCTCCACCCATATTTCTATGCGCCGAGCCTGCGACTCATAAGGCGGGACGTCCAGGCGAATCTGCGACGAAGACGGGGCAAAGACATAGCTGAGTTGGTCCGGGGCAAAACCACGTCGCACCATCAATTGCGCTAAATTTCGAACGCGGTCCTCGGCCCCGTTCGGGCGAGCCGGCCGTAAACCGGCCTCGTCGGAAAAAGCCGAAAGATGCACACGCGCGCCCTCGAACTGGTGGCGATACGCCTGCAGGCGGTCCAGTTTTCGGTGCTCTTCATCGTCTGGGAAGAACGTCTCGGCAGCATAGTAGAGAATCGTGGCCAGCTCCCACGTCTGGAGAAGAGCCCCCTCCTCCAAGAGCTGCCCGCGCTGGGCCAATTGCTGGAAATCCAGCTCTGTCAGTGTCCGAGCCGAAGGGTCAAAAGCAGACTCAACCGCTTCGGCCGGGGCCGCCTGCTCGGTTTCCACGGAAAGAAATGATTCCGCGTCTTGGGCCGTCGAAGCGGGCACGAGCTCGTCCTCGATCTGGCCTGCTTCGTCCGCCGCCTGTCGGCCACACCCCGCCAACCCCTGTCCGACCAAAACAAGGGCCAAAACAAGAGCGAACCTCAAACGCATACCGCCCGCTCCTGGCCTTTCTTTACGCAGCGTTTCGTCCGGAAAAGACCCGGGGAACGCGTTCAGGGCAAAACACGGAGCCGGGCCGACAAACGCGACAATTTGCGCGCGACCGTCCGCTTATGAAGGAGGCCTTTGCCGACGGCTTTGTGCAGTTCTGGCATCGCCCGATGGAAGGCCTCTCGACTTCGAACGGCGTTTTTGTCCGCAATGGCCGCCTCGACGGCCTGAAGGAGCGTCCGACACCGCGTCCGACGCATCCGGTTTATACGCGCCCGCACAGGAGCCCGACGCGCCCGCTTGCGAGCCGATACCGTATTCGCCATAAAAGTCCTAACCTCTCCAATCAAAAACGCGAGACAAACGTCCGTCCATCCGTCACGCTCGCTCGTAAAACCTCAAAAATGCCAGCCCCCACCCCCGAGCAGGCACAACACACGTGCAAAAGCCGACACAGACGCAACATAACAAGATAGACCGCCAAATTCAAGGGCCTGGCAGCCAAAATCTATCTTCATCTGGCCTCGGGCCTGCAGACCTCGGGTCTGAAGACGAGGGACCCACCGGACGAGACCAATCAAGAAAAAAGCCCGGAGAACACGAAAAGCACCGAAAAAAAACCGGAAAACCAGGAAAAATCAAGACAAACAATACGCGGCAGAGAAACGGTCCGGCCGCCTGACCTCCATGCCGGCCATGCCGCAAACGACTTGAAAAGACACACAAAAGAAACGCAAAAGATACGGGGGTTGGCAAAAAGTTTGGGATTTTTCGGATTTAGCAGTGTATACTGCAGGGCAAACGTCTCGAACCCGCGGCGTTCGCGCGACAGAAGGCTGCAGAAGACTGGGGAGGCTCTTCCTCGGGCCCCGCCGCCCTCTAGGAAAACCGAGAAAACCCAAGACGAGCAGGATGCCATGAAAATCAATCGCCATTTTATTCTGTGGGCCGCTTTGTTGCTTGGACTGATCGTCGCTTTGAGTTCTCTGAGCAGCGGCCGAAATAAGGATCAAGGCCAGGAAATCCCCTATAGCCAGTTCCTCGCCGCCGTCCAAAACGGCGAGGTCGTGTCCGTTCAAATCACAGAAAAAAACATCACAGGCCAATACGGCAACAACACCCAGTTCAAGACCTACGCCCCCGAGGACCCGGAATTGGTGCGCCTCCTCACAGAGTCCGGGGTGGCCATCACCGCCCATCCCCCCGATTCGGGGCCCAGCCTCCTGTATATTCTCATCAATTGGTTCCCCATGCTGATTCTTATCGGCGTTTGGATCTTTTTCATGCGCCAGATGCAGGGCGCCGGCGGACGCGCCATGGGGTTTGGGCGCTCTAAAGCCAAGCTGCTGAACCAAAAAAGCGGGAAAGTCACCTTTCAAGACGTCGCCGGCGTCGAAGAAGCCAAAGAAGACCTGAGCGAAATCGTCGCTTTTCTCCGAGACCCCGCTCGTTTCCAGGAATTGGGCGGCAAAATTCCCAAAGGCGTCCTCTTGGTTGGCCCGCCTGGAACGGGTAAGACGCTCATCGCTCGAGCCGTGGCCGGGGAAGCCAACGTCCCGTTCTTCACCATTTCCGGGTCCGATTTTGTGGAAATGTTTGTCGGCGTCGGAGCCTCACGCGTGCGCGATATGTTCGAACAAGGCAAAAAACACACGCCATGCATCATCTTCATCGATGAGATCGACGCCGTCGGACGCCACAGAGGCGCCGGTCTCGGCGGAGGCAACGACGAACGCGAACAGACGCTGAACCAATTATTGGTCGAAATGGACGGCTTTGAAACGCACGAGGGCGTTATTCTCATTGCTGCGACGAACCGTCCCGACGTCTTGGACCCGGCTCTGCTGCGGCCCGGTCGGTTCGACCGACAAGTTGTGGTCCCCAATCCAGATATCGAGGGACGTACCGCGATTCTGAATGTCCATATGCGGAAAATTAAAAAAGCCCCGGACGTGGATGTCCGAACGCTCGCGCGGGGCACGCCCGGGTTTTCGGGTGCAGACCTGGAGAATCTTGTCAATGAAGCGGCTCTGCTCGCGTCGCGGCGGAAACGCCGTATGGTCTCCATGCTCGAATTCGAGGATGCCAAAGACAAAATGCTGATGGGCTCCGAGAGACGCACCATGGTCATGACAGAGGATGAACGAAAATTAACCGCCTATCACGAGGCCGGTCATGCGCTTGCGGCTCTGCATTGCTCGGCGTCGGACCCTATCCACAAGGCCACCATCGTGCCCCGAGGCCGCGCTTTGGGCATGGTCATGCGCCTGCCCGAACGCGACCAGATCTCGTTGTCTCGCGATAAGCTGGAAGCGAATCTCGTCGTGGCCATGGGCGGCCGCGTCGCCGAAGCCTTGATCTTCGGAGCAGATAAAATCACAACCGGGGCCGCAAATGATATCCAGCAGGCCACGGCGATGGCTCGGCAAATGGCGACAGAGTGGGGGATGAGCGATAAACTGGGGCCCCTCCGTTATAACGAAAATCAGGAGGAAATCTTTCTAGGCCACGCCGTCGCTCGGCAACATAATATTTCGGAAAAAACCGCCGAGCTCATCGATTCGGAGGTCCGGGTTTTCGTGGAAACCGCCGAAAAGAAATGCCGCCAGATTCTGTCCGACCACCCCGACCAGCTACGGCGTATCGCCGAAGGTCTGCTGGAATACGAGACCCTCACGGGGGAGGAGATCGGGCAGCTTGCGCAGGGTCATCCTCTAGACCGCACTTATTCGAGCCCTCATAAGCGTCCGACAGATGGCGATAGCACAAAAGCCGACTCCCAAGCCGCCTCGGGGCACACCCGGATTCCGACCTCTAAAAAAAGTGGCGACAAACTGGGAGGCGATTTGCACCCCTCGCCTCAGGGAGCCTGCTGAAGGCTCGGGACGCACCCGAGACGCACCCGGGACTCGGACGACAGGAACCAGGCGAGCAAGACAAAGCAGGCGGGCCCAGAGTTCGCAACAAGAGAGACTTCTTGCAGCAAGCCGCCGCCTCGGGGGAAAAGAGGGGGCACTCTAGCATCACCGTGGGAACGGGGGAAGCGACCCCGCCGGGAGACGGCCCATCGGGAAACGACCCCGCCGGGAGACAACCCAGCGGAAAGCCACACCGCCGGGAGACAACCCAGCGGAAAGCCACACCGCCGGGAAGCAACCCCAGCGGGAAGCAACCCCAGCGGGAAGCAACCCCGCCCGGAAGCGACCTCACTGGGAAGCGACCCGCCGGGAAGCAACCTCATCGGGAAGCAACCCCATCGGGAAGCAACCCCATCGGGAAACAACCCCATCGGGAAGCAACCCCATCGGGAAACAACCCAGCGGAAAGCCACACCGCCGGGAGACAAACCAGCGGGAAGCGAGCCCGCCGGGAAACAACCTCGCCGGGAGACGGCCCATCGGGAAACGACCCCGCCCGGAAACAACCCCATCGGGAGACAAACCATCGGGAAACAACGCCACCAGGAGAGGGGACACAGACCCGCGGAGACCGCTCCGCGGTGTGGTCGTGATGGCCCGCCGCATGCCGCCTTTGAGGTATCATCGCTTGCCTCTCAACAGGAGCAAAGAGCCCCGGCTTCAAGGGTTCCGATACCCTTTGAGGTATCATTGCTTGCTTCTCAACAGGAGCTGACTCTCTCGGTGTTTTTTCGTGTCTCCCCGGATGTCGTCATTCGCCGGCTATTTGCCGGATCATTGGCGTGACGTTCGTGCTATTTTTCCCTCAGAGGCCGGATCATGGCCAGATAGTGGCAGGGCGGCGGGCTTTTGTTTCGTCTCCGGAGTCTCTCTTTTCGTGTCTCTTCATCTCCTGCAAAAAAGCCGGCAGGACAAGCAGGCGGGCCCAGAGTTCGCAACAAGAGAGACTTCTTGCAGCAAGCCAAGCCGCCGCCTCAGGGGAAAAGAGGCGGCACTCTCACATCACCGGGGGGACGGGGGAAGCGACCCCGCCGGGAAACAACCCAGCAGGAAACAACCCAGCGGGAAGCGAGCCCGCCGGGAAACAACCTCGCCGGGAGACGCGGCCCATCGGGAAGCGACCCCATCGGGAAGCAACGCCACTGGGAAGCGATCCCACTGGGAAGCGGCCCCGCCGGGAGACGGCCCATAAGGAAACAACCCATCGGGAAACAACCCAGCAGGAAACAACCCAGCGGGAAACAACCCAGCGGGAAACAACCCTAGCGGGAAGCAACCCCATCGGAAAACAACGCCACCAGGAGAGGGGACACAGACCCGCGGAGACCGCTCCGCGGTGTGGTCGTGATGGCCCGCCGCATGCCGCCTTTGAGGTATCATTGCTTGCTTCTCAACAGGAGCAAGGAGCCCCGGCTTCAAGGGTTCCGATACCCTTTGAGGTATCATTGCTTGCTTCTCAACAGGAGTTGATTCTCTCGGTGTTTTTTCGTGTCTCCCCGGATGTCGTCATTCGCCGGATATTTGCCGGATCATTGGCGTGACGTTCGTGCTATTTTTCCCTCAGAGGCCGGGTCATGGCCGGGTCATGGCCGGGCGACGGGCTTTTGTTTCGCCTCTGGAGTCTCTCTTTGAATGTCTCTTCATCTCCCGCAAAAAAGAGCACCGTGCCAGATTATGGGCATCCTCAATCTGAGTCCCGATTCTTTTTCGGGCGACGGGCTCGGACAACACCTCGACCAGATTCTGGAAAGAGCCCAACAAATCTTGGACCAAGGCGCGCATATCCTGGACGTGGGCGCCGAATCTTCTAGACCCGGAGCCACTCCCGTCGGCCAGGTAGAGGAATGGCAACGTCTTGGGCCGGCGCTTCGAGAACTCCGACACGCTTTTCCCCAAGCCGTCTTATCTGTGGATAGCTGGCGAGCCGAAACCATCCGGCTGGCTCTGCAAAACGGCGCGGATTGGATCAATGATATCTCGGGCGGAGCCTCGCCCGAGGCGCTGCAATACGTTGCGGCACACCAGGCCACGCTGGTGCTCATGGATAACCGAGCGCAATGGGGGAAGATCGATGCGGCGGGAAGCTATCAAGCCCCCTCTGCCGACGGAGGCGGGGGCATCACGCATAACGTGAAACAAGCACTCTTACAAAAAGCGCACCGAGCCGAAAGCCTCGGCGTTGCGTCCGACACAATTGTCCTGGACCCGGGGCTGGGCTTCGGAAAAACACCCGCCGAGAATGCGTGTCTCCTCCGCGAGCTCGAAACGCTGACCGCCTTGCCTTATCCCGTTTTAATCGGAGCTTCTCGCAAAAGTTTTCTAGCCAGATTGACGACGGTGAAACCCATCAAAACAGACGCCCCCACCGAGGTTCTGGACGAGAAACGCTCGTTGGCCGGGCCATCGGAACGCCTGGGAGGATCTTTAGCCTGTGCTCTGGCGGCGAAGACGCACGGGGCCGCCTATGTCCGAGTCCACGACGTCGCCGAAACGACGCAAGCCTTTCGCCTCTGGGAGGCTATCGGAATGCTATCGGAATAGGGGGGCGGCTTGTCCCGTCAGAAAACTCCCGGGCGGGGGGCTTAACGAAACACCGTGCAAACAGGCACACCATTTTCAGGCCTGGAGCAGTACTCTGTCTCCTTGAGGAGAGGCAGGCCGAAAATATAGGTCGTGCGGTCTATATAGATGTTGCCCTTGTTGTCTCCCGAGCTTGTGGATTCTCCCGTACAAGCCGCGAGCGTCAGAACTAAAACAACACCGGCACAAAAATGGCCGAGCTTGATGAAACTTCTCATGATGGGGTCTCCAGAACATACCAGAAAATAAAAGAATCGATTCGCAGTGCACGGCCGGGCAAGCCCAGGCCCCTTTTCCGCTTGCTGCCCCGTACACCTTTCTCTCGGCGTTCGAAAAAACGAAGCGAAGGCGACCGAATCGCGTCCATGAATACACTCGATGGGGCGGCCCGTCAAATTGTGTTCACGAATAAAGGACGGCTCGCGGATAAGTCCAGATGAGCCCGGGGCACGACACCAGAACGATGTGAGACTCCGCACGCGCAAAGCAAAACGAGAGCCCAGGAAATCAAAGCTCGGAGAAGCAAATACCCACCCCGCCTGGCCCGTTTCTGTGCCTGTCCGCTTTGTCAGCGTCGACTAGAACCGGAACCGCTCTGTCCGATGGAGAACGCACCGGCACGCGTGGAGACACGCGCCGGGATCAGTTTGGGGCTCGGGGAGCTCGGTTCGACTCCCGGGGGCGGAGCCCTTCGAGGAATCGAACGCACCTGCGTCGCCACGACGACAAAGCGATCATAGCTCCACATGGCCCCCGTCCAATAATCAATGAGAAAACCCCAGAGGGTCAATACATTGACCCAATAAATACCCCGGATGGAACGCCCAACCCGGACCTCCGCGGGGTGATAGCGATCATCCTGAAGACGGACGATAACTCTATCGGTGCCGCTCCGGACGCCGATAGTCGCCGGAAGCTGAACGCGTTGAGTTCCGCTCGACGATTCGACCAAAACCCAAGCCCCGTTTCCCACTTCCTCAGAGGGGCTGATCGTGATGGTCTGGTCCGTCGGAAACAGAGTCGCACAAGCCGACAAAAGCAGCCCCGAGGCCGCCATCCCTACGCCCGCCGCACAACGCGCAAAAACACAACGCAAAGACCTGACCAAGAGCATGCCCCCCTCTTTGAGAAAACAAAAAACAAAGCCCCCGTCGCAACGCAAACACACGGGGGTCCTCCAATCGACCGAGCGGGGGAGGTGCTTTCTTTATCTATTTCTGAGGGGGAAGCCTCCACGCCCCCCCTCGAGCACGAGGCAAGGCACGCACCCGTTGCCAGGGCTCTGGGCGTATCTCCGCCTGTGTGGGGAAACCGCACCGGGGGAGAAGCCTCGGCCTCTCCCCCGATGGGTTATAGGTTAGCTCTTGGGGTCCGTCGGCACGTAGACGATACCCTCATGTCTCCACATGGCCCCTGTCAGGTAATCGATGAGAAAACCCCAGCCGTTCAATATATTGACCCAATAAACACCCCGGACGGAACGCCCAACCCTGGACTCCGCGGGTTCATAACGCTCGTCCTGGACGCGGACGACAACTCTATCTTCGGCGCCCTGAACGTTGATAGTCGCCGGAAGCTGAACGCGCTGCGTCCCGCTCGACGAGGTGACCAAAACCTCAGCTCCGTTCCCCGCCTCCTGAGAGGGGTTGAGCGTGATGGTCTGGTCTCTGTCCGCAAACATCGTCGCACAGGCCGACAGAAGAAGCCCCGAGGCCGCCATCGTTACGAACGGGGCACAACGTGCAAAAACACAACGCAAAAATCTGATTGAGAACATAGGAACCTCCCTTATGAGAATATAAAAAAGAAATCTCCGGTCGCAACACAACGCTCGCCGGAAATGACACGCGGGCGGAAGCCGCAGAGAATAAGGTAACAAAAAAAAGAGCAGAAAACAAGTGTTTTCTGCTCTGCTTCCGGGACGGCATCGCAACGCATGCACACGGGAGCATCTCCAATCGACCGAGCGGGGAGGGGCTTTCTCTATTTCTGAGAAGGACGCCGCTGCCTGTGCAGAGAAGGGACATGCGCTGCCAGGTCTCTGGACGTATCTCTGCCTGTGGGGGAACCGCACCGGTCGGCAAGGCCTCTCCTCCGGTGCGTGGTTACAAGTTAACCTTTGGGGTCCGTCGGCACGACAATCAATTCATCATATTTCCACATGGTCCCTGTCAGGTAATCGACGAAAAAACCCACAGGAATGTTTAATATATTGACCCAATAAACACCCCGGACGGAACGTCCAGACCTGACCTCCCTGTGGTCATAGCGCTCGTCCTCGATGCGGACGACAACTCTATCGGGTCCGCTCCGAACACTGACCGTCGCCGGAAGCTGAACGCGTTGCGTCCCGCTCGACGATTCAACCACAACTCGAGCTCCATTTCCTGCCTCTTGAGAGGGGGTGATTGTGATGGTTTGGTCGCTCCCAAACATCGTCGCACAAGCCGACAGAAGAAGCCCCGAGGCCGCCATCGTTACGCACGTCGCACAACGCGCAAAAATAAAGCCCCGGTCTCGGCATAACACACGCCGGAGTCTCACGCAGGCACAGGCCACAACAAACAAGATAACAAAAAAAAGCAGAGAAGAGAACAAGCGTTCTCTTCTCTGCTTCTGGCGGGGCGGCACCGCAACGCGCTGAGACCTGGCAATGACCGACTCTCCCGCGTCTTAAGACGAAGTACCATAGGCGCTGGAGGGTTTCACTTCCGAGTTCGGGACGGGATCGGGTGTGGCTCCTCCGCTATGAATCACCAGGCCTCAGGGCGTTGCGGCACCGCTCCAGAGGCGTCGGAAAGTATCAGAAAGACCAAGAAAACCGAGACGGCTCAAAGCAAAAGCCGCCTCAATCCAGATCCGCAAGATACCGATCGAGTTTGTACACAAAAGCCGCGCTGCTGCCGTATGCGATTACAATACGGCAGATGAAGATAATACGTGCCTCGCCAGCTCTCTGCCGGAATAGACAGAGAGATGCGAATGACACAGACTTCAAGCCAATCGAGCGATTAGTACCAGTTAGCTCCACGCGTTGCCGCGCTTCCACACCTGGCCTATCTACGTGGTGGTCTTCCACGGCTCTAATGGCGAAACCTGGTTTTGAGGGAGGCTTCCCGCTTAGATGCTTTCAGCGGTTATCCCGTTCGCCCATAGCTACCCGGCGATGCCGCTGGCGCGACAACCGGTACACCAGAGGGGCGCCCATCCCGGTCCTCTCGTACTAGGGACAGCTCCTCTCAAGTTTCGTACACCCACGGCAGATAGGGACCGAACTGTCTCACGACGTTCTAAACCCAGCTCACGTACCACTTTAAATGGCGAACAGCCATACCCTTGGGACCTTCTTCAGCCCCAGGATGTGATGAGCCGACATCGAGGTGCCAAACACCCCCGTCGATGTGGACTCTTGGGGGGTATCAGCCTGTTATCCCCGGAGTACCTTTTGTCCGTTGAGCGATGGCCCTTCCACGAGGAACCACCGGATCACTATGACCGACTTTCGTCTCTGCTCGGCCCGTCGGCCTTGCAGTCAGGCAGGCTTTTGCCATTGCACTCCCTTGCTGATTTCCAACCAGCATGAGCCTACCTTCGCGCGCCTCCGTTACGCTTTAGGAGGCGACCGCCCCAGTCAAACTACCCACCACGCAGGGTCCCGGACCCGGATAACGGGCCTCGGTTAGACATTAAAGACGAACAGGGTGGTATCTCAAGGGTGGCTCCGTCCCGGCTGACGCCGAAATTTCATCGCCTCCCACCTATCCTGCACAGCCCGCCTCTAATGCCACTGCGAAGCTATAGTAAAGGTTCACGGGGTCTTTCCGTCTAACCGCGGGAACCCCGCATCTTCACGGGGAATTCAATTTCGCTGAGTCTGCGTTGGAGACAGCGGAGAGATCGTTACGCCATTCGTGCAGGTCGGAACTTACCCGACAAGGAATTTCGCTACCTTAGGACAGTTATAGTTACTGCCGCCGTTTACCGGGGCTTCAATTTGCAGCTTGCACCGCGCCTCTTAACCTTCCGGCACCGGGCAGGCGTCAGACCCTATACATCGCCTTACGGCTTCGCAGAGTCCTGTGTTTTTAATAAACAGTCGCCACTCCCTATTCTGTGCCCCCCGTTCGAGGTTGCCCTCGGACGGGGCCTCCTTCTCCCGAAGTTACGGAGGCATTTTGCCGAGTTCCTTCAACGCAGTTCTCTCAAGCACCTGGGAATTCTCATCCCGCCCACCTGTGTCGGTTTGGGGTACGGTCTAGCTCTGGGGCTATTTCCTGGAACGCGCGAGTCTGCTGGTCTCAATCCAATAAGAGTCCAACAAACACGAACATCCGTCACACACCAGAAGGCTCAGGACTATTAACCTGATTCCCATCACCTACGCCTTTCGGCCTCGGCTTAGGGGCCGGCTCACCCTGCGCGGATTAGCCTTGCGCAGGAACCCTTGGGCTTTCGGCGAGAGTGTTTCTCACACTCTTGATCGCTACTCATGTCAACATTCTCACTTCTGATACCTCCACGTCGCCTCTCGGCGGCGCTTCAACGGCTTACAGAACGCTCCGCTACCGGTGCGAATCTCTTGACGTGTCTTTTCTTTATTTTGCGTCCTTCCAAGAACAACGCGCCCATCCCCTCGAATCTAGAGGTCTTTCTGAAAATGGAGTCGATAATCGGGCCGCTCCGCATGACACGGAGCATCCAAGCCCCGAATCGGATAAGAGGCCCTATTAGAACGCCCCCGGGCGGCACGAGGCAAGCGTGCAAAAGTCATTTCGAGAACTTCAGGGAAGCCCTCCACAATCGGAGCGTTATTATTCCCATGAATATGGACCAAATCCAGCTCAAATTCTTTGATGAAACGCTCAATTCGAGCCCTCATCTTTATGCAATCGTGAAACTCAATCACCAGGGCCGTGATACGACTCTGTGCGGCCATGATCTCATCGATTATAGAGAACTCACTTCCCTCTATATCTATCTTCAGAAAAATTTTCGATGAACTGCCGCATTTTTTCAAAATATCTGAAAAGGAAACGCCGTTGGGGCCTCCAACCCTTTGTTTCACAAAGGATACATTCTCTCTTTTAAAGAAAGAGAGAAAACGAGCTACCTTTCGTCCCTTCTGCATTTTCCTATATTTGCGAACACCTCTGAAAGCCAATCTTGCACTACTCAGAGCGTGCCCTCTTTCCATCCTTCTCGTGAGGTCGTCTATAAACCTTCTTTTATAAGCCTCAAGCTGAGGCCCTAAAAATTCTTCCTTCGACAAGGAAGGATCAACGGTATCGTCATACATCAAAACAGGTAATTTCTTTTTCTTCAAAAAAGAAACCTCGAATCGAATGTTACGTTCAACTCCAAACGACAACAGAAAATCCGAATCCGTAATACTTGGTTCCCAAACTACATAACCACCATCATGCTTCGAACCATATCTCTTAAGAGGCACACAAAACTCGGGATAAAAAACAGACGGAAGCATAAACAAACTCAAGACCTGGAAGGGGACCCAAACGAGACACAAACATTGAAAGGCTTAGAAGCACTATTCACAACCGTTCTCACTTCTTGCTCGCAGACGACGGTTTCCTGAACTCGCATCCAGAAAGGCTTTATCCGTCTCGGACATCTGGCCGCGAGCCCAACGCCCCTCTTCCTCATAGAGGGGACGAGGAACGCCGCGATCAATCGGAATGTCCTCCGTGTCATATTTTTGACCAACATAGTCATAAGTCCCTTTGAAGCGGCCTCGTGTGATGAGGCGACGTTCCAACAAACGTCCGCCTAGATAAAACTGGCCATCTCGGGTCAAAGCACTGTGGAGATACATGTCGCGCTTCGGGAAGTAGGAGAAGAGAACGCCTAGAAAAAGCTCGTCGTCGTGATAGATTTCTTTGTAGGGCCAATCCTCAATAAGTCGGTGGAGGCCCCTCAGATACCCATCCCGTACCCCTAGGACTCCCGCCCCAGGCAACGCGATTTCTCCATTCTGAATAAAAGAATCCGGAATCACATACCCGTCCATGATCGTGTGGAATTTTTTTTCAGACGCAAGCCACAAATCAACCATGGCGCGCTCTCGTTCTGTAGGTCTCGAATCGAGATCCCGACTCAAAACAACGCCGTCACTCTCAAAAGAGAGAAAGCGCCAGAACGCTCCTGACTTTCCAAGAGAACGCGGCATCCTACGCATGGAAACATGGGGGCCGGCGTGTCTCAACTGCTCAAGCGTTGTCTCGGGGACCGTCTCGTCATGGTAGAGATGCACCTCCCATCCGGGGAAGTAGTGCTTCACCTCCTGAACGTTCCGAACGGCTCCGATATTATAGATCGGCTGGCTACCCCAGAGCGCATAAGCAATGACTCTGGGAAGCGGTCGGACAACCGCCGGAGAAGACCCGGACAAGCGTGCCTCGGCACGCGCTTGAGACTGTGCCGCCAGCTGAAAAAAACGTTCGCGTCTCTGCCTTCTCACCAGGAACAAAACAGCTTTGTGCCAGACAAACGTCCAAAGCAAGAGCTTCAAAGAATTGGAATACTTGAAACGCAAAGGAGCCCGGGAACCACGAACAAACCTAAAAGCCCAAATAACCCTCAAAGGGAAGCGGACAGGAAACAACAAAAACGATATTAGAAAACGCCTGAACCTGACGTAGTTATTTTTTGGTGTAGACATTTCAACACGCACCCTTGCTTGGATCAAACAAATCTCGACCTATCGAGACTCGCCATTCAATCAGTCTCTACAGACTCGGAACGCAGCCGACAGATAAAGACAAACAAGTGGGATAGCTTCTCCAACCTCTCCTGCTCTTGCGGAAACTTTCCATCAGAAAGATCCGGAGTAAAGGATTTTTCTATGTTCCCCCCCCCCCCGAGTTCCCCCCGAGTTCTCTACCTAAGCCATCTTAAGGGGGACTCTGTTCTTATCGGAGGTCGAATCTCCGAAGTTCTTTTCAAAAAATTTTCATGCCCGTCTCTCGGCGAAAATCCTCGGAACATACGCCGCGGAATAGATCGAGAGTCGGCCTCATCTGAACCCCAGCTCTGTATGAGGATGGGATGGAACACGGCTCCGAAAAGAGCCAAAACCGCGATAAATAAAACCAGAGACCACATATAAAACAAACAAAATCGCGTCAGACAACACGCAAAAACAGCACACAACACACGGTGCAAACGTCACAGCCGGCTCCACCGACGAGGCAATTGTCCCTCGTATCAATCCAGCCTCGCAACGCCAAGTCACAAGGACAGAAAACACCGACCCCTCCTAGAACACCCCCATTCAAAGAATTCAGAGGAAAGCCCTGGAACCGGGACGGGTGCCTGGACGACAACGCCAGGCTCATGGACATTGGGCGGCACGGGCACGACGAGACAAGCTCGCCGCACCCGTGCCACTAAAAGAAAAGACATGTCAAGAGATTCACACCCCGCAGCTTCGGTAGATTGCTTGAGCCCCGTTACATCTTCGGCGCAGAACGGCTTGTCTAGACCAGTGAGCTATTACGCTTTCTTTAAAGGATGGCTGCTTCTAAGCCAACCTCCTGGTTGTCATGGCCATTGCCACATCCTTTCCCACTTAGCAATCATTTGGGGACCTTAGCTGGCGGTCTGGGCTGTTTCCCTTTCGACTGCGGACCTTAGCACCCACAGTCTGTCTGCTATACTCAACCACGGCAGTATTCGGAGTTTGGTTAGGTTTGGTAAGGCTCGCGCCCCCCTAGCCTATCCAGTGCTCTACCCCTGCCGCGAACCATATAACGCACTACCTAAATAGTTTTCGCGGAGAACCAGCTATCTCCGGGTTTGATTGGCCTTTCACCCCTATCCACAAGTCATCCAACAACATTTCAACGTTGTCTGGTTCGGCCCTCCAAGGCGTGTTACCGCATCTTCAGCCTGCCCATGGATAGATCACCCGGTTTCGGGTCTAATCCGACAAACTACGCGCCCATTTAAGACTCGCTTTCGCTCCGCCTACACCTATCGGCTTAAGCTCGCTTGCCAAATTAAGTCGTTGACCCATTATACAAAAGGTACGCCATCACACGCCCCCGTACAAGCACGAGGCTCGCACGGGTCATGCTCTGACTGTTTGTAGGCATCCGGTTTCAGGAACTATTTCACGCCCCTCATCGGGGGACTTTTCACCTTTCCCTCACGGTACTTGTCCACTATCGGTCACGCAGGAGTACTTAGGCTTGGAGAGTGGTCTCCCCATCTTCAGGCAGAATTTCACGTGTTCCGCCTTACTCAAGCTCGAGGCGTTTGCTGGACCCGTACGGGACTATCACCCTCTGGGGTATGGTTTTCCAACAATTTCCGGTTACAAACGCTTCGAGACGGGCCTGGTCCGCTTTCGCTCGCCACTACTCACGGAGTCTCTTCGATTTCCTTTCCTCTGGCTAATGAGATGTTTCAGTTCGCCAGGTTTGCTTCAACGCCCTATGTATTCAAGCGTTGATACTCGCTTGTGGAGTGGGTTTCCCCATTCGGAAATCCCCGCGTCAAAGCCTATTGGCGGCTCTGCGGGGCTTATCGCAGCCTATCACGTCCTTCATCGCCTCTGCATGCCAAGGCATCCACCAAATGCCCTTTTGTGCTTGAAATCCACGCCATTCGCAGCTGTCTGCCTCGGGAGTCTCTTTCCTTATGCCGCCAGCCGAGGTCCAACCTCGTCCGACAGACATAGAAAAAGAGTTCCCGGTGCTCGAGCCTTTAGAACCGGCGGGACACCATATTATCTCTCAACATACTCAGCGCTCTCGACCTTGCTGCAGGAGCGAGTGGAAAAACCAAAATCTCGCCTCCCGCTGGCCTCGTGCCGGGTTCAAAAAACCCACACGGACCAGGTCGAGCCGCTTTATGTGTACAAACCACGATTTCCGACAGCATCTGCCCTCCCGCCACCGACTCTGCAGGCGCACCGAAAAAGAGCACCACAAACGGCGTGCGGGGAAGGGCACAGACTCCTTTCTACAGTATAGAGCTCTGCTCTGCAAGGTCTTTTCTCATTTTTTTCAAAAAACTTCTTCTAGGAACTGCTTCTAGGCCCACGCGCCGGAAGTTGTCGCCAGAGAGAGCCTGTGATAAGGTAATTGGGCTCTGGCGGCCCTCGTGGCAGAGGCGGCAAACTCCAACAGACTCGGGGCAGACTCGGGGCAGACTCGGTCAGACTCGGGGCGACAAGCCTATATCGCCGCAAAACAACGCGCTTGTTTTAAGCAAAATTCGTGGATTGAACGCATTGTCTTCTTTGGCGTACGCCCCTCGAGGCCTCTGGCTTCAACGCCTTGTCCTGTTTTTGCAACTCCTAGCCTTTTGGTTCGCTCTGAGTGGGTGCTCTACGCTGTTGCTAAATAAAGAACAAAACGTAAAGGTCCTCACCCGCACCGAGCGCCTGAACGGGGCGCAGGTTTACCTACACACCACGCAATCTGTGCGCGTTAAGCGCCTCCCTGCCGTTTTTTCTGTACCGAGAACGCATCGCCGAGTTCTCTTATTCGTGGCCGACCCGCGTTTCGGCCTCATCCGCCATCGACTGCGGCGCGATATCCACGGGAGTTTCTGGCTCAATTTTTTCAACCTGGGGATCGGCTTCGCGGTGGATCTTTTGACTGGGAATCTCTGGGTTTACGAATCGCCCGTTGTGCTGGACGTTTCGGAACAAAATCTGGACCCACGCTAGCCGAGACTAGCCGAGAACCGGCTAGAAAATCCCGTAGGCAGAGCCCTCCCAGAACTTGACAGCCGAGCGCAAAACAAAATAAAGTGCCCGGTACGTCGGGGCGGCGCGACATGTCCCGAGCAAGACATCCATCCACAAGGAGAGAGACCCATGCCCGAATCCGAGGAAATGCAGTTCGATGTCATCATCGTGGGAGGCGGGCCCTCGGGCCTGGCCTGTGCGATTCATCTCAAGCAACTCAACCCCGATTTAGCTGTATGTGTCCTCGAAAAGGGGAGCGAAATCGGGGCGCATATTTTATCCGGAGCCGTCATCGAGACGCGGGCTCTGGACGAACTCCTGCCGGACTGGGCCAACATGGGAGCTCCGATTCACACCAAGGTGACGTCGGATACTTTCATGTTTCTCTCGGAAAAGAGGGCTTTCCGACTCCCGACGCCCCCCGCCATGCGCAATACAGGCAATTATATCGTCAGCTTGGGACTCGTGACTCGATGGCTGGGCGAAGAGGCGCAGAAGCTGGGCGTCGAGATCTTTCCGGGTTTCCCCGCCGCAGGGCTGCTCTTCGACGCAGACCAGGCCGTCAAAGGCGTCCTAACCGGCGACATGGGACGCGATAAACAAGGCACGCCCGGACCCAATTTTCAGCCGGGCATGGCTCTGCTTGCCCCGATTACCGTCTTTGCCGAGGGATGCCGAGGGTCGCTGGGCGCGACCTCATGACGCGTTATCGACTCCGCGCGAATTGCGACCCGCAGAGCTATGCCATCGGCCTGAAGGAACTCTGGGAGGTCCCTCAGACCGAACCCGGGAACGTCATGCACACGCTCGGATGGCCGCTCTCTCGGGATTGTTACGGGGGCTCTTTTTTGTACCACCTGGATGCAACCAAGATCGCCGTCGGGTTTGTCATCGGCCTGGACTATCGCAACCCACACCTCTCGCCCTATCACGAATTTCAACGCTTCAAACACCATCCTCGCATCGAACGGCAGCTGAGAGACGGCAAACGAATCGCCTATGGGGCCCGCGCCCTCAACGAGGGCGGGCTTCAATCGCTCCCGCGCCTTTCTTTCCCGGGCGGCCTCCTGGTCGGCTGCGAGGCGGGGTTTATGAATGTGCCCAAAATTAAGGGCTCCCACGGGGCCATCAAATCCGGCCAGCTGGCGGCCGCTTCGATCGCGGCTCATTTTGACGCGGCTGGCTCCGGTCCGCGCGGGGGGGCTGTCCTGGAAAGCTATGACAAGGCGTTTCGAGAAAGCTGGCTCTATCAAGAGCTCCTTTTGTCTCGGAACATTCGTCCTTCTTTTCGATATGGTCTCTTTGCGGGGCTCGCTTATAGTGCTCTGGATACGTATCTGTTCCGAGGGCGGGCTCCCTGGACTTTCCGGAACATCCCCGACCACACGGAGCTTCTGCCTAAAGACCGAGCCCGCCGACCCGACTATCCCGCCCCCGACCAAAAATTGAGCTTTGATAAACTGACCAATCTGACTTTTTCGAACGTCTATCACGAAGAAAACCAACCCACACACCTCGTCCTCACGAAGGCAGACTTGGCGGTGGATTGCAACTGGAACCGCTATGGGGGGCCCGAACAAAATTTCTGCCCCGCAGGTGTCTATGAGTTTGTCAAAACCGACAAGGCAGACGAGGTACGCCTCCAGATCAATGCGCAGAATTGCGTGCATTGTAAAACGTGCGACATTAAAGACCTCAATCAAAACATTGTCTGGAAACCGCCGGAAGGCGGCGGCGGCCCGAACTATGAAATGATGTAAGCATGCGGCTGGCTCGCTATTTGGGGCGGTGTGGCGTTGCCTCGCATCCCAAGGCAGAGGCTCTGGTCCGGGGCGGGCACATTCGCCTGAACGGCCAGATTGTAACCGACCCGGCGCGCCCCGTCGGCCCCGAAGACCGGGTGGCTCTGAACGGCACAATTGTGCAGGAGAAACCGGTTCGACTCTGGAGCTATCACAAACCCCCCGGCGAACTGGTGAGCCACGCCGACCCCTTTGAACGCCGGCTCATTTTCCACAGCATGCCGAGCTGGATGCATGCCACGCATTTTATCGGACGCCTGGATTATCTCAGCGAGGGCTTGGTGCTCTTGACGAATTCGCCCGTCCTCAAGCACCTCCTGGAAACGAGTCCGCTCCCGCGCGTCTATCGCGTGCGGGTTTATGGCAGACTCTCCGCCCAGAGGTGGGCTCGCCTGCACCAAGAGGCCGCCCGAGGCCTCACCCTCGAGGGCATCACCTACGCCCCCATCGATATCCAAACACTGCACCAGCGTGAGAAAAAAACATGGCTCCAGTGCGTCCTGACCGAGGGCAAAAATCAGGAAATCCGACGCGTTATGCGCGCTTTTGACTTAACGGTCAACCAATTGGTGCGCGTGCGGTTTGGGCCCTTTGCTCTGGCAGGCATGCGGCCTCGAGAGAGGCGGGCTCTGGCTATCGCAAACGTGCCGGCGGACGTCCGAAAAGCCCTGTCTCGCGACGCATACAAGGTATGCAACGGGGAAACAAGAAAAGAGAAAATGACCTCGCAGCTACAGAAGCAAACCCGCATCAGAGCCACCTCGGAAAAAGCATCTCAGGACGCCGTGTCGTCGAGTCCGGGGCGGCCGTGACCTTTCTGGGAGGCTCGGGAACGCCGCGTCGTCGCGCAGGGAACGGACGCGACACGCGTGCGTCCTGACCGAGGGAAAAAACCAAGCAATCCGACGCGTCACGCTCGCCTTTGATCTGACGGTCAACTAATTGGGGCGTGTCCGGTTCGGCCTCTTTTCTTTGGCAGACATGAAGCCTCGAGAGAGGCGGGCTTTGGCTATCGCAAACGTGCCGGCTGATATCCGAAAAGCCCTGCGTCGCGACGCATACAAGGCACACGCCGGGGCATACAACGGGGAAACAAGAAAAGAGAAAATGACCTCGCAGCTACAGGCGTAAACCCGCATCAGAGCCACCTCGAAAAAAGCATCTCAGGACGCCGTGTCGTCGAGTCCGGGGCGGCCATGACCTTTCTGGGAGGCTCGGGAACGCCGCGTCGTCGCGCAGGGAACGGACGCGACACGCGTGCGTCCTGACCGAGGGCAAAAACCAGAAAATCCGACGCGTCATGCGCGCTTTTGACTTAACGGTCAACCAATTGGTGCGCGTGCGGTTTGGGCCCTTTGCTCTGGCAGGCATGCGGCCTCGAGAGAGGCGGGCTCTGGCTATCGCAAACGTGCCGGCGGACGTCCGAAAAGCCCTGTCTCGCGACGCATGCAAGGCACACGCCGGGGAAACAAGAAAAGAGAAAATGACCTCGCAGCTACAGAAGCAAACCCGCATCAGAGCCACCTCGAAAAAAGCATCTCAGGACGCCGTGTCGTCGAGTCCGGGGCGGCCATGACCTTTCTGGGAGGCTCGGGAACGCCGCGTCGTCGCGCAGGGAACGGACGCGACACGCGTGCGTCCTGACCGAGGGAAAAAACCAAGCAATCCGACGCGTCACGCGCGCCTTTGATCTGACGGTCAACCAATTGGGGCGTGTCCGGTTCGGCCTCTTTTCTTTGGCAGACATGAAGCCTCGAGAAGAGAGGCGGGCTCTGGATATCGCAAACGTGCCGGCGGATGTCCGAAAAGCCCTGCGTCGCGACGCACGCAACGTACACACCGGGATACACACCGGGATACACACCGGGGCACACACCGGGGAAACAAAAAAAGAGCGGGCTGCGCCCTCGCCGCGCCACAAGCAAAGCCGCCCCCGAGTCATCTCGCAAGAGGCATCTCAGGACGCCGGGCGTCGCGTAGGGGAGGGCTGTGATCTTTCTGGAGGGGCTTAAGAACGAGGGAGTTTCAGGACGCCGTATCGGAAGCCGAGGCGTCGAGTCCGGGGCGGCCGTGACACTTTTTCCATTTTTTTCCGGAACCACAGGGGCATAGTTCATTGCGCCCGATTTTAGGCCGGATTGTAGGCCGGGGCTCTGCTTCCGGAGACGCCGGGGATTTGTCAGAAAACCCGCCAGAGGACCCCCCAGGTGCGGCCCCAGAGTCTCGCCCGGGGTCCTGTCCGGGGTCTTGTCCGGGATCTCGTCCCGGGCCAGGAACAGGGACCGTCCCGAGCCGCCTGGGCCCGGCACTTCTTCCTACGAGACGTCTTTCAAGAGGCCCACCGCTTGGCTCGGGCCGCCGTCGGGACAGGCCGGGTCTCTGGGGCGTGGTTCTGTCCGGCGGAGGCCGCCCGCCGTCCGGCCGAGCCTCGGGCGGCCACGGCGCGACCACAGGCCGAAGACGCATCGCATGCATCACGGCGATCTCCTGAAAGCGGGTCAACATGGTCTCGAACAATAAAAAGGCCTCGCGTTTATATTCGTTCAGAGGGTCGCGTTGTCCATAGGCTCGCAAGCCAATGCCGTGTCTCAGATGGTCCAATTGGACGAGGTGATCTTTCCAGACCTGGTCCAGAACCTGCAAAAGCAAAGTGCGCTCTATGAAGAGCCATTGGGCCTCCGGAAGTAACGCCCGTCTTTCAGCCAAGCGAGCCTCTATCATGTCGGCCAGGCGTGTTTTGAGTTCCTCTGGCCCGACGCCTTCTTCCTGAGCCATTTCGGCCAGATCGATGCCCAAGCCGAATTGGGCCTCAAAGCGCACATTCAAGGCCTTCAAGTCCCAAGTGGCGGGCAGCGCTTGAGGCGGCATCGCCGCCTCGATCAAACGATGGAGAAGATGTTGACGCATCTCTAACAAAGTGGGGCCCACGTCTTTGTCCTGCATCAGGTCCAGACGATTGGCGAAGACAACTTTGCGCTGGTCGTTCACCACATTGTCGTATTTGAGTAATTGTTTTCGAATCTCGAAATTGCGTTCCTCCACTTTGGACTGAGCTCTCGCGATTGCCTTGCTGACCCATGGATGCTCGATGGACTCGCCGTTTTGCAAACCAAGCTTCGCCAAAACGGACTCCAGCTTGCCAGAGACAAAAATGCGGATCAAATCGTCCTCCAGCGACAGCAGAAACACCGACGTCCCGGGGTCGCCCTGGCGGCCGGAACGCCCTCGGAGTTGGTTGTCGATTCGACGACTCTCGTGCCGTTCGGTGCCGACCACCACCAGCCCGCCGGCTTCTAGAATTGCGTTCCGTTCGGCCTCATACGCCGGGTCTGGAGCCTCGGGCGGGGGGCCGCCCAATTGGATGTCTGTGCCGCGGCCGGCCATATTCGTCGCGATGGTGATGCTGCCTCGTCGGCCGGCTTCGGCGATGATAAGAGCCTCGCTTTCATTCTGACGGGCATTGAGAACTTGGTGGACCAAGCCTGCTTTTTTGAGAGACCTGGAAAGCGATTCGGATTTTTCTATAGAAACCGTTCCAACCAAAATCGGCTGGCCCTGGGCGTGATAGTGCTGAATCGTCGCGAGGACGGCCTCGTCGCGCTCCTGATTGGTTCGGTAAATTTTATCGTCCTGGTCGTCTCGGACCATTGGTAAATGCGTCGGAATTTCGACGACGGACAAATTGTAAATTTCTTTGAACTCGCTGGCTTCCGTGACCGCGGTGCCCGTCATCCCAGCAAGCTTTTGATACAGACGGAAATAATTCTGGAACGTGATCGAGGCAAGCGTTTGGTTCTCGCGTTCTATCTGGAGCTTTTCTTTAGCCTCTAAAGCCTGGTGGAGGCCCTCGCCATAACGTCGTCCCTCCATGGTCCGCCCGGTGAATTCGTCGACGATCACGATTTTACCGTTCGAGACAATATAGTCTTTGTCTCGATGGAACAATCGATGCGCTCGTAAAGCGACGCTGGCATGGTGCAAGAGCGCAATGTTTTGGACGTCGTACAAGGTCCCCTCTTTGAGAAGCCCGAGCCGGGCGACAAAAGCCTCAAAAAGCTGGCTGCCGGCGTCTGTCAGGAAAATGTTTTTTCCTTTTTCGTCGGTCTCATAGTGTTCCGATGTCAGCTGAGGAATAAACGCATCGACCTGTTGATAGAGCTCGGTGATATCGTCGGCCGGCCCGGAAATAATCAGAGGCGTCCGCGCCTCGTCGATCAAAATAGAGTCTACCTCATCCACAATGGCAAAATGGAGCACACGCTGGACCATATCCTCGCGACGCAGTTTCAAATTGTCCCGAAGATAATCGAACCCGAACTCATTATTGGTGCCATAGGTGATATCGGCCTGATAGGCCTCGCGTCGTTCCGACTCGGAGGCCTGGGCTCGGAGGACGCCCGTGGTCAAGCCCAGAAAGCGATAAATCTGTCCCATCCATTGGGCATCGCGGGTTGCCAGATACTCATTCACGGTTACCAGATGCACCCCCTGCCCGGTCAACGCATTGAGATAGCCAGGTAAAGTCGCCACAAGCGTTTTGCCTTCCCCTGTTTTCATCTCGGCGATTTGGCCGCGGTGCAAGACGAGGCCTCCCAGAATCTGCACGTCAAAAGGACGCATGCCCAGAACGCGCCGGCTGGCTTCGCGCACGGTCGCAAAAGCGGGGACCACCAGAGCCTCGAGCGAGGCCCCGCGGGCGAGACGCTCTCGGAACGAAGCCGTGCGGGCTTGGAGCTCGGCGTCTGAGAGCTTTTGCAACGCGGGCTCCTCAGCCTGGACGCGCGCGAGAAACGGCTGCAGCTCGCCTAGAGCCCGCTGATTGGCGGTGCCGAAAAATCGACTGAGGGATAAACGCTTCAACATCACGCTAGATCATGCCGGGCCGTTTTTTGGTCCAACGACACGGGGCTCAGAGTAGGCAAAACCGGGGGCTCCCCCGGGGTTTTATCCGGGGTTTTATCCGGGCTCTCATCCGGGGTTTCATTTTGATGAAAGCTTTCTCGAACGGCGTTCTCCAGAGTTTTGGCGATTGTCTTTCTACAGCTCCCCCACGCCGCGAGCGGTTGTGGCTTTGAACATACAACTCGGACTCGAAGCGGCTTGAATTTCAAAAATTCCCACACATGAACCAAAAGAGAACGCCGACCTTGCCAGGCAAAAAAGGAACGAAAAAAAGGCGACAACCGTGTGCCGTCTCGATGCGTGTAGGACAGGGCGACCGTCTGGACCAAAAGATCAGGTTTCTGCGCAAAAGCCTCGAAGAGCGAGGACTTAAAAGGCAGCACACGACAGCCGTCCGACGTGGTTCCCTCGGGGAACAGGAGCCAGGGTACGGTCTGAGTCTGCCCAAGATGAGCCTGCAAGTGCTGTATCTGCGCCCGCGAGGCTCCCGCCCGGCGTTGAAAAAAAAACGAGCCATGAAATTTAGCAAACAACCCGAGAACGGGCCAGTGCTCCATATCGCCTCGGGCGATGAAGCGCCCGGGGGCCAGAACCCCAAGCACGGTGATGTCCCAATACGATTGGTGATTCGAGACAATCAAGCCCGCGCCTGACAGAGGGGGGGCACCCGCGAGTTCCACGCGAATGCCCGCAAGCCACAGGGCCACTCTTTGGAAAAAGCGACACACGCCGTAAAAAGGACGGCGCAAAACGAGATAGAGGACACTTCCATACACCAAGCCGCCCGCAAACCAGAGACACAAAAGCACGAAACGCGGAGCCGCCCGCCAGACCGTGAAAAACCCGGGTGGCGGGGTCGCCTCGGAAAACCTGCGCAGAGGACTCTGAAAAAAAGACACCGGAACAGACACCGGAACAGACATAGGCGCAGGCGGCGGCGGGTTCTGGAGCCGCGCATCAGAGCGGCGCATCGAAAATCGGGACATAACAGGTCAGGGCTGGACTGGATTGGACTGGGCAGGTCAGAAGGTTGCAGGCGTTGGCGTATGCCGGGAGCGTACGCCCGCCTTCAGGTTTCTCTAGGCCGTTCGGCGTAGCGTTGGTAATAGCGTGCCTCTGTTTTTTCTCGGAAGGCGACCATACAGATATCGATACTCCCGAATTCTTCGTCCAGCACGGCACCATCGCCGACGCGAGCTCCCACACGCAGATAGCCCCGCACCAGAGGCGGCAAAGAGCGCCAAATCTGGGTCGTCGGCGTCGGGTCCTGCCCCGGCGGTACGGAGGCCTCCAGGGCGATACGGTACGACGGCCGAGCCGTCGGACACACATCCTCGGCGGCCCGATGGTGGGCATTCAAATAGCTCAGAGCTTCGTCAATCTTGCGTCTATCGGTCCCCATGAAGCTGGCACGCCCGAAAAAAGCATGAATGTCATAGTGAAACACATAGCGCGCCAGGCCACGCCACAAAAGGTCTAGAACGGGCTTCGAGCGATACACATGGTCCACGCAGGCGCGCCCCATCTCCATGAGCGAAACGCCTCGGGCCCGCAGGCGGGTCAGGTCGTATTCGCGTTCGGCGGCATAGACTCTGGGGCGGTCGGCGAGCTGTTCCAGGACTTCGGACCGCAGGACGCGATAGGTTCCGACGATGGCCTCGTCTCGGGTTGCGTCGCAGACCACCAGATGGTCGCTAATCGCGTCATAGGTGTCTATGTCGAGGCGGGACACGGCCCCCGTCTCCTGCAGAGCCTCGCCGCCCGATGAGCTTGTTCTAGACTCGGGCAGAGACGGGCGGCCGAGCGCACTCGGGTCTGGACGGGTTTCTTTTTGCGGAAAATAACAAGCTCTCAGAAAGCGCCCCCGGGCGAGCCCCGCCCCTTGTTCCTGAAAAAAAACTCGATAGCGGAGGTGCTGGGCGGCCTGGCGTTCCTCGCTGGAGGCCGCCAAACGCACGCCTAGGGGCCCAAAACGGAGATCCGAAAAATCCGGCCTGGAATCAGAGGACACGTTCACATCAGATGGGGGGCACCGCAAAAAATCTAGCCGAAAATCTAACTGAAGCTCTAGCGAACCGGGGCTCCCAGAGCCACCGGCGGAGCTCTCAGACCAGCCACCAGGCCAACCGCCAGGCCAGCCGGGGCGTTCCCCGGGGGACTCCCGGGGGACTCTCAGAGCGGCAAACGGGGACCCAGCCCCAAGCCTAGCTAAATTTTGCCCGTGAAACAAGTCCCATGTGGCCCCCATCGGATCCTCATGCAGACACGCGAGGACGCCAGACAAACGTTTGCGCCTCTTGATTTCGGTGGCGAGATTCGTCTAGGATGCTGGGCCCTCTGCCAGGAGGCCTTTTCCGGCCCCCGGGCCCGGCCATAAAGTCCCGGAGTGCGTCTCCTGAAGTTGGGCCTGGTGGCGAGGCTTGTTCTAGTTCTCGTTTTTTCCTGCTTGTTTTTTCTGAGACACCCCTTTTCCGAATCGATTCGAATCGACCCTATGGAACGCAAGAACGCCGACATAACGCCCGGCACAACACCCGACATAACGCCCGGCGAGGACGGGCGCGACTTCACGGGCTACGGGGCGCAGCGCCCCGAGGCCCCGTGGCCCGAGGACGCCGCCATCGCCGTCCAGTTCGTCCTCAATTACGAAGAGGGCGGCGAGCGGTCCGTCCTCGCGGGCGATTCGCACGCCGAGACGTTTCTCTCTGAGATCATCGGCGCCCGCCCCATCCCGGCCCGCCACATGAGCATGGAGTCTCTTTACGAATACGGCACGCGCGTCGGCGTCTGGCGGCTTTTAGAGCTGTTTCGGGCGTATCAGGTGCCTCTGACGGTTTTCGGGGTGGCGACAGCGATGGCTCGGACGCCGGGGCCCATAGAGCAGGCTCTCAAAGACGGCCACGAGATTTGCTCGCACGGGTATCGCTGGCTGGATTATCAGAACATCCCGCCCGACCTAGAGGCCGACCACATCGCCCGAGCCGTCGAGCTCCACCGCCGTATCACGGGCACGCCGCCTCGGGGCTGGTACACGGGGCGCACGAGTCCCAATACCCGCCGTTTGCTCGTCGAGCACGGAGGGTTTCTCTATGACGCCGACGATTACAGCGACGAGCTCCCTTTTTGGACGCACTGGCCCCAAAACGGCATGCATCTGGTGATTCCCTATAGTTTAGACTGTAACGACATGCGATTCGCCACGGCTCAGGGCTTCAATTCGGGCGAGCAGTTTTATAATTATCTCCAAGACAGTTTCAAGACGCTCTATGAAGAGGGGCAAGGCGATGCCGCCCGCCGAGGGCTCTTATCGATTGGGTTGCATTGTCGTTTAGCGGGGCGGCCGGGGCGGTTTCGGGCTCTCAAGCGTTTTGTCGCGTCGATTCGATCGATGCCGGGCGTCTGGTTTTGTCGTCGAATCGATATTGCGCATCATTGGGTGGCGCATCACCCGCCTGCCGCTTGAGGCTCTTATTTTCAGGACTCCGACCCCTATGCCGCTTCTCGCCTTCACCGAGCACCGCTTTAAGACGAATCGCCCCAGTCTTATGTCGAAAATCCGCTTCATCGAGGTCTTCGGCCCCGTCTATGAGCACTCGCCCTGGATTGCCGAGCAGACGTATGACAACGGTCTCACGCCCCACCACGACAACGTCACCCTGCTGTGGGAGAGGATGCGCGCGACCGTCTTGGCGGCCCCGCGTGAGAAAAAATTGCATCTCATCCGCCAGCATCCGGATTTAGCGGACCGAATCGCCACGCAAAAAGGCGCGTTGACGGTCTACTCGCACGGTGAGCAGGCGGCGGCGCGGCTGGATGCGTGCACTGAGGCCGAATTCAAGCTCTTTGAAAGCTACAACAAGCGGTATCGCAAAGCCTTCGAGATGCCCTTTATCGTGGCCGTCAAGGGATTGACGCGTCCGGAGATTCTCAAATTTTTCAAAGAGCGTCTCAAGAACCACCCCGAGACCGAGTTCGAAGAAAACCTAGAGCAAATCCACCGAATCGCTCGATTCCGCCTGCAGGACATCGCCTGAAAAAAACCCCACAAAAATTGAAAAAAAAAAAGCTTGACACGCGCCCGTGTGCCGTGTAGGGTAGAAACGCTTCTCCCAGAACGGGAGGGCTGGTTCTCCCTAAAGAGACTCTTCGAGGCAGAAGGCTTCGGGAACTCAAGTTAGGGTGTTTCGTTTCTTGGTCGCCGTGGCGTGCCGGTTTGAGGCCGGATTTCTCGGGCGTTCTGTTGGGGTTCCTGGGCTCGGACGCCTTTTGGCCGAGACCGTGACGCCCGGCGTGGCTTCGGCCTCGATTCGACCTTAAATTCGGAGTTGATTTTTTTATGTCTAGTGATATTTCCCTCACGTTTTCGCAACGTAATTCGCTCCTGACGCTGCAGGAGATCGACACTTTCTTCACCCGCACCCAGCGGCGGCTGTCTACAGGGCGCGATATCAACGACGTCACCGACGACCCGATTCGCTTCTTTCAGGCGAATAATCTGGTTCGGCGGTCGGGGCTCTTCGACGAACGCCGGCGCGAGATCGACCAGGCCATCTCCACGGCTCAAGCGTCCCTCGAGGGCATCGAGTCGCTGGACGAGCTGTTCGACCAACTCGTCGGCGTGGTCCGAGGGGCTCGGTCGCAGACCCAGACCGAGCGGGCTCAAGCGACTCTGAACTTCACAGAAATCCTGCGCCAAATCGACCTCCTCATCGACGACATAGAGTATCAGGGCTTGAACCTCCTCAATAACGCGAATACGCGGCTGGATGTGCGGTTCTCGGATGAGTCGATCAGTGAATTGACGCTCCAGGGGCTGAATGTACGGGCGACCGCCCAGGCTGCCGACGATACGCCCGGTATTTTCAACCTCTTCAGCGCCGCGGCGGCCCCCACGGCTATTCTTCAGGGGGGCGGTAATGTAGCACTGAGTGGTTTCGGTGTTATCAGTGTGCTTGCAGTGCTGGGGGGGGCAGCTTCGGGTGCAGCGGCGGGCACTTTTATAGGTTTTACGCAAATCGGCGCGAATCAATCGGTTTTGGCTCTGACGGATGGGCTTGTGGACTCGCTGGAGTTCGCTCAAGGGCGTCTGGAACAGATCGCCGCCCAGTTCGGGTCTCGAGTCGGGATTCTCCAGACCCGCTTGGAGTTCTCCAGAACCTATAGCAATACACTGCAGACGGGGGCGGACAAAATCCAGCTCGCCGATTTGAGTGCCGAGAGTGCCAATCTCACGGCTCTTCGCACACGCAACCAGATCTCTATTGAGACGCTCTCCATCGCTTCGCAGCAACAGGAGGCTATTTTGACGCTCCTCCGATAGGAGGTCGCCTTTTTGACCGGACGGTATCTTTTTCATTTCAAGAGAGGCTTTGATTTTTTATGTCTAGTGATATTTCCCTCACGTTTTCGCAACGTAATTCGCTCCTGACCCTGCAGGAGATCGACACCTTCTTCACCCGCACCCAGCGGCGGCTGTCCACAGGGCGCGACATCAACGACGTCACCGATGATCCGATTCGCTTCTTTCAGGCGAATAATCTGGTCCGGCGATCGGGGCTCTTCGACGAACGCCGGCGTGAGATCGACCAAGCCATCTCCACGGCCCAAGCGTCCCTCGAGGGCATCGAATCGATCGATGAGCTGTTCGACCAACTCGTCGGCGTGGTCCGAGGAGCCCGGTCGCAGACCCAGACCGAGCGAGCTCAAGCGACCCTGAACTTCGAAGAAATCCTGAGCCAAATCGACCTCCTCATCGACGACATAGAGTATCAGGGCTTGAACCTCCTCAATAACGCGAATACGCGACTGGATGTGCGGTTCTCGGATGAGTCGGTCAGCGAATTGACGCTCCAGGGGCTGAATGTCCGGGCGTACGCCACTGCTACTTCCGCCGTTCCCGGTATTTTTAACTTCTTTACCGACGGGGCAGGGATGGTCCTTACCTTTGCTATTCTTCTGGGGGGCGGTAATGTGGGGCTGAGTGGGTTTGGTTCTGCTAGTGCTCTTGCAGCGGCGGGGGGAGCTATGGTCACCTTTGCTGCTGCGATGGCCACTTTTAACGGATTTACGTTGCTGGGTGAAAATCAGTCTGGCTTGGCCGTCTCAGATGGCCTTGTGGAATCGCTGGAGTTCGCTCAAGGACGTCTGGAACAGATCGCCGCCCAGTTCGGGTCTCGAGTCGGGATTCTCCAGACCCGCTTGGAATTCTCCAGAACCTATAGCAACACGCTGCAGACGGGGGCGGACAAAATCCAGCTCGCCGATTTGAGTGCCGAGAGCGCGAATCTCACGGCTCTTCGGACGCGCAATCAGATCTCTATTGAGACGCTCTCCATCGCTTCGCAGCAGCAAGAGGCCATCTTGACGCTCCTCCGATAGGCGGCAGCCGCTTCAGAACCTAGAGGCCGGGGCCGGGGCTTTTTGAGCCTCGGCCTCGTGCCCGGCAGGACGCCCAAAAAAGCCCCTAAAAAAAGAGGCAATAAAACCCGAAAAGACCAGCCGGGGGGCTTGTCAAACACGCTGTCCCGGGTTAGGATTGCCTCGTTTACCTCCTACTCTTTGTCCCCGGTTCGCATCATAGGGTCTCCCTAGGCGGCCGGGGACGTTCTTTTTCTGACACAGCTCGACGCAGTCTGACAGAGCCGGCTGACAGAACGACGGAGGATCCCGAACAACGCTCGCAGAGAGGGTCTCTTTCTGTTTCTCGCTAGAGGCTTGCTCGTCTTCATCGCCCTGGGAGGCGGCATTTTCGCCTATCCACCAGACCCCGCAGCGGCGGCCGATACAAAACCGCTGTTGTTCTCGGCCGAGCATTTGGTCTATGACCCGGTGGCGAAAACCATCACCGCCGAGGGCAATGTGACCATCACCTCGCCCGACCAACACTGGCTGAAAGCCGAAAAAGCCCAGTATAACCACGAGACCGGGGAGGCCTCGGCCCAAGGCGCGGTCACGCTGTTCCTGTCTAAAAGCGGCAAGCCCTCGACGCATAGGCCGCCGCCTGGGCTGTATTTTTTTGCGGACTCGATTACCATTGATAATCGGTTTCATATCCTCGATTCGAAAAACGTGGCCCTCCGGAACGAGGGAGCCGCCCGCGTAACAGCGCGTTCGCTCCGCCACCGCCCCGGGGAGCGGACAATTCTGGAGCTGGAAAAAGCCTCTTTTTCCACCTGCCAGATCTGCCTGGGCACAAAAGACACCGACGGCGAGGACGGGGACGCCGACGAGGACGGCACGTCGAATCGAATCGGCCCGACCTGGGCTCTCGTGACAGAACGAGGCGTGCTAGACATCCAAACGAGCGACCTGACGCTCTATCACGCCCGCTGGTACGTCTTGGGCATGCCCGCGGGCTATTTGCCGATTTATTATCAGCCGATTCACAGAACGGGGCTGCGCCGCCCGGGGTTCGTCTTTCCGATTATCGGCAACGAGAATGACTTGGGGCTGTATGCCAGCCCATGGTTTTTTTTACCGCTGGGGCCTTCGCAGGATATCTCGGTGGCGAGTGTGCTGAATGTTCAGCAAATTCCGGCTCTGACAGGCCGCTATCGCAAGGTCTCGGCCTATGGCGAGGCCGAAATCACCGGCTCGGCCGTGCTGGAACCCGGGGAGGGGGACAGCCCCGAAGCCGCCGAAACATCCGAAACATCTTCCGGGGATGTCTTGGGACACCACGGGCGGCTTGTGTATCACTACGACTTGCCCGACGGCTGGCGGACGCAGGGCGACCTCACGGGCACGAGCTCTAAGCAATACTTGCCAGATTACGGGTTTCCCGCCAGCTCGAATCAATTGGCGACCAATCCGAGCACGACGCATCTCTATAACCGCGCCCGCTTAGAGAAATTTTCGCCCACCCAATGGATGGCCCTGGCCTATGAAGAGGACTTTCCTCAGGGAACGGGTTCGGTGAACCGAACGGAAATCGTGCAACACCCCCAATTCCAGCACGACCATCGCTATCCGCTGGGGCCGCATCTGCTGCGCAGCCGAGGGAGCCTGGAACGCTTCACCGCCTATCGAGACCCGAAAGCCCCCCGTACCTCCCGCACCTCGGACCAAGAGCGGGGGTCTCAGAGCGTGCAGCTCAAGTTCCGTCCCCTCCAGCGCGGGGCGATGCAAATCCAAAACGAGCTCGGGTTCACCGCGCAATACCAGAAAAACCACGAAGAAACGCCCATAACACACGCAAGCGACCAAACCGAGGAAACACGCTTGGTACCTTATGGGTTTTCTCTGGTGTCTTGGCAATTCTGGCGGGCGAAGGGCGATTCTATCCAGCAGCTCACGCCTTCGTTTTCGTTCTATGGAGCACCTGAGGATGTCAAAAATCAGCACTTTATCGACGAAAATGCCACGCCTCTCCTGAGAAGTCCCGTTACACTGCATCAGTCGAGACGCTACGCCGGGACCGATAGGCTCGAGCCCGGGACGCGCTGGCAAACAAGCTTGGAAAGCCGGTGGTCTCAATCCGACGGGTCTGTGCTAAAACTGATGGGCGGCGTCTCTGTGGCTCGCGAGGCCGAAGTGGCGGAACAAATGGAGGAAATGGAAGAAATGGAAAACGAGCCCCCGTCGACAGAATCGCAGCGCACACACCACGGGTTCGGCGGGTACGAAACGAGGCGGTTCTCCACGGGTCTCATTCTGGAGAGCCTGCCAGACGAAACGGCTCTGGGGCGTATGACCGCCGAGGGGTCCGTGACGCTCCACGCCGAGCGTCAGGCGCGGTTGAGCGTCTATTATTACGACTATCGAGCGGACAGACTCTTTCCCGACACGGACACGCGCTATCAGAAGATCCAGACGACCTATGCGCAAAAGATTGCGAGAAACTGGCACATTACCCTCGCGAGTGCGGCGAATCTGGCTCGGGATTTTAAGCCGTTCGACGAAACAACGCTGTTTCTGAGATATGAAGACGCATGCCTCATCTTGAAAGGAAGTTTCGAGGCGAATAGAATAGAGGAAGGCGCCCGCGAAAATCTCTTCAGTCTTCGGATGGAAGTTAAAACCAATATCTAGAGCTCTTATGGCAGACAAAACAGGAAAACAAACAAGCGGGTCGGGGCTCTGCCGGAAGCGGGTCTGGGCCGGGGTGTTTGCCGGGATGTTTGCCGGCTTCGGTTTTATGCTCTCGAGTCTCGATCAACGCGCCTGGGGGCAGACAACAGACGGCCAAAGACCGGCGGCCGTCTCGGCCTCGGCCTCGCCTGAGGCCGTCGAGCCCCCGCCGGTTGAACCCCTGTCGGTCGAGATTGTGGCTCACGTCAATGATTACGCCATCACCAATATAGAGGTGCAAAAGATAACCCAAGGGCTCTTGTTTCAGGCGGGTCTTCCGCTGACGTCTCAGAATACAGAGGCCTTCGCCCGAGAAGCCCGCGACATCGCTATCGAGCTCGCCGTTAAAAAAAACGCCGTCGAACAGACGGCGGCTATCGAGGTGACCGATGCCGATATCGACACGCAGGTCGCCCGCCTGGAACAACGCAATCAACTGCCGCCCGGCGGCTTGAAACAGGCGTTCGAAGCCTATGGCGCGGACTTTGATAACTTCCGGGAAAAAATCCGAATCGAAATCGGATGGAATACCCTCATTCAGAGTCGATTCGGGACACGCGTCCATATCACGGAAAACGAAATCGAGACAGCTATCCAACAACGCCAGAAAAACGCCGCCGAGGAACAATGGCTCTTGTCTGAGATTCTCCTCGGCTATCACACCCCGTCCGAGGCCGAAGCCGCCTATGAACGCGCCTTGAAACTGATTCGAGAGATCGACTCGGCGGAGAAATTCCGAAATTTTGCGACGATTTTCTCGCAGGGCGGGACGGCGGAAAGCCAACAGGGCCTGGTGGGGTGGCTGCATAAGGATTTGCTCTCGCACCCCTATCGAGAGGCTCTGGTCGCCCATCGGCGCGCCGGTCTCATCGCGACACCCGTCCGAGGCCCCAATTTTTATGCCATTTTATATGTGGAAAATTATCAGCCCGCACAAGCCCCGCGGGTGACTTTGATTCAGTCTTTATTCCTCCGAGCCCCGGCTGAGATTCCGGCCAGGCCCCGAGAATTCGCGCCGCTCGAGTGCCAGTCGGCCCCCGATTTCCAAGAAACGCAGACACAAATCCGAGAGCTCTATGGGCCGGATCGCCTCAATCTCCTGAAAGAAGTGGCTCTAGATAAGCTGAACAACGACATCCGAGACAAAATCATACAAGCACAACCGGGGACAACGCTTGGGCCGTTTCCGCAGACCGACGGAGAAAGCTTTCTGACGCTCTGTGCGGTTCAGCAGCCGGAGAGCCTGGCTCCCCGTCGCGAGCACCTGACTCAACAATTACGCAGCGCGCGCCTGGGTAATTTTTCTAGACAATATCTCGCCGAACTTCGACAAAAAGCCCTGATCGAGCGCCTGGAGCCGCCGCCTTCGCTTTCCGACTCGCAGACCGATTTGTGAAACCGAGAATTCTCGTCACCCTGGGCGACCCCAATGGCGTCGGCCCCGAGGTCACCTACCAAAGCTGGTTGAGGCTGCGAGACCAAATGCCCGCTATCGTCGCGATTGGCCCGGAAACGAGCTTCGAGCCCTATCCGCGGGCTCTTCGCAAAATACGCCGCATCCAGACCCTCGACCAAGCTCGGGGAGACCCCGAGTGCCTGGATTTTTTAGCCCTGCCCTGCCAAGCCGTCCCAACACCGGTCCCAACACCGGGACGCCCCTCGAGGGTCTGGGCGGCGGCGATTCTAGAGTCGATTCGATTGGCTTGTGAGCTCTGTCTGAAGGGCGAGGCGGACGGGATGGTGACCGCGCCCGTCCATAAAGAAACACTGCATACGCCCGAGGCTCCTTTTTCGGGGCACACCGCTTTTCTGGCCCACATGTGCCAGCGGGCCACCGTGTGCATGATGCTGGCCGCGCCTGGATTGCGCACCGTTCCGATTACGGAACATATTCCGCTTTTGGCTGTCGGGCGGCATCTCACGCCCGAACGAATCGAGCACGTCGCCCACCTCACGGCGGCGGCGTTGCGACAGCGTTTTGGCGTGCCGAATCCGCGTCTGGTGCTTTTGGGACTCAATCCGCATGCGGGCGAAAACGGAACGCTGGGGCACGAGGAACACACGGTGATGCAGCCCGCCTTGAGCCGCCTCCGAGACCAGGGGCTCGATATCGAGGGGCCGATGGCGGCCGATACGGCTTTTATTCCGCCGAATCGGAAACGATTCGACGTTTTTTTGTGCCCGACACACGATCAAGCTCTGATTCCTGTGAAACTTCTGGCTTTTTACGACACCGTGAATATCACGCTGGGGCTGCCCATTGTGCGCACGTCGCCAGGCCACGGCACCGCCTTCGAGCTGGCAGGACAGGGCGTCGCAAGCTGGCGACCCATGCGAGCCGCCCTTCATATGGCCCGAACTTTGGCCTTCAGGAACAAGGATGCGAGACCCGCTACCTCCTCTAGCCAGCTATCTTGACAAAAAAACGGGGTTCCTCGTTCCTCACAAAAAACTGGGGCAGCATTTTATTCTGGACCCCAATCTGCTGGCCTCGATTGCGAGCTTCGCCCGAACCGAGGCGTCCGAAATCACCATCGAAATCGGGCCAGGCTTGGGCGGCTTGACCCGTGCTTTTTTGTCTCAAAACGAAGGGCGGCTCGTCGCGATTGAACTGGACAAGCGGCTGAGAGCCCTGGGCCGAGACCTCCAAAGACATTTTCCCTCGCGGCTGGATTGGGTCGTCGGCGACGCCCGCTTTTTGAATTTCGAGGCCCTATCCCGTCCGGTCCAGCTCATCGGCAATCTCCCTTACGGGGTCGCGACCCATCTTTTGAAGGGCTGGTTTTTGAACAGAAAATGGATTCGGAAAATGGTCCTCATGTTTTCCTGGGAGGTCGCGCGTAAAATCATAGCCGAACCGGAAACAGCGGACTATGGAGCCCTCTCGGTGTTGTGCCAGAGCTGGGCGTCGGTGGCTCTTGTGAAGAGGCTGCCGCCTGCTTGTTTTGTGCCGCCGCCCTCGATCGAATCGGCACTCCTGGTTTTAGAGCCCCGCCTGGCGGCTTTGGCGGAGTCCGAAAACGCGCCGGACGAGGTGCTCCAGGCGTTGGTTCATGCGGCTTTTCAACAACCCAGAAAGATGCTCCGCCACAAAATGGCGGGGTGGCTGGATGAGACCATGTGCGACCGCCTCGGCGTCGTCCCAACGATGCGGGCTCACCAACTTACGCCTCGGCACTATCAAATGTGGGCCAGGCTTATGATGGAACGAGGAGGGCTCGCCGGATGAGCCCGAGGATGAGCCCAGCTTATTCTTGATTTTCTAAGATCCTATCAAGCCGGAACTCGACCCGCTCGAGCCGGGACTCGACCCGCTCGAGTCGAGAATCTACCCGGTCTTCAAATCTTGCAAAACGACCCTCTATCCGGTCCTCAAATTTTGCAAACTCATTGTGCAAGTCCTCGCGCGTCAAATGCGGCGTTTGCAAATGCGAATCGAGCGTCGCCGCTTGCTCCGACACACTCGACTGAAGCCCCAGCAACTGCTCCGACACGCCCGACTGAAGCCCCAGCAACTGCTCCGACACGCCCGACTGAACCTCCAGCAACTGCTCCGACACGCCCGACTGAATCTTCAGCAACAACACGAAATAAAAACCAAGGATGCCGATGACAACAACCGCAACCAGGGTAACGATGGTCTCAAAAATATATTTTTTTACGAATTCGGGAGCTTTCATTTCTGCTGACCTCGATATACCGACAGGCTAGCACATTCACAGGCAAGGTGCTAGCCCTACGGGCCTCACCTGCCGCTGGCCTCCCGCGACTTGAGGGTGCCTGTGCCTTGCGCCTCTGTCAAGGAACTGCTAGAATCCGCGGGGACGGGGGCGTGCCCTTCAACAGAGCCCACCCCCAAACATAAAGGCTCGATAAAGGCTTGCCCGCGAGCGTTTTTTTCACGGATTCGAGGCGAATGGAGATTATTGTGGATAGTGTCGATAGTTTCATAGATGCCTTTGCAGAGCCCGCCGCCGAAGCCGAGGCCGGGTCTAACCCGGCGGCGGGCTCGCCGCCGGAGGCAGGGCGACTCGCCTTGTCCGAGCGCGCCGCCGAGCGTCTCAAGACCCATGCGGTCGGACAGCGGTTGCGTCTTCGGATTCTGGCTGGCGGGTGCTCTGGGTTTCAGGCTCTTTTTTCGCTGGAAAAAGAGCCAAAAGCCACAGATCTCGCCTTCGCCGGCGGGCTTTTGTTGACCGACCCGGCTTCGCTGGCCGTCTTGGGCGAGGGCCTCATCGATTTTGAACAGAATTTGTCCGGACAGAGCTTCGTTTTGAAGCCCAGACAAGCACATCAAGCGTGCTCGTGCGGCGTCTCCTTCCACAAAACATAGATGCTGCGGGTCGCCAGTTTTAATATCAATGGCGTCCGGGCTCGTCTGAAGCTGTTGACCGATTGGCTCACGGCCACGCGGCCGGATGTAGCTTTGCTCCAAGAGATTAAATGTCCGACGGAAGCGTTCCCAGCCTCAGAGCTGGAACAATTGGGCTATCGCTCGGTTGTGCATGGACAGAAAGCCTATAATGGCGTCGCGCTCCTGGCCCATCGGGCCGGGCTGGCCGAAAAAACAATCGCCATCGCCGAGGATACCATCACCACCTCCGTCGGGCTGGACGACGACGCTCAAGCGCGGTTCCTGGACGTGACGCTGACACACCAAGACACCCAGTGGCATGTGATATGCGTGTATGTCCCAAACGGAAATCCGGCCCCGGGCGCGAAATTGGACTATAAATTGAGGTGGCTGGAGGCTCTTTACGCGTATCTCCGGCCGCATCTGGCTCGGGGGGCGAATGTTCTGGTCGGAGGCGATTTTAATATATGCCCCGAGGACCGCGACTGTTACGCCCCGGAAGCTCTGCGCGAGGATGCTTTGCTCTTACCGCAAAGCCGGGCACGGTGGCGAGCTCTGACCTGGATGGGGCTGGCCGATGCGTATCGGCTGGTGGCCCCCGACCAGACCGCGTGGACGTATTGGGACTTCCGAGGCGGGGCTTGGCAACGCGACGAAGGCTTGCGTATCGATCATTTTCTCCTTTCGGCTCGGTTCTCGGACCGGCTTCAGACCTGTGGCCCTGAAACCAAGTGGCGAGACGCGCCCAATCCCTCGGACCACACCCCGGTGCGTGTAACTTTTACCTGGCCGTGAGCGGGAGGCCCGACGGCGGCCTCAGACTCGGGAATACCCAGAACATACGCGGGGGAGCCGGAAAAGCTTTCATTTGCGAAATGGTGCTTTTTTTGCGATACTCGCGGTACCGGGGCATCCTCCTGGGCATCCTCGGGCATCCTCCCGATTATCTGGACCTGCCGGCATTCTGATGGGAAAACTAGACGACCAATACATATCGGAGAATCTGAAACGCCTGAGAGCCCGGGCGCTCCTGCCGGAACGCGCGGAAAAGCGGCCGGTTCTCTTGCTTTACGTCGACGGGTCCGAAGAGATGGCCCGAGCTCTGCGCTATGTCTGTCAGCGTGCCAAACATATCCAGCATCGAATTGGACTCCTGTACGTCGTGCAATCTGTCGATTTTGTCCATTGGTCCAGCGTCGCCGCGCTGTCCGAGCAGGAAGGCCGCGAAGAGGCCGAACAATTGCTGAGAGAACTCGCCGAGGAAGTCCTGAATCTCACGGGGACGGAGGACCATCCCCTCATCTATATGCGCCAGGGCGACCCCATCACCGAGCTCTTGGGGCTCATGGAGGAAGAAGAGGATATCGCATGGCTCACTTTGGCGATTCGGACCGACCCTCATGATCCGGGCCCTGTGATTCGAGCCTTGACACAGAAGCATCTCACGCGCATCCGCCGGCCCGTCGTGCTGATTCCGGGACACCTCTCGGATGAGGAAATCGATACGCTGGCCCATTCCCACCGCAATTGATAGTCTGGACGCCCTCATGTTTATTCAAACCGAAGAAACGCCAAACCCCGATACGCTCAAATTTTTGCCAGGACGCGTCCTGGTCGAAGGCGAGGCCGTGGATTGCCAAACCGCCGAAGAAGCCCGGATACGCGCGCCTCTGGCCGCCGCTCTGTTCGAGGTCGACGGCGTCCTGTCCGTCATGATCGGAAGAGAATTCGTCGCCGTTAGCAAACAAAAGGACGTCGAATGGTATCTTCTTAAACCGGCTCTCCTGGGCTGTCTGATGGAGCACCTGGTCACCCATCGGCCCATTCTAGCCGAGAATGCGGCGCCCGTTTCAGCCGACGACGCCAGGCCGCCCGTCCGGGAGGAAGACCAGGAAACCGTACGCCAGATTCAAGTACTCCTGGACGAACGCGTCCGCCCCTTCGTCGCCCAGGACGGAGGCGATATCGTTTTCCACGCCTTCCAAGAGGGCGTCGTCTATCTGACGATGCGCGGCGCATGCGCGGGATGCCCCAGCTCGACAGCAACGCTGAAAATGGGCATAGAAAACCTGCTCAAGCACTATCTGCCCGATGTGCGCGAGGTGCGGGCCGTCGAAGCTCTTTAGGTCGTTAGGTCGGTTTCGAGGCAGGCTTCCGAGACGGTCTCATCCATTGGGCCCTCCCGGGGGCGCACCTGGGGTCGCCCACACCCGCCAGACCCCGACGCGAGGGAACACCGTCGTCGCCCCCTTCTCTCGGGAAAAGTGCCGCTTTCTTCGTGCCGGACCCGCCGTTCCTGGAGCGGGCGATGAGATTTGAACTCACGACCCCAACCTTGGCAAGGTTGTGCTCTACCACTGAGCTACGCCCGCCCGGATCAGCCAGACTGGACCAGACGCGGGGCAGAATAAGACAAAACGGGACGCAATTCAAGCTTGACCTCGTCCAGGAGGCTTGCTGAATCGACGGGGATTGTAAGAAAGTTGCCGCGCCCCCCACACCCGAAGAAACTCAACGAGTTCCGGATCCGGCGTTTCCGGCACCACAATCTTGAGCCGAACAAACATATGCCCGTCCTTTGGCACGGCCGGCGGCGGGGTCTGCCTCTCTTTGGTTGCCTGGCGGAAGCCGTTACGTGCCCCCTCTTGGGAGGGCTTCTTCGAAACAATCGGAGAAACAACCGGGGCAGGTTCAGAGAGACCCTTCTCGGGTTGAATGCCCAGGCCTTTCAGTCTCAGAACGTCGCCCGAGTTACTCCCTTCGGGAATTGTGACCCGCACTTGCCCTCGCAGCGTCGGAATCAGAACCTGCCCGCCGAGAACGGCTTCGTCGATTCGAATAGGGAGCTCTAGATAAATATCCCAGCCGTGCCGGCGGAACAAAGCGTGCTCTAGGACGTGGAGCTCGATCACCATGTCGCTGCCGTCGGAAAGAGACTTGGCGCCTTTCTGGACAGGCACGCGTAGAATCTGGCCATCCACGGCCCCAGCTGGAATCCGGACGTCCAACGAAGAAAGCGCATCCCCCTGAAGGCGCCGGACGCCGCCTAGGGCGGCCTCCATAAAACTCACGGAGACCAGCCACCGCACTTCCCGACGCCCTCTAGAGGCGTTCCCTCTCGAGTCCCCCCCCCTGGCGGGGCGCTTCAGCGGGGCGGACGGTTGCGCCTCCTGGAACGGGACCCGGCGCGGAGGCGCGGGCGAAAATAAATCCTGGAAAAAATCCCCAAAAGCGTCCCGCAAGGACCTGGCGGGCGGCACCGCCGAAGCCGGCTCTGCCCGGGAAAACGAAGAAGAGGACGCTCCGGCTGACCTGCCGGACGCACGCCGGGATGCATTTCCGGATGCATTTCCGGGCGGCGGCGCCCCGCCCTCAGGCCGAGGCCGCCGCAGCACCCCGCCGACGACGAGTCTCTCATAGGCTTGTTTGATTTCGAGGAAGCGTCGGGCACTCTCCGCCGTCGAGTGGCGGTCGGGGTGGCACGTCTTGGCGAGTCGACGATAGGCGGCCTTGACCTCCGCCAGGCCGGCCTGCGAATCGAGTCCTAAAATCCGATAGGGATCGCGCACAAAAAAGGCCCGCCTGTCCGGTGTCCGGCCGCCAGTGTAACATTCTTTTGAACAGAAAAGAACCGTTTTTTGACTTTTTCCCGCAAGCTCGCAACCAAGAGACAAGACAAAGAGACAAGCTAGACACAGCTCGAGACCGCATGGTATGCTCTTGGTGAATCATGTTCAACAATGTTGAACCTGTTGAACCATGGGGGGGCATCTCTCGCCCGAGAGGCCGCCGTTTTGAAGGGGCGCGCGTCGTGTGTGCATGCCGATAGAACCACCGATAGAACCACTCGACTGTCCTTTTGCGTTCTTCAAAACCTGGCTGGAGGACGCGGCTCAGTCCGAGCCTGAAGACCCGAACGCCATGGCCCTTGCGACTGTCAATGGTGCGGGTCAGCCGTCGGTGCGCATGGTTCTCCTGAAGGCCATCGAGGGGGAGGCTTTTATTTTTTACAGCCACGCCACAAGCCAAAAAGGCCGCGAGCTGCAAGCTCATCCCAAAGCGGCGCTTCTCTTTCACTGGAAGAGCTTGCGGCGCCAAATCCGTCTGGAGGGCACGGTCTCTCAGGGGCCCGTGGCGGCGGCCGAGGCCTATTTCGCGACGCGGCCTCGCCGAAGCCAGCTGGGGGCCTTGGCGTCGGACCAATCGGCGCCGCTGGATTCGCGGGCCAGTCTCCTCGCGCGTCTCGAGGGCCTCGAAGCCCGCTATCCGGCGGGCCCCGTGCCGCGCCCGCCGGCTTGGGTCGGGTGGCAGTTCCGACCAGACCGGTTCGAATTTTGGCTTCACCAAGAGAACCGTCTGCACGACCGCTATGTGTTCGAACGCGCCCCTCGCGTGGCCGCTTCCCAATCGTCCCCGTCGAGGGCGTGGCACCGCGTGAGACTTTATCCTTGACGCGCCCCGAGAACTCGCCGCAGGACCGACGCCGCCTGGAGGGGCCGCACACGACGCGCCCGCTCCAGGTGATCCTGGAGCGCGGCCAAACCGTCGAATCAGTCCACGAGGTCTGTGCCCTAGCCTGTCATGAAAATGGCGATATCCTGTTCCACTACGGCGCACCGGACTTTGTTTTTTTTCCGAGGTCCAGCGTCAAGCTCATACAGGCTCTGCCTCTGGTCTGTCACGCCCCCGACCTGGCGACACCCCAAGAGCTGGCTCTGGCCTGTGCGTCTCACCACGGCGAGGCCCGCCATATCCAGCTCCTCAAAAACTGGCTTCAGAGACTGGACTTGTCCGAACAGAGTCTACGCTGTGGCCTGCATCCGCCGATGGACTCGGAGACAAGACGCCAACTCTGGAAGGAAGCGCAACCCCTTTCGGTCTTGCACAATAATTGTTCGGGAAAACACATTGGCTTTTTAGCCTGCTGCCTGCGTTTGAAATGGGACATGGCGACGTATTTGGAAGGCACGCATCCTCTCCAGCAGGCCGTCAAAAAAGAGCTGGAAACCTTCGGAGACCTGCAGCTGGACGACGCACAACAGGGTCTGGATGGGTGTTCTATTCCTGCTTTTCCGATGCCGCTCTATCATCTTGCCCGCTTGGGGAGCCGGTTCTCCCAAGAGGTCCGCAGCTCCCGTGACACGGCTTTAGCGCGGGCCTGCCGACGCATTTTCGAGGCGGTCACGCAGCACCCCGAACTCGTCGGCGGACGCAAAGCGGCCTCGACGCACCTGATGCAACAGAGTCAAAAACCCTTGCTGGCTAAAAACGGGGCCGAAGGCGTCTTTCTGCTGATTCTTCCCGATTTGCAATTGAGCATCGCGCTTAAAGCTCGCGACGGCAGCGACCGAGCCGCTCAACATGCCGCACACGCCCTTTTAGCCGAACGCACGGCATGGGTCGCCCCCGAGACACCGACGCTCTATAACTGGAATGGCCTGGAGACGGGGCGCGTCCGGACGCTTTTTCCGGATTGAGTGCCGCGCCCGTGCGCTCTGTTTCGCGTTCGGCGCGTATTTATTGTCTCCCGCCGGCGGCGTCTTATCTGACGACCGTGGCTCGAGGCCTGCGGACCTATCTGCGCAACGAAAGAGACTTGTCGCATGTGACGCTCTTTTTGCCGAATCGGCGGTCGGCCACGCACTTGTCCGAAGAGCTGGTTTTGCTTGCTCCGCACAAAGTGCTCTTAATGCCGCATTTCAAATTTTTCGGCACGCCCGAGGACACCACCCTAGAAGCCGACCCGCGGGCGACGACGCAGCTGGACCAGCTGCCGGCAATTTCCACGCTTAGGCGGCTGTTGGAACTCACGCCGTGGTGTTCGACGCTGGCTCAATTTCACCGTCCGGATGGCAAGAAACCCTCGCTGCTCCACGCCATAGGCCTGGCTCAGGCCCTCGCAGAGGTCCTAGACGAACTCATCCTGGACGAAAAACAGGACCTAGACTTTGCCAGCTTCACCCCCCACCAACAAGCCGTGCATTGGGAACTTGCCCTGCGATTTCTCGATATTTGTCAGAAGGCATGGCCTAAACGCTTAGCGTATCTGGGCATGACCGAACCGCGTCTGGCCATCGCGGCTCAGCTGGAGCGGGAACAGACTTTATTAGCCGAGCAGCCCGAAGAAGGCTCCGTACCGGACCCCGTCCTCGCGATTGGCTCGAGCGGGGCAGACCCGGTCGTCGCACGCCTGTTATTAACCATCGCCCAGAGACCGAATGGCGCGGTGCTTTTGCCTCCTTTTGACCCCGAGCTAGATTTGGATTTTGCTCAAAAGACACCGCGGCACGCGTATCACGGGATTGCGAATTTTCTCAAGAAAGCGGGCTGCTCGCCGGACCAGGTCCAACTCTGGCCGCCAGGCCTGGAGCCGGGTCTTGAGGCGGGGGCCTCGCGCCGGAGTCCCCGGCTCCGCGTCCTGTGCGACGCGATGGCCCCGGTGCCGAGTTTTCCGCCCGCCTCTTACCATCCCGCCTGGACGCAGGGACTCGAGCGCATCACCATGCTCGCCTGCCCCGATGAAGAGGCCGAAGCCACCAGCATTGCGCTGCTTCTGCGCGAGACTCTGGGTCAACCGGGCAAGACGGCGGCTCTGATCACGGGGTCGCCGGAGCTCGTCCGGCGCGTCGTCGCGCTGCTAGGCCGCTTCGGCGTGAAGATTGAGGTGTCGGCGGGCACGCGCCTCTCGGAGACCCATCTGGGACGCTATCTGATCTTGGTCGCCGAGTTCCTGGCTCAACCAGAAAACATAGGTGCTTTTTTGGGGCTCATGAAGCAAGCCTTTGTGCGGTGCAAACAAAAACCCCGGGAGCTCAAAAAACGCATCCATCGTTTGGAGCGCGAATGGCGTTTGAAAGAGCCGCCCTCTAAAGCGGCGGCTTTGTGGCCGCCAGAGCTCCGCGAATTCCGTGACGCCCAACCCGTGCTGACGGACAAGCTCGAGGACAATCTTGTCGCGGTGCTCGAGTTTGCCGAGCTCCTCGCCCAACCCGAGGCCGGGACCGAACCCGGGGCCGGGCAGGTTTTTTCACTTTGGGATGGGGCCATTGGGGTTCAGATGTCTCAATTTCTGTCCACCCTCTTGAACGAATTGGAGGCCGTCAAAAACCACCCCGCCCTAGAGGGCGACGTCTATCGAGCCCGTGGCGAGGACTTTCCGGCTTTTCTAGCTTTTCTCTTACAGCAGGTTCACTATTATCCCCAACGTGCGACTTCTGAGCGTATCCAGATTCTGGGGCCGCTGGAGGCGCGTCTCCTTCGGTTCGACCGCGCGATTATCGGCGGCCTCAATGATGGCCCTGCGTGCGTTTTTCCGCCTCGCCAAGCGGCGGACCGTCTGTTATCGGGCTCCATCCGGCAGGCCGCCGGTTTGAATTTTCCGGAACGCAAGATGGGCTTGGTGGCTCTGGATTTCATCCAGATAGGCTGCAGTCCCGAATTATTTTTGACCCGTTCTCTGCGCGAGCGAGGCGAAACCACGCTGCCGGCGCCCTTCTGGCTCCGCATGGAGCTCTTGGCTCAAAAGACGGGGAAAAATCTGCAGGACCCAGAGCGAAGCCGCTGGCGCGAAAACCTAGAGACAACGCGCGCCCCCTCCCGCGCGGGGCGGCTGGCAAGACCCACGCCGGCCCTGGCGCTCCGAAAAAAGATTTTTTCGCCCTCAACCCTAGAGCTCCTGATTCACAATCCTTACGGCTTCCACGCCAGAGAGCACTTGGGGCTCCGGCTTCTGCCGCCTCGGATGGACGCCCTGAGTCCCAGCAAAAAAGGACAGAGGCTCCACGGGCTCATGGAGTCTTTTTTGCAAGACACACAGAAAAGTCCGAAAGATCCGGCGGCTCTGAAAGACAGTTTCCATGTACATTTACAGCAGACGCTTGAGAAGCTTGACCCTCTGGATCAAATTATTCTAGAGGCCGCTTTTCGGGACCCGGGCGAGCAGTTTATCGACTGGCTGCTCGCCTTGAAAACGCCCTTTTACGGCGTGCCGGTTTTCTGTGAAAAAAGAGTCCAACAGACCTTTACGACGGACCGAACCACCTTTGAGCTGTCAGCTATCTATGACCTGGTGATGAAAATAGACGGCACTATTTACATCCTCGATTTTAAGACCGGATACATTCCGACGCCCAAACAAATTCACGCGAATTTCAAGCCCCAGCTTTTGGTGCAGGCTCTTGTGCTGACGCCAGACAATTTTCCAGAGCTGGACGTTGCGTCGAGTCGGCTCCAAATTGGATTTTGGAAATTTGGCTTGAATCGAGAAACATCCGCCTACCATGGGCGCCTCGAGGACCAGGACAAAAAGAGCCGCGCCGTTTATGGGCTGTTTCGGCACATAGAAGCCTATTTGAGGGAGGCAACGCTGTCCTATCCTATAAGGCCCTATCCTCAATTAGAGCCCCAATACGACGATTATTTACACCTTTCTCGGTGGCAACTTTCGGTGGCACCGGACTCATGAAGCTTTCCTCCATCTGGATTGAGGCCTCGGCCGGCAGCGGCAAGACCTATCAATTGGTCCGGCGCGTTCTAACGCTTTTGCTTCAAGACATCCACCCGCGTTCCATGGTCTGTCTGACCTATACCAATAATGCGGCGACCGAAATGGCTACGCGGCTGACAGAGGAAATTCTCAAATGGGCGACCTTGCCGGAAGACGCTCTCAAAAAGGAGCTCGAGAAATGGACAGAGCAAAAGCCCGATGCCGAAACGGTGGCGCGGGCCCGAGGCCTCGTCGGGCGTATTTTGGAATTGCCTCAGGGGCTGCCGGTGAAAACGGTCCACGCCTTTTGTCACACGATTCTGGCGCGGTTCCCTTTTGAAATAGGCGTCCCGACACGGCTCGAGCTCTTGGACGAAAGCGAATCGAAACAATTGAACCAACAGGCCTTGCGAGCCCTTCTCACGCGACCCGAGCAGAAACAGGCGTTTTCTTTTCTCGTCCGTGAAATGACCAGCGACCAGGTGCTCGAGGCCATGTCAAAGCTAAAAACTGTCTTCGCCAAGAACCCGGCGACCTCGGCCGGCGTGCCCGGGATGCTCGGGATACCATGGGCGTCGCCCGACGAACAGAACGAGCTTCACGATAAGCTCTGTGCGATTTATGACCTCGAAGAGATTACGGACCAGGAGGTTCTGAGAAAAACTTTTGAAAAAGAAAACGCCAACACGCTGGCGCGCCTGGGTCAGAGTCTGGAAACGCACAAATCCTATCTGGAGGAAAAAGAAAAAAAAGCAAGGACTTCGGGACTACCCGCCCGCCCGCTTCTGGCTTTTTTGGAGACCCACGACGCGAGTCTCTTTGCCGAGATTTATTTCACCGGCGCGGGCAAACCGCGAAAGAAGCTCGCCACCAAAGAGGACCAGCAGCAATGCGCCGACCCCGACTTGGCCGCGGCTCTGGAGGAATTGCGCGACGAGGCTGAAGCCTTCATCGCGACAAAAGCGCGCCTGCGCGATGCCTCGATCAGCGCCTCGTTTTTGAAGCTTGTGCCGCCTCTGATGGAGACCTATGCGGACGAGAAATCGAGGCTCGGCAAAGTCAATTACGAGGACCTCATTGATTTTGTCTTGGACCTCTTTCAGCGCACCGAGTCCCACCATCTGGCGTTCATCCTAGAGCGTCTGGAACCGCAACTCGCCCACATCCTCCTGGACGAGGCCCAGGACACGAGTCCTAAACAATGGCGCATTCTGGAAAATCTGATGACAGAGCTCTTCCAGAGAGCCGCCCCCGGGCCCAAATCGCTTTTCGTCGTCGGCGACCCCAAACAATCGATCTTCGGATTCCAAGGCGCCGATATCGAAGGCTATCAAAAGGCGCATCAGAATCTAAAGCAAATCGTCACACAGACCAGCCGTCTCTGGGAGGAAGAAAGTCTCACGCGTTCGTTCCGCTCCAGACAGGAGATCCTCACATTCGTGGATACGGTTTTCGAGGATGCCGGCCTCCGAGACGGTCTCGGCGGGCCGCTCACCCAGCATGAGGCCGCCCGCCACAAAGAATTAGGAGGCTATATAGAGCTCTGGCCGCTTCTCAAAGACGCCCGCCAGCCGACTCTGGACACGCTTCCGGACCCCTCTCAACAGCTTCTGGACCGACCGACGAAGGCCGCCGAAGCCATGGCCCAGCAGCTCGTCGAGAAAATCCAGCAGCTGACCGCGCACGACACAGTTTACGACCCCAAGCTCGGGCTGCATCGCAAAGTGCGCTATAGCGATATCAAAATTTTGTTTCGCAAACGTTCGCCTTGCATGCGGTTTCTGTGTCGCAAACTCAACGCCAATCACCTGCCTTTCAGTACGCTGGACGACCGGTCCATTCTCGAGCATTTGGTCGTCATGGACTGTTTGGCTCTGTTCCGTTTTTGCCTTTTACCGCTGGATGACCTCAATCTGGCGAGCCTCTTGAAATCAGACCTGATACAATTGGATCGCGACGACCCGACAGAGGAACCCAACTTAACAAGCCTGTGTCGCGAACGCTCCGAAACAAAATTCGGAAATCTGTTCGGAAGCCTGAGAGCCCGAGCTCGAACAGACGGGGGAAGATGGCAGACCATCGCGCAATGGCTGGAGAACTGGTTAAGGCGCGCCGATACTATGCGGCCCTCGGACGGCCTGGCGGAGCTCTTTTATAAACCCTGCCCGGCGAACGATCCGGCCAATGATCCGGCCAATGAGGACGGCACCGGTGGGGCCGGTGGTGTCGGCCTGACGGCCCTCAGAGCCTCTTCCGGTTTTGAAACGCTCGCCGTGTTAGACCAGCTGAGAAACCTCGCCTTTACATACGAGCAAAACCACACCCCGCATTGGGAAGGTTTCTTAAGCTGGCTCGAAGCAGAGGCCCGGCCACTCCGCAACGACCCGGAAAACCCGCGCGACGAGATTCGATTATTAACGATTCACGGCGCCAAAGGCTTGGAGGCTCCCATTGTGTTCATCCCCGAACTCTGTTCTCAGGACCCCCGGAGCGAACGCTTCATCCAAGCAGGCGTAGACGAGCCACCCGTCTGGACGGCGCCCGTCTGGACGGTGCCCGTCTGGACGGGCTCTAAAGCGTGGCGGTCTGAAAACATAGAGGCCGCTCTCGAACAAGAGGAAAAACACCGAAAACGCGAAGAAGCGCGTTTGCTTTATGTCGCCCTCACACGCGCGGCGGAGCGGCTCTATTTGGGGGGCATCCAGAACGTCAATCTCTCGGACGAGAAAGTCGACGAGAGCTGGTATGGGGCGGCGCAAAAGGCCATGGAAAAAATAGGGCGAGAGGAAGCCCACGGCGTATACGCCTATGGGCGGCGGTATCTTCAAACAGACACGGGCCAGGGGGGGATGCAGGGCTCGATGGCGGCCGAAAGAACCGGGAGCACCGGGGGGCCCGTACCCGAGACGGCGGCGACGGAAACAGCGCCCGCCTCGTTGGCTTTTTTGAAAACGCCCCTTCCTCCGACCGAGAGAGAATCACCAGGCGTTGTGCCGGATAAAAACAAGATTCTTCGAGCACGCCATTATCGGTCGCCTCTTGCCACCAGAGCCGAAGACCCGCGGCTTCGAGGCGTCTTGATTCATAAGCTCTTGGAGAAACTGCCGGGGCTCCCCGAAACAGAACGCCTCCCGCGCGCAGAACAATGGTTGAAATCACAAAACATCCGGGATGCTCAAATCCAGGACCTCCTCCGGCACGTTATGAAGCTCTTCGAGGTCTATCCTTTTTTGCACACGACCCACGGCCGGCGCGAAGTGGCCATCAGTGGACTCGTGCCACCGGACCAAGAATTTGTCTCGACGCGGATAGATTTTCTGGCTTTTTTACCTCGGGCGACTCTGGTCGTCGAGTATAAAACCTATCAGCGGCCGCCGGAGCGGGTCGAGCAACTCGGCGCTCAGGAGCGCGACCAATTGCGCCTCTATCATTATCTTGTGCGCCAAGTTTACCCGGACAAACCCGTTGAACTCGCTCTTGTTTGGACGACGCTCCCGCTCGTCATGCCTGTGCCGAGTGCCGCCATAGACCCCCTGTAATTCTATTGTAATTGTGCTGTGATGGTGTTGGCGGGACTCGGCAATCCCGGAAAGAGCTATGAAAAAACACGCCACAATGTGGGCTTTATGTTTGTAGACAGACTCGCCCGGCAGTGGAGTCCCGGTGGCCAGCCTCTGTGGCGCGAAAAATGGAACAATCAGCTCTGTGTCCTAGAGATTCAAGAGCTCCGTTTTTTACTCGCCAAGCCGATGACCTATATGAACCGCTCGGGCGAGTCTTTGGCGAGGATTCTGTCGTTTTATAAAATCCCTCTCGAGCACGTCACGGTGGTGTGTGATGATATTTACCTCCCGCTGGGTCGCCTGCGCCTCAGAGCCGGCGGCGGCCACGGCGGGCATAACGGCTTGCGCAATCTTATGATGCACTTGGGCGAGACCGCCTTCTGGCGCATGCGAATCGGCGTGGGCGCCCGGACGACCTCGCACCAGGGGCACCAGGGGCAGCCGGGACAACAGGACCTGGCCGCCTATGTACTTGCCCCCTTCGAGAAAAACGAACGGGACGTTTTAGACAAAAGGCTCACGGCTTTAAGCTCTTTCTGGCCCGAGCTCTTTCAGAACGCCGAGAAAAAAACCGTAGGCACCATCCAGCCCGGCCGCTTCGGTCTCTTTTTGCAGAGCCTAGACCATGACTAAAAAACAATGGAGCCAGGTCTCCAAAAAAGCGTGGCGGAGTCTGGTCTATTTCATCTACCCGCCTTTGTGCCACAGGTGCCAAACGCCTGTGCAGACGATGCACAGTCTCTGTGCCAAATGCTGGGGAGGGCTGGTCTGGAATCATAATCCGTGCCGGCGGTGTGCGCTGCCGAATCCGACGATTCTGGAAAATCTCTTGTGTCAGACATGTCAGCACGACCCGCCGCCGCTGAAGAAAATCGTGACGCCTTTCGTCTATGACGGGCCCCTGATGCACGATTTAATTCTGAGTCTGAAATACGCCGACCGATGGGATATCGCCGTCCTTCTCGCAGAACACATGGCCGCCAGCCTCGTCAAAGCCAAGATAGAACCGGATTGTGTGATGCCGGTTCCGCTCCACAGAAATCGCCTGCTCTATCGAAAATTCAATCAGGCGGCGGTGTTAGGACGCCACATGGCCTCCCGCATGAAGACGGACCTCGACGTCGGAACACTGAAACGCGTCAAAAACACAATCCAGGGGACAAAAGGGCGCGCCGACCGTTTCCGGAATCTGGCAGAGGCTTTTCGACTCAGACCTGGGGCCTCTGTGAAACACAAAAAGATCGTGCTGGTCGATGACGTCGTCACGACAGGGGCAACCCTTGACGCCTGTGCGCGCGTCCTCCGCAAGGCCGGGGCCCGCCAGATCTATGGAGTCGCCGCTGCCCGTGTCCCCGGCCTCTATGGCACGGGTCTCTAGAGACGTAGCCTCTAGAGGCGGAGTCTCTAAAGACAAATCTCTAGAGAAAACTCCTGGGGTCCATGTCTATTTTGACACGGAGGTCCGCGGGCGTCGCCACCCTCTGCCGCCAGGTTTCTACATAAGGCTGAAGCCGCTGCGGGCCCTTGATAAGAAACCGTCGGCGCTCCCAATTTCTGAGCCGCTCCAGAGGCGGCGGCGCCGGCCCCAGCACTCGAATCTCGGGATGAGCGGGGGCCGCCTGGCGCCAGCGTTCTGCCCAGTGATCTAATTTGGTCTTGTCTCGAGCCCAAAGTTCTAGGCTCGCCAAATGTCCATAAGGCGGCCACGCGCCCATTTCGCGAAGCTTCTGTTCCTGCTCCATAAAATAATCGAAATCGTGACGCTTCAGAGCCTGACTCAAAGGATGCTCTGGTTGATAGGTCTGGATGAAGACACGGCCGGGAAGCTCGGCACGGCCGGCGCGGCCGCCGACTTGCGACAAAAGCTGAAAGCATCGCTCAGCGGCTCGGAAGTCGCCTCCGCTGTCAAAAAAATCGCCGTCCAGAACCACAACGAGCGTCAAATGCGGAAAATGATAGCCCTTCGCTAAAAGCTGCGTCCCGATAATCAATTGCGTGCGCCGGGATAAAATGTTTTCAAAAAAAAGCACCATGCGAGCTTTGTTCTCGAAATGACTCGAGCTTGCAGCCTCCAGAGGCACTCGAGGAAAGAGGGTTTGTGCCTCTTCGTAGATACGCTCGACCCCGGCGCCCATCAAGCGCCACGACCGGGTGGAGGCCTGGACTTCCTGTTCGCACTCGGGACAGTGTGCCGGCAGTTTCGACTCGAAGCCGCAATGGTGACACAGGACCAAATGCCTGGCGGCATGATAAACCAACCGAACCGAACAAAACGGACAGGGCAAAATAAACGAACACGAAGGACACATCACGCTGGGAGCGTAACCGCGCCGATTTTGATAAAGCAACACTTGTTCGGACCGCCCCAGGGTTTGCTCTATGGCTTCTCGGGCTTCCTCTGAGATAAAACGGCTGGCCGGCAGCTCGGTTTTCCGCATATCGACCAAATGCACCATTGGCAAACGGGGAGGCACACGAGCCGGCCCAACACGCGTGCGGAGTCGCGTCCAACCATAGCGTTTGCGCTGGGCATTCAAGCGTGTCTCCATGCTGGGCGTCGCCGAGGCTAAAAGAATGGGAATGTTCTCGCACTGAGCCCGCAAAATCGCCATATCGCGCCCGTTGTACAGGACGGTATCGCTCTGTTTGAAACTGGCGTCGTGCTCCTCGTCCACCACAATGAGACCTAAATGCGACAGAGGCAGAAACAAAGACGAACGCGCCCCAAGCACCAGAGGGGCTCGCCAGACACACGCTTGCCACCAGGCCTCTCTTCGCGCCGCCGGGGTCAGGCCCGAATGATATAAAATAGGCTCAAGCTGGAGTAAAACTGCGAAACGCCGGGCAAATTCGGAAGTCAGGGCGATCTCGGGAAACAAGACCAGCACCTGACGCCCTTGTCGGATGCAGAGCTCGATGGCTTGGGCATAGACCTCGGTCTTGCCCGAACCGGTCACGCCCTCCAGCAATTCGACGGCAAAACGGCCTTGCTGCACTCGAGCACACAGCGTCTGAGCCGCCTCGGCTTGATCGGGTGTCAGTTGGATGTTTGGTTTTTCGGACCCTGGGGTGCGCCTCGTTTCGAGGGCCGAGAACGGGGCTGGACTAGGCAGCCGCCAGTCTAATAAGTGATGGGCCTCCATGCGTTGAAGGAGGCTCGGCGGCACCTGGGCACTTCGAGCGGCGGCGGCTCGAGTGTCAAAAACCCCGCCGGCGTCGCGGAGTTTCTGCCACACCGCCGCAAGCCGTGTCGCGAGAGCAGGGGAACCTAGACTCTCGGCCGATTGGTCCGGAAAAGACGCCGCCACATAGAGTTTCTTCTTAAGCCCGCGGAGTATATAGACTCCCGGAACCGTCTGACGCACCATCATCCCCAAGGGCGTCAGATTAAAGCGGGCGGCTCGCACCAGAAAACGCAGAAACGAGGCCGGGATGACTGGGGCCTCGTGATAGACTTTGGCGATGTCCTTCACGGCACCAGAGACACCGGGCGCACCGGTCGCAGCCCCACCGGCTCCTGCAGCCCCGGGAGCCTTGGGTGGGCCTGTCGGCCCGCTAGAAGCCGAGACGCAGGGGGCTGGCTGGAAGAGGGACTCGGACGATGGGCCCATGCCCATGTCCGGGCCCATGCCCGGATCCGGGCCCGCCGCCGGCGGCGGGCTTGCCTCTGGAGCGGCGGGGTGCTCGGCCCAAATAACGCCCATCAAAAGCCGCGTCCGGACGGGTACCAAAACAAAAACACCCCGCCCGAGGGCTTCCTCGGAAGCGTGCCGATAGGTGAAACCGTGCGACACCGGCACGGGGACGAGAACGTCATAAAAACGAATCATGGAAAAAGTCTGATCCTATGTTTTCTTTTTCTTTTCCTGTTCTTTTGCGGAGTCTCGTCCGGCCGGATATCATTTACCCGAGCCAGCCTTTGCGCGTATAAAAGAGCGTGTATTATCCCCAAATTCAAAAGAGACTCGCCGCTCACCGTGCCTCGTCGAGGGGCGGGCTGCGAGTCTTGTTTATCACCAATAGCTCTCTGGGGGACACCGTGCTCGGCCTAGGACCCCTCGAGGCCGTCCTGGAGGCCGTCCTGGCACAACCCCTCGCCCCCGAGACCACCGGGGCCCCCGGCGGCGGTCGCCAGGGCACCGCCGGGCAGGTCGAACTCTTCATCGCCACGCCCGACAAGGTCCGCCCGCTCTTCGAGGATCATCCCCACCTCGTGGACATTTTTTCCTTCGACCGACAGAAGCACGCCCGCCACTGGCACGAGCTTATCAAATGGGCGCGCAAACGTCGATTCGACTTGGTTTATGATTCGCGGCGGTCGCCTTTTTCGAGGGTTCTGAAAGCTCCTTTGCGTATGACGCCTCAATTGGACCGCCAGCGGGTGCTCGATAAACGGCATAAGCTGGCTCAGAATGCCGGGGTGGCCTCTTTGCAAGAGGCCCCGAGGCCTCGAATCCATCTTGCTCCGGCGCGTCTGGCTCGATTTGCAGATTTGCCTCGGCCGGCTTTTGTGCTAGCCCCGAAATCCAACTGGGCACCGAAGGATTGGAGCCTACACAACTATATAGCTCTCGTTCGAGCGGTCCTGGCCCAACCGGAGCTGAAAGCGTGTCATTTTTATCTTCTGGGCCTCCAGACGCAGGCGGCCGCGTGTCAGGGTCTTGTCGAGGCCATACCCCCAGCTCAGTGTCATCCTATGTTCGGGACGCACGGGCTGCTCGACGTGGCCAGCCTGTGCCGAGGCGCAGACCTGTTCCTGGGGAGCGATTCGGGCTTGCTGCATATGGCGCATTGTGTGGCGTGCCCGACTATAGGCCTCTACGCCGTGGCCGACGACCGAGTCTATGGGCCGTGGCACGCCGGGAGCTATGCCCTCCGAGGCCGCCCGACCCCGCCCGAAGGCGAAAAAAAAGCAAGACCCGAGGCTCACAAGGCAATGCAGGCTCTGGGCCTGGACCCAGTCCTGACCTGCGTGAAAGCTCAATTGACCCAGAATGGACCCAGAGCCTCGCTTCACCATCACGACCACCATTACAATCACGATTTTGAAAAACGTGCGGGTCTTCTCTTGAATTTTTGACGCAATTCCGGAGATTATGCGATTCTTTCGAGACCCCGGCGTAAACCCCGGCATGAAATCTAGTGTAAACTCTGTCTGGCGTGGCATCTATCGCAATTCTCTTTGTCGCTCTAGGCGTGGATCTAGTTTTCAGAGACCTGAGTTTTCTCAACCCCTATATCCCGCACCCTGTGGCTCTGTTTGGGACGGGCGCGCGGGGGTTGGAGCGCGCTTTGAATCGAGGGCGTTATCGCAAAATCAAAGGTGTCGTTTTCTGGCTCCTCCTTTCGAGCTTGGCGGGCTTGGCGGGCCTGGGCCTCCTGGGCCTTGCGAGGCTTCTCACGCCGCTTTCCGAGCCCGCGGGGCTGCTGCTCGAGGGCGTCGTGGTCGGATGGATGATTAGTGCACGTTCTCTGTTCGATGGCGTCCGAAACGCAGAACGAGCCCTCCGGCAGGACGATCGAAACCTGGCGAAATTTTATCTCTCCCACCTTGTCGGGCGAGATATCAGAGCTTTTGACGCCACGCAGATTCGAGGCGCATGCCTGGAAACGCTGGCGGAAAATTTTTCCGACGGGGTAGTAGCGCCTCTTTTTTTCTGGGTCCTAGGCGGCCTGCCCGGCTTGTTTTTCTATAAAATGGTCAATACGCTTGATTCGATGGTCGGCTATCCCTTTGAGCCCTATCAGGCGTTTGGCTGGGGGTCGGCTCGTGCGGACGATGTCGCGAATTGGCTTCCCGCCCGATTGAGTGCGTTTTTTCTAGCCGCAGCAGGCTTTTTTTTTCCTCGCACCTGTGGCAAGAAAGCCTTCGTCACCGCCTGGCATAGTGGGCCTCGGCACGCCTCGCCGAATGCCGGCTGGCCCGAGGCCGCTTTGGCCGGGGCTCTCGACGTCCGTCTGGGAGGCCCGCGCCACTATGGGACCTATTTCAAACAGGCTCCGTGGCTAGGAACGGGCTCGGCCGCTTTAACCGAAGCGACGCTTCGGCAGGCTTTCCGGCTGTATTGGGCGGGGGTCGGCTTGGTTTGTCTTTTTTTCTCGATTCTCCTCTTGGGATTCCAGGGGAGCCTGATTGTTTTTTGAAATACCCATGCTTTCAGAGCCCTCCAAGATTTTCTGGATAAATTCCGGATAAATCTTTAGCCGGCCCCGGTTTTTTATTTTTTCCGACCTTCCTCCCCGACGTTTCATGGCGAATTCCTATACAGCCGAGCAGATTGAGGTGCTCGAGGGCCTAGAGCCCGTCCGCCGCCGTCCCGGCATGTATATCGGCGGGACCGATGAAAAGGCTCTGCACCACCTCGTCGGCGAGGGGCTGGATAACGCCATGGATGAAGCCGTCGCGGGCCACGCGAAAACCATTTATTTAGCGGTGCTAGAGGACTCTTTTGTCGAGATCACGGACGACGGCCGCGGCATTCCCGTGGACCCTCATCCGAAATTCCCGGATAAATCGGCTCTGGAGGTCATTCTGACGCAGCTTCACAGCGGCGGTAAATTCTCGAGCGGCGCCTATAGCATGTCGGGCGGTCTCCACGGCGTGGGCCTGTCGGTGATTGCCGCCTTGTCCGCGCGGCTGGACGTCGAGGTCTGCCGCGACAACAAACTCTATGCGATCACCTGCGAGCGGGGGGCGGTGACCGCGCCTCTGGCGGTCCGGCCGGCCCCCGAGGCTTTGTTGAAAAAGCGGCGCTCGGGCACCCGCCTGCGGTTTCAACCGGACCCCGATATTTTCGGCCAGCTCGCCTTTAGTCCAGAGCGAATCTATCAAATGGCTCTGGAAAAAGCCTGTTTGCAAGCCGGCGTCAAAATTATCTGGCACTTTCCCGGAGCTCCCGCGAGGGACTCTGCGCCAGAAGCGGGCGTTCCGCCTGTCTCGGACGTTCTCCATTATCCGAACGGTCTCCAGGATTATCTAGCCTCTCAGACGAAGGTCGGGCCCGTGGAAAAACCCTTTTGTGGCCGAATCCAGAACCCGGACTTTCGCCTGGAGTGGGCCTTGGTGTGGCAGAGTCCCTGCCAAGGCGTCCGTTACTGGTGCAACACCATTCCGACACCGTTGGGCGGAACGCACGAACAAGGCCTGCGCCTGGGCATCGGACGAGCCGTCCGAGCTCACGGCGAACGCGTCCATTTTCGTAAAGTGAAAGACCTGACCCAGGACGACATCATGGAGGGGCTGTTCGGCTTTGTTTCCGTTTTTATCCCCGAGCCTCAATTCCAGGGACAGACGAAGGAAAAGCTCGCCTCGAGAGAAGTCACCCGACTTGTCGAAACTTCAATTCGCGACGCGCTGGACCACTATTTGGCGGCGGATCTGCAAAACGCTCAGGGACTTTTGGAGGCCGCTCTGGGCCGAGCCGAACTGCGTAAAAAACGCACGGCCGAAAAAGAAACCCTCCGCAAATCCACCTTTCAACGCCTGAGATTGCCAGGCAAACTGGCGGATTGCAGCTCGACGCACATCGAGACGACGGAGCTTTTTCTCGTGGAGGGCGACTCGGCGGGCGGGTCGGCGAAACAAGCGCGCGACCGGTTGACGCAGGCGGTGCTCCCGCTTCGGGGGAAGATTCTCAATGTGGCGAGTGCCTCGGCCGATAAGCTAACCCATAATCAAGAGCTGAAAGATTTACAACTCGCCCTTGGGTGTGGGCGCGGGGCCAATTGCCGTCTGGAAAATCTGCGCTATGGTAAAATCATTATTATGACCGACGCCGATGTGGATGGGGCTCATATTGCTTCGCTGCTGATGACCTTTTTTTTCCGAGAGATGCGGCCGCTCGTGCAGGCGGGCCGGCTGTATCTAGCTCAGCCGCCTCTGTTCCGGATCAGCTATAAAGACACGATACGCTACGCCCGCGACGAGGAAGACAAAGCCCACCTCCTGAAAACGATCTTTGCCAAAAATGCGAATGTGGAGATCTCGCGCTTCAAGGGCCTCGGCGAGATGCTCCCTCGGCAATTGCGCGACACGGCGATGCGCCACGACCAGAGAACCCTCGCGCGCGTTTCGCTGCCGCCGCTGCCCGACGACCAAAGCGTCGAAATTCTGGTCTCAACGCTGATGGGCCGTCAGGCGGATAAACGCTTCCGCTGGATTCAGGAGAACGCGCAAACCATTCGAGAGCTGGATATATGAAAAAACTCAAAATTGCCCTGCAAATGGACCCACCGTCGCAGCTGCAAACCCGGACGGATACCAGTCTGGCTCTTGGGTTGGCGGCGCACAAGAGAGGGCACCTCCTGTTTTATTACCATCCGAGTTCGCTGACCTTGCGGACCCCGCATACCCCCGATTCGAAACCCAGCCTGAAGTCCGGCCTGACCCTTCGAGCCGTTCTTCATCCGCTCCAGTTCCGCGAGAACCCCGACAAAACGCCCGCCTTCGAATGCGGGCCCGGGGCGTCCACTCAACTCCACGAGCTGGACCTCATTCTGATACGTCAGGACCCGCCTTTTGATATGGCCTATGGCGTCAATACGCATCTGCTGGAATTTCTGAAACCCGATGTGGTGGTGGTAAACGACCCGTTCTGGATTCGGAATGCGCCGGAAAAACTGTCGGTTTTGCAATTCCCGGATCTGGTGCCTCCGACGCTCATCACGCGCGACCCCGAAGAAGCCCGGCGCTTCCGAGCCGAGATAGGGGCCGTGATCTTTAAACCTCTCTTCGGGAGTGGTGGGGCAGGGATTCTCCTTTTTTCGCCCGAAGACGTCAATTTCGAATCGATTCTAGAAGATTGGCTCCAGCGGTCGCGTGAGCCTTTTGTCTTGCAAAAATTTCTACCCAAGGTGCAGCTGGGCGATAAACGTATTTTGCTCCTCGATGGCGAGCCCATCGGTGCCCTCAATCGGCGCCCAATCCGAGGAACCGTCCGAGCTAATCTGCACGCCGGGGGCACAACCGAAACAACCGACCTAACAGACCGAGAGCAGGAAATTTGCCGACGCCTGAAGCCTTTTTTGCAGAAAAAAAGGCTCTTTTTTGCCGGCGTAGACGTCATTGACGGCTATATGACCGAACTCAATATCACGTCGCCGACGTGTGTGCAGGAGATGCTCCGTCTCTCGGGCGTCCATGTCGCCGACCTGTTCTGGGAAACCCTGGAGGCAAGCTGGGCTCAGGGATGGCCGCGTCCGTAGATTTTCAACGCTATCGGCCCTGTGTGGGGGCTCTGGTTCTGAATCAGGAGAATGCCATTTTTACGGCTCTGCGAATCGATAATCCAGGGAATTATTGGCAGATGCCTCAGGGCGGGATCGAGCCCGGCGAAACCCCCGACCAAGCCCTCCGACGCGAGTTATACGAAGAAAATGCCATGGTCTCGGTCGCCATTCTGGCCGAAAATCCCGAGTGGCTGTCCTATGACCTGCCGCCCGAGCTTCGAGAGAAACTCTGGAACGGACGGTGGGTCGGCCAGGCCCAGAAATGGTTTGCCCTGCGCTTCACAGGGGCCGAGAACGAAATCAATCTGCAAACAGACCAGCCCGAATTCAGAGCCTGGAAATGGACCTCGCCCGACCGGGTCGTCCAAGAGATCGTGCCTTTCAAAAGAGACCTCTACAAACAAGTCCTGAGCTCCTTTTCGACGCTCTGGACATGACGCCCAAACACGAGCCTGAACACGCACGGGGGCACGCATGGAGTGGGAAAGTCGCGCCATTGTTCTGAGAGTCCGACCTCACAGCGAGCACGGGGCGATTGTGTCGCTTTTCTCCCAGACGCACGGACGGCATCTGGGCTATGGCTATGGCCGCAAAGCCCGGAACGCGCCTGTCGGTTCTTTCGTGCACGCCCACTGGCGCGCACGCTTGCCGGAGCATCTGGGGGTCTATCGCCTCGAAGCACTCCCGAGTCCCTATCCTGGCACAACCTTAGGGCTCTATACCCTGCGGGCCTGCTGCGAACTTTTAGAAGTGCTGGCTGCCGAACGCACGCCCTACACCGCGCTCTATGAGGACACAAGCCTGTTGTTACACCAGGTCTCGGCGTGGTCGGCCGAACACAACGAAGCCGGGGGCGTCGCCGAGGGCTTCGCCGAAGGCTTCACCGAAGCCAGGCTTGTGGCCGCCTATCTGCGATGGGAGGGCACCCTGTTAGGGCATTTGGGTTTTGGCTTGGCTCTCAAAACGTGTGCTCTAGGCGGGGGTGCGGGGCCGATTCGCTATGTGTCGCCCAGAACAGGGCGAGGCGCATGCGCCCCATGCGGGGCCCCCTGGGAGACGAAACTCTTGAAGATCCCCGCTTGGCTCGCGGACCCCCGGATAGAACTGGGCGCAATAGGGCTTCCTCTTGATAAAACGGACATCCTAGAGGGATTTCGGCTCACGACGTATTTCATGGAACATGCGGGCCACCGCCTGGGCGTTAGATTGCCTCGTTTTCGGGATGAATTTGTGCGCACCGCTCTTATTACAGGCGGGCAGGGAGAACACACACACTACGGAACATGGGCCAAACGGGTGGCACAACAACCGGGGGGCACCCCAAGCTGAGCCCAAGCCTTCGAGACACCCGGGGCCAAGAGACTCGGGAGGGGGGCGGAGCTAGAGCCTCAATGGAGGCGCGATTTCGCCAGGTCCCGGATGGCGGTGGCGAGCACCTCGTCGCCCTGGTCGGACTGTAACGCGTCGCTCAGGAGCGTCCGGACGGACTCCAGCATGATTTTCTGCGATTCGCGAGCTAACGCATCGCGAGCCTCGGCCTGGGCTCGGACCAACATGGCACCGGCTTGCTTACGCTGGCGTTCTACCATGCGTTCTGTTTGCATTCGGACATTCTCTATGATTTCCAGGCCGCGCGACTCGGCTCGGCTGAGAATCAGCGTTGCTTCCTGTTCGGCGGTTTTACTATACGCCTCGGCGTCTTTGAGGATTTGCTCGGCCTGACGGCATTTCTGTTGAGCCTCGTCGAGGGTCCGCGTCACCTGCTCGACCCGCGCGTCCAGCACCCGCACCAAAAGAGCCCGGCCTCTAAACCAGAAAAGAACAAAAAACGCCAGCAAAGCGAGGGCCAGCCAGAGCTCGGGTGTATGAAAGAGGGCTGTCATTCGTTTTCCCCTTTTGTAAGCGGGGCCTCCCCCGACGCCGGAGATGCCTGGGACGACCGATGCGAGGCAATCACCGATTCAATTTTTTCCTGAGACAGGCGTTTTCCAATCAATTTTTCCGTGATTTCTGCGACCAGTTCCCCCAATTGAGGCTCGAGCTCTTGCTGCAGGCGGGAAACGTTATGTTCCAGCCGTTCCCGCGCCTGGCGTTCCTCGAATTTCAGACTTTGGTCCAATTCCTGGAGCCGCCGCCGGCTCTGTTCCTGCTCGGCCAGCTGTTTCCGGTTGAGTTTGACTTGGACTTCGGCGCGCACCGTCTCGAGGCGCGCTTCGGCCTGACTCATCAACTCTCTGGCGCGGGCCGCATGGTCGGCGGCCTTGTCGAGGTCGCTCTGCACGTGGCGGGACCGGGACTCGGAAATCGCCGAAACGCGCGGAATCAGAAACCGGTTCAGAAAACTGTGCAGAATACCGAAAAAGACCGCAAGCCAGAAAATCTGGCTTAAAAACGTGTCGAACTGTTCGAACTGAGGCATCAGACTCTGAGACCTAACCGGGAGACCTAACCGGGCGCCCTACGAAAGACCTAGCTGAACAAAATCAGAAGCGAGATCATCATGGCGAAAAGACCCAGAGCCTCCGTCACCGCAAACCCTATCCAGATCATCGCCCCGATATGCTCTCTGGACGCGGGATTGCGCGCCAGAGCCTGATAATAGCCCGACCAGACCATCCCGACCCCCAGGCCGGCCCCAATGAGACCTATCGCCGCGAGTCCGGCTCCTATCAGCCTTGCTGTTTCAACATCCATGGAAGACTCCTTTCTCCTAGTGCAAATAAAGTGCGTCCCGAATATAAACGCATGTCAGGATCGCAAAAACATAGGCGTGGATACACGCCACAAGCATCTCTAGCATGTAGACGGCTATCAAGGCAAGCCATGGCACAAAGCCGAAGACACCCAGCGAAATCACAAATCCCGCGACCACCTTGAGCAAAATATGCCCCACGGCCATATTCGAAAACAACCGAACCGACAGAGACAGAGGCCTCGATAAATAAGAGATAACCTCTATGACCATCAAAAACGGGGCGACCAGAAGCGGCGTCCCGTGCGGAATAAAAAAACTGAAAAAACGCGCCTTGTGACGCACGAGACCCAAAACCGTCACCCCAATAAAAACAGCCCCGGCCAGCGCAAACGTTACCGCGAGATGACTGGTGAACGTGAAACTCCCCGGAATCAGCCCCAAGGCATTCCCGAATAAAATAAACAAAAAAAGCGTCAAAACGGTCGGGAAGTAACGCATGCCCTCGCGGCCGATATTATCGCGCACCATGGTGTGGACGGTCCCGTATAAAAGCTCGGCGACGATCTGCAGACGCCCGGGGCGAATGGCTCTTTTCCGCGTGGCGACCAGGAAAAAAACCACAATGGTCGCCACCGAAATCAACATCCACAACGAGGAATTGGTGAAACTGAGGTCATAAGAACCCAACGCAATGTCTAGGATGGGCTTGACCTCAAATTGCGTCATCGGGTTGTTATCGGCTGCCATGATGGGTGCTTACGGGTGTTTACGCGCGCTTGGTTTAGACGGCTCTTCTGCGTTTTTCAGTCTTCTGTTCGCTTCCGTGTCTTTGGAGAGTTTCCTAGAGTCCCTCCCCCCTGCCGTGGTCTGTAGCGCGTTTCAGAACAATTTGCAAGCCCCCGGTTTCATCCCCGGTCTGGTCCACGGCCCGGCCCACGGTCTGGTCCACGGCCCGGTCCGGCCGAAGCCTTCACAAGCGTCCAAAAACCCGCAGCGACCCCCAGAAAAAAGAACCCGATGAGACCCCACGGGGCAGAACCCAGCCAGCGATCGAACCAGAAGCCTAGAAAAGAGCCCACAACCACACAAGCGACGAACTCGGCTAGAATGTGCATGCCAGCACTGAGCCCGCTCGCCGCCAGAGGCGTGGCTTTTTCAGAGGCTTTTGAGTCCTCGTCCGCCGCCGCGCCCGCGCCCGGTTCCGGAGGCCCGAGAGCCGGATTCCGAGACGAAACAGGCAATTGAGACTCTAACGCGGCGAGAGCTTCCGTGATCTTGGCTCTTTTTTCCAGCTTTTCCAGCTTTTTTTGAACAGCCGGGGAAGGTTTGGCAGACGGTTTGACAGACATCTGAAGCTCTTTCCGGGACGAAGCCCTATCTTTTTATTCAAAAACGACTCGACAACACAAGACCGAACAGGTCATAATAGGCAGGCATCTCCGCGGGCGGGCACGTCCGCCCGCGCCAGTCCTCAGAGAACAATACTGAGACAAGAGCGGGAAGCCTATCTCTCTGAGGCCCCTTCCCTTCTATCCTAAGCCTTTATGGGCCGTTTCGCAAGATTTTAAGAAAAATCCGCAAAACGACATGACAAACACGGCACGACACACGACATGACACACAGCCCCCCCCTGAACAGCTTGCGTCTTGCCCTCTTGCTGGGCGGCCTCGTTTTATCGAGCTGCGCCCCAAACCCCTCGGCACCGCCCCCGCCGCCCCCAGAGGCTTTTTTCACACTGGAACAGGTCCAAGAGGCTCTGCCGTCCAAGTCTCTGCAAGCTCGGACCGATATAGAGCTCGTCTCGGAAAGTGGTTATATTTTGCTGTTCCAGAACGCCAGCTATGAAGGCGATTTAGAACTGGCAGCTCTTGTTGCCAAAAACCTGGCTCTGCAAGAGAGTCAAGCTTTCGAGAGCGGTATTTTATTCTATGCCCTCCTGCTCGGCGGGGAGTACACGGCGGCGGCGAAGTGGCTCGAAACCCATCCGTTGGAGGGCTCTTTCTACGCCCGGCTCTTTGAGGCCGTGGAGGCCCTCCAACAGCCAGACCCTCGCCGCACGCGAGACCACCTGGACGCCATGGCAGCCCAGGCCGTAACGCCTCGGCACCAATTTATTCTCTATAATTTCCGATTCTGGCTTGCGCTCACCGAGAACCAGCCGGACGAAGCTACCCTCTATTTCCGAAAGGCCTGGGAAAATCTAGACCCCGACCGGAACAAAACAGGGCGTCTTTTTTATGAATCGCAACACTTGGTGCTGACGGGCCGGCTCGAGGAAGCTCTGGCGGAACTGGAGCAGAAATCGTCACCCAAAACCGAGACGCTCAGGCTGTTCCGAACGCGGCTATTCCTGACTTATCGTCTGACACAAACCCCGCCCGAACGCGAGGCTGCTATCGAAAGAAATCTGCAACAACGTGCTCAGGCCGGCGTCTTGCAGGCTCATGAAGCGCGGCTGCTCCGGCAGAATCCCGACTTGTATCAAAACCCGGTTTACACCTCCCGAGCCGTCCTGGGCCTCGCCATGCTGGATGCGGCTCTGGGCCTTTTCGGGTCCGAATTGACACAGGGCGGCGGCCTGGACAATCTCCTACTCGTCCGCATGGCCACAAGGCTCGCGCCGGAAAATCGAGAAATCCAATTTCGGCTGTTGCAATTCCTGACAAACCAATTCGCCTTTGTCGAGGCTCAAGCGATCTTTGAAGATTTAGGCCAAGACACGCTCTGGGGTCTCAATGCGCAATTGACGCTCGCGGCTGGACTCGCCGACCATGACTATCATGCGCTGGCGTTGACCTTGCTTTTGGACCTTGTGGAAACCCAGCCGGACTTTGCCCCGGGGTGGCTCGCCCTGGGGGAATTCCTGCACACAGAGAGCTATTTTTCGGCCGCTATCCCCCCGCTGTCGCGTTATCTGGCGGCCTTCCCGAAAGAGACCGCCGCCGCCGAGACGGCCGCCGAGGCGGCCCCATCGGCGCCACCGCCCCCATCCCCTCTGTGGCGCGTTTATTTCTTGAGAGCTATCGCCTATGAACGAACGCTGCGCTGGAATGAGGCCGAGACCGACTTTTTATACGCCTTGGAACTAGCCCCGGACCAGCCCTCGGTTTTGAACTATCTGGGCTATAGCTGGGTGACGCTGGGGCGGAAGGAGACTCAGGCGCGGGCTCTCATCGAAAAGGCCGTCGAATTAGACCCCGACAATGGCTATATCATCGATTCGCTGGGCTGGGTTTACTATCTCCAGGAGGCCTATGAGCCTGCTGTCGAATTGCTCGAAAGAGCTCTTTTCCTCGTGCCAGACAATGCTGTCATCAGCGACCACCTCGGCGATGCCTATTGGCGGACCGGCCGAGAGCGCGAAGCCCGATATCAGTGGCGGAGCGCGCTGCTCCTGGACCCAGAGGGAACCGAAATCCGTCCGGCGTATCTACAGGAAAAATTGCAAAAAGGCCTCCCCTAAAGGCCCGTCGTTGCGGTGGGCCCAGAGCACTCGGCGGCGTCTAAACACGAAAAAATGAGGTGCCGGAGCCTATCCAAACCCGTGCCGTGCTTCGTACTCGTCAAAATCGGGACCGCGTGCATGAAACTCGGTAAATTTCCTAACTGCTGAGACGTTTGCGGCGTCCCTTTTTTATCCGCTTTCGTCAGGACAAGACACGCCGGAGACGCGTGGTCTGCCAGCCACTCTAAAAAGGCACGGTCCCGAGGCCCAAGGCCTAAGCGGGCCTCCACGAGCACAAAAACCAGCCGAAGCGGCCGACGCGTCGCCAGATACCGCCGAGTCAGGTTTTGCCAAGTCCGCGTCACCTCCACTGGTGCCGCCGCATACCCATAGCCGGGTAAGTCCACGAGAAAAAGCCGCTCTGCCAGATTAAAGAAATTAAGCTGACGCGTCTGACCCGGCCGGCGCCCGGTGCGAACCAGCTTGCGCCGATGCACAAGCGCGTTAATAAGAGACGATTTGCCGACATTCGACCGACCGATAAAGGCGAACTCGGGCAAAGAAGCCTCGGGCAACGCCTCGAGAACTGGGGCGGCCGTGTAAAAAAAACACGGGCGCATAAAAAGCGTTTCACTCGAGAGGGTGCTCGAAAGACGCTCTGGCGAAGCGCCGGGTGAACTGTGGCCCACGCTGGAGGTCACGGCGGAGCCTGGCGGCGGGCAATCATGCGCGTCGTCAGATATTGCTGCCCGATGGAGAGCGTGTTGTTCCAAGCCCAATACACCACCAAGCCCGCGGGAAAACCCGCCAGAAAAAAGGTGAAAACAACCGGCATCCAGGTGAAAATTTTCTTCTGAAGCGGGTCCGTCGGTGTCGGATTGAGACGCATCTGTAAAGCCATCGTGGCTCCCATGATAATCGGCCAAATCCCGATATTGATCAAAGCTAAAAAAGCGGGAACTCGCCAATCCACGAGACCAAACAAGGTCAGAACCCCCAAAGGGTCCGGCGCCGACAGATCTTGAATCCAACCGAAAAAAGGCGCATGACGCATTTCTATGGTGACAAAAATGACCTTATAGAGCGAAAAGAAAATCGGAATCTGAAGTAAAATCGGGAGACACCCCGCCGCCGGATTGACTTTATGCGTCCGATACAAAGCCATCATGTTCTGTTGAAGTTGCATGCGGTCTTCTTTGAAACGCTCGCGGAGCTTTTCCACCTCCGGCTGGAGAACTTTCATGCGACTTATCGAAACATAACTCTTATAGGCGAGCGGAAATAAAGCAAGCTTCACAAGAATGGTAATCAGCATAATCGCCAGACCAAAATTTTGCGTATGGCCGTTCAACCAGGCTAATAGCAGAAACATGGGCTTGGTTAAAAAATAAAACCACCCGAAATCTACGGCTCTGTCGAAGAGCGGAAGATCCATCCGGTCTTGATAGGTCTGCAAGACGTCTATCTCTTTGGCCCCGACATAGAGATGATCCTCGACAACCAACGAGCCACCAGCCGGAAGCACCTGCCAGGAGCTGGACATGTCCAATTGATAGCGAAAATCTGACCCGTCGGACAGAGCTCTGGCCTGGACAAAAGCCGCTTTCCGGTTCGCAGAAAGCATCGAGACAAGCCAGTATTTGTCTGTGAACCCTATCCAGCCTCCGTGTGTCTCTTCTGGGGGCCGGGTCGTTTCTTGCAAATCTGTGTAGTCATATTCGCGCAACCGGCTCTCCTCGAGCCCCAAGCCTCCGACAACGCCCTCGTGAATGAGGTAGAAATTCTCTGTCACCGGCGTCGAATTCCGTTGAATCCAACTGAAAGAAGCGAGCCTCACCGGGGCCGTCCCCAAATTGCGAACGCTGCGTTTCACCGTTATCAGATAGGCTGTGTCTATCTCATAGACGCGTTCAAACCGGAGGCCTTGTCCGTTCTCCCAGAACAAGACGAGGGGGGCACCGGGGGCAAGCGTGGCGCCCGACGCAACCTGCCAGAGCGTCGCTCGGTCCGGCAAAGCCAGTCCCTGCGTATCGGCTAACCAACCCCAGCCCGCGTAATAGGCCGAGGAGCTGCCCTGGGGGGCTAGAAGACGAATCTGTCCAGAATCGGCCTCTAGGGATTCTTTGTAAAAACGCAACACCACATCGTCTAAAAGACCGCCTCGCAGACGGAGCGACCCCATCAGAGCCGGGGCCTCTAGAGGGACCCGGGGCGAGGTGTCCGTCGCATCCGCCGCCTCTAAGGAGCCCGGGGCCGCCGCGGACGGGGCGAGCCGAACGTCGCCCTCGGGCCGGGGGAGACCCGGCGCCACCGGGCCAGACACTCCAGCCCCATCCTCGGAGGGGCTCTGGGCACCGGGCGAAATACCCGGCGAAATGTCCGGCGTCTGCTGCGCGTCGAAAGTCTGGCGAAGACCTGTCTGGCGCGGGAGCTCGTAGAGAAACTGCCAGCCAAGCAAAATGACCAAACTCAGGACAAAAGCCCAGACTAAATTTTTCTTTTCTGGTTCCATGAGGCTCCCGTATGTTTGTGTTTGTGTTTCTCCGGATCTTTTCCGGATCTTTTTTATCGAAACGTATCTATGAACGGGACGGAGGCGGCGGCCGCACACCCCGCTCTCGCCGAGAGGCGGGCACCGGGTCATATCCACACCCACCCCATGGGTGACAGCGCCCCAGCCGGCGCAGCGTATAATAGCCTCCCCAGAGAAGACCATGCCGTAAAAAGGCCTCTCGACTATAGACCGAGCACACCGGCATGAAACGACACCCGCCATACACGCCGGAAGCTCGCAGCGCAGGCACCACGCACAGGCCATAAAGCCTGAACAACAACGCAATCCCTTTTTTCATGCTTAAAAATTGTATCGCCAATTGTGTCGCACGCCGTACGTTCTGGTCTTGCCGGCTGGTCTTGCCGGGCGGCCTCGGGCAGGGGCGCGAGAGCCTCCCGCCGCCGTTTTCTGACTAACGCCCGCGTCGAGGCCCCCCTGGCCGAGTCCCCGACCGAACCTCTGTCGTCGGGTGACGGAACCCCGAGCGGGAAACTCGGGCCGAGAACGAAGGCCGTGCTCGGGACGAATTTTCTCCAGCATAGCCCGCACGGCCGGGATGCCCGGGCGAGGCCGCGTTCAAGCGCCGGACCACGGTCTCCATTTGCTGACGCAGCTCCGCCCAAGAGCACGCCACAATGCCCTGCCGGGCGATGAGAACCATATCGCAGGTCTCGGCCCAAACCCCCCGCCGTTCGCGCATCAAAGGCAGCAGCAAGAGACGCGCGAGCTCCCGCATGCGGCGCTTGGCGAAATTGCGCTGGACGGCTCCGCCCACGCGCCGCGACGCCGTGAAGCCCACCCGCGAGGGCGTGTTGGGCCGCTCGGGGCGCGGTCGGACTCGGACGACCAGACACGGGCGCACAAAAGCGCGGCCGGCCCGGTCTAGGGCCAGAAAATCGGCCCGACGCTTAAGGCGCTCGGCGGGCTGCAAGCTAGGCTGAAAGCCGCCGACGCCCTTGACGGCGCCGGTTAGACAAAATGCGCCGACCCGAAGGCGTCTTCATCCGATGACGAAAGCCATGCCGGCGCTTGCGCACCAGCCGGCTAGGCTGAAATGTTCTTTTCATAAGGCGTGTTCTCTTGTGGGTTCTCTCTGGGCTTTCTTCTGGTTCATCTGGTTGGACCGGACTCTCATCAGACCCGAGGGGCACTCATCCGGGTAATTATCCCGGCACAGAATCCAAGCACGGACTCTAGGCTTAAAAGGAAAAAAAATCAAGCCCCGAATCAGGGCCCGCCATCAGGTCTCGCCCTTAGGTCTTACCGGGGGCACGCGGCCCTCCGCTAGCTTCCCCGTTTGATGCCAGCGAGCGGGCACGCCTCGATAGACCCCGGTCTGCAGACCATCCCGGGTCAGAACGCTTCCTGCCCCCAGGACACTCCAGGCTTTCAGGCGGCGGCCGGGCAAAACGACAGAGGCGGCTCCTAAAAAGCACCCTGTCTCCAGGGTCGCCGCCCCGCAGAGCACGGCTCCTGGGCCCAGAAAAGCACAGAACCCTGTTTGTGTGTCGTGCTCGCAGACGGCATTCGTGTTGACGATGGTGAAATCGCCTAAAACGGCCCCGGCGTTGACGACCGCTCCAGCCAAAACTTGACACCCTCGGCCCAGACGGGCCGAGGGCGAAACACGGGCCGAAGGGTGAATCAAAGCCGGATAGACCGGCGATAACGCCAGACGCTCCGCCAGACGCTCCGCCAAACGAGCCCGGAGAACGTTGGAACCGATGGCGAGATAAAGGGCCTCCCCTGGACGGACACAATCCAAAAACGCCGATTCGCAGAGGCGTATCGCCGTCCCCGGCGGTCCCGGGGGGGCACCCGGGGGATCGGAGGCCTCTTCCGTGTCAGACAGGTCAGAAGCTATGTCAGAATCCGGGACAACCGAGACAAGCTCACGGCGAGGCTCGCCTGGGGCGGTCAAAAAGTCTCGGACAACCCGGGCGTGGCCGCCTGCCCCGAAAACATAGCACCGCGGCGGCTGTTTCTCTGCTCGGCCGAAGCGACGAAAAAAGCGGGGCAGAATACGGGGCAGAAGGCGGGGGCGCACCACGCGCCAGAGATCAGCGTGAGTAGTACTCAATCACCAACAGAGGTTCCATCTGGACCGGATACGGGATCTCGTCTTGCGACGGCACCCGGAGCAAGGTGGCACTCATGCGTTTAGGGTCCACGTCCAGATAAGACGGAATCGAGCGTTCATCCGACTCGCCTGCCTCTAAGACAAGGGCATTTTCAACCATGGCGGGGGACAGTTGAACGACGTCGAGCACGCCGAGACCGTAAGAGGCAATCGTAACACGCGACCCATTGACCCGAATATGCCCATGAGAAACAAGCTGACGAGCCGCAAACACCGTCGGGGCAAATTTAGCCCGATACACCACGACATCCAAACGCGACTCCAGGGCTCCCAAAAGAGCCTGCCCCGTGTCGCGCGCGCCCCGAGCGGCATCCCGATAGTAACGACGGAAGCGGCGTTCTCGGATATTGCCGTAATAGCCCTTCAGTTTCTGCTTCGCCATCAGCTGGATGCCGAACGCCGTGGGCTTTTTGCGGCGCGCCCCGTGCTGGCCGGGGCCCGTCTCGCGGCGATTAATGGGCGATTTGGGGCGCCCCCACAGATTGACGCCGAGGCGCCTGTCTATTTTATACTTCGAATGCAGCCTTTTACTCATTTTTTTGGAAACATCTTTGGAAACACCTGGAAATTAAAGAGCCCCTAAAGCCCCATCCGTCCGACCTGACCTGACCCGTGCGGGCCGACCACCACCTGGTTACCTACAGGGTGCGGGGGAAAACGTCAAGAGCTCTCCGAAAAAAACAGCCCGAGCGTGCCATGTACCGGTATATCCGTCCGGACACCTACCAGCCCTACCGGCCCCTACCGCCCCCCTAGCAGGCCCACACGCCTTCCTTCGTGAAAAATCATCGTAAATGCTTTTGAACGGGCTTGTTTTTTGCAATTTTCTCTTTAGAATGGCCGCAGGTTCTGGGGAGAGGACTCGGAGGAAGATGAGAGGCGTCGACCGCCCCCCCTAGAAACACAAGACCCCCCAAGGGTTCTAGGAAAGAAGACACGATGAACGCAATGCTTGAGGACGGGGCCACGCCTCAGTCCCCGGAAACCGGCCCCAGCGAGAGCCTCGTCAAAGAGGTCGCGGCCATGGGGGCCTATTTTGACCGCCTCGTGCGGGAGGTCGCCCTGCTTCATCTCAGACAGGGCAACATGGAACTGGTCGGCGACCTGTCAGGGTTGCTAGACTCCGTCACCAAGGCCACAGAGGACGCTACCCACGCCATTATATCCGCCCTCGAGTCTATTTCCGAGAACGCTGTCAAAATTCGAACCCGCTCCGACGCCCCCCCCGAGGTCGAAACAATTCAGCGCCTCGCCATCAAAGGGCTGGAAGCCTGTACGTTTCAGGACGTCACCGGACAACGCCTCAACCGGATTATTACCTCGCTAGATTATCTCAAAGGGGCCGTTCAGCGCATCGTCGAGATCGTCGGCAAAGACCAGGTCACGCAGATGACCAGCCGACTCGCCCGGGGCGGGGCTTTCGAAAAAGACGATTCGACCCGGGGAAGGGACTCTGCCGAGATTACGCAGGCGGAAATCGACGCCCTTTTTCAGTAATGCTCTTCAGCTCAAACGCTTGATAACCCTTTGGTTTTGTGCCCCTAGCTTCGGCCCCCGTTGCCCCGTGACGACCCCGTTGACACTTGGTAGATTTTTTTGGATTTGGACTTGCTCTTTTAACCGATCAGACAGTCCTATTTTGACCTTGGGAAGGAAATATGGAGAAAAAAATGGCTCTCAAAAATTCTAAAAACCCGAAAGCCTCCAGAGATAAGGACGCCGAGAAAGGCCCCGATAAGGCCGCCGACGCTTCGCCCGACCACGAGAGAACGTCTGCGAAGGAGGCACCGACGTCCTCGGACGTGGCTCACGCCATGCCCCAACCGGCCGGTGAGGCTCTGCCGAGTACCTTTCGCCAGGACACGCCCCCACCCGAACCGCCGACACCGGCGCGCAAAAGCTCCAAAACCGCCGCTTACTGGATTGCGGGCGGCTTCACCATCCTTCTGGCTTGGTGGATCATCGGCGGCAACTTTGTCTTCCAAGAGCCCTCGGTCGCACAGACCGACCTCGGGGAGCTCCAAAGCCAGGCGTCGCAATTGCCGTCCGTGCGCGTTCTAGAACGCCAGGCCGTCGAACACCAGATCATTCTGAGACGTTCCGCCGTCAGTAAAGCCAATCAGCGTCTCACGCTTCGGGCCGAAACCGCGGGTGCCGTGCAGCAGCTCTTCGTCGAAAAAGGCGACCGGGTGGCGGCCGGCCAGCGTATTATTCAAATCCATCCGGGCACACGCGAGGCCCAACGCACCGAGGCCGAAGTCTTAATCCAACAACGCCAGAAAGAACTGGGACGGGCGAGAACACTGGCCGCTCGCCAAGCCGCGCCCGTGGCCGGGATAGAGCAGGCCGAAACCAATCTGGCAACCGCTCAAAGAACGCTGGAGCAGATCGAGCGCGATATAAGCTACACCCTCGTGCAGGCCCCCCGAGAGGGCATCGTCGAAAGCGAGCCCGTCCAGCCAGGCGAATTTTTGAATGTCGGCAGCGAGATTGCCCGTTTCATCTCTCTGGACCCGCTTCTGCTCTCGGTCAATCTCACAGAAGAGGCCGTCGCCAGCGTCCAGATCGATGACACCGTCGAAGGCGAGATGTTCGATGGCGAACCCTTCGAGGGACGCGTCCACTTTATCGCCCCAGCCGCCGACCCAGAGACGCGGACCTTCGAGGTCGAGATCGAGGTCCCCAATGCCGACCTCAAACTGCGCGAGGGACAGACCGCAGTGCTGTTTTTACCGCTCCGCACGGTGCGAGGTCATTTTGTGCCGCCCTCGCTGCTGACGCTGAGCGACACCGGCGAAATCGGTGTCAAAATTGTGGATGACCAGGACGCTGTCCATTTTGTGACCGTCCAGCTCGTGGAGCAAACGCTCGAAGGCGTCTGGGTCACGGGCCTGCCCGACCAGGCCACCATTATCTCGGTCGGACAGGAATTCGTATCCCAGGGACAAAAAGTGGAAGTCGTGGCGGACTCGACAGACCAAGGCGGATGAAACGAGCCTCCAAACAAACCCAGAAAGGGCTTGGCTGAACCCATGAGGAGCCCCTAACACGGGTGTTACGAATGAATTCACGGAATTCATAGAAAGGGAAAAAAATGGAAATCATTAGTTGGGGCATGCGGCACAGCCGGACATGCATCGTGACCTTTTTCATGTTTATTCTGGCGGGCGTGATCTCCTATATCCAGGTCCCCAAGGAATTTGCGCCGGACATCAGCGTCCCCATTGTCTATGTTTCGTTGCATCTGGACGGGATTTCGCCAGAAGATTCCGAACGCCTGCTCGTCCGGCCGATGGAGACCAACTTACGCAATGTCGAGGGATTCGATGAAATGACCAGCCAGGCCTATCGAGGCGGCGGCTATGTCCTTCTAGAATTTCCGGCGGGCTCGGACATAGATAAAGCTTTGGAAGACGTCCGCAATGAAGTCGAGACGGCCAAAGCGGACCTCCCGGATGACGCCGATGACCCGACGGTAAATGAAGTCAATTTCTCCCAATTTCCTGTCCTCGTCGTGCACGTGGCGGGGGATGTTTCCGAGCGGCATCTTCTGCGCCGGACGAAGGAAATCCAAACCGCCATCGAAGGCGTCCCCACCGTGCTGGACGTCGAGATCGTCGGCGAACGCAACGAAGTCGTGGAACTTGTTTTAGACCGCGCCAAAGTGGAAAGCTATGGTCTCTCGCTCAACCAGGTTTTGAATCTCGTGCGACGGTCTAATCTATTGGTCGCCGCAGGACGGATCGAACAGGCGCAGGGTTCCTTTGACGTCAAGGTCCCAGGCCTCATCGAGAATCTGGAAGATTTGTATAATCTGCCGATTAAGGCCCAGGGAGACGCCGTGGTGCTCGTGAGCGACATCGCCGAAATCCGGAGAACCTTCGAGGACCCCTCCAGCATCGCCCGCCTCAACGGCCGAAACGCCCTGGCGATTGAAGTTACGAAAAAAACCGGTGAAAATATCATAGACACCGTCGAGGCCGCCCGAGCCGTCACAGACGCCATCCAGGAAAATTATCAAGACGGCGTGACGGTGACCTATACGCAGGACCAATCGTCTGTGATCCGCGACCGTGTCAATGACCTGCAGAACAATATCGCCACATCCATCGTCCTGGTGCTCATCGTGATCTTGGGAGCCTTGGGCGTGCGAGCCGGCTTGCTGGTGGGGCTGTCGATTCCGGGCTCCTTTTTTACGGCTCTCATGATTCTCTATACCGGTGGAATCAGTCTCAATATCGTCGTTTTGTTCGGGCTGATTATGTCCGTCGGCTTGCTGGTGGACGGGACAATCGTTGTGATAGAGTACGCCGAACGCGAAATGGCCGCAGGCCGCCCGCGCGTTCAAGCCTTCGCCAATGCCGCGCGGCGGATGGCCTGGCCGATTATCGCTTCGACCGCCACGACCTTGGTGGCCTTTGCCCCGCTGCTTTTCTGGCCGGGGTTGGTTGGCGAATTCATGAGCTATTTACCGATAACGCTCATCATTGTCCTGGGGTGTTCGCTGGCGATGGCTCTTTTTTTCGTGCCCATTATCGGGGCTTACCCCTTTGTTCTTTCCTTTCTGGTTTCCTGTATTCTGGCGGGTTTTGTCAATTTTTTCGCGCTCTCCAATCCGTTTTTGTGGGGCGTGGCGACCTTTCTGACGGGCATTTTCTTTTTCATTCTAGCTCAGAAATATGTCATCCCGTTTTTCTCGAGCCCTGTGACCAATCCCCCGGCGTCTCAAGAGAACGGGGAGCCCGTGAATGAATTTATCATGGTCAATTATCACCAACTCAGTCGGTTTTATAAAATCTATCTGGCGATGTTGCGTTTCTGCACGCGCTCCAAGTTGAATGCCTCGGGCGTGTTGGTCTTTTCTGTTGGCTTGCTGGTCGGGGTTTTTATGCTGAACGGAAAATACGGCAGAGGTGTCGAGTTTTTCCCCAATATCGAGCCGGAAACTGCCGAAATTCTCGTTTTCGCCCAGGGCAATTATTCGATCTATGAACGCGACAACTTTGTGAAGGAGGTCGAAACCATTTTGATCGAGGCCGCTCTAGAAACGAAGGAGATCTCAACCGTCTATAGCTCTACAGGCAACACGGGCGCGCAGGACGCGACCGAGGACCTTATCGGGCGCATTTTGATCGAGTTCGCCGACTGGAAACAGCGCCCCCCGGCGGACCGTATCCTCGCCAAGATCCAGGAAAAAACCCGGAATCTGCCCGGCATCGTGGTCGAAGTTCGAGAAGAAGAAGCGGGCCCAGCCGGGGGCAAGCCCGTTCAGATTGAGCTCTCAGGGACCAATCTGGACCTGCTGATTGCCACCGCCGGCGAAGTCCGCCGCCGCCTCGAAGCCTTTCCCATCCTCACCGACCTGGAGGACTCCAGAGCCGTCCCAGGCATCGAGTGGGAAATTACGTTCGACCGACAGGAGGCCTTGAAATTCGACGTAGACCTTGCCACGCTTGGCAGTTATGTCCGGTTCGTGACAGGCGGGGTCACGCTCACCGATTACCGCCCCGACGACAGCGATGACGAGATTGATATCAATCTCCGCCTGCCCCTCGAAGAGCGCGTTTTTGAGACGCTCGACGAGATTCGAGTCAATAATGGACGCGCCGAAATTCCCGTCAGTCACTTTGTTTCTCGACAGCCTGTCCAGAAAATCGGGCAAATTCAGCGGGTGGACGAAAGACGCATCATTTCTCTCAAAGCAGAAGTCGTGGAGGGCCTCAATGAGGCCGCCGTGATCGAGGAGGTGAAGCAAAATATCCAGCCTGGGGACCTGCCACCTGGCATTTCGCTCCGCTTTCGGGGACAGGACGAGGACCGAGCGGAAGCTCAACAATTTTTGGTCCAGGCGTTCGGGATCGCGATTTTCATGATGGGGGCCATTTTATTGACGCAGTTCAACAGCTTTTATCAGATGTTTTTGATCCTCTCGGCGGTTATTTTATCCACGATTGGCGTCTTTCTAGGGCTGATGATTATTGATAAGCCCTTCGGTATCGTGATGAGCGGCATTGGCGTGATCTCTCTAGCCGGGATTGTCGTGAATAATAATATCGTTTTGATTGACACCTTCAATAACTTGAGCCGCGTCCTCCCGACGGCGTATGAAGCCATTCTCCAGACAGGCTTGCAGAGGATGCGCCCCGTTCTTCTGACGACTGTTACCACCATGTTAGGGCTGATGGCTCTGGTTTTTGAGGCCAACGTCAATCTTGTGGGACGAGTCGTCGAAATCGGAGGGCCCTCGACCCAATGGTGGGTTCATTTGTCCTCCGCTATTTTCTTCGGCCTGGGCTTTGCGACCCTGCTGACTTTGTTTGTGACGCCGGCGATGTTGGCCCTCTATTACGTCAGACGGGGCTCTGCCACCGGCCCTGCCGCCGGAGGTCAGCTTGCCAGCGACGCACGCCAGCCTGACAAACAACTCCGGGGTCCCATGGGGGCGACGGGGGCTGGAACGGCTCTGACCACGGGGAGGTAAGGTCAAGCACCCCCGAGAGCAGCGGCGCCTTGCCCCCCCCCTGCGTCGGGGCGGGGGCTTTGTAGAGGGCCGGCAGCGGCTTCACCCTTGTCTCATACGGGGCGAACAGCGGCGGCTTTGGGCCCTTGTAGGGGGCGGAGACTCGGGCATTCCAGTCTGTCCTGCTTGTTGCTTGCACTGCTCTGAACCGCCACGATGTCTTGATTTTTTAGAGATACCCCGGCCCGCACATCAATAAATAGGGCGCACGATGCATACGCACGACGTACGCACGATGTAAAAATAAATTGGGGCCAAAATAAAATGAGACAAAAATAAAACGGGGTAGGGGGAAAAGAAAAAAGCTCGCTTGTCAGACTCGTCCAAGCGATGCTCTCCTCCCACAGGTCTTACCCCGATAGCTGGCCCCGATAGCTGGCCCCGATAGCTGGCCCCGATAGCTGGCCCCGATAGCTGGCCCCGATGGCTGGCCCCGATAGCTGGCCCCGATAGCTGGCCCCGATAGCTGGCCCCGATAGCTGGCCCCGATAGCTGGCCCCGATGGCTGGCCCCGATGGCTGGCCCCGATGGCTGGCCCCGATAGCTGGCCCCGATGACTGGCCCCGATGGCTGGCCCCGATAGCTGGCCCCGATAGCTGGCCCCGATAGCTGGCCGAAGGAGGAAGGCTTCCTGTCTCATCACGGGAGCCGCCACAACAAGCTCTCGCGAGAGCCGGTTGATTTTTTTTCTCGCAGAGAGAAGGCTCTGGCCTTTCCCCGCCCAGAGCACACAAACAAAGAGCACCTCGTTTAGGATCTCACGACGGGAGGAAGGAAAGGGCCGCAGCCTTGTCTTAAGAGCCTGTTGTGTGTCGTGAACGCCCCGCAGCGACGCCACAGTGACACGGACACACCGGAACACACACCGGGACACACACCGGAACACACACCGGGGACACCCAGGAATACCCCGCCCGCCCCACCGGAGGCCTTCCAGAGCGGCGGGGCGGCGAGGCGGCACATACCATCGCAGAGAAACAAGAAACGGTGAGAACAGGAAGAGCTTAGAAAAGTCCGAGCAGGCGTTTTGTATCTTTCTATCTTTCTCCTTTTCTCAAATTTCACTATTTAATTTCACTATTTCGCAAGTTTTCAACTTTTTTTATTCAAAATTTTCGTTTCATGAACAAAAAAAGGAACGACTTGTCCTAAAATTACAAATAAAAGTGTATATAGGGTTATTTTTTCTATTTTATTAAATAGAAGCATAAGAAAAAGCAAACTTATAACGGAAACTCTACTTTTAAGCACAGAAAAGCCTTTTTATACACTCTATAATCAAATAAAAGACACAAATCTTGAATTTTTTCCGAGGATTTGGTAAATATCTCATCGTAAAACTGTGTTCGAGAGGTTCTTTTGATCGAAAATTCGGTCAGGGACGCAAACTGCTCGAAGGTGCCGGCCCGGATTGAGCGCGCTGGCTTGGGGCGGGAAAGCGTGGCAGGAGAGCCCCAAGGGGAACTCCGTTCGAGTTGGGCCCAGGCCCGCCTTTCAGCCCCCCTCCCCTCTGCCAGAGGCTCAGAGATTGGAAGGACGCATGGACACGCACGCTGGACGCACGCTGGATGGATAGAGACAAAGCTGGACAGAGCAAGCAGAGCAAGCAGGGCAAGCATGGCTTCGAAACGAGGCCCTCATTTGAGAAACCGAGGAGAATAAAACCGTGGCATCCGTGAAAAAACGAAAAAACCGCAGCCAAGGGCGCCCTTTCGGCACGGACCAAATCGATGCCCACGTTGGGGAACTTTTGAAACAAAGACGCATGGCCCTGCGGTTGTCTCAGAGGGAATTGGGCGAGCGCATCGGCGTCAGCCTCCAGCAAATCCATAAATACGAGACCGCCAGCAATAAAGTGAGCTTGACGCGTTTTTTTCGCCTGACCCGAGCTCTCAATGTGCCCCCCTCTTATTTCTACGAGGGGATTTTAGGCAGCTCGACCGCAAACGCAGACACGGTCCCGAACGAAATGCGCGACAGTGCAGGGGAAGAGGCAGAGGCGCACCCTATCCCGCTCGAGCGGCGTCCGGAAACCCTGGCTCTGACCTCGGCCTTTAGTTCCATCAAGGAAGCCACTATTCGAAAACAAATCTACAATCTCTGCGAGGCGATCGCAGATGCCAGAGCCTTGGCGTCCGATACCTTATCGGAGGCAGATGCGGATGCGGGGACCCTTCAGTCCGAGCCCCCGCCGGACGACACAACCAAATAAACCGGCGAATAAGCCGGCGAAACCCCTACAAACAGCGACCGCTCTATGGCAGATGAAACCAAGAAAACCCGGGGAACGTCCAAAAAACAGAACGAAGAACGGCGCAAGATACGAGACAGGAAACGAAAACCAGGCCGCCCCCCCGTCAAAAAAATCGTGACCCAATACGTCGGAGCTCGCATCCGGCAAAGGCGCGAGGAACTGAACTTGGACCCAGAGACGCTGTTCGAACGTCTTTTCCCTCGGGCTGCCTCGCCTACAAAATCGAGCGCCAGGAATGTCATTCTTTCCTTCGAACGGGGCGACAAAGATTTGGAAATCCACATGCTCCTGTGTTTTGCCGAGGTTTTGGAGACAACCCCTTTTTATTTCTATCAAGGCCTCTCGGTCGAGCCCGCAGAACCCACGAAGCCGGACCCAGACAACGAAACTGGGCCTCTGAAAAAAGAACGCTGTCCCTTCTGCAAACTTCCCGTCGAGGAGCTCCTCCCATGCCGACTGGAGGAAATTCCGCCTCTTGTCCAAAATTATAACCGGATCCAGGATGAAAGAATTCGCAGAGAAATCCGTCAACTCTGCGAGGTTTTGCGAACATAAGGTGCCCCCATGCGCCAGCTTGCCTCGTGCTTTAGTTTTTCATAAAAAGCCAGAATCTAAAGCTAGAAACTGGAACATAATTTTCCTATTTTAGCGTGGGACGGTCTCGTAGTTCAGTTGGATAGAACGTCGGATTCCTAATCCGAAGGTCACAGGTTCGAATCCTGTCGGGACCGTGTCCGGGCTTGGCTGGTGGCCTCAATTGCCTTGTGGCCTGCTTTGTGTTAGGCTCGCCGCGTGGCCCGGCTGGACCGAATCGCGGGCCTCAGAGATAGACGCTCGTCCGAGGAGCATAAACAGAATGGTTGAAATAGAAGTCCCGACCGGGTCCGTCTATGAAAAACTGGTGGATGAGGCCCTGCGCATGTGTGCTCGCACGGTCCTCCAGAAGATTGCCCAAACGGGCCTCGTCGGCGACCAGCATTTCTATCTGACCTATCAAACGGATTATCCGGGGGTCGTGCTGTCCGAGCGCATGCGAAAAATCTATCCTCAAGAGATCACCATTGTCCTCCAGAACCAGTTTTGGGACCTCACCATCGGCGAAGAGAGCTTGAGCGTCCGAGTGTGTTTCAACCAGATTCCCGAAAAAGTTTCTATTCCTTTCAAGGCTTTTAAGGCTCTGGTGGACCCTTCAGCGGATTTCAGCCTCAAATTTTTGACGCCGGAGACCGCCGGCATGACCGGCACGACGCGGCTCTCTGCCGCCAAAAAGCCCCAAAAATGGCCGGCGAGCTCGAGCCCGGGCCCAGGTGGGGAGAAAAAAGGGACGCTCCTGACACACGAACGTTTCTCGAGCCGGGGGGACCAGCCGGGGGACAATCTGGAGGATAAGCCGACATAAGCCCAACATATGGAGGACGCCCTGTATGACTAAAGGCTCTCCGAAACCCACCGGCCTCCTCCCTGTCTTCCGTATTTTCGCCCGCCCAGGCGAAAACGGCGGCCTGACGGACATTGTTCGCATGATTCGAGTCAAGAACGCCGAGGAATATCGCCGCCGCTGGCTGGAAACGGCCAATACTGTGGTCGAAATCGAATCGGCTCCCCTGAACGAGGACGATAATATCGTCTATAAAGGACGCCGTATTTTCGCCCTGGACGAACTCATAGGCGGGCGGGCGCGGCTGTCTAAAGAGGAGTGGATCTGGACGACCACACATAAGTACCATGCCCGCCTCCATAGCCCCGCCCCTGTGCCGGAGGCCCTTCTAGCACGCTTGTTTTCTTCTATGGACCGCCACGAGTCTGATACCGGCCCATGGCCTGTTTACAAACGCTCGTTCTATCTCCCGATTCAATCCTTCTCGCCGTCGTCCGTCTGGAAAAAATGCGGCGTGGATATCCCCCCCCTAGACCGCCTACCCTCGAATATGGTACCTTTTTTGTCCGGGTTTCAAAAAACCCCCGGAGTGGCCCCCTCTCCGTGAAAAAACCCTCGATCGAGGCCCTCATCGCTTCCGGCCCCACCGTTCATGGGCCGGCGGCGGACTGGCTGGCGGCCAACCATGACCGTATCCCGGGAGACAGGCCAGAAGAGGCCGTACAGAAGCACGCAAAAGCACACACCGCACGCTCAATCAAACCTAGGAGAACCGCATGACCTATTATCCTGTTCTGGGCACCGGAACCAAACCCGTTTCCTACGGCGCGGGCGAGGCGGGCGAACCCGCTTGGGCCTCGCTTCCGCTCCCGAAGCCCGAGACCGTTCTCTTTGAAAACCAAACGTATGTGCGGGTCGCGCCCGCGTGTCTGGAGGAACTCGCCGCCGAGGCCTTTGACGCCATCAATCACCTGTTACGCCCCAGTCATCTGGAACAACTCGGGAAAATCCTGGAGGACCCCGAGGCCTCGCCGAACGACAGGGTCGTGGCTTTTGAGCTTCTCAAAAACGCCAATATTGCGGCCGGAGGCGTCTTACCCATGTGTCAGGACACGGGGACGGCTTTGATCTCGGCCAAACGCGGGATGCGTCTTCTGACGGATGGGCGGGATGCGGCTCATTTGTCTCGAGGCGTGTGGAAAACCTATCAGAAAAAGAATTTGCGTTACTCGCAAATGGCCCCTCTGTCCATGCTCGAGGAACAAAATACCAAGAGCAATCTGCCAGCTCAGATAGATATCTACGCCGAAGGCGAGGACACCTATGACTTTTTGTTCATGGCAAAAGGCGGGGGCTCTGCGAATAAGACGTTTCTCTATCAGAAAACGGCGGCCCTTTTAGCGCACGAAAAGCTTCTGGATTTTTTGAAAGAGAAAGTCCTGACGCTGGGGACCGCGGCCTGTCCGCCTTATCATTTGGCCGTGGTCGTCGGAGGGTCTTCGGCGGAGATGACGCTCAAGGTTGCCAAGCTGGCGTCGGTGCGAGCTCTGGATGGCCTCCCGCCCTGCGGGAATGAACACGGCCAGGCTTTCCGCGACCGCGCCTATGAGGAAAAAATCTGGAAAATGACCCAGATGCTGGGGGTCGGAGCTCAATTTGGGGGGAAATATCTCTGTCATGATGTCCGCGTCATACGTTTGCCGCGACACGGCGCCTCTTTACCGATCGGCCTGGCGGTTTCGTGCTCGGCGGACCGGCAGGCTCTTGGAAAAATAACCTCCCAGGGCGTGTTTCTGGAACAATTGGAGACGGAGCCTGAAACGTATCTCCCGGCGCCGGCGATCGCGACCAAACCGACAGAGCCGGCGGTCGCCGTCGATTTATCGCAACCGATGGCGGACATTTGCCGCCTTTTATCCAATTATCCTGTTGCGACGCGTTTGGCGCTCTCGGGGCCCATGCTGGTCGCACGGGATTTGGCCCACGCTCGCCTGGAGGCCCGCCTGGCCCAAGGGGAGCCTCTGCCGGCGTATTTTTGCGACCACCCCATTTATTACGCGGGGCCGGCCAAGACCCCGGCGGGAGCGGTCTCGGGGTCCTTTGGCCCGACGACGGCCAGCCGGATGGACCCTTATGTCCCTCTTTTTCAGGCGCACGGCGGCTCGCGTGTCATGCTCGCGAAAGGCAACCGAGCCCGAAAAGTTACCCAAAGCTGTCAACGCTATGGCGGCTTTTATTTAGGCTCGATCGGCGGGCCCGCCGCGCGCTTGGCTCAAGACTGTATCCGCGCCATCGAGATTGTGGACTATGAAGAATTGGGGATGGAGGCCATCCGTAGAATAGAGGTGCAGGACTTTCCGGCCTTCATCCTCATCGACGATAAAGGACACGATTTTTTTGCAAAACTCAATGTCCAGGCGGAGGATTGACGAAACAAGGAAAGAAGCCCTCCCGCCGCACAGAACAAGCCTAAGAGGACAGGGATTGCGGTGCTTGTGGCTGGCGCCCCTGCGCTTCGCGCCACGCATGGAGCCACGTCAGATACGTTTGTAAAATCAGCGCGGCCGCTCGGGCGTCCTCGGCTGGCGGGCTGGTCCATGGGCGGCTCGGCCGGCGGGCCCCGGGTCTGACGCCGGGTCGGACGACTGGGGGCTCTAGATGCGCGTGCTGCAGAGCCCGCGTCGTATAACGCTCGTCCCACAAAAGCACAGGACACGCCCACGTGCCGAAAGGCGTTAATCGATGCAAATCCCGCACAAAATCGCGCACAGACTGAGAGCGCGGCCCGACCTGGCCTCTCTGGTCTAGAGGATCCCCCAAAACGAACCCGACCACGGCCTCTTTAGTCGCAAGATGCAGAAGCGTGCGGGCTAAAGAGCCGAATTTTTTGAAGGAAATCACGCCTCTGGGCGTCGAAACAATCTGGAGCGGGTCGGAAAGAGCCAGACCCACGCTTTTTTTGCCGTGGTCTAAACCAAGAACCCGCCCCAACCGCGGATGCGAGGCCGCAAAAGGCTCTGGGCGACAAAAGAAAAGCAGATCCTCCCGAGGGGCCCGCCCCTGCTGTCCGGCCATGCCTATGCCTTAGGCCTCTTGCGAGGACGGCGAACACCCTCGGGTGGAACACGCTCGAGTGGAACACTCTAGAGTGGACCGCTCTCGAGCGGATTCCGAACGAAGTTGACCGCAGGCCGCCATGATATCCTGGCCGCGCGGCCGTCGGACCGGGGCACTATAGCCCGCCCGCCAGAGAATCTTGGCAAAAGCCTCGATTCGTGCCTCGGAAGAGCACCGATAGGGCGTCCCAGGCCAAGGATTAAAGGCTATCAAATTCACTTTGGCCGGCAGACCACGCAAGAGCCGCACCAATTCGCGCGCCTCGGCCAGGCTATCATTGACGCCGTCTAACATCACATATTCGAACGTAACACGCCGCGCATTGGAAAGACTGGGGTCCTGACGCAGCGTCTCTAAAAGAACCGCGAGGGGCCATTTCCGATTGATCGGGACAAGCTCGTCCCGAAGGTCGTCTCGAACGGCGTGGAGGGAAACGGCTAAAAGAACGCCCATTTCTTGGCCGACTCGGGGCAGCATGGAGACCACGCCGGCGGTAGACAGCGTGATGCGGCGTTTGGAAATCGCGAGACCGTCTCCATCCGTCAAAAGCTGGACGGCTTGTTTCACAGAGGCAAAATTCAATAGGGGCTCCCCCATCCCCATAAAAACCAGATGCGTCACGGCGGGCTGCGCGCTCGGGAGACCGCCCCGGAGATCACCCCGGGAATGCGGCATAACGGGCGGCATAACGGCCAGGGCATCCCGCGCTAAAAGCAATTGCGCGAGGATCTCGCCGCTGGTCAAATTGCGCACAAAAGGCTGCGTCCCCGTGTGGCAAAAGCGGCACGCCAAGGCACAGCCAATTTGGGTCGAGACGCATAAAGTGCCGCGCCGAGTACGCCCGGGCCCGGATCTCGGGCGGTCTTGTTGACGCCCCCGCCTCTCGTCGCCCCGCCCATCGTTGTCCGGCGTATCGTCGGGAATATAGACCGTCTCGGCTTCGTGCCCGTCGGGAAAGCGCAAAAGCCATTTCTGCGTGCCGTCTCGCGAGACCCAATGACGCACAGGCACCGGACGCTGCACCGTATAGCGCGCCGCAAGCCGAGCTCGGAGCTCTTTCGGCAACACGCGAATATCCGACAAATCCCGCACATTGCGGTTGTAAAGCCAACTATAGAGCTGGCGGGCTCGAAAAGCCGGCTGCCCCCAATCCAGCACGAGAGCCTGAAGGTCCGAAAGCGAGGCCCCTATCAGCGAAAGACGGGCTTCAGGGGCCGAGAGCATAACTGAAAATATCTTCCTCTGCCCACCCTGCGACGTCCAGGCCACTCCGCCACGGGAGAAAACGAAAACAAGCTTGGGCGATGTGGGTGCGCTCTTCGCGTTTCAAAAGCGTCCAGAGCGCCGCGCGCAGCGCATGCAAATGGCGAACATCCTGAACCGCATACTGAATTTGAGCCTCCGTCAAAGTCTCGGCGGCCCAATCCGAACATTGAGACGATTTGTCCAACGAAATTCCTAAAAGCTCCTGACACAGAATCCCATAGCCGTGACCAGACCAATTGGTCAAAACAAGCCGCGCAGCAAGCTTCGTGCAAAAAACAGGGTTGCTCAGGATGCCAAGCCAGTACTGAAGCCGCGCGAGGTCAAATCTGGCGAAATGAAAGATTTTCTCGCGGCGAGGGTCCTCCAAAAAGGTCTGCAAAACGGGCGCCGATTTCTGACCACGCTCTATCTGCACCACATGACAATGAGGCTCCTCGCCTTTGAGCTGGACAAGACAGAGCCGGTCACGCCGTAGATCCAGACCCATGGTCTCGGTATCGACCGCCAGATGACCCGAGATCTTGACGTCTTCCGGCAAATCGCCTCTGTGGATGGAAAAGTCGTCCGTCATGCGTGTTCTCTCAGGGGTCCGTGAAAAGCAAATACCTTAAAAATAATCTAGGGAGCTCCCGCCTCTCGGCTGGGCCCCGGGAATTGGACCCGGCACTTGGACCTGGAATTGGACCTGGTCGCCCGGTCTCTTTCTTTGTGTCTCTATGGCGTGCGCTTACGGTCGAAATTTGTCAAGCTCGGCCCCTGGAATTTGGAAGACCTGGCCCGGAAAAATGAGGTCCGGGTTGGTAATTTGGTCCCGATTGGTCTCAAAAATGACGACATAGCGCGCGCCTGTTCCCAGAACCGTTCGGGCAATGCGCCAGAGCGAATCGCCTCGCTGCACCAAAATTTCTCGGTTCTGGACGTCGAAGTTCTGTGGAAAATCGATCTCGAAGGGCAGGATACGCCGCACAACCACCGAACCCTCTACGACCATATCCACCCGGAGTTGGTGCCCGCCGGGCCGAAAATCGGCGCGATTAGAATCAAGACGCCACTCGACGGCGCGAGCGCCCTCGCCCTGGACGGCGGTCTCGCCGATATATTGGTCGTCTATATAGGCCACCAGAACCGCCGGCTCGGCGCGCAACGTCCCTTGCAAAACCAAGCGCTGGCCGGGCATGTAGTCCGCCGTGTCCACCGTGAAATAAGGCCCCAGCGGAACCTGGTCCGAAAACTGGCGCTGTAAAATGCGGGTGCCGCGGTCCTCGTCGCCGGGCAGGAGGACAATTAAAGGTTGACTGGGGCTCTTGCCGCCCTGCAGGACAAGGGGCTCATCGGGCACCAGAATCAGAATATCTTCGGAACTCTGGATTTCCTCGTCGCCGCCGGGCAGCTCCATGCGAAGCTTGAGCCGGTGCTCGCCCGGTTGAAACGTTTGTTTGCCGACAAAGACCCACTCGCCACGGTCGTCCGCCCGCACCGTGCTCAGGTCGCGCCCGTCCAATTCGAGGACAACATTGGCGTCGGGCAAAGCCTGGCCCGCAATCACCGTGTCGCCGCCCGGGGCGATCCGGACAATGTCAAATAGAGGCAGTTTTTCCTCATCGGGGGAACGCGAAAAAAAATTCGGGAGACCCCCAGCGGGCTGGTCGGGGGCTGGAACCTGCAAGGCCTCATCCCCCGGGGCAAGGCCCAAAGGCCCGGCCGGCAGGGCGTCGTCTTCAGGGCTGTCGCCACGATTGAGCCAGTAATTGAGACCCAAAGCCGCCAATAACAACACCACGCCCGCGCCCAAGACAATCGCGTAAAGCGGGTTAAAACCGCCTTCCTCGCGTCTGTTGCTCCCACCAGAAAGTGCCATTATGTGCTGCGGCTCCGCCGCCTATGTCTTATACGATGTCTTATATCCATTTTCATGCCCAGAAAGTGCCATTGCCACGCCGGAACCAGGAGCCAGCCTAGCAGTAAAAACGGCAGAAAACAAGATTTCAACCCCACGAGGCGTCTCCCATACGTCTGTCGGGTGCCCCCAATGGGGCCTCAAGGAAAAATGAGATTGAAAGCAGGGGGTTGGCCATCGATCCCCAGAGCATAGGGAATCGGGATGTTCTGGCTGTCTAACTGGTAAAAAATGGCAAAGGGGATTTCGTTTTGCTCCAGGCCGTAAAAGAGCTCTTCGGCAAAAGCGGGCTCTACCAAAATGATAACCTGCTGCGTCCGCGACGTTCGAGACCAGCTGAGTTGCGCAAAAAGCTGCGCAACCTCAAAATTATAGGCCGGGAGCCCGCGCTGGTCGCGCAAGGGCTTGAGGGTCGGCGTCCCATAGGCCTCGCTATAGGCTTCGGCGACCAGACGCGGGCTCACCTCGTCGAGTTGGTCCTGGCGGTCTTCGATTTGGTCCTGGCGGTCTTGGACCGCATCGTCGTAATCGTCTAGCAATTGCTCCTGTGTTTCGGTCCGCTCGGCCAGATTGCCAAGAACACGCGAGGCATAAGCCTGATTGTCTTCGAAAGGTTCGCGCTCCAGGCCTTCGGCCTCGGGCAGGTCCGGGAGCGGCACTTCGGGCACGAAAAGAAAAGCGGCGAGCTTCTCGCGGAAGCGCCGGCGAAACTCGCTGTCCGGGGCATGATTTTGGACGCGCGTCGACGGCAGAAACCAGAGATAAAGCTGATTGTCGCCGCCACCCGAGAGGACAAGAGGAACGAGCGCATTCCAACTCACGGCCCGCACGTGATACGCATGGCCGCGCAAAATGTGCAGGGCTTTGCCCGACGTAGCACTCCACACGCGCACGGTCCGGTCCCAACCGGCCGAGATGAGCTCGTCGCCTTCGTGGGTGAAGGTCACGTCGCTAATCCAGCCCGTATGCCCTTCCAGCAGGTGGATTTGCTCGGAACTGGCGAGACGCCAAAGGCTGATGCGCTTGTCCCAACTGGCGGCTGCGACCACCTCGCCGTCGGGCGAAAAAGCGACGGCACTCAGACGCTCTTGGTGATAGTCGAACTGGCGGTAAAGCGTCCCGCTTCCCCGGTCCCAAACACGGAGACCCCCATCCGCCCACCCCGAGGCCACAAGAAGACCGTCGGGTGAAAAAGCTAACGACAGCACCGACCCTTGGCCGCCTGTGAAAACCCGAACCTGGCCCTGGTCTTCCAGACTCCATAAACGAATGGTGCCGTCGCCACTGCCCGAGGCGAGATAAAGCCCATCCGGCGAAAAAGCCAGCGTATAAACCGCCTTGGCATGACCGCTGAAAACCCCTAGGACGGCGCCACTTTCTGTCTCGATAAAGGCGATGCGACCATCTTTCTGTCCGATGGCCAGAAGCGACCCATCCAGCGAAAAAGCCAGCGCAAGCGGCTCTGAGCGAAACGTCCCCAACTCGTAGATGGGGTCTTTGTCGTCCAATTGCCAGACCTGGACGCGCCGGTCCGCCCCGGCACTGGCCGCATAAAAGCCGTCCGGGGAAAACAGAACGGCATTCACTTTATCTCTGTGTGCGCCAAAGGGACAGAAATGCGCCGAGGGCAAAGCCGGAAGAAGCGAGCCGGGGCCCTGTAGGGCAAAACCGTTCTCGTCCAAGAGAAAACTGGGAACCTCGCTGACGGCGGCCTCGATGAGCGGGGCACAGGGGTCTTCCTCGCCCTGTTCCAGGGCCAGGGCCACGCCGCCAGGGCCGCCGGACTCGGCCGCATCGTCTCCATCCGCCGGGGGCGGCTGCGTTCGGGGAGGGGCCCGCGGCTCTTCAAAAAGTAAATCGGCATCGAGCGAAGCCGCCTCGCCCACGGGTTCCAGGTCTTCCTCGCCGCCGCCGCAGCTCAAGAGAAGCCAGAAACTGCACCCGACCAGAATCAACCAAATTCGAGCCTGGGCCCGAGCCTGGGCCCTAAACCGTTTCGTAGATTTTAAGCTCTCGTCCATTCGTCTTCACGGAATGTTTTCATAGAACGTCTTTACAGGCACCGACAACACAAGACCGACACCCACAGGGCAGGTGACCCCATACCGACCCCCACAGAGCAGGAGACCCAAGCCTATCCCAAGCCTACCCCGGGGCCAAACCGCGCCTCTCGCCTCGCCTGACCGGGCTTGACCGGGGCCGCTCGGCAGCCGGGTCTGACGCCGAGACGCGTGTTCTGGGCGCATCACGGAAGTGTACCACAGCCAATTCAAAGCAAATTCTATGCCGGAAAATCCCGGGCAAAAGCCGGAGCCGCATCCCAATCCCATGACACATCCCATGACACATTCCCGGGCGGCCCCGCCTCGTCACGGAAACACCTCCCGAGGCGGAAGATAGAGCCGTGGCACTTGGTTCCGCGCCGCCCGATAGCTCCTGCGCACATTGCGCGCCAGAACCCGCTGGCGAGCCGCCTCAAAAAAAACAGGCAAATCCGCAGGCAGATCCCTAGGGTTCTCCAGCAGGTCGGCTAACAGAGCCGCCGTGAACATTCGATTGCCGCTCTCCACATCGAGATTCGAGGAAAAACCGTGTCGGTCTTCATAGGCACTGGCCGAGCTCAAAACGCTCACTTTCCCGAAAGCGATCGTGCTGCCGTGATACGCTCGCAAAAGGCGCTCGTCCACCGTGGACGCCACAAGAGCCCGGAGATGGTTCGGCATACCGCGCAAAACGAATCGCCCGTCGCTCATGCCTGAAAGCCCGCCCTCCAGCACGAGAAAGGCCTCTTGGATCGCGGGATGGGCGTTGATACGCTTCACAAGATTGGAAAGCGACAGAAAAGGGAACGCATGGAGATAGTCCGGAATGGTGTCGTAAGCTCCCAAATAGCGCTCAAAACCGTCCGCCGGCACGGGAACAATATGGCCCGCAAAATAAAAATTGAGCAAAATGGAGGCGCGAGGATGGTCCTCTTTCGTTTGTTCTATTTTCTGGAATAAAGCTCGGAGCTCCCTCGAAATGTCGGCCGCACGCGCCTGGTCGCCCAAGCGTAAAAAACTATTCGCCAGAGGAATCCCTTGGGTCTTAATCATAAGTTCAAAATAATTTCTGGCACTGCGCTCGGCAAAGGGAACATCGGCCATGTGCGGATAGGTCTCGGTCGCGATCACCATGAGAAATTTGCGTATGTCCGGGGCGCGCTCCAGAGGCTTGGCTTCGACCGGCTCTCGCAGCGTGTCCGGTAGAGACGGCACAAGACCACGCACCGCCTCTTCATAAAGAAATTCTTTTAAATTGGGGCTCTGATAACCGTCCGTTTGAGGACTGGTGTAAGGGGCCGGCGGCGGGAGATCAACATCATAAATACCCGGCGGGGTCAGAAAATCGACGTCGTCGCGCCGTAAAGATACAAGCTGCCAGATGGGACCCGGGCCTCTCAGACGAAGCCCCCGAAGCGTGACCGTCCCAGAAGGCGCCCATCGATACACCACACCATAATCGGCTTGGCCGCGCGCCAAGCGCGAAATGGCCGCATCGTTGCCCTCGGGGACCAGAACAACCGCCTGATAGGCAACCCCGCGTTCCGGATACAAGATCTCTAGGTCCAAACGGCCCGTTTCCGCATCGTAAAGAAATTCCCCAGAGGCATCCAAACGTACCTCGACGCGGGGCGGCCCGTAATAGTTCAAAAAAAAGTCTCCGGACCACGCCTGCACTTGCTCATCCAGGCCTGCGAGCCTTCTTGCCAGGTCCTGATTGCGCCGCTCTACGTCTGTTCGAAATTGTTTTTCGAGCTCGGCCGCAACCCCTCGGCGGTCTCGGGCCTGGTGGACTAATAAGCTGAAATAGGCTTTGGGGCTCATGCCCTCTTGTCGCACCGGAAACGATAAAAGAGGCGGTTCAACAAAAGGCGTCGCAAGATAGTAACGACGCGATAACGCCAGATAATCGACCAGACGCGGCCCGACCTCCTGTTCCTCTCGCGAGGACCTGATTAAAAAACTCAACCCCGAACGCGGGGGCGAAGCCAGCGACCAGAGTCGAATCTCACCGTCGCCGCCCGAGGAAATCACGACAGGGGCACCCCTCCGTCCATGCTGGACCAAACCCAGGCCTGTCACCGGGCCGCGATGGCCTTTGAAATTGTTCAGAACACGTCCAGACAACAGATCTAGCCACCAAATGTCACCGCGCTGGTCCGATAATAAAATCTCATAGGGAGCGCGCGTGTAAAGAATGCGCACAGGCCCCGCTAAGGGGAGCGGCTCTTCGAAAATTTTCTCGGCTCTGGGAGAGGCCGTCTCAAGCGTCCCAGAAAACCGAGTCGGGACGCTCCAGCTGACGAGCGTGCCGTCTTCCGTGTAAAAAAGAACATGGTCTCTCTGGGGATTCATCGCAATCGCTTGCAGGGGGGCTTGGGTCTCTTGCTTGTCGATGAGAGACCCTAACAAAACGCCATCGTGCCAGACTTTCATGGAACCCTGCACCGAAGCCGTCACCAGAAGCGGCCCCGGATGAAGAACCACGCGACCCGACCGGCTCTGAGGATAGGCGTCAAGATGATTCAAAAAAAGAACCGGGGCCTCGTGCGCCTGGAGTACCGGCGCCCATTGATTTTGTGAAAAATCCCAGGCGCGCACATCGCCTGCCTTGTCGCCGATAAAAAGCCGCTCGCCGTCCGGAAAAAAATGGAGCGCCGTCACTTCAGCCGGCAAACCCGTCAGAATATGCGCCGGTTGCGCAGAACCAAGTCTGTAAATCACCACACGGCCGTGGATGTCGGCATGCGCAAAATGCGTGGCGCTCGCCGTCAGAACCGCCAAACGCACTGCCCGAAGCGCGCGCCGATGGGGGCGGTGCTCCAAAGCGGTTTCTTCGAGATCCTGGTGCTCTAATTGGTGGTCGAGCGTGGTCGCAATATAGAAGGTCTCCGCCGTCGCCAGAGCCCCCACAGACGCCGAATGACGACGCCATAAACAATTCGGAACGGGTAAAGCTCGCTTGTTGGAAGCCGCCCGCCAGAGCGTGAAACTGTCCGAGGAAAACGTCCGCCAGGCGGATGCCCCCGGCGCAGGGCGCGCGACTACGTCTGGGGTCTCGGCCGGGATGGTATCCGGGATGTCGGCCGGAATATCATTGGACGGGGAGGCCTGATACGCATGATACGTCAGAAGAGCCCGGCATGCGCGCTCGGGCAATTCCGCCCGAGCGTCGGCGTAAAACAAAAAAAGACACAACAGGCAAAACAGGCACAGTGCGTGACACCAACTGCCTCGTGCCCATGCTCGAGTCCACCCTTCAGCCCATAAACGACAATTGGTATCCGACAAAACCGGGAGACGCCGTGTCACGACTCTAGCTCCATTCTCGCGTTCTGTGCATTCTGTGATCTTCGCACCCTGGGCGAGCCCTAACAAAACCATGTGAAAAAAAACCGTCTTTCAAACGCACGATACACCCGCCATACCTCTGTGCCGCAACGTTTCGCTTTGTCTTTCACTCTATTGACAAAAAAAGGAAAATCAATAGGGTGAGAAAACCATGCCGAATACAGCGGAACGCCGTCTGTTGTGGAGGAACCTAGGGGCCGAAAGGGCCGCAGCCGATTTTGCCTTTTTCTCTTTCGAGCAAGTGCCTCTGCCCCGATCTTAAACTCGACATTCGTTAGAAAACCCAGGAGAAACCTTGTGAAATTGGACCTCATCCCTGCAGGCATCAAACCACCCTATGATTTGAACGCCATCATCGAGATTCCAGCTTGGGCGCCTCCTGTTAAATACGAATTCGACAAAAAAAGTGGAGCTCTGCATGTGGACCGCTTCATGCCCGTCAGCATGGTCTATCCGGCCAATTATGGCTTTATTCCGCACACGCTAGGGGGCGACGGCGACCCGCTGGATGTTCTCGTGCTGACGGAATTTCCCCTCATCGGCGGGAGCGTGTGCCGATGCCGGCCTCTGGGGCTGCTGAACATGGAGGACGAAAAAGGACAGGACGAAAAAATTATCGCCGTGCCCCACGCGGGGCTCACCAAAAAATATGACACTTTGAAGTCCATCGAGGACCTCGAGGCCGATGCGAAAGCGCGCCTTGTCCATTTTTTCGAACACTACAAGGACCTGGACGCAGGGAAATGGGTCAAAGTGACCGATTGGCACGGGGCCGAAAAAGCCGCCGAGCTTATTCAAAAAAGCCTCCAGACACAGCCTTAAAGGCAAGGCCTTACGGGCTCGCCCTTCGGGGCTCTACCGAATCGAAAAAAAGAGCAAGAACGTCGCCAAAAAACGGAGGCGTCACACACAAAACGGTGGACGCCTCCGTCTCTATCTGCGCACAAGCCCAGCGGATGTGTCGTGGAGGTTGAGCCGGGAACGAACAATCCGGACAACACCGGATACAAACCTGGCAGCCGCAGCTCCGGGGACCGAAGTACCGCGCCAGCCGGCCCCGAGACTGCCTCAAGGCCGACCTAATTCAACCGACCTTACCTTTGGGAGGGTGGAAACGCTTTCACCTGCGTCTTCGCCATCACCCGAGCTCCCGTTGGGAGGGGAGCACTTGCAGACTGCGGCTTCAGACTCACCCGACCTTCTTGAGGGTGGGGACGCCTTCCGCTTGAGGCGCACTGCTACCCTCGATCTTGATTTTCCGAGGCCGCTTTTCCTCTGGAACTTCGCGTTCCAAATCAATGTGCAAGAGACCGTTCTCGAGCGAAGCCCCCACCACCTTGATGTAGTCGGCTAAGGAGAACTGCCGCTCAAAAGCGCGCTCGGCGATGCCCCGGTGGAGAAACAAAGAGGCCGCCTTTTGCTCTTCCCGCACCATTTCGCCGGACACGCGCAAGACATTGTCGCGCAGCTCAATGTCCAGATGGTCCTCGGAAAAACCGGCCACCGCCATGGTGATGCGGTAAAGATTCTGGTCGAGCTTCTCGATGTTGTAAGGGGGATAGCCCGAATTTCCGTCCGCCCCAGCCGCCTCAACGAGCTGCATCAGGCGGTCAAACCCAACGGAATTTCTGAAAAAAGGGTTCAAATCAAAACGAGTCATGTCGTAATCTCCTGAAAGAAAGCAAGATCAAAACCGCTCTCGAATCGATCGGCTGGGGTCAGAACCGCAACAGCAGCCCGACTTATCCCCCGGTTCGCCCGGAGGTCACCCGATGCCCAATCCACACGAAGAGCAGTCCGCGGACCCTTCACTGGCATCCGCTTGATGCTACTCTAGCTTGAGACCCAAGAATTGTCAAGCTCCTTTACTATATTTTTTCTGTATTTTTTTCCCGTTTCGGGCCAGGGCCTTTAATGACAAGACTCGGGCGGGACTCGGGCGGATGCCTCAAACGGGGGAAAGCAGGAAGCCAATCTTAAGAAGCCAATCTAAAAAGATTCAAATAAGACCTTGATTTTTTATAAGATTCCCTTTACCTTCCGGGAGGCTTCGCAGCACCGGAGAACTCGCGGAAGTTTCGGGGGTGGCGTGTGTCTAGGGCTCTTTGCCCGATGCTTTCGGCCTTGCCAGACGGAGGAAGAGAGAAACCCTTGAAAAGCGAAACGCCTGGATTTTTGTTTTATTTGTTTTAGTCGATTTAGATTTCAGAAGGGAATACGAAAATGTCTGTTGAAAGGCAAACAGCCAGAGCCTCCCGCGTCCACGCGGGCGCGACAAACGAGGGCTTGCGGCGGTACATGTTGCAGGTTTATCAATTGATGGCCCTCGCTCTGTTGGTGGCGGGCGGGGTCTCTTATTTCATGACGCAGTCCCCCGAATTACTCGCCCCTGTGGTGAGCTTTCCTATGAATTTGGTCTTGTTCGGCGGCGTGCTCGGGCTGGGCTTCTTCGCCCCTCGTTTGATTTTTGGGGGGAATCGAGGCTTGGCCCACCTCTGTTTCTGGAGCTACGCCGCTTTATGGGGGCTTTTGATTGCCCCTATGGTCTATGTCTCAACGGGGGCGAATGTCGTCCGAGCGTTTTTAATCACCGCCTCTATTTTCGGGGCTATGAGTTTCGTCGGCTATACCACCAAAAGAGACCTGGGGCCCTTGGCCACATTCTTCTTTATGGCCACCATCGGCTTTATCGTCTTGATGCTGTTGAATGTCTTTTTCTTCAAAGACTCTGGCTTGGCGCTTCTGATCTCCTTCGGGGTCGTCTTGCTGTTCGCAGGCGTTACAGCCTATGAAGTCCAGCAAATCAAACGTAGCTACGTCCAGCAGGAAAACGAGCTGGCACGCGAGGCCAAAGCTATCTTTGGAGCCTTTATCCTATTCGGCTCTTTCGTGACTATCTTTGTCCACGTCTTGAGTATCCTGGGCTTTCTCGGCCGAGGCGAATAGGGGCGGGGTGCTTCCCGGGATGGTTCCCGGAATTGTTCCTTGGCGGCGCACCGTCTCGGCGTGGGCAGCTTTTTGAGCTTGGCTCCATTGACGCGAACGGAGCGTCTGTAAACGGCCCGGATTTTGACCCGGCCGTTTGAGGACGCGTGCCGTCATGCGAGCTCTCGGGGCCAGACAACAAAGGACGGCATGACAGAAGCCCTCGAACTCGCCTTCGAATAAGAGCGGACAGTCAAAGATAACCCACCTCAAGCCCTGTCGACGGAAGACGCCTAAACGTAGCTCTAGGACGCGTCGGAGCTCCGTGTGGAGGATGGTTTCGATTCGATCTAAAAAAACGGGCTCTCGATAGGCGCGAGCGACGAGTTCTTCGTGCGTCCAGGAATCACGGCCCATAAGACGCGTGAGCCTCGCCTGAGCGCGGCGGAAACACCTTTTCTCAAGAGGGGCTAAAGCCACATAACGGCGCCTGCCGCTCAGCATCTGAGCGAGCTGGTCCGCGTCCAGAACCCTAACGCCGCGATGGCGCCGGGCGAGCTGGCGCGCGACATAGGTTTTGCCGGAACCTGGTTCTCCGGTGATGCCCAGAACATAGGGCGTCGAAAAAAACAGGCGGGACCTCTTTTTCTTTTTGCGCGAAAAAACCCTTTTCATGATTGGTCTCTCTTGGCCTATAGTGGCGGTGACAATTCGCTCAAAGCCTCGGTCCGGGTAGAGACCAGGCAGCGGAGCTTGCTCACGATAAGGGAAGAACGCAACAAAAATGGAACCATCCAGAAACAAAGAGCCAGAGAGGCCGGGGGAGCCGGAGACAGCACCAGGGGCGGCACCGGGGCCAGATAGCGGCAAGGCCTATGCACACCTTCTCAGACGCCTCGGCTTTCGAGCGACCCCACAACGGATTGCGATTCTGGCTCTTATCCAGGAAAAAGACTGGCATTTCACAGCAACCCAACTCCATCAGAAGCTCCGAGCCCGCGGCATCAAAATGGAACTGGGAACCGTGTATGGATGCTTGAACGCCTTGCTGGCCCGAGACTATATCCACGAAGTGCGTGGCATTGGCACGGCAGAAAAATGGTACGACTCTAACACACGACCCCACCACCACATCTGGCATGAAACGACGCAGCAGCTTGTCGATATTCCGCCTCTGGAGATCAAGCCGGCTCTCGCGCCGCCGCCGGGGCATGTGGCCGATGTCGACGTCGTGGTGCGCTTCAGACCCGAGAAAAAACCGCAGACAAGCGAGAATCCATGAGCTCTGGGAGGGGGCGTTTGAAAGCTCACAAACTCAAGTCGGAATGGCACCCCGAGCGGCAAACGCCGAGGAGAGCGTCAAAGAGTCGCTGTATTCAATCTCGCCGCCCGACGGAAGCCCGCACGCGAGGCGGGTGATCTTGAGACTCGCGTCCTCTTCCCGCAAAATCTCGTGTAAATAGCGGGCCGTCGTTTCCCCATTGACCGTCTGATTATTGGCTAGGATCACCTCTTCTATGGCTCGTATGGGCCGGGGTATGGCGCGAGGACTCGTTTCGGGCCCCGGGCCCGAGTCGGCCGCCCCCTCGGGCGTTCTCGATTCGAAAGAGACTTTGGGCTGCTCCGGCTGAAGCCCCTGGTCCGGCGGCTGGCCCGGTAATTGGCCCGGGGGTTGACGAAGACGAGCCAAAAGAGACTCTATCCGAAGCCCCTCTGGCCCGATGCCGTGCAAAGGCGACAGACAGCCCCCCAGAACGTGATAATACCCATCATAGACACGACTCTCTTCTATGACCCACAGATCCCCAATGGTTTCCAGGACACAAAGACGACGCGTGTTACGCTGCGTGTCTTGGCAGATCCAGCACGGCCGCGCTTCGTCTAGATTGCCGCAGATCTCGCACAAAACTAAAGTGTCGCGAGCGCGCTCCAGGCTGGCTAGCATGGGACCCAATCTTTTTTCCGGATTCTGCATAAAATAGAGAACCGCCCGACGGGCAGAGCGCGGCCCTAACCCAGGGATTTTACAGAAATCGGCGATGAGTTGCTCGATGACTTTTGACATGACACATAAAAAAATCTGTTACACCATACTCGTCAGTAGCTTTTTTGTCACGCTCCCCATCGGACTTTTAATTCCGACCCTACCTTTTCATCTTCTGGAACTGGAGTTGACGCCCGCTAAAGTCGGGCTCGTCTACGCGGTCTATTCTTTTTTTTCTTTTTTGTCGACACCTTACTGGGGACGCCTTTCCGATTCGATCGGACGGCGACCTGTGCTTCTGCTCGTGGCGAGCCTCACGACCGTCACGTATCTAGGCCTGTTTCTCTCGACCAAAGTCTGGGAAATTTTTCTCCTGCGAGCCCTGGCCGGTCTCACGGCTGGCTGGCTGCCGGTGGCTCAAGCGACCCTCACGGATTATGTGCCCGAAAAACAAGCCAGCACGTGGCTCGGTTATTTCGGAGCCATCTTTGGTCTGTCCTTCATGCTTGGGCCGGCGGCGGTGGCTCTGTTTTCTGCATTCGCTCTGCCGCACGCCTTTATGTACGCCCTTGCGGCGGGCTCTAACCTTCTAGCGTGTGGGTGTGTGCTGTTTTTCTCTGTGGAGAAACCTAAACAAGACCTCGATTCGTTCAGAAAATTCAGACAATTAGGGCAGAAAAAACGCTGGGAGGCTTGGAACTGGCCGAATAAAGAACCCGAAGAGCCGGGTAAAGAGCGCGAAGCGCCGGGGCTCCCGCCGCATGAGGCACACAAACCGTCTCTGCGCCCTCGAAGCGGCACAAGCCCGCCCCCAAGAAGCTGGCGGGGCTCCAAACCGATAGCACGCTGGCTGCTGTGTTGGTTTTTGCTCTTCCTCGCCTTCACAGGCGTGGAAAGCATCGTGGCGAGCTGGACACATCTGGTCTTTCAATTCCGCACGCAAGACCTGGCTGTTCTGCTTTTTTTAGGCGGCCTCGGGAACATTCTGGCTCAAGGCGTGCTGACGCGCAAAAGTGTCGCGTATTTCGGCACTACCAAAACCATCCAGAGCGGCCTCGTCACGGTCGGCTTGAGCTTCTTTATCCTGGCTGTGACGCCATCCGCCTGGTGGCTTTATGGAGGCTTTTTCACGCTGGGACTCGGGCTTGGCCTGACAACGCCCGCTTTTCAGGCCTTTGTCGCACACCTCGTCCCTGCCTCTGAAAAGGGACACATCTTCGGCTTGCTCCAATCGTGCCAAAGCCTGTCTCGCGTGGTCGGCCCGGTCTGGAGTAGTGCGCTCTTTCATTGGACAGACCCTCGCTTTATTTTTTACGCCGCCCTCGGCGGGAGTGTCGCTACGTTTGTGTTGTTCTCTGCCGGACTGGCACGTCGATTCGGTCAAGGCCGCCGAGACGCCTGAACGCCGCACGAACATTGTCCACGAGCTCGGCCTCGTCAGGGCTAGGAGCGGGTGAAATCTGACCCTAATTCAAGACGCAGAGCGGGACTCAATTGGGCCGCGTGCAAATAATTGGGATGCGAAAAACCGAACCAGACCTCTTGCGGGTCTCCTTGCGAGTCTCCTTGTGAGTCTCCCTGCTGCATAAAAGCAAGCTTGAGAGCCGGCGTAAAATCGAAATGAACAAACAGGACGCTGGACGCCTTGCCTTCAGAGGTGGTGTATTCAAGATCCTCCTCCGAACGAGCCAGGAGTGTCTCGGGGCCCATTTTCATATAAATCTTTTTCTCGATACCTCCGATTTGTGACAAAAAACGCTCGCGCTTCGCAGCGTCTTCCAATTCGAACAAAATCGTGGCAACCAATTCATCGCCCCCAGGGATGAGAGGCGTATACGCCGCAAGTTCGTCCTCGAGTTGCGCCGCGCCGCCCCGTTCTATATAGAGCATCTCCTGAATTTGGTTCTGGATTGTTTCTCGATTCTCAAAATGAACCGAGGCATGCGGGCCAACATACAGACGCCGTCTCTGTTTAAGGGCGATAGCCTCGCGCCGAAGCTCGCGCCTGCGAGGCGCATACGCTTCATAAGATAAAAAATCTGCGGCTTTCAATTTCACGACGACTCTCACGCCAATTTTACGCCGGGCGCCAGCCATAAGACCGGGCCAGCAAGACAACGGGATGCGCCAAGCGCTCGGGCATGGCTTGGCCTTCACGCAAGCTCTCTAGGCCCTGTTCTATATGGAGGCCGGCTAGGGGACACTCTGAAATAATGACATCGCTTCGGCCTTCATCATTCATCTGCTGGAAATTCAAACGCCCGACGCGCATGCCGGTTTGCCAGTTTTCTTTCATGATGCCCCAGCTCCCGCCGTGACCCGAGCAACGCTCCACCACTTTGAGCCGAATGCCCGGAATAAGCCGAAGGAGCTCTTCAGCCTTGCGCCCCATGTTCTGAGCCCGACTATGACACGAAATGTGGAGTGCCACACGCGGGGAGAAGGAAAGAGGCTCCTCTGAAGGCGAAGGCGCCTCTTCTTCTGGAGGACTCGTCAAAAAAACGGCGTCCGCCGAAGGGGAAACGGCGTCCGCCGCCGCATGGGTTGTATGGGTTCTAGCTTGGGCCTTGGCAAGGGCGACGATATATTCCGATAAATCATAGCTGGCTTTGGCAAGCTTGGCGACGGTCTTGTCCTCCGGCACAAGCAGAGCCCACTCTTTTTTGAACATAAGGCTACAGCTGGGAACAGGGGCGACCACCGCATAGCCCCGATCGATCCAGGGCTCGAGCCGAGAAGCCACCCGCTGTGCCTTTTGAGACACAACCGCCAGTTCGCCGCCCTCGAGCTGCGGCATGCCGCAACACTCGTCATAAAGAATTTCGACGTCCACCCCATGGTGGGCCAAAACATAAAGAGCCGCTTCGCCAAGATGGTGCTCGTTATAATTGCCGTAACAAGAGGTGTAGAAAACGACGCGCCGAGGCACTACGTGCTGAGGCACCACGTGCCGAGGCAAGGCCTCTCGAGAAAGGGCGGGGACGGCTTCACGGTCTTCCTGATTTTCTTGATTTTCCCGGGGCCTCAACGCATCCCCGTTCTCGGTGGCGGGCGAGGACGCCGCGCTCGTTGGCGGCGGGTCTGCTTCTGTCTCGGGTTCTGGCTCCGGAGAAAACACCGACAACGCCGGCACCTCGGGGGCTTTCGGCCCGGGAAGGCTCGCCGACTTGGCCCCGGGCTTCCCGCCCTCGACATACAGTTCTCGCATGCGTATCAGAAACGACGTCCCGGCGACGCGCGGCAAAACGGCTCGCCGGTCGATTTTTAACGCCCGCTCCAAAAGCCACCGGGTGAGACGACTCCGACGGTCCAGAACAGGATTGACCAGGCGGGGAAATAAGCCGTTCGCCTTGCCGAGCGTGTCTGTTCTCCGAATCAAACCCGCTAAAAACGCTTCTACAAAGGCCCCGGGGGCCGCGTAAAAACGACGAGCTCGCCCCGGCCGCCGAGCCTCGACCGCCCGATAGCGCAACATTAAATGCGGAAAATCTACATCAAAAGAATGGGGCGGCACATACGGGCACTTCACCATGAAACACATGTCACAGAGCGTGCACGCATCCACAACAGGCTTGAAAGCCTTGGAGTCTACACTATCCAATTCACCCGTATGAGATTCGTCTATGAGCGCGAAAAGACGGGGAAACGAATCGCAAAGCGAAAAACAACGCCGACACCCATGACAAATGTCGAAAACACGCCGGAGCTCTTGGTCGAGAGCCTCTTCGTCCCAATACCCGGGATCCCGCCATTTTATCGGGCGTCTCTCTGGGGCCCGAACGCCTTCTTCCATGATGCGCCCTTTATATACGACCTGGTATACGACCTTGCCGCCTCGCCTATCGGGGAAGCGGCGGCAGAGCCTCCTTCAGAAGCCCACACCGCCGGCACGCTGCCGAGGCAGCCTCCCCCGAAATCCGGGCCCTTGGGGCCAGGCCTCGAAAAAGCCTGGGGCCCATCTGGACCATGAACCCGGCTCCTGAGCTTAAGCGTCGCTTAAGCGTCAAGCGTGTTCAGAGCTTTCTGAAACCGCCCCGCGTGGCTCTTTTCGGCCTTCGCCAAGGTTTCGAACCAGTCGGCGATTTCCTCAAAGCCTTCCTCTCGGGCGGTTTTGGCCATCCCCGGGTACATGTCGGTGTACTCGTGGGTTTCGCCCTGAATGGCGGCTTTCAGATTGTCGGACGTTCCGCCGATGGGCAAGCCCGTCGCGGGGTCGCCGACGGACTCCAGAAACTCGAGGTGGCCGTGCGCATGGCCCGTTTCGCCCTCCGCCGTCGAGCGGAAAACCGCCGCGACGTCGTTATAGCCCTCAACGTCGGCCTTCTGGGCGAAATAGAGATAACGCCGATTCGCTTGGCTCTCCCCGGAAAAAGCGTCTTTGAGGTTGCCCTCAGTCCGTGTGTTTTTCAAATTCGTCATAAAACAAGACTCCGTTCTAAAAGAAAAAAAACCGTCGCTACCCTAGCCTCCCCGCGGCCTCCCCACGCTGGACGGGACTCTCACACCCCCGCCCCTCGTCCGAGACCCCCCCCCACGCACCCACCACGGGAACGCACAGGAACGGCAAACAAGAGAAGCTTCGTAGACGACTCAATTCTTCTGTAAAGACATAGAGAAAACTTGTCAAGCGTTTTTTGAAACGATTTCAAATAAATGCCAAAAAGGACACCGTTGCAGCCGATGAGGCCTATATGGTATGCATACCATGCAGGGCAGAGGCGGGCATGCGAAACAAAAAAATAAGAACCGGGCGGTGTCCCAGTTGGAATTGATTGCTTCATGATATTGGTAGCATCATGATACAGGCGATTTTCAATGAAATCAGGCAAAAAATAGGGGAAGAGCGCATCGCCGCTAAGTTGGGCTTGCACACGAACACCGTGGAGAGATGGGTGAAACAGGCTCAGGTCCCCGCACATTACGAAAATGATTTGAAACGCATCAGGGGCGAAGCACCTGGAGCCGAAGACCAATTCTTCACAAAAGAACACATTGCGCGCCACTGCTACGCTTCGTTCAAGCGAGTCGCTCGGCAACTTGGCATCACTAGACGAGCCTATACCATGATAGAGCCTAGCGCCGGGGCCGGGGCTTTCTATGACCTGCTGCCGAAAGCAAGGCGGATTGGATTGGACGTCGAGCCTAGGGCGCCCGATATTGCTAAAGGCGATTTTCTTCTATGGGAGCCGCCTACAGATAAAAACATCGTGATTGGAAATCCTCCGTTTGGTCTGCGCGGCCACACGGCTTTGCAATTTATAAATCACGCAGCTCGTTTTGCGGACGTCATCGCGTTCATTTTGCCACAATTGTTTGCAAGTGATGGCAAAGGCGTCCCTAAAAAACGAATCGACCCTAGATTTAAACTTGCCCATACAGAATCATTGCCGGCTGACTCTTTTATTTTACCCGATAAAACCGAGATGAAAATTAGCACGCTCTTTCAGGTATGGACAAAAATCAGACACGATAAAATCGTTTTGCCGCCCCGAAAAACAGCGCAAAAATTTATAAAAATCTATTCGCTGTCAGATGGAGGCACGCCCGCTAGTACACGAAATAAACACATGCTCGATAAGTGCGATGTTTATTTGCCCACAACATGTTTCAAAGGGATGAGGGTTTATGAGAACTTTGAATCCTTGCCAAACAGGCGCGGGATGGGCGTTGTGATTTTTCAAAACAAGGAACAGATCAAGAACCTGCTAGAAAAGCATGATTGGCATGAAACCGCCTTTGTATCTACGAATGGCGCCGTCAATCTTCGATTTAGCTTGGTGGAAGATGTCGTTACAAGAGGCGGTTTCTATGACTCACCTGCGTGATACATTGATTGAAATCATCCATGCAAAAGCGAATGAAGTGCAAGAAAAAGACGTATGGCATAAAGCTGGTTTGTTCAATCGGTTGAAAACTGTTTCAGCTGACAGCAGAGGTGAGATAGGGGAAAAACTATAGCCCAGTGTTTGGCGACGTTAGGGCACAAATTCGAAGCACTGGGACGTCTTAGTCCATAAAAAAATCAAGCTTGAAATAAAAACCGCTACGGTCGGAAAAACAGGACGCAACTTTCAGCATGAGAATATAGAGAAGGACAGGGATTATCATGCATTGATCTTATTAGACATTGCTCCGTTCGATATTTACGTCACAGCTGCCCCCAAAGACACATTGCCCTTTATCAGGCCAAATGCTTTATGGACAGTTCACGATAGATGCCATGCATAGACGCGCTCAGAGCATGGCTTATAAATGGGATTTGACTATCAAGGATGTTGAGAACAGAAAAGTCAAAACATTAGACGATTTCTGTCAATTGATCAGGCCTGTATTGTGAAGAATTGCCAAATGAGGCCTTAAAAACGAAACACAAAATCATAGGCTAAAAGGGGGTCTGGTCTGGGTGCACCGGGCTGTGAGGACAGCAACATGGAGACTATCTTTGCCCTGACGACAGGGCTCGAGAAAGCAAGCCTCGGGCTTGTCCGCTTGTCTGGACGACGAGCCTTCGAGCTCGGGCGAGCGTGCTGCTCTTTGCCGCCTGGGAAAGCTCTGCAAGACAGATACCTCTATCGGACACGCTTTCACCACCCAGAAACACGCCAGAGGCTAGATGACGGGTTGATTTGCTTTTTTTCGGCGCCCCGCTCTTACACGGGCGAGGACGTCGTCGAATTGCATCTCCACGCCAGTCGAGCCGTCTTGAAAAATCTTTTCGATTATTTCGAATCTCAGGACGATGTGCGAATGGCCGAACCCGGGGAGTACACGAAACGAGCCTTTCTCTCAGGGAAGATGGGGCTCCTGGAAGCCGAGTCCGTCTTGGACCTCGTGCGCGCCGAGACGAATGTGCAACTGCTTTTCGCTCAGAAAAAAAAACAGGGCGAACTCTCGAGCGTCGTGGAAACATGGCGCGAGACCCTCTTGTCGGCGGCCGCCCAATTGGTCGCAACGATAGAATTTCCAGAAGACATCCCACAAGACGTCCCACAAGACGTCCCCGGGAACCCCTCAGAGCCGCCGAAGGCCCCGGAACGCCAGAAGGTGCAGGCTCTTATAAAGAGTTTGCAAGAGTCGCTTCAAACGGATTCGATTCGAGAAAAAATGGAGACCGGCGTGTCAGTCGTCCTGCTAGGGGCTCCGAATGTCGGAAAATCTTCGCTGATCAATTTTTTTGCCCGGCAAGAAATTGCGATCACCTCGCCGCATCCGGGCACCACGCGCGACGTCTTGCGCGCGCCCATCCCCTTCGGCACGCATCTGGCTCGTTTCCACGATGGTGCCGGCCTGACCTTATCGCAAGACCCCGTCGAACAAAAAGGCATCGAGAAAATTCTCGAGCTCGCTCAAAACGCCGACATTCTCATAGATATGAACAGCCTGGAATATTTTCCGTTTCAGTCTCAGAAAATCAAAAACAGGCTTCGGAAACAAACTCAAATCGTTCGGGTCGTCAATAAAATAGACCTTTGTTCAAAAGATTCGGATTCAAAACAAAAGGCCCTCGCCCATAATATCGAGAACTATCCGTGCTTTCTGATATCCGTCAAAACAGGCGAAGGCTTGGAGGCTCTATCTGGTTTTTTGGAAAAATGGGTGGCCGCTTTCTTCGCAACACACTTGGAAAACCAAGAAGCTCCTTTTTTCGTTTCGCACCGGCGCCATCGAACCCATTTGCAACAGGCTTTGGAGGCTCTGCAAAAAGCCGAGCGGACTTTGGCTCCTGAATTGAGACTCTATGAAATCGAACAGGCGGCTCGGGCTCTTTCCGCGCTGCTGGGGCCTCTGGAAACCGAGACCGTGCTGGGGCAAGTGTTTCAAGATTTTTGTATCGGAAAATGATAAACTCGGTGCCGGTGCCGGCACCGGCACCGGGGTCCCTGTCCTGGCTCAAGTTTTGGACGGACCTCTCCCGAGCCTTTGTTTTATGTCGCCTATGTCGCATCCGCCCCTCCATTCCACCGATTCCTCGGGCCCCGCCGTTGTCGTGATCGGAGGCGGCCATGCCGGGACAGAAGCCGCCGCCGCCGCCGCCCGCATGGGCGTGCCGACGTATCTCATCACACACCACAAGAGCACCATCGGGCAGATGTCCTGTAATCCGGCGATCGGCGGTGTGGGAAAAGGCCACCTTGTTCGTGAAATAGACGCGCTTGGGGGCTTGATGGCGCAGGCGGCCGACCGGGCAGGGCTCCATTTCAAAGTTCTCAATCGTTCTAAAGGCCCCGCCGTCCGAGGCCCTCGTGCTCAAACAGACCGCCAAATCTATAAAGAATCTATACAAAAGGAACTCAACCAACTCGCCCATTTACAAATTTACGAGGGCGAAGTCACGGACTTCGTCTCGGACTCTCAAGGCCGCATCCGAGGCGTGCGCTGCCAGAATGGACAAACCATCTCGTGTCGGGCTGTTGTGCTCACGGCGGGGACTTTTCTTGGCGGCTTGATTTATCGAGGCAAAGAACGCATTCCGGCCGGCAGAATCGGCGAGCGCCCCGTGCACACCATGGCGCAAGCTCTCCGAGACGCCGTGCCCGAAATGTGTATCGGGCGTATGAAAACGGGAACACCGCCGCGCCTGGATGGCCGAACGATTGATTATACGAAATTGACACCTCAGCCTGGGGATGAGCCGCCCGAACCCATGTCTTTTATGACAACAGAGCTGCCTCAGAAGCAATTGGATTGCTTCCTCGGGGCCACTTCCGAAAGCGTCCACGCGCTTATCCGCTCTGCCGGCGACGAGTCGCCTGTGTTCGCGTCGCAATTCCACGGCGTGGGGCCGCGCTATTGCCCCTCTATCGAGGAAAAAATCCTCAAATTTCCAGAGAATCAAGCCCACCAAATCTTCTTTGAACCCGAGGGCTTTCATGACGCAACGGTTTATCCGAATGGGATCTCGACGTCGCTGTCCCCGAAACTTCAGGAGGCCTTCATCAAACGCATCGTGGGTCTGGAACAGGTGAAAATCCTCCAGTATGGCTATGCTGTGGAGTACGACTATATCGACCCGAGAACGCTGGAGCCCTCTCTGGCGGTTAAACACAGAGAAGGCCTGTTTTTTGCCGGACAAATTAACGGAACCACCGGCTACGAAGAGGCGGCCGGGCAGGGCTTGATGGCCGGTATAAATGCCGCCCTTTATGTGACGGGCCGCGCGCCCTTTGTTCTGGACCGCTCTGAGGCCTATCTTGGGGTGCTGGTGGACGATTTGACGCGGACAGGGGTTCTGGAACCGTATCGCATGTTCACGTCTAGGGCTGAATTCAGGCTCCTGCTGCGGGCGGACAATGCGGATGAGCGGCTCACCGCCAGAGGCGTGGCCTTGGGACTCATAAACGACACGCAGAAAAAGCGTTTCCAAGAAAAAAGGATGCGGCTCGAGCAAGCCCGACGCCAGGCCGGCTCGCCGTATGGCTGCGAGGAGACGCCTCTTTGGGTGCGTTCGCCTTCGGAATTGGCCCGAGCGGGCATCCAGATCAGACAGGACGGGAGAAAGCGTTCCGCTTTGGAGCTTATGGGCTTGCCTCATGTGACCTTGGAAACCCTTGGGAGTCTCTGGCCAGAAATCCTGGCGTGGCCCCGGGAAATCCAAAATCTTATGCTCAATGATGCGCACTACATAGGCTATTACGAGCGTCAGCAAAAACAAATTCAGCACTATCAATCAGAACACGGACTCAGAATTCCTCAAAATATGGATTATACGCAAGTTTCTGGGCTTTCTACCGAGGAAAAAGAACGCCTTTCAGAGTTCCGACCTCTCTCTTTGGCCGAGGCGAAAAATAAGGCCGGCATCACACCCGCAGGCGTTCTGGCTCTGTTGTGCTATCTGAAAAAAAAGGGTTCCTGAAAACATACACAAACCCCGACACGCTTTCTGACACGCCCTCGCACGCCCTCGGAAAGAGAAGCACGCGCGAAACGAAGGGACTCCGTTCTTCTTTTCAGAAGCTCGCTTATGGTTAGAAAAACTCCCCGAACCCATGACTGTGGGTCCGGTGAGGGAACCCAGGGAGGGGTCCGGCGCTTGCCGTCGAGGTCGGAATTGCTGTTTGTTTGCCTGCCCCATTCTTTGCGGATACGGATGATTTTGATTTTTTGAAATTCTGGAGACAGCGTCCGCTAACGACGTCCGCTCGGGGTCTCTGATTTCGAGCCGAGCTCTAACGATACATCCATCCGACAAGCCAACCACCATCGAGCCGCCCCGGGACATTTGGGGCATTTCCGCGCCGCTTCGACCAAGTTCAGCCAGTTCCGTCAGCCGCTTCAGAGGGATTCTTGTATGAAGACGCCACCATCTTTTTCACCTTTCGCGGCGCGTACTTCCCTCGCGGATTTATCGGGTTTATCGGGTTTATCGGGCGCGCTTCCTCTTCAGGAACTGCATTGTTTTATGCAGGAGCTCCAAAAGTGGCAAGAAAAGCTCAATCTTACAGGAGGCGGGGAAGCTTTCGCCAGAAAAGACATCAGCGACACCCGAAAAGGGGGGCGGCGGAAAAAAGAAAACCGAGCCTTGCATGGACACCCGCATGAGCACCCGCAGGCCCAATTGGAGAGCTGGGCCTCTTTTTCTCAAGCCATCTGGGAGCGTCATATTTTAGATTGCGCTCAATACTTCGAGACCGTCTCGAGGTTTCCGGGTCCATGGCTGGACTTAGGAAGCGGCGCGGGCTTTCCAGGCTTCATATGGGCTTTGCTCTTGATGAAAAAAAACGCTCGCGGAACCGAGACCGACACAAAGCACAACACAGGGCACAACACAGGGGCCGGGACGGGGGCCGGACGCGTCTGGCTTTGCGAAAAAAGCAGACACAAGGCGAATTTTCTGCGCCATGTTTCACGTGAAACAGGCTGCTTTCCAAGCGTTATAGCTTCCGACCTGGCCCGCCTCGATTTGCAAGAAATGGGACTGGTCGCCCTCCGAGCCCTGAGCTTAAAAAACATTTCAGACATAAAATTGAACGCTCATGATAAGAAAAGAACCTATCTTGCTTATTTTTTAGGTTCAAAGCAAAAAAACGAATTGACAAGTTTTATCCACACGCATAAATTAGACTATATTTTTGTGGAAAGCCGACTCGCCACCGCTCGGCCTCCTTTGCCTCCAACCCATTCGCATCAGAGAGGAGTCGGTTCTCGCAATCCGAACCAAAGAACAACAGAGGGATTGCTTGTAACTGCAAGTCTATGGCCATTTCTTTTGCGATCACAAACCAAAAGGGCGGAGTCGGCAAAACCACGACCTCCATCAATTTAGCCGCGTGCTTGGCCGAATTGCATCTCAAGGTTCTCCTGATTGATTTAGACCCTCAAGCCAATGCGACGACGGGTCTGGGCCTGAACGCCAAAAATTGCACCGAGACCATTTACAATGGGCTTACGGAAAGCTCCAAACCGATGGCGCCGCTTCGGGTCCACATTCTGGACGATAGGACGATAGACCTTTACCCAGCCAGTCAAAATCTGGTCGGAGCCGAAATAGAACTCACCGCCATGCCCGACAGAGCCCAGCGTCTTAAAAATTTTCTCGCGCCCAGGCAAAAGGACTATGACATCATCCTCATCGATTGCCCGCCTTCGCTGGGCTTACTGACCTTAAACGCGCTTGTGGCTTCTAAGAAAGTTCTTGTCCCGCTTCAGTGCGAATTTTTCGCCTTGACGGGGCTCTCGCATCTTTTACAGACCGTCCATCTGATTCAAAAATCTTTGAACCCGGAATTGAGCATTGAAGGCGTTCTTTTGACCATGCACGATAGACGCAACCGCATTTCCGATGTCGTCGCTCAGGATGTCCGGAAGCATTTTGCCCGTAAAGTTTTCGCCACGACCATTCCCAGAAACGTAAAACTTTCCGAGGCGCCTTCCTATGGCAAACCCATTATTGTCTATGAACCAGAATGTCCCGGCAGTCTGGCTTATAGAGCCCTGGCTCGGGAAGTCATGAAAGCCAGAATAGGAGCTTCTGGATGAGTCTCAAATTGTCGCCTTTAGGCAAAGGGCTTGAGGCTCTGATTGGGGATCGATACGAAGAACTTGTCCAAAAATTGGGCGAGACGCAAAGAACCACCTTACCCATTCATAAGATACGGCCGCGTTCTGGACAGCCTCGCAAAAATTTTGACCCCGAAAAACTAGACGCCTTATCCGTCTCGATTCGAGAGCAAGGCATGCTTCAGCCCATTCTCGTCCGCGCCCCCACGCGCCTCGGCGGGGCGCAGGCGTCTGTCGGCGCGCCTTCACACGCGCTTTCTGGGTTTGAAACAAAGACAGAGAAAGCTGCACCTCTCACCGGATATCATACCGGACCCGGCGAGAACACTGGAGAAAACACCAGCGAAAGCACCGGCAAAAACACCGGCGAGGACGACGACCCTTCAGAGACTTTTTACGAAATCATCGCCGGAGAACGGCGGTGGCGAGCCGCCCAGAAAGCGGAGCTCGCTGAAGTGCCGGTCGCCATCATGGCCGTAACCCCGGAGCTTATAGATATTCTGGCTTTGACGGAAAATTTGCAACGCGAGGATCTCAATCCGATTGAAGAAGCCCAGGCCTATGCCAAACTCGTCCAAGACCATCGCATGAGTCATGACAAGATTGCGTCTCTTTCGGGCAAATCTCGGCCGGCCATTGTGAATAGCTTGCGTCTTTTGACGCTTCCCGCCTCTGTTCAGGCGCATGTTGCTTCCGGAGTGCTCTCTGCCAGCCATGCGCGAACCCTGGTCGGGAGTCCCAAAAGCCTCGAAATGTCGCAACGCATTATGGCTCAAAGCCTAACCGTTCGAGAGACCGAACAAATGGTGGCCTATCAGAAGAAAAAAAAGAAGACGCCGCTCGATGGAAAGAGCCTGCCAGACCTAGACCCGGATTTCGTGGAATATCTGGAACAGCTGGAGAGAAAATTCGGGATGAAAGTCGAAATCCAGCAGAAAAAAAACGGGGCGGGGCGACTCTCTTTTTTCTTCCGCCAGGTTTCGCAACTCACGGAAGTTTTACAGCATCTGCGCACCCAATAGGCCCGAGAGGCCCGAGCTCTGCGCAGTCCGGCACCCAGACGCACCAGGCGAACCCAGACGAACCAGACGAGCCCAGACGAACCAGGCGAAACCAGACAAACCAGGCGAAACCAGACAAACCAGGCGAAACCAGACAAACCAGGCGAAACCAGACGAACGTCTTCCCGCCGAGAACGCCCCCCACCTCCACCGAGCGCGCCGGCTGTGTTTTCCTCGAGCGGGCTTGGGGACGAGGTTGGCATCAAGGCGGGCCAGACCGCCCGATGCCGTTTTTAGTCCGCCTTTCTGATTTTTGAATACGATTCGGGTTGTGCTTTGGTTTCTCTGTGATACAGGTTTATGTGCAAGAACGTTTGAGCAACGCATCTTTTTCTATAGTTCTTCCTGATTGCCTCTTGGACTTCTTAAAGAAATCGGCCTATTTTATTTTTTGAGCTAGAGTCCGACAGAGTAGCGTGAAGGTCGTGCCAGTCTTTCGCCGTGCTCATGGAGCTTTCGTTGTGCTATAGTATCGAAGCTATCGAACGCTATTCTGATGAACGGCCTTTTTTTTCTGGTGCACTCGGGCGGCCTTCCCCGAGCACGGGCCCACCATCCAAGTCAAATCTTCTAGTGGATAGAAGAGAGATATAAGCTTTTTAGGCCAAACGTGATAAAACCAAAGCCGCGTCTCTGATTAGAGTGTTCCTCGGCTTTTCCCTGTTTTTCTTCGCAGCCTCCGCACCGAAAGCCCCATGTCCTTCGATTACAACGCTTCCATGGCTGGAGCCCTTGAAGAGCTCAAAAAGCAAGCGAATTACAGAATTTTCGCACAGCTTGAAAGGCACAGAGACAGCTATCCTATCGTCACGAAACACGAAGCAGACGGCACCCAAAAGCAAGTCGTCGTCTGGTGTTCGAACGATTATCTAGGGATGGGCACGGACGAACGCGTCAAGAAAAAAGTGCAGGCGGCCGTCGCCCGCTATGGCAATGGGACTGGCGGCACGCGTAACATCTCTGGCACCCACCAGGAGCATTTTTTACTGGAACAAGAGCTCGCTCGGCTCCACGGCAAAGACCGCGGACTGCTTTTCACGTCGGGCTATGTCGCGAACTACACGACCTTGTCGACTTTAGGCCGGCGTTTATCTGGGTTGGTTTATTTTTCGGATTCGGGCAATCATAACTCCATGATTGAGGGCATCCGCCACTCTGGTGCCCGCAAGCATATTTTCCCCCACAATGACATAGACGTCCTAGAGTCCCAATTGTCTATGTATGGCCCCGAAACGCCGAAAATCATCGTCACAGAGTCCGTTTATTCCATGGATGGAGACATTGCGGCTCTGGAAAAAATCATCCAGGCCAAAGAAAAACATGGGGCTCTTCTTTTTCTAGACGAGGTCCACGCGGTCGGGCTCTATGGCCCCACAGGCGGAGGGATCGCCGAAGCCTATGGCCTTGCCGACCGGGTGGATATTTTGCAAGGGACTCTCGCCAAGGCCTTTGGCTCGATGGGAGGCTATATCGTGGGAAGTCACATTTTAGTCGATTTCATTCGTTCTTTTGGCTTTGGGTTCATTTTCACGACGTCGCTCCCGCCGGCTCTTGTGGCGGGGGCGCGAGAAGCTCTGGCCATTGTGCGTGAAACGCCCTCGCTGCGCGAGCGGCATCAAGGTCAGGTCCAAAAAACGAAAGACGCTCTTCGCAAAGCGCGCCTGCCGATGCTTGAGACCCGCAGCCACATCGTCCCGATTCTGGTGCACGAGGCGCGGCTCTGTCGGGCGGTTACGGACTATTTACTCCGCGAGCACAGCATTTACGTTCAGCCGATTAATTATCCGACGGTTCCGATGGGGATGGAGCGTCTGCGTCTGACCCCCTCGCCGCTCCATGGAGACACCCATATCGAGCATTTACTAGACGCGCTCCGGGATACTTGGCGCACGTTTGAGATTCCTCTCAAGCCCTCTTAAGCGAATTCGATTCGATTCGAGCGGCACGCTTACAAATGCCATGCGTGCGCCGGGGTCTCGGACAGGTCCGAGAAAACATTCTTCAAGTGATAGATTTTCCAAGGCGGCACCACCACGATAAGGTCGAACCGGATGGTATCTCTGGGCCGGGCGTAGCGTCCGGCCAAAAAAGAGGCGGCGTGAATCAGGCGTTTTTTCTGGTGCGGCTGAAGAGCCCACAAGCCTTCGTCTAGGTCGGGTCGGTATTTAACTTCGACAAAAGCCAGCGTCTGCCATCGTCTGGCGATAATATCGATCTCCCCCAGGTTCGTTTTGAAACGTCTTGCGAGAATTCGATAGAACTTGAGTTGCAAATAGCGACACGCCCAGGTTTCGGCGTCGCGCCCGAGCTTTTCGTTCCGGCGTTTGCTCTGAGAGTCGATCAAGAAAAGCCCCAAACATTCTGGCGCGGCATAGATTGACGCACCGTCGAAAGCTGTTCCACATCGATAGGTGTCACGCCCCACGTTTCGCTCTGTCCATCGAGGGCCAGGCATAGGTCTCCCCACGGCGACACGATCATCGAGTGGCCCCAGCTGGTGCGGCCATCTTCGTGTCTGCCCGCCTGAGCCGCTGCAAAGACGAAACATTGCGTTTCCACGGCCCGCGCGCGCAAGAGAAGCTCCCAGTGTGCCTGTCCCGTTGTCACGGTAAAAGCGGCAGGAATCGCCAGAAAACAAGCTCCCGCTTGTCGATAATGCTGGTACAGCATCGGAAAGCGCAGGTCATAGCAAATGGAAAGCCCCAAGCCTCCCCAAGGCGTTTGAGCCAACACGGGCTTGCTTCCCGCTTGGTAAAGAGCGGACTCTTGATACGCTTTGCCGTCGGGGGGCTCATAGTCGAACAGGTGTATTTTATCGTAGGAAGCGACAATGTGCCCGTCTTGGTCGATCAGAAAGGCGCGATTCCATAACCGCTCGGTGGTGTCATCTTTCAGAACCAGAGACCCCAAATGAAGCCAAACCGCGTGCTCGCGTGCGCATGCCTGCATGGTTTTCAAAAAAAGATTTTCGGCCTCGGGCGTCGCGCGTTGTTTCCCTTCCTCTGTGTGCTCTGTGTGGCGTTGGCACAGATTGACGACCTCGGGAAAAAAAACGATTTCTGCCCCGGCCTGCACGGCGGCGCGTACGAATTCCAGAGCCCGCGTCAGATTACGCCTCTCCTCGAGTCCGGAGCACATCTGCACAAGAGCAACTCGCATCCTCTTCGCGCCTTAAAAGAAAGGGACCCCCTCTGCGGGGGGCGGCAGGGGGTGGGGGAGGCTAGGCGAGCAGGGCCACACCGCATTGCGCCAACACGCCCGCCGGGTCATACGGGTCCTACGACTATATGGGGATGTAAAAGGACCGCTTATCGTGTGCCCAAGGCCCGTGTGGGGTGAGGTGCCGGTGTATAGAAGTCTGCAGGCGGGGTAGCAGGGCGTCAAAGCCAGGCAGGGCCCCAGGCAGGTCCTTAGAGCGTGTGTGTACGAAGGCATGGCGGCGTATATAGGCTCCTATCATCCAGAGTTTGTTCTAGTCCATCTTCCAGCGGGTCCGCAAGGGACAAGGTGCGCCTGCCCTTCACCACCAGGTCATCGTCCCTATTCAGGAGCGCAAATTCAATATCAATGAGGGTACGAAAGCATTGCGGTCTATTATAGCTAACATCGGCCTTTGTCTGGTGTAGCCCGTCCTCTAGCGGGGCCGCAAGGGACAAGATGCGCCTGCCCTTCACCACCAGGTCATCGTCCCTATTCAGAGGCGCAGACTCCATACCAATCACGGCTTGGGCCGTCTGTGGGTACGATAGGCCGCCGCCGATTCGATTCGAACCATACGAACCAGAGCCTTGAGCCTATGGTTGGCATCGGCACGGGCGAAAAGGCTAAACTTGGGGCACCCCATCTGGCTTGCTTTCTGGGCTGTGTTGATTTTCAAGCCTGGTGATTTAGGCTCCCAGAAGGCACTCCCCGTCCGTTTTCAAAAACGAACCCGTTCTTATCCAAGGAGAAAGCAGAAGAGCACCAATGGCGGCACCGGACCAGAGGTATCAGGGCAACCCCAGAAGAGCATTCAGCTTCCCCTGCGTCTCGAGTGTCATGAGCTCCTGAAACCCGCCCAGCCCTTGGCCATCGACAAAAATCTGTGGGACGGTGGTGCGTCCGTCGGCGCGTTGGCGCATTTCGCTCTGAAATTCGGGATTCTTCCAGATATCATAGACTTGAAAGGGTATGCCCTTTGATTTCAAGAGTTCCTCTGCCCCGAGGCAAAATTCGCACCCGTCTCGGCGGTAAATTTCGACGTGGGCTCCAGCTTTATCCGCCATGTGTGTGTATCCAGCGTTTGCGCTTCTCCTTCCCCTTCAACGCCTATGGTACGCTAGCCCACGACAAACGCAAGCGAACACGCGTGAACGCAAGCGAACAAGCGTATTAGGGGGTTGAAATGACGCTTCCCGGCCTCTATGATGGCACCGGGCCGCTTTCGAATCAAGTTCAATTCGAATCGAAGCGTTCTTAGGCAACGCCGTTATCACGCCGTTCTTATCACCAAGAGGCGAGAGCTTCATCCAGCATGAGCCAGAAGCAAAAGCCAGAGATTTTATGGGCTTTACCCATCCGGCTTTTCCATTGGAGCCTGGTGGGCTGCATTATCGGGGCTTCGGTTTCCGCCGAGGCCGGTGCGATGACGATTCATCAGATATTCGGTTTTCTTGTTCTGGCGCTTCTTTTATTCCGCATTCTTTACGGTTTATGGGGGCCTCGGGCGTCGCGCTTCGGCTTTTTTCTACGCGGCGTTCGCGCCTTTTTCCGTTCCCTGCGTCTTTTCTTCAAACGGCGTGCGGACCCCTCGTATGGTGGGGCTTATGACGCTCTGAGTGGCTGGGCTGTTGTGGGTCTTTTGACGTTCCTGATGATTCTGGGAGTTCTCGGTTTATTCTCGGAGGATGATGTTTTGTTTTCGGGGCCTCTTGTTTTTCTGGTGTCCGAGTCCATCGCAGAGCGCCTCACCGCCGCCCATGCTTTTCTGGGGCATGTTTTGCCTTTTGTGATTTTGCTGCATGTCACGGTTGTTTTATGGTACCAATTCGGCAAGAGAGCTTCGGCTCTTCGGAAGATGGTCTTAGGCAAACAGAGCGGTGAAATGGAGATCGGGTCTTATCGGCCTCTTTTATTGTTTAGCCTCGCCGTGTTTTTGTCTCTAGCTTTGCTGGCGGGTCTGTTCTATCTGGCGGATTTGTTCTATCTGACAGATCTGTTCTATTTAGCTCGATGAAAATCCGGAGGCTGCCCGAGGGCCTTATCAATGTCATTGCCGCCGGCGAGGTCATAGAACGCCCGGCCGCCGTCGTCAAAGAGCTCGTCGAGAACGCTCTAGACGCCGGGGCGATGCGGATTAAAATTCATCTGGAGGACGGCGGCAAAAGCAAAATCAGTGTTGTGGATGACGGGTCGGGTCTGACGCGTTCGGAGCTTTTTCTGGCTTTCGAGCGTCATGCAACCTCCAAGCTTGATTCGAATCACTTAGATTCGATTCGCACGCTCGGCTTTCGCGGCGAGGCCCTTCCGTCCATCGCGGCGGTCAGTCGAATCTCTTTTGAGTCGCGGGCTTCTTCTTCTCAAGACCCTGCCTGGATTGTGTCTTATCACGGCGGCGTTCTGGTCGAAGATAAACCTGGCACTTTACAAAAGGGCACCATCGTCACGGTTCGAGACCTTTTTTACGCGACCCCGGCGCGGCTCAAATTTCTCAGGAGCGAACGCGCGGAACGCGAGGCCGTCGTCGACCATGTCAAGCGTCTAGCTTTGGCCCATCCCTCGGTTGCTTTCGCCCTCTATAGTGGTGAGAAAAAAATTGTAGACTATCCCAGTCCCCCTGCCTCAGATTCGCTGAGTTTTTCTCCGGAGCTCGCAGAGGGTGCAGAGGCCGCCTCTCGTGTCCTTGGTTCTTGTGCCGCCACGATCGAATCGATTCAAAAGAGCCGCATAGAATCCGTTTTAGGCAAAAATTTCATAGACAATGCGCTCGGCGAGACCTTTGTCCACCAAGAGATTTCTTTCCAATTTTTCGCCTCTATTCCGACCTACAACCGGGGGTATGCGGATCATATTTTTGTCGTTGTGAACGGCCGTCCCATCCGAGACCGTCTTTTTTTCAGCGCGCTTCGGGCGGCTTACAGAGATTATCTCGCCTCGAATCGACACCCTGTGCTTGTCATGTTTATGGTGTGTCCGCCGGATATTTTTGACATCAATGTCTCCCCGACCAAATCCGAGATACGCTTCCAGGACCCGAATTTCATCCGGAGTCTTGTGATATCGGGCCTCAGGCGGACGCTGGCGCAAGGCGGCCAACGCTCGTCGACGGTTCTAAGCCAGGAGGCTCTCAACAGTTTTTCCGCCGCCGCGGCGGCCAGCTCTCCCGATGGCAGCCCGCCCCCCGGGGGGGCCGGGGGGGCGGTGCCCACACGGACCTCGGCGCGCCCCTCCTTTGGGAGCCCGCCCGAGTCTTTCGGCGATTCGTCGTCTCCCTTTCGTTCGACCTCGCCTGATCTGCAGAAAGAATATGCGAGGCTCGTTTCCGAATCTTTATCCGAGGGCGCGGGCGACCTAGGTCCGGCACCGGGCCCTATACCGGACACCAGGCCGTGGCCGACACAAGAGGCGTCTAAAGAGGTTCTGGAGCTCCACGAATCTGGGCATCCTGAAGCCGGGGGTCTTTCAGATGGTCTAGACACCCCCAAATACAACCCCGAATACACCCCCGAATACACCCCCGGGGGGCAGGCACCCGAGGCCGGACTCGGGGCCAATTTCGGGGCCGACGGAGTCCATGGGGCCCATTTCGGGGCCGACGGAGCCCATGGGGCCCCGGTGGCTCATGGGTCAGAGCCCGCCTCGCCGCGCGTGCCTTTTGGCCTCCCGCCGGAAAGCGCGTCTCTTTCCGAGTCCGATGCCTCGAGCGATTCGTGGGGCCATTTCCCTCTCGGGTCGGCGAAGGCGCAATTTTTTGATTGTTTCATTGTTGCCCAAGCGCAGGAGGAATTAATTCTCGTAGACCAGCATGCCGCCCACGAGCGCCTTGTTTACGAGCGTTTCAAAAAAATTCTCGCTCAAAAGAACATTCCGGGGCAAAGATTGCTGACACCTCTGGAGCTCGAAATGGAGCCCGAAGCCGTCGCGCGTCTTTGCGAAAAAAAGGCGTTTTTTGAAGAACTGGGGCTCTTTTTTTCCGCCGTCCGTCCCACGTGCCTGCAGATCGAGGCCCTGCCTGCTTTTTTGAAAAATCTGGATGTGGCGTTTCTTTTGCAGACGCTCGCCGACCAGCTCCGGTATGAGGGCGACGCCCCGGCGCTTCGAGAAAAAATCCAAGAGGCCTGTTCGACCATGGCCTGTCATGGGTCGGTCCGAGCTGGCAAGAAGCTCTCGGGCACCGAGATGAACGCGCTTCTTCGGGAAATGGAGGCGACGCCTTATTCGGGTCAATGCAATCACGGCCGCCCCACTTATATCAAGCTCGCCCGGACAGATATAGAGAAATTGTTCGGCCGACGCTAGGACGTTCGGAAGTTTCGGGAATTCGCAAGGCCTTCCTCTTTGACGCCAAGCCGTTCTCTGAGAATGGGATAGAGCCGCTCTGTGTCTTCCGAGCCGGGTCTCACGCCGTGCCAGGTTTCGAAAGCGGGCACGGCTTGGTGGACCAGCATCGGCAAGCCTGTTAAAACGGGGTTGCCGCGCCTCTGCCCTGCGCGCAGAAAGGGCGTGTAAAGCGGTTTATAGAGGCTCTCGATAAGCCAGGTCTCCGGAGGCAGACGCGCAAAGTCCCAACCAAAAGATTCAGAGTCGTCCAGACCCAGGAGACCCAGGGACGTCGCATTGATAAAGAGCTCTGCGGTTTCGAGGAGACGGGGATAGTGCTGAAAGGGCTCGATGTGCACCCGGGCTTCCAGCTCGAGACACCGCACGAGCTCTTCGGCTCGAGCGGTCGTTCGATTCGCAAGCGTGATTTTGGCAGGATTCTGAGCCGCAATTTCATACAGAATGGCGGCGGCGGCTCCCCCGGCCCCCAAGAGCAGGACGTGTTTATGTTCTATAGAGACGGCGGCGGCGGCCAGAGCTTCCCGAAACCCGTGCCCATCGCTGGAATCCGCGTGGATTTTTCCATCTCGAAAAGACAGAAGATTCGCCGATTGAATCCATTGAGCGTGCGGCGTTACGACATCGCAAAAGGCGAGCACGTTTTTTTTGTGCGGAACGGTGACATTGAGGCCTCGGAACCCGCAGGCGGCCAAAGCGGTCACGACCGATTCCAGCCGGTCCGGGGCGACGGGAAGCGGGACATAGACCCCGTCCAGACCGTGCCGAGCCGCCCAGAATTGATGAATCACAGGCGACAGCGAATGCGCAACGGGAAACCCAATCACACCGGTCAAGACCGTGGCTCCAGAGACCCAAGGTGTTTTGAAAAACTCGGACTCAGCAGGCATCGGGCGTCCTCCCTTGGAGGCCCCAAGCCCCTGTCATGACCTTAAAAAGCCACCCCATCCCGTCTAGAGCCACCAGGCGTTCGTAGCCCAGGCGCATTTTTTTTCGCAAAGCCTCCTCCTGTGTAGAGGCGAGCAAGGTTTTCAGGCGGTGGCGCCCGCCCATCTGCTCCAGGAAAGCCGCAAGCGGCAAACAAGGGTCCAAATGACACGGTTGCAACGCCCGAGCAAGCTGATGAAACCGCACATGGGCACTCAAATCGTGTTTGCCGGGGTTCGCCCAGAAATCCGCATAGCGGTGGTGCGCGACAGCCTGAAGCGAGTCTCCTGTATGAGTCTGGTGTGCCCCACACTGGTGTGCTCCATAGTCGCAAAATAAAAAAGCGACTGCATTTTTGGCAAAGCGTTCTCTCAGGGTCTGGCAAAAAAAAAGAGCCTCCTGATTGTACTCGATAAGGGTGCCGTCCATGGTTTCGTCTGTTGCGTCTTCCGTCTCGAATTCTTTTTCGAGCTGTTCGGAACAAGCATCGTCCACCGGCCGCCATAGAGGTTCTCCTGGGGCTCCGGGCGGGGCGGCCGTTTTGAATTGGACATAGCGTTCCTGCCACAAAGGGCGAGCTTTGTGGCGTTGAATGCGCTGAAATTGCCGGATAGGGAAACAATCAAAGAATTCATTGGCGAGGATAAAGTAGAATTCTGTCCGAGGCCCCATAGACTGGAGGGTGGGGTGCCAATGTATTGTTGGGGGTCTTGTTGGGGCAGAAAAACGCAGCTCCTGGAGTCCCTGTTCCGTCTGTTTTTGAAAATGCTTATTGGTTTCGAGGCCCTCCAGACGAAGCGAAGCCAAACAAGGGGGAAAGTTTTGGAGAACCCTCAGAACATCTTTCAGCAAGGTTCCGCGGCCGGGGCCCAGTTCTAGGAGCGTCCACGGGCTCGGCCGGCGAGATTCGTGTGTCTGTTTTCGCCAGCTCTCATAAATATAAAGAGCCACGAGCTCGCCAAAAATCTGAGACAGGGCGGGGGCTGTGACAAAATCGCCTTTTTCTTCTAAAGAATGAGACGGCCCTCGGTCCAAGACGCGATAATAACCGAATCGAGGATGAAAATTGGCAGCTCTCATGAAGCGGTCCAAACGGAGCGGCCCATAGCGGCTCTGATAGCGTTTCAGGACTTCCCCGAGCCCAAACTCCGTCGTCCCCGTCGTCATGCGAAGGGCTTAAAGAGCACCAAGAAAAGGATGAAAACGAGAAACAGCGTGGGGAGCTCATTGATGATTCGGAAATAGCGTTCTGTTCTCTGGTTGGTGTGGGCCGCGAGGCTCTTGTGGACGCGCCCGAGATAAGCGTGAAAGAGGCTCAAGCCCAAAACGAGCCCGAATTTACACCAGAACCAGAGCTCCCCATACGCCTCTGTCGCCAAGGCGAGACTGATCCCCGTCGCCCACGTCAAGAGCAGCGCAGGCCCCATAATAATTTTCAAAAGGCGTGCTTCCATTTTTGAAAAAAGCGCGGTCATCTGCGGCTTATCCTGGTTGCCCGCATGATAGACATAGAGCCTCGGCAGATAAAAAAGCCCGGCCATCCACGCAATCAAAGAAAAAAAATGCAGGAAGAGAAGGATTTTATAGAGCACTTTTTTCCAGTTCTCTGGCGCACAGACAATTCACTTTGGAAGAGCAGATTCTTTTATTTTCATTATTGATGTGTCCCTGAAGGACGAGCCGGCGCAAGCCGTCTATAAAGTCGGGATGGGTTTGGACGGTGGGGATACGCGTCCAACTCCGAGCCCCGTTCTGTTCGGCGATGGCTCTATAGGTCTGGTCGAGCTCATACAGGGTCTCAGAGTGCTCTGAAACAAAACTGACGGGCACCAAGAGAATGTCTTCATCCCGAGACTGACGCAGGACATCTTCGGTATAGGGCTGCGTCCATGGGAGGGGCCCCACTCGACTCTGAAAAGACAAAACGGATTTGAATTGGAATTTAAATTGGAAGCTGGGGCGGGACGTCTCCAGTTTTTTTTCGAGAGCCTGGACGGTTTTTCGAATCTGCTCGACATAGGGGTCGCCTCGGTCGACCTGGCGTTGGGGCAGGCCGTGGGCTGAGAAAATGAGCTTAAAGCGCGTCTCTTTTTTGGGGGCGTGTTCCAGAATCAGCTGCGTTTGGGCCTCGATCAAACCGTCTAGAGTCGGATAACAATAGATGAACGAGACGGGAATGGGCGTCTTTTTCCACGCCTTCCGGACCATGTCGACGGAAGAAAGCGTTGTCGACTCGGAAAATTGAGGAAAAAGAGGCAGAACAGAAAGCAAATCTGGGTTCCAAGCCCGGATTTCTCGAACGGTTTCCGAGACAAAAGGTTTCCAGAATTGCATCGCGACAAACGTTTTATAGACCGTCTCTGTTTCTCGGACACCGGGCGTGTTGTTTGCGCTCATGGCGTGCTCCAGAGCCGCGCTCTGCTTTTCTGTAGCCTCCAGGATGGGGGATTTCCCGCCGATGGCTTTATAGATCGCCGAGGCCTCCGCCCGGCGTTTTCTAGAGATGTATTTTGCCAGAAACCATCTAGGAATTCGGGGAAGCCTCAGAATATAGGGGTCATTAAAAAGCCTGAAAAGAAAGGGCTCGACGGACTGGAGCGAATCAGGGCCGCCGAGGTTCACCAGTAAAACAGCGTGTTTTTTCATGCTGCCCTCACGCCCGGAGTTCCTGCAAGAGTCGGGAGACCGACTCAGGTGGCGTTTTTTTATGAACACCGTGAGCTAGGTTTGCAATCCAACGTTTTCCAGAAAAAGTGTTTTTAGCGTGTTGGACGGACTCTTTGAGGAAGGTGCCTCCTGCGACCAGAGAGGCGGGGTCTAGCGCCCCCTGCAGCACGATGGAGGGCTTCGCAGAAAGCCTTTCCTGCATACCCTGGGCGTTGAGAAACGCAAGATTCGCGTTTGTTTGGTCTAGAGCAACGGCCTCCACGGGGACATTCTTGACATAATCGACGACACGGTTCCCGGCGAGTCGGGGAAAGCCTATGACGGGGGCCTCTGTCTTTTCCTTGAGCTTTCGGACCAATCGAGCATGCGGTTCCACGATATAATTCAGAAAAGCCGCATCGTCCGGGGAGGATAAAGCCATGCCGGCCCACGAATCAAAGATCTGCACGAGCTGGGCACCTGCCTGTATCTGGCGGCTGAGATAGTCGGCTAGAATATCGCTCAGAGTCCAAAGCAGGTCCGAAAAAAAAGCTTCGTGTTGTCGGGCGAAGGCTCGCGTGAGCAACCCATCCCGAATCGCCCCGCCTTCGATCATATAGCACGCCAGCGTCCACGGCCCGCCACAAAAGCCGATGAGCGGCAGGTCGGTCGGAAGTCTCGCTTTTGTTTCAGAAACGGCTTCGAAGACGGGTTCCAGGGACGCCAGGGCTCGGGCGGCTCTTTTCTCCAGGGAGCTCGTTTTTTCCGTTATTTTTTCCAGACAGGGGCCCGTCTTTTCGTGAAAAGAGAGCGCCAGCCCCATCGCGTGAGGCACCAAAAGAATATCCGAAAACAGGATGGCGGCGTCCAGTTCGAATCGTCGAATCGGCTGCAGAGCCGCTTCGACACACATGGCCGGCGTCTTACAAAAGCGCACGAAATCGGGCTCCTTCTGTCGGAGTTGCAAATACTCGGGCAAATAGCGTCCAGCCTGGCGCATCAGCCAGACCGGCGGGCGAGGCGGCACGGCTTGTGCTGGGTCAAAGAGAGCTAAAAGACGGGACAAAACTTGCTAAAAACCCCAGAACTTTGAGGGATAGAAGAAACGAACATAGAAAACCTTCGGAATGCAGCAAAAGTCAGTCTAGCTCATTTTCGCGCTGGCTTCCCAGATTTTGTAAAAACCCAGCCCGAAGTTTTTTCGAAAGAGAAAAGAAATATAAAATTCAAAATATTGAATTTTTTTTTATTCTTACTTTAGGTGTGGAGAAGGGGGATAAGAGTTTTCCTCCTTTTCTCGGCCGGCTTTATCCTGATAATTCTTTTTTGCGCGTTGATTGTTCCGCCCTCTCGAGATATCCGGAAGCTCTGGCACCCAATTGGCGTTTGAAGCGATTTCTGCTCTTTTTCCTAGTCGTTCCCTAGTTGTTTTCGGCTGTCTTCCCGGTCTTTTTCAAAGGCTCTATTTGCAAATTTTTGGGTTTTACACATTTTTCCCTCTTTTTGTTCTAGCCTGTCTTCATCTTAAGAACCGGCGTAAGAACAAGGAGGACTCTTTGAGTTTTGAGCTAGGACCATGACTTTTCCCTTTTCGGCGGCCCCGAGGCCACAGCTTATAGCCCGTTTCATCCCCTTTTTTACGCACAGATTTTTAGCTCTTTCGGGGCGGGGTGTCTCGGTTTTTCTGTTATTTTTGGGGCTCTGGGTCTGGTCGGTTCCGTCTTTTGGGTGTTCCTCTTCGCGAATCACGATTCAGAGTCAAACCCCGGGTCAAGCCGAAGCGGCGTTTCAAAAGACATTTCGCGTTGTTCACGCGCACAGCCCGGAACAGCGCGAGCACGGGCTTATGTTTCGGACGCATTTAGACCCCGGGACGGGCATGTTCTTTCATTTTCCCCGAGAAGGCCCTGTGACGATGTGGATGAAGAACACCTATCTGGCTCTAGACATGTATTTTTTCGACGAGGCCGGTTTTCTGAGAGATTTTTTTCTAAACACCGTCCCTCTGTCGGAAGAGCGGCTTCGTGCCAGTGGCTCGATTCGATACGTTTTAGAAGTCCAGGCAGGCGACCCGGGCATAGGTCCCTCGGAATATCAACTTGAAATAGGGGATAGAATTATTTTTCCCGACGCTCTTCCATCGTTTTCCGAGGCCTGCTGACGCCCTACGACAGGCTTGACAGCTTGACATGGTGTGGCTCGTGCCCCGAGCCGCCGCTTAACGGGTGGTGGGTGCCTGCTGCCCTATGCCGGCCCTGTGCTGACATAGGGGTCTAAAGGGGAGTCTAAATGCCCCGCATGCCCCGCATTTTTTATTTTCCTATTTTTCTCTTGACAAACATTCTGTCTTCCTCTAGAAGAGGGGATGAGCCTCGCGTTCTGCTCTTGGTCTGGACTTCTCTGGAGTTCGGGTCGGGTTTGAGGGGCCGGTCCAGTCTTCGGCATTTTGCCTTGGAGCTCCGGTTCTTCTCGCGCAGAGAGCTTCGCTGTTGGATATGGTTGTAAAAAGACAGAGGGTGAATGGTCGGCCCCGGTATGGGGTCGGTTTATAGCACTCTCTTGAAGCGCGCTTTGTCTCGGGTTCTCGTGAAGAGGCCCCGGTGGCAAAGCCCGATGGGATTCGATTCGGTTTTTTTTCCGTTTCGTCCCGTCGGACGCAAGCATTTAGAGAGGTAGAACTCCGTTATGAAAGTGGGAGACTTGAAGTTTCCCGCTCTCTAAGGAATAGCCGAGCCTCGGTTTGGCTATTTTAATTTGAGAGTTTGATCCTGGCTCAGAACGAACGCTGGTGGCAGGCCTAACACATGCAAGTCGAGCGAGAAATCCGGTTTCGGCCGGGTGGAAAGCGGCGGACGGGTGCGTAACGCGTGGGAATTTACCTTGTAGTGGGGAATAACTGTTAGAAATGACAGCTAATACCGCATACGCCCTTCGGGGGAAAGATTGTATCGCTATGAGAAAAGCCCGCGTTGGATTAGGTTGTTGGTGGGGTAAAGGCCTACCAAGCCGACGATCCATAGCTGGTCTGAGAGGATGATCAGCCACACTGGGACTGAGACACGGCCCAGACTCCTACGGGAGGCAGCAGTGAGGAATATTGCGCAATGGGGGCAACCCTGACGCAGCCATGCCACGTGAGTGAAGAAGGCCTTCGGGTTGTAAAGCTCTTTCAACTGTGAGGATGATGACAGTAGCAGTAGAAGAAGTCCCGGCTAACTTCGTGCCAGCAGCCGCGGTAATACGAAGGGGGCAAGCGTTGTTCGGAATTACTGGGCGTAAAGAGCGTGTAGGCGGTTCGTTAAGTCAGAGGTGAAATTCCGGGGCTCAACCCCGGGGCTGCCTTTGAAACTGGCAGACTAGAGTCCGGGAGAGGATGGCAGAATTCCCAGTGTAGAGGTGAAATTCGTAGATATTGGGAAGAATACCGGTGGCGAAGGCGGCCATCTGGTCCGGTACTGACGCTGAGACGCGAAAGCGTGGGGAGCAAACAGGATTAGATACCCTGGTAGTCCACGCCGTAAACGATGTGTGCTAGTTGTCGGGAAAAATAGACTCGGTGACGCAAGCTAACGCGTTAAGCACACCGCCTGGGAAGTACGGTCGCAAGATTAAAACTCAAAGGAATTGACGGGGGCCCGCACAAGCGGTGGAGTATGTGGTTTAATTCGAAGCAACGCGAAAAACCTTACCTGCTTTTGACATGCTGGTCGAGAGTTCCAGAGATGGGATTCGTCAGTTCGGCTGGACCAGACACAGGTGCTGCATGGCTGTCGTCAGCTCGTGTCGTGAGATGTTGGGTTAAGTCCCGCAACGAGCGCAACCCTTGCTTCTAGTTGCCAGCAGTTTGGCTGGGGACTCTAGAGGGACTGCCAGTGATAAGCTGGAGGAAGGCGGGGATGACGTCAAGTCCTCATGGCCCTTACGGGCAGGGCAACACACGTACTACAATGGCGGTGACAATGGGTCGCAAGACCGCAAGGTGGAGCTAATCCCCAAAAACCGTCTCAGTTCGGATTGCACGCTGCAACTCGCGTGCATGAAGTCGGAATCGCTAGTAATCGCAGATCAGCATGCTGCGGTGAATACGTTCTCGGGCCTTGTACACACCGCCCGTCACACCATGGGAGTTGGTTTTACCTGAAGCCGGTGAGCTAACCTGCGGGAGGCAGCCGTCCACGGTGGGATCAGCGACTGGGGTGAAGTCGTAACAAGGTAGCCGTAGGAGAACCTGCGGCTGGATCACCTCCTTTCTAAGAGCGCCTGCGAGGAAGAAACGCTGTTTCTTTCCTTAAGGGCGATTGAAGTCAGGCCGAAAATAATGATTGTTTTACCTATAAGTTCTGTAGATCCTGGTGCTCGGTCCACCGGGCCCATTCACCCTCTGTCTTTTTCAACCCTTTCCAGCTTTCTCCGAGCTCTTTGCCTCCTGGACCTCCCCAACGGACCCCCCAACGGACCCAGGGAGCTGTGGTTTCTTTCCGGATTCTTGTTCAGGCTTGTCCGCTGGAGGTTCGGCCAAGGCATTGCCCAAGGCATTGCAAAGACTGCCCGGTTCGAGACGAACTCCGTCCCACCCAGACCTCCGTCCACCAAGTACGTCCGCACACGATACGATGAGGGTTTCAAATTTTTGAGTGCCGCCGGCTCCGCCTGTCCGTCGTTTTTCTCGCTTAAGGCCGGGCCTTTGTTTGAGGCCAATGAGGGGAGGCTCGTTTTCGCGCCGTGCTCTTGACCTATTTTCAGAAAGGAAGCGGAGGAACGCCGAGCGAAGCGCATGTCTGTTCTTGGTGCGGCGGTCGCAAGAGGGCCCGTAGCTCAGTTGGTTAGAGCACGCGCTTGATAAGCGTGAGGTCGGAAGTTCGAGTCTTCCTGGGCCCATTTTATGCCACATAGGTCGTGTCACGCAGGGGCACCAAAGCGGCTTCCCAGTGGTTGTCCCGGTGGTCTCGTCGGAGGCCGTTCCGGCGTCTGGTTTTCTGGTTCTGGAAGCTTGTTCCCGGTTATCTCCCGGTTATCTCCCGGTTATCTTCTAGGGTGTCCTGGGTTGTATCCCGGTGGTCTCGTGCGGCGGCGTTTTTCCCGGATTTGTGTAGGCCCGTGAGAGGCGTTTTTTTCGGTTGCCTCGCTTCCTTCGGTCTCTTCAGAGGTTCGGCCCGTAAGCGTGTCCTTCTTGTTGGATGTCGGTGAGAGTCTTGGTTGTGCTTTTCTCTGTCCTTGTTCTGGCAGACAGACGCTTCTTTTTTTCAGAAATGGGTCTGTGTGCTCTGCGTGTGCCCTGATGAATCCCCTGACAAACCTCCTGACGAATTGATGGCGTGGTATGAGACTATAAACTGGCTTGGCATTGGGATTGGAGCTCTTGGGGCTTATGCTCTAAGTTCCATCTGGCACATGCCTGTGTTTTGGGGGAGGTTCTGGTTAAAACTTCCCGAAGACGAGTTCTCTTTTTCAAAAGCCTGTCCCTCGACGTCTTCTGCGGCCTCGACGTTCGCAGCCCCTTCCATGTCTGATTCGAGGTTCCGCTGGTTTGCCGTTTTCCGTTCCCGAGTGGCGTCTTACAGGTTGCATCTCTGGCGCGCGGGGGCGTGTTTGGTTCTGTGTTTTGGGGTTGTTTTTCTTTTCGACGTTATCGGGCGGTTGTTTGTTTTCGAGCTCCCGCTTGGTGCTTTTTTTGTAACATCGGCCTTGTTGTGTTTTTTTCACGGGAGTCATTTTGTCGTTCTGCATGTCTTGAATAGACGCGAGAAAAGGACAGAATCCCTCCTTTTAGAGGCCGGCTTTCGGGCTTCGCGCTCTGTTTTCATTCTCGCCTGTTATCTCTCGTTCTGAGACAATTTCTGCTTGCATGAGCTTTGCGAGCCTTCTTTCCCTCCCTTTTTCTGCCGGTTGATTCCCGGCTTCCCTTTCTTTTTTTCGATTCGAGGTAGTTAAACAAAAACATGGATTTACAAACGCTCAAAGAAAAGACTCCGCCCGATCTTTTAGCTTATGCCGAGGAGCTGGGTGTCGACAATGCGTCTGTGCTTCGGCGTCAGGAGCTCATTTTTGCCGTTCTCAAGTGCCTCGCCGAGAGCGGCAACACCATTTCGGCGATGGGCGTTCTGGAGGTCGTTCAGGACGGGTTTGGGTTTCTCCGAGCTTCGGACGCGAATTATTTAGCGGGCGCGGATGATATTTATGTAACGCCGCAGCTTGTCCGTCGGTTTGGTCTTCGCACGGGCGACACCATTGAGTGCGAAATTCGAGCTCCCCGCGATGGCGAGCGCTATTTTTCGCTGATGCGCATTTTGAAGGTCAATTTTGACGATCCGGTTGTTCTCCGCAAGCGCATTAATTTTGACAATTTGACGCCTCTTTACCCTCAGGAGCGTTTGAAATTGGAGATGCCAGGCTCTAGAGACACGCTCTCGACGCGTGTGATGGACATCACGGCCCCCATTGGTTTAGGCCAACGTGGTCTGATTGTCGCGCCGCCTCGGACCGGCAAGACGATGATTATGCAGGCGATTGCGCACGCCATTGGAGCGAATCACCCGGACATGTATCTCATTGTTCTTCTGGTGGACGAGCGTCCCGAGGAAGTCACCGACATGCAACGGACCGTGCACGGCGAGGTCATCAGCTCGACTTTTGACGAACCGGCGCATCGCCACGTTCAAATTGCGGAGATGGTCATAGAAAAAGCCAAGCGTCTGGTGGAGCATAAACACAATGTTGTGATTTTACTCGATTCTATCACGCGTCTGGCCAGAGCCTATAACACGGTCGTGCCCAGTTCCGGCAAAGTCCTGACAGGCGGCGTCGACGCGAACGCTCTCCAGAAGCCGAAGCGTTTTTTCGGAGCCGCCCGCAATATAGAAGAGGGCGGGTCTCTGACCATTGTTTCGACGGCCCTCATTGAGACGGGCAGTCGCATGGACGAAGTCATTTTCGAGGAATTCAAAGGCACCGGCAATTCAGAGCTCGTTCTGGACAGAAAACTAGCCGACAAACGGATGTTCCCGGCCATTGACATCACGCGTTCCGGCACACGCAAAGAGGAATTGCTCGTAGAGAAGGCTACTTTACAAAAAATGTGGGTTCTCAGGCGCGTTTTGATTCCCATGGGCCCTGTCGAAGCCATGGATTTCCTTCTTGACAAGATACGTTCGTCCAAAACGAACGAGAACTTTTTTGAGTCCATGAATCAATGACAAAACCTCAATGAGACCAGATGGGCTCAGATGGGCTCAGATGGGATCCGGGTGAGTTCCGGACGGCGTGTTCCTGCCCTGGTCCGGCAACTCGGCCGGAGCCTGTTGTTTTTCCGTGAGCTCGGCTAAGCTTCCCGTCTGACTCTCCCGGTGCCCCTCATCCCCATGGAGCCCTTAGCTTTTTCATCCATCCGCGTCCTTCTGCCTCTGCTGAGAGGCCTTTGAGACCTTGTCCGTGCGTAAGGCGTCTCTTTTTTTAGTAGCCAGCGACCATGCGGGTTTTGCACTCAAGGCTGTTTTGCTGGAGCATCTGCGTCGGGCGGATGTTTTGCATCGGGATTACGGGTGTTTCTCGGAAAGCGAATCTGTAGATTACCCGGATTTTGCAAACAAGCTTTTAGCCGACATGCGGCCCGATGGCACCGAGGCGACTCTGTCGGCCCCGGCGTCTCCGGCGTCCGAGCCCCGGGTTTTTTCGCCCCAGGTTTTTTCGAACCGGGGTGTTTTGATTTGCGGGACGGGTCTCGGCATGAGCATCGCAGCCAATCGGGTCTCTGGCGTTCGAGCGGCTCTGTGTCGAACGGTCCAGGATGTGTGTTTGGCACGAGCCCATAATGATGCTAATATCCTCGTTCTAGGAGGACGCATGACGCCTCCGGGCGAGGCCGTGAGGCTTTTAGAAGCCTTTATGGCCACGCCGTTTGAGGGAGGGCGCCACGCTCTCAGGGTTCAAAAATTGGACGGCAGACCATGACCATGACCATGACGACACAAGACACAGACCGCCCCGGGGATTATTCCGGGGATCATTCCGGGTATCATCCCGGCTCTTTTTTCTCGCTAGATTTGGCTCAGGGCGACCCAGACATCCACCAGGCCCTCCGAGAAGAACTGGCTCGACAACAGGACGGCATCGAGCTCATTGCCTCCGAGAACCTTGTTTCGAAACAAGTTCTCCAGGCCACGGGGACGGTTTTGGCGAATAAATACGCAGAGGGCTATCCCTCCAGACGCTACTATGGCGGGTGTATCCATGTGGACGTCGTAGAGAAACTCGCCATTGACCGGGCGAAAGAGCTCTTTGGGTGTTCTTTTGCGAATGTGCAGCCTCATTCGGGTTCGCAGGCCAATCAGAGTGTTTTTATGGCTCTGATGAAGCCCGGCAGCTCTTTTCTGGGCATGTCCCTGGAGGCCGGCGGTCATCTCACGCATGGAGCCGCGCCCAATCAATCCGGCAAGTGGTTTAACGCCATTCCCTATGGTTTAGACAAGCGCACGGGATATCTGGATTACGACCAGCTTGCCGAACTTGCCCGGCGGCATCGCCCCGAGCTGATTCTAGCAGGTGGCTCGGCCTATGCGCGTTTTCTGGACTTCGAGCGTTTCCGCAAAATTGCCGACGAGGTCGGAGCCTATCTCATGGTAGACATGGCGCATTTTGCGGGTTTAGTCGCGGGCGGGGTTCATCCGTCGCCGGTTCCGTTTGCGGATGTTGTAACGACGACGACGCATAAGACGCTCCGTTGTGCTCGAGGCGGGATGGTTCTCACCAACCAAGAGCGTTTGGCTAAAAAAATAGATTCGGCCATTTTTCCGGGCCTCCAAGGAGGCCCCTTGTTACAAATGATTGCGGGGAAGGCGGTGGGGCTGCGTGAGGCTCTGGACCCGTCTTTCAAGACGTATGCTCGGGCGGTTGTGGCGAATGCGGCGGCTTTAGCGGATGAATTGATACGAGGGGGGCTCTCCATTGTGAGCGGCGGCACAGACACCCATCTGATGCTGGTCGATTTACGTCCCAAAGGCGTCACAGGCGCCGCTCTAGATAAGGTTCTAGAGCAGGTTGGTTTGACCTGTAATAAAAATGCGGTACCGGACGATCCTCAACCGCCGACGGTGACGTCGGGCATTCGTCTAGGGACGCCAGCGGCGACGACGCGCGGCTTCGGCGAGGCCGAATTCCGCCAGGTCGCCCGCTTTATTTTGAGGGCTGTCGATGCTATAGTCACGTCCCAGGGCGAGGCGACTCTGCACGAAATCCGCGACGAGGTCCGAGCTTTGTGCGCGCGCTTCCCCATTTACGCCGATTTTTAGAGCAGCTTTTTTAGGTGAGGACAGAACCATGGCTCGGAGTCTCAACAAAGTTCAATTACTAGGCAATGTCGGCAGAGACCCCGAATTCAAGACCTTTGGGTCAGGGGGGGGGCGTTTGGCCACGTTCAGTTTGGCGACTTCAGATAGCGGACGCAACAAAGAAACCGGCGAATCCTTTGAAAGGACCGAGTGGCATCGTGTGGTTACCTTCGAGGAGCCTCTCATTCGGGTGATAGAACAATATGTTCGAAAGGGCTCCAAGCTCTATATAGAGGGTCGTCTTCAGACTCGCAGTTGGGAGGATAATCAGGGCCAGCGGCGCTATTCGACCGAGGTTGTGCTTCCGAGATTTGGTGCTGAGCTTATCCTTCTCGACGCCTCCCGGGGCGGCCACGACGGCGGACGCGACTTTAGCGCGCGGGACGACGCTGCGGCCCGCTCTGGCGGGTCTTCCGAGGCCGGATTCCGTTCCCCTCGTCCGGGGGCTGCCGGGGGAGCCCCACGCAAAGAGGACTCGTTCCCCGCTTCCTCCGGTCAGAGCGCCGAGCCCGATTATGGGGAAGAGCTGGATGATTCGATTCCGTTCTGAGACGAGGTCCGAGCTTTGTGCGCGCGCTTTCCCATTTACGCCAATTTTTAGAGCGGCTTTTTCAGGTGAGGACAGAACCATGGCTCGGAGTCTCAACAAAGTTCAATTAATAGGCAATGTCGGCAGAGACCCCGAATTCAAGACCTTTGGGTCAGAGGGGGCGCGTGTTGCCAATTTCAGTATGGCGACTTCAGAGAGCAGACGCAACAAGGACACCGGCGAATTCATTGACAGGACCGAGTGGCACCGTGTGGTTACCTTCGAGGAGCCTCTCATTCGGGTGATAGAACAATACGTTCGAAAGGGCTCGAAGCTCTATATAGAAGGTCGTCTTCAGACCCGCAGTTGGGAGGATAATCAGGGCCAGCGGCGCTATATGACTGAGGTTGTGCTTCCGAGATTTGGTGCTGAGCTTATACTTCTTGACGCCGCCCGGGGCGGACACGACGGCGGGCGTGACTTTAGTGCGCGGGACGACGCTTCGGCCCGCTCGGGCGGAGACTCCAACGCCGATCAGCTCCGAGCGCTTAATGCGATCAGAGACGTTGGGGCCCACTCTGGGCGGAACCCTACCCCCCTCACCGACCCCGACCGATCGAGAAGTCGAGGGGACGACGTTGCTGCCGGCTCTGGGGTGGGAGCCTCCGAGGCATTGGTACACGACTGGCAACGACGACAAGGCGTTGTGGTTGCGGCCCGCTCTAGCGGGTCTTCCGACGAGGCTGGGTCCCGTCCATCGGGCACTGGAGGAACCCCACGCAAAAAAGCCGCGTTCCCCGCTTCCTCCGGTCAGAGTGCCGAGCCCGATTATGGCGACGAGCTGGATGATTCGATTCCGTTCTGACGGTTTTGACGGCCGTTCTGCGCCTCTATTTTGATTTTTGAGCCCCTTCGCCGCGGGGCTGTTCCGGTGTCCGGTGGTAGAGCTCCCGTGCCGTTTGGAGACATAACGTGGGAGAGGGGGTAGGATGTTTTCTTTCAGCGCGAACCATAAAAGCGAAACCAAGCCCGATAGAGGCAACCAGGCGGGGTGGCTTTCCAGAAGAGTCTGGTGGGGGCTGCGCCTCGGCGTTTTGAGCGGTGTGATCTGGGCCTTTTTTTACAGAGAGGACCCCTTTTCTTTCGCCGCTTTTTGGGCTCTTTTTTTCCCTTTTCTTCTTTTTGTGATTGTGCTCGTGCCGGGTGTGTGGCGCGAGGTGTGTCCGCTGGCTTTCGCCAATCAGCTGCCCCGCGCGTTTGGCCTGACGTTCAAGCTCAAGCTTCCGGCGAGTCTTCAAAAAGTCCATTTTTTAATTTCTTTTTCTCTTTTTGTGGGGGCTCTTTTTGTTTTTCACCAGAGTTTTTTCACAGACATCCTGTATTTTCAGCTCGCTCTTGGCGGTTTAGCCCTCCTGGCTTTTCTAGGAGGGCTCCTCATAGAGGGCAAAGCCGGCTGGTGCGGCACTTTTTGCCCGCTTTCGGGGGTCGAGCGTTTGTTCGGAAGTTCGCCTTTAATTACGACGAAAAACGCCTGGTGTTATCCGTGTCTGGACTGTCAGAAGAACTGCATGGATTTCAATCCTCGTCCCGCTTTGAGTGCCGATTTAGCGGATGCAGACGAAAAATACGCTTTAGTCCGCCTGGCAGCGAGTGCCTTTTTACTAGGGTTAGCCTATAATTATTTTCGGGATCCGTTTTTTTATCGCTTGGAAGCTTTTACCGATTTACCGGCGGTTTTTCTTGCGCCCGTTTTATCGGTCGGCTTGGTGGTGATTCTGTATTTTTTTCTTCCTGTTTCCGCCTATCATCTACTTTTACTGTCGCTGGCTCTGACGTTAGCGGGCTATTATTACGTTGAATTTCCCTCGGTCGCGTCTTTTTTGAGGTCCCAGTCCGCGCTTCAGGACGCCGCCTGGTTCGGCTGGTTTTTTGCGGCCGATCCGTTGCCGATTTTTTTTCTAGCTCTGGCCCTTTTACTTCTGAGTTTCACCGTTATCGGCTTAGGGCAGCATGCGTTTTTCCAGCGCAAGATGCTGGAAGAGGCCCCGCTCAAAGTTTCGAATCTGTATTCGATTCTGCGTTCGGTGCCGGATGCCCCGGGCGGCAAAGAGGGGCTGGAGGTTTTAACGCAGACGCCTTTCCCGCTTTTAGAGCGTTTATCCGTCTATGACAATATGCTTCGCGGCGGCATCCAAATGCCCACGGGCTGCCATCAGGGCTATTGTGGGGCGTGTGCGGTTTCGGTGATTCGCCATGCGAACAATCTGACCCCGCCGACCGAAATTGAAACGGAGACGCTCGAGTGGATGAATGCCCGCGGTCGGGCGCGTTTAGGGTGCCAGTGCTTTGCCACGGGGCCCATCCGTGTCAATAAGCGCCTTGGCGTGCGCTATGCGCTGAGTGTCGATATGCCCCAGAGCACGGGGCTTGAGAAACGGGTGGCGCGCAAAAATCTCCTGAAGACGAGCCGCTCGCAATTGCGTGTTGTGGTGCTGGGCCATGGACCCGCGGCCGTATCGTTTCTGAGCACCTTGCGCCTTTTAGACGGGACGTGTGTTTTGACGCATCTGCCGACCGTCGAGACGCCGCTCTATAATTCTTTCGGCCTGCGCGAGGTCCTCGAAAGAGGCACTCGGGGCCGTAACCTCCATATTTGTGACGAGCGCTGGTACGAGCGATTCAAAGTCTCTCTCTTGCACCGGCGTTTTCCGGCGAAGATCGATTTGAAGCGCCGGGCGCTTCACTTTTCCGATACGGCGGATGTGTCTTATGACAGGCTTGTTTTATCGTTTGTTTCCAAAGCGACTCTCCCGCCCATTGTCGCCAAGCGTGGTCTCCAGGGCATTCTTGTTTACGACGGACTGGCGTCGGCTCAACGGCTTGAAACTGCGTTAAAAAGTCAAAAAATCCGTTCTATTGCCATTCTAGGTGGCAAGCCGAAGGGCGTAGAACTGGCGGATATTTTATCGCGCCAGGGTTATGTGGTGACTCTTTTGCACGAGGGGCCCCATCTCTGCGACGGTCTTTTGGACGAGCCCTCGGCCAAGCTTTTGGGCGCGTATCTCGTTCAACAGGGGGTTCGGCTGTGTTTTAACGAGACGCCCAAGCGTTTCTTAGGCAATACGCTCTTAGAGGCTGTAGAAACACACGGCCAAATTCGAGTGGTCGCCAATCTCGCCATTGTGGTGGCCGAGAGTCAGCCTGACATCAAACTGGCCCGTCAGGCTGGCGTAGCCTCCAACGGCAACCGGCTTATCATTAACGGGAAAACCGAAACCAATATAGAAGGTGTTTACGCGATTGGCTCGTGTGCTTATAGCCCTGGGCTCACGGGTTCCAACTGGCATGTGGCCAACCGCATGGGCAAGATTGCGGCGGCGAATCTGGTCGGGCTTGCCGTGGAACTTCAGGAAAGTGACAAGCTTGCCCCGACGGTTTTGCGTCTCCGGGGAGCGGATTTTTTTGCCGTTGGGCCTGTCAACGACAAGCCGACAGGCCGGACGCTCACCCGAGAGAGCGTGCGCGACGACAAATGGTGGCGCGTTCAGGTGGATGACCACGGGCATTTGCTGAGCGCGGTGGCCTATAATTTTCCGGAAATCCGGGATCTTTTAACGCGAGCTCTCCAAGCGGGGTCCAATTTGCGGCCTCTCGTCCAGGAATTTGAGACCTGACCTCTTTTTTCGAGGCCGCAGCGGCGCATTTCTGACTTGACAAGCCCGGCCGGATCTGACATAAGACACGCTATGGCGGGCGAAGCGGCGCGCCGTTCAAATGAGTCGTTAGGATGGGTCCATGAAGGACTATGCGGTTATAGAGACAGGGTCTCGTCAGTATCCGGTGCATGTCGGGGAATTTGTCAAAGTCGAGAAGCTCGAGGGGGCCGCCGGGGACGTGCTGGCGTTCGATAAGGTCCTCTTGGCCCGCGGGCCCGAGCAGCTTTTGGTGGGCGGGCCTCTGCTGGACAAGGTCCGCGTCCGAGCCGAGATTATCGCCCAAGAAAAAAGCGATAAGCTGATTGTCTTCAAGAAAAAGCGTCGTCAGAATTATCGGCGTAAGCGCGGCCATCGCCAGGCTTATACGCTTGTGCGCGTTACCGAGATTTTTTTTCCAGGCGAGGGCTCTCATGGCACATAAGCGTTCAGGCGGCAGCTCCAGCAACGGCCGGGATAGTGCAGGACGGCGTCTAGGCGTCCGGTGCTATGGCGGCCAGACAATTCGCAGCGGCAATATTATAGTACGCCAGCGTGGGACCAAGTTCTTCCCTGGCCCGTATGTCGGGATGGGGCGCGACCACACGCTTTTTGCCTGTGCCGATGGTGAGGTGCTCTTTCGTCGGCGCAAAGGGCGGGCTTACGTCCATGTGGTGCCGGTTTCTGCGCCGGACGCGCAGCGTCCTGTTTGAGTACCCTGTTGGATTCTGTTGATTCTGTTGTCTCGGTGTTTTGAGGTCTTTGGCCTCGTTTATGGGTCGAATCGCGCTTCATGCCCCCGAAGATTTTGAGGGCATGCGGCGAACTGGCAGGCTCGCGGCAGAGGTTTTAGATTACATCGCGCCTCATGTTGTCCCGGGGGTCTCGACGGCGGCCCTGGACCGGTTGTGCCATGCGTATATATGTGCCCATGGAGCCATTCCCGCGCCGTTAAACTATCGGGGTTTTCCCAAGTCCATCTGCACCAGTGTGAATCATGTCGTGTGTCACGGCATTCCCGCCGAGGACAAGATTCTCCAGGAGGGCGATATTCTGAATATAGACGTCACGACGAAGCTGGAGGGCTGGCACGGCGATACCTCGCGGATGTTTGTGGTGGGGCGGAAAGCGAGTCGTTTAGCCCAGCGCCTCATGGAGGCGACCTATCAAGCGATGATGGCCGGCATCCGCGTCGTGCGCCCTGGAGCCAAAACGGGCGATATCGGGCATGCCATTCAGCAGGCCATCCAGCCGGAAAAATTTTCCATTGTCCGTGACTTTGCCGGTCATGGCGTGGGGCGTGTTTTTCATGCCCCGCCCACCATTCTGCACTATGGCGAGCCCGACACAGGCGAGACCCTCCAAGAGGGCATGTTCTTCACGATAGAGCCTATGATCAATGTAGGCACCTGGCGGGTGCGCATTTTGTCGGACGGCTGGACGGCTGTCACGGTTGATAAGAAGCTCTCGGCGCAATTCGAGCACACTCTGGCGGTGACGCGCCATGGGGTGGAGATCTTCACCGAGAGTCCCAAAGGTTGGCATAAACCGCCTTATCTGCCGGCGGCGTGACCGAGGCAACGCTCCGGCGATTCGTGTCGAGTGGTTCGGTCCCGTGGTCCGACGCGGCCCCCGGCGAGGCCACCGGGGCGTCCTCGGATGGCGTCCCGCGCCTCCGGATCATCAGCTGGAATATCAATAGTGTTCGGCTCCGAGCGGCGGCCGTTAAACGGCTCTTGTCGGCCTATCAGCCGGATGTGCTCTGTCTGCAAGAGACCAAATGCCCCAACGAGGCTTTTCCGGATTTTGCCCGTCTCGGCTATCCCCATCGGGTTCTCAATGGCATCAAGGGCTGGCACGGCGTTGCCATTCTTTCCAAATGGGTCTTGAGGGAGCCTCGGACGCACGTTTTCTGCCAGCGTTCAGACGGTCGACACATTTCTGTGAGGCTGCCGGGCGGGGAGGTCCTCCACAATTTTTACGTACCGGCCGGAGGCGACGTCCCGGACGCGCAGCACAACCCGAAATTTCATCACAAACTCACCTTTCTGGAAGAGATGTATTCGTATCTCAAGCGTCAGCACGGCGTTTCGGACAAGGTGATCGTGTCCGGCGATTTGAATATAGCCCCGCTCGAGACCGATGTCTGGTCGCATCGAAGCCTTTTGAACACCGTCTGTCACACGCCTATCGAGGTGGAAGCTCTAAAAAAAATCCAGGAAAGTTTGAATTTCACGGATGCCATGCGGTTCGGCATGGAGCCTTCGGCGCGTCTCTATAGTTGGTGGAGTTACCGAAATCGAGACTGGGCTCGTTCGAACCGAGGGCGACGTTTAGACCATATCTGGACGTCTCCGGCTTTGAGTCCTTCTATTTTGAACAGATTTTATTTTCGAGAGACGCGTTCTTGGCCCCTTCCGTCGGATCATATTCCGGCTGTTTTGGATTTGAGCTGACGGCCCCCCGCTCTTTTTTGCGGGAACCTCCTCTTTGAGGTCGTCGGTCAGCGGGTGGCGCGTGCGAAATTCAAGAGCGGGATCGCCTCGACGATGAGAGCGACGCGGAGCTCTGGGTTCTGAATTTGGGCAATCGCGCGCCGAGCCATATCCGCCTGATTTTCTATGACGGCCTGAGAGACGACTTGGGCCAAGAGCGCATCGCGTCTGTCGGGCGTCGTCGGGAGCGCGTTCAGATTGGTAAAAGCCTGTTCGAATCGACCCTGTTCGAGCTGAAAGACGAGTATCGTTTCGTGCAATTCTCGGACTTCCGCCTGATTTTCGGGCGTTTCATAGCGCCACAGCGCGGCGAGCCAGGCGTCTGTTTCGGCTGTTTCGGCGGCGGCTCGGCTTGTATCGGCTCGGATGTCTGCCCGGGCGATGGCGAGATCAAAGAGGACCGTGTGCCGGAATTGCTCCCATGGGGAGACGCGCGGCCCTGTCGCCGCGCCGCTAGCGGCGGGCGTGGCGGCCGCTGTGGGGACGAGAATTTGAAAAAACCGCTCTAAAAAAGCCTCACGCTGGGCGGGTGAGATTTTTTGAAAGACCAATTGGATCACGGATTCTAAAATAGGTTCTGGAAACTGTTCGCCCTGAGGATTCGGGACACTGGAATCCAACATCCGGTTCAAGAGCCGGTCCACCGTTTGAGCGTCCTGCTCTTGCTGGGCGAGGGCCAGAAAGAGCGCGGCTCGGTTTTGTCGGAACCGGATATAATCGACGAATTGCTCGGCCTGTTCCAGGCGCCCCTGTTGCAGGAGCGTCAACGCCGTCACAAGCATCAGTTCTTCGCGCAATTGCAAGTCTGGTTCGGTTGCGGCGAATCGAAACCCGTCCTCCAGCCGGTCGAGTTGCGTCAATTCGACCACGAGATACAGCTTCGTTTGAGCGTCCAGGTCCTCGCGCGCTCTTTCTGCCAGGTCGTAAGCCAGACGTATGAGAATAGAACTCGCCAAAGGGTCCCGGTCGAGGACGAGTCGCGCCAACGTGCTATAGCCTCGGACTTGATAGGGTATCGTTTGAAGGCGGCGTACGATCTCGAGGCCGGTTTTTTTCCCGTCCAATTGGACCCCGAGCGGCAAGAGCCTCAGCAGTCTCTCCTGTTCCGTTGTGCCCGGGGTTGTATCCGGGGTTGTATCCGGGGTGGCCCCCGGTGGTGCATCCGGCATGGACTCCGGTGTCGTGAGCGTACGCAAAAGGAGACGCCGTCCGGCCTCCGGCATCCCCAGAGCGTTATAGAAGCGAATCCGTGCCAGAGCTTCCTCAAAAGAGAGCGGCGTTTCGGGTTCTATTCTGGGGAGCAGACTCTGACGCACGAAGTCTAGAAGCCGGGCCCCGAGCTCGTTTTCCATCGTTTGAGCCTGGGTCACAAGCTTCTGCGCGAGCGCAAAAAGCGTCGAAGGCGCAAGTGACACCCTATCCAGCAGGCGTCGCGCGCGGTCCGGGACGTCATACGTCAGATAAAAAAGCGTGAGCTCTTTCAGCATAGCTTCGGCCTCGCTTTTTTCTGTTTGGGCGGCCTCGAACGTGCGTTCGTCCGTGCGTCCATCTGGGTTCTCGGACAAAAGGCGCTCTATTTCAAGAGCCGAAAAAAGAGCCAAATCCAAATCGGTGAGCGCATAGCGTCGGACGACGGCCAATTTCGCACGAGCTTGAGAAAACCGGTCATTCAGGCGATACGAGTCCTGCCAGACGTATTCCTCGGCTTTCTGCTCGATCAGGATTTCATAGACCGCCACGTCGACGCGTTCGCGTATCGCGGGGTCCTGGACGTTTCGGGCCAGGCTCCGCCAGGGCTCCCAATAGTCGAGTTCTGTTCTGACAAAATCCGGTGCATGAGGCGGCGGCAGACTGGTTTCAAAATCGGTCAGGGGTGCCTCTTGCCCGAGGGCCCCCGTGGCTGTGATTGTGGCTGTGACGATGCCTAAAAAGCCTATCCGGATTCCAGCGAAAAAAGCACGCAAGGCGCGGCAGGTGTGCGCGTTTCGAAGAACAAGCGTCACGATAGAAGGCGTTCCAGAATAAAGGGGGTGTGGCGTAAGAAGGGCTCTGGGTCGAGCAATTGCTGGATATCGGTTTCGGTGAGGCTGTCGCCGAGCCCCGCCTCGAGTTCGGCGCGCAGCTGCTTTTCTGTCTGCAGGGGTTGTTCGAAGATTTTTTGGATTTTTTGATAGGCTTGTTCGCGTCGCATGCCTTTACGTATGAGAAGGCCAAGCAATTGATGCGATAGAAACCCCAGAGTTTGGTGTCGATTTTTCTGCAGGGCCTCGTGACAAAGGGTCAAGCCGGCCAGAATTCTTTCGAGTCGAATCAGCGCAAATTCGCACAGTGCACAGGTTTCAGGCCAGATGTGTCTTTCGGTAGAAGAGTGCGCCATATCGCGTTCGTGCCACTGGCTTATGTTCTCGAGGGCCGCCGGTACATTGGTCCGAACACGACGCATCAGACCGCACAGATTTTCCGCCATGATCGGATTGCGTTTATGCGGCATGGCCGAAGAGCCCCGTTGTTGGGTGCCGAAGGGTTCCTGGAGTTCTCCGATTTCGGCTTGCTGGAGCAACCGGATTTGCAAAGCCACGCGCTCGACGAAGGCGGCGATCAGGCCCAGGCAACACATCAGGTGGGCGTGTCGGTCTCTTGGGATGATTTGTGTGGCGATGGGTTCGGGTTTGAGATTCAGGCTCTGAGCGAGATAGGCTTCGACCTCGGGCGGCACGGTGCTGTAGTTGCCGACCGGGCCCGAGAGACTACACGTGCGCACCTCTTCCAGAGCCCCGTCCAGCCTTTGTTGATTGCGCCGACATTCGGCATAGAAACTGGCAAATTTGAGGGCCAAAGCCATGGGCTCTGCGGGCTGACCGTGGGTTCTTCCGATCGTGAGTACGGTCTGCGTTGTTTCGATTTTGTGTTTCAGGGTTTGCGCTAAGGTTTCCAGACTAGACGCGATGCGTTTTCCCGCGGCCTGCAGCTGCAGAGCGAACCCCGTATCCAGCATATCTGAAGATGTCATACCGAAATGCAAAAAGCGTTCGTAGCTCTCGCCGAATCGGGGAAGCGTCCAAGCATCCAGCTGCCGCCCCAATTGGGTGAGGAACGCCAGACTTTCGTGTTGCAGATTGTTCTCGAGGCTTCGGAAGGCCTGAAAATCGTACCAATCGGCGAAATTCTGGACGGCGCGTTCGTCGAGAACGCCTGCCTCTTCGGGGATAAAATGGAGTCCCTGTGTTATGCGCTCGACGACGGGCGGCGGAAAGAAATTGTCTCTCTGAGGCGATGGCGTTTCGCCATAGGCTTGGCAATGGACTCGACCATAGGCTCGACAGACGAGAGCCTGGATATCGCGCCAAAGTTTCAGGCGTCCGGGTTCGGACCAGATTCGGCGCATCGCGTCCGTCGCATAGCGCTCAAGCATGGCGGGCCTCCATGGTTTTTAGCTTTCAGCTTTCAATAGAGCCGTCGGTGGGCGTTAAACTGGACGGGTGCATATCCGGGGCGGAGCTGCCAAAAGTCAAATCTCGGGGACTCCCGGGTCTCCTGCGAGCATAGCCTTTTAGGGGAATTTTTCAAGACCAAGACCAAGACCAGGACATAGAGAGCCCCGGGATAAAACACCGGGATAAAACACCGGGATAAAACCCCCGGAATAAAATACCGGGAAAAAGACCAAGGCTCCCAGCCCTGACGAGGCCCCCATCGAGTCAGGTGGGATTGTGCCGCCTCGTCTTGTTTCAAATTTCGTGCCAAAATGCCGATATCGAGGCCTCGAAGGCGGTTTTTCGAACGAGACTCGAGGGGGACTTGAGGCATGGGGGCTTGATTTTCAGACAAAATCTTTGTACTCCTGAGTCGGGACTAGGTTTCGCTTGAGTCGTGCCGCGCCGCGGTTGCGTTTTGCCGGTGTACCTTGCCGTGTATCTTGCCGGGCCGAGCGCGAGCTTGCTGGAGGACCATCCCAGTTCTGGTTTTGTCCTTCGGGTTAGGCCGATCTTTTTGTCGGCCGGCCCTATACGGCGGCGGCGCGTCGGTTTGTCTTCTGAGCCTGTGGCCAACGCCAGGGTCGTTTTTTTTATTTTTTGTGAGTTGAATTGATGTCAAAACGGATGCTCGGACAGCTTCTGGAGGCTGGTGTCCATTACGGTCACGTGGTGCGGCGGTGGAACCCCAAGATGGCCCCCTATCTCTACGGGAAGCGGGAGCGGATGCACATTATAGATTTGGACCAAACGACGGTTCGGTTGAATCGCGCTCTGGAAGTCTTGAGAGACACCGCCGCTCGCGACGGCCGCGTTTTGTTCGTCGGCACGCGGCGTTTCGGCCAAGATATCGTCAAGCAGACCGCCGAGAGTTGTGGCCAATACTACGTCAACTATCGGTGGTTAGGCGGCATGCTGACGAACTGGCAGACCATCCAGAAATCCATAGAGCGTCTCCGTCAGCTTGACGAGCAGCTCTCGGACAAGGCGGTTGGCGGCTTCACCAAGAAAGAACTTTTGAAATTGGAACGCCGTCGGGATAAAGACCGACTGGTGCTCGAGGGCATTCGCCACATGGCGGGCTTGCCGGACATTCTGGTCGTTCTGGATGTTGTTCGAGACCGGACCGCTGTGATGGAGGCCAATCGGCTAGACATTCCTGTTATCGGCCTGGTCGACAGCAACGCGAATCCGGACGGCATCGATTTTGTGATTCCCGGCAACGATGATTCGAGCCGTTCTATCAAACTCTTTTGTCATTATTTTTCTCAGGCGATTTTAGAGGGACTTCGCTTGGCCGCCGAGCATCGAGGCTCGGACCAGGAGAAGCCCGACGACACGGAAACGGCTCGGCCGTTCCCCGAAGCCTATCCGGCCGACCCGCCTGGGCCGACCGAGCCGGCCGCCGCCGCCGCGGGCCCTGGCGAGACTCCGAGTGTTCCATCGAACGATGTGCCATCGGCGGATGGCTCGTCGGACGGGCCGTCGCAGCTTGTGGAAGGCTCGCCGCCGCCCACCGTTCCCTATCCCCATTCGTGAGACCCAAGCGATGAAAATTCAAGCCAAGCTTGTCCAGGAACTCCGGGGTAAAACGGGCGCCGGTATGATGGACTGCAAACGCGCCCTGGCCGAGGCCGAAGGCAATCTAGAGCAGGCTCAGGACTGGCTTCGCAAGCGCGGCGTCGCCCTTGCCTCCAGCAAAGCGGGTCGCGTGGCCTCCGAGGGTCTGGTGGCCCTCCATCCCGGGCCGGACGGGGCCGCCTTGCTGGAGGTGAACGCCGAGACCGATTTTGTCGCCCGAAATGCCGCTTTTCAGACTTTTGTCGCCACGGCGGCACGGCGTCTCTATGAGACGGCGGGCCTCTGGGAGGCCTTCTTGAAAGCCCCCTATCAGACACCCGAGGCCTCGGCTGCCGGTTCTACGTCCGCGCCAGATGTTTTATCCGTAGAGGCCGAATTGCAACGCCTGATTGCGACGATCGGCGAGAACATTGTGCTACGCCGTGGGCGTTATTTTCCCGCGCCAACGTCAGAGAACTTTGTCGCGCATTATATGCATGGCGCGCTTCCCGATTGTAGGCATTTAGGGCGTTTGGGCGTCGTTGTGGTTCTAGACGGAGACGGTTCCGCCGAGGCCCATGCGGCTCTAGGCCATCAGCTGGCGATGCACATTGCGGCGCGTCGGCCGTTGTACTTAAGTCGGGACGATATTTCCTCTGAGGCCCTGGCGCGCGAACGGGACATTTTCGCCTATCAGGCCCGCGAGTCCGGCAAATCGGGCGCAGTCCTGGACCAGATTATAGACGGCAAATTGCGGAAATTTTTTCAAGAAACCGTCTTGCTGGAGCAAGCCTTTATTTTGGATGAAGCCCATTCTGTTTCTCAGGTTTTATCTGGGGTTGTTCCGTCTCTGGCGATTCGTTCGTTTGGTTTTTTTGTTCTTGGCGAAACGCGGGATGCCGGTGGAAGCTCTTGAGACTTTAGCAGGGCGCATGGAGCGGGCCATCAAGGCCTATCAGAGCGAGCTGGCTTCGCTGCGTGGCGGCCGTGCGTCGCCGGCGCTTCTGGAGAATCTGCGCGTGGAAGCGTATGGTCAGGCCATGCGAGTGTCTCAGCTCGCCAGTGTTTCGTGCCCCGAGCCCCGGATGCTCGTGGTGTCCCTGTGGGACCAGAGTTTGAGCGTGGCCGTGGAAAAGGCGATCAGCGAAGCAGGCTTGGGCCTGAATCCTCAGCGAGAAGGCGGCGTCATTCGAGTCCGTTTGCCGGACCTGAGTGAGGAAATGCGCCGCGAGGTCTCCAAGGTCGCTCGCCAGAAGGCCGAGGCCGCGCGCGTCTCGATTCGAAATTTGAGGCGTGAGTATCTGGATAGCCTCAAGAAAGGCGAGAAGAATAAAGAGATCTCCCAAGATGACGTCCGCCGCAGAACCGGGGAGGTCCAAGAACGCACGGATGCCGCTGTGAAAAGCATAGACGCTTTTTTGAAGCGGAAAGAAGACGAGATTATGACCATCTAGCCTGGTTCTATCCTGGTTTATTCCGGGGGCCGCTTTCCCTGCCCTGCTGCCAAGGTCTTCTCTCTCGTCTGTTCGTCTAAGCCGTTCCGATTCGACGCCCATTCGACGACGTAGATGCTGCCCCGAATCGGACAATTGTGTGACGATTGTGTGATGCGAGACGACGCTCAGAACGTACAAGCCACCGTCCAACCGCAAGAACCGCAAGACGGGCGCGCCGCTGTTCAAAGCGAGAGCCCTCGTTGTGTGGCACCGTCCGGGCTTCGACTTGTGGCGGCCGCGCCTTCGGGGGCTCCCAGGGCGGCGGGGCATGTCGGTGTGATCATGGACGGCAATGGTCGGTGGGCTTGTCGCCGCGGTCTCCCCCGCCGCCGGGGCCACGAGGCCGGCGTGACTGCGGCTCGAGCCGTGGTCGAAGAAGCTTGCCGGCTGAATTTGGCGACTCTCACGCTGTTTTTTTTCTCGACCGAGAATTGGCGGCGGCCGCCCGAAGAGGTCCATTTTCTGATGCGCCTTCTGTCTCAGAAACTAGAACAGAATCTAGAGGCCTTTTTAGAACACAATATCAAGATCAGATTGCTGGGAGATATCGAGGCTCTGGGCGGTGCCTTACCGGTTCAGCTTGTGAATCTTTGTCGACGCACAGACCATTGTCAGGGACTCGAGCTCGTTCTGGCGATCAATTACGGCGGCCGAGCCGATATTGTCCGGGCCGTGCGGGGTCTTGCGTCGCGGGCGTGCCGCGGGGAGCTCGCCCCGTCGGACATCACCGAAGAGAGCCTGGCTGCCTCGCTTCAGACGGGCGGCTTGCCTCACCTGGATCTTATCATTCGGACCGGCGGCGAAAAGCGTGTGTCCAATTTTCTGCTCTGGGAGCTCGCCTATAGCGAGCTTTTGTTCTCCGAGACCTTGTGGCCCGACTACACCCCGGACGAATTTCGGTCGGGATGGCACGAGTTCTTGTCTCGCCAGCGTCGCTTTGGAGCCCTTCAGGCGTCGAGACCCGGTCCAATTGCCGGCCCGATGACTTGCTCGATGACTGGTCCGATTGCCGGCGAAAGCCTCGGTCAAAGCTCAGGTCAAAGCCTCGCCCCCTCTTCCGGCCCCCTCTCGGGGCATTCCCCCGGTAATTCCCATGGTGGGACGCCAGGCGGTTCCGTCCCGGAAGCCTCCGAGCGGGCCGTCGCGTCCCGGCCGCCTCGACCGGCGTCGTCGTCGTCGATACAGGCCTCGTGGCCGCTTTCGGCTGCCCCTGGAGCCGGCACCCCGTGCGAGTCCGAGGAACCGCGGCCTGTTCCGTCTTCGACCCCGTCGTTTTAGGTGTCTCGCCCGTTCCTATCTGTCTGGTTCACGCCTGCCCGGTTCCTCGCCACCTGGTTCCTATCTGGGCGTTGGAGCTGTCCGGCCGCCTCGACAGTCGTCGTCGATACGGGCCTCGTGGCTGCTTTCGGCTGCCCCTGGAGCCGGCGCCCCATGCGAGCCCGAGGAACCGCGGCCTGTTCCGTCTTCGACCCCGTCGCTTTAGGCGTCCTGCCCGTTTCTATCTGTCCGATTCGCGCCCGCCCGGTTCATCGCCACCTGGTTCCTATCTGGGCGTTGGAGCTGTCCGGCCGCCTCGACCGGTGTCGTCGATACGGGCCTCGTGGCTGCTTGCGGCTGCCCCTGGAGCCGGCACCCCATGCGAGCCCGAGGAACCGCGGCCTGTTCCGTCTTCGACCCCGTCGTTTTAGGTGTCCCGCCCGTTCCTATCTGTCTGGTTCATCGCCACCTGGTTCCTATCTGGGCGTTGGAGCTGTGTGGACGCCCTGTTTTTTTCGTATCGTTTCTAGTTTTTTCTGATACACATTCTGATACACATTTTGATACATCGGGGCCTCATGTTCAGAAAGATTATCGAACGCTTAAAACCGGTTTTATGGCACTCTTTCGGCGAGAATCGTCTGGGCGTTGCGGTCGTTTTTTTGCTTTTTTTTGCCGGAGCCCTTCTCTACGGCGGCGCCCCTTTTTTAGGGTGGGTTTGTTTTGTTATCGGCGCGGCCTGTTGCCTAGAGTGGGCCTTATTCTGGAGCCGCTCTTCTCGGGTGGTGGGGTATGTGGAGGGCCTTGGCGCTTCGGGGGTTGGTCTCGCGGCGTGTTGGCTTGGCGGCGTTTCAGACAGGCCTCTCGCGGGCATGAGTTTTCTTGTTCTAGGGGGCGTGCTTTTCATGCTGGCGGGTTTTGCTTGGCGTGACAAGACGCGCCCGTGGGGCCAGATCGGCATCGGCTATCTTGTGATTGGAGCGGCGGGTTTGAATGTGTTCTTTTTGTTGCAAGAATCCTATTATCAAGAGATGCTCGTTCTGCTTGTGGCTCTGATTGTCGCGACCGATGTGGGCGCGTGGGGAGCCGGCAAATTGGTAGGGGGGCCTCGATTGCTCCCTGCCGTTTCGCCCGGCAAGACCTGGGCGGGCTTTTTCGGCGGCCTAGGCGCAGCTCAGGGCGTTATGTTGCTCGGGTTGGGCGTCGGTTGGAGTTGGTCGGCCGTCCAGACCTGGTTTGAGACAGCCCACGGAGGCGGGTTCGGCCAGGCTTTGACGGAGGCGGCTCCTCCCTGGGTGGGGCAAAATCCGGTGGATTTTTTTTTATTCGCTCTGGGCGTGAGTCTGGTGGCTCAATTAGCGGATTTGTGGGAATCTTCCATCAAGCGTCAGCTGGGTCGCAAAGATTCCAGCCGTTGGCTGGGGGCTCATGGCGGTTTTTTAGACAGATTTGACTCTTTTCTAGGCGTTTTGGTAGGGTTGCCTCTGCTGGAGCAGTTGTTTTTTCTTTTTCCCCCGGGCCTCTGATTGGCCTCTGACGCGCCTTTGACAGCCAGAGGGCCTGTTTTTTTTCTGACTCACTTTAGGCGGCTCGTGAGTCGCAGCTCTATCCCGAAAGGAGAACGCATTTGACGGACGATTCGCACCAAGCCTCTTCACAAGTCTCTTCGGAGGCCCCTTCCCAAGCCTCTGCCCCGCCGCCGCTTAAAAAGGCTTTTCAATCAGACACGAGTCGTCTTTTGGAACTCGTGACGCATGCGCTTTATTCGGACCGCGAAGTTTTTTTACGGGAGCTGATCTCCAACGCTTCGGACGCGTGCGACCGCCGACGTCTCGCTCAATTGACGGGTGCGTCGACGGACCCGCTCGAGATCAGCGTCAAAATCGATAAAAAAGCGAAAAAGCTCATTCTTCAGGATGACGGTATCGGCATGGACGCCCAAGAGCTCGAGCATCAGCTTGGGACGGTTGCGCACTCGGGCACGTTAGCTTTTCTAGAGCAACACACGCCCGGGGCGGCTTCTTCTTCTTCTGGGGCGGCTTCTTCTTCTTCTGGGGCGTCCGGCGTGGCTGGCCGGCAGGCTCTGCTGGGTCAATTTGGCGTAGGGTTTTATGCGTCCTTTATGGTTGCGGATTACGTACGGGTTCTCTCGCGCAAGCTAGGCGACACGACAGACACGACGAAGCCTTATGTTTGGCATTCGGACGGGCGCACCGGTTTCATGGTCGAGCCGGCGGAGGGCCTGGAGGCCGAACACCCTATCGGGACGTCGGTGGAATTGCTTTTGAACGGGGATTCTCTGGATTTTCTAGAGGTCTCGACGTTAGAGCGCATTATCCGTAAATGGTCCAATCACATTGCGTTCCCGGTTTTCATTTTAGACGGTCTAGACAAAAAGCGTGTGAACGCCGATGTGGTGCCCTGGACGCGGCCTTTTTCAGAGCTCGACGAGACAGAGAAAAAACAGGTTTATCAAAATCTCGTCCATGATTTTGATACGCCGTGGCGAGCCACGGGTTTCCATGTAGAGGGCACACTAGAGTGGTATGCGATGCTTTTCATCCCCGGCCGGCCGTCTCTGGAGTGGGCTCAGCCGGACCGGGAGGCCCGTCTGAAGCTTTACGTCCGCCATGTTCTTGTCACCGACGCGCCGCGTGGGGCTCTGCCGCCTTTTCTGAGGTTCGTGTGCGGGGTGGTCGACTCGTTGGATCTGCCGATGACCATGAGTCGCGAAATGTTGAAGGACAACGCGATTTACCGGAAAATGATGCGCCAGCTCAAAGGTCGAATTTTGAGATGGCTGGAAGCCGAGTCGAAGAAAGACGGGTATGCGCTTTTCTGGCGTAATTTCGGGGCGATTTTGAAAGAGGGTCTGTATGCCTCGCCCGACGAGGGCGACCGCGAACAAGTTTTGGGCTTGGCGCGTTTTAAGAGTCTCCTGCAGGACGGCCTCATCGATCTAGAGACCTATCTCGAAGCGTCTCAAAGTGGCACAGCTCGTCCGAATTTGGCGGATTCGGTAGATTCAACCGATTCGGTAGATTCAGCAGCAACCTCGCCGCCGGACAGTCTGCCGGACAGCCAGGAGTCTGCCCCGATTTACTATGTGCTCGGCGATTCAGAGGAGCTCTTGTCTAGAAATCCTCATATGGAGATTTTCAGGAAAAAAAACATCGATGTTTTATTTCTGACCGACCCGATCGATGCCTTCTGGGTTACAGGCACCCCGCCTTACAAGGGCAGGCGTTTCGTGTCGGCCCCCGAGGCTCCTTTCGTGCAAGAGGCCTCGGTGCCGTCAGACTCGACGGAATTCGAGGCCCTCCTGAACCAAGCCAGAGCCTATTTCGGGGACCGGCTGGAGTCGATCACGTTGGTCTCGCATCTGGTGGAGGCGCCAGCTGTTCTGCTCGAGAAAAAGACGCCTTTGAGTAAACAATTGGAACAGATGCTCGCCCTGAGCGGGCAGGCTATCCCCGGCGGCATAGGACGCGATAGTCTGGGTCTCAATCCGGCGCATGGGTTTATCCGGTCGCTTGCGCGGCGGGCTCGGGCGGGCCTGTCAGACGGCGATAAACCGGACGGCGATGGGCCGGGCGGCACGGATTCAGAGTCCGAGTCGTCTTCGTCCGGGGCGGCCCCTTCGGCCCCCGCCCTTGAAGAGGGCTTGGAGATTTTATACGGTCTCGCCCGCATGCAGGCCGGCCAGGAACTTGACAAGGCCGAGCTCTTTTCGACGAAAATCCAAGCTTTGCTCGAGCGTCACTATGCCGTTTAATCTTGCCCTAGCTTTGACCTGGAGTCGCCTTGTTCTGACCTTGGTTCTCATGCCGCTTCTGTGGGTCTATGACGAGGGCGGGGCTGCGGGCGGGGCTGAGTTTGGGCTTCGGCCGCTTTTTTGGGTCTGGGGTGCCTTTGTGTTTGCTTTGGCGAGTCTGACAGATTTTCTAGACGGCTGGCTCGCCCGGCGTCGACGTGAAACGACGCAATTGGGGGCTTTTTTAGACACACTCGCTGATAAGTTTCTGGTTTGCACGGTGTTGCTTTTATTGTTTGCGGCCGGCGTTCTGGAGGGACTTTGGCTTTTGGCGGTTCTGGCGATTCTCTGGCGCGAGCTCCTCCTGCTTTCCTGGCGTGGGTTTCTGATCGCCCACGCCATAGAGCTCCCCGTTTCAAAGTGGGGGCGGCTCAAGGCGGGCTTGCAGATGGCGAGTCTGTTTTTTCTGATTTGTGCCCCTGTGGGGCCGGTTTGGCTTGGGGTTTTTGGCAAATTTCTGCTTGTGTTATCGGTTCTGGCGACGTGGCAATCGGCCGTGCACTATTTGGTGTTGGGGTATCGGGCTCTCAAAAAGGAGCAGGCCGCAGCGTCCTCCGTGACTTTGGTGACGGAACCCCCAAAAACAAAAAAAGCGTAACATAAGCGTGACCCAGGTCGTCGGTTTAGCGGGTCTTTCTGGAAGTGGCAAAACGACGCTCCTCGAGAAGCTTCTTCCGATTTTGCGCCATCGGCTTGGTTACCGCAGGATTGCGACGATGAAGCATGCCCATCACGCTTTTACCATAGACCACCCGGGGCGCGACAGTGCGCGGCATCGAGCGGCGGGAGCACGGCAGGTTTTGATTGCCTCTTCGAAACGTATTGCCACTATAGAGGAAATCGAGACAGAGCCCTCGCTTGCGGTTTTGCTGGGCCGTCTAGAGCCCGCGGACTTGATTTTGATAGAGGGCTGGAAAAAAAGCCTTCTTCCCAAACTAGAGCTCCACCGGCACGCAGCACGCGAAACACACGAGGCACACGACACGCGCGAAATGCCGGCTCCTTTTTTGTTTCCCGACGACGCGATGATTTTTGCGCTTGCAACGGATGATGTCGGAAAAGACGCCCGCATGGTTTCGCAGTTGAAACCTTCCGGCTCTTTTGCCGTGTTCGCTCTGAACGATTGTTTGGGCATTGCTGAGGCTTTGGCCGAAGCGGCCTGGCCGCTGGAGCGGGCTTTGGGGCAGCTTTCGTGACGCCCTTTTCTTCCGCCTCTTCGTCGTCTGCCTTCCCGGGGTCGGCCCCGGGGTCGTCTTCGTCTCTGAGTTCGGATTTTTCTGAGCTCGTCTCCGTTGATGCCGTTCTGGACTATATAGAGACTCTCCCGATTGTTTCGGCCTCAGAGCGCATTCCTTTAGACCGAGCCCTCCATCGTTACGCTTTCGAAACTTTGCAAGCGTCGCGTCCTGTTCCGGCTTTTGCGAATAGTGCGGTGGAGGGCTATGCGTTTCGCCATGCCGATTTGCAGTCTCGGGCGCATCGGCTGGTGTGTCGTGGCACACTGGCGGCCGGGGCGGCGGCCTCGGAGGCCGGGCGGCCCCTGGCCTCGGGCGAGACGATGCGTGTTCTCACAGGCGCCCCCCTCCCCGAGGCCGCCGATACCGTCCAGATGGAAGAGGATACGCAGCGGTCGGGCTCCACGATTGTTTTCAACGAGGGCCTGAAACGAGGCAGCAATATCCGCCGTGTGGGGGAAGACCTGGCTCTGGGGGCCGAGCTTGTTTCACGTGGAACCCGCTTGGATGCGACGCGTCTCGGCCTGTTGAGCAGCGTCGGCGTGCGGGACCTCTTGGTTTATCGGCCGCTCCGGGTGGGTTTGATAACGACTGGCAATGAAATTCTCGCGGCGGGCGAAACACCCGAGGGTGAGACCCCCGGGGGCCGTGCGTGTCTTCTAGACTCCACGGGCACCATTTTGAAAGCGGCCTGTTTCGCTCAGACGGGTCAGACGGTGTTGCATCGGCATGTCCCCGACGTCCCCGAGCTCGTTCTGGAGACTTTGAACGATTTTGCTTCCGAAACGGATATCATTTTTACGTCCGGCGGGATGGCTCTTGGCGAGCTGGACTGTGTTCGGGCGGTTCTGGCTTCCCAGGGAGCCCTCCATTTATGGCGCGTCGCCATCAAGCCCGGTCGGCCGCTGGGGGTTGGGCTCTATCGGCCGCCCCCCGAGCCGCCGCCGTCGTCGCCGTCGCGAGGGTCGAGTCCCTCGCCTCGGGCGGCGGTTCCGGTGATGGGTTTTCCTGGCAATCCCGTTGCGGCTTATGTGTGTTTTTTGTTGTTTGGGCGTGCGCTTTTGATCCGAGCGGGCGGCGGGAGCCCAAGTCCGTTATGGCGTTATGCGGCGCGACTCAATTTTGCCTATCGTAAAAAACCAGGCCGCCGAGAATATCTTCGCGTCCGAGTCGCGGGGGAAAGCTCCGATGGACTTTTGTGTTTAGACCGCTATGGTCGGTCGGGGGCGAGCATTGTTTCCTCTTTGGCCTATTGTGATGGGTTGGCCGAAGTGCTCGAGTCTCAGCGTGACCTTGAAATGGGGGCTCGGGTTCGCTATATTCCTCTCTCGGAGGGCTTCCGGTGTTGAGGAGGCGCTAATTAATAATCGTGCGAGAGAAACAGCCTATGTTGACCGTTAAGTATTTCGCCACCATTCGGGAACGCATCGGTCGAGCGGACGAGACCTTGTCTCGACCGCCGGAGGTCTGTGCCATTGGTTCTTTGGCGGATTGGCTCTCGAGTCGGGACGAGGCCTATCGGGCCGCCTTGTCGGACCGAAAGAGCATCCGGGTGGCTCGGAATTGTGTTTTCGCCTCGTGGGACACCCCGATTCGGGACGGCGACGAGATCGCCTTTTTTCCCCCGATTACGGGAGGCTAGCCCGACGAAGCGTCGGGTCTGCTGCGAGCCCGAGTCATCATCCCCGAGTCATCATCATGGTGCGTCTGTGGAACCGTCCTTTTACGCTAGAGGCCTGTTGGGGTGAATTCCGCCCGGCTCTGTCTGTCAAAGATGGAGCTCTCGCCAGTTTTGCAGGGCTCGTTCGCGACACCGGAGCGAATGGGCGTGCTTTAGCCGGCCTGCACCTGGAGTGCTACCCAGAAATGACGCGCCGCCAACTGGAGCACATCGGCACTCGGGCGCGCGCGCGCTGGGACCTTGGGGCTTTTTTCATAGCCCACCGCTATGGAGCGACGCTCGTCGGCGACACGCTGGTTGTTGTTTTGACGGCGGCGGGCCACAGAGAAGCGGCTCTCACGGCCTGTCAGGCGATTATAGACCAGCTCAAATGCGACGCCCCGTTTTGGAAGCAAGAGATTTTCACAGACGGAACCCGAGCCTGGGTGCCGGCTCGGCCTCAGGACGCCCGGGCACACGAACGCTGGCAGAAGGCGACCGCCAAGGAGACCGCCGCTGAGGTCCATGAATAAAGACGCGACCCCTTTTAGGGTGGTTAGGGCGCGTTATGCTCTTGGGCGAAATAGGCGTTGAAAAGAACCGGCAATTGAACAGCCTGAATGGTCTGCAAACGCAGGACAACGCCGTCGGCCGACAGGCCCGATGCGTCGGAACCGGTGCGCCGGAAAACCAGCCGGTTCTCATTAGAGGCCGCTTCATCCAACGTCAGCGTCACCTCCTCGAGGCCGAACTCTGTAACGGTGAGGCGCAGAAGCTCGGCTCGCAGGTCCTCGAGCAAAGTGGGACGGTCCTGGGCCTCCAGGATGACGCGATTGAACAGGGCCCCTGCCTCGGTCAGGAGGGCAATGTCGGCGCGACTGCCGCCGCTTGCCTCGGCGGTTCGTTGGGGCGTCGGTCCGACGGTCAGAGCCACCTGATAGCCATCGGAACGTCGGTCGCCTGCGGATACGGTACCGTCGTTGTCCTCGTCCGAAAAGAAACGAAAGGAGAGCAAATCTTTATAGGGCGGAAGTCGATGGGACGCGCCGTCCTCTGGGTCTGGGGAGTTCTCGCTTTGATAGCGCAGCTGCAGAAAGGCCTGATAGGGAATCACGAGACTCTGCGGCTCGTCATTGTCGTCCAGCAGGTCATAGACCGTGCCGTCGGCAGCCACCAGGCGTCCCGCCGGACGGGCGGCGGGATCGTTATCGCGATGGAGCGAGATAAGCACCAAATCCGGCGTCCGAGCCGGCGGGGTCCGCTCTATAGACCCGGGCCCCGAGAAAAGAGCCAGCGTTTGGCCGCGATGGGTTGCAATGGTATGGTCATACGTTCCAAAGAGCTGGGTGTCATAGACGGTTTGCCGATACGTTTCGGCTGGGATTTGCTCGGGCAGCAAGTCGGCTTGAGAAGGCCGTCCCGCGAAAGAAGCCAGCGGTGCTTGTATATTTTTCCCTGCCGAGGCCGTGATGCGGGCCTGCAGGTCGCGGAGAAACGTCCGGACGCGTTGGCGGAGTTCTCTAGGTTCGGGGCCGGTGTGATCTTGCCGGCGTAAGCGTTCAAAATAGTGCTCTAGATTGAAGCGGTTGCGTTCGTCTATTTCGGCCTGCCGGCGGTCGAGGGCGGCACGTTCCAAATCCTGCTCGAGCAATTCCGACTGGGCCCCGGCGAGTTGCGCGAATAATCGCGTGCCGGCGGTGAAGTTAAAGCCATAAAAGACCTTCGTCTCGCCCGTTAGAGCACTTCGATAAGTGTTCTGGGGTCTTTTCAAGAGTTCGGGCACTTGAGTGTTAATCTGGGCGGCCGACTGGGCTCGGAGGGTCTGCGGCGCGGTCTCGGGTTCGAATCGCTGCCGTCGTTCCCGCAAGCCGTTCAAGCGTCCGGTTTCGCTCTGGCGGAAGGCCTCGAGGCGTCTTTCGGCCTCTGTTGACACAGCGTTCCGTTCTTGGACGATGATACTGCCCAAACTGTTTGGTGTTACATCTGAACCCATGAAGGTGCCCGTTTTACGTCAGAATTTCACACAAGAGCCCGCCCGCTGTATGCTGTTCGGCGGCTTGAAGCGATAAACCCCTCACGAGGCTCGAAAGCCATGGTAAGATGAAGCGGCTCTTTTTGCAAGGTCACGTTTGTGCAAGAGCCGGGGTCGAGAGCGGGTCTCATGCTCACTTGGGGGGCCGTTTGAGGGCCCGTTTGGGGCAGGCTCGAAACGGATTCCAGCGCGTTTGAATCGAAGAGAAAAAAGTGCATTTTCACACGATCACGGGCAAGACGCGTCAGGAGGCTCAGGCGAAAGTTCTCGCCGAAATGGGCGAGGAGGCTATTCTTTATACGACCCGCAATTTGGGTTCGGATGGCTTCGAGATCGTCTGCATCGTCGACGCCGCGTCGGAGGGCGCGCCACCGGTAGACGGCCCGCGTCTTGCCCCAGAGGGCCTCGCCTACATTGTTCGGGCCTTCCGCTGGCATCATGTGAGCACGGAACTGGCGGAGGCTCTTTTGGATAAAATCGCGGAAAAGGGTGGGAAGACGCCTCAGGCGGCTTTGATTCTGGCTCTGACGGACTTGTTCGCCTTTCAGACGCCGACCGACCGCATTTTGAAAAAGGGGCGCCGGCTTGCCTTATTAGGCGTGCCGGGCGTTGGCAAGACGACCTTGCTGGTGAAGCTGGCTCTTGTCGCGCGGGCCGAGGGCCTACGCCCTGCGATCATCTGCGCGGACGAGCTCCGTCTGGCTGCCCAAGAGCAAATCGGGCGTTATGGCGAAAAGCTCGCCGTGCCTGTCTACAATCTCAGCGGTTCTAAAGCGATGGCGCTTTCCGAGCGCGTTGCGAAATCTTTGACGACGCTCAAACAGGAAGACATTGTTTTTATAGATACACCGGGCGTCAATCCTTTTTCTGCCACGGATGTTCAAGTGCTGGAGGACATTTGTCTCCAGGAGGGCGTGACGACGGCGTTGGTGCTTTCGACGCTTGTCAAAACAGAGAGCTCGGACCAATTGATACGTTCTTTCAGTCGGATTCCATCGCGCTCTGTTTTTCTGACGCAGCAGGATATTGACCGGCGTTTGGGCTCGGTTCTGGAGGTGGCCTGGCGGTATCGTCTGGCTCTGAACGCTGTGAGCGTCCGTCCCAATATCGTGGGCGGCGTGCAGCTTTTAGATGCCAAAAAGCTTGCGGATTTTATGTTGCAGGATACGCCGCTGGAGGCTCCCAGAATTGCGATGCCGCCCGGGGGTTCACGTGAGGGAGCCGCTCTCGGAACGGGTGCCAAAACGGAATCCGAAAAACAACCGGTTCCCGCTGCGGCTTCTTCTCCGGTTCTTCCCCCGGCTGTTTCTCCGGCTGTTTCCTCGGCGGTTCCCCCGGTTCCGGCTGGGGCGGCGGGCTCTGCTGGTGCCCCAGAGGGGCACGCTTCGACAGCGTTACGGCCTTCTGCCCAAGCTTCTATCCGGGCCTCCGATTCGGGAGAGCTCCCCTCAGATGCCGCCGCCGCTTCCCCGGCTATTCCCCGGACGGGGTGTGTGCGAGCAGTTGCCTCGGGCAAGGGTGGCGTTGGCAAGACGTTTTTTGCGATATCGCTGGCTTGTTCGCTGGCGGGCTTTGGTCGGAAAGTTTTACTTTTTGACGGCGATCTGGGGACGGCGAATTTGGACATTCAACTGGGTCTTTCGGCACGTCATGATCTGCTTTCGGTCATTCGTCGGAACAGGCGTTTGGAGGACATCATCACCCCCTATGCGCGCGGCGGGTTTGATGTGCTTGTGGGCAGGTCGGGCAGCGGCACGTTGGCCGGTCTCCCGGTCAGCGAAGTTTTTTATCTCAGAGAACAATTACGCGCGTTAGCCCATCGTTACGACGATATTCTGATGGACCTCGGGGCGGGGATTGACAGGACGGTCCAGACGTTAATCGAGAGCTCCGATCATCTCCTGGTCGTCACCAATAAAGAGCCGACCTCTTTGACGGATGCTTATGGTTTAATCAAGCTCATCCATCGGTTGCGGCCGCTTTTGCCGCAGCATCTCATTGTGAATCATGCGACGAACACGGGAGCGGGCGAGTCGACGTATCGCTCTTTATTTCAGACCTGCAAGCGTTTCTTGAACTACGCCCCGGCCTATGGCGGCTGCATTCGGAAGGACAGCAAGGCGGTGAAAGCGATTCAACGCCAAATCCCGCTTCTCCTGCTCTATCCCGAGAGCACGGCCAGCTTGGGCGTCCACCAAATCTGCCGGACACTGCTGGAGAGCGAAGCTAGAAAAGAGACCTGAGAAAGCAGGCTTGAAACGGGTTTCAAGGCCGAAAGACGCCGTGCCCGAGACCTTCCTTCCGGAGAATCTCAAAACGGGCGGCCGGGCGAGGTCCATCCCATGCAGCGGCCGGGTCCGTGAAATGGTCGAGACAAGGGGCGAGAGTCTGGGCGAGGGCGTCGTATTCTGCACGGTCTACGGTCAAGTCGTAAGTATTTTTCGTCAAGATAATGAGCAGGGCGAAAAGACACGGCTTCTTTTGGTCATTTGGGTCATTTGGGTCATTTGGGTCTATGGTCGGTTGCCATTCGGCCTAGGCCTTGCCCTGTTTCGCTTTCCTGTTAAGCCCCGGGGGCTGGCGAAAGCAAGGTTTGGCGTGAAGTTGGCAAAAGAGCTTTTTTTTCGGCACGCCATGCGCAAGCACCGCTGTCGTGAGCTTCGGACAGGGCGACAATGTGGTCGAGGTCTATGTCGTCAAGTGAATCGAATTTCTCGTCCGTATAATACGCTCTGAAGTTTTTCCGGTCTTTGAATACGGACTTTTCAAGCACTTCATTGCTATAGCGGCACTCTTTCGGATCATAGAGGGCGCATCGGTTCTTGGGGGTTACGATAATCTCGTTCTTTAGGGTTCTCTGACCGTCTTCGATCAGGTCCTATGCGGTCTCAGCGAGGGCAAACCCGGAGGTGCTTCCGGCACTGGCGACAAGGGCAAGGACCAGGTTCGGGCAATTCATGGGGTTTTTCCTCTCTGCCCTGGCGGGCGAGGGGTGCGTATTATCTCTGGAGCACCTCCATGTCCCGGGCAAGCCGTTCGGTGCCACGGGCCATGTTCTCGAGGTTCACGGTGATGCCTTCGATGATCTGCTCTAGCTATGAATTGTACTTATCGGTGTCTATGACATCCTGGCGAGACTTTCGTATAGGCCCTGGTTTGCTTTTAGAAGCCGAATTAAGGCGTCTTTGGTTCGGTTGTGGCTGCCTTTTATACGGGCGAGGTTCGGGTTATCGGCGGTCCGGGAGAGGGGCGCGGCAAACGGGCTCGGGCCCTGGGAACTAGAGACCCCGGGAGGGAGGGGCGACACCGGTGAGGGCGATAAGAACGAGGATCAGGCTCTGTCGGGTCATGCTTTTTCCTTTTTGGTTTTTGGCGGACTCTTAAAAGTGGTCGGCCTCGATATCGATAATCGTATAGCCGCGTTTGGCGGTGGCTTTTTCCGAGGAACGCGCCAGACCCCGGCGCACGGGAGGAAGCAAAAGAAGCAAGCCCGCCAGGTCGGTGATAAAGCCAGGCAGAAACAAGAGGCACCCTCCGAGCACGAGCAGACACGACTCCGCGACTTGGTGCTTAGGAAATTGATTCTGACCGAAGTGCTGATGAACTTTCAGGAGCAACCCCAGACCGTGCCTGCGGAGAAGCCAAAGCCCCAACCAGGCCGTCAGGAATAAGAGTCCAACGACGCTCAGCGTTCCGAGCCACTGGGCTCCCTCGACCAGGACATAGAGTTCCAGTCCGACAAACAAAAAAAGAACGACTATAAAAGGCACAACACACGCTTCCTTGTCTCGTTTCTCGCGCCGCCCCTCCAGGGTTTCTCGCGGCGTCCTCCACAACAGGTCGGGCCCAGTCTAGAGGCTGTCGCGTGTTTTGTCAATTTTGTGCCGGGATCTTTTGAGCCTCCCCCCGGACGGAACGCGTTTGCAGCAGCAGATTTCATGGAGCCTGTTCGTTTCTTCCGTCTATCCGGGTTTGCCGGGCTTGTTTTTTGAAAAGTCTTGCAAAAGAGCTCTGCTTTTTCTATACGTTACGGAGGGGGTTTCTGCGTTTGGGTGCGTTTTTCGAGCACGTATTGGATAAAGACCCTCTCGGGCCGTTTTAGCCTCCCTTTCGACCACAGCCCAGGATTCAGACCGAATTCAAACCGAGCCCCTCTCGGGGTCCTATGTTCCGATGAAACAGTTTTCTCCTTTATCGCCGCATTTGCAGATTTATCGTTGGACGGCGACGATGTTTTACTCCATTTTGCACCGCGGGACGGGCATTGTCTTATTTTTCGGAGCCCTCTTTTTTTCTCTGTGGCTTTCGGGGCAGGTTCTGTTTCCGGCGTTCCTCCAGGCACACCGCTGGCTCGAGTTCCTTTACGCTCTTTTTTCGCTTGTTTTTCTTTTCGCGCTTTTTTTCCATCTTTTGAACGGCGTGCGTCACTTTGTGTGGGATGCCGGCTTCGGCTTTTCGTTGAAGGTCGCCACTTGGTCTGGGCATTTCTGTTTTGGGGGGGCTCTTGTTTTGACCCTCTTGGTGCACGTCCTTTGACGAGAGTTCTTTTTTTCCCGAGGACGTAGACAAGCCCATGGACCACGATCGCCCGCCCCCGCCCGCACAGACGTCCTCAGAGGCCCGCTCGACGCCCAGCTCGACGTCCGGGGCCTCGAGCCTGATGACGAGCCTGAAGCGTGCGCGTCATTTGGGCCCCTCGGGTCATGGGGTTCACCCCTGGCTGTCTCAACGCCAGAGTGCTCTAGCGTTGGTCCCGCTTTCCCTTTGGTTCATTGTGAGTTTTTCTTTTTTTGGGGGTCTCACGCCGGCGTATGTTGTGTATCTCGGTGCGCCGTGGAACGCGCTTTTACTGGGTTTATTTTTTGCGCTTCTCTACTATCACGGCTATTTAGGCCTGCGCGTGATCATAGAGGATTACGTGTCGACGCTTTTCTGGAAATTTTTTTGGCTGACGTTTTTCGGGTGGCTTGCGCTGGGAGGCACCCTTCTGACGTGGTTTGTTTTGGGGGCTTTAGTGTATCGGCGTCTCCTTTTGTGACCCGCCTTTTGTGACCCGTTCGTCGCGCGTCTTGGGGGAGGGAGGGGGAGGTGCGGTTCCGTTTTTCTGCCTCTAGATGAGCAGTTTTTTTCTATTTTTCATTCGGGCCTTTCTTTCTCATGCGCAAAGCTTACACGTTTCAGGACCATGCCTATGATGTTGTTGTTGTGGGGGCCGGCGGTGCCGGCCTGCGCGCGACGTTAGGGCTTGCGTCCAGCCAGTTACGCACGGCCAATATCACGAAAGTTTTTCCGACGCGTTCGCACACGGTTGCGGCTCAGGGCGGCATTTCGGCGAGTCTAGGGAATATGGGGCCGGACGACTGGCGTTGGCACATGTACGACACGGTGAAGGGTTCGGACTGGTTAGGCGACCAAGACGCCATCGAATACATGGTCCGTGAGGCCACGCCCGCGATTTTAGAGCTAGAGCACTTCGGCATGCCGTTCTCTCGGACGCCGGACGGTCGGATTTATCAGCGGCCTTTCGGCGGCATGACGACGAAATTCGGCGAAGGCCCTGCCGCGCATCGGACGTGTGCGGCGGCGGACAGGACGGGCCATGCGATGCTGCATACTTTGTACCAGCAGGCTCTGAAAGCCAGGGCCGAGTTTTTTATAGAGTATTTCGCCTTAGATCTCATTTTAGACGACGCCGGCGTTTGCCGAGGCCTATGGGCCTGGGATTTGAACCAGGGGTCGCTGCACCGCTTCCGAGCCAAACGCGTCATTCTGGCAACCGGCGGGTGTGGGCGCATTTATTTTTCGTGCACCTCGGCGCACAGTTGCACGGGCGACGGAGGCGGGATGGTGTTGCGCGCGGGCTTGCCTCTGCAAGACATGGAGTTCGTTCAGTTTCACCCGACCGGCATTTACGGGGCGGGCTGTCTCATTACAGAGGGCGTCCGGGGTGAAGGCGGCATTCTCCGCAACGCCGAGGGCGAGCGTTTCATGGAACGCTATGCGCCCAATGCGAAAGATTTAGCCTCACGCGATGTTGTCTCGCGTGCGATGACCGTCGAGATCCGAGAAGGCCGCGGCTTGGGGGCTCACAAAGACCATCTTCACCTACACATCGATCATTTGGACCCCGCTATCGTTCAGGAACGCCTTCCCGGCATCGCCGAGACCGCGCGTATTTTCTCTGGCGTAGACGTCACGCGCGAACCGATCCCGGTTTTGCCGACGTGTCACTACAACATGGGCGGCATCCCCACGAATTACGTCGGCGAGGTGCTGCGAGGCGTATCCTCCGAGGCGACGCCCCAGCTTGTCCCCGGTCTGATGGCCGTCGGTGAGGCCGCCTGTGTCTCGGTCCATGGGGCCAATCGTTTAGGTTCGAACTCTTTGCTAGACTTGGTTGTTTTCGGTCGAGCGGCTGCTCAGCACTGTGCGACCACGCTAGACCGCACCGCCGGTTTGCCGGAGGTCTCGCCGGCTCTGGAGGAAAAGTTTTTAGAGCGCTTTGATGGCCTACGCCATGCGAGCGGCTCGTTCCGCACGGCTGATTTACGTTTGCGCATGCAGCGGGCGATGCAGGAGGACTGCGCCGTGTTCCGAACGCGCGAGATCTTACAGAAAGGCACCGCGGCCATTGGCTCGATCCTGGAGGACAGCGCGTCTTTGTCGGTTTCCGACCGCTCGATGATCTGGAACAGCGACCTGATGGAGACCCTCGAATTCGAGAACCTCATTTTACAGGCTTTTGTGACGGTGCATAGTGCTCTCCATCGCGAGGAGTCCCGCGGCGCCCACGCCCGCGAGGATTTCCCAGACCGAGACGACCGACACTGGATGAAGCATAGTCTGATCAGTCTCACCTCCTCGGGCGAGAGCACCATCACCTACCGCCCCGTCCGTCTGGAGCCTATGACGGATGCGATTGCCTCTATTCCGCCGAAAGCTCGGGTTTATTGACGTTCGCGGCTCTTGGGCGCGTCTATTTTATTTTCCCCTCTTTTTTTGTAGACTCGTGTTTCGAATCGAATCAACTCGAATCGAATCGAATATAAAAGAGAAGAACTATGAAAGAGCCCCTGGTTTCATTTTTTAGAAAGATCCAAACGAATCTTCAAAAAGAGCTCTATCGCAATGAGGAGTCCGTGCGTGCTCAGATTGTTTACCCGATTTTGACTCGGCTGGGCTGGGACCAGGAAGACCCAAGAGCCGTACGCCCCGAGCATAGTGTTTCTTTTTCCGGCGGCGAAAAAGGCAGAGTCGACCTTGCTCTTTTTTCCCGGCCCGAGGATTTATACGCCCAAAATCAGGCTTCTGTTTACATCGAAGTGAAAAGCATTGGTGGCATACACAAGGCTCGAGATCAGCTTTTTGAGTATTTCAAAAACGCGCCTCCGGGCCTTAAGGCGCTTGCCACGGATGGGCAGACGTGGCGTCTCTATGCTTTTTTCAAAGCACCCCCGGACAATCTGGTCTGGGAGTGTGATTTCTTGAAGGACGAGGATGTCTATGGAGAGCAGGCGGATGAATTCGTGAGGTTTCTTTCTGTGGATTCTGCTAGGCAGGGCCGAATCGATGAAGCTGTGAACGAGCGGCTGCAAGAAAATGCCAAACTGCGGGGGCTGGTGTCAGGAAGCGGCTCGTTTGTAGACAAAAATCATTATAAAGTGCGTATTTTATTGCCCGGCTACGAAGCAAATCCAAAAGGGAACTATGTTCCTCAAAAGCCGTCTTTTGTGCCGCATGTTCCCTCGCCTTCCTTTCCCCCTGTTCCCCCTTCCGGAGCGGGAAAGCAACAGGAGGCGGTCACAAAGGGAAAAAATCCGAAAGCTATTTTTTGCCTGTATCATGGCAGACGTCGCATAGAGGGAACGAAGGCTGCAGACGTATTTGCGGAGGGCGTTGAAATCCTTTTGAGGCAGAAGCTCACTAAGGAAAACGTGACGAGCTTTAACCAGGCCCTTCAGGGCACGTTCAAGTTCAAAAGTTTTTTGTGGGTCGAGGGCACGCAGGACCCACCTTCGTACGTTATGACTTCTCTTCGTACGTTGAAGCTTCCTGTTGGAAGCTACACGCTCAGCACCCACTCCGGCTCAGGGCAAAAAAGAGACCATTTTCTGGAACTATGCCATTTTCTCGATGTTTCTTGTTCCGACAGAGAAGCCGACATCGGCCAGCGCGAGTGGTGTTGCTTTTTGAACGAAGCAGAACAGGCAAAAAATTTTTCGCCCTCGGCCAGCCCCTGGCCCACCTCGCATGCCTCTTTCGGTCAGTCCGGTTCCTATAATAGGCCGCCGGACTCAGTGCAAGGCGCCATAAAGAGCAACAACAAACTTGCTTTTTTTCTTTATCGTCACGGGCGTCGCGTCCTAGAGGGAACGACAGTTGCGGACGTATTCGCGAAGGGCGTTGAAATCCTTTTGACGCAGAAGCTCACCGAGGAAAAAGGGGCGGGCTTTAACCGGGCCCTTCAGGGAGAGTCCAAATTAAAAAAATATTTTTGGGTCGAGGGCACGCGAGCCCCACCTCCGTACGTTGCTGCATCTGCTCTCTACACGTTCAGGCTTCCTGTTGGAAGCTACACGCTTAGCACCCACTCCAGTTCGGGGCAAAAACTGGAGCAATTTCTGGAACTATGCCGTTTACTCGGCGTTTCTTATTCCGGCAGAGAAGCCGACATCAATCAGGTCGAATGGTGTTGCTTCATTCGCGCATAAGGTTCAGGCGTCGCGCCCCCGCGAGGCCCCGCCGCCGCCCAAGAGGCTATTGACCATGGCGGCGGCGATGGCCGAGCCTCCGAAGCGGCCCTGGAGACAAATCCAAGGATGAGGACTCGCCATGAGGGCCTCTTTCGCCTCGACGGCCCCGACATACCCCACGGGCACGCCGATGATGAGTGCAGGGTTCTCTTGGTCTGCAGCTAGCACCTCCAGGAGATGAAAAAGCGCGGTCGGCGCATTGCCGATGGCGACAAGAGCTCCGTCCAGCCCCCCGCGCCAGAGTTCCACCTGAGCCGCCGACCGCGTCGTCGCATGGCGGGCGGCCATGGCTCGAACCTGCGGGTCGTTGAGAGCACACCGCGTCTCGTAGCGCGGGATCCCCGCCTGGACCATGGTGCAGTCCACCCAGACCGTCATTTGCTTTCGAGACAAACGTGCCGCGACGGCGGCCAAGTCCAAATTCCCGGCCCAGCGTAGATCACGGACGGGCTCTGCGGACCCGCACGTATGAGCGACGCGTACGGCCAGAGCGTGGTGATACGCATCTCCCTCTAGGGATGGGGCCCCGTGCGGCCCGTCCAGCTCTGCGAGCTCGCGCTTGGCCTCGGCGAAAGAGCGCGCATAAATGGCGTCTGCGTCCGACACGTACGGGTAGTGCTTCGAGACAAAAGCGCGGGCCGCCGGTCTCGGCATTGGTTTCGGTGCCGGCCCTTGAGCCGGGAATTTTTCTTCCACCGGAGGGCGTTTCAAGCGACCCGCCCCTTTCGTGACGAGACGCACCGTCTATGCCGACGCTTTTGAGCCGCGCGGGCCGAGCGGATGGTCAGCAAAAGGATAGGGCGCGTGATGTCCGTGCGCATGCTCGTGTGTCTCAGTGTGTGCGTGCGTATGGGTATGAGCCCCTCCTTCGACGTGGTGGTGGTGCGAAGCCTGCACTTGGCCGACCTCGTGTTCGAAGCCGATAAAGGCCTCGCGATATTTACAGAGTTGGCAGTTCATCGCATTTTGGCCGGTCTCTATTTCGTTGATGCGTTCCAGGAAACTCTGGACGACCAGAGGGTGGCTTCCGAGATACCCTGCCTTCACGAATGTCATATGAGGATACTCGGCCGCAACGGCGTCGGTGTGGTCGTAAATGCGTTTGATCAAAATACCCGTGAACAGAAAATAGGGAAAGACAACGACGCGCTGAAACCCGAGACGAGCCGCAAGCCGCAACCCCGGTTTCACCAGAGGGAAGGTGACGCCAGAATAGGCGGTCAGTGCATACCCGAACCCCATGCCCTCCCATAGCATGCGGGTGACTTTCGCAACATTGGCGTTCGCGTCGGGGTCCGAGGCCCCCCGCCCCACGACCACCAAGAGCGTCTCTGCCAAAGGTTTTTCGGCAAGCCCCTCCAAAGCCGATTGAATGCGTTCGCGAGCGACCCTCAAGAGGGGTAGGGTGCACCCCAACTCCCGTCCATAGCGGATCGAGACGCCTCTTTCGGCCTGATAGCGATTCAAAACCGAGGGAATATCATTTTTCGCGTGGCCCGCCGCGAAAAGCATGCCAGGGATGGCCAGAATCGAACGCGCCTCGCCGCCGCCGCCCCCGTCTCCGCCGGCCTGGACGAGCTCATCGAGGCCCTCCCGCAGAATGGGTCTGGCGAATTCCAGAAAGCCATAATTCACCCGGTCGCCCGGCAAAGCGAGACGGATTTTTTCAACGAGTTCCTTCAATTCACGAACCGCATGCACGTCGCGGCTGCCGTGGCCACAAAACATAATAGAGCGTTGAATAGAGCGTTGCGTCATAAAGATTTTCTCCTGGGGTGTCAGGGGTGTCAGGCCCGGGGCGGGGAAGCGGATGTGTCTTGTGAATCCTGCGGGCGTTCCGAGCGGGGCCTCAGGCGGCGTTGAGGCAAACGCCTCAGGTGAAGCACGACGAACATAGAGACCCCTCCCAGAAAAAAAGCGGCCAAAAGTCCGACGCTCGCCGGTAGCGTCGCCGACCAGGCGAGCGGCCAGAACGATAGCGTGAGGGCCTGTTGATTGGAAAAACTGAAGGTCAGCAGGAGGACCAGCACGCCGAATTTCAAAATTTGTCCCGCAAGTTTCATGGCGTTTCTACCGTTTTTCCTGCCGCTCTTCCGACCATTCTTCATTGAGTCGATTTTGCAACGCCAGCCCTGGTTTGAAGGCACACAGGCGGCGCGTTTTCGTCAAGCACGGCACCCCGGTTTTAGGATTTTTGGCTTGGTGTGGAGCTCTGACTCTAGTTGTAAACATGCCAAAGCCTCGCAATTCGACGCGTCTGTTCTGAGCCAGGGTCTCAGCGATTTCCTCGAAGATCAGCTGGACGGCGCACGCGATGTCGTCGCGTCGGTAGTGCGGCCGGCGGGCATTCACTTTGCGGATGAGTTCAGAGCGGGTCATGCCAGGAGAGCTATGCGAGGGACGTTGCCGGGGACGTTGCCGGGGGCGTCTCCGGGGCAGAACGCCACAGAGCCACCTCGGATGTCGGGACGATTGTACACGTACGATTCTCTACATGCAAGATTTGGGTTGTGGCGGCGGGGATGGCACCGTGCGTGACCAGCACGAGGCTTTTTTCCTGCTGGAGCTCTATGAGGAGTTTCACAATATGAACCCCCAGCGACACATCCAGGGCGGAATTGGGTTCATCCGCAATCAAAAGGAGAGGCTCGGCGGCGATAGCTCTGGCGATGGCGACGCGCTGTTGCTGGCCGCCTGACAATTCGCGGGGGCGGGCTTGGAGTAAAACCGTCGGCAGGCGCACCCGGTCCAAGAGACTCCGGACGGCTTTGCGCCGCCGCAAGGCCGAATGGCGTATCGCCCGCGGCAGAGTTTCGCTGATGAGTGCCTCCACCGACCAGAGCGGGTCCAGCGATGACGCCGGTGCCTGCCAGACCATTTGCACGCGCGGCCGGACCCGGCGTAATTGGCGCCGCTGCCGCGTATCGACGCCCAGAAGCGTCACTGTGCCGCTCTGGGGCACCGTCAGGCCCGCCATGAGGCGGGCCAGTTGCGTCTTGCCCGCGCCTGTTTTCCCTACGACGCTCACGAGCGACCCAGAGGAAAGAACCAGATTCACGTCCCGAAGCACGAGCGTCTGGTCAAGCGTGTGTTGGACGTTCTCGAGCCTGAGAAGGACTTGCTTTGCCATGCCGGACGGCCGTGATGTGAGCCAGAATAGATAAGGCGATGTCTTCGGGACGCTTGCCGCCGATATCTAGCCCAACCGGGCCGTGAATGCGGTCAAGAGCCGTTTGCGTCAGGCCTCTGGCGGCCAGCCGCGCTAAGCGTTGCGCGTGGGTTCGTTTCGACCCCAGAGCTCCGATGTAAAAACAAGGACTCTGGAGAGCCTGTTCTAAAGCCGGATCGTCCATTTTCGCATCGTGCGTGACCGTGACGAGGGCCGTCCAAACGTGGAGATCCAATTGTGTCAGAGCTTTTTCAGGCCATTCCCGCAGAACGTCCCGTCCCGGAAAGCGGTCGGGATGCCCCCAGGCCTCGCGTGCTTCGATGAGGATGGTTTCATAGCCCAATTGCTCCGCCAGAGGCAGCAAAACTTGACTGATGTGGGTGCCGCCTATGACGACCAATTGGGCGGGCGGTACAAGAACATGGAGATATAAACATGCGTGTTCGGGCGGAGCCTCGCGGCCTGCTGCGTCTAAAAGTAGACTCTCCCCCCGGCGGAGTTTCTTTCGGAGAGCCTCGGGAAGTTCGTGAAGCTGGCCCGTTTCCTCCACGCCGAGCGGTCGGTTCGCCAAGCCGTCTAAACGGATGGGGCGAACACAGGGCAGGTCGCCGGGTTTCGGCACATAGCTGGTATCCGGTACATATTCCAAAGCTATAAAGAGGGTGCCTCCGCAGGGCAGGCCGACCGACCAAGCGGTTGCGTCCTCGATGCCATAGCGTATCCAGCGTGTCTTTTGTCCGGCGGCCTCTTGAGGTGTCGGCTGCGAGACGCTGGAGAAAATCCCCGAGGCTTCCTCGCGTATCTCCAATTCGACGCAGCCGCCCGAGACGCTTCCTCCGAAGGTTCCTTGGTCTGTGACGAACATTTGAGCTCCAGCTTCTCTTGGTCCCGCCCCTTGGACAGCGACGACTGTGGCTAAGATAAAGCCCCCGGCCGGCGCGGCCTGCCTTATTTGCGTGTAGAGAGCTAAATTGGGGTGCACGGGGGTCGAGGCGGCGTCCGTTCGTTTTGGGCGTTTTCAGGGCTCGTCCCGGGAGGCTATCCTAAAAACTCGGTTTGTCAAACAGAAACGACTGTAACGCACGTTTCACACATCTTTCACACACCTTTCACACACCTTGCACACCGGGGCACGCGTTTCGAGAGAAGACCCCGCCTTTCAAAAAAAGAGCTTGGCACAGTTGCAAAAAAGGGCATCCTTTATACAATCGCCATATAAGGGCTCGAGGGGTTGTGCCCCGGGTATGGAGGCGGGTCTTTGTACCGGGCGTCTGGGATAGATGGGGGTGTATGGTTTTGCACTTACGGAAATTGTCGGTCGGCTCGACCAGTGTCGAGCACCTTGAGGCCTGGCAACGTTCCAAAGCTTCGGCTCCTTTTCATGACACGCGGCATATGCCCAGACGCCGGGAGGAACTTCTAGCCGGCGGCAGTGTCTACTGGATTATCAGGGGCTCTTACGCGGCTCGCCAGCTCATTGTGGGTCTAGAGCCCGTTCTGGATGCAACGGGCGACCGCTGGTGTTGCAGGATTTGCCTGGCCCCCGAGCTTGTTCGCGTAACGCCGTGGCCGCATCGGCCTTTCCAAGGCTGGCGTTATTTAACGGCGGAGCTTGCGCCTCCGGATTGTGCGCCCACGCCTTTTTTGCAAGAACTCGTCGAAGCGGGTTTTTATTGACTTCCGGACTTTGAGACAAATCTGTGTCCCAACAAGCCCCACAAGCTCCGCAAGCTCCGCTTTATGCGCTTATCAGCGGCAATGCGAATCGAGAATTATCTCGAAAGATTGCGGCGCACATCGAGCTCGAGCTGACCTCGTGTTCGATTCACCGTTTTGCCGACGATGAGATTTTCGTGGAGATCCAAGAAAATGTGCGCGGTGTTCATGTTTTCATCATTCAGCCGACCAATTGTCCTTCGAACGACAATTTGATGGAGCTTCTGATTATGATTGATGCGGCTCGGCGTGGGTCGGCTCGGACGATTACGGCGGTTGTGCCTTATTTCGGGTATGCGCGTCAGGACAGAAAAACAGGCCCACGCACGCCGATTTCGGCGCGCCTGGTTGCCAATCTGCTTGAGACCGCCGGGGCCTCGCGCATTTTGACGTTGGATTTACACTCGGGTCAGATTCAGGGTTTTTTCGATATTCCGACGGACAATTTATTTGCGGCGCCTTATTTTGCCCGCGACATACGTCGGCTGACGGCGTGTTCGAATCCTCTGATTGTTTCCCCGGACGTCGGCGGGGTCGTTCGAGCTCGAGCCCTGGCGTCTCGACTCGGGGCTGATATGGCGATCATCGATAAGCGGCGTTCCCGTCCCGGGGAAGCCGAGGTGATGAATGTCATTGGGTCGGTTCGGGCGCGGCACTGTATTCTCGTAGACGATATCGTAGATTCGGCTGGGACGCTTTGTAGTGCGGCAGAGGCTTTATTAGCTCATGGGGCTCATTCGGTTCGGGCTTATGCGACGCATGGGGTTTTGTCGCCTGGCAAAGGCGCGGCGGGTGTGTCGTCTTTAGAAAAAATAGCGCGCTCGCCCTTGACCGAACTGGTCATCACGGATAGTATAACCCCCGGCCGGGCCGAGCTTCAGTGTGATAAGCTTCGGATTTTGTCGGTGTCGCCTCTTTTGGGCGACGCCATTCGGAACATTGCCACGTCGCGCTCTGTTTCGACCTTGTTTGACTAGCGGGTTTTGGGGCTCGTCTTTTCCGGCTCCGTCTGAATTGGAGTGAGAGGGTATCCTATGCCAGTGCCTAGAATGGAAGTTTGTTTACGCGACAAAAATGGGACGGGCCCGTCGCGGGCTCTTCGGCGTTCGGGGCGTGTCCCGGCCGTGGTGTATGGCGGCGGCGGCGAACCTGCCTCGGTTTCTCTGGACGGGAGGAAGCTCTTTCGGGCGGTCGCGGCGGAGAATTTTTTCGCGACGGTTTTCCAGCTTCACACCGCCGAGGCCGATGCCTTTGCCAAGGTCCTCCCCAGAGCCATCCAGCGTCACCCAGTCACGGACGCCATCCTGCATTTGGACCTCCTTCGGGTGGCCGACCAGGGCGAGGTGCGCGTTTTTGTGCCGGTCCGTTTTGCCAATCAGGACAAATGTTTCGGCCTTAAACTCGGCGGCGTTCTCAATATCGTGAGACGCAAATTAGAGTTGTATGCGCCAGCCGATTCCATTCCGGAAGCGGTGGTCGTCGATTTGTCGCAGGTCAAGATGGGCGACTCGATTCATATTTCGCATGTGCCGTTGCCGCCCGGCGTGCGCCCGGCGGTCACCGACCGAGACTTCACCATTGCCACGGTTTCGACCCCCAAAGGGATGACTCAGGCCGAAGCCGACGAGGAAGAAGCCTCTGCCGGGCCGCAGGCCCCGAGTTGATCGGCCCGAGTTGATCGGATTGATTCTCTTTTGCCGGGTCCCCCCGCCGTTTTTTGGGGGAGGCGGCCTCAAGTCCTCCAGCGGTTGCGCCACCGGGACTGGCGGTTTTTGAGCAGAATATCGCGGGCTGTATTGATGTTCTGAGCTTTGTCGGGGTCACCCCCGTGGTCCGGATGGTGCTGACGGATGAGGTCCTGCCAGGCCTGCTGAATCAGTTCCTCCGAGGCGTTTTCTTCAACCCCCAGAATGGCCGCCGCTTCTCGAGCGTTGCGAGGTTCTCGGCTTGCCGTTTGGTGATCTTTTCCCGCCTGTCGGCGGTTTCGATAGGCCTGATAGGCTCGGCGGGTCTGTCTAAAGAGGCCGAATCCGAAAAACAGGCGCCGCCCCCAAATCCAGAGTAAGGGGAGCGTAACCGTCAAAAATTGCCAGTGCCCGCGCAGCAGAAAAAGAAGCACGCCACCGACGCAGATAAGCACCAGAGCTCCGACCAGCACATTCCGTATATATTTCTTTAAACGCGGGATCTCGACATCGCGGAGCCAATAAAAAAAGCGGAGGACTAAAAAAAGCCCCAGAAGGGCAAGGAGAAATTTAAAAATCATCCTGACTTTGCGCCTTTCTGGCGCCACACTTCAAAGCTCAAGCCTCCGTATAAAAGACAGAGCCAAACGTTCCACTGACTCAGAGGCAGTCCCAGAAAATAGGTCGGGGTCGCACAATCCACGACAGGACGGTCTAACAGGGTGGCGAAGTCCATCGGCTCGGATGGGCTCCCGCAGACGGCCAGCGGGCGCAGAATCGCTGTCTCCAGCCCGACGTGATAGAGTGCCAAACACGCCCCGAAACTGGCGAGGAAGAGGCCGCCGGCGAAGGGTTCTCTTTTGCCCCCCGACAGCAGATAGAGTCCCGATAGACCCACGCCGCCCCACCAGACCGCGCGTTGCAGCCGGCACAAGAGGCATGGCTCCCAAGCCGCCAAGAGCTGGCCGGCCCAGGCGGCTCCCAGAACGCCGAGAGGGAAGCCCAGCCATCCCAAAACAAGCAGAGACCGCTTCACCTCTAAGGGGCCTCACGTAAATAGATAGGCCAGGACCAGAACAAGCAGCCCCGCAACCATCAGAAGCCAATTGTTTTTGAAGAACGGATGCGCCCAGATCTTGTGCCCTAAATGAATGGTGAGATACCCCACCCCACCATAACGCACCGACCTGGAGAGAATCGAAAGAAGAATGAAAGACCCCAGAGGATACCCCAAGACCCCGCACAACAAGGTCGCAATCTTATACGGCAGCGGCGTAATCCCAAAGACTAAAATGGCCCACATGCCATAATCCTGAAACCAGATTTCCGCCGAATCAAAAGCGGCCTGTCCTCCGATATAGGGTAGCAGAAAAATCCCGACCTGCTGCCAGAGAAAAAAACCAATGAGCCAACCGAAAACGCCGCCTATCACCGACCCCGCGATGGTGATGAAAACTAGAAAAAGCCACTTATGCCGGTTCAATAAAAGCATCGGAATCAGCAAAACTTCCAGCGGAACAGGGAAGACAATGGACTCGGCCACCGAGAGCACAAACAGAATAAAGGTGCTCTGAGGCTTCCCTGCCAGAGCCGCAATTTTTTTCCTTTTGAGGGAAAAACCCATGTGGGTCCTCATAGGGGGGTCCTCATGGGGGGCCTACAGGGCTTTCCAGACCTCAAGCACGGCCTGAACCGAGAGCCCTCGCGGCAGGGGGTGGCCGAGGGCTCCCCGCTGCATGAGCTCTAAGCCAGGGACTTGGGCTTTTGTCCATTTTCTGCCTGTTTTTTTCAAGGTGAGGCCCGCCTGGAGGTCAAAACATAGGACTCGGACCAAAGAGGCCGCCTCTAGTTTTTGCAAACGGACGCCGCTGCCTCGGGTGTGCTCTGGGATTTGAGCACAGGGGAAGACGGCCACTTTTTTGTTCGAAGCCAGACAAGCCACATGCGACGCCGTGAGACGCGTGAGCCCCACGACCGTGTCGCCAGACCCGAGGGTCATCATCTGTTTGCCGGTCCTGGTTTGCGACAGCAGATTAGCCGCCGCTGTCTTGAACCCTTTCCCCAGGCGGCTATAAATCAGATACAGTCCCTCGGCCTGATAGAGGCTGATATCCGCAAACATGCCGGTTCCATCGCCTGCGGCAGCGCCGGTCAGGTCGCAGAACATGGTCAGAGGCTCGCCCATCCCGCGGCCGCCCGGCAATTTTTCGCAATGCAGCGTGTAGCACCGCCCATTCTGGCCCAGCACCAACAAATGGTCGGCACTATGCACGCGATGCGCAATGGCGGGCGCGTCATTTTCCTTGTATTTCAAGGCTTGAATCTCTGCATCGGTCAGATGCCCCGCAAAGCTTCTCAACCATCCTTTTTGAGAACATATCACGGTTAGAGGCTTATTTTCTCGCACCGTTTCGACGGCGTGGAAATCCTGTTCGGGTTTCGCCAGCCCCGTCCGCCGCGCGCATAGAGCTGGCAAACGCTGGCACTCTTTTTTGATTGTCTCCAACTCGTCCGAAATTCTCTGCCACCGCAAAAGAGGGTCCTTGAGTTCCTTTCGAATCGCGGTCCGTTCCTTTCTGAGCGTTTTATGCTCGCCCCGGAGGGCTTTTTCCTCCAATTTTTGCAGACGCCGGAGGCGGAGATTGAGAAGAGCCTCCGCCTGCAGGTCCTGCAAGTCAAACTTTGCCATGAGGACCTCTTTGGGATGGTCCTCGGTGCGGATGATGGCCAGGAGTTGGTCCAGATTGTGAAACCCAATGAGATAGCCGTCTAGAATGAGCAGACGTCGTTCCAGGTGCTCCAGCCTATAGTTTAAGCCGCGCGTTACGACTTGCATGCGGTGGTCTAGCCATCCGAGAAGCAGGTCTCGGACATGCATCACCCCCGGCACGAGGTTCTGATTCAAAACATTGAAATTCATGGAAAAACGCGTTTCCAGGTCGGTCCAACGAAACAGCGGGGCCATCAGAGCCAAAGGCGCAACGGTTCTGGATTTGGGCTCGAGCACGAGGCGTATTTTTTCATCCGATTCGTCGCGTACATTGCCGAGCAAGGGGAGGCGTCGGGCTTCTGCCAGCTCGGCTATTTTTTCGAGCAACCGTGATTTCTGAACTTGAAAGGGGATTTCGTGAACGACGATGCACCACCGGCCTTTTTCGGCTTTTTCGAGACGCCACCGGGCCCGAAGCCTGAGCGTCCCACGTCCGGTGCTATAAATGGTCTGTAGAGTTTCGGGCGTTTCATAAATCAGGCCGCCCGTTGGAAAATCGGGCCCCGCGATATGGGCCATTAATTGAGAAAGACTTGTCTGTGGGTCTCGGATCAACATCTGAGCGGCCGTACACAATTCCTCTAGATTATGCGGCGGGATCGAGGTCGCCATGCCGACGGCGATGCCAGAAGCTCCATTGGCCAGCAGATTGGGAAAGCGGCCGGGCAAGACGACGGGCTCGTTCTCTGAGCCGTCGTACGTCGGGCGCCAATCGGTCGCATTTTCGTCGATGCCGTCCAGCATCCACGCCGCGAAGGGGGTGAGACGCGCCTCGGTATAGCGCATGGCGGCGGCATTATCGCCGTCTATATTCCCGAAATTGCCTTGTCCCTCGACCAGCGGATAGCGCAACGAAAAATCCTGAGCCAGCCGCACCATCGCCTCATAGAGGGCGGCGTCGCCGTGCGGGTGGAACTTCCCCATCACATCGCCGACAATCCGAGCGCATTTTTTGAACCCGGCTCCCGGTTGGAGTTTGAGTTCGCGCATCGCATACAAAAGCCGCCGGTGCACCGGCTTGAGCCCATCGCGCAAATCCGGCAGAGACCGCGAGGTGATGGTCGAAATGGCGTAAGCGAGATAGCGTTCCGACAACGCCCCGGCGAGCGGGACGTCGATGACTCTCTGGTTTTCTCGGCCTTCCCCGTCTTGTGTTGCGACGATGGCCCCCGTCCCGGGTTTTGTTTCAGGCTTTGTTTCAGACTTCGAGGACATGAGTTGTCGTTGGACCTTCGGTGTGTTGTTCTATGAGCTTATGGCCCCGGTGCAGACAAAAAAGACGCACATCCTCCAGAGCCCCCGGATCCGTCGTGAGGACGCATAACCGGTCGCCGGGTTCCAGCGTTCGGACCGCTTGACGGATTTTCAAAACAGGGAGCGGGCAGAGCAACTCCCGGCAATCGAGCTGTTTTACGACTAAGAACTCCTTTACAGATTGAAAAAAAACGAACCAGAAAGCCTGACACGCATAGGCTTAATGATAGCATATGCAAACTTGTAGGAAATAAATCAAAAACTACTATCACACCTAGTATCAAGAAAGCGATTCTCATAGGAAAGAGAATAAAACAGAATGGCTCCAATAACCATTAAAAGGATAAATGCTTTGAAACCGTCGTCGCCGTAATCCATCATAAAGACTCCTTAAACCACGGAAGCAACCAGCCAGTTCGCAAAAACAAGCTTCATGCAGTACCTTGCCAAGGCTCCTGATTTGGCGTGCCTCAGGGCATGCCCGCGGCACATGCCAGAGCCTCTACCCGGGGCATGGGCCCGGGGCGGCTGTTTTGTGTTCTGATAGCATTGCCTCCCTCTTGAAAATATCGTAGTTTCCGTTTTTGTCAAACGGAGATTCTCTGGAGACCCCGGGAATGCCCCGGCTCTCTCCTGGCCTAGGCTCCGGCGAGCAGACCGGACTATCCCAATTCCTGTAGAAACGCAGCCATTATGACGAAATTCAATTCTGTTTCAGAGACCTGGCGTCCTCAAACCCGTCTCGTTCACCTGGGGCGCGACTCGATAGAGGGTGCCGTCAATCCGCCCGTGGTTCGAGCGTCGACCATTTTATTTCCTGACTATGACTCTTTTTTAGGTCGCAAAGCCGTTCCGACCCGGTATGGGCTTCACAGGACGCACACGCAGACTCAGCTAAAAGCCGTCCTGACCGACTTGGAAGCCGCCGAGGGAACGGTCTTATGCGGGTCGGGTCTGGCGGCGGTAACGCTGGCTCTGACGAGTTTTGTCCAGACGGGCGATGATATTTTGATGGTGGATTCCGTTTATGCGCCCACCCGACGCTGGTGCGAGAATTACATGAAGCGGATGGGGATCTCGGTTCGTTTTTATCCGCCGACCCGGACCGGCGAACTCGAGGGACTCTTGACGGACAGGACCCGCGTTGTGTTTTGTGAATCTCCCGGAAGCCTGACGTTTGAGATACAAGATTTACGTGCGATTGCGGCTCTAGCGCGTTCTCGGAACCTTGTAACGATTTGCGACAACACCTGGTCGGCGGGCTTTTTTTGTCAACCGCTCGCTTTGGGGATAGATGTTTCGCTTCAGGCTGGGACAAAATATGTGGCGGGTCATTCGGATCTTTTGATGGGCTTTTTGTCCGCTCGCGGAGAGGCCCTGTCGACGCTGCAGGCCGCGGTGTTGGAACGCGGCGACCAACTGGCGAGCGACGATGCCTATTTAGCCCTGCGTGGTCTGCGTACGCTTGCGGCTCGGCTGGCGTACCAGGCCCAGAGCGGTCTGGCGGTGGCCCGCTATCTAGAGCAGCACCCTCTTGTCAAGCGTCTCCTTCATCCTGCCTTTCCGTCGCATCCTCAGCATGCTTTGTGGGCGCGGGATTTCACGGGAACGAGCAGTCTTTTCGCCTTTACGCTCCCCGAGCGGGGCGACGCCGCCCGGCGCGCCTTTCTGGAGTCGCTCTCTCTTTTTGCGATGGGGTATAGTTGGGGGGGCTTTGAAAGCCTGATCACGCCGTGCTTTCAGGACGGGGCCTTCCTGGATGGGGCCCGCGCTTATGCGGACCTCGCCCCCGATGAGGTCCTGATACGCATCTATGTGGGCCTGGAGTCTCCAGAGGATTTAATAGCCGACCTAGAACGAGGCCTGGCGTGTTATCTCCCATAGACAAATCTGTGGAAAAATCCGTAGAAGAAAGTGCCTTGCTGGCTCAAGTCCGTTACGACGGGCGAGGGCTCGTCCCGGTTGTGGCGTGCGCGGTTCCCAGTGGGGCTGTTTTGATGGTGGCTTATATGAACGAGGCGGCTCTCGAAGAGACGCTCCGCACGCGTCGGGTCTGTTATTATTCGCGCTCGCGGCGGCGGCTGTGGCGTAAGGGCGAAACGAGCGGCCATACGCAAGTCTTGAAGGCCGCCTATCTAGATTGCGACGGCGATACGCTTTTGTTAGAGGTCCAGCAAACAGGGCCGGCCTGCCATACAGGAGCTCCGAGCTGTTTTTTTCGGAAAATCTTGTAACAGCGTTTCGCAGCGCTTTTTCAGACGTGGTCTTTTCAGCTGCTGTTCGGGACGTTCTGCGCTTTGTCACCAGGTTCACCGGGGTCACCGGGTTCGTTCGTGGAGGAGGCGCAAGCGGGGTGTCACGCATGAGAGCTGTGAGCGTTCTGGTCTTTGTTTTGGTCTTTATTCTGGCCCGGGCTTCGAGCAGTGCTTTGGCTTCGCCGCCTCTCCCGGCGGACGAAGGCGAAAGGGCCGGGTCGCTCGAGTCTATCTCGGTGCCTGTCCCGGCCCCCGCCCCGGCACCGGTATTGGCTACGGCATCCGGCACAGTTCGCGCTCGACTTTACGCCGCCAGTTCGTTAGAGCCCGTTCTCAAGCGTGCGCTGGAACGGGCCTTTCAGAGCGAATTTCCAGATGAGACGTTGGAACTCGCTCTGATTGCCGGGGCTTCGGGGAATCTGGCGCGCCAATTGAGCTATGGAGCCCCCGCCGATTTATTTATCTCGGCCGACCACGAGTGGATCATGTGGCTTGCGTCTCGCCGCCCTTATGCGTCCGGCGAGCGTTTTCTAGAAAATCGGCTCGTTTTAGTGGTGGCGCGGTCGGCACCGGTTGATTTTTTACCGCTCTCGGACTTCCCGGTTTATTGTCGACGTCTTGCCATGGGCGAGCCCGCTCTGGTGCCGGCGGGCCGTTATGGCCAAGAGGTCTTGATGAAACTGGGCTTGTGGGAGTCCTTTCAAGGACGCCTTATTTTTTACCCTCACGTTCGGTCGGTCGCCCGCGCGACGGGCTTGGATAGCACGCTCTGTGGCCTGACGTATCGGACGGATGGGCGTGTGGACGCGAATATCAAAATCGTTTACGCTTTCGAGAATTCCCTTCACGCCCCCATTACGTATTGGTACGGGAGTTTCTCGCCGACGGGCGTTCTTTTAGGAGAACTTCTCTATCATCCCATCGCCCAGGAAGAATTTGCGGGGGTGGGTTTTGAGACCATGGCGCGTCAGCCGACCTCGCGTTAAAAGCGGGGCTCGAGAGACTCCCGGGTAACGCCGGGTGCCCTCGAAGGGTCCCGAATGAGCCCGGGCGAGGGCCTCCGGTTTTCCCCCGTTCCCCCTCTGTTTCCCTCTTTTTCCTGTTCTGTTCCTGTTCTGTTTTTGTCGTCATGTCGTTTCTGGTGCTGTCGCCCGAAGAGCTCGAGATTATGGCGTTGACGCTTCGGGTTGCGACGGTGTCGACGCTGGCGAGTTTTGGGCCGGCTCTATATTTCGCCTGGATTTTATCTCGGCACCAATTTCCAGGAAAACTGGTTCTGGACAATATTTTGCATCTGCCTCTGGTTGTGCCGCCTGTGGTGATAGGCTATCTCTTGCTGCTGGCCTTCAATCCGAGCGGGCCCGCCGGGATGGTGCTCGAGCGTTTTTTCGGCATACGTCTCGCTTTCAATTGGGTCGGGGCTTCGCTGGCGTGCTCGATTATGAGTCTCCCGCTGATGATTCGTTCCATGCGTCTAGCTTTTGATGCTCAGCCCCGTTCTCTGGAGGAGACGGCTCAGTCTTTGGGGGCGCGTCCTCTGGCGGTCTTTCTGTATGTGACGCTTCCTCTGAGTTTCCAGGGGGTTGTTGTCGCTCTTTTGCTGGGTTTCGCCCGGGCTCTTGGGGAGTTCGGGGCCACCGTGACTTTTGCGGCGAGTATTCCAGGGGAGACGCGCACCCTGGCTTTGGGTATTTATCACTACGCTCAGATTCCGGGCCAGGAGTGGCGGGCTCTACGCCTGACGATTTTAGCCCTCGTGATAGCCTTTATCGCGCTCTGGCTTTCTTACTGGCAGGGGTCAGCGTCAAGCAGCGGAGGAGGACGCCATGGCGTTGGACGAGCCTCCCGGGGATTTCGTCGGGGATTTCGTCGAAGATTTGGAAGGCTTCGGAGGCGACCCCGTCCCTGATCCAGATCCTGACCCAGACCCCGTCCCCGGGCGCCGGGCCGAAGAGGCAGCCTGCGCACTCGGTTGCAAATCCAGCCGCCACAACAGCCCTTGGGCTTGTTTCTTAAAACGCTCGTAGTTCTCGGTCAGAGCCTTGCGCGCGCTTTTGGCGTCCGGAGCGGGCTCGCCTTGGATCAGCACCGGCCGGCCGGCGTGTTGCAGACTCTCCAGCGCGTGCGAGACGGGGTTGAGCTTGCGTGTTTCGGCTCTCAAGAACAGGGCATAGTCGAGCTCCAACGGCACCGGGGCTCCCGTAACGGGGGAGGCCAGATACACGACATTGGAAGTCGCCTCCATCTGGTTCAAGATCGTCTCATTGAATCGGTAGCACGACGCTTGGCGTTCCGCCAGGCGTTTGCCAGGGGCAAGAGCCGGCGTCACAAGATTCATATGGACGAAAATAATAAGCGTCTCGCGGAGATTCTGGTCGGACATGGTTTCCTCGCCGAAGGGCATTTGCCGGATCCTTTCCCCCGAGACCAGGCCTTCTTGAGCCATCGCTTCATACAGGGGCGGATGGATTTCGCTCCGCAAATTAATTTTACCGACGGGGACGCCGACCTCCATGGGGATAGAGTCCGCTCCCAAGCTTTCGTGGAGCGTCAGGACGTGTAATTCTTTGCGACGCGATTCCACGGCTCGGCGCGTATTCAGCCCATTGCCTTTGGCAAAGAGATCAAAACGCATGGTCGGAAAATAGAAAAAATCTCGGAGGATCTCGCCGACACGTTTGTCGTTCCGTTGTGCAAGATATTTCAGAGCCTCTTCCGGAAAACAAAGATGGGGCAGGTGATAGATAATCGGTTGATTGACGCCGATGAACGTCAATTGTTCGGCCTGCATCGCCCGATGGAGCTCGACACTATAAACGGGTGTCAGCGGCTCTTCGAGGAACTCCTGGGCCTGGTGTCGTTTTTGGCCTTCGGGCGTTGCCACGAGAGCCTCGAGAAAACTTTTGGTCTGGCTATCGTTTGTCAGAGCCAGAGGGTCTGTCTCGAGATAGTTTTTGAAGAAGTGCTGGACCTGTGTGAAGCGTTCCACCGGATTTCCGCTGCCGGGGGGGGCGATTTGGTTCATCAGATTTCGGAAGCTCTCTTGGACTGTCCAGCCCGGATAGGCGTCATAGCTCACCATCGCGACGCCGCCGAGCTTCAAAATTTTGCCTAGAAAGGCTCGCAATTGCTGTTGCTGTTCCGGGGGGATGCGGCTGTAAAGCCGATGCACGACGACAAAATCCATAGGCGGTAGGCCCGCGGCGAGGTCGGGCAGCTCCTCCAGCCCAAAGGCCTGGGCTGTCAGGTTCTCGACGCCGCCCCGTTTGGCGCGGTCCATCAGGCCGACCAGGTGGTCCGGCTGCGTATCCAGCCCATAAAAATGGGCATACGGAAAAGCAGCGGCATAGTTCAGAATCGAATTGCCGGTGCCCACGCCGAGCTCGCAATACGTAAAGGGTTCCTGGAGGTCGGGGCAAGTCCCGTTACTGACGGCCAGCGAAAAATCGAGCATCGCCGGATTCTTGGCGAATAAAATCGAGAAAGAACTCCCGCTCCCTGTGGCGTCCAGGGGCGAAAACGGCGCAGAGTTCCCGGGGCTCATCACCGGGCTCAAAGGATCAGTCATGCATTCAGCCTTTCTTTTTTTTGGTATTTTTGCCTCTCTTTTGAGAGGCCCGCTGTTGAGAAGAAGAGGACGGGGGGGTGTTGGCGGGTTCCTCGGTCTGTGTTTCCAGCACGCCGGCTTTGGCGAGCAGAGGAACCGTCGTGTCTACAAATTGATCGTATTGTGTGGTGATATGGGTACGCATCTGGTCCAGCTCGGTGAGGGTTTCGCCTTTGATAACGATTTTCTGGTCTTCTCGGGCCAATTGCTGGATGGCCGATTCGATGGGGTCCATTTCGTGAAAAAGAGCGTTCAAAAAGCAGGGCCCCAGACTGCCAACCCCCATGCCAATCCCATAGGAAGGCGCGGCCAAATAGACCTGGCCATCGACCAATTTGTGATTCTGCAAGGCTTGGAAATTAAAAGCGGCGGCCGTCTCGCCGGAGGCTTGCTTATGAGACGCCGTCACCAGCGGGGAGCCCAGTCGATAGTGTGTCATAATCAGAATGGCGTCTCGCATCTGCAAGGGTGACGGCGGGCCGTTCGCTGTCTGGATTTGACACAATTCGGCCCCTGTCATGGCTCTTTCATTCAGAGCATCAAAAATCGGGTCATACAATTCGGCGTTCAGCGTCACTTTGCCGATGGGAAGAGCCAGCTCTTTCGGAATAGACTGGCGCGGATGGGCGAGCTCTATTTCGACCTTTTTGAATCGCTCCAGAATTTCATGCCGCGTGAGACGCAAAACAGAGCGCGAAAAAATATCAACCCGCGTCCCGGCATTCTGGCAGTGTTCTTTGTAGCTCTCGCGTAGAATGGGGTCCGGGATGGTCCGGTAAAAATTGATCTGTTTTTCGCTCATATTCATCACGGGGATGGGCGCGATTAAATTGGTGGACCCGACAAATTTCATTTTGGCTTTTTTGAAATCTTCGACCACCTGTTTGAGACTCAGAGCCACAAGCTCTTCCGAAAGCAATTCGTGAGCCTGGACGTTTGTATTCCACCGATTGCCCTCCGTTTGAGCCTGAATCATGCGTTTTGCGCTCTCGAAGCGTTTCAGCGAAGGCGGGTCCCAACTCATGAATTGTTTGAGAAACGTATGCATATGATCCAGGCGAATCTGCGAGAACATCTCGTTTTGAGGCAGTACGAATTTGGACAGGTCTCGTACCGAGCTCCGTATCGTCCAGCACGGGTCATTGGCGTAGCTCACGACAAAGCACCCTCGGGTACTGACGTGTTTTCGGACGAATTGCTGGACGTGCGCCCGCACCTCTGGTTGAATCCAGGAATAGGTGCCGTGCAGGACAATATAGTCAAACTTCGGCAGGTCTGTCCGGTTAGAAAAGGTCTCGAAATCGGCTTCATAGAGCTCGATATTCTCGACCTCAGGCGGGATTCGATTCTGGGCAATGCGGACGTGTTCGGGATTGAAATCGACGCCGTAAAAGCGTCCGTGGGGATACACCGCCGCGTTCAGAGCGACCGAAGCTCCCGAGCCCATCGCCAATTCACAATAGGTGAAAGGCTCCTCGCATCCGACAGGCAGGACGCCGGCCGCCAGCATCGCCAAATCGATACGGCTGGGTGCCAGCGAAGGGTGATAAAACGGAACATAAGGCTGGTCTACCAGATAACCAGCATTCCAACTGGAGGCGTCCTGAGTCATGGTCATAGAAAATCCTGGATGAAATAAATCTAACGCTTTTTCTGCCGGATGGCCTCTTGAGCCGCGGCCAGGCATGCGACGGGCACTCGGAAGGGCGCGCAAGAGACATAATCTAGCTTCATAGTTTCGAACTGTCCAATCGAGTCCGGGTCGCCGCCGTGTTCGCCGCATACCCCGAATTTGAGTCTCGTCTGGTCAGACCCGGTAGCTCCAGTCGTAGATCCGGTGCGGACTTTTTGCAGAGCCAGACTCATAAGTTGCCCGACCCCCCCGGCGTCCAAAGAGCGGAACGGATTCGAGAAAACAATCTTTTTCTGACTGTAAGCCCCCAGAAACGTCTGCGAGTCGTCTCTCGATAACCCCCAGACCGTCTGCGTGAGGTCGTTCGTCCCGAAGCTGAAAAAATCGCAATAGGGAGCCAGCTCGTCGGCACAGAGGGCGGCTCTCGGCAGTTCGATCATGGCCCCAATTTCGAACGGCGGCAGTTTTGTTCCCTCGGTTTCCATTTTTTGAGCCGTGGCGCGAATCAGGTCGCGGCCCAGTCGGATCTCTTCGGCCGTCGCCACGAGAGGCAACATAATCTCACACGCGACGGGCGTTTGTTCTTGGTTCTGGACCACCGAAATGGCCTCTAGGAGGGCCCGGACTTGCATCTCATAAATTTCCGGCGAGGTGACCATCAAACGACACCCTCGATGCCCCAGCATGGGATTGCTCTCGCGCATTTCGTGAATGCGGCGAGCGACCTCGCTCGTGTTTTGTCCTGCGACTCGGGCGATTTCATGAAGATCCTCTGGCCGTACAGACAAAAATTCATGCAGAGGCGGGTCCAGCAAGCGCACCGTGATGGGTAAAGGCGCCATGAGGCGAAAAATGGCCTCAAAGTCGTTTTGTTGCATCGGGCGCAATAAATCCAAGAATTTTTGGCGCACCCGGGGCGAGTCCGCCAAAATCATGCCTCGCATGAGGGGCAGACGTTCTTTTTCAAAGAACATGTGTTCGGTCCGGCATAGGCCGATGCCTTCGGCTCCGAATTTTTGGGCCTGGCGGACATCAGAGAGCGTCTCGGCGTTTGCCCGCACCCGCAGGCGGCGTTTGGCATTCGCCCACGCCAGAATGGTCTTGAGACTGTCCGGCATCTCCGGCGGGATGGTCTTGAGGCAGCCTCTGTAAATGGCCCCCTCCTGGCCGGAGATGGTGAGCCAATCGCCCTCCGCCAGCGGGACGCCCCCGAGGACGCATGTTTTCTCTTCCCGATGAAACCGCAGCGTCCCGACGCCGCAGACGCAAGGGCGTCCCATGCCGCGGGCGACCACCGCCGCGTGCGAGGTCACCCCGCCTCGGGCGGTGACAATCCCCCGAGCCGCCTGCATCCCCTGGATATCCTCCGCCGAGGTCTCTTCTCGAACGAGCAGGACCGCTTGGCCCGCTTGCGCGCGTCGAACGGCTTCCTCGGGCTCGAAGACGATTTGCCCCGTCACCGCCCCGGGGGAGGCCGCCAGGCCTCTGCCGAGCAGTTCTTTTTTTTCGCCAGGCGCGATGGTCGCATAGAGAACCTGGTCCACGGCGTGGGGGTCTATTCGCAGAAGAGCCGTTTCCTGGTCGATGAGGCCCTCCCGACACATGTCCACGGCACACCGCAAGCTCGCCCGGGCCGAGCACTTCCCGTTTCGGGTCTGCAGAATATAGAGGCGTCCTTCTTGGACGGTGAACTCTATGTCCTGGACGGCTCGATAGGCGTGCTCCAGTTTTTGACGAATGCCGAGCAATTCCTCCCAGACTTCGGGCATGAGCTGGGCCAGGCCTCGCTGAGGGTCTGTCAGGGCAAAAGGCGTACGAATGCCCGCCACGACGTCCTCGCCCTGAGCGTTCGGGAGGTACTCGCCAAACATTTCATTGGCCCCTGTGACGGGGTCTCGCGTGAAGGCAACGCCAGAGAGACTTTTTTCGCCCATATTGCCAAAAACCATGGCCTGGACCGTGACGGCCGTCCCAAGTGTGTTGGGGATATCATAGAGGCTCCGATAGGTCGCCGCCCGAGACGTATTCCAGCTTTTCATGACGGCCTGGATGGCATTCAGAAGTTGCGTCAAGGGGTCCGTCGGGAAAGCCTGGTGCGTTTCGTCTTCGATGAGGTTTCGATAGGTCCCGACTAATTCCTGGAGAGCCTCGGCGGGAATGGCCGCATCGCGGGGGGCGTGGGTACGCTCTCGGGTCTTGCGCAGCGCGGCCTCGAAGGATCTCGGCGAACACCCGAGGACGATTTCGCCATACATCTGCATAAAACGTCTGTAGCAATCAAAAGCAAAACGCGGGTCGCGGGCATGGTGGGCCAGACCCCGAACGGTTCGATCATTGACGCCCAGATTGAGAACCGTGTCCATCATGCCCGGCATGGAGACCGGGGCTCCCGAACGCACGGAGACCAAAAGCGGTCTTTCGCCGCCGCCGAACGTCGTGCCCGTTTCCTGTTCCAGCCACTGCACGGCTCTCTGGAGTTGGTCCAAAAAATCAGGCGGAAAGCGGTCCTCGTGGGCTTGATAGGCGTGCGTCAATTCCGTCGAGATGGTAAAACCGGGCGGCACAGGAAGCCCTATCCGGCACATCGCGGCGAGGTTCGCGCCTTTCATTCCCAGCAGACGCGCCATATCGCGATGGCCGTCGGCTTGGTTTTTGGAAAAAAAATAAATAGTGCTTGGCGACGTCACGGCGACGGCAGAAGTCAGGGCAAAACGTCAGGAAGGGCGATGAGGTGAAAAGCGGCGAGCCGGTCTACCATCTCTACCACATCAGCCAGCAGATTTAGACGATTATTCCGGACCCTCTCGTCGGCGTGGAACACGAGGGTCTCGTCCATGAAGGAGTCGAGCTTATCGCATATTTCAGAGAAAAATTCAAGCTGGAAACGAACGTTTTTTTTGAATTCCCCCCATTCCTGGGCATGCCACGGCGACGTCCACGCCTTTTCTGGGCCCTGGTCCTGGCTTGGGGCCTGGTTTGGTTTTTTCTCGTCTTTCTGTGACGCGCTTCGGGGTCGTTCCAGGAGCGTCAGGAGTTCCCGCTCTGTTTTCCCGTAGGCATCCGCGTTCGATGCCGGGTCCGATGTGGCGTCTTCCTGCCCTGCCGGTCGGGTGCGGACGCGCCAAGCCGCCGTCCGCCAGTCGGCGGGCAGAATATGGTACGCCCGCCGTAAAGCGCGCAGGCGGCTCTGTCCCAGGCTCGTTTGCATAAGCCTCTGGGCGAACCGAGCCCCCAGCGTCGTTTTTTTGAAAACCATCGCGCGGGCGGCCTCCCCGGATGAATCAACGAGGCGTTCGTGGACTCGAAGGGCTCGAATCAGGTCGGCGGGGAGGCCTCTGTGCCGCAATTCCGCCACGAGACGTTCCTTGAGGAACATAAGGGTTTTTTCCTTCAAACTCTGAAACGGGATGGAGGCCGCCAGCTGGTTTTGATAAGCGGTCAGATTCGCCTCCACGAGACCCGTAAGCCCGGACTCAGACCCGGCCCCGCTCGAGACGGGATGGAGCGGCTCCAAGCTTCGTACCAGCCGCACCAGGGCAAAGCCCAGGCGCCGCAAGCCTAGAGGGTCGCTCGAGCCCGTCACTTTTTTCCCCAGATAGAGGCACCCCAGGAGCTCGTCCAGCTTATCGCACAAAGCGAGCTTTTTCCCGAGCTCCGTGCGCGGCAGAGCCGCCGCCGGATGGCGGGGCTCTTCCTGTTCAAAGAGCGCGTCGAAAAGCTTTTGATCCTCTATCTGGCTATAGAGGGCGTCTAGAGGCCCGTGGAGTTGAGGCAATTCGCGCCCCATGTCTGTACCCAGAGCTCGTTTCCAATGTGTCAGGACCTGCTCTAGGTCTGGGGAGCTTCCGATGAAATATCTGGCACAGTGGCGCAACCGGTCGAGGCGTTGAGCCTGACTCCCCAAGCCCTCCAGAAAGCTTTCGTTCTCGAGCTGTCGGCGGCTCTGAGCCTCGCTTTGGGCTTTATCGCTCTGTATGAAAAAGGCGGCATCCGCCAGCCTGGCTCGCAAGACGCGCCCATAGCCATGCCGCACCAGAGCCTCGTGTTCGGGCGACTCCCATTTTCGGTTGGCGACCGCCGCAAAATAGGAGGCCATTTGCCCGGTTTTTTCTGTGAAGAGAAAGTATTTCTGATGCTGACTAGCCACGGCATACAGGACGGCCTCGGGCACGTGGGCGGGGCAGAATTTTTCGAAAAGCACTCGGGGCGTTTCGACAAGACAAGCCACTTCTCGGAGCAGCCGGTCATTGCGCTTCCATTCGAGCCGGTGCGTCCGAGCAAAACTTTCTAATTGGTTGCGAATGATTTTTTCGCGTTCCTCGGGGTCTACCCAGACGTGGTCCTCCCGCAGTTTCGAGATATAATCCGCCATAGACTCAACGCGCAAAAGCGGAGGATTCGCCTGAAATTTGCGCCCCAGGACGCTGTCCTGAAACGGGAGCCTCCCTTGTTCGGGATGGTCCGAGTCGCGGGCATCGAAAAAGCCTGGCACTTTTTTGCCGTCCAGCACAACGACCAGGCGTTCCAGCGGCCGTGTCCACTGGAACCGCCAGGAGCCGAACCGCATGGCTTTAGGTAGAGCCATTTGATCGAGACACGCTTGAATGCCCGAAGGCAGACAGGCTTCGGCGGTTTGTCCGGGTTTTGTTGTCTCCAGAAAAAAATAGTCTTTTGCGCCTCGCTTTTGGATTTGGCACGCCTCGAGATTTTGCAGACCGTTCGCGGCCATAAAGGCCTCGAGCACCGGGCGCGGCGCGTCCGTCGCAGGCCCTTTTTTCTGTACAATTTGGGCGGGCCGATACCGCCGAACGCCTGGCAGGCTTATGGCAATCCGGAGCGGCGACCAGACCTTGAAACAGGTCGTTTCCTCGAGCAGGTCCTCTTTTTGCAGCCACTGTGTGAGAGCTCTGGCGAAGCCCTCGGCCAGATTTTTCTGAGCCGCCGCCGGCAATTCCTGACTGTAAAGTTCTATGAATAATTCGGCACACGCCCAGACGCCCGGTTGGGCGTCTGGTTGGGCTTCGGGTCCCGTCAAGGTCTGAGCCGGCCCAGGCGACGTCACGCGCTTTGTTCCAGCCAGGTCTGAGCGGCTTTTCGCACCAGATTCCGGACGCGTTCGACATAGCTCTGGCGCATGCCTGGCCCAAGGACGCCTCGGGCTTCCAGGAGATTGAAACAGTGCGAAGCCTTCAAACAATAGTCAAAAGAGGGCTGAGCCAATCCCATCTGCCCCAATTTCTGCGCCTGTTTTTCGGCCTCGTCGAATTGCCGAGTCAGGACGTCCGGGTCGCTGCATTCGAAATTGAATTTAGAATAATCTCGTTCGGCGCGTTGAAACAGGGCCCCATAGTCCCACTGGTCGTTATAGCGCAGCTGAAAGACGTCGTCGCATTGCTGCGTCAGCATAGCTAGGCGCTCGAGACCATAGGTTATCTCGGTCGAAACGGGGTGACAGGGCAGACTGGCCATTTGCTGAAAATAGGTGAACTGGCTGATTTCCATCCCATCGCACCAGATCTCCCACCCCAGGCCGGTGGCGCCCAGCGTTGGCGATTCCCAGTCGTCTTCGACAAAGCGTATATCGTGGCGAGTCGCATCCAAGCCGATGCGCTCGAGGCTTCCGAGATACAGCTCTTGCGATTCTCGAGGCGAGGGCTTGAGTAAAACTTGGAACTGAAAATAATGCTGCAGCCGGTTGGGGTTTTGGCCATAGCGTCCATCGGCGGGTCGGCGACACGGCTGAACGTACGCCACGCGCCAGGGCGTGGGGCCAAGCGCGCGCAAAGCCGTGGCCCAGTGGAACGTTCCGGCGCCGGTCTCCAGGTCATAGGGCTGCACCAGGAGACACCCCTGCTCGGCCCAATAGGTCTGCAGGGCCAGGATCATGGTTTGAAAATTCATCTAAAAATTCATCGGGCGGTGCGCTGGACGACTTCCGTCAGAACAAGCGCGGCCTCGGCCGCCGCCAGCAAGCGGATGGTGCTGCGGCTGCCGTGGAGATTGTAGCGGCGCGAAATCGTCTGACGCGGTCCAGACAAAGCCACCCAGACCGTGCCCACCGCCTGATTCGAGGCGTCCGACGCCGGCCCCGCCAGCCCGGTCGTCGAAAGACCGAACGAGGCCGAAAAACGGGTTCGAACCCCCGAAGCCATGGCCTCGGCGACAGGGGCACTGACCGCCCCGTGCTGGGCTAGAAGCGTCTCAGATACCGCCAATTGTGAGGCTTTAATCTGGTCGTGATAGCACACGACACCGCCTCGGAACACCGCGGAGGACCCCGAGAGCGTCGTGAGCAAAGCCGCCAGAAGCCCCGAGCTGCAAGACTCGGCACTCGCCACGGCCATGTCGAGTTTTTTCATGGTTTCGAAACAAACGGCCAGGCGGTTCAGCAGCCCCGCGGGCCACTTCAGGCGCACATCCGGGCCGCTAAAAGAAGAGGCTGTAGAATCCATAATTGCAAAGCAGAGCCAGACCCGCCGCCGCTACATCGTCTGCCAAAACCGAGAAAGTCCCCTGAGTGTTTTTCTCGACCCAACCGATGGGGAAGGGCTTGAGAATATCAAAAAAACGGAAAAAGGCAAACCCGCCCCCCCAGCCGACTATCAGAGGCCCAGGGCCAGGCCCAGGGCCGGGCGTGGCAGCCACAAAGAACATCGTCCCCCAGATCGTGAGCCAAATGCCTAGAGCCTCGTCGATCACGATTTCCTGAGGGTCGGTTTTTTCCGGGAAATAATGCAGATAGTTCTTCACCGCCCAGACGCTCAGCCCCCCCAGACCGACGAGCCCGAGCGTGAGGCTCGCCTGCCCGCCTAACCCCCAGAAAAGAGCTAAACACGGCAGCGTCGCCAACGTACCCCAGCTCCCTGGGGCGGGCTTAATATAGCCGCTCATGCCCCAGCAGGCGCAAAACTGCACGATGTTTTTATGCGTCAAAAGAGAAAAAGGCCAAGGCATCATGAGGGCATCATGAGGGCGTCATAAGAGCATCGCTCCTCGAAAATCATAGATCGGGGCTCTGCGGGAGCTGCACGGTCGTCAGAGCAAAACACGCCATCCCGAGTTCTCGTCCGATAAAGCCCAAGCGGTCCGTCGTTGTCGCTTTGAGACTCACGCGTTGCTCTGGCAGCCCCAGGAGTTCGGCGAGCCGCTCTCGAATCGTTTTTTTGAAAGGCTCCAGGCGCGGCACCTGAGCGACCAGCGTGATATCGGCGAAACACAAGCGTCCTTTTTGTTCGGTCAGGGTCTCGAGGGCGTGCGCAAGAAAAAGCGTCGAGGCCGCCCCGCGCCACCGCGGCGTGCCCGTCGGAAAAAGCGTTCCGATATCCGCCTGCCCCGCCGCCGCCAAAAGAGCGTCCGTCAGCGCATGCAAAACAAGGTCCGCGTCCGAAAAGCCGATAAGACGATAGGGCACCGGTAAGACAACGCCGCCTAGAATGAGGCCTCCCGGTTTTGAGTCCGGTTCTGGTTCCGGCTTTGATTCCGGTGTCTGCGTTGCTTCGAGCCTGTGGATGTCCACGCCCATCGTCGTAAAACAGAGTGTGCTCATCGCCTTTCCATTTTTTCAGGGAAGCCCTTGGGCCTCCGGCGCAGCCCGCCATAAGTGCTGAACCGGAGCAGGCTCATCGCCAGACATCAATTCACGTCGTCCTTGATAGACCCCGAAAAGAAATTGTCCCGCCAGGAGCTAAACGCATCCTGGGTTGTTCTGCAAGGGCTTGGAAAGGTTGCTGCCAGAAGCCATCTCTTATGCGAATCCGACACCGTCCGCATATTAACGGCGGACAGAGGGCTCTATGTCGCAGGCGATAACACGCTTGCCCATGTAGACCATAGACCTCTTGAACGCCCCGTCCCCATAGAAGGGGGACAGGAGAGTCTTGTAGCTGCCTAGAACATAAGAGGCCCAATAGAGAGTCTGGGTGTTCCAGGTCTTGCCGCCAATGGAGCTGTACCAGGGTAGCTGCACCAGGCCGGGGGGCTCGGAAGAAAACGGTCATCAACGGCACTCTTTTCTATTCATCCGAGAAGAGCTCGTCAATTAGGGTCGCCCAAACGCTTCGTTTTTCGGGGAATCTATACGGACCGCACCTCTTCTCTAACTCTGCAGGCCTTTCCTGGTCGGACCGCTTTAGCCTCTCTATAGGCTCTTTGCAGATAACGCGCATGTTTTCTTTTTCCATGATTGCCTTGTTAACAACAAGGCCGCCCCTAACAGAGCAAATATAAAAAGTCCTACGGACATTTCCATTCTCTGAGATCAAGACCCCCGAGCTGTTGTCCCGCCGACGGACTCTAGACGAAGCGGGATTGAAAAGCAACTTGCCCGAAGCGGAAAAACTGTTTACACTCCCGCCTTATTCGGATTGCTTTGGTTTCCCCGGTTTTTCCCCGGGTTCTTCCGGGGCACGAGGTCAGAACAACATCTATGCACGTCATCATATGCGGTGCCGGGGAAGTCGGACACGCGGTTGCTCAGTATCTATCGCAGGAAAAAAGCCTAGACATCTCGGTCATAGACAGGGTGCCCGAGCTGGTGGAGCACCTCAATCAGACTCTGGACGTTCGCGGCATCGTCGGCGATTGCTGCGACCCGGGGATTCTGGAGAAAGCCGGTCTGGAGAATGCCGATGTTCTTCTGGTCCTGACGGGCTCGAACGAGGTGAACATGGTGTGCTGTCAGCTCGCGGACAGTTTTTTTTCGGTCAATTGCAAGATTGCGCGTCTGAAACGCGGGGCCGCTTTCGATAGAGCGTGGGATAAGAAAATCACAGAGAGCTTCGTCAAAGCCGACACGGTTTTGACCTTCGAGACCATGGTCGCGCACGCCATCGCCGACCGCTTGGAACGCCAGGGCGTGCTGGACTCAGAGACTTTTCTAGACAAAGCCGTGCATTTTATTGGCGTCCGTTGCACGGAAAACTGCCCGCTCTTGAGTACGCCTCTTAAACAGCTGACGAATCTTTTTCCGAATTTATCCATTCGGATTCTGGCTCTGGAGCGCGACGGCCAAGGCAAAATTCCGAATGCATCGGATTTTTTACTCCTCGGCGACACCGTCTGGTTCGTCGTCAAGACCGAGCAAATTGTCCGGGCCCTCGAGGCCTTTGGCATAGAGTCCGAGGACAGAATTCACCAGGTCGGGATTGTCGGCGGCGGCGAAGTGGGCTCGCATCTCGCCTTTGAGCTGCTGAGGCGCGCCAGAGACGACGACGAGGCCTCTTTTACCAGCGGCCTGAACCTGACCTTTATAGAGCGCGATGGGGCGCGCGCCCAAGTCCTTGCCTCGCAATTAGAGGCTCAGACGATTCTCCAGGGCAATGTGATGGATGCGGATACGTTGGGCCAGCTCTCGCCGGCCAAATTTTACGCTTGGGTCTCGGTGACCAATCAGGAAGAGACGAACATTCTATCGTCTTTAATGATGAAGGCCTCGGGGTGTGCCTGGGTTCTGGCTCTGATTGCCGAGCCGTCGCATCGACGCGTTTTGTCGAATCTGGGGGTGGATGTTCTCCTTTCCCCTCGCGAGGTCTCGCTCTCGGGGATTCTGCCGCACATCCGCCGAGGCAGAGTTCTCAAAGCCCGACCGCTTTTGTGGGACTTCGCCGAGCTTTTAGAAATAGAACTCCTCAAGACGAGCGAGATCTTGGATACACCGCTGCGGCATGTCAAATTTCCCCCAGGCGTCCTGGTCGGGGCTATCCAACGCGATGCCGAGATTTTTTTGCCTCGTGGGGATCTCGCCCTCCAGGCCGGCGACAAAATTGTGGTGATCTCCAAACGTTCCAGCCTGCCCAAACTGGAGCAACTCATTGTGACGAGGTTCGGGTTTTTCTGATTTTTCCAACACTGCCGGTGCCGCCGGATGTTTTTGCCGGGTGTGTTTTCAAGGACGTTGTATCGATGCACAAAATTGCTTTTCTCAACGGGCGCTATAGGGCTCTGAGCCAGCTGGGGGTATCGCCGATGGACCGAGCGTTTCTTTTCGGCGACGCCGTGTACGAGGTCTTTCCGCTCTATCGGGGTCGTTTGCTGGACGCCGAGGCCCATTTCCGCCGTCTGGAGCGCTCGTGTTCGAAGCTCCATTTGGTTGTCCCCTGGACGCGGGTCGTGTTGGGACTCCGGCTCCGGGAGGTCATTCGGCGCAACCGGGCGCATTCGGGGCTGGTTTATTTACAGATCTCCCGTGGGATGACGCCGCACCGCGAACAGAGCCTCCCCGAGGGCGTGTCGCCGTCTCTTTTCATTTTTTGTCGCCCTGTTTCTTTTGCGTTTCCGGACGATTCGGCCCTTCGAATCGCCCTCGAGCCCGACCAACGCTGGGCCGGCGTCAGCATCAAAACGACGAATCTTCTGCCGAATTGTCTTGCTAAAGCCGAAGCTCAGCGGCGGGGGTTCGACGATGTTTGGCTTGTCCACCGCGACGGCTTTATCACCGAGGGAAGCAGCTCGAACGCCTGGATTGTAACGGCGGGCGGGGTCCTCAAGACACATCCTCTGACGGAGGCGATTTTGCACGGCGTGACGCGGGCGCGCGTTTTTGCTCTAGCCCAGAGCACAGGGCTGAAGGTGCACGAGACCTCTTTCACACGCCAGGAAGCCCTGACGTGCCGCGAGGCTTTCGTGACGAGCTCGGGGGTTTTCATCCGGCCCGTCTGCCAGATTGAAACGTATCGCGTGCCGCATCGAGCGGCTCAGAGTCTTACGCGTCGACTGATGGCGGAATTTGTCCGGACGTTGGCGAGTCAGGAGAAGAATTCTGCCCGGGAGGATTCTGCCCGGGAGGCGGCCGCTCGTCCTTCTGAGGGCCGGTCAGTAAATCCATAAGACATGCGGCGGCGTCCAGCACCGCCGTTCCCGGCGGAAAAAAAGCGGCGACGCCGTGCTCTGTGAGAAAAGGACGGTCGGCCTCTGGGATAATGCCGCCGCACGTCACCCAGATGTGCGACGCCGAAGCCGCTCGGAGTTCCGCCATCAAAGCCGGCAAGAGAATTTTATGCCCCGCCGCCTGTGTAGAAACCCCAAGGACGTGGACATCGCTGGATAGAGCCTGCCGAGCCACCTGGCGCGGTGTCGCAAAAAGAGGCCCCAATTCCGCATCAAAACCCAGGTCGGCCAGAGCTGAAGCAATCATTTTCGCGCCGCGGTCGTGGCCGTCTAGGCCGATTTTGGCGATCAGGATCCGCGGATGCCGCCCGGTCCGAGACGCAAAATCGGCGATGCGTTCCCGCATGCGACCCCACGTCGGGCCTTTCTGAGCGAGCACGCCGCCATAGACGCCTCGAACGGGGAGACTGGTTCTCTGATAGCGTGTAAAGACGCGTTCCAGTTGAGTAGAGATCTCCCCCAGCGTGGCTCGGGCCCGGACCGCCTCGAGCGTCAATTCCATCAAGGGGGTTTTCTCCTGAAGAGCCCCCTGATACAGGGCCTCGAGACGCCCCTGGCACAGAGCCTCATCGCGCTTCGACCGCAAACGCTTCAAATTCTGGATCTGTTGGTCGCGGACGCGGCCGGGCTCGATGGTCAGGAGCGGGACGTCCGGCGCTCCATCGCGCCCCTGCCCGGACTCTAGTCCGGGTTCTGGCCCGGATTCTGGCCCGGATTCTGACCCGGATTCTGACTCCGGGTCCGAGGCACCCCGCCCGTGATTGAGTCCGACGATTCTCGTATCCCCGCAATCCAGCAGAGCCTGACGTTCGGCCGCACTTCGGTCGATGGACTGCATCGGCACCCCGTCCAGAAGGGATTGGACGATGCCGCCGTTGCGCTCGAGGTCTTCGATGATTTTCATCGCCTCGTTTTTCATTTTGTCGGTCAGGTGCTCCAGATAGTAGCTTCCGCCCAGAGGGTCTATGGTGGCGCACAAGCCGGTTTCGGCCTGCAAAATCTGCTGCGTGGCGCGCGCCAGTTCGGCCGAATGAGGCGTCGGAAGCCCTAAGGCCTCGTCCAGAGCGTTGGTGTGAAGCGACTGTGTGCCGCCGAGAACGGCCGCTAGAGCCTCCAGCGTGGTGCGGATGACATTGTTATAGGGACTCTGGGCGATTAAAGAGACGCCAGATGTCTGACAATGGACTCGAAGAAGCCAGGCTTTCGGATTCCGGAGTCCCAAACGCTCGCGCATGAAATGAGCCCACAACGCGCGTCCCGCCCGCAATTTGGCGATTTCCGTGAAAAAATCCATGCCAATGGCGAAAAAAAACGAAAAACGCGGGGCGACTTCCTCCAGGTCCAGGCCTTTTTGTCGGAAAGTTTCCAGATAGGCCAGACCATTGGCGAGCGTAAAGGCTAATTCCTGTGTCGGCGTGGCCCCGGCCTCTTGCATGTGATAGCCCGAAACCGAGATCGGGTTAAATTTCGGCATGGCCGCCGTGCTATAGGCGACGACGTCGCCCACAAGCCGTAAACTGGGCCGAGGCGGATAAATATACGTGTTCCGCACCATGAATTCTTTGAGAATATCGTTCTGAATGGTCCCCGTCAGCTGGTGCGGTTGGACCCCGGCCTCTTCGGCGGCGACGATGAACATCGCCATAATGGGCATGACCGCCCCGCTCATGGTCATGGAGACCGAGTTCTCTTGAAGCGGAATCCCCTCAAAGAGCCTTTTCATATCCTCGACCGAATCGATAGCCACGCCGGCGGCCCCCACATCGCCGGCCGCCAGCGGGTCGTCCGAATCATAGCCTCGATGCGTCGGCAAATCGAAAGCAACCGAGAGTCCTTTCTGGCCCTTTCGCAAATTATCTCGATAAAACTGATTCGACGCCTCGGCGGTCGAGAAGCCGGCGTATTGACGAATGGTCCACGGCCGCCCCCGATACCCCGAGGCCCGAACGCCGCGGGTGAAGGGAAAAAAGCCGGGATGGGCCTCTTCTTCGGCACACGCCGGCGGGACATCGCGGGCGGTATAGAGGGCCTCTTGGGGCGCGGCGGCACCCGCCGTTTTCCCGCTCGGTTCCCCCCCCGTTTCCTGGAGGAATTTTTCGCGCCACCGCGCCTGAGTGTCCGAAGCGGTCATGCCGGTCATGCGCCCAAGAGATCGCGTCTCAGATTCAGAATATCCCATTCGAACGCCAGATAGAGGAGTAAAAAAATCGGCAAGGCCAGGAGACTGGTCTGCATTATTTTTTTCCCGAGCGAGAAAGATGCGGGTGCCCCGCTCATGGCGGCGAAGGTGCCGGCTTTCGGGCGTCTCTTCGACTCAGCCCCGCCCAGAGGCAAAACGAGAAAAAACACAAGCCACCACACCAGAATGGCCGTCACAAGAGCCGAAACGAAATTCATGGCCTGTCCTTTTCCAGTCTTTTTCCTGTTCTTTGCCTGTTCTTTGAGAAAGGTCTCTTGTCTAGAGCTCTTCGGCCAATTCCAGGAGCCCCCCGCAAAAATCCTTGGGGTGTAGAAACAAAACAGGCCCCCCGTGTTGGCCAATCCCCTTGCTGACAAGGCGAAATCCCTGAGAAGACAGACGCTGGCTCTCTTGTTCCACATCGGAGACACGCACGCAATAGTGGTGAAGACCGCCCGCCGGATGGCGAGTCAAAAATTTCGAGATAGGCGAAGTGTTCTCCGAATTAGGACCGGCCTTATCGGTACTATCGGCCTTATCGGCGTCCGACTCTGGCTTTTCCCGTTTCAGAGGCTCCATCAATTCCAGACGGACATTCTCGAGCTGCACCATCGAGACGCGCACGCCGTGCGCGGGCAAAGCCCGCGGCTCGGAGGGCTCGACGCCCAGGACGGCTCGATACAGCCGCATCGCTTCCTCTAAGTTCGGCACGGCGATGGCGAGGTGGTCCAGGACTGTCATAGCGGAACTGTCATAGAACGAATCTTTCTCGAAGCGGCCCGGCGATCATGGGAGGTCATGTTCAAGGCCTCCTTGGGGCCTCCTCGGGGGGGGGCTCGGGGCCAGGTGCGTCCGGATTATAGACGCAGACCTCGTCCTAAATCAATGTTTTTGGAGACATGGATGTCAGAATCAACGTTCTGGACATCTATTTCCGGATGTATGCCCGGATTTCGGCGGTTTCGAGCCTCCCGAGGCGGCTCGAAGCGGCCCAGCCGGGGATCAGGTCTTGTCATTGTCTCTCGTTTGTGGCATGGAGAAGAGGCGTGAGTAACATTCTCCCCTTTCCGTCCCGTCGTCGAGGCATTGCCTTCACCCGTGGGGAATTGCGCTGGCTTCTGGCTCTGCATGCGCGCCAAGTTCAAGCGCATTTGTGGCAGGATTACGCTTTATCGCAGGGGTCAGGTGTGCCGGCTCGGTTTGCGGTTTATCAGCATTGTCGCTCGAGCGGCCCGCTTCTGCAGATCGTGAAATGGCGGGAGGGCAAAGGCATGTGTTTTCGCCTCGAGTTCCGCGGCCGGACCGTGCACGAAGGCCAGACGCTCGAGGGCCTGCGGGCTTCGCTGTCCGAGTGCCTCCCCCGTCATCGGGGCGTGGTCTGACCTCGGAACAGCATGGACAGAGGAGTGAGGGCTTGAATCAATCGACCGGAGAGAAAAACCATGACAGACACAACACGGCAAAAGAACGGCGGCGACGCCTCGAAGCAAACCATGTCAGAGACCGGCCCAGGAGGAGAGGGCACCGGCCAAAAGGCGTGCCTGACGCTCCCGGACGGCCGGTCTTTTGACCTCCCGCTCTATAGAGGCACCCAAGGCCCGGGGGTTTTAGACATAAGCACGCTCTATCGTCGGGCCTCTGTTTTCACGTATGACCCTGGTTTTACCTCCACGGCCTCGTGTTCCTCGCGCATCACCTATATAGACGGCGATGCGGGGGAGCTTCTCTACCGCGGCTACCCGATCGAGCAGTTGGCTCAACACAGTCACTTTCTGGAAACGAGCTATTTGCTCCTCTACGGAGAACTCCCCGAGGCTGGCGAATACAAGGCTTTTGAAAATTCCATCATTTATCACAGCATGCTCCACGAGCAGATGCGCGACCTCTATCGGGGTTTTCGGCGAGACGCCCATCCGATGGCCGTCTTGGTCGCCGTTGTCGGAGCCCTGTCGTCGTTCTATCACGATTCTCTGGATATTCGCGACCCGCATCAGCGCGACCTAGCGTGTGTGCGTCTGATTGCGAAGCTGCCCACGGTCGCCGGGTGGGCCTTCAAGTACCACTATGGGAAGCCCTTTACGTATCCACGCAATCGCTTGTCCTACGCCCATAATTTTTTGAGTCTCTGTTTTGCCCTGCCCACCGAAGATTACGACGTCAGCGAGATCGTCGTCCGAGCCATGGATAGGATTTTCATCCTGCACGCCGACCACGAGCAGAATGCTTCGACCTCGACGGTGCGTCTGGCGGGGTCCTCGGGTGCGAACCCGTTTGCGTGTGTTGCCGCCGGCGTTGCCAGCCTGTGGGGGCCGGCTCATGGCGGAGCCAATGAGGCCGTGATCCGAATGCTGGAGGAAATCGGCGACAAAAAAAACATCCCCACTTTCATCGCTCGCGCGAAATCCCGAGACGACCCGTTTCGTCTGATGGGATTCGGGCACCGGGTGTACAAAAATTATGACCCGCGGGCCGCAGTTCTGCGAGAGTCCTGTCATGAAGTCCTCGAGCACCTGGGGTTTGGCGATGACCCCATGCTGGAACTGGCTCTGGAATTAGAGCGAATCGCGTTGGAAGACGCCTATTTTATAGAGCGCAAACTCTTTCCGAACGTCGATTTTTACTCGGGCATTATTTTGCGAGCCATGGGGTTTCCCACCAAAATGTTCACGGTGCTTTTTGCGGTGGCTCGGACGGCGGGGTGGGTCTCGCACTGGCGCGAAATGGTCGAAGATACCGACCAGAGAATCGGACGTCCGCGGCAACTCTATTTGGGCCCGGCCCGGCGGCCTTGGGACGTCTCTCGGCCAGGGTCCTAGAAGGGTCCTAGAAACAGCCTAGTCACCCACCTTTCACCCACCTTTAACCCAGGCCGCCCGGAGCTCTAAGAGGGCGTTTTGGTTGCCTCGGCGCACAAAGTCCGCCAAGCGGCGGAGCGGATTCGGCGGCGGGGCAAACTGGATAGAAAGCGGCACACGCGGCTCTTTTTCGAGTCTGTCTCGGACCCGTACCGAGAGCTCCGGTGTGTCGAAGAGAAAAATAAGTCGGTCTTCCGCCGCCTGATAAAAGGTCCGCGCCGGCAGAGCCTCGCCCCATTCCATCCCATACACGAGACGTCTCTCGGGGGTCTGTGTCGAGCCGACTCGGGTTTGGGGCGGCGGATTCTGGATAAACCCTCGTATGGTCAAAGACGCTTCGGGCCAAATGCTTCCCAGTTTCAGACCTCGAGGCACGGCGTCGAAAGGGAGAGGCTGGGTTTCCAGATGTAGCAACCCGGACACGGGGGCTCGCAGGGTGAGGGCGTTCGCTTCGAGCTCGGCTTTCCACCCGGCACTTCGCTCTATGCGTTCGAGGCTTGTTCGGGTTTTTGTCAAATTTCTGGATAGAAACGTAGCGATTCGCTCGCGCTGAGCGTGGTAGTTCGCCAGGCTTTGTCGGACTTCCTGTTCCAGTTTATCGATGCGTTGCGTATGTTCCTCGATCGTTTGCACGGTGCTCCTGAGCGTTTGTTCGAGCTGAAATTGAGAAATCTGTCCAAAGGGACTCCGTTCCAGGGTTTGATTTTTATTGGTCAGCTCTTTTTTTCTGCGTTCCAGCCCGACCAGGGCTCCCTCGAGGATCGCGATGTGCGCGCGGCTGGTTTGAATTTTCTCATTTTTGACCTGCTCGAGTTCGGCGAGCCGCCCGCGTAAGCTTTGGATTTTCTGACGCTCCAGAGCCAGCTGAGACGCAAACCAAGGGTCGACTTTGTAGCGCGCCTCTAGAGCCGGATGCAACGGCACGTCGCTCAAATCATAGAGCTGCGCTTCCATGCGGGCGACGCTCAAGTGGAGTTTCGCCAGAATATCGGTGCGTTGGCCTTCGCGAACGCGGCCTCGAACCGGGATGAGCTCGGCAATCGTTTGGCCGCGTCGGACAAAGGCTCCGTCTTCGACCAAAAACCGGTGAACGAGGCCTTGGGGCTCTGCCACCAGCGGCACGCGTTGCGGCCTAGAGAGAATCGTCAAAGCATAAATCGGATTTTGTTCCTGAAGATAGGTCTCCAGGTGATTCCAAGCCAGCCAGACGCCGCCCGTCAGACCCATGAGCCCCACAAAAAAAAACAACAGAACCCCGGAAAAAAAAGAGAGACTATACCCATCACTCGGGGAGAAAATTCGATAAGGACGATAGTTCCGCTCTGGGCGGCGGTTGGAGCGGTACGGGCTCGAGCGGCGGGGCCGCCGGAACGTGCTCTCTCGGGCCAAAGGCCTGAACCGAACGCTCAAGGCCCGGAGCCCCGACAGAACCGAAGCCAACCGAGAGCGAAACAATCGAGACAACCGAAACACTCGAAACAATCGGGACATAAAGCCAATCCAATGGCAGGAAGAGCCAAGAGCCTCATGCGTCTCGGGGCTTGTTCCTGTTCTTCTCAGTTTATGGATAGTTTTTTTTCGTGCAAGGCTTGCTCTTTACAAATTGGCTTCAATTCTTTACGATAGCTGGGTGGCGTGGTGGGATTCGGAACGCTTCGGAGCGAAACGATTCGAAACGATTCGGCTGCCGTGCCCGTCAGAGGAACGCCCTCCTCCTTAAGGAGGGCGTCCATGCAAGAGCAGGAGAGAACACTATGCGTACACAAGTGACCTATCGTGGTTTAGATGCCAGCCTCCCCCTCACCGGCACCGTGGAGCGCGAACTGGTTCGGGAAGTCGGCAAGTACTTCAACGATGTCGAAGCCGCGCACGTAACTTTCACCAGAGCCGGGGCTTTGTTCGGGTGCTCCATGCAATTGCAGGACGGCAAGCAGGGGGTGATGGTCCAGAGTCAAGGCCAACACGCGGACTGCTATAAGGCCTTTCGCGAGGCGAACCAGCACGCCGTGAAACAGCTCCGGCGCCACAAGCGGCGTTTGGTCGCTCGCTGGACGGGCAGCGGGCGCCGCCAGTCCTCTAGCCGGCCGCTGTGACGCTGGCACCCGGGTTCCGGGCGGGTCTCCGTTTGTTTTATCTCAGATTTCGGACCAGCTCCTGGAGTAGCTCGTCCGAGGTGGAAATAATGCGCGAGGAGGCCGTATAGGCCTGTTGGGCGATGATGATATTCGCGAATTCCTCGCCCAGGTCGACGGCCGAGCCCTCGACGGCTTCGGACTGAATCACGCCGACGCCGCCCGTGCCGGCGGCCCGCAACAGAGGCTCGCCCGACAGGTCGGTGGCCAGATAGACATTGCCCGAGCGACTCTCCAACCCATTATCGTTCTCAAAAGAGACCAGCGGAATCTTATACAGGCGTGCGGTATCGCCGTTGTCGAAGAAGGCCTCGGCCTGGCCGTCCTGGTGCACGCGGATCGATTCGACCAGCGCAAAAGACCGGCCATTCCGCGTTCGATTCAACAGCTGGAAGCCAGCCGCACTGCCGACTTCGCGGACGCCGTCGGCCCCGCCGCTCTGGGTGCTGCGCGCGAATTGCGAGCCTAAATCGAGACTCAGAATGACACGGTCCGAATCGAGACCATTCGTATCCTGGTCGTCGTCATAATCGATCCCCAGATTGACCGTGCGGCTGGGGTAGCTTCCGCTGATGCCGCCCTGGACGCGCGCGACGGCGTGTCCGTTCTGATCATTGGGAGCCACAAGCTCATCGTTTTGGGCAAGCTGATAGCGGCCGTTTTGGTTTCGCAGAAACACGCCGACCAGGGCATCGGCGATATTATCGCCGTCCGTATCGACCAATTGAGCCTGGTTCTGGTCGTACACCCCGTCATTATCGATATCCAGCAGAACGTTGACGGGGGTCTCGGCGACGAGCCGCTGGCCGCGTCCGTTTAACTGGATGGCCGCATTAGTGTCGTCCGCAATCCGCAGGTCCGGGTGAATCGCCAAATCCAAATCGGTCTCGTTGTCTAGCAAAATCGCCAGGTCGTCTATGATGTCGTCGCCGTTGAAATCGACGAGTTGAAAATTCGAAAACGCCCCGATCTCACGGACGGTGTAGGGGTCCTGGTCCATGGCCCCTCCAACGGCGTTCAAGGGATCTGGGGCGACCGCCATACCGTCTGCGACCGCGCCAGCGATTACGTCGAACACGATGGTGTCAAAGATATTATCGGGCGTATCCCCGCTGTCAAAGAGAGCAACGTTACCTGCGACAATGTTACCAACCATCCCTGTTGCCGGGTCCCACAACGCGATCTGATAGTTATCTATATAGCGTGTCCCGACCATTGCGGCAGCGGGGATGCGAAGATCTGTGAGAACGACACCATTGGCCTGCACCAGAACGACGCGCTGGCCGTCCAGGTAAAACTCGTCTGTGTTCCGGACCTCAATGCGGGTGTGATAGAAGAAACGCGTGTCGTCAAAGACTGCGGGGTCGGGGTCATTGAGGATCCCCATGCCGTCGAAGAACTGGTCCACTTTGCGCACATTAGACAGTATCAGGTTATCGCCGGCAGCGGCATCTCGCACCAATTGGATGGTCCCAAGGCCAAATTCCGGATTGGCCGTGATCGTCGTGTCACCGTGCTGAATCGCGTGAATACGTTCGGCGTCGACAACCGTTCCCAAGACGCCCACCCCTCCAGCAGCAAAGAGGTCCGACACCTCTTCTCCTGGGGCGACAATCGTGCCCTCTGCGACGAGATGCGAAGCGACCGAATCGCCCTCTCCATCGCCGTCTTTGTCGAGATTATAATTGATGCGGAGCGTATCCACGATGCCGTTATTATCGGTGTCGAATAAGATGGCGTTATCGACATCGATGGCAAAGGCCGCCCCGGGGGTGACGGCGAGATCGACACGCGTCCCGTTCGCCTGTTCGGCCAGATTGAGGGCCATGGCAGCCATCGCATCCACGAACGCCAAGTCGGAGACGTCGTCGGCATAAAAGGCGGTGCGTTCATTGCCTGCCCCGACAAGGGTGAGGGTGTCCTCGTCGATCTCGAAATGGACGGCGTCGAAGTCGCCGTCGCCGTCGACATCGATGCGTCTGCCATTGACGAGGTCCTCGCTCATCCCGGGAGCCCCATAGCGGAGGGCGACACGGACATCGTCTACGCCGTCGCCATCCACGTCCAGAGCCTCATTATTGCCGCTGAGATTATTATCGACATTCAGCGAGGTCTGGAAGGCCTCGGGGCGTTCGGGTTCTTCGATCTCGACCAGGCGGCCGTAGGCGTCGAATCGAATGGTGGCGACTTGGACCTCGCCGAGCGGATTGCTTGTGGCATTATGCCCCACATTGTCGCTTCCGACGATATTGGCGGAATTGAAAAAGCCCGCGTCTCGGTTGTCGATGCCGACCGAAGCCAGGACGCGCCACTCGCTATAGCCGTCGACGGTGTTATAGGCCTCGCCATCGACGGTTTCGGCGCGCACAAAGGTCAGCGAGAGCGCCCGAGTTACGCCTTTTTTGTCGAAAATGTCGATCTCGGTAGAGAAGCGTTGCCCGCCCATCGCGTCCTGCGGCAGAACCGATTCGAGCTTGAGCTCGGTCGTCGGCTGAGGGTCCAGAATACCCGACGATACATTGACGATCTCCAGCTGAGAGAGACGGCTCGATTGGTCGAATTCCTCGCTCCCGCTCCGAGGCGTCCACGCCAGCAGATAATAGCCATCCGTGTTCCGGAGATTGCCGTCTTGGTCCGCCTGAAACTGCCCGGCGCGCGTGTAAAACGTGCCGCCCGTCTGGCGGAACGAGCCATCCTCCTGACGTTGAATCTGGTCGGTGACCACAAAATAGCCGCCGCCCGAGATCGCCAAATCCGTCGCCGCATTCGTTCCCTGTAGAACGCCTTGCTGGTCGTTGGCTTGGAAGCCCAGGGCTCGGACGCCGCCCGCCGAGTAGGAAATGCCCGTCGTACGTTGCGTGATAAACGTCGTAAAACGCGTGCTGATGCGCTTATAGCCCACCGTGCTGCTGTTGGCGATATTGTCCGAGATATGACCAATCGCCGTCGCATTGGCGAAAATGCCGGAAACGCCGGCTCGGATAGCACTGTAGAGACTCATGATGTTTGGACTCCTGATTTGAAAATAAATAAGCTACACAAGGTGGAGGGACTCAAAGCCCCAGCTCCGATTCGGCGGCAGAGAACTCCCGCACCGAAAGAATGTCCGACAAAAGCGAGGAACGCCCATCGGAGAAAAACAGACGTATGGCGTTGTCCTCGGCCGCGACGCCCTCGACGCGCCGCAGCGTGCGGGTCTGGACGTCCAGCTTATTGCCGTCTTTATCCCAGGCCTCGACCAGCACGCGATAGGGGCCGTCGACCGATAAAACCTTGGCGTCCTTTTTTGTAGGATGGGCACCCTGCCCGTTCCAGACAAAAGAGGTCCAGTCCCCTCGGGCGGCGAGGTCGGGCTCAAAGGCGTGGACGATTTCTCCCGTGGTCGGATGAACGATTTTGGCTCGTGCCGTGTGCGCGGTCTCTGGCAGGTGATAGGCAAACTGGCCTTCGGAATCGACCAGGTCGAAACGATTGTCATTCAGCTCGGTGGTCTTGCCGAGGTAATTCACGGCGAAACTGGCGCTGTTGAGACGCAACAAGCTCGCAATGTCCTCGAGGGATTTGGATTGCGCCAGTTCCTGCTCGACCGAGGCAAACTCCACCAATTGGCGTGTGAACTCATTGGCATCGGTCGGCTCTAGAGGATCCTGATTGCTCAACTGAGTCGTGAGGATCTTGAGAAACGTGTCAAAATTCTCGAAGAGCTGCCGGCTATCCAATTGAGCCCGGCTCTGGACCGGCGAGCCCGCCGCTGCCGTCGCCTGAAGAAGATCAGAAGCCATGGGGTGCCCTTTCTGTTCTAGGGGGTTTCATTGTTTTCATTATTTTCATGGGTGCCTCGTGTCCTATCTGGGTCATATCCGGATATCGAGCCGTCCCTCGCGTTGGCGACGCCCGTTGAACGCCGTCTCGCTGGAGGCAGCAATCCCAGAGGCGTCGCCGGCGGCCTCGTCCAGGCTTTCCTCTTGGGTCGCCTGGCCGGAGTTTTTCGTCGGGGCATACCCGGAACGCTGCCGACGCTGGTCGTTGAGTTGAAAATGAAGGGAGCTCTCGTGCGTGTCATAGCCCGCCTGCCGGAGCGCCTCGAGTAATTGCGCAGTGTCGCGCTGGAGGACTTCTAGAGCGTCCGGCCGGTCCACCAGCACAAAGAGCTGCAGACGCCCCGCGCCCGCAAGTTCCAACTGGATCTGGACGCGGCCCAGCTCGGGCGGGCGGAGTTGCAGACTCACATAACGCAGCCCCTGGCCGAGCGTTTGATGAACGCGGGCTTGGACCTGCACAATCGGAGAGCCCGCCCCGCCGCCGCCGCCGCTCGCTGCAGTTCCCCCCGGAGACCCCCGGGTGCCTAGGGAGCCCGTCCAGCTTCCGCTATTGTCTCCTGGCCCAAAACCGCCTCCGTAGAAAAATTCAGAACCAGAACGAGCTTGAAGCCCCGGCGACCCCAGGGACCCCAGCAACCCCAGGGCGGAAAACGGAAACGAGGCGAAAGACGGAAAAGGCACCCCTGTCCCGCTCCTGTCACCTCGAGAAAAATTCTGCGTGAGCGATTCGCTCCCAGGAGGGGCTCCGGGCGTTGCGCTTTTTATGGGCCGATACAGAAGGGTCTCCCAGTCGCCTGCCAGGACGGCCTCCGGGCTCGAGGCCTGGGCCCCCTCCGCGAAGGGCGCGCCCGCAAGCCGAGCCGCCGGGGCCGGATGAGCCTGATAAGCTAGAGTCGCCGCAAAGGCCGCCCCATGGAGAGAAGACCCCGATAGGCTTCCTAAAGTTTGGGTTGCGGTCTGGAGCGTTCCTTGGAACGGACGGCCTCCCGGTCCCGGAGGGAGGCGGCTGTCCCATCTAGGTGCACCGTTTGTCTGGAATTCGAACCCATAGGGCAGGGCATAGCCCGCCCCGAGTCCGTCCAGCCCCGAAAGGCCCGGGAGAGCTCCGACAGGCGGGCCCAGGGTTTGGCTCGTCGTTATAGCAACCGATAGGGTCTCTGGGAGGGTTCCCGGTATGGATTCCGGCGAAAACTCGAAGAAACCAGAGAACCCGGGCGCCACGGCCGAACCGAAGCCGTCGCCTCCAGGGGGGCTCGAAGCGAGGAGAACGTGCAAAAAGGCGATGTGCGCTTGCGTCTGCCCCGCCCCCGGGGAAGACGCCGGGGAAGATACCGGGGCGGCCTCCAACACCAGGGGTACAATCGGAGGCCCAAGCTGTGACGGCAGCCCAGGGGTCTCCGGGAAAAAAGGGGCCTCGGACAAGGCGGGCCATCCGGTCCAGGCGGCGGGGGCGAGGCCGCCGTTAGAGCCGTGTCCCTCTAGGTTCCAGAAAGCTCCAAAATGTTCAGAGATGGTTTGCAAAATCTCCGGACGAGACGCCGTCGATTCGATCGAAAAATGGACCGACAGTGACAAGCGACGCTGGTCCACAAGCCACGGCTGGGAATTCGAAGAAAGCGAGTGAAGGCCCTCCAGCTGGGGGAAGGTGAGCGGCCCGGGGTGTAATCCGGGATGTAATCCGGTGTGTAACCCGCTCTCGCGAGCGATGGACGCCGTCTGGAGCCGGTCCCAATGCCACTGGACGCGGACGTTTTGGGCGCCCAGATTCTCCAGAGCGATGGTGAGCTCCAAAGCGGGGTTGAGGCCTGGGGCCTCGTGGGTCTGGACCGCTTCAGACGCCCCAGCCAGGGAGACAGCTGGGGAAACAGTCGGGGGAGGGGCCCCAGGGAGCGTTCCTCTTTTGGAGGTCCCTTCTGCCGGTGCGTGCGGTGCTGTCGGCTCTTCTGGCCCTTGCGCGGTCAAAGCGATGGCTGGCGTTGAGGTTGCGCCGTCCTCAAGTCCGACATGGGGTCCACCATGGGGGTCTCCGGCCTCCCCGGCTTCCGAGCCCGCTGCAAGCGAGCCTTTCCAAGAAGTGGCTGTAGGTTCCGTTTGGTGTGCCAGGTCATGCGTCTCCAGGTCATGCGCCCGGGCCTCATCCGGATCCGGCGTCTGAGAATTGTTTTCGGAGAGACGCCGTTCATGCTGGGAAGATGCGTCGTCCCCGTAGTCCGGATTCGGCTCGTTTGTTTTTGAATCCAGTCCGGATTTTCTGAGGCTTTCGGAATACGGGTCGTTTTCTCGTTCATCCCGGTCCTCCCGGTCCTCCCGGTCCTCTTGGTCTAGTTTCCGTCTCGCCTCGAGGTGGCGAGAAAAGGGCGTGGCGTCTCGGGTCGAGTCGGCCGAGCGGTCTGTTCTCGATTCGACATCGGGTCGGCTTCGCGGCGCGGCTTCCGTCCGGGCGGGTTCGCCCTGGGGGTGTTCCCGTTGGTGTTCCCGTTGGGCGTCTCCTTGAGAAAAGGGGGCTGCAGGCAAAAAATCCATTCCGGGCCAATCCATTCCGGGCCAAGGCACAAGTCAGCAAGCTCAGGGGCGTCAGAGGCTCTCAACGCTCACCGCAAGCCCGACGCACGGAAAAAGACAAGCACGTTGCGTGCCAGATTCGAACGCCCGGATTCGAACGTTCTGGGGACGCCTCTCGGGCGAGGCTTGGCCGATGCTGAGGCGAGGGGGGAGGGGTTTTTTGGCCGTTCTGGCCTCGTATGCCCGTATGGCGGGCGAGCAGGCTCTGGGTAGGGTCTATGGGTGCGTCCAGATTCGAACTGGAGACCTCTGCCGTGTGAGGACAGCGCTCTAACCGACTGAGCTACGCACCCCCCTCCTTTGGCCCTGGCCCGCGCCGCCTGGCGGCCCTGGGCCGGACGGCCCGGAACGCCCGCGAGAATGCCAGAATTTTGGGACTCGGACAAGATTTTTTTGCGATAGCCCTGGACATCGACCTAGGCATCGACCGGGGCATCGATTCGAGGCATGCCGCCTCGCCGAAACCTATAGAGAAAAAACCTCAAATAAGAGGAACAAAATGCAATTTTTTCAAAAATTCCGGCGCGTTCGAGCTAGACTTAAGGCCGCCTCGCAGGGCAGAAATTCAGCTAGGTCAGGCCCGGACAGGCCTAGATTTTGATGACAATTCTGACAGGAACGAAATGCTAGAGAAAGAGACCAGCTCGCCCCAGTTCCCGGAAAAAAGAGCCGGGGCCGGCGAGGACAAGCCCGCGCCCGTTTCTCAGAACGAGCCTCGGCCCGAGGCCGAAGGCTGGTCTACACAGACCCATATGGTGCACGCCCCGGCGTTCCGGACGCCTTTTAGCGAGACCAGCGAGGCTCTGTTTCTCACGAGCGGGTTTGTCTATGCGTGTGCCGAACAGGCCGAGCGGGCCTTCAAAGGCACCGAACGCTGCTATCAGTATTCGCGCTATCGGAACCCGACCGTGGAGCTGTTCGAGCAAAAACTCGCGCGGCTCGAGGGAGCCGAGGCCTGTTTCGCAACCGCCAGTGGCATGGCGGCTCTATTCAGTGTGATGTTCGCCACCCTCCAGCAGGGGGACCGGGTCTGCATGACAGAGCCCGTCTTTAATTCGACCCGCAATCTAGCGGTGCGTTTTTTTTCGCGCTATGGCGTCCAGTCCAGTTTTATGCCTGCGATGCCGCGCACCGCTTCTCAGGAGCGGGTCTGGGAGAAAGAACTTGCCCGTCGGCCTCGCCTGATTCTGGTCGAGTCCCCCGCCAATCCCGTTCTGGATATTGTGGACCTTCGGCGGTTGCGGGCGCTTGCCCCGGACTCGATTTTGGTCGTGGACAATGTTTTTGCCACGCCGATTGGACAGAAGCCTCTGGAGTTGGGAGCGGATTTAGTGGTCTATTCGACGACGAAACATCTGGACGGCCAGGGGCGGACCATGGGAGGCGCGATTCTGGGCTCTGACGTCTGGATCAATGAGAAACTGCGCCCTTTTCTCCAGAACAGCGGCCCCTGTCTTGCGCCTTTCAACGCCTGGGTCCTGCAAAAGGGACTGGAGACGGTCGCGCTTCGGGTGCGCGCCCAGAGCGCAACCGCCGAGGCCCTCGCCGGGTGGCTCGAGACCCATCCGGCCGTGCAGCAGGTCGCCTATCCCTTTCTAGCCAGTTTTCCCGGAGAAAAACTCGCCCGGAGCCAGATGACACTCGGCGGGTCGCTGGTGACCTTCACCCTCCGAGGCGGCAAAGAGGCGGCCTTTCGTTTTATGAATAGTCTCCGTTTGATTTTGATATCCAATAATTTAGGGGATAGCAAATCGCTCATCACGCATCCGTCCACCACGACGCACTCGGATATGGACCCGGACCACAGAGTCTCTCTTGGGATTCAGGACGGCATGGTGCGTTTATCTGTCGGTCTGGAGGCTCTTCAGGACCTTCAGTCGGACCTAGACCGGGCTCTGGCCCGGGCCTATGCGGCGGCATAGGCGCACGCGCCATGAAAACGAGGGGCCGGCTTTGTGTTTGTCAAAAAAGCGGACATTTTTGCCCCGTGAGGTGCCTGTGAGCGAATCTGTCTCCGCCTCAGACTCGTTGCGTCGCCCGCCTCGCCCGCCTCGCCTGGCGGCTCTGAGAGGCCTCCTTGTCCCCATGGTCACGCCGGTCTTGGCGGAGCGTCCTTATGCGGTGCATACGGCTCTTTTTGCCGAGCACGCGAACAATTTACTAGCCCAGGGTGTGGCGGGGCTTGTGCCTTTCGGGACCACAGGCGAGGCCGCTTCTTTCTCGCTTTCCCAGCGTCAGACGGCTCTGGCGTTTCTCATCGCCCAGGGCGTACCGGCTTCGAGGCTGGTGCCGGGCGTGGGCCTTCCCGCCCTGGAGGAAACCTGCCGCCTGATCCAGCACGCCGACGGTCTGAAGGTGGCGGCGCATTTATTGCTGCCGCCGTATTATTTTGCCCCGCTCTCTGAGGACACGCTTTTCGATTATGTCCGCCGCCTCCTAGAGGAGACGCCTTTAACGGCGGGCCTGATTCTGTATCATATTCCCTCCTACGCCCGGGTTGGATGGGAGACAGTGCTGGTTGAGCGTCTGTTTCGAGCTTTTCCGACGCGCATTCTAGGCCTGAAGGACAGCAGCGGCGACCCGGATTATGCCCTTCGCCTGATGGCGTCCTGCCCGGAGGTGGCTCTGTATTCGGGTTCTGAGCTCGGGGTGCGGCCTCTGATGAAGGCGGGCGGGTTCGGCACCATCTCGGCCACGGGGAACACCAACGCCCGAGCCATGATGGCCTTAATGGCCGAGACGCCTCCACCGGGTATGGATTTGGACGAACTCGAGCGGCAGGTGGCGGCTTTTCGTCATCTCGTCAAAAGCTACGGTCATATCCAGGGCAACAAAGCCTTGCTGGCGCGCGAAAATCCGGCGTGGGAGGTGCTTGCGCCGCCGTTGGAGGGCCTGAGCTCTGTGCGCAAAGCGTCTCTTTTTGAGGCGGTCGATGCCATGCCAAGCGAATTTCGGGTCATGACATGAAAGGACTATAAGGCGATGACAAAGGGCGTTTTCATCACATGCGCTGTCACAGGGAGCGGCGACACCGTGCCGCGCCACGCAGGGGTGCCGGTGACGCCGTCTCAGATTGCGCGCGCGGCGATCGAATCGGCTCAGGCGGGGGCCGCGATCGTTCACATTCACGTGCGCGACCCAGAGACAGGGAAAGGCGCCAGAGACCCGGAGCTCTTCCGAGAGACCGTCGCACGCATCCGAGATTCGGGCGTGGATGTTGTCTTGAATCTCACGGCGGGCATGGGCGGCGACCTGGTTCTGGGCGGCGGCGAGACCCCCCTAGAGTTGAATAAAGCCTCGACGGACCTGGTTGGGCCGCTCACTCGGCTGCGCCATGTCGAGGCTCTTTTGCCCGAGATTTGCACGTTAGACTGCGGCACGATGAATTTCGCCGAGAGCGACTATGTCATGGTCAACACGCCCTCCATGCTTGTGACAAAGGCTCGGCGGGTGCGAGAGCTCGGCGTCCGGCCGGAACTGGAGATTTTTGACAGCGGGCATCTTTCTTTTGTGAAGCACCTCATCGGGGAGGGGCTGGTCGAGGCACCTGTTTTGCTCCAGCTTTGCATGGGCATCCCGTGGGGCGCCCCGGCTGATTTGACGACCTTCAATGCCATGGTTCAGAATCTCCCGTCCGGGGCCATCTGGTCGGCTTTCGCCATCGGCCGGCTTCAGTTTCCGTATGTGGCTCTGGCGGCGGTGGCGGGCGGCAATGTGCGGGTGGGCCTAGAGGACAATCTTTATCTGGGGAAAGGGGTGAAAGCCAGCAATCCGCAACTCGTAGAGCGCGCCGTAACGATTTTATCAGCTCTGAACATCCCGATTCAGACGCCGGCCGAAGTGCGTGACGCACTTCAATTGTGCCGTTTTGGAGGCTAGTTTTGTCGGAACGCTTCGGTTGCTTAGGGCTGGGCTTGATCGGAGGCGGCTGGGCAGCGCGCTCGGTTTTGTTCGGTCGGGACGTCCTGGTCTATGAACCGAAAGACGCCGCGTGGCAGGCCTTTGAGTCTCTTTTGTCTCAGGCTCGGACGGCTTTCCGGGCTTTTTGGGGCGCGGATTTTCGAACAGAGGGGTCGTGTCGGCGGGCGACGACGCTCGCCGAGCTGGCCGCCGGGGCCGACCTCATCCAGGAGTCCATTCCCGAAGATTTAGCCCTCAAGCGGTCTGTTTTTCTAGAACTCGACCCGTTTCTGACGTCGCGGCATCTGCTTTGTTCGTCGACCTCGGGTTTTGTGCCGAGCTGCCTCCAGGAAGGTCTGACCCATTCGGAGAATCTGTTGGTGGCGCATCCCTTTAATCCGGTTTATCTTTTGCCCTTGGTGGAGCTCTGTGCCAGTCCGAAGACACCGCCCCAGACCGTCCAAAGAGCAGCCCTTTTTTACACAGATATGGGCATGACGCCTCTGGTTTTGGACGTCGAGAACGACGGCTTTATCGCCGACCGGCTGATGGAGGCCCTCTGGCGGGAAGCCCTCTGGCTCGTCGCAGAGGGCAAAGCCACGGTCTCACAGCTTGACAAAGCGGTCACCCACGGGTTTGGCATGCGCATGGGCATCATGGGGATGTTCACGACGTTCCGGCTGGCCGGCGGGACGGGCGGGATGGCGCATTTTTTGTCTCAATTCGGCCCTGCTCTAAAATTTCCGTGGACGAAGCTCGAGGCGCCGGCCTTGACGCCGGAGCTTCAAGAGCGTCTCATGCATCAACTCGACCAGCAATGCGTCGATGGCGACGCCGCCGGTCTGGAAACCGAGCACCTTGTCTCGAAGCGCGATGCGTGCCTGGTGGGTTTCTTGAAACTCCTGGAGGCCCATGGCTTGGGGCCGGGCCCCGCTTTGGCGGGCTTTCGAACGGGAACGCCTGCCGCCCCCTCCGGTACAGCCCTTGGCACAGTTCCCGGGGCAGCCTCCAGCTGAGAGACGGCCTCGATTTTTTGCCGTCTCGGGGCTATGGTCTTGGACATCCCTCGGAATTGTGATAGACGGGCGGCCAAGGTCTGGGCTTTGTTTGGTGTGCTCGGCGTGTTTGGTTGTTTGGCCTGGGTTTGAGAACCCGCTTGCGGGGACCCGTTTGCAGGAAGTTCTAGCAGAACCGAGCCGGCCTAGAGACCAGGCCAGATATTTGAGGCTGTTGTCTCGTTTTTCACCGCCTCCTTGTTTTATTCCCTGTTTTATTTGTTGTTTTGGTCTTTCAGAGTCAGGAGATTGCGTATGTCTTGTGCCCTCGTCACGAAAAGAGCTTCTGTTTTTTTGGTGCTTTTTTTCGCCTGGAATATCAGTTGGAGTCTCGGTTCGCTTTCGGCGCGCGATAAGCTCCACATTGTTGGCTCGTCGACGGTTTTTCCGTTCGCGGCCGTCGTCACCGAGCGCTTCGTCCTAGAGACCGGGCGGCCCTCGCCCGTGTTGGAGTCCACAGGCACCGGAGGCGGGATCGATCTCTTCTGCAAAGGCCTGGGCGCGGCGACCCCGGATATCACCAATGCCTCGGCGCGCATGAAGCCGGCACAGCTCGAGAATTGCTATGAAAACGGCGTCCAAAATGTTTTGGAGCTCCAAATCGGATTCGACGGCATTGTTTTGGCGCAATCGTCGGAGGGGGAAGCTTTTGCCTTGTCGCTCCAGGAGCTCTATCTCGCTCTGGCTAAGGAGATTCCCGACACAGAGGCGAGGACGTTGATTCCGAATCCACATCGGACCTGGCGCGAGATTGCGTCTCATTTGCCGGACAAGTCCATTGAGGTTCTCGGCCCGCCGTCTACGTCCGGGACTCGAGCGGCTTTTGTCGAAATCGCCATGGAGAAAGGCGCCAAGCCCGTTCTGGAGCAGATGGGGCGGCTCGAGAAAAAAGAATTTCAGCGTTTGGCCCACACGCTTCGAGAAGATGGACGCTTTATAGAGGTCGGCGAGAACGACAATGTGACGGTCCAGAAACTTCGGGTCAATCCCAATCTGGTGGGTATTTTTGGGTTCAGTTTTCTGGACCAGAATCGAGACACGCTCCGCGGTCTGGCGATAGACGAGACCTCGCCGACGTTCGAGGCCATCCTAGAGGGAGATTATGCGGTCTCCAGGTCGCTGTTCTTCTATGTCAAATTGGACCACCTCGGCGTCATTCCGGGCCTAGAGGGCTATATCGAGTCCTTTCTGGATGAAAGAGCGACCGCGCCAGACGGGTATCTGGCCGATCGAGGTCTTATTCCACTCCCTTTGGCGGCGCGTGAAAAAGCGCGGTCTGATTTTGCAAACCGCGTTCTTCTGACGCCCGCCCGGCTCGAGGAATAAGCCGAGCTTGCGGCGGCGGGTCTCGGCCCGAGAGGCTCTCTTTTCGACGCCGTGTAGACGGGAGACAAGGTCGTGCCCATCTGGCTTTTGTGGCCCTGGCTTTGGTTCTGGCTTTCGGCTCTTGTGCTGGGCGTTTGCGTCTATGGGGCCTGGCGGAAATGTCGGCATTTTGGTGTCTCGCGCCTTTTTCGGCGTTATCACATTCAGGCGTTTTTGAGTCTCGCTGCCCTTCCTTTTTTGGGTCAGGTTCTCCTCGTGCTGACGCATCGCGGCGGCGAGCAGGGTTCTTGGCTTTCTCCTGTTTTGGCGGCGGTTCTTTTTGTTTTTTGCGTTTATGGCTATCTCAAGATCACGCGCTCGAGTCATGCTTTGGAACTCCTGGAGGGGCGCATTTATGTGTTTTTGCGTTTCTCGACCTGGCTCGCCGTTTTGACGACGGTTGGCATTATCGCCGCCCTGGTCGTCGAGACCTATCGTTTTTTTCAATTGGTGCCTTTGGCGGATTTTTTATTTGGGCTTCATTGGTCGCCTCAATCGGCGGGTCAGGGCGGCGAGCCCGCGCGAGGATTCGGGGTGCTCCCTGTTCTTTGGGGGACGCTTTTGATTAGTTTCATTGCGTTATTTTTCGCGGTTCCCATTGGTTTATTGTCGGCGGTGTATTTGCACGAATATGCCTCGGGGCGTGTTCGGGCGGTGCTGAAGCCGGCTCTGGAGCTTCTCGCAGGCGTTCCCACGATTGTCTATGGCTTTTTTGCGGCGATTCTGGTGGGGCCTTTTCTTCGAGATACGGGTTCTTTTTTAGGCGTTTCGATCTCTACGGAGAGTGCTCTTGCGGCAGGTGGTATTATGAGTCTGATGCTCATTCCCTTTATTTCCTCGCTCCAGGACGACGCCTTGCGAGCTGTCCCGCGCCAACTCCGGGACTCTTCTCTGGCCATTGGCGCGACGCGGTCCGAGACGGTGCGTTTCATTCTGCTGCCGGCCTCTTTTGCGGGCTTGATGGGAGCTATTCTTCTCGGGGCAAGTCGGGCGATCGGCGAGACCATGATCGTCGTGATGGCCGCAGGCTTGGAAGCCAATCTCACGGGCAACCCCTTCGAGGCGGTCACAACGACGACGGTCCAGATTGTCTCGCTTTTAACGGGCGACCAGGCTTTCGATTCGCCCAAGACGCTGGCCGCTTTTGCGTTGGGCTCGGTGCTGTTTTGCATGACGCTGTTTTTCAATTTTCTGGCTCTTTATTGGAACAGAAAATATAAAAAGAAGCATGATGCCTGAATCGCCGTCGCCCCCATCGTCTATGTCGTCTACGTCGGCGCGCCCGCCCGTGTCGCAACCCGGTCCCGGGTCTGGGCCCGGTTCCGTTCCCGGTTTGGACACGGCCCCCGCCCCTGTGGCGGACAGAGCCTTTGTTTCTGCCACGCCGCTGGAGGTGCGCCGCAAGATCGAAGCCTCGCTTGCCCGGCGCGGGCGCACCGAGAAGCTGTATCGGTTTGTTTGTCTTTTCGCCGCTTCGGTCGGGTTTCTGTTTTTGCTCTTTTTGCTGCTGGCGGTCGGCTGGAAGAGTCTTCCGGCTCTCAGGACGCACCAGATTTTACTGCCGATTGAATTTCCCTCGGCGGGCGAAGCGGATTTTTCGCGCAATTCGGGGTTCTGGGAACAGCAAATTCGGTCCAGCCTGTATGGTCTGTTTCCTGAGGTGACCTCGCGTTCGGACAAAAGAGATTTACACCGTTTTTTATCTCGGACTGCTTGGCACGAGCTGTGGCGTCAATTCGATCAGAATCGACACTGGACTGGGACGCGTCAGGAAGTCTGGCTCTCGGCTTCGTCGAGCCGGACGACGAGCTTTCGGGAAGCTCTCGCCGGTGCCGTGGGCGTCGTGGGAAGCGGCGAGGGCGTCTCGGATTTGCCAGCGGGGGAAGCCGCCCCGGAGCTCTCCCCGGAACAGTCTCGGACGGCGTGGAGCACCCAGTTAGCTGCTCAAGGACGCCTTCGTTCGGTTTTTGCTTGGCAGCTTTTCACTCAGGCCGATTCGCGCGAACCAGAGCAAGCCGGGTTGCTTGGGGCTCTCATTGGGTCGGCCTGGATGCTGCTTGTGACCCTTGTCTTGAGTCTGCCTCTAGGGGTTGCGGCCGCCGTGTATCTGGAGGTTTTTGCGCTGCGCACCCGCGCGACCTTGTGGCTCGAGACCACGATTCACAATCTAGCCGCGGTTCCCTCCATTGTGTATGGTTTGTTGGGTTTGTTTATTTTTCTCAGTCTGCTTGGTTTTCCGCGTTCGACGCCGCTTGTGGGGGGGCTCATTCTGAGTCTGATGACGCTGCCGACGGTTATTATCACCACGCGTGTGGCTTTGGCGCTTGTGCCGGCCTCGCACTGGGAGAGCGTTTTGGCTTTGGGAGCTACCAAGATGCAGGCTCTGTTCCACCATATTTTACCCCGCGTCGCCCCCGCCGTCCTGACAGGGAGTATTATCGGACTGGCTCAGGCTCTAGGCGAAACGGCCCCGCTTCTGATGATCGGGATGGTGGCCTTTATTGTTCAGCTGCCGGCCCTTCCGACGGATGCCTCGACGGCGTTGCCCGTTCAGATTTATCTCTGGGCGAGCCTGCCCGAGCGGGGCTTCGAAAGCCGAGCGGCGGCCGCGATTCTGGTGTTGCTTTTCTTCTTGTTCGTGATGAACTTGACGGCGATTTTTTTTCGCCACCGCGCCGAAATGCGCCGGGATTAGAGACCGGGATTAAAGACCGGGATTGATTAGAGAAGAGATTAGAACAGAGAACAGGCAATGCAGCCCGCCATCTTTCAGGCCCGCGATTGGTGCGTTTTTTACGGAGCTCAACAGGTTCTTTTTGACATTAATCTGTCGATAGCTCCCCGTCAGGTGACCTCTGTCATTGGGCCGTCGGGGTGTGGCAAATCGAGTTTTCTGCGTTCGCTCAACCGCATGAACGACGAGATCGCGATTTACAGGCATACCGGGCACCTCCTTCTGGAAAACGAGGACATTTACGCCGAAAGAACGAATGTTGCGGCTCTGCGTGCGCGCGTCGGCATGGTGTTCCAAAAGCCCAACCCCTTCCCGAAAAGTATTTTTGACAATGTTGTTTACGGGCCCAAGATTCACGATTTGGCCCGCGGCCGCGAGGCCCTCCAGGCCCTCGTGGAGGCCCATCTCCGGCGGGTCAATCTATGGGATGAAGTCAAAGACAGGCTCCATCATTCGGCGGGCACACTGTCGGGCGGCCAGCAGCAGCGTTTGTGCATTGCCCGCGTTCTGGCCGTTTCACCGGATGTTATTTTAATGGACGAGCCGTGTTCGGCTCTAGACCCCATTGCGACGGGCCACATAGAGGAACTCATGACAGAGCTAGCTCGTTCGGTGACGATTGTGATTGTGACGCACTCGATGCAGCAGGCCGCGCGGGTGTCCGAGGATACAGCTTTTTTCAATCTCGGAAAATTGATAGAGAGCGGCAAAACCAAAGACGTTTTCACCAATCCCCGTCATAAACTGACAGAGGACTATATTACGGGTAGAATAGGATAATAGGATAAGACGATGGTGCCTAAAAAGAAAAGAATTCGCACGAGTTACACGAAAGCTCTAGAGAAGCTCGGCGAACGCGTCCTGGAACTTGGCGAAAGTGCGCACGAGACTTTGTGTTCGTGCCTGACGCATTTTTCCTCCATCGGCCGGGGCGAAGTGACGGCCTATCGCCAGCGGGATCAATTCATCGATCGACTCGATCGGAAAATACAGGAGGAAATCGTGGAAATTCTGGCCTTACAACAGCCGATGGCCGGCGATTTACGCCATCTGGTTGCCGCGATGAAGATCTCCACGACGTTCGAGGTGATCGGCGATTACGTGAAAAACATTGCCCGGCGTGCTCCTCATGTTGCGGATAGCGTGATCGACAAGACGCTCCTGGAGGAAGTCGTGGCTTTAGGGCACAAGGTGAGCAAAGCCCTCGGGCACATGCTCCAGGCTTTGGGCGATGAGGACGTGGAACGCGCCATGAAACTACGAGATGCGGATATCAAAATCGACCAGGACTATTACGCTCTGTATGAGAAAATAGAGAAGCACATGTATGCGCACTCGTCGTCCATTTCTCAGGCTGTTCACCTGCTTTTTATTTTGAAGAATCTGGAGCGGATCGGCGATTTGATAACCGAGATCGCCGAATTTGTTCACTATGAAGTGGAAGGGGCCGTTCCGCCGCTGCGGCGCCTGCGCTCTAAAGTGAATCCTATTTATGATCTTTAGGCCTCGGGATTTTCTCTCGGGTCTTCTGAGGCCGTCTCTGGGACGGACGGTTTGGGGGTGGGGCTCGGACGAGGCGGGGTTTCCCGGGTTTGACAGAAATCGAAAAAAAAACTAGACTGCCCTCTGCCCGTTCTGGTATCGACCCGGAGTCAGCTCGTCAGGGCTAGGCGGATGCCCGTCGGGCGACGGTCGGGTGCCGTGCCTGAATCTCTCCGAGGGCCCCAGCCACGTTCTTCAAGGGCGTCGCGGGTGCTTGGCTTGTTCCCCCGCCCCGTCGCCGACCTGTCAGAGAAGAGCCGAACGCGCGGTTTCGGCTGTGGCATGGGTTTTGCGGGCTGTCGCGGGCTGTGCTGTGCAGGCTCGAGGCTTTTAATTTTTGGCTGGAATGTTGTTTTGCCCAAAGAGACCCCCATGAGTTTTAACGGTGTTGTGACGGAAATTTTGCCCAACGCCATGTTTCGCGTCCGATTAGACGAGAACGACCACGAGATTTTGGCTCATACCTCTGGAAAGATCCGAAAGAATCGGATCCGCGTTTTGTCCGGCGACCGGGTTACGGTGGAGATGACCCCCTATGATCTGACAAAGGGCCGTCTGACCTATCGTTTTAAGTGAGATTGGCTTCGGATAAAGCCTGGGTGGCGTGGCGTAGCGTTCGGAAACGACTCCGGAATAAATTCCGGGACAAACCGTGGGTGCGTGGTTTGTTGGTGTGGCTTCTCCATGTTTATTTGGGGTTGGTCTGGTACAGTTCGCGGAAGGTCTATGTCCGGCAGGGTCTTTCGCGTCGTCTCTGGAACGAGGGCAGCGGTTTCCTGATTAGTTGCTTTCACGCGCGGATTTTATTGCAGCTGTATCACTGGCCCCGGCGGCGTCCCGTTCATTGTTTGGTGTCGCCGCACGGCGACGGCCGGCTGCTGGCCGCTTTTGCCCGTTTGCGCGGCTATGGGGTGGTCCATGGGAGCTCGTCGCGGTCTCGAGAAGGCCTGGAAGCCTTCCGGGCCATGAAGCGGCTTGCGCGCCGAGGTCATGCTCTGGCCGTGTCGCCCGATGGCCCGCGAGGCCCGCGCCAACGCGTCTCGCGTGGGATTATCAGGCTGGCTCAGCATACGGGCCTGCCGATTGTGCCGGTGGCCAATGCCAGTTCTCGAGCCAAAGTTTTGACAGGAACCTGGGACCGATTCCGGATTCCGCTTCCTTTTTCGCGTATCTACATGGTGTGGGGCGAGCCTCTTTTTGTGGCCCGCGACGCCAGTGAAACCACCCTAGAGGCCCTCCGCCGGGACCTGGAAGAGACCATGAACCAGCTCTTGTGCGATGTCGATGAAAAAACACGCTTTGCGACGCCTCCCCCGGGTTAATTCGGGTTGATTCGAATCGCCTCTAGGCGCCCCCGAATAAGAAACGGCAGGGAGAAAACAAGGCGGCACAAAAAGAGATTTCACATTGCATGTTCTGGAAGTTTTGGTGCCGTCTGACGGCTTGTGTTTCGCCTTTTTTTTCAATTTTTGGCTGGGTGCATCGCGTTTTTCGTCCGGCCTCCCGGCTTCCCGAGCGCTATGGTTTTGCGCGCCACCCGCGTCCTGCCGGTATGGTGGTGTGGATTCATGCCGTCAGCGTGGGTGAGATTCGCACCGCCTTTCGTCTGGCGGATGCTTTGACGGCGTGTTTTCCCGCCAGTTTTATTTTACTGACGTCTCGAACGACCAGTTCGGCGTTGTTTGCCTCGCGTTATGCGAATGCTCGGTCGTTTCACCAATATGCGCCTTTGGATCTCTGGGGGTGCGTCGAGCGGTTTTTGGCCCACTGGCGCCCGAGTTTTGCTATCTGGATTGAGTCCGAATTTTGGCCGGTTTTGCTCTCCAAGTCGCGCGGGCGCATGGCTCTTTTTCTGGTTCAGGGGCGTTTATCGGACAAGAGTTTTCGGCGTTGGTCTCGTTTGCCTGGGCTTGCGCGGGATCTTTTGCGTTCTTATCGGGCGTGTTATGCGGCCACGCCTCGGGATGTGGGGCGTTTGGAAGCTCTCGGCGCTCGGCGTGTCCGATACGATGGCAATCTCAAATACGACAGGCCGCTTTTGAAGGTGGACCCAGAGCTTCGGACGCTGCTGGCGTCTCTGAGTTCGGGCCGGCGCATCTGGGCGGCGGTCTCGACCCATCGAGGCGAGGAAGAGGGGCTTTTGGAACTCTTTGCGGCGCGGCGGGATTCGGATTTTCCGATTTTAGTGCCCCGTCATCCGCCGCGAGCTCCGGAAGTCTGCCGCTTGCTCGAAGCGAGCGGTCTGTCCTATGCCCGTCGCTCGCAGAGCTCCCCTCCTTCGGGGCCCGTGGATGTTTTTTTGCTGGACAGTTTTGACGAGCTCGGCCCTGTGTTTTCGCTCGCCCCCGTTGTTTTCATGGGCGGGACGATGGTGCCTGTGGGCGGGCATAATCTCATAGAGCCGGCCTCTTTCGGCTGTCTCATTTTTGTCGGACCCCATCACTGGGGCGTGTCCTCGATGATGAAAGATTTAGGACAACAGGTCCAGCCTATGGCGTCCTTTCGGGACCTCGAGCTTTTTCTCGCCCAGCCCCAGCGGGTGTTTTCGGAAGCTCGTGTAGACTCTGGCGCGGATGCCGGTGCCGGGTCTTTTCATGCAGGTTTTCATGACCGGGTGTCGCCGCTCTTGAGCCAGGCGAGGGGGCTGGCCGACCGGATCGTGCGCGAGATTCGGGCTCAGACCGAATCGCCCGAAACATCGGCTCCCAACAAATCTCACCCAAAATCCCACCTAGATCCCACATAGGGAGGTGAGGTTTTTCCCCGCCTTCGGGAGTCGCTGTTCTCGGTTTTTTTCGTGATTTTCCTGCGTCCGCCTCGGTTCTGGTATCGCCCGGCGTCCCGGCCTTTTTTTCTCTGGCGCGGCGCGGCGGGGCTTTATGCCTATGGGACGCGGCGACGTCTGGCCCGAGGCCCCCATATCCGTCTCCCCAAGCCGGTGCTCTGTGTCGGCGGTCTCTCGATAGGCGGCAGCGGCAAGACGCCCACGTCGCTCTATCTTGCCGATTTTCTTCGGCACGAGCTGGGTCTTCGGGCCGTTTTTCTAACGCGAGGCTATGGCGGTCGTTTGCGCGGCCCGCTTTTCGTGACGCCGTCTCACACAGCGGCGGAGGTCGGCGATGAGCCGCTCTTATTAGCCGCTCGGGGGCCGACCGTCGTGGCGCGCCTCCGGACGCAGGCCGCCCCTCTGCTGGCGTCGGTCCAGGCAGAGATCATCATTCAGGACGATGGATTCCAGAACGGCTCTTTTGAAAAAACGCTTTCTTTTCTTGTGATAGACGAGCGGTCTGGATTCGGCAATGGGTATTGCGTGCCCGCCGGCCCGCTCCGTGAACCCGTAGAGGCGGGCCTGAAGCGTTGCGATGCGATTTTCCTGATAGGCGCATCGCTCGGTGGCGAGGCCCCCGCCGCTCCTCCCGGGTTGAGGTCTTTTCCAGGCCCTCTGTTTCGCTTGAGGCTCGGGACACGCCCGGATCCTCTTGTTCCGGGGACGCGTGTGTACGCTTTCGCGGGCCTGGGGGTTCCGGATAAATTTTTCGCAAGCCTGGCCGAGGCAGGCCTGACCCTCGACGCGTGCCGAGCCTTTCCAGACCACTATCCGTATCGTCCAAGAGACATAAAGCGCCTGGAGCACGAAGCCGGTTCTTTGCCTCTGGTGACCACGCCCAAGGACTATGTCCGTCTCGTCCGGCACTTGTCCGAGGCCCAGCGGCGGCGTTTTCATCCTTTGGCTCATAAGCTGGAGATGACTCAAGCCGATGAGCCGCGCTTGCGTTCTTTTTTGAAAACGCGCCTCCAGACAAGGGAAGCGTGATAGCACCGGGATGGCCCCGCATCGTGATGCCAGAGACGTTTATTTTCTGGAGACGCCTGTGCTAGAAAGAGAGCGATCTCCCCTCACAGAACCCGCAGAACGGAACCAGCTATGACAGAAACAGAACCCACGCCTGGACCTGGAGCTCAAGAAGCCGAAGCAGCAGCCTCACCGCACCTGCAAACCGAGATCGAAGCCGCCAGTTTTCGCCGGCTTGTTTCTCATTTTCGCCAGCGGAGCGATGTACAAAATCTGGATGTCATGAATCTAGCCGGCTTTTGTCGCAATTGCTTGGCGCGCTGGTATCAGGAGGAAGCCCAGCACCGAGGCCTCGCCGTAACCCAGGACCAGGCACGCCAGGCGATCTACGGCATGCCCTATGCCCGATGGAAGCGGGATTTTCAAAAATAAAAAGACAGGCGCGAGGGGCCTAAAGCCAGTCTCGTAAAAAAGGGAGAAGCGGCCGACTCCCAGGGATGAGCGTATCCGTATAGCTTGCGAGTTGTCTCTTCGAGGCCCAAGCCAACTCGCAGTGCCAGCGTTTTCTAGGGAAGCCCGTCCAGACCCGGCACACATAGAGAAGAACCAGACGGTCCGGACCTGTGCCCGGATCTGTGCCCGGGTCTGTGGCCTCGGCGAAAGCCAGAGGCGCCAGACAATGGAGATGCGTTTCCACAGCCAATTCCTCCATGAGTTCCCGGCGCACAGCCTGGGAGGGGCTTTCTCCGGGTTCGACCTTGCCCCCTGGGAATTCCCAATAGCCGCCCGAGGGGCTGTGCGCCGGCCGTTTGGCGAGCAGGACGCGCGCATCCGCGTCCAGGAGAGCCGCCGTCGCAACGAGTTGCAGCTGTGCCGTCCTTATTTTCGTCATTGTTTTCGCTCCAGGGCAAACCGGGCACAGGCCTGGAGAGCTTCGCGCCAAGGGGACGGCTCAAAGAACGCCAGAGCCTGGATGGCGTCGTGCATGTGTTTTTCAGCCAGCCCCAGCGCATCCTCGAGACACCCACGTCGCTCGAGCCACCGGCGGGCGTCCTCCAAGAGGGCCTCATTGTCATTGGCGGACTTCTGGAAGCAGTGACGCCAAAAGGCTTTGTCTTTTTCATCGGCTCGGTGCCAGGCCAGAATAATGGGTAGGGTCACTTTTTTCTCACGAAAATCGTCGCCCCATCGCTTGCCCAATTTTTTAGCTTCGGGCTGATAATCCAGGACGTCGTCCACCATCTGAAAGACCATGCCCAGGTGCTCGCCGTAGTGGGCCAGCCGCTGGAGAGCCTCTTCGGTCAAACCCGCCAGCCTGCCGCCGGTTTGACACGCCACCTCGAACAGAGCCGCGGTCTTGTTCCGGATAATCTGCAGATAGGTGTCCAGGGCCAAGTCTGGGGAGCCCTCGGCGTCGATTTGCTGAATCTCGCCCTGAGCCATGCGGCCCGCCGCCTGAGCGAGCGTTAAAACATGGGCCGACGGCATATGCTCCAGGAGCAATTCGAAGGCGCGGGCGAAAAAATAGTCGCCGACCAGCACGGCCGGTTTATTGCCCCAAATCTGGTTGGACGTTGATTTGCCTCGGCGCGTAGGCGACTGGTCGATGACGTCGTCGTGCAGCAAGGTCGCCGAGTGAATCAACTCGATCGCGGTCGCGAGCCGAATATGAAGCTGCCCTTCATAGCCGCCCAACCGGGCGGCGGCCATGGCGAGAAGAGCTCGTAAATGCTTGCCGCCGCCTGTAAACAAATGGTGGCCGACGTCCGCGACCAGGCGCGCGTGGCTCTCCTGGGTTTGGGCCAGGAGTTGGACTCGAAAAGCCGTGATATCTTCTCGGGCGAGGTCGAAAACAGCCTGAAGCGCGGGGGTCTGTCCCTGTGCTCCGAGTTCCGATAGACCCGTCCGCTCTGTTCGATTCGATGGCGTGTGTTCTGGCAGTTTTGTCATGGGTTGTGCGGTTCCGTTTTATTTCGTTCTGTGACATTCTCTGGCGGGCGGTGCCTCATTTTATCGGCAGGAGCCCAAAAAATCTCACAGAAACAACAAGCCTGCCCCGAGAAAAACCAGCACCGGTCCAAGCCAGGCAAAAAAGGAGGGACTCTGGCGCGTGAAGAGCCATAAAAACAGGCTCGTAAAAACAGGAGCCGCCGAACTCAGGGTTGCCACAATCCCGACCGGTGCCGCGGCGAGAGCCAGCAGAAAAAAACCGATCCCCATCGCGAGGCCGACCCACCCCGACAAAAAAGCGCGCCAGATTAAATAAGCGGAAATTTTGGTTTTGTCTCTGAAATAGGGATGGGGCACAAACCAGGTCAGGAGATAACAGAGAGCTCCAATGCCGATTCGAAGGGTGAAAGCGGGCAGAAAGGCGACTCCCGCCTGCATCACGGGTCGAGTCATGAGGGCACCCGCCGCCTGGCAGAACGCCGCCCCGAGTCCCAGCACAAGAGCCCACCGCGACGTTTTGTTCTCCCAATAGTCTGTCCGACTGTTTTGTTTTCCCAAGGCGATAGCCAGGGTGACGCCTGTGAAAATCGTGGTCATGCCAAGCACTTGCAGCCCACTGGGGACCTCGCCCAGGAGTGGGATGCCTAGCAGAGCCGACATCGGGGCATGCGTACTGAACACAAGACTGTGGCGTCGGGGGCCGAGCCTGGATAGACTCAGAAAGAGCAGGGCGTCGCCGATAAAAATACCAACCACACTGGAAAGACCGAGCCACAAAAATTGAGACCCGTCTAACGTCGCCCACCCGCCCGTCAAGCTGGTGACACCCAGGGCCAAGACGGCGATAAGACACACGCGCAGTCGATTAAAGGCAAAGCCTCCTAAACGGCGGGCGGGGGTATAGGCGATCAAAGGGCCGCCTCCCCAGCACAAGGCCGCAAACAGGGCGAATAAAACAGCCAGGTAAAAATTCATGACAGCAGGGGTACTCCAGGTGGCGTCCGGATAGAACGACCGGACAAAACACTCTCATAGAAACAACAGGCCTGCCCCGCCAAAAACCAACACCGGTCCAAGCCAGGCAAAAAAAGAGGGACTCTGGCGCGTGAAGACCCATAAAAGCAGGGTTGTAAAAACAGGCGCCGCCGAATTCAGGGTCGCCACAATCCCGACCGGTGCCGCGGCGAGAGCCAGCAGAAAAAAGCCGAGCCCCATACCGGGGCCGACCCACCCCGACAAAAAAGCGCGCCAGATCCAATAAGCGGAAATTTTGGTTTTGTCCCTCAAATAGGGATGGGGGACGAACCAAGTCAGGAGACAACAGAAAGCTCCAATGCCGATTCGAATGGTGAAAGCGGGCAGAAAGGCGACTCCCGCCTGCATCACGGGTCGCGCCATGAGGGCGCCCGCCGCCTGGCAGAACGCCGCCCCGAGTCCTAGCACAAGAGCCCACCGCGACGTTTTGTTCTCCCAATAGTCTGTCCGATTTTTTTGTTTTCCCAAGGCGATGGCCAGGGTGACGCCCGTGAAAATCGTGGTCATGCCAAGCACCTGCAGCCCGTTGGGGACCTCGCCCAAGAGGGGGATGCCTAGCAGAGCCGACATCGGGGCATGGGTGCTGAACGCAAGAATATGGCGTCGGGGGCCGAGCCTGGATAGACTCAGAAAGAGCAGGGTGTCGCCGATAAAAACCCCAACCACACTGGAAAGACCGAGCCACAAAAACTGAGACCCGTCTAACGTCGCCCACCCGCCCGTCAAGCTGGTGACACCCAGGGCCAAGACGGCGAGAAGGCACACGCGCAGTCGATTAAAGGCAAAGCCTCCTAAACGGCGGGCGGGGGTATAGGCGATCAAAGGGTCGGCTCCCCAGCACAAGGCCGAAAGCAGCGCGAATAAAACAGCCAGGTAAAAATTCATGACGGCAGGTGCGTCCGGGAGGCGTCCGGATAGAACGATCGAACAAAAAAGAGACGCCCAAGAGGATTTCCGGGACGATTTTGAAGAGAGTGTCCGGTAGGGGCCAGCCGGAAAGAAGCTAGAGAAAATCTAGGTCAGCTCGAGAACCGCCGCCCCTAGGGGTCAAGCTCTAGACGTCCCCGCCACTGTCCGGAGGGCATGAGACCCTGATCTTATTGCCAGACGCGACGTAGTTCCAGCCGTCCCCGCCACTGCCCGGAGGGCATGTGGAAAAAGAGCAAAACATACTTGCGGTCGAAATTCTCACCGTAACCGCAGATGGCAGGGATCATGAGAAGCTCCCCCGCCACGCTGGGCGTTGCAATCTCTTCCTCTCCGGTGGGCACGTTCGCAAGAAGGAGGCGACAATTTGTTGGCAGGTGTGCCACATAGGAGGCGCCGGAGGCGTCCCCGGCTACGTCGTCGGAGGCGTCCTCCTTAAAGCGCAACAGAATCCCTCCGACCAGGACCCCGGCACCCACCAGGATCAAGCCAAACAGGACTAAGCTGATGGTTCGAGCAATTTTTTCGATTCTGGACATAAACTTATTATGGACCTCCCGCTTCACGCGCCCCCTGTCCAGAGGAGACGGGCTACTCTAGCAGGAATCTGGGCTCTGGCCAAGCATGCGGCGTCGAGGCCTGGCTGCCGCTTGTTTTGTTTCATGCGCCGAAGGTGTTAAAAAAACATCATCTAACGATGGAGCTGTGGCCTTGTTTCAGGACGAATCGGTCGTAACGCCTGCCTCGGCGGGGCGGCTGGATGTTTATCTCACCGCTCGATTGGCAGGTGTGCCACATAGGAGGCGCCGGAGGCGTCCCCGGCTACGTCGTCAGAGGCGGTCTCCTTAAAGCGCAACAGAATCCCTCCGACCAGGACCCCGGCACCCACCAGGATCAAGCCAAACAGGACTAAGCTGATGGTTCGAGCAATTTTTTCGATTCTGGACATAAACTTATTATGGACCTCTCGCTTCACACGCCCCCTGTCCAGAGGAGGCGGGCTACTCTAGCAGGAATCTGGGCTCTGGCCAAGCGTGCGGCGTCGAGGCCTGGGTGCCGCTTGTTTTGTTTCATGCGCCGAAGGTGTTAAAAAAACATCATCTAACGATGGAGCTCTTGTTTCAGGACGAATCGGTCGTAACGCCTGCCTCGGCGGGGCGGCTGGATGTTTATCTCACCGCTCGATTGGCAATTGTGCCGCCGGACACCCCAGGAGCACCCGAGCCCCCCCCAGAGGCTGCGATGGGGGCCTCGGCAGACGTCTCCGTCGCTTCCCGCTCTGAGGCCCAAAGGCTCATCCGGGCGGGTTTCGTCCGTGTCGATGCTCGAGTCATCACGCGTCCCTCTCACGGTGTGTCGGCCGGCGCCGTCGTTCAATTGCGGTGTCCTGGCTTGAAAGAGCGCTGGGCCGCCTTCGCTGCGGAAGAGCTCCCTTTGTCAATTCTCTATGCAGACGAGGACCTCTCGGTGGTGAACAAACCGGCTGGCTGCGTTGTGCATCCCGCGCATCCGAGTCAGACTGGGACGCTTGTGCATGGGCTCCGTCATCTTTATCCGTCCCTCTCAACGCTGGGAGGCCCGCTGCGCCCCGGCATCGTGCATCGCTTGGATAAAGGCACAAGCGGTCTGATGCTTGTGGCTCGGACGGATTTCGCCCATCGGAGCCTCGCGGCGGCTCTGGCCGCCCGCACCATAGAACGGCGTTATTGGGCTTTATGTTACGGCCTGCCCAACCCGCGAGCCGCACGTTTGGACGCACCTCTGGGCCGGGATCGACGGAATCGTCTCAAATGGGCGGTCACGCCCGGCGGGCGCTCGGCGTCCACCTCGTACCGGGTCGAGGAGAGTTTCGCTCAAGGGCAGTTCGCCCGCCTGTCCTGTACCCTCGAGACAGGGCGGACGCACCAAATTCGCGTCCACCTCTCGCACGCGGGCCACGCCCTTGTGGGGGATAGACTCTATAGTGGACCGCGCTGTTTTGCCGCGCTTTCGGGTGAGGCTCAGACTGTTCTGGCGGGTCTCGAGCGGCCGGCTCTCCACGCCTTTCAGCTGGGTTTCAGGCACCCACGGGGCGGGCGGTTTCTCCGTTTTGAGGCCCCGCTTCCCGAAGACCTCCGGCGGCTTGTGGAGGTCTTGCGAAGTCTGACGCCGCCTCCGAATCACGGTCCGAATCCCCATCCGGGACGTGATTGAGACAAACGCGGGCGAAATTCCGAAGAACCTGGTGGCCGTGCTCGGTTGCGATAGACTCGGGGTGGAATTGGACGCCGAAAACGGGGCGGTGGCTGTGGTGAAAAGCCATCACGGTTTCGGCGGCGAGCCCCGGCTCCGTTCCGTGTGTGGGCCCGGGTGTGTCCGGGCCGCACTGCCCGAGAAGCCCGGCATCTATCTGGGCGTCTATGACAAAACACGCGGGCAAACTGTCCCGGACCACGCGCAGGGCATGATAGCGGGCCACGCGGAACGAGTCGGGCGTTTCGGCCATCAGCCCCGTCCCGTACGAGACAATCCTAGAGACCTTGCCATATGACGGCGGGGTTTGCACCTCGAGCGTTCCGCCGAAGGCCTCTGCGATGGCTTGGTGCCCCAGACAGACCCCCAGAATGGGCAAAGAGCTCGGGGCTCGGGCCAGCAGCTCCGGGACGTTACCCGCTTGGTCTGGGGTCGCAGGGCCAGGCGAAAGAATAAGAGCCCTCGGGCGCAGCTCCAGAAAGGCCTGGGCAGACAGGACATCGTTTCGATAAACGCGGCACGGCACGCCCACCGCATGGAGCGCATGCCATAAATTCCACGTGAAACTGTCGTAATTGTCTATGAGCAAAAACACGGTCTGTTTTATGTCATGGTTGCGCCGGAATGTCTAAACCGAGGGCCCTGCGTCCAGAAAGCCAGCCGGCAGCTGGGCGTGCTGGAGCCATTGGTCTATGTAGTCGCCCACCTGATGTGTCAGGTCGTCCAGGCCCTCTCTGTAGGTATGGTCGGCCTTGAAAATGAGACGATAGTCGATTTGAACGTTGCGGTGGGTTCGCATTTTATCGACCAGTTTCTCCACGTGTTCGGGCGGGACGTCGTGGTCGCGTCCGCCGTGGACGACCAGCCCCGAATTCGGACATGGCGCCAGAAAGCTGAAATCATAGGACCCCGCCGGGGGCGAGACGGCGACAAACGTTTGGATCTCGGGCCGTCGCATCAGGAGCTGAAGGCCAATCCAGGCGCCGAACGAATAGCCGACCACCCAGATATGGTTGGACTGATTATGGACTTTATTCTGAAGCCACTCCAGAGCCGTATTGGCGTCGTTGAGAGCCCCATCGCTGTGCTCGATTTGGCCTTCCGAGCGCCCAACGCCTCGAAAATTCATGCGCAAACACGCAAAGCCCTTGTCCAGAAAGAGCGTGTAGAGTCGGTAGATGACCCGATTGTTCATGGTGCCGCCGCGCCGGGGCTCGGGGTGAAGAAAGAGCGCCAAAGGCGCGCCATCCGCCAGGCCGCGGCAGGCAAAACGTCCCTCGATTCGTCCGGCGGGGCCCGGAATTACAACTTCAGCCATTCTATTTGGGTCCTTTTATTTTGTCTGGAGCCTCAAAAGATAAAGGGCACGAAAGAGGGCGTGTTCTGCCCCTGTCCGCCCATCCATCCCGGACATTCCGGACATCCATGTATGTGTTCGGAGAAAGTCTTGCTCTGGGAGGACTTGGCGTGTTCGGCCAGGGCATCCAAGGCCGGGCCGTCCGCAGTCACTCGGTACGCACACCCTACTCATAGTAGCCTGTTTGAAACTTTTTTCAAGGATTCTCATGGATGTTCTGCTGTTCTGGTTCCGGTCGTTCCTCCTGGTTGTGGCTTCCTGGTCGCGTTTTGAGGGCGCCTAGCTTGCACATTGAACGAGAAGCTCTTACTATGCGTCCGTTATGCGCTTCTTAAAAGAGCTGGACGCAATCATCGAAAGAGACCCGGCCGCTCGTTCGCGTTGGGAGGTCTTTTTTCTTTATCCCTCTTTTCACGTCTGTCTTTTTCACCGCTTTAGTCATTTTTTGTGGCGGCGCCGGTTTCGGTTTCTCGCGCGCTGGCTGATGCAGTTCGCTCGAATTCTGACGCAGATCGAGATCCACCCCGGAGCCGTCTTGGGCGCGAATTTTTTTATAGACCACGGCAGCGGCGTGGTGATTGGCGAGACCGCCGAGATCGGGGCCAATGTGACGCTCTATCAGGATGTCGTCCTGGGAGGAGCTTCGCCCTCTGAGCATTCCGATTCGCAGCGCGGCCAAAAACGCCACCCGACGCTCCGAGACGGCGTCATTGTGGGGTCTGGGGCTCAAATTCTAGGGCCCGTCGTCGTCGGCGAGAACGCTCGGATAGGCTCGAACGCGGTGGTGGTCCGAGACGTCGCTCCGGGCACAACCGTGGTGGGCATTCCCGCCAAGCCTTTGCTCGGCAAGCACGCGCATTCAGGGCCTTTCCGAGCGTATGGGTTGCCTCGAGATGTGGCCAGCATGGACGTGCTGTTGGACCTCTGCAAACAGCTCGACCAGCGTTTGACGCGCCTGGAACAGGCTAGCCTGGAACAGGCCCATCTTCGGGAGGAAAGCAGCCCTGCCCCCGGCAGTTCTGCCCCTGGCAGCCCTGCCCCTGGTAGTCCTGCCGGCGAGACAGAAGAAACCGGGTCGTGAAGGCTCTGCTCGTGGGGTGCGGGACGTGGGGGCGCAACATTGCGCGTGTCGTTCACGCGTCGGGTCATTTGGCCGCCATCGCCGATTCGAACGGCCGGCCCGATGCGACCGATGAACCCGATGCAACCGGGCCCGGTGAGACACCGGCGACTGCCTGGCGTTCCTGTCGATTTTACGGCTCGCTCGAGGAGGCTCTAGCGGCCGAGGCCTCTTTGAGGGTTGCGTTAATCGCGACGCCGGACCACACGCATGGGGCGTTGGCCCGCCAGGCTTTGCGCGCCGGTCTGGACGTTTTTGTAGAAAAGCCTCTGGCGATGGGACTCGACGAGCTGGACGAGCTTCAAAAACAAGCGGGTTCTTCTCAGATTCTCATGGCGGGTCATTTACTTCGGTTTCATCCTGCTTTTGAGGCCCTCCAGGGGGCCTTAGAGCGAATCGGGCCGCTACGTCGGATTGAGTCCACGCGGCACGACCAACAAGCTCGGCCTCGGGACACGGACCTACTCTGGGGGTATGGGCCGCACGACATGGCTCTGATGGTGGGTCTGATGAGTTCGATAGACCCGGATCTGTTGGAGGCCTCGCCGCGTCTGGGGCCGGGCCGCGCGACGGGCTCGCGCTCTACACGATGCCTCTGGGAGAACGCCTGGAAAGGCATAGAACTTCGGGTCGATCTATCCTGGATTTCGCCTCGGCGCCGGGTTTTGACGGTCCTCGGGCGCGACGGCGAATTGGTGTGGGCGGATGGCCAGACCCCTGCTTTATCGTATCGCTCTTTTCGGAGCCCTGAGGTCCATCCGATTGAATTCGCCTCCCGGGAGCCTTTGTGCGTGGAGATGGCGCATTTTTTTCACGCCGTGGCGACGCGAACGCCGCCGCTGACCTCGGGCGCCGAGCCCCGATGGGTCACGGCTCTTGTGGAAAATTTCGACCAAGCCCTCGCTTCGTCGTCGTCTTCCGCCTAGGCCTTTTCGTCTGCCCGGGTGCCCCGGATGTTTACCCCGGATTTTTACCCCGGGGCCAGGGGGAGCTCAGTAGTTTTTCTTTTCGGCGATTCGCGCCGAGCGGCCGCTCCGTTGGCGTAGATAGTACAGCTTGCTTCGGCGGACGCGTCCGCGCCGGAGCAATTCAATCCCGGCTAAGCGCGGCGAGTACAATTGGAACACCCGCTCCACGCCTTCGCCATACGACACTTTTCGGACCGTAAAATTAGACCGCAAGCCGGCACGGCGGCGCGCGATACAGACGCCCTCGAAGTTCTGGATTCGTTCGCTGCTGCCTTCCACAATCCGCACGCGCACGCGCACGCTGTCTCCGGGCCGGAAATCTGGAAAATCTGCCTCCCCGGGTGCCTTTCCAACTGTTGGGCCTGTGTCGCCTCTAGAGGCCGTGAGGCGTTCGATCTCCTCTTTTTCGAGTCGTTCTAAAGTATTCATCTGGAGGTCTCTTCAAAAACGCTGGTCATGTCGTGTCTTCTGTTCCGGCGACGCCCGCCTTGCTGGGCGTCGTGCCGCCTTGTTTATAGCTCTTTTGGGAAGGATTTGCAACGCACCGGCGGGAGCGAGCGGCCCATAAATCGGGACGCTTGTCGCGCGTGAGTTGCTCCGCTTGTCTCTGACGCCATTTTTCGATTTGGGCGTGGTTGCCCTCCAGGAGGACGGGCGGGACGGGGTAGGTGTGCCACACGCGGGGTCGAGTGTAGAGCGGGGCCTCGAGCAAGCCGTCGCCCGTGTGGCTTTCGCGTGCCGGAGTCTTTTGGTTTGGGCGGCGGGCATCCAGAATGTGCAGGCGCACAATGGCATCCAGGAGAACTAAACAGGCGAGCTCGCCCCCGCTCACCAGAAAATCCCCGAGGCTCGTTTCCTCGAAGGCATAATGGTCGAGAAAACGTTGATCGACGCCCTGATAACGCCCGCAGAGCACCACCAGATGCGACTCTCGAGCCAATTCGCGCACATAGGCTTGCGACAAAGGCGTGCCTTTAGGCGACAAATACAGGAGTCTCGAATGCGCCCGTCTGGTTCGGTTCAGGGCGCGCTCCAGAACGGGGGCTCGGAGCACCTGACCGAACCCGCCAAAGGCGGCGTCATCGACGCGTTTGCCTCTTTTTTCGACACACTCGGCGAGGGACACGGTCTCTAGGTGCCAGCGTTTTTCCGCCAGAGCCCGACCGACTAGAGAAAAACCGAGGGCTCCAGGAAACATGTCCGGGAAAAGCGTCAGAACCGAAGCGCAAAACATGGGGAAACACAAACGGACACGGATAGAAAAGGCCAAAAATAAAAAAAAGAACAAACACCTCAAAAGAGGCGAACAGCCACCGAAGGGCGGAAGAAGCCGCCCTCTGAGCCGCCTAAGCTAGACGACCGGGCCTCCCCCGGGCCTCGGTCGGGGTTCCCAGCTGACTGGGGGAGGCCGGATAATCCTATCCAGTCTCCCCCTCGCCCCGCCCAGGCGAGGCCGCCGGCAAGCCGAAAAACCGGAGGCCCTCCAGGAAAAATCCAAGGGTGCCGAAGAGACCTAGACCAGGAAATGCGTATCAATGGTTATTTTTTTTTCGTCCAATTGAACACTTAAGACGGCCTCTTTTGTGAAGGGCACCATCGCGCGGGTTTGGTCTGATTTTTCGATCTCCAGGATGTCCTGCGCGCCAAAATTCTGGACCTGGCGGACGCACCCCACGCTCTGTTTCTGTGCGTCTAGGACTGTTATGCCAATCAAGTCCGCATAATAATAGGCCTCCTCTGCCTGCCTCAAAGGCGGGAGCGTATCGCGATGGATACAGAGTTCTTGCCCTCGCAAGGTCTCAGCTTCGGTCCGCGTTTGGATTTGACGGAAGGTGGCGCGCAGGTGGCCCCGAAGGGGCTCCGCCGAGAGCCACGCCACGTCAAGATGCCGCTCTAGAGCCCGGGCGTAAAAACGCCGATACAGCCGAAGGTTCGAGACAAAAGGCCGAACCCAGAGATGCCCTCGGAGGCCCCACGGCCGACCTATCTGAGCAAAACAAAGCCACGGCTCTCCGTCCCCCCCGGGTTTTTCTAGTCTTTCGGGTCTCTCCGCCGGTCCTTCGGACAGGCTCTCAGCCCCCGCCACGCGTTCTTGGTTTGGAGAGGCGGGCTCAAGCCGCAGCTTGGCGCTCAAGAGCCTTTTTGCCCGGCAAATGCTTCTTGGTCTGTGGAGGGATAGCCGGCGGTTCAAGCACGCCGGCGATAGCCAACAGACGCCGCATCCGGTCCGAAGGTTGGACGCCCTGGCTCAGCCAATAAAGAGCCCGTTCGCGGTTGAGACGCAGACGCTCTTCTTTTCTGGGCGAATCCGCCGCAATGAGCGGGTCATAATGCCCGATTTTCTCAATGTAGCGCCCGTCCCTGGGACTTCGAACATCCGCAACAACGATTCTGTAAAACGGCCGGTTCCTAGAACCTTTCCGTGCAAGACGCATTCTAAGCATGGTCAGATGACTCCTGATGATTCACGATTATCCCCGAATTTTGGGTGAAAAAAGCCGATGAAGCCCGGCATGCGGCCCAGATTTTTGCAGGAGGCTCTGAAGACCGAGCTCGTCTCCAGCCCCATGTCCATCCCCAGCCCCAGGACCGAACGGATGTTCGCCTGCCGCCTCCAACACATTGTCCGGCAGATTGCCAGCGTGGCTTCCCCCCGGGAGGGGCTTGGCGGCCTGTCCCGCTGAAGCCTTCACCCATTTGGCCATACGCCCATAATTCTTAAGGAGACGATTCACATCCGAGACCCGCTTCCCCGAGCCCTTGGCGATCCGGATTTTTCTCGAAGAGAGGATGATGCCAGGATTGCGTTTCTCGGCCCGCGTCATGGCATTCAGAATGGCCTCTTGGGCCTCGAGGTCGGCGCTCTGCGACGCATTCTTGAGATTCTCTGCCTTTTTCGCATAGCCCGGTAAAAAGGAAAACAGTGCCCCTGCGCCCCCCATGCGCCGCATCTGTTTGAGCTGCAAAGCCATGTCCTCGAGATTGAAGTGCCCTTTCTGCAAGCGTCTAGCCAGCGTCTCGCTTTCTTGAGTCTCTATTTTTTTCTGGATTTTCCGAACGAGCCCCTCGACATCGTTCAGCCCCAGGATTCGTTTGGCGAGTTTCTCGGCTCGGAAGGGCTCCCAATCGTCTATTTTTTCGCCGACGCCCAGCCACCGGATGGGTTGTCCCGTGACGTGCCGGACGGAAAGAGCCGCGCCGCCGCGCACATCGCCGTCCATCCGAGTCAGAACCAAGTCGCTCACCTGGAAACGCTGGTGGAACGCCCGAGCCGCAAAAGCCGCATCCTGCCCCGAGAGCCCATCCACCACAAGCAGCTTGCGGGCGGGGCGAACGACCGCGAAGAGCCGCTCTAGAGCGTCCATGGCGGCCTCGTCGACCGATTGCCGCCCGGCCGTGTCGAGCAGAAGAACATCCACATCGTCTCGCCTGGCCTGGGCGAGAGCCAGCCGCCCGCCCGCCTCTGGCTCCGTCGCTTCGTCCAAGGCCGCATACGGCACCTGATGCGCCTCCGCGAGCTGGGCCAATTGCGCGCGGGCCGCAGGGCGGGAAAAATCTAAGGAGGCAAGCAGGACTTTCTGATTCTGCTCCGTTTGGAAAAAATAGGCCATTTTGGCAGCACTGGTCGTTTTGCCAGACCCCTGGAGCCCCAGAGTCGCTAGGACAAGCGGCCGTCCGCCGCCACGGGTTTTTTTGAGAATCGCCTCTGGCCCTGGGCTGTGTCCCGGGGCATCGCCCGGGGAATCGCCCGGGAAATCTCCGGGAGTTTCCCCGCCTCCTCCGAGGGTTTCGACCAGAGCCTCATACAGAATCGCCGTGAGCCGCTGGATCGGCGGGACGCCCGAAGCCCCCCCCGAGCCCGAGCCTGTTTCGACACTCTGAGCCTGATTCTGAGCCTGGGTGCGAGTCCGCGCCACAAGCTCCTGGACAGCCCCGAGCGCGACATCGGCTTCGAGCAAGCCGTCGCGTAATTTCTCGAGCCCCTGCTCCAGAGCACGCCCACGCAGAGCCTGCCGGCCTCGGCCTCGCCAGAAATCTAGGACGCCGCCTATGTGTTCGCGCAATGTCTCGGGCATAGGGGCTGTTCTACGCGGCTTGCCCAAAAAAGTCAAGCGAAACAAGGTGGATTCGGGGGGCGGATTCAGGTGTCGGATGCCGGTGTCGGATGCGGGGAGGCGGCCGCGTTCTTGACAGGGAGGCTCTCGCATTCTAGCATCCCCGGGCATCGTTTCGGCGATTGTTTGCGGGCTGTGTCCCGGGCTGTTGTCCGGGGGGCGCAGCATGCGGACGAGGGGCGAGCCGCGATAACAGAGATAACCAGGGGGAGGATAACCGAGGAAAACCAATGGCGGAGAAAACAAAAACGACACCTGCAACGTCGAGGGCGACATCGGGTGCAACACCGGATGTGACATCGGGCGCAACGTCGGAGGCTTCGGCAGCGGGGCCGAAAACAAACTCGAGCCGTTCTCCGCTATCTCTGCCTTGGCTTCTGTTATTCTGGGCCGTGGTTTTGGGTGCCCTTGTGGGGCTCCTGAATCTTTTTCAGGCGATTCTTTTACCTTTTGTTTTAGGTTTTTTGGCGGCCTATTTTTTGAATCCAGCCGTCGTGCGCCTGGAAGCTCGAGGCCTTCCCCGGTCTGGTGGAACGGCTCTCGTCAGCATCGTTTTTTTTGTGGGGTTCCTGTTATGTGGTCTTTTCGTACTCCCGGCTCTTTTTGGGCAGATGCAGGATTTACTGATGCGTCTTCCGGCGCTTGTGGGCTTTCTGTGGGATGAGCTCTTGACAGGGATTTGGCCTCGAATCGAAGCCTTCGCCTTGGCTTGGGACTTGGATTTAGACTTGAGTCAGGGCGCATGGCAACGCGAGCTTTTCGCGCACGTGCAGGACATGGCATGGTTCGCCCAGCGGAGCTTTCGTGAGCTGCTTTCAGGTCTGGGGAATGTCATCACCCTCATCGGCCTGCTTGTTTTATCGCCGGTCATCGGCATTTATTTTTTGTACGATTATCCGTCTATTCTCAAAGCCCTAGAGGGTCTCGTGCCGCGTCGCAATCTGGCCGCCGTCCGCCACCTCGCGGAGGAGTGCGACCGCGCCGTTTCCGGCTTGGTCCGAGGCCTCACCGTCGTGGCGCTTCTTCTGTCGGTTTTCTATACCATCGGTTTTTGGGCGGTTGGTTTTCGTTACGCTCTTTTTCTCGCCGTTCTGGGAGGCTTGAGCATTTTTGTGCCTTACATCGGGCCGTTTATTGTGATGGTTCTCGGTTTGGGCCTGGCCTATTTCCAGAGCCAATCTTTCGGTCTCGTCTTGTTGGTTTTATTGGTCTTAAGCGTCGGTCAGTTCCTGGAGGGCTCGTTTCTCACGCCGCGTCTTGTGGGCCGCCGTTTGGGATTGCACCCGTTGTGGCTTATTTTTGCGCTTTTGGCAGGCGGCGTGCTCGCGGGGTTCGTCGGCGTGATGGTGGCTTTGCCGGCGGCCGCCGCGACGGGAGCGGTGATTCGTCTCGGGCTTGGCAATTATCGACAGAGTGTGCTTTATACCGCGCCGCCGCCCCCTCCTTCCAATTCCGATGGGTCGCCTGTTGCGGGGCCTGGGCCGGCGGACGTCGAGGGGGAAAAGGAGGCCGCTCGAGACGCCTCCTCTTTCTGAAAATATCGTCGCTTCTTGTGTCGCCAGCTCCTGTTTTTTTTCAGCCAGTTCTCCCGCTTGTTTTCGCGCCGTGTTACGAGGCCGATGATTTTCTGGTCGCCCCCTGCAATGAGGGAGCCTATCAGATGGTTTTGCGCTGGCCGGATTGGCCAGGTCCGATGCTTGCCATCTCAGGTCAGGCGGGGTCGGGTAAAACCCATTTGGGGGCTATTTGGCAAAAGCGTTCTCAGGCCGTCGCGCTGGATTTACGAGATTTTCGGTCCCAGATACAGGCCCGGTCTCAGACGTATGAGCCGCAGACGTATGCGCAAGACGATGCCCCCCGGGGGGCGTTTTTGTTGCACGCCTCCCCGAGTTGGATTCACGGCCTCGAAACAGAGCTTTCTTTGCAGGAGGAACTCTTCCATTTTCTCAATGAAATATCGGGCCGCCGTGGCTTTTATGGCCGGCGCTTGTATGCCTGTCTTGTCCTGTCCGAGGCGCCTCCCGCCAGCTGGCAGGTCGGTCTTGCGGATTTGCGGACGCGCCTTCGAGCCATCCCGGTTTTTGCTCTGACCACGCCGGACGACGAGACCCTTGTGCGTTTATTGCGCCGTCATTTTCGGTCTGAGGGGCTGGACGTGGAGGAAAACGTCCTGGCTTATTTGGGCCTCCGCGTGGAGCGCCGCTATGATTTCGTGAGGCTGCTGGTGCGCCGAATCAATCAGATGTCGCTGGCCTTGAGACGCCGCGTGACGATTCCGCTGGCTCGGGCGGCCCTCCTGCAGGTTACAGACGTATGGCCGGCCGACGACGATGGAGAGCCCGAGGCCCACCCGTATCCGGAGCCGGAGGCCTCAGTTCCGACCTCCCCGGGCCACCCCCCGGGCCACCCGGGGCGTGCCGGCTGATCCCCGGTCAATTGTTCTGCTGAAGATAATGCTCAATCGCATCGGCGAGGGTCTTGGCGTAACGCCGACGATAGTCTTGAGAGGTTAAATTCTGTAAATCTGCTTGATTCGTCAGATAGCCCAGCTCTACCAGGACAGAGGGCACGTTGGGCGACTTCAAGACCGCAAAATTGGCCGAACGGAGGGGCTCTTTGGACAGCGTAAATCGGCTCTGTCGAGACAGCGTAATCAGACGATTGGCAAAAAGCGTGGAGAGTTTCTTCATTTCCTCCTGCGCCAGCCCCACCAAGAGCGGAGCTAAGCGGCTATCGACAGCCTGTAAGTTCACCCCGGCCAGCAGGTCGGCTTGGTTTTCTCGGGCGGCTAGTTGCGTCGCTTCGCGGCTGGAGCCGCGCTCGGAGAGCGTATAGACCGTCAGTCCCCGCACGCGCGGCTGGAGGCGCCGGACAGGAAAAGCATCCGCATGGAGCGAAACAAACAAATCGGCTTTATTCTGCTCCGCCAGTTCGAATCGACTCCGCAGGGGAATGGCCGTATCCGAGCGCCGCGTCATAATGGGGACAAGATTTTTTTTTTGTTTCAGAGCCTTTTCAAGCTCTAAAGCAAAGGCCAAGACGATGTCTTTCTCTTTCCATTTTTTCCTTCGATCCAGAGCTCCCGGGTCGATGCCGCCGTGGCCGGGGTCGATGGCGACATGCTTGCGCCCGCCCGTTTTCGGGGCGAGATTCAAGGCGGCCACCGCGCGTGGGGCGTCGCGCCAGTCGTCGGATTGGGCGAAAGGCAGCGCGCGCGGCGTTTCAGCGCGCTGCAGCGCGAAATCCATATATAATCTGGCTTCTCGTGTGCCGGCCTGACGCAAGAGAGCCGCTTTTTTCAGACGGAAGGGTTGGGTGAAATCCAGGACAATCCGATCGATGTTCTCGCCGAAATTGCCCTCTCGGTAGCCGCTGAGGAAGGGGTAGCTCTGCAGAATTTTCTCGAGGCCCGCTTGGGCCTCAAAGGGCCCGCGGGGCAGATCAATAATGAGGCGATCCGGATTGGGGAGCGATTGAATCTTCCAGGGACTCGGTCGGTCTAGCACCACAACCAGCCTATAGCCCTGGTCTCTTTCGGCCATCCGGATCTGCGTAATCGCCGCGGCCCAGCCTGGACTCCCGGTAAGACTCCAGAGGACATTCCAGGTGAGACTCCCGGCGAAAAAGCACAAGACGCCCAGCACTCGAACCATCCGGCCTCTGCCGGCGTGTCCTGTTTTTGTTTTGGCACTCACCTGATTGGCAGTTGAATCGTCAAGCCAGGTTTTTTGGATTTTGTCAGAAAGCTTTTTTCCTTGAAGCGGACCACGACGAAGATGACCAGCATGGAGATGAAAAAGATAAACTCGCCGAACAAATCGTAAAGCGTGCGCCCCAGATAGCCGGGGATTGGGGCATCCAGAACGCCTTGGGTCTCGAGGTCCAATTGGCCGACGATGCGGCCTTTTCCGTCCACGACGGCACTGATGCCCGTATTGGCAACCCGCACCAGAGGTAAGCCGTACTCGATGGACCTCAGGCGCGCCAGTTCAAAATGCTGATAGGGGCCCCAGAATCGGCCGAACCAGGCGTCGTTGGTGACATTCACCAGGAGATTGGGGCGAATGGTCCGGTGGTGAATCCTCGAAGAGAAAATGATGTCATAGCACACCAGGGGACTGATGCGGAGTTCGCCCAGAACGGCTCGATTCGTCCAGGTTCGGACGCCACTGCCCGCCGCAAAATTGCCGGCGCCTTCCACGAGCCCCCCCAGCCCCCAAAGCCCGTCAAAGGGGACATACTCTCCAAAGGGCACCAGATTGGCTTTGTCATAGCGCGAGATGAGCTCCCCCCGATGGATGAGAAACATACTATTATAGGTGGCTTGGTGGGTGTCCTCCCGGTGGATGCTCCCCGTAATCAGCTTGGTGTCGGGCCCTAAAAGCTGCCCGATAGCTTCTAGCACTTCCGGGTATTGAGCCAGGCGGAAGGGGGTGGCGGCCTCGGGCCACACGACGAGATCCAAGGAAGCGGAAGATTCAGATTCTTGGGACGTGAGTCTAAACAGCGTGTCTAGGTGGGCCTGTCGGTTCTCGGGGCGCCATTTCTCTCTTTGAGGGATATTCGGTTGAACGAGCCGAACGGTGTAGGCTGTATCGCCGCCTTCATCGCGCAGATACGTCAGACGTACGCTGCCGATGAAAAAGGCCAGCACCGGAATCGCAACGGCCATCCCGACAATCCATTTTTGTCTTTTGCGCATAATCAGAAGCGCGGGCAGACAGGCCGATAAAACCGCGAGCAGAGAAACCCCATGGGCGCCAATCCAAGCGTTGAGTTGACTCATGAACGTACTCACGAGCCAGCTGTGCCCTATAAAACTCCATGGGAACGCCCAGGGAATGACGCTCCGGAGCCATTCGCACAAACTCCAGAAAATAACGAAATAAAAGACTCGCCCCGGAAAAGTCTTGGCAAATCGCGCCAGAACAAAACTCAAACCGCTATAGAGGCTCTGATAAAAAGACCCCAGCAGGACCAGAAAGCCTGCTCCGAACCACCCCAGTCCAGGAGCCCCAATCAAAATAGATTGCGAAACCCAGTGGAGACTGGCCGTGAAAAAAACGAATCCGAATAACGTCCCCAGCAGAAAGGTCTTCCGAAAGGAATAGCGCGTCCGAAGAATAATCAGAATGGCCGCCGGCAGCGCAACATAGAGAATGGGGAAGAAAAAAACCGGCGGCTGAGCTAAAGCCATAAGCCCCCCACTCAAAACCAGACCTACAATAGATAAAAGCAATGGCATAAGAGGCAAAGGAGATAAGTGCGGGGGAGATGATTGCGGGGGAAGATGGGAGCAGGAGGATGAGAGCGGGGACGATAGCGACAGAAACAGAGGGAAACGCGGGCAGCGCGAGAGTCAAGCCTGGGAGAGACGTGTCTTTTGAATGCTTTTAGAAATCGATGCAACGGCCTCTGATCTCCCAATCGCCATAGCGCGTCGGGTCCAACGGGTCCAAGGGCGCGTCTTCGAGCGGCGGCTGCCGTTCCGCCATGCCCTGTTTCGAACAAGGGGTGGCCTCGAGGTCTCGAGGAACCGTTGGTGCCCGCCCGTCTTGTGTTCGGGCTCTGGTTCCGCCTGCGTCCGCTTGTTTTTCATGCCGGGGGTTTGGTTCCAGGTCTCCATGGTGTTGGCGGGGTCGGTTGGCGTTTCTCGGTCAGGGACGCTTTTCCCGGAAAGACGCCCGGAAAAAGACCCGGGAGGGAGACTCACGAAGCTTTCGTCCTGGAGGGGGCCGCCGCGCCCGCGCCAGCCGCGCGCGCCCCGCTCGCCGCAGCAGGCCCCGGAGCCGGAGATTTTTCCGGCGGCTTTTCCGGAGCCCCAGAGGAGGGTTCCGATTCGGAACCAGGGTCTTCGAGCCTAGGCTCTTCGAGCATCGAGCCGCTCAGAAGGCCGGCTTTTTCAAGAATCTGCTTTTCGATACGCCGGGTGATATCGCCATGAGACCGGAGCCAGTTTTTGGCGTTTTCTCGGCCCTGGCCGATTTGCTCGCCTTTGTGCGAAAACCACGAGCCGGACTTGTCGAGAATGCCGGCTTGAAGCCCTAGATCGATGATTTCGCCGACTTTAGAGATCCCCTCGCCATAGATGATATCGAACTCGACTTGTCGGAAGGGGGGGGCGACTTTATTTTTGACGACTTTGACCCGCGTCTGATTTCCGATCACGGCATCGCGTTCTTTGATCTGACCGATCCGCCGGATATCCAGTCGGACCGAAGCGTAAAACTTAAGCGCATTGCCGCCGGTTGTTGTCTCGGGGCTGCCGAACATGACGCCAATTTTCATTCGAATCTGGTTAATAAAAATAATCAGACAATTGCTTCGAGACACCGTCCCGGTCAATTTGCGCAAAGCCTGACTCATAAGGCGGGCCTGCAAGCCGACGTGGGCATCGCCCATATCGCCCTCCAGCTCGGCCCGCGGCACAAGAGCCGCGACCGAATCGATAATCAGAACATCCAGAGAAGCCGAGCGCACCAACGTATCGGCAATCTCGAGGGCTTGTTCCCCCGCATCCGGCTGGGAAATGAGAAGGGACTCTAGATCCACCCCCAATTTTTTGGCGTAAGACGAGTCAAGAGCGTGCTCGGCGTCGATAAAGGCGCACACGCCGCCCTTTTTTTGAGCCTCGGCCAGAACGTGGAGGGCTAGGGTTGTTTTGCCAGAGCTCTCTGGGCCATAGATCTCGGCGATGCGTCCTTTCGGGAGCCCGCCAATGCCCAGCGCAATATCGAGCCCCAAAGAGCCCGTCGGAATGGCCTCGATGTCCACGTTGGGGCGTTGGCCGAGGCGCATAATCGAACCTTTGCCGTGGACTTTCTCTATTTGAGCTAAAGCCGCTTCTAAAGCCTTTCCGGAGTTCACGATTTCCTTAATCTCTCTGTGAAAAAAAGACCCCCAAACGGGCCACTTTGAGCCGCCGGGGGAGGGTCTCCCGGGCCCATGCACCCGGATTCAACCCGGGCTCGACTAGATCGATAGACCAAGCCCCCGGAATATGGCACGAGTCGTTCTAAAATTCAAGCTTGTTCTGAAGCGTGGACCTGTTGAACGCTAGATTAGGGCCAGATTAGGGCCAGATGAGGGCCGGGGTGGCCGCCGACGCCAGCCTGATGCTCTGGAGGCTCTCTCCCCCCCACGACGGTCTCGGAAGCGTTTTCCGAGCATGCCTCAACGTATGTCCCCGCGAGGCCCCCGGCATGCCCTCGGCATCCCCGGCGATGAAACTTCCAGAGGTATCCTCCTGCGATGTTTGATGTGATAAGATGCCTTTCAAGGCTTCTTGTGACCGATTCGCACGCGAAATACAGAAAATTGGACAGAAAAAAATTGGACCGGGACTGCACCTAGATGGAATTGGCCAAACCTCGTCGCGTCAAGCTTTTAGACGGGAGCTATGAAATAGACCTGGGGCGCCCTCGAGAGGGCGTTCTGCCCACGCGTGTGGGGCGCGTGTACGGGGTCGCTCGGGCCGGCGAAACGGCCGCGGCGGCCGAGAGCTATTATGGGGTGGTGGGCTCGAGACAATTTCCGCCTCGTTTGTCGGACATGGAGCGTTTTGTGCAGTTCCCCCCGCGTGCCTTTTTCCACGCCCCCGTGGGGTGGGACGGTTTGGCCGACGATCTGGAGGTCGTGTATCCCGTTCTTGTTTTTCCCTCTTTGCCTGTGCTCTCGCTTGAGACCTTTCTGCGCGACACGCGTTTTGAAACGCTCGCCCCCGAATTCATCCTCAAGGCCTGGGTCCTGCCGGCCGTCCGGGTTCTCCAGCATTTTGAAGAGCACCATCTGGCTCACCGAGCCCTGTGGCCCGAGAATATTTTTGTCGCCTCGGCCTCGGCGTCCGCCCCGCGTTTTATGCTGGGCCAATGTTTCACCGACCCGGCCGGCACGATGCAGCCCGAGCTTTACGAGATGCCCTCTTTCAAAGCGTGTCCGCCCTATGGCCGAGGCATGGGCAGCATCCAACAGGATATTTATGCTCTGGGTCTTGTGACGCTCCGTATGGTTTCTGGGCGGGGTTTTCCGTCTCCTGGGTCTCCGGGGTCTCCTGGGTCTCCCGCCGAGGCCCATGCTGATGCCCAGGCCGAGGCCCACATCGAGGCCTATCGGCATGCGTCGCCTCCAGACATCCCCCGCCTGTTCTACCCGTTCCTGAGAGGCTGTCTGACCGAGGACCGCACAGAACAATGGTCTTTGAAAAACATTCTGAGTTGGGCAGAATCCCAAGGACGCGTCCCGACCAATAAGAGCCTTGAGTCTTCTTCGCCGGACCAAGCGAAAGCTCCTTTGGTTTGGCAAGGTCGGCGTTTTCACACAAAGCGAGACCTCACCCGCGTTCTGGTGCAAAATCTGGGAGGACGTTTCGAAACGGTTCAACGTTTTTTGGGGTCCGACCTTCTGCTGGGTTGGCTTCGAGCCTCGTTTCGCGACGAGACTCTGTCGAAAAAACTAGAGCGCCTCTATCGAGATTTTATGTCTCAGACCCGTTACGACGGGCATTTATTTATTCTCGTTGCGCTGACGCTTTTGCATCCTCAGGGCCCCATAGCCTGGCGTTCTTTGCATAGTATGCTCCCTGGGCTCGGGCAGTTTTTCGCGCATAAACAAAAAGACGCGGTGGTGCAGGCCGATATGTTTCGCTTCCTCCAAGAGGGCGTGTTCCGAAGCTGGTACCGTCATCTGCAGGACCGTTCTTTTGCGACTCAGGATTTGATACGGCGTCTGGACCAGCTTCGTCAGGAGAATGTGCATCTGGGCCAGCGCGGCTGGTCCGAGCGGTTCTTGTATCGATTTTGGCCGGATTATCCGTGCGGCTCGGTCCTTTGCGGGAATCACTTTGTGCTGACGCTTGAGTCTCTTTTTCGCCAGATGGATAGGCATTGCCGAGCCCTCCCCGAGGCTCATGGGCTGGAGCTGGACAATCATCTATGTGCTTTTTTACTATCACGCAATGTCTCTTTTCAGAGTCAAATCGCTCTTTACATGCGGCGCGAGGGGCTGGAAAAAATCAAGGCGAAAATCGCCATTCTCGTGTATCTCCAGGTTCAGATTCAGGGACTTCCGGCACCGGGTATTTGTGGTGTTCTATGGCCAGATTTCGAGACCGTGATGCGTTTCACCCACCATCGCGCCCGGCGGGAAACGCTGGAGACACGTCTGAGAGCCCTCGCGCAGGCAGGCAATCTGGAGGCGATTTTCAACCTTCTCTTCGACACAAAACGTCTCCGGACGGAGGCTCAAGCCTATGAGCAAGCCCTGGAGACCTACCAAAATCTGACGCAACAGATCGAGCAAACTCAGCGCAATATCTCGAAACTGCCGGAGCAGGCGCGGGCCTTGAGTGCCCCCGTGACGTTGCTTTGTGCCTTTTTATCTGCGCTTGCCAGCTTAGTCTGGCTTGGGGCAAACTTGTTTTAAGTCGGATGCTTTTCAAGTATTTTCGCTTTCTTTTCGCTCGAGACGGCCGGCGTTTTGTACCCTATGTCACGTTTCTGGCTTTTATCGCGCTGTGCCTTTTTTTGATTTTTCCGATTCTGGTTCTGGGGCCTCTGTTATTTTTACCGACCTTGTTGTGTTTGATGCTGGCGCGAGACCGCGGTTTGGTTTTGACCAGAGTCCTCTTTTTATTCAATCTATCCGGCATTGCCAATATCTGGAATTTCCACGCGAATCAGGAGTCGGCTTTACTAGAAATCAATTTTTATTTGGCGAATTTAGAACTCCTTTTTTTGCCCTATGGTTTTGCGCTTTTCGGAGCTTTTCTGTTTGGCTTCATGGTCGTTGTGACAGAACTGTGGCTTTATGTCTCTGAGGGACGCCACCTGCGGGCCCTCGAGAAAGAACGCAAGAAAATGCGCCAAGCCTGGTCGCCAGACTTGGCGCAAGACGCCGCTCCATCGCCCCCTGCGGCCTCTCTCGAGAAGCGCGACCCGAAGCCGCCTGCCGCCAGGCGGCCGTGAAGCCCAAGAAACCCGGGACTTCTAAAGAAGCTTGACGTGGAAGCCCTGTTCCCGGAGAGCCTCGATCATCGCCGCACTGTGCGTCTTGTCCTGTGTTTCGACGGTCAAGTGCAATTTCGCGTCTTTGACGTGGACCTGGGCAAAAAGGCGTTGGTGTTCGACGCCGATGATATTGCCGCCCATTTTCCCGATGGTGGACGAAACGAGCCCCAGGATGCCCGGTCGGTCTTCTATGTGGACCTCCAGATTGATCATCTGTCCGGTCCGAGTCATGCGCCGCAACAGCAGCATCGACACAACTTTGGGGTCGATATTGCCGCCGGATAGGACGAGGACGACTTTTTTACCCCGCCACTTTTCGGCGTGGTGCCACAAACACGCAAGAGGCGCCGCGCCACTTCCCTCGGTCAGGACCCGACCCTGCATCAAGAGTTCCTGAACCGCCCACTCGATATCGGACTCCGAGACCGTCGCCAGAACGTCGACATGCGCCTGGACGTGGGCTCGGTTGGCGGCGCCGGGCTTCTTTACGGCGATGCCATCGGCCAAGGTCGGGCGCGGTTGAGGCGGAGCTCCCCCGTGGACGGCCTCTTTCATGAAAGCATAGCTCTCCACTTCAACGCCGACGACCAAGGTCCGCCGATGCGCGTGTTTGAGAACACTCGCAATACCCGAGATCAAGCCGCCTCCGCCAATGGGGACAATCACAATGTCTGGGTCGGGTAGGTCTTCGAGAATCTCTAGGCCCACCGTTCCCTGGCCGGCCATCACACGCCGGTCGTCAAAAGGATGGACGAGATTGTACCCCCCCTCGTGCGTGAGCTCCGCCAGGCGAGGCCCACAATCGTCCAGCGTGTTGCCAATGAGCTCTACGTTCGCCCCGAATTGTCGAACCTTGATGTATTTGATCTGTGAAGGATTTTGAGGCATCAGGATCTTGGCTTCAAACCCATAGTGCGGGGCGAAAAACGCAACCGCTTGGGCATGATTGCCGGCCGAGACCGCAATCAGTTTTTCTCCCAGTTTCTCGCCCGCGGATCTTTTTTCTGCCAGGTGGGTGAGCTTGTTACAAACGCCTCGATCCTTGAAAGACCCCGTTTTTTGAAGAGACTCTAATTTGAGATAAACCTCGCACCCCAGCCACGCCGAAAGCGGCTGAGAAGCAATCAGAGGCGTGCGAACGACGTGTCCCTGGATACGCCGAGCGGCCTCGTGGATTTCCTGAATGTCAAGCAAGGGTTCCATGGTTTTTTTCCTCGTATGGAGATATGCACCTGGGCGCGTCTCGGGCCAGATGAAGGCTGCTCTGAGAGGGAAGCTGGAGTTCTAGATGCGAGACGACGACCAGAATACCACCATTCTTCAGAAAATCACGCAGCACGTCCACGAGTTTTGCGCGCCCGTCTGAATCCAGATTTTTCTCGGGCTCGTCCAGAAGCCACACCGGCCGCGGAGCCAGCATCAGACGGAGCAGGCTCGCGCGCTGACGCTGGCCCGCCGAGAGCTCTCGGACACGGTGGTCCCGGACAGCTCTTAAATTCCAGAACGCCAAAAGCTCGTTTTGGCGTTCGTTTTGTCGCCGGGTTTCTGCTGTGGAGCTGGCTTTTGAATGCGTCTGGGCCTGTGTGGGAGAACGCAGGCACCGATACCAGAACTCAAGATTCTGCCGAACCGTCAAGGCCTCCTTGAGCCCCGGTCGTTCGCCAACATAATGGCAGCGCGCCCGCAGGTCCGCGAGCTTTCTCGACGGGGCCCCGGAGATAGACCCAGAGATAGAGCCAGGGACAACCCCGGGGGCGACGTATGATTCGATCCAACCGCCGTCAAAAGGCAAAAGACCGGCAAGGCAGTTCAGAAAAGAGGTCTTCCCGCTGCCATTTTTGCCCAGAACACGCAGCGCACGCCCCGGCGGCAGATCGCAGGAGAAAGGCCGGCGCAGACCGGGTTGGCCTCGGCGGCACACCAGTTCTCGGAGTCGATAGGCCTCGTGGCCGATGCCTGCGTTTTGGGCACTGTTGACGGCCCCGGGGACGGCCCCGGATTCTATGCCGGTCTCTGTCTCGGGTTCTGTCCGGCGAGCCTGCAGAAGGAATCTAGTGAGACGCATGCCTGTCGGTCTGGTGCACATCCTCGATGAGAAACTCTGGCTTTTTAGAGCCTCCCCAGCTGTTCACGCGGATATAGCCGGCTAGATTATAGAATCGACGCAGCGTCAGTTTTGTCTCGTGTTCGGCGGCGTTGAAAAAAAGAGCCCGAACTTGCGCACCGTCTTTCTGAACGCCGAGTCTCACGTGTTGTTTTTCCGCGCCGAGTTCCTGCAAATAAACAAGTTGGACGCGGGCCAAGCCGTAACAAGGTTCGCGAAAGCCTCGTCCGAAAGGCCCAAGCCTGGCTAGATTCTGAGCCAGCTGTGCCGTGACAGCCCGCGGGTCCAGATAAGCGTCTATCTTCAAAACGGATGGGTGCCGCCAGCTCGGGGCGACGCCCGATTGGACACCGGCTTCCGCTTCGGCCCCGGCCCCGCTCTTCGAGGCAGGTGTATGGGGTTGAAAGGCCTCCACCAGAGTCTCACAGAAATCGTCCCACCGGTCGCATTTGAGTTTGAAGCCCACGGCTGCCTGGTGGCCGCCGCCGCTCAGGAGGACGCCCCGAGTCGCACATTGGCCGATGATACCGCCCAGAGGCACGCCCGGCACACTTCGGCCGGACCCGGTGCCGATTTGCTTTTCGACATCCCAGTGGACAACCAGAGCCGGGAGCGCATAACGCCGCGCGAGACGCCCCGCGACAAGTCCTAAAATACCAGGGCTCCAGGTCGGACTCTTGAGGAGTATAAACCCGCACGCCCCGCGCCGAGTCGGCGGCACTTGGGCCGACGTCTCGAGTTGATCGACCGCCTCAAAATAGGCCATGCGCTCGGCTGTGCGCCTGCGTTCGTTCTCGTGATTCAGCTTCTCGGCAAGGGCTTGAGCCTGCGCTGGGTCGTCCTCGACGAGGAGCTCAAAACCGCGTCTGGAGGCCCCCATGCGCCCCCCCGCATTAATTCGCGGCCCGAGCTGGAACCCCAGCTTCTCCGCGTCCAGTTTTTCGCGTATGTCGCAAACTTGAATGAGAGCCCGCATGCCGGGTTTTGGAGAACTCTGGGAAAGCCCGCGCGCGACCAGCATGCGATTCAGAGCGACAAGCGGGACAATGTCGCACACCGTGCCAAGAGCCACCATATCCAGAAGCTCGTGGATAGCCGGTTTGGCCCCTATCTTTTGAAAAAAATTATTCTGTTCCAGATAACGCTCCAGAGCCATCACAAACAAAAAACAGAGCCCCACCGCAGCCAGATGCGTGAGTCCCGATTGGTCCTGGGCCTGGTGCGGATTGACGCATAAAACGCCCGGCGGCAGAGGCGTACTCTGCAGGTGGTGGTCCAGCACATGGACCTCGATGTGGCGGGTTCTGGCTTCGGTTAAAACGGTTGCGGCATTGGTGCCGCAATCCAGCGTCACAATGAGGTCCGCGCCGCGTCTTTTGAGATTCTCAAGGGCTCCCAGATTCGGGCCATAGCCCTCGGTGAAGCGGTCCGGAATATGGACGAGACAGCGGCGCCGAAGGCTCTGTACATACCGATAGAGCACCGCGCACGACGTCGCGCCATCGACATCGTAATCCCCGAGCAAACCGATGGCGGCATCGTTCAAGATAGCTTCTCCGACGCGTTCGGTCAGCTCCTGCATGTGATGGAGGCGATACGGGTCCGGCCACGGCGTTTCGCACGCCAGCCAGGCCTCCGCCGAATCGAGAGCCCCCCCCAGGTAAGGACTCCGGGCCGCCAGAGCCTTGGCCGACGTAAAGCACAGCCCCGTGCGCTGCCGAATGGCCAGAGCCAGACGCTCATCGCAGGGACGTTCTACCCAAGTTCTGGACACCATTTTTCTTGTTCCGCCCGGGAATTCTGCCCGGGTATTCTGGTCGGAGGCCGGGGGCAGCAGCTCGAGGGCGTTCAGACGCGTGCGGACGCCTCGGTGAGGCGACGGTTCGGATGAAGCGCGCGCACAAACCGGACGCTGTGGAGACGCCCTCCCAGGACATGGACGAGCATCGCGTGGGTTTCAACCATGGTCGTTCCTTTTGGGTGGACGCCTCGAAGAAGAGCCCCGTCGGTTACACCGGCCGCGGCAAAAAGCACATGGTTTCCCGGAACAAGCTCCATCAGATCATAGGGCCCCAGATGAGGCGGCGTCGACGCGCCTCGGTCTGGTTTGTCTCCGCCAGCCCCAGCCGGAGGCTGTTTCGGGGGCTGGCCCGGATGTTGTTCCGGACGTTGTGCCGCCTTTGGCATGACGAGACGGCCTTGCATGGTGCCTCCCAGGCCTCGCAGAGCGGCGGCGGCCAGCACGCCTTCTGGGGCACCGCCCGTCCCCATATAGACGTCCAGGTCACCAAAAGGCTGAGCCGTCGCCAGAATCGCCGCGACATCGCCGTCGGGAATCAGCCTCAGGCGAGCACCGGTTGCTTTGATCTGTTCGATCAAATTTTCGTGGCGTTCGCGTTGCAGAACACAGACGGTGAGAGCGCGAACCGGTTTTTTCAAAACACGGGCAATCGTCTGCAAATTGTCGGCCACGCTGGCATCCAGAGCCAGACTGCCAGGCGGCATCGGGCAGCCGACGGCAAGCTTTTCCATGTACAGGTCTGGGGCCTCTAACAGACCGCCTGCTTCGCTCATGGCCAGGACCGTGAGGGCTCCAGCTTGGTCCTGAGCACACAATTGCGTGCCCTCCAGGGGGTCCACCGCGATATCCACGCGCGGGGCGTGGCCCCGTTCCCGTCCTTGTCCCAGCCACTCCCCCTGATAGAGCATCGGAGCTTTGTCGCGTTCGCCTTCGCCGATGACGACTTTGCCGGTCATGGGGGCTTTGCAGAGGACGCCTCGCATCGCGTCCACAGCGGCCTGGTCGGCTTCCATGGGTTGGCCGCGGCCGCGCCATTCGGTGCAGGCCAGAGCTGCCTGCTCGCAGGCCGCCAGAGCCACGAGGGGCGCTAGGTTTTCAAAAAAAGCTTCGTTTTCCAATTGCAAAACAGGTTCCCTTTCGTTAAACTCCCCGTCGAGATTCCAGGCCGCAGCTCGGCTGCCCGTGAACTTGGCTGCCTGGGTCTCTTTCGCCCCGGGTTTTCCAGGTCTTTCCGGTCTTCTCGGATGCGCCTGGTATGCCAGAGCCCCAGAGCCGGAGGCTCCAGAGCCGGGGACTCCAGAGCCGGGGGCTTCTGGGGTGGGTTCAGCTCTGAGACCCTATTCTCCGGCGTCCCCCTCACGCTCCGACCGAGCCCAAAGCCCAAGGCAACCAACCCCAGAGAGACCTAGCAGATTTCTTCGTTTTTCACAAGTCCCACAAGTCCATGGAGAGCCCGCGCGCGTGTCGACGACCCGTCCTAACACCATTGCCGGCGAAATGGCCGGGGAGACACCCGGGGAGACATCCGGGGCGGGCCCCCGGGCGGACTCCCGGGCAGAACTATGCCCGCATCATTGGTTGCGAGCCCGGCTCCGCGCGCTTTTAGAGTCACATTTTCCGGCTTCGCCCCCCGTAGAGCCTCAAGTGACGGTCCCCCGCCAGTCGGGCCAAGGCGAACTCAGCACCAATGTGGCGATGGTGGCAGCGCCTCTGCTCGGCCGTACGCCCAAAGAGCTGGCAGCTACGCTCGCCGCGGTCCTGGCGAGGTTCGAGGCCATAGAAACCGTGGAAGTGGCGCCCCCGGCTTTTATCAACGTAAAGCTGACGGAGCTTTTCTGGAAACAGAGGGCTCTGGCGACGGTGGCCCTCGGGGACGCTTTTGACGAACTTCCCTTAGGCCAGGGACGTTGTGTCAATGTAGAGTATGTCTCTGCGAATCCCACGGGCCCCTTGCACGTAGCCCACGCTCGTGGGGCCGTGTTGGGCGACGTGCTGGCGGCTCTTCTAGAAAAAACAGGCCACAAAGTCGTCCGAGAGTACTATTGCAATGACGCCGGCAGCCAGGTGGACCATTTGGCGAGGTCCGTGTATTTTCGGTATTGCGAACTCCTGGAACAAAAACCCGAGGCGCCGCCGCCTGGCTTTTATCCGGGGGTCTATCTGATTCCCGTCGCCCAGGCCATTCTGGCGTCCAAAGGAGCCGTTTATCTCGACAAGCCCGAGTCGGCCTGGTTGTCCTTTTTTCGTCAGGAAAGCGTTCAGGCGATGATGGGTCTCGTTCGCGAGGATTTAGCGGCTCTTGGGATTCGTCACGATGTTTTCAGCTCAGAGGCGGCTTTAACGCCTCGGGTGGACTCGATACTCGCCCAGCTTTCGGCACGAGGCCTGGTCTATGAGGGCGTTTTAGACCCGCCGCGTGGGGGCGGGTCCGGTTCAGGAAAAGCTTCGGACGCGTCCCCGCCGTCCCGCGAACCGCAACTTCTTTTTCGGTCCAGTGCGTTTGGCGATGTGGTCGACCGGCCGCTCCGCAAGGCGGACGGAAGCTGGAGTTATTTCGCGCCCGACATCGCCTATCATGCCGACAAAATAGAGCGCGGGGCGAACTGGCTCATAGATGTCGTCGGGGCGGACCATGGCGGCTATGCGGCGCGTCTCAACGCCGCCGTCCGAGCTTTATCGGCCTCGGTTCGGTTGGACGTTCTGCAGTATCAGACGATTCGTCTTTTGCGGGATGGCGAGGTCCTCAAGATGTCCAAGCGGGGGGGGACCTATGTCACGGTCCGCGAGCTCGTCGAGAAAGTCGGAAAGGACGTCGTTCGTTTTTACTTTATGACCCGCAAGCCCGAGGCCCCCATGGACTTCGACCTGGCGACCGTCGTTCAGCAATCTCGGGACAATCCGGTGTATTATGTCCAATATGCTTACGCCCGCTGTCATTCGATCTTCGACCAGGCGCAGCGTCATTTCGGCCCCGCCGTGACCGAGGGCCTCTCTGAGATGTCCCCTGGGGTATCTCTGGCGTCGCTGGACGACCCGCTTGCTTTGGGGCTCCTGAGAAAACTGGCGGCCTGGCCCGCGGTGCTGGAGCAGGCGAGCTTGCGGTGTATGGGACACTTGCCGGCTTTTTACATGCACGAATTGGCGAGTCAATTCCACGAGCTTTGGCAGTACGGCACGCAGCATCCGGCGAGCCGCTTCCTGCAGACCGAGAGCCTCTCTCGGACGCGCGACAGGCTTTTTCTGGTTTTGTGGCTCCGCATGGTTTTGGCCAGTGGCCTGCGTCTTTTGGGTGTGACGGAAACGGAACGCCTTTGAGGCAGACGATGCGACACGACCCCCAAGTCGCCGCCGATAAGGATTTTCGGATATGGCTCTTTGTTCTTCGATTGAGCTTAATCTGTCTTGTGCTCTGGGCGTCGATTCTCCTTTACATCCGTTGGGAAGACCTGTGGCGCGACCCCGTGGCGGACATTCCTCATATTAGCCCTCAAGCGGATTATCGCCTGGTGCCGCCCTCGGAGCGGCCCCGGGAAGCCGCCGGCGAGGACGGGGAGGAAATCTATGAAGACTTGCTCCAAGACCTGGAGGGACTCGCCGATGCCCCGGCATCCCCGGCATCGCCCGGATCCTCGGCCCGCGCCGCAGAGGCCGTCCCGGATTCGCGTGCGTCCGCGGGGCCGGAACCCATCCAACCCATCCCTTCGAGCCGGGTGCCTCAGCCGGTGGCAGAGCCCTTTCAGCCCTTGCTCCCCGCCTCGGGTGTTCCCGTCGAAGACGCAGAGCCCGTCTCGGCTGTTCCGGCCCCGGATGGCGCTCCGGTTCCCCCTTCGGAGGCTCCTGCGTCCGTTTCGGCTCTTGTCGGGACGGCCTTCGTTCAACTGGGTTCGTATCGGACGCGCCCCTCCGCCGAGCAGGCCCGTCGGGTGCTGGTGAAAGCGCACGCGGCTCTTTTGTCCGAACTCGACTGGCAGGTCGCGACTGCGCGTCTAGAGGACGTGCCCTATTATCGGCTTTTATTCGGCCCGCTCCCGGAGGCCCAAGCTAAAGAACTCTGCGCGACCCTCGAGGGGCGCAATGCCGCTTGTCTTGTGAAACGCGAAGCCACGGCGAGTGATTTGCCTCTAGCTGAGCCCGATGCGTCCCGCAACCAGGCTGTTGAGTGAATGCCTGAGACCTTGTCCCCGTCCCCGCCAATGTCATCGTCCCCGTCTGTGCCTTCGTCTAGGCCGCCGCCGTTGGGTTCGGAATTGTGTCTGGATGTAGAGGGCTTTGAAGGCCCGCTCCGGTCGCTTCTGGATGGCGTCCAGCGTCAGAAAATCAAAATTGAGCGCGTGGACGTCAGCTGGCTTGCGGGGCTCTATCTCAGCTGGCTGGGGGCAGGTCAGACACAGGGCCAGACACCGGGTCAGACCCAGGGTCAGACACCGGGCCAGACGCCGGGCATCTCGATTCAACTCGAGGCCGCCGCCGAGCATCTCGGCATGACCGTCTGGTTGGCGTGGTACAAATCCTGTTATTTTCTTCATCTGGAAACGCTCGAGGAGGGCGAGGCCTTAGACGACGCGTCGCTGGCTGTGCTGGATGCGGCACGTCGGGACCATATCGCTCTTTTGGCGGGTTTGCGGGCTCGGTGGTTTGACCCGCCGCCGCCCGGTTCGGTGAGTCTCCGGCGCGTTGTTGCCCCGCCGTCCCCCGCCGTTTCTGGAGCGGCGGATGTTTCGCGGGTAGATCTCCACGGTCTGTTGGCCGCTTATGCCGCCGTGGTCGGGCGAAAGGTTCAAAAAAAACGCCACGGCGAAGAGCCCCGTCTCTATAGTCTGAGCGAGGCTCTTCATGATTTACAGGCCTTCCTAGAGGGCGTCTCCAAGCACGACGCATGGGATTTGTGGACGGCGGTGCCCATGGCACCGGATCGCCGCCAAGATGGCCCTCTTTTCCGCCGTTCGGCCATTGCGGCGACTTTTATGGCGGCTCTAGAATTGACGCGTCGGGGCAAGATGACCTTGCGGCAAGGGCCCGTATCGGATTCCATCCAGGCCCGTCGTACCGCCCCGTAGAAATCCGTAAAAACGGGGCATGAACGTGCATGAACGTGTTTGAACGCGGTCAAACAAAAGGCACCCCCGGCGGCGGCGTGAGACAGGCTCGTTCTAGCGCGGGGCCTCAGAGCCGCGCATGAAAACTCGCTCTGCGTCAAAAGACAAGCCGGCCCCTCTGCCCCAGGAGGAACTCACGCGTCGTCTCGAGGCGCTTTTGTTTTTGGGAGACGCGCCGATTCTTCTGTCAGAGCTGGTCGAAAAAACCGGTGCCCCGGCCGAGGACCTAGAGGCCTGTCTCGCTTTGTTGGTTCAGGCTTATGCCTCGCGTGGTTTCGTTCTGTCGGAATCCGGAGCGGGGTGGTCTTTTCGCACGGCTCCGGACCTGGGTGCCTTTCTAGCGAGTTTCACGCCGCCCCCCAAGGCCTTATCGCCTGTTGCTCTGGAAGTTTTATCGATTATCGCGTATCATCAGCCTCTGACGCGTGGGGCGATCAACGCCATTCGCGGCGTGGGCACGAGCCAGCCCGTCCTAGAGTCCCTTCTCGCCTGTGGTTGGATTGTGCCGCTGGGTCGCAAAAAAACGGTGGGACGGCCGTTGTTGTGGGGCACGACGCCGGCTTTTCTCGATCACTTTGGCCTCCAGAGCCTGAAGGACCTGCCGGGGGTGGCGGAATTGAAGCAGGCCGGATATCTCCCGTCTCGCGAGCTTGTCCTGCAGATGGAGGCAGGCGATTTGTCGCGTCTGCCGCGCTCTTTTTCGGGAGACGCCGCGGAAACCCCGGCCGAGAGTCCGGGTGACAATCCGGATGACAATCCGGTCGATGCTTCGGACACGCTTTAGGCCCTGCGAATTCGCGGGCTCTGTTCTGCCGAGCCCCGCGCGCTTCGAATTGTTCTTATGCCCTCGGAGAAAAAGCCTCTATGGATAAGCATTACCACCCTCAGGATTTTGAGGAAGCCCTGTATGAAGCCTGGGAGCGTGCCAAGCTCTTCGAGGCCCCCGCTCGGACGGATAAACCCTATGCGATTATGATTCCGCCGCCGAATGTGACGGGGTCTCTTCATATGGGTCATGCTCTCAACAGCACCTTGCAGGATGTTCTGATTCGGTATCATCGGATGCGAGGGTATGACTGTCTCTGGCAACCCGGGAGCGACCATGCCTCCATTGCCGTGCAGACCCTCGTAGAACGCCAGTTAGCCGAGAAGCATCAGACGGCCGCCGAACTCGGGCGGGAACGTTTCCTGGAGCACTGTTGGGCCTGGCGCGCCAATTCAGGCGGCGAGATTATGAAACAACTCCGTCGTCTGGGGTGCGCCTGCGATTGGAGTCGGGAGCGCTTCACCCTCGACGAGGGCCTGTCCCAGGCTGTAACGCACGCCTTCGTCGAGCTGTATCGAGCCGGTTTAATTTATAAAGACAAACGTCTCGTGAATTGGGACCCCAGCCTGCGGACAGCCGTGTCAGACCTGGAGGTTCAAACCGTTTCCGTAGAGGGAACGCTGTGGCATATTCGTTACGAATTCATCCGTTCAGATGCCGCCCCGGATGCTATGCCGGCTTCTATGCCAGATTTTATGACGGTCGCCACGACCCGCCCCGAGACGCTTTTCGGCGACGTGGCCGTAGCGGTGCATCCCGAGGACGAACGCTATGCCGCGCTCGTCGGGCACCAGGTCCGCGTGCCCGTTCTGGAGAGCGTGGTGCCCATTGTGGCAGACGCTTTCGTCGACCCCAAAGCTGGAACGGGCGTCGTGAAAATTACGCCCGCCCACGACCCCCATGATTTTGAGGTCGCCCGCCGGCACGATTTACCTATGCCCAATATCTTCACCCCTTCAGCGGCTCTCAATGCGTCGGTTCCGCCGGCCTATCGCGGTCTGGACCGGTTTGAGGCTCGCACCAAAATCGTGGCCGACCTCGAAGCCCGGGGCGCTCTGGCCAAGGCCGAGCCCTGGACGCACGGCGTGCCTCACAGCGAGCGCGGCGGCGTGCCCGTCGAGCCGCTTCTGACGATTCAATGGTACGTGGATACGAAAAAAATGGCCGAGCGGGCCCTGGAGGTCGCCGCCAAAGGCGAGGTGCAATTCACGCCCCCCCAATGGAAAGAGAACTGGGACCGCTGGTTGGAATCGATTCAACCCTGGTGCGTCTCGAGGCAATTATGGTGGGGCCATCCGATTCCAGCCTGGTATGGCCCGGATGGGGCGATTTTTGTGGCGGCCTCGCACCCCGAGGCCCAAGCGCAGGCTCGAGTGCATTATGGGCTTGCTTCGACGGCGGCCTGTCCCGAGCTTCGTCCGGACCCGGATGTTTTGGACACCTGGTTTTCCTCGGGATTGTGGCCTTTTTCGTCTCTGGGTTGGCCGGACACGACGCAGGCGACGTATCAGAGCTATTTTCCAACGCAGGTTCTCGTGACGGGTTTTGACATTCTGTTTTTCTGGGTTGCGCGCATGGTGATGCTCTCGCTTTATTTCACGGGTCAAGTTCCTTTTCGCCATGTGTACGTCCACGCTCTGGTCCGAGATAAACACGGACAGAAAATGTCCAAATCCAAAGGCAATGTCATCAACCCTGTGCACCTCATAGAGAGCTATGGGGCCGATGCGATGCGTTTTGCGCTGCTCTCTCAGGCGACCCCTGGGCGCGACGTTCGACTCCACGAGCACAGCGTTCGAGGCTTCCGCAACTTCATGACAAAATTGTGGAATGTCGCGCGTTTTCTCAAGCTCCAAGGGGTGTCTCTGAATTTTGAGCCCCCGGTATCGCATTTGGGGTCGCATTTGGGGTCGCATTCAGAGAGTGCCTGTTGGCTGGCGTGGCATTTAGCTGCCCTCCGCGTGAAGCTCCAGCGTTCGTTCGACGCGTTCCGATTCGACGAATTGGCCCACCAGCTTTATCATTTCAGCTGGCACGTTTTTTGTGATTGGTACTTAGAGTTCGTTAAAATTGATCTCAAACGGGCTCGTGTGCCCGGCGAATTATCCGGCGAATCGTCCGGCAAACCGCACGAGAGTGCTGATGTCGAGACGCTCCAACGCGAATTGGGGGGCGAACTGGGAGCGTCTTTCGCGACGCTCTTATGCCTCCTGCACCCGTTCATTCCCTTTGTGACGGAAAAAATCAATCAGGATTTAGGCGGCCCGAATGCGCCTTTTTTATTGAAGCGCCGGCTTCCCGAGGCCGGTACGGAGACCGCCACGGCGGCCGGTACGGAAACCGGGCGCGGGGAGGAAGTTTCGCTCCAGATGCCCCGGCGCGTCCAGACCGTCCAAGAGGCCCACGATTTGATCCGGCAAATTCGTTCGATTCGAACGCTCTTGTCTTTGCCGCCGCAGGCTCCTTTGACGGTGCGGGTGGAGGCCCCTTCGGCGCTTCATGCGCCTTATCTTGAGGCTCTTGCCTCTGTCTCGATTGTCTCGATGCGTTCTGCGGAAGCCGAGACAAACCCGGAAAGTCAACCGCGAGGCGTGCGTTTGCGTCTGCATACCGCTCAAGACGCCCAGTCCGGGGCATGCTGGCTGGAATTAGACCTGGACACGAAAACGCAACCCATCCTCCAGAATCTAGAGCGTCAAGCTCGGCGTTTTGAGACACAATTGGCGGAGGTGGAAGCACAACTTGCCGACCAGGGTTTCCTCGAAAAAGCCCCGCCCGAACACCGTCTCAGGACGGAGGAACGCCGTCAGGAACTGCGCAAGCAGTGTCAGCGTCATGCGGACCTCCTTTCTCAATTGCGGGCTTGAAGGCTTTGTTCGGCCTTTCTCTGGTTGAGCCCCCGGGTTATCCCCCCGGGTTATTCTTCGCTTCGTCCCAAGAGTCGATCTTTGCGTCGGAGAATCACGTCCGGGTCGACAAGAGGACTCGCGTTTAAAGCCGACTGAGTCTGAGCCGGTGACTGTCCCGGGGGCTGTCCCGTCTGCAAGCCCGCGCGCTGGCGGACGCGACGCGCGAGATCATAGACAGACCGCTCGAAATCGGTCGCATCCGCCGGAAGCGTCCAAGCCGTGTCGAGAACTTCCTCTTGTTTGGGGGTGTTTTCGGTGTTCCCGGTATTCCCAGTGTCCTCGGTGCTCCCGGTGTTTTCGGTGTCGGTATTCCCGGTATTCCTCGCTGCTATCACGCGTTCCAGTGGGAAATTTCGATAGTAAGCCGCCAGTCCATTGTCGCGTTGTTCCCGCCACGTCTGGAGGACTCTGCGCAGATACCGGGTGCGACGCGCTGCCGGCCCGGCATGATAGGCTTGGATGGCCTTGCGCCAGCTGCCGTGCCGGTCGTAGAGCACAAGTAAAAATTGCGTGGCATAGGCGATATTGTCTACGGGATTGACAATCTGGTCATAGGCATCAAAGGCACGCCCGTGATAGGCGAGATTGAGTTGCATACACCCTAAATCTATGGACGCCCCGAGGGGCGTGGCCGTGGACGCTCCGAGGGGCGCGAGCGGCTCTTTTTCCGGCGTTTCGGGGCTTTCACCCGGATGGAGCCCGGGCTCTATGTTTGACTCTATGTCGGGCTTTATTTTTTGTTCCGATTTTTGCTCTAGAAAAGCCAGAAGCTTGGGTTTGTCCTCAAAAAAATAGGATTCTCCGTCGACATTCAGCGTCCAGGGCCACGGTTTCGTGAGCCCGTCGCGGCGACTCGGCCGGCCAGATTCGACCGTCGCTAAAGCCAGAAGGAGGCCCTGAGGGATGTTTTTTTCCTGTTCGGCAAAAGCAATCAGAGCAGGACAGACGTCTTCTGTGGGCAGCTGGAAGCTCGAGCTCGGCTCCGGAGGGCCCGGACTGCGGGCCGGGGCCTGGGCGAGCGTCTGGCCATAGACGGCTCGGCCCTGCAGGAACCCGTCTAGGGGGTTCTCAAACGAGACGGATAACCCCCAAAGCCCCAGGAAGCCGAGGCTTGTTAAAAAACGCACCATCCGCCCCACACGCCCCCCAATCGGTCGCCTAGTCTTCATGATTCTGTATTCTGTATGGATGCTGTCCTTCATGCCCGAATGCCCGATGCGGCCTATTTTCGAGGCGGCAGACCCTGAAGTCAAGGCCGCCAAAGAGGAAAGCCGGTTCCGCCTTGCAGGACACCCACGGTTTTGCTAGGCTCTCTGGGGGTGAGGAGGCCCGTCTTATGCAAGCTGATTCTCAACGTTACCAGGATTATCTGACAACAGGCAGCCGCGACGAGCCTGCGTCGTCCAGCGGGGCCCCGGGAGACGGAGCCTCGAGAGGCGCCGCCAGTTCGTCGAGATTTTCGTTTTTCTCTCTGCCGAAGCTGTACGCAGACCGACCTGTTTTGCGCAAACTCCCTTTCGGGCTGAAAATTTTGTTAGAGAACGTCTTGCGTTCTCATGCGAATTCCCTGAGCCCGGAACCATCCGGGTCGTCTTTTTTGGATTCGACCGCGCGTCTCTTCGAGGCCTGGGTGGAAGGCGGCGGCGTCTCTGCCGAACCGGCGGAACTCGCCTTTCGGCCGACGCGTGTCCTGATGCAGGATTTTACAGGCGTCCCGGCTCTGGTGGATTTAGCCGCGATGCGCGAGGCCCTCAAACGGCTGGGCGGCGACCCCACCCGCATTGATCCGGCGTGTCCGGTCGATTTGGTCATCGACCATTCGATCTCGGTGGACCGGGCGGGCTCCCCAGAGGCCTTCGAGGCCAATGTGGCCCGCGAATTCACGCGCAACCAAGAGCGCTATGGTTTTTTGCGTTGGGGGTCTCGGGTTTTCAAAAATCTGCGCGTGGTGCCGCCGGGGCGCGGCATTTGCCACCAGATCAATGTGGAGTATTTGGCTCAGCTTGTCTGGACCAAGGACGCGACGGCCTATTTTGATAGCGTCGTCGGGACGGACTCGCACACGACCATGATCAATGGCTTGGGCGTTCTAGGCTGGGGCGTGGGCGGCATCGAGGCCGAAGCCGCGATGCTCGGCCAGCCCGTGTCCATGAGTCTGCCCGAAGTCGTCGGTTTTGAACTGACCGGGGCTCTGAGTGAAGGCGTCACCGCCACGGACTTAGTTTTGCGTGTGGTTCAGATGCTCCGTCAAAAGGGTGTTGTGGGTCAATTTGTGGAATTTTACGGCGACGGCTTGAAAGGCCTGAGTGTCGCCGACCGTTGCACGATTGCGAATATGGCTCCCGAATATGGCGCGACCTGCGGTTTGTTTCCCATAGACGACCAGACGCTACATTTCTTGCGCTTGACGAGTCGGTCTCCCCAGACGGTGCAGCTGGTGGAGGCCTATTGTCGAGCCCAGGGTCTTTGGGGTTGGGAAGGACGAGACCTCGTGTACACCTCGCATCTGAATCTGGACTTGGCCGAGGTCGAGCCCGCCCTGGCCGGGCCCAGCCGTCCTAATGAGTGTGTGACCCTCAAGACGGTGCCCCAGAGTTTTGAAGCTCTGAGGCCTTCTCGCGCGGATGGCCAGGGGGGCGTCCATGGCCCCGTGCCGCCGGGGTCAAGCTCGGGTCTCACGCATGGTTCGGTTGTCATCGCCGCCATCACCAGTTGCACGAACACCTCCAATCCGGCGGTGATGCTGGCGGCGGGGCTTGTCGCGCGCCGAGCACGCGAGCGCGGCCTTCGAGTGCCCTCCTGGGTCAAAACGTCGTTGGCTCCTGGCAGCCAGGTTGTGACAGATTATCTCACCCGGTCCGGGTTGCAGGCGGATTTAGACGCACTTGGATTCCAGCTGGTTGGGTATGGGTGTACGACGTGTATTGGGAACTCGGGCCCGCTCGCCCCAGAGGTGGAACGCGCGATTGAATCTCAGGGGCTTTATGTCTGCGCGGTGTTGTCTGGGAATCGCAATTTCGAGGGGCGCGTGCATCCGCTCACGCGGGCGAATTATCTAGCCTCGCCGCCGCTGGTGGTCGCTTATGGGCTGGCTGGGACGGTTTGCTCGGACCTGACGCGTGCGGCTTTGGGTCTGGACGAACACGGGAAGCCCGTCTATTTGCGAGACATCTGGCCGACAAGTGCCGAGATCGCGCGCGTGCAGAACGAGGTGCTCTCGCCGCAGCTTTATCAGGTGCGTTACCAGGATATCTTTGAGGGCTCCTCGGCTTGGGGGAGCATCGAAGTGCCGCCCGAGCATGTGTATCGCTGGCCGGACGCTTCGACCTATATCCGGCGCCCGCCTTACTTCGAGGCGATCGAATCCGAGCCCCCGCCTCTGGAAGATATCCGGGGCGCGCGGCTTTTAGGCATTTTCGGTGACTCTCTGACGACGGACCATATTTCGCCTGCGGGAACGTTTCGCTCGGACACGCCGGCCGGTCGTTGGCTCGTCGAGCGTCAGGTCCCCGAAACGGCTTTCAATTCCTACGGGGCCCGGCGCGGCAATCACGAGGTGATGCTCCGAGGGACCTTTGGGAATATCCGGATTCGCAACGAAATGCTGGACCACCAGGAGGGTGGTCTCACGCGCCACTATCCTTCGGGCGAGGTGCTCTCCATTTTCGAGGCGAGCGCGCGCTATCGCGAGGCGAACGTCCCGCTTGTCGTGGTCGGGGGCCGCGAATATGGGACGGGGTCTTCTCGAGACTGGGCGGCGAAGGGGACGCGTTTATTGGGCGTCCGAGCCGTCCTGGCTGAAAGTTTTGAGCGCATTCATCGTTCTAATTTAATCGGCATGGGCGTTTTGCCGCTTCAGTTGCCCGAGGGCGTAACTCGCCGGACGCTCGGTCTGACGGGAGACGAAATTTTTGACATCACGGGTTTAGACGATAGAGCCCGACCGGGTCAGTCTTTGGTCTGTACGATCACACGGGCTTCGGGAGCCCAGCAGACCTTTCAATGTCTTTCCCGTATTGATACGGAAACCGAGGCTCTGTATTACGACCACGGCGGGGTGTTGCACTATGTCTTGCGGAAAACGGCTCAGGCCTCTTCGCCGGCTTCCGCGCCGGCCCCGGCTGGCACCTGAGGCTTGCCTACGGGCGGGTTTGCCCCCAGAGGCCGCTGTCGAGCCCGCGGCCCGGGTCGTCTGTCGGGTCGTCTAGCAGAGCTTCGAGCGTCTGGACTTTTTTCGACAGAAACAGCGTGAAGGACTCGGCGTAAGAGGTCGGCACATACAGAACCCAATGTTCTGCGTGTCCGACGAATTGGACGGGATAGGGTCCGGCCAAAGTCTGAAAGCCGTGCCAATCGGGCCCCAGAGGCGGCAGGATGTCAAACATCAGCGTAAAGAGCCTCGCCGCTGTGGCACCTGCCAGCCTAAAACTGAAAAAGGCGTCGCTCATGTCGAGCCCCCAGAGCCCCGCTTCTTGCGGCAGAGCCCCGGGAGGAAGCCGGGTCTGTCCGGCCCACATCCAGCCCTCGGGGGCCATTTGAGCCAAAAGAGCCGTCGGCGTGACTCGGGCTCGGGCGCGCGGGAGCAAGAACGTCTGCTCTGTGTCGCGAAGCCAGGCGTCCAGCTTCTCCGGTTGAGAACACTGGAACATCACCACACAGGGATACGCCGAAACGGCTAGGCCGCCGCCCGCTCCGGCCAGAGCCGTCAGAGCCTGCAGGCGTGTTTCGGCGCGCTTATAAGGCGTTGTCATGCAGCTGTGTCATGGGTTTGTTGCGTTTGGGGGGGTCATACGACTGTATGGGTATGTAAAAGGACCGCTTATAGGGCACCCAAGGCCCGTGTGGGGGGAGGTGCCGGTCCATAGCGTTCTGTAGGCGGGGTAGCAGGGCATCAAAGCCAGGCAGGTCCTTGGGGAGTGTGCGTACGAAAGTATTATTAGCTATATAGGCAAAATCGTCCCGTGTTTGCTCTAGCCCATCTTCAAGCAGGGCCGCAAGCGACAAGATGCGCCTGCCCTTGACTTCCAGCTCATCGTCCATAATGGCCTGCACCGTTTGTTGCCACCGGGTGCGGTACGCCTCCGCCGATTCGATTCGAACCATACGAACCAGGTCCTTGAGCTTGTAGTTGGGTTCAGCACGGGCGAAAAGCGTGAGTTTAGGATACCACATCTGGTTTGCTTTTTCTGTTGTGTGCTGATCCTCGAGCCGGGTGGCCCAGCTTCCCATCCGCAGAGCACCGTTTGTTTTCAGGAAGGCCCCCGATCATAGAGCCTCCGATGATCCGGGTCATAGTGACAAGGCGGGGTGATTTGAACCTGGCACGCGGTTTGTCTCAGGTCATCGCGGAATGTCAGAATTTCTGTGAGACACTGGCGGCCGTTTTCGACGAAGCCCAGCCCGAGGCTCTGTCCCAACGTCGGCGAGAAACAAGCCGAGCTCACCCAGCCTCGGCAGACCCCGGGGTCTCGATTCGAAAAAAGCAGCCCCCCCGCCCGGAAGGGCCCGGTGTTCCCAGCGTGAACCGGTCGCAACCCGACCAATTGAGGCCGCCGAGCCTCCAGGAACGCGGGCCGCTGTGCCGGAACTTTGCCCGCATAGTCCTTATGTTTCGCCATGAGTTTCTCGAGCCCCAAGTCCTGACACGTCGTGCGTCCGTTCAGTTCCGGCCCCGCGACGTGGCCTTTTTCGATACGCAGGACGCCCATGGCTTCGGTCCCATAGGGCTGCAGGCCGAGACTCTGGCCTTTGGCCATCAGATGTTCCCAGACGGCCTGGCCGCGCCGCGCCGGTACGGCAATCTCATAGGCTCTTTCGCCCGAGAAACTCAGACGGAAGAGCCGCCCCGGTGTCTCCGAGTCTAAAGACGTCTGGAGCAAGCCCATATGAGGCAAAGCCTCGTTCGACAGATTCAGATGAGGCCAAGCTTTCGATAGGATTTGCCGCGCCTTGGGGCCGGCCAGAGCTAGTTTGGCCCAGGGCTCGGTGACGGAAACAAAAAAGAGACGCAGGTTCGGCCACAGAACTTGATGGCAATAGGTCAAATGCTGGAAAACCTTGGCCGCATTGGCGGTCGTGGTCGTTATATAAAAATGATCGGGCCCGAGACAGGCACACACGCCATCGTCCAGAACGATACCGTCCTCGCGGAGCATCACACCGTATCGGGCTCGGCCAGGGGCGAGTTTCGCCAAAGAATTGACATAAACATACTCGAGGAAAGTCCGAGCATCCGGGCCATACAGCTCTATTTTGCCCAGCGTCGAGATATCGCATAAGCCAGCCTGGTGCCGGACGGCTTGGACCTCGCGGTCGCAGGCGATGCGCCAGTCGGGCCGTCTTGCGTGTCCGTTGCCGTTGAGGCGGGGCGACTCCTGGTTTTTCGCCTGGTTCCGGTCGGCGGGGCTCGTCCCGGTTGTGCCCCCGGTTGGGCTCGCGGCTTCCGTGCCGGCTTCCGCGCCGGTTTCATCGGACGGATGGGTGTACCACTGGGGTCGGACCCACAGGCCGGCCTCGACAAAAGAGGCTCCATGGGCGGCGTGCCAGGCGTGGATCGGTGTCTGGCGCGTGGGCGGGTGCCGCATGGGGAGGCCTCCCAGCACGCCCAGAGAAATGGGTGCCAGCGGCGGCCGAGCACGCGGCGGATGGAGGTCTCGCACGGGGCGCTGGAGATGGCGCGCGGCGGCGGTCAAGCCTAGATTCTGGGCTAAACGGCCCTGGTCGGTGCCCATCCCCAGCGTGGTGTAGCGTTTGAGGTGCTCTGGGTGTTGGAAATTCTCGAGCAGCGCCTGCCGGATGTCGGTGCTGGTCACATCATTCTGGAAGTCTGTAAAGGCCTTCGGCCGCCGGAGCCGGTAATAGAGATCCGGCCAACGCGGCACAGGCCGACCCGGTCGTGGCCGAGCCATGGCGAGAGCCTCCGGCAGAACAGGCTGACGGCAGGGCGCGGCGAGATTTTCTCGCCACGAGCGGCGCGCTGCGTCGCCTGGAGGCTCCAACGGGTCTTGGGGCTCCAGCGGTTCCAGCGGTTCCAGGTTTTTCACCAGGTGCTGGACGTCCTCGCGGAGGCGGGTGGGGTCGTGCACGCCTCGGGCGGCTCCGACCGCGAGGAAGGTCTCGCTCAGAGCCGGCACCCAACTGTGAGCTAAACCGTTCCACACCGCCGCGTGTCCCAGATGGGTCGCGAGCTGGCCTTGAGGCTGCCACCCGCCGCTCACGAGCAAGAGTTCCGTTTGAATCCATTTCGTGGTGGAAAGGGGTGCCCCGCTCTCGCCGATTCGGATAGCGTGCAACCGCCCGCGCTTTTTTTTGACGTCCAGGACCGTCCAGGTGGGGGAGGTCGGGACGCCCGGCAGAGGCTCTTGGACCGGGTCGCAGAATAGATGAGCCTCCAGCGAAAGCCCCAAAGCCCGCAGTCGGGCCGCCGTCGGCCGCAGCGTCGAGGAATCGCCCATGAGCACAGCTTTAGAGGCTAAAGTCACCCCGTACCGCCCCATAAGCCGCTCGGCCGCAGAGAGCAACATCACCCCCGCCGTGTCATTGCCCGGAAAACAGAGCATTTTCTCACACGCCCCGCTGGCAAGGAGGACGCGTCGGGGATGGATTTGCCAGAAGATTTCTCGGACGTGATGCTGGGCTCGAACAGCGGGCGGGAGGGTCTCGACGGCCCCAAAGCCTTGGTCATACTGCCCGAAACAGACGGTGCGCGTTTGAACGCGCAGCTTGGGGCAGGCGCGCAGCTGGGCTCGGAGCGTCGCGAGCTCCTGCGCTCGGTCGGGTTGGTCGGCCCAGCTTCCGCCTAGAATCCAGTCCTTCTCGACCAGGAGGGTCTCGTGTCCCGCCCGGGCGAGCTCGAGAGCCGCCCATAAGCCCGCAGGGCCCCCGCCAATCACGAGATAATCGCAGAAGGCAAAGGCATGATCATAGCTCCGGGGATCTTGGAGGTAGCTCGCCCGCCCGAGCCCCGCCGATTTACGGATGAAGGGCTCGTAGAGCCGGGTCCAGGCGTGGCGGCCGGGGCCTTTGAACGTCTTGTAGTAAAACCCCGCGCGCAAAAAAGGCGAAAGATAATCGAAAAGACGTCGCCAATCCCACCGAAGGGCTGGGACGTGGTTCTGACTCGCACTTATGAGGCCCGGTTCCAGTTCCACCAGAGGCGTGGGCCGATTCGGCGTTTCATCGCCCGCCTGACCGACTTGGGCCAGGCTGTTCGGCTCGTGCCAGTCCATGGCGATGAGGCCGCGGCGTCGGTGGTATTTAAAGCTCCGTCCGTGGACCCATAGGCCGTGAGCTAGCAGAGCCGAAGCCAGGGAATCTCCTTTTTGAGCCCATAACGTCTTGCCGTTGAAGGAAAAAGAGAAGCGTTCATGTGAGCTCAGGCCGCCGCCTTGCCGGGGAGGCGGCGGGGCACCTTTTCGGCGGTCTTTATGGCCGCTGGGGCCGAGGGGCCGCCGTCCGTTTTGCCTCTGGCGTCCGGGGGCGGCCCCGGAGGAGGCCCCGCGGGAGGACTCAGAGTGTGTCTGGCTCGCGTTCTCTTCTGGCTTTTTCACGTCGGGCATGGCGTCGTTTTTTTGTTTTTTCTGCCGGCTCGTTTGGGCGGCGTTGGTGGGGCTGCGTTCTGCCTCATGGAGGCCTGGAGTCCCCGCCGGTGCGGCGTCCGCCGGACTGGGATGGGGGTCGACGGCCTGCCCCGGCTGTCCCGGTTGTTCCGGCTGCCCTGGTTGTCCCGGCTGCCCTGGTTGTTCCGGCTGCCCCGGTTGTCCCGGTTGTCCCGGTTGTCTGGGCCCCTCCGGGGTGCCTTCTTCCCGCAGGCTTTCGTTTTGGTCAGAATCTGGTTTCATACGCAATGAGCTGGCCGTAAGGATATCGGCGTGGGCTCCCTGTTTTTGAAGCCCCGGGTTTGGGGGCGAAGCGCCGCCGGACGCGCCGGTTTCTGCCTGGTCTCGTTTACGTCGGGCATGGCGTCGTTTTTTTGTTTTTTCTGCCGGCTCGTTTGGACGGCGTTGGTGGGGCTGCGGTCTGCCTCATGGAGGCCTGGAGACCCCGCCGGTGCGGCGGCCGCCGGACTGGGATAGGGGTCGACGGCCTGTCCCGGTTGTCCCGGCCGTCCCGGTTGTCCCGGTGGCCCTGGTTGTCCCGGCTGCCCTGGTTGTCCCGGTTGCCTGGGCCCCTCCGGGACGCCTTCTTCCCGCAGGCTTTCGTTTTGGTCAGAATCTGGTTTCATACGCAATGAGCTGGCCGTAAGGATATCGGTGTGGGCTCCCTGTTTTTGAAGCCCCGGGTTTGGGGGCGGGGCGGGCGAAGCGCCGCCGGACGCGCCGGTTTTCTGCCTGGTCTCGTTCCCGTCGGGCATGGCGTCGTTTTTTTGTTTTTTCTGCCGGCTCGTTTGGGCGGCGTTGGTGGGGCTGCGTTCTGCCTCATGGAGGCCTGGAGACCCCGCCGGTGCGGCGGCCGCCGGACTGGGATGGGGGTCGACGGCCTGCCCCGGCTGTCCCGGTTGTTCCGGCTGCCCTGGTTGTCCCGGCTGCCCTGGTTGTCCCGGCTGCCCTGGTTGTCCCGGCTGCCCTGGTTGTCCCGGCTGCCCTGGTTGTCCCGGCTGCCCTGGTTGTCCCGGCTGCCCCGGTTGTCCCGGTTGCCTGGGTCCCTCCGGGGTGCCTTCTTCCCGCAGGCTTTCGTTTCGGACAGAATCTGGTTTCATACGCAATGGGGTGGCCGTAAGGGTCTCGGACTGGGTTCTCTGTTTGTGAAATTCCGGGCTTGGGAGGCAGGGCGGGGGTCATGCCGAGCGAAGCCTCGGCTGTCGTTCCGGGTCGGCACTTTCAAACCTATCGCCGGACGCGTCGTGTCTGCCTGGTCTTGGGTGCCTCGTTTCGTTCAGGCTCTGAGCTTGTTCCTCTTTGTTTTCTCAGCTTTTGTTTCGGTCGGCGGTGGGCGGTCGGCCATGAGCGAGCTCGGTCGTCAGAATTTGATGGGTGGCGGTGTTGCGTTGGACGATCAACCACTGCCGACACCCCGCCTGGTGATACCAGAGCTCGCTATGGGGCCCTTCTGGGTTGTCGCGTTCGTACAAATAGCTGTACCATGCCTCTGGAGGCTGCTCTCGAGAAAGGGGCGGGGCCGCCGGGCGTCCATAAACAAATTCGTCATAGGCTCTGAGGCCGCAGAAGGGGCAGGGAATTTTCATGATTCGAACTCAGGGCGTAACTCAGAAGCGTTCTTGAGACATGCTTGGGGCGTTCCTCAGCAAGCGGTCCATGGCGGTCCATATGGGGCGGTCAATGGAGGTTTGGCGTGGCTCCGACGCCCTTTTCGTCTATAAGAGCCCCCGTCTTGAATCGGTCCAGCCGGTAAGCCTGAGCGAGCTCGTGGCCGGTATCGTGCGCCAGAAGATGCGCGAAACACCACCCCGAGGCCGGCGTCGCTTTGAACCCCCCATAACACCACCCCGCATTGAGATAAACATTCTCGAGAGGCGTGCGATCTATCACCGGCGACCCATCCATGGACATATCCATCACGCCGCCCCAGTGACGCAAAAGATGCACGCGGGAGAGCCCCGGCACGAGCTCCACGCCGGACTCGACCACGTGCTGGATGGTGGCGAGATTGCCTCGCATCGCATAGCTGTTATAGCCGTCGAGGTCGCCTCCGAACACCAGGCCGCCCTTATCCGACTGAGAAATATAAAAATGCCCGGCCCCATAGACGAGGACAAGGTCTAAAAAAGGCTTGAGGCCCTCGGTCACGCAGGCCTGCAGGACGTGCGATTCGATGGGGAGACATAAGCCTAGTTTTCGAGCCAGCAGACTCGTGCGTCCCGCCACGGCCAGGCCGATTTTTTCGGCGCGTATCGGGCCGAGCGTGGTCTCGAGACTTTGGACGCGATTCTCGTGGATTTGGAAATCGAGCACCTCGCATTGCTGGATGAGATCGACGCCCAGGCGACTGGCGGCTCGGGCGTAGCCCCAGGCCAGGGCGTCGTGGCGCGCCGTGCCCGCCCGTCTCTGGAGGAGTCCGCCTCGAATCGGAAACCGCCCCGCGTCGTAATTCAAAAAAGGCAGTTTTTTCCGAAGCTGCCGTTCCGAGAGGAGCTCGGCATCCGCGCCGTGTCTGCGCATCCGGTTGCCGCGGAGCGTCGCTTCGTCGCACCCGGCGTCGGAATGAAAAAGATTCAGAACGCCGCGTTGTGAGAACATCAGATTATAGCCGAGCTCTTGCGAGAGGCGCTCCCAAAGGCGCAAAGAGAACTCGTAAAAGGGTACATTCTCATCCAGGAGATAGTTCGACCGGACGATGGTGGTGTTCCGCCCGACATTGCCGCTCCCGAGCCAATTTTTTTCCAGAACGGCGATGTTTTGAGCCCGGTGATTCTTCGCCAGATAATAAGCCGTGGCGAGGCCATGCCCGCCGCCGCCGATCACAACATAGTCATAAGTCTTGCGTAAGGGGCGGTCCCGCCAATGCGGGCGCGCCGAGGCCGGCCACACCGCTTCTTTCAAAAGCGTAAAAGCTGAAAAAGTCACGCGAAAAGGAGGCTACATCCCCGGGCAACCTTCATCCTGGGGCCCTTAATTTTGAATCAGGCCCTCGAAGGTCGGGTTGGTTTGCAAAATTTTGGTTGCCTCTCGGTCGAACAGGTTTGTCATCTGGACGCTGAAATTGTGATAGCGGTCCTGGATGGTCTGGGCATCGTCGTCCTCGTGGATACTCGTTTGGGATTTGACCGTGATTCGAGAGGTCTTGAGGCCGCCATCGGCAGGCTGCCACTCTAGAACGATTTCGAGCGTCCCTTCTAGCAAAGCCTTCAGCTCGTTTCTGAGAAAAGCCGCGGGCGTTTGATCGGTGCGGTAGTTTTCGCGTGTAACGACCAGGCTCACGAGCCGGACACGCACGGTGTCTCCTTCCCCCGCCGCCGCCTCCGTCGAGTTTTCGCCTTCAGGAGGCAGGGTCGGCTGGAGCCGATAAGTCGCCCAGTTTTCTACGCCCGCCTCGACCTTGACAAGCAATTCTGGATAGACATTGTCCGGATTGGGAGGCTGGGCCGCGCGCTCGTCCAGAAAAAGGACCCGCGCCGCCGTCAGGGGGAGCGTCGGCCCGCCACGGAATTGGACCGGCGTGGGGTCGAGAAAACTCTCGACCTCGGCACAGCCCCAGAGCCCCGATAAGAGCCCTAAAAATCCCAGAATAAAGAAACGTTTCATCCTCTTTTCATCCTATAGAAAAGTAACCGGAAGCGGTCGCCCGCTGGTTTCCGGAATGGTCAAGCATGGTGGTCTCGTTTTCTCTTTCGGATTTGCTTATAGACCACAGGCATGAGCGCAACCAGACCCAGGGCGACAAAAGCTCCCAAAAGCTGAGGCGTCAAGATGTTGCTTGCCGAAAGCTCCCCGCCCTGGTCGAAGACGCTCCCGATGCCTGCCCCGGCGAGGGCATACGCAAAACTCCCCGGCATGATGCCGAAAAAAGTCCCGACAAAGAAAACCTGCCCCCGCACCCCTAAAAGAGCCGGGACAAGGTTCACAACCCAAAACGGAAAAATCGGCACGAGCCGGAGCACGAACATATAAGATAAAGCATTTTCTTGGAATCCCGCCTCGAGTTTCTGGAGATAGACGCCTGCTGAGCGGCTCAAGGCTTCTCGAAAGACGTATTTGGCCGCCAGAAAGAGGGACGTCGCGCCCAAGGTTGCCCCCACAACGATAAAAAAACCGCCCCAAATGGCCCCAAACAGAAACCCGCCCGTCAAAGAGAGTAGCAGACCCAACGGCAACGAGAAGGCGGCTACCAAAAAATAGGCCACGATGAAACAAAGCGCAGCTATGAGATAGGACTCCTGAACGAATTGCGTCAGGAACGCGCGATTGTCGCGTAGGGACTCAAGGGAGACATAATCTGCCCCGCCCAACGCGAAGAAAAGCACGAGAGCCAGCACAAAGGCCCCAAACACCACCAGGCGTAGAATTTTCGAGACCACGCTTTTTTTTTCTGTTTCTTGTGCCATTTTCACCTTCTTTACCTTCCGGTTTTCTGTCCTCGCCCAGGTCTCGCGAGGTTTATAGAACTTTATAAAACAAGTTTATAAAACACGGGGCACGCCACCCCCATGGCGAGCCGCCTCTAAACAACCGCCCAGAACTGCCGGGGACTGCCCAGGCAGCTAGACTACCCGGGCAGCCAGCCGCCAGTTTACTACGGGCGCCAATGGTTTGCAAGCTGAGGGATTTGGGCTCGGACTGCGCGCGTCCAGAAGGCATTTTTCTCTTTTTTCTCCCATGCCTGTGCCCACAAAAAATTAAGCACAAAGGCGACCCATTGCGTGGCCTCGAAGGCCTCTTTTTTCGAATCGAGACCCAGGTCTCGGCATAATTTTTCTTTCTCATCGGCTCGGAGGGGAAAATAGAGCGAAAAATTCGCCAGGTCCAAGCCGCGCGGGCCCCAGCTCGTATATTCCCAATCGAACACGGTGAGGCCCTCCGTTCCGAAACACACATTGGCAGGGTGGAAATCTCCGTGACACCACACCGAGGGCAGCTCTTCGATCAAAGCCAGGGCGGAAGTTAGTTTTTTTTTCATGCGGTCGGGCAGCTGCGCCGCCCCGAGTTGTTCGAGCTCTTGGCTCGGGTTTAGGCGCGGCAAAGCCGCCGGCCGTGGCAGCTGTTGAAGAGCCTCCAGGCCTCGGGCGAGGGCCTCGAGCCAACGCGCCCGCCGGGCCTCACATCGGGCCACCGGCCCGAGAGACCGGGCGTGATTCGTCCGGCTCGTCAGACTTTCGCCGTCCGTGAAGGCCCGTAAAAACCATCCGGAAAACCGCCCGGTTTCGAGACACCACGCCAAAGCGGCCGGCACCCGAAACGCCTCAGAGGGAGACTTGGCGAAAAAATGATGGGCAAGGCGTTCTCTTTCCAGGGCTTCGCGGTCCAGGAGACGCAGAACGGCCAGAGCTCGCCATTGATTGGCCTGCCGTGTCTCGCAAATCCAGACTTGTCTCGTGGCTTGTTTGAGGGCTCGAAGACGCCATTCGATTCGACGCTCCAGCGAATGCTCCAGCGGATGCATTGCGGCCCATGCGGACGCTGGAGGCGTATTCTGGCCTTGTGTCTGCGGCGCCGTTTGCGCAAACGTCCGGAGGAGTTGAGACCGAGCCCACTGGTGCGCCTGCTTCTGCTCTGCCTGTCGGTCCGCCTTTAGGTCCGCCTGTCGGTCTCCCCGGGGCGTCACGGGTGAGTCCCAGTTTCTTCGCTGCAATCGGTGCGATGGTGTGCGTTCTTTCATCCTCTTCCGTTTCTCGATTGTTTTCGGCATTCTGTCCGATTTTGATTTAGCAAATCTACAGCTTCGACGCCCCGAGTTGTTCGAGCTCTTGGCTCGGGTTTAGGCGCGGCAAAGCCGCCGGCCGCGGCAGCTGCTGGAGGAGACGCAGAACAGCCAGAGCTCGCCATTGATTGGCCTGCCGTGTCTCGCAAATCCAGACTTGTCTCGTGGCTTGTTTGAGGGCTCGAAGACGCCATTCGATTCGACGCTCCAGCGGATGAGGATGCGTCGCGGCCTCTTGGGGCTCTGGAGGCGTGTTCTGGCCTTGTGTCTGCGGCTCCGTTTGCGCAAACGTCCGGAGGAGTTGAGACCGAGCCCACTGGCACGCCTGCTTCTGCTCTGCCTGTCGGTCCGCCTTTAGGTCCGCCTGTCGGTCTCCCCGGGGCGTCACGGGTGAGTCCCAGTTTCGCTGCAATCGGTGCGATGGTGTGCGTTCTTTCATTCTCGTACGCCCCTCGATTGTTTTCGGCATTCTGTCTGATTTTATTTAGCAAATCTACAGCTTCGACACCCCGAGTTGTTCGAGCTCTTGGCTCGGGTTTAGGCGCGGCAAAGCCGCCGGCCGCGGCAGCTGCTGGAGGAGACGCAGAACAGCCAGAGCTCGCCATTGATTGGCCTGCCGTGTCTCGCAAATCCAGAGGTGCCTCGTGGCTTGTTTGAGGGTTCGAAAACGCCATTCGATTCGACGCTCCAGCGGATGAGGATGCATTGCGGCCTCTTGGGGCTCTGGAGGCGTGTTCTGGCCTTTTGTCTGCGGCTCCGTTTGCGCAAACGTCCGGAGGAGTTGAGATCGAGCCCACTGGTGCGCCTGCTTCTGCTCTGCCTGTCGGTCCGTCTGTAGGTCCGCCTGTCGGTCTCCCCGGGGCGTCACGGGTGAGTCCCAGTTTCGCTGCAATCGGTGCGATGGTGTGCGTTCTTTCATTCTCGTACGCTCCTCGATTGTTTTCGGCATTCTGTCCGATTTTATTTAGCAAATCTACAGAGGCCCTAGAAAATCGAATCGCTCACCTAGCCAATCTCCGAGCGTTCTCCGGACGTTCCCCGAGGGGGTTTTGGCTGACGTGGCCTCGGCTGGTTTGGTTGGTTCAGCTCGTTCGGGCGATTTGCGTTTCAGGCCCGGCCGTGTTATGTCTAGGCGTTGTGCGTGCTGCTCATGGGGTGTTCCGGGGGGTACGGGGCCGAGGGGCCTTGTGACCCGTCCAGAAGATGGCGGCCGAGCCCTTCGCCCGGCGTTCGGGCATGCGATCCGGCCATGGGTCCGGTGGGTCCGGTGCTTTTCTTTTTGGGCTTGCGCCCTCAGATCTGACCCGGGCTTTACCCGAATTCTATCCGGTTTTTGTGGCCTGCCTGCCTGCCGTCTCTTTTATTTATGCGCCTGGCTTGGCGCGTGTTTGGCGTGGGCGGGCCGTGCCTGTTTCGCATCTGAGGAAGATTGTGAAAAATTTTTTTTACGCCCGCTTCTGGTTCTGGGGCTGCGTGTGGGGCTGTTTGTTCGGCCTGCTCCCGGCCCATGCCTATGCCCAGGCCCAGGAAGCCGGGGAGGCCCCTGGGCTGCAGGAACTCCGAGACGACATGCGCCGCTTGGAGTCCCAATTGGAGGCCCTCCGCCTGGAGCAAAGCTCGCAAAGCTCTCAGCAAAATGCCCCGGGGGCGGCGCCTCTGCCGGGCACCGCCCCGCCTTCTCGGGCTCTGTTTCTAAGCTATCAACAGCGGCTGGCCGATTTTGAACAAGCCTTCGCCCAATTGACAGCCCAATTGGAGAGTCTCGAGCAGCGTCTCTCCCTATTGGAGCGCGCCTTGGAACGCCTGACCGGTCTTCCCCCGTCGGCCTCTGCCGCGGTTCCCCCGTCGCCGTCGCCGCCTCCGCCCCTCGAGTCCGCACCGGACCTGTCTTCGCCGGAGCCCTCGGAACTCCCTGCCACGTCGCTTCTGCCGGAATTGTCGTCTGAGGCAGGCGGGGTGTCTTCTGGTTCTCCGGAGGCCCCTCCGGCCTCGGGGATTCCCCGAGAGCCCGGTGAATCCGTTGCCACGCCCGAGTCCCTATACGCCCAGGCTTTTGCTTCGCTCCAGCGTCGCGAGCTCGACCAGGCTTTCGAAGCCTTTGGCCGCTATCTCGAGCTCTATCCCCAAGGCTCGCATCTTGTGCTCGTCCATTACTGGCTTGGTGAAATTTACGCCGTGCGCCAGAACCACGCCGAGGCCGCCGCCAGCTATCTCAAGGCCGCCGAGGTCGATGAAAACAGTGAAACCCGGACCCGCGAGGGAGCCCGCGCCTTTCTTCGTCTCGCCTTCAGCTTGGAGGCTCTCGATAAAGCCGCCGAAGCCTGCGAGGTTCTCAGACACCTCCTGGGGCAGTACGAGGACGTCCTGGACCCCGACCTTTTGAGATCTATCAACCGGTCTCTGGAGAACTATAGCTGCCCCTGATCGAGCAGGGGCCTCCAGAGGTTGACCATGGCTGGTACTGGTACATCGCAGACGCCTCCTTTTCACCTTCGAACCGCTCGGCTAGAGGCCCAATTCCTGGCGACCATGCGAGGCCTCCAAGCGCGGTGCCGCCCCTGGTTCACGCCGCCCCTGCCTGCCGTGGCCATCGCCGTGAGTGGCGGGGGAGATTCGCTCGCTTTAGCCCATTTATTGCACCAGACCCGCTCGGCGTGGGGAGGGCACGCGCTTATCTGTCTCATGGTGGACCACGGTCTTCAACCGGGGTCTCGGGCGGTCCTGGAGAGGCTTGCTCCCGACCTGCGCGCCCGGGGTTTCGGTGTCGAGATCCTGCCCGATGCCGCCGCCGTTCCGTCGCCGCTATCGCCCCCCCTGCCGTCGCCTCCGCACAATGTCCAGGCCTGGGCCCGCCAGTTCAGATATGCGTGCATGACCGCATGGTGCCAGGCGCACGGCATTCGTCTGCTCTTTGTCGGCCACACGCAAGATGACGTCGTAACAGGCTTTCTGCAGGGCCTCAGGCGGGGCTCGGGGGCGGCGGCGCTGCCGCCTTGGCGGCTGGAGAACGGCGTTTTAGTGCTACGGCCGCTGCTCTCTTTCTCCCGAGAAGCCTTGGCCGATTTTATACGCACCCAGGGTCTGGTGTCGGTCGAAGACCCGACGAATCCGGAAAGCGAACGCGGCCAGCTGGGAGCCGCGATGCGAGGCCCCCTGGCAAGACTTGGGTTTCAGCCCGCGCGGCTGGCCGCCTGGGCCCACCGCCTGGCAGACAACGAGGCCTGTCTGGATGCCTGCCTGGAAGACAGGCTCCGTCAGGCGGGAGGCCAAGCTCTGCAGAGGGGGTATGGCGGCTTTCGTCTGCAACGAGACTTTTGGATGGCCCTGCCTCATGGACTTCGCTTTCGTTTGGTCCTCCGGCTTCTCCGGGCGTTGAGAGGTGCTTATCTGCGTCTCGAGGGGGCCAAAATTGAGACGCTGCTCGCCACGCTGTCGTGTCCGACCTCCCCCTCCCAGCCCGTGACGCGCACGTTCGGCGGCGGCATCTGGCGATGGCGCGGCAATTTCCTGGAGGTCTGGCGCGACTGGGGGCGATGTCCGACCGTGACTCTCCGGGCCTCGTCGGGTCATGATGAGCCCCCGTATTGCGATTTGTGTTGGGATAAGCGTTGGTCTCTGAGAATCACGCCGCCCCCAAACGTGGAGCTGCCCTTGAGGGTGGGGCCTCTAGGCAGACGTTTTTTCTCGACAAAACTGTCTTTTCTGAGCACCGTGCCCCATCTAGCGCGTTGCTCGTTTCCGGTAGCATGGCCGGTGGCATGGCAGGAAGGGCAGGCTTCGGGCGGGTATTGCTTTATGCCAACGGTGGTTCCCGCGGCTCCAACAACTCTTCCCCCGGCGCCCGCGGTTTTTTGCGGGTCGGCGCACTTGTGTGCGCCTGTTTTCGCGGGCTCGTCGGGACTCACGGGCTGGGAGCCCGCGCCCGCAGGCCTGGCAGGAGTGGAGGGACTCGAACCCCCGGCACCCGGTTTTGGAGACCGGTGCTCTACCGACTGAGCTACACTCCTGCACGTCCTCCGGGTGCCTGGCCGCACGCGGCGGGGCAGAAATGAGCGGGTGATGGGAATCGAACCCACACTACCAGCTTGGAAGGCTGGGGCTCTACCTTTGAGCTACACCCGCGCCGTGCGCCTCAAGGGGCGGCTCTGGCCGCTTCTCCCGGTCTAGATTCTCCCGGTCTGGAGGGAGCTGGATTCGAACCAGCGTAGGCTCAGCCAACGGGTTTACAGCCCGTCCCCTTTAACCACTCGGGCACCCCTCCAGCGTCGTCCGTCGTGCCCAATCGTAGGCCAACGACGTACGTCCCCCATGCCTCAACGCTCTATATTTCCCGGGCTCCCGGGGGCGGCGGCATGGTTCCTCACACCCTGCAGGAAAATGCGTTTTCTGTCAAGAACTGTTCGGGCACGGCGGGGGGCCGGCGGGGGGTGGCGGACGTTCTTCTGGAGGCTCTCAGGTTTTGGCCTCCAGCGCATCCCCGAGCCCCCGGAGCCACGCCAGAGCCGCGTCCGAGCCTTCTCGATGGCACCGGTCCACAAAAGCCGACCCGATCACGACGGCATCGGCGTGCCCGCGAAGGTGCTCAAGCTGAGCCCGCGTTCGGATGCCGAACCCCGTTACGACAGGGATAGAGCTCTGGCGGCGCACCTCCCGTAGAGCCGTCTGATGGGCCTCGATCTCGGCGGTTTTCTGGCCCGTGATGCCCGTCACGGCGACATAGTACAAAAAGCCACGCGCCTGCCGACAGATAGGCTCAAGGCGGGCACCCAGACTGGTCGGGGCCACGAGATGAATCAAATGCAGCTCCGCGCGCGCCAGAGCGGGGGCGATTTCGAAATGCATCTCCAGCGGGACGTCGACGAGCAAAACGCCATCCGCCCCCGCCTGTCGCGCCATCACGCCGAAAGCGTCGATGCTCGTTTGGTAGACCGGATTGTAATACCCCATCAAAACCAGAGGCGTGGTCGTGTCCTTTTGACGAAACAGCCGAACCATCTGGAGCGTCTTGCGCATGGTCTGGCCGTTTTGGATGGCTCTTTTGCCGGCCGCCTGGAGGATGGGCCCATCGGCCATGGGGTCCGAAAAAGGCATCCCGAGCTCTATCAGATCGACCCCGCAGCTTGGTAATCGCGCCAGCGTTTCCTGACTCGTCGCCAGGTCGGGGTCGCCCGCCATGAGGAAACAGGATAGCCCCGTTCGTTTTTGAGCCCGAATAGAAGCGAAACAGCGGTCGATGCGGTTATGGAACATGAGGGCTGTCCAGAGGCGGGGCCGCGGCTTTCTCTTCCGCCGCGTTCGCTTCAATGTCGCCCCCCACCCCCAGGTCGACGCCCGGGTCTACGCCTAGGTCGACCCCCAGGGCCGAGGCGACCGTGAAAATATCCTTATCTCCCCGCCCGCAGAGATTCAAAATAAAATGCGTTTCGCGAGAATAGGCGGGGGCCAGCTGACAGGCATACGCGAGCGCGTGGGCGGGCTCTAGGGCAGGCAGGATGCCCTCGGTTCGGCAACAGAGCCGGAAGGCCTCCAAAGCTTCGCTATCGTTGGCCACGACGTATTGGACGCGTTTTTGCTCAAAGAGCCAGGCGTGCTCGGGGCCGACCGCCGGATAGTCCAAGCCGGCCGAGATGGAATGCGCTTCCTTCACTTGGCCCTCGTCGTCCTGGAGGACATAGGTTCGATTGCCGTGCAAAATGCCCGCTCGGCCGCCGTTCAGCGAAGCCGCGTGGCGATCCGACGCCAGACCTGTTCCCCCGGCTTCGACGCCAAACAGCCGGACCGAGGGCTCGTCCAAAAAAGCGTGGAACAGCCCAAGCGCGTTCGACCCGCCCCCGATGGCGGCGATAAGACCATCTGGGAGGGCTCGGCCGCTCTGGGCTGTGAATTGGCGTCGGACTTCGCGGCCGATCACCGATTGAAAGTCTCGAACCATGACGGGGTAGGGATGCGGCCCCGCGGCCGTGCCGATGATATAGAACGTCGAGTCAACATTGGCAATCCAATCGCGTAACGCCTCGTTGAGGGCGTCTTTGAGCGAGGCAGACCCCGCAGAAACAGGCCGGACTTCGGCGCCAAGGAGACGCATCCGAAACAGATTCGGCTTTTGACGCTGGATGTCTTTCGCCCCCATGTAGACAACGCAGGGGAGATCGAAAAGCGCGCACACCGTGGCTACCGCCACCCCGTGCTGGCCTGCGCCTGTTTCGGCGATCACACGCGTTTTGCCCATGCGACGGGCGAGTAGAACTTGCCCGATGCAATGATTGATTTTATGGGCCCCTGTGTGATTGAGCTCGTCGCGTTTGAACCAAAGCGTCGCACCGCCCAACGCCGCCGTCAGACGCTCCGCCCGCCATAAAGGCGAGGGCCGACCAATGTAATGTTCGAAATAGTTCTCTACAAGCTGCCAAAAACTCGAATCGTGCTTCGCGTGCGTCCAGCAGGCCTCCAGGGCTTGCAGGGCTGGCATGAGGGTCTCGGCGGCGAACTGACCGCCGAATTGGCCGAAAAAGCCTTTGGCATCCGGCCCTGCCCGGTACGAATTTTGGTGAGAATTTTGTTTCATGCTCTGTTTTTCGCCTCCCTTACCGGAGCACCACCGGGGCCAGCGTTCTATTTTCGAACAGACTCTTTTTCTAAAAAATGCGCTAAAAAATGGTTTCCTAAAAAGGAAGCGGCACGTCTTATGCTTTTTATGCTTTTGGCGTGTGGCCTCGGATGACGTTTTCGGTTACGGGGCCGCCGGGGTGCATGACCGGGGGCATGACATCGGGAGCCCCTCTCGAGCCCCTCTCCCTGGCTCCCTTGGGCGCGTCTGGTTCGCCAGGGCTCTCTATGGGCTGACAAGCTGTCAGGGCGTTGTGCTGTATAGGGTCTTGCTGCGACACGCTCTACCGCCACCCCGAAACCTTGAGACTTGTGAGAGGGAAAAATGCAAGAAAAAGAAAGCCAAATCACCGTTCTGACAGACGCCACGATCGACTCTTTTTTGAAAGAGGCAGCCCACCCCGTTCTCATAGATTTCTGGGCGAGTTGGTGCCAACCCTGTCTTGCTCTGGCACCGATTCTTGAGAATCTGTCTCAAGCGTTCGCCGGCCGTGTTCTATTCGCCAAGCTGGACGTCGTAGCCAACCCTCAGACGCCGATTCAACTTCGGTTGCGGGGGCTCCCGACGCTTCTTCTGTACCGAAACGCAGCGTGCATCGCGATGAAGACGGGCTCGGACAGCTCCAGCGGGCTCCAAAGCTGGCTCGAGGCCCATCTCTAGACGCCCAGCCTGGCGTCGCGTTCGTTTATCCGTTCGAACCGCTCTCGAGAGGCGAGGGTAGAAAAACCCCGCCCTACGGGGCGGCCTGCCCGCAACGACCCCGCCAAAAGCCCGCACTGTCTCCCGTCCCGGCCCTTTTTTTTCCGCTTGCTTGCCCAAGCTTTCAGGCGGAAACACAGGCCGAGACGAGACACACGCACGAAACCCCAGCCCCCCCGAGAGGCGGAGAGGGCGTCTGAAGAACCCCCCAGACCCAAAAGGAGAGGGGAGGGACACCGTGCCCCTGGCCCCCCTCCTGCGGAGGGGTCAGGGGCCAGGGCGGTCCGGAACTCTAGTTCTGGATCGAGGACGGGTCAAAGGACAGCACAACGACGGACCTGCGATTTTGGGCCCAGGCCTCTTCACTGCTCCCCGGGACGGCGGGCAATTCTTTGCCGAAGCTGACGATTCCAATCCGGGTTCCATCGACGCCTAGAGCAATCAAATAGTCGCTGACGGCATTCGCGCGCCGTTCCCCAAGGGCATAGTTATACTCTCTTGTGCCGCGCTCGTCGCAATGCCCCTCGATGGTGAGAAGAAATTGCGGGTTGCGGCTCAGGAACGCCGCCTGATCAATGAGCAGACGTTGCGCTTCAGCGTCCAATTCGTGGCTGTCAAACGCAAAATAAACGGTATCTCCCAGCGCGACAAAATCGCCGACCGTTTCCCGAGGTTCGACCTCCGTGGACTCGACGGTGACCTGGGCGGTCGTTTCCTCGACGACCGTTTCCTCAACCATTGCTTCCTCTTCTTCTTCGACAGTGGCCTCCTCAACCGCAGCGACTTCTGCTTCGACGGCGGCCTCTTCTTCCGGCATGGCGGCACAGGCCGCTAGAAACGACACACCCAGCAAAATAACCATGAGACGTAACATACAAAAACACCCTTCTATTCTATTTTCTTGTGAAACCTTCAAAACACCCCAAGCCGCATCAAAAGCCTGCGGCCTCAAGGGAAGTCGGGGGATTATAACAAGTTCGATCGAAAAAGGCAACCGTCCGGAGATGATTTTGGGATAATTTTGCGAAAATTTTGCGGGCGTTTTGGGCAGAAACTTGGAATTCTTTTTCCGACCCGCCGCGTTCTTGCGGACTCTTATGCCTCAGGCATCTGGACTGGAGTCCGGCTTGGGGCCCGGCTGCAGGACGATTTGCGCTTCTGTTACGCTTTTCTCGACCAGATTGAGACCCGGCCCCGCCCGGTCCAGGACCAGAAATTCCGTCTGCTCCGAGGTCGCTAGGAGCGGATGATGCCAGACACCTCGGTGATACTGGATGCCCTGGCGTCCCGTCGCGACAAAAGCCCGTATCTGCCCCAAGTCAGGCTCCGCCCCGGGAGGGGCGACGACGATATACCAGAGAGCCTCTGGATGAGGCGCGAGCGGAAAAAAAGCCTGCGACCCAAGAGGATGCTTTTCCAGACACCTCAGAAAAAAAGGAAAACGACGCGGCGTGCTGGTGAACCAAGACACAATCGGCGTGCCATCGTGCGCCGAGACATCTAGCTGAGCCAGCTTATGGAAACGCCATGTCGTTCCCTCATTGATGTGCATTTTTTTTTCGCACGTTTCTTTGCTGAGGACGTCTCCAAACGGGCGGAAGGCCGCTTGCGTCAGGGGCTCGGGCGTCAGAGCGATTCGTTCGGGCACCGGTCGAGGTGTCATCAGAGCGTTTTTTTCTTTATGGCCCGGGGTCATTTGCCGGATGGCCCGGGGTTGTTTGCCGGGTTGTTTGCCGGTCACAGGGCAGGTTTTCCGAAAGCTCGGAATCGACTTAAACCCCCGTCGGGAAAGATATTGAGTCGCAAGCAATTGACTATTTTTTCCGGATTGGGATTCGAGAAGCTGTGAAGCTGGTCCGCGGCGAGGCTCTGAGGTTCCAGAAGAGACGGCCAAAATTGGGACTCGGCGATAAGAGGTGCCAGACTCGTCAGCCCGGTTAATGCGCTGAATTCGCCCTGGACAGAGACCCGGTCCGGGTAATTGCCTTTGAAAAAGGCGGTATCGACCTCAAAATCAGACAGGAGGGCAGGGTGCTCCAGACCGATCAAGAGCCAGTCATTGCCTGGCTCGCGTCGCCGTCTTGTTTCCCATCCGTCGCCCATATTGCGTCCTTTGCCGGGCCTCAAGAGGGCTTCAGGCGGGCCAAAGTGCGAATCGCTCCAAGCTAGGACTCGCCCGCCCCAGCGCAACGAGGACATCTCTAGACGGCCCGGGCGGCCCGCTTCGTGGCGCCTAGAGACCTGGGCCCAGTCCCGCTGCGGGCGGCCATACAGGCGCAGCCGTGCGACCCCGCCGTCCGGGTAAATAGACAGACGCACATGCGAAAAACGCTGCTTGAGCTGGGGCTCAAAGAGTGCCTGTCGGTCGCCCTCTAGAGGCTCCACGCCCGTCAGAGGCACCCAGTCCCGTGCTTTTCCGGCCGAGCCCTCCAGGCGGAACGCCGGGGCGAAATTCCCTGTAAAATGCCTCGTATCCACCAGAATAGCTTCGATGACCCCTTCGCAGGCGAGGCGAATGACACACGAGTCGTGGCCGCCTCGGCGTCGTCGGCGCGTCTCCCATCCATCCATCCATTTGCCGTGGTCGTCGTATCGGTCGGGCTCGAAAACGGGCTCTGAGGCAGCCAGCATCCGAGGGGCCGGGGCGAAAAACTCATCGCTGACTTCGAGAATCTCGGCCCCGGACTCGACCGCCGCGAGATTGACGTAAAGCCGCCCCAATTGCGCGGCGTCTAGGGGCCTCCCCGGCCGGGTCGGCTCCCGGGAGGAAGCCGGGGAAACCGGGGCTGAACCGAGCGTTGTCATGGTTGGTCTCCGCTGGGTTGCAGGCGTGCTTCCAGCATGGGTCTGAAGTGGCGTATCAAGCCCTGAACGGGCCACGCGGCGGCATCACCAAGAGCGCAGATCGAGTTGCCCTCGATCTGTTTCGAGACACGCTCCAGGAGGTCCAATTCGGCAGAATCGGCTTTGCCCTCGGCAATCCGCGTCATCAGACGCCACAGCCACCCTGTGCCCTCGCGGCACGGCGTGCATTGGCCGCAGCTCTCGTGTTTGTAGAAATAAGAAAGCCGCCCAATCGCTCGAACGAGGTCGGTCGAGCGATCCATCACGATGACCGCCGCCGTCCCCAAGCCCGACCCAACCTGAGCCAGCGCATCAAAGTCCATCAAAACCGTGTCGCAGACCGACCGCGGCAAAAGCGGCACAGAGGACCCTCCAGGAATCACAGCGAGTAAATTGTTCCATCCCCCGCGCACGCCGCCGGCGTGACGCTCGATGAGCGTCCGAAGCGGGATGGACAAGCTTTCCTCCACATTGCAGGGCGTATTGACGTGGCCGGAGATGCAGAAAATCTTGGTCCCGAAATTGTTCTCGCGTCCCAGTTTCCGCCACCATCCGGTGCCTCGGCGCAGAATCGTCGGCACGACCGCGATGGTCTCGACGTTATTGACGGTGGTCGGACACCCATAGAGTCCGCAATTCGCAGGAAAAGGAGGCTTGAGGCGCGGCAAGCCCTTCTTGCCCTCGAGCGATTCCAACAAAGCGGTTTCCTCGCCGCAGATATAGGCTCCGGCCCCGCGATGCACATACAGATCAAAGTCCCAACCCGACCCGGCCGCATTTTTGCCCAGCAAATGGGCCTCATAGGCTTCTAGAATCGCGGCTTCGAGGCGCTCGGCTTCTCGATAAAATTCGCCCCGCACATAGATATAAGCGGTATGGGCTTGGATGGCAAAGCCTGCCAGCAGACACCCCTCCAGGAGTTTATGGGGTTCGTGGCGTAAAATATCGCGGTCTTTACAGGTCCCCGGCTCGGATTCATCGGCGTTCACGACCAGATAGTGCGGCCCCTTGGGTTCTTTCGGCATGAAACGCCATTTGGTTCCCGTCGAGAAGCCGGCCCCGCCGCGCCCCCGCAGCCCGGCCGTCTGGATTGTTTCGATAAGGGGCTCGGGCCCCTCTGCCATGAAGCTGGCGGTCTGGTCCCAGTCGCCGCGTTGGCGGCTTGCGGCTAAATCCCAGGCTTCTCGACCGTGGAGATTGGTAAAAATGCGGTCGGTCGATTCGAGCATCGGTCTTAAGTCCGGTCGCGACCGCGACCGTCGGGAGCCCCGCCCGATGCCGATGGGGCGAGGCCGGCAAGCTCCGCCGGGGCCGAAAAATGACGCTCTATCTGAGGGCCGGGCTTTACACGAACGCCCTTGCGGAGTCCTTCCAGCAAAGCACGCGTCGTTTCGGGGTTCAAATCCTCGTAGAAATCGTCATTGACCTGCAGCACGGGGGCATTGACACAGGCCCCCAGGCACTCCACCTCTATGAGCGTAAATAAACCGTCCGGTGTCGTCTCGCCGGACCGGATGCCCAAGGTCTCCTGGAGAAGCCCCATCAGGTCCTTGGCCCCTCGAAGCATGCAGGGGGTCGTGCCGCAAAGCTGGAGCAGGTAGGTGCCGACAGGTCGCGTGCGGATCATCGTATAGAAGCTTGCGACCTCGAAAACGCGGAGCTCGGGCATGCCGGTCATGGTGGCAATCGTTCGCATAGCTGCCGGTGTCACATAGTGTCCCTCTGAATTCTGGCGTTGAGCCAAATCCAAAAGAGCCAATACCGCCGAAGCTTGGCGCCCGGGGGGGTATTTGCGGAGCTCTTTTTTGGCGGCCCGCGCAAAGCGTCCTTGGAACTGGAACGCCTCCTCGGCGGCGGCGGCCGGTTCTCCGAGGCTTTTGGGCCTCTCGGGCGGCTTGCCGTTTGTTTTCTGTTTTCCGGTTTGGGTGGGTGTCATCGGTCGATCTCGCCAAAGACGACGTCCATGGCCCCGAGAATCGCGACCGAATCGGCCAGCATGTGGCCGCGGCAGACGGTGTCCATCACCTGGAGATGCGCCAGGCCCGGGGCTCTGATTTTACAGCGATAGGGACGGTTCCCGCCATCCGAGACAAGATAAACGCCGAATTCGCCTTTAGGGGCTTCCACGGCCTGATAGACCTCGCCGGGAGGGACGTGGATGCCCTCGGTGTAGTATTTGAAGTGTTGAATCATCGCCTCCATGGAGCGTTTCATCGTCTCGCGGCGAGGCGGGGCGAAGCGACGGTCCTCCGAGATCACAGGCCCCTCGGGCATCGATTCGAGGCACTGCCGAATGATGTGGTTCGACTGGCGCATTTCCAGGACTCGGACCAAATATCGGTCGTAGCAATCGCCGTTTGTGCCGACGGGTAACTGAAATTCGATGCGGTCATAGACGTCATAGGGCTGGGCTTTGCGTAAATCCCAGACGACGCCGGTACTCCGCAGGACGGGCCCGGTGAGACTCCAATCCAGAGCCTGCTGCGGTGTAATCTTGCCGATATCGACCGAACGTTGTTTGAAGATCCGATTCTCGGTGAGGAGGCCCTCTAAATCGTCCAGAAAAGCCGGAAAACTTTCCGTCCAGGCGAAGATATCTTCTGCCAGGCCGTCCGGCATATCCTGATGGACGCCGCCGATGCGGAAATAGGCGGCGTGCAACCGAGCCCCGCAGACGCGTTCATGAAAAGCCATGAGCTTCTCGCGTTCCTCAAAACCCCACAGAGCCGGCGTGAGAGCTCCAAGATCCAGCCCATACGCCGGAACATTCAGAAGATGGTTGAGAATACGCGATATCTCCGCCCACAAAACGCGCATATATTGCCCGCGCAGCGGCACTTCTAGCTGCAGCAGGCGTTCAGCCGCCAAGGCAAAAGCGTGCTCTTGAGCCATGGGGGCGACATAGTCTAACCGATCAAAATAGGGGATGGCTTGAAGATAGGTCTTCGTCTCTATGAGTTTCTCGGTTCCTCGGTGCAGGAGTCCAATATGAGGGTCCAAGCGTTCGATGACCTCGCCGTCCATTTCCATGACCAAACGCAGGACGCCGTGAGCCGCAGGGTGCTGCGGCCCAAAGTTCATCGTCAGCGTGCGAAGCGTCGGATCACGCATGGGTCTTTACGGATGTAAATGAAACGGGAAGGACGGGCAAAGGCCCGGGCACATGTTCGGGGAGCGAAAAACCAGCACAACCCGCCCCACTCAAGAGTCAGACGCGTCCCGGGGCGGCTGCGTCATCGCCCGCACGACTCCCTCCCAGGGGCTCTCGAAGTCGAAATTCCGGAGGTCCTGTGTCAAAGAGACGGGCTCTTGTCGAATGCGGCCCTCCTGAGGGTCATAGCGCAGTTCCACATAACCGGTCAACGGGAAATCCTTCCGAAGGGGGTGGCCGACAAAACCGTAATCGGATAAAAGCCGCCTCAGGTCCGGATGGTTTTCGAACCAGATGCCGAACATATCCCATGCTTCGCGCTCGTACCAGTTCGCCGCGGGGTAGACCGAAACCAGCGAGGCCACCGTTTCACTCTCGCTTAAGGCCACTTTGAGGCGCAGGCGCCGGTTAAAACGAACGGAGAGAAAATGATAAACAAGCTCGAAGCGCTTTTCGCGGCCGGGGTAGTCCACGCCCGCCAGCTCGGCGAGCGTTTCAAATTGAGCCCAGCTCTCGGTTTTGAGGCTCTTGGCCATCGCGAGCAGACCCGCCGGCCGGCACACCATGGTCAACTCGCCGAAGCTGACATAAGAGCGTTCGACGAACCGTTTGTGAAGGGTCTCGAGGCCTCGGGCCACTTCCTCCAGTTCGTCCAGATTTTCCTCGGGCGTCATGGGCAGCTGTTCCGAGGCAAACCTTCCGGTGTCCTACGCGTGCGCAATGGAGGTCGTGCGCTTAATTTTGCGCTGGAGTTGCAAAATGCCATAAACGAGGGCCTCGGCCGTGGGCGGGCATCCGGGCACATAAATATCCACCGGGACGATTCGGTCGCATCCTCGGACGACGGCGTAGGAGTAGTGATAATAGCCGCCTCCATTGGCGCACGACCCCATAGACAAAACCCAGCGAGGCTCTGGCATCTGGTCATAGACTCTGCGCAGAGCCGGGGCCATTTTATTCGTGAGCGTCCCGGCAACGATCATCACATCGCTGTGTCGAGGGCTTGCTCGCGTAATCACGCCAAAGCGGTCCAGGTCATAGCGCGGCATATAGGCGTGGATCATCTCCACGGCACAGCACGCCAGGCCGAAGGTCATCGGCCACAAAGAGCCGGTTCGAGCCCAATTGACTAATTTATCGGCTTGAGCCAGAACGAACCCCTTGTGCGCGACCGCCTCGGTAATCAGCCCCAGAGCGGCATCGTGGGTCTTGTCAGGATGTTTTCCAGATTTTTTCATGCGTGCCCGTTCACTCCCATTCGAGAGCCCCTTTCTTCCACTCATAGACAAACCCGACCGTCAGGACAGCCAGAAAGAGCATCATAGACCAAAAGCCGAGCGGATTCAATTCGCGCAAGGTGACCGCCCACGGGAAAAGAAAAGCGACTTCGAGGTCAAAAATGATGAAGAGCAGGGTCACCAGATAAAATCGGACATCGAATCGCAATCGGGCGTCTTCGAAGGCTTCAAAGCCGCACTCATAAGGCGCCTGCTTCCCTGCGTCGGGCTTTCGGCGCGTCACGACAAAAGACACGCCCATCAAAGCCACCGTCAGACCCAGGGCCACGACCACGAAAACTAAAATGGGCAAATAAGAAGAAAGCACAGCTCGAGCCTGAAAAGGGTCTGAAACGGTTTGAAGAAGTTTTAGCTCTGTACCAGGATACAACCGGGACACAGTACAATAAAATCACAATTTCGCAAGACCGATTCTTCGCGGCGTTCGAAACGGAGCGAGACCTTGGCGCGCCCCAAAAAAGAAATTGTGTCAGATGGGGGGTAAATCCATAGAGCGGACGGCTCTGGGCCTCGTTCGGGCATCGCCCGGGCCTCGTTCGGGCAGGATGAGGCGAACCCAAACGTCCAGATGCCATCTGGCATGGCCTTGTCTTGGCTCGATTCGTTCGAGAGAGGCTGGCTCGGCTTCATCGCGTGCTATTGTCTCCGTTCGAGGACCTGTATCACGACTATTTTGACAGAAAGCTCTTTTACCAAGCTCTTTGACACAGCTCTTTTACACCGGGGGGCCCATCGGGGGCGTGATCCGTCCCGGAAAAAGAGAGGCGGGCTGAGAAGTATGCGACGGAAGGATGCCAAGAAAGCAAAGGCAGGTCCCCTGATAAATTTTTCCTAGTCCGACAAAAGCAGCCAGAAAAACAGCCTGGCACGCTCCAAGCCGCGTTCAACCGAAACGATTCTCCGGTCGGCTGTCGTCCCGCCCAGGTCTGGCGTGCCGGGTGGGGGCATGCCGCTATGGGTTCTAGGAAGGAGGCCTTCCCAGTGGACTGGGGGCTTCTGTTTGAAGACCTCTAGGGGTCTATTCTAGGCCTAATTCCGGGTCCGGGGGTCTCGCCGGCCGGACGCCAGCGTTTCAAGACATCGGCGCTCTGTCCGAGGCCTCCTTTCAGCAGATTGCTCCCTTTTTACAGGCGAATCGGCCCTTGTCTCCGAGCCGATTGACACGCCACCCGCGACTCGCCCAGAACAGACGCCGGAACAGACGTTCCGGCTAGAGGCCGCCGGCTTCAAGAACGCACGAAGACGATAGGATTTCTCTTTATGGTGCCGCAAGGGGCCACCGTTCCCGTGTCTCGGCCTGCCAGCGGGCCTTGAGGTCCAGACAGCATCGGGTCCGCGCCGCGTTAGAATAGAGGCGAGGCCTACGCAGACTTCTAGAGTCAGGTCGCCTCCGAAGCCTCGGCCTGGGGCTGTTTTTTCGGTGCGCCCAGTTCTGCCGGGAGGCCCTGTTGGGGCATCACCGCACCGGGGGCGTCCCGGGGGCACCTGAGGGGGGTCGTGTACCGCGGCGTCTCTCCCCCCGGACGCACCCAGTTTTCGGCATTGTTTCGGCACTTGCGCATCCTTCTTATGTTCTTTGTATGATTGTCTCTTTAGAACCAAGTGCGCAACGGAGTCCTTACAATAAAATCACAATTTGGCAAGACCGATTCTTCGCGGCGTTCGAAATGGGGCGAGCCCCAAAAAAGAAATTGTGTCAGATGGGGGGGTAAATCCATAGAGCGGACGGCCCTGGGCCTCGTTCGGACATCGCCCGGGCCTCGTCCGGGCAGGATGAGGCGAACCCAAACGTCTAGGTTCGTCTAGGTTCCGTCCTGGTGTACTGTTTTTTCTGCTCGTCAGGGCCTGCTGGGGCGTTCCGAGGTGTCCTCCCGGGGTGTCGTTGGAGCTTCTATGCGGGGCGTGTTGCTCGCGTGCAGGAGCTAGGCTGCCGCCCGGGTTTTATTTCCGGCTTTATGCCCGGGTTTGTTTCTGAGGCCTCACCGCACCGGGGGGCGTCCCGGGAGTGCTCGAGATGGTTTCGTGTACCGTGGCGTCTCTCCCCCCGGACGCACCCAGTTTTCTGCGTTGTTTCGGCACTTGCGTATCCTTCTTATGTTCTTTGTATGATTGTCTCTTTAGAACCAAGTGCGCAACGGAGTCCTTACAATAAAATCACAATTTCGCAAGACCGATTCTTCGCGGCGTTCGAAATGGGGCGCGCCCCAAAAAAGAAATTGTGTCAGATGGGGGGGTAAATCCATAGAGCGGACGGCCCCGGGCCTCGTTCGGACATCGCCCGGGCCTCGTCCGGGCAGGATGAGGCGAACCCAAACGTCTAGGTTCGTCTAGGTTCCGTCCTGGTGCACTGTTTTTTCTGCTCGTCAGGACCTGCTGGGGCGTTCCGAGGTGTCCTCCCGGGGTGTTATTGGATCTTCTATACGGAGCGTGTTGCTCGCGTGCAGGAGCTAGGCTGCCGCCCGGGTTTTATTTCCGGCTTTATTCCCGGGTTTGTTTCTGAGGCCTCGCCGCACCGGGGGCCTCGCCGCACCGGGGGGCGTCCCGGGAGTGCTCGAGATGGTTTCGTGTACCGCGGCGTCTCTTCCCCCGGACGCACCCAGTTTTCTGCATTGTTTCGGCACTTGCGTATCCTTCTTATGTTCTTTGTATGATTGTCTCTTTAGAACCAAGTGCGCAACGGAGTCCTTACAATAAAATCACAATTTCGCAAGACCGATTCTTCGCGGCGTTCGAAATGGGGCGAGCTCCAAAAAAGAAATTGTGTCAGATGGCAGGTAAATTTAGAGGGCGGACGGCCCTGGGCCTCGTTCGGACATCGCCCGGGCCTCGTCCGGGCAGGATGAGGCGAACCCAAACGTCTAGGTTCGTCTAGGTTCCGTCCTGGTGTACTGTTTTTTCTGCTCGTCAGGGCCTGCTGGGGCGTTCCGAGGTGTCCTCCCGGGGTGTCGTTGGAGCTTCTATGTGGGGCGTGTTGCTCGCGTGCAGGAGCTAGGCTGCCGCCCGGGTTTTATTTCCGGCTTTATTTCCAGCTTTATTCCCGGGTTTGTTTCTGAGGCGTCGCTGTGCCGGGGGCATCGCCGTACCGGGGAGCTCCTGAGGTGGTTTCGTGTGCCGCGGCGTCTCTCCCCCCGGACGCACCCAGTTTTTTGCACTTCAGGACCTGCCGGGGTGTCCCGGGGTGTTCTGGGGCGTCCCGGGGTGTCGTTGGAGCTTCTATGTGGGGCGTGTTGCTCGCGTGCAGGAGCTAGGCTGCGCCCGGGTTTTATTTCCGGCTTTATTTCCAGCTTTGTTTCTGAGGCGTCGCTGCGCCGGGGGCATCGCCGTACCGGGGAGCTCCTGAGGTGGTTTCGTGTACCGCGGCGTCTCTCCCCCGGACGCACCCAATTTTCGGCACTTGTTTCGGCACTTGCGTATTCTTCTATGTTCTTTGTATGATTGTCTCTTTAGAACAAAGCGCGTAACGGAGTCCTTATGTTTTTTTCAGCTCTTTTCTCGTTCGTGTCCTCCTTCGGGTCTTCTGTTTTCCAGAGGCTTTTTTCGCCCGCCGCCTCGGCGAGGCCCCCGGGCCTTGATCCGGGCTTTGACCCGGACTTTAACCCGGTCCTTGAGGGGCTCGAGGGGACGGCCGCCCCTGCACGTGAAAGACCCCTTCTCTGGCGCGTCCTCGTTTGGCTGGCTTTGATTGTGGCCGGAACGGGGCTTCTAGCCTTTTCGGCGAAACTCAAAATTCCATTGGGCCCGGTTCCTTTCACGTTTCAGACGCCCGTTATTCTGGGTCTGGGTTTCTTTTTGGGGCCGCGCCTCGGCGGAGCCGTGGTTCTGGCCTATCTCCTGGAGGGAGCCCTGGGCCTGCCCGTTTTCGCGGGGACCCCCGAGCGTGGCCTCGGCCTTGCCTACATGATGGGCCCCACGGGCGGCTATCTTTTGGGCTTTCTGCTGTCGGTTCTCGTGGTTGGTTTTTTGTCCGATAACACGAGGCGTGCCACCAAGAGGCCTCTTTGGCGTGTGGGGGTTGTGTGCGGCCTGGGCCTGATTGCGCTCTATGTGCCTGGCTTAGTCTGGCTTGGTTTTTACCTGGGCTGGAGTCCTCTGGTTCTTTCGGTGGGTCTGTATCCTTTTATCCTGCCGGATCTTTTATCGGTGGGGCTTCTGGGGCTGGCGGTTCATGCGCTGGCTGCCGGGCGGAGCGGCTCGCACGCCCGCTGACACCAGGCGAGACTGGCCCTATCGTCCCCCAGGCCGTCCTTCAGGCGCGGGGCGAGCGTGCTCAGAACGCGCTGGTGATAGGCGTCCAACCAGGCGCGTTCCTCGTCGTTCAGAAGCGCGCCCTCGAGGAGGCGCCGGTCGATGGGGGCCAGCGTAAGCGTCTCGAAAAAGAGCATAGACCGGTCTTCCAGAGGTGGGACCACAGATGAAAGAGGACGGCTTGATTCGATAAGCTCTTCGGCGGTGCCCGCTGCCGTGTTCTCTGTCCATTCGCGGACCAGCATGAGGTTCTCGGTCCGGATCCCGAACGCCCCTTCTCGATAAAAGCCGGGCTCGTTCGAGAGCACCATCCCAGGCATAAGCCGCGAGGGGCTCTGAGGCGAAAGATTCGGCGGAGACTCGTGGACGGACAAAAGGAACCCCACGCCGTGCCCCGTCCCGTGCGCGTAGTCGCCGCCGCCGCGCCAGAGCGGGGCTCGGGCCAGCCCGTCCAGCTGACTCCCCCGCGTCCCGGGCGGAAAAACAGCTCGGGCCAGCGCAATATGTCCCTTCAGGACGAGGGTGAACGCGCGCCGAGCCGCCTCGGGCGGCGGGCGAGACCCAATCGCGACCGTCCGCGTCACATCGGTCGTGCCGCAGGCATACTGCCCGCCCGAATCCACCAGATAGATGTCGCCGTCCTGGAGGCGGCGGCTGGTTTGAGGCGTCACCCGATAATGAACGATGGCACCATTGGGCCCAGCCCCAGAGATGGTGGGAAAACTCGGGCCTATATAATTGGGGTTCCGCCGGCGACAGGTCTCGAGATACTCGACACAGGCCCATTCATCCGTGCTGGGGCCGTGCGCCTCGAGCCACGCCAAAAACTGGACGAGCGCAACCCCATCCTGGCAGTGTGCCTCGCGCACCGCCCGTTGTTCGGTTGCGTTCTTGACGGCTTTGAGCGGCTGGACGGGTTCGGGCATGTCTATCAGCGTCAGCCTGTCGGCGAGCGTCTGATAGACCCGGCTCGAGAGGCTTTTCGGATCGACACCCAGTCGGCACGAGGCTCGCGCGGCCCAATAAGCGTCGAAAGAAGCCGGCGGGACGACCTGAACCCGGGGGTCTAGAGCCCGCCGTGCCTGAGCCGTTAAACGCTTTTCGTCCACAAACCAGACCGCGTGCCCGTCCTCGAAGAGGGCGTAATAGCTCTGAAAAACCGGCGTGAAGGGGATATCGCCGCCGCGTTTGTTCGTGAGCCACGCAATCGAATCACTCAACGAGAACAAAAAGCCCCCCGTGCCTTTGTCTCGGAGGATGCGGCACACGCGGGCTGTTTTGTCGGCACTGGATTCGCCGGCCCACGCCAGAGCGTGTTCCCAGATAGCCTCTTGAGACGGCCCCGGCCGGCTCGTCCAAAGCGCATCCACCAGATTCGGTTCAACGGCCCGGAAGCTTTTTTTGTGACGCTTGAAAAAGGGCTCGAGTCTGGAAACCTGTTCCTGAGAAAACAAAGCAGGGTCATACCCAATCGTCCGGAGGCTGGATTGCTCGGCGAGCCAGTCCTGAGGGCGTGTGGTCTCGATTCGAAGCACCTCGATTGGAACGGGAAAGGTCGCGAATTGTTGACGAGCCTGCAGGTCATAACGCCCGTCCACAAAAAGCACGGCGCGTTCCGCCGTGAAAACGAGCGTCCCAGCCGACCCCTCAAACCCGGTCAGAAAAGCCAGACGCTCGGCCTCTGGAGGCAGATATTCGCTCATAAACGGGTCCGTCCGCGGGAGCCAATAGGCGTCCAAGCCCCATGCTCGGCGGGCTAATTGCGCCTGCAGCACCCGGAGAGGGAGCCGGGCCTCTTGCCTTTTTTCCGCTTGTTCCCCGGCTTGTGTCATGCGTGTCGTCCTTTCCATTGGGCTAAGAGCGCGCGCACCGCCTGGCCCCGGTGCGAATGGAGTCCCTTGGTGGCCGGATTCATCTGCGCGAAATTGGTTTCGGGTTGGGCGGCCGGGAAAAAAAAGGGGTCATAGCCAAAGCCTTCTCCGAAGGTTTGGCCCGGTGTTGGACCCTGGGGCCCCTCCTCGAGGAGCTGTCCGGCGGGGGAAGAAAGCGAAGAACGCGACAGAAATCCTTCGACGCGTCCCTCAAAAAAGAGAGCCCGACCCGGACGAACTCCGGGGAAAAATTCCGGGAAAACATCCGGAGAAAAGTCCGGCCGAGGGGCAGAAGACGGCGTCTCGTTTCCGGTGCGCTGTTTAGACGCCTCCAAGGCTGAACCGTCCGAAAGAAGCCCTCCAAGGAGACACAAAACGCACGTCATAGAGGCCTCAGTTTTTTGCCGGTGTTCCCATGCCGGTTTTTTTTTCTCGAGCGCGCCCCAGAGCCTTTCGACAGCCTGCCCATAGCCCCCCGCCTCCTGAGCCAGCCGAGCCGCATAAGGCCCCGGAAAGCCGTCCAAAGCCGCTATATCTAAACCCGAATCGTCTGCCAAGACCCAGATGATAGACTCGGTCTGAGAGCCCTGTTCGGCGGGGGTCGCCAGTTTTCTGCGTAATTCGAGGGGCAGGTCTAAACATTGAACCAACACGGCTCGAGCCTTGATTTCGGCGTTTTCACGATAAGTCGCCCCTGTCTCCTCCGGGGCGCGGAGCCCCAATTTACCTGCGCTCCAGCCCTGGATCGGTGCCTCCGCGAGGTGTTCTCGAAACTCTTTCATTTTGCCCGGATTATGGGTCGCCAAAACCAGAGACACGCTCCGGACATGGGCAGACGTCACGGCCCGTTCCACCGGACTCGAGTCAGGTCATTGGCCTGCAGCGGGGCGTCTCGCCACCACCCCGAGAGCCTCCGATCCCAGACGCCGATTTTCGGCAATTGGTACAAAAAGCCGTGGACGCACGCCTCGGCGAGATGCGTTTGCAGCTGGCCCGTGAGGCGTTTCTGTTCTGTCGCGCGCGTTTCAGTCTGGAGTTTCTGGTAAAGCTCCTGAAAGACCGGATCGTCATAGTTAAAATAATAATCGCGCCGCGCATAGATGCCGATATCAAAGGGCTCTGTGTGGGCGATCAGAGTCAGGTCATAATGGTGCTCCCTAAAGACTTCTTGGAGCCAGCGTCCCCAATCTACCTGAACGATATCGAGCTTCACGCCGACTCGGGCCAGTTGCGCCACCAGAAGCTCGCCCCCTCGCCGTGCATAGCTGGGCGGCGGCAGGACGAGGCGCAATCGAAGCGGTTCGCTCGTCGCGTCCGTCCCCTCGGCGTCGCCCACCCCTGCCTCGAGGAGAATTCTCCGAGCCCGTTCCGGATTATGAGAAATCCGGCCCGATACATCGACGGCGAAAGGGTGTTGAGGCGAAAAATGCGTATAAATAGGCCGGGCTAGACCAAACTGTGTCGCCTCGATGAGCTCGCCTCGGTGGAGGGCCTGCACCAGGGCGCACCGAATGTCTCTGCTGCGCAGAGCGGGGTGCGCGTGATTCATGACCAAGAGGACCTCGCCTTCGGTGGTCCCGATTTCGACACGAAAGCGTTCGTCTCGTTCCAGAACCTGCACGAGTTCTGGGGCAGGGAAATTGGGATAGCCGTCCAATTTTCCGCCCACAAGAGCCGTGTAAGCCGCGTTCGGGTCCGGAATAAAATGAAACTGGAGCCGCCCGACTCGAGGCCCTTCTTGCCAGTAGTCGGGATTTTGAACCAGAGAAACCTTTATGCCCACATCCCAGCTTTCGAATCGGAAGGGCCCCGTGCCAATAGGTTGCGTTTTATTGGTGGACACCGTGGACGGCGTTACGATAACAGCGTCGCCCCACGCCAGCTTCCACGCCAGCATGCTGTCGGGTTGTTTCAAACGGAATGCGACTTTGTCCGGAGATATGCTCGAAACGGACTGGACGCCCGCATAAAGCTGTCTCTGGGCATTGAGCGAAGCCGGGTCTAAAAGACGCTCGAAAGAAAACCGCACGATTTCGGGCGTGAGGCGTTCTCCATTGTGGAACCGCACATCCGGTCGGAGCGTGAAAACCCAGAGCCGCCCTGCCTCTTGAATCTCCCAGCTCTGGGCGAGGGCGGGTTGGACCGCGCCCTTTTCGTCCAGACGCGTGAGGCCCTCAAAAAGATTGGCATAGACGATCTCATCGGTGGCGGCGGCGGCGGTACTGGTGGGGTCCAGATGGGGGGGCTCTAGAGCGAGCCCCACGCGAACAGGCTTGTTGGCCGGCTGGGTCGTCCAGCCAGATGGGGCCGCCAGAAGCGACCCCATGAGAAGACCTAGAGCGATGACAGCCAGAGCTAAAAGATAAGCCAAACGGGCTCTGTGCGGTCTTCTCTCGGTCCCGGTTATCCGCCTCGCTGCCCCCGGCGGCGTCGAGGAGCCATGCTCGCCAGACGCGCCAAGGCCGCCAGAAAAGCACGCCACGGTTTGGGGCCTCTAATAGAGTCGGTCCAGACGCATAAAACGTCCGGTGTCGATGACTCTCACCACGACCACCCCCCTCGGGGGGGCTTCGAACTCGAGGGTTTCGGTCCGGCCCGTCCCATACGTGGAGGTCACCGTGAGACGGTGTGGCCCCGGTGTCAGACCGATATCCAGCACATCCGCTCGGGCGGGCAGCGAGAGCCAGCTGCGCGTATCCGCCTGTGTCGAAGCCGCGTGCATCGCCACCACGCCGCCCAGGGCCGCCAGCCCGATCGCGAGATCGGTGGCATCTTCCCCCTGTCGGAGAGCCTCCATGGTTGCCTCGTTCGCGATGCCCTTGGCGACCAGCCGCGCGACCTGACGGAGCACAATCCCTGGATAAGCCTCTCGGAGGTCATTCTCGGCCAGAAGCGACGTACGGGAAGCCAGCTCGGGGGGCTGGAGCGGCTCCCCATCCAGCAGAACACTGTGATAAAGGCCCGAGACCGCCTGGGTTTCACCGTAAAAAGGCATGGCGATGGCGAAAAATTGCCCGCGCAGTGTATCAAAATATTGGATCTCTAATTCGGATTTAGCCGGGGCAAAGCCCGACTCCACGAGTAAAACCAAATGAGGCTGCCGCGGGTCATAGGCGTCTAGGTCGAGATCGTAGCGCTCGGCGGTGTCGCGCGCGAGCGCAGGGTCGTATTGTCGGGCGAGGCGCGTCAGAGCACCGGCGATATACCGGCTCTGGGGGGCGAGGGACAGAGCCTGCCGATAGTGGATCAGGGCTTCATTCCGCTCCCCGAGCGCCTCGCGCAAAGCCCCCGAGGCAAACGTCCCATAGGCGTTGAGAAACCGGTTGCGGTCGTCGCCGGCCAGCCCGCCGCCGCCGCCGCCCAGAGGCGTGTCGCCTAAAGCCGCATAGACCCTTTGTTCCTCGGCCTTTTCGACCCGACTGGCGCGTTGGTCGGCGGCAAACCGGCGATAATTGGCCGCCGCGCGCAACTCCACAAGAGCCGCCTGCGGCTGGTCAAGAAGGAGATAATTCTGAGCCTGCAGAAAATGCGTATAAAGGCGCTCATAATCCGAGCCGGTGTAGGGAATCACCCGGTCATTGGCAAAGATGGACGCCCCATACGAGACATCCGAAGCGTCGATGACGGGGGTTATCTCTTGTTCTCGATACAGCTCTAGAGCCTCCCCATAGAACGTGCGGGCATTTTCCGGATTGCCCGCGATTTGGTGGAGGCGGCCTAACTCCTGCAGAAACAAGAGACGGTCCGAAGGAGCTCGCGCCATGAGTTCCTCCCCGTTATGGGCGAGTTCTTGGAACTCGGGCGCGCTGCGAGACGTCCGGAGCTCCACGGCTAATTCGGCGTGCTGGGGCCGAAACAAAACGCACCCGGATAATAAGGCCGCCAAGGCCGAACAAAAAAAGAACGCCAGAAGCATCGGGAAAACGCCCCAGGTTTTCCTGGCGAGCCCGGCTCCGGTTTTTGTTCCGGTTTGTGTTTGCGCCCCGGTTTTCAGAATCTCAGACCTTTCGGCCGCGGTCTTTGTGTTCTCCTGGGGACATGCCCCGGGTCTTACGCCGGGTCTTACGCCGGGTCGCACTCTAGCCTCCATCTGGCCGGTCTGTAGATTCGTGTCTCTGCTCATGGTTCTGCTCACGTCGCTTGGGTTCGCAGGGGGGGCCGAGGGCATCTCACTCTCGGAGACGAGCCGCCACCGCTCGGTAGTAGCATAAACACTCTGGGTTCGCAAGCGTGGTGGGGTCTGGTTCCGTCCCGTCTTGCAGGAGTCTACGCACGGCTTTCTCCACGAGTTTCCCCGAATGCGTTCTGGGAAGATCCGGGACCTGAAAAATAAAGTGAGGCACATGGCGCGGCGAAGCTCTTTCGCGCAAGACCGTCCGGATACGCCTGCGCGTGTCGTCCGACAGGTCTCGATGGGGTGCCATCTGCACGCACAAGACGATTTTTTCATCCTGGTCTCCGGTGTAATCTCCGGTGTGGTCTCCGGTGTGAAACCCAACCGCTAGGGCCTCTGCGATGTCGTCCATCGGCTCCAGAGCGCGATAGATTTCGGCGGTACCGATCCGGACGCCTCCTGGATTCAGGACTGTATCCGAGCGACCATAGATAACAAACCCCGGCTCTGTTTTATCGGCCGCATAGGCACCATAGGCACTATAGTCGCCGTGGAACCAGACCGAGCGGCCTTTGCCGAAATAGGCGGCCTCATAGTCTTGGTCCCCCGGGTCGTTCCAGAAGTGTAAAGGCTGCGAGGGAAAAGGACTCTGGCACGTCAATTCGCCCTTGAGAAGAGGAACCGAGGCCTCCCGAGGCGGGGCCTCCTGAGGCGGCCGAATCTCGTCGAGATGCGCATCTAGAAGACGCACATCCATGCCTAGAGCGGCGGCTTGGATCTCGCCGCGATAGACGGGGAGCTCGGGGACGCCCTGGACGAAACACCCGAGGATGTCCGTGCCGCCAGAAATGGAAGCCAGATGAACGTCCTCTTTGATGCTGCGATACACATAGTCAAACCCAGAGGGCCCCAAAGGCGACCCCGTCACACAAATCCGTTTGAGAGGCGCTAAATCATAGAGCTCCCCCGGCTTGAGGCCCGTTTTCATAAGGTCATGGAGATACTTCGCCGACGTACCGAAAAGCGTCAAGCGGTTTGTCTCGGCCAATTCCCACAGAAAATCGAGTCGAGGCGTAAACGGATGGCCGTCGTACAACAGAAGCGTGCAGCCCGTCGCGAGACCCGACACAAGCCAGTTCCACATCATCCACCCGCAGGTCGTGGCGTAAAAGAGTCGGTCATTTTCTCTCAAATCGCCGTGGAGTCGGTGTTCGCAAATATGTTTTAGCAGGGTGCCTCCTGCGCCGTGGACGATTTTTTTCGGCGGGCCCGTCGTCCCCGAAGAATAGACAATATAGAGCGGATGGTTGAAGGGCAGGGCTGGGAAAGCGCGCCGGCTGGGAGGCGGTGTCGTCGTCTCGTCGGGCGTTGACGAGTCCGCCTGAATTTCTGCCGCCAGGATGTCTGCCGCCAGGATGTCTGACATGGTATAGACCGGGCACGCAACGCTCAGCCCGGTGTGTCCGCTTGTGTGTCGGCTTGTGCGTCCGGCGGCAGAGGGCTCATCGAGCACAATCACGGCTTTTAGGTCTGGCAAGTGCTCGACGATTGCCTCTATTTTTTGAGTGCAATCGAACCAGCGTCCCTTATAGAGATAGGTGCTCTGACAGAATAGAATTTGCGGCTTCACCTGTTTGAGCCGTCCCAGGACCATGTCGGTGCCGAACTCGGGCGAGCAGGCTGTCCAGATAGCTCCGAAGCTCGCCCCCGCCAGAGCCGCGACGATCGTTTCGGGCCGGTGACTCGTCAGGCCTGCCACCACGATTGGGCTCGGCCCCAGGCCTAGACTCTGGAGAAAACAAGCCAGGCTCGTGACCTGGTGGCGTAAGTCGTCCCAGCTGATGGAGCGGGACGCTTGGTCTTCGTTGTGATAGATCAGAGCCGGCGCACGCCCTGTTTTCCACAGCAGGTTCTCGGCGAAATTCAGAGACCCATTCGGAAAGAAACGCCTCTTGAACATCCCGGAGGAGGCGGAAGCGGGCGGCTCTAGCACGGGCGAGCCCTTGTCGGCTCGGACGAGCTCCGCCCAGTCCCACAGACACGCCCAGAAGGCTCCGTCCGGCTGGATGGACCAGCGGTGCAAATCGCGATAGTCTCGGAGTCTTGTTGGCGGCGCGTGTCTCGTGCCTGCCGGGCGCTTTTGTTCCAGCCACGCCTCGGCGAAGAGCCGAAACGCCGCCAGGCGCGTGCCAGCAGGGTCAGAGGGCTCCCAGAGTTTCTGGGCGTGTCGCGAGGCTTCCCCTCTGGTTGTGTGGCCTCCTGTCATGGGCGCCGTTTTTCTGTGGCCCGGCCAGAGCCCGGGACCGAGATCAGGCGAAGCTGTTCTTCCAGTCGTCCAGGAATTTCTGCTGGCCCTTTTTGGTGAGTTCGTTCTGGTGAGCTTCCTCCAGCACGCTCGGAGGGACGGTGGCAATGTCGGCGTCGCCGCGCAGCCAGACCTCGACCAACTGGTCGGCCGAGCGAATGGAGGCCGCCAGCACGCGCGTTTTAAATTCCCGAAGATCGTAGAGCTTGCGGATTTTCTCTACCAGGTCCAAACCTCTTCCTGGTTCGATGTCCTCGAGGCGTCCGACAAACGGCGAAACATAATCCGCGCCCGCCTCTGCAGCTATCAGAGCCTGGATGGGGTGGAAACACAAGGTCATGTTGCACTGGATGTCCTCGTTCTCCTTCTTCAGGCGTCGACAAACGCGGAGCCCCGGGCCGGTTATAGGAAGTTTCACAACTATTCTGCCCTGGTGGTGGTGGCCATGTCGGGACGATATTGACGTAGCATCATGCACCAAGCCTTGCACTTCAAGGAGCATTTCGTTTTCGTCGGGATAGGCCCTTCCTTGAACGCTCACGGGTCGTCCTTCTGCAACTTCAAAAATTCTCGTCACATGGCTCCGGGCTTTTTGCCAAGCCATCTCTTCTGTGATTCCCTCGCCTCGGCCTTTCTTGGCCCGTACCCATTCCTGAATCGCCTGCCCCAGCGAGGACGGGTTGGTCGTGACGCCTGTGATTGGGATGAAGTCGCTCCACTTCCGAATCTCGTTCGGATCGGCACTATCGATGAAAATTTCCATACGGACCTCCGTGCAATGTTAAAAAATAATCCTCTTTCATTTCTAGGGGATATTTCTTTTTTTTTCAAGCTCGAAATCAGAAAAGGCCGCCTCGGATGCGCCCTGGCCCCGGCCATGCCCCGAATGCCTCCCCGAGGCAAGCAGGGCGGCGAGCCTGTCCAGAACATACGACCGCGCGGAGGCCTCTGGGTCGTGTAGCACGACGTCCGGGCTCAGGTGGTGGCGCATCCAGCTCCGCTGGCGTTTGATGAGATGACGCGTCTTTTGTTGAGCCCTCTCGACAGCCTGGTCATACGAACAGAGCCCTCGCACATGAGCACATAGGTCTCGCACGCCGACGGCTCGAGCCAGCGGATGGCTGTCGGGAAGAGAGAGCAGACTTCGCGCCTCCTCCAGCCCCCCGGCCCGGAGCATCGCTTCAAAGCGTTGCGCGGCTCGGGCGTGGTTCTCGGCTTTGTCCGGATAGAGAGCCAAAACCCAACCCGGACGTCTGGCCGTTGTGTCGGTTTGTTCCTCGAAGAAAGAACTGAGGGGCCTCTGGGTGGCCGCATAGACCTCCAGGCCGCGGAGAACGCGCTGCGCATCGCTCGAGCACACGCCGGCCGCCCAGCGCGGGTCCACGCTCTGCAGACGCTTGTAGAGTGCCTCCAAGCCGTGCTCGAGCCACGCGTCCCGGACCGCCTGCCGAACCGAGTCCGGAACCGCCGGAATGGGTGCTAAACCCCGGCACAACGCATGGTAGTACAGGCCTCCGCCGCCAACGAAAATCGGAGTTATCATGCCGGGCTGTTTTTCGGCTTCCCGGATCGTCTTGAGAGCCTCTAGCCGCCAGCTGCCGACCGAATAAGGCGCCTCGCCTCCGACAGTGCCGTAGAGACGATGCTGGATGCGGGCCGTCTCCTGAGGCCCAGGCCGCGCGGTCAGGATGCGGGCGTGCGCATAGACCTGCATCGCATCGGCATTGACGATGACGGGGCGGCGCGTTGTGTCCGAGGCCGCGAGACGCTCGGCAAGCTCTAGAGCCAGTCTTGTCTTGCCCGAAGCCGTGGGCCCGACGATAAAAATGCCGTGAAACACCTCGGAAGTCCGTTCCTGGTCCCGCCGCCGCTCCGAGTCGGTTTCTGGCATCGTTCCGGGGTCGTCACGCATCGTGGTTCTGTCGTTGCACCAGAGCCCCATCTTTACAAATTTTCACACGCGTTTTTTGCATTCGGCGGCATTTTTTTACGGTCCTTTATCAACAGGTGTCTGTAGAGCGAGTTCTTGGACACCTGCGTTCCGAGCCGCCTGTCCTGACCGAAGCAAGAGGGCTTGACTTTTTCCGAACGGGGAGGCTAGACTCGACGAGGGCCTCCAGGGGGTTGTTCTAGAGGCGTGCGAGGCGTGTGCGCCAGCGCACGGCGGGCGAGCTCGGCTCTTTTTTACATCGGTTTTACATCGTTCTATGGCAAACGCAGTTACGAGACTCAAGACGGCTCTGCGGGGCAGTCTAGTCGGCAGAGACGCCTGGGGCAATGCCTATTACCAGACAAAACGGCCGCGCCCCCGAGGCACGCGCCCCGACCGCTGGGTCGTCTATAAAGGCATGCCCGAGGCTAGCAAAGTGCCGCCTCTGTACCATGCGTGGCTCCACCACACGACGGACGCCTTTCCGGACGCCGAGGCCGTCCAGCTTTATGCGTGGCAACTGCCGCCTCAGGTGAATCTGACGGGGACGCCCCGGGCTTTTCGACCCGCAGGAGCCCTCGTTCGAGAGCCCGGCATGACGCCCGGTATGACGTCTGGGGAGGCCGCCGCCTCTGCCTCCGGCAAAGCGACCTCCCCCGCTCAGTCCCCCGCTCAGTCCTATGAGGCCTGGGCCCCCGACTCCCCCGCGGCCCCGGCCACGAATCCGGCAGGCTCCCCAACCTCTGGAGACGCCCCGTGACGACCGGCGTGACTTTTTTCCGCCAGATGCGCCGGGGTTTGGCGCATTTTTTGTCCCGCCCCTGGGCCGAGCCTCTGGCGGGAGCCCTCGCTCTGCTTGTCCTAGGCCTTCTGCTTGCGGACTTCTGGGGTCGAGATGCGGCGTCGCGCCAGGCGGTCGGGCAGCACGTCTTCTATGCCGAGTTCCCGAACGTGGAGGGCCTAAACCAGGGGGCCCCCGTCTATATGGCCGGCGTCCGGATCGGAGGCGTGGGCGTCCCCGAGCTCGTGCCCGGCGATCTCAAAGTAACCATCGCGCTGCACACAGACCCCGCCTTTCCCATCCCCGAAGACAGCGAGATCGCCATTCGAACCCAAGGCTTTTTCTCGGAAAAACACCTGGAGATCATCCCAGGAGCCTCGGAGACCTATCTTGTTTCTGGAGACCAGTTTGATTTCTCGACCGGTTCGCTGGATTTATTTCGTCTCTTAGACACGGTGCTGAGCCGGGCCGAAACAAAACAAGCGGCCGAGGCAGCCGAAGCGGCCGAGGCACCCGCCTCGCCGCCCACGTCGAGTCCCCCGGCAAATCCCCCGTTGGACCCCCCGGCGAGTCCGCCTGCCGACGCCGGGAGTGGGCTCTAGCTTCCCGAGTTTCACGAGCTCCACACCATGCCGCTGTCTATTCTTTTTTTGATTTCGGGCCCGGTCAGATTTGTCAGATTTGCCCGATTTGTCCGATTTTTCCCCTTCTCCGGAGAAGCTTGAGTATGCCTGGACGCCTTTTCGAGACCGTACTCGGTGCCGTCATTTTGGCAGGTGCCGCTCTTTTTTTGAGCTATGCGCTCTTTTTCCGATGGGACGGGCGCGGGGCGAACCTTGAGCTCGAGGTGCGCTTTGTTTCCGCAGCAGGGCTGGAGACCGGGGCCGACGTGCGCGTCAATGGCGTCAAAGTCGGGCGTGTCCAGTCCATCACCATAGACCCCGAGCTCTATGAGGCCGTTCTGACGCTTTCCCTGGAGGCGTCTCTCCGTCTGCCCGAGGACACCGCGGCGACCGTGGCCAGCAGTGGCCTACTGGGCGGGCGTTATGTCCGGCTTGTGCCAGGCCAGGCGGACGTTTTCCTTCCGAACCACGGTACGATTCAAAAAACGGAGACCCCGCTCTCCCTGGAAGAGCTCCTGGGGCGTATCATACAGCTTGTCGCCAGCTAGGTTTTTTTTTCTTCAGATCGGGCTCTGGAGTTTGTGGTTGGTGGGGCTGGTGGCCCCTCTGGCCCAGACGGAGTCGACGCCGGAATTGACCCCGGGATCAACTCCGGGAGCGACCCCGGGCCGCATTGCGCTTTTGCGAGCTCTGGACAAAGTGGACGGCCGTACCCAGACGCTGCGCGTGCAAGTCGGCCAGACGGTGCGCTATGGCTGGCTGGACATCACCGTGCATCACTGTGAGTCCACTCCGCCCACCGAACAATCGCCCGAATCGTTCGTTTTTCTCGAGGTCGTCGAGCGCATGGACGACTCTTCCCCGGGGCCCACCCCGGGGGCCGAAACGGCGGTGGAACCAGAGTCAGCCCCCGCCGCCTCTTCCGCCGCCGAGGCCCAAGCTCAGGCCCAGGCCGAGGCCCCGTCCGGGGTGCTGTCCGCCGCGCCCCCTCCCGCGGTCGAGGCGGCCTCGCGTCTTCTTTTTTCAGGTTGGATGTTCGCTTCTTCCCCCGCCTTGAACCCGCTGGAGCACAGCATTTGGGACGTCTGGGTTTTGGCGTGCCTGGATGGCCCGGGTGGCCCGGATAGCCGGGATGGTGAGACCGCCTCTTGAGTTCGTCGGCCCCCGTCTTTTTCACCCGTCGTTCGCCGTGTCGTTGCCCGTATCGGCGGGTCGGTTGTCTTTTCTGTCTTTTCCGCCTCTTTTGCTTTTATTGCGATGCCAGCCCTTGAGAATTATCGTCCGCTTTCCTTCGGCATCGAAGAGGCTCATTTGTCTCTGCGTTTGGAGGCGACGCGCACGTTTTTAACGACGCGTCTTGTGATTCGGCGCCTCGAGCCCACGCCTTCGGGCTTGGTTTTGCACGGAGCTTCTTTGCCTTTGCTCGAGTTGGAAATCGACGGCCAAGCATGTTCTTTCGAACATCAATTCGTCCGGCCGGGGGAAGCCGAGCTCGACGCGTTTCTGGCCTCGCTCCCGAGTTCCCCGGACACGCGGCCAGCGTTCCCTTCGAACACGCCGATTTTTCTGACGCCCGAGGCCTTGGTGATCGGTTTTTTTCCTCAGCGGGCGACGCTTGTGACGCGGACGGTTCTCGACCCGTCTTCGAACAAACGCCTAGAGGGACTCTATCGCTCGGGCGACGTCCTCGTAACGCAGTGCGAACCCGAGGGCTTTCGGCGTCTGACCTGGTTTCTGGACCGGCCGGATAATCTGACGCGTTTTGAAGTTCACCTCGAGGGCTCGAAGGCTCAGTATCCGGTTCTGCTCTCGAACGGCGAGCCGTGCCCGGCCCCGCCACCCGTCGAGGCGGCCAACCACACCTGCGGCTGGCGCGACCCTTTCCCGAAACCGAGTTATCTCTTTGCGGTGGTTGCGGGCCGTTTTGACGTGCTAGAGCACCTCCATCACACCCCTTCGGGGGCGTGTGTGGCTCTGAAGCTTTTTCTGCCTCCTGGTACAAAGGAGCGCGGGGCGTTTGCGCTTCAGGCTCTGTGTCGGGCTCTGGATTGGGATGAGACCTGTTATGGCCTTGTCTATGATTTGTCTCGGTTCCATCTTGTGGCCATTTATGATTTTAATATGGGGGCGATGGAAAACAAGGGTCTCAACATTTTTAACGCGTCCTGTATTTTAGCCGACCCCCGCCGCTCGACGGACGCCGACTATCACCGCATCGAAGCCATCATCGGCCACGAGTATTTCCACAATTGGAGCGGCAATCGAGTCACCTGTCGAGACTGGTTCCAGCTCTCGCTGAAGGAGGGCTTGACGGTCTTTCGAGAACAACAATTTATGGAGTCGCGTTTCGACGCGATTTGCGAACGCCTGGCAGAGATTCGAGTCATCAAAGGCCTCCAGTTCACCGAAGACGCGGGGCCTCTGGCGCACGCCGTTCAGCCCGACCATTATGAGGAAATCAATAATTGTTATACGGTCACGATTTACGAAAAAGGAGCCGAACTCATCCGGATGGCTCAAGCTCTTCTGGGCGAAAAGGCCTATTACCGGGGCGTGGCGGCGTATTTTCGAGCCTATGATGGCCGGGCGGCCACGATTGACGATTTTCTCGCCTGTCTTTTTGAGAAGACGCCTCTCGAGTGGGTTCTGCCTTTTTTCTGGCGTTGGTACAAGCAAATCGGGACGCCGCAGGTCGCTATCGAGCTCCACCCGCTTGGGGCCTCCGGTGCCCTCAACGCCGATGCCCCCGGTGCCCCCGATACTACCCCCGGCGAGCGATGGCGGATGGTCCTGACGCAGGTGCAACCCCGAGGCGGAGAGCCTGTGACTCTTCCTCTGAGTTTCCGGTTTTACCGGCCTGACGGGGTGCCTCTGAAAGGCCGGCTGGCTCGTCGGCCCGGTTCCGAAAAGGCCGGACTTCGCGTCCACGAAGAAGAGGGCTCCTTCGAGGGGCTCCTCACCGAGAAAACGGCGAGCTATGATTTGGTTCTGGACCCTATTGTTCCTGTTGTGCCTCTCGAGGCGGCTACGTCTCCCGTCGCCTTCCCCGTTCTGGCTTTCAACAGAGGCTTTCTCGCCCCCATTCTGTGGGACTGTCCGCAGAGTTCGCCTGCCTTTTTGGCTCGTTGGGACGAGGACCCCATCGGCCGATGTCTGGCGATGGAGGTCTGGGCCAAGCGTCTCTTATGCGACGCGGCCCTCGCCGATACGGGGCCTGATGCCCTGCCCGAACTCGAGGCTTTCTCGGCGCAATTCGGAGCCGTTTTGACCGATACAAAACTGAGTTGCGGCCAGAAAGCTCGGTTGCTCACGCTCCCCACGCTGCCGGATTTAGGCCAGGTCTTCGAGCGGAATTTAGACTATCACCGGCTCGAGGGGGGGCGCGTGTTTTTGCGTCGTCATCTGGCTTGTGCGCATGCGTCTCGACTGGCGGAGCTCTATGATTCGGTGTCGGGGTCGGGTTCTTTTTCGCCCGAAGTGCTGTATCAGCGCGAGTTGCGTCATGTACTTCTCTCGTATTTAGGGGTTCTGGATAGTGCCTGGGCTCAGCGGGCTTTTGCGCGGGCCGGTACGATGACAGAGACGCTCTCGGCGCTCGATGTTTTGTTTCGAGCTGACCCGGCCTGTCCAGAGGGACAGTCTTTCTACGACACCTGGCGTCACGACCGCCTGGTTTTGGATAAGTGGTTTGCGCTGCACGCCTTGCACGAACGTCACCCCGAATTGGCGACGCTCCATAAGCTCTGGAAGCACGAGGCCTTCGAGACGGAAAATCCGAACAAACTATATGCCCTCTTGCGCAGCTGGTCGGTCCATAATCCGGTTTCCTTCCAGAGCCCGCAAGCGCATCGTTTTCTCGGCGACCGCATTTGTTGGATCGATCGCTATAATCCTTCGGTGGCGTCTCATTTGATCGAGCCTCTAGCGGACTGGCGGCGTTACAAGCCCGACATCCAGGCCTCTATGCGCGCGGTTTTGACGCAGCTCAAAGAGACGCTTTCTCGAGAGGGGCGGGATAAAGCTTCGCGCGCTCTGATGGCCTCATGCGAGGTGCCCGGCCAGGGAAGCGACCCGAGCTAAAAACATAAAGAAAGAAAGGACGAAATTCATGATGGAACATACAAACGGAGAAACCCGAGAACCCGGAAAACCCAAAGACCTGCCAGGCGGGGCAACATCGGACGCCACGCGCTCGCCGCCCCCCGGCTTTCAAGAGGGCTTCCACTATGTTTTTCTGGCTCTCAAGGTTTTTTTCAACCATTTTTCAAAATTTTTCGCTTGGGGCCTGAGCTTCGGCCTAGTCCTCGTTTTGCTCTCTTTCGTATTGACTGTCTTCTTTCCGTGGGAGGGTCCGGACCTAGACATAGATCTCTCTTTCGAGGACGGCAGACTAGGGCCGGACGCATTTGCGTTTCAGTTTGAGGACAGCCCCTGGGGGGCGTATTTCCTCTTAGGGGTGCTTATGCCCGCCTATCTCAAAGCGGGGTTCGCGTGTATCGTGATCAATCATTTTTCCGGACGTTCTGTCCCGGCACGAGGGGTGCGCGTGCTTCTGGGCCCCTATGAGGAGCGAGTTCGGCTCTTTTTTTTCGGCATTGGTCTTTTTTTTATCTGGGTGGGCCTGGAGCTTCTTGCGCTGATTCCGACGATTTTTGCGCTTCAGCTTAGGTCTTATTTGGGTCCTCTCGGGGGCGTCTTCGTTCTGGGGACGATTTTGGCCTGTCAGATGCTGGTCCTGTACGCGACCTTTCGAGCCTGGTTCTATGTGGTCCCGCTGGCTCTGCGCGAGAGGCTGCCTTTCTGGTCTGTTTGGAGGAAAACAAAAAAAAGTCTTCTCTTTTTTCTGGGCTTCTCCTTAAGTTTCGCCTTGGTTTTTCTGATGATTCTGCTCGTTTTCTTCCTCTTGAGCGCGCTTTTCCCTTTCTCGACAGAGTTGGGTCCCATAGATTATGTGGCCGCGTTTATTTTTTCGGTTTTGGAATCTTTGAGCAGTCTTTTCATCTGGTCTTTTTCGAGTCTTTTTCTGACCATGGCCTATATGCGTTTCTTTCTGGGTCTCACGCCCGAGCAGAATCCACGCTTTGATCTTTGATCTGTGAGAGGGGGCTCTATTCGGGCGTCGGCTCGGCGGGCCCCGCGGACTCCAGGGCCCCCGGATAAGCGTTGAGGCCCTCAGAGCTCGAAGCCCACCGCGGAAACGTCCACCCCATGGCCTCCAGAGGCGGCGTCGGACAGAGTCCCGTTAATCCTCGAACGGTGTGGGTTTCGAAGCCGAATTGGCGGTAATAGCTCGCCTCGCCAGAGACCAGCACGCCGACGTGCGTTGTCTCGGTGTGTGCGCGCACATACGCCAGGCTTTGTCCCACGAGATGCCGTCCATAGCCCTGCCCCTGTAGGTCGCGCCGGACCGCGAGCGGCCCTAGCAATAAAGCCTTGCGGCCGCGAGGGAGCCGGACGGTCCAGAACCGCAGACTCGCCCAGAGCGCGGGCGGGCGTGGACCCCGCCGGGGCTCCGTCAAGGTGAAGCCGAACAGAGGCCGCCCTTGTCTCAGGCGATAGACGCCGCGCTTGCGGCGTTGCGTGCCGAAGGTCTGGTCTAAAAGAGCTTCTACGCCAGCTTCTATGTCCGGGGTCTGCTCGGGGGTCTCGAGACCGAAAAACGCTTCTATCACGTCAAACGTGCCCCAGAAACACCAGAAACATGCGAACGGCAGTCAGAAGGGCAAGAGACGCGCGCGAGGAAAAAAAAAGGGAGTCTATCGGACGCCGCAAAAGAGCTCTATGAGGTAGGGGGCGAAACCCGACCGGCATTTCTCCCGGCATTTTTCTCGGTATTTTTCCCGGGGGCTTTTTGGGTTTCTCCGGTGTCTCGCCCCGTTTTTTGTGGGGCTGTCGAGGCTTGAGGTCGCGAGGGTTCTGTGCCGTTGTTTGGCGTCCGGCGCCCTCCCTCCTGAGGGAGGGAGGGCCCGGTCTCCATGGTGTTCTGTGGGTCGGATGCGGGCCGCGGTTGCCTGGTCGTCTGAACAGCCGAGGGCTGGGGTCTCGGCGTCGCCCGGCTGGTGCGCGTCGCTTCCATAGAGGTCTTGAGTTCTTCCAGAACTTGTTCAGCCGGGCCTCCCAGGACAGATTGGCCCCGGTGCAGGACGAGTAACTCATTGCAGAGCCCCAAAAGAGACTTGTCATGGACGACGATAAAGATCGAGGTTTGGCCTCTTTTTTTTAACGCCTTCAGAGCTTCCAAAGTTGCGCTCATGCCCTCCTCGTCGAAGCCCGTGAGCGTGTCAATCACAAGAATTTTCGGATTATGGAAAACCGCTCGCGCAAAAGTGAGACGGCGTCTGAGAGCAAACGGCAACGACAAGCCGCCTCGCTCGACAAAGGTCGAAACGCCATGAGGCAGCCCCGCGATGGCGGCCTCCAGCCCGCACAGACGGAGCGTCGCAACCATTCTTTCATTGGAAATATCCGGATGAAAGCCGCCGAGCGTTTCGGCGACGGTCCCGGCTGGGAAGAAATCCTCCTGCGGGACATAGCCGACGTAACGGCTGTAGAGTTCTTTATCATAGTCTCGGAATGGGAGATCATCAATGGTAAAATCGCCATCATAGTCGTTCCAAACCCCCGCGAGAAGTCGAGCTAAAGCCGTCTTCCCACTGCCGCTTTCGCCGAGAGCTCCGACGGTATGGCCCGCAAACAAGCGTAGGTCCACCGACTGTAAAACGGGTTCGGTGGTATCCGGTGGTATCACGGCGGCACCTGCCATGAACAGGACGCCTCGGAAGGCCTGGTCGGGCGGCTTTGTCCCAAGAGCTCGGGGCCGCTGGTTCGACAGCGACCGGCCTAGGGCCTCGTGGGCCATTTTGCCCGCCCGCCGCCGGTTGAGTCCCCGGACAAACGCGTCGTGAGGGTCCAAAAACCCCACAGCAATCAGCAGAACACAGACGAAGCCGGCCAGCTCCAGCGGTCCCGACAGATTGGTCCCCGTCAGGCCGGCAAAGGTCTCGACCCAGAGCCCACTGCTCACGACAAGACAGAGCCCGATCAAACCAAGCCTCAAAACCCGCAGGCTGAAAGCCACGAGCCCGTCCAGCCACCAGAGCTCGGCTTGGAGCATTCTTTGCCGGACATTCACCAGCCTGTATTGATGCATCAGATTGGCCACCAGCCCCATCGTACGCGCGTGGCCTCGCAGGGCCGCGAGGTTCTCCAGAAGGAGATTCACCTGGTTTTTTCGATGGAGACGCACGCGCGCCTTGCGTCGGCCGGCCCCAGCCGCCAGGCCGAGCAGAAGAAGCGCACTCCCCCAGACGCCGAGGAAAAAAAGACCCAATTTCGGGGCGAAAAACAGAACTAGCCCCGCCCAGAGGCCTCGTAGAAAACTGTCTTGCAGCACCAGCCCGCCGGCCGATACATGCCAGGCTCGGACGGCTTTGAAATGGTCGAGAACGTCGCCCAATTGCTTTTTGGCCATGGCCCAGGACCCAAAATGGACGTGGTGGTCCCACATGATTCTGGAGAAGGTGGGCTCGTGTCTGTGGAAGGCTCGAAAGAGGAACGAAGGCCGCAAAAGTTTGAGAGCGTAATAGACGAGGCCCGCGATCACGCCAAGCCCCAGCACGCCGATGATCGTCCCGGGGATGCTCCCGGGGATGGTGCTCGGCACAAAGACCGTCGAGCCCGCCTGCGAGAACGTCTGTGTTATTTTTTTTGTTGCATCCTCCCCGCCTAACAGGTAATAAAGACAGACGAGCCCCACCATCCCCGCTCCCGTCTGCACGAGTCCTGCCAGAAAGCACAAGCCATACGTCAGATTCATGCGCGCATGGGCGTTGCGATAAGCGGTTCGAGCGGCGACGCGTTTTGGATGTCTCATCGGGTGGCAGGCGGCCAGGTCGGACCGGGCGGCGGATAGAGCGGCAAAACCGCACACGACGGCGGCCAGGTGCGGCGTCGAGGGCCTCGTTTGGGGGTGTCGGGCTCCACGGCGGACACGTCCCCGGCAAGGAAACGCCCGGAAAATATACCCGGAAATGTACCCGACGGGTTGTCCTATAGTACGAGAAAACAGCTCTAAATTCAACTGTGATAAACTGTGATGACACGCGTTCCTGAGAAGCATCGCCTGCACAAGGCGGCCGATAGTCTCCGTTTTCTGGCGGCGGACGCGGTGCAGCGGGCGGGCTCGGGTCATCCGGGTCTGCCGATGGGGTGTGCCGAATTGGCGACGCTTTTATGGTCGTCTTACTTGAAATTTGACCCAGAGACGCCGTTCTGGCCGGACCGAGACCGCTTCGTTCTATCGGCAGGCCACGGCTCGATGCTGTTATACGGTCTTCTGCATTTTGCAGGCTTTCCGGGCTGGACGCTCTCGGTTCTCAAGCGGCTTCGAGAGCTGGGTTCGCCCGCCGCGGGTCATCCCGAATATGGGTTGGGCCCCCCCGGCGTGGAGGCCACCACGGGGCCTCTGGGGCAGGGTCTGGCGATGGGCGTCGGGCTCGCTCTGGCCGAGCGGCGGCTCCGGGCCGAATTCGGTCCAGAGCTTGTCTCGCACCGCACCTGGGTTTTAGCCGGCGATGGCTGTCTGATGGAGGGCCTCTCGCAAGAAGCCATCGCGCTGGCAGGCCATCTGGGGCTCGGCCATTTAATCGTCCTGTTTGACGACAATGGCGTGACCATAGACGGGCCGGTGACGCTGGCAGACTCGGGAGACCAAACCCAACGCTTCGAGGCGTGCCACTGGCGCGTTCTGATGGCCGACGGCCACGATATGGAGGCGATTCGCACCACCTTGGATGAGGCTGTCTCCAGCGCAGAGGCCCCCGTCCTCATTCGGTTCAAAACCACAATCGGCCGCGGGGCTCCCTCGCACCAAGGGCGTTCGAGTGCGCACGGGGCTCCCTTGGGCGAGGCGGAAATCGCCCAGATGCGCGATGACCTGCGCTGGCCGCATCCTCCTTTTGAGTTCCCCCCCGAGCCCTATGCGGTTTTCGGACAGGCGGCTCAGCGCGGCGCGGCCGAGCAGCGGGCGTGGCAGACTCGGCTTGCTGCGCACCCCATGGCGGCCCAATTTCGCGCTTGGCAGGCCTCGCCTGAGTCCCTCCCCCAAAACATGCGGCGGGTTCGAGGCAAACTGGCCGCCTTGGAGAAACCGCTCGCCACGCGCCAGGCGTCGGGGCGGGTATTGGAAGAGCTTGCCTCTTTTTGCCCGAATCTTCTGGGAGGCTCGTGCGACCTGACGCTTTCGAACAATGCGAAAGCGCCCGCGATGGAGCCTTTGACGCGCACGCACCCTCGAGGGTCCTATCTTTTTTACGGGGTGCGCGAGCACGCCATGGCAGCGGTCATGAACGGTTTAGCCCTTCACGGCGGCCTCAAGCCTTATGGGAGCACTTTTGTCGTCTTCTCGGACTATATGCGCCCGGCGATTCGTTTATCGGCTCTGATGAAGCTTGGGGTGATTTATGTTCTCACGCACGATTCGATTGGACTGGGAGGCGACGGCCCGACGCATCAGCCCGTCGAGCACCTGACAGGCCTGCGCTCGATTCCAAACACGCAGGTTCTCCGCCCCGCCGACGCCCTGGAAACGGCCGAGTGCTGGGAGTTGGCTCTGGCGGCCCAAGGTGGCCCTGCGTTTCTGATTTTGTCGCGCCAGGCTCTACCGCCTCTGCCGTCCCGGAGCGTCGAGACGAATCAAAGTCAATACGGCGGTTATTTCATCGGGACGGCTTTTCCATCTCCGGACCTGACGCTGGTTGCTTCCGGCAGCGAGGTGCATCTGGCTTTGGCGGCCGTGGCTCTTTTGGCCGAGTCGAGAGGCGGGGCGGCCCCGCTTCGTGCCAATCTGGTGTCTGTGCCGTGCCTGGCGTTATTTGAGTCTCAAGGGCCCGCGTATGGCGCCGAGCATTTAGGCGCGTCGCCGCGTCTTTTTATAGAAGCGGGCCTCGAGATGCCCTGGCACCGCTGGATGCGGCCCGACCAGGACGCTTTTATGGGTCTGTCTACGTTTGGGGCTTCGGGTTCGGGAGCGGCTCTTTATGAACATTTCAATCTGACACCCGAGGCGATCGCGGCTCGCGCCCGAGAGCTCGTGTCGTAGCCTCGTGCCTACGGGCGTTCGAGGCGGGCCAGTTCGTCTTTGATCTGCAGTTTGCGTTTTTTAGCCGCTTGAATAGCCTCTTGATTCGGCGTGGGGCTCCGGTTCAATTCGCGCAGTTTTTCCTCTAGAGCCCGATGTTCTTGGGCCAGTTTTTCCTTTTGCATCCGGTGTTTCTCCTGGGGTTCCATTTATAGATTGACCTCTATGATACGTTGGTCTCGGATCGTCAGCACGCGGTCCATTTTTTTCGCCAAGTCGTGGTTATGGGTGGCGATAAAACTTGTTTTAGCCTGCTCTCGCACCAGAGCCAGGAGGCGTTCGAAAACCGTCGCCGCAATCTGAGGGTCCAGATTGCCTGTCGGCTCGTCGGCCAGCAAGAGTTCAGGGTCGTTCGCCATGGCCCGAGCCAGAGCCACGCGTTGTTGTTCGCCGCCTGACAGTTCGGCGGGCCGGTGGTGGGCTCGCTCGGCGAGGGCCACCTGTCCCAGAAGCTGTCGAGCCCGGTGCCCAGCCGCGCTCCGCGAAGCCCCGGCGAGCCGCATCGGAAGCGTCACATTTTCCAAGGCAGAGAACTCATTCAAGAGATGATGGAATTGATAGACGAAGCCGATGTGTTTTTGTCGGAAGCGCGTGCGTTGTTTATCGGTCATGTGTTCCAGCTGCTCGCCCAGAAACACGAGACTCCCGGCATCCGGGCGGTCCAGCAGGCCCAGGGTTTGCAGAAGGCTTGTTTTGCCGCTCCCGCTTGGGGCGACGAGCGCGACAATCTCGCCCCGGCGGAGCTCGAACCCGGCTTCCTCGAATAAAACGAGACGCTTTTGAGGGTCTCGCCCGAACCAGCGTCCTAGGCCTGAAACCTGCATCAAAACAGGAGCCTCGGCCCTGGGGGTTGTCCCGGTTATGGCTCCGGGGGGGCTCGGGCTGTTGGTCTCTTTGGGCGTTTTTCTGGGGGAGGATGAAGGTCGTTTAGGTTTTGCGGCCGCCTCTTTTCCCGCCGTTCGGCCCCCCATTGGGTGCTGCCGGCTCTGGGGTGGCGCCCTCATGGTGTGTGAGGCCGCCTCATGGCGGCGTGTTTCTGTTCGGGCGTCTGCCTGTATGGTCTCACGTTCTTCGCCTATTTGTCTGTTCGCTTGTGTGTCGGGTTAGGTGTAGCGGAGAATCAAGACGGGGTCGACGCGAGCGGCGCGCCACGCCGGATAAAGAGCTGCTCCGAACGTGATCAAGAGAGCTGCAATCACAATCACCACGACCTCGTTATAATCGGTTTTAGACGGGAGTTGTGTCAGATAGTAGATCTCGGCGTTAAACAGGTCCTGGTCCAGAAACGTCTCGAGCCACGCCCTCAGCCGGTCTATATTGGCGGCAAAAAGGAGTCCCAGCAGCACGCCCAGGCCCGTGCCGACGACGCCGATGAAAGCTCCGGTCACGAAGAAGATCCTCAGAATAGAACCCTGTTGAGCCCCAAGTCCTCTTAGAACGGCGATGCTTTTGGTCTTATCCTGCACGAGCATGATCTGCCCCGAGATAATGTTGAAGCCGGCGACGAGGACAATCATCGTCAGGATCAGGACCAGCACATTTTTCTGGACTCGAATGGCCTCATAAAAGGCTCCATTGACGCGTTGCCAAGTCAGAATCACCTGGCCTTCTTGCAGGAAGTTTCTCAGGGTTGCGGCGAAGCTTTCCGCGCGCTCCGCATCGATGGAGTCTATCTCGATCCGGGTGACCTGGTCGGGCAGATTGAGTAAGGTTTGGGCCTCCTTCAGAGGCATAAAGACAAAATTGGCATCGTATTGATATTGGCCGACCTCGAACAGGCCGGCGACTCGATAGGTCTTGAGCAGCGGCAATTGGCCGAAAGGCGAAATCTGCCCCTCGGGCGAAATGAGCGTAAAGCTACTGCCCTGCTGGAGGCCGAGTTCTCGGGCCAGACGCCAGCCGACCAAAAGGTCCGATTGCTGGTCAAAATTAGCCATGTCCACGTCCGGACCGATCGATTGCGCAAGATGGTCGCGTTCGAGAAAACGCTCGGCGGTAATCCCCCGCAACAGAGCCCCGCGTGAACGCTGATTGGCAGAGACCAAGATTTGTCTCTCAATCAGAGGGGTCGTCGTGCGGACCATAGGCTGGGCCGCCAGCGTCTGGGCCAGGTCGCCATAGTCCTGGATGCCGTCGCGGGCCAGGACTCGCATATGGCCTGTTACGCCCAGAATCCGATCAAAGAGATCCGCTCGGAAGCCATTCATCACCGAGGTGACCACGATTAACGTGCCCACTCCCAGCATGATGCCGAGAAAAGAAAAGATCGCCACGACCGAGATGAAACCCTCGCGCCGGCGGGCTCGCAAATAACGCCACGCAATCAGAAACTCAACCCCGGAGACCATGCTTTTTGTCTCGTATCGTTCTGCTGTTGCCGCGCGTTAGCACAGCTCACCGTCCGCCCGTTCAGGGAGAGGCTGGTCCGTCTGTCTCGGGTCTCCCCGGTCTTGCCCGAACGCCTGGGCCCTGAGAGCTCGTAAGCGGGGAAGCAGGTCCTCGAATCGGAGTCGCTCTTGGCGAGACCCGTCCCGCCGCGAGAGCTCCAAACACCGCGCCGCCGTATTTTTTTGCCCGACCAGGACTCGGAAAGGAATGCCAATCAGGTCCATATCGGCGAATTTGACCCCCGGCCGGAGGGCTCGATCGTCATACAGAACTTCGAGGCCGGCTCGGGCCAAATGCGCGTACACTTCGTCGCAAAACCGGAGGCTCGCGGCGTCCTCGGGGGCCAGATTGGCGAGATGGACATCAAATGGAGCCATCTGAACCGGCCAGGTGATCCCGCGCTCGTCGTGAAAAATCTCTATGAGGGCCGCCACGAGCCTGGAGATGCCAATCCCGTAAGACCCCGAGTGTACAAACGCTCCCGCCTTCCCCGCCGCCGAGGCAACCGCGCACCCCAGGGCTTCGGCGTATTTCGTCCCGAAATAAAAGACGTGGCCGACCTCTATGCCTCTAGCGGTTGCCTGTCTGTCTGGGGCCAGCTGCTCGAACTGGTCTGGTTGATGGGTATCTTGAGTTGCGGCATAGCCGCTTGTCCAATTGTCGAACAGAGCCTCGATGTGGGCGTTTTGTTCGTCTTCCGAGGCGGTCGAGTCCGGCTCCGGTTGCCACGCCGGCATCTCCAGACTCATGAGGCGTCGGTCGCAATAGACGAGACTCTCGCCGGTCGGAGCGAGCACGATAAACTCGTGCGAGCACGACCCGCCGATGGTCCCGGTTTCGGCGCGCATCGGGATGGGCCGTAAGCCGAGCCTGCCGAAAATTCTCAGATAAGCGACGAACATGCGGCGATACACTTTCATCGCTTGTTCCTCGGTCAGGTCGAAAGAGTAGGCGTCTTTCATTAAAAATTCGCGGCCGCGCATCACGCCGAATCTAGGGCGGCGTTCGTCGCGAAATTTCCACTGGATTTGATAGAGCAGTTGCGGAAAGTCTCCGGGTTTGAGCGCGCATTGTCGAACGAGTTCTGTGATTTGCTCTTCATTGGTCGGCCCGTAGAGCATGGGTCGGTTGTGGCGGTCGCGCAATCGGAGCATCTCATCGCCATAGCTGTCATACCGGCCCGAACGCTCCCAGAGTTCCGCCGGCTGGAGGGTCGGCAGAAGGAGTTCTTGGGCGCCGATGTCATTCTGTCCCTCGCGCACAATGTCGGCGATTTTGTACAAAACGCGCAAGCCCAGAGGCAGCCAGATGTAAATCCCAGCGCTGGATTGTCGGATCATCCCGGCTCGCAGCATAAGCCGATGCGAGGCAATGGCGGCCTCGGCGGGGACTTCCCGGAGCGTCGGCATCAAAAAAGCCGAGCTCCGGACGCATTTACAAAGAACGGTCATGAGGAACGGTCATGGAGAACGGTCATAGGGGCTCACGCAACGACACCTCAGGATGGCACCTCAAAGAGACACGTGCAGCCAAGCTCGGCCTCCGTCTGCGCCGCCTTATTTTCCCTTTTTTCCCGCGCCACGCCTGTAACCCTACGCCGGAACGTGGTATAAATCAAGTTCAAAATCTGGCGGCTTTTGGGGCTTCTAGTGCTGTCTTTTCGGTTCTGTTTTATGGGTGTATGAGTCCATGCAATACGGGGGCATCTGGATGGGCATCTGGGCGCCCCGCCTGGAGGACGAACCCGATGCGTAGGCCGTCTCCCCGCTATACCCCTTTCCGTTTCTTCGCCCGGGCGGGCGAGAACGGTGGGCTCAAAGCCCTTGTTCGGATGATTCGAATCGATAACGCCGAGGAATACCGCACCCGGTGGCGGGAGACCCGTTATCGAAATCGAATCGGCTTCTTTGAATCGAGACGGCGACCTTGTGTTGAAGGGGTGCCGTCTTTTTTCCCTAGACGCCCTCCTGCGCGGAGGGCAGGGCGTGGGCTGGGACGAGCTCGATTACCTTCGCCGCCACCCTCCCTGGATTTGACCCTCTGGTGAAGCGGCTGCGGACGTCCGTCCGCCGCTTTCGCGCCCAGGACGGCCCGTGGCGGGCCTATAAACGAGGGTTCGCGCTGCCGATACAGTGGTGTAGCCCGTCCGATGTCTATGCCCAGTGCTCGCCGCCCGAGCCCGACTAGGCCTCGTTTTCCTCTCTGTAAAATGGGGATGGAGGCTTTTTTGTTTGCCCGGCCCGAAGCGGGCGAGAGACCAGGTCCCCGTGAAAAAACCGGTCGAGCGGACGGGAAGTCGGCTGGGGGGTTCTCTGAGGCGTGCCGTTCGAGCTGGGAGCGCTCTATGGAGCTGGGAGCGGCGGCACCAAGCCTGATAAGGCACGTTGCGTCGGGGAACGGGTCGGCGAACGCCTGGAGAACGTTCGGTGGAACGTCCACGTGTGTTCCTGGTCTATTCCCGCCCGGGGAGCTTGTCTTATGCCTGTTGTTCTGCCTTCTCAAAGAGGACAGGGCCCTCGGCACAGCCGATGACCATTCTATGGACGAGCACGGCTACGCCTACACCTTGTCCGCCGGTCTGGTCTACCCGGCTATAAGGTGCTGGCGGCCAAGCTGGCGGCCTCGTGCAAGCGGTATTGGAGCCGTTCCGGCCCGTGGCCCCGTTGTTGATGCGTGGTTGCGCGACAATCGGGAGCATTTGGGCCCGGCCGGCTCGCCCAGCGGAAACGCCGAGGGGGTCTCTGAGGCTCTTGTTTGAGCTGGGAGCGGCGGCACAAGCCTGATAGGGGCACGTTGCGTCGGGGAACGGGTCGGCGAACGCCTGGAGAACGCCTGGGAGAACGTTCGGTGGAACGTCCACGTGTGTTCCTGGTCTATTCCCGCCCGGGGAGTTTGTCTTTGCTTGTTGTTCTGCTTGATTCGGCCTGTTTTTTTGCGTAGGCTCCGGCTGTGTTAAGCAATTATTTGGTCACGGGGGCGAATGGATTTCTAGGGAAAGTTTTTCTCTATTTTCTGGCTCTGGAATCCGCTTCATCGGAGTCGACTTTATCGGTGCCCGGCATGGCTTCGGGTGTGTCTTCTGGGACGCCTGCCGCCTCGATAGGTCGTATTTTTGTTCTCGTTCGAGACAAGGGAGCTCGTTCCGCCCGGGCGCGTTTTGAAGCCGCTCTGGAGAGGTTTCCTCCCGAGGTTTTGGCGCGTTTCGCCGCTTTCAGAAAAAAATGTCGGATTGTGCCGGCGCGGCTGACGTCGCCGGGGCTCGATTTAGAGCCTCAAGACCGCTCGATGCTGCTCCGCGAGACGACCCATCTCGTACATATAGCGGACGCCGTGCGTTTCGACGTCCCGCTGGTGGTGTCCGCGCGTTTCACGGTCGGGATGGGGCTTCACGTTCTGGACCTGGCGCGCTTCATGCCGAATTTACGCCATTTCGTGCATGTCTCGACGGCTTATGTGTGGCCAGGTCGTCCGGGAAGCGGCGGCGGCGTGGTGCGGACTCCCGCCCCCGCGCCTTTGGCTCTCCCGCCGCTTGGCGGGCGCGACCCCGAGGACCTCTATCGCACGATGCAGGAAAGCGCATGGGACAACCAATTCTTCGATTACCACGAGTACGGTTTCGCGAACGGTCACGCCTTTGCGAAAGCGGTGGCCGAGCATTTACTCTGGACGCGTCATCGCGCAGGCGCCATGCGTTTTGCGCTATCGATGCTGCGTCCTGCGCTTTTAGCGGGGGCTCTTCGTGACCCTGTTCCGGGCTGGACGGACGCTCAGACGGCCTATAGTGCGTATTTGTCCGGTTTCGCCAATGGTCAGGTGCCTGGGATGCTCTGCGAGCCTGCGGTGCGCCCGAATCTGGTGCCGGTAGACTTTGTGGCCGCCCGCCTGCTGGCGACGGTGCAACGCGTCCCAGACTCGGCGGACGACAAGAGCCCCCTTGTGGTGTACGCCACCGCGTCGAGCGCCCATCTTTTGAAAATCCAGGACCTGCGCAACACGGCCTATGACGTTTTTCGTCATTTTCCGCCGCGAGGGTATCGCTATCGTCCTTTTATTGTGCGCCGGGCCTGGCTTTTTCGTCTGCTGTCGTTTTTCCTGGAGGCCCTCCCTCGGGCACTTTATCTGCGGCGTCTCGAGCGGACAGGCCAGGGACCCGAGGCCCGCCGCCTGCGCCGACAGGAGGCACCGGGGGCCATCCTCAACAAAGAGCTTCGAGGCTTTTTTTCGCAGGAATTTTCTTTTCAAGATGCCGACCCATGTCGGTATGGGCCGGCGCGTAGCGGACGTCTCTATCATCTTCTCGTCAATCATGGTGTCACGCGCTATCTTCTCAGAACCAATCAGGGCGTTGTCACGCTGGGCGGGCGTTCCTATCGAGGGTATCGCCGAACGCGCCGCTTCATTGTACCGCGTGTCGGGTTTTCTCTTTTTTTCTGGTTGATTTGCTTGGTGGCCTTTCCGGTTTATTTCCGGTCGTTCCAGGCGGTGCACCTGAACTATGAGGCTTTGATTGCGGCTCTTTCGCAAATCCCGCCGGGCTATCAATTGGTCATCACGCCGACTCATAAGAGCTATTTTGACTTTTTACTCGTTTATTTTTTAACTTACGTCCGTCCGGAACTGAAGATGCGCGCTTTGAAGACTGCGGCGACGGGTAAGTTTCGCCGCATGCGTCTCATTGCGCTGATGATGCGCTATTTCGGCGTCTTCTTTATAGAGCGTGAGCCTAAAAAAAAGGACATCCCGATTCTTCGACGCGACATAGAAAGAGTCGTCAAAAGTGGACGCCCGTTTATGTTTTTTCCCGAGGGACGTCGGTCTCGGACGGGAGCGATTCTCCCCTTCAAGAAGGGGCTCTTTCGTCTTCTGAGCGAGACCGGCCAGCCCTTTGCTTTTTTACCGATTCACATTCGTTACGACAAACGAGCCGATGAGGCACAGCTTCAGGATGAGTTGCACCGTGGGGCGTCTCGGGCGGACCCGCGAGGTCTATTTTTCCGGGCTCTGGGCTGGCTTTACCGAGCCATGCAGGGCAAGATAGATCTCAAGCGAGCGGCCCTCAATGTTGGCCCCCCGGTTTTTCTGGATGCCTCGCATCCGGTCAGCGACGTAGAGACACACATTATGAACAGCTTCCGAGCGATGGAACTCGAGAACCTTGACAGAGCGTCGCCCGTGGCGGGGCCCGCGAGGCGGGGGCGCTTGCGGTCTCTGCGCTGGTCTTTGAAAGCTTCGGGTTCTAGGCGTTCGGCCGCCTCGGCGACGTCCGGCGAGGCCAGGCCTGATAAGTCCGATAGGCGGCCCGATGGCTGAGGCGTCTCTGTCCGCGTCGCGCGCACGGCGTTCGAGGAAGCCGAAAACGATTTTGGTAACCGGCGCCTCGCGCGGGATTGGCCGGGCCTTTCTGGACATAGGCCGCCGAGCCGGTCATGAGGTTCTGGGGACCTCGCGCGAGCCGGGGCAGGCCGCCACGGCCGGCGTGCCGGATCTATACAAATTGGATTTAGCCGAGAGCTCTTCCATCAAGGCTCTGGTCGCGCGCCTAGAACGCGAGGGCAAAACGATAGACGTTCTCATCGCCAATGCCGGGTTTCAAGTGCCCGGGGCCGCCGAGGACCTCACGCGCCGGGCCTTACGCCTGCAATTCGAGGCCAATTTATACGGGACCATAGAGCTCACCAACAGTCTTTTAGTCGGCATGCTCCAGCGGCGGGCGGGTCAGCTTATTTTTATAAGCTCTGTTTTTGGGTTCTCGGCTTTGCCGTATCGGGCGGCTTATGTCTCGGCCAAATTCGCGCTGGAGGGCATCGTCGAGGCCTTCCGCCACGAGCTCTACGGCCAGAACATACGCCTGACGAGTGTTCAATTGGGCCCCGTGGAATCCGATTTTCGCAAGGGCTCTTTGCCCTATGCGCGTCGGTATCTAGATCTGGAAGCTTCGCGCCACAGGGAGAATTACCAGAACGTGATGTCTCGGCTTCATCGGAAACGCGGGGCCCCGATGTTGACGCTTACGCCCGAGCAGGTGGCGAAAAAACTGGTGAAGCTCATCGAGCGGCGCCGGCGCCCGCCGCTCCGCCTTCGCCCGGGTTTAGCGCCCACAGGTCTGTGGTATGCCAGAGTCTGCCTCCCGCGCGGCCTATACGAATGGTTTATACACAAACTCTCGAGAGGCGGGCACCAATAGTTTCTTTGACCATGGGGGCCTGTTTTCTGAGCCATCCCGCCTTATCTGGGTGTATCTGGTCTGGGTGTATTTGGACGGACTCGGAGCCTCCGAACGGGCGTCCGGCAGACAGACCGCCGGCCGGCGAGCCCGGATGGCCCCGCTCGCACCAGAGAGCTATCCTCGTGGGTCTGTTTCGGGGGCTTGTGTCTTATAGGGGCGGGGTGCAGCGGGCGCATGGATACACACCCACCGGAGGAGCACACCCATGCACCGGGCCCATGCATCGGGCCCATGCATCGGGTTTGTATGCGCGACTATTTTTGGACGGCGGTGGGCCAAAAATTGTGTATCGTTGGGTGTGTGTGGCTGGTTTCGCTTCTTTCGTTCTTCTGTCCGTCTTTTCATGGTTATTGGGCCTAAACGCATGGGAGGCTCTGTCGTCTGATGCCTGATTCTATCCGGCACATTCAAGAAGCCATCTGCGAGGATTTCTCCTTTCTCGAGGACTGGTCCGACCGGTATGCGCATCTCATTGATCTGGGCATGGCCCTCCGGTCCCTCCCCGAGGCCGAGCGTCAGGACCGCCATCTCGTTCCCGGGTGTCAGTCGCGTCTGTGGCTTGTGTCTGCTTATGACGCTGCGACGGACACGCTTAGGTTCCAGGCCGACAGCGACGCTTTAATTGTGAAGGGCCTTGTGGCTCTGTTCCTGCGTTGTTACGACCGCCGTTCGCCTTCAGAAATTCTGGAGGCCCCCCCGCGCTTTATAGAGCAGACAGGTCTGGCCGGCCACTTATCTCCGGGCAGAGCCAATGGTCTGCGTTTTTTGTGGGAACGCCTTTTCAAGACGGCTCTGTTTTATCAGAACGCTGGCCGTCCGGATCTTCCGGACGCTGGCGGGGCTCCAGCATCCACGCATGAGCCGGATCATTCTTGAAGCACCAACGCCGCTGAGGCCCGGCCATGACATTGAGATAATACAGCTCATACCCGTAGGGAGTCCCAACCGGGTGATACCCGCGCGGCACTTTCACGACGTCGCCGTTCTCAAATCCGATATGCTCGTCCAGGGTTCGGTCGTCTGTATAGACGCGCTGATACCCGAAGCCCTGGGGCGGGTTGAGGCGGTGATAGTAAATTTCCTCCAGCCAGGTTTCCTCGGGATAGTTGTCGGTGTCGTGCTTGTGCGGCGGATACGAGGACCAATGCCCCGCCGGGGTATAGACCTCGGTCACAAGCAGTGCGTCCGCCCAATCCTGTTGGTCCATCAGGACATTATGGATGAAGCGTTGATTGGTCCCCTCGCCCCGAACCAGAGCCTTGACATCGTCCGGCGGAATAAAACGAGGCGGACGGTCGGTCTTCCCGGGGGCCGTGCAGAGTGCAAACTCGACTTCCGTGGTGGCCTCCAGATGGAAACGCCTCGCGCGAGGCACATACACCGACCAGGGTTTCTGGCGCGAAAAAAGCTCCATGCGCGCGCCGATTTCCCGAGGCGGTTCTGGCCCCAGCGTGACGCGGACCTTTCCCTGGATGAGAAAGACCAGACACTCGCGTTCCGGGTAATGTACATCAAGCGTCTGTCCCGGCCGAAGATGATAGAGCTCGAAGCCGACGTACTTCCAGCCAGCTTTCTCGGGGGGAAGATCCAAGACACAGCCCGCCGACGAAGGGGAGTTGCTTTTCACAAGTAAAGAGGATGTCATCGTATTCGCTCCAAAGTTGCTGCTTCTGTTTTCTGTTTTCTTGTTTTTGTGTGCTCCCGGGGTGAGCTAGGGTGAGCTAGGGTGAGACAGGGTGAGCTAGGGTGAGGCGGGGCCCGAAGTCCAGAGTTTCCGTCCAAGGTCTCGAAGCGTCTGGCACCCCATGGTTGCGTATTGGCGTGGATTGGCGCGCTCGGGGTCTTGTTCGGCCTCGCAGATCAGCCAGCCCCGATAGGTTTTCTCGGCGAAGACTCTCAGGAAGGCCTCAAAATCGATACAGCCGTCTGGGTCGCCTGGGACGGTGAAGACGCCTGCCTGGACGGCATGGAGGAAACTCGCGTCCTCGTCGAGCATTTGTTTCAAGACGGGGGCTCGGATGTTTTTGCAATGCAGGTGCACGACGCGGTCGGCCAAGAGTTGGGCCAATCGAACGGGGTCGTCTCCGGCAAAAAGAGCGTGACCCGAATCCAGTGCAAACCGTACAGAAGAGCCACATCCCTGAAGGATGTGCTGGATATCTTCCTCGGTCTGTATGAGGGTGCCCATATGCGGGTGATAGGCCAGCTCGAGCCCCAGCTGCTGCAGATAATCCGCCAGAGCGGTGAGTTTCTGACAAAACGCCCGCCGAGCCTCCGCCGCCAGGCGAGGCCGGCTCGATAAGGGCGCGGAACGGGTGCCATGGACGCTGCCAGAGGTCTCACAGGCGATAAAAACGCGACAGTGATGGGCTTTCAAGAGCTCAATATGCGGGCGAGCAGCCTGAATTTCGTCTTCGACGGAACGCTCGAGCAGGTGCGTAGACCACCACCCTCCGACCAATTGAAGCCCATGCGGCGTGAGGCATTCTCGCAAAATTCCGGGGTCGGCGGGGAATTTATGCCCTTTTTCGACGCCGTCATACCCGGCTTGGGCGGCCTCGGCCAGCATGGTGTCGAGGGGAATCTGTCCGCCGAGACTCGGCTCGTCGTCGTTCGACCAATTGATGGGGCTCACCCCGAACAAGAGTTCCGTCTTTTTCATGGTTTGGTTCATGGCCTGGTTCATGGTTTGGGTTCCGTTTCGTTGCGTTCATCCTGGCACTCATCCCGGGCCTCTGGGGTTTCGGCGAGGCCGGCTCGTTCGGCCCATCTGGCCTCATAGGTGCGTCGGGCGTTTTGGACCTCGACGCGCCGAGAGACGGCGGGGACGGCGACCTCCCACCATGTACCGCCGAGCTTCTGACTCGTCAGAGGGTCACTTTCCACGACAATGCAATAACAAGTTTCGGCGCGTCTGGCCCGTGCCAGGGCGTGTTCCATGTCGGCCAGATGCGTCAATTTTTCGGCTTCTGCGCCCAGGGCCCGCGCATGGGCCTCATAGTCGATGGCCGGCATGCGCGCGTGCTTCGAACTCTCGAAAAGATTATTGAAGGGAGCCCCGCCGACCGCCTCCTGGAGCCGGGCAATGCACCCATACCCCTGATTGTCCGTGAGCACAAGGGTGAAGCGAATCCCTAACATCACGGCTGTGGCCAACTCGGAATTGAGCATCAAATAAGACCCGTCGCCGACCATCACGACGACGTCGCGGTCGGGGCGCGCCATTTTAGCCCCCAGAGCTCCCGCAATTTCATAGCCCATGCAGGAAAAGCCATATTCCATGTGGTAGCCATTGGGCTCTTCGGTGCGCCAGAATTTGTGTCCCTCGCCCGGCATGGTGCCGGCGGCCCCGAGCATCACGGTCCCAGGGCCGACATGTCGATTCACGGCACCGAGAACTTGAGCATCCGTTGGCCGCCGATTCGAATCAGACGCCGGCAGACGTTGGACCTCGTCGCATTTCTGGAACCAGATTTTTCGCAAAGCTTCTCCTTTTTGAGTCCAGCTCTCTGGGGCGCGCCAGCCAGCCAAGGCCGCCTGGAGGGCCTCGAGCCCCCGTCTCGCATCGCACACCAGACCCAAAGCCTGATGCTTGAACGCATCATAGGGCTGGACATTCAAAAATACGCGCTGGAGGTCCGGGTTGCAAAACAGATGATTACTCCCGCTGGTGAAATCCTGCATACGCGTCCCGACAGCCAAGAGAAGATCGGCTTCGCGCGCCAATTGATTGCCGGGGTCGGTTCCTGTTACACCGATGGCTCCCAGATTGTGAGGATGCGTCCAGGGAAGGGCCGATTTGCCAGCCTGCGTTTCCACCACGGGGATGCCGGTTGTGTCGGTAAAATCTCGCAGAGCCTCTGGTGCCTGGGCGTAGTGGACGCCGCCGCCTGCGACGAGCAAAGGTCTTCGAGACCGCCGGATAGTGTCCACGGCCCTCCGTATATCGTCGTCGTCTGGGGGTGGGCGTCGGATGTGCCAGACTCTTGGCTCGAAGAAGCTTCGGGGATACGCATAGGCCTCGGTTTGCGTATCCTGGCACAGGGCGAGCGTAACAGGCCCGCATAGCCCCGGGTCGGTCAGGACCATCATGGCGCGGGGGAGGGCACTCAAAAGCTGTTCAGGGCGAGTCAGTCGGTCAAAATACCTGGAGAGCGGCCGAAGGGCGTCATTCACCGAGAGCACCCCGCTCTCGAAGGGCTCCAGCTGCTGGAGGACCGGGTCAGGCAGACGGCTGGCAAACACATCGCCGGGCAATAATAAAAGAGGCAGCCGATTGACATGAGCCGTGGCCGCCGCCGTCGCCAGATTCGTGGCCCCGGGGCCAATCGAGGTCGTCACAGCCATACACCGTCGCCGATTGAGCGTTTTTGCATAGGCGATGGCCGCGTGGGCCATGGATTGCTCGTTGTGCCCTCGATAGGTCGGGAGGTGCTCGCGCACTTCGTAGAGGGCCTCGCCGAGGCCCGCCACATTGCCGTGTCCGAAAATGGCCCAGACGCCGCCGACGAAGGGGACGACTTGGCCTTCGGACTCGATTTTCTGCGCACAGAGCCACCGACATAAAGCCTGAGCACACGTGAGCCGGACCGTCCGCCCGGTCGTCTGCCCGGGGGACCGTGTAGACCGACGTTCGGGTCCCTCCGGCACGCCGTGAGTCTCTTGCGTTCTCTGAGTCATGATTAAAGCGTTCTCGAGATATTATCAATTCAGAACACGGTCCGGAACGTCCAAGACAGTCCACTCGAGGGTGGGTGCGGTGCCGCTTTGCTTGTTTCCTCCGGCGTGCGTCCGCAAAAGCCGTTCTTGCCTGACCGGCATGCTCACCGGTATGTTCCTGACACGCTTCCTGGCTGTTTGTTCGGTCACGTTTTTTCCGCCACGGTGTTTTTAAGCGCGGGCGTCCCACAGGCGACAGAGGCGCGCATAGCTTTTCGCCATTTGCTCGACGGCGGTTGCGTCGGAAATTGTTCCGGCGAACCAGGCGCGAGCGGGGGCGTCTAGAATGGTGCGCCCGATGGCAAAGCCTCGGACCAGCTCATAGGGTTTCGCCATGTTGAAAGCTTCGGCCATGGCGGTCTCGGTGGCCGCCAGCCCCAAGAGCAAAATGCCTCGGCAATAGGGGTCGTTGCGCGCAATGGTCTGCGTGATGGCTTCCCACTGCCCCGGCGTCTCGGCGGCTTGCAGTTTCCACCAGTCCGGATAGATGCCCTTGTCATAGATCTCCTGCAGCAGTCGAGCCTCCGTGTCTTCGCGTCGGGGATAGGCTTTATCGGCGATAATCTCTAGCAAGAGCTCGTGGTCGGTCTGGCGGGCCGCCCGGAAGAGCCGAATCAGGATGTCTATTTTTTTCTGTCGTTTTTCTGCCGGTTCCTCGGGGTGCGTGAAGCAGAGACACTTGATAACGTGGTCGACGGGCCACTCGGCTAGATGGGTCCCGAAGTCCGGGCTGATTTCGAGCTCCAGGTCTGTGTGAGCCTCGGTCCAGACAGGTTTCTCGACGGGGCGGGCGCACCATAGATGGGTCTCGGTGGCTTCGAAAAGAGCCTCTTGGCCGTAGCGTTCGTCGCACAAAAACCCATAGCCCGACACAGGGGCCGACACAGGGGCCGAGGGCGACGCCGGCGGAGACCCACCGGCCTTTTCTAGAGCCTGGTCTGCGACTCTTTTTGTGGCGGCGAGGCACAGTTTTTTGAAGACGGAGATTTTGGAAAAATCGGCTTGGGTTTGCGTAGCGATGGCCTCTAGCTGGGCTCGGTGGTCGAAGGCGAAGACCCGCAATTGAGAACTCGGGTAGCGGCGCGTCGTTGCCCAGTGGCGTTGTTCCAGGCGAGCATCTTTGCGGAGTTCAGGTGTCTGCGTGCCGTGTTCCAGAAAATAAGACAACTCGTCCCACGTCGGGATGGAGGGCGCACACCCGTGTCTCGAGACGGCGAAGGCACCGCAAGCATTGGCCCATGTCAAAGACGTCTCCCAAGGTTCTTGTCTCAGATAGCCGCGCATGAGGCCGGCCATGAAAGCGTCCCCGGCTCCCAAGACATTGAAGACGGTGACGGGGAAGCCCGGAACGTGGTGGCCTGACTGGAGAGACCGAATCTCGCCCCCGGCAGGAAAAAAGACGGAGCCTCGAGGGCCCGTTTTGAGAACGAGATCGATGTCTCGGATTCGACGAATCTGCTGGAGAGCTTTTAAGGGGTCTGTGTGGCCGCCTAGGATGGCGAATTCCTCCTCGGTCCCGACCACGAGGTCGCACCAAGGCAGGGCTTCCTGCAATCTCGCCGTAACGCGTTGAGACTGGATATAGCGTTGCTCGCCGTCGCCCAGCCCGGCCAGCCCCCACAGAGCCGGACGATAGTCTATGTCGAACACGACGCGGGCGTCCGTTTCCCCGGCCGTTTTTTTGGCGAGTTCCATCGCTTTCGTGCTTGCCGCTCGGGTTGTCTCTGTAGAAAAATGAGTCCCCGTCACGATGACACAACGCGTTTGGCGATACAGGTCTGGGTTTATGTCCTCGACGGACAAAGCCATATCTGCGCAGTTTTCTCGATAAAAAATGAGCGGAAATTGTTGTGTGTCTCGGATGCCCAGCACCGCCAGAGCCGTGAGGCGCGTCGGGTCTGTCACGATGGCGTCTGTAGAAACGCCCTCGCGTTGCATTTGTTCGAGAATATAGCGGCCGAAGGGCTCGTTCCCGACGCGGGTTTGAAAGGCGACTCTGAGCCCTAAGCGCGCCATGCCGATAGCCATATTGGCTGGCGAGCCTCCGACGTATTTTTGGAAACTCGCCGTGTCTTCCAGGCGCGCGCCGACCTGCTTGCCATAGAGGTCCACCGAAACTCGCCCTAAGGTGATGGCGTCCAAGAGTCTCGAGTCTACGACTCTCGAGTCGCCCGCCGCCTGCGGCCTCGATTTGGCCGGACTATGGGATGGTGTCGATGCAGTCTTTGAAGTCGATAGTGTCACGTCTTCTTTCTTCTTCTTTCTTCAAAAATGTTTCCGAAATGTTCCGAAATACTTCCGGACAAATCTTAACTTTATCGCAGGTTTCCCGGCTCGTGCCAACCCCTCCCCGGCACCTCACCGGGGGCCCCCCGCCGATATGGCCGGCGTGGCGGTCCAGAGGATACAACACAACAGCCGCGACAACAGCTGGGCGTGCTCCATCGTTCACGGACAGTCATGGAAAAACATGGACGAAGCTCGTGCAAAAAGCAAGACCCTCCCGCCTGTTTGAGGGGGCGTCTGGAGGCCGGGGGTCCCGGGTGCGCTCCCGAGCGTGATGACGGTGAGGGATGATGCCTACACGCTCCGACGACAGAACCCGAGAGCGTCCCCTCCCCGGGAGCTCGGTCTGCGCTTTGCGCCGACCGAATCGAAAGCCGGCACATGTCCCGGAAACGTGTCCCGGGACATGTCTCATGGATGGCCTGTTTCTTCTGTGAGTTTGTTCTGATTTTCTCTTTCTTTTTCTTTTCCTGTTCTGATTTGGCGTTCTTGCGTCTCGTCCCGTCTTTTGCGTGGCGTTGAGCCCGACATTTTGCTTGACATTTCGTCTATTTGGTCGTCGAATCCGCCTAGCGGAGGGTGTTTTTCAGAGCATATACAAGGTCGGGTCTATGACAGAATCCGGGACGGCGTCCGGGACGGAATCCGGGGCAGAATCCAGAAAAAAAGAGGGCGTCCGTGTTGCCCTCATAGGGGCTGGGCGGATCGGGCGCGTTCATGCGCAGAATCTTGCGCGCCACCCGCGCGTTGTCTTTCGAGGCCTCGCCGAGACGGACCCAGAGGTCGGAGCCTCGCTGTGCCGGCGATATGGTGTTTCTCTCGGCACGCCCGAGGCCTTTTGGGCGGACCCAGAGGTCCAGGCGGTGTTGATTTGTTCGCCTACGGCCACGCACGCCGCCTATATAGAGCAGGCCGCACGGGCCGGGAAGGTTATTTTTTGCGAAAAACCGATAGACCTTGCCCTAGAGCGCGTTCAGGCCTGTCTCCAGCTTGTTCGGCAGACGCGGGCTTCTCTGGTTTTGGGGTTCAATCGGCGTTTTGACCGTCATTTTGCGGCGGCGCGAGCCCAGCTTGCCGCCGGAGCTGTGGGCGACCTCGCCATGATGACGATCGCAAGCCGAGACCCCGACCTCCCCAGTTTGGACTATCTGCGTCAGTCAGGCGGTCTCTTCCGTGACATGATGATCCATGATTTTGACATGGCTCGTTTTATGTTGGGGGCTCTGACGCCGCCGGATACCATTGCGTCTGTTTTTGCCTCTGGGAGCTGTCTTGTGGACCCGGCGGTGGGTGCCATCGGCGATATCGACACCGCCATCGTGCAGTTTCGAACACGCCAAGGTCGGCTAGGCGTGATTACCAATTCGCGCCGAGCGCCTTATGGGTATGACCAGCGTTTGGAACTCCATGGACGCGAGGGGATGCTCGCCGTCGACAACGTCGCCGAAACGAAGGTGCAATACGCGACGCGTTCGGGCTTTCTGAGTCCGCCCCTCGAGCGGTTCTTTCTGGAACGCTACGAGCAGGCGTATCAGGCCGAGCTAGCTCATTTTATTGACGTCGTCGCGGGCGACGCCGATCCAAGCCCCGATGGCGAGGATGGCTTGGCGGCTCTGCAGCTGGCCGAGGCGGCCGAGACGTCGCTCGAGACCGGGCGTCCCGTTTCCGTGCCCGTTGCCGTGTCGGTCTGACCTGGCCTCGGTTGGCTCCGGGGACGACTCGATAAGAGAGGCAGGCTCGGCCGTTTGGGGTTGTGGGACCGCGCGGAGTTTCATCGAGCCGTCGGTCCTTGGTCCTTCGCTCCGTCGGTCGCGGCGCTGATTTTCCCGGGGTTTCGGCCCATCGAATCGGGGAGCCTCCTGGTTCTGGGGACGGGACTTCGGGGGCTCTGCGTACCAGGAGCCTGGATCAAAAATACTTTAAGATTTCCCTCTTTTTAACCTGATTTAACCTGATAAATTGGGAGGGCTTTTCGGGACGGGGAGGGCTCCTTCAGGTGTTCTTCGCAGAGAGCCGCCTGGCAGAGTCCAGGCTTCAACCTGTATTTCTCGATGCCTGTTGCAGGAGGCCCGGGGCCAAGTGGGGCCAAGCGGGGCCAAGCGGGGCCAAGCGGGGCCAAGCGGGGCCAAGATACACGGCATGCACGGGGGTTGGGGTGTGGGAACTCCGAGCCCTGCCGGTGTGTTGCCCGGCGTGTTGCCCGGCGTGTTGTCCGGTGTGTTGCCCGGTGTGTTGCCCGGTGTGTTGCCCGGTGTGTTGCCCGGTGTGTTGCCCGGTGTGTTGCCCGGTGTGTTGCCCGGTGTGTTGCCCGGTGTGTTGCCCGGTGTGTTGCCCGGTGTGTTGCCCGGTGTGTTGCCCGGTGTGTTGCCCGGTGTGTTGCCCGGTGTGTTGCCCGGTGTGTTGCCCGGTGTGTTGCCCGGTGTGTTGCCCGGTGTGTTGCCCGGTGTGTTGCCCGGTGTGTTGCCCGGTGTGTTGCCCGGTGTGTTGCCCGGTGTGTTGCCCGGTGTGTTGCCCGGTGTGTTGCCCGGTGTGTTGCCCGGTGTGTTGCCCGGTGTGTTGCCCGGTGTGTTGCCCGGTGTTGCCCGGTGTGTTGCCCGGTGTGTTGCCCGGTGTGTTGTCCGGTGTGTTGTCCGGTGTGTTGTCCGGTGTGTTGTCCGGTGTGTTGTCCGGTGTGTTGTCCGGTGTGTTGCCCGGTGTGTTGTCCGGCGTGTTGCCCGGTGTGTTGTCCGGCGTGTTGCCCGGTGTGTTGTCCGGCGTGTTGCCCGGTGTGTTGTCCGGTGTGTTGTCCGGCGTGTTGCCCGGTGTGTTGTCCGGCGTGTTGTCCGGTGTGTTGTCCGGCGTGTTGCCCGGTGTGTTGCCCGGCGTGTTGCATGGGGTCCTGCTCGAGCCTTGCTCAGGCAGGCAAGGCCGAGAGGAGGGCTTTGGCCTTGCAGCCTGTTCGCAGCCTGTCCTTTGGGGTTGTGTTGTGGGTCTCGGGCCTTTTTACCCGGGGAAGGGACCCGGGTAGGCCCGGCTCGGTGTGCACGTGAGGCAGAATCTTCCGCTTTCAGCCGTCCGTGTTTTTTCCATGAGTTTGTTCATGCCTCTCTTAGATTTGAGGGGGGCTGGAGGGGGCTTGAAGGATTGGAGACCGTCTCTTGGACTTGATTTCGATAGAAGCCGCTTCTCTTATCGCGCTTTTTTTTCACATTTTCGGCTTTTTTTGCCCTTTCGAGGTCGGACGCACTTGACAAACAGGATTTCTTTCCGGTAGCGGTTGTCTCTGGGATTCTGTTCCCGGCGTTTCTACGTTTGTTCTTCCGTTCGCCGATTTTTCTCTACACCGAGGAAAGTCGGAAACGACGGGCCGCCTGCGTGCGGGTGCCTTGTGTTCGGCCTTGTGTTCGAATTGGGTTCCGAGCCGCGGATGCACCAGTTTGGGAGCGTCTTTTTGTTTTTTTTACGGAGCATGTGTTTTTCATGATGTTTACGCGTATTTTTTTGAAGTTTCTGGCTTCGGTTGCGTTTGTAGCCGGTTTTGCCTTTGTCGGCTTGGCTCAAAAGCCTCGCATTATTGTTGTTAGCCACGGTCAGGCGAATGATCCTTTCTGGACGGTGGTGAAAAATGGGGTGGATGCGGCCGCCGAGGCCACCGATTCGGACGTGGACTATCGAGCCCCGGCGACCTTTGACATGGTGGCGATGGCCCAGCTCATAGAGGCCGCAGTGAATCAAGAGCCGGATGGTCTGGTGGTTTCCATTCCGGACGGCGATGCTTTAGGCCCTGCGATTCGCAAAGCGGTTGCGGCGGGCATCCCGGTCATTTCTATGAACTCGGGCTCGGATGTGGCTCCTGGTTTGGGGGTTACGCTCCATGTCGGTCAGGAAGAGTATGACGCGGGTCTCGCGGCGGGCCGGCGCCTCAAGGAATTGGGCGGCAAGAAGGGCATCTGCATCAATCACGAGGTCGGAAATACAGCTCTGGACGCGCGTTGTAAGGGCTTTGAAGACAGCTTCGGCGGGTCCGTCACGGTGCTGCCGACAAGCAATGAGCCGTCCGAAATCGAGGCCAAAGTGAAGGCCGCGCTGGAGTCAGACGACTCTGTCGACACCGTGCTGGCTCTTGGGGCGAGTCTCGCGGGCGAGCCCGCCATCCGAGCCGTCGCCGGGGCAGGTAAAAAAGGGGAAGTCTGGGTTGCCAGCTTCGACATGTCCGAAGGGCTTCTCCAATCGGTGGCCAGTGGCGATGCGGCTTTCGCCATAGACCAGCAGCCCTATCTGCAAGGCTATCTGCCTGTCGCCTTTTTGGCGCTGCACGCCCGCTATGGGTTGGTGCCGGGAGGCAATGTTCCCTCTGGACCGAATCTTGTCACGCAGGACAAAGCCAGCCAGGTTGTCGAGCTCTCTTCCAAGGGTATCCGATAGAGGGCTTGGGGCCGCAGGCCATCGGCTAGACGGCGGCCTAGGCGCCGACTAGACGGGGCTCCGGTTGATTTCGGGTCCCGCCCGTCCAGAGAGGCATCCATTCAGCACGGGCCCGCCGGCAAGTTCTGTTTGGTTCTGTTTGGGTTTTTCCGGGCCGGGGGCGAGCTCGTGTCGCCTCCGGGCCGGGGAAGGCCTCCGGGGGGGAGATTGACTTTCCCCCTCCCTTCTCCGGTTCTAGTTCTATCGTGTGGGCCTGCCTTGCCTGAGCTGAGGCGGGCTTCATCTTATCGAGGCATGAGGCAATATCTGTCGTGATTGAGGAAGCTGAGGGACGTGTCGAACGGAGCGAGGCTCCGGGTAGCGTCCCGGGTGCCGTCGACGAGCGTGTCAAGAAGGTTCCTCTGCTGACGCGCCTGATGCGTCGGCCTGAATTGGGGGCGGCTACCGGCCTGCTGGCCGTGGTGGTCTTTTTTCTGTTCCAGGCCGAGGCCTCGATGTTCACGGTTTCGGGCTTCATGAATTTTATGAAGCCGGCGTCTCAGCTTGGCATTCTGGCTATCGGGGCGGCTTTACTGATGATCGGCGGCGAGTTCGACTTATCCGTCGGGTCCATGGTGGCTTTTGCGGGTCTCATTTTCGCGGCCTGTGTTTTAGTCGTGGGGCTTCCCTTTATTCTGGCCCTCCTTGTGACGCTTTTATTTGCGGGGCTGGTTGGCTTTGTGAATGCGCAGATTGTTCTCAAGACGGGGTTGCAGTCTTTTATTGTGACGCTGGCGGGTCTCTTCATTCTGCGAGGTCTATCGCTGGTTGGTCTCAAGGCTTTCTCGAACGGGTCGACCCAGCTTCGAGGCATCCGAGAAGCCATAGAGGGAAGTTTCGTCGCAGATTTTTTCTTTTCCGGCGTGGCTCTTCCAAGTTTGTTTCAGTGGCTCGGACGCGAGGGGTTTATCGACACGTTTCAAAACGGTCTTCCCAAGGCCGAAGGCATTCCCGTCAGTATTTTATGGTTCATTGTCCTGGCCATAATTGCGACCTGGATTCTGCAGAAAACGCGTTTAGGCAATTGGATTTTTGCGTCCGGCGGTGACGCCAATGCGGCTCGGAATTCGGGAGTGCCGGTTTCGCAGGTCAAGATGGGCCTGTTTATTTTCACGGCTTTTTGTGCTTCGCTCTATGCCATTCTGACGACGGTGGATGCGGGGTCTACGGACGCGCTTCGGGGGCGGCAAAAAGAATTCGAAGCCATCATCGCCGCTGTGATAGGCGGGTGTCTCCTTTCGGGAGGCTACGGCTCGGTTATCGGGGCTGTGCTGGGCGCCGTCATTTTCGGCATGGTGAGCATCGGCCTATCCTATACGCCTATAGACCAGGACTGGTATCTGGTGTTCCTGGGAGGCATGCTGCTTATGGCGGTTTTATTTAACAATTATGTCCGAAAGCGGGCCACGGGTGAGTGACGCGTCTCCACCCCATCGGCTGTTGTAAGACCGGCGTAGGACCAAAAATCTGCAGGATTTTTTCCGCATGAACATGGACATGGAAGCGAATTCGAAAACAGAGTCGAGCTCTCCGGCGGCCCCAGGCCCGGATGCCGAGGCCTCTGTGCCTTTGGTAGAGATGCTGGACATCAAGAAGCATTTTGGTTCTGTGATTGCGCTCAATGGGGTGTCTCTGCGGATTGGGGCGGGGGAGGTCCTGGGCCTTTTGGGTGATAATGGTGCCGGCAAATCGACGCTCATCAAGGTCTTATCCGGCGTCCACGTCCCGACCGAAGGCGAGATTCGATTAGACGGGACGTCCGTGCGTTTTCGCTCGCCCCGCGAGGCCCTCGAGCGCGGCATCGCCACGGTCTATCAAGATTTAGCCATGATTCCTCTGATGTCGATCACGCGGAATTTTTTCATGGGGCGGGAGCCTCTGAGAGGCGTCTGGCCTTTCAAATTCATGAATTTCCGGCACTGCGACCAGATCACCCGCCAACAAATGTCCAGCATCGGGATCGATATCCGAGACCCCGGCCAGGCTGTTGGGACGCTCTCGGGGGGCGAGCGTCAGTGTGTCGCCATTGCCCGAGCCGTCTATTTCGGGGCTCGCGTGCTGATTCTGGACGAGCCGACGTCGGCTTTAGGCGTGCGTCAGACGTCTCTGGTTTTGAGGTACATAGACCAGGTCCGAACCCGAGGCCTGGGCGTTATTTTCATCACCCACAATGTCCGTCATGCGTACGCAGTCGCCGACCGTTTCACGGTTCTCAATCGTGGCCAAACGCTTGGGACGCACCGAAAATCAGACATTAGCATGGACGATCTTCAGACGCTCATGGCCGGGGGCAAAGAGATGGAGACCCTGGCTGCTTCGCTCGGCGGCACGGTCTGACGATTCGCCACGAACCGGCGGGCCTAGGGGCCCTCGCCGGCGAGACGCCTGCCGAGATTCACGAGGAAGAGACCGTAGGTCAGCAGTAAAATGCTTCCCTCGACCCGGCCGAGCCTTCGCCGTCTCGCAAGCAGGAGTCCCAGCAAAAGCGTCGTTCCCAGAAGGACGAATCGGTCCGTCGCCAGCGTCTCGGGGGCGAGTGCCAGCGGCCGCACAGCGGCCGCCGCGCCAAACCCTCCCAGAAGATTGAGAATATTACTTCCGACCACATTCCCCAGAACGAGACTCCCTTCCTTTTTTTTGGCCGCCGCGAGAGCCGCCGCCAATTCCGGTAAAGAGGTCCCCAAAGCCACAAGAAAGAGACCGGTAATAAGATCAGGGACCCCCAAGGTTACGGCGACTTTGAGAGCCCCCTGGATGGTCACATGAGCCCCCAACCCCAGCCCCGCCAGAGAAACACCTATCAGCACGGCAAGAAGGATGGGCCATTTCTCGGCATGGGCGTGCGGGTCGAAAAAAGAAGCGGGTGACGCCGGCTCCGTTTGCTCCTCCGGAGGAGAAGCTGGCAGCGGCGGGGCCGGTGTATCGTTCTGCGCCCGCTGCGCCCGTCGGGCGCTCGCCGCCCCCCGGTAAGCCGCCCAGAGATAAACGCCCAACATCCCTAGAAACAAGCCTCCCAACGGAGAAGAAAAACGCCCCAGCCCCATCAAGACGACCATGAGGCCCGTCACGCCCGCCATCCAAAAGAACTCTCGATATCCGTTTGTCGCAAAGGTGATGGGCCCTAGGACGGCGGCGAGCCCGGCGATAAGCGTGATATTCGTGATATTGCTCCCGATGAGGTTCCCCGCCGCGAGGTCCGCCTTCCCCCCCCAGCTCGCCTGGAGGGCTACGAGAATCTCGGGCAGAGAGGTCCCAATCCCAATAATCACGCTCGCCAAAAACAGGCGGTCTATATGATAGATATCGGCTAGGAGGACGACCCCTCGAACGAGCCAGTCTCCGGCATACCACAGAAGAAACAGGCCGATTCCTAAAAATACAGTCCCCAGACTCAATTCGATCAAGGCGTCAGACACGAGAATTGTACACCAAAAGTTACCCCAAATGTTACGCCGGGCGTTTCGTCACACCAGGTCTCCATGAGAGAAAGACGGTGCGCGTCCAATGAAAAAATGAAAAAGAACCCGAGCCGGCGGGCAAACAGGAAAAAACCGTGATAAACCTTCAGGTGCCTCCATGGACACAGGAGGAACGCGCCTCAGCCGGACAGAGCGAGAAAAAGCAAAAAAGAGAAGAAAAAGCCCCTACCGAACAAAAACGGATGGAAATCGGACAAGAAAAGGGCAGAAAAAGGACAGAAAAGGGACAGAAAAAGCTGACGCTATGATAGGCCGGGACGGCGTGAAAAACAAGGACTCTTTGATAGTTGTGCTCCCGACGGTCACGCGGACGGTGACGGCTGAGCGTCGCGAATTCGGCTTGGCTGAGAAATATATCACCGCCCTGACGTCTCTGGGCTTGGAGCCGCTTTTGATTCCGCCGGGGCTCTCGGCGGCGGCGTGGGGGCGTGTGCTGTCTTTCGCCGACGGCGTCTGTTTGAGCGGTGGCGCAAGCCATCTGCACCCTATCCATTACGGGGGACATGACAGGGAGCCCGCCGTCGGGCACGCTAGAGGTGCCGCGCCCGCCGCTCATGACGAACGTGACGACCCCGATTCGAATGGTGCTGTGACACGCGATGAGGCCCGCGACCATTTTGTTTTGCCTTTCATTCGGGCTGTTTTGGCCAGAGATATGCCGATGCTGGCGATCTGTCGGGGACTCCAGGAGGTGAACGTGGCTGCCGGCGGCACGCTTGGCTTTGTCCGAGCGTCCCATCGGCCTCCGCATCACCCGTATCACCCGGTCCACGTCGTCGAAGGTGGGCTTTTGAGTCAATGGATTGGCGGGGGGATTGGCGAGGGGATTGACGGGGGCCCTGGCGAAGAGCGTGGCGGAGACTCGAACCCTATTGTGGTGAATAGTTTTCACGCGCAGGCGATTGAGCGCCTTGCGCCCTCGCTGCGCGTCGAGGCGCGTGCCTCGGATGGGACCATCGAGGCCATTTCAGGGCGTTGCGCCTCTTTTTTAGTCGGGGTGCAGTGGCATCCGGAATACCCAGAGAGCCGCCAGAGCTCGATCAACCAGATTTTGTGGACGCACTTCCGAGAGGCCGTTCGACGCTTCGCTCTTGCCAAAGCCGCCCGGGGGTGAGGGCAAAAGGCTCGTGCCCCGGATGGGATGGGACCATCGAGGCCATTTCAGGGCGTTGTGCCTCTTTTTTAGTCGGGGTGCAGTGGCATCCGGCATACCCAGAGAACCGCCAGACTTCGATCAACCAGGTTTTGTGGACGCACTTCCGGGAGGCCGTTCGACGTTTCGCTCTTGCCAAAGCCGCCCGGGGGTGAGGACAAAAAAGGCGGGGGGAAAGAAACTCGCGCGCTCTGGGACGCCGCCACGGAGGGGGCTGCCGGGCATGTCCCAGGAATTTTTTCAGTCCCGCCAGGGCCGGATGCGTGCCGGATGCGTTTCGAATCGGCATGGAAAAGGCCTCAACCCTTGCGTGTAAGATAACGACAAAGAGCCCCTCTCGGGGGGCACCGTCCGCTCCCTGTCTAGACGCCCGAGACGTCCGTTTTTAACCCGTTTACAGAGCGTTTCTGTCTGTGCCGCATAAACAGACACACATATCGCATAGAATCGATGCACGCCAGAGAGCTCCGACCGAGCCCCCCAGCGGGGGGACGGCGGCACGGCAGGATGAGCGGACGGTTCTTTTTGAAATCAGACCCGCCCGGCAAGAGCCCATCCCCAGGGTCGTCCCCAAGAGTCGTTCTTTTTTGCTATCTATGTCTTGATGTGTCTTGACAAGTTCTCGGATTTCGTTTAGGAAGTCTGTCTTGTTCCCCGTTGTTCGGGCCCGTTGTTCGGGTTCGGCGGGCCTGCCTGTGCGTGTTCCGCTGTCATATGCGTGACCGGGGCGTTTTTTTCGTGCTTTGAGCCGGTGCGTTGCCGGAATTTTTCGGAGTCTTTCGTTGTGCCGACGGTCAATCAACTGATACGGCGTCCTCGCAAAAAGAGGGTCGCCCGCGACAAGGTCCCGGCCTTAGAAGCCTGTCCCCAACGCCGAGGCGTTTGCACGCGGGTCTATACGACCACGCCCAAAAAGCCCAATTCGGCTTTGCGGAAGGTGGCTCGGGTTCGACTCACCAATGGCTATGAGGTGACCTCTTACATTCCCGGCGAGGGGCATTCGCTCCAAGAGCACGCTTCGGTGCTCATCCGGGGCGGGCGGGTCAAGGACTTGCCCGGCGTCCGGTATCACGTGATTCGTGGCGCCGGCGACACCAGTGGCGTGAGCAACCGGCGCCAGCGACGCTCGAAATACGGGGCGAAACGGCCCAAGTGATGGCCCGTAGTATGGCAATGAACGGTGCAGGATGAGGTTGAGCGCGTCTCGGGTCCGAGGCGTTTAGCCTGTTTTTTGATTGACAAGCGAAGTACTTAAGGAATGTCCCGTCGTCGACGCGCCCGGAAGAGCGAAATTTTGCCAGATGTGCGCTATGGCGACGTCGTTCTGTCGAAATTTATCAATGTGCTGATGCTGGATGGCAAGAAATCCGTGGCCGAGCGAATCGTTTATAGGGCTCTGGAGACGGCAGGCAAAGACGCCGATTTGGCGCCTCTAGATGTTTTCCACCAAGCCCTCGAGCACATTGCGCCCGAGATGGAAGTGCGCCGGCGCCGGGTCGGCGGGGCGACGTATCAAGTCCCCGTCGAGGTCCAACCCGAACGCGCCCGAGGTCTTGCGTTTCGGTGGCTCATCGAGGTGTCTCATAAACGGGCCGAAACCACCATGGCCGCGCGCCTGGCCGGCGAATTGGGCGAAGCCGCCCAGAACCGAGGCGGAGCCGTGAAAAGGAAAAGCGATACCCACAAAGTGGCCGAGTCTAACCGAGCTTTCTCGCACTACAGATGGTAGAGACGTCGTGACAAAACTAGAAGCCTATCGGAATATCGGGATTATGGCCCACATCGACGCCGGGAAAACGACGACGACGGAGCGCATTCTCTATTACACGGGACGTTCCCACAAAATCGGCGAGGTCCACGACGGCAATGCTGTGATGGACTGGATGGCTCAAGAGCAGGAACGGGGCATTACGATTACGTCGGCGGCGACGACGTGCTTTTGGCGCGAGAACCGTATCAATATCATTGACACGCCTGGCCACGTCGATTTCACCATCGAGGTAGAGCGCTCGTTGCGTGTTCTGGACGGAGCAATTGCCGTTTTCGATTCGGTGGCAGGGGTCGAGCCTCAATCCGAAACCGTGTGGCGTCAGGCCAATAAATACGGCGTGCCGCGCATTTGCTTCGTCAACAAAATGGACCGAGTCGGCGCGGACTTTCATCGCACGGTCGGGATGATCATAGACAGACTGGGGGCGAGGCCGCTCGTTTTGCAGCTTCCTCTGGGGACAGAGGCCGATTTTGCCGGCGTTATCGATCTGGTCCAGATGAAAGCCGTGCGCTGGCGCAACGAGGCTTTGGGGGCCGAATTCACCCTGGAAGATATTCCGCCGGCCTATCACGATGAGGCTCAGACGTGGCGGGAGAAGCTCTTGGAGGGGGCCGTGGAGGCCGATGACGAGGCACTAGAGGCCTATCTGGAAGGCCGATCCATCGGCGAAGCCCAGCTTTTAGCCTGCATCCGCCGCGGAACGGTGAGCAATGCTTTTGTGCCTGTTTTGTGCGGTTCTGCCTTTAAAAACAAAGGCGTTCAGCCTTTGCTGGATGCGGTTGTGCATTTTCTGCCCTCGCCGCTGGATTTGCCGCCCGTCAAGGGCGTGCGGCCTGCTTCTTCCTCTTCCAGCGATGTCTCCGAGGTGCGTCGCCCGTCGTCGGACGCCCCGGTTGCCATGCTCGCCTTCAAGATCATGAATGACCCTTATGTTGGCTCGCTGACTTTTGCGCGGCTTTATTCGGGTCGGCTTGTGTCTGGCACGCAGCTTCTCAATTCCGTCAAGGGACACCGCGAGCGCATCGGCCGCATGCTCCTGATGCACGCCAATTCCCGTGAGGACGTCAAAGAAGCCGTAGCCGGCGACATTGTCGCCTTGTGCGGCCTTAAATCGACGACCACGGGCGATACTTTGTGCGACCCGATGCAGCCTATCGTGTTGGAGCGCATGGAATTCCCGGACCCCGTCATTGAAATCGCCGTGGAACCCAAGACCAAAGGCGACCAGGAGAAAATGTCTATCGGCCTCCAGCGTCTGGCAAGCGAAGACCCTTCTTTCCGAGTCCACAGCGACCCCGAGAGCGGCCAAACCATTATCCGAGGCATGGGCGAACTGCATCTGGAAGTCATTGTGGACCGCCTCAAACGCGAATTCAAGGTGGACGCGAATATCGGTGCCCCCCAGGTCGCCTATCGCGAGACCATCACACGGTCGGCCGAATTGGACTATACGCATAAAAAGCAAACCGGCGGGGCAGGGCAATACGCCCGCATCAAGGTTATCTTCGAGCCCCTCGAGCCAGGCAAAGGCTATGAATTTGTCTCGGAAGTCGTCGGCGGGTCCGTCCCGAAAGAGTTCATCCCCGGGGTAGAGAAAGGCCTCTTGACCGCCCAAGAGACCGGCGTGATTGCAGGCTTTCCGGTCATCGATTTCAAGGTCCGTCTGGTAGACGGCCAGCACCATGATGTGGACTCTTCGGTCTTGGCCTTTGAGATTGCGGCTCGGGCCGCCTTCCGGGAGATTCTCCCAAAAGCGGGCCCCCGTCTGCTGGAACCCATCATGAAAGCCGAGGTCGTAACACCCGAGGACTATATGGGCGATATTATCGGCGATTTGAATTCACGGCGGTCTCAGATTGTGTCCATGGGTCAGCTTGGCAATGCGCGGGTTCTGACGGCGATGGTGCCTCTGGCGAACATGTTCGGCTATGTCAATGTGCTCCGGAGCATGAGTCAAGGCCGGGCAACTTACACGATGGTTTTTGACCACTATGCCCAGGTGCCTCAAGTCGTTGCCGACGAGGTCCGGGCTAAATTGGGGTAAACTGGGTTGAGTTTTAAAGACCGAACCAGAGCAGGTCTCGGTCGTTTTGTTTTTCGGAATGAGAAAGGTTTGGAAAAAGAATGGCAAAAGAGAAATTTGAGCGCAATAAGCCCCACGCCAATATCGGGACGATCGGGCACGTCGACCATGGCAAAACGACGCTCACGGCGGCGATTACGAAGATACTCGCCGAGCGGGGCGGTGCCACTTTCATGGCTTACGACAACATAGACAAGGCCCCAGAGGAAAAGGCTCGTGGGATCACGATCAACACGTCGCACGTCGAATACGAGACCGAAAACCGGCACTATGCGCATGTGGATTGCCCGGGTCACGCCGACTATGTCAAGAATATGATCACGGGGGCGGCTCAGATGGACGGGGCGATTCTGGTCGTTTCGGCGGCAGATGGGCCGATGCCTCAGACGCGCGAGCACATTTTGCTCGCCCGCCAGGTTGGCGTGCCGGCCATTGTGGTCTTTCTGAACAAAGCCGACCAGGTGGACGACCCAGAATTGCTGGAATTGGTGGAACTCGAAGTGCGCGAGCTTCTGACGAGTTACGAATTTGACGGCGATAACATTCCCATCGTTGTCGGGTCTGCCCTTGGGGCTCTCGAGGGCAAGGATCCGGAGAGCAGCACAAAGAAGATTCTAGAGCTCATGGCGGCCGTGGATGCGCATATTCCGACCCCCGACCGCCCCCGAGACAGGCCCTTTCTGATGCCTATAGAGGATGTGTTTTCGATCTCGGGCCGCGGCACAGTCGTGACCGGTCGCGTGGAGGCTGGCACCGTCAAGGTCGGGGAAGAGGTCGAAATCGTCGGGATCCGAGCGACGCGCAAGACCATCTGCACAGGCGTGGAGATGTTCCGGAAAATTCTCGACCGAGGCGAGGCTGGCGATAATATCGGAGCTCTGCTCCGCGGCGTGGAGCGCACCGACGTAGAGCGTGGCCAGGTCTTGGCGAAAACCGGTTCCATCACGCCGCATACCAAATTTTCGTGCGAGGCCTATATCCTCAACAAAGAAGAGGGCGGGCGCCATACACCCTTTTTCACGAGCTATCGGCCGCAGTTCTATTTTCGAACGACGGATGTGACGGGGGTTGTGACCCTCCCGGAGGGCACAGAGATGGTCATGCCAGGCGATAACGTCAAAATGGAGGTCGAGCTCATTGTGCCCATTGCGATGACCGAGGGTCTCCGCTTCGCCATTCGCGAGGGGGGCAAAACGGTCGGCGCCGGTGTCGTGACAAAGATTACGGCCTGAGAGCCGGAAAATGTCTGTGACACACGCCGCACCATCTAGAGACACGTAATAAGTTAGGACCCAGAAAAGCCAAGCGGCGTTGGAGATATTTTTTCACCATGGACAGTCAATCCATCTGTATCAGATTGCGAGCTTATGATCATCGGCTCTTGGACAATTCCACGCGCGAGATCGTCGAGACGGCTCTTCGCACGGGGGCGAGAGTCCGAGGCCCCGTCCCCTTACCGACGCACATCGAACGCTATACGGTTCTGCGTTCGCCGCATATCGATAAAAAAAGCCGCGAGCAATTCGAGATACGAACGCATAAGCGTTTGCTGGATATTGTCGATCCGCGTCCCGAGACGATCGATGCGCTGGAAAAGCTTGACTTATCCGCCGGTGTGGATATAGAGATCAAATAGAGGAGGCATGCCACTGTGCTAAGGACAGGACTTCTTTTCAAAAAGCTGGGCATGTCTCAGATTTATCAGGACGGGACGCGTCGTCCTGTGACCGTTCTTCAACTGGAGACGACCCGCGTGTGCGGGCAACGCTCTGCGACGCCGGATGGCTATCACGCCGTCGTCTTGAGTACGGGGGCTTGCAAGGCGCATCGCCTCGGGAAGCCGGTCCGCGGCCAGTACAGTAAAGTCTCGCTGGAGCCCCAGGCGAAGCGGACAGAATTTCGCGTGAGTCCTCAAAATCTCCTCGAGATAGGGGTGTCTTTGTCGGTCGCTCACTTTCAAGAGGGGCAATTTATAGATGCCACGGCGCGGTCTATCGGCAAGGGTTTTGCGGGTGTGATGAAGCGGCATCATTTTGGCGGACTCCATGCGAGTCACGGCGTGTCTGTCTCGCACCGTTCGTCTGGGTCCACGGGGCACTGCCAGGAGCCGGGACGGGTTTTCAAGAACAAAAAAATGGCGGGCCACATGGGAGACAAACGCGTTACCTCGCAAAATCTGCACGTCGTACGCGTGGACACCCAGAACGAGGTTCTCTACGTCCGCGGGAGCGTGCCAGGCCCCAAAGGCGGGTGGGTTCGGGTGCGCGATGCGGTCAAAAAGCCGCCTCAACTGGCGGCGGCGGCCCCTGCGGCGGCTGTCGCGGCTTCGGCCCCGGCCGTTGCGCCCGCCGGCGTCTAAATAGAGTTCCCCCGGTCTTGGAGCTGGCGACGTCTTGAAGGCCTCTGGTGGGTTCTGTTCTCAAAGCGCAAAAGTTTGATTTTTTGTAAATGTGCCGAGTGCCCGGGTGCCCGGGTGCGTGAAGTACGCGTGAAGTGTGAGTATGAAATACAAGGTCGTCGAATTTGGACGTGCCCCCGGGGATGATGCTGGGGCCAGCGAGAAGGGTGTCGCGCCGCCTGAAGAGGAGGCCGAGCTCGATGCGTCTATTTTTGCCGTTCCTCTGCGCGAGGACATTCTCCATCGGGTGGTGCGCTGGCAGCTTGCGCGCCGTCAAGCTGGCACGCATCAGGTTCAAAATCGGTCTGCTGTTGCGGGCAGCACCCGCAAGATTAAACGCCAGAAGGGTTCGGGCGGGGCGCGGCATGGCTCGTCTAGAGTGTCACAATTCCGAGGCGGCGGTCGAGCTTTCGGGCCCGTTTCGCGTTCGCATGCGCATCAACTCCCCAAGAAGGTGCGTCGGCAGGGTTTGCGAATCGCTCTGTCTGTGAAGCATTCTGACGGTGATTTGGTGATATTGAACTCGGCGTGTTTGGCGGCTCCGCGCACGGTTCAACTCCAGGCGGAACTTGTCCGCCTTGGGGTGAAGGATGGTCTGTTTCTTGTGGGGGGCTCTGGCGACAGGAATTTATTGCTGGCGAGTCGCAATCTGTCTTTCGTTTCCATTTTACCGGTCCAGGGGGCCAATGTTCACGATATTCTGCGCCACAAGACGCTGCTGCTTGAGAAGACGGCTCTGTCCGAACTGGAGGGACGCCTGACATGAGTTGGCGCCACTATAAAAAAAGACAGCACGCCGAGCAGCGCCGGTCCAAGCTTTTTTACTATGAGCTTTTCCGCTCGCCTATTGTGACGGAAAAAACCACGCGCCTGGCCGAGCACGATACGTTCGTCTTCGAGGCCGCCCCATACGCCACGAAATTCGACATCCGCCAGGGCGTCGAGGTCCTTTTCGGGAAAACAGTTCTGGACGTCAATATCATCAATCTGTCGGGCAAGCGGAAACGCTTCAGAGGCGTCAGCGGGCAGCGGTGCCGCCGCAAAAAAGCAATCGTGCGCCTGGCTCCAGGTCAACGTATCGATCCGCAGACCTAGACAAGCAGACAAGCAGGCCTAGACAAAATGAGCAGACTTTTGTACACATCCCTCGGACACCTGGCGCGCGGCCTGCGCGCCACAGGCAAGCTGGACGGCAAGGTGGACGGTGGAGCCGCCGATGTTGTTGTGACAACGGATTTTAGAGAAAACAGGGCAATAGAACAGCCATGGCGCGCTTGAAAAGCTATGCTCCCACGACGCCGGGTCGGCGCGGTCTGGTCCTCCAGAGTCGAGCGGGCCTCCATAAAGGGGCTCCCGAGAAATCCTTGGTGAGGGGTCTCCCCCGCAAGGGAGGGCGAAACAATACGGGCCGGATTACGGCGCGTCGCATCGGAGGCGGCCACAAACGTCTCTATCGGACGGTAGATTTTCGTCGGGCCAACCACGACGAGGAAGCCACGGTGGTTCGTCTGGAATATGACCCGTGCCGGTCGGCTTATCTGGCTCTTCTTTCGTACGGCTCGGGGGAAGAGGCGAGGCCTTCCTATATTTTGGCCCCTCAGCGTCTTGCGCCCGGAGACAAAGTGATGGCGGGTCAAAATGCGTCTATTCGTCCTGGGAACGCCTTGCCTTTGTCGAGCATTCCCCTTGGGACACTTGTGCACAATGTAGAGATGAAGCCGGGCAAAGGCGGGCAATTAGCTCGAGCCGCAGGAACGTATATTCAACTGGCGGGCCGGGACGGGGGATACGCCCAGCTGAAACTTCGAAGCGGCGAGCTGCGGGTCGTCCCAGAAAAATGCTATGCCACCATCGGCGAGGTCTCCAATCCCGACAGGAAGAACGAGAAACTTGGGAAGGCGGGTCGGAAACGCTGGCGCGGCAAGCGGCCGGAGGTTCGGGGCGTGGCGATGAACCCTGTCGACCATCCCCACGGCGGCGGCGAGGGACGGACCTCGGGCGGGCGCCATCCTGTGACGCCTTGGGGTGTTTCCACGAAAGGGAAGCGGACGCGCCGGCCTCAAGCGTCGGATAAGTACATTATTCGGCGGCGGTACAAGAAGTAGGGCTATAGCCAGAGAAGAGCCAGAGAAAAGAAACCATGCCGCGTTCTGTTTGGAAGGGTCCTTTTGTGGACCATTATTTACTCAAGAAGGTTGCGGATTTGCGTGCCTCGGGTCGGCGAGATGTCATCAAAACCTGGTCGAGGCGTTCGACGATCGTGCCTGGCTTTGTCGGGGTGACCTTTGGCGTCCATAACGGCCGCAAATTCATTCCGGTTCTTGTGACCGAGGAAATGGTGGGCCACAAATTGGGCGAGTTTTCACCGACTCGCACGTTTAACGGCCACTCTGGTGACAAAAAAGCCAAACGGAGCTGAACTTGTCGGCTGACATTCTTGATAAATTATGTTATGACCAAACGATTACCTTCCGAGCAGGCTCGGGCTGTGGCGCGGAACCTCCGAGTTTCGCCCTGTAAGCTCAATGAGGTGGCGGTTCTCATCCGCGGCGTTGCGGTGCCCGAGGCCCTCAATCGGCTGACTTTTTCGCATCGGCGCATTGCCGGGGCTGTCCGGAAGACGCTCCTTTCGGCGGTTGCCAATGCAGAGAACAACCATGGGTTGGATATTGATAGATTGCGCGTGGCCGAGTCTTATGTGGGCAAGGGCTTGGTGATGCGCAGATTTCGCCCTCGAGCCCGCGGGCGTGGGGCTCGGATTATCAAGCCCTTCAGCCATTTGACCATTGTCGTGGAACAGCGTTCTTCCTCGCCGGCTTCACGCGACTAGGCGGCCTTCACAGAAATTACGCAGAGATTACGTCGTGGGACAAAAAGTTAATCCGATCGGTTTGAGGCTTGGCGGCATACGCACGTGGGATTCGCGTTGGTATGCCCGCGGCGAGAAATATGGAGAATTGCTCCAATCGGATTTGGATTTGCGGCGTTTTCTGCTTGGCCGATTGAAGAACGCGGCCGTCTCGAAGATCGTGATAGAACGCCTTGCCGACCGTCAGTCGGTGACGATTCACGCCGGCCGGCCTGGGATCGTCGTCGGTAAGAAAGGCGCCGATATCGGCAAATTGCGCGAGGACGTCGCTAAACGAACCGGGCGCGAGGTCGCGCTCAATGTGGTGGAGATTCGAAAACCCGAATTGGACGCCGTTCTGGTGGCCGAGAATGTTGCTCAGCAACTTGTGCGTCGGGTTTCTTACAGGCGCGCGATGAAACGCGTCGTTCAGAACACGCTGAAGATGGGGGCTCAGGGCATTCGAATCAATTGCCGAGGGCGTCTCGGCGGGGCCGAAATCGCCCGCATGGAGTGGTATAGAGAAGGCCGTGTGCCGCTTCACACGCTTCGGGCCTCGATCGATTATGGGTCGGCGAGGGCTCAGACGACTTTTGGGGTGATCGGCGTGAAGGTTTGGATCCATAAGGAAACGCCTCCTGAGGCGGACGCCCAAAAGGGACGTCCTGAGAGTTTGTCTACGTCGTCGTCGGCGGCTGCCTCTTGACGGCGGCCCCGTCTTCGAGGACACTTTTCTTTCGTTTTTTTGATTTTTTCAGGCCGGATGTTGCAGCTTGGCTTACAGGTTAGATTGAATGCTTTCTCCGAAAAAGAATAAATACCGCAAGCACCACAAGGGCCGCATTCATGGTGTGGCTCAGTCGGGCAACCAGCTTGATTTTGGGTCTTATGGTCTCAAAGCCATGGCCCCGGCGCGGATTACGGCCCGCCAGATCGAGGCGGCTCGTCGGGCGATTGTGCGCTCCATCCGGCGCCAGGGGAAGATTTGGATACGTATTTTTCCCGACCTTGCCGTGACCGACAAGCCCGCCGAGGTCCGTATGGGCAAAGGCAAGGGCTCCGTCGAGTATTGGTGTGTGCGAGTCCGCCCTGGACGCGTGATGTTCGAGATGGACGGCGTTACGCTCGATAACGCGCGGGAGGCTCTGACGCTGGCGGGGGCAAAACTGCCCATCAAAACAAAATTCGTGTCTCGATAGAGAATCCGGTAGAGCCTAGAGAAAACAGCTGTGGTGCGATTCCTACCCAAAAGAGGCTTCGGCAAGAGTCCCGTTAAAAAAGCCGGTACGTCGGCCGGGCAGAGCTCTAAAAAAGGGAAGAAGACTCAGAAAACCGAGATCCAGGCGATGGATGCGGCAGCTCTGCGTGCGCACAGGCTTGTCCTGCGTCAGGAGAGTCTGGACCTACGCTTCCAAAAAGCCGCCGGGGAGTTGGAAAATTCGGCCCGCCTGCGCCATCTTCGGCGTGATTTTGCGCGCGTCAAGACGCGCCTTGTGATGCTGGCCCGCCAGAAACTGGCTCGCCAGAAAGAAGAGAGGACTTAAGAGAAAACTCATGCCCAGGCGCGTTTTAACAGGACACGTTGTGTCGAACAAAGGCGATAAGACGGTCGTGGTGCGCGTCGAACGTCGTTTTGCGCACCCGGTTTACAAAAAAACGGTGCGACGTTTTCGGAAGTTTCACGCCCACGACGCCGAGAATCGCTGCCGACTCGGCGAGCGGGTTACCATCCAGGAGACGCCTCCTCTGAGCAAAATGAAACACTGGACGGTCCTCCAAGAGGCTAGAGCCGCCGTCTCTGAGGGGAGCAGCGAAAAGCGTTTATGATACAGATGCAGTCCAATTTACTGATAGCGGACAATTCGGGTGCGAAGCTGGCTCGGTGCGTGAAAGTGCTGGGGGGCTCGAAGCGTCGTTTTGCGTGGGCGGGCGATGTCATCGTCGTCGCCATCCAGGAGGCTATCCCCCGAGGCCGCGTCAAAAAAGGCGATGTCCATCGAGCCGTCATTGTTCGGACGGCGCATCCCATCCGGCGTCGGGATGGGTCGGCGCTTCGTTTTGACAAAAACGCGGCCGTTCTGATAAACAAACAGGGAGAGCCGATTGGCACACGCGTTTTCGGGCCCGTTATTCGCGAATTACGCCAGAAACGGTATATGAAAATCGTCTCTTTAGCTCCGGAGGTTCTCTAGATCCATGGCCGCAAAAGTCAAAAAAGGCGACAAAGTTTTTGTCCTGGCGGGCCGTGACAAGGGCCAATCGGGCGAGGTCCAGCGCGTGATGCCGGCCAAGAACAGAGCTATTGTCACGGGCATTCACATGGTGACGCGCCACATGCGCCCGACTCAGGACAGACCCGAAGGCGGCAAGCTTCGAAAAGAAGCTTCGATTCATCTTTCTAATTTAGCTCTGGTGGACCCCGTTGAGGGGGATAAGCCGACTCGCATTGGGTTCCGGATGGGGGAGAATGGCAAAAAAGAGCGCTATGCGAAACGCTCTGGGGCCGCCATACCGGGGAACTGAGACTCGGAAAAAGACCATGTCATCTCAAGCAGAAGAACTATATCAACCCCGGTTTTCGGAGCTCTATAAAAAAGAGGTGCGGCCGGTTTTGCAGAAACAGTTTGCCTATGCGAATCCCATGCAGATTCCTCGGTTAGTTTGCGTTGTTTTGAATATGGGCGTTGGCTCGGCGACCGCCGACCGCAAGCACATAGACTATGCGGTGCGCGATATGGCGGCCATTGCGGGTCAGCAGCCGGTGGTGACGCGGGCTCGTAAGTCTGTGGCGGCTTTCAAGCTCCGGCAGGGCATGGCCATCGGTTGCAAAGTGACCCTGAGGCGGGCGCGGATGTACGAGTTTCTAGACCGCCTCGTCACGGTGGCGCTGCCCCGGGTGCGAGACTTTCGAGGGCTCTCCCCAAAGGCTTTCGATGGGCGAGGCAATTATGCCCTCGGCCTGCGCGAGCAGATCGTCTTTCCAGAAATTAATTATGACAAAATCGATACGATACGCGGCTTCCAAGTCGTCATTTGTACGACAGCCAAAAGCGATGAAGAGGCCCGGGCTCTTTTGTCTGGCCTTAATTTTCCGTTTACCAAAAACTGAGGTGGCATAAAATATGGCCAAAAAGAGTTCTGTAGAACGCAATCTGGAAGTCGGGCGGCGCATTGTGCGCAACCAGCCGCGTCGAGCGCGGTTGAAAAAAAAGACAATGGATCGTACCTTGCCCCTGCGCGAGCGGCTTCGGGCGGTGCGGCGGCTTGCGGAATTGCCTCGGTCGGGGTCTCGGACTCGGTATCGCAACCGGTGCCACGAGACGGGCCGGCCGCGGGGGTTTTATCGTAAATTCAAATTGTCTCGGATTGCGTTCCGCGAGTTGGCCAGCAGCGGCCAGGTCCCCGGCGTGACCAAGGCAAGCTGGTAAGAACATGCTGAGCGATCCTCTAGGCGATTTACTTTCGCGCATTCGCAATGGGTTTCGAGCCGGCAAGGCGGAGGTCCACGTCCCTGCGTCGCGTTTACAGGCGGGTGTGCTGGACGTTCTCCGCCGAGAGGGCTATATTGAATCTTGGAAACAGATTCGAATTCGCGAAGGCATCGATCAGTTTGTGGTCACTTTGCGCTATCACGAGGGACTCCCGGCGATACGGCAGATAGAGCGCGTCTCGCGTCCCGGACGCCGGGTCTATCGAGGCGTCCGAGAGATCGGGTGGGTCTATAACGGTTTGGGCACGTATATTCTGTCCACGTCTCAGGGCATCATGTCGGACTATCAGAGTCGTAAGCGGCGTCTGGGCGGCGAGATTTTGTGTCGGGTTTTTTAGAAAGTCCTTTCGAGCCTTATGTCCCGCGTAGGAAAAAATTGTGTCCGCGTCCCAGAGGCCGTGGCGTTAAACCTGGAGGCCGCCCATCTCGTCGTGACAGGCCCCTTCGGGACCCAAAGAGTCGACTGGGATACGCGGCATGTCCGGGTCTCCTGCGAGGACGGCGATAAAATTTACGTAAAAGCTGTGCCCGGGAAACGCCGGGGACGCGAGATTCTCGCCCTTGCCAGTCGGCGGCTGTGGGGGACGACGCGGGCCAATATCCAGAATGCCGTTCGAGGGGTGGCCGAGTCCTTCCATCGTCGACTCCGGATCCAAGGCGTCGGGTATCGAGCGCGCGTAGAAGGCGAGAAACTGGTCTTGGCCCTCGGTTTTTCGCACGAGATTGTGCTGGACATTCCGTCGGACCTGAAGATTTCTCTTGACGGAGAAGACCGCTCTGTGCTTATTGTATCGGGGCCGGATAAGCAGCGGGTCGGGCAAATGGCCAGTGAGATTCGAAGCTATCGCCCGCCCGAGCCGTATAAAGGCAAAGGCGTCCGCTACGCGGAAGAAGTGGTCTACCGCAAAGAGGGCAAGAAGAAATAATGGCTGCGTCTACGCTGGCATTACGCGTGCGGCGGGCTCGCCGGTATCGCTATCAAATCCAGGCTCATCGGGCCCCGGATCGGTTGCGTCTGAGTGTTTTTCGCTCGAACCGTCGCATTTACGCCCAGCTTATCGATGATGCGGCGGGGCGGACCTTGCTTTCCGCCAGCACGCTGGAGAAAGACCTCCGGGCCGAGTTCCCCGTGCACGGCGGCACGGTGGCGGCGGCGCGGCGTGTGGGCCGGCTCCTAGGCGACCGAGCCGTCGCTATGGGCGTGGAGAAAGTGGTGTATGACCGAGGGCCCTACAAGTATCACGGGACCGTTCGGGCTCTGGCCGAGGCCGCTCGCGAAGCGGGTTTGAAATTTTAGCACCCCCCCCCCCGAGTGTGTTAAATGCGTGTTAAGTGTGTCAGCTGAAAGGGCAGAATAGACGAAATGTTACCCGAACGCGAAGAGCGCCAAGATAAGACGGAATTCGTAGAAAGACTGGTGGCGATCAACCGAGTCGCCAAAGTGGTGAAGGGCGGTCGGCGGTTTGGTTTTGCGGCTCTGGTGGTGGTCGGCGACGCCCGAGGACGGGTCGGGTTCGGCCACGGCCGGGCCAAAGAAGTCCCCGAGGCGATTCGCAAGGCCTCTGCCGGCGCGAAGCGCAGTCTCATACGGGTCAATTTGCGCGGCGGACGGACGCTCCACCACGATATTATCGGCAAATTTGGGGTTGGACGCCTGGTGATGCGAGCGGCGCCACCGGGGTCGGGCATTATCGCCGGCGGCCCCGTGCGCTCGGTCTTTGAGGCCCTCGGCATTACGGATGTGGTCGTGAAGTCTATTGGCTCGACCAATCCTTACAACATGATTCGAGCCGCTTTTGACGGACTTAAGCGTTGCGAATCGCCGAAACAAGTGGCGGCTCGCCGAGGTCTGCGAACCAATGACGTGGCGATGCGTCGTCAAAAAGTTCGCCGGTCTCCTGTGTCTCCTGTGTCGCCTTCGGGGATGCCGGATATGCCGGGGGGCGATGCAAATGCTCCAAGAGACGGCAGCGGCGGGAGCGGTGGCAAGGCCGGGGCGAGACCCGCCTCTCGTCCTTCGGACCAGAAGCTTGACCGGCCGGTGGAGGCATCTGCCGTGCCGACTCCTCGGTCCGAAGAAGCGGCGGGAGCCTAGCAGAGAGCCTGAAAGATGCGCCTGAATGAACTTTCACCGGCCCCGGGGTCGTCTCGGCCGCCCAGGCGGATTGGGCGAGGCATCGGTTCCGGGCGTGGCAAAACAGGCGGCCGAGGCGTCAAAGGCCAAAAATCGAGGTCTGGCGTGCGTCTCAAAGGTTTTGAAGGCGGTCAGATGCCGATTTACCGGCGTGTCCCCAAGCGAGGCTTCCGGAACAGCACGGCCAAGCGTTATCGACTGATTTCGCTCGGCCAGATTGGTCGGGCTCTAGAGGCCGGGAAGCTTTCGCCGGAAAAGGTCATAGACGCCCAGCTGCTTTGTGAGATTGGTCTCATCAAGACCGTTCGAGACGGGGTGCGTCTTGTGTCGCAAGGGTCTTACGACGGCGGCGGGGCGGGGGTGAGACTCCGCTTTCGTCTAGCGGGTTGTTCGGCCAAGGCTCGGGCTTTGATTGAGGCTCGAAACGGTTCGATCGTGCTGGAAAGCGAGACGTCCGGAAGCGAGGCTTCGGCTTCCAACCCGGGCTGAACCCAGGTTGAACCCAGGCTAAAACAGTCCTGAAAACGAACGGAGAGACGCGGGGGTGGTTTCGTCAGTAGAGCAGTTTGCGCGCTCTTTTTCTTTTTCGGCTTTTGCGAAGGCCTCGGACCTCAAGCGGCGTATCTGGTTCACCTTAGGGGCTCTGATTGTTTACCGTTTAGGGACGTATATTCCGGTTCCTGGGATAGACCCGGGGGCGCTTCAGTCTATTTTTGCGTCGCAGCAAAACGGCATTTTCGGCGTTTTTGACGCCTTTTCGGGGGGAGCTCTGGGGCGCATGACGGTCTTCGCCCTGAACATCCTCCCGTATATTTCGGCTTCGATCATCATGCAATTGATGACGGCGGCTGTTCCCTCGTTAGAGAAGCTCAAAAAAGAGGGCGGCGAATCGGGGCGTCTTCAACTCAATCAGTACACGCGTTATCTGACGGTTTTACTGGCTGTGGTGCAATCCTATGGGATTGCGGTGGGGTTGGAGGCCTCGGAGGGCGTCGTCACCGACCCGGGCTGGTTTTTTCGGGCCTCCACGGTCATCACGCTCGTTGGAGGGACCATTTTTCTCATGTGGCTGGGCGAGCAAATCACACAGCGTGGGTTAGGCAATGGCATTTCGCTCATTATTTTTTCGGGCATTGTGGCGAATCTTCCCGGGGCGATTGGCTCTTTATTCGAGCTGGGCAGGACGGGAGCTCTCCCGACGGTTCTGATTCTTTTATTCCTGTTTTTGTCCATCGTGGTCATTGCCATTGTCGTGTTCTTTGAACGAGCCATCCGGCGCATCACGGTGCAGTATCCGCGTCGTCAGCGCGGGAGCCGCATGTTCGGAGGCGACAGCACACATCTACCTTTGAAACTCAACACGGCGGGGGTGATTCCGCCGATTTTTGCCAGCTCGTTGCTCTTGTTGCCCTTAACGGTTGTGAGTTTCAATGCCTCGAGTGCGTCGGGGCCGAGCTGGCTTGTCGCGATCGTGTCCTTGCTGGGTCGAGGCCAACCCTTGTTTTTATTATTCTATGCGTTTCTGATCGTTTTTTTCGCCTTTTTTTATACGGCGATTGTTTTCAATCCGCAGGACACGGCGGAGAATTTACGCAAAAACGGCGGCGTCGTCCAAGGGATTCGCCCCGGGAAGCAGACTGGCGATTATCTGGATTATGTTCTGACGCGTCTCACGGTGGTTGGGGCCTGTTATCTCACGGTGATTTGCCTCCTGCCCGAGTGGCTCATTGCGCGTTACGGGGTCCCCTTTTATTTCGGCGGGACGTCTCTTTTGATTGTGGTCACGGTGACGATGGACACGGTGACGCAGTTCCAGAGTCATCTTTTTGCCCAGCAATACGAGTCTCTGATTAAAAAATACCACTTACGGAGTCGCCTGAGTTAAATGGCCAATCTCATTTTTTTAGGCCCCCCCGGGTGTGGCAAGGGGACGCAGTCTGCTTTTGTTCGCGAGAAATTCCAAATGGAAGTTCTGGCGACGGGCGATTTGCTTCGCAAAGAGCTCGCCGCCGAGACAGAACTGGGGCATCGCGTCAAGGAAACCATAGACGCCGGCCGGCTGGTTTCGGACGCGATTATGGTGGATATTATACGGAAGAATTTAACGGCCCATCCTCGTTCGGCTCTCCGCAATTTCATTTTTGACGGTTTTCCACGGACGGTGGCGCAGGCCGAGGCTCTGGACGGCCTGCTGTCCGAGTTCGGGAGCCAGATCGATTTTGTTTTTCTCATGGAGCTAGAGCTAGACAGTCTCATCAGCCGTCTGACGGGGCGTTTTGCTTGCACCGCCTGCGGGGCCGTTTATCACGAGCAGTATCACCTGCCGGCTCAGGCGGGGCGTTGCGATAGGTGCGGCGGGACGGCTTTTTCGCGCCGGAGCGACGACACAGAGGCCACCGCGGTCGAGCGTTATACGACCTATCAGGCACACACCATGCCTCTGATTTCTTATTATGGGGATAAGTTGGTTCGGCTGGACGCCTCGTCGAAGAAAGAGGCTATTACACAAGTGATTGTCTCTTATCTTGGACCGGGCCCGGACGTCGCGGCACAAGGCGAGGCGTCCTCGTGAAAGCTGTTTCGGCCCCGCTCCCCGGCCTTGGTTAGCACGCCGAACACACCGGGGACACACCGTGGACACGCCGGGGGGTCGGTGTGGGGTGGCTGGATACGATGAACCACAAGACGTAAAGAGGCCCAGATGGCGGAATTTGGTAGACGCGCAGGTTTCAGGTACCTGTGGAGGCAACTCCGTGGAAGTTCGAGTCTTCTTCTGGGCACCACCCCTCGGTTCTTCTGTTCTGGCGGGCTTAAGCCGGACAAACGGGCTCGTTTTTTCGAATCATGCGTGAGTCCATGATCGACACCCAACTCCGTCCGAACGGCATCAGAGACGAAGCCCTTTTGGAGGGGTTTCGTCGGGTGGACCGAGCTCTTTTTGTGCCCGCGTCCCGGCGCAGTTTTGCTTACAGCGATTCGTCGCACCCGCTGGGCGGCGGCTATTATCTCCCTGCGCCTTTGGTGATTGCGCAGCTGGCTCAATTGGCGGCTTTGTCCGCCGGGGAGACGGTTTTGGTTGTGGGCGACCAGTCGGGTTATATGGCGGCTCTTTTGTGTCACCTCACGCGGCGGGTTCTCGTTCTTGTGACGGGCGAGACGGGGGCTCGGGTTGAAAAAATCCAAGAACATCTCCTCGCCCAGGGTTTGCAGGCGGTCGTCGTCAGCGGAGCGAATCTGACGGACGGCCTGCCCTCTGAGGCTCCCTTTGATGCGATTCTCCTGGCGGGGGCGAGTGCGATTCCGCCTTTGGACCTGACAGGTCTGGGCGGGCAATTGACGCCGAAAGACGGGCGTCTCGTCGGTCTTTTCGCCGAAACCGCCGAGGCCCCCGGCCAAATCAAGCTCATGCTGCGCCGAGGCGCCCATTTTTCAGTCCAAGATGGGCCCTATTTCAGCACGGAATTTTTGCCCGGCTTCGAACCCAGAGCTCATTTTGTTTTTTAGAACAAAAAGCAAACGCCCATAGAACAGGATCCATGCGTGCCCCAGGCTCATCCCGCCACAGCCTCGCCCGGTCAGACCGGTCAGACCGGTTTTAACTATTACACCGAGACCTTTTCTCGGGCGGTTTATCCGGCTCTGGACCGGACCATAGAGACCGATATCGCCGTCATCGGCGGCGGGTTCACCGGGCTTCACACGGCTCTGGGCGTCGCCGAGCGCGGCGGCCAGGTCGTCGTGCTCGAGTCTCGTCATTGTGGTTGGGGTGCCTCGGGTCGCAATGGAGGGCAGCTCTTGAGCGACTGGCGCAGCGGTGTCGCCGGCCTGAGCCAAACCTACAGTCCCGAAGAGACGCTGGCTTTATCCCGCCTCGCCAAATCCGCCCAAAATCATGTTAAAGCCGTCATGAAACGCTATGCCATCGAGGCGGATTTTGTCCCGGGAGCTTTGACGGCTTCGGACAATCGTCGTCATGCGGCACATCTCCGGGCCGAATACGAGGCAGCCCAGACCCTGGGTCTGGCCGAGAATCTGGTTCTACTAGACAAAAAAGAAGTGGCTCGGCACACGGGTAGTTCGATTTATCACAATGGAGTGCTGGACCGAGAGGCCGGCCATCTCCATCCTTTCAAACTGGCTCAGGGCTTAGCGGCGGCGGCGGTGAAGCGGAAGGCTCGAATCTATGAAGAGACCCCGGTTCTCAAAATCGAGATCGAAAAGACCGGGGCGAATCCCGGGGTCCAGCCTTGGGTTAAACTTTGGACTCGAGACGGGGTGTATGTGAAGGCGCGCCGCGTTGTTCTGGCGTGCAATGCCTATTTAGATGGCCTCTATCCGGGTTTGAAGCCCTTTATTTTTCCGATTTACAGCTATATCATCGCGACCGAGCCTCTATCTGGGGCGGCGGCTTCGACGGTTTTACCGACGGGCGTTTGTGTTTGCGGCACCCGTTTTTTTCTAGACTATTATCGCAGGACCTCGGACGGGCGCCTTTTGTTTGGCGGGAGCGAGGGCTGGCGTCTCCGAGCCCGCCCTCAGGAAACCGAGCGCGTTCGGGCCCACCTGAAGCGCGTCTATCCAGACCTCGCTTCTGTGCCCCTGGCCTATAGTTGGTCAGGTCGAGTCGGCATCACCCGCTCGCGCATGCCCGGGTTCGGCGTTCTAGAAGGTGGAAAGCTCTGGTATGCTCATGGTTTTTCGGGACACGGTGTCAGTTTGACGGGCTTGGGCGGGTGTGTGCTGGCTCCGGCACTGTTGGCCTCGCTAGAGGGAGCTGCCCCGCGCGCTTCAGAGTCCGACGAAGCCACCGAGGCGTGGGCGCGGCTTCTGGGGCTCCCCAAGCGTCCCTTTTACGGGGGCGAGGCCTTGCGGCCTTTTCTGCTGTTAGCGGGCAGTTTTTTTTATCGTTCTCTGGATAAGCTGGGGTGGTGAAGCGTGTGTGGGCTTGCAAAACGAGAGTTTTTCATATAGGGTAGTGGCTCCGGGCTCGCCGCTCCCGTCCGGGAGCGTGCTTTTCTGTGCCCGCATGTCCCGCGTTTATAGGAGCTCCTCCTGCCGCACGCAAGTGCCATAGGTATCTTTATCAATGACTGTTACCCAACCGAAGCCTAAAGATGAATTGCGGGAAGCCCTCGGCGAGTCGAGGCGGACTTTCTTCATGGTGGGGGTCTTCAGCATTTTCACCAATTTTTTATTGTTGGTCTCGCCGATTTACATGTTGCAGATGTACGATCGCGTTCTGAGTTCCGGCAATGTGGATACGCTGATTGCTCTGACGGTCATTGCGCTGTTTTTGTTGGGGATGATGGCTCTGATAGACATTCTTCGCCAGCGTCTCATGGTCCGCGTGAGCGAGCGCATCGATAATAGGCTTGGCGACCGGGTTTTTTACTGCTTATTTCACTCTAATTTACGGCGCACGCGGGCCAAGAGTCTCCCGCTTCGGGATTTCGAGACCTTACGCAATTTCATGACGTCGCCGGGGCTTCTGTCTTTTTTCGACGTTCCCTGGATGCCCTTCTATATTCTCCTTGTGTATTTATTCAACACGTATCTGGGGATTATTGCGACTTTCGGGGCGGTTGTGATTTTCATTTTGGCCCTCTCGACAGAGTTGACCTCGCGCCGTCTGTTGCGCGAATCGGCCGGCTATAGTGCGGTTTCCTCCAGTTTTGCCGAGACGTCTCTGAAGAATGCGGATGCGCTCCAGGCGATGGGGATGTTGCCGAATCTCCAGAGTAAATGGCGTCGTTTCCGCGACCCTGCTGTGAATCTCGCTGCCCACGCCAACGAGCGTCTGGGCGTTTTGCTGGGGATTTCCAAGAGTTTCCGATTTTCTCTACAAGTCGGCATTCTAGGAGCGGGGGCCTATCTCGTTTTGCTTCAAGAGATTACACCGGGCATTATGATTGCGGCCTCTATCGTGATGGGTCGCGGTCTCGCCCCCGTAGAGCAGGCCATCAGCGGCTGGCGGCTTTTTGTGCAAGCCCGAGGGGCCTATGCGCGTCTGAAGGCCATTCTGGCGGAAACGCCCAGCCGAGCCGAAGTCATTGATTTGCCCGAGGCTCAAGGTTATTTTGCCGTCAAAGACCTGGCCGGTGGCCCGCCCGAGGTCCGCTTCCCGGTCGTGCGAGGCATCCAATTGCAGATAGAGCCGGGACAGCTTTTGGGTGTGATCGGTCCGTCGGCGTCGGGCAAATCGACGCTCGGGCGTCTGATGGTCGGGGTGTGGACGCCCATTACGGGGAGTGTGCGGCTCGATGGGGCGGAAATGTCGCAGCTCTCGGACAAGGATCGCCTCCGCAGTGTTGGGTATATGCCCCAGGAGATCGAGCTCTTTGCGGGCACCGTGGCTGAGAATATCTCACGGTTTGAGAAGGACTTTGACCCCTCGCAGGTCATCAAAGCGGCGCAGATGGCGGATTGTCACGATATGATTTTGCGTTTGCCGCAGGGCTATTTGACCGAGATTGGCGAGCGCGGGAACCGTCTTTCCAGTGGCCAGCGCCAGCGCGTCGGTTTGGCTCGGGCCTTATACGGGCAGCCGAGTCTTCTGGTCCTGGACGAGCCGAATTCCAATTTGGACCCTCTTGGCAATCAGGCTTTGGTGAAAGCGGTTCTGGCTTCCAAGCAACGCAAAGCATCTCAGGTGATTATCGCCCACAATCTGGATATTTTGTTCCACGCCGATTTGGTGATGGTTTTGCGCGAAGGCCTGATGGAGGCCATCGGCCCAGCTCGCGAAGTCCTGGATAAATATGTGAAAAGGCGCGCGTCCTAGTCTAGTCTTAGGGCATTCCCCCAGGTATATTCTTGGGTGTGTTCCTGAGTCGTGTTCTTGGGCGTGCCCCTCGAAGAGGTTCCCGTCAGGTTTGTACGTTCAGCTCGACGTCGGCTCGGAGGTCGAGATGGTTGCCGACCCGGTTTGTGGTGAGAATCTATCGCCGGGTCTTTCAAAAAAGGTTGTGAAAAATGGTAGAAACGAAGAAGTCCAGGCGACGTTCGCCTGGGTCTGAGACCGGCTCTGAAGCTGGTTCCGAACTTAAGGCCGGACGGGGAAGCGCCGGGGTCAGGGCCCGGGCTGCCTCCGGCAAGTCCGTTAAAGCGGTTGATACAGGTGGTCCTGGTGGTATCGGGTCTCGAAAGGCCCGGGGGGCTGGGGTCGTGGCGGCCCTCGTGAAACCTAGAGCAGGGCTTAAAGCGTCGCTCAAAGAGCCGTCTGCGTCTGGCGGCGTGGCCACCACGGCCGCTTCTGGCAGGTCTGCCCCCGCCTCGACCCGCGTCTCGCCTGATAAAACCCCGGGTAAAGTCCCGGGTAAAATCCCGGGTAAAGTTCCGGGTGGGCGTGTCTCGCGGGCGAAGTCGAGTTCAGAGCGGCGTCCGGCAGGCGTCCCCAAGATTCCGAAATTGAAACTCACGACGCCCTTCGCGGCTGCCAGCCCCGGGCGAACGTCGGATTCATCTCTGTTGTCGTCGGACCGGCCTTTTGTCGAACAGTCTCAACAGTTTCCCCAGCGAGCTCTTCCGCCGCCTTCTGCCGAAGGGGCGGCGTCTTCGCCGGGGGGGGGGCGAGCCCCCCCGGCGGAGGGCTTTCCGGACCCCCTTCCTTCCCCATCGGATGGCCAGGCGGGTTCTGCTTCGAGCCGCGGCGGTGGTTCCCCCGATTCGGAAGCCGCCCCTGAGGTCGTCATAGACGAAACCCCGCCCGGTTTGGTCGGGCGTTTGAAGCGTTTTGTGTCCACGCTTTTTTCCCCGCCGGCCGACGACCCAGAGTCGGAAAATCCGCCCGCCCAAGTTACGCTGAAGAAACTGGTTTCGGAAGATCGACTTATTAGCTATGGTGGGATGATTGCTCTGGGGGGGATGGGCGTTTTTCTGGCGTGGGCTTTTTTCGCCCCTCTGTCCGAGGGCGTGATCGCCTCGGGTCAGATATCGGTTGAGTCGCGCCGGAAGACCATCCAGCACCTGGAAGGCGGGATTGTCGCCAAACTCCACGTCGAAGAGGGGAGCGAGGTGGCCGCGAATGATTTGCTTGTGGAGTTGGACCAGACTCAGCCGATGGCGCGTTTCACCTTATTGCAGGCTCGGCTTTACAATACCTTAGCCCTACGCAATCGGCTCCAGCTTGAGACGGGGTATTATCGGCTTCTCGTGGAGGGCCGCACCGAAGAGGCGGCCGCGTACGGCAATCAGACGATCCAATTCGACCCAGAGCTGCTAAGAGCCGGTGAGATTGGGAATCCCGTCGCTCTCGAGGTGATGTCTCAGCAAACCGATATTTATCAGGCGCGTCGCGAGCAGATTACCGGTCAGATTGTCATTCAGACCCAGCGCATCCGTCAGTTGCGCGAGCAAATTTCGGGCATAGAAGCCCAGCTCAGAGCCGCCCAGACGCAGCTTTCGGTTGCCCGGGCGGAACTCAGCCGCATTGAGGGCCTCCGTCGCAATAATCTCACCACGCAGAAGGAATGGAGCGACCAGGTTAATCTCACGGCCGACCTGGAGGGCCGTCTTGGAAGCTATGAGTCCGAAATTGCTCGAATTCAGGTCGCCATCTCGGAATCCGAGCAGCAATTGCTCCAAATTCCGCGCCAGGTCCAGCAGGAGATTGCCAACAATCTCCTGGAAGCCCAGGAGACCTATTTTGAACTGCGCGAGGAAATTGTCGCGACCGAGGACGTCGTGCGTCGCACCGAGATCCGGGCGCCTCAAGCGGGGACCGTTTTCGGCCTCCGTATTTTCACCGAGGGGGGCGTGATTCCGCCGGCTCAACCGATTCTCGACATTGTGCCGACCGATGACCAACTCATCATAGAAGCCCAGGTTCGGACGACGGATGTCGATAGTGTCTACACAGGCCTCCCCGTTCGGATTGTCCTGACGGCTTTTCCCGCCCGCTCGACCCCCGAGCTGATGGGCGTCGTGGACCAAGTGAGTGCCGATGCGCAACCGAACGAGATTACGGGCGAACCTTTTTACATCGCACAAGTCACGGTCTCGCAAGAGGAGCTTGACAAGCTGGACCCCTCGCTTAAACTTCTGCCGGGCATGCCCGTGGAGCTCTTCGTCGAAGGCGGGCAGCGTACCGCGATTCAATATCTGACCGCGCCCATTACGGATGTTGTGCGGCGTTCCCTGACCGAGTGAGCCGTATCGTATCGGTTCTCGCCAGGCGACCAAAAAGGCCCCGGGATTAGCCCAGGCCCATGGAATCCGACAGATAGAAATGGATTTTGTCCAGGATGTGCAAGCAGACCAGGGGAATTTTTTGCAGACGTGGCCTGTTTGTGGGGCTTGTGGTGTGGCTGGTTTATGCGGGCTCCATCTGGGGGCAGGAGACGATTTTGACAGACCCGCTCACGGGGCGTCCGATTGGCGAATCTGAGGTGCCTCCGCCTCAAAGCGATTCGTTCATCTATGACCCAGAGGCGGAAGGAACTTCCCAAGAAACATCTCCGGAGGCCGCGCCGCCGCGCCCTGCGCCTCGGTCTGTGAATCCCGGACAACGCCCCGGGCAACGTGGTGGCATCGCCATTCCCCCGCCGCTGGAGTTGACGGACGACCCCCCGGCTTCGGTTTATACGCTCTCGGATGCTTTTGTAGACGGGTTAGAGAACGACCCTCGGCTTGCGGTGGCTCTGGCGGAGGTTCGGTCTGCCGAAGAACGCGTCACGCAGGCCAAGTCCGGGTATCTGCCCACGGTGCGTTTCACGGCCAGCGGCGGCACGACCGAGGATATCCGTCCCGATGTGCGGGACGGCGACCAATACAGCGTTGGCGTCGCCGTGGACCAGAGTCTCTATTCGTTCGGACGCCGTAAACACACCATCCGTGCCAGCGAAGCCGCGCTGAGAGCGGCGCAATTCGACTTTAACGACCAGCAACAACGCATCCTCAACGAGATTGCCGCGGCCTATTTTGGGGCTCTGGCCGCCGAGACGATTTATCGGCTCTATGTTGATCACACCGACACCAGCTATGAGCTCTTACAGTCTGCCCAAGAGCGTTATGCGGCAGACACGATCTCTGGGGCGGATTTGCGGTTGGTTTTGTCGCTCTATAACCAATCGGTTTCGGATTTCTATCAGGCGCGCGTTCAGCGGGTTTTTGCCGAAAACAATTTACGCCGCATCATTGGCGAGGCGGAAATCGGTCAATTGACCCTGGACGGCGTGGACACAGTGTTAGAGCTGCTTCCCGTTTCGCTGGAGGCGGCGATTGATTCGGCGCTTCAGAACAACCCGGGGCTCATTGCGGCTCTTTTCCGCATCCGGGAGGGGGAGGAACTCGCCCGGCGCAGCGATTCGGAATTACTCCCCGAATTGGGACTCCAGTTCACCTCCAGCACGGGCAAAATCGAAGAGGACCCGACGGGTTCCAATTCGCTTTTGCTCAATTTGAATTCGCCTCTTTTTCAGGGCGGGGTTCTCCGTTCGCTCCGTCGCGAGAGTCAGTTTCAAGTCCGCCAGCGAGAGCAATCGGCTTTAACGGTGCGCCGCCAGATTGTGGAACAAGTCCGAAACGCCTGGTCTCAGTTGCGGACTTTTGAGCAGGGCTATGTGAATCTACAGGCGGCTCTGGAAGCCGAGCGCCTCGCCATCGACGAGCTGGAGGCTCAAGCCGAAAGCGGGACCATTCCCATTTTTCAGGTTTTAGACGCGCGACGCAGCTCGCTGACCATCGAGACCCAAGAGGCAGAATACCGGTTTGACACACCGGCCGTTCAGTTTAATCTATTGGCCGCGGTGGGTCTTCTGAATGTGGAGACCTTGGGTCTCACGCCGTCCGAGGAAGTCCAGCCGCCGTCTGTCGCACCTGATGCCCTCCCCGAGCCCGCCCCCGAGGCTGGCGTCTCTGATGATTCGCCAGCCCAGGTGGAATCAGGGGGGAGCTAGAGTAGAGTAGGGTAGAGTAGAGTAGACGATACAAAAAACAGAATCCGTTTGTGTGGAACCGTTGTGCCAGCCAGCCGTCCCGTTTTTCTAGGGCTTCTTGTTTCGTTTTTTTTACATGGAGCTCTGGTCTTCTTTCTCTGGGATATCCAGGGAGACAGCGAGGCACGCCAGCCCGTGGCGGAAGCTCGCCCGCCTCTCGTCCATGTTCGGCTTGTAGAGGCGTCTCCTGCCTCGCCGCCGCCGTCGCGGCGCCCGGATGCGAATCGCATCCTCCAAGAACAGGAAAAGGGAAAGCGCAATAAAAAGGCCCAGGTAACGAACCGCACGCATTTCGAGGACCTCCCGCCCGTCGAGCCGGCCCCGTCTCTGGCTGAGGCCACCCCGCCCGTTCCCCAAGAGCTGGCGCCGTCCAGAGCTCCGGTGGCTCCGGTGGCGCCCGCGTCGGAGCCCGTTCTGACGAAGGCGGCCTCGGCGGAAGACGATCCGGTAGAGCCGGCAGAGGTCGTCGCAGCCCCGCCCTCTTCTTCTGCCCCGGTGTCTGAAACGGAGATTGCGCCCGAACCCGGCGAATCGGTTCCCGCGGCTCCGTCTCCGGCGGCTCCGCCCCCGGCGGCGGTCATGTCGGATTCGGAGGCCCCCACCGCCCCGACTTCCAAGAACAAAGGGAGCCTTTTGCGTTCCCTGGACCGGATTCTCCAGGAGGAAAAGCGTGCGGCTGCGAAGTCCCTGTCGGACGACACGGATGCAACCGGGGAAGCTCCGGTTACAGATGCGATTCCACAGACGGAAGCCCTTTCGTTGAGCCAAGAGCCGGTGACAAACCAGGCGACAAACCAGGCAGCTGGGCTTGTGGATGAGAACGCGCCTCTTTCGACGTTGGAAACCCTGAGGCTCAAGCGTCAGATTGGGCGGTGTTGGAATCCGCCGATTGGGGCTCTTGAGGCGCGCCAGATCAAAATTCGAATCGATCTCGATTTGCGCGAGGACGCCACGATTGAGCGTTACCAGCTTATAGATGTGGACGGTGCTCTGGACCCGGACGTCAAGCTCGCTTTTGAAGAAAGCGCCAGGCGCGCGTTCCATCTTCCGGATTGCCAGAAACTAGATTTGCCTCCGGGACGTTTTGAGGCGTGGCGTCATTTGGGCCTGCTCTTCAGCGTGGCCGAGTTGCTGGGCTACGCGCCGTCATGATCATGAGAACCCCCGTGAGAATCCTGGGGCGCAAGATGTGCCTGCGCGTGTCGTCTCTGCGTTGGCTCGGGCGGTTTTTTTTCGCGGGTTTTTGGCTGAGTTTTGGGATAGCGTTCCACCAGGGAAACGCCCGGATTTTGGTGGATATCACCCAGGGCGTCGTTCGGCCTATTCCGGTGGCGGTCCAGATTTTTCAGCCCGGGGTAGACGCTGGGGGGAGCCCGGTGGACTATGGGCGAATCGTCACCCGGGTCGTGGAGGCCGATTTACGGCGTTCGGGTCTCTTCACCCCCGTGCGCCTTGCGAGTGCGCGGGAGGGTCTCACGCGGCCGCCTGAGTTCGAAGCTTGGCGTGTTCTCGGCGTTCAGATCTTGGTCGTAGGGGAGGTGCGTGTGGCCGAATCGGGGCCTTTGGAGCTCTCTTTTCGTTTATGGGACATTTTTGTCGGCGAAGAATTGACAAACCGCAATTTTCGTCTGGCCCCTAGCCAGGTACGCCGAGCTGGGCACAAGGTCGCCGACATCGTTTATACGCGCTTGACGGGCGAAGAGCCCTATTTTGACTCCAGGATTTTATACATCTCTGAAACGGGCCCCGAGCAGAACCGAACGAAAAGATTAGCTCTGATGGATCAGGACGGCGCGAATCATTTTTTTCTCACGGACGGGAGCGACTTGGTTGCCACGCCTCGTTTTGCGCGCAACCGGCAGCAATTGACGTATCTCTCGATCAAGGACGAGAAATATCGAATTGTTTTGCTAGATTTGGCTCGGGGGACGCGGCGTTATCTGAGTGCCCCTGGGTCGCTGTATTTTTCGCCGCGTTTTTCGCCGGACGGGAAGCGGCTCATTTTCACCATCGCCCGGCGCGGGAATAGCGACCTGTACGAAATGGTCATAGAGACGCGGGCCTTACGCCGTCTCACGTTTCAACCGGCGATTGACACCTCGCCCAGTTATGATCCCTCGGGTCAGGCGATTGTTTTCACCTCGGACCGGAGCGGGCGTTCGCAGCTATACCGGCTCCGTCTTTCGCCCCGTTCTCATTTGCCGCGCCGCATCAGTTTCGGCCCGGGGGCTTATTCGACGCCCGTCTGGTCGCCTCGGGGGGACCTCATCGCCTTCACAAAAATAGAGGGGGGCGAATTCAAAATTGGGGTGATGAACACAGACGGCTCGGCCGAGCGCATTTTAGACGCCGCCGTCCACGCCGAAGGCCCCAGTTGGGCACCGAACGGGCGGGTTCTGATGTATTTTAAGGAATTGAGGCTCTCCAGTGGGGAGAAAAAATCTTTTCTTTACACGATTGACTTGACGGGTTTTAACCCGAGGCGCGTTTTAACGCCCTTTGATGGTTCGGACCCGACGTGGTCGCCTTTGTTGTAAGAGCCCCCCCGGCGGGCCCCCCGAGCCGGGGGGGAGACGGTTCGACGCCGCCTCGGGGGCGGCCTCGGGGGTGGCAAGCGCGGAGGCGACGGCCTAAAGCATTGGTATATTTTATGCTTTTCCCTCCTATGTCCCCAGGTCTACCCTTTTAGGTCTATCCCTTTAGGTCTACGCCGTTCGTTCGGCTCGCCGCCCTGCTTCCGAGAGAAAAAATCGTGGAAAATATCAAATATGTCGCTCTATCGGCCCAAATTTCGAATCGGCGGCGTCTTGATTTAGTTGCCAATAATCTAGCCAATCTCAACACGGATGCCTTTCAGGCGGACCGGCTCCGTTTCAAAGAGGTTGTGACGAAGCCGCCGGGGACCCCTTATCTTTCTTTTCCTTCGACAGGCAATACCGGCCGAGACCTGAGCCCCGGTGAGCTTCTTCAGACGGGGAATCCGCTGGACCTTGCCTTGGAGCGCGGCCATTATTTTGCTGTGCTGTCGGAATCGGGTCTCCGTTACACGCGGCAGGGTCGTTTGACGCTCGACGGGACGGGGCAGTTGGTCACGGGGTCGGGCTTGCCCATTCTGGACACGGAGGGGGCGCCCATTGTGGTACCACCCAATGTGAGTTCCGTGGACATCAATGGCCTCGGCGAGCTCCGCGCGGACGGAGCTTTCATTGCCCGGCTCAGGACTTTTCAGTTTGAGGACGAACCCGCGCTCGTGAAAGAGGGCCATTCGCTTCTAAACCCTCAGGAACAGGAAGCCGTTCCGGCGGCCGACCCTGGTCTTTTGCAGGGGTATCTGCGTCAATCCAATGTGGAGGCCGTCCGCGAGTTGACCACCATGATTCGAGTCCATCGACGCGACCAATCCCTCGGAGAGGCCTTGCGTCTGGATGACGAGCGCGAACGTCGTCTGGTGCAGACGCTGCTCTCTAGAGCCTAAAACAAGCCGGGCGCGACATTTTTTTTCATAGAAAGGACCCCCTATGCGAGCCCTTAACATCGGAGCGACCGGGATGCTCGCTCAGCAGAATCTGGTGGAAACGACGGCGAACAATCTGGCGAATGTGAACTCGCCTGGTTTCAAAAAGAGTCGCGTGATTTTCCAGGATCTCATCTATGAGAACATCCGTCAGGTCGGGACCGAGTCCAGCGAAAACGGGACCATTGTCCCCGTAGGCGTCCAACTGGGCCTCGGCGTCCAGACGTCTGGCATTTATCGAATTCACTCGCCTGGGACGGTGAATTTAACGGATAATCCGTTGGATTTAGCTCTCAGCGGTCGGGGTTTTTTCCAGGTAGAACTGCCCTCTGGGGAGACGGGTTATACGCGCGCGGGGGCTTTTCAGCTCAATAGCGACGGCGAGATTGTCACGGTAGATGGCTATCCGCTGGAGCCCTTGATCTCGGTTCCTGCGAACACGACCTCTATTTCGATTGACCAGAACGGGCAGGTTCAGGTGACCATCGATGGTCAGGTGGACTCGCAGACGGTTGGGCAGCTGCAGCTTGCCAATTTTCCGAATGAGGCCGGGCTGGAGGCTCAGGGGGGCTCTATCTATCTGGAGACAGCGGCTTCGGGGGCGGCTCAGACGGCGGCTCCTGGTGCGCCGGGTTATGGTTCGATTCTCCAGGGTTATTTGGAGGCCTCGAATGTGGAAGCTGTCGAGGAAATCACGGCCATCATTGCCGCCCAACGGGCTTATGAGATGAACTCTAAAGTCGTGGAGACAGCCGACCAAATGATGGCGACGGCTTCTAATATCCGTTAAGGAGGGTTCCGTGAGGCATAAGAGCGTTTCAGCCATGGCCCACGGACAGGCTCGAAGGCAGCCGGGCGGCCAAGCCGTCGTCTCCGGCTTCGATTCGATACACGATTCGACACACGTTTCGATCCCGGGGCGGTTTAGCTGGGCATTCGCCCGAGTTTTTGCCCGGGGGTTCGTTTGGGTGCTGATTTTTTTCCTTTTTTCAGGCTTGTCCCCCGGATCTTTAGCCGGGTTTCTAGGTTTGAGGCACGCCTGGGCGGACATTCCTCTGTCGGAACCCGCCGCCGGGCATGCCTTCCCGTCCAGGGGGGAGGCTCGGCTTGTTGAAGTGACGGGGACTCACCTTTATTTACACGATATTTTTCCCGCCGCCCCGCGTGAGGTCGTGCTCCGTCCTGCCCCGCGGCCGGGGCGCGAGCTCTTTTTGTCGCCCTCCCTGCTTCAGTCGTGGGCGCGTCGATACGGTCTGGCATGGGACGCGTCCAATGCGTCTGCGGCGGGCGTGCGTCTCCGGCGGGCCGCCTATATCGTGCCCCACGACATCGTTTTGAGGGCCCTTCAGGCCGCCGTCGCCGAGCAGCTGCGCGCGCGACCGCCCGGCCCCCAGCCTGTTTTTGAGTCTGTTTTTGAGCCCGTTTTTGAGATTGTGCCGAATGCCGCCTCCCTCGAGCTGGTTTTGTCGACGGCCGAGGGGGCTCTTCTGGAATTAGACGGGATTCGATTCGATTTTGTGTCGTGGGAGGCTCGCCCGGATGGCCGTCAGGGGCGTTTTGCCGCGCGCCTTGTTTTGGCTTCGGACGGATTTTCGGACGAATTGTCGGAGGCGGGGCCTCTGGTGGTGCGTGGGCGTTTTTTCGAACTTCTGCCCTCTTTTGTCGCGGCGAGGGCTCTGACGCGGGGCACGCGTCTGCGGGCCGCCGACCTGGAGCAAAGATGGGTGCGGGCCGATAGACTGCCCGCGGACGCTCTGACCGATCAGGTTCAAATTCTGGGTCAGGAGACAAAATACACCATGGCCCAGGGAGCTTTTGTGCGGGCAGGCCGTCTTCGAGCCCCCATCCTGGTGTCGCGCGGCCACTTAACGCAGGTTGTCTATCGGGACCATGGGGTTGTGGTTTCCATGGTTTTGAAGGCTCTGGACGACGGGGCCTATGGTGAATCGATTCGTTTCAAAAATCCACAGACCAACCGGGTCGTGGAGGCGGTCGTCTCTGGCGATGGGCAAGCGGCCATCCAGCACTTTGCGGCCCCGCAGCCGCAGCCTCACAGGTCGCCGTCCCAGAGCTCCCCGTCTGGCGTTGTTTCGCAGGGTGGGTCATGAGTTCTTCTCTTCTGCGTTTTGGTTTTTGTCTTTTGGGTCTGGTCTGTCTGGGGAGTGCCGGCTGCAGTCTGGACCGTTTTTCGAAAGTGAATGAGGAGCCGGAACTCTCTCCCATGAGCGACCCGACGCTGGCGGAGGATTACCGTCCGGTAACGCTCCCGATGCCGACGCCGGAGCCTCGAGAGCGTCAGGTGAATTCGCTGTGGCGGTCTGGGTCTCGAGCCTTTTTCCAAGACCTGCGAGCTTCGCGCATCGGCGACATCGTCACCGTTCGCATAGACGTTCAAGACTCGGCCCAATTGAGCAATCAAACCAGCCGCGCGCGCAGCTCGGAGGAGGACCTCGGCATCGGCGGCCTGGCAGGGTTCGGCGAGACGCTTCAAGATATTCTCCCGGGCACGCCCGATTTAGGCAATCTCGTAGACACCGAGTCCGACTCTAATTCCAGCGGGTCGGGGTCCATTCAGCGCAACGAATCGATTCAGATGAATGTCGCCGCCGTGGTGACACAGCGTCTCCCCAATGGGAATCTGGTGATCTATGGAAGACAGGAATTGCGTGTCAATTTCGAAGTCCGAGAGCTCCATGTCGCCGGCATCATCCGTCCCCAGGACATAGACGCCAATAATGCCATCGCCTTCGATAAAATCGCAGAGGCCCGCGTGGCCTATGGCGGGCGAGGGCAGATTACGGATGTGCAGCAGCCCCGATGGGGCCAGCAGGTCGCCGATATTATTCTGCCTTTTTAGGCTCGATGAGACTGGCTCGGTTTGTGGGGTGCCGCCCGGTTTTTTGCCCGGTTTTTTGCCCGGTCTTTTGTCTTTTGATTGGTTTTTTTTAATGGCGTCTCTGGAGCTTTTTCCTCTTTTTCTGGTACCGCCTGCGGCGGCTGTTTCCGGGCCCGGGCACGCCGCCTCGACCGAGCGTTTCTTTGCCGGTCTCAAAAAACAAGGCGTCGTCGGAGGCGTTCTAGGGACAGAGCTGGCGACGCCGCCTCCGCCGGGCTTCCTAGAGACCCGAACCCCGGTTTTATTCACGGAAGACCAAACCCGCCAGCTCATCGAATGGGATGAGGCTTTTTCGGCTTCTGTGGCCGCGGCCGACCGGAAACCCGACAGAGAGCTCTTTGAAGCCTATCGGCGTGTGCTCGCCACGGCCCCGGCGGCCTTGGCGGCTTTGGAGAAAAACGCCATGCCCGCCCGGCCGGGCCGGCCGGGCCGTCCGAGCCGGCCGTGTTTGTGGCAGCTGGCGCATTGGAATCGGCCGGCTCCCATAGAGGGAAGCTTCCGGAACTGGATCTATCCCACGGTGGAATATAATGCCTATCCCGTCCGTTTTGGGGGCGCTCTTTTGCCCGAGACCTGGGCGATGCTCCAGAAGCTGGCCGATTGGCGGCCCGCCTCCCCGGACGCGGCCTCGGATGCGGCGTCAGATTCGGGGTCTCACGGGGCCTATGTGGTGAGTACGTTCTTCAGCGATGCCGCTTTTCTCGCGGCGACGGATATGCTGGCGAACCGCCTGGTGCACTGTGGGGCGAGTGCTTCGCTTGCGCCTCATCCCTCGAATTTGTGGCGTTATCAAGTGCGGAGTCTGGCTCGGAGTCAGGGTTTTCTGGCACTATCGCTGCGGCGGCTCCATTTAGCCCCCCATTTAGCATCTGGCGCGTCTTCGCCTGCAGGGGGCCTTGCGCGAGCCGTCCAGCATATTCGGCTCCTTGCGGATCAGATGGGGTCGATTGAGCCTCTGGGTCTCGCCGTCGAATTCGGAGCCCAGGCTCGGCACACGCTCCACATAAGCGGCCTGGAGGAACGCGAGCCCGTTTTCTTTCCCGACCTCTGTGAATGGACGCATCTTGGCCATCTCGCAGAAGCCCTTTCAGAGAAAAATTTTACAGACACAGAGATAAAGGCTATTTTCGGACAGAATACCAAGCGTTTTTTCAAACTCTAATTAATTAGTTCTGTTTCATTCTGTGTGCCGTTTTGTGAATAGTTTCGGGCGGGAGGTCTCATGACGGAGGAGCCCGCCGAGGAGGCGAACGAGGCTAACGAGGCGAACGAGGCTAACGCCTTCTGGACAGCCTGTCTTGAGGGCCTCGCTTTGGGGCGTCCGCTGGACGAGGCGCGTTACGAGCGTCTCTTCACGCTGCTGATGCGCGGCTCGGCGAGTCCCGTCCAGGCGAGTGCTTTTCTAATGGGGCTCTGTCGTCTTGACGACCCGCTGGTTGCGATGCGCCAGGGGGTGCGCGTTCTTCGGGCCTCCATGCGGCCGCCGCCGCCTTTGCCGGCGGCGGTGACGGATTCGGCCATAGACATTGTCGGCACGGGCGGCGACGGGTGGCGGACGTATAATATCTCCACCAGTGCGGCCTTTCTTGTCGCCGGGGCCGGTGTTTACGTTACCAAGCACGGGAATCGAGCTTTCAGCTCTGTTTCGGGCACCGCCGATGTTCTGGAAGAGCTGGGCTTGGACCTTGCCCCGTCACCCGGTGCTTTAGCTCGGGGTCTTGAGGCGGCCCGGTTTGGTTTTTTCCTGGCTCCCCATTATCACGTCTCGATGCGCCATATAGCCGCTGTCCGGCGCGAGCTGGGGTTCCGGACGCTGTTCAATCTATTGGGGCCTCTGTGCAATCCGAGTCGCCCTCGATTTCTTTTGATAGGCTGTGCCGTCCCCGAGAGACTGGAGGCCATGGCACAGCTGGCTGGCGAAAACGGCGCAGAACGCGTCTGGGTTGTGTATGGGGCGGACGGCCTCGACGAGCTCTCCGTCACGGGTCCCAATCAGGTCGTTGCCTGGGAGGGCGGCCGGACGACGTCTTTCTGGCTAGACCCTCAGGAGCTCGGTCTGCCCCGTGCCAAGCCTGAGGCCCTCATCGGGGGAGATGCGGCTTCAAACGCCCGGGCTTTAGAAGATTTATTGACCGGCAGGGCGGTTCCACCTGCGTATCGAGATACTGCGTATCGAGATACGGTTTTATTGAATGCCGGGGCGGCTTTGCATATTGCCGGAGCGGCCTCTTCGCTCGAGGCGGGGCTGGCGCGGGCGCGCACGGCTCTGGAAGACGGGTCGGGCGCGCGTTGTCTCGAGGCGATGCGGCGTCTGACGCCCGTTTCAGAACATGCCTGAGACACCGGATCGCATGACGACTTCGTGGCTTCCGGAAATCCTGTCGCAAAAAAGGAAAGCGATTGACGCGCTCCGCCGTCAAGAGGCGTCTTTAGCCTTGGCTGCGCCGGACTCCGGCCCGGGATCCGGAGCCGGGGCCTTTTTGAAGAATTCCCTCATAGAGGCTCTTCTGCGTCACGGCCGAGAGCGGCGTTCTCGACAGCCGGCGCTTCTGGCGGAATTGAAACGAGCTTCGCCCTCGGCCGGCGTGATTCGCCCGGTGTATCCGGTCGCCGAGCTGGCTCGAGATTACGCTCGGGCGGGCGCAACGGCTCTGTCGGTTCTGACAGATGAGCCCTTTTTTCAGGGGGCACTCGGCCATCTGGCGGAAGCCCGCGAGGCTGGCTTGCCCGTGCTCCGCAAAGACTTTATTCTGGACCCGCTCCAGGTTCTCGAATCGAAACGTGGAGGCGCCGACGCGATTCTTTTGATTGCCCGTTTATTGACGGATGGCGAGCTTGAGGCCCTTCTTTTCGAAGCCCACAGGCTTGGGCTGGAGGTGCTGCTAGAAATCCACGGCTCGGCGGAAATCGAGCGGGCTCTGGCTTTCAACCCGCCGCTTCTGGGCGTCAATCATCGAGACCTGGATACCCTGGCGATCAAATTGGACGAGGGGCTCGCATGTTTGCGAGAGCTCCGTCGGCGTGGCTTTCCTGGACTCTTGGTTTCAGAGTCAGGGCACCGCGGTCCGACGGATATCGCTCGAGCCTACGAGGCGGGTGCCGATGCCGTCTTGGTCGGGCATCGGCTGCTGACACAGCCGGATCTCGGCCATGCGGTGCGGGGTCTCTATCAAGAAACGCCGCCGGAAATTTCACCGCGGAGCGAGCCCCGGTCATGACCCCGGAGACCTCGTCGGGACGCCTGACGCATCTAGATGCTCGAGGAGCGGCGCGCATGGTGGAGGTCGGCCATAAACCGGCGACCGACCGCGTGGCGCGTGCGAGTGGGGTTCTCCGAATGTCTGTGGGCCTCATGGAGGCGATTCAAGCGGGGTCTCTCGCCAAAGGCGAGGTCTTGCAAGTTGCCCGCTTGGCCGGCATCATGGCTTCCAAACGCACGAGCGACCTTGTGCCTTTGTGTCATGGGTTGGCTCTCTCCAGCTGCGAGGTGGATTTTGTTTTCGACTGGAAGCTGTCTGGCATTCGCGCGCAGGCCGTGTGTCGAGCCGTTGGCCCGACCGGCGTGGAGATGGAGGCTCTGACGGCGGTCTCGGTCGCTCTTTTGACGCTTTACGATATGGGCAAAGCCATGGATAAAACGATGCGTCTCGACGCCATTCAGCTGGAGGAAAAACAAGGCGGCCAGTCCGGGACGTTCCTCCGGGCCTCGCCATAGAAGCGGGTGACCAGGGCGTGAAGCCGATAGCCCTCGAGCAGGCTCAGGCGCACCTCCGGCGGGAGGCCGAGGCCGCCTTCCGCCGGGACCGCCGGACCGAGACTTGTTTTTTAACCGAGGCTCTGGGGCGCGTCTGTGCGCGTTCTGTCGAGGCTCTAGAGGATGTCCCGCGCCATGCGCTTGCCGCGATGGACGGCTATGCCGTGCGAGCCCGGGATTTTGCCTCTCGGGATTTGGAGTCGCCGCCGGTTTGTGCGGCCGTCCAAGGCGAGAGCCGCCCCGGTAGCGCGCCTCTGGCGTTGACAACCCCAGGTCAAGTCGTCCGGATTCTGACAGGCGGCCCGCTTCCCATAGGCGCAGACACTGTCATCTTGCAAGAACACGTGCTAGATAAATCCGACGCATCCGGGGCCCCGCGCATAGAGATTCCGCACACGGTTCCGATAAGCCATGCCCAGCATGTTCGGGCCTCGGGTCTGGATTTTAGTCGAGGCCAGATTCTGGTCGAAGCGGGTACCATTCTGACGCTCCGTATGCTAGGGATGCTGGCGACGGCGGGCACGACCTGGTTAGAGGTGGTCCGAAAGCCGCTCGTGGCGGTTTTGGCTTCGGGAAGCGAGCTCAGTCTCCCGGGGAGCGGCGAGAGCGGCAGGGGGCAGCTTCCCTCTTCCAACAGCGTAACCCTGATGAGCGGTTTGCCGCTCTATGGGGCTTCTGTCTGGCACGCAGGCGTCGTGAGCGACGAGCTGGCCGAGCTCGTCGAGACAATAGACCAGACCAGTTCTCAAGCCGACCTGGTTGTAACGACCGGCGGGACGTCGGTGGGTACGTATGATCGTATGCGACCGGCACTCCAGCAATTAGGTTTCACCCTTTTTTTCCATCAGATAGCCGTCAAGCCTGGGAAGCCTGTGCTCTTCGGCCGTCGAGGCGACCGGCTAGTTTTGGCTCTGCCGGGGAACCCTGTTTCTGTGACGGTGGGGTTGTTGGTTTTTGTGCTGCCTTTTTTGCTCGGGCGGCTTGGTGTCCGAGCGGATTATGCGTCTTATTTTCGAGGGCGTCCGGGGCGGCTCTGTTCGCCGCTCCCGCCCTCGGGGCCGCGGGAAGAATTTTTGCGGGCGCGTTTTGAGCACGGGCGAGAGGACGGCGAGCTCTGGGCAGAGCCGTTTTCAGGGCAGGACAGCTCGCAGACTTTTGCCCTGACGCGGGCCGAGGGCTTCATTGTGCGCCCCGCCCATCAGGCGGCTCTGGCGGCTGGAGCCCCGGTCCGAGTCTTGCCGTTTCCGCCGCCTTTTGCCTCTTACTAGATTGTTTAGCTCGTTGTTTCCGGGTCGTTTTTTAGGCCAGGGCCTGGCCGTGTTTTAGTGATGTTGTCTCCCTCGGATTTTAAGGGTCTCCAGTCGGATTTTCTGAGGACTTTAGCCCAGCGCGGCTTTCTGTATGATTGCACGGATCTCGGCGGTCTGGACCGCCGTCTTTGCGTGCCTGGCCAGCGGGGGTATATTGGGTTTGATGCGACGGCGGACTCGCTTCATGCGGGGTCTCTGATTCAGCTTATGATGCTGCGTTGGTTTCAGAAAACCGGCCACACGCCGATCGTTTTACTCGGCGGCGGCACGACGAAAATCGGCGACCCTTCCGGCAAAGACGAGGCTCGAAAGCTTTTGGACTCTGGGCAGATTGCGCACAATGCAGAGGCTTTGAAAAAACAGATTACACGGTTTGTCGGTGGCGGTCCCGTGATCTATGTAGACAATGCGGATTGGCTGGACCGGCTGGGCTATCTGGAGGTTCTGCGCGAAATCGGCACGCATTTTACAGTCAATCGGATGCTGGGTTTTGACGCCGTGCGGACGCGCCTGGAACGCGAGACGCCTTTGAGCTTTTTAGAGTTTAACTATATGATCCTCCAGAGCTATGATTTTTTGAATCTTGCGCAGAAACATGCGTGCTGCTTCCAGATAGGCGGCAGCGACCAGTGGGGTAACATCGTGAGCGGGGTCGAGCTCATCCGGCGTTTGTTGAACCAAGCGGTTTATGGCCTGACCTCGCCTTTATTGACGCGGGCCTCGGGCGAGAAAATGGGCAAGACGGCGGGCGGGGCCATCTGGCTGAGTGCGGAGCGTCTGTCTCCTTTTGATTTTTGGCAATACTGGCGCGACATGGACGACAGGGATGTTGAAAAGTTTTTGTGGCTCTTCACAGAGCTGCCGCCGGATGAGGTCCGCCGTCTCGGGCGTCTGGAGGGAGCCGAACGCAATCTTGCCAAGAAACGTCTGGCGCACGAGGTGACGTGTCTCGTTCACGGGCGGGCTGCGGCGGAACAAGCCGAAAAGGCGGCGGCGCAATTTTTTTCCGACGAAGCGGCCGGTGCGACCGGGGCGGCTAAAACGGCGGTGCCGGTCGTTCGGCTGGCTCGAGAGGCGGCGGGGCTTTCTGTCGTGGAGCTCTGCGTTCTGGCGCGTCTGACGGACTCTCAGAGCGAGGCTCGGCGGCTGATTCGTCAGGGTGGTCTCGCGCTCAATGGCGTCCGGGTGGCGGCGGAGACCTCTCGTTTATCCGAGCGGGACCTGGCGGCCGATGGGTCTCTGGAGCTCCGCCGCGGGAAGAAAAAATTCGCGCGCGTTGTTTTTTCGTCTATCTAAATTCACGTACATTTTTTGACTCACAAACTGGCTGGACTGTTCGCAATGATAGAGATTTTTGAAACCGTTGATTGGCTGAGCATGGTGACGCTGGCGTTGCGTTGGGCTCACGTTATGATTGCGATTGCCTGGATAGGCACCAGTTTTTATTTCATCTGGTTAGATTTTTCTCTCAGGCCTCCTGCGGATGGAGAGAAAGAGGAAAGCCTGATCGGCGAGTCCTGGTCCGTCCACGGCGGCGGCTTTTACAGAGTTGCAAAATTCGCCTCGACGCCGCGAGGGCTTCCCAAAGAGCTCCATTGGTTCAAATGGGAGAGCTGGATGACGTGGATCTCGGGGTTTGTCCTGATGATTTTACTTTATTACATCCAGGGGGCGGGTCGGCTCGTCGATTCATCCGTCCTGGATGTGAAGAGCGGCAATGCTGTTCTCCTCAGCATGGCTTCGCTGGGGGTGGCCTGGGGGGTGTATCATCTCATGTGCAAGAGTTTCCTCAGCCGTTCCCCCTTGGTTCTGAGTGTCAGTGTTTTCCTTTTGCTCGTCGGGGCCGCCTTTTTCTATGAGTTCTTTTTTCTGCCTCGGCCGGCTTCTCTGCACGTTGGGGTTGTGATTGGCACTTTGATGACGGGGAATGTTTTCTTCGTGATCATTCCCAATCAGAAAAAAACCGTTGCCCGGCTCTTGCGTCACGAGAAGCCCGACCCGCGTTGGGGCCTCGAGGCGAAGATGCGTTCTTCGCATAATAATTATCTGACGCTCCCGGTTCTTGTGATGATGTTGGCGGGTCATTTTCCCATTTTGAATCAAGACTCGGGTCTGTGGCTTTCGAGTGCGCTTATCATTCTGACAGGTGGCCTCGTCCGAGACTTTTTCAACAGTCGGAATCAAGGCAAGACCGGGTTCCGTCTTTTGTTTCAATGGCCGGCGGCGACGGGGCTGATGGTGATTCTGGCTTTTTGGACGGCTCCGCCGCGTCTGGACGGTCTCGAGACGCGCGTCCCGGACGCCGAGGCTCTCGCCATCGTGCAGCAGCACTGCCAGAGTTGCCACGCGCGCCGCCCGACGCATCCCGATTTTGACGCGCCGCCCAATGCCGTGGTCCTCGAGACCCCCGCCAGCCTGGTCGAGTGGCACGCCAAAATTCAGCAACAGGCGATTGCCGCGCAATTGATGCCGCCTGGGAATCCGACGAACATGACGCCTCTCGAGCGGCGGCGTCTGGGGGTCTGGCTCGCCCAGCGCGCCCGGGGCTCCCGGGGCGGCACCGGCAACTGAGAGGCCGGTCTCTATGCCGCTTCGGCTCAAACTCGCCGGTGGCGAGCGCGTCGTCATCAATGGCGCCGTCCTGGAAACAGAGGCCCCCACGAGTCTGCTTCTTCGCAATCGGAGCGATATCCTCCGCAGCAAAGAGATGATGCGTAGTTCCGAAGCCAATAGTCCCGCCCGCCTGGTGTATTTTTCGATTCAATGTGCTTATTTGTTTTCCTCTTCCAGGGACGTGTATCTGAAAGCGGCGCGGGCCTATTTAGCCGATTATCTGGAAGCCGCCCCGAGCTCGCAGGCTCTTATAGAGGACATCGCCGACCAATTGGCCAAAGAGGCGTATTATCCGGCCCTTCGAGCCACACATGGCTTGCTGGCTCACGAGGGCGTGCGTCTGTCTGGGTTCGATGCGGCCTATGACTCGGCTGACCGCGTATCGTCCCACATATCGTCTCGGGCCTAGAGAAAGCCTCCTGCCATGAAGACCATGAATTCGCCCGCCCCCCCACAAGTGTCCGTAGTGTCCGTGGAAGAGCGCATCCGCCGCAAGCTGGCGGCGGCTTTGGCTCCCACAGAGCTGCTCGTTCGGAACGAATCGCATCTCCACGCCGGCCACGAGGGCGCGCGTGAGGCCGCCGCTCTGGCGCGCCCCGGCCGCCCGGCTGGCGACACGCATTTTTTTATTTTTGTGCGCTCGGCGCGTTTCGAATCTATGGCGCGTCTCGCCCGCCATCGTCTGATTTACACGCTTTTAGAGGAAGAACTTCGGGACGGTGTCCATAGTCTCGCCATCGACGCGCGTCCTCCCGAACCGCCATCCTAAAGAGACCCAAGCGGATAAACTTGCAAAAACGCCGTCTTTTCTCTAGAATGGGGGCTCGGGTGGTGTCCTTCGAGACCATGGCCCCGGAGTCGTGCCGGGGTTCGGCGTGAAGGGCCTATGGATTTCTGGAGACGTTCGATGCATCGGTTTGTTGTTCTCGTTTGTGCCTTTGTCTGGGGTAGTTCCGGCTGGGTCGGCCTGGCCTGGGCCCAGAGTCGTATTTTCACCCTGACGTTGCGGAACATCAGCACGCCGGAGGTCCTCTATGCCGTCGATCCCTCGCCGTTGGCTCAGACGGTGTGGGCGGTTCACAGCTATCCGGACCCCTTTTTTACAGAGGGCCGCCCGGCTCGGCCCAACGGACTGGAGCTCCTGTCGGAGGACGGTTCGGGGCAAAAACTGGTCACGATTCTGAAAAATCAAACGGGCATTCGTGACGCGGGGGTCGCGCCTCTGACGCCGCTTTTGCCGGGTCAGTCTACGAGCGTCGCTTTCTCCGCCGTCCCGGGTCAATTCTTAAGCCTCGCCGTCATGCTGATTCAGTCGAATGATAAATTTTTCGGGACGACCGGGGAGGGCATTCCTCTTTTCAATGCCAATGGCGAGCCCTTATTGGGGGATGTCACCTCGCATTTTTATTTGTGGGACTCGGGGACCGAGATGGATGAGCTGCCCGGCCAAGGCGCGTATCAGCCGCTCCGCCAGCCCGGCGGCAATACGGGTTTCGATCAAAATGGGGTTGTCGTACGCTTCCAGGTGGGTCAGGCGCGCTCGGCGGACGGCTATGCCTATCCGGCGGTTCAGGAGCACATCCAGGTCACCATCCGCTGAGGGAGCTCCCCGCGCGCCCCCGGGCGTCCCCCGGGCGAAAAGCCTCTTTGTGAAGCCCCCGCCCCCTGAGGCGATCAGGCAGGCGGGGCCGGCCGCGGCCGGCCGTCTATACACCAGAATCCAAAAACGAAGCGCGTGAGGACGACGGGGCTTTTACGCAAGACAGCCCGGGTGGCGAGCTGGACGCTCGTGAGTCGCGTTCTGGGTTTTTTCCGAGACCTGGGGTTTGCGCTGATTCTGGGAGCCGGTCCGGTCGCGGACACTTTTCTATTAGCCCTCCGTCTGCCCAATTTTTTCCGAAGGCTGTTCTCCGAGGGAGCTCTGCATGCCGCCTTCATTCCCGTTTATTTAGAGGCCGAACGCCAAAACCAAGCCGGACGTTTTTTGTGGGTCCTGCTTTTTTACGGCACTCTGTTTTTGCTGGGTCTCACGAGTCTCCTTGTGCTGACGCTGTCCCCGCTTCTTCAGGGCTTGAGCCCCGGGTTCGATGCCGCGAAACACGCCGAGACCCTCTGGCTCGGCCGTTGGACGCTCTGGCTTTTGCCGCTTCTGGGCGGGTTGGGCCTCTTGAGTGCCACGCTCAACATCTACAATCGATTCGGGGCGGCGGCTTTTATTCCGGTTTTGCTCAATTGCGTTTTTTTGCTTGTTCTCGGCCTCTGCTGGTTCTGGGAAGTGGAAGTGCGCCAGGCCGCCCGTTTTCTCGCCGTGAGCCTGCCTCTCGCTGGTCTTATCCAGCTCGTGTATGTTTTGAGTGTCCTCAAGGGCTGGTTTCCCGGGAGTCGACTGGACTGGCGACGTAGTTGGGCGGCTCTTTGGCACCCGCTCAGGGAGTCGGGCCCTTTTTTGAGACTCTTTCTGACGAGGCTTTTCCCGGCTCTTGCCGGCACGGGGAGTCTCCAATTGATGGTTTTTATAGACCTCATTCTGGCGAGCCTCGCGGGCGATGGGGCGGTGTCCTGGCTTTATTACGCCGATCGGCTGGCTCAGCTTCCGTTGGGGCTTATCGGCGTTTCGCTGGGCGTTGTTCTTCTGCCGACGCTGGGCCGCTTGGTCGTGCAGGAGGACACCTCTGCGTTCCGCCAGGAATTGTCTAGAGGCGTAAGCTGGGGGCTCGGCTTGGGGCTGCCGGCGATGGGCGGGCTTTTCCTGACTTCAGAGCTTGTCATCGTTTGTCTCTTTGAGCGCGGGGCTTTTCTGCCTACCGATAGTTGGCACACGGCGCGCGCGCTTCGAGCCTTTGCTCTGGGGGTCCCGGCTTTTATTCTGGTGAAAATTTTTTCATCCGCCTATTTCGCGCGTGGAGCTCCGCGCGTTGTTTTGCGGTACGGCCTCGGGTCTGTTGTGGTTCATCTCGGGCTTGCCTTGGTTCTCTTCCACGGGTTCGGCTATGTCGGGATTGCGCTGGCGACCAGCCTGAGTCAGTGGTTTTTTGCGTTGTGCCTTTTTGTGGGTCTGGCTCGGCAGCATCTTTTTGCCTTTCAGGCTCGACCGTTTTTGTGCCACGGAGGTGCGACGCTCTGCATGGCGGGGTATCTCTGGATTCTGCAGACGGCTTTTGTGCCGTTTGTGGCGTGGCCTCTGTTCTGGAAGCTGGTCTGGGTTCTGCTGTCCTCGTGTGCGGTCTGGGGGCTCTGTTTGGGTCTTTTGTGGGTTGTCCTGGGCGTTCACCGGCACCCGGCCCGGCGGCGTCCCTAGTCGTCCCGGTGTTATTCCGGTGTTGTTCCGGTGTTGTCCCTAGGGCGCGGCCCCCGTGCCCACCGGCGCGTTTGGTTCCCGAAGGCCGGGTGCAGCCGGGGCAGAGCGGACTTCTTGATTGCCCGTCGGCGTTATTCTTCTGAGATGCAGGCGTCGAGCCGTGCGTCCAGTGGCGGTGATTCGAAAAAAGCCGCTGGCGCCTCGGAAGCCGCTATTTTGCTCTATGTTTCGGAAGGGGTCTGGGTTTCTCGGGTCGTAGCGGCTTGCGAGTTTCATCGCATCAAAAACGAATCGGTCCAGTACAAGCGGGTTTTGGTTGAAGAATTGTCGGTAATAGGTCTCGAAGGTCGAAACCTCCCGAGCCGCCGGAGCGACGAAATGCGCGCCTTGTAGATTGGGTTCGGCGGCCAGCGTTCGATACGCGTTCCACTCGACGAGGCCGTAAAAAGAAGCTTGCTCGCGTCCCACGGCGACGAAGTCCAGCACGCTGGCGAGCGTCCGCGTCAGATTTTCACCCGGTAGAGCTAAAATATAAGCCGGCACAGGAGGTTCTCCTCTTGCCAGGATCGATTCGTAATAGTCCATCTGTTCGCGCAGTTTCTGGCGTTCAGCCTGCCTTGTTTCGCTGGCGTAGCGTATCTGCAGCGTCTGCTTGAAGCGCTCTGCCTGAGAACGCCTGGATTGAAAAGCGGTCGCGCGCTGCACGGCGGGCGTCATATTGTTGGGGTTGGTTTCATCCAGGAAACTCAGAACGCGGAGCCTGGGGAGATTGGCGGGGTCTCGAGCATGCGCCAGAGCCGCCGCCGCCAAAATAAACCCATAGTCGTTCTCGGGGATCAGGAGTCCATAGCTGGTATGGCCTTCACCTGCGATATAGTCCAAAAGCTGTCTCAGCTGGTCCGCGATCCCGATATTAATGAGGTACGTCCCCTGTCGGGCTAAATCAGCCTGGGTGGTGAAGGAAAACACAGGGATGCCGCTCAGGGCGGCCTGGTCGCGTAGCACCTGGAGATTGCTCCCGAAGAGCGGGCCTAACAGCACCTGCACGCCATCCCGCTGAGCCTGCTGTAGGGCGCGTCGGGCACTCTGGACGGAGGGGCCGCTGTCGTAAAAACGCAGGAGAACGCGTTGGGCCTCCGGCAAGGAGAATAAAGCGAGAATGGCGGCTCTTCGGGCGGATTGCGACAGAATCGGCAAACGCGTCGCCGGCAACATCACGCCCAGCGTGAGGAGAGCGGGCTGCCCGCCCCCCGTGGGCTGGCTCAGAACCGGGGGGCGGAACACGGAACCCGGTTGAATCTGCCGGTCGAACAGCCCATCGGTCGAAGGCTGGAGCCGCGTCTCGCCCGGCTCGCTGTCGCGGCCGAAGGCCGCCCCGGGGCGTCCCTCGAGCCCTTGTCCGGTCACTTGAGCGAAAGCAACCCCGGCTCTGCCGCCGTCCCCGGGCCAGGCATCGGGCTGGGCGTCGGGCCAGGCCAGCCCCCCCAGCCCAAAGTATCCGGCAAGGCATCCGGAAAGGCACAGGACTTTGAGAAGGCTTTTCAAGACGCTTTAATCCGAGGCCCGGGCACACCAGATGCCGAATCGATGCGGCGGGCGGCCGCCTCTAGGGGTGCCGAAGCAAATCGAGGAAGCATCAGAAACGCCCGAGACACCTTTTTACAACGAGAGGCTTCATAACAAAGCGAGAGCCAAGACTCCCCAAACGGACCGAACGGACCGGTTGCAAAAAAACGGCCCTTGCGTACAATAGTGGACGTAATCGCACAACGTTGGTATCTAAAAAGAATGAAGATAGCAATGTCGCGTTAGCTAGAGCCTGGCCGAGAGCCATAAGGCAGCAGCAAACAGCGTATACTGAAGCACTGCCTACATGGGTGTGGTAGAGTGAAATGACTCTGCATGCTTTAGTACAGGTATAGGACAATGGGAATTGAATGGTTAATTATATTTGTTGTATTCTCTGATTCTCAAGTAGGGATAGGCGAAGGACAAGGCAGAGAAAGAATTACTGTCTGAGAAGAAGGGCAGCCGTTACTTCGAGAGAACAGGATCTCGATTCAAGAGAATGACCCCCGCCACCTTTGCACCCAAAAGAATGGATTGATTTTCCCTACTAAAGAACGCATACGATAAATTGGAAAGGACAGCGTCATGATAGGAAACTTTAATTGCGACCCGAGTGGCACTCTGACAAGGAGCATGGAGACGGCCACCCTCTGTCGGCGGGCCGTTGCGGAGTCCCCGAATCTGGGCACGCCCCCGCGTGGGCAGAACCGGGACACGGGCGGTATACACAGATAGATGGCGTGGCAGGTAGATTGGCAAATGGATTGGCAAATGGAAGGAGAATCAAGATGAATTTGACAAAGCGTCGTTTTTTGTTGGACCTCGCCCCGGCGATAGCCCCGACCATAGCATTGGGTCTCATGTCGGGTCAAGCGTGGGCGCGCTTGTCCCCCTATCACACGGGCGGTGCCCCGCGTGGCGGTCTGGAGGGCTTCGATGCCGTTGCCTATTTCGAAGCCGGGCGGCCTGTCCGAGGCCTCAGAGACCTGCGCTATCGGTGGCAGGAAACCGATTGGTATTTCGCGACGTCCGCGAATCTGACGGCATTTCGTCGCATGCCCGAGAGGTATGCGCCTCAATTCGGAGGCTATTGTGCCTATGCGGTGTCGCGCGGCTATACGGCTCGCGGCCACCCCGAGGCCTGGACGGTGTATAATGGGCGGCTCTATATGAATTTCAATCTTGCGGTGCGGGCAACCTGGCTCAAGGCGCGCGACGCGAACATTGAAAAAGCCGAGTCGAATTGGCCCGCCGTTCTGACGAGCTCGTCCTGATACGTCCGTCCCGGTGCGTTCATCCTGGTGCCTTGCGGCGAGCCGCCGGTTTTTCCGGCCCGTTTTTTGACGCTGTTTTGACAACATGAGCCCCGGGCACGGTCGCAGGAGGCACAAGAAAACCCTTGAGACAATGGATGAAAGCCCCTAAACCGACGCCCCCGGCAGACCCGGCCGAGCGGGCAGAGCCCGCCGTCCGGTCGGGGACCTGACCTATGGCCGCAGCGCGGTCTTCGGGCGTTTTTTTTTGGGCGCGTCCGGGCGTTCTCCAGGCGTGGTGGTTTCCTGTCTCCTGTTTTTTTCTGGCGGGGTCTTTGGGGTTCGGCTCCATTGGGCTTTATCTGGGGCTTTTTGTAGCCCCGCCCGACTATCAACAGGGCGAGATGGTCCGGATCATGTATGTGCATGTGCCCTCGGCCTATCTAGCGACGGGCATTTATGCCGGCATGGCGGTGGCGGCTTTTAGTGCTCTGGTGTGGTCTATGCCGCTTGCCGAGGTTTTTGTTCGCGCCAGTGCGCCCATCGGCTTGGTTTTCACGGGGTTGTGCCTGGCGACGGGCTCTATTTGGGCTAAGCCGACTTGGGGGACTTGGTGGGTCTGGGACGCGCGTTTGACGTCGGTCCTGGTGTTGTTTTTTCTCTATCTGGGCTATGTTCTGCTGGTGCGGAGCTTCGAGCGTGCCGGTCATCGGGCGCGTCCGGCTCTATTGCTCGTTCTGGTGGGGGCTGTGAATCTACCCATTGTCAAATTCTCGGTGGATTGGTGGCATAGTCTGCACCAGCCGGCCAGTCTGTTGCGGCGTGGCGGGCCCTCCATCAGCCCCGAGCTGCTGACCCCGCTCCTTTATATGTTCGGGGCGGCGAGTTGCTTCTATATCGCCGTTTTGCTGCCGGGTATGGTCGCCGAGCTCTATGAGCTTCGTTACAAAACCCTGGTCCGGAGTCTCAGCCGGCGGGCAGATTTGTGATAACAGATTCGGCCTCGGCCTGGGATTTTATTCTGGCCAGCTATGGGCTTGTGGGGGGAGGCGTTGTGTTTCTGCTCGTCAGAGCCTATGGCTTGGTCCGCCTCCGCCGACGCAAGCTCGCGCAGAAACGGGCGAGTTGGCGGCGTGGGGGGCCGCCCGCACCCCGGGGAGAAAAGCCGTGAAGCTGCCTCTCGGGCCCGCCGGCTGGAGGCCCGGGCGCCGGATGCGTCGGGGCGGGAGGCATCGGGGCGGGACGTATCGGGGCGGGAGGCATCGAGGCGGAGGGCACTTCGGCCAGGCGATGGCTCGCCAGCGGCTGGCTCTCGTGAGTGTCAGTTTTCTCTTTGTGGCTCTGGGCGTGGGTCTGGCTGTTTTTGCTTTTCGGGATGCGCTGACTTTTTTTCTGACGCCCTCGGAATTGACGGCTTCTCATGTAGGCGGCGTCCGGCCGTTCCGCCTCGGCGGGCTCGTTCAGTCCGTGGAGACGCCCCGTGACGCAGCTGTGACGTTTCTCGTTGCAGACGAGCTCGCCACGGTTCAGGTGGTCTATGAAGGGCTTTTGCCCGACTTGTTCCGAGAAGGACAAGGCGTGGTGGCTCTCGGGACTCTGGACGAAGACGGCATTTTCTACGCCCAAGAGGTTCTCGCGAAGCACGACGAGACCTATATGGCCCCCGAGCTCAAAAAGGCTCTGGATGAACAAAAAGCCATGGGGGCACCTGGCGCGCCCGGTGGGCCTCGTGAGTCTGCGGCTTATCCTGCCTTGAATTCGAATCTGGAATCGAGCCTTGACCAAGGCTTCGGGAACTAGAACGCCCGCTCGATATTTCGCCGGATCTCCCGTCTGATGTTCCGTTTTTTTCGCCTGAGTTCCTTTGACCGATGCTCGTAGAGACGGGTTTTTTCGCGCTCATATCGGCCATGGTGTTGGCTCTGGGTCAGCTTGTGTATGGCTGGCTTGGCGGCGGCGGCTGGGCGTCGAACTGGCAACGCCCCGGAGCCGCTTGGCATCGGACGGCGGCTCGTCGTTTGGCCGTGGGGCAATTTGCGGCTCTGAGCCTGAGTTGGGGTGCTCTCGTTCTCGCCTTTGTCCGGTCGGATTTTTCGGTCCGCCTGGTGATGAATCATAGTCATACCGACCAGCCGCTTTTGTATCGAGTCACGGCGAGTTGGGGCAATCACGAGGGCTCTATTTTATTATGGGCTCTCATTTTGTCGCTTTACGGGATGCTGTTTGCCGTTGGCGAGCGCAAATTATCCCCGCGCCTCCATAGTTATACCCTGGCGGTTCAGGGCTTTCTGTCTCTGAGTTTCTTGCTCTATGCTTTTCTAGTTTCGAACCCGTTTCGCCGCTTGTTTCCCGCCCCGCTGGAGGGCTTGGAGCTCAATCCCTTGCTCCAGGATCCGGGCCTAGCGTTTCATCCGCCGACGCTTTATGCGGGGTATGTGGGTCTTTCGCTTGTTTTTGCGCTTGCGGCGGGGGTGATGCTGGACCGCGGAGCCGACAAGAACTGGCCCAGCGCTTTGCGGGTCTGGGCTCTGGTGAGCTGGAGTTTTTTAACCGCTGGGATTGCGCTGGGCAGTTGGTGGGCCTATTACGAGCTCGGCTGGGGCGGGTTCTGGTTCTGGGACCCCGTCGAGAACGCCTCGCTGATGCCGTGGTTGGCGGCGACGGGCTTGATTCACAGTCTGGCGGTTATGCGGCGTCGGGGCATCTTCGCGAGCTGGACGCTTTTTTTGGCGGTGCTGGCCTATGGTCTGAGTCTCTTGGGGACCTTCATTGTGCGCTCGGGTCTTCTGACGTCCGTCCACGCTTTTGCGGACAATCCGTCGCGAGGTCTGTATCTTCTCCTCATTTTGAGCGTCACCACGTTGGGGGCTCTGGGTCTGTTCGTTTTTCGAGGCCACAAGGCCTTCGAGTCGCCCCCGGCGGGCACCTTCCATCCGCTGAGTCGAGAAGCAGGTTTAGTCCTAAACAATGGTCTGCTTTGCACGGCTCTGGGGGTTGTTTTTATCGGGACGTTCTACCCGTTCTTTGCCGAGCTCTTTGCGTCGCTTCGTCTTTCGGTCGGGCCGTCTTATTTTGCCATTAGTTTCATCCCTATTTTCGTCATCATCGCGTTTTTGATAGGCTTTGTGCCGTTCTCCAGGTGGCGTTTGCGGCCCAGGTGGCGGGGCAATCTCGCTTTGTGGGCGGGCATTTTTGGCGGCCTTTTCTCGGGTTTTCTGATTCTGTCCGATTTTCAAAAAGGCGTTTCCGTTCTGGGCATTGGGCTGGCGTGTTGGGTGATTGGGCCGCATCTCTATCATCTGGGTCCTTTTTTGAAAAATCCCCGCCGCTTCTTGGCCACGGAGGCAGGCAGCACGCTCGGCATGGCTTTGGGTCACATGGGTTTTGGGTTTTTGATTCTCGGCGTTCTGGGAGCGACCTTGCTGGCCCAAGAACAATACTTTCTTTTATCCGAGGAGAAAACGTTCCAAGCCGCCGGCCGCCATTTCCGGCTCGAAAAACTAGAGACCGTTACACAGGCCAATTATGAAGCCACGCGAGCCGAGATCCTGGAGACCGACGCTGACGGCACGCACATTCTGAATCGGTTCTACCCAGAGCGTCGGTTCTACGCCGCAAGCCGACAGAGCACCACCGAGGCCTGGATTATTTCTTCGCTGAAGGGCGATAGTTACTTTGCCCTCGGTGCCCAACGCGAGGACGGGCAGCTTGTGGTGCGTTATTATCGTAAACCGCTGGCTCTTTTTTTATGGTTCGGGGCTATGGTCATGACGGCTGGAGGGCTCTGGGCTCTTGGGGTTGGGGTTTTCGCCTCCAGGCGGCGGCTTGGCCGGGGCCGAGGCGGACACGAACTGGAAGGGCGTTGAGATGCGTTGGACCCTTGTCCCTTTTCTGATTGCTCTGAGTCTTATGGTGGCTTTTTTGATAGGGGTTCTGGCTCAAAGAGGCGAGTTAGACGCCCTCGTCGGCTTATTCGGCACAAAAGTGCAGGTGGCGGACGGGCAGACCTCGCAATTCTTGGTCGGCACAGAGGTCCCCTCGTTTCGGGCGATACCTCTTGGGTCTGGACCCCTTGGATCGAGCGCACCGATTTTCGAACGCGAGGACCTCGTGGGCGAGCCCCTGGTTCTCGTCAATTTTTTCGCCAGCTGGTGCGCGCCGTGTCTGGTGGAACATCCGCTTTTGACGCGTCTGTCGAGCCGTGTCCCCGTCTATGGCGTCGCCTGGCGCGATGAGCCCGCCGACACCCGCGCGTGGCTCGCCACGCACGGCAACCCGTATCACGGCGTGTCGCTCGACCCGGAGAGTACCATCGGCTTGGAGTTTGGCGTCTATGGCGTCCCCGAGACCTTCTTCATCGACCAACAAGGCCGCATCCGGTTTCGTCACGCGGGGCCTTTGACGCCGGACTTTCTGGAAAGGGTCCTCGAGACGCATTTTCCAGAGCTGGTGCCGGAATTCTCACCCGAGCCCACCAGTGGGGCACCCACGCGTGGGGCCCTCACTAGTGGGACACCCTGAGTCCTGCGCCTTATGTCTACGTCTATGTCTGAGGGTATTCTGACACGGCCGACGGTGCTGACAGCGTCGCTTCCGTTGCACGGTTCCTTTTTTGGCCCACGAGGTCTGGTTGGACTCCTGATAGTGTTGGGTCTCCTGTGTGTTTTTTCGGGGGCAGCGAGAGCAGACTCAAAATCAGCCCCGGGATCAGTCCCGGAATCAACCCCCGGCCTGTCGGTGGAAGATACGGCGGCGGGGTTGGCGCGCCAGCTCCGGTGCCTGGTCTGCGATGGCCAATCTGTGGCCGAGTCGGATTCTGTTTTCGCGCAATCCATCCGAGAACTCATCCACAAAAAACTGGCCGAAGGCGAAAATTCCGAAACGATTCAGGCGTTTTTAGAACAACGCTATGGGGCCTATATTCTGTATAAGCCGCCTCTGCGGCCCGAGACCTGGGTGTTGTGGTTTGCCCCTTGGCTCTTGCTAGGTCTGGGCTTGGTTCTCATAGGGCGTCTGGTGTATCGAGCCTCCTCCGCCCGGAGGACTTCGGTCCGCCCCCTGTCCCGGGCCGTGTCTCGGGGCCGGCGCAAGGACGCCTCATGATTGCCATCACGCTTTTCCAATTTTTGCCTCTTTTGGCGGCCTTGCTCGGGCTGGCCTTTTTTCTGATTACTTACGTTTTTGGTTCCTCCGGAAGGGCCTCGGAGGACGCCCTGGACGTCCGGCCGCCCGGAAGATGGCCCGGGCGATGGCGCCGGACGGGAGCTCTTGTTCTTTTGATCGCGGGGCCCGTGGGGCTTTATCTGGTGGCGGGTCAGCCGTTTTATCCTGACCAGCCCTATCGAGCCCGGATTGAGAAGCTGGAGACGCCCCTCCAGCTCGACGGCCCTCAGTATGCCGCTCTGCAAAACGAGATCGCCACGCTTCAGGCGACGCAGGCGACGCTCGATTTAACACGCCGGGAGGACTATAGAGCGGCCCTCGAGCTTGCGCTCAATTTGGCAACCCTCTATGAGTTCCTCGCCCAGCTCGAGGCGGCGGTGGCACACCACGCCGAGCGTCTGCCGCTTTTGGTGGCGGCCGCCCCGCCCGCCGTTGACTGGGGCCCCGAAGAGACCCGCTTGTGGGCCGAGCTCTATGCGCATTACGGTCGCGTTCTCGTTCAACGCGATGGCGGCGTGATTGCGCCTCTCGCCCGGCAGCAGTTCGAAGCGGCCCGCCGGCACGACCCGGGGAGTCTTATGGCGGGCTATGCCCTCGCCGAGGCGGCCCTGCAGGACGGCGATAAGGAAAAAGCGCGCCAGGCGTGGGAAGAGCTTCTCGGCCGCCTGCGTGATACGGAACGTACGTCTTACGCCCCGGAAGAACGCCAGTTCTGGGAAAACCAAACGCGTCAACGCCTGGCCGAGCTCGAACAGGAGGAGGTGTCGGAAAAAAAGTGACTTCCTAGTTTGGCTCAAAAATGCTACCTCAAGGAAAGAGCCAGAGAAAAGAAAGAAACCATGCTGGATACAGCCTATCTCGAGGCGGCCTCTATCAATAGGCGTTCGCAGCTTGTGGTGCCGCAGCCGGCCTCGTTCAGTTTTTTCCACCGCGGGCAGCCGTGCATGGCCCAGCTTGTCGCGCGTCGTTTGGATGGGCGACGGCATTATTTTGGGCGGCTCACGCTTGGGCTGGGTCGAGTGCCTTTTAGTGCGCAAATCGGCGTGAGCCGCCGGGCGGCTCTCCTGGCGGCCGTGGCGACCAGCCAGCGCGTGCAAGCCGACCATCACTATCATATCAATAAAAGCCAGTGGGTCTTTTTTCTGTCCGAGGAACTCTTGAGCATCGAGACGATTCCGACGAAGCTAGACTTGATCTCTTTTGTGGTCCACAAGCTTTTGCGCACCGAAGCCGGCCTGGTCGAGATGACTCGTTTTTTTCGAACCCCCGGTTTGCGGAACCCCAGTTTTCGGAACCCCAGTTTTCGGAACCCCCAGCAAAACCCCCCGGGCTCGTTTCTGCAAAACGGCTCGTTGTAATTGTTGTCAAAAGGCTAGGCTATGGTTTCCCGGGTTACAGACTCCAGAAAGACGGAGGCCCCCGCCTCGAGTAGGCGGGCAGGGCGGGCCGGCTCGAAGCAGGGGCCCGGTCATGTTGGCCCGACCGGGGCGAGCTTTTCGGCCTCGTTCCCGGGCGGGGCTTTGGACGTCGGAACCTCGGCCGCCGCGGCGGGTGCTCTCGATTCGAACGTTGCCCTGGAGGCCCTCGACACCCTGCTGACGGTTCAGGAGAACTCTGGGGCCGCGGCGGACAGCGGAGCACCTTTTCCAGACCACGAGGCCGCCATAGACTGGAGCGAAAATGTCCTCAGACGGCTGGGCGAATTGCGTGTCCGGCTCTTGACGGGGACGTTGCCGTTGGGACGCCTTCAGCAATTGGCTCGACTCGTGGAGGGCTACGAGGGCCTCATGGCCCGCGACCCGCATTTGGCCTCGCTTTTACGCGATATCAGCCTGCGCGCGCGCGTGGAGTTAGCCAAATACCACCAAATGCAGCCGCATCCCGTCCGCCCCGGTGCCGTCCGCCCTGGGGCTGACCCCGGTGCTGAAAAGACGCCGACCCAAGCGGTTTGAGCGACGGTTCGAGCGACGGGTTGAAACAGCTGGCCCGGGCCCAAGCCTCATCTTAAGTATCATCAGACATCCTCAGGTATCATGGCGCGTCTCATTCTGGATTTTTTGCAAAATAGGCGTTCGCATGCCCCGGTCAAAATGGCCGACCCCGGCCCCGACGAAGCCGAGTTAAACCAGATTCTGGCCTGTGCCATGAGTGCCCCCGACCACGGGGCTCTGGGCCCGCAGCGTTTCATGGTCATCCGAGGCCTGGCTGCCAAAGAGGCTCTGGGGCGTCTTTTTGTAGAGGGACTCCTGGCGCGGCACCCCGCCGCCGCCGTCTTGGAGCGCCGGAAAGAATATGAAAGGGCTCTTCACGGCGGGGTTGTTGTGGTGGTGGTGGCGCATTTGGCGCGAGACCATCCGAAGATTCCCGAGACGGAACAGCTCTTGAGCGTGGCGATGGGAGCCGAACACCTTTTACTCGCCGCCGAGGCCCTGGGCTATGGTGTCATGCTCGTTTCGGGCGCGCGCGCCGTGTGTCCCGTCGTCCGACAAGGCCTGAATTTGGGCGAGAGCGATGTGCTCGTGGGCTTTGTGCATATAGGACACAAAGCGGCTCCGAGGAAACTTCTGACACCCCGAGCCGACCACCGGGCCGTCACAACCGCTTGGCCGCTATCGGCTGTTGAGCCCCCTGCGGATGGTCGAGGGTCCCTCGCTTAAGAAGGGGGCGATTCGAGGATGCCACAACTCTGGGCGGCCGTGCCAGGCGGCTTCCTGCGGCCGCGTGCTTCTGTCTCGAGGCCCACAAAAACAAAAGCGTGAAACGGGCGTGAGGCGAAAAAAAAATTTACAGAAAAACGCTCTATCCGATCGAGTGGCCGATCGAGTGGCCGATCGAGTGGCCGATCGAGTGGCCGATCGAGTCGCCGACCGCGTCGCCGGTTCGACGCCGGCCGAAAAAGGAGAGCTCTCGGTGATTGCCACCCCCATCGGCAATCTGGAGGACATGACGTATCGAGCGGTTCAGTGTTTGTCTCGGTTGGACCTCTTATTGGTGGAGGACACCCGAGAAGCTCACAAACTTCTGGCGGCCTATGCGATTAAAGTTCCGGTGCAACCCTATCACGATCATAATGCGCACACGCGCCGCCCCGCCATTTTGAGACGTCTGCTCCAAGGTCAGCACATCGGCCTGACTTCGGACGCCGGGACGCCTTTGATTAGCGACCCCGGGTATCGACTGGTCCGAGAAGCCCGCGCCCTCGAGATTCGAGTCGTGGTCTTGCCGGGCCCCTGTGCCCCTGTGGCGGCTTTGTCGGTCGCGGGCTTGCCGACGGATGCCTTTTGGTTTGGCGGTTTCTTGCCGGTGGGGGAGGCGAATGTGCTCAAACGCCTGGCACCGGTTCAACATCTGCCTGCCAGTCTGATTTGGTTCGTACCGGCACGCCATGTTAGCGTGGCTCTTGCCCAATTGGCAGGGTATCTGGGCGAAGAACGCGAGGCCTGTATCGCGCGCGAAATGACAAAAATCCACGAGGAATACATACACGGCCGCCTCGGGGAATTGCGAGACCTGACACGCAGCCAGGCCTTTAAGGGCGAGGTCACGCTCATTATCGGCCCGCCCGACGCCCCGCCACGCTGGCCCGAGCGCGACTTGCAGCACGCCATCCGCACGCGGGGCAGCCAGTCGAGCCCAGGTCAGTTGGCTCGAATTTTGGCTCGGGAAAGCGGTTGGTCGCGTCAAAGGCTCTATCAAAAAATTCTAGACCAGCAGAAACTATCAGACCAGACGCCCTCGGAATGAAAATGAAAAAAACGGCATGAAAAAAAAGATCCTCGCTATCCTGGGAGGCGGCATCGCCGCCGTGAAAAGTCTGGATTATCTGAGGGGTCTCAGAAAAGAGGGCTATCCCATTCAAGCCCTTCTGACGAAGCGGGCGGAGGCCTTTCTGACGCCGCTGTCCGTGAGTTGTCTCTTGGGGCAGGCGCCTCTTCTGGAGACGCATTTTTTCGACCCAGAACAACAGGACGATCTGTATCACATCCGCCTTGTGCGCGAGACGGACTTAATTCTATGGATGCCCGCGACCGTCAACAGCCTGGTGAAAACGAGCCTGGGTCTCGCCGACAGTCTGGCGTGTGCGTGTTTTGTGACGACCGAAAAGAGCCGCCTCTGTGTGCCGAGCATGAATCCCTCTATGTGGCGGGCCGCCCCGACGCAGCGCGCCGTTCAGCACCTCCGAGCCGATGGTGTCAGTGTTCTGACGCCCGACAGCGGCCCCACCGCCTGTGGCGAAACGGGCCCGGGGCGATTGCCTCCTTTCGAGCTGGTTCGGAAGGAAGTGGAACGCCTCCTGGCGGCCCCGCCTCTGCCGCCGTCTTCTCTCGGTCGAGCGGGGGAGGCTCGTCGGGCTCTTGTCACGGCTGGGCCGACCCTAGAGCCGCTGGATGCGGTTCGGTTTCTGTCTAATCCCAGCTCGGGCAAGCAGGGGTATGCTTTGGCTGAGGCGTTGGTGGCCTGTGGCGTTCAGACGACGCTGATTTCGGGTCCGACCGCGCTTGAGCCGCCGGCCGGCGTGCATGTCGTGCCGGTCCAGACGGCGGAACAAATGCGTCAGGCCGTCCGCGAGAACCTGCCCGTAGATGTGGCGTTTTTCGCCGCTGCCGTTTCAGACTGGCACGAGGTGAACCGCTATCCCGGCAAGCGGAAAAAGACAGGCGAGCCCCTCACGTTAACGCTCACCGAAACGCCGGACATCCTGGCCGAGACGGCTCGAGGGCCCCACCGTCCCCCCTTGCTGGTCGGCTTTGCCGCCGAAACAGACTGGACGGTGGACGCTATTCTGGAAAAGAAACGTCGCAAAAATTGCGACTGGCTTGTGGTGAACGCGATTCCGGCTTCTATCCAGGAGGCAGCTTCGGCCTCTTACGGCTTTCGGTCGGATTTCAATTGCGTCACCTTATTTACGTCGCGGGGACAGACGGCCCATCCCCGAGCCTCTAAGACGGTGATTGCGACCTGGTTGGTCGCCCGGGCTCTTGAGGCTCTTGAGGAAACAGGGGCGGTGCCCCCGGCCCGTTCCGAAAGTTTTTAGGGCTCCAATTTTCAATGCTTCCGGGTCTTTTTTTTCGGTATGTTTTTGTGAAAGGCCTCAGCCAGGCTCTGGGGGTGAGTGCGCTTTTGTTGTTTCTTCTGTTCATGGCCCAGATGGTGAGTTTTACGCGAGCTCTGGTCCCGGGGCAGGGTGTTTCGCTTCTAGCGGTTCCCTTAGCGGTTCTGGTGAAGCTTCCGGACAGTCTTCCGTTTCTTTTGCCTCTGACGGGTCTTGGGGTTCTTTTGTGGTTTTACTGGCACATGGTTCACAACCAGGAACTCGTTATCGTTCGGAGTGCCGGTCTGACTCCTTTTCGGATAGCCCGCCCTTTTTTAGCCATCGGTCTGGTTTTAAGTCTTTTGGGGCTTGTTTTGCAATTTTGGTATGGGCCGCGTTCGGAGGCCTGGCAGCGCGCCTTTGTCGCCGAGACCGGCGTGAATTTGCTGTTAAACCTCATACGGCCTGGTCAGTTTATCCAGCTTCCATTCAATCCGGATGTCGTGTTTTATGTGGAGGCCTTGCATCCGGATCGCTCTTTTGAAAATCTGTTTGTGTCCGGTAAAGAGTCCTTTTTTCTCACGGTTGCCAGCGGCCGGCTCCAGCCTCACCCGGACGGGCTTCTCCTGGAGGTCCGGGGCGGGTCTCTGGAATATCTGGCGCCCGCCTCGACGCGGGAGTCCTATCGATTCGAAGCCTTGACGTTCTTATTTTCGCCCACCGGCCCTGCCGGACGCCGGGTTCCATTGGAGGCGGGGCGGGATGTCTCGGCGCCGGCTCCCGGGATATCCGAGATATTCGGGACACCCGAGGGGCCCCTGACAGCCGGCGTCCTTTGGAAGCGGGCTCTAGGGTCGGATCCGAGTGTGCCTGCCGGCCGCCGGGGTGAGGCTCGGACCGAGGCTCAAAAAGAAATTCTAGAAAAAACAAGTCAGGCTTTCAGCAGTCTTTTAGCGATTCTGGGGTGCCTGACGGGCCTATCGGGCTCGGCGGTTTTGTCGAATCGTTTTCGCGGCCGGGGCACGCTTTTGGGGCCTTTTTTTCTTGCCGGCGGTTTGGGCGTGCTATTTTCCTTCAGCCAGTTTTATTTAACGCGGCTGGCTCTTCAGGACCAGACGGGTTTGAGCGTTCCCATTGGACACGGGGTCGGTCTGCTCTGTCTAGGCGTCTGGCTGCTGAGGCGCCAGGGTTTGTCCAGGCCGCGGTGACGCCGGCCTCGCCCACGTCGAGCTGGCCCTAGGGCGGTTTACAGTGATTCTGGACGGGCTTTTGCTGAGGCGTTTTGTCTGGGCCTTTGGCCTGAGTGGCGCCGGTTTGTTTCTGGTTCACTGGACGCTGGGCGTCGTGGAGCTGTTTAATCGTTTATCGGCGCGACGCCCTGTCACCATGCCGGAGGTGCTCTGGGTGGAGTCCTTCCGGACGTTTCAGGCCTTGGAGATCTGCCTAGAACTCGCTTTGATTTTCGGGTCGGTCGGGATGGTTTTATCGCTCCAGCGTCACCAGGAACTCTATAGTCTACAGGCGGCCGGGATGCCGCGGTGGCGGCTTTGCATGCCCGTCTTGGCTTTTGTTTTTGTGCTGGGTCTGGGTCACGCCGCCTGGTTGAGCCCTTTCGCTGCCGAGCAAAAACGTCTTTACCGCTTAGTTTTCTCGGGTCAGCCTGTGGCGGTGGCGCGCGCGATTCAGGGCCCCATTCGTTTTCGGATTACCTCGGAGCGGGCGCATCATTTTTTTCTCGCGGCGCGGTATCGCGCAGACCAAAGGGACCTTCAGAGCATTCGCTTGGTGAGCTATCATGCCGACACTGGGCATCTCGTTCGCCTCGTCACGGCGGTGCGGGGCGAGGTGACAGAGGACGGGTCTGTGCATCTCTTCGAGGGCTCTATCTGGGAGGAAACCGGCCCTGGGCGGCCTTACAGCCAGTATACGGGGGCCTTTTCGCTCCCGTCGCCGGATACGCTTCGGCTTCAGGTGACGCCTGTGGCCTCCATGGCGGGGCGAGAACTGGTTTCGGCCATTCGTCAGCTCCGCGCCAATGGGTTCGAGGCGCGGGATCACGTCATTCGCTTGTTAGAGCTCCTGACGCGGCCTTGGTTCCACGGGCTTCTGGTGCTGGTGACTTTGGGGCCTCTGATGGGGCTCGTCCCGCGGGGGTCGAGTCTCAAGCTTGTTTTTTACGGCGGCGGCCAGGGTGTTGGTCTCTATTTTGCCGATGACTTTTTCCGGGCCGCGGCGACCGCGCGCTTCGGGGAGCCATGGTTTGCGAGCCTGATGCCGCTTCTGTTGGGTCTTATCCTGGCCTGGCGGAGTTTTATGCTGGCCCATCCTCCCGGTAGAGGCCCAGGGAAAAATCCAGGGAAAGACTCGGTGCCCGCCCCGCGGCCGAGCTCGCCCGGGATTAGCCCCCGGTGACGCGTCGGACCGAGGTCAGGGTTTTGAGTCCGGCCAAAATCGCATTCATCTGGACTCGATGAGCGACCTCGATGACCATGGCGGCCTCGGCGTATTCGCCCTCTTCGCTGGAAAAGTCCAGCGCCGTGATATTGACGTTCAAGCCGCCAATGGCCTGACACACCGCCGCGAGAGCCTTGGGCTGATTGAGCATCCGGACTCTCAGGCGCGCCGGATACCGGCCGGCAGCCGGGTCGGCGTCCTCGGGGCCGCCGCCGGGTCTATCGGGTCTATCGGGTCCATCGGGTCGGTCCTCATCCCACGTGACGGGGAGCCAGCGTTCGGGATTTTCTCTCAGAGCGTGCAGCGAGGCGCACTGCCGGCGATGCACGATGACGCCGCGCTGAGGCAAGGTGATCCCGCAAATGGCGTCGCCGGGCAGCGGGTGGCAACAGGTCGCCAGCTCTATGGTCGCGTTGGTGCCGCTGATGGGCACGTGTTGGATGTTGGACTCTGGGCTGAACATACGCTGGAGACGCCTGCGAAACGGCGTGGGCGGCGGTGGTTGCAAAAGCCGGTGGATCTCGCGTAACTCCAGCGTGCCGTGGTTCAGGGCGATGCAGAGATCGTCTAGATGTTCGTAGCCGAGAAGCGGCAGAAGCTCTTTGATTTTGGTCTCGTCGAAGGGGACTTTCTTTTTTTCCAGACTATGGCGGAGGATCTGGCGGCCGCCAAAAATGAGGCCGGCGCGCCGTTTCTGGGCGTGATAGGTGTTGAGAGCCGAACGCGCTTTCCCCGTTTTCACCCACTCCATCCAAAAGGCTTGAGGCTGGGAAGTCTTATCGGTCAGAATCTGGACGCGGTCGCCCGTCATTAATTCTTGGCGAATCGAGGCCTCTTCCCCGTTGATATAGGCCTTTTTACAGTGGAGGCCGACTTCGGTGTGGACGGCGAACGCAAAATCCAACACGGTCGCGCCCCGCGGCAGAGAAATGGCATCGTCGGCTGGGGTAAACGCATACATATCGTTGGCGACCAGCTCGTTCTGGGCTTCGCGGAGCAGTTCCTCTCGATTCGCGTCCGAGCTTAAGGCCTCGGCGATATTCTGGAACTGCTGAGCCATCGCGAGCGTGACGCGTCGAGGGCTTCCTTGTTTATAGCTCCAGTGGGCTGCGATTCCGAATTCGGCCGATTTGTGCATGGCATAAGTTCGGATTTGGATCTCGATGGGGCGGCCGGACGGGCCGCTCACGGCGGTGTGGAGCGACTGATACCCATTCGTCTTGGGAAGCGAGATATAGTCCTGAAAACGATGGTCCAGCGCGCGCCGTTTGGTGTGGATAATCCCGAGGATCTTATAGCAATGTTCCACCGTCGTTGTGAGAATCCGGAAAGCGACGATATCGGTCACGCGCTCGAAATGGCCGCGGGTCCGGTCCATTTTCCGGAGAACCGAAGCCGGAGCCTTGATGCGTCCGGCGATATCGTGCGGCACATCGGCTCTACGCAGAGCCTGGCCGATTGCCTCGATGGAGAGTTCCAGGTCTTTTTTATGAGCATCCTCGAACTGGCGCATGCGCTTCACGATGCTGCCGTATCGGTAGGGCTCGAGCGTTTCAAAGCACAGATTATCCAGTTCTTCGCTCCAGTCTTTGAGGCCGACGCGACTGGCGAGAGGTACAAAAAAAGCCTGGGTTTCCAGCGCGATGCGGCGCCGTTTATGCGCCTTAGGCAGATGGCCGATAGTGCGCATATTGTGGAGCCGGTCGGCTAATTTGACCAAGAGGACGCGGACGTCTCTGGAGACGGCCAGCATCAGGCGGCGTAGATTCTCCAGGTCATAATCGAGGTTCTCGCGACGGGAACGGAGCTTGAGTCTGGAAAGCTTGGTAACCCCGTCGGTCAAACCGGCAATGGTCGGGCCGAAATGCGTCTGGATGTCTGGCAGGCTCGACTGGGTATCCTCGAGGACGTCGTGCAAAAGAGCTGTGACGATGGTCTCGTCATCCAGCAGTTTCTCGGCGGCCAGGTGGGCGACCTCCAGGGGGTGGCGAAAATACGGCTCGCCCGAGGCTCTTTGCTGGCCGAGATGGGCCCGCCACGCAAACGCTAGAGCCCGCCGGAGGAGCTCTGAATGACTCTGCGGGTTATAGGCGAGGACGCGGGCCACCAGGGCTTCGCCTCGGTCGCGCAGGGCCTCCGGCATCGCCGGCCCAGAGGCAGCTTCCAAAGAAGGAGCCGCCGCGCGGGCCGCTGCCGCCACCGCAAAGGACGGGTTAAAAGACGAAGCCGTGTCGACGCCGGAGGTCGGGGAAAGCCCTGTTTCGATCCTCAGCGATTCCCTCGATTCACTCATGGAGGTCCTGTTCCGCGACGTCCTCGAAGATGCGGTCCATCGGCATGGGGGGCGTGCGGGGCGTCTCGGCGGGGAGGCGCGCGTCTCGGTCCGGGGACGAGCGGCCCGAAGACTCTAGAGTCGGGGACTCTAGAGCCGGGGACCCTAGAGCCGGGGACCCTAGAGTCGGGGACCCTAGAGTCGGAAAGCCGGCGGCCCCTCTGGGAGCTCCAGCGGCCAGGGCGGCCGAGGGGGCAGGAAAATCCAGCAGCGTCGGTTCTGAAAGGCGCTGCCATTTGCGTGTCAGGCGTGCCTCCAGATTCTGAGGCGCCACCGTGCCGTCGGCGATTTCTCGAAGGGCAATGACGGTATTTTTCTCCTTTTTCCCCGGGGTGGCGGCATAGGTGGCGTGGGCTCCCGCCGCCAGATCGTGCGAACGCTGCGACGCGAGCATCACAAGATCAAAGGGATTGGCGACTTTTTCAAGACAATCTTCAACGGTAACTCTGGCCATTTGGACGATTCCTTTCTGCGGTTCAAACTTGATTCAAAAAAGGGCACTTCAGAAGACCCCCAGGTTACCCCCCCCCATGGCGGGCCACGGCGGCGGCCGACAATAAACAAAAGCCCCATCCGGCAAGACGGTCAGAGGCGGCAATAGACGCCCGGGCGGGCGTGCTCCGACGCCGAGCCTATCCTATCCCGGCCCTATCCCAGCCCTATGCTGGTTCCGCCTAACGCTTTTCTACTTAACAGGAAAACGAGGCTAGAAACCTCCTGTTTCCCGGTTGTTTTGCCTGTGCCTCACCGCTTTGTTCTCGATAGGCACCGGCAGGCCCCGGTAGGCACCGGCACCTCGCGTGCCCATCTTCCGGATAGCAAAAAAAAGGGAAAAAGGCAAGGCTATTTTTGAGGCTGCATGCTATACTCCTGTGTCTTTTGGTTCGCCCCACGATGAGGATGGGGTCGGCCCAGGCGACAAAAACCACGAGAGGCCACAGGGCTGGGTTCGGGCTTGCGCGTCAGCTCGAGTCTCGTTCCGGGGGTTCTGCACGCACGTTTTAGGCACACGCGGCCCATCCGCCGCCCCATCTCACAGAGTCCGCAGCTGAAACAAGATGAACGAGACAAAACCCGTGTCGCCAGATTTACGTCCCATGCGAACTGTTTCGATCCTGGGAGCCACGGGCAGTGTCGGGCAGGCGACGCTAGACGTTCTGGCTCAGGCGATGCGAGACCCGACCGCCCCGCATCGTTATGTGCTTTCGGCTCTTTCGGGCCACCGGAACATCCAGGAGCTTCATCGGTTAGCCTGGGCGTTTCAGCCGCGTTTTGTCGGGGTCTCGGGCGTAGAGGCGCGCGACAGAGCCATGTCTTCCGCGGTGTCTTCTTTGGCGTGGCCGCCGCACGTGCAGCTTTTAGTGGGGCCAGACGCGGCGACAGAGCTCGCCCAAAGGCAGGGCGATTGGCTGATGGTGGCTCTGGTGGGTCTTGCGGGGCTTGGGCCTATTCTAGCGGGCCTCGCGACGCACGCTGTGGTGGCGGTCGTCAATAAAGAGCCTCTGGTCGCCGCAGGGCCGATGATTATGGAAACCGCCCGCCACCACGGGAGCACCGTCGTGCCCGTGGACTCAGAGCACAACGCCGTCTGGCAGATTCTCCAGCCGCCGCCGCCGCCGCAGGCCGGACAGATGGAGACACCCAACCCCAGCCCCGGCGATACAGCCCCCGGGCCCGGCCACCCAGAGTCCATAGAAAAAATCTTCCTCACAGCGTCGGGTGGGCCTTTTCTGGATTGGTCGCCGGAAAAAATTCGCAGAGCGACCGTCCAAGAAGCCCTGGCTCATCCGAATTGGTCTATGGGTCGGAAGATATCGGTCGACTCGGCGACGATGGTGAATAAGGGTCTCGAGATCATTGAAGCGAGTCACCTGTTCGGTCTGGAGGCCTCTCGAATCGAGGTTTTGATTCATCCGCAGCAACTCATTCACGCCCTTGTGAGTTATGAAGATGGCTCGCTTTTGGCGCATATGGGGGCACCGGATATGCGCATTCCGATCGCCTATAGTCTCTATTGGCCGCGGCGGCACAAAGCCGCGACGCGCCGCATTGACTGGTCGCGGGTTTTTTCGCTTGAGTTCCGGCCGCCCGACATGCGTCGTTTTCCGGCGCTCGCCCTGGCCCGAGAGGCCTTGGCGCGCGGCCCCTCTGCCTGTCTGGCCCTGAGCGCCGCCAATGAGGCCGCCGTCGAAGCCTTTCTAGCTGGAGACCTGGATTTGTGGACGCTTCCTCAAATCCTCGGCCGTGTGCTAGAGCAATCCTTCCCGCCCGCCGAAACCTTGGCCGACTGTCTGACGCTGCACGCGGCGACCAAAAGAAAAACAGAGGCTCTGATTAAGACGCGCCGCGTTGTCTATCCGGGCCCCGGCCCTTCGAGCCTAGGCTCGAAGAGTTCTGCTCTCTCGAGTCCCGAACACGCAGACCAAGCGCGTTCTGCGGACCTTTCCTGAAACGTATCCTTCTTGAGATAGGCGTCTCGTCTCGTGTCTTATCTTGTTTCCTTTTTGGGAGCTCTGGGTATTCTCGTGCTTTTCCACGAGCTGGGCCACTATAGTGTGGCTCGAGCCTGTGGCGTGCGCGTTCTGACCTTCTCCATTGGGTTTGGCCCCGAGCTCTGGCACTTTCACGACCGCCATGGCACACGGTGGCGCCTGGCTTGCATCCCGCTTGGCGGCTATGTGCGTATGGCCGGGGAGGTTAGCGAACTCCCGGATAGGGATTCCCGCGGCGGCCCCGCTTCGTCCTCTTCGGCGGCGGAGGCCGCATCGACACGTCGCCGGGAGACTTTCGCCGGTCAGGCTTTTTTCAAGAAGGCTCTGATCGTGAGTGCCGGCCCGCTTGCGAATTTTCTTTTAGCTTTCCTTCTTTTTGCGTTTGTTCACGCTTGGGTCGGCGTGCCCGGCGGCGGCACGCCGGCCGAGTCCCCCGGGGACGCCGGGCCTCTCGTCATTCGGGAGGTGATGGACGATTCCCCGGCCTGGAAAGCCGGTCTGCGCTCTGGAGATGTGCTTGTCGCCATCAACCAGACGCCTGTCGTGACGCTGGAAGATTTGCGCGGAGCCCTATCGGCCGAGCCCCTCCAATTCGACGTAGAACGCGAGAACACCCGCCTGCGTGTGAGAGTCGTACCGGAATTGCAGCCGGAAGAAGGGGTGTATCGGCTTGGGGTCGTCGTGGGGATTGGGTTGGAACGTGAGCTTCGCCCGCTCCCCCCGGCCGAGGCCCTCGGCGAAGGCTGGACGCGTACCTGGACCATCAGCCGAGACATCTTTCAAGCCATCGGCCAAATGTTCGGGAGCGAAGGCGAGGCCTCGTTCGAAGACGTCGGCGGGCCCTTCCGTATTGCTCAATACGCCAAGGCAAGTGCCGATGCCGGGCTGGAGAATTTTTTGCTTTTTCTAGCGGTTCTCTCGATCAATTTAGCGATCGTGAATCTTTTGCCCATTCCTGTTTTGGATGGTGGTCAGTTGCTTCTCCTGACCCTGGAGGCGATTCGAGGACGACCCCTGCCTCCGCGCTGGCGCGCCCGGTGGAATCGGTTCGGCTTATGGCTTCTTCTAGGGGTTTTCACGCTTGCCTTTTACAATGATATTCGCTTCTGGGGGCGCTAGGGACGCTAGGGACGTTAGGGGCGTTCGTAGGGTCGGTACCCTTCCGAGCAGAGGCTTAAAGTCTGGGCGCGCGCTTTTCGTTTGGAGCCCTTGGGTTTTTGGGGTTCTTGGAGTTCTCTGGAGTCTTGGGATCTTGATGCCGCTTACGGTCTGGGGTCAGGTTTTGGTTCCCCCGTCCTCGGAGTTTGAAACCGCCCCCGCCCCCGATGACGGCGACGACGTAGACGAGGTGGATATAGACGTAGAATTCCCGTCCGAACGCATCGCCGATATTGTGGTGCGCGGTCTGAGGCGTACCAGCCTGGCCACTGCTCTGCAGTATCTGACTTTTGAGATCGGCGACCCCTTCGATAAGGAACAACTGGACGAGTCCGTGCGCCGGCTTTATGCCAGCGGCTTGTTTCGGTCCATCCGCATGGTCCAGGAAGGTCCGGAATTGGTCATTATCGTGGAGGAAAACGCTATCCTCAATCAGATTGCCTATGAGAACAATAAAATCCTGGACGATGAGTCCCTGCGTATCGGGTCTTCGCTGCGTTCTGGCGTCATTTTTTCCCGCTCTCGTGTTCAAAGCGAGGTTCAACGGCTTTTACTGCTCTATCAGCGTCGGGGCCATTTTGGGGCGAAAATCGTCCCCAAGCTGATCGAGCTGCCCGAAAACCGCTTGAATCTCGTGTTCGAGATCGAGGAAGCGGAGGTCACACGTATCCTCAAAATAGACTTTATCGGCAATCAGACGTTCGAGCACGAGCGTCTGTCCAATGTGATCCTCTCGCGGGAGAAAAAATTTTATCGCCTCCTGGACTCTGTCGAGAACTGGGATCCGGATAAAGTCGAAGTCGACCGCTCGTTCCTGGAGGACTTCTACCGAGGCGAGGGGTTCTTAGAGGCCCGCGTCGAATGGTATCTGTCCGAACTCGCCACCGATAAGAGCGGCTTTCTGCTGACGTTTGCCATCGAAGAGGGGCCGCGGTTTATTCTGGAAGCCTATGAACTGCAAAATGAAATCGAGACCCTCTCGATAGAGCCCTATCGCCGCTTTGTCGAGAAAAAGAGCCAGCAGGACCGTTTGGATTGGGTGAGTCTGGATTCGATTCGCGACATCGAAAACGAGCTCGCCGATAAACTCTCCGGGGAGGGGTATCGTTTCTTTCAGATAGAGAAAATAGAAAAACTTCATCCGGAAGACGCCCCGGAGGACGACCCGGCAGAGGCGCAAATAGACGGCCTCCGCACGCCCCGCATCACCCTTATATTCAAACTCCGTCCCGCCCCGCCTGTGTATGTGGAGCGCATCGAGATTGCGGGTAACACGCTCACGTCAGACAATGTGATCCGGCGCCGTCTGCTCCTGACCGAGGGCGACCCGATGAACCAGACTTTTCTGAACCAGTCGATCGTGAGTCTCCAACGTTCCGGCTTTTTTGAAAGAGTCACACACAGCCTCGAGCCCGGGTCCGAAGAGGACTTGGTGCTGCTTCGAATAGAGGTCGTCGAACGCTCTACGGGTTCGGCGAATATCGGCCTCGGCTATTCGGACGTGAGCGGTGCCACGCTCCTGTTGGCTTATGGCGAAAGAAACTTTCTCGGACGCGGTCTGTCGATGCAATTCGAGACCAATATCGCCCAATATACCGAGACCTATTCGCTCCGTTTTTTCAATCCGTCGTGGAATGACACGCATGTGGGGTATAGTTTTGGGGCCTCTTACACGCGGCGGGCTCTGCGTCAGCTCGCCTATGATTTTAATTCTTCGGCGGGCTATGTTGGCATGAGCTATCGAATGACTCGGAACTGGCGCCAGAGCGTCCGCTTGACGACACGCTATGACGTCGTGGAAAACATCGAGTCCGATGCGTCGCCCTATATTTTCCTGCGCGAGGGCGGGCGTACGGTTCGAACGATTCGTCTCGGGTGGGTCTATGATACGCGAGACAGTGCTCTTTTTCCGACGGAGGGGACCTTGTTTTCGGTGTTCGCCACCAAAGCCGGCTGGGGCGGCGACCCCGATTACGGGTCCGTGACGACGCGTTTTGATTATCACTTCGGTGTAACCGAGCAGACAGATGCTTCTGTAGGCTGGCGGGCGGGCTCTATTACGAAATTCGAGGAAGACCTCACGGTCTCGGACCGGTTTCTGCTCGGCAGCCAGACGCTTCGAGGCTTCCGATACGCCGGCGTGGGCCCGCGGGACCTGACGCACGACGATGCGTTGGGAGGCACACGTTATTGGGTGGCTTCTTCGCAATATAATTTCCCGCTCGGTCTGCCGGAAGAGATCGGCCTGAAGGGATTTTTCTATGCCAATGCCGGTCTGCTGGAAGATATTGACGAGCCGCCTCTGCCCGATAGCGTCGTCGTCGATAGTCCTAAAGTGCGCTCCAGCGTGGGCTATGGTTTTTTGTGGCGGACGGCGATCGGCCCCATCCGATTCGAGTTCTCGCGCCCGCAACGCTACGAATCCTTTGACAGACGACAGCATTTTAGACTATCGTTCGGGACGAGTTTCTAGATTGGGTTTCCGTCAGGTCTCTAAAGTGCGTTTCTTTTTTCTTTCGAAAGATAGACCGTTGAGGTTTTTTCCGTCGCTTCTCCTTTTGTTTTGGCTCTGGGTCCCGGTGGTTTTTGGGCAGAGTCTAGCTCCGACGACGATCGGGTTCGTGCGGATTGAATATGTTTTCAATAACGCAACGGCCTATCAGGCCTATCGAGCCGATTTCGATCAACGCTACACGGCTCTTGCCAATATCTCGCGTCAGAAAACAGAGGAATTTCGACGAGAGAACCAGGCTATCAACGACCAGCGCGATTTTTTGTCACAAGACGAAATCGCCAGACAGCTGCAAGAGCTCCAACTACGAGTCAATGAAGAGGATAGAAGCCTGAAAAACGAGGAAACAAACTTGGAACGCGTCGAGAGACGGGCTCGGGCTTGGCTCTCCAGAGAGATCACCGGTATTCTGGAGACCCTCGGCCAGGAAGAGGGCTTTGATGCCTTTGTCGCCGTCCAGAACAATGGGCTTTATTTTATCGTCTCAGAGCGTTACGACGTGACGGAAAAAGTCCTGACACGCCTGAATCAGAACTTTCCGGTTTATGAAGTCTCTCCTTTTGAGGGCTCGGATGCCTCGCCCGATTCCTGATGTCCGGCTCTGGCCCGGTTTTGGCCCGGTCTTGGCTCGCCCTTCCGCCGGGGGAGGCGGGCCCGTTCGAAAGACGCCTCGGCCAGGCTCGCCAGGCCCATGAGGCTGGTGCCGGTATGAGCCTAAGCCTAGATAGAAGCTCTTCTATCCCATGGACCCCGTGGGACGGCGCGGGGGACGGGGCAGGTGCGGGCGGGCACGGCGTGTCGTGATGAAAGCGGTGAATCGGCCCTCTTTTTTCGAAGCTCGCCCCACGACTCTCGGAGCTCTGGCTCAGCGTGTTGGGTTGGTCTTATCCGAAGCCGGCGGGCCCCTAGATCCGACCTATCCCATCCACCGGGCCTGTGATTTTCCCGAGCTAGAAGCCTTTGGGCTCGGCTTTCTTGAGGCAAAATCGACGAAGCGTTTCGGCGCGTCGCTCCCTCAGGCGGGGGTCTGTCTGGCAACCGCGGCGGGCTGTCAGCATCTGGCGTCTGTGGTTTCGCCGGAGCTTTTATGCGTGCGCCATCCGCATCCTCGGCTCTTTTTCTATAAAATGCTGGGCGAGCTCTACCCGGAGGCCTCGGAGGATGAGGCTTTTCTTTGGTCAGGGCCGGATGTCCATGCCACGGCCACCCTGGGGGAAGGCGTTGTTCTCGGTCGGGGCGTTCGAATTGGGCCGGGGGCTCGGGTCGGGCCCCGGACGATCATCGGCAATTACACGTGCCTTGGCCCCTCGACGGAAATCGGGGCGGATTGTCGCTTAGGCAGCCACACGACCCTGGCCTGTGCCCGCGTCTCTACAGCCGTCCGGATCGGCGATAATTGTACGATTGGCGGACGAGGCTTCGGCTACGTTCCCCACGAGAACGCCAAACGTCGCATGTTTCGAGTGCCCCATATCGGCGGCGTGACCATTGAGGCCGAAGCCGAGATCGGGAACCAGTGCAATATAGAACGCGGTACCTTGACAGACACCCGCATAGGTGCTAGAAGCCGGCTGGGAACCGTCGTGCAAGTGGCGCATAATTGTTGCATCGGGGCGGATTGTGTTCTCGTATCGTGCGTCGGTCTGGCGGGCCATGTTACGCTGGGCGATGGCGTCCGGCTGGGCGGACAGGTCGGGGTGGCCGATGGTGTGAGGATCGGCGACGACGTGATCGTTTCAGCTCAGGCCGGTGTGCAGAGTCACATTCCATCTGGGGCCGCCCGGTATGCCGGCGACCCCGCCCGCGAAAACCGGTTTTATCTTCGGGAGCGGGCGATCTTGAGCCGGCTGGCTCGTCAATACGCGCGCGTGCCTCTGAAAAGCGGCGACCAGAGAAAAACCCGCCCCGCTCCAGCCCAGAGCCGGGCGGCGTCTGAAAAAGAGACCCTAGAGCCGGAGGACGGCGCGCCAAGAAGAAAGCCCGAGGCAACGCGTCCGTGGCGTGTGCGTGACACGACGCAGGGCCGCTCTCGAGGCCTTGGCAGGCCGGGTATGCTTCCGGAGGGCAACGATTAGCCCACGATTGGCCTTGGGGGCGACGTTTGTAAACGATAACAGGATGAGCACGTATGACTGGCCTATCCCATTCTTCTGAGACTCGTTCCGGGGTCCTCCTTCCGGACTGTGATATCAAGGGCATCAAAGAGATCCTGCCGCATCGCTATCCCATGCTCATGGTGGACCGCGTGACGCAAATCCGCGGCAATGAGAGCGCGTTCGGGATCAAATACGTCACGCAGAACGAGTGGTTCTTTCAAGGCCATTTTCCGCACGAACCCGTCATGCCCGGGGTCCTGATCGTCGAGGCGATGGCTCAAACGGCGGCGGTCCTGATTGGAGCTTCTTTGGGCATCAAGGCGCGTGATAAACTCATTTATCTAATGTCCGTGGACCAGGCTCGGTTCCGGGCGCCTGTTTATCCTGGCTCGGTGTTGTCGCTGCCCGTGCGCTCGAAACAGAGACGCGGCAAAACGTGGCGTTTCGAAGGCGAGGGCCGCGTGGCGGACACCGTCTGTGTGTCCTCGACCTTTCTCGCAACCCTGGTCGATTGAGAACGTTCTCGGAACGTCTTTCGCAGGATTTGTCGAGAACAACGGCGCGCCAGGCTGCAGGCCTCTTATGACGATTGCTCCGTCTGCTTATATAGACCCGACCTCGCGCGTGGACAGTTCCGCGGTCCTGGAGGAAGAGGTCTATATCGGCCCCTGGTGCCTGGTCGGGCCGTCGGTTCGGCTCGGCAAGCGCGTCCGGCTCGAGAGCAATGTCGTGATCGAATGCAATACCATCATCGGGGCCGACACGCATGTTTTTCCATTTGCTGTGCTCGCGACGCCGCCTCAGCATTTTCGCTATCGAGGGCTGGGGACCTCGGTGGAGATCGGCGAGAAATGTACGCTACGCGAATACACGAACGTCCAGCGCGGCACCGAGGGCGATAAGCGTGTCACGCGCCTGGGGAACCAGTGTTACATCATGGGCTATGTCCATGTAGCGCATGACTGCGACATCGGCGACCGCGTCACCATCACGAATGGCGTTCAAATTGCAGGTCATGTCTCCATCGGTCAGGGAGCCGTGATTGGCGGCAATGCCGGCGTGCACCAGCACGTTCGAATCGGCGACCTGGCGATGATTGGCGGCGTCAATCCTGTTTTATACGACGTCATCCCTTTTGGGATGATTGGTCACCGCTCTGGTTTTTTGCGAGGCATTAATCGCCGAGGCATGGTTCGAAATCAGTTCACCTCGCACGACATTCGCCGGGTTTATAAGGCCGTGAAATTTTTGTTTGACCCGCAGGGGACGCTGACCTTCCGAGAACGCAAAGAGCGTTTCTGTCAAGAAAATCAAGCGGACCCGACGCTCCGGACCATCGTGCGTTTTCTGGAAGGCGATTCCGTTCGAGGCTATACGCGGCCGCGCATCGAAGACTCTTTTTTGGGGCAGAAGGAAAATGGTGACAAACTCTGAGGAAACGCTTTCGACTGGGGGAGCGGCGGCGGCATCCACGACAGCGGCGCCCGAGCCCCGGTCTCCCCACACCCTCTTAGTGGGGGGCGGGTCGCTGGCTCGAGCGGCGTGTCGACTGGCGGCGGGGACAGGAGCCTATGTCGCGGCTTTAGAGGACTCGTGCGATTTCGACCCGGCCTCGCTTCTGGGGCTATCGGCGCATTCCCCGGGGCCGGGGGAGCGTTCTCCGACGGATTCTTCGGTTCCCTCGGTTCTGTGGGTTCGGCTCTGGCAGCCGGCGCGTTTATTCGCCTGGATGAAGGCGAATCAGAGTTCTCATTTAACGATTCTCGGGCATGTCGCCCGGCCTGGACGTGCGCCTTCGAATCGAGAATTGAGCCATGACGCGGCTTCGGGAGCGGCTCTGGCCGGCCTAGAGGGCGGCGATGACACGCTCTTGCGGCTTGTCAAGCATCTGGTGGAACAGCAGGGGATTGCGCTCTGTGCGGTCCAGCGTTTTTTCCCCTCGCTCCTTTTGGGGCGTTTGGGAGCGCTTACGTCCTGCCGTTTCGCGTCGGAGTATCGCCAGGATATAGACGTGGGGCTCGCCGTTCTCCGGGCTCTTGAGCCCTATGACGTGGGGCAGGCGGTTCTCGTGCAGAAACAGCGTGTCCTGGCCGTGGAAGGGGCCGAGGGGACCAATGGACTCTTGAGACGCGCGGCGGGCATGGCGGCGTCCTCTGGGCGTCGACCTGTTCTGGTCAAGCTCAAAAAGAGAACGCAATTGGCCGAGCTGGACCTGCCGGCCTTCGGCACCGAGACCGTACGTCTGGCGGCCGACCAGGGGCTGGCGGGGGTGGTGCTGGAGTCTCAGAGTGTTTTGTGTTCCGACTGGCCAGAGACCCTCGCGTTCGCCGAACGCCTAGGCTTGCCCCTCTGGGCGGTCGAGCCCGCCGCCACCCAAGTGAGCGGTGCCTTTTGAAGACGGGCATCGGGGTTTTATGGTGTATCGGCTGGCATCTCGGCGCGTTCCCAGGTTTTGCCTGAGGTCTGGAGGTGCACCTGTTGCACGCGGCCTCGTTCCCTGAGAACCGCATAGCACGCCCGAGCCTCCTGGACTCTGGCGGGTTCCGAGAGGCTGTAGATGAAAACGAATTTTGAAAACCCCGGTATCTCTGCCGGTGCCTTTGATTGCATCCAGGTCTCGGGCCAGGCTGTCAGGCTCAAGGCGCAGTCGGCGTTGTTTCGGTTCGTCAGCTGGTGGCTGAGCCAGATAGGTTGGTGCTCGGGGTGGGGGTCGCGTTCGTCGGTCCCGCACAGGAGGAGGCTCGATTGAGCCCATAGATACTGGGTTAAACGCACGGCGTCCTCTGCGCTTGGGGCGTACACCATCGCCCGCTGTCCCCCCTGATAGGCTTTGTTCAGGAGGGCCGCCAGGACGGGCTCTACGGGCCCGTGCCGGACGCCGTAATAATTGTAGACGGGTTCAGAGGTCGCGTCCATACCGGTCCAAGAGCCGGACCCCCCACCCCGTTGCACCTTTATTCCAGCACAGCCCGTTTGAGCCGTTCTCCCAGGCGACGCCGGCGATGTCCAGGTGAGCCCAGGCGGTTTTTTTCTCTATGAAGCGCTGGAGAAACTGCGCCGCCGTGATGGAGCCCGCATAGCGCGACCCAATGTTCTTGACGTCCGCGATGTCCGAATCGAGCTGTTTGTCGTAAGCCGAGCCCATCGGAAGAGGCCAAAGGCCCTCGCCTGTTTTTTGTCCCGCCGCCATCAGACGCTGCTTGAGGGCCTCGTCATTGCCAAAAAGCCCCGCATACTGATGCCCAAGAGCCACCAGCATCGCCCCCGTCAGCGTCGCCAGATCGATGATCGTTTTGGGGGCGTATTCCTTTTGAACGTACCAAAGCGCATCCGCTAAAACGAGCCGTCCCTCGGCATCTGTGTTGAGGATCTCTATGGTCTTGCCCGAGGCCGACCGAACGATATCGCCGGGGCGTTGCGCGCCGCCGTCCGGCATATTCTCCACCAGCCCGAGCACGCCGACGACATTGGCCTTCACCTTGCGTCCGGCCAGACTGACCATGGCCCCGGTGACGGCGCCGGCCCCCGCCATGTCGTATTTCATCGACGCCATGCCCGCCGCCGGCTTGAGCGAAATGCCGCCTGTGTCAAAAGTGACCCCTTTGCCGACAAAGGCCGAGACGGCTCGTGTTTTCTTATCGCCCCACCAGCGCATCACCACCAGGCGCGGGGCTCGAACGGACCCCTGGTTGACGCCCAAGAGCGCGCGCATGCCCAGTTTCTCCAGTTCCTTTTGGCCGAGCACCTGGACCTCGAGTCCGTGTTCGGTGAGTTTGAGACACCGGGCCGCGAAGCTTTCGGGATGCAGTTCGTTCGGAGGATGACTCACCAGGTCCCGCGTGAGATGGACGCCTCGGGTCAGAGCGCGTATCCCTGTGTGTTGAGCCGTCAGAGCCTTGACAACGCCCGCCGCCGGGCTATACACCGTCACCCGCTGGAGGGTGTATTTTTCCGGTTCGACGGTTTTGTAATTCAGAAACTGATAGTGATTGGCAAGCATGCCCTCCAAAAGAGCCGCCAGAGCCGGGGCCTCGTGCGAATCATCCGTGAAAAGAGCCACGTTTTTGGAATCCACAAGAAGCCGCTGGAGTTTCGCCCCCAGTTCTACGCAATCGGCGGCGGGGGCGGCCTCGTGGGGCGGCGGCAAGGGGGCATCCGCCGCGAATTTCTCGGGCTTCAGCGCGTCGCCGACGCCGAATAAAAAGAGCTTGGGAATGCCCCCCAAGAAGGCGGCCTCGTTGAGCACGAGACTCGTGCCTTTCTTGGCCTTGAAGCGATGGTTTTTTAACACTCGGGCCATAGCGGCGGTGTCCTCCTCGCCCAGAAACGGAGCCCGGGGCAGGGTGGCCGTGCCGGAAGCCAAGAGGACCACGGCCTGGAACGACGTCAGGTTGAAAACACCCTTAACACCTTTGGGGGGGGGATAAGGTTTGAAGGCGATATCGAGCATAAGGTTACCTCCTCGGGACTGTGGGGAAACGACAGGAAACAAGCTCAGCACGCCCCTTGGAGCACCCTGGCGTACCCTGGGCACGCACCTTGTTTCTTTTGCATCTTACGTCAGGTGAAAAAATCGTCTAAAATGCAACAGCCCTCGGGACGCCCAGCCTCTGCCTTTTTGCAGAGCCGCAGGTGGCCCTCAAGAGCCCTGATGAAGTCTTTATATTGGTTTTTCCTGTTATTTGCAATTTTTGCAAATAGTTTCGGTGGGTCGCGTCTGCTGGCTCAAGAGGCCGCGCTCCATTTCGGAGCTCCCGCCGGGCCCTATGGCGAGGCCCACCAGGCGGCCTTTGTGCGTCTGAAGGAGGCGGCTTCGACGCCGAGTCCGGCCCCGGGAGAACCGGCGGAGCCGGCCGCGGCCGGCTCGCCTGAGGCCGCCGCTCCTTCGGCCGAGGCTCTATCGGCCCCGGCATCAGCCCCGGCATCAGCCCCGGGACCGGCCTCCTCCCAAGCTGTGGATTATTCCATTCGTTTGGTGCCCTATAGCGGCGGGCTGACGTTCTTTCGCACCTGGCAGGCTTTTCCGCCCGGCCCCGAAGCCGAGGGGCGGGTCGATATTGCGGTGCTCTCGGCTGGGCCCGCCGCCCGCGGGTGCCAAGAGGGTCTTTTTGAACCCCTAGTTGACCCCCTGATTGGACCTCTGCAGCGTCAGGCCTACACGCCTTTGCCGAGCGAAGCCGGCGGAGCGTGTGCCCTGCCGTGGGTGCTCTGGGAGACGCGTATCTTTGGGTTAGCTCTCGAAAGCACCGTGCCCTTCCAGGCCTTTTTCGACCCAGAGACCTATCCCGGGGCTCGAGCCGTCTTGGCGCGTCCCGAATACGTACTGGAATTGGCGCTTCTCGCTGCGGGCGTTGAGGGGGACGCGGTCTATACCACGCTGGAAAACGAGGCGGCTCTTGAGAAACTGCTCGCGGGTCTGGCGGGGCTTTCTTTTCTCTGGCTCCACCACGAGGGGGAGGTTCTGGACGCCGTTCTGACAAAGCGGGCTCGTTTCGGCATCGCCCCCAGCTATGTCCTCCACGAGGCTGTTTATCGCCGGAACAAGCCCTTCGGTCTTGCGCGCGGCGGCAGTCTTGTGCATAGTGACTGGCTGGTGGCCCCCAAGAGCGGCGGCGTTTCGGAGGGAGCCGCCCGGCTCGCCGTTCTGTACCGAGACGAGGTTTTCGTGGAACTCCATCGGCACCTGGGGGTGCTGCCCGCTTCAGAGCCCTTCATGCGCCGGCTTCACCAAGGTGGCCACACGCCCATGACACCCGAAGCCCTGAGTCAATTTCTCGAGACTCAATTCGTCTTCGACGCCCTGTGGTGGGAAGAGCATCGCTCGCGTATCACAAGCGTTTTTGAAAAATGGCGCCAGCCAGATGACTCGTAGGAGGTGACTCAAACATGCATAAAATGATTCGGACCATGATTCGAAAAAGAAAACAAACGCTCCCCGTTCCTTTGATTTACCTGAACGGGGTCCTGGCGGCCGAGGGTCGAATGTCCCGAGAGAAACTCAATCTGGAGAGCCTGCTCCCTGTTATCGACAAGGCCTTTAGTATCCGGAAGGCTCCCATTGTCGCTTTATCGATCAATTCGCCTGGTGGGTCGCCGACGCAGTCTATGCTCATTGCGGACCATCTGCGCCGGCAAGGCAAGGCTCGGGGTAAAAAAATCGTGGCTTTTTGTCAGGACATTGCGGCCTCGGGCGGGTATTGGCTCGCCTGTGCCGGCGACGAGATCTACGCCATGCCCAGTTCGATCGTCGGGTCTATCGGGGTCGTGAGCGGCGGGTTTGGATTCCCAAAATTGCTCGAAAAACTGGGCGTAGAGCGGCGCATTCAAACCTCCGGTTCGAACAAGGGCCGCTTCGATATGTTCCAGAGCTCCAAACAAGCCGATGTGGCGAAAATGAAGCTCGTGCAGGAAGAGCTGCACCACGAATTTGTCCGTTTTGTTCGAGAGCGCCGCGGGAAAAAATTGGAAACGCCTCCCAAAACTTCATCCGGCACTTCCCCCAAAGTTGCAGCCGGGGTTGCATCCGGGACGCCCGCCGCTCGGCGGGGGCGCAAGAGCCCCAGTAACAATCCCAGGCGCGCCGCCGACGAGAGTGCTTTTCCGTATCCTTTTGACGGCGATTTTTTTCTGGGCAAAGAGGCCCTGGCTTGTGGCCTGATCGACGGTCTTGGCGACCGTCACACGCGCCTCGCCGAGCTCTATCCCGAGCACATCATTCGTTGGAAACCTCTCAATCCGCCGTCGCGGGGCGGGTTGCGCGGGTTGCGCGGGCTCTGGCGCATGCGGCAGAGCCCTCTCGAAGAGATGCTCGGGGCCGTAGAGGACTATCTCGTGTGGCACAGATGGATGCTCTGAGCCGACTTTGGGCCCCGGCCGTCGCCGGTCCGGCTTTGGGCCTGGTGCTGCGGGTTTTGCTGGGACTCGTGCTGTTTTGGCCGGCCCTCGGCTGGAGTCAGTTTTTCGGTCTGGATATTCTTCCCGGAAAGATACCCGCTCAATCGGTTCCCGTGGACCGCGTGCGTGTCCCGCTGAAAAATCAAGAAATAGAGGGCGAAATCTTTTTTGAGCAGCAACCAAGCTTTGACCTAGCCCCGATTACTGCGCCTCCGACGCCGGGGCTCTATGCGGTGGTGTATAGTCGGGATACGCCCCGAGAGCGCGAACTCGTCGCTCAATTATCGAATTACTGGGCTGGGCCGGGGCGTTTACAGGCCTCTGCTCGACTGGATATTGTGGTGGCCTCCGCCCGCGATAGAAATTTGGCTCGTGCCCGTCTTTACGATTATCTTCTCGACCGGCATCCCACGGCGACGATTTGCCTGGATGCGCTTGTCTGTGATGTGCTGCAGGAGCTCTATCCCGCCCAGAAAAGCGTTCGTGGCCACATTCGTGTCCTGTTCGACCAAGAGGCCTCTGCGCCCTCGGCCGCCGCCGCCGCCGACCCGGCGGTCGACCCGGGGGCCGATCCGGGGGCCGGTCGGATTCTGTTTTACTGGCCCGACACTTTGGCCTTTTTCAACCAGACTCTGGAGGCCTTGATTCTACCGGCCGCGCGTTCGTCGCATGCTATTTACGTTTTTGCAGACGCCGAGAAACAGTCTCAACGTCTTTTTGCGGCGCACTGGCGGGCGCTTCGAGACCAGCACAATTTGCCGGTGACGCTTTTCGCGTGGCCGCCTTCGCAAGCTCTCGGGGGGTTTGTAGAGCTCGTGCGTTCGACCTCCAGGCCGACGCTGTGGGTGTTGTCGGACCACGCCGAATTAGCCGAGCATGTGGCTCTGCTGGATTTTTATCAACAGCCCTATGTAACGACGCGTTTTCACGACCTGATGCCGGGCGACGGGACGTTGGCGCCTTTTACCTGGAGTCCTCTGTTTCATATAGAACGCGTCGATTTTCTGCCGGCGGCTTGGCTGGCTGCGGCTCTTTTATCGGTTGGGGCGCCGTCCCGCGACGGGGCTCTTGAGGCGATTCCGGGCGTGTGGGCTCCTGCGCCGTCTCGGCGTCGTGTTTTTGTGAATATGTCTCAGATGTTGAAATTTGGGTTGCGTCCCCCGCTGTTCTCGGCCGAGGAGGGCTATTTTTACCAATGGTAGCCGAGCCCGCCGCAAGCCCGCTCGCAGCAAGTCCGCTCGCCGCCGGCCCGCCGCCGGAGGCGGAGGAGAACGCCCGGGAATCCCGGGAATTTTCGAGCGCGCACCGCCCGCGGGTGTATGTGGCCGAGGCTCTTTTTCCGGGAAAGACGGTGACGCTTGGGGCTCAAGCGACGCATCACCTGGGCCGTGTGCTGCGGGCTCGGCGCGGCCAGAAGTTGACACTCTTCAACGGCCGCGACGGCGAGTGGCACGCCGACATCACAGATGTTGGCAAAAAGGCGTTCTCCTGTGCTGTAACGACGTGTTTCCGGCCGCAAGTCTCGCAGGGGTCGGGGGTGTCGCTTTTATTTTCGCCTCTCAAGGCTTGGTCGGCACTGTGTCAGCTGCTGCGCACCGCGACCGAGTTGAATGTGGACAGCTTAACCCCGGTTCTGACTGCCTACACCCAGACACGCGTCGTGCGAGAAGAAAAATATCGGGCGGTGCTCCAAGGTGCCTGCGAGCAGTCCGGGCGTTTAACGGTGCCGCGTCTGGGCGAGCTCTGTTCTTTTGAGACGCCATTGCAACGTGTGCCCGCGCCTCTTGTGGTTGCCGTCGAATCGGGTACGCTGAGCGAGGGTCTCCACGCCTTGAAGCAAGCTCCCGCCACCTTGTGGATTGGCCCCGAGGGGGGCTTTGCGCCCGCCGAGATGGCTCGCTTCGCCGACGAACGCCCCGACCTGATTCGTCTGGGGCTGGGCCCCACGCTTTTGCGCGCAGAAACCGCCGTTTGTGCTGGGTTGGCCATGGTGCTCATGCAGCGCGGCCAGACCCGGGCTCGGCCCTTTTCATGAGACGGATTTCATGAGACAAACTTCCGGGGCTTTTGGGCAGAGTGGGGCATTTCGCCGGCTGCATATTCTCTTTGCAAAAGCGGCGTTTTTCTGCTAGCGTCGCGGCGGGTGTGCCTCTCGAGGCGCACGTCGCCGGGATGTACCGGGATGTAAACCGGGGGCAAGGAATTTTTTCGGACTTGAAAGGTTGGGCGCGGCAAAGGCGAGCGTGTCTGCCTCGCGGAGGGCGTGAGCCTTAAATTGTTGTTATGTTTGCACGGCTATTAGGTCTGTTATCGTCGGATATGGCGATCGATTTGGGGACCGCCAACACCTTGGTCTATGTGAAGGGGCGAGGTGTCATCCTGAACGAACCCAGTGTGGTGGCGATTACAAAAGACGAGCGCGGTCGAAATCATATTCTGGCCGTTGGAGACGAGGCTAAAATGATGCTGGGTCGGACCCCCGGGTCGATTCAAGCGATACGTCCGTTGCGCGATGGCGTGATTGCCGACTTCCACATTGCCGAGGAAATGATCAAGCACTTTATACGCAAGGTCCACAACCGGCGGAATTTCTCGGCCCCCGAGGTCATTGTGTGTGTCCCTTCGGGGGCCACGGCCGTAGAGCGTAAGGCGATTCGCGAATCGGCTTTGCAGGCGGGGGCCCGTCGCGTTTATCAGATAGAAGAGCCGATGGCGGCGGCCATTGGCGCGGGGCTCCCCGTCAATGAACCGACCGGGTCCATGGTCGTGGATATCGGCGGCGGGACCACAGAGGTCGCCGTTCTGTCGCTGGGAGGAATTGTGTATGCTCGCTCGGTCCGGGTCGGGGGCGACCGGATGGATAGCTCGATCATCAAATACATTCGTCAGGCTCATAATCTTCTCATCGGCGAGGCCACCGCCGAGCGTATCAAAAAAAAGATAGGGTCAGCTTGTGCTGTGGAAGCCAACGACATGCAGGACGAGGAAGATAACTACTACCCCGTCAAGGGGCGCGACCTGATGAATGGCGTCCCTAAAGAGGTCATTATCTCGTCGGACCAAATCATAGAGGCTCTCAACGAGCCGGTGCAGGCGATTATAGACGCTATCCGGATCGCTCTGGAGCACACAGAGCCCGAACTGGCCGCCGATATCGTCGACCGCGGCATCGTTCTAACGGGCGGCGGCGGGCTTCTTCGAGGTCTAGATATCAAGATCCGGCGCGCCACCGGGCTGCCGGTGGTTGTCGCGGAGAATGCGCTCTCCTGCGTGGTTCTGGGGACGGGCAAGGCTCTGGAAGAGTTGGATGTGCTGCGCCATATTCTCATTGACGAATGAGGACGAAACGGGCGGATAGGCAAAGCGCGTCCCCGAGAAGGCCCTCCCGGGGCTATAGGGAGACTCTGGAAGGCGATGGTCCATTTTCTGCCCGGCGGCCGCAGACAGATCCGGAGCAAAAAGGCTCTGACCGTCTCGCCCTTTCCGGTGGGCGTCGTTCTGCTGGTCAGTTTTTTTTTTCTGATTGTCTCGCTCCAAGAGCCGCCTGCCTTCGGCCGATTGCGCCAGTCGGTGATCGATAAAGCGTCGGGTCTCTTTCTTTTTGTTCAGGCGCCGGTTTCTTTTTTTGTCGACGCTTCGAGGTTTTTCAAAGACACGCTCGCGCAGCAAGATGTCATCCAGGACCTTCGGACACAAAATCGAGACTTACGGCTCTGGCAGGACTATGCGGACTATCTCGAGCGCGAGAACGACCAGTTACGAGCCTTGTTGCGCTATTTTGGAGACCGCCCTTCGTTTGCCTCTCAATTTGTAACCGGCCGGATTCTGGTGGACAATTCCGGACGCTATGTTCGAAGCTTTCTGCTGGATGTCGGAGCCGACCAAGGCGTTCAACTCAATGATATCGCGATGGCCGGCGGCGGCCTGGTGGGCCGCGTCATCGAGCTGGGGGCTAAAACGGCACGCGTGCTGCTTCTGACGGACCTCAATGCGCGCGTCCCGGTGACCGTCGTGGACATAGAGCTGGACGCCATTCTGGCCGGCGAGAATGACCCGCAACCTTTATTGCTCTATGTTTTGCCCACCAGTCGGGGCTTTATTCAGCACGAGATGCAAGTCGTCACCTCTGGGGCGGGCGGCGTCTTTCCGCCCAATCTGCCGGTCGGCCGGATCGACGCCACAGGAGACCCTCTCAAGGTTCAATTACACGTGAAGCCCGAACTCCTTCGTTATGTCTATGTGTTTCACTATGTGGACCCGGGGCGTTTAAATTTTTCAGAGGGCAATCCCTCGAACTAGCATGCCTAGTTTTCTCCATTTTCTGAAGTTTTTCTGGCTTTACGGCTTGGTTTATGCGGGTTTGTTGTTCTGGGTCGTGCTGGGCGTTATCTTTTTGCCTCTGAGTTTTTGGTCGTTTTCGCGGCCGGATTTTGCGCTGATGGCTTTGTATGTCTGGCGGCTCTGGACGCCCGAGCTCGTCACGCCTTATATTGGCTTTATTCTGGGTATGTTTGCAGATTTGCTGTATGGCACGCCGGTGGGGCTCCATGCTTTGTGTTGGGTCGGGCTCTGTTTCTTCCTGGGCTTCCAGAGAACCATGCTTGTCAATGCCGGATTCTGGACGTTATGGGGAAGCTATGGGGTGTCTTTATTGCTGGTTGCGAGCGTCCAGCATGGGTTGCTCTGGCTTTTTTTCGCCCAGGTGCCGCCCGGCACCGAGATGCGGCTCACGCGTTTGCCGACGGGTCTGGCGGTCGGGCTGCAATTTCTCGCCAGTGTTGCGTTTTTTCCGGCCTTCTATAGTCTGAACCGATGGTTTTATCGATGGCTTTCGAGCAGCAAACTTTTCGGAGCGATGCAGCGCCGGGGGGAACGTCTCTGATGCATTCCCGAGCATGCGCTTTTTAGACGAAGCCAAGCTTTATCTGGCCTCTGGGGCCGGGGGCGATGGCTGCGTCGGCTTTCGTCGCGAAAAATTCATTCCCCGCGGCGGGCCCGACGGCGGCCATGGCGGGGCGGGCGGCGACATTGTTTTACGAGCCCAGAGTGCTCTCAATACGCTCATCGATTATCGCTATCGGCAGCACTTCCGCGCAGGTCGGGGCAAGAACGGGGCAGGCGGGCGCGCCGCCGGGGCCAGAGGCCAAACGCTTGTGTTGGACGTGCCTGTTGGGACTCAGGTTTGGGACGCCTCTAGAGAAACCCTCCTAGGCGAGCTGCTGGTGGACGGTCAGACGCTTGTTCTGCTGCGCGGCGGCAAAGGCGGACTTGGCAATGCGGCGTTCAAGAATTCGCGCGTCCAGGCTCCGCGTGAGGCTCAAAAAGGAGCCCCAGGTCAGGATTATTGGGCCTGGTTCTGTCTCAAGATTTTGGCTGACATGGGTCTCATTGGGGCTCCGAACAGTGGGAAGTCCAGTTTTTTATCGCGGATTACTCAGGCTCGCAGTCCCGTCGGAGCCTATCCCTTTACGACGCGTCACCCCGTGTTAGGCGTTGTCTACGGCGCCCCGGGGCAGGCTTTTGTTTTAGCCGATTTGCCGGGTCTCATCGAAGACGCCCATCTCGGGAAGGGCTTAGGCGTGCGCTTTTTAGGCCACACCGAACGCTGTCACGCTTTGGTGCATCTGGTGGATGTCGCCGCGCCCTCGTTTGACGAGCTCTTCGCGCGCTACACCATGATACGGCGCGAGCTGGAAGCCTTTGGGCACGGGCTCGCCGACAAGCCCGAGATTCTGGTGCTCTCCAAGAGCGACCAGCTGACCCCAGACCCAGACCGTTGCGCGGCCTATCAAAAGGGTTTGGCTCAGGCGACGGGTCAGCGGGTGTATGTGCTCTCGTCCTGGGACGGGACGGGCGTTGACGAGGTCCTCGCCGCTTGTTTCGCCCAGCTGGCTTCTGTGGCGCCGGCTTCGAGCGTCTCGGCGTCGTGGCATCCTCTGGGGCCGTCCTCGTCCACGTCCCCTTTCTCTGGTGCTGGCGGCGGATGACAGAGACGCCACAGAGACGTTATGGAACAAACGGAACAAATGGAACCACCCGCCGAACGTCCGGCCGAACGACCCCCTACGGATGAGGCTTCCTCTGGGCGCCCCGGGGCTTCTCCTGGGGCCTCTCTAGAGACGCTTTTGGCCGGACGCCGGCGGCTGGTGATTAAGACGGGCTCGTCGCTTTTGGTGGACGCGGCCAATTGGGCCTTGCGTTGGGAGTGGCTTCGTTGTTTTGCTCGGGATGTTGCGATGCTCCACCGTCGGGGCTTCGAGGTGATTCTGGTTGTGTCCGGGGCTCAGGCGGTCGGGCGGGCCGAGATGCGGCTCCAAGCGCGGACGCTGCCGTTGAAACAGGCTCTGGCGGCTTTGGGGCAGGTCCCCCTGATTCGAGCCTGGAGCGAGGTCCTCCAAGGGCACAAATTGCGGGTCGGGCAGGTTCTGGTCACGTTCTCGGACCTCGAAGACAGGCGGTCGCATTTGAATCTTCGAGACAATTTTCGGGCTCTGCTGGCGTTCGGCGCCATTCCTCTGGTGAATGAAAACGACGCTCTGGTGCGGGACGAGCACCGGATAGGCGATAACGACCGGCTCGCCGCCCGGCTGGCCGTCATGCTGGAGGCCGATTTTTTGTTTGTTTTGTCGGATGTAGACGGTCTTTACGACCGTCACCCGTCCCGTCACCCGTCTCAAGGTGCGGCTCATTTTATTCCGCTCATAGAGGAGGTGCGCCCCTGTCATTTCGAGATGGTCGCACGGCCTGCCACGCCGCTGGGTTCGGGCGGCATGGCGACAAAACTCAGAGCGGCGGCCATTGCGATGGCGGGCGGGTGTTCTATGATTCTCGCCGACGGGCGCGGCGTGCATCCGCTCCAGAGTCTTTTGTCGGGGCAGGGGCGTTACAGCCTATTTCGCGCCAGCACCCGGCCTCGAGCGGCTCGCAAAGCCTGGCTTGCGGCGCTTTTTCAGGTGAAAGGCGAGCTCTTCATTGACGCGGGAGCCGCGGCGGCCTTGCGAACGGGCAAGAGCCTCTTGCCCGCGGGCGTCAAGGCGATTCGAGGCGACTTTATCCGTGGCGACGTCGTCCTCATTCGCCTGGAGGACGGCACCGAATTTGCACGCGGCCTGAGTGCCTATGACACAAGAGAAGCCGGCCGCATCGCCGGCCATCAGACCGCCTCGATTCCAGAGCTGGTGGGCTATGCGGGGCGCAAATATCTGGTGCACGCCAATGATCTCGTTTTGCGCGATAGTGCCTCGGCGGCGGAACCCCTTTAGGGACGCTTCTTGATTCGCGGCCCATCGTTGTTTGGCTCTTCTATGGGAGACCGTGTTGCGGTGTCTTCGTCGCGCAGAGCAAGAATTCTTTATTGTGCCCCCGAGCCCCTCGGACGGGACTCTCGCACACCCCCCGGACCCGCCAATGGTCTTGTGGGGGGGCTTGTCGGGCCAAAAAACGCCTGAGCTTGTCGCACGCCTCGGCGGCAAGGCGGTCGGCCGAGCTAGGCGTTATGGTAACCGGCGCCGTCTGTTCGAACTGCGGTTTGACCAGGAGCACGAGCACGGCACCGGGCCCTGTGAGCTCTAGGGCCGGCTCAAGCACTTTCGTGGCCGAAATAAAACTTACGTCGCACACGAGCCAGTCTATGAGGTCAGGGATATGCGCCCGGGACAAGCGGCGGGCGTCGAGGCCCTCTAGCACGCGGAGGCCCGCATGCCCCCGCAGGGCCGGATGAAGTTGATTGCGCCCGACATCGACAGCGTAAACGCGCCGGACGCCGCTGTGCAGCAGGCACTCGGAAAAGCCTCCCGTCCCGGCCCCGATATCTAGCGCAATCGCTCCTCTGGGGGACAAGCCGAAAAAGCGCAGGCCGTGGGCCAGCTTGAGATACCCCCTCGAGACCATCGGTCGCCAGACGGTGGCGGTCTCGTCGCGGCTTTGCGGCTCGCCGCAGTGGAGCCGGACGCCCAGTGCGAGCCGACGGCTGGGTTTGTCTATACGCAGAGCTCGCCCGTCCGTCCCGGTGGTCCAGACGCGCCCGGCTTGCACCAGCTCTTGGGCTCGGTGGCGGGAGGCAACCCACCCCTGCCGGACCAGAGCCCGGTCTACTCTTTCGCCTTTCGAGAACGACGGCATGCGTCGAATCTAGGCCGATGCGAACAAAAAACAAGGTCGTCCCCGGAAATTCCCCGGAAATTCCCGGAAATTCCCCGGAAATTCCCGGGCGGCCAGAACCCGCACAGAGCCGGCCAGAACAGGATTTTTATAGATTCTCAAGCGGGTTTGTGCTAGAAAACGAGAGTCTTTTTCGACCGGGAGGCCCCGTCACATGCGGATTGAGTCCGACCTCAAACTTGATTTTGACGATGTTTTAATCCGTCCTAAGCGTTCGACGCTCCATTCGCGTTCCGACGTGCGTTTAGAGCGCGAGTTCGTGTTTCGAACATCGCGAGCTCCTTATTGTGGGGTTCCCATCATGGCTTCGAACATGGATGGCGTGGGGACTTTTGACATGTGGCGCGCTTTTCATGCTCATGGTCTTTTTGTGTGTTTGCGTCGGCACTACACGCATGCAGAGCTGGTGTCGTTTTTTTCAAAGGACCCGGCACCTCAGTTTGTGGCCCCGACCATAGGGATTGGCGACGGCGTTCTGGCGTCTTTTCGGACTCTCTACGAGGCCGTGCCCGATTCGCATCGGCCCCGTTTTCTATGCATTGACGTGGCCAATGGCTATACCGAGCGTTTTATCAATTTCGTGAAGCGGGCTCGTGAGGCCTTTCCGGACGTGACGCTCATCGCCGGGAATGTCGTGACCGGCGAGATGACCGAAGAGCTCATCCTCCATGGCGTGGATATTGTGAAAATCGGGATCGGGCAGGGCAGCGTCTGCACGACGCGGTTGCAGACAGGGGTGGGGTATCCTCAGCTCAGTTCGATCGTGGAGTGCGCCGAAGTCGCCCACGGCCTAGGCGGCCACATCATCAGCGACGGCGGCTGTGTCACCCCAGGCGATATCGCCAAAGCTTTCGGGGCCGGGGCCGACTTCGTCATGCTGGGTGGCATGCTGGCCGGCCACGACCAGGGCGGCGGCGAGGTCGTCTCGACGGAAGCCGGAAGACAGGTCAAATTTTACGGCATGTCCTCCAGCGAGGCCATGTCGCGCTATGAAGGCGGCGTGGCCAACTATCGCAGCGCAGAAGGCCGCCTGGTCGGGATTCCCTATCGAGGCGACGTCCAGGCGACGCTCCGAGATATTCTGGGCGGCTTGCGCTCGAGTTGCACATACGTCGGGGCCGCCGAATTGAAACATTTCTCTAAGTGCACGACTTTTATCCGGACGAACAGCCAGTACAATAAAGTTTTTGTCTGATCTGTATTTTTCTCTGTATTTTTCCCTTATGGTTTCTTTAGGACGCATCGCCGGCAGGCGGTAGCACAGCTTATGTTCGGACGCCGTTTTCCACGCTCTTTTTGGGTCAGATTGCGAGACTTTTTCTGGCCGACCATGGGGTATGGACGTTATATGTCCTATTTGGGTCTGCGTCTCCAGCGTTTCAAGGCCCCCCCGCATAAGATCGCGCTCGGGTTGGCCTGCGGGGTTGCGGCTTCGTTCACGCCTCTCATTGGCCTTCATTTTTTGCTTGCGATGTTTTTGACCGTCCTTTTGCGCGGCAATCTGATCGCGGGGCTTCTGGGCACGGTTGTAGGCAATCCTTGGACTTTGCCTCTGATATGGGGTCTCATTTATTTCACGGGGCAGAGGCTTTTGCTCTTGTTCGGATTCGAGGTCGAGGCGACGGCGGTCCAGCAGCTGGACCTGCTTTCAGAGACCGTGCTGCAGCCTCAGACAGGCGACGGCTGGTTTGATTTTCTCCCTTTTTCGTTTGAGTTCTTTTTAAGAAAAGAACAGATTTGGGCTCTGGGATTAGGGGGCGTCGTGTGGGCTGTTTTGAGCGGCGTCGTGACGTATGTTCTCGCGATGCGTTTTTTTCGCCGCCGGGCCAAACGGCGGCCTCGGAAGAAGTCCGGGCAGTCCCGCAAAGAGTCCGGGCATTCTTTCAAATCTACCATTGCATGACGATACGACGCCCAGCACACGATGGACTCTAACATCCGCCTAGGCTTGAACATAGACCATGTAGCCACCATCCGCAATGCGCGGGGCGGCGACAGTCCAGACCCGGTGCGCGCGGCTTTATTGGCTCAGTCTATGGGGGTAGACGGTATTACCGCGCATCTGCGCGAGGACCGCCGCCATATTCGCGAGGCGGATGTCCAGGCTCTGCGCCAGCGTCTGGAGATTCCACTCAATTTAGAGATCGCCCCGACCGACGAGATGGTGGAATTGGCTCTGATGTCTCGGCCGCACGCCGTCTGTTTCGTGCCAGAGAAACGCCAGGAGAAAACAACCGAAGGCGGTTTGGACGCCGCCGGGAGTCGGCATGTTTTGCGTCCTTTTCTCGCCCGGCTTGCGGCGGCCTCGATCCGTGTTTCTTTGTTTATCGAACCCGAGACGCCTCAGATTGAAGCGGCTCGGGAGCTCCAGGTTCCCGTCGTAGAGTTCCACACAGGACGCTATGCCAACACGACAGGGTCGGCCCAGCAGGCCGAGCTTGCACATTTACAGACCGCGGCTCAACAGGCCACGAACGCCGGTCTGGTGTGTCACGCCGGCCACGGCCTGACTTACGAAAATGTGCGGCCTATTGTGCGCATCCCAGAGCTCCAAGAGCTCAATATCGGCCATTTTCTGATCGGCGAGGCGATCTTTACAGGCCTCGAGGCGAGCCTTCGACGCATGCAGGCTTTGATGCAGCGTTGAAAGGGCACGCCGAGAGGGCCGCCCGGCCCTCGTTCGGAATGGCCTGAGAACACTCGTTTTTTTGAAAGCTCTCAAGACGATGGAATTCACCAAGATGCACAGTCTGGGCAACGACTTTGTCGTCCTGGAAGAGTCTCGCCTGAATGCATCTGGGGCGGTGTCCGGCGCAAACGGTCTGTCTCTGACGCCCTCTTTTGTGAGAGCCCTCGCCGACCGCCACCGAGCCATTGGTTTTGACCAGCTCATTGTGGTGGGCCCCGCCGAGCAAGCTGGCGTGGAGGCTTCGCTTGTTTTTTACAACCAGGATGGAAGTCGAGCTCTGGCCTGTGGCAATGGGACGCGTTGTGTGGGACACTATTTTTGGAAGCGTGACTCTCGGAAAGAACAGTGGCATTTCGTATGCGGTCAAGAGCCTCTTTTTGTCCGGCGTCTCCAGCCGCCGAACATTTATCGATTGGCTTTTCCCCCGCCTCGTTTTATGGGAGCCGACCGCCAGTGGACGGCTTCGACCAACCGCCACGAGGCCTCTTGGCGAGAGCTTCTGCCTGCCATGCCTGCGGGTGTCTCGGAACAGGCCCCGTCTCTGGTGCTTTCGATGGGCAATCCTCACGCTGTTTTTTTTCCGGCCCAGTTTGACCAGCTGGAAGACCCCGAGCGTTTGGTGCGCGCCGTCCAGACGAGTCCTTTGTTTCCAGACAGTTGCAACGTCAGTTTTGCGACCGCGACCTCCCAAGTTGTCTCCCAGAGTCTTCGAGTGCGTGTCTATGAGCGCGGGGTCGGTCGTGTGCTGGCATGTGGGTCGGCGGCGTGTGCGGCTCTGAGTGCCGCTTATGTGCGCGGTCTGACGCCGGCTTCGATGCCCGTCGAGCTCGACGGCGGCACGCTCCAGGTGCATCTGGAGCTGGCCGACGGCGTTTATCTCACGGGGCCCGTCCACGAGGTCTATCGAGGGGTTCTGACCCCCGAAAGCCTGTGAGAATTTCGTGAAAACCCAGACGCCCCAGTTTCATGCCCAGTTTCATGCTTTGGGCTGCCGTCTCAATCAGGCCGAGATGCACGGTCTCGAGTCTATGCTCGAGGGCGATGTGGCCATCGTGAACAGTTGTGCCGTGACGAATGAGGCGGTGCGTCAGACGCGTCAGCTGATTCGGCGTCTCAAGCGTGAGGCTCCCCACCGTCCTGTCTATGTGACCGGATGCGCCGCGCAACTGGCCCCCGAGGCCTTTGCCGCGATGCCGGAGGTCAACGGGATTGTGGCGAATAAGGATAAATTAGTGCCGCAAGCCTGGGGGACTCTGGCGGCGGTCCGGCTGAAAAAAGACGCCGAGACCGCCCCCCAGTTCCAGCCTCAACGCCGACCCGGGGCCCGACCCGGGGCCCGACCCAGGGCCTATGTCAAAATCCAGAATGGGTGCGACCATGCGTGTACTTTTTGCATCATTCCCCAGGCGAGAGGCGTCTCTTCTTCGGTCCCGGCCGGCCAAGTCGTCCAGGCGGTCCAAGCGGCTCTGGACGCGGGCAGCCGGGAAATCAGTTTGACGGGGGTGGACCTCACGTCTTGGGGCGGCGACTTACCGGGTCGGCCTTCGCTCAGCTGGCTTTTGGGGTGTCTGTTCCGTCATATAACGCGAGACTTTCGGCTTCGTCTGACGTCGGTGGACGGTGTGGAATTGGACGAGGCCTTTTTCGCGCTCTTCGCCAAAGAGTCCCGTCTCGCCCCGCATGTGCATTTATCCTTTCAGTCAGGGAATGATTTGATTCTCAAGCGTATGCGGCGACGTCATCAGCGCGAGGAGGCTTTAGCCCTGTGTCGTCGGCTTCAAGCCTGCCGACCCGAGGCGACGCTCGGTGCCGATTTTATCGCCGGGTTTCCCACAGAAACAGAGCCTATGTTCGAAGATACGCTGCAGTTTATTCAAGAGGCCGGCCTGGTCTTTTTGCATGTTTTTCCTTATGCGGCGCGTCAGGGGACGCCGGCGGCGCGGATGCCTCAGCTGCCGCCTGCCGTTCGGAAGGCCCGAGCCCGCCGCCTCCGAGAGGCGGGTCAACGGAACTTGGCGGCCTATCTGCAGAGCCGCGTCGGGGGCCTCGAGGCCCGAGTCCTCATCGAGCAACCTACGGTCGGCCGGACGGCGGCCTATGCCCGCGTGCACCTGGAAGAGCCCTCCGTCGCTGCCGGTGGAGGAGACGCTCCGGTGTCTCAATCTCAGGTCCACGTCGGACAATTCCGGGATGTGAAAATAGAGCAAGCTTGCCTGCACGAAGGGGGGCTGCGCGGCAGAGTCCTGCCGCCGAGGCCTGCATGATGTATCCTCTTCTGCTGAAGACCATTTTTGGCCGGAGCCGTTCCTCGACGTCGATTTCTGCTTCGGCTTCGAGCCTCGAGAACCGGCTTCTCGCGATGGATTGTGGGCCGGCCTTGGCGCGCCGGCTTGCTCTGGCGGCGTCTCAGGCACGGGTTCCTGAATCCGCGCTCCGGACGCAATTCCAAGCGATTCTGGCCCCGCAACGCACCAAGTCATCCGGGGGCAGGCTGGGCAGCGAGGCTCTTGCCCCCCAGCCAGGCTTTTCGCCTTTTGTTGTGCTGTTGGCTGGTGCCAATGGTTCGGGTAAAACCACGCTGGCAGGCAAGCTGGCCTTTTATTTTGCCCAGTGCGGCAAAAGTGTCGTGCTTGCTGCTTGCGATAGTTTTCGCTCTGGAGCTGTTGAGCAATTGGAACATTGGAGTCGCCGTGCGAACGCTCATTTTGTCAGAGGCAAGCCTCACGGCGACCCCGCCGCCATTGCGTATCAGGCTTGCGAGACGGCTCGTCGAGACCAGTTGGATGTCGTTCTCTTAGACACCGCCGGGCGGTTACATCACCGCGCCGATTTGATGGCCGAGCTGGAAAAGCTCGTCCGGGTTGTGCGCAAAATAGACCCGCTTTTTCCGCACGCATGCTGGATGGTCACAGAGGCCGCCGCCGGACAAAACAGTGTGGCTCAGCTCGAGGTTTTTTCTCAGCACATTCCGGTTACGGGGCTCGTTTTGTCCAAGCTGGACGGCAGCGGCAAGGGAGGCATTGTCCTGCGTTTAGCGGCTCATTTTGGGCTGCCGGTGGTGGGCTTGAGTCTCGGGGAAAATCTGGAGGACTTTGTGCCCTTCGAGCCCGAAGCTTTCATAGACACCTTGCTCGAAGCCTTGTGACGGGGGCCTCTGATTCGGCGGGGATGCATTTGGCGCTCCGGCTTGCTCGGCAGGCCTGGCTCCGAGGCGAGATCCCCGTCGGCGCCGTTTTTGTGGATGCCGCCGGACGCGTGCTGGGGACGGCCTGCAATGAAGTCGAACAGCAGCAAGATGTGACCGCGCACGCCGAACTCCTAGGTCTCAGACGTCTGTGTGCGCAGCTTGGGAATAAGTATTTGGCCCCGTCCACGGGTCTCTTCGTGACGCTCGAGCCGTGTCTGATGTGTATGGAGGCCTTGTCTCGGGCTCGGCTCGCGCGTTTGAGTTGGGGCTCGGACGATCGGGCTCACGGGGCGATTTCGTGTGGTTTCCTGGGGCAGTCCGGCCCCCGACCTGAGCTCTATCCGAATCTCATGCAACCGGCGTGCGACCAATTATTGCACCATTTTTTCATCGAGCTTCGGAAAAAAAAGTCTTTCTCGAGAGAATCGAGCCAGAAAAATACATTCGACGGATTTTAATGAGAAAAATCAGCTTGTATTTTAATTTTTTTCCTGCATAATCCAATCTTAAGGCTCTTAATGCCGTTTTTTTCAAAAATGAGGTGGAACAACAAAAAATATGGATAGTGACGTCGAGAAAAAAATCGATCTATTCCGCGATTGGATGAAAAAAAACAAAATCGTGGAAGTAGAGTGCCTGATTCCAGATATTTCTGGCATTGCACGGGGGAAGATATTGCCGTCGCATCGGTTTTTGCGCGGTCTTGAAGAAGACTCTTTGCGCCTGCCAGAGTCCATTTTTACGCAGACCGTCACAGGCGAGCACGTGGAAAACAGCCAGACGACGCATAATTCGGACCGAGACGTCGTGGTCGAGCCCGACTTTCGGACCATTCGGCTCGTGCCGTGGTATGACGAACCTGTGGCTCAGGTGATCTGCGACACGAAATTGCCGGGCACCAATGCTTGGCTGGAGATTGCCCCTAGGACCGTGCTCATGCGCGTGCTGGAGAGCTACCGTCGAAAGAACTGGGAACCCGTCGTTGCTCCCGAAACCGAGTTCTATCTCGTCGAGATTAACCAGGACCCGGACTATCCCCTTCGGCCGCCCAAAGGACTGTGGGGCGTGGCCGATAACGGGAAACAGGCCTATGGCATCGAGGCCGCCAATCAATTCGATAACGTCATAGAGGATATCTACGATTATTGTGAAGCCTCCAAGCTGGATGTGGACACCATGATGCACGAGGGCGGGGCCGCACAGCTCGAGTTCAATTTCAACCACGGGAATGCGTTGGACTTAGCTGATCAAGTTTTTCTCTTTAAGCGCACGCTGCGGCAGGCTGCCAATAAACACGGCATGCATGCGACTTTCATGGCCAAGCCTCACCAGTATCAGCCGGGCAGTGCGATGCATCTCCATCAGTCGGTCATCGATGTGGAGACCGGACGTAACATCTTCATCACCAAAAAAGATCGTGATTCGGCGAATCTGTCTTATTTTATCGGCGGTCTGGAGCGCTATATCCCCGCGGGGATGGGTTTCTTTGCGCCGAACATCAATTCTTATCGGCGCCTTGTGCCCTATTCGGATGCGCCTATCAATGTGCGGTGGGGCGTGGATAATCGCACGACGGGGATTCGCGTTCCCAATTCGGCGCCTCAGAATCGCCGTGTCGAAAACCGCGTCATCGGGGCCGACGCTAACCCTTACGTCGCTTTTGCGGCTTCGCTGGCCGCGGGCTATCTGGGGCTGGTAGAAAAACAAACCCCCGGCGAGAAAGTCTCGGGCGATGGCTATGAATTGGGGGCGAGTTTGCCTCGAAATCTGTTCGAGGCCAATACACGCCTGCAGGCCGCCACGTCCCTGAGAAAAATGATGGGTGAAAAATTCGTGCGCGCCTATCGAGAGGTCAAAGAAGCCGAATATTATGCTTATTTACAGGTCATCTCGTCCTGGGAACGGGAGAATTTACTCTTGACTGTTTAGGTTTCGCCTTTTGTTGTCTCAACGGCGGGCCTGCGCTTTGATGGGGCTTTGGTCGGTCCAATTGGTATTCTTTGTGCTAGAATGAAGCCGACCTGGATTTGCCTTTTGGTGGGCGTTTTCTCGACATGCAATTCACGACAAAACGAAAATTCTGGTTAGAGAAGGCGAAGCCATGGGCTCCGAGACTGAGCCTTTCAAGCTTGACGGGGCTGGCGGCAGGGTGCGTCGATGATGACGACGACGATGGCCCCGAGGAGGCCCCGCCCTCGCCCGAGCCGATGGACGAGCCTCAGCCGACTCCCACGCCGACGCCTCTCCCCCCGCCGCCGCCGCCGCCGCCCCCTCAGCCCACGCAGCCGACGGAACCGGCGCTCATTCAGGTCTTTGAAGTCTCGGACCCTGCCACGGCTCTTTCCAACTCCCGCGAGCAGGTCTATATTTATCTGCGAGTTTTACGCCAGGTCTCGGGTTTGGATATCGGGGACTTTACCGTCACGGCCAGCGACCAAGACAATTTCCCTTTTGCCATTGAGCTCAAACCGACGCTGTCGGGGCTGACGGGCACGAACGCGGCTCAGGACGATGTGTTAACCCTCACCATCGAGGCAGAAGACACCGAACGCCGGTTCGACGACCACCAAATTTATTTAACCTATTCCGAAAGCTCTGAGTTTTTTATCAGCGGGGGCGGCATGCGAGCTCCCTTCGAGTTCCGTTTCACCGCCGATAATATCACGCCCGAGCTGACAACCATGACGTTGAATAACGTCCGGCCCGGTGTCCCCAATCAAGTTCTGGCCTTCTTTGAATTCAACGATGACCTGGACCCAGATTCCCTCGAAACGAGTGATTTTTTTGTGTCCTCGGACCAGATTACCTTGAGTCGTATTGCGGTGGGTTCCGATAATTTTTTTCTGTACGCGGATACGAATAACGTCGTTCTGGAAAGTGTAACCCTTTTCTACGCGAGCGATGCGCATTTTACAGACGAGGCCGGCAATCCCTTTTTGCTGACCCCCTCTGGCGTAATTGGGACCTTTGACATCGAGCGGACGCCGCCCGAGATTACAAGCATAGAGGCCAATGGCATAGATTATGATCTTTCGGGCACGCGCAATGATCTGGCTCTTGTGACCGTGTCTTTCTCCGAGCCGGTGCGCTTGGCAAGCGGCATGGTTTTGGACAACAACAGCGTGATTATTCAACGGATGGGCACGCGTCTTCTCCCTTCTATGCTCGAGCTCGACGACGAGGAGGGCTTGTGGCTCCAAATGACGGTTGATTTGGGAACCAGTGCTTTTCCGAACGGCACGGAGCTGACCTTGTCTCTGACCGACGGCGTCCTCGTCGATAGAGCCGGCAACCCCTTCGAGAGCAATACCACCCAGACCTTCGAGATGATCTTTTCGGCCGTTCGAGAGCTGACCTATTCGATCAATCCGAATCTCCAGACGATTTTATTTACCCTCACGTTTGCTCGGGACACTTATCACATTGATGCGGGGGATTTTGTGATCAATGACGGCACGGTCGAGGAGGTTTCTACAGACCCGACGGTGCTTCAATCGACCGTCTCGGTGATGGAGAACGGCCTTTTGGTTGTCACCGCGAAACCGAACCCCGGGTTGGCCGATGTTGCGATCACGCTGAGCTATGCCCCTGACGCCGCTTTCAACGATTCAGACCTTGCCTCTGCCGGCACGGTTCATCTGGGTAGATTGCCGGCTCACAGCGTCAACATAGACACCGTCCCGCCCATGCTGTTGGAGGTCGAACCTTTAATTCTGAATACACGCCAGGAATCTGGGTATCTTGTTCTGGTGTTCGACGACGATATTCGGCCTATCGGCGACTTCGTGAATCGCCGCGACCTGCGCCTGGAAAATTTCACCGTCACCGATGCAGACGGCGCGGCGGTGCCCTTTCTGCTGCTGGAAGATATCGTCGTGCTGGACGAGAAAGTCTCGCTCTCGCTGCGCATTGTCAGCGAGGAACCGATCGATTATCAACGCTTTACCGTCTCGTTTGTGGAGGGGGTCAGCGTGTATGATACAGACGGGAGTCCCTTTGTCCCAACCGCAAGCGATAACAATCTTTCGATTTCGGACTTCTCGGTAGATTTGATCGCCCCGCGTCTGGAGGCCAGCCATGTGGCTTTTCTCAATCAACTTGACAATCCCAGTTTTAATAATGACACGCTGGAGATCACGCTCTTTTTTTCAGAAGTTCTCGCCGATGACCTCGTTCTTTTGCACGATCATTTTCTGTTAGAAAACCTAGAGACCATTCCGGGTTTTGAGGCCTTTGTCTTAACGACGTTCACCTTCGGGGAAGCGCGCGACACGATTTCGCTTGTCTATGATTTGGGGACTCGGGCCTTTGACGCCTCGGCCGCCGTGGAGTCTATCACGCTCTCCTTCGCCAGCGCGCTGACAGACCGAGGCGGCAACGCGCTCGAAGCAACTGCCAACCGCCTGGAAGACATCGATATAGAAGACCGCCCCTTTTCCGCCGTCAGCGGGATGCTGGTCGACGATGAAATTATTTTTACCCTCACCTTTGGCACGTTTCTGACCGGAGCCAGCATTCAGGAAAGCGACTTTCGGGTGATCAATGGGACGCTGCGCCCGATTTTGAATCTCGAGGACGACTATGAGCCTCTAGATATGTTACACCTCACGGTTTTGCCGGACGAGGGCTTGTCCGATGAGACCGTCTCTTTAGATTACGGCGATGCGGCCATTTTTTACTTCGAGGCCCCCGTCAGCGGCGTCCAAACCATCATCCGTCGCGGCCTCTTTCCGGACAATGGGGTAGCTATCGACAATGCCGGGCCCAGCATCCTGGAGAGTTCCGGCGAGGGCAAAAGTTTTGCTCGGCACAACGCGCGCATCACCATCACTTTTGACGATGTTGTGGTATCGCCCATCACCTCCGATGATTTTTCGCTCACGGGCAACGAACGGATAGACCCGCTGACCGGCATGCGTACAAACGATGAAGTCGTTCAGCTGGAAGCTGTTTTTATTCCGGGAGGCGATAAAGTTGTCATCCATTTGACCGTGGACCCAGACTTTATAGATGAAACGCTCAACGACATCGTCCTCCATTTCGGAAGTCTCAACTTTACCACGCTGACAGACGACAATGGCAATGAAACCATTTTCGAGCCCGCGCCTGTGACGACGTTCAGTCTGGACACGACCCTGCCTCGTATCGGTACGGCGGATATTTTTGGCATTAATCATCGAGACGACGGGCCTCGTAACGACCAGATCATTGTGCGCGTCACCTTCCTCGAGGCCCTGGCCTATGACGAGGAAACGCTCCTGTCGGATTTTGTCGTTTCGAGCGGCGACGGCGGCCCAGTCTATGAAATTCTAGCGGCTCATTTTTCTCGGGATGACACGACCGTTACGTTGACGGCCGACCTGGGGACGGCCAATTTCGACGATAGCGGCGATGAGACGATTGTGGTCTCCATCGCCGAGGACGCCGCTCTGACGGACGTCGTCGGCAATGCCTTCGAGGACGAAGAAGACGATGTGCTGGACCCGCCGCTGGCTTTCAGCTTTGGGGTGGTGCGGTCTATCACGGGGACGCTGGATACCGCGACTGAAAACGTCCTCTTTACCATAGAGTTTGCCGCCCCCATTGACGAGTTCGACTATGACCAGGATTTGACGGTCACCCGGGGGATGGCTCTGGGGGCCAGCGGCCAGTCCAGCAGCGGAAGTGGTAAAATCACGGTCACGATTCAGCCGGCGGCCTCGATCAATGACGAGCTGGTTGCCATCGATTTTTCACCGACGGCTGAGCTGACAGACGGGACGAGCCCCATCGCTTTTCTAGGCAAAATGCCGCCGAACGGCGTTTATGTGGACAACCGCCCGCCCGAGCGGAATCCTCTGATCGATCTTTTTCCGGAGCGTCTCAACAGAGACAATGCTTCTTTCAGATTCTCGATTGGGTTTGACGAAGAACTCGACCCGGTTCTTTCGGCTCTGCGGGCCAATTTTCAGCTGACAGGCGACCATCTTTCCATCCAGACGATCACGACGGAAAGCGGGGAGGAAGACGACGAACATTATCTTATCGTGGAGATAGTCCTCACGGACTCGGTCGAGAACCAGTCGGCGACTTTATCTTTCAGTCGCACGCCCGTCGTTTTTGATCTCCAGGGTAACGAAGCCCGATTGCCGGGACAAGAGGAAATCCACGTCTTTCATCTGGACAATATCACCCCCACCATAGAGTCCGTCCGAGTCCGCGGCATAGACGCCCCAGCGGGAGGCACAGTCAACGACCAACTGGTCTTGACCCTCACGCTCTCAGAGCCTCTGGCGGGGGATTTGACGATCGACCAGTTCGAGATTCTGAGCCCCCCCGTCGGGTCCGATTTTTCCGTGACCGATGTCGCCAGAGACCCCACGCAGGCGCATCTGATTTATGTGACCGTGGGCTTGGGGACCAGCACGTACGATCCCGAGGCCGGGGGACAGTTCCGACTCTTGCTCTCGTCGGAGTTGGAGGACCTATGGGGCAACCGCATAGACGGCGGGCGCAGCGATAATATCTCGCCCCTCATTTCGGTCGATTTTGACGTTGTAGAAGCCGTGCTCGTGCGCCGCGATGAAGAAACCGGCGCGGTGTTGTTTGAGCTCACGTTTTCCCAAATGGTAGGAGGCCTCAACAGCGTCGATTTTGTCGCCACCCACGGCCGCGTCGCCGAGCTCAGCGAGACGGCGGTCGCCGCGACAGAGACCCTCACCGTAACGGTGGTTCCAGATGACAATCTGGATGGCGTCTTGGTGAGTCTGGACTTTCACCCAGAGGCTCAAGTCCACGACAACAGGCGCCCGCCGAGCGACGGCGACCCCATAGAGGTCGGCGACTTGCCCGAGAATGGCCTGAGCGTCGATGAAGTCGCCCCGCATGTCGCTCTGACGAATTATCCTCAAGAGCTCGTCGGCAAGGCGGAACGGGCGCGGTATGTTTTTACGCTCACCTTCAGCGAGCCTTTGGACCCGGCCAGTTTTCTCAGAGATGATTTTGTCTCGCAGAGCGAAGAAGTCACCCTTCTCGATATTCGTCTCAACCCTGAAGCGGCTGATGAACTTCTCGTGACGGTATCCGTAGAGGATGACGCCGTCCGCCACAATGCCGAATTTGTGTTCGACGCCGACCCCAATTTAACCGACGCCGCCGGCAATCGCGTTGAAGCTCATGCACGTATTTTCACCTTGCCCGTCGACACCCGAAGTCCCGTGGTCCTCCGAGAAACCATCTGGGCCATCGATCGCGACAATAGCGGCACAGACCCTGACCTCGCTTTCATAGAGCTCTCTTTTTCCGAACCGCTCCACGAGACGGTGACACTGGGGCCAGGGAATTTCGTGGTCACAGAGGGCGACGTGACTTTCTCTGTGACCGACGTCACAACGAATTTCGACCGTGACCAGGTCACGCTCAGTTTGGATTTGGGTTCCTCCAGTTTTTCGGAAGACAAAAGAGACCAGCTCTCGGTGTCTCTGACGGACCTGGGGATCAATCGTTTTATCGACGAGGCGGGCAATCTCTTCGAGAACGCCCGGCGCGACCTAGGGCCGTTCGATGTGCAGTTTGGTCTTGTCAGGACGGTGACGGCCGATTTTCGGCCTGGCACAGTGCTCAATTCGGGGAAGATCTTTTTTGCTCTGAGTTTTACCGAATACGCCGAAGGCATCACCCCCGAGCACTTTCAAATCAGTGGCAGCGGCCATGGGATTGACGGGGTAAGCGCCGTGTTTGTGGACCAGGGCGGGGTCTTGACGGTCACCGTTACGCCCGCGGCTCGCACCAATGATGAAACGCTGTCTCTGAGTTTTGGCGATGAGCCTTTTTTGAATCGCGCCATGATGCCGATAGATGCCATCGGCCGTTTGCCCGAACACGGTATCCAGATAGACAATAGTCCGCCGCGTCTTTTCATCGCCCCCGGGGCCACAGCCTTTGAGGTCCAGACCCTGGCCGAGCCGCTCAACACGGCGATGCGTATGGTCACGCTTTCCATCCATTTTGACGATGCGCTGGACCCCGATTCGGTAGATCTGGCGGATTTTGTACTCTCGAATAATTCCGTCTCGGACGGGGTCGGCGGCACGATGCCTGTCGTCCGCCTGACATCAGTCGAGGCCTCTATGACCGACCCGAGTGTGGTGCTTGTGGAACTCACCGCCGCGGGGGACATAGAATCCACAGGGCCTTTCACCCTGGCCTTGGCGGCCGGGGCACAATTCACGGACGACGCCGGCCTCACGTCGACCCTAGCCACCGAGCTCTTGGCCTTGGGCGAGGTGGACACCAAACAACCAGAGCTCATCGCCGCGAGTGCCGCGATTAGTTCCGTGAATAATCCGTCCGGGGACGGGAGGATCGCCAACGACCTGGCTATCATTTATCTCTCCTTCAGCGAGGCCATTGTCTCGGAACGACGTTCCCTCGATAGAGCCGCTGTCCGGGACTATTTCGGCCTGACAAGTGCGCCGTCGCCTTCGGGCATTTCGCCCTTTATCGAACGCGCGGACCTCATCGGCAATGAGGCCTTTCTGACGCTGGACCTCGGGCGTACCAATTTCGATGACAGCTTGGACGACAGGCTCATCATAGAGGTCTTAGAACCCATGGCCGGGTCTCAGTTTTATGTTCAGGACTTGAACGGTAACAGCATTCTTCCGACCGCGCGTTTTGCCCCGCCGCTGGATGTCACATTTGGGATTGTTACGGGGATTACGGGGACGTATGACACGACCGAGGACCCTTCCCTTGTCCTATACACCGTGACTTTTACAGAACCCGTCGGAGCCGTGGCCCCCGATGATTTCGCCGTGGTCGGCAACCGAGGCATAGTGACCAATGTGACAGCGGGTACGACGGCGAATGTCTACACTATCGCCGTGGAGCCCTCGGCGAATCTGGAAGAGCCTATCGTGCTGGCGTTTTCTCCGACAGCCTCGATAGAGAATGTTGACCCGGTGACGCCTGTTGCCTTTACTTTTCTCGGCGAGCTTCCCTTCAACGCTGTTTACGTCGACAATCGCGCTCCCGTGTTCGTGAGTGCCAGCGATATCACGATGCTGACGGGTTCTCAGAGGCGCGCGGTTTTGACGCTCGAATTTGACGAACCCATAGACCCTCTGAGCGTCGAAAAAGAGGATGATTTTGTGTTTTCTCATGATGGTCTTGTCGAGGTTCTCCAGGCCAGTTCCGTCGGGAACGAGGTGCGCGTCACGCTGGAAGCCGTCGAGGGCGGCGGCGAGGAAACCGTAACGTTTTCTTTCACGGCGGCGGCCGCGTTTCAAGACCGCTATGGCAACTCGACAGCCGTCTTCGCCCCCAGTGACCGTGACTTGGACACTTTCCAGGTGGACGTTACGCCGCCCGATTTTGACACGGTGCTGGTTAAAGGCCTCGATAGCACGGATGGGACAAACAATGACCAGGCTCTTTTTATCGTGACGTTCACCGAGGCCTTTGCGCCCGGGACCGTGCTTCAAGCCCGTCATTTTTCGCTGGAAAATCGAGGCTCCTTGACGCTTACAGATTGGACGCAGGACCCGGGCGCCCCGAGCGGAACGCTGACGCTGGATTTAAGAACACCGCGCTTCGACGCGACAGACGATGAGGAACTCGTCTTGATTTTATCGACGCAGCTGGCGGATGGCAATGGGAATTCCGTTCAAACGGACACGCGCAGCATGCCGCTCAACATCGCCGCCTTTCGAGAGGGCTCCCTCGAGGTCCGCCTCGGCGAGACCGAAGACCTTATCACGATTTCGCTCACGGCCAGTCATTCGCTTTCCAATTTAGGGGCGGCGGATTTTGAGATTGCCGATGTGAGCGGTCTCGTTCTCAGTACCACCACGCGGGACCCCGGCGACGTGCTGACGCTGACCGGGACCCTGGCCGCCGAGGCCTTCGCCGACGAGACGCTCTCGATCGATTTTGACGTGGGCGCGATTCTCCACGACGGGGACGGGGCGTTGATTTTACCGGGGGCCATTCCCGCCCTCGAGGCTCTGATTGACAACACGCCCCCGCGGCTTGAAGCGTTTTCCGGGGCGACGTTCATCAATCGTCTCAATCGGCAAGCTGCCGTTGTGACGCTGACCTTTGACGACGAGCTTGACGCCTCTTCAGCCCAGGTGAGCGACTTTAGCCTGCGTCGTTCCGGCGGCGTCAGGTCTGACGTGACAGGTGTCTCGGTGGACCCGGTGGCTCTGAATTTACTCTACGTCACCTTCGAGACCGACGACGGCCTAGACCTGCGCACAGAGGTCCTCTTTTTTCAGAACAACGCCGTCCTTCAAGACAGTGCCTCGAACCGGCAGCGTTACGACAGCTCCACCCCGGCGATTCTGACGCTGACGATAGACACGGTCGCCCCCGAGATCGAGACCTGGCAGATTTATGCTTTCGAGGGAGGCACGGGCATGAATGATACCGCCCGGCTCGTCATCACGCTGTCAGAGCTTCTAGACACCGACCTCGAACCCGAGCCGGACCACATCCGTTTCGGCGCGGCCCCCGGCATTGTGTTGGATTCGGTGGCCCGCTCGGACACGGAGACGCAGTCCGTTCTGACGCTCGTCTTGGACCTGGGGACGGAGACCTTTGATCTAACCGACAGCGGTTCGATTTCGGTACAACTCCTGCCTGCTCTCGTCGATGTGGCGGGCAACCCCATTTTTCTCGGGCGGGACCGCATTGACTCGATTAGCTTGGCACTTTTTGAAACACCGATGCCGGCGACCGATGTGCGTTTTGTGCCTCTTTCGGGGGCCTCGCCCGAGCCGATTGTGGTGTTTACCCTCACGCTGGCGGTAGACGTGGCGGGCGTGGCGGCCGACGATTTTGTCGTCCAGGCCCAGAGTGCCGCGGGGACTGCTCTCCCTGGGGCCGTTGTGGGGAGTCATTTGGAGGGGCCGACCGCCGGGACCGGGGGTGCCTCCAGGGGCACCGAGATCCTTTATTTCGCGACGCTGGCTGATAATCTCCCCGAGATCGATCTGACGCTGGGTCTGGCCGACGCCCCCAGTTTTTTTCACCCGGACGATGTCGCGCCTCCTGACCCGGACCCGCTTCTGGGGAGTCCGTTACAACTCGTATACAGCACGGATACGACGCGTCCGCGCTTGACCGGCGTGAGTCTCTTGCAGGTCATAGACCAGCCGAACGACGACGACCAGGACGACCAAGCCATTCTGCAAGCAACGTTCACCGAGGAGCTGGACTCGACCAGCTATACGGCGGCCGCTGTGCGTGTTACGGACAATGGGAGGACGCCCCTCGCGGGCTATACTGTCACGGGTCTGAGCGTCACGGGTCTCGCCAATGAGATTCTCCAGCTGACGCTGGACCTCGGGAGTCCCAATGTCGGCACGGCGCAAGAAATTCATGTGGCTTTTCCGGAGACCCTCCGAGACGTATTCGGGAACCGATTGGACGATAGGGATATTCGAGGCGGCCTCGTGCTCTCGGAGGCATTGACCCTGGAGGCCGCCGAAGCCGTTGTGACAGCTCACACGCTGGCCTCGACTCGCGACGAGCTGACGTTCACCGTGACCTTCGAGACCGACGTCGAGGACGTCGATGTGGCGGATTTCTCTCTTCGCAGGACCAGCGGCGGCCTGACCGATCGTCCAGAGGGCGTGGCTCTGCGGCTCGAGGGGGCCGTCGGGCGCGTTGGCATGGGGCAACCTGTCCGTGTCATTGCGCCGCTGGACGGTTTTTCGGGTGAGTTCAATCTAGAGCTCCTTTTCGCCCCGGACGCCTCTTTTGCGCGGGCGCGGCCCGGTGGAACGCTGCTTACGCTGCTCCATGGGGCTCTTGGCGGGGATGAAGATGCGCGTATTGCGACCCTTGATTTATCGCCTCCCTCTGTGACGGCCCGCCCTGCTATTCCAGCCGGGACCGTCCTGGGGGAGAACACTAAAACGCTCGTTCTCCCCATCGTCTTTAATGAGGACATAGACCCTGTCTCTGTCACGGGGGATGATTTTGTTCTCACGGATAGAGACCCTGTGAACCCCGCTGCTATGCTTGAGGTCTCGGTCATGGAGGCGAGTGTGTTCGTAACACTCACCAGTGTAGACGGGCTTCAGGACAATGACATTTCCATCAGCTTCGCGTCCGATGCGGTTATCACGGACCTCGTCGGCAATGCGGCTCTGGGTACGAGCGGCCTTCTGGGCTCTTTCGCCGTCGATAGAAAGGACCCCGTCCTGGACCCCGTCGTCGCCGGGATCCCAGCCGAGCTTCGCCCGGGTGAAACCTTCACGGCGACGCTCCAATTCGACGAAGAGATGGACCTAGGCTCGGTTCTGGGAGCGATGTTCGCTATCACGCCCGTGGACGCCGCCCTCGTCGCCACCGTCGACGGGCAGTCGCGCTCGGCCGATGGGACACAGGTGTTGGTGACGGTGACGATCGAAAGCACGGGAGATCTCGTGCCTGGAGCGATGCTGAATTATGACACCACGGGCGGGATGTTTTTGACGGATGCTCACGGGAATCAAATTTTGACAGGACGAGGGCTGGGTGGTTCTTTTGACGTCGTGCTTTTTAGCTTTACGCCCGGAGGCGTCAAGCTCGTCGGCGACCTCTCCGCGGGCGGCGGCGGCGGGAGTCCTATGGATGGCGGCAATGGCGGTGCCCAATCCGTGATGCCGGTTATGCTCGATATGATCCATGATGCTGATCTTATGGGGACTGATTTCTCGGATATTATATTCGGAGACGGCTCTTCGGGCGGCGGCGGTGAGGGTGGTGTTACCCCCGGCACGGCCGGCATGGTCGAAGATGGGAGCGATGCCCTCTGGGGCAGAGCCGGCGACGATATTTTATTTGCAGACGGCTATCAGGGGTATGACGGAACCACGACCGAGCCCGGCCAGGGCGGCTATGGAGGCGGCGGCACAGGTGGAACCCCCGGGAATGACGGTGACGATGGGAATCTGGACCTCGCGGCTTTGATGATGCGGCCTGCAGGCGGAACCGGAGACCCGGCCACCGCCACCGCCGGGGCCGACGGGACGGTCGAGTCCTTCTCGCAACCGGATTATTTCGCCACCGCCGCCGCGTATTCGACCGTTATAGAGGCCCTCGATTTCGATGGCACCGACGATGACCCACGCCTTTGGGGCGCAATGAAACAGCAAGTTGGGATGGGGGACGACTTTCACCTGGAAGGCGGCGGCGGCAATGATATTTTCATCACAGGAGGCGGTCGCGATAGAATTATCGTGGACTTCAGAGACGACGAGCTCGCGGACCACGATATAGACCTCGTTCTGGATTTTGAAGACGGTATGGATAGTTTTCAGGTCCTCGATGATACAGGGGCCGTCGTCCGTGTGGGCCCGGCAGGACGCTTAGAAGTCAGTGCGCTGGATTTGACGATGCCGCCCGCGCCCGCTATCGACGGGATCTTCGTCGTCGCTGTCACCGGAGCAATGGATGGCTTCGGCGACGGGAGCTATGTGCGGCTTGTGATCCAGCTTGGCGGCGCGCAACAGACGCTCCATCTGTATGATTTTCACGATGATAATGCGGCGACGGCTCTGACGGCGGCGGATATCACGGGTGGCGCGGCTGGCGATTTTTTCTTCTGAGTTTTGTCGTTTCGGGGAGTCTTGTGCTTTTGTTTTCCGGACGGCGGGGGCGAGGCGTCACGTCACGTCGTCTTTTTAAGGAGGTCTCTTAAAAGCCGGTTGACGCGTTCGGGATTGGCTTTCCCCTGAGTCTCCTTCATGGTTTGTCCGACGAACCAGCCGAAAAGCTTTTCTTGTCCGGCTCGATATTTGGCAAGCTGGTCGGGAGCCCTGTCTAGAATTGCCTGGATGGACGCCGTCAGAGCCGCATCATCCGAAATCTGTCCCAAGCCTTGTTCTCGAACGATGTCCCCCGGGCTTTTATGGAGACTTTGGTTCTCGGCTGCTCCCGTTTTGGCCATCATCGTGTCCAGGACGGTTTTGGCGATTTTTCCCGAAATGGTCTGATTCTCAATAAGGTCCAAGAGTTCACCGAGACTTTCGGGTTCCACGGGCGAATGCGCTAGGTCCAGATTGTCCCGATTGAGACGCCCGAAAAGCTCGGTCAAGACCCAGTTGGCGACCAATTGCGGACGCCGTCCTCGAGCCACCCTCTCGAAATAATCGGCGCGTTCGGGCTCGGCGGTCAGGATGGCGGCGTCGGCAGCCTTGAGTCCGTATGTCTCTTGCAGACGCTTCTGCCGCGCGTCCGGGAGTTCCGGTAATTCGCGCGCCAATTGCGTCAGCAAGGCCTCGGGGATTTCCAGCGGAAGGAGGTCCGGGTCCGGGAAATATCGATAATCGTGAGCCTCTTCTTTGGAGCGCATCGCACGCGTCTCGCCAGTCTGGGAATCGAACAGGCGCGTTTCCTGACGCACGTGCCCGCCTTCTTCCAGGAGTCGAATTTGCCTTTGGGCCTCATAGTCGATGGCCTGGCGCATGAATTTCAGCGAATTGAGATTTTTAATCTCACACCGCGTTCCTAGAGGCCCCGGGATCTCAAACTCGGACGGTGAGGCCGCCTCAGGCGCAGGGCTGACCGAGACATTCGCGTCCACCCGCAAAGAGCCCTCTTGCATATTGCCGTCGCAGCTCCCCACCGCCATGAGAATGGCTCGCAATTGCGAAACATAAGCCACCGCTTCGGCCGCCGAGGTCATATCCGGCCGGGAAACAATCTCGATGAGCGGCACGCCCGCCCGATTGAGGTCTATGCACGTCTTGTCAGGGAGTTGGTCGTGGAGCGACTTGCCCGCGTCCTGCTCTAGATGGATACGCTCGATGCGGATGAGGCGTGTTGTCTCGCCGATTTGGATCGACACGGCTGCCTCGCCGATTAAGGGATGCGCGTATTGGGAAATCTGATAGCCCGAGGGGAGGTCCGGATAAAAATAATTCTTGCGCGCAAAAACCGAGCGCCTGTGGATGGTGGCCTTCAACGCCAAGCCAACGCGCAGGGCCTGAACGACGGCCTCATAGTTCAGAACCGGCAGCGTGCCCGGCAGGCCGGCGTCTAGAAAGCTCACTTGGGTGTTGGGCTCGGCCCCGAAATGGGTCGAGGCGCCCGAGAAAAGCTTAGAACGCGTCTTGAGTTGAGCATGCACCTCGAGCCCCAGGGTGACATACCAGGCGTGCCGCCGGCCTTCATACCGATGGCGTTCCATGGGTTCCATGGATTCCATGGCTCCCTTGTTTGGTCCTTGGGGTTGGGTCACTCGAGTCACTCGGGCGGCTGGGCTGAAAAAGCCAGGGCTCGTTCCAGGGCATGGGCGACTTGGCACAGCCGAGCTTCCTGGAAGGGCGGAGCCATCAGCTGAACGCCCAGCGGGAGGCCTCGGTCCGACAAGCCGCCCGGAAGCGATAAAGCCGGGACGCCCGCCAAAGAGGCCGGGACCGTAAAAACATCCTGTTGATACATGGTCACGGGGTCCTCTGGGATTTCGTCGAGGGGAAAAGCATCCGAGGGCGTGGTCGGTGTCAAGAGGACATCGCATTGCCGCCAGGCCTGGTCGAAGTCATCTCGGACCAGCCGCCGCACGCGCATGGCGCGCTCGTAATAGGCCTCGTAATAGCCGGCCGAGAGCACATAGGTTCCTATCATCAGGCGTCGTTTCACTTCTGGGCCGAATTGGCGACTCTGGCGGTAGGTCGCCTCCAGCGAGGGCGCCTCCACGCGCGTTCCGAACCGCAAGCCGTCATAGCGGGCCAGATTGCTGGAGGCCTCGGCGGGCGCGATAATGTAATAGGTCGCCAGAGCCACCCGCGTATGGGGCAGACGAACCGAGACAATCTGAGCACCTGCGTCTTCGAGGGCCTTTTGGGCCTGCGCGAGGACACGCCGCGTATCGGGCGGCAGGTCCTCCAGGAGATAGTCCTCTGGGATTCCCACGCGCTTGCCGGCGACGGACTCGCCCAGCCATCGGCCGAAATTTTCGGTAGAACGCGGAGCCGAGGTGCTGTCTTTGGGGTCATGCCCGGCCATCACGCCGAGCAAAAAAGCCGCATCCGCCACCGTCCGAGCCAGCGGTCCCGCCTGGTCCAGAGACGACGCAAAAGCCACAATGCCCCATCTGGAGCAGCGTCCATACGTCGGCTTGAGCCCGACGCACCCCGTGAAAGCCGCAGGCTGTCGGATTGAGCCTCCTGTATCCGTGCCCGTCGCCGCCAGAGCCAGCCGCCCGGCGACCGCGGCCGCCGACCCGCCCGAAGAGCCTCCCGCCACGCGTGGGACTTCTGGGGAGTCCGGCGCCCGCCACGGATTCAGGCTCGGGCCGAAACAGGAGTGGACGGTCGCCGAGCCCATGGCGAACTCGTCGCAATTGAGCTTGCCTAGCATCACGGCCCCCGCTTGTTTGAATTTTGCCGTGACCGTCGATTCGTAGGGAGGCGTGAAGGAACTCAGGACTCTGGAACAGGCGGTCGTCGGGATGCCCTGCGTGCAAAACAAGTCTTTATGAGCAACAGGAATCCCCAGCAAAGGCGCCTCATCGCCTTGACGCCGGCGTTCGTCTGCGGCTTGGGCCTCGGCCAGCAGGTTCTCGTTTTCGTAGACGAAGCAATTGAGATGCCGGAAGCGTTTTCTTCGTTCTAGAAAGGCCTCGGCGAGTTCGACGGCCCGCGTTTTTCCGCTCGCCAAGGCTTCTCGAGTCTCCAGCAGGGAAAGACGCGTTAAATCGGTCATGCTGGTTTCTATTCCACAACCCGGGGGACGAGGTAAAAGCCATACGCCTGGTCGGCGGCAAGGTCTAAGAGGGCCTCGGCCTGGTTGGACTCGGAGACCTGGTCTTGCCGGAGGCCGGCCTCGAGGGTTAGGGTGTGGAAGGCGGCGGTGTCGAGGACGGGGACGTGCTCTACGTCGACCTCCTGGAGTTGCCCGACCCAGTCCAGAATGGCTTCGAGTTCGCCCTCGAAGGTCTGTGTTTCGTCGGGCGTCAGATGAAGCTGTGCCAAAGCGGCAATGCGGGCCACCGGCAGTTTCGGTTTCTGTTCCTTGGGCTCTTTGAGCTCCTCTGGGGGCTCTTTTGGCTCCTTTAGGTCTGGGGACATCCGCGTTTCAGTTTCGCTCGAGGCCTCAGACGCCGCCCCAGACGCCGCCTCGGATGACGTCCCGGGGGCGTGTGCCTCGGGTCAGAGACCGGGCATGCAACCGGGGCGATTTCAGGCGATAGAGCACGCCTGCTCGAAGGCAAGACGCGGGCCGCGAGGATGACGCGACTCTGGAACGCCATAGCCCAAATTGCAGATAAAATTAGACCGCACCGAAGGCATATCGGCGAAAAAGGCCTGGTCTACTTTAGCGTTATCGAATCCGGACATTGGGCCACAGTCCAGGCCGTGCATGCGCGCCGCAATCATGAGATAAGCTCCCTGCAACGAGCCGTTGCGGAAGGCGGTCGTATCGGCGATAGGGCTCCCTTCTGGGAACATATCCCCCATGGTTGGCACCGCGGGAAAGAGCATCGGCATGTGTCGAGCAAAGCCAAGGTCGTGGGCGATAATGGCTGTGACGGGGGCTTGCATGGTTTTATCCGCATTGGTCGGGGCCAAGCAAGGCTTGAGCCTTTCTTTGGCTTCTCTGGACTTCACGAAGACAATCCGCATGGGCGAGCAATTAGCACTGGTCGGCCCCCATTTGGCTGTCTCATAGACGGCTTGGAGAAGCTCATCCGAGACCGGCTGGTCCTTCCATCCGTTAAAGGTTCTGGCCTGTAAAAAGGCTTTGTCTAGGGCTTCTTGAACAACGGTTTCCATAATTAAGCATCTACCTCTCGATTTCACACTCACAAATTAGATTCTAGAATACTTAAGATTTCAGCCTTTTTTTCTAAGATTTGTAGATTAGCTGTGTTTGGGTTCTGATCCATCTCAGCTAAGATACGAAGCTTCGCTGCAAACAATTCTTCAAGCAATTTAAATTTTAAGGCTTCCAGAGTAAGGTTTTCCATAACAGCAGCGACCTCTCGATTTCACACGCACAGATTAGACGACTACGGACCGGACGGCCTGCACGCGGACGTTTCGCCCGGTTGTTCTTTCGGGTTTTTCTCCGAGGTGCCCGTCGCGCCCCAAACGTCCCCCTCGAGGCACCCTCACGCAGCCTGAAGAAAAGAGGAACGCCTCACACTTGTGCGAGAACGTTCCTCAGTTCAGGTTGCCCCCACTTGAAAAATCGATTCAGAACCGAAAAAAGAAGCGAGGGCAACTTTAAGGAGACAAAGCTTGAGTACACCGGGCTGAATTCTTTTTCAAGTCTTTTTTGCAAGGTTTTTGAGAAAAAGTTTATAAAAGTTTATTCTGTGTGAAGTTTTCTCTGCGCCCGCCGTTTTTTCATTTTCGTGTGCCCCCGTGTGCCACCAAGCGTCCCCCCATGTGTCCCACCGGGGCTGGAACTCGAAAGACTGGAGAACTGGATAGGGTAAGGGAGGGGCTCGAGACGCGCCGGTCCGGATCCGGAGAAAGGCTCTTTCGGGATGTTTCGGTTCTTCTCTTTTTGTTTGTCTTGTCTTTATTTTTCGGAATTTCGGTGCCCGCCATGATTTCTTCGGTTTCTTCTTCCAGTTCGCCTTCGTTTCAGTTTTCCAGAGCACAGTTTCCTCGAGACTTTATTTTCGGCACGGCGACCTCGTCCTACCAGATAGAGGGCAGTGCTTTTGGCGGGTGTGGTTCCTCGCATTGGGACAGTTTTTCTCAGAGTCTGGGGACGGTCTATGGGTCGCACACGGGTTCGCACACAGGCCGGCATGCGTGTGCGCACTATCACCACTATGAGTCGGACCTAGACCTTGTCCAGCAGGCGGGTTTAGACGCCTATCGTTTTTCGTTTTCCTGGGCGCGTTTGTTTCCCGATTCCGTGCGTGAGATCTCGGCGGCGGGGGTCGATTTTTACGACCGTCTTCTGGACGCGATCTTGGCGCGTGGTCTGCGTCCTTTTGGTCTTTTGTATCACTGGGATCTCCCCAGTTATCTGGCCGACAAGGGCGGCTGGGCGAACCGTGAGACCGCCCTCTATTTCGGGGAATACGCCGGCGCAATCGCCGCGCGTTTTGGCGACCGACTCGAGAAAATCGCGACGCTCAACGAGCCCTGGTGCATCGCCTGGTTGAGTCATTTCTTAGGACAGCATGCCCCAGGGCTCCGCGACATTCGAGCCGCAAGCCGAGCGATGCACCATGTGCTGGTCGCGCATGGGCACGCGGTGGCGGCTCTGCGCGCGCGGGGGCCGTGTCAGTTGGGGCTCGTTCTCAATTTTGAGTACGCCTGCCCGGCGGACGAAACGCCCGAGACAAAACAAGCCACGGCCCTCTATGACGCGCTTTACAATCGCTGGTTTTTGCAGGCTGTTTTCCGGGGCTCTTATCCTGAACCGGCTCTTGCGTTTCTAGAGCCCTGGCTCCCGAAGTTCTATGCGGATGATTTTCCGCTTATAGCGGCACCGCTGGATTGGTTGGGCGTGAATTACTACACGCGCAAGCTGATACGTCACGCGCCGTCCGCCACGCCGTGGTGCTTGAGCGAAGCTCCGCCGCGTCTCCCGCAGACCGCCATGGGCTGGGAAATCTACCCAGAGGGCCTCGCCTATTTTCTGAGTTGGATTGCCCGCGACTATAGTCAGAGTCTGCCTCTTTACGTGACGGAGAACGGGATGGCAGGGCCCGAAACGCTCCAGAATTCTCGCGTTCGAGATCCGGCGCGCCTTCATTACATAGACGCTCATCTGGCAAAGGTTCGGGAAGTTCTCGAGCAGGGCGTGCCGGTCCGAGGCTATTTCATCTGGACGCTGATGGACAATTACGAGTGGGCTCTGGGCTACAGTCAAAGGTTCGGCTTGGTCTATGTCGATTTCGAGACTCAGGTGCGCACGCCGAAGGATTCCTATTGGGCTCTGGCGCGAGCTCTCCAGAGAAGTACAGCAAAAGCCGGATAATGTTGCCTCTTGTGGGAATGCTTGTTTTTACGGAAAAAAAAGTCTAGAGTCCGGCTTTAGGACAGGAGGGGCCCCTGTCTTGTCGTAGTCTTGTCGTGGGTCTGTCGTTTTGGACGGGTTTGTCGGCGGGTTTGTCGTTTGGCCTCGTTTTTTTGCTCGGATCTTTTCCGGTCCGGGTCGTTTCTAAGGGAGTTCTTCTTATGCGTATGAAAAATTTTTTCGCCGCCCTGTTTTTCGGGGGCGTTGCAAGCTTGTTTGCGGGTTCTGTATCCGCCCAAGACCTCAAATATCCCATCGGGGAGGGGGCGTATTTTCACTGGGACAATCTCGAGGCTTTTCAGGCCATGGACCTCGCCGGCGAGACCGTCACCGTTTTTGGCCCGTGGCTCGGTCAGGACAAAGAATTGATTGAAAGCGTCTTCGATTATTTTCGTCACGCGACTGGGGCGGCTATCAATTACGCCGGGTCGGATGATTTTGAGCAGCAAATCCTCATAGACATAGAGGCAGGTTCGCCGCCCAATGTAGCGATTTTTCCGCAACCGGGTCTCGCGGCCGACATGGCGCGTCGAGGCAAACTCGTGCCTCTTGGGTCGGACATGGCCGACTGGGTTGCGTCTAATTATGCGGCGGGGCCCTCGTGGGTAGAGTTGGGGACCTATGCCAACGAGGGCGGCCAGAAAGAGTTCTACGGTTTTTTCTATAAAGTAGACGTTAAGTCTCTTGTCTGGTATGTCCCGCAGGAATTCGAGGACAATGGCTATGAGGTCCCCCAGACGATGGAGGAACTTTTGGCTCTTTCGGACAGGATGGCTGCGGACGGGACGCCGCCTTGGTGCATCGGCCTAGGGTCGGGCGGCGCGACGGGCTGGCCCGCCACGGACTGGGTCGAGGACATCATGTTGCGGACGCAACCGCCCTCGGTTTATGACGGCTGGGTTACCAACGAGATTCCGTTCAACGATCCTCGCATTGTCGCAGCGATCGAGACGTTCGGTCTTTTCGCTCGTCGAGAGGCGAGTTTCGTCCAAGGCGGGGCTGAGGGTGTTGCCGCGACGGATTTTCGCGACAGTCCCAAGGGCATGTTTTCGATTCCGCCGGCGTGTTATATGCACAGGCAGGCGTCTTTTATCTCGAGCTTTTTGCCTGAGGGGACCGTTCTGGGCGAGGATGCAGACTTTTTCTATTTCCCGCCTTTTGCGAGCCAGGATTTAGGGAAACCCGTCCTGGGAGCCGGCACGGTGTGGTCGATTGCGAAGGATTCGGCGGGGTCTCGGGCGCTGCTTGAGTTTCTGAAGACGCCTTTGGCTCACGAGCTCTGGATGAATCAGTCTGGCTTTCTGACGCCTCATCGGGGTGTTCATACCGAGGCCTATGCGAATTCGGCTCTGAAGAAGCAGGGTGAGATTCTGTTGAATGCGACGACGTTCCGTTTTGACGGGTCGGACCTGATGCCGGGGGCCGTCGGCGCCGGCTCGTTCTGGACGGGCATGGTGGACTATGTCAACGGGCGCTCGGCTCAAGAGGTCGCCGATGCGATTCAGGAAAGCTGGGACGCTATCGGGAACTAGGGCTCGTCGGGAGGGGGCTCGCCGGGGTTGTGGAGGTTGCATCGCATGAAGCACGTGACAGCGTCTGTGGTCTTGGCTCTCGCCGTTGTCGCCGGCACTCTCGGCGGCAGCGGCGGGGTTGCCCTCGCCCAGACGAGCCAGGAGCAAATCGAGACCGCTATAGACGCACTTAAGAACGATATTACCGTTGCGCCCGAGAACCGTTGCGCCCCCTATGACCCAAAAGAGTGGCGCTATGACAGCCTAGAACTTAAAGACGCCCTGATAGAAGCCCGGAGAGGAGAGATCCGGTCGTATTACACGGGCGAAACATTCACTTCACCCGATGAAGTAGATCTCGACCACCTTGTCGCCTTGTCCGAAGCCCACGATAGCGGTGCTTGTGCCTGGAGTTCTCAAAAAAAGAAGGATTTTGCCAATGACATCAATAACCACCAACTCGCCCGCCCCCGGCTGAACCGAGAAGAAAAACAGGGCAAGGACTGGGCCGAATGGCAACCACCGCCAAAAAGCTTAAACCTCAGTTATTGGTGTTCTCCCGCCATTTGGATTGTAGACACAAAATGGCGTTATGCACTGACCGTTGACCAGGCAGAGTATGACGCCCTCGCCGAGACCCTCGCCTATTGTCTAGACTTTTACGCCAAACCGGCCGCCGAATGGGATTGACCTGCATGGCCCTTGCAGTATTTTCTCCCGGTTTTGTGGGGACCGTTTGGTTTTGGCCGTCGAGCTTGCGCCGCATGAAGCGATTGACAGCGTCCCTGATCCTAGCTCTCGCCGTTGTCGCCGGTATTCTCGGCGGCGGCGGGCTTGCCCTCGCCCAGACGTTCCAGGAGGATATCGGGAAACATCTAGACTGGCTTGAGAACGATATTACCGTTGCGCCCGAGAACCGTTGCGCCCCCTATGACCCAAAGGATTACAGCTATAACCGCCGAGCACTTAAAAACGCCGTTATCGCACACTATGGAGGAGGCGACCGCATCTGGTCGCTTTACACTGGCGAAACATTCGCTTCACCCGACGAAGTAGACCTCGACCACACTGTCGCCTTATCCGAAGCCCACGATAGCGGTGCTTGTGCCTGGGGTTCTAAAAAAAAGAAGGATTTTGTCAATGATCCCGATAACCACGAACTCGCCAGCCTACGGCTGAACCGAGAAGAAAAACAGGGCAAGGACTGGGCCGAATGGCAAACACCGCTAAAAAGCGCAAACCTCGTGTATTGGTGTTTGTCCGCCGGGCAGATTGTAGAGACAAAACGGCGTTATGGACTGACCGTTGACCGGGCAGAGTATAACGCCCTCGCTCATACCCTCGCCCATTGTCTAGACCGTGTCCCCAAACCGGCCGCCGCATGGGATTGACCCGCAAGGCCCTTGCAGTATTTTCTCCCGGTTTTGTGGCGGCCGTTTGGTTTTGGCCGTCGAGCTTGCACCGCATGAAGCGATTGACCGCGTCCCTGGCCCTGGCCCTCGCCGTTGTCGCCAGTGCTCCCGGCGGGCTTGCCCTCGCCCAGCCGACTCAGGAGCAAATCGAGACTGCCATGGACTGGCTTGAGAGCGATATTATCGTTGCGTACGAGAACCGTTGCGCCCCCTATGACCCAAAAGATTATAGCTATAGCAGCCGAGAACTTAAAGACGCCTTGATAGCAGACCGGGAAGGGAGGATCGTGTCGTATTACACTGGCGAAACATTCACTTCACTCGACGAAGCGGACCTCGACCACATTGTCGCCTTATCCGAAGCCCACGATAGCGGGGCTTGCGCCTGGAGTTCTCAACAAAGGAAGGATTTTACCAATTACATCTATAACCACGAACTCGCTAGCCCCCGGTTGAACCGAGAAGAAAAACAGGGCAAGGACTGGGCCGAATGGCAACCACCACTAAACGGTACAAATCCCGCGACCGCGAGGTGGTGTTTTTTCGCCATGCAGATTGTAGTGACAAAATGGCGTTATGGACTGACCGTTGACCCGGTAGAGTATGACGCCCTCGCTGCGACCCTCGCTCATTGTCTAGACCGTTTCGCTGAACCGGGCACCGCCCCGGCCGCCGGATGGGATTAACCTGCATGGCCCTTACAGCATTTTCTCCCGGTTTCATGAAACGATTGACCGCGCCCCTGGTCTTCACTCTCGCCGTTGTCGCCGGGGGTCTCGGCGGCGGAGGCGGCCTTGCCCTCGCCCAGACAGCCTCCAGGCATATCCTCGCCGAGGCAACCCACGAGGAAATCGAGGGCGCGATAGACCTGCTCGAGAACCACATGACCGTTGCCCCCGAGAACCGCTGCGCGCCCTATGACCCACAAGATTACAGCGATGACAGCCGAGACCTTCAAGCCGAAGCCGACCTCGATCCCATTGTCGCCTTATCCGAAGCCCACGATAGCGGGGCTTGCGCCTGGAGTTCTGAAAAAAAGAGGGCTTTCACCAAGGACCCCGAGAACCACGAACTCGCCCGCGCCGGGCTGAACCGAGAAGAAAAACAGGGCAAGGACTGGGCCGAATGGCAACCATCGCTAGACAGCGCAAACTTCTGGAATTGGTGCTTTGCCGCCACTCGGATTGTACAGACAAAATGGGGTTATAAACTGACCGTTGACCAGGCAGAGTATGACGCCCTCGTCTCGACCCTCGCCCGTTGTCTAGACTTTTACGCCACACCGGCCCCCGCCCAAGCCGTCGGATGGAATTGACCTGCGTGGCCGCCCTTGCAGCGTTTTCTCCCGGTTTTCAGAGTATGACGCCGCCCGTCTTGTCCCAGAGCGGCCCTCGATGAGCGAACACCTCATCCGGATTGTGCTGGCTCTTTTTGTGAGCCTCGGGTCGCTCTATCTTTATTTTGCGGGAGCGAATTTTCTTCTGGATTGGCTGACTCGGTTCCGCTGGGGCCACGCCGACCCCGAGACCCACCATGCATGGCGTGAAAAATGGCGAGAACGCATCCGCCCATGGATTTTTGCCGGCCCCGCTTTATTTATACTGGGGCTTTATCTCGTTTACCCCGTTTTCGAGACCCTCCGTTTGAGCTTCTTCGACCGGACCGGCACGCGTTTTGTCGGTCTCTCCAATTTTGTGTGGGCCGCCGGCGACCAAGAGGTCCACCAAGCTCTTTTCAACAATGTGCTGTGGCTTCTAGTCGTCCCGACGTTCTCGACGGCGTTGGGGCTTTTATTCGCGGTGCTCGCCGACAAAGTCCGCTGGGGCGTTCTCGCGAAATCGCTGATTTTTATGCCGATGGCGATCTCTATGATTGGGGCCTCGGTGATATGGAAATTCGTTTATGATTTTCGCAGCGAGGGGTCGGACCAAATCGGACTCTTGAATGCCGTTGTGCTCGCCCTCGGCGGCACCCCCCGAGCCTGGATTACCGTGGACTTCTGGAATAATTTTTTTCTGATGATCGTTTTTATCTGGATCCAGACGGGTTTTGCGATGGTGATTCTGTCGGCGGCTCTGCGCGGCATCCCCGAGGAAACCCTAGAGGCCGCCAAAATGGACGGTGCCAATGGATTCCAGACGTTCTTTCGGATTATGGTGCCTCAGGTTACGGGGACGATGCTGGTGGTGTGGACGACGATCACGATTTTGGTTCTGAAAATTTTTGACATCGTGCTGGCGATGACGAACGGCCAGTGGGACACCGAGGTCCTCGCTAATCTCATGTTCAGTTGGATGTTCCGAGCAGGCGATTTTGGAAGAGGTAGTGTGATTGCTCTTTTAATCATGATGGGCATTCTGCCGATTATGATTCTCAATATACGGCGTTTTCAGAAAGAAAAAGAATGAGATGGCTCCTGCACGGTTCGCTGTTTTTTTTCGTCCTGCTATGGGTTCTGCCGACGCTGGGTTTGTTTGTTTCCTCGGTGCGCGATAAGGACCAATTGGCGGTCTCGGGGTGGTGGACGGCCTTCACCACGACGCAGCAGAGTTTCGTGCGACGCCTCCCTGCGGCCGAGTCTCAAACGCGCGAAGGCGACTTCTTTGTGATTCAGGGGCAGCTCTTAACCGAGGCCGAATCGAACTGGACCATCCGGCGGTTCGGCTTCCGTTCGCGCGAGGTTGAAAAATACCCCACAGGCCCGGCGCGCGTCGAACGAGAGGCGGATGCGACTTTTTTCACGCTCCAGGCGGACGGGTCTTACAAATGGGAGTCGCCGCGCCCTTTCACGCATACTCGAGTCCCTCGGCTGTATATTGCGGTGGACACGCCGCCGCGTTTCACGCTTGGGAATTATGTAGAAGTCCTGATAGCCGAGGGCCTCGGCCGAGCTTTCATGAATTCTCTGATGGTGACGCTTCCGGCGACTTTTATCCCGATTTTCATCGCTTCTTTTGCGGCCTACGCTTTGTCGTGGATGCGCTTTTACGGTCAGAGCTTTCTGTTCATCACCATTATTGGGCTTTTGCTCGTGCCGTTGCAGATGGCTCTGATTCCTCTTTTACGGCTTTACAATGATTTGGGGACGTATTTTGGATTCGAATCGAAAACCTTTTTGGGGGTTTGGCTGGCTCACACGGGGTTCGGGCTGCCTCTGGCGATTTATCTGCTTCGGAACTATATTGCCAACCTACCGGCAGATTTAATCGATGCGGCCAAGATGGATGGGGCGACGCATGATAAGATTTTTATGCGGATTGTTTTGCCTCTTTCTGTGCCGGCTCTGGCGTCTTTTGCGATTTTTCAATTTTTATGGGTTTGGAACGATTTATTGGTGGCGGTCGTTTTTCTAGGAAAACAAGAGCATCAGATTGTGTTAACCTCGCGCATACGAGAGATTTTGGGATCTCGCGGCGATAATTGGGAGATTCTGACAGCGAGTGCTTTTGTCTCCATGCTGGTGCCGCTGATTGTTTTTTTCTCGCTTCAGCGTTATTTTGTCCGCGGCCTTTTGGTCGGGTCTGTCAAAGGGGGGTAAGCGGGGGAACATGGACCACGAAAGTCGAAGCCTCATGGCCGGTGTTTCTTTTCGGTCTCGGCCGACACCTGCGAAGTCTCGGGACTGGTGGCGCGGGGCTTTTTTGTATCAGATTTACCCGCGTTCTTTTCAGGATAGCAACGGAGACGGCATCGGCGACCTCGCGGGCCTGACGAGTCGTCTCGACCACGTCCAACAGCTGGGGGTGGATGCGATTTGGATTTCGCCCTTTTTTCCCTCGCCGATGAAGGATTTTGGGTATGATGTCTCGGATTATCGCGGCATTGACCCCATGTTCGGCACCATGGAGGACTTTCGGTGTCTCCTGGCAGAGTCCCATCGTCGGGGTTTAGCCGTTTTAATCGATCTCGTTCTGTCGCATAGTTCCGACCAGCATCCTTGGTTTTTAGAGAGTCAAGCCTCGAGAGAAAATGCCCGCGCCGCCTGGTACGTCTGGGCGGACCCCAAGCCGGATGGGACGCCGCCGAATAATTGGCTCTCTGTTTTTGGCGGGTCCGCCTGGCAGTGGCACGCGCGGCGGCGGCAGTATTATTTGCATAATTTTCTGCCGTCTCAACCCGATTTCAATTTCCACAACGCAGAGGTCCAGGACGCTCTGTTGGACGTCGCCCAATTCTGGCTCGAGATGGGCGTGGATGGGTTTCGTCTGGATACGGTGAATTTTTATTTTCACAGTCCGACTTTGAGCGACAATCCGCCTCTAGCCCGGCAAGAGCCGCAAGAAACGGCGTGCGATGTTCCGGCGTCGAATCCCTATGGATATCAGTCTCATCTTTACGACAAGACTCAGCCCGAGAATCTTGTGTTTTTATCGAGACTCCGGCAGCTGACGGCGTGCTATGATAATCGCACGCTTCTGGGCGAGGTCGGCGATGGCGAGCACTCTTTGGCGACGCTGGCGTCCTATACGCGGGGGAACGAGCTGCTCCATATGGGGTATGGGTTTGATTTCCTGGGCGAGAAGTTCGGAGCTCCTTATGTGGCTCGGACGCTCCGCCAGAGCGAGGAACTGTTAGGGTCATCAAGCTGGGCGTGTTGGGCTTTTTCGAATCACGATTCCATGCGGCATATTTCGCGCTGGGGCCGGCCGACGGCGGCTTTTGCGCGGTTCACGTTTGGCTTATTCATTTTTTTACGCGGGAGTCTGTGTCTCTATCAGGGGGAGGAGCTGGGGCTCCCCGAAGCCGATTTAACGCTGGCGCAATTGGTGGACCCCTATGGCCTCGCTTTTTGGCCGGACTTCAAGGGCCGAGACGGGTGTCGGACGCCCATGGCTTGGGAGGCGGAGGCGCCTCAGGCTGGGTTTTCTGGGTCGTCCTCTTTGTGGCTCCCGATTCCGCCGGAACACCAGAGACATGCCGTCGACACGCAACAGGACGCCGATTCCGTTCTGAGCTTTTACAAGCGTCTGATCGCGTTCCGTCGGGCTCATCCCAGCCTGCGGCACGGGAGTCTGGAAATAGAGGAAAAAAGCCCGACGCTCTTAGAGCTTCGTCGGGGCCTGCTTCCGGATTCTTCCCGGGAAAATTCCCCGGAAGATTCCCCGGAAGACCTGCCGGAAGAGCTAATCGGCTGGTTCAATTTTGCCCCAGAGCCCTACGCTCTCGAGGAGGCACCCCAGGCGCGCGGCGGAGACGCCGGGTCGCCTCGGTCGCCCCGGTCGCCTTTGTTGCGTCTGCTCGTCAGCGAGCCCGAGGGTGGGCGGCTGGACGCCTCGTCGGGGCCGGTTTATATACCGCCTCTGGGTTTTGTGATCGCCCAGCGTATGGCTTGAGGCCGAAAACAATTTGAGGAAGGAGTCCACAGAGACCATGTCGCATCTTATTTTGAAAAACATACACAAAGCTTATGGCGCTCTCCAGATTTTGAAGGACGTCACGCTGGAGGTGAAAAAGGGTGAATTTGTTGTTTTTGTCGGGCCCTCTGGGTGCGGCAAATCGACTTTACTGCGTAGTATTTCGGGACTCGAGACGGTCGAATCCGGAGATATTGTCCTGGATGGCCGGCGTCTGAACGACGTCAATCCGGCTCGCCGCGGGATTGCCATGGTTTTTCAGTCTTATGCGCTTTATCCTCATATGACGGTTTATAAGAACATCGCCTTTGGTTTAGAGATGCGCCGGACGCCCAAAGCCGAAATCAAACAACGCGTCCAAGCCGTGGCCGAGCGTCTCCAATTAACGGATTATCTCCAGCGGCATCCTCGGCATCTTTCGGGCGGTCAGCGCCAGCGCGTCGCCATCGGCCGAGCGATCATCCGTAATCCGTCCATTTTTCTGTTTGACGAGCCTCTATCGAATTTAGATGCGGCTCTGCGCGTTCAGATGCGCATAGAGATTTTGAAACTCAAGCGTCATCTGCCGGACACCAGTATGATTTATGTGACGCACGACCAGGTCGAAGCGATGACGATGGCGGATCGGATTGTGATTCTCAATGGGGGCGTGGTGGAGCAGATTGGAACGCCTTTAGAGCTCTATCATCACCCCGTCAGCCAATTCGTTGCGGGCTTTATCGGCTCGCCGCGGATGAATTTTTTCGCCCCCGAGCTTCTCTCTCAGAGCGGAAAGTCCGGCCTAGCCGGGCCAAAGACCTGGGCCGCCGCCGGCGTCCGCCCCGAGCACCTGACCTTGGGCCGTCCTGGAACGGGGCTTTTGGATGGAACGCTTCTCTTGGAGGAAGTCCTGGGTCACGAGAACTTTTACCACTTCGAGCTCGCGAACGGTCAGACGGCGGTCGTGCGTGTCCGAGAACGCCAGGACCATGTGCGTCTCGGGCAGAAATTTGGACTGAGCTTTCAGGATGCTTTTGTCCATTACTTCGATGCCGAGGGTCTTGTGGTGGTGCCTTCTCCGGGGCGGGGGCGGCGGCCGAAGGCTCGGACGGCTGCGGCCTCGCGGCCGGTTAGGTCTACGTCGGCTAGAAAAAGGACAAGAACGCCTCGCCCATGACAGAAGTGAAAACCGAAACCGGAGCCGCAACCGAAACCGAGTCTCCGGGCTTTTTTACTAGCTTTTTTTTCGGCTTCTTTTTCCGGGGTTTGTCTCTGGGATTTTTTCTTGGTTTTTGGCTGCATTTTCTCTCTGGGTTTTTCTCTGAGTCTTCCTCTAGTGATCTTCTCGTGGGTTTGGCTCTGGGCTTTTTTCTGGGACTTTTCTCCGGTTTTTTTTTGAGGTTTTCTCTAAGTCTTTCCCTAGGTTTTTGTCTTAGCTTTTCCTCTTGGACTTTCTTTTGGTTCTTCTTTTAGAAAAAGGACAAGAACGCCCCGGTCATGACAGAAGTAAAAACTGAAACCGAAACTAAAACCAGCTCTCTGGTGGTTTTTTTCCGGGGTTTGTCTATGGGATTTGTTCTGGGTTTTTTGCTGGATCTTCTCTCTGGATTTTTCTCTGAGTTTTCCTCTAACGACATTCTCTTGGGTTTGGTTCTGGGCTCTTTTCTGGGGTTTTTCCTCGGGCTTTTTTTGAGGTTTTCGCTAGGTTTTTCCCTGGGCTTCTGTCTCAGTTTTTCCGGTTGGGCTTTCTTTTGGTTCTTCCTTTAGAAAAAGGACAAAAACGCCCCGTCCATGACAGAAACGGAACTCGAGACGGAAACCAAAACCAAGTCTCCGGAGTTTTTTCTCCGGGGGTTGGTTCTAGGCTTTGCTCTGGGTTTTGTTCTGAATTTGTTGCTAGATTGGTTGCTGGAACCTCCTCTCCCGAGGTTTTTGACTGGTGGTTTTTCTCTAGGTTTTTCTTGGGGCCTTTCTCTGGGTTTGTCTCTGGGGTTTGCTCTAGGGTTTTTCTCTGGTGGGTTTCTCTGGGGTTTCGCTCTGGGGTTTGTCTTGGGGTTTTTCCTTGAGTTTTTCCTTAATTTTTTATCGGCTTTCTTCGAGGTTTTATCGGGGTTCTTCGAGGTTTTGTCAGGGCTCTTCGAGTTTTTATTTGGGGTCTTCGATTTTTTATTTAGGATCTTCGATTTTTTATCGGAGATTCTCTCCTAATTTTTATTTGGGCTTTCTCTTGGATTTTCCTCTGAATGTTTCAAAGTGTCTCGAGGCGTGCGTTGTGTCGCGACGCGATGCCCATGAGGCCGTGACGGAGCTATGATCTCATGATCCTTTGCATCGGCGAGACCTGCATGGACATGGTGTCCATCCCCGACCCCGACCTGGCGTCGGGCTCGGGAGCGGCGGTTTTTCGGCCGGTTCCGGGCGGGTCTGCCTTTAACACGGCTCTTGCCGTGGCTCGTTTGGGGTATCGAGTCGGGTTAGGCACGGGCCTGTCTTCGGACCTATTCGGAAAGAGTCTGCGTCAGGCGATGGCTCGCAACACGATTTCGGAACTTTTTTCGGTAGAAAAAGAGAGCCCGACCATGCTCTCTTTTGCCGAGACGCTGGACGACGGTCAGCCCCGCTACCATTTCTTTGACAAAGAGAGCGCCTCGCACCAATTGGCCCCGGCAGACATACCGTCTCCGCTCCCGGTGTGTCCCGAGATTCTGCATATCTCGTGTGGGACTCTGGGCAAGACGCCGCACGGCGAAACCTGTCTTGAATACGCCAGGCGTTGTGCGGCGGCGGGGACAGGCTTGATTGTCGTGGACCCGAACATTCGGCCGCTGCTCGTCGAGGACCGTCGTCTCTACACCGAACGCCTGACCCAATTGATAGGGCGCGCGGATATCGTCAAATTGTCTCTGGAGGATCTCGACTGGCTAGGCATGACGTGGTCTCAGGTCTGCCGAGACTGGCATGCGTGCGGGGTTGTTCTGGTCGTTCTCACGCAGGGCGGGTGCGGCCTGTCGGCCTCTTTGAAGGGTTCGCCGCCGTTTCACCTGCCTGTCGAGGCCATGCCGGCGGCGCGGTTTGTCGACGGTATCGGGGCGGGCGATACGCTGAGTGGGGCGCTTTGGGTCGGGCTCGCCGAGCGGGGTCTGCACCAAGGCGGGGCTCTGGCACGGCTCTCGGCTGCCGATTCAACCGATTCGGCCGATTCACCCAACTTGACCGAGCTGGTCGAGGCTCTGTCTTTCGCCCAGCGCGCGGCGGCCGTCACCGTCACACGCGTGGGGGCCGACCCGCCGCGACGAGAGGATCTGTGACAGCTTAAACGTCACAGCCCGCCCAGGGCCATTTTTTGGGCCATTTTCGGACTCCGTTTTGCGAGGCCTATCAAGGTTTGTGCCGTGTTTTCCTCCGGTGCACGATCCTCCAGTTCAAAAAAATGATCAAAAAAAGGCAAAAAAGAGCTTGACAGAGGAAACTGTTTCAGTTAGAACCGCTCTGTTGTTGGCAGCCGGCGGGGTCGAGTGCTAGCATAATGCTGGCATTCGAGCGTTTGATACGCCCGGATGTATGGGTGCCCCGAATCGTCCCAACCGAGAGTGGAGAGACTCTGTTCTCTCATTGTCTTTGTTTTTGGAGAGTGTGACGTTATGAAATTCAGACCTCTACACGATCGCGTTTTGGTCCGCAGGACCGAGGCCGAAGAGAAAACCGCTGGCGGGATCATTATTCCCGACACGGCTCAGGAAAAGCCGATGCAAGGTGAGATTCTTGCCGCAGGAACGGGTTCCCGTTCCGAGGACGGGAAGATCACGCCTCTGGACGTCAAAGCGGGCGATAAGGTCCTCTTTGGCAAATGGTCGGGGACCGAAGTCAAGATCGACGGGGAAGACCTGCTGATCATGAAGGAGTCCGACATTATGGGAATTCTCGAGTAGGGCTTGTGTCCGTTGGGCGTCTGCCCGTAAGGCGACTGCCTTCTCGAGGCGTCTCGTTTATTTTTTCGTTGTCAATTCGCATTGACTAAGGAGTTTCGATATGTCTGCAAAAGAAGTTAAGTTTTCCAGTGATGCCCGCGCCCGGATGTTGCGTGGCGTGGACCTGCTGGCTGATACCGTCAAGGTTACGCTCGGCCCGAAAGGCCGGAACGTGGTCCTCGACAAATCTTTCGGATCCCCGCGCATCACCAAAGACGGTGTGACGGTGGCCAAAGAAATAGAGCTGTCCGACAAATATGAGAATATGGGGGCTCAAATGGTGCGCGAGGTCGCCTCGAAGACCAGCGACGAGGCAGGCGATGGCACCACGACCGCCACGCTTTTGGCTCAGGCTCTGGTCCGGGAGGGCGTGAAGGCTGTGGCGGCCGGCATGAATCCGATGGATCTCAAGCGTGGGATGGAGGCCGCCGTCGGGGCCGTCGTGGAACACATCCGGAAATGGGCGAAGAAGATCTCCTCGCAGGAGGAAATTGCTCAGGTCGGGACGATTTCCGCGAACGGCGAACGCGAGATCGGCCAAAAAATCGCCGATGCGATGAAAAAAGTCGGCAATGAAGGCGTTATCACCGTCGAAGAGGCCAAAGGACTCGAGACGGAGGTCGATATCGTCGAGGGGATGCAGTTCGACCGAGGCTATCTGTCGCCCTATTTCGTGACGAACAGCGAGAAAATGATCTGCGATATCGAATCGCCGCTCATTTTGCTCCACGAGAAAAAGCTTTCGTCGCTTCAGCCGATGCTGCCGGTTCTGGAAGCCGTGGTGCAGGCAAGTCGGCCGCTTCTCATCATCGCCGAGGACATTGAAGGCGAGGCTCTAGCGACCTTGGTTGTCAACAAACTCCGTGGTGGTCTGAAGGTTTCGGCGGTGAAGGCTCCTGGGTTTGGCGATCGGCGTAAGGCGATGCTCGAGGATGTTGCGGTTCTCACGGGTGGGCAGGTTATCTCGGAAGATCTGGGCATCAAGCTGGAGAACGTGACCATCGACATGTTGGGCACGGCCAAGCGGGTCAAGATCTCCAAAGAGGACACGACGATCATCGATGGTGCCGGCGAAAAGCAGGACATCAAGGCGCGGTGCGAGCAGATTCGGGCGCAGATCGAGGAGACGACCTCGGACTATGACCGCGAGAAGCTCCAGGAGCGTTTGGCGAAACTAGCCGGCGGTGTCGCGGTCATCCGCGTCGGCGGGGCCACCGAGGTCGAAGTCAAAGAGCGTAAAGACCGCGTCGATGACGCGATGCACGCCACTCGGGCCGCCGTCGAAGAGGGCATTGTCCCAGGTGGAGGAGCTGCTCTGATCTACGCTCTGAAGAAGCTTGACAGCGTGAAATACGAGAACGAGGACCAACGTGTTGGCATCGCGATCGTGCGTCGGGCTCTTGTTGCGCCTTGTTTCCAGATTGCCGAGAACGCCGGCACGGAAGGTGCCGTGGTCGTCGGGAAGCTTTTGGAGTCTAGCAATGACCAGTGGGGCTTCGATGCGCAAACGGGGTCGTATTGCAATCTTGCTGAGAAGGGCATTATAGACCCGGCTAAGGTTGTACGGACGGCTCTTCAGGACGCCGCTTCCGTGGCCGGTCTGCTGATTACAACCGAGGCCATGGTCGCCGAGAAGCCAGAACCCAAAGGTTCGGGTCCTGCGGGAGGGCCTCCTGGGGGTGACATGGGCGGAGCTGGCATGGGCTTTTAGGTCTCGCGGCGGCCCCCCGGCGGGCTGCCTGCCGCCTCTTTCTTCTTATGCTTGCCCTGCCGCCTGTCGTCCTCGTGACGATGGGGGGCGGGGCGTGCTCTTTTTTGCGTAGGGGGGCGGTGTGCGGACGGCCGTCCTTGTCAGAGATCGATTCTCGGCGGCGCGATGTGATGTGGGGCCCATACCATAGGGTGCTCGCGACCGTGGGTTGTGGCGGTGCTAGTTGGTTTTCTCTCCTTTTCTTCCTGAAGCTCTTTCTTTCTGAGGGGGGCGGCTCAGAGAGCAGGGCGTAGCGAGGGGCTCGGTCTATCCGAACCGACGACGTCCGACCCCGCCCCGGTATCTCCCGGCATCACCGGGTGTTTTCGCCCTCTTGCTTATGGAGTCTGGCGGATTTTTTTCCTTTTCCTGCTCCGCCGAAACGCCCGAGTCAAAACGCACACCACGGGCCTGGCGCGACACGCGTGCGTGTCGGACATGCGTCGCGTGAGCCCCCCGGCTGGCAGCGTTTTAGCTCGGTGATGTGCCGCCGTCCGTCGGTCCGTCATGACGCATCATGACAGGAGCCAAGCGTTTCGGCGACTTGCGTCACCAGTCGCCTGTCGTCCTCGTGACGATGGGGAGCGGGGCTTGCTCTTTTTTGTGTAGGGGGGGTGCGCGTGTGCCGCAACTCTTGCATCATGTATGGCGCGGTGGGCGTCGTCGTCCGTTCGTCGTTGTCAGAAAGAGTCGGTCCTCAGACGACGATAGGACGGACTGGAGCCTTGCCGAGAAGGGCATTATAGATCCCGGCTAGGGTTGTATGTACGGCTCTTCGGGACGCTGCTTCCGTGGCCGGTCTGCTGATTACAACCGAGGCCATGGTCGCCGAGAAGCCAGAACCCAAAGGTTCGGGTCCTGCGGGAGGGCCTCCTGGGGGTGACATGGGCGGAGCTGGCATGGGCTTTTAGGTCTCGCGGCGGCCCCCCGCGGGCTGCCTGCCGCCTCTTTTTTCTCTTTCTTCTTATGCTTGCCTTGCCGCCTGTCGTCCTCGTGACGATGGGGGGCGGGGCTTGCTCTTTTTTGCGTAGGTAGGCGGCGCGCGGGCGTCCGTCCGTCCTTGTCAGAAGTCGGTTCTCGGCGGCGCGATGTGATATAGGGGCCCCATGCCATAGCCCGCTCGCGACCGTGGGGTGTGGCAGTGCTAGCTGGTCTTCTCTCCTTTTCTTCCTGGAGCTCTTTCTTTCTGAGGGGCGCGGCTCAGAGAGCAGGGCGCAGAGAGGGGGCTCGGTTGATCTGACGTCCGGCCCCCGCGGGGTGGGGTGGTGTTTTCGCCCTCTCGTTTATGGAGTCTGTCTTATTGGGTCTGTTTCTGGTGGACTTTTTTTCCTTTTCCTGCTCCGCTTCCTGCGCCGCCGTCATGCATGACAGGCGCGAAGCGTTTCGGCAACTTGCGTCATCAGACGCCTGTAGTGCGACGCATCGAGGTTCAAGTCAAACCCGAGGACGTCCAGCTCCAGGACCTGCAGGCCGGTTAGATTTTCGGCGAATTTACGGCTGGTGGCGGCGTGAGGATCGTTTTTTTCCACGACAAAGCAGTCATAGGCCCCCATCTCGTGGGCTTTGCGAATCCGATCAAGCGTCCTAAGGCTCGGGGCCTGGTGGTCGCCGACGGATAGCACGTCGACCGTACGAATGGGAAGATGGGACTCGGCATAGGCTAGAAAATCGTGAGACGCCAGTAGGCGTGCCGGCGGCGCGTCGTCGTCGAGCTCGGTGCGCAAAAGGTCGATTTGCGCTTGCTCTTGCCGGGCTCTGGTCTGGTAGGTTTCCGCATTCGCGGGGTCTAGGCGTCCCAGCTCGGTGGCGATGCGGTCCGGCATACGTTTTGCCATCTCGACGTCCAGCCAGGCATGGGCATCCAGCAGAGCCGCGCCGCGGCCTTCATCCTCGTGGCATTCGTCGTGGTGGGGGTAGTCTCGCCCCTTGTGCCCGTGGCCGTGGCCGTGGTGGTGCTCCGCGTGTTCGTCATCGTCGTGGTGCGCCTTGTGGTCGTCGCGGTGGTGCTCCCCGTGTTCGTCGTCGTCGTGGTGCCCCTCGTGTTCGTCGTCGTCGTCGTGGTGGCGCTCCCCGTGTTCGTCGTCGTCGTCGTCATCGTCGTGGTGGCGCTCCCCGTGTTCGTCATCGTCGTCGTCATCGTCGTGGTGGCGCTCCCCGTGTTCGTCATCGTCGTCGTGGTGGCGCTCCCCGTGTTCGTCGTCGTCATCGTCGTGGTACTTGCCGTGATCGTCTTGGTCGTGGTCTTTTTCGTGATGCTTATGGGCCTCGTCGCGGCAGTGCGGGTGGCGGTCGTCTCCCCTGCGGTTTTCTCCAAAAGTGCGGAGAGGCTTCAAATTCGAATCGGCCATCAATTGGATGCCCTGTGTCGCCGGAAGGTCCCTCAGGAGTTTCCTATAGAGGGTCGTTTCAAAATGCTCGGACACAAAAAAAACAAGACTGGCCTGCTGCACGTTGCGAATCTGAGACGGTTTCAAATCGGCGTGATGCGGGTCTTGAGGCTCGGTGATGAGAAGAACAGGCGGGTTCTCTGGGCCGCTGACCGAGGCAACCAACCCCCAGAGCATGGGGAATGTCACAACGAGCCGGAGGTCCAGTTCGGAAGGCCCGGCCTCTTGAGCCGCCGCGGGGCGCGGCCCCAAAGCGACTCCAGCTCCCAGAATGCATGCCAGCGTGCATGCATACAGCAAACACAGAACGTTAGACAAGCGCGCCGTTTTCCGGCTTGCCTCCGGAGCGGTGTGGGTGGTGTGGGTGATCTGGGTGTGCCTCGAGCCCCTCGATAAGGTGTGGGCGGGGGCAAGCGTGCGAGACAAAAAGAAGTGCATGGATTCCATGTGAATTCTCTCAAAAATACTGCTATAGTCGTTTTCTGGACCTTCTCCCAGTTTCTGTCGCCCGGGTCATCCCGGGGACCATCTGGGGGCCATCCGGGGTCATCCCGGTCCAGCACCGCAGTATATCACAAAGAAAACCATGAGCAAGGCGGAATCTCTTATAAGTCTGTCTGGGGTTGGGCTGCGGCGTTCGGGTTCCTGGCTGGTTCGCGAGGTCTCTTTTTCGATCAGACAAGGCGAGATTGTCACGTTAATTGGGCCGAACGGAGCGGGCAAGACGACGTTAGCCAAGCTTCTGGTGGGGCTGGAGAAACCGACGTGTGGCACGATCACGCGCCGGAGCAAACTCCAGGCGTCGTATGTGCCTCAGCGTCTAGCTTTGGACCGCACTTTGCCTTTGGGCGTGGGGCGTTTTATTAGTTTGACCCGCCGCCTCTCCGAGAGCCAGATTGCGGCGGTGCTGGCGCGCGTCGGCATGGCCGGGAGTCAGAATCGGCCGCTGCATCTCTTATCGGGAGGTCAATTTCAGCGCGTTCTGATCGCGCGGGCTCTGCTTGGCGTCCCGGATCTTTTGATTCTAGACGAACCCTTGCAAAACATTGACCTGCGCGGCCAGCGCGAGATCTATCATTTTATTTGGAATTTGAATCAGACTCTGGGGTGCGCCATTTTTTTGATTTCCCACGATCTTCATGTTGTGATGGCGCGTTCGAATCGAATTCTCTGTCTCAACCAGCGTCTGTGCTGTGAGGGGTCGCTCGAGGCCCTCCGGCGCCAGCCGGCCTATGCCCATTTTGTGAGCCGCTTTGGGCGGCCTTCCGACAGTCCGGACGCCGAGAGTCTCGAAACGCCGGGCGAGATGCCCGCCCCGGCCGTCCCCCGGGCGCCCGTCGGCGGGGAAGAGGATTCGGCAGAAGCCGTTTTTGCGCTCTATCAACATCATCATGGGCAGCCTCATCCCCAGTACCAAGCTCATCGCCCCTCTCCGTCTGGCGGGCCGTCTGGCGAGGGTTCGCCCGAGGACTCGTCCTCTGCTTCCGCCAGCGGCGAGAAGGCCGGCTCGGACGCGTGACAGAGCTGGTTCTGCGAGCCCTGTTCGGGGGCATCGCCGTGGCGTGCTTAGCGGCTCCGCTCGGGTGTCTGATTATGTGGCGGCGGATGGCCTATTTAGGCGACACCTTGGCTCATAGTGCGCTTCTGGGTTTTCTTTTGTCCTCTGTGCTGGGCATCGAGCCCTTTATCGGCATTTTTCTGCTTTCGTGGTTGGTTGGGATGGTTATTCTCTATCTGCGTCGTGTGACGCATTTGACCTCGGATGGCATTTTGGGCCTGATAGCCCACACCAATTTAGCCCTGGGTCTTGTGCTCCTGAGCCTTTTGGGCGCGTATCGTTTTGATTTATCGTCGATTTTATTCGGCGATTTATTGGCGCTGCGCGACCGAGACTTATGGCTTATCGCGGGCGTTCTGAGCGTCGTTCTGCTGGTTTTAGGTCGGTATTGGCGTCTTTTTGTGGCTCTGACGGTCAGCTCTGAGATCGCCGTCAGCGAAGACCGCCAGGCTTTACGCTATGATTTTCTGCTCATAGGTCTGCTGTCTGGCACGGTGGTGCTCGCGATGAAGATTGTGGGGATTTTACTGGTGACGGCTCTTTTAATTTTGCCGGCGGCGGCGGCGCGTCCGTTTGCTCGGAGTCCCGAAATTATGGCTCTGGGAGCCATGGGTGTTGGGAGTCTCTCGGTGGGGCTGGGTTTAGGCGGCTCTTTTGTGCTGGATATCCCCGCCGGGCCGGCTATTGTTGTCGGGGGGTTTCTCTTTTTTCTTGTGAGTCTCGCCGTGAGCGGCCTCCGGACCTGGCGCGGCAGGACGACAGACGGGGGGCCAGACGAGCCAGGCGAAAAGCTCTAGCGGAGGAGGGACTCGAACCCCCGACACGCGGATTATGATCCCGCTGCTCTAGCCAGCTGAGCTACTCCGCCTTTCGCGGGGGCGATTCTAGACCGCGAGAGAGGGCGGGTCAAGCATGACATCTACGTGATACGTTCGTATTATATTTTTTTGTGCTATATTATATGCTTGTCAAGTCCCCCTTTTTGGGCTAGAAGGGGGGGATCTTGAGCTATATTTTTGTGGTTTTTTGCAGTTTTTGTGTATTTTGCCGGTATAGCTCAGTCGGTAGAGCAGGGGTTTTGTAAACCTCAGGTCCGCGGTTCGAGTCCGTGTGCCGGCAAGTCCCGGGGTGTATGCAGGGTGTTCTGTTCCGCGGTAGTTCCGGAAAGCCAGTCGATCAGGAACGGAGTCGTGATGAGATACGAGCCCAAAACGGTATGACATGATAAGGCAAGAATCACCACGGCCGGACCTCTGGCTCCGCGCTCTTTCGGCGTCGCACAAAGTTCTCGGGGCCGAGAGGACACGGAATTGGGGAATGGGGCTCGCGCGGGCTGCCCCCGAGAAAGCCGTCGAGTTTTATGCCCGGCCCCGGCGCGGGCAGCGTTTTCCCCCCCAGAAAAGCTCCCGCTCCCCCTTGTGCGTGTCTTTTGCGGGCAGGACCTATACGCGCCCTTTCGGCCTTGCCGGCGGGTTGGACAGGAATGGCGTCGCATTGGAAAAGCACGGAGCTCTTGGCGTCGGTTTCAGCGAGATTGGCACCGTGACGCCCCATCCGCAGATTGGCAATCCGACCCCGAGGCTCTTCTCTCTTCGCGAGGACCGAGCCTGCATCAATCGCCTGGGCTTTCCCGGTCATGGGGCGGCGCGTGTTCTCGAGCGTTTGAAAAGGGCACGGGAGAGGGAGGCTCTGGACCAACCCCTGTGGGTCAATCTCGGGCCGAATACGGATGCCGCGGACCCTATAGAGGATTATGTCCAGCTCACCCGTCTTTTTGCGCCTTGGTCGGATGCCCTGGTTTTCAATGTTTCCTCTCCCAACCTGCCGGGCCTGCGAGCGTTGCAATCGGTGGGACGGTTAGAGAAGCTTCTCCAGGCGATACACGAGCAGCTGGCCGAGGCGGCGTGTCCCGTTCCGGCTCTTTTAATCAAGCTCTCCCCCGACGAACCCGATGGCGTTTATGAAACCATCGCCGACTGGGCTTTAGAGCGCAAGCTCGCAGGTCTCGTCCTGACGAATACGACGCTTGACCGTCCGGAGAGTCTCCGTTCGCCTCATCGTTCAGAGCGGGGCGGGCTTTCGGGCGCGCCCCTATTTGAGAAATCCACGGCGGTTCTCCGTCGGGTGTATCGGCACACGCAGGGCCGTCTGCCGCTGGTCGGCGTGGGCGGGATTGACACCCCCGAGCGGGCTTGGGAAAAAATTTGTGCGGGAGCCACGCTTCTCCAGTCTTACACGGGGGTCGTTCTGAACGGGCCCAGCTTTCCCGGACGCGTCGCCGCCCATGTGGCGGCGTGTCTAGAGCACCATGGCCTAGCCTCGGTCGAGGACGCTGTCGGGCGTGACTGCTGAACACGCCCGAGACCTGAGGTCTCTTCACCACGCCTATGATTTTTTCATTGTGGACCAGTGGGCGTGTATGCATGACGGCTGGCGAGCTCTTGCGGGCGTTCCGGAGGCTCTGGAGCATCTCGTATCCAGCGGAAAACAAGTCTTAACGCTGTCGAATTCGTCTCGGTCGCGCGCGGCGACGCGGGCTAATCTGGCGTTGCTCGGCTATGAGTCGGGGCGTCATTATCATCATATTGTAACCTCTGGCACGGATTTCCAGGACGCGCTTCGAGACAAAACGGATGGTTTTTACCGCCGTTTAGGGCATCGTTTTTTTCTCCTGCGTTATGTCGAGGACCGGTCTCTTGTGGCGGAGCTGCCCGAACTTCAGGAGGTCTCGGACCTGAGTCAAGCCGACTGGATTATGTGCGCCGGCATGCGCCCCGGGTCGACCCTCGAGGCCTATGCGTCTTTTTTGCAGACGTGTCTCGAGCGGGCTTTGCCGATGGTTTGTGCGAATCCGGATTTGCACTCGCTCGACAGGTTCGGGCAGCTCCAGCCTTGTGCAGGAGCCCTGGCCCAGCGTTATGAAGCCATGGGCGGGCAGGTCCGATGGCACGGGAAACCTCGCCCCGAGACCTATCACGCGTGTTTTCGTCTTTTGGGGGTCTCGGCCGAGCAGGCGGCGGGGCGCGGTTTGGGCATTGGCGATTCGCTCCTGCACGATATCAAGGGAGCCGCAGGGGTCGGCCTGGATACGCTTTTTATCACGCAGGGGATCCACAGAGATGAATTCAACGACGACCCCGAGACTCAGCGGCGGCTCTTCGAACGCTATGGCGTGACACCGACGTATCATGCCGAGCGTCTTGTTTGGTGAGCCCACCGCCGGTCCCTCTTCGGCGAGGCGGCGGCATGCGTCTGGGTGCTAGGCGTCTTGTCGGCCGGGGCGTCGGCTCTTTTTTGCGGACTCGAGGGGCCGAATTCCGCTGTGCCACGACTTTTTTAACCATTGTGCCTATAGGTGCGGGGGGTGCGGGCGCGTCGCCTTCTGTTCGAAGTGTCTCTTTGGCCCAGAGTGCGTGGTGTTTTCCTTTTATCGGTTTAGGCCTCGGGCTGGTAGGGAGCGGCGTCGGTCTGGGAGTCTTTTTTTTGTCGGACTCGGTCCTTCTGAGTGCCGTGTGTGCCCTTGGGATGCTCGCCGTTTCAACGGGAGCCCTGCACGAGGACGGGCTGGCCGATAGTTTTGACGCCCTCAAAGGAGGCGAAAAAGCCAGAAAAGACCCGACCTTGGGGAGTTTTGGGACGCTTGCTCTTATTCTTTCCGTTTTTTTGAGAGTCGCCCTTCTACACGCGAGCGGGAGTCTCTTTTTTATGACCCTTCTGGTTTCACAAATAGGGTCACGCTGGAGTCTCGTTCTCGGCCTGGCTTTCGAGCAGAAAAGCCGGGGACGGCGGCTCTCTGTCCTTGCGCCGGCCGCTCTTCACGCGGCAGCCGCTGCCCCCTGGTGGTCTGACCCGGTAGGGGGGGGCGAGCCGGGGGCGGTGAGACCGCCTTGGCGTCTGGCTCTTGGCCTGACCCTGGGGGCAGTCTTCGTGGGTGCCATGCTGAGTATCGGTGTGGCCCTGTCTAGCGTGTCTAGCGTGTCTATCGGGGCACGGACCGGCTCGCCCGATTTTTTTTGGGGCATAGAGGGATCAATCGGGGGATCAATCGGGGGATTCGCCCTGGTTTCGATAGGCGGCGGTGCCCTCTTGAGCCTCTGGACTGCCCGACGGTGCCTGCGTCTGAGTCAGGCTCAAGGCAGCCGCGTGGGGGGCGATGGTTTCGGCCTCTTAGAGCAGTTTTCTCAAATTATCATAGGTTTCTTTTTTCTGGCCACGCTTCGCCTGTCCGGAGCCGTCTAAACGGCCATGCGGGATAGAATGCGAAAGTCTCGATTTATTTTCGTGCGCCACGGGCCCGTCGCTCAAGCACCTGGCCGGGACCCCGTGATATATGATGGTCAAGCGACGCTTGGGCCTATAGATTCCGCCTGGGCTCAGGCTGTGCGAGCGAAACTGCCTGCCGACCCGCCGCCCGATTTTGTCTATTGCAGTGCCATGCGCCGCACGTTTCAGACGTGGCAGCGGCTCTGCGAAGAAGGCTATCAGAGCCCAACGCCGGTCGCTTTACCGGGGCTGAACGAACACAATTTCGGCGCCTGGCACGGCCAGCCGCAAGCGTCCGTGCCTTGGATAGAAGATGCGCGCAGCTATGTGCGTCTCCGCCCGCCGGGGGGCGAGACCTATGAAGAGCTCTGCCAGCGTGTGGACGAACAACTCCAGACTCTGGAGGCGGCCGCAGCGGCGGCGGATCCGCCAGGCCAGAGCGTCTTGATCCTGGCCCACGCCGGCACGATTCGGGCAGCCCTCGGACGGAGTCTGGCTTTGCCACCGTTCCGCTGTCTCAGTTTGGCGGTGGATTTGCTCTCGGTCAGTGAGATTGTGCTCTATTACGACGACCGCGGCGAGGTCGTCTGTCGAAGCGTCCAATACATCAATCGTTAGGCCATGGTGCTCCAGAGGCGCTCGGCGGCCGCTCGATGCGTCGCGAGGAGCTCGGGCAGGTCCAGTCCAGGGATTTCGCCCTTTTCTACGACCCAGCGTCCCTGAACCATCACAAAATCGGCGCGGTGGGCACCGCACAAAATAAGAGCCGCAAGCGGGTCTCCCGCCCCGGAAAAGCGGAGCTCGTCGAGCTTGAACAGAGCCAAATCCGCCTGTTTCCCAGGGGCAATCTCGCCCAGGTCCTCGCGTCCCAGCAGAGCCGCGGAGCCTCGCGTCGCCCAGCGGAGCACCTCGCGGTGGCCAACCCGAGCCGGGCCATAGCGCAGTCTACCCAGAAAAAAAGCGTGGCGGGCCTCCTGAATGAGATTCGACGCGTCGCTGCTTGCCGAACCGTCTACGCCTAACCCGACCGGCGAGCCTGCGTGCTCCAGAGCCAGCGTCGGGCACGTGCCAGACCCCAGTAAAGCATTGGAACTGGGGCAGTGACACACGCCCACGCCTGCGGCGGCGAGGCGTTTGATCTCGGTTTCCGTGAAATGAATGCCGTGAGCCAGCCAGACTCTGTCCTCAAGCCACCCGACCTTCTCCAGATAATCCAGCGGTCGGCACCCAAATTTTTCGACACAAAAGCGGTTTTCGTCCTCGGTTTCCGCCAAATGCGTGTGGAGTCGAACGCCCAGGTCTCGGGCTAATTGAGCCGTCTCACGCATCAGCTCCCCCGTGACGGAAAAAGGGGAACACGGGGCGAGCGCGATTTGAATCTGTGCGCCTTCTTGCGTTTGGTGGGCTTGCCGGACAAGGCGTTCCGACTCGGCGAGAATCGTATCGATGGGTTGCGTAACGGCAGGCGACGGCAGACCCCCGTGCTCGCGGGACAAATCCATGGAGCCCCGCGTCGCATGGAGGCGCATCCCTAAGTGCTTGGCCTCCTCGGCTTCCACGAGCGGGGCGTCGCTGAGTCGGTCCGAAAAAATATAGTGATGGTCCGCCGCCAGCGTGCATCCGGAAAGCAGCAATTCCGCCAGAGCCAGTTTGGCTGCGACCCGCACCATCGCGAGGTCCAAGCCCGCCCATACCGGATAAAGAGCCTGCAACCACGGAAAGAGCTCCTTATCCAGGGCAATCGGAGCCGCTCGCGTGAGCGTCTGATAAAAATGATGGTGCGCATTGATAAGCCCGGGCAAAAGCACGTGATCGCTCGCCTCAAAAACGGAGGCGACAGGCATAGTCGGTGTGCCGCCTGCCTTGACGAGCTCTAGGATTTTACCGCCGCCGACGACCACCCCGCCCATGGCTTTGGGTTCTAGGCACGCAAGCGGATTCTTAATCCATAAACGCGGCGTCTCTTGCGGAGCTTCCATCCAGGCCACCCGAGAACCAAAGGAACGAACGAAAAGAAAAAACAGGAAAAAGGAAAAAGGAAAAAGAGACAAGTCCCTCACAGAGGGCCGCTAGGCTTGCCCCGCTTTTCTGCTAACACCCTATAACACCCGAGTGAACACCCGAGTACCCCCGACACAGCCTCCGGGCAGCCGCACCCTGGGTAGGGCGTCTCCCTGATTTTCACCTGGCCTGGCAGCCGGCTTCGCCGTGGCCGGTCGGAACGCCGCGACGCACCCATAACACTCGGGTAGCTCCCGCACGGTCCCCCCATACAGGTTCCGGGTGGCCCCGGGAGTCATGTCCCTGATTGCCACCTGGCCGTTGGGCTGGCTGGTCGCCCGGGAGAATCCGGGAAGAACCGACAGACGGCGGCCCTCGGCGGCTGTTCCTCTTCCGGACTCCCTCCGGCCTCTCCCCGCCCCTTATAGCCTAGGGGAAGGTGGCAGAGCTACGCGGCTGCCCCTCCCTTCCGGGGGCCATCCCCCGCCCCGGTCCCGGGGCTGGGGATGCCGACGGGGCTCTAATTCGGGATGGTTCCCTGGACGCCCTGGACGAAGTAATTCATCGTGTTCAGAGCGTTATCATCCAGAGTCTCGCCCGCCGCAATCACCTGCGAACCGTCCTGCCTGACGATAGGCCCCGTGAAGGGATGGCGCGTTTTATTCTTGATCTGGTCTCGAACGGCGAGCGTTTCCTCCCGCACTTTGGCCGGCACTTTTTCGTGGATGGGGGCCAATTCCAGCACGCCATCGGCGAAGCCGCCCCAGAAGCTACTGGACTCCCAGGTTCCGTCTAGGACGGCCTGAACGCGCTTCGTGTAATAGAGTCCCCAATTATTGACGATGGACGTCAGTTGAACGTTGGGCCCAAAAGCGCGCATGTCCGAAGCCTGACCGATGGCAAAGACGCCGCGCTGCTCGGCGACCTGCAGAGCCGCCGGCGAATCCGTGTGTTGGAGCAGAACATCGGCCCCCTGGTCGATGAGCACGCGTGCGGCGTCGGCCTCTTTGCCTGGGTCGAACCAAGTGCTGACCCAGATGACATTCACTTGGATATCGGGGTTCACTTGACGCGCGCCCAAAGTGAAGGCGTTGATGCCCTGGATGACCTCTGGGATCGGGAAAGACGCGATATAACCGACGACGTCGGTCTTTGTCATTTTTCCGACGAGTTGACCGACAACATAGCGGCCCTCGTAGAAGCGTATATTGTAGTTCGCCATATTGTCCGAGGTCTTATAGCCCGTGGCGTGTTCAAACGTGACATTCGGAAACCGCTCGGCGACCCGCAGGGTCGGGTCCATATAGCCGAAGGATGTCGTGAAAATCAGGCCGTGACCCGAGGCCGCCAGCTCTCGGATGACGCGCTCGGCATCCGAGCTCTCGGGCACGTTTTCGACAAAGGTGGTCGTCACGCGCTCGCCGAACTGTTCCTCGACGACGGTGAGACCGCGATGATGCTCGAAAGTCCAGCCGTGGTCGCCGATGGGGCCGATATAGACGAAGCCGACTTTGAGCGGGTCCGCCGCTCGCAGCGTGGAAAAGCCGAACAGACCTCCCAGCAGGACTCCCAGGACGAGCCCGAGAACAAGGCCCGGATATAGAACGGCTTGCATCCCGGCTTGCATCCTGGCCCGCCTCGAGCCCGAACCTATAGAAAAGATAGAAAACTTCATAAAATCCTCCCGCTGTTTATGGAACAGCAGCTGTACAAAAAAAACCAAGCTGCCCTCGAAACGCGACGACCGCGCCGAAAAAGAGACCCGCTGCCGGGAATATAAACACGATGCCTCGATGAATCAAGCTTTTTTTGTTGCTTTATTGTCATTTCATTGTCAGGGACGGACTTTTCTGCTAGAGAATTCCCAGGGGATTCGGAGCCTCACCGGCCAACCGGGAGACAGAACAATCCCAATCCGGAGCAGGACTCGGCAAACCGAAACAGGAGAAAACCATGACGAAACACACACAAGTCCTCATCATCGGCGGCGGCATGATGGGGGTCGGTCTGGCCTATCATCTGGCCGAAGAAGGCTGGCAGCCGCTTCTTCTGGAGAAAGGCGAGTTGACCTCTGGGTCCACCTGGCATGCGGCCGGGCAAACCCCGGGCGTCGCGGGCGATTTTAACATGATGAAAATTCATTTTTATGGTCAACAGCTTTACGGCCGTCTCGCCGCCGAGACGGGCCAGCACACAGGCTGGCATAATTGCGGCGGGTTGCGGCTGGCTCTGAGGCAAGAGGAGGTGGATTGGTTTCATCAGATGGCCTCTTACGCCGATGCCATCGGCTGTCGGGCCGAGGTGATAGGGCCCGAGCAAATCAAAGCCTATAACCCGTTCTTGAACCTCGAGGGCGTTCTGGCGGCCATTCTGACGCTAGACGACGGTCACGTAGATCCTTCGGCCTGCTGTCAGGCTCTGGCGAAGGGCGCGCGGATGCTGGGGGCCGAGATTCAACGCCACACGCGCGTTACAGGCATCCGGCAGCTCCCGAACGACGAATGGGAGGTCCAAACCGCCGAGGACACCTTCATCGCCGAACATCTGGTCAATGCCGCAGGGTGCTATGCCAATGCGGTGATGCAATGGTTAGGTTTGACAGCCCCGATTACGAATATGAACCACCAGTACGTCGTCACAGAGGCCATCCCAGCTTTTGCCGACCTCGAACGCGAACTGCCCGTCATGCGAGACCCTTATGTTTCGGGCTATTTCCGCCAGGAACAGCAGGGAGGGCTGATCGGGATCTATGAGAACACGCCCTCCGCCAGCTGGGAGAGCCAGAAAAATACACCCGACTGGAACGCCGACAGCGAACTCTTTGAGCCCAATCTGGACCCCATTCTGGGGAATCTAGAACGCTGCTTCGAGCGCATGCCGATCTTCAAAGAGGCCGGCATCAAACGCATCGTTCATGGAGGCATTTCGCACACACCGGATAGTAATCCTCTTGTGGGCCCGGCGGGCGGGCTCCGCAATTTCTGGATGTGCTGCGGGTCCTCCATCGGCATTGCGCAGGGGGCCGGTTGCGGCAAATACCTGGCCCAGCAGATGGTCCACGGCGACGCCGATATCAATATGGCCGCCTATGACCCGCGCCGCTTCGACGAAAGCTGGGCCGGCCCGGACTATGTCCGGTCTACATCCTTCGAGGAGTACGCCAGAATGTACAACCCGCTTCACCCCGGCGACGAGCTCGAGGTAGGGCGTATGCGACGGACCTCGACGCTGTATGAGACTCTCAAAGACCGAGGCGGCCAGTTCACCACCGGGTTTGGCTGGGAACGCCCCAAATGGTTTTCCGTAACGGGCCGCCCCGAGACGCCCTCTTGGCGGCGCAACGAGAGCTTCCAGGCCGTGGCCGAAGAATGTAAAGCCGTCCGAGAGCGGGTCGGTATCCAAGACTTGTCCAGTTTCGCGAAATTCGCCGTGACGGGCCCAGACGCGGCGAAAGTCCTGTCGCGTGTCTATGCGAATCGACTGCCGGGTCGGGATGGGCGCATTATTCTGGCTCATAGTTTAGGGCCCTCGGGTCGCGTCCGGGGCGAGGTCACCATCACACGCATGAGTCCTACCAGCTATGCCATTGTCGGCGGGGCCGGCTGGGAGAGGCGCGAATACGACCAAATCCGCCAGGCCGTGGCCCCCGACGAGGAGATGACGATTCACAATATGACGCAAAACTATGGCGTGTTGGTCGTTGCAGGGCCGGAGGCTCACGCGGTTCTGGGCTCTTTGACCGAGACGTCGCTCGATGCGACGAGTTTTCCATGGCTGACGGCGCGGTCCGTGACGCTGGCGGGCCTAGAGGTCTTTGCGCTTCGAGTCAATTATGTGGGTTCCTCTGGATGGGAACTCCAGTGCCGCATGGCCGACCTGAAAACGCTTTATGCTAAAATCTGGGAGGCCGGCCAAGCCTATGATATCCGGAATTATGGTCTCTATGCGATGAACGCTCTGCGGCTGGAGAAAGCCTATAAAGGCCTGGGCGCGGACATCACGAACGAGGTCACCCCTGTAGAAGCAGACTTGATGCGTTTCGTCGATAAGGCCGGTACTTTTACGGGGAAGGCGTTCGTCGAAAAAGCTCTGGAGCGTTCGTTGGGGTTTCGCATTGTCTATGCCAGCCTGGAGGCCGTCGACTCGGATGTCGTCGGGGGCGAGGCCTGCTATCTAAACGGCAAAAGAATCGGACTTACGACCTCGGGAGGGTATGGCCACCACACGGGACTGTCGCTCTTTTTTGCCTATCTCGACGAGGACGTTCTCCAATCCGGCCTGGCGTTCGACGTTGGCATCCTGGGCACGCGCCGCCGCGCCCACGTTTTGCCGGAGCCTGTGTATGACCCATCCAACGAGAAGCTCCGGGCCTAGAAGAATCTGGGGGTATCTGGGGGAACTGAGCCATGGCTTTTTATCTCAAACAGGGCCAAGAGGGCGGCCGCCCCTTTCGAGACCCTGCCCGAGCCGCCGCCGTGCAAGAAATCCTGGATTCTATCGAAAAAGACGGCGATTCGGCTGTCAGGTTTTACTCTCGGAAGTTCGACCAGTGGGACCCGCCCAGTTTTCGCCTGACAGAGGACCAAATCCAGGCCTGTTTTTCTAGACTTTCGCCTCTACAGATCGAGGACATCCAATTTGCTCAGAAACAAGTGCGTCATTTCGCGGAGCTTCAACGTGCGGCTCTGACGGATATAGAGCACGAAACCTTTCCTGGTGTCATTCTGGGGCATAAAAATATCCCGGTCGCCTCGGCGGGGTGCTATGTCCCGGCGGGCAAATATCCGCTTATTGCGTCGGCGACGATGGGCAATCTGACGGCGAAGGCCGCGGGGGTGGCGCGGGTTGTGACCTGCTCGCCTCCTTTTGAGGGCGAGCCCCATCCCGCCATCGTGGTAACCCAGAAATTGGCCGGGGCCGACGAGATCTATTGCCTGGGCGGCGTCCAGGCTCTTGGGGCCATGGCTCTGGGCTGTTCTTGGCTGGACCCTGTGGTGATGCTGGTCGGACCAGGGAGTGCTTTTGTGGCGGAGGCGAAACGTCAACTCTTTGGGCGTGTCGGGCTCGACCTCTTGGCCGGACCGACCGAGACGCTGATTATCGCCGACGACTCTGTCGATGCCGAGATGTGTGCCGTGGACCTATTGGGCCAGGCCGAGCACGGCCCGGACTCGCCCGCGGTTCTGATAACCGATTCGCAGGAGTTGGCTCAAGAGACGCTTGTGGCCGTCGAGACCCAACTCCAGACTCTGGAGACGGCTCCCATTGCCGGTCGCGCCTGGCGAGACCACGGCGTGGTGCTGGTCTGTCAGTCTCGGGAAGAAATGGTCCAGGAGGCCGATAAAATCGCCAGCGAACACGTCCAGGTCATGGTCCGAGACAACGCTTATTTTTTGAACAATATGAAAAACTATGGGGCTCTGTTTTTAGGCCCACGCACCAATGTCGCTTACGGCGACAAGGTGATTGGCACCAATCACACGCTGCCGACGATGAAGGCGGCGCGCTATACGGGCGGCCTCTGGGTCGGCAAATTTCTCAAGACCTGTACGTATCAGCGCATCGAAACGCCCGAGGCGAGTCTCGTGATGGCCGAACGCTGTTCGCGTTTGTGTGCCTATGAGGGCTTTGCCGCCCATAAAGAACAGGCCGATTTGCGCTTGAGACGCTATGGCGGGCGCAATATCAAAGGCCTGGATGTGCTGCCCTAGGGGTTCAACCCGTTTTAGTTATGTCTGGTCTGGACTGGGGTCTATCACCCGGTGTCGGTGGGCGGGGACCTCGGGCGGGCACCCCAGCTCCTCCAGTTTCGCCCGAACGGCCAAGAGGTCGTGCCAAGCTTCGCGTCGATTGGCCGGGGCGCGGAGCAAAAAAGCCGGATGAAAACTGGGGCGTGCCGGAATACGCGTGCCGTCCGCCAGCTCGAAAGCGTACCAAGACCCACGAGCCCGACGGATGCCCTGGGTGATTTTCAGAAAATTATGGGTCGCGTGATTCCCTAGAAATAAGAGAACGCGCGGCCGCGCGATCTCGATGAGTCGTATCAGAAAAGGGCGGCACAATTTGGTCTCGAAGTCCGTGGGCGTCCGATTGCCGGGCGGCCGCCAGAAGACACTATTGGATATGAAATAAGAGCTCCGCTGCACGAGATCGATGCCGGCCAGCATCTTTGTCAAAAGAGCCCCGCTGCGTCCGACAAAGGGCACGCCTTTTTGGTCTTCCACCTCGCCGGGGGCCTCGCCGACGATCATCAGCGGAGCCGCCGGATCGCCGTCGCATAAAACCGTTTGTCTGCAGGAGAGCTGGAGTTCGCATAAACCCGGCCGCGACAGAATCTGGAGCAGCTCGTCAGGCGTTTGCGCCCGAGCCGCCAGCTGGGCCATCTCCATACCGGGGACGCCGGCAACACCAGAGATACCAGGAGCCGACCCCTTTGAAGGCACAGCGGCGTCCATAGCATGAGAACCTTCCGTCTTGCGGGTGTCTTCTGTTCGGGGTTGGACGTCTCTCTGTTCGCCCCGAGGGCCCGGAGAAACCCGCGCCCCTGCAGCTGGGCTGTGCGCCGGGGTTGCGACGGGCCCGGAGACCGTTGGGGCCGTTATTGCCCGTGAGTCCGTCGACGCCCTATTGGCTTGCGGCTCGGCTTGTGGTGTGGCCGCCTGGCCCTGCGTGCTCGTGCCCGCCGGTGGCCCGGGTCGTGGGGGTCCAGATAGCGGAGGCTGCATGCCTCTTTCGGTCGTTCTGTCCATGGTTCCTCCAGGTCTGACCCCGGGCCTTTTTTCGGGCGGAGGCGAAGTACGCTTCATTTGTTTTTCCGGGCTTCTCGAAAGAGGCGGGGTCTCGTGGCACAGAAAAGAGACGCCGAAATCCCCGAGCAACGCTTTTTCCACCCGATCTAGGGTGTCTAGCCTGGATAAGGCGGCGGCTAACTTTTTTGCTGACATTCTGGCCCTCCTGTCATGTTCGTATCAACCCATATCAACGCCAATAGGTCAAGCGAGTGGTCAAGCTCGGGCGGTTTTTCCGAGCGGCGGCGAAGCGGTCTCGTCGTCCTGTCCTGGGTCCTGTCGAAGGCCGATCTGGTCGATCTCGAACGGGGTCGTCAGATAGACCCAATCCAACCAGTTTCGGAACAAAAGATGCGCCGAGGCGCGCCAGTTATTCACAGGCGCCCGCGTCGGGTCGTCCTCTGGGAAATAATGGGCGGGGAGTCGAACAGGTTTGTTCTTGTCTTTGTCTCGGAAATACTCCTGTGCCAGAGAGTCCGAGTCATACTCAAGATGATTGAACATATAAACATAGCGGCGTTCGGGGTCCTCGACGAGGCACAAGCCTGCCTCGGGCGAACTCGACAGGACTTGCAGGTGCGGCAAGGCAGCCAGGTCCTGCTGCCGCGTCTCGGTATGGCGTGAAACGGGGACACGGAAATTGTCATTAATGCCTCGCAGCAAAAAATGCGTCGGCTGTTCGAGCCGGTGCGCATAGACCCCAAAGCGTTTGGTCGGCAAAGCGTGCTTGGGAACGCCATAGAAATGACGCAGAGCCGCTTGAGCCCCCCAGCAAATCGATAGGCACGCGGTGACCATCGATTGTGTCCACTCGATAATGTCACACAATTCCTCCCAATAGGCGACTTGAGAAAAAGGTAATTGTTCGACCGGGGCTCCTGTGATGATGAAGCCGTCGAAACGTTGATGGCGAACCTCGGGCCAAGGGCGGTAGAAGGTCTTCATATGAGCCGACGAAACGGTCTTAGGCGCATAGGTCGCTAAAGCCACCAGCGTCAGTTCTATCTGAATGGGCGTTTGACCTAAAAGCCGCGCTAATTGGGTCTCGGTTTTGATTTTTTCGGGCATCAGGTTCAGAACAGCCACGCGCAGCGGCCGAATCTGCTGACGCAACGCCCGCTCTGTTTCCAGAATGGGGACGCCCTCCGCCTTCAGGAGGCGATGGGCCGGTAAAGAAGCCGGGATGATGATAGGCATCGGAGTCGCGCCGTCTACGCCGATAGGGCGGCGTCCAGGCCCGAGGGCCGGCGCGTCCAGGCCTGGGGCACCGGGACAGGGGTGCGGTCCAATTGCGCAGCGATGCAGTCTAGAACTTCTTCGCCGGTGGTTTTGCCCTCCAGCGTATCCGAGTCCATTGTTAGCCCTGAGTCGGCAACTAGATTTTGATAAGCAACGTCTCGGTGCTCCAGAAGAGACGGAAAGATAAAACGAATGAAAGCATCGGGCTCAAAGTCGCACTCGAAATCGCCCGCTTTGGCTCCGAATTCGTGCCCGAATTCGCGCAAAGCCTTTTCCAGGAAAGCCGGATGGTAATAAACAGGCTTGGGCGTCTGGAGTTGACGCTTGATGATTTTTTCGACCCCGTCTCCGACCACGCGGATGTAAATGGGGAGCGTATGCGCCACCACAACGCCCCAGAGCGGACTGGCCGGCCCCGAGACAATCTCGCACAGCGACCCGCTCGTGTCGTGAATAAAATGCGGATAGCTGTAAATGTCCTCGGCGCGTTGGATAAAATAGGGCAGGTCGGCGACGGCTAGTTTTTCCGCGGCCGCATAGAGATGCTGTCGGGTCTCGAAGGCCTCCCGCGGGAGCCCGCCCCCTCGAGTCCCAAGCTTGCCGATATAATCCGACACCGCCGTCAAATTCTCGATGGTGATATTGTGACTGAGCCAGATCGAATCCGTCTTGAGAAGCTTGGCAAGCACAGGGTCGGCCATCATACGCCGCTTGACGACATCCAAAATCGGGTCGGTGAGATAACGCGTCCCAATCCGATAATCGATGGAATAGTGAAACCAGGCGTCTCTCTGAAACAGAGTCGACAACCGCGTCTTCCCACACCCGCTGACGCCCAGAAACGTCAGAGCCTTATGAGGATGGGCGAGAAAGCTCGCCCCGTCGAGGTGAGGCACCCTTAAACCCCACTTAAACCCCGGGGGTGTCCTCGCGCAGAGCTAGCACGGCGCGGCCGCGTATTTCGCCGGCCAGAATTTTTTTGCCGAGCTCGGGCAGTTCGTCGAAAGCATGATAGGTGGCGAGTTTGTCAAAATCGGCTGCCTCGAGGTGCTCGGCGAGGCGGGCCCAGACAAGACGCCGTTGCTCCGAGGGACACATCACCGAATCGATGCCCAGCAGACTGACGCCTCGGAGCAGAAAGGGCAGGACGTTGCCAGACCACTGGACGCCGCCGGCGAGTCCGACGGCCGCGACAGCCCCGCCATAGCTCGTTTGAGCCAGAACGCGTCCCAGGACCGGCCCACCGACCGAGTCAATCGTGGCAGCCCATAATTCCTTTTCAAGAGGCCGGCCGGCGGACTTTTCGGGCGGTTGCCCGGGGGGTTGCCCGGGGGGTTGCATCGTGTCGCGTTCCAGAAAATGCTGCGCGCCGAGCTCCTGCAAATAGGGCATTTCCGTAGCCAGGCGTCCTGACAGGACCGCGACTTGATAGCCCAGTTTGGCGAGCAGCCGAACCGCGAACGAGCCAACCCCGCCCGCGGCTCCTGTGACCAGGACCGGGCCGGCCTCGGGCTTGAGGCCAGCTTGTTCCAGGCGATGAATAGCCAGCATGGCCGTAAAGCCGCCGGTCCCGCACGCCATCGCCGTTTTTAGCGAAAGGCCCTGGGGTAACGGGACGAGCCAGTCGGCTCGGACCGAGGCCAGCTGGGCATAGCCGCCCCACCATGTCTCGCCGACGCGCCAGCCGGTCAGGAGCACTCGGTCCCCCGGGCGATAACGCGAATCCGAGGACGTCCGAACAATCCCGGCGAAATCGATGCCGCCGACGTGCGGATAGCGGCGGACCAGACGCCCGAGACCCGCTAGAATCATCCCGTCCTTATAGTTCACCGTGGAATAATGGACCTCCACCAGGACGTCGCCCCCCTCGGGCAGCTGGTGAGACTCTAGAGCCCCGAAGTGCCCTTGGACGCGTCCATCGGCGTCCTGCTCTAGGAAATAAGCTTTGGTCATACTCAATGGATCTCCCGTCACATAAAAAAGATTTGTTGCCCAGAACCTCACGGCTCTGGCCCCGGTGCGTTCTCCCCGGTAGGGACTAGCATAACAGAAGCTCGGCGACAAGTCATGCGGCTCTGACATTCCCCGAGGCATTCGACGGCCCTCTTTCGAAGAACGCCGATGGCCGAGCCGTCTTGTGACCGAATTGAAACGGAGGGGCTCGTTCCTCTGTGGCCTCTGGGGCCCGGCTTGATTCCAGCGCAGAAACGGTCTAGAAAAGGACTGGTCGGGCGAGGTCGCGCCCGGGTCGTGCCTGGATCGTGTCCGGGGTCGGGTGGCTTGAATCTAGAGATTGCCAGGAATTGCCGGAATGATTGTCCGTCGCACAGGTGTGTAACAAAAATGCCCGTTCATTTGGGCCCAGAGTCCCTTTCAACATCCGATAAAACCCACCGCATCCGAGCCTTGTTCGATACGGTAACGCCGGTTTATCGGCACGTTTCCCCCGGCAGGGAATTAGTGTAACAGAAGCCCGGCGACAAGTCATGCGGCTCTGATATTCTCCGAGCCATTCGACGGCCCTCTTCCGAAGAACGCCGATGGCCGAGCCGTCTTGTGACCGAATTGAAACGGAGGGGCTCGTTCCTCTGTGGCCTCTGGGGTCAGGCTTGATTCCAGCTCAGAAACGGTCTAGAAAAAGGACTGGTCGGGTGAAGTTGTGCCCGGGGGTCGTGCCCGGGTCGTGCCTGGATCGTGTCCGGGGTCGGGTGGCTTGAATCTAGAGATTACCGGAAATCGCCGGAATAATTGTCCGTCGCACAGGTGTGTAACAAAAATGCCCGTTCGTTTGGGCCCAGAGTCCCTTTCAACATCCGATAAAACCCGCCGCATCCGAGCCTTGTTCGATGCGGTAACGCCGGTTTATGACGGTATGAATGATTGGATGTCTCTAGGTCTGCATCGCCTCTGGAAAGACGCCTTCGTCCGAGCTATGCGGCCTCAGTCCGATTTTCGATTGCTCGATTTGGCCGGTGGAACAGGAGATATCACGTGGCGTTGGCTCGCTTCAGGCGGGGGAGAGGCGGTGCTGGCGGATAGTTCTCTCGGCATGCTGGACCGAGGGCGCGACCGATTGCTGGAACGCGGCTTCTGCCCAGAGGTCGTCCAGACCGTCGGCGAGGCCCTTCCCTTTCAAACGGGGTCTTTCCAACGCATTGCTCTGAGTTTTGGGCTCCGCAATATGTCGGATATGCGCACCGTGCTGACCGAGTGCCGGCGAGTTCTCGAGCCCATGGGATGCCTCTATGTCCTGGAGTTCTCCACGGTCGAGACGCCCGTGCTTTCAGAATTCTATCCCATCTGGCGCGACCGGGTGATCCCGTTCCTCGGCGCACGCGTGGCGGGGAATCGAGCGGCTTATGCCTATTTAGCCCGTTCCATCCGTCATTTTCCTTCTCAGGAACGGTTGCGCCAGCGCATGCTCGAGGCAGGCTTCAGCCGGGTTACGTATCAAAATCTGGCAGGCGGAATCGCCGCCATCCACCGGGCTCTGCGCGTTTAGGGGCCGAGGCCCGCCGTTTTGGCCGCTTTTTTGCCTCCCGTTCTGCCCGCCCTTGTCCACCGTTGTCCCGTGAGTTGCGCCCCATGCGTCGGCAGCGTCGTCCTTTGAGCCGAGCCCTGTTTCTGTGCCGCCAAATTGCGCGCTATGATTGTTTTTTCGTGTTTCGCAAAATCGGCATCGCCCGGCGTTACTATGGATGGATGTATCTGCTGGCCCGCCGCGCCCCCGAGGCTAGCCAAAAAGAGGGACAACGCCTCTGTGCCTGTCTGGTGGCCATGGGGCCGAATTTTATCAAACTGGGTCAGGTGTTATCGGTTCGACCGGATCTGGTGGGCGAGGCCCTCGCCGCGAGTCTGTCTCAACTCCAGGACCGCCTGCCGCCCGAGCCGAACGCCCGGGCTCTGCTGGCGCGCGCCGGCCGAGTCCCCCTCGACTGGTTGGCGCATTTCGACGAAACCCCCGTTGCCGCCGCGTCTGTCGCTCAGGTCCACCGAGCCCGACTCAAGACGGGCGAGTGGGTGGCGATCAAATTGCTCCGCCCCTCGGTGCGCGAGATCTTTGAACAGGACCGCGCGCTTTTGGTCTGGTTCACGGCTTTGCAAGAGCGCTTTCTGCCGATTCTGGCGCCTCTGCGTCTTGGCGAATTGGTGGCCACATGGTGGCACTGGAGCGAACAGGAACTGGATTTACTGACCGAAGCGGCGGCTCTGAGCGAACTTCAGGACAATTTCAAAAACGAACAGGCCATTTATTTTCCGCGTTTGCATTGGGCGTATTGCACGCGCGACGCTATGGTCATGGAGTGGATAGAGGGGGCTCGAATCACCGAGTCTCAAAAATTAGCGCAATGGGGCATCGACCCTAAGCACATTCTCGCCAAAGCGATCGAGCTCTTTTTTACGCAGGTCTTCCGCGATGGTTTTTTCCATGCGGATATTCATCCTGGCAATTTACTCATAGACCAGCAGGGGCGGCTTGTGCCGCTGGATTTCGGGATTATGGGACGCCTGGATACGGCGACGCGCCGTTTTATTGCTCAGATTCTAGCCGGCATCGGACGTCGCGACTATCCGGCTGTTGCGCGGGCCTATGCTCGAGCGGGCTATTTGCCGGCAGGACAGCCCGTCGAAAAATTCGCCCAGGCGTTCCGCGGCGTGTGTGAGCCTCTTTTTGCCCGGGGTGAGGACCATAGCTTCGCTCGGCTTATGGCTCGGATTCTAACCATCACCAATCGCTTCGACCTGGAGGTCCAAGCCCATCTTTTATTGGCTCAAAAAACCATGTTTCAGGCCGAGGGACTCGGGCGGCTGGTCGACACCGAGCTCAATGTTTGGCAGAGTCTGACGCCTCTGGCCGTCGCCTATCTGGCCGAGAGGCGAGCACCGGGGGCTCTTTTGCGCGAAAAAAAACGAGAACTCCAGGACCGCCTAGCCGACCTGGCTCGACACGCGTCGCAGCTGGACCGCTATCTGGAAGAGAAGTGGCGTGTGTCTCAGGGCCCCTCGGCTTGGGAGCTCGCCCGCGGCGGGGGCGCCCGCGCCCGGCTTTCTCCGGCTCCGGCTCCGGGGCGAGGGCGTCCGTCGGCCTTTCTTCTCTTCAAACGCTTGAGTTGGTTCTTTCCCGGATTCTTTCTAGGTGTCGCCGCCGGCGGCATCGGCGTGGTCCTATGGTTGGCCCAACACGGCTGACCGATATCGAGGCGGCGGTGTGCTGTCTCCGCCAGGGGGGTGTCGTCGCATTCCCGACCGAGACCGTCTATGGTCTGGGAGCCGACGCGCACGCCGAGGAAGCCGTTCGAGGGATTTATCGGCTCAAGAATCGGCCGCTCAGCAATCCGGTTCTTCTGCACGTTCACTCGGGCGCCATGGCGCATGCGTACGGGCATTTTTCGGCTCTGGCAGAGCGTTTGATACACCGTTTTTGGCCGGGGCCTCTGACGCTTGTGGTGCCGGCTCGCCCCACGGTTCTGCCCGTGTGTTTAGCTGGGCGGCTCAAAGTTGCGCTTCGGTGTCCCGTTCATCCTTGGGCTCGGGCTCTCCTCCAGCAGTTCGGCCGTGCCATTGCGGCTCCCTCGGCCAATAAGTCGGGGAACTTGAGTCCCACAACCGCCGGCCACGTCGAGCAGGCTTTTAAGGGCGAGTCCCTCTTTATTTTAGACGGCGGCTCTTGTCCGGTCGGCCTGGAGTCCACGATTTATGACCCCGAGACAGCCCGGATTTTGCGCCCAGGGGCTGTGTCCGAAGAGGCCCTCTTGCAGGCGGGGGCTCGGGTGGACACGGATACACATACGCATACATATACACATACGCATACGCATACGCATACACATACAGAACGCCTGGCGCCTCTCGAGTCGAGAGAACGGGCGGAGAAAAGCCTGGCGCCTGGGTTAGCTCGGCGCCATTACGCCCCTCGAGGCGTCCTACGCCTGGATGTTACAACCCCGCGCCCCGGAGAGGTGCTTCTGGGATTCGGTCCCGTCGAAGGCGACGAAAATCTGAGTCCAACGGCCGATTTGGCCGAAGCGGCTCGCAATTTATTTCGTCTGCTCCACAAATACGACGCGCCGGAGGCTCGGCTCGCGGTTGCGCCTATCCCGAACCACGGCCTGGGCCGAGCGATTCAAGACCGCCTCCGTCGAGCGGCGGCCCCGGCAGACCCGCCGGAAGACAAAGAAACACCATGGGGAAACACCATAGAGCCCGATAAGCCCATCTCGCCGTGTCCCACAAGCGCGACTTCTAGTAACGGCAATTTGATAACCAAAGGTTGAAATTGAGAGGAACTGGTTGAAATTTAGCGACCGGTTTACGTATAAAGAGACGTTGTCGGCGCGTGGATTCACAAAAACCACGCCCGACAAGAGCCAGGCCAGCCCCGTGCTGCGAGCAACCGGGCGTGCGGTCTGAACGATCCACCGCGGCCTCCAGAGCGAGGGCGCCTCGTTTAAGGAGAAGGAAATGAGCCAATTGAACGAATTCGTGATGCCGACCGCCAGGCCCTTGCCGGTCATCTTGCTGGCCGACGTAAGCGGGAGCATGGCCGCCAATGGCAAGATCCAGGCCCTCAACGATGCCGTGGCCGAGATGATCGCCACCTTCGCCGAGGAGGACGACAGTCGAGCCGAAATCCACGTCGCCGTCCTCACCTTCGGCCTGGACGGTGCCAGGCTGTATAAGCCGCTCCAACCTGCAGGCGAGGCAACCTGGGAAAGAATGGAGGCCGCCGGCGGCACGCCAATGGGCGGCGCGTTCGCGCTCGCCCAACAGATGATCGAGGACAAAAACATCATTCCGAGTCGGGCCTATCGCCCCACGCTCATCCTGGTTTCGGACGGCGTTCCCACCGATGACTGGCGACGCCCCCTCGAGGCGTTGCTCGGGTCTGAGAGAGCGTCGAAGGCCTCTCGATTTGCGATGGCCATCGGTGCCGATGCCGACCTGGAAACCCTGCAAGCGTTCCTCGCCGATAGCGATAGTCGAATCTTCGAAGCGCACGAAGCCCGGGAGATTAAGAAATTCTTCAGGTGGGTGACCATGAGCGTCACCACGCGGTCGCAGAGTACCAATCCAAACAGCCCCGCCGCCCTCGCGCCGCCGGATCCCAACGACGACGACGTCCCTTTCTAGATCGAGCGGTGAAGCGAGCTGCGACCAGCTATGGGGCTTCGGTTCGAGGCCCTCTGCACCACCGGGAAGGCGCCCCCAACCAGGACGCTTGGCTGCGAGCCAGCGGTAGCTTCGGCTCTCTGATCGTGGTCTGCGACGGCATGGGTTCGAAACCCAATGCCCGAGCAGGCGCCCACGCCGCCTGTGCCGCCGCTCGTGAGGCCGTGAGGCGATGGGCACGCGTCGAGGGCGCGCCTCTTCCCTATCTCGCCCATCTTGTCGAAGTTTTTTGGCGTCTGCGCGTGCACCCGGGCGACCCGAAGGAGGCCGCAACCACGTGCCTGCTCGCCTTTGTCGCGGTGTCTGGGCAATGGGTCGTCGGAGGCGTCGGCGATGGCCTCGTCGCAACCAAAACCGGCAGCGAACCCGCCGTCCAAATCGTGGGCCACCGGGATGCCGGTTTTGGCAATGAGACCTCGGCCTTGGGTGTCTCGCGGGGCTCGAAGGCGTGGCGGCTCGTCGGGCTCCCTCCGACCGAGGGCGACCGTGTGGCTGTCCTCGCGACCGATGGGGTGGCCGACGATTTGATTCCAGAAAAACTCGACGCGTTTTGCAACTGGCTCGTTGGCGGCTTGTTGGATCTGACGCCTCCGAAGCGATGGCAGCGCCTCCAGGCCGAGCTGCGAGCCTGGCCAACACCGAAGCATCTCGATGACAAAACCGTTGCGGTCATGAAAGTGCCGGCAGCGGCCGCAGCAGAGGCAATCGCATGAGCACCACGAGTGCCCCCGAAACAGCTACAGTTACCGATCAAAACGGGGTGCGCTACGAGCTGACCAAATTGTTGGACGAAGGAAGGCAAGGCAAAGTGTACGCGACCGAGCGTGGCCGCCTTGCCGTGAAGATCGCGACCGGCGGAAAAGGAAACCAGGCAAAACGCGAGCTTCTGAAGAACCAGCTCGCCCATGTGAGGCGATTGCCCCTCAGAGACCTCGCTTTGGCCAAGCCGCTCGCGATGCTGCGGCCACCCCATATGGGCTATGTGATGGAATTTCTGACCGATATGGTGGCCATCAAGACCCTTATTTCTCCGCAGCCGGGTGAGAAGCGTGCGGCCGATTTTTCCTTGTCTGCGTGGTACATCCAGGGAGGTGGTTTACGAAAGCGCCTGCTTGTTCTCGGTCGAGTCGCCCACGTGCTTTCTCAACTTCACGGGAAGGGTCTGGCCTATGGGGATCTTTCGCCGGCGAATGTCTTCATCTCGAAGTCTCGGGATGCGCATGAGGTGTGGCTGATTGACACAGATAATCTCCGATACGCGTCTGCTCCCTGCGACGCCGATACCTTCCACACGCCTGGCTACGGGGCCCCAGAGGTGGCGAGCGGAAAATCCGGTGCTACCCCCTTGGCCGATGTGTTCTCTTTCGCGGTGATCGCGTTCGAGACGCTGTCCCGCCTCCACCCGTTTCTCGGCGACATGGTCCAGGACGGCGACCCCGACCTCGAAGAACAGGCCTTTGCCGGAGAGCTGCCTTGGGTCGACGACCCCGACGATGACAGCAACAGAGCGACGCCCGGCTTGCCGCGGCAGCTGGTACTATCCCCGAGATTGAAGCATATTTTTCAAGAGGCGTTTGGTCCCGGCCGAAGCGACCCAACCAAACGACCGAGGGCCATGCAGTGGGCAGAAAAACTTTATGGAGCCGCCGACGCTACCATCGAATGCCCGGCATGTGCCGGCTCGTTTTATTTCACGAGCCCGCAGTGCCCCTGGTGCAATACGGCACGTCCCAGCTTCGTCCATGCGTTTTTTTACCTCTGGGATCCCGAGTTCGGCCCACAGGGAGGTTTTCTCGAAAAGCCCCAAGGCGCGTCTATGCGTCCCGTGTTGGTCGGCACCGCTGCGGCATCCGAGGGCCGAGCTTTGGTCATTCCTCGCCGTCTGGCGTTCGGGGAAACGAGCAGAACCTTGGGCGAAGCGGTCGTCTCGGTCACTCTATCCGACCCCCTATCTGGCCCAGACATCAAGCTGCAGAGTCTCGACGACGAGGTCTATACCCTGTTCTCGCCTACGGGCCGGAAGACAGAGATAGTCCCCTACGAAAAGACCATCCGCCTCGAGGAAGGCCAAGCGTCGTGGCGGCTTCATTTCGGCCAGAACGATGAACGCCACCGCGTGGTGTCGTTCAAACTATGCCAAGGAGGGGGCGCATGAAAATCAGCGATGTCCAACGCGGTGAGGCAAGCACGCTCGAGCTCAAGCCCATCGATGACGACGGTTTTGAGCAGGCCATCGAGCCCTTGCGTGAGGCCCATCTTTTTGCCTCGGGTCTCAGTGATGTTTTTATGCTCCGAATCGGCGACAGAGCCTGGGAAGTCCGAGGCGTCAATGCCCGCAACCAGGCGTTGCTTAGACAAATCGCGGCGAAGAATCAACCCAAAATGGCATGGGTGGCGGCGACTTTCCCTCGTGCAAGCCGCAACCCAAAGTCGTTGCTTCTAGAGGTCCGAGAGTTCCTCGCCGCGTACAGCTGGGACGGAGCCATCGACCTGGGCGTGGACGAGAAGATCGTCGACACAGTGCATAAGAAGAAGCTCGTCCGGCGTGACACCAAGCGCGTTCTTGAATGGCTCACGGACAAGGTGCTCATCTCGGACCCGGACGGCACCAGCCGGGCTCTTCTCTCGGGCAGTCCGGTGCCGCAGGCAGACCAGCTCAAAGCCGGGCCCACAGACAAGCCCGAATACAAGCCCGGGGGCTTCAGGCTATATGGCGAGGACATCGCCATCGATGTGGCGTGTGACGCAGAGGACCGACTCCTCGTTACACGCCTCGTCGAGGACCGCAAGGCAGGGGCACACAGTGAAACGCGTCCGGTGTTTTTGGTCAGGGGGCGCTTTCGTTTCACCGACCACACGATAGCGGCGTACTTCCGCGGAGCCGCGCGAAACCAACTGGAGCAACTCGTCAAAAATGCGGACAGCTATATGAACCTTTGGCACGAGTACAACCAGCTCGAGACAAGAAACATTCTGCGTCATGCCCAGGAGGTCGGGTGGCTGGCATACACTCACAGGACCCAACTTCCCGATGGGCGCTGGCATTTTTCCTTGAAGCCCGCCCCCGCCCTCGAGCAGAGAATCCGTTTTCTCGAAGACGACAAGCCCGTCGAGCTCGAAGCGGCGGCGCATCCCCCTGCCTGGATGAGCGAGGCCAAGGAGACCAAGGGCAACCAGCCCGACGGCGCCGCGTCCAGTTCGGAACGGGTCTTTAGCGGGAAGTACGTCTCTGCGACACTAGACCCCCGCCCCCTGCCCGGACGTGGACGAAGCTCGCCTGAGCAAAAAGGGGCCTCGCCGACCCTAGACCTCAGACCCCCGTCCGGACAGGAAGACGACGGCGTCCCACCCCCAGATAAAGGCGGGCTCTTCGTCAATCACAGCCTTGCTCTCGTGCGGCTGGACCGTCAAAAAGAAGCTGTGCGCTTGATTAAGTCGGCCGGAGGTCTGATGCCTCAGTTGTTTTTCCTGATCGAAGGCAAATACGTGCCCGAGCCCCGGCGCAAGAAAGAAAAACCGCGTTCCGCCGCGGCGCGGCAGGCCTTTGGAGGCGAACCCACGCTGCGGCAGATCGAGGCCATCCAGGTCGCCCTCAACACGCCCGACATCGCGCTCATCCAGGGGCCTCCCGGCACTGGGAAAACGCGGACTATTGCGGCTCTTCAAACGAGGCTCTCTGAGATCGCAGAGGATGCCGAGAGAAGGGCCGGGAGCTCGCTCCTCACAAGCACCCAGCACGACGCCGTGGAAAACGTGGCGAGGGCAACGCAGGTCTTTGGCCTGCCTGCTATCAAAATTGGCCACAAATATGGCCAACCCGAGGCCGTCGACGGGGTCGAGCCATGGTGTCGAGACAAGCTTGACAAGCTGAAAAACCGGCCCGTGCAGGTTCAAGAGACACCCGTGGACGTCGCTTTTCGCCGGTGTCGCGACCTGGCTGTGGGGTATCTCGAGGCCCCATCTCGCGGCGAAGACGTGGGTGCCTTACTCGACAAAATTGGCGACATGGCGGGCCCCTATCTGAATAGAGCCCTGGCCGACCAAATCCTCGAGTTGAGCCAGAAAGCAAAACAAGATGGTCAAACGGCCCGCATCGACGATCCGGAACGCGAGCTCGCGCTCAAAGCCATTCGGGGTATACGGGTGGAGAGGGTGCCCTTCGAAGACGATGGCCCGAAGCGGGCCTTGAAGGCGTTTCACCGTCTCGAGGACCTCGGTGTGCTCGACGACACGCAGCGCGCATGCTTGAGACAGGCTTCAGATTGGGACGAAGAACGCGCCCCACCCTTTATGGATGTGTTGCAAAAGCTTCAGACCGAATTGCTCGATAAGCTTCTTCCCGACGAGCGTCCGGCCAATGCGCCCGTGGTCAATGCCGACGTCAAGGAAACGCTTGATAAAGTCATCGATGCCCTGGGGGAACGGGTCAGGTCCACGCCGGCGGGCATTCCCTCTGTCCTCGAAGCCTATCGTCACGACTTAGAGTCCGACCCCGAAGGGGTCCGAGAAGCCGTGAAAAAATACACCATGGTGCTGGCGGCGACATGCCAACAGGCCGTGGGTCCCCCGATGCGGCAGCAAAAAGATAAAAAAATCGAGTTCGAGACGGTCGTCGTCGACGAGGCCGCAAGAGCCAATCCGCTGGACCTGTTTATCCCCATGGCACTTGCGAGGCGGCGCATCATCCTCGTGGGCGACCATCGGCAATTGCCCCATATCCTAGAGCCTGATATCGAGCATGATCTCGAAAAGAACGTCAACGAGACAACAGAAGAGATGCTCCGCAAAAGTCTCTTTGAGAGACTCTTCACGGCCATGCGGGCACGCGAACAAGAAGATGGCATCAAGCGCACCGTGACGCTTGGGACTCAGTACCGCATGCATCCTGTCCTCGGAAAATTCGTCAGCGATACCTTCTATAAGCCGTACGGCGAAGCCTTCGAATCTGGGTATGCCCCAGAGAAATTCGCGCACAAAATCAGTAGGTATGACAACGCCGTCGCAGCGTGGGTTGACATTCCCCTGGCGCGTGGGCGGGAGGTCGGGCCTCAAAGCAAAAAGCGCGTCGCCGAGGCTCAGTGGATTGCGGGTGAAGTTCACCGGATCCTAGGCGAGCAGCCCGACTACAGCCTGGGTGTTATCACGTTCTATAAAGCCCAAGTCGGGGAACTCATGCACCAGATGGAGGCGTATAGGTTCTCCGAGCGCCAAAAAGAAGGCCTCCACGTCGGAACGGTCGATGCCTTCCAGGGTAAGGAATTCGATGTCGTGCTGCTGTCGATGACCAGGAGCAACGCTATGCCCGCCCAAGACGGAAAGACGCTTCGAGGAAAATATGGCCACCTCATGTTGGCGAATCGACTCTGCGTCGCCATGAGCCGGCAGAAGCGACTCCTCATTGTGGTCGGCGACGCGGCGATGGTGAGACCCGAGGCGGCAGCGGCGGCGGTTCCGGGCCTCGTCCGTTTCCATGAACTATGCGGAGGAGCCCATGGCGTCTACCTTCACCCCTAAGGGAACAGTTCTGTTCTTTGGGCCCCTCAGAGCCCGAGAGCACCGCCACAAATGGACGCCTCCAGAGTATATATTATGGCCCGCCTGGGCCTATCGCGTTGTTGCGCCTCGTGTGGAAGTACGGCGCCTCGACGTGTTCGAACGAGCGATTTTGGGACTCTGCAAAGCCGAGCAACAGGACGTTCGCTCGATAAGCCGGAGACTCTGTATCGAGTCTGAGTTGGCTGCCTTCATCCTCGACCAACTCTCCAGCGACGGATGCGTAGACAGCGACGGCCTGGCAACCGACCAGGGGCGACGCCTTCTCGAAGAGGAGGCCTTCGACGACCCCGAGATGGTGGTGGGCTACGTCTTCCAGGACCCCTGGAACGGTGCCTTGTGGCCACGGTTTGTGGAGCAGTTCGACTATTGTGAGCTCGAACACAACGAGAAGGGCTTCCCCCAACTGATGTTGGGTACGCCGGGGAAACCATGGAGGCAAAATCCATTAATGGTGTGTCCTAAAAAAGAGACCCCGAGACTCCCCCCACCCAGCTCTAAAGACGTGATTTCTGCGATTGCCGGTCACCGAAGGGGGGTGCGCTATGCAGACATTCTCGCCGAACGGGAAGAAGATCCGGTTCTGCCCGGTGCCTCGATTTCCGAGAGTCATATGGAACGCGTGTCGTCTATCGGAACACCCACACCGGTCTTTCTTGTGACGTATCTCTACACCGTGGCGGGTGCCGAGCATACAGGGGCTTGGTACGCTTGCGACCCATTCGGCCTCGGGGCGAGCGTGCGCCTGCACCGACGCGTGGCGCAGATGATGCAGACGGTTCCCAGCCTCCACAATTTGGTGACCCGATTGGCCGGAGAGAAGGAGCCGGCCAAACAGCAGCTCTGGCAACTCCGGTCGAAAAACCTTCAAACGAACGCAGAGCAAGAGGTGGCGAGAAGACTGTCAGACCATATCAGGACTCATGACGCCTTCAAGCAAATCGTGGACATGGAATGTGCCCACCAAGAGGTCGTTTCTCTAGAAAAAAACTGTCCCGCGTTCAAGGTCCACGCCGCGTTTGACGCCTGCCGGCAGAGCCTCGAGGCCGTCTTCGGTGCTATCGCCAAAGAGCACCCCTTCGGCGCTATCTGGAAGTGCGTGTATGTCTCGCGCAGCGACCCAGAGACAGGTCTCCGGCTGGTACCGCAGCAGGACCGGGCCTGGCTCGAGGCTACGTACAAAGCCGCGGCAAGGGCGGTGGGATTCGCCGAACCGATTCCCGAGCCACTCCTCAGTATCAGGCCCAAGGACATCCGTTTGGTCGTGGAGGGCGGCGACCGGCGGCTCTGGCCGCTGGTGATGGCCTGCCTCCTGTTGGCCCAAATGCAGCAGCCGTCGCATCCGTCGCAACCGTCGCATCCGTTGCGGGATGTAGCGGCGAGGACTCCGGGGCTGCTGCGCGATATCGACAAAATTGCTCGACAGCGGGAGGACCTCGCCCCCGTAGATGGGGCCCAAGGCACCGTCTCGGACGTGTCAACAACGGTGGAATCTACCTACCACGTTATGTCAATCCTATTGGGATTCGGCCCGCCGCCGAGGTCGAACCGGTAAAAACATCGGAGTAGCTCATGTCTAAGAAAGGTAAGCAAAACAAGAACAAGAACCATCCGCAGGCGAACCCCGCCCGGGAGATCGAGGCGCTCAGAGCAGCTGCAGCAGCGCATGCGACAGAGTCGGACCTAGAAGCCTTGAAGAGCAAACCGCCGGTCTCGCCGGGTACATCCCTGGAGGACCTCATCGCCAAAGGACACGAGGCGCTTTTGTTGCTCGAAGTACAACAAAAGCGGTCGAAAAAGGAGGAGGAAACCGCCAAGACAAAACAGGCCAAGTTCGAGGAAGCCCACAATCGCCTCGAGTCAAAACAGGAGACGGCCCAACAGCAGCTCGCCGAGGCCAGGGCGGAAGCCGATAAAGTCGAGAAAGCCAAGTGGGCCATCGAGGTGCAAGAAAAGGACGTGCTGGAGCGAGAAGAGAGCTTAAGCAAACGCGAGCTCGATGCCGATGCGGGTTTCATGCAGCGCAACAGGCAGGCCCTGGAAAGCTTGGATAAAGAGGCCCAAGCCCTTCGAGACATGGTCTCAAGTCATCGTGCGCAGATAGCGGCTGAACGCGAGGCATGGGAAAAAGAGCTGCACGCTAAACGCGCCGCGCTCGAGAGCGAACGCCTGGAACACGTCGAACAGTGGAAGGCGGACGTCAAAGAACGCGAAGAGACGCTGGCAGACCTCGAAGCCGACTCGAGGGCCGAGTCGGCTAGGCTGCGAAAAGAAGCCCAAAAAATAGAGATCGATAGAGAGCTCGTCGACGAGGACAGGCAGGCCCTCAAAGAGAAAGCCGAGAAGCTTGCCGCCAAAAAGCTCGAGGCGAAGGACAGCGAAATCAAGGCACTCCGGGAACGCTTGGACGCCGCCCGCCGGGAGCGGGATGACCTCGAAAGCCGCATGCGCGACCGAGAGGAGGCCGACCGACGATTCGGCGAGCGAACCCCCGAGGAAGTCCTCGACGAGACGCGACGCCTCCGTCAGGAGTGTGAAAAGCTCCGCAAGGAACTCGGCAGCAGACCGACCGCGGAAGCCCTGCAGCACCTGGAGGCCTTGGAACGCCAACGCGAAACCTGGGAGACAGAACGCCCCGCGCTGCTCGGGGAGCGGGCCGAGCTCAAGCAGCGTCTTGCGCGGATGAACATCGAAGTGACGGAACTCGAGGCCCTTCGAGCTGAAAAGGAAGCCCTCCAAGCGTGCAACGAACTCCTGACTAAGACCTTGGAGGATAAGGTCGGCAAGGTCCAAGAGCTCGTGAATGGACCCGACGTCGAGAGCCCCTTTCCCTCCTGTTCGCAGATGGACAACGACGACGATCTGCAGGCCACCGGTCCGACGGTGGGTAAGATTCAAAGTCTTCAGAAATTTGCCGAGTACGTCCGGCACCGGATGGCCCATGAGAAGGCATTGTTCTATTCGGCGGCGGACGTCCGCAGCTTCCTTGGCGGTCTTGCCATGAGCAAGTTACATCTCCTTCAGGGCATCAGCGGCACCGGCAAGACGAGCTTGCCTTTGGCCTTTGCGCGGGCCATCGGGGCGGGACACGCGCTCATCGAGGTGCAGGCGGGGTGGCGAGACAGGCAAGACCTGATCGGCCACTACAACACCTTCGAAAGACGGTTCTATGAGTCGGCGTTTCTACAAGCTCTCTACAAGGCCAGCTGTCCGCTGTACGCGAAAACGCCATTCGTCGTTGTGCTCGATGAGATGAACCTCTCGCATCCCGAGCAGTATTTCGCGGACCTGCTGTCGGCCCTAGAGCAGGAACCGGAGCAACAGCGTTTGGACTTGATGACGGCGTCCGTGGCGTCGGCACCCGAGCACACGGTCGACGGAGGCAAGGAACTTAAAATCCCCCCGAATGTTTGGTTTGTCGGAACGGCGAATCACGATGAGACGACGAAGGACTTTGCCGACAAGACCTATGATCGAGCCCATGTAATGGAGTTACCGCGCCACCGTGACGCGTTCCAGCCCAAGGAAATGAAGGCGTATGCGCCTATCAGTCTCGATGCCCTGCAAGATGCCTTCGACGAGGCTTTCGACAAAAATGCGGAAGCGGCGGAGAAAGCGTACAATTTCCTCGAAGAGGACCTTGGCCCCATGCTGGGAGACAAGTTCGGTGTCGGATGGGGCAATAGACTCGAGTCTCAGATGAAACACTACGTCCCTGTCGTGATCGATTGTGGCGGGAGTCTCGGGGAAGCCACCGACCACGTTTTGGCTACGAAGCTCTTGAGAAAAATTCAAAACAGGTACGACAACAGGCCAGAGGCTATCAAGGAACTTCGCCAGGCTATCAACGCAAAGTGGCCGTCGCTCGACCCAGCAGACCCAGCGGCGTCCCCTGCCAAGTCTCTGGATATCCTTAAAAAGGAGCTTAAACGCCTCGGGCATGACGAGGCCTGATTCGTTGACGGACACCCTGTTGGACAAGCTGTTCTACGACCGCTTAAGCGGCAAGGCGTCCGGCGGCGAGGCGTCCGAGCTGGGGCCAATGGATAGAGTGGTTCTGGGCCGCTGGCTGCTTCGAGGCCCCCCGGATCGAGCTCTTTTCTTGAATTCGATCCCGGTCCAATCCGGCCAATCCGGAGATTTCCTGGTGCCGGACCTTTCCGGGAACTGGCGGGTGACCGACGGCGAGGGCTTCATCCGACAGGGCACGACGACCCGTCACCTGGACCCCGAGGAAGTAGAAGCTGCGGGTTTCCGCACAATGGGGTCTCGCCTCGACGATCTTGTCGGGGCGGGGGCGCCTTGGAGCGCATGGCTGGATGTTGTGCCTCTCGTGCCGGATGTGTCGGCTGCCGTTGAGCTGCTGCCCCTCGAATGTCAGATCCAGAAGCTATTTGGGCATCTCGAGGAGGTGTGCAAAAAACCAAGAGCCCACCTGCACGTCGAAGTAGAGCGCGTTCCGCTTGCCAAGGCCCGCCGCCTGCCGATCAAGGCGGCTTCCTATCTTGCGTCGCACACAGAGGACTGGGAACGCCCGCTCATTCTGAGCGTTCTGCCGAAGCGCATCCTCTCTGAGGTGCGCCAGGACCAGATCGATATCTATGAGAATCGCGTGGCGGCTCGACTCGTGGACCACCTTGTCCGCTATCTCGACAGGCGTATAAGCGTAGTCCGTAAATGGTTGAAAGTGTTCCAGGACAAAGAGGACTACTCGAACGCCGTCGGCGGTACCTATCTTCGGCGGAAACGCATATCCAAACTCTGGGGAGAAGCCATCGATGCGAACGAGACCCGCAAGCGCGCTCAGGCAACCTTGGAAGAGTTGGAACGCCTGAAGTACCGCTTGATGGGCTTGATGGAGTCTCCCCTGTACCGCGATGTGCCGCGTCGGGCGGACGTCGCGCCAACCCTTCAGACGACCAATATTTTGGCCAATGACCAAAACTACCGCCGCGTCGCCGAGCTCTGGCGCGCGTGGGTCGGGGCAGGGCACGCCAAGACCCCGACGCCGGCGGACGTCAACCGCGAAGCCCAAGAGCTGTGTCGAGGCATCGAGAGCTTCGCTCTGTTGTTGGTCGTAAGAGCCTTGGACCAACTCGGCTACAAGCTCCGCCCACAGGACAGAGAAACGCCGGTGAGAATGTCCGGTCGGTGGGGGCTCGAAGGCCACGGAACAACCGCCGTGTGCGCGTGGGAGGCGGCGGGGAACGTTGCCATCGAGATGGGTGGGAAGCAGCTTGTTGTGGTAGCCCTCCCTGTCCGTCTGGATGCGGCGAACTCAGAGGCGGCGGAAGTCCTGGAGCACATCGTCGATACCATCGAGGCCCTCGAGGATACGGCTGACAGGACAATGGTGCTCTATGCGGGCGGCTCGGACGAACCCGAGCCCAACGCATCGTCTCGCGTTCATACCGTCGGTAACGACCCGCGGACGGAGCTTCCGGCTCGGATAGGCTTCCTGCCCGTATCTCCTTGGGATATCGGGAGTGTCGAACGCGTCAGCCGAGCCATTCGATGGTTTGCAGACGGCGAAACGCGTTTCAAGGCCTATCCGCTGCGGAGCGAAGAAGTAGCCCTAGAGGCCCGCGACGCGATCGACCCAAAGACCATCGACTCGAGGGCCGCCGCGTGGCTGGAGACCGACGATGGTGGAGCTACCCTCACCATACGCCGGCCTCCCCGTGGCGACGAATGGAATCGTTTTCTCTCGGTCCTGGCTGAGGCCCGCGAGGCGCACCAAAAGGCCCACGCCGACCACGACCATGTGTCGAACGAGCTGAACAAAGCCGTTCGCAAGAGCAAGGACGGGAAGTTGAACCAAGAGAAGAAAAAAGCACACCAGCACGCGGTCGAGACCAAGCAGCGGATGACCGCCATCGAGCGGCTGCGGGATGACCTGGAAAAGAAGATCGAGAAAACGAGGGCTCTTTTAGTATGTCCGGCGTGCGGCCAAGCCGCGGACCCGGTGCACGATTTTGAGCCTCGCACGAACGGTTGCTTTCACTGTGCGTGTCAGGGATGCAAAACGCGCTGGGAGATGCGCATGTGCAAGTGTACACACCGCTATGCGGTGATGCTGCCTGGCGGCCGCTTCGCCGAGCCCAAGAGCACCGCGCGTGGTTGGGAGGACCGCGTCTATGGTAGCGACCTCCTTGCGCTTCCGGAGCGTTCTGTCAACGGCTCTTGGGACTTTGTCTGTCCGCGCTGCGGTGAGGTCTCGTGAGCGTTTCTGCTGGACCTCTTTTTGTGGCACTAGACAGACACGTGAGTCCACTCGACACACATTCTGGACAATGGTGCCCCTCTCGGCTATTCTGAAGGCGAAACCTGTATCTTGAGAGCCACCAAAGCACGTAAAGGACGCATGGCATGGACCGACCCGAAGACCATGGCGATGAAAAACAAGGCGAAGACCCAAGCGACAAAGCCAATTGGTTTTGGGGCATTGCCGGATTTATGCTTGGGGTCCTTTGGGCTGAAGTGATGAAAGGGCAAGAGGACATGGAAAGAAGACAACGCGCCCTTGGTTTGCGCCCTCCTGAGGACCCTGGAGAGGACGAAAAGCGAGGAGGACGTGACACCAATTAAGAAGCCTCCTGAGCCTCTTCCGCCTATGGTAGTAGGGCGGACATGAGAAGATTGAGTGTCGACTAGGTTTGCAGCTGCTCTGAAGGCGAAACCTGTATTTTGAGAACCACCAGAGAACGTAAAGGACGCATGGCATGGAGCGACCCGAAGACAATGGCGATGAAAAACAAGGCGAAGACCCAAGCGACAAAGCCAATTGGCTCTGGGGGATTGCCGGGTTTGTGCTTGGAATCCTCTTGTCTGAAGCTATAAAAGGGCAAGAGGACATAGAAAGAAGACAACGCGCCCTTGGTTTGCGCCCTCCTGAAGACCCTGAAGAGGACGAAAAGCAAGGGGGAGGACGTGGAATATAAGATGTTTAAGGAGCCTCCTCCTCCGCCTATTCCACCTCCTAGTTTTGAGGCAGAGAGGATTCGATACAGAGATTCTTTTCAACGTAGTCTTTTCACCTTGACTTCCAGTTTTCTGGCTTTTTTCTTGGGCATTCATATCCTTTCCGGCCAGCTGTCTTTTACGACTTCCTTATATCCGCAATTCTTTTATGAAAGCACCGGGCTTTTTTACGGGCCAATAGCCTGCCTCGTCGGGTCTATTTTGTGCCATCTCTTGGGGCTTTATCTGTTTTTTTCGGCCCCGACAGATTTCAGAAACATTAAGTTGCGGCGATTCAAGAAATCAATAAAAGGACAGACCTGGGTCGTTAGGGATGGAACGGTGTTTAAGAGTACCTTGAGGCCTTTTTTTTACAAACTTGCCAATAGATTCACCGTTCTTCTTTCTGTTTGCGGGTTCGTCTTAGGATTTGTGGCTCTTCATTAGAGAACGCCCGAGCCGCCCTTTAGGAATCCTTTAGGAATCTTCAGTTCCGCTCTTACTTAACAGCCCCAAAAGTCAGACCTTGCACGAGCTGCTTTTGCGTGAGCCACCCGAATAGAACGATGGGGACGCAAGCCATGACCGAGACCGCCGAAAGACGCGCCCAGAACAAGCCCTCAGGACTCGAGTAGGACGCGACAAGAGCCACCAAAGTGCCCGCATCCGAGGCCGTTAAATTGATAGACCAGAAGGACTCGTTCCAGCATAAGACAACGCTCAACAGGAAGGTGGAAGAGAGGCCTCCCCACGATAAAGGTATAACAACGCGCCCTAATTGCTGAAAGACAGAAGCACCATCCAGGGAAGAGGCCTCTAAAATCTCGATGGGAATATCACGGAAATAACAATAGAGCATCCAAATGATAATCGGAAAATTAATCATCGCGTAAATGACGATCAAAACGGAAACGGTATCCAGCAAGCCTAGACTCTGGGCAATGAGGTAAACAGGCATCAGAACGCCGACCGCCGGCAACATCTTTGTCGAGAGCATCCATAACAGAACGCCTCGCGTGCGCTTCGTGGGGAAGAAGGCCATGGAATAGGCGCACGGAATGGCTAAAAGCATGGATAACAGCGTCCCTCCAAGCGACGTGTAAACCGAATTGATGGCATGACCTAAATAGTCGGAACGATCCTGCACCAAAAGATAGTTATCAAAACTAGGCGTGAAAAAGAACAGCGGCGGAACGGCGATGGCTTGGAGTTCTGTTTTCAAACTCGTTACGATAAGCCAAAGAATCGGGAAAAATATGAGCAAGGCTATAAACCACGCACTTATAAGTCGCGCCGTTTTCTCGATTAAAATTCTTTGTTTCCAACCCATTGCAGAGAACTCTTATAGATTGCGTCCTATCATGCGTATAAGAAAAAAAGCGACAATGTTCGCGATGATGACGGCTAAAACGCCGCCCGCGGAGGCAACGCCTACGTCAAACTGCAATAAAGACTGTTTGAAAACAAGGAAGGTCAAATTGGTGCTCGCGTATCCAGGGCCGCCTCCTGTTGTTACGAAAATTTCTGCAAAAATGGTTAAGTGAAAGATGGTTTGAACCATGACGACCACCGCAATCGGGCGGGCAAGATGAGGCAAGATCAAATAACGGAAGTTCGACAAGAAACGAGCCCCATCCAATAAGGCGGCCTCGCGCTGCTCTTGGTCGATAGACTGCAGCGACGTTATGAATATCAGCATGGCAAAAGGCGTCCATTGCCAGCTCACCATGATAATGATAGACAGAAGAGGGAGATCGGAAAAGAAATCAAGCGGCTCATACCCCAATCCGGACGCTATAACAGAGAAAAGTCCGTACACAGGGTGCATGAACATGTTTTTCCACAATAAAGCATTGACCGTCGGCATAATGAAAAAGGGAGAAACAAGCATGACTCGTACAATGCCGCGCCCGAAAAAGGCTCCGTTGACAAGCACCGCAATGAGTAAGCCGAACACAACGGAAATGACCAGAACCGCCCCGACTAAAACGAGGGTGTTCCAGAGCGAAGGCCAGAACGCACTGTCGGTTATAAAAAATTCATAGTTTCCTAAACCGGTAAAACCACTTCGCCCGGGGTATAGCAGGTTGTAACGCAGAAACGAGAAATAAAGCGTTAAACCCAAAGGAATAATCATCCATAAAAATAAAAGCCCCACGCCAGGGCCGTGTAGCAACAGTCTGGATGAAAAAAAGCGCGCCACGGGTCTAGGCTTGATGGACTATATCGTAAAAAAGGCAGGTCTCTCTGACACGAAAAGACTGCCAGAGAGAGCCTGCCAAACAATTACATGGAAAGCGTGAAAAATTAGGAAGAGCCAGCTTGACGCATCTCACGGTCCGCAAGAGCCCGGCCAACGGAGCTATACGCTATGACGGCTCTACGGGCTGCACGATGACGGCACGGATGAAAAAAGGCAGGATACTCTGACACGGAAAGGTTGCCAAAGTATCCTGCCCCACCCTCACAGGGAAAGCGTAAAAGAGCTCCCTAGTAGTAGCCGGCTTTACGCATTTCACGGTCGGCCGCTTTTTGGGACTCCTCGAGAGCTTCCTCAATAGAGGTCGTCCCCGCAAGAGCTGCACTCATCTGTTGGCCAACCGCAATCCCGATAGACTGGAACTCAGGAATAGCCGCAAATTGAACGCCCGTGTAAGGTGTTGCATCTTGCGTGCTGTTTTGAGGATTGGCAGACAAAATGGCTTTCAGCTCAGCGGTTGCAAAGACAGCAGCCTGTTGAAAATTAGCGTTGTCATAGGTCGACTGACGTGTCCCTGTAGGAACAGCAGCCCATCCGTTTGTTTCGGCGACCAAGGCGATATATTCCTTAGAAGTCGCCCATTGGATGAACTTCCTGGCGTCCTCTGTCTGTTGAGAGCCCGCAGGAATCGCCAGCGCCCAAGCCCACAACCAATTGGCTCCCCGAGAGGTGACCGCAACGGGAGACTGGGCAAAAGCGACCTGGTCGGCAACCTTAGATTGCTCGGGGTTAGAGACAAAAGAAGCTGCGATCGTGGCGTCTATCCACATGCCGCATTTACCTTCATTGAACAGAGCCAGGATCTCGTTGAAGCTGTTGCCACTCGACCCCGGAGGCCCATAATTGTTCAAGAGGTTCACGTAGAATTCGACCGCGTGCGCCCAAGCTGGCGTATTGATTTGAGGCTCCCAGTTCTCATTGAACCAGCGGCCGCCAAACGAATTGACCATGGTGGTCAAGAAGGCCATATTGTCGCCCCACCCTGGTTTTCCGCGCAAGCAGATGCCATAGATACCTTCGTCGGCATCGTGGATAGCCGCAGCTACGTCCTGAATGTGCCCCCAACTCGGGTTATCGGGCATAGAGAGACCGGCGGCTTCGACTAAGTCGCGGCGGTACATAATCATGGAACTCTCGCCGTAGAAAGGAGCCGCATAAAGCTTGCCTTCCGCCGAGAGCCCATTGCGCATCGCAGGCAAAAGGTCCGCCGTATCATAAGAGGCATCAAACTTGAGCTCCTCCAGCCATCCTTTCGCGCCCCATATGGGGGCCTCGTACATGCCGATGGTCATGATATCGAACTGGCCGCCTTCCGTGGAGATGTCGGTGGTTACGCGTTGACGGAGGACCGCCTCTTCAAGCGTTACCCATTTGACAGTGATGCCGGGGTTGGCTTGCTCGAATTCGGGCGTCAATTTCTGCATCTCGATCATGTGACCATTATTCACGGTCGCAACGGTGAGTTCGCCGGCATGGGCGAACGAGGCCAGAAGCAAAAGGCCCCCTATCAGAAAACTTCTCATAAACATGTGCAAAACTCCTTGTTGCATGGAATGGACTCGGAAAAAAAGAACTTGAAGAACGGTAAGCACCCAAGCCCCGCCGTGAAGCTAGCCTAGCTGGATGGATAAATCAAGCCGAATGTTACAAAAAAACGACTAAAATGAAACTATATTTGAAAATCCTCGATGGCTTCTCGGAGCCCATCCGCGAAATGAGGGTAGCGGCTCGGCAGATCGCCCCACAAGGCGGGTGCCTTGGCAAAATCTTGCCGCAACTCGGACCGGATGGTTTGGTACAAGGGGTCTTGATAGGAGAAATCTAAAAGGCCGCGCTCGCATTTTTCCAAAAAATGATACCAGCTTGCCAGGACTTTGAAGCCGTATTGAGGATTTTGGCCTCGTTCGAGGGCGTCTCGGAGAGTCGGAAGGATGAAATTGCCCATTTTAGAAGCCCCATCCATGGCAACGCGTTCTATGCTGTCGACAATATGAGAATTAGAGAAACGCGCGCGTATGGTGGCACAATAAGCGTCTATATCGGTTATTTTTGAGAAATCATAAAGCCGACGAAGCCCAGGTAGAACCTCCTGCTGCTGAAAATCATCAAAAAAAGAGGCGATATGAGGATCCCGCATCGCCTGATCTATGAATCGATAGCCTTTTAAAGCCCCCATATAAGCCACAGCCATATGGCCGCCATTGAGAACTCGAAGCTTGAGGTGCTCGAAAGGCGTGACGTCGGAGACAAGCTGGACGCCGACCGATTCGAGAGGAGGCCGCGTGTTCGAGAACTTATCTTCCAAAACCCATTGGATATAGGCCTCGGATAAGACGGTGGCGTCCTCGGCGACTCCAAACTTCAGGCGCGTTTCTTCCCCGAGCCCAGTCGGCGGGCGAGGCGTAATTCTGTCCACCATCGTGTTCGGAAAGCTGACGCTTTTTTGAACCCACGCTCGCAGAGCGTCCTCGCCTAAGAGCTCTAAATAGTGTTGGAAGTTCGCCTCTAACATCGCGCCATTGTGCACGATATTGTCGCAACAGATGAGCGTCAGACCCTCTTGATGGACGCGCCGCCTGCGTAGGAGGCCCGCCCGTAGAAAGCCAAAGATGCTCCCGTGGTTTTGCTTTGTTTCAATTTCCTGACGGATGAGCGGATGGGCCTCGTTCAATCGAGCCGACTCATGGGTGTAATAGCCCGCCTCGGTTACCGTCATCGTGACGAGCGGCGTCCTCACCAACAAAGATTCGGCTTCCTCTGGATTTTGAGTCCAGTCCACGAGGGCTTGGATAGACCGGACCTCCTCCCAGGCCACGGCCCCCTCGGCGGAGATGGTCTTTAAGTAATAACGTCCCTGGCGTCTTTGAAGCTGCTCAAAAAGACCCGAATTTTCAGGCCTGAGATTCACACCTTGAATAAACCAAGATGGTTTCGGAGAAGACTCAGCAAGCCTGTGAAAATAAAGAGCCTGGTGCGCTCGGTGAAAATTCCCAACGCCAATATGCACGACGCCCGTGTTTTGCATAACGCCCATCCTGAAAAGCTCTGTAGAGTCGCCGGTTTATCTATTCGGAAGCAGGAGCGGCACCGATTGGACGCGCGTGCCGGAGGCTTTGTCCTACGTGGCGGTCAGCCCAACAGCAAATTAGGCAGCCAAAGAGCTATCTCCGGTATAAAAGTCGTAATCATCAGCGTCGGCAACCAGGCGAAAACAATGAAAAGCAAGGTCGGCGAAATCAGCTTTCGGACCGGGACGTCGGTCACCTGCGCCCCCAAATATAAAAGCGGCGCCGTGGGCGGCGTGATATTCCCCATGCCGAGATTGACGCCCAGGACAGCCGCAAAGTGAACCGGGTCCATACCCGCTCCCTGCGCGATGGGAAGAAGAAGAGACGCACTCAAAATGATGCCGCTGATATCGTCCATCAGCATGCCCAGGAGAAGCATCACCACATTGATCATCAGAATCACGACAATGGGGTTGTCCGATAAAGAGTAAATCAGGTCCTCTGCGATACCGGGAATGTCCTCGAAAATCAGAAAACGGCTCACGACCAGAACCATGAAGATCATCACCATGACCACGCCAATCGTGACAGCCGAGTGCTTCATGCTCTCATAAAAGACCTTGAGAGTCAGACCACGATACACAAAGAAGCCGACCGGAATGGCATAGATTAAAGCCACGCCTGCGGCCTCGGTCGGCGTCATGATGCCTCCATAGATGCCGCCCAAAATCATCAGAGGCATCAAGATCGCCGGTGTCGCAATCGCCGTCTTTTTGGCAAGTTTTTGGGCAAAACGCTCGGGGATCTGAGTGACCTTAATCGTGTCACTGTTCCGAAGAATGACAAAATTGACGATAATGAGCATCAACGTCAAGAGCACGCCAGGCACAACGGTCGCCAAGAAACACCTCAGGACGGAAATTTGCCCCACCCAGGCATAGAGTAATTGCGCGGCACTCGGCGGAATCAGCAGGCCTAGAGGACTGGCACTGATGATAAGGGCTCCAGAAATGCCCTCGGGATACCGCGCCTTGCGCAAATGCGGCATGATGATCGAGCCGATGCAGGTCAAAGTGGCGGCTCCGCTGCCAGAGATCGCCCCGAACATCGCGCTCGCCACGACGGCCGCCGCGCTCAGGCCGCCCTTGAGATGACCGAGCATCAATTCGGCGATCTCGACAATCGGCTTGGCGATTTTGCCTCGGCGCATGACGTCGCCGGCGATGATGAATAGAGGAATGGCCAGAAGGATGACCGAGTTCATCTTCCAATGGCCGGTGGCGAAAAAGCCCGCCACATCATAGCCGCCCGTATAGGCTAGAAGAATCAGCACGCCGCCGAAAGCCAGCGGTACCGAGACGCCGATCGTCAGCAGAACACAAACCAGAAGAATCGTCAGGGAGATGACCACGTGTTACGACCTCACGACCCGCTTCATAACCCGGGGACCTCTTCCTCATCGGGTTCGGGCTCCTGCGCCTGTTGCCGGGTCTTTTGCATGGCCTCGGCGTATCGGTCGGGCCCCACACGCAGCATCAGATAGATCGCAAGGGCACTATAGAGGGCCATGAACAAAAAGCCCACGAAAATGCCGATGCGAGGAATGATGAACGGTAACTTCAGAGCGATCGTCGTTTTCCAGGCCGGATAATCCGCAAGCTCGTCGGCAATCGTCAGCCAGGCCCAGTAGACAAGGACCACCGTGATCGCGAATTCAATCGTCTGAATCGCAATCTTGCGGAGCCACTGTAACTTGCGATTGTCCGTAATGGCATCAAGCAGGTCGGCGTTAATTTGCTTGTTATAATAGGTGCCGAGCGCGCTGCCTAAAAAGAAGATCCAGAAACAAATCTGCAGGAGCCACTCTTCGTAGGCGAAAAGGTCCCGCTCCAGAACGTACCGGAACAGCACGACAAAAAAGAAGGTGATCGGTAAAATCGGAACCGCGAAGGCAACCAGCGTCGATTTAGCTCGAACCATGAACCGAACAACTCGGCCGAGCCTAGGCGGCAAGTCGTCTTCGAGGGCGATCATGCCTCGCGATCCCTCTTCCGAGGGGATGCCTCGCTCTTCGGAGGCATCCCCCGGCAGCCCCGTTTGAACCCCTTAAAACGGAGGCCTAACTGGCAATGAGTTGGTCGATAATATCCTGACCCACGATATCTGCCAGCTCTGGCCAGATATTTTCCTGGATATAAGAAACCATGGCCGCCCGTTGTTCCGGCGTATATTCGAGGATCTCCCAGCCCGCCTCTTGCAGTTGCTTGAGAAAGTCTTGCTCGCTTTGGCGGGCCTGAGCGATCACCGTATTCGCAGCTTTCAGAGAGGCCGAGCGGACGGCGTCTCGCTGGGGTTGTGTCAATTTCTCCCAGGTCTCGGCACTGGCGTACAGAGCGGTGGCTTCGTTGAAGAGATTGACCGGAATAAAGTATTGCCCGATCTCCGCGGCTGCGAAGAGCGTGTAGGACCACTCTGGCGTACAACAGTGGGCGCCATCGATGACGCCAGCTTGCAGGGCTGGGACGACTTCTCCGAAATTCATCGTTGTCGTCCGGTAGCCGAGAGCCTCGGTGGTTTTCTTCACGACTTCAGAGCTCCAGACGCGAATGTTCACGCCCTTCTCTCCGAAACCGGCATAGTCCGTCGGCTTTTCATTGGCGACAATGCCGACCGGGCCCTCGCCTGCGTTCGCAAGATAGACGAGTCCGAGATCCGCCATGATTTCGCCCACAATCTTGTTGAAGGTGGAATCCGGATTGCCATAGAGCTCTGCGACCTCATCGAAAGTCGACGCAAGCCCCGGCAGGCTTCCGACCTCCAGCCGAGGGTCCGCCTGGGCATAGAGAAACGCTTGGACGATGTCGACATTGCCGCGCATGGCATCCTCGATGAGTTCTTCACCCGAACCGAGCTGGTTCGCTGGGAAATAGGAAACTTTCAAGCCGACATCGGCAGCTTCGATGTCTTTGACCATTTCCTCCATAATCGGGTGACCGAAATGCGCGATCGGATAAGTGCCGGCTAGTTTCAGCCGCACATCGGCGGCAGAAGCCCCCACCGAAAGAAGCCCAACAAGGGCGAGCCCCGAAATAAGGCTGAAAGCAATTTTTCTGAGTGTCATAGGTATCCTCCTTACAGACCCGATGATTTGATGATGCTTTAAGCATCGAACTTTGTCCGCTGTGACGGACTAAAACCTGGTCACGTGTAACCTGATCATTCGACTCGAGTCAAGAAGAATTCGCAAATTTTTTTTCGGACCACGCACGCATCCAGTCTAGGCAGGGTTCTCGGTGGGCCTGTATTCTATATATTGGCGTTTTATGGCAATTTGATCCGCGAGCAAGCCGGCGTCATGCCAAACCCCCCAGATAAAGGAAGAGCCCCTCCGGACCTGCCAAGGAAGGCCTAAAAAATAAACACCAGGCTCCCGAGACACCCCGTTTCGATGCAGAGGTCGCCCCCGCTCGTCAAAAGAGTCTATCTCCAGCCAGCTATAGTCAACCGTATAACCCGTCGCCCAGAGAATCGTCGTAATCTCAGATTGTGCGAGGTCCAATTCCAAAATGGGATGCTTGACGCAGCTCGGGTCGCTCTCGATGAGTCGTGCGCTTGGCTCCTCCGGCAAGTCAAGTCCGTGGCGGGCGATATAGGCATCGGCTTCATCGAGCATCGACAGATACTGTGCATCTCCATGGGCTAAATTGTCTGCCAGGTCCGAAGCAAAGCTCAAAACGCCATTTTGAAAAGTCTTGGTCATCCCAAGAAGCGTGAGCCCTGAACGCGCCAAACGCCGAAAATCTATACTATGGCCGCCGCGCGCCCCACTGACGGCGATGGTCACGTGTTCCTTGCCGGGTTCTGCTGTGGTGGCCTCCCATTTTCCGAGAACCCCAAGCCACCAGACAAAATCCCGCCCTCGATAGCGGCGCGGCGGCCGCTCGTGCGGCCCCACCGAAAGATAAACCTGACGCCCTGCATGCATAAGCTCGTCGGCGATTTGGACGCCTGACGACCCGGCCCCAACAACTAAAACAGCACCAGGCGGTAATTGACTGGGATTGCGGTAAGCGTTGGAATGAATTTGGAGCACCTTCTCGCTGAGGGGGACGATGGGCGGAAAAACAGGATTCTGGAAGGGACCCGTGGCTGCGACGACATGCTCTGCCTCAAGGACGCCCGCCGTCGTGGCAACACGAAAACCAGGTCTCCCATAATTGGGCTTCACATTTGTGACTTCCACGCCGCAATGGATGGGGGCTTGGATCTTTTTCGCGTACTCGAGGAAATACTCGACGACGTGTTCCTTGGTCGCAAAATCCTCCGGAGAAATTCCAGAAAATTCCAGTCCAGGAAATCTGTCGTGCCAAGCAGGCCCGTTTGCAACCAGAGAATCCCACCGCTGGGAACGCCAGCGTTCCACAAGCCTGTCGCGCTCTAAAACGAGATGAGGAATCGCGTGGCGCCTCAAATGGGCACTCATCGCGAGCCCCGCCTGGCCGCCGCCGACCACCACGGTATTCGTACTGTCTAAGAGCATCGCTAGGATTCGCTAGGATTCGCTAGGATCCGGTCGGAGGAACTCTAGCGGGGACGCTCTTGTCGAAAGAACGCCCCGCCTCCCCAAAAGCGGCTCGAGCCTCACCTTGAAGCGAGGCTTGCTGCTATCGCCTCACTTTTTGAGATTCGTCCAAATCCGGTCGTAGACTTTCTGGGTTTTTTCGTCACAGACCTCGATGAAGGAAGCCGGCCCGGCACTCGCGGGCGGATTCGCTTCGGGCAGCGTGGCGAGGGCCTCATCCAGGAGCGGACTCACGCCTTTCACGCCCGCCGAGTATTGCGTCCAATTGGTCAGCGTCGCAACATTCTCGGGCACCAAGAGGAAATCCATGAACCTTAAAGCATGCGCCCGGTTCGGGGCCTCTTTCAGGAGGACAACATTGTCCATCCAAGCGACATAGCCTTGCGTCGGATAGGCATACTCGACATTTGCCCCTTCTTCGCGGGCTTTCGCCGAGAAACCATTATAAATCATCCCCACGGCGGCATCGCCCGAGACAAGGACCTCTTTGGCTGTATCCGAATTGAACGACGCCCAGTGTGGTTTGGCCTCTTCCAGCACGTCGTTGAGCTTTCGGAGTTCCCGACGGCTCGACGAGCACTGGGGAATGCCCAGATGGAGCGAAGCCATCGCCATCACCTCCCCTTGACTATCGAGCATGTTGATCTTGCCGGATAACTCTGCAGGCGGGTCAAACAGGATGTCCGTCGTGTTGATGGGACCCGTGTAAATATCGCGATTGACTGAAAAAGAGGTAGACCCCCACTGATACGGAATCGAATGTTGACGGCCAGGATCAAACGACACATTGAGCCACTGGTCTTCAATGTTGGCTTTGTTTTTCAATTCACCATCGGCAATGGTATCCAGCAAGCCTTCATTGATCATGATCTTCACCATGTAGTCGCCTGGGACGGCAACGTCATAGGTCCCCACGCCGCCTGCCTTCAAAGAGGCAAGCATGGCCTCGTTGGAATCATAGGTATCCATCACGACCTCTATGCCGGTCTCTGCGGTGAACTGATCCAGCAATTCCTGAGGGATGTACTCAAACCAGTGGTAAACGACCACCTTCTCTTGGGCTGACACCGCGCCCGATACCAGCAGAGAGGCACTGAGGATAAACAGAACTTTCAAAAGAAAACGCATAACACTACTCCTTACTAAAAGTGAGAAAATTGTCCTTGCGACCTACAAAATACGAAATCGCAACCATGACAACAGAAAAAACCAAAAGAAGCGTCGAGAGCGCCATTATATTGGGTTTGATACCCTGTTTGACGGCTCCAAAAATAGCTGTCGGTAGCGTCTCCACCCCTGCACCCTTGACGAAATTGGTGATAATAAAATCGTCTAGAGATACGATAAATGCAAGAAGAAATCCAGAAATAATACCAGGTTTCATAAGAGGCACTAAAATTTTTCGGAAAGCTTGCCATTTTGTCGCGTAGAGATCCATGGCGGCTTGCTCATAGCTCTCTTCGATGTTCTGCATCCGAGCCGAAATAGGTAGATAGGCGAACGGAATGCAAAAAGCAATATGAGCCAGAATGATCGTTATTAGACCGCGCTCTAGATGGATGGCGTTGAAAAAAATCAAAGTGGCCACGGCCGTTACGATCTCGGGGACAAGCAAGGGGAGGGAGACCAACCCTAAAGAGACCGTCCGAAAACGAAATCGCCCGCCCCTCAGAAGCCCCGTCGCCGCTAATGTAGCGATCGTCGTCGCAACCGTCGCCGCAATCATCGCAATGGTGAAGCTGTGAAAGGTGGCGAGTCTGAATTTTTGATTTTCTGGACTCGTGAAGACATCGATATACCAGACGAGGGACACGCCCTCCCAGAGCGTGATCGATTTGGAAGAATTAAAGCTATAGACGGCGATGACCACCAAAGGCGCATAAAGAAGCACGAGGCACAAGACCGCAAGCGCCCCGAAGCTTTTATAGGACCTGATGTTGTAGGCTCTGGATGCCATGATTGAAATCGAATCGCTGGGAGGAAAGACGCGTCTGCTAGCTGGTTCTTGCCCGTCGATAGACAAAAAACAAAAGGAGACTCAGAACCACCGTGAGTAAAATCATAGAAGCCGCGGCTCCAAAAGGCCAATTGCCGGCATTGCCCTTGAACTGCTCCTCGATCAAAGAGCCTATCATAAAATTTTTGGCGCCCCCTAAAAGATCGGGGGCCAGAAAAGACCCAAGAGACGGAATGAACACCAGAATACACCCCGCCACAATCCCAGGCTTGACAGCCGGCACGAGAACACGTCGCAAAATACTCCACTTGGTCGCGTAGAGGTCGGAAGCAGCTTCGCTCAGGGTGAAATTATAGCGCTCGACGGCGGCGTAAATCGGCAAAACCATGAACGGTAAATACGAGTAAAACAAACCTAACTGGACGGCAAAATCGGTGTTTACAATAGGAATGGGGCTCTGGATCAGACCCGTTGCCATTAAAAAATCATTCAACGGGCCCTGGTCGCGCAATAAAAATTTCATGCTCACGGTGCGGAGCAATAAGTTCACCCAATAAGGAATCGTGACTAAAAACACCAACAGAGGCCGCACGCTTTTCGAACGAGTCGCAATGAAATAGGCCGTTGGAAAACCAATGAGCAGGCTCAAAAGCGTCGCGACCCCCGCCTGCCAAATAGAACGCCAAAAAATTTTGATATATGTCCATTCGATAACGGGGGGTTCATCGCCGAACAAGCCTCGGTCGAAAAAAAACTGATCGTAAGCCGAAAGGGAGAACTCCCAAATCACCCCGCCCCGGAACTCCTTCGTCAAAAAAGAGTAGGTGAGCATCGTCAGAACAGGAATTAAAGACAACGCCAAAAGCACAACCCACGCCGGCATGATCAGCCAAAGCCGGACCTTCGAATAGGTGTGGGCGATGAGACCCGTGGCGGCCGTCATTTGTCTATAAGGAGACGCGGAGCCCCCGCCTCTATGTTTACAAAGACTTCGCGACCGGGTTCAAAAATGTGCTTGAGACTCCGCTCGGAATTGGACGTCCGCACAGAGAGCTGAACGCCTCCGCCGTTCAGCCTCAGGATGGTGATGATATCGGTTCCGACATAAATGTTTTGTAGGACGGTGCCTCTGAAATTTTCATTTGCCGTATTTCCAGCTCCTACGTCAGCCCCTACGCCAGAGATAAACAAGCGTTCTGGGCGCACCGACACATGCGCTTTAGACCCAACACGGAGACGCTGCTTTTCTGTTTTTTGACAAACAAACGTATGGCCGCCCCTTAAATGGCACCGAACCCGTCCATCGGCGATGTGGTCTATCGAGACCTCTAAAAGGTTTGTTTCGCCGATGAAATTGGCGACGAAAACAGTACGCGGTTTCTCATAGATATCGCGCGCTTGGCCCAATTGCTGAAGTTCGCCTCCGGACATCACGGCAATCCGGTCGGACATCGTGAGGGCCTCTTCTTGATCGTGGGTCACGAAAATAAAAGTGATTCCCGTCTCACGCTGTAAATTCTTGAGCTCAATCTGCATGGATTTTCGCAATTGCAAATCCAAGGCCGAAAGGGGCTCGTCGAGCAAGAGAACTTTGGGCTGAGGAGCCAAAGCTCGCGCCAAAGCCACGCGCTGTTGTTGGCCGCCGGAAAGTTGCGAAGGCATGCGTTTCGCAAATTCCGATAATTGAACGAGCTCCAGAATTTTGAGGGCTTCTTGGTGAGCCTTGCTTTTAGAAGCACCACGCATCTCCACCCCGAAGCTCACATTATCCAAAACCGTCATGTGAGGAAAAAGCGCATAATTCTGAAAAACAGTATTCACCGGCCGCCGATGGGGCGGCAAAAAATGAACGGGTGCCCCGTGAAGATAGATTTCGCCCTTGGTTAGCGTTTCAAACCCGCCAATGAGGCGGATCAAGGTCGTCTTGCCACACCCAGAGGGCCCCAAAAGCGTAAAGAACTCGTTATCAAAAATAGAGAGCGACACATTTTTCAGAGCCGTAAAACTCCCGTAGCGTTTGACAACGTTCCGGACCTCGATGGCGATGGCGTCTGAGTTTGGCACAAATAACCTCCCCCCTCAGGAGATAGAAGCGATCACAGCTTTCATCATGCTTTCACAAGCCACGAGCTGGCTCAAGGTTACGTACTCATCGGGCTGGTGGCCTTGGTGTTCCATAGAGCCCGGCCCGCACACGATCGTCGGAATCCCGAGGTTTGCGAAAAAACCGGCCTCTGTGCCGAAGGCGACTTTTATCGTCGTTTCTGTCCCCACAAAGCTTTGTATCCACGCCATGGTCGCGTTCGGAATTTCGGTCTCGAGACCAGGATACGTATTATATTTTTGAATCGTAATTTTGGCATGCGCGCCCTTCTGTTTCCGGGGGCTATGTGATTGTGTTACATCGGCTGCCGCGGTCTCGAGTTTCGATTCCATCTCGGCGACCGAGTCACCCGCGAGATGCCTGTATTCAAAGAGCAGCTCGGCAGTGCTGGGGATCAGATTGAGAGCCGTGCCTCCCGTGAGTTTCCCGACATGAAGCGTGCTATAGGGGACTGCGTAATTGTCGTCTCGGGCTCCGTTTGTTTTCAGCCATTGTTGCAAGCCACGCAGCTGCGTAACAAAATCCGAGGCCACATACAGCGCGTTCACAAAATGAGGCGCAAAGGCCGAATGCCCCGCCTGCCCCTCACAAAGAGCCCTAAAGGCCGCTTTGCCCTTGTGCCCCACGGCAATCTGCATGTCGGTAGGTTCGCCGACGATACAGACTCGAGGCCTTCCCATGACAGACGACAGCGGCTCTATCATTTCTGTCATGCCGACGCAGCCGATTTCCTCGTCATAGGAAAAAACGAGTTTCAGAGGCTCTTTCAACGCCGTGTTCGAAGCCACGTCGGCGGCATAGAGCATACAGGCGATGAAGCCTTTCATGTCCGTGGTGCCACGACCATAGAAACGCTCGCCCAGGTGCGTCACCTGACGTGTCAACTGAAAAGGCTTTTGGGTCCAAGTCTGTCCGCTCACGGGGACAACGTCTGTGTGGGCAGATAACAGGATGCCGCCAGAATCGGACTCTATTCCGGGGCCCATGCTGGGGCCTATTTCGGCATAGAGTCCAGCTTTTTGGCCGCCACGGCTTGGCAGCGTCTCGATGCGAAAGCCCCGCTCTTTCAGGAAGTTCTCGACATAGGCGATGAGGGCAAGATTAGACTGAAAGCTCACGGTCTCGAAACCGACGAGTCTGTCTAAAACCTGTAACGTCAGAGACATAAGGGCCTCTTCGCGTTTGTCTCACGTCTAATTGCCATGGGTCATCCGGCCCTCATAATTTAATTCTGTAATTTCTCGGCGAAACGATAGACGGTCGCCCAGAGGCGGTGCATCCAGTTCTCGGGCATACCGATGCCCCGCATACGTCGCCCAAGCGATGGGGCCTGGAGCCTCGGCATCGCCGATCACTTGGATCGTCTTGATGCCCGCGTCTTGCCACTCGGCTTCGCGGGCCTTCAGAGCTAGATAGACAGCGTTGTTCTCTAATTTCGAGGCCACCATTACAACCGCATCGCACGCCAATTCCTGAACGGTATCCAGATAAACACAATTGGAGACGACGTGAGACTTCCCAATCTCAACGATACCGCGATTGAGGACGATATGGACCCCCATCTCGGCCAGTTTCTTGTGAATAGCCGCTTGCTCCAAAGTGTTCACGGTCCAGCCGGAGAGATACGCAGCGGGTGTGACGATGGTCACCTCGCATCCTTGGCTTCTCAGGAGTTCCGCCAAAACGCCTCCCATATAATAGTGGTCGTCGTCATAAAGAACGATCTTGCCCGTAGGTCTTTGGCCCTCCATGATCGAGTCGGGGGTGAAAATAGGCATAGAGGGGTCTATCGGAAAGGGAACCGTGTGTTGTCGGCTTACGCCATCCGCGCGCCATTGAGCTCCTGTCGCAAGACAGACGTTTTCGAACCCAAAGTCTAGGATATTGTCCGCGTCCAGAGCACTTTCGAGATAGACTTCGACATTGCTTTTTTTGCCGATTTGATAGGCTCTATAGTCGAGGACGCGTCCCCAAGCCCCTAGGCCGGGAAGCAGGCGTTCTTTGGCAACGCGGCCGCCCAGCGTTCTTGTGGCTTCGGCGAGAGCGACGTCATAGCCGCGTTCGGCAAGGGCTCGAGCGGCCTCCAGGCCCGCAGGGCCCGAGCCGACGACTAAAACATTCGAACTGGTGCCTTTTTCGTTCATTTTTTCTGGGTGCCATCCCTTCCGCCATTCCTCCATAAAAGTCGGATTCTGCGTACAGCGACTCAGAGCCATCGTGAGATCGCCCGTGATACAGATATTGCACCCGATACACTCGCGTATGTCGTCGAGGCGTCCCTCTTCGATTTTCTTAGGCAGATACGGGTCCGCAATAGAGGGCCGCGCACAGCCAATCAAATCCAAAATCCCGGCCTTGATTTGCCGGACCATGGTGTCGGGCGACGTAAAACGACCGACGCCGACGACGGGTTTATCTGTGAGGTCCCGAATGCCGCGAACGAGCTCTTCTTGGGCGGCCTCGTCTTTAAAACGCGAGGGCCCCGAACACGCCTCCCACGTCCCCTGAGCCAGGTCCCAAAGGTCTGGGACGCTCTTATTCATGGCGACGAAGTCTCGGACCTCGGCATTGGAAAATCCCAAAGAGCCGAGCGTCTCGTCCAGGCTGATACGCAAAGAGAGGCTTATGCTATCGCCCAGGGTGTCGCGAATATCATGGACGACTTCGTTCATAAATCTTGAGCGATTCTCCAGACTCCCGCCATATTCATCGGTTCTGAGATTGGTGACTCGCGAAAGAAAATGCTGGAAAATCCCAAAGCCATGCGCCCCGTATAAGCAAATGAGATCAAAGCCTGCCGCTTTGGAACGTTCGGCTGCTCGGACAAACCAACGACGCAAATCGCGAATGTCGGTCTTATCCAGAGCTCGCGCTTGCACGGGGTCGTTCGTGAACGTCCGGATGGGCATGGCTGAAACGGCTCGGGGGACTTCTCTTGTATAGAAATTCGGCCCATTGACGCCGGAATAAGCCAGCTGTATGCCCGCCAGAGCCCCGTGCGCTTTTATATTTTCCGACATTTTTCTGAGCGAGGGCATGTCTTTGTCTTCCCAGAGCCGGAGCTCAATAAAGGGCGTGACCTCCGATGTTTGGTGAATTTCCACTTGTTCCGTAAAAACCACTCCCCAGCCTCCGGCTGCTTTGACCTCTCGCATGGCTGCCGCGGCTGAAGGGTCGCGATAGCCGCCTCCATTGCAGTGCGGGACCTGATAAAACCGATTCTTAGCCGTGAGGGCTCCGATTTTGATCGGCTCAAACAAAATATCGTAGGACGGATTTCTCAATTTTGCCTCCGTAGCACACAATGGCCCTGACGGGCCCCTCCTATGTTTATGTTCAAATTTTGTATTTTATCCAGGTTGTTTTCAAAGCCGTATATTTCTCCAGGGCGTGTAGAGACAGGTCTCGGCCAAACCCAGATTGTTTCATGCCTCCAAAAGGCGTTTGAGCCGACAGCGCATCCACCGTATTCACAGAAACGGTCCCGACATGAAGCTTGGCGGCCACTCTGAGGGCACGGCTCAAATTATCGGTCCAAAGAGAAGCCGCAAGCCCATAGACCGAATCATTCGCCATGCGGACGGCTTCTTCCTCTGTGTCGAAGGCGAGGATCGAGAGAACAGGGCCAAAGATTTCCTCTTTCGCCAGAGGGTTTTCGTGTTTTACATCCTCAAAGATTGTGGGCTCCACGAAACAGCCTCTGCCATTGACGTGACAACGCGCGCCTCCGAGGACCAAATTGGCGTTTTTTTTGCCCTCTTCGATAAAACGCATCACGCTATCGGTTTGCGTTTCATTCACAAGAGGCCCCATTTTAGAAGCGGGATCGAGGGGGTCTCCGGGCTTTATTTTCTTGGCTCTGTCCATTATTTTTTGCACGAAAACGTCTTTGATAGACCGCTCTACGTACAGGCGTGAATTGGCCGAACAGGTTTGGCCTTGATTAAAGAAGATGCCAAAGATGGCCATATCGGCCGCCTGGTCCAGGTCGTTGCAGTCGGCGAAAATAAGATTCGGACTCTTCCCGCCTGTCTCGGGCCAGACCTGTTTCAGATTGGATTGGCCAGAGTACGTCATGAACTTTTTGCCCGTGGCGGTAGAGCCCGTAAAGGCCAAGCAATCGACATCCATGTGCAGACCCAGAGCCCGACCCGCTATCGGGCCAAACCCTGGCACGACATTCAAAACACCGTCCGGGAGCCCCGCTTCCGTGGCGAGCTCAGCCAAGCGGAGTGCCGACAAGGGCGACTGTTCCGCCGGCTTCAGCACCACCGAATTGCCAGAAGCTAGAGCCGCCGAAACTTTCCAGGTCGCCATGTCCAGAGGAAAATTCCAGGGCACGACGGCTCCGACCACGCCTAAGGGGACTCTGGAGATCAAAGCCACGTCGCCTTCAGGGGTAGGGGCCACCTCATCATAGAGCTTGTCTATGCTTTCGGCATACCACTGAAAAAAATGAGCCGACCCAGGGACATCTATCGTCGCGGCATCCTGGACCAGCTTGCCCATGTCAAGACTATCCAGCAGAGCCAATTCGGGGAGATTCTCACGAATGAGGCCTGCGAGCTTGAGAAGAACGTCCTTGCGACCGCCCGGAGCCAGACGAGCCCAACGTCCATCCTCAAACGCCCGCCGCCCCGCCGCAACGGCTTTGTCTACATCCGCGGCGTCGCATTCAGAGACATCGGCCAGAACGGCTCCGGTCGCGGGGTTGACGGACTCAAAAGTTTTTTTCGAATCCGCCTCCACGAACTGACCATCGATAAAAGCCCGGGAGCGGAATTTGAGCTTCTCTGCGTTTTCTTTCCAGTCGTCGTAACTGTAATTTTCCATAGCAACACCTTTCTTAAGTTTCTAACTATTTTCTAACCATCATCATCGCCGGCATTATCACCCGGGACACCGTAAGAGGGGGCCTTACGAGGATCCAAAGCTCGCACAACATAGGCCTCCATTTGCGGTTCATAGATTTCCCACAATTGAGCGACGGCTTCGACGGGACAGGCCTCCGTCCAATCACAGCGCAAATCTGCCACGGGCCAACTGAGTTTGTCTACGATTTTAAGCCCCGCCGAGTGCACAGGCCCCGCCTCGCCGCCCGCCGCCAAGCCGCGCTTTAGAGCCACAAGAATGCGAGACCCTATATGGCCAGAAGCCTCTAAGAAGGCCTCTAGCATAGCCTGGGGGATGGTGTCATTGGCTAATAGATTGCCTCCTGCCGCCCCATTCTCGGCTTGGGCTTGCGCCCAAACGCCCAGCGTGTGTTGACCAGAAAAAACGGCGGTCTGTCCCTTAGAATCAACGGCCAAAATTTGGCGATAGCTCATGAAGCTTCCTTGAGTCTCTATCTGCTTGAGGGCGGCTTTGGCGCTCAGGCCTTGCCCCATCAGCTCGAGAGCCAACGGGCCCAAAGTGGGGTCTGTCACATTTTGAGAAGCAACGGCTCCAACGCCTGCCTCGGCGTAAGAACAGCGCGCCGCAACGGCGGGCGAAGACGAACACACGCCCACGCCAAACATGGACGTCTCTGAACAGCGGGCGACAAGAGAAAAGGTCATCGCTTTTTCAATCCGGATTTTTATCCGGATTTTTATCCGGAATCACAGCCGTCCCGTCAATTTCAACAAGCCACTCGGGTCGAGCTAGGGCTTGTACGACGAGACCCGTGGAAACCGGATAAACGTTTTTGATATAGGCACCCATCGTTCTATAGACCGCCTCGCGGTGACGTATGTCGGTGATATAAACAACGATTTTGACCAGATGGTCGATAGAGCCTCCGGCCTCTTCGAGGAGCTGGCAAATGTTCTGCATGACTTTATGCGTCTGGGCGACGGGGTCATGGCTGTCGAGGCTGACAGCGTCCTCCAGATTTTGAGGACATTGACCGCGCAACCAAACAATCCGGCCGCCCTCAGAGACAACAGCCTGGCATAAATCATTATCCAAATTTTGCTCTGGGTACGTAGTGCTGGTGTTGAATGGACGAATACGCCGATGCACCATCGTGAGCTCCCTTTCCTCTATGGCATGCCAAAAAGGCGAGCCAAGGCGAGCCTTCGACACGCCTCCGTTTTATCCAGGGCCATGCGAAAGCCCGGCGGGGGGAACCCCCGGGGAGAGACTTCCGGGGCTTTCTGCGCGGCGTTTCGGCCAAATGGTTGCGGCTCGGGCGGGCTTGTGTTGGCTCCGCGAGCAGGACTCGAACCTGCGACATGGTGGTTAACAGCCACCTGCTCTACCAACTGAGCTATCGCGGATTACACCTCACACCATCGCCACGGCCACCGCCACAGAGGCCTCCTGCAGTTTCCTTGGCCCCCGCCGTCACTCGAACGAGGGCGGGCTTCGAGGAAACGCCGTTATGTTACGCTTTTCTCTCGACGGCGTCAATCTTTTTTCGAAACGAGCCTCAGCAAGTGGTTTTTCTTTATACACGCCTCTGCTAATCTGCTAAAATGAAGGCGTTTGTTCGGAGAGCTCCATGCGTTTTTTTTCATCCCGGCGGTCTACGCGTTCTGCCTTTGGTCTGACGTCCGCCGCTTCGTCGAAGTCCCTTTCAGGACGTTTTCGCCGGCGTTCGATGCGCCGGCCCTCGAGTCGGCTCAAAGAAAATATCAAGCTGATTGTGTGGGCGGGGCTGTTCGCGCTTCTTTTGCGGAGTTTTCTCCTAGAGCCCTATCGCATTCCTTCGGGGTCTATGATCCCGACGCTGGAGATAGGCGATTTTTTATTTGTCTCAAAGTACGACTATGGCTATAGCAAATACGCGCTCCCTTTCAGCCCCAATCTGTGGGAAGGGCGTTTCTTCGCCAGAATGCCGCGGCGAGGCGATGTCGTGGTCTTTCGCCTGCCGACCGACCCCTCTACGAACTATGTCAAACGCATCATCGGCCTGCCAGGAGACACTATTCAAGTCGATAAGGGCCTTTTATACCTCAACGAGACGCTCGTTCAGCGCGCCAGCGCGGCCCCCTATTATTTCGGGTCCGAGGGAACGATTCCGGTCCAACGCTACACGGAAACTCTGCCCGGAGGCCGCGATTACGCCATTCTCGAGGTCAATGGCGATAGCGGCTCCAGCGACCAGACGCCCGTCTATACCGTCCCAGAGAACCATTTCTTTGTGATGGGTGATAATCGGGACTCGTCCCAAGATTCGCGCTATTTGAACCTGGTGGGCTTTGTGCCGTTCGACCATTTAATAGGCAAGACTCGCCTTGTTCTGTTCTCTTTTGACGCGCACGCGCCTTGGTTTTTTCCCTTTCGAACCGAAAGATTTTTCAAAAACATTCCATGAATTCCCGGTCCATGAAATCCCGGTGAAGGTGTCGTGAAGAGCCCTGAAATGTCCCGCGTGTTGTCCGAGAGGACGTTGTCCTGCCGATGGCCTCCCGCCCCCGGCCCTTGCGCACCGTGACATTGCTTCCGGTGCACGCGCATATCCAGACTGTGACGGACCACGCTTTTGAGGACAGGCAGCTCCTCGAGCGGTGTTTGACGCATAAATCGGTCTCCCGGACCCAGAATTACGAGCGTCTGGAGTTTTTAGGCGATCGCCTGCTCGGCGCGGAGATCGCCTTTTGGCTTTATCATACCTATCCCGGGGAAACCGAGGGTCTTTTATCGCGGCGTTTTGCGTCTCTCGTTCGGGGCGAGACCTTATCCTCGATTTTTTTGGCGTGTGACTTGGCGCCCTTTGTGCGCCTCTCCGACGAATTCAGAGTCCGGGGAGGCTTGGAAAATGCCGGCCTCCAGTCCGATGTGGTGGAGGCTCTCGTGGCGGCTTTGTTCCTGGATGGTGGCCAAACGGCGATGCAAGGCTTCATCCAGCGCTACTGGCGTCCCCTTCTCGAGACGCCTCTGCCGCCGAAGCCGGACCCGAAAACGCGCCTCCAGCTGTGGGCCCAACGCGAAGGCTTGAAGCTGCCTGTCTATGAACTGAAAGAGCGGGCGGGCCGCGACCACGCGCCTCATTTTACGTATGAAGTGGGGCTGGAGTCTGTGGGGCAGGCTCTGGGGTCCGGTGCCTCGAAACAGAAAGCTCAACAACAGGCCGCTCAGCGTCTTTTAGACCAATTGCAGACGCAATGGCAGACCCAGACGAAGCTTGTCGATGGATGAGAAGCCGCTCTCGGTGCAGAGCCCCGCCGCAATGATGGAGCCCCGTCCCCCGGGTCTCCCCGGTCTCTGCGTCATCGCCCTTGTCGGAGCCCCGAATGCGGGCAAATCGACGCTTTTCAACCGGCTCACGGGGCGTGAATTAGCCCCGGTCTGCGCGCGGGCTCAGACGACACGCGCGCGGCTTGTCGGGATGGTGCGTCGAGACGAGGATGCCAACCATGTGGCGGGGCACGCGGCAGAGCAGGCGGCCTGGGCTTTCATCGACACGCCGGGCCTGATGGACTATCGTGAGCTCCGCAAAAAGCACCTTTCCACGCCGCTGCATCAGGCCATGAGTCGAGTCGCCCGAGAACAAATCGCCGCCTCGGATTTGATTTGGCTGGTGGTGGACGCGCGGCGGCCGGTTCTGAGTCCGGCTCTGCAAGCAGAATGGGTAGAAAACCGGCCTGTATGGGTCGTTTTCAATAAAACCGACACGCTGGATGCGAACGGGCGCGGCAAACTCGCGCCTTATCTGGCCGCCCTCGAAAAAAAATTGAGCCAACAGCACGTACAGATCCGCCGGACCGTGGCGGTGTCCGCGAAAACAGGCCATAACACAGACCAGCTGTGGGCCGCCTTGGCGCAAGAGGCGTCCAAAGAATCGTCCGATTTGGCCTCTTTCGGAAAACCCCCGGCCGTGTCCCCGGCCATGTCCCCGGCGATGGCCTCGCTTCCTCTGGCCGAGGCAGCCTTGGCTGGCACAGCCTTGGCTGGCACGCCGGACGCCTTGATCGCAACCGAGTTGACACGAGGTATTCTCTTGGGGCGTCTCCGTCGGGAGATCCCCTATTGCTTAACCGTCCGGCCGAACGCCTGGACAGAGCTGGCAGACGGGTCGATTCGGATTGCCCAAGTCCTGGAGCTCCAAAGCTCGCACCACCGTAAAATTGTGCTGGGGAAGAAAGGGCATATGATTCGCACCCTTTCGATAGAGGCTCGTCAGGCTCTAGAACGCGCCTTTGAACGTCGAGTCCACCTTTTTTTGACCATCGAGGTGAACCCCGATTGGTCTATAGACCCGTCTCTATTCCGGCACCTGAGTGGCTATAGCAGTCCATCGAGCTCCTCGCGCGCCACGTCGCGTTCTTCAAAGACGGCGCGCGTCTCAAGCGCGTCTAAACAGAGGCAGGCTGAAGGACGGGCTCCAGCCGCGCGGCGCAGAACTTAAATTCTGGAATTTTGCCAAACGGGTCCAGCTGAGGGTTGGTGAGCATATTAGCCGGACTCTCGGCGAAGCAGAAGGGAATAAAGACCATGCCTCGGGCGATATTGCGGTCCGCGCGGATCTTGAGAACGATCGCCCCGCGCCGGGTTTGGACTTTGATAGATTTGCCGGGGACGGTTCCGAGTCTGGCGATCTCGCCGGGGTGCAGGTGCGCGACGGCCTCGGGCTCCAAGCCGTCCAGGAGCGTCGCACGCCGCGTCATCGCCCCCGTGTGCCAGTGCTCCAGCAGCCGCCCCGTGGTGAGAATAAACGGATAGGCCGCGTCCGGGAGCTCATCGGGCGGCACAATCGAGGTCGGGACCAGCCGGACACGTCCGTCCGGCGTTGGAAACCCTTCTCCGAAAACGATGGTTTGCCCCTGTTCGTGCTCGTGCGCGACGGGATACGTTACGGATTCTTCGCGTTCCAGCCGAGCCCAGCTTATGCCTGCGATGGAAGGCATCACCGAGCGCATTTCTTCAAAAATAGCCCCAGGGCCGGGATACGACCACGCCAGACCGAGGCCTCGGGCGACCTCCTGCAGAATGTGCCAGTCCTGTCGAGCCTCGCCAGGGGGGGCAAGCGCGGCTCGCGCCAATTGCACTTGGCGGTTGGAATTGGTGAAACTGCCCGTTTTCTCGATCATCGCCGAGGCCGGCAGAATGACATCCGCAAAAAAGGCTGTCTCGGTGAGGAAGATCTCCTGGACCACAAGGTGCGAGAGTTTCGCCAAACCCTGTCTGACATGCCGCGTATCGGGGTCGGACATGGCGGGGTTTTCGCCCATAATATACATGCCGCGAATGAGCCCGCTGTGAGCGGCGTCGAGGATCTCCACCACCGTGCGGCCGGGTTGAGGGTCCAGCGCGATGCCCCATTTTTTTTCATAGTCGGCTCGGACGTCCGGGTCCTGAACGGGGCGATAGTCCGGGTAGAACATGGGGATGAGCCCCGCGTCCGAGGCTCCCTGGACATTGTTCTGCCCGCGCAGAGGATGAAGCCCCGTGCCCTCGCGCCCGATATGGCCTGTGATGCTGGCGAGCGTGATAAGACACCGAGCATTGTCCGTGCCGTGAACATGCTGCGAGATCCCCATGCCCCAGAAAATGATACTCCGTTTTGCGGTGGCGAAGTGTCGAGCGGTGTCTCGGATGGCTTCCGGGGCCACCCCGCATAGAGGCCCCATCGCTTCGGGGCTGAAAGCTCGGCTGTTCTGCTGAATGGCCGCATAGTTCACGGTGAATCGATCGATATAGGCCTGATTGACGAGCCCTTCTTCGATAATCGTGTGGATCATGGCGTTCAAAAGAGCCACATCGTGTCCGGCCTTGAACTGGAGATGACGATAGGCGTGACGGGCGAGCTCTTGGCCGCGCGGGTCTAGGACAAAAAGCTTGGCGCCTCTTTTGGCGGCTTGTTTGAAGAACGTCGCGGCGACGGGGTGGTTCTCTGTCGGCCGGGCCCCGATGACGAGAATACAATCCGCCTGTTCGACCGCCGTGAAAGGAGCCGTTACCGCGCCTGAACCAATGCCCTCTACCAGAGCGGCGACCGACGAGGCATGACATAAACGCGTGCAATGGTCGACATTATTCGTCCGGAAGCCCGTGCGTATGAGCTTTTGAAAAAGATAGGCCTCTTCGTTCGAGCCCTTGGCCGAGCCAAAGCCGGCTAGAGCTTCTCCGGCGGCCCAGGCGGCCCCGGGGTTTGCGTCCGGGTTTGCGTCGGCCGAACCGGACGCGCCTTGAGTCAGAATGGTGCGAAAGCCTTCGCAGGCCCGGCTCAGAGCCTCCTCCCAGCTGGCCTCGCGAAAATGGGTGTGATAAGAGCCCGGGTCGACATAGTCATCCCAGCGTTTCGCGACCTCTTCTCGGCGAATCAGAGGCCGCGTCAAACGATGAGGATGCGCCACATAATCAAAACCAAACCGTCCTTTGACACAAAGGCGTTGCCGGTTGGCGGGGCCATTTTTGCCCTCGGCTTTGACGATTTTGTCGTCGCGGAGGTGATAGGTGACCTGACACCCGACGCCGCAAAAAGGACAAAGCGAATCCGTCTGGCGGTCCGGGTGATTGCGATACAAAGCCGGGGAAACAGCCGGGGCTTGGGCCTCTGGCGGCGGCGTTTCGGCCGCCTCGGCCGCCTCGGCGCGTCCGTTGGGGGGAGCTTCGGTCTGTCGGGCGTCTATCTGACTGGCAGGCATCAGAGCCCCCGTCGGGCACGCCTGGACGCATTCGCCGCAGGCGACGCAACTCGAGTCCCCCATCGGGTCATCGAAATCAAAGACGATTTTGGCGTCCTCGCCTCGGGCGGCCAGGCCGATGACGTCATTGACTTGGACCTCGCGGCAGGCTCGGACGCACAGATTGCAATGGATGCAGGCGTCTAAATGGACCGTCATCGCCTGGTGCGAGACATCCGGCCGCAGGCTCGCGCGCGTTTTCGGATAGGGTGTCCGCGTCAACCCCAGTTTCTCGACCCATTTCCAGAACGGCGCGTGCGGATTGGGGCGAGCGGTTCCCGAAGGCTGGTCGGCTAAAAGGAGCTCAAAGACGCCCCGGCGTGCGCTTTTCGCTCGCGCACTGTCGGTGCGCACCACGAGCCCCGGCGAAACTTTCCGGATACAAGAGGCCGCCAACACGCGTTCGCCCTGCACTTCGACCATACAGGCTCGGCAATTGCCGTCCGGGCGGTAGCCCGGGGCCGGGCTGTGACATAGATGCGGAATCTCGGTATTCAGGCGAGCGGCGGCCTGCCAGATGGTTTCGCCGGCGGTCCCGTGGACCTCGCGGCCGTCGAGGGTGAAGGGGATGTTGGCGGCTTGCGAAGGCGAAGAAGAAGACGAAGACGTCATGGTTCAACCTGCTATCTCGGTTTGGGCGAAAAAAAAGGCAATCTCTTCGGCGGCACTTTCCGGGCTATCGGACCCGTGGACCGAGTTGCGCTCCACGTTTTGGCCGAACTTTTTTCGAATCGTAGCCTCGCCGGCGTTGGCGGGATTGGTGGCTCCCATGGTGTCCCGGTTTTTCTGGATAGCGTTTTCGCCCTCCAGGACCTGGACGACGATGGGGCCGGAGCTCATAAAGGCGATGAGGTCCGAGAAAAAAGAACGCTCGGCGTGGATGTGGTAAAACCCCGCCGCCTGCTCGAGCGTGAGACGCAATCGCTTCTGCGCAATGATGCGCAGGCCTGCGTCTTCCAGCATCGCATTGATGCGTCCCGTCAGATTGCGCTCTGTGGCGTCTGGCTTGATGATAGAGAGCGTTCGTTCCATAATTCAAAACTCCGTTCGAAAGGGCATACATATACGTGAAACACGTTTTCAAGAAGCCGCTCTGGTGTAAGACAAGAGCGGCTTCAAATAGTGTCCCGTGACACTTTGGGGCACTTCGGCGACCTGCTCGGGCGTTCCAGAGGCCAGCACTTCACCGCCTAGGTCGCCGCCTTCGGGCCCGATGTCGATAATCCAGTCGGATTGTTTGATGATTTCCAGATTGTGCTCGATCACCACGACGGTATTGCCTTGGTCCACCAGCTCGTTGAGGACTTCCAGCAGGCGCGCGACGTCCTCGAAATGGAGCCCCGTCGTGGGTTCGTCGAGAATGTAAATCGTCTGGCCCGTAGAGCGGCGCGAGAGCTCTTTGGCTAATTTGACCCGTTGGGCCTCGCCCCCCGAGAGCGTCGTTGCCTGTTGCCCGATCTGGATATACCCCAGCCCGACTCTATCCAGAGTCGTGAGTTTTTCATAGATCGAAGGCACGGCTTTGAAGAAATCGCGGCCCTCTTCGACGGTCATCCGCAGGATATCTGCGATCGACTTGTCTCGGAAGCGTATTTCCAGCGTTTCTCGATTATAGCGGCGCCCTCGGCACACATCGCAATGGACATAGACGTCGGGCAAGAAGTGCATCTCGATTTTGACCAGCCCGTCGCCCTGGCACGCTTCGCAGCGGCCGCCTTTGACATTGAAGCTGAACCGTCCCGCGCTGTAACCGCGCGTGCGGGCCTCGGGCAGATTGGCGAACCACGTTCGAATCGGCGTAAAAGTCCCCGTATAGGTCGCGGGATTCGACCGAGGCGTCCGGCCAATAGGCGACTGATCGATGACGATGACTTTGTCTAAGAACCCAAGCCCAGATACAGAGCGATACGGCCCAGGCGCGCGCCGACTCCCCATGAGTTTCTGGGCCAAAAGAGGCTCCAGCGTCTCGATAACCAGCGAGGATTTCCCCGACCCCGACACGCCCGTGACGCACGTCAGCGTCCCGAGCGGAATGGCAACCGAGACGCTCTTGAGATTGTTCTGGCATACGCCCTGAATTTCTAATGTTTGCCCTTTTCTGCCAGGGCGTCTTTTCGCGGGAACAGGAATGACTTTGCGTCCCGATAGATAGGCCCCTGTCAGAGAATCCGGTGCGGCTAAAATCGTTTCCAGCTCGCCGCTCGCGACGACAGAGCCCCCGTGTCTGCCGGCACCGAACCCCATGTCGATGATGAAATCGGCCGAGCGAATGGCTTCTTCGTCGTGCTCCACGACGATGACGGTGTTCCCCAAGTCGCGCAACCGCCGCAACGTCGCCAGGAGTCGACCATTGTCGCGCTGGTGGAGTCCGATGGATGGCTCGTCTAACACATAGAGCACCCCCGTGAGACCCGACCCAATCTGAGAAGCTAGGCGAATGCGCTGACTCTCGCCCCCCGAGAGGCTTCCGGACTTGCGCGAGAGCGTTAAATAATCCAACCCAACCGCCATGAGAAACCCGAGACGCTCGTTAATTTCTCTGAGGATTCTTTCGGCGATGTGCTGGTCTCGGCCGACAAGTTTTTGCGACAGGTCTGTAAACCACTGCCGGGCCTCTCGGATCGAGAGATCCGCAATGTGTCCGATATGACGCTCTTGGATGAGCACGCAGAGGGCCTCTGGTTTCAGCCGGTAAGCCTGACAGCTTCCGCAGGGCTTATTGCTCTTATATTTCGACAATTCGTCGCGAGACCAGCTGGATTCGGTGTCGCGATAGCGTCGGACGATATTGGGAATGACGCCCTCGAAGGGGCGTGTGACTCGATAGATGCGTCCAGTCCCTTCGTTATAGACGAATTGAATTTTCTCTGGGCTGCCGTGGAGCAAGATCTCTTTTGTGGCTTCGGGTAAGTCTCGCCACGGCGTGTTCAACGAGAAACCGAAGTGACTGCCCGCAGAACGCAGCGTCTGTCGGTGAATCGGCGAGAGAAGCCCCTGATAGCTCGACCAGGGGGCCAGAGCTCCGTCCGCCAGGGATAAAGCGGGGTCCGGGACAATCAGATCCGGGTCGAAAAAGAGCTCTTCGCCCAGCCCGTCGCACTTGGGACACGCCCCGGAAGGGTTGTTGAAAGAGAACAGCCGAGGCTCGACTTCCTCCAGCGTGAAGCCCGAAACCGGGCAGGCAAAATTGGACGACAAAACTGTGAGACGCTCGGAATCCAACTCCAGAATATAGGCGATACCCTCGCCCAATTCCAAAGCCGTCTCCAGAGCGGGCGCGAGGCGCGCCGCCACCTCTTCTTTGTCTTCTTTCATCACGAGACGGTCGACGACGACCTCTATGTCGTTTTTCTTTTTTTTTTCGATGGGCGGAATATCATCCAGCGGATAGACTGTGCCATTGACGCGAACGCGTGCAAAGCCGCGAGCTTGCAGCTCGGTGAGGCGGGCTCGGTGTTCGCCTTTTTTGCCTCGGACGATGGGAGCCAGGACCAGAAAGCGCGTTTTTTTTTCCAGACTCTGGACTTTTTCCACCATCTGGCTCACCGTCTGGCTGACAATCGGGAGTCCCGTGGCCGGCGAGTGCGGGATACCGATACGCGCCCACAAAAGACGCATATAGTCATAAATCTCGGTGACGGTCCCCACCGTGGAGCGCGGATTGCGCGAAGTCGTTTTCTGCTCTATGGCGATGGCGGGCGACAGGCCCTCGATCGCGTCGACCTCGGGTTTCTGCATGAGCTCCAGAAACTGGCGGGCATAGGCCGAGAGCGATTCAACATAACGCCGATGCCCCTCTGCATAGATGGTGTCGAAGGCCAAAGAGGACTTCCCGGACCCCGATAAACCCGTGATGACCGTCAGCTTATTGCGCGGGACGTCGACATTGATACGCCGGAGATTATGCTCGCGGGCCCCTCGGACGCGAATGGCGGGAAGGTCTGTCACGTCTGTTGGAATCGAAGCCGCGTCAATTCGAACTCGCGCACGCCGGCGGGCGTTCGGACTTCCAGAATATCGCCGACTTTGCGCCCTAAAGCCGCCCGAGCCACGGGCGACGTTACCGATAACTTCCCCGCCGCGAGGTCCGCTTCGTCCTCGCCGACGAGCACCCAGGCCTGGACCTGGTCATTCTCGAGATCCGTCAGTTCGATGGCGGCTCCGAACGTAACGCGGTCGCCCGATAAACGGGTGGGGTCGAGCACCTCGGCGCGAGCCAGTTTAGACTCCAGCTCTTTGATACGGCCCTCGATGAAGCCCTGTTTTTCGCGTGCCGCTGCATATTCGGCGTTTTCGGACAAGTCGCCGTGCTCTCGAGCTTCGGCGATGGCCCGGATCACATTCGGGCGTCCCTCGTTCTTGAGCTTGTGCAATTCGGCGGTCAAGTGATCGAACCCTGCTTTGGTCATCGGCACTTTTACTGTGGTCATGACGTATCCTTCGCTGTGTTTTGGCTTGTCAGGTCTGTTCCCGTTCGTCCCCCCTATGTGAGACCCCCGTGCTTGTCGTCAGGCCTCGTCTTATGGGCTTCCAGGCACCTCTATCCCCAGATAGGCCTGGAGGGAAAGAGGTTCAAGGTCATAGACTGTGCTCAATTTCCGCAGAGCCCCGACCATGGCTCGGGCCCCGGCGCGGGTCGTGCAGAGCGGCACATCTCGAGCCAGGGCTTCTCGGCGCATCGCCCCTGCATCGGCCATGGCTCGCGCGCCGCGCATGGTGTTAAAGACCATCTGCACGCCTCCTTCACGAATGCGTGTCACGATATGGCGTCCTCCTTCGGACATTTTGGGAACGATTTCGGCTGAGACACCTCCGGCGGCCAGATAACGTTGCGTTCCACCGGTGGCCCCCAAGCGGTATCCCAGTATAGAAAGCTCTTGGGCTATATGCAAGAAAAATTCCTTATCGTCGTCGTGAACCGAGACAAAAAGGAGCCCGTCTCGCGGCAAATGGAGCCCCGCCGCCAATTGAGCCTTCGCAAAAGCTGTATGAAAATCTGGAGCAAAACCCATCACTTCGCCCGTCGAGCGCATCTCTGGCCCCAGCGTCAAGTCCACGCCTTCAAAGCGTTTGAAAGGGAACACGGCCTCTTTGACCGCGACATAGCTGGAGGGGGGCGGTGCCTCGGGGAGGCAGAAGTCGGCAAGCTTAGCGCCCACCATGACTCTAGCGGCGATTTGAGCGACCGCCACGCCTGTGATTTTCGAGATGAAAGGGAGCGTCCGGCTGGCTCTTGGATTGACCTCCAGCACATAGAGCGTCCCGTCTTTGACAGCGTATTGGACATTGATGAGCCCCACAACGCCCAATTCCAGAGCTAAAAGGCGTGTTTGGCGTTCGGCCTCCGCCACGAGCTCCGGGGCCAGAGAATGCGGCGGATACGAGCACGCCGAATCCCCAGAGTGAATGCCGGCTTCTTCGATATGCTCCATCACGCCGGCGATATAGACCTGGGTGCCGTCGCATACGGCGTCCACATCCAGCTCCAGGGCTTCCGGCAGATAGCGGTCCAGCAAAAGCGGATAGTGGTCCAAAGCGTCGCCAAAAGTCCGGAGATAGGCCGCCATGGCGTTTTCGTCCGTCAGAATCGCCATGGCTTGCCCGCCCAGGACATAAGAGGGACGGATAACCAGCGGAAACCCCATCTTCCGAGCGTGCGCCCACACCGCGTCAGGCGAGCTGGCAATCATATTTTCAGGCTGAAGAAGTTCCAGGCGATGGAGGAGAGCCTTGAATTTTTCTCGGTCCTCGGCCAGGTCAATGGCGTGAGGCGGCGTGCCCAGAATCGGAATCGAAGCTTCCTGGAGTTCTCGGATCAGTTTAAGAGGCGTCTGACCCCCGCATTGGAGCAGGACGCCTAGCAGCGTCCCGCGAGTCTGCTCGAGGCGGGCGATATCGATCACTTCTTCGGCCCCGAGAGGCTCAAAATAAAGACGCGCCGGGCAGTCAAAATCGGTGGAGACGGTCTCCGGGTTGCAATTGATCATGATTGTCTCCAGCCCCATCGCTTCGAGTCCATAGCAGGCCTGGACACAGGCATAGTCGAACTCGATGCCCTGCCCGATGCGGTTGGGCCCGCTGCCGAGCACCATGACTTTGCGCTTGTCGGAAGGATGCGCCTCGCACAGACTGGCTTCGAGGCCGTCGCCCTCGAAGCAGCTGTACATATAACAGCTCGAGGAGGGAAACTCGGCCGCGCAGCTGTCTAGGCGGCGATAGACGCGTCGGATACCCAGTTTTTCTCTTTTTTCACGGACGTCTAAGGCGGTGCACCCGGCCCCGGCCAATCGAGCGATCTTTTTATCCGAAAACCCCATGCGCTTGACCCATCTTAAGGTTGGCGCGTCCTCTGGCACGCCTGTCTTGAGGTGTTCCTCCAGGTGCACGAGTCCGGCAATCTTCTCGAGAAACCACGGGTCGATGGCCGTTAAAGCGTGAATTTTCTCCAGCGGATAGCCGTGGCGAAAGGCCTGCGCAAGAGCCAGAAGCCGCTTGGGGGAAGGGAAGACGAGTTGATCGTGAAAGGCCTCTTTGTCGGTCGGGTCGACGCGAGACGCCTCTGCGAGGGCGGGGCGGGCCTCTGGCGGGGCGTCTGGCACGGGTGTTTCCGAGATGCGCTCCGGTGTATGTCCCGGCGTATGTTCCGGCAGGTGTCCCCCCCAGCTTTGAGCAGGTTGGATCGGGTCCAGCCCCTCCAAATTGGTTTCCAGGCTGCGGATGGCTTTTTGGAGGCTCTCTTCGAAGCTGCGTCCAATTGCCATCACCTCGCCCACCGATTTCATAGAGGTCGTCAATCTGTAAGAGGTGCCCCGCAATTTTTCAAAAGCAAACCGCGGAATTTTTGTGACGACATAATCGATGCTCGGCTCGAAGCTGGCGGGCGTTTTTTTATCCGTGATATCATTGGCGAGTTCGTCCAGCCGATACCCCAGAGCCAGCAGCGTTGCGATTTTGGCAATCGGAAACCCCGTCGCCTTGGAAGCCAGAGCCGAAGACCGCGACACTCGAGGATTCATCTCGATCACCAGCTGCCGCCCTGTTCGCGGGCAGACCGCGAACTGAACATTAGAGCCTCCTGTTTCCACGCCGATGGCTCGTAGGATAGCGAAGGCGGCGTTCCGCATGGTTTGATACTCGCGGTCTGTCAGCGTCTGAGCCGGGGCCACCGCAATGGAATCGCCCGTATGCACGCCCATCGGGTCAAAATTCTCGATGGAGCACACAATGATGCAATTATCTGCGCAATCCCGGACGACTTCGAGCTCGAATTCCTTCCATCCGACCACGGACTCTTCCACCAGGACCGAACCGGCGGGCGAAGCCTGCAACGCCTGGTCGGCCAGATGCAGGAACGCCTGGCGGTCCCAAGCGATGCCGCCGCCCGTCCCGCCGAGTGTAAAACTGGGGCGGAGAACGGCCGGCAAACCGACGTACTCTAGAGCCGCAACGGCCTCGTCCAGCGAACCCGCCAAGCGCGCCCGTGGAGTTTCCAGGCCGATTTGGCGCATCACCTCGCGGAATTTCTCGCGGTCTTCGGCGCGTTCGATGGCCTCGGCCCGGGCGCCGATGAGTTGAACGCCCAAGCGTTTCAAAACGCCCTGGTGCTCCAGAGTCAGAGCCAAATTCAGGGCAGTCTGCCCGCCCATGGTCGGCAAAAGAGCCTCGGGGCGTTCTTTCTCTAGGATGGCCGTTAAGGCTTCTGGCGTGAGGGGTTCTATATAGGTAGCCTCCGCCATGCCCGGGTCGGTCATGATGGTCGCAGGGTTCGAGTTTACCAGAATCACGCGGATGCCCTCGGCCCGGAGGGCCTTGCAAGCTTGGGTTCCGGAATAATCGAATTCGCACGCTTGGCCTATCACAATGGGGCCGGCGCCGATCAGAAGAACCGAGGAAAAAGAAGAACGCACTGTGTTTCGCCGCCTCGTGTTTTATTTGTCCTGCTTTCGAGCCTCAAAGACCCTGGTTTGGACTCTAGCTTGATGCGTCCTGAGAAGAACCGTCAAAAGAGTCAGAGCAAATCCAAAAATCGCCCCGATGAGAACAGACTGCACCAAAAGCCTCGAGGCCACATAGTCCGTCGGGACAGAGGCAAACAATTCGCCGTAAGACGGATTGCGCGCCAGATAGTCCTCGACGCGGAAGCTCTGGATAAGCCCGTTCCAGAGGCCCGCCAGCAGGCTCGTCCCGAAGACAAGCCGCCCGGCAAAGGCTCGGCAGAGAAAATGAAAATAACAGAAAATGCCCACATAAAGGACGCCCCACACCCCAAATTCGGGCCCCAGAGCGAGACCGTATGTCACCGTCCAGAACCCTACGAGAGCTCCACCCCCCGATAAAAAAAACATCCCCGCAAGGGCCCGAACCACAAGAGCCGGGGGAAGCGTTTCGTTCTCCATGCAAGCCCCCTCTCTGAGTCCCCCCTGAGTCCTGCTTTATTTATAGCGCCGGAAAAGCGTATCCGCTCCGAATCCGCCGACAAGAGCCAAGAGAATGGCTAAAAGACCGTACAGCATGCCCTGTTCTAGAGCTAGGTCCTCCAGAAAGGCCGAGATGCCCTCTCGGTGGGCTACAATGGGCAGGGTTTGGGCACTCGTGACGCGGCCCTCCCGCACCAAGAGCGTCTCCACAAGATAAACCCCCGTGTCCATACGAGCTGGAAACTCCAGCCGCGCACGGAAAAGCCGCTCGCCGGCGCGGTCTAGCCCGCTCGTGGAGAGGTGGTAAAACCCCTGAGACACCTGCGAATCAATGAGAGCTCGATACCAAGGGTCCTGAAGGCGTTCGACCGCCTCGCCCGTCTGGAGCGCGTCATAGCCAATCCGATGACGCTGCTGTATCAGCAGCGGAAGCCAGTCCGCCTCGAGCTCGCGCGACGAAAACATGGCGTAATACGCCGGCATATTTTCATAAAAATGACCCGGGCCGTTAATCCAGATGCCTAAAAAGCGTCTCTTTTTGCGCACGCGCATGTTTTTCGTCGGGCCCGTGACGATAAAGATGATCTCACCCGGTTCGGATTGGGCCCCGAATAATAAGAGCGTCCCTCCTTGAAAATCGGCCTCTATGGCGATGCTGTTCGCGGATACGTCCACAATGAGAGGCTCGGCCGCGGAGAGAAGACCCCATGCCGAAATCCACACCGGCAGGAGGACGAAACAAGCGGTACGAACAGCCCGCCTGAGGCTCATTGCAAGACCTCCACTTGGAACAGGCTCTCCGGCATCACGAGAAGATCCACCATCAAACGCAGAGCCACCAGCAACACCAGAACCGCCAATCCCAGACGCAGATGGGTCGTATTGACAAAGCCCGCCCAGCGTGTCCCGATTTGGGCACCCATCACGCCTCCGATCAAGAGGAAAAAAGCAAGCGTAATGTCTACAGTCTGATTCACCGTGGACTGTAAAAACGTCGTGGTCGCCGAGACAAAAATAATCTGGAACAGCGAGGTCCCAATCACCATCCGCGTCGGCATCTTGAGCAGATAAATCATCGCAGGGACCAGAATAAAGCCGCCACTGACGCCGATCATAGCGGCCAGGATGCCGACCCCATAGCCTATAAAAATGGGCTCTAGAGCACTGATATACAATCGAGACCGGCGGCTCTTGATGCGGAGCGGGAGCTTATCCAGCCAAGTCCGCTTGCGCCGCCGGCGCGAGAATTCGCCATCCCCCCCGGCCCCCGACCGAGACCGGCGCAACAGCACACGCGTCGTCTCGATGAGCATCAAAGACCCCACAAGCCCCAGAAAGAGCACATAACACACTCGAATGACCAAATCGATTTGGCCCAGAGAACGCACAAAAGCAAAAAGGAAAACTCCGGTGACGGAACCCAGCACGCCCCCGCTCAAGAGCAGCGTGCCAATCACAAAATCGACATTGCCGCGTCGACGATGCGCCAAAAAGCCAGAAAGCGCGGTCGCCAGAATCTGCACGGCCTCGCTGCCGACGGCCACGGCGGCCGGAATCCCTAGAAAAATCAGCATGGGCGTCATCATAAACCCCCCGCCAACGCCTAGAAGACCGGACAGGATCCCGACACACAGCCCCAGAAAAATCAGGAGCCAGATATTGACGGGCAGCTCGGCAATGGGGAGATAAATCGTCACGTTAGAAAAAAGAGCCTGCGGGTGGAGGGACTTGAACCCCCACTCCCTTGCGAGAAACAGATTTTGAGCCTGCCGCGTCTACCATTCCGCCACACCCGCCTTTTTTCATGCCTGTTCGATTGCGATGCCGAGCTTCGAAGGACTCGGGAATTCTCCCGGCACGTTTCCCCAGATACATTTACCAAAAAAAGATAAACGGCGGGAGAAAAAAGAAGCCGAGAATCAAAGAAATGATAACAATAAAGACAACCCAATGCCATCGGCGCGTGCCGTATCTGGAGGCCAAAATAAATCCGGCTCCCAGAGCCAAAAGTGCATCGAAGGCTCCGACATACGACCCATACTGCCCCGGGTCCCAGTAAGACAAAGGCGATTCGTAAACCCAGTCGCTCAGGGGCCAGAAATGCGCGTGACCGTCGTCGTGATGGACAGGAAGATCCAGAGCAATATGGGCAAGTCCCGCCCCGCCCAGAGGCCCAAGTGTATCAGAATAACGCCACAGCCCGACCAAAAAAAGAGGCCCATATAAAAAAATACTGTTGGACGCCGAGAAAATAAGCGTCCAACCTTCGCTGTAATAGAGCTGACCCCATAGAACGTCTTCCGGAATACCCGCAAAGAGGGCATAGAAAAATAAGACAAAAATAAAAAAATCCGGCAGCAAAGCTCCAGCCAAAGCCCATAAAAGACGCCGCGGCTTCCCACGCCGGCCGTAAAGCACGCCGCCAATGGCTAAATGCGTAACTGTGTTCATAGGTCCTATCCTCCAAACTTGCCTTGAGACTGACTTTCAGACTGACCTTCAGACTTGCCCGACGGTTTGAATTTTGGCTCGTGGGTGAATTTCGGCTTGCGACAAGACAGCGACTTGGAGTCGAAAACGCTCCGCCAGACCCCGCACCCACGGGCGAAGCGTCGGAGGAACCAACAGAACCGGCGTGACTCCCCGAGAAGTCTGTTGTTCAAAAACGCCTCGAAGGCGCGTCATAAACTCCTGCACCTGTGAAGGCGGCATGGCCAATTGGCGGTCGCCGCCTTCGCCGACCACGGCTTCGGCGAAGCGTTTCTCCCAGACGGGACTCAAGGTCATCAGGTGCAAGACCCCCTGGTCATTGCTGAATTGCGAACAAATCTGCAGCGAAAGTTTCGACCGAATGTGCTCGGTCGCCACCGACAGCGCCTTAGAAACGGGTAGAACTTCACAGAGAGCCTCTAAAATCGTGGGCAAATCGCGAATGGATATTTTTTCTGCCAGCAGACTCTGCAGCAGGCGTTGGATGAAACTATAACTCACCTGCGAGGGAATGATATCGTCCAGAATTTTTTTTGTCTCGTCGCTCAGCCCGTTGAGTAAATTACGCGTCTCGGCATAAGAGAGCAGGCTCGCCATATTTTCTTTAACGATTTCCGTCAGATGGGTGACGATAATCGTCGGCCCGTCCACAACGGTGCAGCCTTGGAACATGGCCTCTTCCTGGAGATTGGCCTGAATCCATTTGGCAGGCAAGCCGAAAATCGGTTCGGTGGTATCCTCGCCGGGGATTTCTATGGGCTGGTGATTGGGGTCCATCACCAACAGCATGTTAGGGCGGAGCTCGCCGCTGCCGGCTTTGATCTCTTTGAGACGGATCTCGTAGCCCGTCGGCGGGAGCTGCAAATTGTCCTGAATCCGAAGCGCGGGCATCACAAAGCCATAATCACTCGCCAGATTTTTACGCAAGGTTCGTATCTGTTTGGGGAGTTGATCGTCGTGGTCCGGTCCCAGCAAATTCAAAAGTCCATACCCGAGCTCCAGACGGAGATAATCCATACGGAGAACCGAGGCAATGGAGTCCTCTTGTTTTTTCTCGTCGGTCGGCGGCGTTGGGGTCGCGCTCGCCTGTTGTTCTCGGGCTTTGGCCCGCGCGAGCCACCACCCGAGGCCGCCCGCCAACCCGCCAATCGCTAGAAACGGAAAAAGAGGCACGCCAGGAATAAGAGCCATAAAAAGCAAGACACCGCTGGCGACATAAAGCGCACTCGGGTGGGCTCCGATCTGACTCGCCAGAGCCTTCTGAGCCGTATGGTCCGTGTCGCTGCTCTCCGTGACCAGAAAACCGGCCGCCGTCGAGACCAAAAGCGCCGGCACTTGCGTGACCAGCCCATCGCCAATCGTCAGAAGCGTGTAATTTTGGGCCGCCGCGCCGAGACTCAAGCCTTGTTGGGCGATGCCGATGATGAAGCCTCCGACGATATTGATAAAAGTGATGAGCAGCCCTGCAATCGCATCGCCGCGCACAAATTTAGAAGCCCCATCCATGGCTCCGAAAAAGCTGCTGGTTTTCTCCAGGTCCGACCGCCGCTTCCGAGCGGTGTTCTCATCGATGAAACCGCTGGTCATATCGGCATCGATGGCCATCTGCTTGCCCGGAAGTGCATCGAGGGAAAATCGAGCGGCGACCTCGGCGATGCGTCCTGCACCTCGTGTAATCACGATGAAATTGATAAGCACCAGAATAGAAAAAATGATGACGCCTGTCACATAGTTGCCGGCGGCCATAAAGGTGCCAAAAGCCTGAATGACCTGGCCCGCCGCTTGAGGCCCCTCGTGGCCCTCGGACAGAATGAGGCGCGTCGAGGCCACATTCAAACCCAGCCGAAACAAGGTGGCCATCAATAAAATCATTGGAAAAGCCGAGAGCTCTAGCGGATTCCGCAAGAGCATCACCACCAATAACAGCGTGAAAGAAAGCCCGATCGATAAGGTGAGGGCTAAATCCAAAAGCAGCGTCGGAATCGGAACCAGCAACAGAATCACAATCGCCAGCAACATGACGGGTAGAAAAACCGCCCTGAGGGACTCATTGCCGAAAACCGCGCTGGCGCCTCGATTGAGCTGGCGTACAAAACCGCTCGAGGCGTCCTCGGGCGGGACGCCCGGAGGAACGCCCGGCGGGACGCCCGGGGCCGGCGGGGGCGCATTGAGATTAGGTGTCGCCATGCGACCTGGAGGCCCCGGATATCCCGGATGTCCCGGGGACGGAACCCGGCGCGCCGGAAGACGACCTCAAAGCCTTAGACGGACCCTGAGACGGCGGCTCTTGCCCTTCCCGAGACTGATATCGATGCAATTTGCTCCGGAGCGTGCGTATAGAAATGCCTAAAAGCTCCGCCGCACGGGTGCGATTGCCTAGACAGTGCTCCAGCGTGTCCAGAATGAGGGTTTGTTCGACCTCTGCGACGGTTTTTCCCACCAGAGAAGCCGAATGTCCTGTTGCGTCTGTCTGAACCGCCCCGGATATCCCGGATATTTCTGAGTTCTCCGGGACTTCCGGAGAAGCGGACGAAGCCCCAGAGAAAGACAAGCCCGACTCCCCCTGGAGCATAATCACTTCCGGGCCGATAACGGCCGCCTGATTGAGAACGACCGCTCGATGGACGGTGTTTTCCAGTTCTCGGACATTGCCCGGCCAGCTGTGCCGGCCGAGCTTGACGATGGCCTCGGCCCCCAGAGGCCGCTCGGGATAGCCGTTAATCCGCGCGTATTTTCTCGCAAAAGCCTGCCCCAGAGGCTCAATGTCTTCGGGACGCTCCCGCAGAGGCGGAATCTGCAGATGCACGACATTGAGTCGAAAATAAAGGTCTTCGCGAAACGTTTTGTCTCTCACCGACGCATGGAGGTCCCGATTCGAGGTCGCCAGAATGCGTACATTGACCTTGACGGGCTTAGACCCGCCGAGTCGATCAATTTCGCGCTCCTGGACAACCCGGAGCAATTTGGCCTGAAGCCGCAGGTCCATCTCGCTGATCTCGTCTAGGAGCAGCGTCCCGTGGTCGGCTTCCTCGAATTTCCCGATGCGGCGAGCGATGGCCCCGGTGAAAGCGCCTTTTTCATAGCCGAAAAGCTCGGACTCCAGCAGGTTCTCTGGAATGGCGGCGCAATTGATGGCGACAAACCGCCGCTGGGCTCGTTTAGACCGCCGGTGGAGATGGCGCGCCAGCACTTCCTTGCCGGTCCCAGATTCCCCCGTGATGAGAACCGAGGCGTCCGAGACCGCAAATTGCGCCGCCAGACGGTATAATTCGACCATAGAGAGAGCCTCATACACCACGTCCTGTGTAGGGTCACCGACGGCGGCCAGGACAGAGGCGATCGCATCAGGGTCGGGGGGCAGCGGAATGTATTCTTTCGCCCCGGCTCGGATGACGGCCTCGGCCCGGTCGGGGTCCTGGCCCAGACCGCAGGCAATGACGGGGGCCGCGATGCGCTCTTTTTTGAGACAGCTGACCAAATAAGCGATGTCCAGCTTCTCGTCCACCATGAGCAAATCAGCCCCACGCCCGTCCCGTAGAGCCTGAAGCGCCGCCCTGACGTGAGAAACCTGGACGACCTGCGCGCCGCGTTGAATGGCGAGCTGGCTCGCCCGAGAGATGTAACCCTCCAGTGTTCCGACAATGAGTAAGCGCACAACAGACGCCCTCCTTTTTTTAAACGATTTCGAACGACCTCAGCCCGCCGGTAGACCCGGCAGACCCGGGCGCGTTTCGGCCGGGACAGCCCCCCAAGAGCCATCCTCTCAAGCCTGTGCTCTGGCCCCTATTCGAAGTATCGAATGCGTTGATTCGGCGGGATGATCGCATTGACAAGAGCCTCCAGCCGGCGCGGATTTTCCTGCCTCTGGACCGAGACAGAGGTCAGAATCGCCATTTTATTGATAAGGTCCTCGTCCGTTCCCGCCCGTTTGAGCTTATAAGCCAGCGGAATGAAAACCATATTGGACAAAATGACCCCGTAAAACGTGGTGAGCAGAGCCACCGCCATCGCCGGCCCGATGCTGGACGGGTCATCGAGCCGCGTGAGCATCTGAACCAAGCCGATCAGCGTGCCGATCAGCCCCATCCCGGGGGCGAGCTCCGAGGCACGCTTGAGGACCTCGATCGACCGGTCGCGATTGGCACTAATGTTCGCCGCCCGACTCGAGAGCACATTCTGGATTTCGGTATCTTCCACGCCATCGACCGCCATTTGGATGCCGATGAACAAAAGCGAGTCCTGGTCTATGTTTTCTAGGGCACTCTGGACGCTCAGAAGGCCGTTGATGCGGGTATAAAAGGCGATATCCAGCATCTGGAGGCCCGAAGCCTGTGCCGAACTCTGGCGGCGATTGATCGTGCGAAGCGTAATGCGCCCTGCTGCTCGCATGTCGCCAAGCGTGAAACACGCCAGTGTTGTCCCGGCGGTGCCGCCTAGAACAATGAGAACCGAACGCAGATCAAAATAGGCCCCCGCCGCTCCCGTCAGAGCGACCGCCGTCGCGACAAAAGCAAAAGCCCCTGCCAGCCCGCCGATGGTTGCAAAATCGACGACGCGCCGGATCGGAACCGGTCGGATATTGCCTGCAATTTGCTCGGTTGCCATGTCTTATGTGTTTGGGCTTATGTGTTTGCCTGTGTGTTTCGGGGCGAGGCGCGGGCGTTTCGGTTTTACGACCGGTTCTCTGTCGCTTCGCGCAACGCCGATTCGGACTGAATGAGCTCGGTTACCGAGATCCCAATGTTTCCATCAATGACGATCAGTTCGCCTCGAGCGATAAAGCGATTATTGACATAAAGGTCAATGGGCTCGCCGACCTGCCGATTGAGATCCACGACGGCCCCGGCTTTCATTTTCATCAGTTCGCCGACTTCCAGGCGTGTTTTGCCTAGAACCGCCGTCACGCGCACGGTCACATGGCGCAGACTCTGGAAATTATCGCCGCTCTCGAGCGGGTCTGCCTCGTCTTCCAGGCCGAAGTCGCCGAATTCTCGGGCACTCGGCCCCGGCCTCGAGCCCGTTTGCGAATCAAAAGCCGTCGCCTCTAAGCCGGCCGGCTGGCCCGTTCTCTGTTCGGCCATGGGGGTCTCACCGGAGGTTTCGCCGGGGATAACGGGAGCCCTCGCACCAGTTGTCGCATCTGTCACGCTTGTTTTTCTCGTCCTGGAACCTGCGTGGGAAGAAGCTGCCCCGCTGTCGTTCCCAGTTTAGCACCGGAATGGAGGTCGGTCAAACATTCCCGAACGGTTTTTTTGACGTCCTCCCATATTGTGTCGACCGAGCGAATCACCTCGCCCGCCCGCCAAAGAGCTCTACAATCGCTCGGCCCCAGATTGGCATCCAATTCCAGACGGAGCCGTCCTTGAGCAATCCGAGCCTCAAAGCGTTTTTCCAGCGTTTCTTTCACGCTCCGAGCCACCGTCGGCAGACGGATGAGTAAATGAGGCTCGGGTTCCAGCAGAGCCGCGAATTTTTCCGAAAACTCCTTCAATTCCAGATGCCCATGCCGGCGCGCAATGGCGGGATAGAGCCGCTCGAACAAAGCCTCCACGAGTCGAACCGTGCCCGCCTGGGTCTCCAGATTCTGAGCCTGAAGTTTTTCGAGAGCCTTGTCTATGGTTTGGGCCAATTTTTCCAGCAGGATCATCTCGTGTTTGCCGCTCTCGGCGAGGCCCGCCCGGCGCCCTTCTTCGAACAAAGTGGCCCGCAGGTGTCCTTCGGCCTTTTTTTGGCCGTCGGCCAGACCGTGTTGATAGGCGTCCTCGCGAACCTGCGAGGCAAGGGCTTCGAGTCTCTGGTCTATTTTTTTCTGAATCAAGGAAGCGGTGTCGCCTGGAGACCCCTCGGGGCGTTCCTCGGGGGCCTCGGTGTCCGGCGGGCCCGGTGTGTTCGGTGTCCCCGGCACGACGGACGAATTCGAGGCATCCGCGCCGCCGTCCTCTTCCGGCTGTGTGTCCCACGAGCCCTCTTCTGCCGTTTGTCCGCCCGCTCGAGGCGTCTCGTCGTGCCACGCTGGGTCGTGTTCCGATATCTGATCCGGCGGCCCGCCTCCTGCCGCCTCTTCAAAAGAGCGGAGACGCAGTTTTCCATGGTCCGGTGCGGCAGAATCGCTCTTGCGTGTGCCGTCTTTTCCCTTGCTTCCGTCGAGTGGCCCGGGTGGCCCGGGTGGTCTTGCCTGCCCTGCCGCGGCGGGGGCGTCCCGAGAGGCAACTCGGGCATGGTTTTCAAAAGTGTGTCGGGGATAAAACTTTTGCACGCGGGTGGCCGCCGTGTCGGGGGCCTCTCTGCCTGGCACCGAAGTGTTTTTCGCGGCGACCGTGTCTTGGGCCTCCGGAAGGTCTATCTCCGGCGAGCCCGTCGTTTTAGGCATCCGTTTGAAGCATCTTTAAGCTTCGGGACTGAGGTCTATTTCGCCTCGGTCCAAGAGGTCTTTGGCTTCGATAACCAATTCGCGCTGGGCTTCTTCGAGTTGTCGGATACGGACCTGACGCAGAGCCCCGATATCCTCGCGGAGGATACGTCCGGCTCGCACGGACATATTGCGGACACACCGCTCCAGCAGGTCCGGCGACCCCTTCAGAGCCACCAGCAGATTATTGCGCTGGACCGAGCGCATCAGCGTCTGAATGCCGAAATCGTCCAGACGCAAGAGGTCCTCAAACGTGAACATGAGCGACTTAACGCGGTCCGCCGCATTGAGATCGTGATTCTCCAGAAGTTGCATCAAATGCGCGCTGGTATTGCGGTCGAAATGGTTGAAAATATCGGCGAGGACCTGAAAATTATCCTCTTCGTGGCCCCGGTCCAGATTGGCGATGAACTCGTTATGGAGGTTGCGCTCTATATCATTCACGATTTCCCTGGGAACGGACTCGATTTTGAGCATTCGGATAATGACGTCTAACGCAAAATCGTCCGCAAAAAAAGACAAAACCGAAGCGGAAATCTGCCGATTCAGTTTCGATAAAATTAGAGCCGCCGTCTGAGGGTACTCGTTTTTCAAAAAATTAGACAGAACCTCCGGCGAGGCATTGGAGAGCTTCTCCCACAGGCTTCTGTCCTTCGGCGTCTGGATAGAGGCCATAATCTCGGACACTTGGTCGGGCGGCAAGGTCTTGGAAAGGAGGCTCTCGACCGTTTTAAGCGAGCCGATAATGTCCGAACGCCCGGCTAGATTTTTGGCGAATTCGTAATAGACGGCCTCGATGATATCGCTTGTGACGCGCCCCAGCGTGGCGAGCGATTGCGAGACTTTGAGAACTTCGCCCTGGTCCAGCGTGATGAGGACCTCGCGAGCGTAGCGTTCCTCCAGCGAGAGCAGCAGAATGGCCGCCTTCTGCACGCCCGTCAGATGGTCTATCTTCGTCGAACTGGGCCGGCGTCCCGGTGTAGACCCCGGTGTGGCCCCCGGCGTAGACCCCGGTGTAGACCCCGGCGCGGCCCCCGACGCGAGGGCCTGATTCAGATTAGAGGCTTGGTTCGTTTGCATCGAATCAGTCATTATCTAGGCTGTTTTGGGCGTCTCTGGGGCTCGTTCATTCAGCGAGCCAGTCTCGAAAGACCTGCGTCGTGTGCTCGGGATGCCGGCGCATCAGTTCGCCCAGCTGTCGGCTGATCTGGTTGCGAATTTTCTCGTCGATATCGCTGAGCCCCAGTCCGGCAATTTCGGCCTCCTGGAAGAGCCCCGCCATGAGGCTGCGGTGGGTGTCTGACAGGTCAGGGCCCTCGCCGAGCCCCCCAATTCCGCCAATTCCGCCGAGTCCGCCAATTCCCCCGGGCCCGGCTTCGCCGGCGGCGGCGGCCGCCATGCTGACGCCCTCCGCCGTTTTCTGGCGATGCGTCTGGAGCGTTTGAAAAACATTGGCCACGACAGGACGAACCAGAAAAAGAGCGATTAAAAGAATGATCAACCCAATAACAAGCGTCTCAAATATATTCTGAAAAACATCGGCGGGCAATCCAAAGATCTCCGGGGTGGTTGTGGCGACTTCTCTAGGGAAGTCCTCGGCGGCGAAGCGCAGATTGACAATTTCCACGACATCGCCTCGGAGCGTCTCGTCATAGCCGATGGCGGATTTGACCAATCGGTCTATGGCCGAGATTTCGGCTTCGGGTCGAGGCTGATAGACCGCAGTCCCGTCCGATTGGAGCGGATAGACCCCGTCCAGCAGCACTGCGACTGACAGCCGCTCCACTTCCCCGGGGGCTTCCACGCGATTGGTTTCGGTTCTGGAGATCTCGAAATTACTGACGGCCTCCACGCGACTGGAGCTCTCCAAGCGGTTGAGCCCGCCGGCTTGATTAGGGACGCCTTCGGGCAGATTATTCTCCAGGGTCACGGCGGTATCCGTCCGGTCGGTTGTTTGGGTATTCTCCTCGATTTCCTCGCTGGAGCGGAGGACTTGGCTTTCTGGGTCGAAGATTTCCTCTCGGACGACGGTTTGGTCGAAATTCATGTCGGCCCGCACTTGGACGCGCACATTGCCAAAGCCGACGACCTCGCTGACGAGGCGTTCCAGCTCGCTTCCCAAGCGGGTCTCGTATCGATTTCGAATCTCGTCCGGCGTGGCACCCTGAAAGAGTTCGCCCTCGGTGGCGGGCCGCTTGAGAAGCGTCCCACGCGTGTCCACAATAGAGATGTCCTCCAGCTGCAATTTGGGCACGGCGGCGGCGACTAAATGCGAAATGGCCTGAATCTGACGCGCATCCATTCTTTGCCCGGGAATGAGACTCAAGGTTACCGACGCCGACGGCGGTTGCTGGTCGCGCGAAAAGAGCTCTCGAGTCGGCAGAACAAGATGCACGCGGGCCTCGCCGACGGGTTCCAGCGAGCTAATCGTGCGCGCCAATTCCCCCTCCAGGGCGCGCAGGCGGTTCACTTCCTGGACGAAATTGGAGGTTCCAAAGGCTTGGTCTCGGTCGAACAGCTCATACCCGACGGAGGCGTCCCCGGTCGGCAGCCCGCGCTCGGCAAGCAGCAGCCGAGCCTGCGTTATCGTGTTATAGGCAACCTCGATGCTGGTGCCGGACTGGCGGAAGGGAATGCGATTTTCATCCAGGACTCTGGAAATCGCCAGGCTATCGCGCGCCGAAAGTTGATCATAGAGCAGACCATATTCGGCTCGAGTCCCCAGAACGAGAAATAAAATCGCCAAAGTGAGAGCCCCACCTCCTGCAACGGCCAGACCGATGACGCGCTGGCGCGGCGAGGATTCTCTCAAAAAACTCCGCACATTAGCGACCATTTTGTTTCGAGGCTTTCTGCTTAAACGCGTTCAATCGAGACCCGCTTCTCGGTGCACGAGGCACACGGGCAAACACATGGGCAAACACATGGGCAAACACATGGGTCGGCGTGATTCTAGCAAGTTTTTGGGCCCCAGACAAGAAGACGGTCCACAGATAATCAAGAGATCCTCAAGAGATGTGCAAGCACGCCTCGGGCCAACGTTCAGAGGCCAACGTTCAGAGGTCCGGGCCCAGGCCGAGACATAACGAGACATAAGGGGCCGCAATAGGGAGGCTCGTGTCGGTTCTGTTTGGCTTTACAGGCGTTTTCGAGTAAAATAGAGGCTCCCGTTCCGCCGTGCGGACGGGGGCGACCGTGTGCCTGTTCCGACCTTTCAAACCGACTTGGGAGAAGCCTCTTGGCGCGTCCGAAAGCTGTTGTATCCCCGGATGTATCGCCGGGTGTCTCCCCGGATGTATCGCCGGGTTTATCGCCGGGTTTATCACCGGGGCATCGAAAAAAAGCGCAGCCGCCCTCGAGTCCAGCCCAGGCCGTGGATAATGCCCGGGATAATGCCCGGGATGCTTCCCCGGAGGATGTTCCGGAGAGCTCCTCGAGGGCGCCAGAGCCTGTCCCCGGGACCTCCGGGACTCCCGGGGGGACCTCTGTGGCCCCTCGCCCTGGCGGGGCCAAGCCCCCGAGTCGTGCTCGAAAGCAGCTCGCCCCCTCCGCCGCCAATACGCCTGCTGCCAATACGCCTCCCGCCCCGCCCGCCAAAGCGGCGGTCGGCCGCCGCCGCCACAAGGCGGCCGTTCCTCGGGCCCGGGCTTCGTCCGCGCCCGTGTCTGCCCCGCCGCCCGAGCCCAATCTGTTCAAAGCTTTTGAGGCTCTCGTGCATTTTCTGGGCGTGCCTAAGACGAAACTTTCGGCTTTGCAGGCCTTGCCCTGTCCGGCAGGCGACCTGACAGCCGAGCATCTGGCTTCGGCGGCGGCTTGTTTAGACCTGGATTATTTTCCTCAGTCCGCCTCTTTTTCGCGCATTCATGCGAGTTCGTTCCCTCTTTTGCTGATACCGTCGGACCCGACGCAGGAGGCTCTGGTTCTTCTGGAGCGCAAACCGGACCGCGTTCGAGGCACGGCCTCGCTGGAGGCTCAACCCAAAGAAATCTTTTTGTCGAATCTGCCTAAGGGGCGTTATGTTTTTTTCCGCCCCTTTTTCAGATATGACGCGCGTGTCTCGGAGCGGGACGGGTCAAACTCGACCGAGTCCCAGAGTCCCGAAGACAAGCGTTCGAGCTTCAGTTGGTTCCTAGCCCCCTTGCGAGGCAATGCGGGCCTCTTGGGGTTAGCGGTTCTGGCGGGTTTTTTTGTGAATCTCGCGACGATTGCCAGCTCCATTTTTGTGATGGCTGTCTATGACCGCGTCATCCCGAATCGAGCCCTAGAGAGCCTGATGGCTCTCCTTATCGGGATGGGGGTCGTGATGGTGTTCGATTTTTTACTCAAGTCGCTTCGCGTCTACATGATAGACGTGGGGAGTCGCCGCTTTGACCTCGCCGTGGGCGGGCGCGTTTTCGGGCAGGTTCTAGACGTTCGAGCCCGCGACCGGCCGGCTTCGTCGGGAGCTCTGGCCAATCTGGCGCGTGAATTCGACGGTGTCCGCGATTTTTTCACCTCGGCGACGCTCATTGCGCTGGCAGATGTGCCTTTCGTCGGGCTGTATTTGGCTATCATCTGGCTCATTGCGGGCAAAATTGTATGGGTCCCGATTGTTTTTTTGGGACTTCTTTTGGGCTTGAACATTCTGCTCCAGTTTCCCTTGAGGCGTCTGGTGGCTCAATCGTTTCAGCATAATGCTCAGAAATCGGCTTTCATGCACGAGGTCGCCGTCGGCGTGGACACCATCAAGCTTGCCAATGCTCAGAATTGGGCCCGGCAACGCTATGAGGACTTCCTCCAGAGTGGATCTATGGTGGCCAGGCGTCTGGGGAAATGGACACAATTTTCCTCGCACTGGACGGCTCTGACCATGAGTGCTGTGACGGTAGGCACGGTCTCGTATGGAGCTCTGGGCGTTCTGGAAGGGAGCCTCACCACGGGCGCCGTGATTGCGGCGACGCTGCTGGCGGGTCGAGCCGTCGGGCCTCTGACGCAAATCCCCAATCTCATGACGAAATGGAGTCACGTTCGTTCGGCTCTGGCGGCGGTGAGCCGTCTGATGCGTGCGCCCTCCGAGACGCGTCGGGGGCTTGTGTTTCTCCCCAAACTGGAGGGCGTGCTGGAGGTCGACCAAATCGGCTTCGCCTATCCGAGCGGCCCGGGTGTGTCGGGTTCTAGCGGCGTCGCTGCGCCTGTTTTGTCGAATATCTCCTTTCGGATGGAAGCCGGGGAGCATATCGGCGTCTTTGGACGAGTCGGATCTGGCAAATCGACGCTTTTGAGTCTCATCGCCAATTTATGGACGCCCGATTCGGGCATGATACGGCTGGACCACATTGACAACCGGCAGCTGGACCCCGCGTGCCTGAGACGTTGGGTGCATCTCCAAGAGCAGGACACGAAACTGTTCTACGGAACCCTGCGAGACAATATCCTGCTAGGTTCAAACTGGATGAGCGATGAAGAGGTCTTGAAATATGTCCAAATTGCGGGTCTGGACGCTTTTTTGAAAACCCATCCCTTGGGGTTGGGGGCTCCTGTCGGCGAACGAGGTCAGCTCTTATCCGGCGGTCAGCGGCAGGCGGTAGCTTTAGCGCGCTCGCTGGCGCGCCACCCCAGCCTTTTACTGATGGACGAGCCGACGGCGGCGATGGATTTGGCCTCGGAAAAAGAGCTCGCCCGCCGGCTCAAGGCCCATTGTCAGCGGCTCCATATTGGCTTGCTTGTGGTGACGCATCGGACGAGTCTTTTGCCTCTTTTTGACCGCCTCCTGGTTTTGGAGGGCGGGCGGCTGCGCCTGGACGGCCATACCGACGCCATTTTGAGGAAAATGAACGACCGCGACCGCAAAGAAGTCACGACTTGAAACCATGATTTCCATGATTCCCATGAGTCATCGCCGACCCTTCTACGGAAAGCCTAAAAGCCTAGATGCGTGAGCTTCCCCCGCCTGTTATGCCGTCTTTTATACCCGGACGCGCCGCCGAGCGCTTCCCGTTTTACACGGATGCGCGGCTTGGCGTTCGCGTGTCGCTGGTGCTGTTTTTATTTTTGCTCTTGGGTTTGGCAGGGGCTTTTCTCGTTTGGGCGAATTATGCGACCTTGAATGTCTCTATTCGGGCTTTTGGGGAAATATCGCCTCAGGGCGAACTCAGGCGGATTCAGAACCTCGAGGGCGGCATTGTGACCGAAATCCTCGTCCGGGAGGGCGAATGGGTCGAAGAAGGGACGCTCTTAGCCCGCATCGACCCCACCGCGGCCCGAGCCGATTTACATGCGGACCATATCCAGTTGCTGTCGATTCAGGCTCAAATCGATAGGCTGGAGGCCATTCTAGCAGGGCGCGAGACCCTGGTTTTCTCCGAGCCCCCGTTCACAAACCAGGCGGAGTCGGCGATTGCCGTCGTCGATGCCGAGCACGATACCGAGCAGGCCCGCTCCATTCGGGAGGGCGAAGCGGCTCTTTTTGCCGAAAACAATCGGCAGTATCGCATTCGAGAAGACAGTCTACAGGCTCAACTAGACATCTTGACGGCCGATACGCGCCTGGCTTTGGGTCTCATGGATAATCTCAAAACGCGGCGGGCTTTGTCTGCCGAGCGCGTCGCTCTGGCCGAGCGTCAAGCTGCCGACGGCGTGACCTCCAGAAGAGAGGTCCTGGAACAGCTCCAGCAGGCCGCCGACCTCGCCCGAGAACACTTGACGCTGGTGGGCCGTCTGGCCAAAAACAGGGCTCAACACGCCGACCTAGAGGCTCAGCTGGCCCGCCTTCGGGCCGACCGTCAAGCCGAGGCCCAACAGGTGCATAACGGCCTGATTGCGACGCGAGCGACGCTGCTCGAGCGGCTCTCGGTGCACGAAGACCGGCTGGGACGGCGCGAGGTCCGCTCGCCTGTCTACGGCAAAATTCAGCGTCTCTTTGTGACGACGTCTGGAGCTGTCCTCCAGCCGGGTCAGGCTCTTTTGGAGATTGTGCCTCTGGGCGAAGATTTGCTACTTCGGGCTCGGATTCCCCCCAAAGACATAGGGTTTCTCTACCCCGGCCAGGAGGTGAATGTCTATCTGACCGCCTATGACGCCAGCATTTACGGCGGCATGATAGGCGAACTCATTCGGCTTTCCGACGATACCTTTCTCGACGAGGCCTCTGGGGGGACCTATTATCTCGCCGAGGTCCGGCTGACGGGGTCGCGTCTGCCGGACCTGACCCGAGACCTCCCGATTTTGCCTGGGATGACGGCTCAAATCGACATCAAAACGGGGGAGAGAACACTTTTCTCTTATCTTCTCAAGCCCATTTTCAAATTGCGGACTCAGGCTCTGCACGAGCGTTAGGCGTCGAGCTCTAGGGCAGAAACATCAGGATCCGCTCTTCATAATACGTCAGAAAGACCAACCCGATCCCCGGCAGGACCGTCATCAGCACAAAGAGCCCTATCCAGACCTGAACGGGTAGGGCTACGAAAAAAATCTGCACCTGAGGTGCAAGCCGCGTCGCCACGCCGAAAAGCGTGAAAATAATCAGCCCGATAAAGATAAAGGGAGCCGAAAGCTGGACCCCTGTTTTGAAACTCAAAGCCAGACTCTGGGCGAGCAGGGTCACGTAATCGCCGAAAAAAAGAGGCTCGTGCACCGGGAAAATGCGGTAAGAGAACACCATCGTGCGGATGAGTCCATGATGCAACTCGGACGAGAAAATCAAAACAGAGCCCAATAAAACCAGAAAAACAGACGGGAGTTGACTCTGCTGAGCCTGAAGCGGATTAAAAAGCTGGGCATTGGACAGCCCTATCATAAACGCAATCACCGACCCCGCCGTGGCCATCGTCGAAAGAGCGAACCGAAAGACGGTTCCTATGGCGAGGCCGATGATGAACTCCATCGCGAGGATGAAGAGCATCTCGGACACGCTCGGCGGCAAAGCCACAAGTTCGGACGATAAAACCGGATAGACGGCGAACGTAAAGGCGAGGCCAAATAAGAGCCGAACCCGAACCGGCACAAAAACCTGCCCGATATTGGGGAAAACCATCAAAAAAGGCGTGGCTCGAACAAAAACGAGCAGAAAAAGCCACGCTTCTTGAGGTAAAAGACGCTCTAGCACCGCTTACTGCAGCGCGATAATCTTATCGATTAAGAATTGGAACAAGGTGCCCAATTGCTCGCCCATAAAAGGGAGAAAAATCAGAAGAGACGCGAAAACAAGGATGATTTTCGGAATAAACGTGAGCGTTACCTCTTGAATCTGCGTCAGGGCCTGGATGATAGAGACCGCCAACCCCACAACGAGACTCACCACCAAAAGCGGGAGACTCGCCAAAAGCAGGGCCAGCGTTGCGACTCTGGCGACTTCGAGGACTTCAAGAGGTGTCACGCTCTGACTCTAGCACGCGCCGCGGTTTTTTTTCAACGCTCTTCTGAGGATGTCCTTGAGCGTCTGCGGTCTTTCGCCCGGGCTGGCACGAGCTCGATCGAATCGCCTACCGGCACAAAACGCAGAGCGTTTGGCGGCACAAAACGCAGAGCAGCGTTTGGCGGCACAAAACGCAGAGCAGCGTTTGGCGGGAACCCGGCAGCAGGCGGTGGGGCCGTCTGGCACGCGTCAGCCTGGAGCGTTCGCCATCTCAGACAGACATTCGGGGCATGTAGACACGTGTGACGTGCGCGGCATCCAATATACGGACGCCCGCCTGGACGATGGGCCTCTCGGGGAGGGTGATAAGCACTTTTGCCGCGGCCTTACCCATTCTTAAAAAACACGGGACGCCTCGAGTTCGAGCCCAAGGGTGCTCTCGAGGGCGCGTCCATGAGGGGGCGGTGGAGGCGGTGTATTCGTCCGTCGGCCCCTCGGCCCCTCGGCCCCTCGGCCTATTCAAAGCAATCCATTCGTTATGCCCCGAGAATGCCTCGAAAGTGCCATGATAGGCGCAGCCTTGGAATCCGTCGCGAAAGCTACAGCGGCCCGCGTAGGAGCCCGTGTAGCCCGTCGCGCGCGCCGGCAAGCGGGAAAAGCTGGGCCCGGAAGGCCCACACACCCCCAGAGGCATGGGCGAAGCCCCAACAGGGATGACAATGTCCTTCGTCACGGGTCCGAGAGCCCTCCAGGGGGCTTGGACGAAGCCCGCCGCCGGCCGGCGGGAGTCTTATCTGGTAGTCCGAGAGCTCCCCAGGGGGCTTGGACGAAGCCGTCGCCCCCTGCTGCAGGAGTGCAGGGCAGGGTCCGAGCCCCCCATGGGCATGGGCGAAGCCTTTCTCACGGAGCACGGCACTCCGGCGAAAGGTCCCAGAGCTCCCTCCAGGGGCATGGGCGAAGCAAACCCAGAGCCAGAAATTTCCTCCATGGTCATGGGGTCTAACGTCGTGCCATCCAAAACACAGTCGCACTCCCTCCGCCGAGGCCCGCCGCCGAGGTGCGGCTTCGCTCGCGCTGTTCTGTCTCTGTTTTTTTCCCTCTGTTCGGGACAAATTTGTGTTTCTGTTCGGGACAAATTTGGCTTTATCCCCGTGTTTCGTGGTTCTGTCTAGAGTGCCTCGATGGATCCCAGGTCCGAGAGCCCCAGGGGCATGGGCGAAGCAAGCCCAAAGCCAGAAGCTTCCTCCATGGGCCATGTGGGGGCCATGGGGTCCATGGAGTCCAACGTCGTGCCATCCAAAACGCAGTCGCACTCCCGCTGCCGAGATGCGGCCTCGCTCGCACCGTTTTGTCTCTGCTTTTTTCCTCTGTTCGGGACAAATCTGGCTTTATCCCCGTGTTTCGTGGTTCCGTCTAGAGTGCCTCGACGGACCCCGGGTCCGAGAGCCCCCCAGGAGCATTGGGCGAAGCAAACCCAAAGCCAGAAGCTTCCTCCATGGGCCATGTGGGGGCCATGGGGTCCATGGAGTCCAACGTCGTGCCATCCAAAACGCAGTCGCACTCCCGCTGCCGAGATGCGGCCTCGCTCACACCGTTCTGCCTCTGCTTTTTTTTCCTCTGTTCGGGACAAATCTGGCTTTATCCCCGTGTTTCGTGGTTCCGTCTAGAGGGCCTCGAAGGCTGCCAGGTCCGAGAGCCCCCCAGGAGGAGCATTGGGCGAAGCAAGCCCAGAGCCAGAAGCTTCCTCCATGGGCCATGTGGACTCCATGGGGTCCATGGAGTCCAACGTCGTGCCATCCAAAACGCAGTCGCACTCCCGCTGCCGAGATGCGGCCTCGCTCGCACCGTTTTGTCTCTGCTTTTTTCCTCTGTTCGGGACAAATCTGGCTTTATCCCCGTGTTTCGTGGTTCCGTCTAGAGTGCCTCGAAGGCTCCCAGGTCCGAGAGCTCCCCAGGGGCATGGGCGCAGCAAGCCCAGAGCCAGAAGCTTCCTCCATGGGCCATGTGGGGGCCATGGGGTCCATGGAGTCCAACGTCGTGCCATCCAAAACGCAGTCGCACTCCCGCTGCCGAGATGCGGCCTCGCTCGCGCTGTTCTGTCTCTGTTTTTTTTCCTCTGTTCGGGACAAATCTGGCTTTATCCCCGTGTTTCGTGGTTCCGTCTAGAGTGCCTCGATGGATCCCAGGTCCGAGAGCCCCAGGGGCATGGGCGCAGCAAGCCCAGAGCCAGAAGCTTCCTCCATGGGCCATGTGGGGTCCATGGACTCCATGGAGTCCATGGAGTCCATGGAGTCCAACGTCGTGCCATCCAAAACGCAGTCGCACTCCCGCTGCCGAGATGCGGCCTCGCTCGCGCTGTTCTGTCTCTGCTTTTTTTCCTCTGTTCGGGACAAATCTGGCTTTATCCCCGTGTTTCGTGGTTCCGTCTAGAGGGCCTCGACGGACCCCAGGAGCCCGCCAGGAGCCCTGGCCGCCACCCGCTCGCCCGACGCCACGGTCGCCGCCCTGCGCGAGAAAGCGTTTCTTTCGGCTCGTCGGCTTGAAAAAACGACTCTCGCGCGCTATAGTCGCTTGGCTGTGGGGTGTAGCCAAGTGGTAAGGCAGCGGTTTTTGGTACCGCCATCCGTAGGTTCGAATCCTACCACCCCAGCTCTCGAGTTTGAAAAAAGGCTTTTCGGCTTGTGGCGCAAAAATTGGCGCAAAAATGGGGATGAGTTTTGTGAAGGCTCCTTTTTTCATCGTGGCGGTGTTTGTGGTCGTTCTGGCGGCGGGGGCTCTTGTCTATCTGGCCAGCTATGACGTGGAAATCCCCAAGCAACAAGTCAAGGTCCCTGTAGATCGTTCCTATTTTCTGCAATGATCTGCCGTTTTTTGTCGGCGACTCTCTGGTGTCCGGCTCGTTATGGCTTGGCCCTCGGGCTCGCCCTCGGCGGGATGTCGACGGCGGCGGCCCAAGAGACCCTCTCGCCTTTTGACCTCCAGGAGCCCTTCCTAGAAGAACGTGCGCTAACGCCGCTCTCGTCCGAGGGTCTCGGTTTCCTCGAAAACCCGGCGTTCGAAAACAGCTGGGAGGCCTTCCCCCAAAGCGTGCTGGAGCCTTATCGCTCTTTTTCGGATTGGTTTTTTCCTCTGACGCGCCCGGACTGGGTGGACCGTGCGGCCCATGTGGACATGCCGCCGCGCCTGTCTCGGCTCTATCGAGACATCCTTACGACCGCGGTGGTGACGCATCCGACAGACCACCGAGGCTTGATGGCCTATCGTTTAGACCGGCTTCTGACACTGGGCTATGTGGCAGAGGCTCAAAGCCTGGTCGAGGCTCTGCCAGCCGACGACGACGTGTCGCTGCATTTTACGCGCCTGTGGCGGTTCTGGGAGGACGAAGACGAGACCCTCTGTGCTTGGATTCGAACGCAAGATCCTCTCCAAGACCCCGTGCACAAATTCTTGGTGTATTGTGATGTGTATCAGGACAAGCCGGCTCTGGCGCGCTTGGGGCTGGACCTTGTGCGAGAACACACCCCCGAGGCTCGTGTGCACGCGGCGGCTCTCACGGCACTCGTCAACGGCCGCCCCCCGCCCCCCGTGGCGGCGGGCGAATTCATGTTAGATCCGCTCTTGGCGCGCATTCTGCGCCTGTATTTGCGGAAAAACCCGGTAGAGGCGCAGACCGACCTCGAGGCCTTGGGGGTGAAGCTGGAACCCCGAGAAGACCAAGAAGACCAAGAGGACCAAGAGGACCAAGGAGGTCAGGTCTCATGGGCCGAAGAGCTCCCGTCACGCTTGGTCTATGCCCCTCTTTTCTATCAGGATGAGGCCTTGTCCCCGCTCTGGCGCCTGTTTTTTTTAGAGCGAGCCCTGTATCACACGGACTCGACGCTCGCCCTGTATCGGCAGCTGGCCGAGGCCCTCCGGGAGGAAAACGCCGCCGAGACCCCGGTTCTCCCGGAGGACCTCCCGGATGAGGTCCCGGATGAGGTTCCCGGCGATTTTTCAGTCCAATCGACCTTGCAGCGGGCTCTTTCCTACGCCTCGAGTCGAGCTCTTTTGAAAGCTGGCCCAGATGCCAGTCAAACAAACCCGGCAAGCCCGGCGGCAGGCCTGGCTCTTTTTGAACGCGTGATGCGGTCGTTTCTGAATACAGGCCAAACCGAGTTGGCTTATGGTCTGCTCGAGGGCCTGCGTACCGAATTCCAGGACCTCTTTGAGCCGCCTTCGCCGGATTCGACGCCGGATTCGATCCCGGGCCTGCCCTTCGAGACCCTACGGGCGGCAAGCCACTTCGCCGCGGCGAGGTGGCAGGACGGCGTCGAGCATCTGAATTCGATGCCCTCTGATTGGCAAGAGCACCCCGCCGTCCAGCGTCTAGAGACGCTCCGTCTTGTGCCTGTTTCGTCGGTACCCCCGCCCTTTTTGATGGTCGAGACGCTAGACAGGCCCGTCTTTGTCGAGTCTCTGGTGGGGCTCTATGAAGCCACGGATCTGGCGGTTTTTCTAGCGTATCTTGGGGCAGAGTCGCCTCTGGACTGGTGGTATAGGCGTCTCAAATACCCGTACGGTTCTGGCACCGGTTCCGGCACGAGTTCGGCGAACCCCGCCTATGCGGTTCTTTTCCGAGACACGCCTCAAGTCGGGGTTCTGTTGCACAATCTGTTTGAGCTCTATGCCTGGAACGAGCCCCTTTCTTTGGCGCATCTGGGACTCGGCCTGTTCGAGCTCCAGCGTCACGGCGTCGAGCCCGCCACCCTCCACGCGATTGCGCAGCAAACGCTTGTTCGCTTTGCGCGGGTCCATGATTTTTTCTGAAACTCAGTAACTCAAGAGTCGATAGAGTCCGGGCAAATCCTCCGCATAGACTCGCATCGCTTCGGCGGGCGTTCGGCCCTCGGCGAGGGTCTCTTCCAGGGGTTCTAGATAAAGCGTTTCGTCTCTGCCCTGAGAATTACAACAGGCTCGCCGCTGCAGGCCCGTCCGGGCGAGAGGCAGAATCTCGCGCGCCCAGTCCAGGAGCGAACGGCCGGCCAAGCGGGTGCTCAAGCCTTGGTGGTGGACCTGGCGATAGACGGCCATGAGGGCCTCATCGTCCCACGCCTGGGTCAGCGTGTCTATATCCGCCAGCACGCCCGCGTCATAGAGCAGCCCCGTCCACAAAGCCGGCAAAGCACAGTGGCGCGCCCAAGTGCCACTGTCTGCTCCGCGCATCTCTATGAATTTCTTGAGACGGATTTCAGGAAAAGCGACGGTTTGTTGGTCCTCCCAGTCCTTGAGCGTGGGATACGTTCCTTCGAAACCTCGAAGTCGGCCGGCCATGAAGTCTCGAAAAGAGCCCCCAGTGACGTCGTGATATTTTCCGTCTCGGGCGACGAAATACATGGGGACGTCCAGCAAATAATCCACCCATTGCTCGAACCCGAACGCGGGCTCTCGGACAAAAAGAGGCAGCCCCGTCCGATGCGGGTCGGTGTGCTGCCAGCAATAGCTCCGAAAAGAGACATAGCCCGTGTCTCGACCGCCGGCAAAAGGCGAGCTGGCAAACAGAGCCGTCGCCAGCGGCTGGAGAGCCACCGCAACGCGCATTTTCCTGCGCATATCGGCCTCGCTGGTGAAATCGAGATTGACCTGGACCGTGCACGAGCGCGCCATCATATCGAGGCCATGCGTCCCCGTCCGGCCCATAGAGGCCCGCATAATCCGATACCGGCCTTTGGGCATCCAGAACATATCCTCCCGGTTCCAGAGCGGCAGAAACCCCGCCGCAAAAATCCCAATCCCCATCGGGTGGCACACCGATTTGAGGCGCCGGATATGCGACGAAATAGACTGGCAACTGGCATGGAGAGTAGGGTAGGGCGCCGCCGCGAGCTCCAGCTGCCCGCCCGGTTCCAGCGTCACGGCGCCTCCGTCGCCCAATTGGAGCCCGATGATCGCGGTTCCCTCATAGATGGGTTGAAAGCTGGGGTCCTCTTGGGCATAGGCCTCCAGCACGCTGCGAACGGAGACGGCGCCTTCGTAGGGGAGGGGCCGAAACGTCTCAAGGTTGTAGAGGAACTTTTCGTGCTCGGCCCCAATTCTGAGCTGGTCGGCAGATTTAATCCCGTCCGCTAGGCTTTGGACGAGAGACAGATGGGTGAGATTTTCGGATACCATAAAGACACAGAGCTCCGGGCGTGGGCCTGCTGGCTTAAGCCGCAGGACATGGACATGAACAGGGACAGGGTAAAGAGAAGAAAAAAAAGATGAAGCGAGAAAAAATCAAACCGGGCATAAGCCAGGCATAAAATAGGGCGTGAAACGGGTGAGAACGTGCGCCTGTTTACTTTTCACCCGAAATAGGCCATGGTGCGGATAGTGCCCATGGTGCGGGGGGCGAGTGCGTTGTCATTGGCGGCCCTTTTTCTTCCGTCTCTTTCCGTGTTTTCCCCTGATTTTCTCTCGCTCCCGAGAGGGCCTGCCTCTGCAGCACGAGAGCACCCGGAAACGAACGAGGGCTCTGTTCTCGCGGCGGCTCGCCTATAGCACAGAGTCGCAACCAAAGGCGAAGCCTTCGGCGGAGTCCCCGGCGGGACCTTCACCCTAGAAGCCCCCGGCTATGATCCGGTCATGACCCGGCGGTGAAAGGCGTCTTTCTCGAGAGGGGCACCCCCAGGAAAAAGACTGCCTACTCTAACCCCCTTTCGAGATGGAATCAAGAACGCCACAGAAACAGAGGAAACAGAAACCTGGGGATAAAACCGGACATAAGCCAGGCATAAACATTGGGCGTGAAACGAGTGAGAACGTGCGCCTGTTTACTTTTCACCCGAAATAGGCCATGGTGCGGATGGTGCCCATGGTGCAGGGGGCGAGTGCGTTGTCATTGGCGGCCCTTTTTCTTCCGTCTCTTTCCGTGTTTTTCCCTGATTTTCTCTCGCTCCCGAGAGGGCCTGCCTCTGCACGAGCGTGCCCGGAAACGAACGAGGGCTCTGTTCTCGCGGCGGCTCGCCTATAAGCACAGCGTCGAGACCTTCACCCTAGAAGCCCCCGGCTCTGGCCCGGCGATGAAAGGCGTCTTTCTCGAGAAGAGCACCCCCAGGAAAAAGACTGCCTACTCTAACCCCCTTTCGAGATGGAATCAAGAACGCCACAGAAACAGAGGAAACAGAAACCTGGGAATCAAACCGGGCATAAGCCAGGTATAAACATTGGGCGTGAAACGGGTGAGAACGTGCGCCTGTTTACTTTTCACCCGAAATAGGCCATGGTGCGGATGGTGCCCATGGTGCGGGGGGCGAGTGCGTTGTCATTGGCGGCCCTTTTCCTTCCGTCTCTTTCCGTGTTTTCCCCTGATTTTCTCTCGCTCCCGAGAGGGCCTGCCTCTGCAGCACGAGAGCACCCGGAAACGAACGAGGGCTCTGTTCTCGCGGCGGCTCGCCTATAGCACAGCGCCGCAACCAAAGGCGAAGCCTTCGGCGAGACCTTCGTCCTAGAAGCCCCCGGCTCTGGCCCGGCGATGAAATGCGTCTTTCTCGAGAGGGGCACCCCCAGGAAAAAGACTGCCTACTCTAACCCCCTTTCGAGATGGAATCAAGAACGCCACAGAAACAGAGGAAACAGAAACCTGGGAATCAAACCGGACATAAGCCAGGCATAAACATTGGGCGTGAAACGAGTGAGAACGTGCGCCTGTTTACTTTTCACCCGAAATAGGCCATGGTGCGGATAGTGCCAATGGTGCGGGGGGCGAGTGCGTTGTCATTGGCGGCCCTTTTCCTTCCGTCTCTTTCCGTGTTTTCCCCTGATTTTCTCTCGCTCCCGAGAGGGCCTGCCTCTGCACGAGCGTGCCCGGAAACGAACGAGGGCTCTGTTCTCGCGGCGGCTCGCCTATAAGCACAGAGTCGCAACCAAAGGCGAAGCCTTCGGCGGAGTCCCCGGCGAGACCTTCGTCCTAGAAGCTCCCGGCTCTGGCCCGGCGATGAAAGGCGTCTTTCTCGAGGGGGGCGTGCGTGCGAGGCACGCACGCCTTGTTTGTCCCCCCGCCTCGCCCCAGAAAATCGCCCCGGGCGAAACCCCGGGAAACCCCGGGCGAAAGACCGCTCACTTTAACCCTCTTTCGAGATGGAATCAAGAACGCCATGAAAACAGAGGAAACCGTGGAAACCGTGAAAACAGGATGGAGACGCGATGGATAAGTTAAGCTGGGGCATGTTGTTGCTCCTGTCGTTGTTCTGGGGCAGTTCTTTTTTTTTCGTGGTCACGGCACAAAGCGAACTCACGCCTTGGGACATTGTAGCCTTGCGTTGTCTTTTCGGGATGCTGTCTCTGAGTCCTTTCGTTCTCTTTCTTGGTCTGCGCGGCCGGATAGCGAATCTGAAGCCCTATCTTGTCCATTTTTTCATTTTAGGTTCTCTCAATCTTGCGATTCCGTTTCTGCTCATCACGCACGGCCAGCTCTACGTAGAGTCCGGTCTGGCGGCTGTTTTCAACGCCTCGACGGTGTTCTGGGGGGCTCTTATCGCGCATTTCATGGTCCGAGGCGAACCCATGCGCCGCTCGAAACTCCTGGGGATTACGCTGGGTATCGCGGGCATTGCGACGCTGATAGGCTTTGACACGGGCGGCGTGAATGTGCCTCTGGGAGGCGGGCTCATCATGCTTGCCAATTTTTGTTACGGTTTCGGCGCCTCGCTGGGCAAACGTAAAGAACATTTTTCGCCGCTCATCGCCAGTTTTCTCATTTCGGCTTCGGCGACCTTTGTGGTTTGGACGCTCTGGTTTCTCAGAGGCGGTCAGCTGGTGGAAACATTCTCGAATCTGGCGTTAGAGACCTGGCTTTCTGTGCTCATGCTGGGCGTTTTCGGGACGGGGCTGGCCTTTTTGCTTTACTTCCGGCTCCTGAAGCGGGCGGGGGCGGTGAATGTTTTGCTGACCACTTTTTTGGTGCCGGTCTGGGCTCAATTTCTGGGCCTCTTTTTTCTCGGAGAGGTCCTCAGTAGCTGGGAACTTGCGGGCATGGTTCTCATCGGCTTGGGCCTAGCCGTGTTGGACGGTCGGCCGTGGCGGTACGTAAGCCGCACAGCGCGCCGGCGGCGGGTGCCTCTCGAGCCCTGAGGTCTCTTCCGCCGGTCTTTTTTTCTAACGCTGTGTGAGTTTGAACTCGATGCGTCGGTTGCGCCTTCGCGCCGCCGGTGTATCCCGGTCGTCCAGAGGATGATACTCGCCGAACCCAAGCGGGGCGAGACGACCCGGAGCCAGCCCCCCCGCCTCGATCAGGAAGCGCGTGACCGCGAGAGCCCGCGCCTGAGAGAGCTCCCAATTAGAGGGGTAAACCGGATTCTGAATAGGGACATCATCCGTGTGGCCATCGATTCGCAGCACCCAATCGATGGAGGGCGGAATCTGTTCGGAGACGGCTTGGAGGCTCGCGGCTAATTGGAGCAATTGCGCCTCGCCGGATTCGTCGAGAGCCCCCGACCCGCTGGCGAAAAAAATCTCGGCTGGAAAGACGAAGCGGTCGCCTTCGATTCGAATATCGTCTCGCCCGCCGAGCGATTCTCTTAAGGCTGCGAAAAAAGCCGACCGCGCGTCGGCGAGTTCCTGAACTTTGGTCGCGAGGGCCTCGTTGAGGCGTTGGCCCAGATTGACAATCTGGACGCGCTGTTCCCTATTTTGAGCCTCTGCCGCCTCCAGGGCCTGGTTCAGAGCCGCCAATTGCGCCTGAATGGCGAGGACGGTTTCGGCCAGCTCGTCGCGCTCAGAGCGTAGCACCGACAGCCTGTCGGCCTGGTCGAATCGAGTGCGCTCGTCGGCTTCTAGGCGTTCGCGATAGGTCGCGTTTTCCGAAAGAGCCTGCTGAAGTTGCAACTGCGTCTCGGCCAATTGCGTCGCCTGAGCGTCGAAAGAGGCCTGCAAGGTCGAATAACGGCGTTCAGAGTTCCCCAAGGCACTGCCGAGCACATCGACCTCCTCTTCCGAGAGCCCCAGGGCCTCTGCCAGCACTTGGACCTCCTGAGTAGACCCTCGCAAAGCCTTCCCCAGCACCGCATGGGCGACAAAAAAGACCATCATCAAAAAAACAACGAGCAGCAGCAGCGTCGCCAGCACATCCACGAAAGCTGGCCAGGTGACCGAATCGTATTGCGTCTTGTGCCGGATCATGCCGAGATCATGCCGGAGAGTCCGGGTCCGAGGGACGTCCTCCCGCCACCGAGAGCACTTTGCCCCAAAAAGCCATCATTTTTTTGAACTCCAGGCGGGTATTCTCCTGAGTCGTGGCGGTTTCCTCGGCGAAGCTCGCGAGCTGGGCGGACAAGCGGTCCAGAGCCGTCCGAAGCGTGCGATGCTGCGTCGTTTGTTGGGACTCCAGGGTCTCGGCGAGACGCTGCAAATTCACGGTTAAATCGGCCGTGACCTGGATTTGTTTCTGGCGTTCCGCCGTGGAGCCGGCGAGGAGACGCGTGCCCTCCTCCAGATTGGTGGCCGCATGCGCCAAAAGCGCAATGTTGTACGAAACAGGGTCCTCGGCTTGCAGCGGGTCCGGGGCAAGCCCCACCAGACGCGTGTAAACCGAAAGCCAGTCCTCTAACTGCTGCAGAAACCGATTCTGAGCCTGCCCCGCAAAAAGAGCCAGCAACCCTAGCAACAAAGACCCCGCAAGCCCGAATAAAGACGAACTGAACGCCGTCCCCATGCCCTGGAGAGGAATGCTCAAATTTTCTCTGAGGATCTCGAATTGATTGAGGTCTCCAATGTCGGGGCCCAGGGCTCCGATGACGTCTCGGACGGCGTGGACGACCTGCAGGAGGCCCCAGAACGTCCCCAATAAACCCATAAAAACCAGGAGACTGGTCAGATAGCGTGCGATGTCTCGTTTTTCCTCCATCCGCAGCGAAACGCCCTCCAATAAAGAGCGCAACTCGGAGGGCGAAAGCGTCAGAGGTTCGCTGCCTTTACGCTCTATGCGTTCGGTGAGGATGGCCGCAATCGAGCCAATAAGGGCTAAACGCGGCTGTTTCTGGTCCCGAGCTTCAGACGGCACAGACAGGCCTCGTGGGTCGTCCGGACGCCGGTCTGAGGTTTGACCTCCCGGGTCTTGACCTCCCGGGGCGTGGCCCGGCGGCCGCATCGGAGCCTGCGTCCGGGAACGAAATTTATCCATCCACCGGGCCTCTTTAGAGATCTGCCAGACCGTGTAATACACATAGACGACCCCGATCGCCAAGAGTCCTAAAATCGCGCCGTTCACCGCTGGATTGCTCAAGAAGGCGCCGGCAAAAGCGGGAAAAGCCGAGCCGACTCCCAGGACGGTCAAAAGCAGAACCGCCGTCATGCGTATAAAAGAGGACATCATCCTATCCCGACCCTATCCCGATCCTATCCCGACCCTGGCCCGCCCCCGTGAGGCTTAGTCTTTCGTTTCTTCCGGTTCTTTCGTCTCTTCCGAGGCAAACAGAGAAGCCCGGTGCGCTAATCTCGAAAAAACAGGGGATTGGAGTTTGTCGGCCTCGGGCTCATGTCTGTGTTCGTCGCCCCCCGGGGCCGGGGCCAGAGACGGCCAAACCGGAGGCCTCCGCGTCAGATGCGCCAAGAGGGCAGGGTGGAGGGCCCGACTCGCCCCGACGAGTTCACACGCAGACCCGGGCCCGAGCCCGATAGACTCCCCTCGAAGATCCGTGAGATGAGCCCCAGCCAGTTGAAGGAACAAGATGGCTCCCGGCCATCCGATACGCCCCCCGCCCCGGGATCCAATCCGGGGTCCAAGCCGGTATCCAAGCCGGTGTCTGGTCTGGCCTCCAAGCTGGCCGCTGCTCCCCGGGCTTTCTGTTGGGTTTTCTGTCGAGCTTTCTGTCGGCGGTGCTGCGTCCAGAAACAGACCATCCAAGCGGTTTGCCCCCAACCAGGCGGTCAAAAGAGGAACACTTTCCGAGAGATACAGATTGAACGTCTCCTCTTGGTCCGACTGGGCGAAGAGGTGCGGATGGCGCGCCGCCGCGCCCGGCGAAAGGCCCAGCGTGGCACCGCGCCACCCCTCGAAAGATCGCAGGCGTAAGCGTTGACGCAAGAGCTGACCGTCGCACCAAGCGGCCTCTCTTTTCTGAGCCCAGAAGAGCTCGTGCCGGACGGGGTCATAGACCATGAAAACCACAGGGTCGTCCGGCGTCGCCATAGCCGTCAGCCCCACCGCAAAAAAGGGCAGGCCCGCCATAAAATTCCGCCAGCCGGACAAAGGAGCCGCTAGAAAAAAAGCGTCCGGTTTGCGCACGGATTTAACCGATTGGCTCGAGTGTGCCGCCGCCGATGCGGCCGCTTCCGTTGGGTTCTCGAGCGTCTCGAGAGCCGCCGAGTCCTCCTCATAATAGTGCCAATCCGGAAAATCCTTCTGGAGGGTCCGGCGAAGCAATTGCGAGGCTTTCTCGCGGGCTCTAGCGACGAAATAGGTCCGGCTTGCCTGGCGTGCCTCGAGTTGAACGACGTCGCCGAAGTCTCGAGCTAGGCTTTTGCCGGCGCCCTGCACCGCCTGACGCATGCGATAGGCAAGCGTGCCGGCAAAAGTAGAGGCCCTAGAGCTTGGCGCGCTCAACATAAGAGCCACTCGCTGTATGGACAACAATCCGCATCCCTGTCTCTATATGCGGCGGCACCGTGAGGCGGATGCCGTTCTCCAGGACAGCGGGTTTGTACGAAGCCGTTGCGGTTTGGCCGCGCACGACGGCTTCGGTCTCGGTGACCGCCAGGGTAGCGTGTTCCGGCAGGCTCAGAGACAGGATCTCGGCTTCCTCGGCTTCCATGGTTTCGAGCGTCACCACCAAACCTTCCTGCAGATAGGGGATCTGTTCGGCTCCTAGCACTGGTTCGCTTAAAGAGATTTGCTCAAAAGTCTCTTGGTTCATAAAGCAGTAAGCCTCGCCATCTCTGTAGAGATACTGATAGGGCAGCTGGGCGAGCCGGACGCGTTCCACCGACTCGGAGGCTCGGAAGCGCGCGTTAAATTTCGCCCCCGAGCGCAAATTCCGCAATTCGGCTTGAGCGAAGGCACCGCCTTTGCCGGGTTTGACGTGTTCGACGCTCATCACCCGCCAGAGTTGGTCTCTGTGGCGGAGGACGTGCCCTGGGCGTATCTGATTGCCGTCCAGTTTCATAAGACTCGTTTCATAAGATTTATCGCAAGATTTATCGCCCCGTCAAAGCCGCTGCCCGGCAAGACCGGCCTGAAAGGTCAGGGCTGCGTTTTCAAAGACAGCCATCTCTTCTTCGGTTCCGACCGTGATACGCAAAAAACGAGACAGCCCATAAGCCCCCAGTTTTCGCACTAAAATCCCATGCGCCCGCAAGTGAGCATCCAGTTGCATGGCTTGCTCGGGGCTCGAGAGTTCCAGCATAAAGAAATTAGCAACAGCCGGGTGGCATCGCAAGCCCTGCTGCGTGAGTCTCGTCACTATTTTCCGGCGGGTTGTCTCTGTATGCGTCCGCACGTTTGCGACGTGCCTCTGGTCCCGGAGCGCGACGCCCGCTAAAGCCTGACCCCAGGCCGAGACATTGAAAGGAAGGCGTACTTTATGCAGAGCCGCGATCAGCTTCTCGGACCCGACGCCCCAGCCTATGCGCAAGCCGGCTAGGCCGTAAATCTTCGAGAACGTCCCTGTGATGAACAGATTGGGATGCGTCTCGAGCAACGCTAAACCGTCGCCGTAAGAGGGCTCCGTCACGTATTCGCGATACGCCGTGTCCAGCACCAAAAGCCGGTCGCTCGGGAGGTGCGCCAGCAGCGTCTTGAGTTCCTCTTGGGTCAGAAAAGTCCCCGTCGGATTATTGGGATTCGCCAGAAAAAGCATGCGCACCCGGGTCGAAGCCCGGGTTGAAGTCTGGGCTGTGACGCCCCGGTATAGAGCCTCCACGTCGGCCTTGAAATTTTTTTCGGGCACCGCGATGGGGCGTGCGCCTGCAGCTTGCGTAACCAGAGCGTAAAGCAAAAAACCATGGCGCGTGTAGAGCGTCTCGTCGCCGGGTTCCAGATAGGCTCGGGCGACTAACCCCAGCAGTTCGTTCGAGCCCGCGCCGATGATGATTTGAGACGCCCTGACGCCGAGGTGCTCGGATAGAGCCCGTCGCAAAAAGAGAGCCTGGTCGTCCGGATAGCAATGCACGTCCGACAGCGATAAAGCGCGTTCCCGGACGGCAGGCGAGGCTCCCAGAGCCGATTCATTGGCGGATAAATTAAGAAGCCTCCCGCCCTGGAATTGGTCCTCGTGTGTCCGGCCCGGCTGGTAGGCCTCGATAGAGGCGAGAGCCCGCCGCGGGCGGGGTTCCTCTAGCGTGGGTTCCGGCTCGGTTTCTCGCATGGGTTGTGACACGGATTCCGATAGCGACACCGGCCCATGGTTTAACATATGGGGTCTAACATATGGGCTCTAACATATGAGGTCTAACACACACGGGGTTCCGCGCAAAAAGGGCACGCACGCGGCGAGAGAAAAACGTCACGGGGCGGCAGGCTTTTTGAGGGACTCTCGCAAGCTTTGGTCTATGTCGCGCTCGTGGGCTGTGGCTCGGAGAACAAAAGGCCGATAGTTTCGCGCCGGTGCCGCGATGCGGCCGTGTCCTGTTTTGCCCTCCTCGAAATGCAGAGCCGCTTGGCGCTCCACGAGTTCCTGATAGACCCGACACAAGAGATGCGCGTCTAGCATGGCACCGTGATGCGCGTCTCGCTCGGAGCGGTCTATGCCGAACCGGTCCAGAAGCGCGTCCAGCGAGGCCCGTCCTCCCGGAAACTTCCGCCGCGCGATGGCGAGCGTATCGATGGCCCGTGCCATGGGGAGTTCTTCAAGTCCACACCGCCGGAGCTCGGCGTTCAGAAAGCCCATGTCAAAATCGGCGTTGTGCATCACGAGAGGACTCTGGCCGATAAAAGTCAAAATCTCCTCGACGCCCTGGGCGAAAACGGGTTGTCCGCTCAGAAACGCTGTGGTCAGCCCGTGCACGGCCGCGGCGTCTTCGGGCATCTCGCGTTCTGGGTTGAAAAAGGCGTGATACGTGTTCCCCGTCGGACGATAGTCCACGAGCTCCACGGCCCCGAATTCCACGATACGGTCCTCGTGGGTGTTGAGGCCCGTGGTCTCGGTATCAAGGACGATTTGTCGTTGCATCAGCTTGCATCCGTTTGCCTCAGCTTCCGTAGCGTCGAAGCCACTCGCGTTCCAGATAGGCGACCCAATCCGGATGCGGTTCTGGCAGGACGGCTCCCAGCTGCGCGGGCCCCAGCGTAGCGACGCCTCGAGGCAAGGTTTCGAAAGCCTCGCGCGCCTCGGGCGGGAGTTTCTCGATAGCGAGCACGGTGGGGTCGCCCCAGACCTCGGGTTTCTCTTTTTCCAGCTGGGCCTCTGGACTCAAGAGAAAATCGGCGAAGACCATGGCCGCGGCTTTGGCGGGGGCGTTATAGGGGATGGCCACGAAATGCGTATTGCCGATCGTGCCGCCGTCTAGGACGAAGGTGCGAACGGTTTCGGGGAGATTCCCTTGGGCGATCTCGCTCGAGGCGGCCCCGGGATTAAAGGTAATGGCGATATCCACCTCGCCGTCGTCCAGAAGGCGTTGCTGAGACGGCCCGTCGGGCGGAAACTGTGCGCCTTGACGCCACAGGAAAGGATGAAGCCTATCCAGATAGGCCCATAAATTCTCGGTCAGAGTCTCCAGCGTTTCGGGCGTCGGGGCCTCCTGGAGTAAAGCTCTTTTCCCGGCCGTGTCTTCCGCATCCTCGAGCGTGGCATAGACCAGCTGTTTGAGGAAAGTCGTGCCGTGAAAATTCGGCGGGGCCGGATAGGTGAAGCGTCCGGGGGTCTCTTGGGCATAGGCCAGCAAGGCAGCATGCGTCCGCGGCGGCGTTGGCAGACTGGCGTTGTCATACATGAAAACGAGCTGGGCCATGCCCCAAGGGGCCTCGAGCCCGTCGGTCGGCACGGTGAAATCTACGAGCGTCGTGGGTTTGTTTTCGGTATCGACGTACGTGAAATTCGGCAAATTCTGCACAAAAGGGCCGAACAGCAGGCCGTTCGACTTCATGGAGCTGAAATTTTCGCCATTAATCCAAATGAGACTCACGGAGCCGTCGGTGTCGCGCCCGGCGGTTTTCTCGGCGAGAATCTGCCGGACCGAGGCCGCCGCGTCCTGAATTTTAACATGCTGGACCGTCACGCCATAGAGCTCTTGCACGCGGTCTGCGGCCCAGACGATATAGGCGTTGATCGTAGGGGCACCTCCCCAGGCGTGGAAATAGACCGTTTGCCCCCGAGCTTGGGCCTGAATGTCCTGCCATGATGGACTGTCCCCCAAGGCTGTTTCGTTTGCCGCTTCCCTCCGAAGATTGTCCGAGAAAATCCAGAATAGTGCCAGAACAGCCCCCCCAACGAGGCCGCAGAGCACCAGCCATAAGACAAGGCGGTTTTTACGTTTTTCTTTTTTCATGGTTTCACTTTCCGTTCTGTTCTTTTTGAAGCGTCAAAAATCTGGTAAGAGCACGCCGTAAGACCCCACAACGCCCCGGCCCGGGCCTAGAGGCCGCTCCGGCCACGTTATCAGGGCACGCTATTGTGGGTCTGTTTCCTGCAAAGAGCCTCCTTTTTCTTCCACCTCCCGGCACAGGGAGACGAAAGCTCGGCGCAAAGCCGCCGGGGACGAACTCACGAGCACAACCCTAGGCCCAAGCTGGTCCTTTGTCAAGGCAGGATAGCATCCGATTTGGACGTCCGCATGCGCCTTTTGAGCCGCCTCGAGAATCGGGGCGAGACTCCCCTCGGGCAAGGACGAGACGCCGCTGCGGGACACCAGCGGTGGCCCGACCGCCGCTAAAGGCACAAGCGGCAGACTTGCCTCCACAATCGCGGGGATGCCGGCTAGCACGAAGAGGTTCTCCACGGCAAAGCCGGGGGCCGGGGTGAGCGGATTTTCTAACAGGCTGGCTCCGCGCGGGAAAAAAGCCATTTTCTGGCGCGCCGGCGTAAAGGGCATGTTTTTCGCGGCGTAGAATTGCGCCAACCGCGCCGAGACCTCTGGGTTGCGTTCTAGAGGCCGCCTCAAACAGTCCGCCAGAGCGGCGGCTGTGACATCGTCGTGCGTGGGGCCCAGGCCGCCTGTCATGAAGACATAGGTTGAACGGGTTTTGAAGCGTCGAACGGTTTCACAAATCGGCTCGGGCTGGTCTGGCACGAAGGCGGCTTCGACCAAGGCGATGCCTCGGGTGGCGAGGAAACGCCCTATGAGCCCAGTGTTTTTGTCGGTGGTTTGGCCTCGGAGGATCTCGTCGCCGACCACGATGAGGCGTGCCGTCAGCCGCCTCGCTTCCGTCTCTTCGGGGTGGGCCCCGGACGCCTCGTCCGGCGCCGGGGAATCCACACCGGAAGGTGTTTCTGGTAGGTCTTCTGACAACGTTATCGTCACTCGATGGACGGATTCGCGTGACTTTTTTCGGGGCGAGCTCCGGCAGAGCGAGACCCTCGAATCGGTCTGCGAACCCAGGCAGGGGTCCAATGTTCGGTTGCGCCCGGACTTTGCATGCCGGTCTCCGTAGGCGTCGCTTCCGCTGGAGGGTGTCTCATGCGAACAAATTCTGAGAAATTCGACGCCGAGCCTGTTTCACAAAGCTCGCCCCAGGGTCCATGGTCTCTAGGACATCGAAGAGCAATTGCCGGACGGCCTTCCAGTGTTCTCCTGCGTCGTCGCCCGCGGGCGCCCCCGATTTCGCATGAGCCGCAACATGAACCATAGCGTCTACCAGAAGTTCCACGGCGGCCTCGGTTTGGTTCTCCACGAGCAAGGCTTCGGCGAATAGGCGCACGGTCTCTGGGTCGTCGGGTGTTTTCTTGTGCCTCTTGGCGAGGCTTCCCGAGCTCTCACGTTTTTTCTGCCCCAGAAGAGGCTCCAGCAATTTCGCGCGCCCCAGAGCCCGCCGGATAGCGGGCTTGCGGAGACTGGACTCGGCCAGGCTCGCCTGAAAGTTCGCCAGCTCGTTCCAGCTCTGTATCCGGATGAACAGCTCTATTTTGAGGCACAGCGCGCGTTCGTGGTCGCTCTGTTGGCCCAAGATCATATCCACAAGGTGGTTCGCCTTGTGGAATTTGTCGCGCCGCAAAAAGCTCTCGGCGTTTTCGAGAGCCTTCTCGATGTTCCCGTCGCGCGCCTCGTCCTGAGCCGCCGTCTGGTCCGCCAGCTTCCCCAATTGGTCGACCAGCATCTGGAGCTGACCTGGAGCCAGCAGCCCGCTGAATCGATGGACAGGTTGCCCCTGCCAGAAGGCGAACACCGTCGGCAGAGACCGAATTTGAAGTTGCCCCGCCACCGCCGGATTGGCATCTACATCGATTTTTGCCAGATGAATCCGTCCTTTTTCTTTTTGGACGGCTTGCTCTAAGAGCGGCGTCAGCTGTTTGCACGGGCCACACCAGGCCGCCCAGAAGTCCACCAGGATCGGGGTTTTCGTGCTTGCCTCCATGACTTTTTCGACGAATTCGTCATCGGTGACGTCATAGATAAAGGCCGCCTGCGCGCCCGCCTCGGCCCCCGAGGATGGGTTCTTGAGTATAAAAGACATGGGGTTGTTTGTTCCTAGAGTTCTCTTAGATTTTCGGCATCGCGACCCGCGTTAAAACGCCGGCATATCCTCTATATCCTCTCTGAGTTTCGCGACCTTTGCAAGCAGATAATCCATGATTTTGTCGCGTTTAGCTTGGTTGCAAGGGCCGCACAGGAGCTGAAAGTTTTCGTAATAAGCCTCTCCGCCTCTGGTTTGAGGGATGATGTGGTCTATGTCAAGACGGTCTTGGTCCATTTTCACGAAACACCCATTGCATATGCCGTCTTGTTCTCGATAGAGTCGTTCTCTGAGTGGGTTTGCTCTCGGTCCGGTCGTTTCGGTTATCTTGATGGTTTCGATAGTCTCGACGTCTGTGCGGCGTGGCGGTCGGGTTGCGTGGATAAAATCTTTGAACAGGCCGTGGTCGTCTCCGAGGCGCTCCATAAGAATCCCGAGAGCCTTTTCTTCGATATCGCACCCTATCCAGCGGCGCTGGAGTCTCTGGGCGGCATCGCAAGCTGTTGCGCATCCGCAGAACGGGTCGAACACGATATCGCCTTCTCGGCTCGAGGCCTGGATGATGCGCTCCAGCAGGGCCAGAGGCTTCTGCGTTGGATAGCCTGTGCGCTCTTTTGAGGTCCTGCCGACCATATCTATTTGCCAGACGTCTTTCATATGGACCATGGTGTACCATCCCAGCGTCTCGGGCAGAGTGGCCCTGCAGACAGAGCAAAAATCCTCTTTGTATTCCGTGACGCCTGAGAAGCCATATTTTTTAGACTGCCTGTTAGCGGACTTCTCTTTTTGAGGATTAAACAGATAGGTTTCATCTTTCGTATAAAAGAGAATGGTGTCGTGTTTTCTAGAGAACCTTCGACGACTTGCGCCGCCGCTTTTGTATCCCCAGACGATTTCGTTTCGGAAGTTCTCTTTTCCGAAGATAGCGTCCATGACGAGCCTCAAGTAAGGGCTGGAGGTGGGGTCTATGTGCAAATAGAGGCTGCCCGTCGGCTTGAGAACTCTGTGCATTTCGAAGATGCGTTGCGTCATGTACGTAACGTAGGCCGCCATGGCTCCAGAGTGGATACGTTGTATGGCTCTGACAAAATCCACAAGCGCCGGATGTTTTGTGTAAAGCCTCTCGAGATAAGCGACGTCCACATCTTTCCATGTCCACATATCTTTGAAGGACGTGCCCGCCGCTCGGCTCTTGAGGGGCGCGGCATAGACGCGCTTGCTGTTAAACGGCGGGTCTAGATAGATGAGGTCTACACTCGCGCTGTTCATGCCGTGCAGCAGATAGAGATTGTCGCACGTGTAAAGATAGTTGCTCATGGGGTCGTGGGATTGAGTTGGGCGTGTTTTTTGGTTGGACTCTGGCGGCCCCTGGCGGCGACTATACTCAATTGCCGCCGGCGTTTCAACCCGGCTTTTCCCCGGCTTTTGTTCGAGAGACCCAAGCTTTTCGATTCGTTTCGTAAAAAAAGCTGAGGCCTATGTCTAGACAGGCTCTGAGTTTTTTGCTACTCAGCCGATTAGAACCGGTTCGGCCCTGGGTTTTCCAGGGCTTTTCCGGGTTCGGGTGGGATATTTTCCGGCCCGACCCTGATTCGAAATCGTTCATTTTCGTAATCTTTGTGGTTTTTTTTAGTTATTTTTTTAGGAACAGGAACGTATTGTTATGGAACACACCTCAGAATTTTTCAATCCAGAGCCAGGTCTTCGTACAGAGGAAGAGAAAAGAACGGGTCGCCGTGCGGCTTTGGCTCTTCCTTTTTTTGCTCTAGCGGCCTGTGAGGACGACGACGATCCTGCCCCGGCGATGATGGACGAGCCGCCGGGAGGCAATGGGGGAGAAAATGGGGTTGCCTTCACCGTGAGGACTGATACGACGAATAAGAACATCACAGCGGAGAATGCTGCTACACCGAATCTTCTGTCGGTGACCTTGTCCTTTAGCGATGAGGTTGAGGCGGGAACAGCGGGTGCCGATGCGGACGATACAGCCGAGCTTGCCGCTGCGATTTTTGAAATTACGACGGATTCGGCGGGTAATACGCCGGCCTCCAATTTCGAGATTCGTTCGGCTCGTTTTTTGTCTGGTACGACGGAGGTCGCCTATGGTACGGGCGACGGCGAGCTTCTTGGAGAGGCTGGTGCGATGCGTGGCGATTTCGATTCGGTTGTTCTGACAATCCACAGTGTTGCGAGAGGAACAGATGCCGCCGAGGTCGACTTGTATATCAAAGTTGCCACCAACGGTCTTGCTGAGGCCGATGACGGAATGACTTTGACCCTCGACGATGAGGTTGAGTCCGTCGAGTCCGATTTGGTTGCTGATGGCGACGGTTCTGCCCCGGCGACGGTGGAACCTGACGGACGCAACGAGGGCGAAGTTGTCGTTTCCTTCACCGTTCAGGAAGACGGCACGTCCGGTATCTCGGCGATGTCTTTCAGTGTGACTTCGGTTGTGAACGGGATGGAGTTTGCGGGTAATGTTCTCGTGACGGCCAGCCTTGCAGATTCTGACGGTAGGACGATCACGGGATCCACGACGCTGTCGGAAGGTGACGTGGTTGTCGCCACTTTCTCGGCCTCCCCCACCGCCCAATTTGTAAGCGGAGAAGTTTTCACGTCTAATTCTCTGGACTACACCATTGGCTTATTCGGCAATCAGGGTGGACTCGTGATTGACGGCATGGTCGCGGCAGATGGCCAGGGCATGGCTTTTCTGACTTCGACCGACGATTATACCCGTACGAACTATGACACGAAGGCTCCGGAGATTGATAGCGTCACGGGTTCGGCCATGATGGTCACTGTCACCTTTGACGAGGACCTTCTGGCTGCCTCGGTTCAGGCGAGAGATTTCACGGTTACGGATTCGAGTAATGCAGCTGTGAGTGTCTCCGCTGCCATGCTTGTAGCTGGTAATGCCGATCAGGTGGCGTTGACGTTGGAGGCTGCTTGGGCGAACACGCACACGGTTTCTATCGCCGCAATGGCAATCCAGGACGCCAGTGGCGTCTATAATGGAGCCCTGACCACCACGCCGATGGACGCCGACACGGTTACGCCGACTCCGGCCCCGGGCCCGACGGTGTCGATGACGATGACGATGACCCCGACCCCGCCGATGACGGTCACGGACCAGACGATGACGGTCACGGACCAGACGATGACGGTCACGGACCAGACGATGACGGTCACGGACCAGCCCCCGCCCACGCCCACGCCCCCGGACCCGACTCCGCCCCCGGACCCGGACCCGGCCCCGACGCCTACCCCGCCCCCGCCCGCCCGCAATCATGGGGAAGTCGTCGTCTCTTTCACCATCCAGGACGAGGCGACATCGGGTCTCTCGGCGGATTCTTTCCAGATAAGCGTGGGAACGGGCAATAGTGCCATGCTTCTGACGGATGCGGACGTCACCGTTCAAACGTCCAGCGGTACGGCTCTCACGGCGGCCACGACTCTGTCGGCCATGGACGTGATTGTCGTCACTTTCAACTCCCCGAGCGGCAAGTTAACGGCTGATGACCTGGACTATGAAGTCGAGCTGTCCGGGGGGCTTGACCGTGGCGGCCTCCAGATTGGTGGCGTGGCGGCGACGAACCCGGAGGCCCTCGCTTTTCTTGCCTCGGCTGGGGAGGCTCTTGCGAGAGAGGATTACAAAACGACGGGTCCAGTGTTTCAAGTCGGTTCCATAGATTCGAACGACGATGCCACTCTCACCCTCACCTTCAGCGAGGACCTTCACCCCGGCTCTGTCCAGGTGGCCGATTTCACGGTCACCGATTCGAACGGTGTATCTGTGGCTGTCCAGGATGCCGAACTCGTAGAGGGCGACGCCGCAGAGGTGCGATTAACGCTGGTCAGAGACCTGTCGACAGACAGCGGCGATGTCGCTATCGAAGCGGGCGCCCTCCAGAGCGCAGAACACAATATCGGCAATCCAGCCGACCCGACACGCATCACGCCCATCGACGAAGCTAGGCTTGGCAGCTCACTTGTCGATTACGATACATATGTGGAGGTCCCTTATGCGACGCCCGAGCAGAAAATCATCACGCCCGACACGGCGACGGAGCCCAATCTTCTCTTTGCAGTCTTACTCATAGAGGATGGCATTGATGTGCAAATCGGCACGGGAGGGATGGGAACAACTTCGGCCGAGATCGCCCGGTCCGTTTTTGAACTCCAGACCGACCCGATCGGAACCGGAAATCCAGAGCGTTTTGTGGACTCGGCGAATTTTGAGATTCACGATGCCTCTTTCGTGCGTAACGACGTGACTGTCGTCGACGCCGGCACCGGAGACCTGGAATTACTTGGCCCTCTCTCTGGCCCGGGGGGCAATCGGCGCGGTGATTTCGACGCGATCGTGTTCACGATCGACAGCCGGGCACGAAGTGGTTCGGCGGATGCTCCTGTGGATTTGTACCTCGTTGCCGCTGAGGACGCTCTTGCGCTTCCGGACGGCACGCCTCTTGATTCGAATGACCTGGAGCTCGTTTTTCTAGGGGCAGATTTAGTCGCCGGGGTCTAGACCGGTGCCGCCTGAGCGTTTGATTCGCCCCGGTATTTCCGGTATTCCCGGTATTTCTAGCATTTCTGGGTTTGCCGGCTTCTTGCCGGGAGCCCCCGGCCAGAGACCGGCCGGGACCCCCCGGCCGGTCTCTGGCTGCCCTCTCTTCGGGCGCCTTTCTGGGCGTTTATCCATTATTTTCCATTGTTTTTCAGAGCCCCTCTCCAGTTTCCGCGAGCTCAACCTGCCCGGACACGCACCCGAATAGAGCCCGCCTCTATAATATAGAGGCTGAAATAAAGGCTGAAATAAAAAAAAGAGGCGTCAAAAAAAAGTCTAAAAAAATATGATCGAGGGTATTGACAACCCTCAGATTGCTTGCTAGGGTCGGCTCGGTCTTGGGGACTTCCAGGGCTTTTGCCGAGCCGGAGGCTTTCCGGACGGTTCCTCGTTCGGGATTGTATGATGTGATTGTCATCTCGTGGCGGGTTTTTTTAGTTGTTTTTTCTAGGACAGGAGAGTGCTTTTATGGAACATATCTCGATTTTTTCGAAAACAGAGACAGGCTTGCGTGCAGAGGAAGAAAAAAAATTGAGCCGCCGTGCGGCTTTGATTCTTCCCTTGCTGGCTTTGGCGGCTTGTGACGACGACGACGACGACGATACGCAAGATGCCCCGGTGGCGATGGTCACGGCCCGCAATGAAGGCGAGCTCGTGGTCTCCTTCACCGTTCAGGACGCCATGACCTCCGGTGTCTCGGAGGACTCTTTCACGGTGACTGTGGGCACGATGACTGTGACGGATGCCGAGGCCGCGGTTACTTCGGACAGTATGGCTGTCACGGCGGACTCGGACCTTTCGGACGGTAACGTGGTTACCGTCACTTTCACCTCCCCCACCGGAGCTTTGACGGGTAATATGCTGGACTACAGCATTGGCCTAGCTGATGCTCAGGGTGGTATCACCATCGATGGAACGGCCGCGACGGCTGCTCAGGGCATGGCTTTTCTGGGGTCGGCCGGCGATGCTGTTGCCGCAACCATTGATACCGACGGCCCCGATCTTGCGGCGATGGCCCCCACTGGTTCGGCCATGATGGTCACGGTCACCTTTGACGAGGACCTCCTGGCTTCCTCGGTTGGGGCGATGGATTTCACGGTTACGGATGCGATGGGCGATGCTGTGAGTGTCACGGATGCCATGGTCGTGGAGGGTACGCTCTCGGAAGTGGTGTTGACACTGGATGCTGATTGGGCGGCCACACATGTAATCTCGATCGCTGCGGGGATGATCCAGGACGCCGAGGGTGTCCGGAATGGAACTATCCCGGAACCGCCCGCGATGGACGCAGAGCCGACCGCCCGCGACGAGGGCCTCATCCAGGTGACTTTCACGATTCCCACGGGCACAGAGGACATCACGATGCTGTCGGGGGCTGATTTTCAGATCACGGCCGCCACGGGAACGGATAGTACTGCGGTGGCGGATGTCTCGGACGTTGCTTTCCAGCTTTGGACGATCGATGCGGCGATGATGGCCGTCAACGTTGCGGAGACCGACACGGTCATGGCCGACACCGTTCTTTTCCTCAATGTTACTTCAGAAGGCGGAGCTTTAACGGACAATGCGTTGGATTACACCATCTCTCTGGCGAGCGATTCGAATGTGATGGTCGGCGGCATGGACTTGACTTCTACTGAGGGCATGGCTTTGGCGACGGCTCTTACGGCGATGATGGATGACTACGACACACAAGGCCCGGGTTTGGCGGCGATGGACCCCGTCTCGGGTATGGCCATGATGGTCACGATCACCTTTGGCGAGGAACTTCTAGAGTCCTCGGTTGCGGCGGCGGATTTCACAGTCACTGAGATGGATGGCACCACGGTTGTGAGTGTCTCGGATGCCATGGTTGTGAGTGCTACGCTCGTGGAGTTGACACTGGGGGCTGCTTGGGCGGACACGCATGTAATCTCGGTCGCTGCGGGGGCGATCCAGGCCACCGATGGTCTCTCTAATGGAGCTCTGACGACCGAGACGACGATGACGGACACGATGACGGACGACTCCGCCGTACGCAGCGAGGGCGAGGTTGTCGTTTCCTTCACCGTTCAGGAGGCTATGACTGCCGGTGTCTCGGCGGACTCTTTTGCGCTGACTTTGGGCACGGGGGCTGCTGCTATGGTTCTGACGGACGTCGACGTCGCTGTTACAGATGAGAGCGATGCGGAGCTTGCCGCGGAGCTTGCGGTCGATGATGTGGTTGTCGTCACGTTCACCTCCGACAGCGGAGCTCTAGCGAGTGATGCTCTGGACTACAGCGTTGGCTTAACTGGGGCTGCTCAGGGTGATATCACCATCGCTGGAACGGCTGCGACGGATACTCAGGGCATGGCTTTTCTGGAATCGAGCGATGATGCTTCCAAGACGGGCTATGACACAAAGGGTCCGGAGCTCGAAGGTGCCATGGCGGATGCAACCGATGCGACGATGGTCACGGTGACCTTCAGTGAGGAGCTCCATGCTGACTCGGTCGATACGGATGGGTCTGATTTCGTGATTGAGGATTCGGCTGGCACGGCTGTGGCTGTCTCGGCTGCCGCGCTTGTGGCTGGTATGGCCGATGAAGTGGTGTTGACACTGGGGGCTGATTGGGCTGCCACGCATGTTATCTCGGTCGCTGCGGCGATGATCTGGGATACTGATGGTGTTTCTAATGCAGCCATTCCGGATGCCGCTTTTTCAGTGGAGGCCGCCTATGGGGCCATGGTTGATGCCGGGGAAGATGCCGCTTTTGCGGAGGCGGCGAGCAGGGAAATCACGGCGGATGATGCTGGTACACCGAATCTTCTGTTCGCGACCGTGGTCTTTGACGATGCTGTCGAAGCCGGAGCAGCAGGTGCTGCTGCGACGGATGAAGCCGAGCTTGCCGCTGCGATTTTCGAGATTCATACGGATACAGCGGGTACGGGTGCCTCTAATTTCGAGATTGTCGAAGCTGCTTTTTCGTCTGGAGGGTCGGCGGTCACCCATGGTTCGGCTGCTGGTGATCTCCTTGGAACAGCTGGTGCCGACCGTGGCGACTTCGATTCGGTTCTTCTGACGATCCACAGTACCGCGACTGGCTCGGATGCTGCTGCAACCGATTTATATCTCGCGATTGCCGCCACCGGAGTTGCTGACGCTGGCGACGGAGCGGCTCTGACTATGGACGATGTTGTTTACATCGGGTCTGATTTTGTTGCCGCCCAGACCGACGCCGCCGCCTAGCACTGGCACAACGCAGCGGCCGAAGGCCGAGGCGTTCTTATGAGGGCCGTCTAGACCGAGCCGTCTAGGCGGTCTCTCGTAGAGAGGGAGCATCTCTTGAGGGTGGGGGCCTCTGTCCCCGTCCTCGGAGAGCTCCCTTTTTGTTTTCCGTCGTTCGGGGCGGCGGACCGTTTCTCCCGCGCCAGTTCGAATCGAGTTCAATGGAGCGTGTGCTCGGCGGTGAGCCCGGTGCGTGTGTGTGTCCGCTAGGCCGTTTCTCCCGCGCCAATTCGAATCGAGTTCAATGGAGCGTGCACTCGGCGGTGAGCCCGGTGCGTGTGTGTGTGTCCGCTAGGCTGTTTCTCCCGCGCCAATTCGAATCGAGTTCAATGGAGCGTGTGCTCGGCGGTGAGCCCGGTGCGTGTGTGTGTCCGCTAGGCTGTTTCTCCCGCGCCAATTCGAATCGAGTTCAATGGAGCGTGTGCTCGGCGGTGAGCCCGGTGCGTGTGTGTGTCCGCTAGGCTGTTTCTCCCGCGCCAATTCGAATCGAGTTCAATGGAGCGTGTGCTCGGCGGTGAGCCCGGTGCGTGTGTGTGTCTGCTAGGCTGTTTCTCCCGCGTGCCGTCCGTTCTTTCTCTCCGAGTTCTGGGCGGGCTTGAGTAGGCGCCTCTTGAGAAGAGGTCGCCTTTTTTCTTTTTGCCAACAAGATCCCACCTGAATCCGCCTTATTTCTCTCTTTTTCCCTTATTTTATTCTGGGCGTGCTTCCGCATAGAGGCTGCCTATACAGAAAAAAAGCAAAAAAAGAGGAGGCGTTGAAAAAAGGCTAAAAAATAGATAAGAGGCATGAGCATTGCCTCAGATGCCCTAACGAGGGTTGATTCGATCCTGGGGTTCCCTGGGGTTCCCTGGGGTTCGCGGAGCTTTTGTACCGACCCAGAGATTTTCCGGGCTTTTCCGGGCTTTTCCGAGCTTTTCCGGACGAACTTGGTTCGGGATTACTTAGTTTCGTCCTGTTGCGGTTTTCCTGTTGCGGTTTTTTTAGTTCTTTTTTCTATATAAGGGATAAGGGAAGGAAAGTTTTTATGGAACATAGCTCGGATTTTTTGAAGTCAGAGACGGACTTTCGTCCAGAGGAAGAGGCAAAATCGAGACGCCGGGCGGCCTTGAGTCTTCCTTTGCTTGCCTTAGCGGCGTGTGGTGGCGATGACGACTCGGACTCTCAGGCGCCCTCTGCCTCGGCGTCCTTTTCTCCGTTGCCCTCTGCCACGTCGAGCCCTGGAGAGACTCTGGTGATTTCGAACAACATCACCAGAGATAGGACGGATGATACGATGTTCACTTTGACCTTCAGCGAGGACCTCCTGTCTACCTCGGTTCAGGCGCACGATTTCACGCTTACGGATTCGAATGGCAATCGTGTGTTGGTCTCGGCTACCAGGGTTGTGAGAGGCGATAAAGTGGTGTTGACGGGGACACGTGCTTGGGAAGGCATGTACACGCTTTCCGTTGCCGATGCGGCCTTCGATGACCTTGATGGTGACGCTCTTGATGGATTTTATGGAGACCTCTCTTTTTCGGATACCTCGGTGGCTTCGCCTTTAAGGGTGAGGCCTGATGACCTCCAAAGAGATAGGACGGATGCGACGATACTCACTTTGAGCTTCACGGACGACCTCTTGGCTTCCTCGGTTCAGGCGACAGATTTCACGATTACAGATTCGAATGGCAATCGTGTGTTGGTCTCGGCTGCCAGGGTTGTGAGAGGCGATGAAGTGGTGTTGACGGGGACACGTGCTTGGGAGGGCGCGTACACGCTTTCCTTCTCCCAAGGGGCCCTCCAGGACGACACTGGGGCCTCTTTGGCTCAATGGCGTTTCACTTTCACGTTTTCGGATGCCCCTGCTTCGATTTCCTCGGTGAGGCCTGATGGCTTCCAAAGAGATAGGACGGATGCGACGATGTTCACTTTGAGCTTCAGTGACGACCTCTTGGCTTCCTCGGTTCAGGCGCACGATTTCACGCTTACGGATTCGAATGGCAATCGTGTGTCTGTCTCGGCTGCCCGGGTTGTGGGAGGCGATGAAGTGGTGTTGACGGGGCCCACGGCTTGGGAGGGCAGGCACACGCTTGTATTCGACGAGGGGGCCATCCGGGACGACGTTGGTGCCTCTTTGACTGAATGGCGTTATACGATGACGTTTTCGGATATCCCGTCGCCGTCCAGGGACACAACGCCTCCGGAGTTTTTGGTGAAGAGCCCCAGAAGAAGTGGAGATGCAGAGACGGTCACTTTGAGCTTCAGTGAAGATCTCCTGGTTTCCTCGGTTCAGGCGACAGATTTCACGATTACGGATTCGAATGGCAAGCGTGTGTTGGTCTCGGCTGCCCGGGTTGTGGGAGGCGATGAAGTGGAGGTGACAGGGCCCACGGCTTGGGAGGGCAGGTACTCGATGGAGATCGCCGAAGGGGCCCTCCAGGACGCCAATGGCGTCGATTTTGAGTCCTTTAATGGGTGGCTCGCTTTTCCGGATATCCCGGCCCCGGCCCAGATTTCCTCGGTGGAGCCGGATGCCATCAGCCTAGATAGGACGGATACGACGATATTCACCTTGACCTTCACGGACGGTCTCCAGGCTTCCTCGGTTCAGGCGGCAGATTTCACGGTTACGAATTCGAGTGGTAGGGATGTGCTTGTCTCGGCTGCCAGGCTCGTGAGAGGCATGCCCGATGAAGTGGAGCTGACGGGGATACGCGCTTGGGAGGGTACACACACGCTTTCCTTCTCTGAGGGGGCCGTCCGGGACGACGATGGTGTCTCTTTGGATAGTTGGCGTGTCACTTTAACGTTTGCGGACGCCCCTGCTCCTGCTCCTGCTCCCGCTCCCGCTCCCGCTCCCGCTCCCGCTCCTTTTCCTGCCCCGCGCTCGGGTTTTAGTGATTTCACCTTGACATTTTTCAACCCCGTTGAGGTTAATCTGGGACTGGGTGAATTTCTCGTGTTTGACGAGGGCGACCTTGCCAGCGATTTGTTTTCCTTTACGAAGAATACGCTTGGCAGGCCCTTAGCCTCCATCTGGATTAATGATGCCACTTTTTATTTGAACGGGAGAGAAGTCCCTTTTGGTACGGGCATTGGCGAGCTCCTTGGAATTCCTAGTGGCCTCTTGCGTGGTGATTTCAATGCTGTTGTGATGACGCTCGGCGGTTTGGACGCTCCGCTTGCGTCAACAAGTGCCATATGCGTTCATTCTTCAGGTCTTGCGAATGCCAACGGCGTGCCTGTAGATTTTAACCCTATTTGTTGAGTCGAGAATCGACAGCGTCGCGAGGGTCGCGTCCGGCCGTGCCGTCCGTTGTTTTTCTCCGAGCTCTGGGCGGGCTTGGGTAGGTGCCTCTTGAGAGGGGGGGCGCTTTTTTTTTATTTTTGCCAAGAGGCCGGCTCTTTCACGGGCTTCACGGGCTTCAGGCGTGAGCTTTGGGTTCCTCGAGGCTCAACAGAAACGAATCAGAAACGAATCGAAGAAATAGGACGCACGCCCCGCCCCGCACGCCACGAGCACCCCGCAGCGGCACAGCGAAACAGAGAAAAACAGCCAGAACGGAGGAGCCAGGATAAGAAAAATGCGTCTCTTTATCCGCAGACTATCCGCAGAGTTGCATGAAAATTGTTTTTTTGCAATATAATGAAATAAAATTTGATAACGGCTATCGGAGCCTTTTTCGCTTTATTTCCGCTTCGTTTATCCTCCCGCCCCGCCCGCATTCCGAGTGCTCCGAGCCCTGCGGCGCGGTGCCGAGAGGCGCTTCAGAGGCCTCTTGCGGAACCGAGCCGCCGAGCCCTCTCGAGCCCTCTTTCGACGTTCAACAGGGATGTTCCAGGCGTTCTTTCGGCTTCCCTATTCCTGCCCTATTCCTGCCCTATTTTGGCTCTATTCTTGAGATATTGCGCAGTTTTCGGCTTATTTTCGGGTTTATTTTCGGTTTATTTGACGGCGTTTGTTTTCTGTTTTTCCCGGCAGCTTTTCCCGGCAGCGTTTCTCTGCGGCGTTTCTCTGCGGCGTTTCGGAGCTTTCTCTGCTTCCCCGGCTCCCCCGCCCCGAGATTCCCCTAGTCTCTTCCTGGGTTCTCTTGAGCCTTGTCCCTCTTCCCTCGAATTTTTTTTTATCAGAGTCGTAAAAAGACGTTGACAAGCCCCTCGAGTCTCCCTACACTCGCCCTCGTTGCGATGACCCGTTGCCACTGGTCTCTGCGGATTCTGCGGAGAGGCCTCCAGGGAGAGTACCGCCAGGGAGGACTGTGGTTTGGGTTCCGCGCTTTTGTTTTTTAGTTGTGATTGGTTTTTGTTGGAGAGGTTGTTTTACCCATGAGTACTTTATCTGTTTTTGATCTTGCGGTCCCTGGTTCTACTGTTGCTGGTTCTTTCGGAAGGAGGAACCGTTTCGAATCGGACTCTTGGAAAAGAGTCATGCGTCGGTCGGTCTGGTCTTTCTCGCTTTTGTTTTTGGTGGCGTGTGGCGACGACGACGATGATCCGGCCCCGGCGGCGATGACGACGACGGTGGACGAGCCGACCGCCCGCAACGAGGGCGAGATCCTCGTTTCTTTCACGATTGCCGAGGGCACAGGTGACATCACGATGTTGTCGGGGGCCGATTTTCAGATCGTGGCCGCCACGGGCATGGATAGTACGCCGGTGACGGATGTCTCGAACGTTGTGTTCTTTCTTCACACGCGTGCTGCGGACGGCACGGAAACCGAGGTCACCGATACCACCACGGTCATGGCCGGCGACGTTCTTTACCTCAGAGTTACAGAGCCGAACGGAGCTTTGACGGACAGTGAGCTGGATTACACCATCTCCGTGGCGAACGATGCGTCTGTACAAATCGGCACGGCGACTGTGACGGACTTCACTGCTGGTGATGGCATGGATCTGGCGACGCTTCTTACGGCGACGGCGACGGACTACGACACCGACGGCCCGAATTTTGCGGAGGCGGCCCAGGATGACTACACCACGGGTTCGGGCATGACGGTCACGGTCACCTTTGACCAGGACCTTCATGAGGACTCGGTTCAAGCGACAGATTTCACAGTCGTGGATGCTATGGACATGACGGTGTCTGTCACCGATGCCACGCTTAGTGGTATGGAAGTCGTGCTGACACTGGGGGCTGATTGGGCGGACACGCATGTCATCTCGCTCGAAGCGAATGCGGTCCAGGATGCCAATAATGTTGGGAATCCAGCCCTGGGGCCCGACACCGACGCGCCCACGCTTTCCGATGTGACTGTGGACCCGGATAATCTGGATATGGTGACGCTCGATTACAACGAGGCCGTCGTGGCTGTCGCCATGACGGGTCTTGTGGTTACGGATTTCACGGTGACCGATGGGACCACCGCTGCGACTATTTCCTCGGTCACCATTAACGACGCCGGAGATGTTGTGTTGACGCTCGCGGCTGACCTGACTGTAGGCACAGCGTACACGGTCTCGGTTTCCTCAGGCGTCCTCGCGGATGCGGCTGGCAACGCTGTCACGGCGGCGGGTGACTTGACGGACATGGTGACGCCGACGGCCTCCACCGCCGCTGACACCGACGCGCCCACGCTTACCGCTACGACTGCGAGCACGGATCTTCTGACGATAACGCTCGATTACGACGAGGATGTCGTGGCTGTCTCCGCGGACGGTCTTGCGGTCACGGATTTCACGGTGACCACGGGGACTCCTCCGGTCGCTGTGACCGTCGATTCGGTCAGCATTGTCAACGGGAATGTTGAATTGGTTTTCGCGGCTGATGTCCTGACCGCAGGCACGGACTACACAGTCACGGTTGCCGCAGACATCCTCGCGGATGCGGCTGGCAACGCTGTCACGGGAGATGACTTGACTGACACGGTGACGACGCCGGGCACCGCCGTTGACGAAACGGCTCCCACGCTTACCGCTACGACTGTGAGCTCGGACCTTCTGACGATAACGCTCGATTACGACGAGCCTGTCGTCGGGGACGTCATGGCCGATGATTTCACGGTGACTGCTGAGGATGATAGCACTGTGGACGTCGATTCGGTCAGCATTGTCGGCGGGAATGTTGTATTGGTTTTCGCGGCTGAAAATGCCCTGACCGAAGGCACAGAGTACACGGTCACGGTTGCCGCAGGCGTCCTCGCGGATGCGGCTGGCAACGATGTCGCGGGCTCTGACTTGAGTGGCATGGTAACGCCGGCGGACACCACCGCTCCGACGCTTACCGCTGTGGTTGCGACCACGGATGATACGGATATGGTGACGATCGATTACGACGATGTTGTCGAGGCGGTCGACACGGCGATGGGTCTTGAGGTCGGCGACTTCACGGTGACCTCGGGGACGGGGGATGATGCGGTCACTGTGACCGTCGAATCGGTCACCATTAACGACGACGGGGATGTTGTGTTGACGCTCGCTTCTGGCCTGGAGGCAGACACGGAGTACACGGTCACGGTTGAAGCAGGCGTCCTCCAGAATGGGGCTGGCCTCGCTGTTGCGGGAGCCCACTTGACTGGCATGGTGACGTTGACCGCCCCTCCGCCTGCTCCTGACGAGGACGCTCCCGAGGAGTTCACGGCGACTGTGGGCACGGTTCTTACGATGGTAACGCTCAATTTTAACGAGCCTATAGCTGGGACTGTTTCGGCCACGGATTTCACCGTGACCGCGGGAACCGTCACTGTATCTGTCTCGGATGCCATGGTTGTCAACGGAGATGTTGTGCTCACTGTGGCCACTCTGACCGACGACACGGAGTACACGGTCACGGCTGCGGCGATGGCCGTCGCGGATGCGTCTGGCAATGCGATAACGGCGTCGTTGACCGACACGGTGACGCCGGGCGTCGAAGATGTTGCGGTGTTTTCCGACGATAACGAAGCCCCAGAGGCCGCCGAGGCGGTTGTCGTGGGTCTGCCCGGCTATGTTGTGACCATCACGCTCCCCGAGGAAGCGGACGCGAACACGGTGAATGCGGACGGCAGTGATTTCGTTGTCTATTCGGCTGCTGCTGCCACGGCCACGGCTATGGGCACGGTCTCCACGGCCTTTGCGGCCACGGGGGCGAGTGTGGATACGGAGGGGACGGGCGACGATGCTGTCCATATGCTGCTGGTGACGATTACTCCCACGAGTGATACGGCGGCGGTCACGACGGCCCAGGACCTCATTCTCGGCCAGAGTGCAACCTATAACATCTCGACCGAGGCGGAAACTGCGTTGCTCACGTTCGAAGATCTCGTGATTACGTCGGCGGCGACCTCGGATGTCACGGCCCCCACCTTGACGGCGGTTCAGGCTTCTGGGGTGGCTCAGACGGTGAAGATCGACGTGGAAGACCCGTTTGCGGCCATCACGCTCTCTGCGAGTGAGGAACTTGCGAACGTCTCTGCGGATGATTTTGTCGTCACGGGAGCCACGGGCGTAGAGGTCACACGTGCTGCTTACACAACCACTGGTACCGGGGCGACGGCTATGCACTTTCTCCTGGTCGAGTTAGGTGCGACGGGAACGGTAGCGGCGATGACGTATCCGGCTGCGGCTGCGGCGGATGTCCTCTTGGGTATCTCGGAGGATTCGGACCTGTCGGATGCTGCTGGGAACTTGGTAGCCATTGCGACGCCGATCAACATTGGCTCGGCTGAGGTTGAGACAACGAGTCCGGCGGACGGGGAGGCTCCGACGGCCTCTGTGGCGACTGCGGATGCGGCGGCCATGACGATATTGGGCGATGCCGAGCTCACCTTGACCCTGGCTCTGAGCGAGTATCTGGAAGGCACGTTTGATAAGGATGCCTTTGGTCTCGACGACAGCGCCGGCACGGCGAGCACCGCTTTTGAGGTGAAATCCGCTACTTTTGTCCAGCATGAAATTGACGCGGCCGAGGCCACGTCTACAGTCGTCCTGGTGATTGGTGCCACAGAGGCGACGACGACGGCTGGGACGGCTGTTGCGTCGACGATGCTGACGTTGGCTGTGGGGGGCGACGACCTCAAGGATATAGCTGGCAACGACCTCGCGTTTGTGGCGGCTATGGGTATCGTGGATCTGGCGTGGAATACTGCGCCGCATCTCTCGTTCGCCGCCGAGCCCACCGATGCCATTGCGCTGAGCGACCTTGAGCCGCATATTGTGACTCTGACGGCGGCCTCGGAGGATTTGTTAGGTGATGGGGTGAAGTTGGCTGCGGCGAATTTCCTCCTTGTCAATACCGGGACGACGACCGCTGCCACGAATTACGAGGTGACGACCGTAGAATTCGGCGAGGACGACGCTGCGACGACCGATCGCGACGAGGGACTCGAGGTCTATGTGTCCATCGCGGCCAAGAGCACTGTCAATGGGGCGGCTAAGGCGATTGCTGCGGCGGACTTTGATCTCATTCTGGCGACCGCTACGGCAGCCATCCCGAAGACGTCTACTGCGGACGGGGGGCGTAATTTCACGCTTGTGGCGTCGGACGACGATGCGACCGAGAATGTCTATGACATTTCCTTGTCTTACGTGCTCGACAATGACCCGTCGCTGACGACTGCTTCGAGCAAGCTCGTCGGTTTGGCTGCGACGGTGCAGGATGACGATCACTACACGGTGACCGTGGCGCTTGAGACCGCTGTCAAATTCGGGGCTGCTGTTGCGAGTTCCACGACGCCGGCAGCGGCGATGACGGCGATTGATGGAGCTTTCACGCTTGTGGACAATGACCCGGCGGGAGATACGGCCTCTACGCTCTTCGACGTCAATTCGATTAGTCTTCTGCTTGGGTCTACGGCGGTCACGGCTGCAAATGCGGCGGGTGCTACTCGAACGGCGGCTACGGCGAATTTTGACAAGCTCGTCTTTGTGCTCGAGAGTGATAACACGGCGGGCCCGGCTTCTGCGGCCACGGATGTCTATGTCAAATGGGGAGACACGGTCTTTACGACGGTCTCGACCACGGACGCTCCTGTGTTGGCTTCCAACGTTCTTCTGGGCGAGGGCCTCCGAGCCGACGGCACCGACAACGAGGCCAGTGCGGTGGGTCTTGCGTTCATCACTGGGACTAATGCTAACGTCGTCGCGGGGACTGACACGACACTCGCCCCGCAACCGGCGGCTGGTGCTACGGTGGAACTGGGTATAGGCGATGAAGTTGGAGCGGTCGCTGTGTCGCTAGACATAGCGTTCCAGGAAGAGCTCGAGCTGTCTGATGCGGCTGTGATGGCCGGGGGCTCGGCCGCGACCAATGCTATCGGTGCTTTCAAGCTCATGCAGCGGGCGCCCGGAACGTCGGGGGCTCTGACGGCGGCGATGGATTTCGACTTTGCTGGTGGTTTCAAGTTTCTCGCTATGGATGGCAGCACAACGGTTTCGGACGCCGATCTCACAGAAGATACGGCGGGCGGTGGATCGCGTGATGCGTTTCTCTCGGTGGAGGACCTTGTCGTCCGCTCCGTGCGTTCTACGGCTACGGATGCGACTGCCGTAGAGCTGTGGCTTGTGGCTGCTGCGATGGACTTCCAGGGCGCGGACAGCGTGGCCGGGACGTTGACCGATGCCATGGCTTCTGTGTCGATTCTGTTGGCCGATTCGGTGATTGCGGACGGCACGAACAACGATGTCTCCGTAACGGGCGTCGAGTTCATAAATACGTCGGCTACTACCGTGACGACGGCAGCCGCAGACAAGGACATCGATGTTCGTGTGGATGGTCTGATGGGTGAGACCCTCATGACGCTGACCGTCCAGTTCGAGGAAGTCGTGGAACTCGGGGCCACTGCCGTAGCGGCGGGTGATGCTCTGGGTGCCGCGAATGCGATCTTCACCCTGGAGGACGCCGCGGCTGCCACGGCGATGGTTGTGCCTCAATTGGAGATTGTCTCTGCGACTTTCAACAATGCGGCTGGTACGGCACTTGCAACCGGAACCGCTGCTAATGAATTGTTCCATGGGACGGCAGGTGCTCGTGGTGAAATCGGTTCGGTTGAGCTCGTGGTTGGGGCTGCGAATCCCTATCTGGGTCATGGCGACCTGGATGCGGCGGATCTCTACATCGATGTGAATGTTGCCGCACTAGGCATGGCATCGGATGGTGCGGCCGTAACCGACATCAAGCCGGACAATGGCATTCTCGTCGCCGAGGACGTCGAGTCCGCCGCCTCCGAGGTTTCTGTCACGGTGTCGACGACGACGGCTAACGACGTCACGATTGACGCCCACGATAGTGATGCTTCCCCGCCCAATCAGCTGACAGTGATGCTGGACTTTGACAACCCTGTGGAACTCGGTAGTGCCGGTGACTCTGTAGCGGATCCTTTGGCCGCGGCAAATGCCATCTTCGCTTTGCAAGAGGGCACGTCGTCGTCGGTTAGTGCGAACTTCGAGTTTGTTTCTGCTGCGTTCTCCTTGGCTGGCGGTGCTGCGCTTGTTGGAGGTACTACTGCCGGCCAGTTGGGGGCTACTGCGGGGTCTGACCGTGCCAACTTTGACCAGATTATTCTCGTTGTCGACACGCCGCACGATAGTGGAGCCGCTACGACCGCGGCGGATCTCTATCTGACCTATCTGGCTAACGCTCTGTCTGAGGGCGATGGTACGGCTATTACCGAAGCTCCCGGCCAGCGCATTCTCCTCCTCGAGGATGCCCAGGCTGAGCACAGCAGCTAAGGCTTGACCCCTGGCGGGGGGCTCTAGCTCCTAGGTCTCCCGCTGGCGTGTCTGCCCCGTCCCTCTTTCTGCTCTGTGTGTGAGCGCGCGCGGGTGGAGAGAGGGGCGAGGCGGCCTCCCTCGCCTTCGGTCGGTGCCCGTCCTCTTGGGCCCGTGTGTGTTGTGTCTCGTCGCCACCACATGCGGGTCCGAGAGGACGGGTGTCGGCGTCTCTAGAGCCTCCGTCTCTAGAGCCTCCTTTTCCTTCGCCTTGGTTTCCCTATTTTGTCTGTAACGACGCCTCGCTGCCCTTCGGTTCCGTGTTGTTTTCAGGTTCCGCGCTGTCCTCAGGTGCCGCGAGTTCCGTCTTGTTCTCAGGTACCTCGTTGCCCGCAGCTTTCCTTGCCCTCGCCTCGGCCGGGTTTCGCCGTTTTCGGCGGGAGCCGGTGAGGCTCTGACCGCCGCCCCCGGGGCCGGGGCCGGGCCTGTTTCGGCGGCGGGCACGGGTAGGGCCTCTTGACAAATCGGCTCTTTTTGTCTTACGTTTGCGGGGCGTTCCTCGAGAGGGTTCCCTCTAGAGGGTTGCCTCTAGAGGGTTCTCTCTTTCGGCCGCCTTCCCCTTTTGAGGCGTCTTGAGGCCTTCGTCTGCCGGTGTTTGCCGGTGTCTACCGGGGCGTCGTCTTTGATGTGACGTCGCTCTTTCTCCGTATTTTTCTCGCCCTTTTCTATGCCTATTTTTTCGTCTCAGGCCGGATATCGCCGTGGGAGTCATCGTCTGCGTTTTCTAGGTCCGGCGGGTCTCGGGGCTGGGGTTCTGGCGGGTTGCGGTTCGGACGATGATTCGGACGCTTCGGTCTCGGATGGGGACGATACCCCGGGTCCGGCCCCGACCCTCGCGGATGAAGCGACGTTTCAATCGCCGCTCGTCGATGAAGGGCTGGAGGTCACGCTGACGCTGGGGGAGGAAGAAGTCTCGGGGCTGGACGCGGACGATTTTGAGTTTTCGCTGGACGGGATGGCCCTCGAAGGCGTCGAGATGGTCGTTACCGCGCGCCACAATAACACCACGACTACGCTGAGCGAGACGAGCTCGAGCACGTTGGCGGCCGGGACGATTCTGGTGATTCGAGTGACGCACGACGATCTCGTGGGGAATGAGGTGGTGTATCAATTGAACCTCAAGGAGGACGCCGAGCTGGACGGCGACCCGAATCTGCCCGTCGTTCGTAGCACCATCGATACAAAAAGTCCGGAGTTTTTGGGGGTCGTGGGCTATGCGTCGAATGTTTTGACGCTGCGTTTCGATGAGGGCCTGCAGGAAACGCTCGCCGTATCGGCTTTTACCGTTTCCGATTCGAACGGGCAGACTACGAGCCTCACAGGCGTGCACGTGGGGACGCTGGACCTGGGCGGGCGGCCGGACCCCGATGCTGACCCCGACGCCGACCCCGATGCCGACCCCGATGCCGATGCCGACGCCGATGCCGCCGACGCCGATGCCGATGCCGACGAGGAGCCGCCGAAACTCTATGTCTTCTTGACGCTCGCCACTAACGATGAGACGGAGGCCAATGCGTTCGAAGTCCTGATTTCGCCCGATAGCGTGCGCGATTCTGTCGGGAATGCGTTCGACCCGCCGCCGGTCCTGCAGCCCGAGGCGGCCTCGGAGGAGGCGACCATCCCCGGACAAGCCGAGGGGGGGGCAACGTTCTCGATTCTCGCCACCGAAGAGCTGGTGAATCTGGACGCCGACGACTTCGTCTTGGCAACAACCGTCGAGGCAAATGGACGGGTTGTGACCTCGAGCCTCTTCGAGATCGGCGGGGTGAGCCTCGCCGAAACCGGCGGCGCGTTCTACGTGGTCGTGACCGTCTGGGATAGCGACGGGATGGTGAATATGGAAACCACGACCGACTCGGACGGCGGGGAAACCGTCGGCGAAGCCGAGGAGACTCTGATTCTGTATACTTCCAGTGACTTCGACGTCACGGATACAAACGGCAAAACCCTGACGCTGGCAGAAGCGGGGGTGGCTCTGACGCAGGCGGCGAAAAGCCCCGCCGATACACAGGCCCCAACGCTCTCGTTCGAGGCCGAGACCGCCGTGACCACCGTGACCGTGGCAATCGAACCCGCCGAGGGCGCCGGGACAGGGATCGGCTCGGGGTGGGTCGTGTTCTCGGTGACCGCCTCGGAGGGGCTGGAGAAGGTGAATGCGGCGGATTTTACGCTCTCGGGGACGGCGTACGCGGTCGTGAATGCCCGCTTTGTGGCCGAGCTCGCCGATACCGCCAGCGATGCCGCGGACGACGAGACCGATAAGTTCTATGTGGTGATTACGATCGCCGACCAGGATGGGCTCGTGGCAACGCCCGCCGCCGCCGTGGAGCTCGTGCTGGGGCTGGCCGCCGAGGTGGATGCAACCGACGCCAGCGGCAATACGCTGACGCTCGCCGAGAGCCTCACGCTGGCAACTGCCGCGACAAGCCAGGATGCAAGAGCTCCCTTCCTGCTGGACGCGAATTTCGGGAAAGCCGCGTTCAGTGCAGAAGAGCGCGTCTTCGAGATCGAAGCGTCGGAGGCTCTGAGAGGGGTCGATGCCGCCGATTTCGTGCTGGCAACCGAGATCGATTCGAACGGTATGATCACTACCGCAACAGACTTCGGACTGGCGGGCGTGACCACAGCAACCCGAAATAGAGGCGGAGAAGACGTTTTCTTTCTGCTCGTGACGGTGACGCTGGTGGGTGCCGCAGAACCGAGCGGCGAAAGCTTGCGGCTGGGGGCCGCCATGGCCTTCAATATAGCGGACCTGAATGGAAACGCTCTGACGCTGCCCGAGGGTGGGTTCCTCCTGGTCGACGAGGTCAGTAAAGACACCACGCCGCCAACGCTCGACTTCACCGCGGAGGACTCGGTCGTGATCGGGCCAGATGGCTATGCCTTCTCTATCGGGCTGAGTGAAAAAGTCCTGAGGGTCGATATCAGGGATTTTGTGCTCACACAGGCCAGGGGGGGCGGCGGTCGCCCGACGCCGTCGGCTCTTTACGAAATCCAGGAGGCGACAATCACGGAGACCGCCATGGGGAGCGACAACCCCTATGAGCTGGTCGTCTCGGTGGTGGACCGGGACGGGGCGACGAATGTGCCCGATACTGCCGTGCCGCTCTTTTTGGCCCAGAGCGCGACCTATGACCTCGAGGATGAGGCCGGGCTGGCGTTGTCTCTCGGGACATCCGGGACGCTCGAGCTGGCGGCGATGGTCCGAAGCGACTTTACCGCGCCCACCGCGATGCCTGCGACGCCTCTGCCGGATTTGGTGATCAGTGCGGCGGCGACTCGGATTGTTTTTACGCTGGACTTGACAGAGGAACTCTTGGACGTGGCCCCAGAGGCCTTCGAATTCCAGGGGGACAAAGCCGCGGCCCTGGCCGAGGCTTTCGAAATCACCCGTACCGTTGTCGTGAACCAGGGGACCACGAATGCGCCAGATTGGAAACTCCTGATAGAGCTGGGGGCCATGCAGACCATCACCGATGGCAAATCCTACACGCTGGTCGAGACCGAAACGCTGACCTTCGGAACCGCGCCAGGGCGTCAGGTCACTGATGCAGGCGAGAACCCCTTGGTCCTCTCGGAGGTCGCGCTGGGGACGGCGCAAATCACGACGGATGTCGATAACAGCAGCCCGGCTGCGCTGAGTCTCTCTGTGAGCGGTATCTCGCTGACTATAGCGGGGGCGGAGAACATCACGATTACGCTTTTGACCGACGAGATTCTCGACGAAGACAGCGTCCAAGACGACGATTTCGAGCTGACGGGGACCTCTGCCGATGCCTATGACATCGTGAGTGCCGGGTATCAACTGCCCTCGGTGGGTCGGTCCGACGATGGAGAGGTGATCTTGGTGCTGGCGGCGGCGGCGGATACCAGGAATGAAGGCGAGGATGTGGCGGTTAGCAATCTTATTTTCTCGATTCGGTCGAGCCGTTCCGTTACGGATTTAAGCACGAATGCTCTCACCTCGACCTCGACTGGTGGCGGTTTCAATACAAACGCCAATAGCTTCTTTATCCAGTATCAGGCCCCGCCGAATCTCCAAGCAGAGGACAGTCCCGTCGGTGAGACGCTTCAACTGCCCGACGACAGCAATGAGAGCGGCAGTGGGAGCGGTTTCGTGGTGACGCTCACGGCTTCCGAGGCTGTTGATGAGGATACGCTGGATGAAGAGGACTTTGCCTTATTTGTCGGTTCGACCCGGGCGGGGGACTATGAGGTCACCGAGGCCATGCAAGGAGCCTCCGCCACCGAAATTCTGGTGACACTGGATGCCACGCAGGAAACCAAAGACGACGGCGACGAGATCATCGGGATGCGGCTCACGCTCACGCTGGCCGAGGATTCGGACCTTAAGACGCAGGGTTCTTCTCCGGAACAATTTGAATTTCTAGAGGATGGGTATCAGGTGTCTCTGGCTTATGGGAAGGATAATGATGCCTCTTTAGAGGGAAGAATGTTCGAAGGCATGGCTTTCGAGGCCTCCGACGAGACCGAAAAAATTGTAGACATAACCACGGTGTCGGGCGGCCGGTTTCTCACCGTGACGCTGGCCTTCGAGGACCCTATAGAACTCGGAACGGCTATCACAACCACAAGCGATCATGACACGGCTGTGGAGGCAGCTCAGGCGGCTCTGGAACTCCGAGAGGGCTCCTCCCCCCGGACGGCCTCGAGCAATTTTGTCATTCATGAGGCAACGTTTCTAAACGGGACCACCACCGTCACGGAGGGCCCTGATCCGGCCCAATTGTCCGGACCGACGGGCATGCGAGCCGATTTTGACCACGTTGTTTTGGTCATCGGAAGTCAGAACGAGAATGAAGAGGGCTCGGCTTTCGTGGACTTGCATCTTGTGCCGGAATCCAACGGTTTCACCGAGGCCGATGACGATGACGACAGCATTACTTTTGAGACGCTGACGATTGCCGAAAACATCCAGGCGGACGGGACCGACAACCAAGTGCGCCTCGCGGAAGCGGGCTTTCTTGTGAATGGCGATGCGAACTCGGACGAGGATGACCTGCAGCTGGACAGCTATGTGGATGGGGAATCGGACGAGAACCTCCTGGAGGTCCGCCTCACTTTTGACGAGGCGGTGGAGTTGGGCAATGCTGCCAATGGTGCGACGACCGCTCTGGCGGCCGCCCGAGCCGTTTTTGAATTGAGAAACGGGATGACGGCTACGACCTCGGATGCGACGTCCGAGCTAGAGATTGCCGCCGTCACCTTCCGCTTGGCGGGCGAGACTGTTTCTGATAATGACGATGGAGATCTCACCGACGACGACGAATTATTGGGAACGGCGGGAGCCGACCGCGCCGATTTTGATGAGGTCATCCTGACCATCGGCAGTGCCCGGGGCGAAAACGAGGCGGACATAGACGTAGATAATGTGTATATTGCGGCCGCCATGGAGAGCAGCGGGGAGCTTAATTTTGCCGATAAGGATAGTGGCGGAGATTTGTCCCCAGACCTCCTTTTCGAGACGCTAGAACTGGCCGAGGACGTCGAGGCCGATGGCGCAGACTTGTTTGCCGAAGTGACACGGACGACCTCAAGCGACGCCACTCTAGATCTTGCCGGGGCCACCAATCCGAATCTATTGACGGTGACGCTGACTTTTGACGAGGATTTGGGGGCTGTGGAACTCGGGTCTGTGGTGACGAATAGTGCCAGCCACAATACAGCTCTGTTGGCCGCTGGGGCCATCTTTGAGCTCCGGGCGGTGATGCCGGGCGATGACAGGCCGGAGACCGATGGCAGCGCCACCACGACGGATTTCGCCATTCAGGCCGCCACCTTTACGGACGGGGGCGAAGACGTTGAGGAGGGCATCACGGCGGGCCTGCTTGCGGGGGAAGCGGGAGACGACCGTGCCGATTTTGACCAAATCGTCCTCGTGGTCCACAGTGCCCGCATATCCGGTGAGTCCAGTGCCGCCGTGGATCTGTATCTGGGCGTGACGGCTATGGCCTTTGCGGATGCCCAGGGTACTATGACTGATGCTTTGACGGCTCTGGATGACGATTTGTGGCTTCTCGGCGAGTCGCTCTTGGCGTCCGATGGCTCTTGACGTGCGGGCGGTCGGATGGATGATAGTCGGATTATGACAATATATGACAATAAGAGTCGCCATTAACGGTTTCGGGCGCATCGGGCGCATGGTCGCCCGTTGTCTTGCGGAGTGCCCAGACCAGACTCTGGTGGCCATCAACGCTCTTGCCTCGCCGGAGCGCGCCGGGCACGCGCTGCGGTATGATTCGGTGCACGGGCGTTTTCCCTATCCTGTTTCCGTCCAGGGGCATGGTCTCCTCGTGAACGGCGACCCCGTCGCGCTTTTCTGCGAACGGGCCCCTGAGGCTCTGAACTGGGGCGATTTATCGGTCGATCTGGTTTTCGAGTGCACGGGTCAATTCACCTCGCGCGCCCGGGCCTCTGGGCACAGGCGAGGCCCCCGGCCGCCGCGTGTTCTGGTCTCGGCCCCGTGCCAGGAGGCCGATGCCACCATCGCTTTTGGCGTCAATCACACGAGCTTGTCTCCCACGGCCGAGATCATTTCTGCGGCCTCGTGCACGACCAATTGCATGGCACCTCTGCTGGCGGTTCTCGAGCCTCTTGTCGGGATTCGAGCTATTTTTATGACGACGGTTCATGCTTTTACGATGGACCAGCTTCTTCTCGACGGCGACCACAAAGACCTACGGCGGGCTCGAGCGGCGCCTCTGTCCATGATTCCGACTTCGACGGGGGCGATGAAGGCTCTTGTCGAGATTTTTCCGGATTTAGCCGGCAAAGTGCACGGAGCCGCCATGCGCGTCCCGGTCGCCAATGTGTCCTCGTGCGATGTGACCGTCCACACGCGAGAGGCGACCTCTGCCGAACAGGTGAATGAAGCCTTTGAGAAGGCCTCGCAAGAGGCGCCTTTGAAGAACATTTTGGCCGTCAATCACGAGCCTCTGGTTTCCTGCGATTTTGCGGGTCATCCGGCTTCGTCGATTTTAGACGCGCCTCTCACGCATGTTGTTCAGGACCGCTATGTGCGTCTGACCGCCTGGTACGACAATGAGTGGGGCTATGCGAATCGGCTCGTAGATCTGGCGGGTTACTGGATACGCCAGCATCAAGACCGAAACAAAAGAGAAGCATAAATTCTATGGCATTCATAACTCTACGCCAGCTGCTGGACCACGCCGCCGAGAACGCTTATGGGGTTCCTGCCTTCAACGTCAATAATCTGGAGCAGGTGACAGCTGTGATGCAGGCCGCCGCCGAGACCGATGCGCCCGTGATTCTCCAGGCGAGTCGAAGTGCCCGAGCTTATGCGGGGGATATTTTCTTACGGCATCTGGTTCAGGCCGCCGTCGAGGCCTATCCGCATATACCGGTCGTGCTCCATCAGGACCACGGCACGAGCCCGGGGGTTTGTTTTTCGGCGATTCAGAACGGTTTTACATCGGTGATGATGGACGGGTCTCTGGAGGCCGACGGGAAAACGCCCTCGGATTACGCCTATAATGTGCGGGTGACCGCCGAGGTGACCGCTTTGGCCCATCCTTTAGGCGTCTCGGTGGAAGGCGAGCTGGGGTGTCTGGGGTCTCTGGAGACGGGTCGAGGCGAAAAAGAAGACGGGCACGGCTTTGAAGGCACCCTCGAGCGGACTCAGCTGCTCACGGACCCGGAGCAGGCGGTTGATTTTGTCTCGAAGACGCGTGTGGATGCTTTGGCTGTGGCGGTTGGCACGTCGCATGGGGCTTATAAATTTTCCCGTCGCCCCACGGCCGAGACCCTCTCCATGGCGACCATTGCTGAGCTGCACCGGCGGATGCCGGACTTGCATTTGGTGATGCACGGGGCGAGCTCGGTTTCCGAGGAACTCCAGGCGGCGTTCCGAGAAGCCGGGGGCGAGATGCCCGAAACCTGGGGCGTGCCTCTGGCGGAAATCCAGAAAGCCATCACGCTGGGTGTCCGCAAGATCAACATCGACACCGATGGTCGGATTGCGATGATTGCGGCTCTACGCGGCGTTCTCCAGGGTTCAAAGCGAGAATTTGACCCGCGCAAAATTCTGGCCCCGGCCCGCACGGCGATGCAGAGAGTCTGTGTCGAGCGTCTCAAGGCTTTTGGGACGGCGGGGCATGCGTCGCGTCTTCGGGCTCGGCGGCTGGGCCAGATGGCGGCCTATTATCACGACCCCGCTTCCTGACGGAAGCGGGCCTTGCTCTTGGGGGTTTAGGCGGTGGACCCTGTTGTGTCTTCCTGTCCCATTCGAATCAAGCCCTCGCTTTTGTCGGCAGATTTTGCCAGGCTGGGCGAGGCTCTTGCCCTTGTGTCCGAATCTCAGCCGCCGGGGCGTGCGGACGCCATTCATCTGGATGTGATGGATGGGCATTTTGTCCCGAATCTCACGATAGGGCCGCCTGTTTTGAAGGCTTTACGGCCGCGTTCGGCTCTGCCGCTGGAGGCGCATCTCATGATCGCCAATGCCGAGACCCATCTCGCTTCCTATGTGGAGACGGGCGTCGATCAAATCACGGTTCACGCCGAGGCTTGTCTCCATTTGGACCGCGTGCTCGGGGCCATTCGAGAGCTTGGGTGTCGTCCTGGTGTAGCTCTCAATCCGGCCACGCCGCCGTCGGTTCTGGCGTATGTCTTAGACAAGGTGTCTCAGGTTCTGGTGATGACCGTCAATCCGGGCTTCGGCGGCCAAGTCTGGCAACCCGCGGTGCTGGGCAAAGTTCGCACACTGGCGGCGCAACTCCGAGAGCTGCCCCACCCCGTCGAGCTCCAAGTGGACGGCGGCGTCAATGAGGCGACCATTGGCCCGCTCGCTCGGGCAGGAGCGACGAGCTTTGTGGTGGGCTCGGCTGTTTTTGGAACGCCGGACCCTGTCGCGGCTCTGGGGCGGCTCCGCCATTTGGCTCTGGAGGCGACTCTGGATGGGGGAGAATGACGTATCAGCAGGGGTGCCGGGGGCACCGGGGGCGTTTTGTCGTTCGCCTTCTCCTTCTGGCGGGGAGTCTTTTTTTAGCCGGCTGTGCGACTATTTTCAACGAGTCCGACCAAGTCGTCCGGCTCACAAACAGCAAGCCCGAGGGCCAAGGCGCCGAAGTCCGGGTCTCGACGACGGACAATATCCAGATTTTTTATTTACCAGCGTCGCTCCAACTGGCCCCGAATTGGGCGGGCGTGCGTGTAGAGGTCGTGGACCCAAAATATGTTTACACGACGCAACGTGTCAAGACCTCGATCAGCCCCTATTTTTGGCTCAATGTTTTTACGCTTGGCTTTGGGTTTATCATCGATATTATGAGCGGCGATTTCTGGGTGTATCAAAACGAGCTCGTCATTCCGACGATTCGGCGTCCTATTTTTGACCCGCCTAGCCCTGAATAGGCCTCTGAATAGGCTCGGGGCTCTCGGTTTCCCGGGCGTAGCGGCCCTCTCGGAGTTCGGGCGACGCCTCGTCCAAATTTTCCGGATAGCGCAGATTCACCCCCAGGAGTTGCGCCATCATAGGCGATAGATTCGCCAAAAAATCAGGGGAGAGCGAGGCAACCAGATTCTCCATCGGCTTGACGAATTTCGGCAAATACTGCCCGAGGACGCCGACACGCACACGAGAACTCCGGTTCGCCTGCGAGGCGTGCCAGATCAGCCCGTTAAAAATGAGCACATCGCCGGCCTTGCCTTCTATCTGGCGGGCGTTTTCATAGAAAATGGCCGGTGAGGGCGGATAGACGCTCTGGCGTTGTGTTCCGGGGTTACAGGCTGTGGCTCCATTTTCCTTCGTGAAGTCGTCCAGCATCACGATGGTCTGCGTATTCATCAAGAAAGAGCCGTTGATGTGAGCTGGAAATTCCTCTGGCTGGTGGAGGTCCCAATAGGGATAATCTATATGAGGCTCCTGGGCGGGGGCGCCCGGATAGAGACAATTCGCCGCCAGAGACCCCATGATAAAATGCCTGCCGAGCAGATATCGAAAGACCTCGACAAAGCGAGGATGCGCCGCCAGGTCCGAGAAAATGGCGCCTTTAGACAGCAGGTTCCAGACGCGTTTCTGTTTCCGAGCCTCGTCCGGGTGTCCTCCGTGAAAGTGGCTGGTTTTGGAGGCCTCGTTTTCGGCGCATGCCAAGACGCTCTGGCGGGCCCGAGAAACCTGCTCGGGCGAAAAAACGCGCGGTAAAATATAGTAGCCGTCGCCTTCTGTCAGGGCTTCTATCGCTTGTTTTTGCTCTGCCTCCATCGCCTGCCTTGCCCTTTCTCGTCGTCGTGGTTGTTTCCGGTCCCTGGGAGCCGGTACGGACCCGGGACGGAGCCCGTATGGAGCTGGACGGAATCGAACCGACAGCCTCCTGAATGCGATTCAGGCACTCTACCAATTGAGCTACAGCCCCTCACATGTCCCCCGCCCGGGGGAGCGATTCTAGCACACGAGTTGCAAAAAGCAAACTTGCGTCTATCCTGGAGTCCTGCTAGAATCTCCCGTTCCCCGGATGCATTTTTTGGGGCGTTTTTCCAGAAGCATCCTCCGTCGTCCCTTCTTTTCTCGTTCCCGTTTTTCTCGTCCTCGCCCTCGTCTCCGTCCGTGTCTTCTTTGTACGCGCATCTCCGAGTCCAGACGACTTATTCTTTTTTGCGCAGCACCATCCGGCCGCAACAGCTGGCAGAGCAGCTTATCCATCTGGGTCAGCCGTGTGTCGCCGTTCAGGACCAGAATAATTTATTTGGGGCGTTTCGGCTTTCCCAAGTGCTGGCTCAAGCGTCTGTCAAGCCCATTATCGGCTGCAATTTAGGGGTGTCCTTAAAGGACGCCGCCAAACGCGAGACCCACAAAGGCGCCGTGGGCCTGCTTTGTGCCAATGAGACAGGCTATCGGAATCTCTGCACGCTGGTGTCCCAGGCGTGGCTCGACGACAGAGACGAGGCCGCCGTGGATTTAGCCCTGGTGGCTCGGCACGCCGAGGGCCTCATTTTTTTGTCCGGAGCGTATCGAGACGGCCTCCTCCCGCGGGCGTTGCGCGCGGAAAGCCGGACCGAGGCTATCCGGGACAGCCGGGCGAAAGCCGGTCCCGGGCAGACGTCCGGAGAGACGGCCTGGACGTCTTGGGCCAAGCCGATGCTGGACGTCGTTCAATCGGCCTTTCCCGGCCGAGCCTATGTCGAGGTCCAACGCGGCCAGCGGGTCTCGGACACCTCTTTAGAGACCCAATTATTCGAAATAGCCCATCGCTATGGGTGGCCCTGCCTTGCGACCCGAGAAGTCTGTTGTCTAGCGTTGGAAGATTGGACGACGTATCAGATGCTTCTGTCTCTGGAGGCGAAGAAAACCATGGACGAGCTCGACATTCAGGAGACGGCCGAAGACCATGTGTTGTGCTCCGGTGGGGTGATGGAGGAGCTCTATCAAGATGTCCCGGCTCTCTTGGAAAATGTGAGCGAACTGACCAGCCGGTGCAATTTTTTTCTGCGTCCCGTTTCCAAGCCGCGTCTCCCGCGTTTCGAGACGCCGGACGGGACACAGAGTGCCGATTTTCTCAAAGAAACGGCTCGGGCCAAACTCGAAGCCCGCCTCACGCGGTTGGAGGACGGAAAAAACCGCCGCCACGCGCCGGAGGCCTATCACGCCCGCCTAGAACACGAATTGACGATCATTGCGCATCATCAATTCGAGGGTTATTTCCTGATTGTCGCCGATATTGTCGAGTGGGCTAAAGAGCAGGATATTCCTGTGGGGCCGGGTCGGGGCTCGGGGGCGGGGTCGTTGGTTGCTTTTGCGCTGGGGATCACGAATTTAGACCCGCTCTATTTCGGTTTATTTTTCGAGCGGTTTCTCAATCCAGAGCGCGATTCGCTCCCTGATTTTGACATAGACTTTTGTCAGTTACGCCGTCACGAAGTCATTGAATATGCTCAGCGTAAATACGGGGCTTCTCATGTGGCCAACATTATCACTTTTGGCGAGTTCCAGGCTCGAAACAGTCTCCAGGACACGGCCCGGTCTCTGGGGAAGGGGCACATGCTGGGGCTCAAATTGTCGAAAATGGCTCATGGGCTGGAGGGCCTGTCGCGCCTCAAGCTTGGCCCCCATGCCCGGCCTGGCGAGGTTCCAGAGACCTCCGAGCCCTCGCATCTCCAGCTGTGCCGTTTATACAGAGAGGACGGCGACGTTCGGTCTATTTTGGACCTCGCCATGCGTCTCGAGGGGCTTTATCGGCAGTCCTCCACGCACGCCGCCGGGATTGTCTTGAGCGACCAGCCTCTCGTGCATTATCTGCCGCTCTATCGAGACCCTCGCGCTGTCATTCCTGTGACGCAGTTCGATATTTATGACCTGGCCCACCTTGGTCTGGTTAAATTCGATTTTTTGGGTCTCACGACCTTGACGGTCATTCATGCTTGTCTTGCTTCTCTGGCGGCTCGGGGCATCCGGATCGATCTAGAGACCTTGGACTTGAGCGACCCACCGACGCTGGAGCTCTTTCAAAAAGCCGATAGTTTCGGCGTCTTCCAGCTGGAAAGCGAGGGCATCAAACGCGTTCTCAGGCGCATGAAGCCCGACCGTTTCGAGGATATTATTGCAACGGTGGCTCTTTATCGGCCGGGGCCGATGGACAATATCGCCTCTTATTGCGACCGGAAGCACGGGCGAGAACCCATTCACTATCGCCACCCGCTGCTGGAACCCATTCTGGCAGAGACCTATGGGCTGCCCGTCTATCAAGAGCAGGTGATGCAAATGGCTCAATTGCTGGGGAACTACACCCCCGGCCGCGCCGACGTTCTGAGGTCGGCGATGGGCAAAAAAAACGAGGCGGTGATGCAGGCAGAGCGGTCTCATTTTGTCAGCGGCGCCCACGACAACGGCATAGACGCCCCCACGGCGAACGCTATTTTTGACGATATGGCCAAATTCGGAGGCTATGGTTTCAATAAGAGCCACGCGGCTTGCTATGCGCTGCTGGCTTTTCAGACGGCGTGGCTCAAGACGCATTATCCGGCGGCCTATTTCGCCGCGGCGATGAGTCATGAAACGCTCGCCAATTCCGTCCGCTCGATCCGCATGGCCGACGAGCTCAAAAGGCGCGAGATTCGGCTTTTGCCTCCCAGCGTTCAGCACTCGGAGGCGTTTTTTTCGCTCGAGGACGCCCACACCATTCGGTTTGGGTTGGGGGCCATTCGCGGTTTAGCCTCTCCTGTGGTGTCTCATATGTGCGCGTACCGAGAGGCCGGCGAAACGTCCCTCCAAGCCTTTCTGAGCCGTTTCGGGGCTCAATCGGTGACGCTGGATAAAAAAAGTCTAGAGGGTCTCATTTTTGCGGGAGCTCTAGACGAGGTTTTTCCGAACCGCCATCGTCTCCTTCGAGGCATAGACATCTTATTGGCTCTGGCGGCTCGAGGGGGGCAGCAGACCTTGTTTGACGCTCAAGAGCCCGACATCCCCATCAGTCTCCCTGCGGTTTCCGAATTGTCGCTCGAGGAGAAACTGGACAAAGAATATCAGATGACGGGGTTTTATCTGACGGGGCATCCTCTGGATGCTCATGCGCGGGCGATGGCGGCCAGACGGGTGATTTCTTCGGCCGGTCTGCCGGATTCAGAGACCGAAGGGTGGCTTGCCGGAATTCCGCTCAAAGTCGGGCCGCCGCGTTTAGGGCCGCGTTCGGCGGGGCCCAGACACGCCCCGGGTGGCCCGGGTGGTTCGGGTGGTTCGAACGCGTCCGGCGGAGACCACAGCAGCGAGATTCTGTACCACGTCCTTTTTTCAGACCAGAGAGGTTCCTACGACGTCGAATTCCCCGAGGACCTCTACAAGCTTTATGCCAAGCATCTCGAGCGGAGGGTGGGCCAGCCCTATCTCCATCCTCTGGCTTTGCATTGTGTTTTTCGGCGACGCTCGGAAGACCGAGAGACGATTCGTATCCGGCAGCTCCATTATCTGGCGGAGACCCAGAAGAGCCCATGGTGGCAGATAGAACTCCGCGGGCTGGACGGCCTCGCGTCTATCCGAGACCTCCTAGAGCAGACCCAGCGTGTCGAACCTCATGCGCCCGACGAAGCCAAGACCAAAAGGGGCGGCGGTGATACCGGGAGCCCCGGTGATTCCGGTGCCACCGGCGGTGGGCCCCCGGACGCCTCGGGCCATGCGTCTGTTCCTCATCGTCTCTTCATCAAATATGTCGGGATGCGCCAAAATTTGGTGTGGCAGGTGCCGTTGAAACAGGCGGTCGATTTTGCCCTAGCTCGGCAATTGGAAACATGCGAGGGTGTCGTTTTGTCTCAAGCCCGCCGCCCTGCTGGTCCCGCTTCCGGTTCCTCTGCCAGGGCCGGCAAAGAGTCCGCATGACGCACCCCGCCTAGCCAGAATCGAGTCCGGCGGCATGAGAACCATTCGAAAGCCCGGGTCTGTCCGGTCTGCCGGGTCTGCCGGGTCTATAAGAGCTTTCATAAGCACGCCGGGTTTATACCGCAACGCTGTTTTAGCTCTTTTTGTGCCGGCGGCGGTCTGCTGGGCGGGGCTTGTGGGGGTGTTGTGTTATCTCATCTGGGAGGGCGTGGCGTTTTCGGGCCGCTCGGGGACGCGGGAAGCGGATCTCTATCGGCGCGCCTTTGAGGCAGGGCCCGCTTATAGTCAAAAGGGTCTGGCGCAATGGCGTCTTTTTTTTGACGCCCGGCGCCCGACCCGCGCCAGCTGGCATGTAGAGCTCTATGCGCATCGGGTCTCGGAATTATTCGAGACGATTCTCCTAGACGCCCGAGCCCTCGGCCAAGCGGGTCATGCATATCCTCTGTATCGCGATTTACAAGAGGGGCGGCGGACGGCGTACCATGTTCCTCCTTTGCTGATACGCGATGGGCTGGGCCCGTTCGGCTGGCGCGACCGAGACACAAGCAGCTATCCAACGGCCGAGCCGCTTTTGTTTCCAGATGCGACGGCTTTGTTCAGTTTTTCGGACACGCCGCGGCGGCTGGGCTGGGCGACGCGGCCGCTCTATCGGGAATTGAGTCTCGTGGGCCCCGAGCATCTCGAGATCCTGCGCGCCGGTCGTTTAGAGGCCGCAGCGGAAGGAGGTCTCCGAGACCGGGCGGCTCGCAGCGGCTTTCTGTGGCAATTGTTCGATTTTCCCAGAGCCGCCGTCGGGGTGAGTCAAAATCATTTCCGTCTCTCGGCCCCGGCTTTTTTCCGCCCGCCGTCTGGGCCGGCTTCGGTGCGGTTTCCGGACTGGCAGGGCGACCCGACGCTGGCCTTCGACCGAGAGCGCAATCCAGCCGGCAGACGCCAGAATAGTTTGTTTTACCTGGTGCTCCCCTCGGCGGGCCAGGCGGGCGGGACGGTGTTTATGGCGATAGATGCCCGAGCTCTCGGGGTGCTGACCGAATTTCTATCCGGCGGGCTGCCCGTCTATGGCCCGGGGCCGATGGCGTTTTATCTCCTCAATCGAGACGGCCGGCGCTATGCGGGGCCACGCCATGGCGACCTGCCCGGCCTCGCCCCGTCTGGGGCGGGGGGGGCTTCCGGTGGCACGGAGCCGCCGTCCGACGCCGAGTTTGAAGTCCAGTTTCTGCCTCATCCCGATTGCAACGACGCTTTATTTCCGTGCGAGGCTCTGGCCCATGTGTGGGAAACGGGCGAGACCACGATTCTGCTAAAACCAGAGGGTCTGGTGGCTCTGGCGGCGGTGCGTTTGCCGGAAGGCCTGGAGCCTTCGGCGAGCTGGGAGCTCCTTGCGGGGCTTCATTGGCGTCTCCCGCCCCGGGGGAATCCGGGGGAGAACCCGGCGTCTCAGACCGGCATCGGCCCCGGCATCGGCCCCGGGACGCAGGTTCTGTCCGCCCCCCTTCGCCCGACGGAGGCCATCCGTCGGTTCGAGTCCTCTTCTGCGGCATCCCCGGGTGGTTCGCCTGGGTCTTTCGGGCCGCTCGTGGCGCGTTATCAGAACGAGCTGAATGCGCTCTATAGCGAAGTCCTGGCTCGTTCGGAATCGCAGCTTCAGACGTTTTCGAGCACCGTTTTTTCCAGACTTGCCCCTTTTTTTCTCGGAGGCGTGGCCTGGATTGGAGGCGTGGCCTGGCTAGGCGGGTGGTTCCTCTGGGCCCGGTACAAAAAGACGTGTCGCGAGGTGCTCCAGGGGCTGGAGAGCCGGGACCCAGAGGGGGCTCTTGAGGCTTTCACCCGATACGAGGGGGTTTGGTTTCGGCCGATTCATTGGGCCGCGCGCGCCTGCTTGGCCGCAAAATTGGGACGCGTGGGGCCGCGTGTCTCGACAGGCCCACGCCAGGCGGCCTATCAGGCCGCCGAGCTGACACACCAGGCGACTCGGCTTAGACAATGGGCCCATTTTCAGGCCAGGTTTCAGGCCCGGGCCAGACTGTCGGCGGGGGCCCGTCAGACGTCCGGCCAAGACCTGGCCCCGGCTCAGCATTCGAACAGGCTCCAGCGTGTTCCCGGGCAAAGTCCCCCGGCCTGTTTTCACGGCTGGGCCGGGCCGCATTTTTATTTCTGGGGTGGCCTCGAGACGTCGCTTGATCCGCCCCTCGAGGCCCCGGTTGAGGCCTCGCCCGAGGCCCCCGCTTTTTTCGCCGGCGAGGTCCACGCCGAAGACGTGAGTGCCTCTTTCTTGACACTGGGGCTGGAGCGTCTCGGGGCGCAGACCCGCGACCTGAGCGTGTTTCTCCGAGCCCTAGAGCCGCGTCTGCCGCCTTTTCTGCTCCGCTATTTTGGTGTTTACGATCTATCGGGCACTCATCGGTTTTTTCTGTGGAATTGCGACCTACTTTTTTTCAACACTCAGCCCAACCGCCTCGAGAGTGCGCTGACAAGTCTAGAATTAATGCATTCGCTTGTGACGGCTCCTGGCGGTCTTTTGCCTCTGCTGAAAGAGGGATGGGTGCATAGCACGCCTCAGATTCCTTATGGCGTTTTTTTCTTGGACGGCGACTGGCGTGCGAGTCAGAAAACGCTTGCGGGACTCCGCCGCCGCACTTTATACAAGAGCCACCAGCGTCTGGCGAAGGCTTTCCGCCAGGAGACGCCCCTGAGCTATGGCCTCCTCCATGCCTAGGCATATGTCACCGCGGCGTCTTCTTCAGCAAGCCTCGCCCGGGCGTGCCTTTTTTCTGGCGGTTCTGGGGTTGGCTCTTTTGCCTATTTTCATTCTTTTTCCTGTTTTATTCGTTCAGACGATACGGGACCATCAGGCTGTCCAGCTCGAGCACGCCGCCGAGCGTCAAGTTCAGCACCAGCAGCTTCATACGCTTTTGCAGACCACCTGGCGCAATTTTGTCCTGGAGCACCAAGCCCAAGAACTCCAGGCTTTTCTGGCCCCGCTTTTGGTGCACTATGGCGATTTTGTCGCGATGCGTCTCGCTCAGAGTCTGACGACTCGAGACCTGGCTGCCACCTATGGCACCGGCTTCGAGCAGGTTACGCGCCTCGCCCGAGAAACCCAGGTCCCGACAGATACCTATAAATCTCTTGAGGCCGGGGATGAACCCGATACGCTATGGGTCACGTGGCGGCCGGTTCTGCCTGCAGAGGCTCCGCGCGGCCAACCGCTCGCCGCGCCCGTGCGGAGTCGTTTATCGCTTGCCGCTCTGTTGGATATGCCTCGGGCGGGGCCCCCGGATTTTCATTTGGCTTGGGCGGCTCTTTTCACGCCCGAGGGGCAGTCTTTAGGCCGGCTCGTTTTCACCGACACGGTGGCCCCTTGTGAGGCGTCCGGACCCGGGCGCGTTCGGTCTGGTGGCGGTGTATGCACGTTTCTGGACGATTTTACGCGGACAGACTTGCGTTATGCGACGCGTCTTTACGCGGCAGAGGGGGCTCTGTATAGTTTTGTGCGTCTGGCTCATCCGCTTCTAGACGCCCAGCTGGGAGAGGCCGCGCCTATTCTGGGGCTTGGCATGGCCGTGGTTGTGCCGGAGCTCTCGGCGTACGACAATCCCTTCGAGGCGGCGGCTCGGCCGACCCACGCTTTGACGCACGCTTTGACGTTTGGAGGTGTCAATCTCCTTTGGCTGGTGCCTTTGGGTCTCGGGATTGCGGGGCTGAGTGCGGGTTTTTTTCTGTTTTTTTACGGCAGGTTTGCCCGCCGCGTGTTCGGGCTCTGCGGGTCTTTGTGGCACTGGCGAGCTTTGGTGGCCGACCCGCCGCTGGGGGGACCCTCCGGGGGAGCCTCCGGGGGCCGCTCTGAGGCGGCAGGTCTGGCTCTTCCGGACCCGGATGCTTTGGGGCCGCCTCCGTCGAGCACGCCCGGCCAGCGGCGTCTCCGGCGCGCCGCTTTTCTGCTCCGAGCCAGCTGTGTCTTTTTAGCCGAGTGTGGCTACAGAAGGGATTTTAGGCGCAATTTCAAGTATCCAAAACGCCCCGGCTCCGGTCCCGGCTTCGCTGTCATCTGGCGCCGCCCCCAAGGAGACCCGGGAAACCCGGGAGACCCGGAAGACCCGGGAGCCTCCTAGAACCATGACCCAGGCGTCCGTCTCAAAGGCCCCAGCTTCCAAGGCTCCCGCGGCGTTTCCTGCGAACCTTCGGAACAGGACGATCTTTTGCCACGATAACCTGGAGGTCCTCCAGGGCATCAATTCGGCTTGCGTCGACCTGATTTATCTGGACCCGCCTTTCAACAAAAAGAAAGTCTTCACCGCGCCGATCGGGAGCAGCGCCGAGGGGGCCTCTTTCAGCGATATCTTCCGAGAAGAGGACGTCAAAGGCGAGTGGCTCCAGACCCTCAAAGAGGACGAAGACGCCGTCTACGGCTTCTTGATGGGCATCCGGAACCATGGGAATCCGTATAATTTCTGCTATCTGGCTTATATGGCGATCCGGCTCTTGGCGTGTCGGCGCGTTTTGAAACCGACAGGGAGTCTCTATCTGCACTGCGATCCAACCATGTCGCATTATTTGAAAATCCTCTTGGATGGCATCTTCGGCGAGCAAAACTTTAGAAACGAGATCATTTGGTGGTATGACACCGGTGGCATGTCTAAAAAAGATTTCTCTAGAAAGCACGATACGCTTTTGAGGTTCTCGAAAACGAGTGCCTATTATTTCCAGGTGCACGCGATAAAAAACTTAAAAAACGAACAGCAGATAAAACGCTATGAGATGTCCAAAAAATACGCAGGGGGCGGGAGCTATAGACTCAGCAGTGCGACGAAATATCCTCACGATGTTCTGAAGATTCACGCTATCAATCCTAAAGCTAAAGAGCGCACGGGGTATCCGACTCAAAAGCCTGTGGCTCTGCTGGAGCACCTGCTCCGGGCCAGCTGCCCCGAAGGCGGTCTAGTTCTGGACCCGTTTTGCGGCTGTGCCACGACCTGCATCGCCGCCGAAAAACTGGGGAGACAATGGGTCGGGATTGACGTCAGCTATAAAGCTTTTGAGCTCGTCAAGAAGCGTCTCCTTGAAGAGGTCGCCGAACGTCAAGAACTGTTTGACACGGAGAAAGATATCTATTTCCATACGACGCCCCCCAGCCGAACAGACAGAGGGGCCGACGAAAGAGAACAGAAATACGTCTATGTCGTCTCGAACGAGGCCTATGACGGTCTGTATAAAGTCGGCATTGCCTCGGATGTGAAGCGTCGGCTCGGCAGTTATCAGACGAGCGACCCTCATCGGGGGTATCGGCTTGAGTGCACGCGTCTCACGTCGCATTTCCGGGCACTCGAGAAGCACATCCACAGGCGTTTTGACGCCCGCCACGAATGGGTCAGAGCCGAGTTGGGCGCCATCCGAGAAGCCCTCGAGACCTATCCCGAGCTCTCATGAAGACTCTCCGACAATTGAGACGGCCCCGATGAAGCCGAGGGGCTCGAGGAGAGGGGAATCGCGAGGGGGTTTCGCGCCGGATACCCCCGCGTGTGCTCGACTTGACCCGGGTGAAGACAGGCCCCGGTTCGATAGGGCTGGCCGACAGAGCCGGCTTTTCTAAAGTGCTTGGTCGGACCTGTTCTTGCAGGATGAGTCCTCTGTTGGTGGTCTTCTCTGCCTCTTCTGTCTCCTGTTTGGCAAGCGTTTTGCCGTTGCTTTCCCGGGGTTTTACCCGGGGTTTTACCCGGGCTCTTCTCGAGTTGTTTTCGGAAACGGATGCATAATCCGAGTATAATCCGGGTATAACCCGAGTTTGTGACGCGTGGGGAGCCCTGCATATGATTCCGTTCTTGTTACTTTGATGAAGCGTCGTTGTTTTCTCCGTCGCCTCGCCTCGGGCGGCGCCTGTTTCGCCTTGGGGTCGGCGGCCGGGCCGCTTCTGCCCGGAGACACGTTCGGGCAGTCGGTTCCGGGGCCGGGAGAGACTCTGCCAGGCGGCGGCGCGCCCTCGCCGTCGGGCTCCCGAGAAGCCGTTCTAGGCATACTGGCGGATCTTTCGGGGCAATACTATTATTTGGGTCAATCGATTCTGGCGGGCTCGCAAAGAGCCGTGTCGATTCTCAATGGTGTGGGCGGCTTGAATGGACGGCCGATTCGACTTACCCACCGGGATTGTCAGTCCTTTCACGCGGCGGCGGCGTTTCACGCTCGGGCTCTTCTAGAACGCGAGGGGGTCGAGAGCTTGATGATAGGCCTCCCGCCCCCCGGCCGCGAGGCCGCCCGGCGTCAGACCACGCGTTTCTTGGTGCCGAGTCTCTATCCTTTCCCTCTGGAGGCCCCCATTTGTGACCGGCTCTGGCTTGCGAGTGGCGGGACGGCCCTGCAATTGAGCCAGGCTTATGAGCATCTGGTGGCCCCGCGTCACGGCTCGGCATCCGCTGAGGCCGCCGGGGATGCCGGGGCCCCCGGGGATGCTGGGCCAGGTCTGTATATCGCGACGAATAATCTATGGGGCCGCGCGGTGTGGGAGGCTCTGCGTACGTCGACGACCGCCCCGCCCGAGGCACACGTGTTTCTAGCCGAACCCGATGTCGATTGGCGCGCGGTCTGGACGCGCTATGGCACGAGCTCGCGTTGGATTGTGAATCTGGCCGACCAACATTGGCAGAGTCTCTTGCATTTTTTATCCCTCGAGCCCCAAGCCGTCCGTTTTTCGTCCGAGTCAAGCCTCGAAGAGGCGGGCCTCGAAGAGGCGAGCCTCCAGCTTCTCACCCTGAGTCACGGTTTAGTCCGTCCGGCTCTCGACAGCCCCGTGCCGTTCTGGACGCTGGACAGTCTGGAGGCTAAATCCTCCGAGCCAGACGATGGAGGGCTGTCGGAGGGAACTGGCTCGGGGGGGGGGTACGGGATTGAGCCGCTTGCTCAACTCGCTGCCCGCTCGGTGTTGTACTGGCACTATCTTGTCAGTGCGGACGCGTGGCGGCGGCGTCAACGGCGGGCTCTCGCGCCGTTTCATCGAGCCCTGGGCTTGGTGGCGGCGTCTTCGGGCTCGAGGGCTCAAGAGGACCAAGCAGGCCGCCTCGCCAGGGGGGGAGATGGGTCTCTGTTTTACGACCGTTATACGCCTCTTTTACCTTCGACGCGTTATAGCCTCCATCGATTCGACCCGAATCCGGGTCGTTTTGTCCGGCTCGGAACCCGCCTGATCCCCGCCCCGCCGGTCAGAGCCTGCGGGTCTTCCAACGGCCTCTATCTTCACAGGACCGGTTCGTAACGGTTCGCCGGACCAGACAGGACCAGACCAAACAGAGGCCTTGTCGGATGGCTCTAGCTCCCTAGGTCTCTAGATGCTCAGGTCGGTCGAGCTGTGGGAAGGTGGCACAGCGGGTTGCGAAGAGCTCCTTCCGGCGTTTTCGGAGGCCTTTTTGGGGCCTGGACGGGTTGGTTTCGCGGCTCTGGCGTCGGGGTCGGCCTGGCCCCCACCGGCCTCCGTCGATTCGGAGGCCCCCGGTAACATTCCCGGCGGCGTTCCCGGGAGTGGCGTTAGGTTTGCGGCCTCCGAGGCGGGGCTCGGGTCTGCCGGATTTGCTGGGTCTGCCGGATTGGCCGGGTCTGCCGGATTGGCTGGGTCTTCCGGGGCGGGTTTGCCCATGAGCCCATTGCCGATATGCCAATTGATCTGGATTAAAACTTTAATAGACTCGCGGTCGGGTTTTCGGAGAATCGCGACACTCTGGCGGTCGACGAAATTGGCGAGCGAAAGCAGATTCTGCCGGATATCCACAGAAACGGGCGAGCTATCCTCCACCAGTTCGGCCTGAAAGATGGTCCAGAGTTTCCAGTTAAGCCGCACGACGTCTCTGAGTTGGTCCGGGGTCGTTTGGTCGTCGTTGACGGCTCGGTCGAGGCGTCGGGCGACCTCGATGAGTGCCCAAGCTTCGGTGTGGCGCGGGGCGGCCTCGACGAGTTTTCCCAGCGTTTCGTAAGGATGTCGCGACGGAGCCATAACACATTTTTCCTAGATTTTATGGAGAGGCAGGAACGGTTTCAGAGAAAATTCACCAGACTCAGATTCCGGGCGGTGGTGATGGCCTGAAAACTCGCCTGGAGTTGCAGATTGAGCACCGAGAGCTCAACGGCCACCGTGTTCGGGTCTGCGGACTGGATGGCGGCGATTTGAGACTGATTGGCCTGGAGCGTAGACCGCAATTCGCTGCGGCGTTGCGTCAGACGAATCTCGAGGGTCAGATGGGCTTCGGTGCGCGTTTGAAAGGCCTCAATCGAGTCGCGCAGCCGGTCTCTCAGGCCGTCGAGGACCGCCACGAAACCCTCGAGGGTGTCTTCGTCTTCGAGGTCGGCCTGTACGGCGGGGTCAAAGGCGCCGCCGCCGCGAGGGTCGAACACATCGGCCTCGACCAGCGAGCGATAAAGCCGCAGCGTCTGAATGAACTCTTGGACGAAGGCCTCATTGGCGTGGATGCCATAGGAGAAAACAGAATCCGAGGCCAAATTGATGCGATGCGCTCCCACGGCGTCCTCGTTGGTTGCGAGCGGGTCGGCCGGGTCGAATTCGCTGTCATATTCGGCGAGCTCACCCGTCGCAATGGCGGCCGGGTCTATATCCTTGAGAGCCGTTTCAAAGTTTTCATCCAGGTCCGCGACGGGCAAGAGTGCTAGATTGACGACGCCGCCTGCGGCTGGTGTGACCAGGGCCTCGGACAGGTCCTGCACGGGAGCCGTCCGGTACCGATACCCCGAAAAAAGATAACGGTCGCCGACCCGCTTATTGAGGAGGCTGGTCACGGACCTCAAGATATCGTCTACGCTGGCCTGTTTGCGAGTCTGGACGTCGTTGAAGCTCTCATTGGGGTCGGTGGCGTCATTGACGGCGTTATAGAGGTCTGTGAGCTCGGCCAAAACGAGCTCGGCGAGGCCCGTGAGCCCTGTGGCTGCCCCTTCGCGCGTCCCCAGCGGCCTGGTTCCGATAAGCGTCTCGGTATAGGCGTCCAGGAATGTCCGCGTTACGTCCAGAGACGCCTGTTGCCGCGACAAAAGCGCATTTTCGGTCTGCAAACCCACCAGACGCGGCAAATCTTGCCGATAGGCCGAAAGCGTCGGATGCTGCCGCCCCGTCGCCAGACGCTGGTTGAGGCCTTGGCGCGTCTGAATTTGCGTCCCGATGGTCTCTTGGGCGAAGAGAAACTGGCTGAGGGTGCTGACTCTTGCGACCATAGGATGCGACGCTATCCTTCGTTTGTGCCTTTTGTCTCTGAACCCGGGGCCCGGGCCTTGCATTGCCGGCCTCTGCCCGGCTCTATCCCGGGGGCGGGAACACAAAAAGTGAAGCAAGGAATGTACCAGGCCGAGACCAGCTCATTCTAGCCCGTCCTCGCAGAAATGTCAAATAGACCTGTTGGGCGAAGCTTTCAGGCGGTCGGGTCAAACTGCCCGCGCAGGGTAGGGTAAGGTAAGGTAGGGTAGGGTGGGGCGGCGGCCTGAGGGCCTCTGAGGCGATTCTTTCTGAAATCTCCCCTAAACGCAGTGTTTTTCCCAGGAAACTTGGGGCGAATAGGGCCCCCGGCTGAAACAGCCGGGGGCTGGAACAGCCGGGGGCTGGAACACGAGAGACAAGAAAAAGGGGGAACCGCCCCTGGGACCTCTTCTGGGGGGGTCTCTTAAGTTTTGCAGGGGGTGCTCTTTCCCCGCACCCAGTTTACACTCCGGGCACACTCCGGGCACACTCCGGATACACCCTGGGCGTCCAGGCTGGGCACGTTATGCCAAGCTTTTGTGAAAATCGTCCAAATGCGACTTAGGGCACGGTTTTTTTGCGAAAGTTTTTCGGAGATTTTCTGCTCACAATGTTCGGGTGCACGGGGCTCGGGCGCACGGGGCTCGGGCGCACGCCTCTCGCCACGTGTGGCACGGTGTATGCAGAGAGGTGCTCGTGCCTGCCCCCGGGCTTTACCCCGGGCCTTTGATCCGGGCCTTTGCCCCGGGGGGCTTTGCCGGGAACTCGAGGAGCTCGTCCGATAAGAACAGCTCGCCCCCGAGCTCGGATAGAGACCGGATAGAATAGAGACGACGTCAACCAGATAGAAACCAGGGAGGACAGACGCATGCTTGGACTCATCAAGCCGGTTTGGGCTTTATTTTTCGGCATTTTGATGCTCATGGTGGGCCAGGGGCTTCAGGGGACGTTATTGGGGATTCGAGCAACATTCGAAGGGTTCCTCTCCCTCCAGATTGGTCTAGTCATGTCGTCTTACTACGGCGGCATGCTTCTAGGGGCCGCTTTTTCCCCTCAGCTTGTACGCCACTATGGTCATGTGCGTGTTTTTGCGGCGATGGCTTCTCTGGCTTCGATTGGCGTTCTGATTTACCCGGTTTTCATAGATTGGCGCGTGTGGTTCATTATGCGCATGCTGCACGGCTATGCGATGACGAGTCTGTATGTGGTGGCAGAAAGCTGGCTCAATAATTTAGCTCAGAACGCGACGCGCGGGCGGCTTCTGTCGTTCTATATGCTGGTCCAATATGCGGGCTTGGTGTTTGGCAATCTCACTTTGAACCTAGCCTCGCCTGAGTCTTTTCTGCTTTTCACGTTGGTCTCTATTCTGGTTTCGCTGGCCCTCATTCCGATGATGTTGTCCGAGGTCCACGGCCCCTATATGGCGAGCCCGAGTAAGATGCCGCTGGGCCAATTATATCGAGCCTCGCCCCTGGGTATCGTTGGCATTTTTTTGACCGGTCTGCTTCTTTCGCTCTTTTTCGGGATGGGAGCCGTCTTGGGGTCTCGCATGGGTTTATCGAGTTTTCAGATTTCGATAATGGTGAGTCTCTATATGGTCGGCGGCTTTGGGGCTCAATGGCCTGTGGGGGTTTTGTCGGACCGACTGGACCGACGAGGCATGATGCTTCTCGTACTCGGGGTGGGGTGTCTGGCTGTGGTGCTGTGTCTTATCGGCATGGCGGACGGCTTTTTCTGGCTGTTTTACACGGGTTGTTTTGTTTTCGGGTGTTCCACCTTGCCGCTTTATTCGCTGGTGGTCGCGCATGCCAATGATTTTCTAGAGAACGACCAGATGGTGAGTGCCTCGGGGACCTTGTACATCATGGCGAGTCTGGGGTCGTTCCTGGGCCCCATTCTCGTCGGCCAAGTCCTAGACCTGGCGGGGCCCGTGGGGTTCTTTGTGTTTTACTTGATAGGTCAGCTCGTGTTCATGGGGTATATTCTGTATCGCGTGACGCGTCGGAAAATGCCCGAGGAACTCAAAACAGCTTCGTCGCGCACGTTTTACTTGCCGCCTCGGGCGACCCCGATTTCGGCCTCGTTGCATCCAGAGGCCGACTTGTCCGGCCCCATGGACTCCATCATGCGTCAGAATGCGCCCGCCTCAGGCGAGGACGGCTCGGGCGAACCGCCCGTCCCGGACGAGGTCGTCTCGGCGTCTTCGGTAGCCTCGGATGCCGACCCGGCAGTTCCGTCGGACTCGCCAGACTCGGGGGAGCCGCCGTCTTCGGCTTCCGCCCCCTCTGATGAGGCCTCGCCCGAGGACTCTTCCGGGGCCTCTTCTCGAAAATCCTGAGTCAAACGACAAAAATCTTGACCTTTCGGGCCGTTGTTTTATGCTTGAGCGGCTATGGTCGCTTCCAGGGAAATCCCCGTGTCGTTCGAGAATGTCGGCATGCGGTATGGTCAAAACAGCGAGGTTCTCTCCAATCTCAATTTTCACCTGGAAGCGGGTTCCTTTCACTATCTAGTGGGCCCTTCTGGCGCGGGCAAGACGTCGTTGCTCCGTCTTCTGTATTTATCGCATTTACCTTCGCGCGGTGTTTTGTATCTTTTTAACAAGGATGTTACGACGCTGACGCGGCCCGAGCGCCTGATTATCCGCAACAAAATCGGGGTTGTTTTCCAAGATTTCCGTCTCATCAACCACTTTACGGTTGCGGAGAATGTCGCTTTGCCGCTGCGCCTTCAGCGGGAAGCGGGCTTAAGCGAGCTCTCGGAGCGCAAGATCGAAGAGCGGGTCAATCAATTTCTGGATTGGTCCAAATTAGACCTCTATCGGTCCAGTTTTCCGCTCCATTTGTCTGGCGGTCAGCAGCAAATTGTCGCCATTTGCCGAGCCGTGATTACCAGTCCTCAGCTTCTTTTAGCCGACGAGCCGACAGGCAATGTCGATGACGGCATGGCGTTGCGGCTTCTCCATTTGTTCGAGGGGATGCACGAGCGATGGAATACGACGGTTCTCATCGCGACGCATGCGACGCATTTACGCAAGAATTTTCCGCACCCGGTGATTCGGCTGGATAAGAGCCGGGCTCAGAAGATCCTCATCGATACGTGAGTTCCCCCGATTTTCTATGAGTTCCTATAAAAGGCCTTGTCGTGCGAGCAGCTAAGAAGAAACACGCCACAGAGATCCCTCTCTATCAGGATTCCGCCGGGCGGCTGCTTCCTTATGTTGTGGCCTTTATGGTGTTCATCGCGATGGTGGCGTTGATTGGCGGCGTTTTGCTTGGCAATGTTTCGCAGGTTTGGCAGGATGGTTTAGCGGGGCGTCTCACGGTGATTCTCCCGGCGCGTTTGAGCGAGGCCTCGGACGTCCCAGAGCCGGTGCCCGAGGCGCATTTGCAAGAACTGGCGACGCGAATCGAGGCGCTTCCTTTTGTCCGGTCGGCTCGGCCGCTCCAGCTTCAGGAGACCCGGCGGCTGCTGGAACCCTGGCTTGGGGCCTCGAGTGCGGTCGAGGGGTTGCCGCTGCCTGGCTTTATTGACGTGCAACTCCGCCGCAGCGGGACCGATACGGCGCGTTCGATGACGGGCCAGCTGCGCGAGGCTCTGGGGACGCTGAACGAGCGAGCCGTCCTCGATGACCACAATGTCTGGCGCGAACGCCTGAGTCGAATCACGCTCATTTTGCGCTATGTGGCTTGGGCGACGATTGTGATTGTAGGCGTGACGGCTTCGGTGATTGTTTCCTTCGCGACCCGCAGCGCGATGAGTACCCATCACGCCACCATCGAGATTTTGAACATTCTGGGGGCCCCCGACGTCTTCGTCATCCGGCAATTTCGGCGTTGGGCCTTTTTTGTGGGGCTTCAGGGTCTCTTTGTCGGACTTTTGGGTCTGAGTATTTTATTTGTTTTTATTTTGGCCTATGGTGGGTGGCAGTTAGGTCTCTGGTTTTTACAGGATGGCGTCCGTTTTTTTGAGTTTCTCTATTTTTTACTTCCGCCTCTCCTGAGTCTGGTTCTCGTGATGAGCACAAGCGTTCTAACAGTTCGGAAAAAGCTTCGCCAGATGCTTTGAGGTCATGGTGCTCTTTTCACCCCGAGTTTCTCCCAAGTCCTATCGTTTTTTTCAAAAGCGTCGTTTTTACGGCCGCTATGTGTTCGCGTTTTTTTGCCTGGCCAGTTTTCTTTATGGGTTTGGTTTTTACCATTTCGCCAAAAACATTCCCGCCCGTCCTGGGTTCGAGACCCTGACGGATTCGGTGGACGACCCCGAGCCTCCTTTTGTACTGGGCGTTGTCTTTACAGGTGCCCCCGGTCGTATCCGGGCGGGCTATGATTTGCTTCAACAGGGAGTCGTGCGGCGTCTTTTTATCTCGGGGGTCCAGAACGGGGTGGAGGTCAAAACGCTCATTAATTATTCGACTCAGGACCCCAATCGCACGGCGTGTTGTGTGCAATTGGGGTATGACGCGGACTCGACCTGGGAGAACGTCCAAGAGGTCAAAACGCTGCTGGGGCCCGAAACGGAGGAGGCGATTTTACTCATCACCTCGTATTACCATGTGCCTCGGTCTGGTCTTCTTTTGAAGAACGCTTTGCCGGATCATGAGCTGTATGCCTATCCGGTTCTGTCGGATTTAGACCCGGATTGGTGGCAAAAATCCCCTGGTCTGGGGCTCGCCTTGAGTGAGTATAATAAATTTCTCATTCAGTGGGTTGTCGTCTTTTTTGTCTGAGGTCTGTTTGAGGTTTTGACGGCGGGCGGTGGTGGCATCTTCTTTTTCCTCTTCCTCTGGGGAGGCTTTTTTTCCGCCTCGCGTCCCTGTTTCGCGGGGGCGTTTGTTTTTATTTCTCCTGGTCCTTGTCGTCGGGAGTCTCTTCGTCGGTGTCTTACTGAGTCCTATTTTACTGTCGCCTCGCCGGACCGAAAAACTGGCCGTCGTCTGGTCGCGGAGCGTGGTGGCGGTCGGCGGTAAAATTTTAGGCCATCGCGCGGTTTTCGAAAATCTGGAGAGCCTCCCGACAACCCGCCCTTTCATTTTAGCCTCTAAACACCAGAGCGCGTGGGAAACGCTGGCCTTTTCGCATGTGATTCCTGGCGGCTGCCTCTTTTTCAAAAAAGAGCTGGTGTTTATTCCCCTCCTTGGGCTCTACATGCGGGTCTGGGGGCTCCCTGTAGACCGGCAGCAGCTTGCCTCGGTTCGAGGGCTGGTGGCGCGGGCGCGCCAGAAAATAGCCCGAGGGCGGCCTCTGGTTCTTTTTCCCGAAGGGACACGGGCTCCGCCTGGGACGGCTTATCCTCTCAAACGGAGCGTTTATTTTCTGGCCCGCGAGCTTGGCCTCCCTGTTTATCCGGCGGGTTTGAACACGGGACTCTACCTGCCCAAACGGTGGCCTTGGTATCGGGGCACGCTTCGAGTCCGGATCGGCGCGCCTCTGGACGCCAGCGTGCTGGAGAAAGACGTTTTCATGCAACGTCTCCACGCGGCCATGAACGATCTGTCGCGACAGCTAGAGCAGCAGACCGACGCTTGAGAACCACCGTCCAGGCCGGATGCCCGTTGCGTCGAGCTTTGGTTTCGTAGCGGCTTGGGACTTCCGAGGGCTCAATAGACACAACAAGGCGTGCCAGTTTTAAGTCCGGATAAAGAGGCTCGCGCCCCAGAATCCAGGCAAGATAGCCGCCGTGGTCTGTGGTGAGCTCGACCCAGCCGTCCTGGCAGAGCACGCGGGCACACTGCTGGAGCATCTCGGGTTGCAACAGGCGGCGTTTATGGTGGCGTTTTTTGGGCCACGGGTCCGGATAGCCTATCCAGACGCCCGTCAGACAGGCCGAAGGGAGACGCGGCAATAAAAGACGCACGTCGCTAGGCCATAAACGGACATTGGAAAGAGCCTCGGCCTCGAGCCCCCGAAGGAGGGCGAGCTGACCGTCGGCGAACACCTCCGAGCCAATGAAAAAGGCCTCTGGGGTGCGTTTAGCTCGGGCCAATAATTGCTCCCCTTTGCCGAAGCCGATCTCGAGATAGCGGGGCCTCCCGGGGCTTTGTCCGGTGCGTTGGTTTGAGGCGAATTCTTCCGGCGCGAACCGCCACGCCGCGAGGCCGTGTTCTAAGGCGTGCGCTTTTTCCTTCCGCCACGCGCGGCCGTGGTGACGTCCGAAACGTTGGAGCATGCGTCTGGCCTCGTTCTGTTAGGATAACAGCCCCAGGAGGTCCTCCACCAAATCTGTTTTTTCCCAAGAAAAGTGTCCTTCGGCTGTGGGTTCTCGCCCGAAATGGCCGTAGGAACTCGTGCGTGCATAGATGGGGGCATTGAGTTTGAGGTGCTCTCGGATGCCTTTCGGCGTCAAATTCATCACACGCTGCAGGGCTTCTGCCAGCTGGGGTTCTCCATAGCGCCGAGCCGTTCCAAAACAATTCACATAAAACGAAACCGGCTGCGCCATCCCAATCGCATAGGACAATTGGATGAGACACTTGTCCGCCAGGCCCGCCGCCAGGACGTTCTTCGCCAAATAGCGCGCCGCATAAGCCGCCGAGCGGTCCACTTTGGTCGGGTCTTTGCCGGAAAAAGCCCCCCCTCCGTGCGGGGCGGCTCCGCCATAGGTATCCACGATGATCTTACGGCCCGTGAGCCCCGCATCGCCATCGGGACCGCCTATGACGAATCGACCCGTCGGATTGACATAGAGCCTCTCGTGCGGGAGCGTCAAATTCGGGGGTAGAAGGGTCTCGAGCACGCTACACACCAGGTCTCGCACGTGTTTGGTCGTTTTCTCTGGAGCGTGCTGGGTGGACACGACAATCGAGTGAATCGCTTTGGGCTGGTCCTCCTCATAGGCGAAGGTGAACTGCGCTTTGGCATCGGGGCCCAGGCCCAGCGTCGGGTCGGCGCGGCGGTGCTCGGCCAGAGCTCGCAAAATTCGGTGTGAAAACGAAACCGGCGCCGGCATCAATTCGGGCGTTTCTCGGCAGGCATAGCCGAACATGAGGCCCTGGTCGCCGGCCCCCTCTTCTTTGTGAGAAGAGGCATCGACGCCTTGGGCGATATCGGGCGACTGTTCGTGGACGAGGCACTCGACCTCCAGGGTACGCCAGTGAAAAGAGTCTTGGTCATAGCCGACAGATTTGACGGCCTGACGTGTCAGCTCGATCATGGCTTCCGGAGCGAGCGGCCCGCGCACTTCGCCGGCTAACACGACGCGGTTTGTGGTCGCGAGAGCCTCTACGGCGACGCGTGACTGGGGGTCTTGGGCGAGGAACCCGTCCAGAATCGTGTCAGAAATGCGGTCGCAGAGCTTATCCGGATGCCCCTCCGAGACGGATTCGCTGGTGAATAAATAATCTTTCATTGCTTGATAGGGTCACAACACGAAACGGTCGATTTGGCCTGGGTCTCGCCCTCCGCAGGGGGAGGGGGGCTGCAGGCGAGGCAGGCTATCTCGATTCGTGCTGGGATTCAAGATGGGCCTTCTTGTCATTCCTCTTCTGGCATTCTATAATGTGCGGCCTAGAGACGGCCCGGTTTGAGAATCGATGCACGAATCGACTCAGGCGAGCTCCGGACTAGAGGAAAGGACGGGTGGCTGAGTGGCTTAAAGCACCGGTCTTGAAAACCGGCGGGCGGCGTTTCGTCTCGTGGGTTCGAATCCCACCCCGTCCGGGCCTTTCTGCGGTTCTGCGGCGTGTTTTCGTCTCAGCGGGGCTCCAGCCCTATTTTTTTTTCGAAAAAGCGTAGAAACGCGTCGTCGTCCAGCTCTTTTCGTTTATCCATGAGTTCCCGAGCATCGGCCCCAGCCGTATAGCGGAGCCTGGACGTCCCATCCGTGGCGGCTGTATAAATGACACGCGCGACGCCGTCCGGCGGCACCGAGGTCGCCGCAAAAGTGTCCATGGCCTGGCGCACGCGTTGGACAAAAGGCTGATACACCGCCAGAGCCTCATCATTGAAGAACTCATAAGAGCTTTTGGCAAAATCGGTGTCCGTTGCCCCTGGTTCGACGATTTTGACTTGAACGCCGAGCTCGGCCATCTCGTGATGGAGGGCTTCGGAGAAGCCCTCCACGGCGAATTTTGTGCCATGGTACAGAGCCCCCAGCGGAAACGTCAGTTTGCCTCCGATGGAGGAGACATTGATAATCACGCCGGCTCTTTTTTCTCGAAAATGCGGAATCAGCGCGCGGGTGACCTCCAGGACGCCCATGAGATTGGTGTCGAACTGGCGGCGAATCGTTTCATCGCTGGCGGCCTCCAGCACGCCATAGGCTCTATAGCCGGCATTGTTCACCACGGCGTCTATTTGGCCGAATTTTCGGAGGCCTAGAGCGATGCTCTCCTGGATAGAGGCCCGGTCCAAAACGTCCAGGCGTGTTACCAGGACATTTTCGGCTTCACGGAGCACATCCCCCTGTTGGAGCCGTTCGGGGGCTCGCATGGTGGCGATGGTGTTCCAGCCCCGAGCCTGAAAGAGTCGTGCCGTCGCGGCTCCGATGCCCTTGCTGGCCCCTGTAATCAAAACCGTTCGTGCTGGGGCTCGTGCCGTTGTTTGCGCCGTTGTTTGTGCCATGGTTTCCTTTCGTCGTGAGGCTCTCCGTTGTTTTTCCCGCTGTTCTCTCCCCTGGCCGCGGCGGACGTATAGCAGAAACGCAACGGGAATACGACAAAAAATCAGAAGATTTTTTGTCCCGTCGGGGGCACTTCGGGGGCGCTTCGAGATCCGGGAGGGCGGCGTTTCCTGGCTCCGGCAGAGGCCGTGTCGCAGACAACAAACGCCTCACATGGCGGGATTTTTCTCAATCCGCACGGCGCAGTCGTGGAAGGCGGCTCCGCCGTCGGGCTTGGCGGGCGCCTGGCTGATAAGCGTATTGATGCCTATTTTGTCTAGGAAGGCGTCGGAGGCCCAGACGCCCTCACAAATACAGGTTCGTGGGGCGAGTTTTCCGCGAAAGATTTTCAGGTGCAAGCGCACCGTGCCTGTTTGGCTGGAGAGCCGCACCAGCTCGCCGTCTTCGAGCCCCAATTGGGCGGCGTCCGAGGCCCCGAGCAGAAGGGTGGGGCGTTTCTCGCGCTGTTGGCCGGACGCTAGATTATTGAAACTGGAATTGAGAAAAAATCGCGCCGGGGCCGTGACCAACCGGAAGGGATAAGCGTCCGACGGGTTTTCCAAATGAGCCAGCCCTGTCTCGGGCAAAGCCGGGCGACCGTTCCAGGGCGTCCAGAAGTGAAACTTTCCGTCGGTGTGGTCGAATCCATTCAGAAAGTGGCTTTCCTGGAAGGTTTGTTCTCGATTGAGCCCGCCCTGGGCCGTGAGTTCCTTCCAATTCGGCAGCTTATTCTGTTTCAAGAAGGTCTCTATCATCTGGCGAGCTGTTTGTTGAAAGCACGGTTCGCCGCCGAAGCCCAGGCGTTGAGCGAGCTGCGAGACGACCCACTGGTTCTCCCGCGTCTCGCCGGTGGGGGCGAGGCACGCCGCACTCGGCTGGAGCCAGCTGTGCCCGTAAGAGTCATAAATATCATCGTGCTCTAGAAACGTCGTGGCGGGCAGGACAATATCGGCAAAGCGAGCCGTCTGCGTGAGAAACTGCTCGTGCACGGCGAGAAACACATCCGAACGCGCGAGTCCAGCCTGAACTTGCTGACTGTCCGGGCACACGTCGGCGGGGTTGGAATTCTGGACGAGCATCGCCAGAACGGGTGGCCCGCCTCGGAGGGCTTGGGGGTCTCGGGCCAGCACGCGCCCCAGCTGAGACATATCCAAAAACCGCCCCGGTCCGTCATGGGGTTGCGACGTGCCCAGAAAAGAGCCGTAATCCAGCCCGTCGAAAGACCCGCTGGAGATCGCCTGAGCCCCGCCGCCTCGATGACGCCACTTCCCGCCGAGGGTGGGCAGCGTCGCGACGGCGTGGACCTGCATCGGGCCGTTGCGCTGTCTGGAAAACCCCCACCCGAGCCGGATAAAGGCTCGCGCCGTGCGCCCATAGAGACACGCCAGAGCCTCTATATCCGCCGCAGGGACGCCCGTCAGCTGGCTGGCCCATTGGGGCGTTTTGTCCTCCAGATGCGCTATCATGCCCGCCGGGTCGTCGGCATACTGGTCTAGATAAGGTCGGTCTATGTATTTTTCTCGGACCATCACGTGCCCCACGGCCAAAGCCAGAGCCGTATCCGTGCCCGGCCGAGGCGCCAAATGCATGTCGGCGAGTTTGGCGGTGGGGGTCTCGTAGGGGTCGATGACCACCAATTTGGCCCCGCGGTTTTTCCGAGCCCAGCTAATGTGGCGCATCAGATTGACGTGGGTATGGACGGGATTGCCGCCCCACACCAAAATGAGGTCGGCTTCTCGGATTTCGAGGAGGTCCGGCCCCCGGGTGCCTCCTGTGGCCGCCTTCCAGCCCTCGCGGATCATCGCAGAGCAGATGGTGTTTTTCTGGCTGGAATACCCGCCAACATGCCGGAAGCGTTCGAGAGCTTTCCCCTGGACGAGCCCCATCGTCCCGTAATAGCTATAGGGCCAGATGGAGGTCTTGTCGTAGGTTTGCTCGGCCTGGACGAAGTGCTCGGCGATGGCGTCTAGAGCGTCCGACCACGCGAGAGGCTCGAAGCGGCCCGCTCCCTTTTCGCCGACCCGGCGCAACGGGACGGTGAGTCTGTCAGGGTGATGAACGCGCTCGGCATAGGTGGCGACTTTGGTGCAGACCACGCCGTCGGTGAAGCTATTGCGCTGCGAGCCATAAATGGCCCCGATGCGGGTCTCGGTTTCTTTTTCGACCTCCAGGGCACAGGCCGAGGGGCAGTCGTGCGGACACACGCTTGCGTAGCGTTGTCTCTCCGGCGCGCGTTCGGCTTCGCCGGTTTGTGTCCCGGTTTGTGTTTCGGGCGGCGCATTCGTTCGAGGATGTTGCGTTTCGCGATACATGCTGTCTTTAACCCTTTCTATTCTATCGAGCGAGTCCGCAATGCCGTCCAGAATTCTGCCCAGAATGCTGCCCCGGGGGCAGCCGAACACATTATGTCCACAAGCCTAGACGGGAGGCTTATGTGCCCCTAGTCTATCACTTTGAGGTCGGCCTGTCATGGCTTTGTCGCGGCTTTATCTCGGGTTTGTCGCGGCTTTTTCGTAAAAAATCCGCTTGAGGGTCTGGCATTCTGTCGAAGAATCCATTATATGCGACCACGTGACTTGACGTGATGCTGCGGCTGTATGTCTGGAGCAACCCTCCACCGTAACGTCGTTGCGTTAAGGCGTTCGAAGCCTTAGTAAAGAAGACGCGGAAAGAAGACGCGAGGGGCCATAGCTCAGCTGGTAGAGCGCTACGATGGCATTGTAGAGGTCAGGGGTTCGACTCCCCTTGGCTCCAGTCCCCTCTTTTTCCCTGTTTTCCTGTGCGTACGCTGTCTCCCTAAGAAAACTCTGATAGCATACTCACCCTTTACTCACCTCCCGGCAGACACGCCGCCAGAAAGGAAACACCATGACCGACACACCGCCCGCCCCGAACCTCGCCCTCGCCGCCCGGGAGCTCGATGACGCCGCCAAGTTTATGCTAGACGGCGCTATCGAGCTCGAGCAAGCCGCCAGGAGCCTAAAAAGAGAAAAAGAGGCCTCGACCAGCGACACAGCCATGCAGACAGAGACCATTGACCCGGACAAAACGGAATCGCACGTCCATATGGACTTCGCCGCCGGCGCCTTTAATTTCGCCGCCGTAAGATTCGCCGCCGCCGCCGCCGCCCTCGCCCCGCCGCCAGAGAAACAGGATTGACCCCGGGAGTGCTGGCGAGACACCGGGAGCCCGGATGCTGGCGGACAACCTAGAAACATACGCACCCGCCTACCATAGGACTTGACTCCCAGTTCTTCTTCGGCTAGCGTGACGGCACCTCGAGCTGCGGAGACGCGTCGTCGTGCCGTTTCCGGGCTCTGTTGTGTTGTGTTGGACATCCTTTTTTTTCGGAGGAATCTCTAAATGAAGAGCTCTTATTATCTTGTTTTGGCGACGTTTTTGGCCGCCTTCCTGAGTTCAGGCCTAGCTTCAGCGGCAGAAATTGGCGCGTGCCTGATTACAAAGACGGACTCGAATCCTTTTTTTGTGAAAATGCGTGAGGGAGCGAAAGAAGCCGCGGACGCTCATGGCATCACCTTGCGCACTTTCGCAGGCAAAACGGATGGCGACGTCGAGACACAAGTCGCCGCCGTCGAGACCTGTATTGCCTCGGGCTCGAAGGGGATTTTGATCACGCCGTCGGACTCTCAGGCTTTGACGCCTGCCATCACCAAAGCGAAAGAGGCCGGCCTCCTGGTGATTGCTCTGGACACGCCCTTTGAGCCGGCGGATGTGGCTCATGCGACGTTTGCCACGGATAATTTCAGGGCTGGAGTTCTCATCGGACAGTGGGCTCGGGCTCAGATGGGGGACGAGGCCGCCAATGCAAAGATAGCTCTTCTCGATCTCAATCCGAACGAGATCACGGTGGACTATCTGCGCAATAACGGCTTTCTGCAGGGGTTCGGCATTGATATCAAAGACCCGACGGATATCGGCGACGAGGACGACCCCCGAATCGTCGGCAACGATGTCACAAACGGGAGCGAAGAAGGCGGCCGAAGAGCCATGGAAGGCCTGTTACAACGCGACCCCGATATCAATCTGGTCTATACAATCAACGAGCCCGCCGCCGCCGGAGCCTATGAAGCTCTGAAAGCCGTGGGTAAAGAAAAAGACGTTTTGATCGTCTCTGTCGACGGAGGCTGTCCGGGCGTCCGGAATATCCAGAGCGGTACGCTTGGAGCCACCTCCATGCAGTTTCCGCTCCTGATGGCTTCTAAAGGCGTGGAGGCTATCAAGCTTTGGGCCGAATCCGATACGGTTCCAGAGAATTCTCCTGGCCTGGATTTTTTCAACACAGGCGTTGAGCTCGTCACGGATGACGCCGTCGATGGGCTCGCTTCGATTTCCTCCGCCGAGGGACTCAAGCGGTGCTGGGGCTAAGGAAAGCCGAACGGAGCGGAAGCTCACAGAAGATGGCGTGAGACGATGCCGTCTCACGCAGAGGCCGTCTCGCGGGGCGGCTTCCCGGGCCCGGGCCGGGGGACACGAACAGGCAGAAACACAGGCAGAAACAGAGGGCTCGCGCTTTTCTTTCTGCACGCCTTGCGGGCCCCCCGGTGTCCCTGCGTCTTCCGTTTTACGGCAGGGAGAAGACAGAGAGAAGACAGAAAGAAGAGGGGGTCGGGCCGACGTGTGTGTCCGACCTCTTCTTTCTTTTTGCGCATTCTTTTCGCCCTGTCTCCCGGTTGGTTTGCCGGGGGGCTTCCTTTTTTACAGGGAAAAGCGTTGGGGAACCCGTACAACCCCTCCCCTTTCCCTCGCAGAGGCTTCCCTCTGCGAGGGGCGATCTCCTCTACGGTGGGCCTCGTGGTCTTTGTGGCGGCGTGAGCTCGTCTGAGGGCACTCGGGTGGTTCTTTCGGTGCCCTGGCATGGTTGCGCTCTCGCGTTTGACTGCGTTTTAGGCATGGATTGATTGTCAGGTGGCACGCTCCCCGGTGCAGCGAGGTTCCGGCCATGATTCCGGCCGTGATTCGAGTCGTTCCGCCAGCGGCTCTCTCCGTCGCGGCCGATTAGGGCGGCGTGTCCAGCTTGCGCTGCACACCTACCCCACGCTTGTGCCGGTGATTGTGCTGGCCTTGAGTCTCTTCGTCTTCAGGATTTGGGCTGGTCCTGCTTTTTTTTCCCTTTTCAACCTGACGCTCATTATGCAGCAGGTCTCGATTATCGGGATTTTAGCTGCGGCTCAAGCGCTAGTCATTTTGACCGCGGGCATAGATTTATCCGTTGCGGCGGTGATGGTTCTGTCCTCCTTTATTATGGGGAGGCTGGCCGTGGCGTGGGAGGTACCGGTCCTTTTAGCGATTCTACTCGGGCTGGTTGGGGGAACTTTCGCGGGCCTTGTGAACGGTTTTTTCATCACCCGCCTGAAGTTGCCTCCTTTTATCGTCACGCTGGGCACCTGGAGCATCTATTGGGCTTTGGCACTCTATTTGTCTGGAGCCCAATCGATACGTTCTCAGGACATTGACGCGACGGCGCCTCTGCTGAAATTTTTTGGCCGGACGCTGAAACTGGGCGAGGCTTCTGTAAGTTTCGGCTCTATGCTGATGGTGGTCGTTTTTGTTGTTCTCTGGTATGCCCTCAACCGGACGGCTTGGGGGCGCCATGTCTATGCCGTGGGCGACGACCGCGACGCCGCCGAGCTCGCAGGGATTCGCAGCGGCCGCGTTTTGATGTCCGTTTATGCGGTGGCGGGGTTTGTCTGTGCTGTTGGCGCGTGGGCCTCTATCGGGCGTGTGGGAGCGGTTTCGCCGAACAGTTTCTATGAGGGCAATCTCCAGTCCATTACCGCCGTCGTGATTGGAGGCATTTCTCTTTTCGGCGGGCGGGGGAACATTCAGGGAGCTCTATTTGGAGCCCTCATTGTTGGCGTGTTTCAATCCGGGTTGCGTATTGCGGGCGTCGATGTGCTGTGGCAAGTCTTCACCATCGGTTGGTTGATTATTTTAGCTGTATCTGTGGACCAGTGGATTCGCAAATTGGCCGTGTGAATGGAGCTGTATGCATACAGTTTGAATACAGTTTGAGTACGATCTGAACGCCGCATACGTGTATGTATGTGTGTATGCGTGCAAAAGCAAAGCATGAATACTTCGAACGCTTCGAGTTCTGGCTCTGAGTCCGGGCCATCGGTTCGCCCGGACTTCCCGTTTCGTTTTGTGCTCGAGGCGCGGGGTCTCACGAAGAAATTTGGCCGAGTTGTCGCTCTAGACGAGGCCCATTTTGAGCTCCGCCGGGGTGAGATCCTGGGTGTCATTGGTGACAATGGAGCGGGCAAGTCTTCGCTCATTAAGGTTCTGACGGGGGCCCTTCGCCCCGATAGAGGCGAGATTTTTCTCGAGGGGCGGCTGGTTTCTTTTAGCTCGCCCATCGAGTCCCGGCTTGCCGGCATCGAGACCGTTTATCAGAATCTGGCTTTATCGCCAGCTTTGTCCATTGTCGATAATATGTTCATGGGGCGCGAGCTCCGTCGGCTCGGTCTGGCCGGGCGTTACTTTCGGTTTTTGGACAGGAGCCGTATGCGTGACATGGCCCAGGAGAAACTCAAAGAGCTGGGTATTCTGACGGTGCAGGCTCTCGAGCAGGCTGTAGAGACGCTCTCTGGGGGTCAGCGTCAGGCGGTTGCCATCGCGCGAGCGACACTTTTTTCGCCCAAGATCATCATCATGGATGAGCCGACCGCCGCTCTGGGCGTCCGAGAGTCCTCGCGTGTTCTGGACCTGATTCAGAGCGTGAAAGCTCGCGGCATTTCGGTTGTCTTGATTTCTCACAACATGCCGCACGTCTTTGAGGTCGCCGACAGAGTCCACATCCATCGTTTAGGGCACCGCATGATGCTTTCAGAGGTCTCGGCCTATAGCATGGCCGAGTCCGTTGCTTTTATGACGGGGGCCTCGCGTCCTGCGGCTGCGGCGGTGCCGCCCGCGAGGGCGTCGTCCGCTTGACAAGGCATGCGTGCCTATATATGGGCGTTAGTGATACAGGCATGGCCTGTACGGACTTGCGCCTGGGGGGCTTCAGGAGGCCTCGTGCCGGCTGGGGTCCGGCATTTCGTGATAACCAGAACAGAGGCTTTTTTTATGAATGATGACAACCTAACACCCCCCGGAGAGGGTGTCGATTCACGCTTTCCTTGGACGGGTTTTTACGAGGCCGTGGCCGACGGGCTCATGGCGTATCGAGACCAAACCAAGCGTGTCGGGCTCCTGGCCGAGATCTGTGAATTTGATCCAGATTTGAAAAAGAAAAACCAGGAGGAGAACATGGACGACATTTGTCCGTTCTCGGTGATGGCTAGGTTCAATCGTGAGAGACCCGGGGACCCCAAGCGCCTGGAGTTCGCTGAGAATTTGGCCTCTCTTTTGGGCATAACTGAGTCCGCCCCCGAAACTTTTAGCCACGTCGGCATCCCGACTGTCAACCGTAGCAGTACTGTATTTTTCGCTCACCGCAAAGAAAACCGCAAAGACGGCGATGTTGATACAATGTGGGAAGTGTTTGCCTGTGCCCTAGATTTAGCGAAGTCAGATAGGGCAGGGACACGCGCAGCCTTTATACGTTCTTATGATAAAGCTCTCGATGTTAAATGGGTAGGTGCGTTTAAGCTTGCGATAGGGCTTTATTGGATTCGCCCGTGGTTTTTTCTGCCACTCGACAAGAACTCTCGGGGGCGTATTGAAAAGGAGCTCGGCGTTCCTGTTGATGTCTCGGATGGCGAGAGCTATCTTGCGCTTCGAGACAAGCTCGCGGCTCGTTTCAAAGATGAGAGCTGCCCCGTACGCTCTTTTCCCGAGCTGGCTCGACTGGACCAGGAGCCTAAGGCTTCTAGGCCCGGGACGTGAGGCGTAACGGAGGTGCTTTCGCGTGAATGATGAAAACCTAACACTCCCCGGAGAGGCTGTCGACCCGAACTTTGGTTGGACGTACTTTTACGAGGCCATGGCCAACGGGCTCCTGGAGTTTCGATACAGGCGTCGCGAACTCTTAGCCAAATTCTGTATCTATAAATTTGACGGCAATTTGGCAAAGATGAACCTTGAGGACATTTGCCCGTTCTCGGTGATGGCTAGATTCAATCGTAATGGACGCGAGGAAAATCGTACAAAGCGCGACGAAAATCGTACAACGTCCGCTAAGAATTTGGCCCATTCTCTCGAAATGTCCCAGCTATCTAAGTATGCTCCCAAGAATTTTGGCTACGTCGGCATCCCGATTCTCCCCTCTATGAATGCTCTATTTTTTGACCCCAAAGAAGAAAGCAAAGGCGACGATATTGATACCATGTGGGAACTTTTTGCCTATGCCCTAGATTTAGCGAGTGGGATGGAGGATAAACGCGAAGCCTTTATACGTTCCTATGACAAAGCTCTCGAGGTTGACGGGGTAGGTGTGTCTAAGCTTACGATGGGGCTTTACTGGATTCGCCCGCGGTTTTTTCTTTCACTTGATGGAAGCTCTCGGGGTTATATTAAAGATAAGCTCGGCATTCCCATAAAGCTCGATAGTCAGGGTAAGGATGGCCTGAATGGCAAGAGCTATCTTGCGCTTCGAGACGAGCTCGAGGCTCGTTTCAGGAAAAAAAACTTTCCCGTACACTCTTTCCCCGAGCTGGCTCGGTAGTCCGAAGATTCGGGGCCCGGATATGAGCGCAACGGAGGAAAAATCTCGTGAATGACGAAAACCTAACATCCCCCGGAGAGGATGCCGACTCGGACGGGGGCAATGGCGGCGGCAGGTCCGTCCCGCTCGCTCCGAATTTTGGTTGGACGTGCTTTTACGAGGCCATGGCCGACAAGATCCTGGCGTGTCGGAACCAACCCAAGCGTGGCGAACTCCTGGCTAAGAGCTGTGAAATTGACCGCAATTTGGCAGGGAAGAAGCTGGACGATATTTGTCCGTTCTCGGTGATGGCTAGGTTCAATCGTGGGAGACCCGCGCCAGCCAGACACGGGACGCGTGTAAATTTCGCTAAGGGTTTGGCCTCTGACTCTTTTTTCGGCATATCCGAACCTGCCCCCGAGACTTGTGAATACTTCGGCATCCCGGTTATCTCCCGTGGCAACCCTCTATTTTTCGACCCCGAAAAACGCAAACCCGACGATATTGATACCATGTGGGAATTGTTTGCCTGTGCCCTAGCTTTGGCGAAATCAGATAGGGTAGAGACACGCGAGGCTTTTGTATGTTCTTATGACAAAGCTCTCGGGGTTCATGGGGTGGAGGTGCCTAAGCTTACGATAGGGCTTTTCTGGATTCGCCCGTGGTTTTTTCTGCCGCTTGACAAGTGGTCTCGGGGCTATATTAAAGAGGAGCTCCGCATTTCTGATAATCCGCTCAAGGAAGGCTCGAGTGGCGAGGGCTATCTTGCGCTTCGAAAGAAGCTCGTGAAACGTTTCGAAGAGAAAACTTGTCCCGTACGCTCTTTCCCCGCACTGGCTTGCGAAGATCCGGAACGCGGGTAGGCGGCGTCTCCTCCAGAGGAGGCCGCCTCATCATAGTCCTGCACCATCCCGTTGCGCTGACGGCCTGCTCCGGGCGGCGACGTCCACCCCGTTGATGACACGGCGGTATAAACGGCCGAGGGCACCTCTGACGCCAAGAGCCCGGCGGACGGGCTCTATCCAGTTGTTCTCGACGGTTCTCGACGCGAGATTCAATCTCTGGTCTAAAAGAGTCGTTATAGTCCAGAATCATTCGATTCGTTTTGCGACATTGGGTCTTATGGCTTCCGCTGGCACGATTCGAAGGCAGCTTGCGCAGATCGCTGAAGCCTGTTAAATCTGCCGTGGCGTGCTCTTTCCCCGTGCCCCTGCCTGTGTCCGATGAGGCCTCTGGGCTCGAGCGGATTGGGACCGCTCCCGAGCCGCAACCGAGGTGGCCTCGAAGAAGCTTGAAGAAAAAGCCTATTTTGGGTACAAGAGACATGTGCCGGCGTGTGCCCCAGAAGCTCCCCTCCCCGGGCGCGAAGGCGGTCGCCCCACGGCCAGAGAGTGCCTCAACAGCAGGTTTGGACGGGTGTCCATGAACGAATTTGAATTAGACAAAAAAATCAGCAAGGCCTTCCCTCCCGAGTGCGTCGTCCATAAGGCGTCTGTGAGACAGATCCGGGACGCAATCGAGCACGTGCCCGATTATGTCCCCGAGTATGTCGTGGAGTCTCTTCTGATGCCGGCCGGTGTGCCGCCCGTCGGCGACTCCGGTGCCCCCGGGGACCCTGGGGATCCTGGGGCAGCCCTCCGACACGTCCAGGAGACGCTCTCCAGGTCTTATGCGCAGCACCGAGAAACGGGTCTCGTTTTCTCGAACGTGGTCGGCTGCGTCCGCGTGACGCCGAGCCCGGGCACCCAAGACGGAAGCTATGAGGCCGAGCTCTCCCGTTTGGGCCTCAAGAAAATTGTTGTGGACGCCGCTCTTGTGCAGAGGCATCCTCGATTGCGAGGGGTCGGCATGTGGGGCGTTGTTGATCTCAAGCACGAATTTAGAGCGGAACAAAATACCAATGTCTGGCTGTTAACAGATTTCAAGCCGCTCCAGAGTCCCAAGTTTGACTTCGAAGCCTATACGTCGGCGCGCCGGCAGTTCACTACCGAGGCCTGGATCGATCTCCTGCTTCACAGCGTGGGGTTTGACCCGCGATGGTTTAACAGGTTTGATAGGTTTGACAGGTTTGACAGACGCCGTACCTTACTCCAGCTTATCCGTCTCGTTCCATTTTGCGAATCTGGCTATCGAGTGCTCGAGTCCGGGCCGGCGGAAACTCATGCGAGGCCTTTTTACAAAGGATTCTCGCCTTATGGTTTCCTGGCTCCGTCGGACAACAGAGCCCATGCCGAGGCGGCCGCAGAGTCCTGGGATTGTATTGCCTTTGACGCGTGTGCCGGTGTTCCGGGAGCGGGAGACCTCCCCACCGACACTTCCGTGGTTTTCATAGGCACGACTCGACACAATGTTCCTTTTATGTTGAAGCACACGCATCTCCTGGAGGGTCTGTCCGAATCCTTCCAGACTGTCGAATTTCTGAATAGTCTTCACTTCTATCTCCCCGGTTGGGAGTTGGGCCGCCCCCAAGAGAGCATGTTTTCCAACGGCTGTGGTCTCGCCACGAACTATTTAGCTCAGGCTCTCCACGGCCTGCGCTCTCGGAATGAAGCGGAACGCTATCGGTCGTATTTTTCGTTGGCCTCTGACATGTCAGACCAGGACCGCCTCAGCATTCACAAAACTTTTTCGGGTCTGATGAAAATTGTGTTTCCCGATGGGAAGGCCTCCAGGGCGGAGATGGAAGAACTCCTTCGCTGCGCCATCGAAGGCCGTAAGCGTGTCAGCACTCAGACCCTGCGAGCCAACAACGCGCACGGCCCTTATGAAGCGACTCATTTTGCGTATGCCGGAGCGGCGGGAAGGGATAAAGAAGCCCATGCGGCCAATCCGTTTCTCCGACATCAGAGAAAACTCCTTCTCCGGGATGTGGCCCGGGCAGGTTCCGAGACGGGTTCTGTGGCAGGTTCTGTCCGACCCGCCTCAGACGCGGAAAAGCGCAAAACCGTTGCCCTGCTCGAGGAAGACCTTTATCCAGAGACCTATCACCGCCGGCCTAGTGCTCTGGACGTCGCTGTCGAAGCGCAGCTTCAGGCTCGGGGGTCGGGCCGTGAAGGCGACAGCCAGAACGCCCACGAAAATGGACAAGAAAACGCCGACGAGCCCAGCCGAGGCACGCGTCGTGTGCTCGGCACACCTGGCGGGCAGACAGAAGAGGCGAACCAGGACGCGGCCGCCCTGGCCCCCGCCCTCCCGGCCGAACTGCCAGAGGGACACTATAACATCCGAGAAAATACGAAAGGCGTCTCTTACGACAATCTGCTGGGGCCGTATCTGGAGGGAGCCACCAAGATTACCGTAACGGACCCCTATATTATTTTCTTCTATCAGATTCGCAATCTCATGGAATTGCTGGAGATCGTCATCAAACGCAAAAAACCAAACCAAGAGGTAGCCGTTCATCTAGTGACACGCGCCAATGAAGATGGCATGAAAAGCGATAAACAGGTTGAGACTCTAGAAAAAATACAAGAGTCCGGTCGCGAAGAGGGTCTCCATTTCACGTGGACGTTTGGCATTCGGACGGCCATTCATGGCCGCTCGATTGAGACAGACCACGGCTGGACCATCGTCCTGGACCGAGGCCTGGATATTTTCAAAAAATATGAGATGAATGACGCTTTTGTTTTTACGAATCGATTGCAGCAGGTTCGTTTATGTAAGTCCTTCTATATATCATTCATCAAAAAAGATAAGAAAAAGAACTAGAGAAAACCAAGAGGACAGCGCAAAGATACGGGTGCTAAAGGGGCGTCTCGGCGTGCGACGAAAAACCAGAGACACAAGCTAGCGTCCGGCTCTTCCGGCTCTGACGGCGGGATTGAGAGTCCCCGTCGTTGCCCCCTGTGCACACGCTTTGGTTGGGCTTGTGTCTGTCACTGTCACTTTTTAGAATTTTAAAGAGATTTTTTCTCTTTTGTGTTGACTTTGAGTCTCTAAAGCTTCAAATTGAGTTCCTCAAAAGACGATATTTTCTCTTTTACTTGCCCAAAACAATTGGGCTGGAACAGCTGTTCCATCAGAAAGGCCCCCAGCATGCTAATTCGCTTTTCGCTTGAGAACTGGATGTGTTTTCCAGACAAAGTCGAGTTCTCGATGATTGCCACCAGAGAGCGCCAGCATCAGGAAAGACTCCCGAAGATCAAAGCGTATAAGGTTCGTGTCCTTCCGGTTTCGGCTTTTTACGGCGGCAACGCATCCGGCAAGAGCAGTTTCTTTAAAGCCATGCGTTTCGCCCGGAGACTAGTCGTGGTGGGTACCGGGGTCGACGAGGAAATCCCCGTCGAGACCTTTCGACTGGACGATGAAAAAATGAAGCAACCGGCGCGCTTTGCTTTCGAGATACTGGCCGCGGACGACTGTATCTATGCGTTTAGTTTTGCGGTAAACCGCACGGCAATTCTGGAGGAGAAATTGGTGAAAATTTCCAGCAAAACCGAACACACGCTTTATGAGCGTCGTGGCAACGACATGACGGATTGGGGGTCGACTCAGGGCCAGAGGGCCAAAGATAAAGCTTTTCTCGAATTTGCTTTCCAAGGTACACGTCCCAATCAGTTGTTCTTGAAAAATACGATCGATCAGAATACGAAGATTTTTCGGCCAGTCTACGACTGGTTCAAAAAAAAGCTTGTTTTAGTGCAGCCTGACTCGCCCTTTGAATTTTTTAGAATACCGCTAGATGACAGTAAAGCATTGCGTGAATCTGCGAGCAAAATTCTGAGTCAGCTCGACACGGGTATCACCCATTTGGAAGAGGAAGAGACCCCGATGTCAGATTCAACCGCGCGGCGCTTTGATGGATTGGAAGATAAGATTCGGAAACACAAGCTTGACGAAGAAGGGGTATCTTTGGAAACGCTGGTTTCTGGATTCGGTATAACCCGCAGAGACGGTCAATGGTTTCTCAAGCAGCCGGTACCTTATCACACCAAGGGGACGGACGGGTTGAAAGTCAGGTTCGAGATGCACGAGGAATCCGATGGCTCGCGACGTTTGGTCCAGTTACTGCCCGGATTTCTCGATTTACTGAAAAACCCGGCTGGAAAGGTTTATCTTATTGATGAGATCGACCGGAGCCTGCACACACAATTGACACGCAGACTCCTGGAGCTGTATCTCGAGAATTGCTCTGCCCACACCCGGTCTCAATTATTATTCACGACCCACGACGTTCAGCTTATGGAGCAGAGCCTTTTGCGCCGGGACGAAATGTGGGTAACTGAACGCACTTCTCCCGAAGGTTCGACTTTGTATGCTTTCAGCGAATACAAAGATGTCCGATACGATAAAGACCTCCGCAGAAGTTATCTGGAGGGCCGTTTTGGGGGTGTCCCCCGGATTCTTCTAGAACCAGACGACGATGATTGGGTGTCTCTTGTGGCTCCCCCTTCCTCAAGCGAGAAAGAAATGGAACCCCATGACTAGGGCTCATAAAACACAACCTACTCCCAGAAGACCTTTTAGAAGAAGAGAATGGGGTAAAGGAAAATATCCCGAGAGATACGTCCTTGCGACGGAGGGCTCAGAGACAGAACCTGATTATTTCGAAATGATTCAAGATAAATTCGGGGAAGGGTTCTCCTTTTTTTTTGATTTTGCAAAGTCGAGAAATATACGTAAGCCAGATCCGGTCAATACTTTGAAATTCATGAAAAAAGAATTAAAGGAAAAAGAATTAAAACGGGACGATGAAGCCTGGATCATAGTGGACAGAGATGAATGGACAGAAGAACAGATCAAGCCACTTTATAAATGGGCTAAAAAGAAAAAAAATTACCATGTCGCCTTCAGCAACCCGTGTTTCGAGGTCTGGCTTCTGTTCCATTTTGAGGAATGGAAGAACTACAGGTCCTCTAAGGAGTGTAAGTCCTGCTTAAAGTCTTATCTCCCTGAATGTGACAAAAAGAATATGAAAAATAAAATCGAACTCGAGCACATTCACAAAGCGATTGAGCGTGCTAGCTTGCGCTGGAAGGTATCGTCTGCCCCTCCGCACTGGCCAGGTGAGGCAGGCGTCACGACGGTGCATGAATTGATGGAAAAACTCCTTCCCCCGCCGCCTTCCTGAGGCCTCTCTTTCTTGGGCTGCCTCCCCCGAGTTCCCTCTCTTTTTGCTTTGTTCTCGGTTGTGCCTCTGGCACGGGGAAAGGCCCAAAAACGGCCTAAAAACGGCACCGAGTCTTGCGTCTAAAAAGAATATATGATAGGGGATTTTTCAACCTAAAATATATAGGAGGGCGCATGAGCTCGTATTCTAAAGACGCGCAGGACGACCCCCGGGAAACCCCCGAGGCCCCCGAAGCCCCCGAGGCCTTGAAGCTAGGGCAAGCCGTTCGGCTCAAGTCCAGTCCCGCCAGCCACGGGTTCGTCATCGAGATCCTGCCCAGTCAGCCAGAGAACCGCTTTCGTGTTCTCTTGACCGAAGGCACGCCTGCGCCAAAGATTTTTTACGCCTCGCAATTAGAGGCAAAACCCCCGGAAGAAAAACAAGACAAGGTCATCTCGCGCGACGCTTTTCGAGCGCATCTGACGTCGCTGCAGATCCAGTGTCCGAGTCTGTCGACGCTGTATTCGCTGAACGCGGCTCGAGTGGATTTTGTGCCGTATCAATATCGGCCCGTTTTTCGTTTTATGCGCTCAGAGTCGTTCCGCCTGCTGATTGCCGACGGCGTCGGCGTCGGGAAAACAATCGAAGCCTGCCTCATTCTCCGAGAACTCCAGGCCCGGCGAGACGTCCGCTCTGTTTTGATTATCTGTCCAAGACCGCTCGTGACAGAAGAAAAATGGCAGAGCGAAATGCGGCGCTTCGAAGAGCACTTTACGCCTCTGGACGGCCCCAGCATGCGCCAAGGCATCCAGGAAATGGATAAAGAAGGCGTCTGGCCAGAGAGCTTGCAAAAGATCATCATTCCTTATTCCATCCTGGATGAAAGACTCCTGGGGGCCGAGGGCCCCGGTTCTCACACCAGTTCTCACACCGGGAAAAAGGGCAGACATAAAGGGAGAGGCGGACTCTTGAATCTCAATCCGCCGCCCCGTTTCGACCTCGTCATTGTGGACGAAGCCCACCACGTGCGGAATCCTGGAACGCTGCGCCACAAGGCCGTGAAATTCTTCTGCGACCACGCCGAGGCCGTCGTTTTTCTGACAGCAACCCCCATTCAGCTGGGGAGCGAAGATCTCTTTGTTCTCTTGAACATGCTTCGGCCTGACCTCATTCAGGACAAGAAAATTTTTGACCTCATGGCCGAGCCGAATCCCTTGATCAACAAAGCCGTGTCGGCCATGCGAGCGGGCAGGCCGGGGTGGCACGCCAGTGCGGCCGAGGCTCTGCGTCAGAGTACCAAGACCTCCTGGGGCGAGAAGATGCTCGAGCCCAATCCCAGCTTGAGACGCCTTCTGGGTGCCCTCGAAAAAGCCGAACCGCCGCCCGAAGAGCGCGTCAAAATGATCAGAGAAACCGAGGAACTCTACACCTTTGCAAACTTGATCAACCGGACCCGCCGTCGGGATATCGAGAGCTTCACCGTCCGAAAATCCGAGACGGTCCCAGTAAACTTCACCCCCATCCAGAAAAGTTTTCACGACCGCTTCCTGAAATACCAAGCCGAAAAGCGCGGCCAGACGGACTACCGACAGGTCAAGTTTGCGATGACGATGCTCAGGCGGCGGATGGCCAGTTGTCTGTGGGGCCTCGTCCCCTTTCTCGAGGCCATGATCGAGCATTTGTCAGGGAAACCTCAAACCTCGAACGCGACCTCGAACGCGTCCGATTTAGCCGAGATCTGCAAGGACGAGGAAGACTTGGCGGAAGTGTATGACGCCGATATGCCCAATGGCATGGAGCTCCAAAAATTGCAGGAAGAACTGGAGCTCTTGCTCCGCGAGGCGCGCTCGCTGGAAAAAATAAAAGAGGATCCTAAACTCCAGGCTTTACGAAAAATTCTGCACGCCATGCAGGAGCGGGACAATAACAAAGTCATGCTCTTCAGCACGTTCCGGCACACTTTGAACTATCTCTTTCGAGAGCTCCGCAAAGATGGTTTTCGCGTGGGTCTGGTGCACGGCGGCACGCCCGATGAAGAGCGCATCGAACTGCGGGCGCGTTTCGAGAAACCAAGGCATGCCCCGGACGGTTTGGATTTGCTCTTGTTCTCAGAGGTCGGTTGCGAGGGACTCGACTATCAATTTTGCAGCTGCATGGTGAACTATGACCTGCCGTGGAATCCGATGCGGGTGGAGCAACGCATCGGTCGAATTGACAGAAAAGGTCAGAAAAGCTCCAGCGTTGTCATTTACAACTTCATCACCCCCGGCACGATTGACGCCGATATTTACGAGCGGTGTCTCCAGCGTATCGGGGTCTTTGACCAGGCTCTCGGGGCGAGCGAGGAAATCCTCGGCCAGATCACGTCTGAAATCAAAAACATCGCCGAGAACTATACCTTAAGCCCCGAGGAAAGCAAGAAACAGCTTCAGCAATTGGCCGATAATAAAATACGCCTCATCCAAGAAGAGGAAGAGCTGGAGGACAAAGAAGCGGACCTCTTCGGCGTTTCTTTTTCCAGAGAAAAGGCCAAAAAATGGAACCACGAAGTCGCCAAAGCGACGAGCTTCTGGCTCTCGGCCGGGGCCCTCCGGGAGATGCTCGAACTCTATCTGAAGCGTGTGTGTAACAAAACGCATGGGTTTTTTTCCGGCGAAGGCGAAAGCCAAACGCTGCGCCTTGCTCAGGAAGACCGGGCACGTCTTTTGGTAGATTTTCGAAAACTCCCCAGACAGCGGTCTCTTTTTTACAGAGCGTGGGAGACCTGGCTTCAGGGTTCAAACCTGTCTCTTCGTCTCACGTTTGATTCGGCTTATGCCATGCAGAATCCTCGGCTTGTTTTTATCACGCCGCACCACCCGTTTGTCAGGCAGGCGGCCCTCTTCTTCGAGCAAGAGCCCATCACAGACGGAACAGACGGCGACGACCCGCCGGTCGTGCATCTGGAGGTGACGCCGGAAAACATACACACTCATATACACGCCGGGGGCCCGGAGGCGGTCTCGAGAACGCCTGCCTCTGGGCCGCCTCGGCCGCCTGTTCTACCGGGGTCCCCGGGCTCTTATGGTTTTGTTGTGTATCAGTGGCATCTCAAGGGACTTGGCGCTGATCATCTCTTTAAGCCCATGGCCCTGGACTCGACTGTGGATGGCCAGCTGCAGGCTCTGCTGGAGGCGGCTTGGGATTGTCGGGACCCGATACCGGCCGAGGCTTTGAACGACTCGGTCCGGGAAGCCTTGGACAGACGCCACCACGAATTGTGGCGTGAGGCCGTGGAACAGCATCAGCTGGACACGCGGTATAAAGTGTCACACCGGCTTGGCATTTTGGAGTCTCACCATCGTGAGCGCCTCGCGACTTTGGAACGGAGTTTCGGACACGTTAGAGACGAAAGAATACAGAATATCTATAAAGCGCGCCGCGCGGCTTTTGAGACAGATTATCAAGAACGGTCGGCGGAGCTCGAGGCGGCTCTCAACAGTGCGGATATTTTTGTCAGCAAGGTCGCCTATGGTGTTTTGCACGTGTCTTCCGGAGGCTTGTCTCATGCCCAGTAACTATAAAGCCATCCGCACGAAGAATATCGAGGCCTATGGCACGGAGACGCATCATTTAGAGCTCTTGTCAGGGCTCTATGCGGACCGGTCGCATTTCATTCTAGAGCTCCTCCAGAATGCGGAGGACGCGGGGGCGACAAAGATTATCTTCAGGCTTTTCGAAACCCAATTGGAGGTGGTCCATAATGGCCGCGTCTTCGACGAACGCGACGTCCGAGGCCTGTGTCACTTTGCGAAAGGGACGAAAAAGGACGACCTAACGGCCATCGGCACGTTTGGTATCGGTTTCAAATCCGTCCATGCCTATACGAAGGCACCCGAGATTTACGCCAGAGATGCCCGGGATGCGGGGGTTTATGAAAGTTTCAGGATCCGGGATTTTGTGCGTCCTGAGGCTATCGACAATCCGAAAGAGCTCGAGAAAGATCAGACCACGCGTTTTATTTTGCCCTTTGACCGTAAAGATGTTCTCCCTTCGACGGCGTGTGCGGAAATCAGCGAACGGCTTCGTCATCTTGGAGCTCGGACGCTGCTTTTTCTCCGCAATATCCAGGAGATCAACTATGACATGCGCTGCCCCACGCCAGAGGGTGGTCCGAGGCAGCGTTCCGGATTTTACCTACGCCAGGAGAAACCTCTGGCGGGGGCGCCGGGCGTCCGGCAGGTTGCTGTCCTCGGCCACGACGACTACGGGAGTGCCCTTGTGGAAGAGGAAGAAAACTGGCTCTTCTTTGAGCGTCCTGTCGCGGCTTCCGCCGCCGGGGCCACCGGAGTTGCCGGCGACGCCACGCTCGAGGGCTGCAAATCCGGGACGGGTTCTCGGCGGGTGGAGGTCGCCTTCCGGCTGAAACACGCTGAAAAACCTGGAACAAAAAACCTCGAGGTGACGCGTTCAAAAGACGCCCCTCTCATTGCTTATTTTCCGACGGCAAAAGAGACGCATTTAGGTTTTCTCATTCAGGGCCCGTATCAGACGACCCCGGCGCGTGACAACATTCCTCAGGGGTCTGCTTGGAATACAGGGCTCATCCAGGAGACGGCTCAATTGGTCAAAGAGACCTTGCCTCGAATCCGGGAGTTGGGTTGGCTCTCGGTTTCTTTTTTGGGAGCCTTGCCTTTGGACCCCGATAGGTTTCACGAGAACACGATGTTTCGTCCCATCTTCGAGGCCGTCCGAGAAGCCCTCCGGCGTGAGGCCCTTCTGCCCACGTCCGATGGTTCGTTCGTGGCGGCCTCGCACGCTAAATTGGTGCGCGGAGCTGAACTGACGAACGTGCTGGATGGGCCACGTCTCTGTCAGCTCTTCAAGCGTGAGTCAGGGTTGAAGTGGCTCTCGACGGACATAACGCGCGATAACGTGCCGGTTCTCCACAAGTATTTAATGGAACAACTGGAGGTAGGCGAAGTGGACGTGGAGTCCTTTGTCAGAAAAATCGATGTCTCTTTTCTGGCACGCCAGCCAGAGACTTGGTTCATCCGGTTCTACACCTATCTGCAGAGTCATGAACGTTTTTGGCATTATTTCAAGAATCCTTTTCATATCGGTAAACCCATTTTTCGTCTGGAAGACGGTCGGCTATCGATGCCTTTCGAAGCGGATGGGAAAACGCCCAAAGTTTTTCTGCCGCCGCTCTCGGGGGCGTGTACGACGCGTTTCCCCGTCGTGAAGCAGACCATCGCTGCCGACAAAGATGCGCGTCTCTTTCTCACAAGATTTGGACTTGCCGAGCCCAATCTCTGTGATGAAGTTCTGAACTTGGTTCTCCCAAAATACGACTCGCCTGCCGGGCCGGCTGTCAGGGCTGTTTCCGACACAACAGAACACTATGAAGATATCCAAAAAATTGTGCTTGCTTTGAGGACGGACTCTCAGCACGACAAAAAGAGACTTGAGGAAGCTTTGCGCCAGACACCCTTTCTGCGAGCCACGACTCTTGACGGCGTCCTACGTTTCCTGAGACCCGGTGAGGTCTATCGCAACACGCCGGACCTGAGGGACTATTTTGCCGACTCTCCGGACGTTGGGTTTCTGCACCCCGTCTATGCAGAGATGGAACCAGGCCTGGACGAACAATTGAGCGCCATTCTTGGATTGGATGAATTGCCTCGTAAAATGCCAACCTCGGGAGGATTCCCTCCAAGCCAACGGGAGCGTTCCACAAGAGAAGAGACGGTAGAAAATTACGATCTGGAGGGACTCGAGGCCTTTCTGAACCGTCTCGAAACGGCCGGAGATTTTGAGACCCAGCACAAGTCCGCTCTTTTATTATGGCGTTTTCTTCTGCAACATCTGAGACGCGATGCGCGCTTTTTCAAGGGCATTTATACGTGGTTTCACTATCACGAAAAGCAGAAAAATTTTGATTCCCGGATCTTGCGCAGACTCCGGGAAGCGGCGTGGATTCCGACGAAAGAGAGCACGCTCGAAAGTCCGGAAAACGTCACGCGAAACCAACTCCTCGATGATTTTGTAGGGAATGCCGAGCTCCTCGATGGTCTGCAGATAGGGGACGGCTCGGGGCCCGACAATTTGGAAACACCCTATCAGCATGCCATAGCGTGGGGTTTATCATCAGCACAGGCCGAGGCCTATGCGCAGGACCAGGACGAATATGTGCGGACGGCCATGCGGGACTACAAACCCAAGCCCGCATTTCCATCCGGGGAGGTCACCAATCCAGAACGTCGAGTGGCGAAAGTGACCGAGCAGATTGCCGACAGTCCCGATAAGACCTATGAGAAACGCTTTCTAAACGTCCGTGATTCTGTCCCTCTCGAGGATGCTTATGTTTTGCTCAGAGGTCTCTATACGAACGCGGACGGGCAGATGGTCTGCCAGCTCTGTCACGATGAGATGCCTTTTAAGAAGCGCGACGGCTCGCCTTATTTCGAGCAAAGAGCAATTCTTTCGCGTGCCTATATAGCCAAAGAACATGCGGCCCAATATCTAGCTCTGTGTCCTGTATGCGCTGCCAAGTATAAGGTATTTGTGATGCCGCATATGGGTAGGACTGACAGCATGGACGCTCTGCATGAGGCCCTTCTGGCGCTCTCCCGGAAGTCAGAGCTCTGTGTTCCTGTTTCCCTTGGGCGTGAAACCGCCATGCTCCGTTTTGTGGAAAAGCACCTGCGCGATTTGCAGGTGTTGCTCCGAGAGGAACAACAGGGAGCGACGTGATGAGAGCTTCTGTCTCTGTGTCCGGCCTCTTCTCGGCTCTTCTCGGGGCGTTGGGTCACGGTCAGGAGAATATGCCTTTTTTCTGTAGTCCAACATCCATCGTGAGATGATAAAATGACTTTTTTAGACGCCATATTGACGGTTCTTCGTTCGGCGAATAGGCCGCTCCATTTCCGGGAAATCACAAAAAAGATTTTGGAACTTGAACTCGCTAAGACATCTGGAAAGACACCGGAGGCCTCTGTCCGTTCTGTCATTTACAGAGATATCTATAAAAAAGGCCACGCGTCGTTTTTTGTGCGGACGGACCCCGGGACTTTTGGGCTTCGGCATCAGGCAGACCAGATAGAGCCCTCTCAGGGTCCGGATTCTGAGAAGCCCGATGAGGCCCCGGCCGAGAGTTTCACCTTCGTCGATAGTGCCCAGTTGATCCTCGAAGAATTGGCGGGAGACGAGCCGATGCACTACAAGGATATCACAGAAAAAGCCTTAGCGAGCGGCTTTCTGAAGACGGAAGGACGGACACCCTGGACCACCATGCAGGCCAGGCTCTCAGATGCTATCAAACGCGATAAAAAGCTCGGTCGCTCGCCCCGTTTTTTTCATCATGGGAAAGGCTTGTTCGGATTGAGTCTTCCGCCGGATCCTACCCTTAAGTCCCAGATTAAAAAGCACAATGCCTCGGTACGGAAAGCTCTGAGCAGCCGCCTGAAGACCATGGACCCCGGGGACTTTGAGGGACTCATCGAAACTTTATTGGAGGCCATGGGAGGTGAGAGCGTCGAAAAAACGTCCTTGAGTCACGACGGTGGTATCGATGTTCGCGGAACTTTTATGATGGGCGGCGTTGTTCCTGTTCGTCTAGCCGTCCAGGTCAAAAGATGGAAAAAATCTGTCTCGGCACAGGAGGTTCGAGAAGTTCGTGGAAGCCTTAAGAAGATGGAGCGGGGCCTTATCATCACCATAGGCAATTTTACCAAGGATGCAAAAAAAGAGGCCTGCGAGGAAGGCAAGGAAGCGATTGAGCTTGTAGACGGTGCGAAGCTCGTCGAGATTCTGGCCCAATATGAGATCGGTCTTCAACGTTCTGACCTGCGTCTTGACGAAATAGACGAGACGTTTTTTACGCAACTCAAGGCCTAGGCGTTGGACGATAACGCCGCTCCGGCCGACGGCTCTCCGGAATCTTGACGCTGGGGTCTTGACGCAACGTCCGGGCGTGTGTTAAAACCCCGGCGTCTTGACGAGCGTGCCCAGAGGCCAACCGAAGAGAACCACAGAAAACCGGAAAACAAGGAAAGGAAAACAAAGACGATGGGAACGATTCTGGCTGCAGAAAAGGAGCTCAGCAAAGTATTTAGCTCCGAATATAATGGCTACGAGATCCCGCTCTACCAGCGGCCCTATGCATGGACAGACGAGCAAGTGGAGAAATTGTTCGACGACTTGTATGGCGTCTATGAGGGAGAACAGGAAGACGAGCAAACGCAAGAGGACTATTTTCTCGGTAGTATCGTTCTGATTAAAAAAGAAGGGGAGCCTTCGGTCGTTATCGATGGCCAGCAGCGTCTGACGACGCTGACGGTTCTTCTGGCGGCTTTGAGCTCTAAGCTTCGTGACGATACGTGGCAGAAGAGCTTTGAGGGATACGTTCTGGAGCCAGGGAATCCCTCGGCGAATATCAAGAGCGGGCCACGACTTGCCCTCCGGGTGCAGGACCGCACTTTCTTTAAAGAGTACGTTCAAAAATTTCGCTTCGAGGAACTCCGTGCTCTCGATCCCGGAAAACTCGAGAACGAAGCGCAGAGGAACATTAAGCGGAATAGTGAATTGCTGTTGGAAAGGCTTGATGAAAATTTTGGAGAGGACCAAAAAGGATTACAGGCTTTCGGTAGTTTTCTGGTTCAGCGGTGCTTCCTGGTGGTGGTGTCCACCTTGAACGAGGCCGCTGCTTTCCGGATCTTTTCTACGCTGAATAGTCGAGGCTTGCCTCTGGGGAATTCCGATATTTTAAAAGCCGAGATCATCGGGAAGATCACGCCAGAACGCCAGGAGGACATCGCTGAAAAATGGGAGGAGCTTGAGGGCGAAGTGAATGAAGTCGACCCAGAAAGGTTCGAACAGCTGTTTTCTCATATCCGGATGATTTACACCAAGCGTAAGGCTCCGCGTAACATTCTGAATGAGTTCCGAGATAAAGTGCTGAAGAATGTGAGCAAGGAGGATTTTGTCGACCAGATCTTCGTGCCCTATGCCGAGGCCTACCGAAGCGTGATCGCACCCTCAGCGTTTCCATACATTAAAGACCCAGAGCACGACGTGGGTAAGCAGATATCCGACAGGTTGCAATGGCTGAATCGCATCGGAAATACCGACTGGATTCCTCCCGCTCTTCTTTTTCTGTCGCAGGACAAAGAGCAGCCGCATCCATGGAATGCTTTGCAGTTTTTTTCCAGGCTCGAGCGTCTTGCAGCTTATCTTCAAACTTGCCAAAAAAGTGTGAATAAGCGCATTGCACGCTATGCAAAGGTTCTTGCTGCGCTGGAAGAGCTCCATGCCAGGGATACGGTGATGGCGGCCGTCGAACTGTCCCCCGAAGAAATCAAGGAGATGCAGGAGGTCCTCGATGGCAATGTTTACGAGATGCCATCTCGCGCCAAAGGCTATCTTCTCAGACGTCTGGATTCGTTTGTGTCGGACGGCATGGTGGCCTACAAAGACCAGAAAAAAATAACCATCGAGCACGTGCTTCCGCAAAATATCGGGAACAATAAAAACTGGGCTCGAGCATGGCCCGATGCTGCTCAGAGGGATGCATGGGTCCATCGAATCGGGAATCTGGTCCTCCTGACGAAGAGTCTCAATTCTCAGGCCAGCAATTACAACTTCGAGGCGAAGCAGAAAGCCTATTTTGGGAAATCCGACGTTTCCTCTTTTGCGCTCACGACGCAAGTCCTTCGCGAAGTAGAGTGGACGCCCGTCGTCGTGGAACGCCGCCAGAAAATGTTGCTGCAGATTCTGTGCGACAAGTGGGACTTGAGATAAAGACGACCCGCGGCCTCGCCCCCGAGCGGCTGAGTGCCTCAGCGTTTTTTATTCAGGTACCAAGGTTCTCTGTATTCGAATTCCCGAGTTAACTCCGAATAGTCGCCCGTCTCGAGTTGAGTCAGATCCACGATGATGGTCTGCCCCGCGGCATTATAGACCCGCCACTGAAAGAGAAAAACAGGGGCGGGTTCGACTTTGAAAAAGAGCTCCAACGACCCCTGGCTGATATAGTCTTCCTCGGTCAGATGGACACGCAAGATGGTGACTTCGTCTCCCGTGTCGGTCCGAGCCGGTTCGGCTCGGACCCAGTGATAGGTGAGGCTCGGCTCTTGAAACCGAAAAGGAGCAAGCAGAAAATGCGCGGGCGTATAGCCGATAGGGTAGTCCTGGAATGTCTCCAGCCGCGTGTTGAGCTGCTCCAGTTTGTTTTGGTCGGCCAGCAGGACAAGGCCAATTTGCGGGTCCTGATAGGTGAGCTTCATTCTTCGCTTGATACGGTCCAGCCAGATAAGGCCGACTTGTGCGCTGCCGTCTGGATTGAGTTGACGAAACTCTATGCGGGCCCCTTGCAGCTCGTCGAGAAACAGCTGGGCCTCGGCGAGATAGCCGGCAAGCTCGGGCGTCAGAGGCGGTAATTCGGCTCGAGCGGCGCGCGCCGCCAAGAGACCCCCCAGGCCACCCACGCCCAGGCCGCCCAGGCCTAGAGGGGCGAGTCGACCGCCGATGGTCCAGCCGGCGGTTTGTCTCGCGCTCTGTCCTATTCGGGCCATAAAGGCTCGCCGGGTGAGTCCGAATTGTGCCCCGGGATCCTGCCCGGGGGCGTGCGGCGTGGGTTTCAAGAGCATAAAAGACGTCATCCGATAAGTTCGCGTTTGCCTGTTGCATTAGCTGGACTCAGCACGCCTTCTTTCTCCATGCGTTCGATGAGTCTCGCAGCTCGATTATACCCGATTTGGAGTTGACGTTGCACAAAACTCGTTGAAGTTCGTCCCGTCCGCCGAACAAGTTCTAGAGCCTGCTCGTAGAGGTCGCCACTTTCAAAGGTCTCATCGCCGGGAACCCCGCGCCCAGAGCCAGCTCTATCGGCGGCGGTCTCGGGGTCTTCCAGAATCCCCTCGACGTAATTGGGCTCCCCAGAGGCCCGAAGTGCCGTACAAATTCGACTCACCTCTTCGTCCGACACAAGCGGCCCATGGACGCGTTCAATCTTCTGCCCCGGCCGCATGAAGAGCATGTCACCCCGACCCAGCAGAGCTTCCGCGCCTTGCTCGCCCAGAATCGTCCGAGAGTCTATTTTACTCGTGACCTGATAGCTCATCCGGGTCGGGAAATTCGCTTTAATCGTTCCCGTGATGACGTCCACCGAAGGCCGCTGGGTCGCCATAATCAAATGGAGGCCCGCCGCTCGAGCCATTTGAGCGAGCCTCTGGATCAAGGCTTCCAGCTCTTTGCCCGCGACGAGCATCAGATCCGCCAATTCGTCCACAATAATAATGAGGAACGGGAGCGGGTGATGCGGCTCGGCCGTTGCGCTGACCGTTTCCCCAGGCCTCTCACCCGGGGCGAGGGTGGGGAACAGAGACCCCTCTCGAATTTTGTCGTTGTAATTGGCGATATTACGCACGCCTGCGCGGGCCATGAGCCGATAGCGCGACTCCATTTCCCGCACCGCCCACTTGAGGGCCTGCACCGCTTTATGCGGGTCCGTCACGACCGGCGTGAGAAGATGCGGAATCCCGTCATAAACCGAAAATTCCAACATTTTCGGGTCTATCATGATCATGCGGCACGACTCGGCCGTGAATCGACTCAGGAGCGAGAGAATCATCGCATTCACGCCGACGGACTTCCCGGACCCCGTGGTGCCCGCAATCAATAAATGCGGCATGGTCGCCAAATCCGCCAGAATGGGCGTCCCGTCGATGCGCCTCCCGAGAGCAATCGGCAGCGTCCCGCGATAGTTTTGCCAAGCCGGGTCGTCGTAAATGTCGCCGAGCAGGACAGTCATCCGGTCTTGGTTGGGGATCTCTATGCCCAGGACTTGCTCGCCCGGTACGGTCGCGATGCGGACCGAGACCGCACACAGCGAACGCGCGATATCCTCGGCCAGCGTAATCACGCGACTCGCCTTTGTGCCAGCAACGGGCAGAAGCTCAAAGAGCGTCACAATCGGGCCAGGGCGGACATTCATGATTTCGCCTTGAATGCCGTAATCTCGGAGGACTTGTTCTAAGGTTCGGGCTCTTTCGACCAGATAGGACTCGGTCACCGACGCGTGCCACGCCCCGGGGGCTCGATTCAGCAGACTCGTCACAGAGCCGGCTCCCACAGGAGCATCCGGGGCCCCCGTTGTAAAACCAGAGGCCGGCGGCCCAGACCGTAAAGCCGAAAAAAAACGCGCCCGCGGGCTGACTTTTGGCTCTGCCCCCGGGGGCGGCGAAACCGGAGGCGGTGAAACCGGGGGAGCCGAAACCGGGGCGGCGGCAGACGAGTCCTCTGAGTCCCACGAAACACCGCTCTCCCCGAGCGGCGGCGTAGGTGGCCCGGGCGGGAAGGAGGGGCCCACGGGAGCAAACGAGGCCCGGGCTTCGGGAAAAAGAGGCGTCTCGTCAAGAGGCAGCCCGGTTGCATTGGTGGCCTCGGTTGCCTCGGTGGCGTGCGGCGTCCCCGGCCCCGGCGTGGGGCCTGGCATGAAACCCTGGGCGGGACGGTGAGTTCCTGCCGTTGCGGGCGTCGCGGGCGTCGCGAGGCTTTGGGGGACGCGGCGAAACACATAGGCGATAGGGTGTCGTATCGTCCATTTGAGACTCCATCGGCTCAAGCCCCAGAGTCCTCGGGCGCAACGGGCCAGAAGAAAGGCCCACTCGTGCCGGGTCCAGCCAATGTGCCAGAGCGTTAAAGCCAAAAGCGGTAAGACAATGAGACCTAGTCCCGTCCAATAAAGAGCCTGTTGATCCGGGACATGGAGGAGTCCATGCAGCGAGCTCCCGATAGCTCCCCCGGCTCCCCCCCCGGGATGCATCCCTCCGAGCGGCGTCGCGGCAGTGGCGACCTTGGCGGCGTGTTGGCTCAGGGTGCTCTCCAGGACGAGAGCCCAGCCCGCCATCAGCGGCCCGAGCGTTAAAAACCGATGCAGCATCAGCGACAAAGGGGCTCGGCGAATAAAAACCAGCACGCCCCAATTGATAAAGAGCAAGGCGGGGACCAGGCTCGCGTGCCCGAAAAGCTGAAGCGAGACATCGGCGATAATCGCCCCAGGAGCCCCAAGCCAGTTGGCGTACTCGGTTTGGCCGGCCTGGTTGAGGGAAGAGTCGCGGGCGCCCGAACTCACGAGGCAAAAAAACAGAAAAGCCCCTAGAGTCACCCCCGTTCCACCGCCCATATAATAAAAAGCCGGCCTAGAGAACAGGCTGAAGAGACGCGCCCGAAGCCGGCTCATAAGGGCGTTGTCCCGGAGCCTCTTGACCCTCCTGGGGCCGCATTCGTCGCATCCGTGGTATCCGTCGCCACGCCTGCGTCTGGACGGCTCGGACGGCCCGGGTGGCGACCCGGGCGAGCCGTGTTTTGAGCCTCTAAAAGCCCTCGAATGCGTCTCAAAGGCTCGACGAGCCTGTCTGGCGGGTCCACAAGTGCGATCCGGACATGAGGCTCGACCTCATCGGGGCGAAGCGAGGTGTAACGCCCCGGTAAGAGTTTTATATGATACCGCTCCCAGGCCTGGCACACGAAATCCAAGTCATTCTCGACCCGGAGCCATAGAAAAAACCCGCCCTCGGGGCGATGATAGCCGGGATAGGTGCTGAAAATCGAGTCGGCAAGCTCTACGAGATCTCGGTAAAACTGGCGAGCCTTTTCGACGTGGGTCTCGTCGTTCCACAGAGCGGCCCCCGCTCTCTGAAGCGGCAGAGGACACTGCCCGCCGCCGATGCGGCGGATGATGCGCACCAGCTCCAGCGCGTCGGGAGCTCCGGCCATAAAGCCCATGCGTAAACCTGGCACGGAGGAACGCTTAGACAGCGAGTTGAAGACAAAGGCACCTTGCAGGGAGGGGTCTATCTCGAAGAGCCCCGTCGGCGGCTGGGGCCCCGTCCCCGGCTGGGTCCCCGGTTGGGTGTCGTGCCAGAACTCGCTATAGCATTCGTCCGAGGCTAGAAACGCGTCGTGGGCGCGGCATTTTTCCCAGAGCTTCTCCAGAAAAGCTCGAGAGGCGACCCAGCCCGTCGGATTCGACGGCGAATTGACAAAGACGAGACAGGTTCGACGCCAGATGGACTCGGGGATATCGAAATAGGCTGGCTGGTAGTGGGTCTCGGGTCGGCAGGGGACGGGGACGGGCTCGCAGCCATGCGCGAGGGCGGCTCCGAGCCAGGCATTGTAAAAGGGGTCCGGCACAAGGACGACTGGGGCGTCTCCTTTGCCGCGGGCGCGTCCGACTCGGCTGGCAACCGCGCCGAGTTCTACCAGAGCCTCCCGGGTTCCAGGAATGATGAGGAGTTGCGACAAATCAGGGGGATGCGCCAAGTGATAGCGTCTCTCGAGCCACTTCTGAACGGCTCGGCGTGTATCGGGGCTTCCGTCTATGCCTGGGTAGGTTCCGAACTCGGTCCAGGCGTCGGCCATCACCGTGCGCACCGCGTCCGGCGGGCCTAGTTTTGGCTCGCCAATGTGGAGCAGACTCGGGGGGCGGTCGGGATTGGGTACCCTGGATGCCAGCAGGCGGTTCAAAAGCGCGTAGGATTGCCTGTTGAGTTCTTCGAACCCCAGCCCTTCGAAGGGCTGGCGGGCGACGTTCCGCGAGCTGGGCTCTTGCGACGAGATGGCCATACGCAATTCAATCTGTGCTTTGGGTCCTTATCGAGTCCTTTTCCGGTAAACAAGCAAGGGTTGAGCCAAGTCTCCTGGAGGCCTCTAGAGCTTGCCCGGAATCATCTTGCCCGGAATTCTGCCCGGCATTCTGTCCGGGCCGTGCCCGGGCCGTGTCTAGGCCCGCTTCAAGACCGACTCTGGAGAGCTTCGTGAATCTGCCGCGCCCACGCAAGATTCAGCTGCCGCCCGGTGGTGTCTCCGGTGTTTTCGGTGTCATAGAGCAGGTCCTGCCGGATTTCTATAGCCACATGCGGCAGACGGAGACTCCCAGCGTGCCGGTCCAGCGTGTAATTAACGTCAAAGCCCGAATAGGGTTGATTCGCGCCAACACAATGGTTTTTTGAAAAATAACGCACGAGACGGCTCGCTAGAGCCTCGTCACGGTGCCAGAGAATCCCAATCTCCCAAGGGCGAGCCGGCTGGCCGCGCAAGGCAGGCGTGAAACTGTGGACAGCCACCAAAGCAGGGCTGTGTTCAGATGGCTCGCTCCGGCCCGGGTGTCCACGACACTGGTGTCCACGACACTGGTGTCCACGACACTGGTGTCCGCGGCATTGATGATAGAGAAGCTTCTCCAGGGCTCGGTGGTACGGATGGAAATAACGCCGCAGCCGGCGTTGACGGGCGGGCTCGGATAGGTGCTGATTGGGCGGGATAGAGACCTCATCCACCCAGGCCGGCATGCAGGCCTCGCTGTGCGGCGGGCGGTTGAGATCCACTAAAAGCCGCGACCAGCGCGCTAAAAGAGCTGGCCCGCTCGTCAGAGAAGCCAGCAAACGGGTGACAGACGCCGCGCCTTTGTCCCAAGCGCGGTGGCTCTGGCGGACTTCGGGCGAGAGGCGCGCTCGAAAGGCCGCCGGAAGACGGCACGAGGCATGGTCGCACAGAAAAACGAACGGCGCCCTCTGGGCTCCGTTCACGACCTCATAGGCCCGATTATAAGCTTGGATCATGGCAGAAGGACGACCTTGCGGGTCGTGGGTGGAGGCGCGAACCGGAATCGAACCGGTGTAAAAGGATTTGCAGTCCTCTGCGTAACCATTCCGCCATCGCGCCGAAAAACCAAGAAAACCCCGGGAGACCTGCCCCGGGAGATCTACCCTCGAGTCCTCCATCCGGACGGAGCCCCTTGACAAGCGTTCTTTATAACTCTATGAAGGTTCCTATGCAAGATCAAGCACAAGCGCAAGCTTCACCGCCGCCAAAACAGGGTCTAGAGCAGGGTCGGCTGACCACGCACGTTCTGGATACCTCGCGTGGGTGCCCGGCGGCTGATATGAGAATAGAGCTCTTTCGCCACCAGCTAGAGGAGGGGGCTCAAAAGGGGGTGCAAAAGGGGATGTTTGTGTCGCTTCTGTCGCGTCGGACCAATTCAGACGGCCGGTGCGATGCGCCTTTGCTGGCGGGAGCGGCCCTCGAAATCGGGACGTATCGGCTTTGCTTCGAGGTCGGAGCCTATTATGCGGCTCAGGGGACGCTCTTCCAAGTTCCGCCTTTCCTGGATCTGGTCGAGATTCGCTTCCTTGTCGGCGACGCAGAGGCGCATTATCACGTGCCTCTTTTGATTTCGCCGTTCGGGTATTCGTCTTACCGGGGGAGCTAGACCGCGCTCAGAGAGGCACACGAAACGACAGGAAAAGCCTCTTTCTTTCGCCCCTGCCGGTTCCCCTGCCGGTTGGCCTCCGTTTCGTTTTTTCCGTTATTTTTGCCTGGCTTTGAAGCGCTTGACTGTCTTATTGATGACAAGGACCCGGCCCCGCCGGCGTACAATTTGACAACTCTTGTGACGCTTCTTGAGCGTCTTCAGGGAGGCAGCTACACGCATTTTTTTCTACCCTTTCCGATTCCGACAACAGAGAGACAGAAGAACAAGACCCGCAAAAGCAAAGCAAGCCCAAGCAAGCCCTGGCCCGTCGTAAGGTCTCAGGGAGACTAGAGGGCGGCGTATGTAAAGTCAAGACGCTTGAAAAATAATTTTCTCTTGTTGAAGACGCGCCAAGGTCGCCTCTTCGAGCCCCAATAGATTCTGAAGCGTCTCGAGTGTGTGCTCCCCCAAGAGCGGCGGCGGGCCAAGAGAGGCTTCACAGGCGGAACCGGAGACGTCACCGGCGGCGGACTCCTCCAACGCATAGCGCAACGGATTCGCCACCAGCTTTAAGTCAGGATTGTGCGGATGAGGCACGCGCTGGACCAAGCGTCGCGCGTGGACCTGGGGGAGAGCGAAGCTCTCGTCTAGCCGACAAATGGGGCTGGAGGGGATCTGAGCCGCCTCGAAAAGAGCCTGCCACTCGGCACTCGTCTTGCGACGCATGATTTTCGCGATTTCTTCGACGAGCGCGTCTCGGTTCCGGACGCGTGCCGGATTCGTCGCATAAGCAGAGTTCCGCGCCAGGTCCGGCTGGCCGACCAGCTGACAGAATTTTTCAAAAAGAAGGTCGCTGCCAATCGCCAGAATGAGCGACCCGTTTTTTGTCTCAAAATCCTGGTAAGGCACAATGTTCGGGTGTCGATTCCCCATCGGGCCGGGCACCTCGCCGCCAATGAGATAATTGCCCGCCTGATTCGCCAGAGCCGCCAGTTGAACGTCAAATAAAGCAATGTCGAGATGCGTCGCCTTCGGACGCCGGCGGCGAGCCCTGCTCGAGACACCCGAGACATCCGGGACGCCCGTTTGATGGTGCTCAAACAAGACCGCCAGCACGCCAATCACCGTATAGAGCCCCGCGAATAAATCTGAAATCGCCACCCCCACTTTCACGGGGCCGGTTCCGCCGTGCGCCTTGTCGGTCCCTGTGACGCTCATGAGACCCGACAGACCCTGGATGGTGAAATCATAGCCGGCCAAATGCGCATTGGGGCCATCTAACCCAAACCCCGTGATGCTGGCGTAAATCAGCCCCGGCCGCCGCTTCTTGAGGCTGTGAAAATCAAGCCCATAGCGGGCTAAAGTGCCCGGTTTGAAGTTCTCCAGCACGACATCCGACTGGCTTGCGAGACGCTGGATAAGACGCGCGCCCTCTCGGTGCTGGAAATCAATGGCAAGAGACCTCTTGCCCCGATTGGCCGTCAGAAAATAAGCGGCATGCGACGTCGCTTGGCCCGCCGCATCTTTCATATAAGGAGGCCCCCAGCTTCTTGTATCATCGCCGCGTTGAGGATGCTCGATCTTGAGGACCTCGGCCCCCAGATCGGCGAAAATCTGACTCGCCCAGGGGCCCGCCAGAATCCGACTGAGATCTAGAACACGCAGCCCCCGAAGAGGCCGACGCTTGGATAAAAAATCGGTGCAAAGCGGATTCATTCCGACTCGAAACCCAGCGGAAAAACGGGCGAAACGCTCGAGCCTTTCATAAGACCTTAAAAACCCTTAAAAAAAACACGTCCAGGCATACGCCCAGGCATACACATACGCCCAGGCATACACGCAAGGTCGGGGCAAGTTGAGACACACAGACCAGACCTCATAAGCAGACCCAATCAATAGGTACGCGAATAGGCATGCCGAGCTCCGTGTGCGAGTCGTTCTCCCCCCCTTCGTGCCCGACGGGCGGTCCAACCCCAGAGTCACAAGCCGCCCCGCCGGCCCGTTTGCCGCCCGGCCCGTTGGTCGGACTCGTTTGCCTGCCGCCCGTTTGCCGAGACCGGGTGCCTCGTCTTCTGCGATTATAGCGCATTTTTGCGCTTGCACCCGCACTCTTTTTTTTCTACAATGGGGTGCGATGACCGACACAGATACACCCACAGGCGGAGCCCCCGGCGACGGGGCCAGCCCCGAAGGGACTAGTCCCGAAGAAGAGGCTCTCGAAGCAGAGCGTCTCGCTTTCATCGAGGCTCTGTTGCCGTGGGCCGCTCGGGCCGGCTGGACCGAAGAGGCCTGCGCGCGGGCCGCCCTCGAATTAGGGCACGAGCCCTCCTATGCGGCCGCCCTTTTCCCCGACCTTACGCCAGAGACCCTGATTCGATGGGGCTTCAGACGAGCCCTGGTCCGTGCCGAACTGGGAGACAAGGCTTTTCAGGCTCAGGGCACCACCGAGAAAATCAAGCAAGGGGTCTGGCGTCTGCTGTCTAGCTGGGCCGAGTCCCCAGAGGCTCTGCGGGCGGCTTTGAGCTTCACGACGGGGCGGCCGGCCTTTGGGTCGAGGCTGCTCTGGCACTTGGCCGACTGGCTTTGGTATGCTGCGGGCGACCGCTCGGTGGACCATAATTTTTACACAAAACGGACTCTGCTGGCGTGGGTGTTGGGAACGACGAGCCTCGTCTGGCTCGAGGATAAAAGCCCCGGCCGCACCGAGACCCAAGCCTTTCTACAAAACCGGACCGAAGGGGTGCTCAGAGCCGGCAAGTTTTGGGGTCAACGCGTCCAATGTGCGTCTTCTTTCTGGCGTAATTGGACGCATTTTTGGACCACGGGGCCCTGGTCTGCCCCGGGCCCAGGTGGCCCGGGAGGGGCGTCTCGTTTTGGTCGATCCGCACCGCCTTTTTGAGCTTTTCGCTGCTCACCGGCCGGCCCCGGCCAGTGAGCTCGTTTATGACTCGCCCTATACGCTTCTGGTCGCCGTGCTCTTGTCGGCCCAGACGACGGACCAGAGCGTGAATCGTGCGACTCGAGTCTTGTTCGAAGTCGCCAAGACCCCGCAACAGATGGTCGCCCTGGGCCAAGAGCAGCTCGAGACCTATTTACGCTCTCTCAATTATTATCGGACCAAGGTCCGGCATGTGCTTGCGGCCTCTCAGAGGCTCATCGAGCACCACCAGGGCAAGGTTCCCGACCAATTCGAGGCCCTCATACAGCTTCCGGGTGTCGGCCGAAAAACGGCGAATGTCATTCTGAACATTGCCTTTAACCAGCCGACCATTGCCGTAGACACCCACGTCGGCCGCGTGAGCCGACGCTTGGGGCTCACGGACGCCGAAAAGCCAGAGGCTATAGAAGCCGATTTGCTGGGGATTGTGCCCGAGGCCTATCGCCTATATGCCCACCACTGGCTCATTTTGCACGGACGCTACCAGTGCAAAGCCAGAAAACCCGTGTGTGAGACATGCTTTCTGACGGACATTTGCCGTTTTTATAAGAGCTCTGCCGAGCCAGCCGCTGGTGCTTCCGGCACTGGTGCCCCCGGCACTGGTGCCCCCGGCAGAAAAATCCCGAAAAAGCCGGGGAAAATGGAGAAAACCAAGACAAGCCGCCAGAGCCGACCATACCCGTGCCGGGGGTAAAGTCGACCAGAAATCAACCGGGAATCCCGAGAAACCTTGAGACCCTGCCCGCCGCCCCCCGTGCAAACGCACCCGTGCGAACGTCCCGTCCCGCATGGTCACAAGCTGCATGCAGGGGTCTATAGCCGTGTGAACGCACCCGTGCGAACGTCTCGTCCCGCATGGTCACAATCTGCATGCAGGGGTCTATAGCCGTGCGAACGTCCCCGTGCGAACGTCCCGTCCCGCATGGTCACAAGCTGCATGCAGGGGTCTATAGCCGTGCGAACGTCCCCGTGCGAACGTCCCGTCCCGCTGCCCCGGTTTCCTCGTGTGAGCTGTGATTCCTGATTGCCGGTGCCGGTGCCCTGCTCTCCGGAGATTGCCCCTGCCTCTTGACCGAGAACCCCGCCACTTGTCCGCCTTGTTCGCTCTCCTCGGCGTGCTTTTTCCTGTCTGCCGCTCCGCTAGGAACCCCCGCCCGCTAGGAACCCTGAGCGGCGATGCGGGCCCCGAGACGCTCGTCTATGGCTTTCAGAAAGGCGTTGGTCGTCAGCGTTCGAGCCCCCGGGCCGACAAGAGCCGCTAAGTCTCCCGTCATCGAGCCGTCCTCGACAAGGGCCAGGCAGGTTTCTTCTAGAAGCTCCGCAAACTCGACAAGGCGAGGCGTGTTGTCGAAAAGGCCTCGATACCGGAGCCCTCGGGTCCAGGCAAAAATAGAGGCAATGGGATTGGTCGAGGTCTCTTTTCCTTCCTGATGCTGGCGAAAATGGCGCGTGACGGTGCCATGCGCGGCTTCGGTCTCCACGACTTTGCCGTCGGGGCGCAACAAAACAGAGGTCATCAATCCCAGCGACCCATACCCCTGAGCCACAATATCCGACTGAACATCGCCGTCATAGTTCTTACACGCCCAGACGTAGCCGCCTCGATCGCGCAGAGCCTGAGCGACCATATCGTCAATCAGGCGATGCTCGTAGAACAGGCCTTGTTTTTCAAAATCCTGCCGGAATTCCTTTTGATAGACGGCCTCGAACAGGTCTTTGAAGCGGCCGTCATAGGTCTTCAGAATGGTGTTTTTGGTGGATAGATAGACGGGATAGCCTCTGGAGGCCCCATATCGAAAACAGGCTCGAGCGAAGCCCTCGATGGATTCGTCCAGATTATACATGCCCAGAGCCACGCCAGGTTTCTGGAAACGAAAGACTTCTCGAGTTTCTGCCCGGGCGTCATTGGCCGCCGCGTCCGCCGTGGCAGAGCCGCCCGACGGGTCGGGGCGAAAAACGAGCTCTAACACGCCAGGGGCGGATATGGCGAGCTCTGTGGCTCGGTATTGGTCGCCGAAAGCGTGCCGCGCAATGATGATGGGCTTATCCCAGTGCGGCACAAGACGCGGGACACGCGCGCACAAAATCGGCTCGCGAAACACGGTGCCGTCCAGAATGTTGCGGATCGTGCCATTGGGCGAACGATACATCCGCTTGAGACCGAATTCTTCGACGCGGGCCTCGTCTGGCGTGATGGTGGCGCATTTGATGCCGACCCCGTATTTCAAGATAGCCTCGGCCGCCTGGGTGGTGATGCGGTCGTCGGTCTCGTCGCGTTTCCGGATGCCCAGGTCGTAATAGTGCAGGTCGATCTCGAGATACGGCAGAATGAGACGGTTCTTGATGAATTGCCACATCACGCGTGTCATCTCATCGCCGTCCATCTCCACGACGGGAGTTGCGACTTTAATTTTTTCCATTTTTTGGTTCCTCCTCAGGGGTTGTTTCGAAGGTGGGGGAGGTCAGGAGCGCGCCAGAGCCGGTTCAGCCGCCGGTTCCGATTGGACGCCGGGTTCCGGGTCGAGGTCCACCTGCCAAGCAAATTGCTCCAGGGCTGTTTCCAGTTCCTCAAAGCTATTGAGCCATACAGTTTTCGCAAAGGCCTCGCTTTTGACGAAACCATTCGCCTGCATCGTCTCAAATTGAATCCTGAGTCCCCGGAAATAGTCTAGATGATTCAGAATATAGATGGGCCGAGAATAAACGCCAAGCTGAGAGCCTGTGAGGACCTCGAAAAGCTCGTCCATCGTCCCGAATCCCCCCGGCAGAACCAGGCATCCATTCGACAGGTCTAGCAAAAGCCGTTTGCGCGTCTGCATGTCTGGGGTCTCGATCAGTTCAATGGGGTAATCCGGCGTGGGCTCGAGCTCTTTGAGGAAGCTCGGAATGATCCCCGTAATCGGAACCCCTTGGTCGAAAGCCGATCGGGCGACTCTGCCCATCATGCCGTTTGTTCCGGCTCCGAACACAAGACCGAGCTTCAGGCGTCCTAGAAGAGGGCCGACTCGGTCGGCCAAACCTAGATATTCGGGCAGGATCTGGCTGGAACTCCCGCAGAAAACAACGGCTAAACGCTTCACAGGTATTTCACGGGCATGTCACATGCCGAAAGCAAACGCCCGAGGCAAATCCGCCGAAAAAAGAAAACAGAGAAGAACAGGCGAGAAGCAAGAAAAAAAACAGAAGCAGGCGGCTCGCCGCCAGGGCTCGTTTTTATGTGCCGCCACTATAGGCCTCCACCTCCGCGGCGAGGACACGGGGCGTATCGCCCGTTGTTTGCCGGGTTTGCCGGAAGGCCGACGAGCCAGTAAGCCGAGCCGCCGGGGTCTCAGTCTGCACGAAACGGCGAGGGGGCGAGGGGAAGCCTCGGAAAAACTCTGCCGGGGTCATCGGACGTCTCCCTGCGCGTTGGATCAGCGTAACACAAAGACTGTCGTAACCGCCGGGAGGACGAGCTTCCTCACGGATGCCGTTCGTACGGGTCGAGGCGGTTTTTTCCGGTATAGGTGCGTTTGACGTCTCCGCCGCCGCTCGAGACGCCGCCGCCCCGTCGTCAGAAACGGGGGCACCACAACGGACAACAAGTCCCTCCGGCCGAAGCAAAACGTGCCCCGCCGCCTCAAGCATATCGGTCTGCCCATGCAAAGCTCGCAAAGCCTCGCCGTTTTCTCTGTTATTTTGTTCGTGGGCCTGTATGAGATGGGCCTCGAGGATTTTGACGCGTTCGAGGGTTCCGTGTTCTGTCTCCAGCGTCGTCCAGCAGGCCGGGCTCGGCCCCATGGCGTGGATTTGGTGTGCCAGGTGCTCTGCGGAGCGATGCCAGTCCAGGGAACGGTCTTGGCTGGTAATTTTATGGGCGTAATGTATTGCGCCCTCCTGAGGCCTGGGGACGCATTGGCCGCTCTGGATGGCCGGGAGATGCTTCCGCAGAAGAGGCAGGCTGGCCTTAATCAGCTTGTGCTCCAGGGTTTCGCGCGTATCCCTGGTCTCAATACGAACACGCGTCCGGGCGTAAATCGGCCCGGCATCGAGGGCCGAGACCATCTGCATGAGACAGACCGCGGTAGAAGTATCGCCGGCCTCTAGGGCGCGCTCCAGAGGCGCCGCGCCACGCCATCGCGGAAGATCAGAAAAATGGAGATTCAGACAACGCCCGCGACCAGGAACGTCCAGAACGGACTGAGTCAACAGCGTCCCATGCGCACAGACTAGAAAAAAATCGGCGCGCCGGTCTCTGAGCCACGCTAGATGTTCTTGAGGTCGGGCTGTCTCTTGCAACAGCGACGCCCAGCCGCGGTCTCGGGCGAGCTGTCCGACAGGCGTCGGCTGGAGCTTCAATCTGCGCCCGGCCGGGCTCGGCGGAACGGTCACGACGCCGGCGAGTTCCCACGGCCTCTGGCCCCCGCCGGAGGCCGATGCGATTTGCTCTAGAATCGTCTTAGCGACGCTCGACGAGCCGAAAAAAACGAGACGCATAGCTTGCATGAGCCGTTTTCTCTAATCCGTTATTCTTTTCATTTTCTTAAGTCCTTAAAAAACCACTCCGTAAGGTCTGCATGATTCTTTCATGCTTTCAATAACTGAATATATATTATCATCGACTTCCTCGCTTTGTCCTAAAAAGTGAGGAAGTTCAATTAAAGTAAATTCGAGGTAATGTAAGGTGCACCAAGTTCCTACCATGCTGTGATTTTCAGAATCTACAAAACCTTTAAATCTTTCAAATTTACTCCATACTCTATCAAAACATTCTTTGCTTGGAGTGAGTTCAGACATAATGCAATTTGTAACTGCTAAATCGTTTTGTATAGGCGAAGCAGCATTCGCTTTACCGATAACAAATGTAAAAGCTAAAATGATAGCAGCAATGGCACCGTAATTACTCATCTTCTTCATCTTCATCCTCATCTAAATATTCATGTAAATTTAAGAAGGGCGGCTCCTTTTCCCGAGCCGAGTCAAAAGCAAATTGCGTCTCAAAGGCGACAAATACCGGTCGATGGTCCGGCCGTTCAGATGGTCTATTTCGTGTTGGACGCATTTGGCCTCGAGACCTGTGAAATCCTGCTCACAGAGCTCGTTATGGGCGTCGAGATAACGCACTCGGACGGTGTCAGGACGATAGACCTCGATCTGCTGGTCGGGGAAAGAGAGACACCCCTCCATCAAGGGCGTCTGGTACGGACTCGACTGGAGGATCTCTGGATTGGCCATGCAATACGGGTTCGAGGTCCGGATGGGCTCGCCCAGGCTGGCGACCTGGTGCGGCCTCTGATCGCCGCTCTCGGGGTATCGGTCCGAGCCTCCCCCGGGCACATCCATGACGAGAACGCGCTCCAAACGGTTGATCTGATTGGCTGCCAGGCCGATGCCGTTCCAGCGGTACATAGCCTCGAGCATCGCTTCCATGAGATCTCGGATCTCCTGGGTTACGCGCTCAACCGGGCGCGCCTGACGCCGGAGAACAGGATGCGGTGCCAGCATGAGCTCTAAAAGAGGGCTCTCGTCTTCGGTGGCTAATAGGTCCGCCATGAGTTTTCGATAATTCTTCCTCTAAAAAAGCACGAGGGGTCAAGCCTCACAACTAAGCCCATCCGCCCCCTGACAAACAGCCCCTTGACAGATTGTCAAACATTTAGAGCCGTTTGTCAAATAAATGCGTGACAAGCACTCATTGAGTGACAAACATTTAGAACAGATCACGAGCTCAGACAAGTGAGAATTTTGAACAAACTATGAAAATTCATCCTATTTTTTATGTTTTTGTGCGACAAAATGTCTTTCTTGAACTCGAGAGGTCTTAAAAAAAATGGATTTAGCAAGCTTTGGTGTCGGTTTTTTCTTGGGGGCAGGGCTGCTGCTTGTGGGTGGCGGCGTGTTGTGGTTTCTGACGCAACGCCGGGCGCCGCGCCAGAGAAGCGAGCCCGACCTCCAGGGTCATCTTCAGGAGCTGAAAGGGCTCTTGCACGCGGTAACAGAGACCCAATTACGCGGCCAGAACGAGGTCTCAGAGCACTTGCGCGCCCAAGAACGCCACCTCCAAGAGACCCTGGTGACGCGTTTGACGCAGATGGACAGCCAGATTTTCAACAAACTCCAGCAGGGTCAAACCGCTCAGGGAGAGCTCCTGACCGACCTGCGCCAGCGTTTGTCGGTGATAGACCATGCGCAGAAAAACCTCAAAGAGCTCTCTGGCAATATGCTGTCGCTCCAGAACATTTTAGGGAACCATCAACTTCGAGGCGCATTTGGCGAGGTGATGCTGGAAAATCAATTGCGCGACAGTCTCCCTGCCTCCATCGTCGAGTTTCAGAGGCGTCTCTCCAGCGGGGCCGTGGTCGATTGCCTGATTCGTTTGCCCGACCCGCCGGGTTCGCTGGCGATTGACGCTAAATTTCCGATGGCGTCTCTGGATAGAATACGCGCGAGGGACGCTCAGAATGAGGCGTCGAAAGCCGTGTGGAACCAACAGATAAAACAGCTGGAAAGCGCGCTCAAAAAACACATAGAGGACATCGCCTCCAAATACATTCTCCCCGGGGAGACGAGCGAATATGCTCTGATGTATATTCCCTCCGAGGGGGTGTTCGCGGATATTATGACCTATGTGCCGCAGATCCAAGAGGTCTCCAGGCGGAAGAATGTGTTATTGGTTTCGCCTGTGACGCTTATGGCTGTGGTTGCCAACATTCAAATCCTGCTCCGGGACGTGGCGGTGCAGAAGCAGGCCCGGACGCTCGGAAAGGAAGCCAAGGGTCTCATGGAGGAAGTCGAACGCTTCCACGAGCGGCTTGAAAAGCTCGAATCGAGTTCTCAACGCTTGGTCCAGCTCGTACACAATGTGCGCATCACGAGCGACAAAATAGAAAAACGCGCGGAAAATATGCTGAAGGCCTCGGATGACGTCGCTCTCGATGTTAAAACGTCCCCCGGAGGAACGCCATCCGGGGCGGGTGACGGCCACAAAACGACAACACCCACGCCGCCGCCGCCTCTTTCGAGGCCCCGAGACGACACCACCTGACGCGTTATCGTCTTCGGGCGTCTTTTTCCATCACTGCAGAGACTTCAAAAAAGCAATTACGCCCTGGCGTTGTGAGGCATCCGGGATGCGTACATCCATCTCCTGGCCTGGAATGAGGCCCTCGGGGTCATAGAGCCATCGTTCTAAGCCGGCCTCGTCCCATCGAAAATCGGCCTCTCTCAGAGCCTTCGAGTAGTGAAAGCCCTGAACCGACCCCACGCGCCGCCCGAACACGCCCCTCAGAGGCGGACCGACTCTGGCCTTGTCCAGACCGTGGCAGGTGGTACACACCGAATCAAAAATCTGACGGCCGGTCTCCACGTCATTGGCTTGGGCCAGTGCTGGGCTCATCAGCAGGGTAACCAGAACAAAAGACCCTAGGAACTTCACGGCCGGAAACTTCACGGATGGTGCCCCGAACTTTGTCCCGGAAAACGCAAAAAGCCAGCGCTTATCCAGCGCATTTCCTCTCTTTGGCCTCGGGTCCCGTTGATCAGCTGCCATCGAATGGAATTCTACACGAATTGGTGTAGCTTGTCAAAAAAAGCTTCTCAAGTAAAGCCATTTTAGCCATGCCGAATTTAAGGCAGAACTCTAGAGCCCCATGAGGCCCGCCCTCTCTGTGAAGGTCGTTTTCCTTGCCAGCTTGACATTTTTCCCAGAATCATCGCACACTGTTCCATCGTGGTGCCATCGTGATACCATCGTGCACGCTACGACCGACCGACATGCTGAACGTGAGATAAGAATGCAAGAAGCGGGGCTTCCAGAAGCGGGACTTCCAGAAGCGGGGCTTCGAGAAGCGAAGCTTTCCGGACGCTTCGAAGCGTCCTCTGGGGAGGCGTCCGCCGGCTTTCGCGCCGACCCGCGCGGCGTTGACGAACCAGAGCCCCGAGAACCCCAAGAGCCCCGGGGTGAAACGCCGCCGCCCGCAGAGCCCGATAAACAAAAGGCCGACAGTGCCGCTCTGATAGCGGGCCTCATCGCGGCCATTCAGTCCTACGCCGAAGACGCCCTCTGTGCCGGCCAGCTTGTGTCGCGCGACGCTGCCCGGGATTCCGCCCAGGATTCTTCCGAGGACTTTACCCGAGATTTTGACTTGGATGCGAAATTTGGGTCTCTTTTTCAAGGTTTAGCCGACGCTGTCCGCACAACGGGTCACTGGCATGCGGCTCTTTTTTCCGACCGAGCCGAAGGCGGCCTCTTTCCCGTCAGGCTCTATGATGCCGAGGGGCAGTTCCAGTTTTCTCAATTGTGCCAGATGGTGGGCGGGCAGCCCAAGGCTTTTCAGACGCCGCATCTGAGAGCTCTTTTGGAAGAGCTCCAGTCCGCCAAATTATACTTCAAAAGCCACGCCAGAGCCCCACAACCGCAGCAGAACGACCCTGAAACCCTCCGCCGCGAGGGGGCACGCCTGATGGCTCTGAGCCTGCGTCAGAAACTTCGGCACCACCACGAGCCGCCTTTCGCGGCGAACGATGCCTCTAGGCGGCAGGTGCTGGATCTGCTGGATTAGAGCCGCCCGTCCTAGAATCTTCGGTAAAAGCCCCGGCAGAATTCTCGGGGGCCTCTCTGGCGGTGCGCTGTTTGGCCCAATCCCCGGCGTATTTCCCGGCGTATTTCCCGACGAGACTCCCCATCGCCAAGCCTCTGGACTCGAACCCCATGGCTCTTTGGGCGAAAAAGCGTTTGGCGGCGGGCATGCCGTCCAACACAGAGAGACCCCACCCCCGGGGGCGTCTGAGGAACGGGGCCTCAAAAAGATGCACGAGCCCGTCGGTGAACCCCGCCATCGAGACCACATCCAACTGCCGGCGTTCCGAATAGGCCTCTAAAAGAGGCGCGGCCCCCACGTCGCCGCCATGAGCCGCCGCCGAGGCCACGAGCCCCGTCAGAAGCTGAATATCTCGGACGGCCAGATTAAAACCTTGGCCCGCAATCGGGTGAATGGCGTGCGCACTATCGCCGACCAGGGCTAAACGCGGCCCAAAAAAGCGGCGCGCTAGCGAAAAATGGACAGGGTAAAGATGGCGAGAACCGACCAGGCGGATGGCCCCAAGCCACGGGCCGAAGCGCTCTCGCAGGCGTCCGGTGAACAGAGGAAGCGGCAATTTCATCAGAGCCTCTGCCACCGCCCGGCGCTCGGTCCACACCAGGCTGACATGGTTATCGCGCATGGGCAGCATGGCGAAGGGCTTGTCTAAAAAGAGCTCGACCGCGACCCCCCCGTGGGGCCGCTCGGCGTGTATCTGAGCCAGAAGCACGCTGTCACCATAGTCCCACGCCCGAGTCGGAATCGAAGCCGCCTCACGGCACGGCGACCGACGCCCGTCGCAGGCAATCAGAAGCGAAACGCCGTCTATAGAGCCTTGTTCCTCCAGAACGGCGCGCTGCGTGGCGGCCTCGAAGCCTTTCAGACGGCCGCGGGTCAGGGTGAGGCGAGACGCGGCCCGACAGGCCTCCCGCAGGACCCTAAGGAGCTGCCCGTTCGGGATGATAGAGCCGAACGGGGCACCCTCGGGCCGGACCTCTGGGCCGAAATCAAGCGTCCGAGGGGAAAGACCGCCGGCCGAGTCTCTCTGAGCCACGCGAATATGCGTGATGGGTTGCGCAAAGGGCTCGAGAAACCGCGTGAGACCGAGCTCTCCGAAATAACGCCAGCTGGCGAGAGATAAAGCCGTCGTTCTGACATCCTCCCGGAACGTGGCCTCGGGCGGGGTCTCGTCGTCGAATCCCCGAGGATCAAGCAGCTGACACGACAGACCGCGCCTCGCCAGAGACAGACCCGTTAAAAGCCCGCTCAGCGAACCACCGGCAATTAAAATTTTCGCCACAAAAGAGACTCAAGGCAGGGCCGAGGCCGCCGGGGCGGCCTCCGAGCGCGCCAACCCTCGGCGCGCGGCCAACAGAAGCACCAGATACCCGACCACCGCCGCGAGGATAGAGCCTCGGAAAACGCCCAGCCGCACCGTGGCGTAATAGGCGTCTCCGGGAAAAGCGAGATTGCCAATGAAAAGGCTGATCGTGAAGCCAATGCCACACAAAATCGACATCCCGTAAATCTGGAGCCAATTTGTGCCTGTGGGCATGGCTCCCAACCCCATTCGAACCAGGAGATAAATGGTGAGAAAGATACCGATTTGCTTCCCGAAAAAAAGACCCGTCGCAATGCCCATGTTGACTTGGTCAAAATCTTGGAAAAACCCGCCGCCGCCTAGATAAACGCCGGCGTTGGCAAAACAAAAAAGAGGCAGAATAAAAAAATTAACCATCGGCTCCAGCCCGTGCCGGACCCGGTGTCCGAGCGAACCCTCCTTTTTATGACCCTTATGATGACCTTTATCCCCGAGGGGCAGGGCAAAGGCGAGCAGAACGCCTGCGATGGTCGCATGAACGCCGCTCTTGAGGAAGGCTATCCATAAAAGGACTCCTATCAAGGCATAAGGCGTCACTTTCACAACGCCGGCTCTGTTCATGATGAATAAAATAAGCGTCAGCCCCGCCGCCCCCATAAGGGCCACAGCATCCAGGTCTCCCGTGTAATAGAGGGCGATGACTAAAATGGCGCCTAAATCATCCAGAATGGCAATCGCGAGAATGAGAGCCCGCAAAGCCGGCGGAATGCCCTTCCCGACCAACGAGAGAACCGCGATCGCAAAAGCGATATCAGTCGCCGCAGGAATCGCCCAGCCTTGCGTGGTGGCCGCGTTTCCATAATTGAAGCCCAGATAAATGAGAGCCGGCACAACCATTCCCGCCGCCGCTGCTCCGACAGGTAAAACAATCTTCTTGCGCTCAGAGAGCTCGCCGCCCATAAATTCCTGTTTGATCTCGATGGCAACCACCAGGAAAAACAGCACCATAAGACCGTCGTTCACGAAATGAACCAGAGTCTTATCCAGAAGCACCGGCCCAACACCGATTTGAACCGGTAAATGGATGAAATGCTCATAGGCGTATCGAAACCCGGTATTCGAAACAAGCAGAGCCGCCGCGGTTACCGCAATCAGGAGAAGGCCTACGAGACTCCCGGAATGCAGCGAACGCCTGAAAACAGACAGGATTTGGTCAGTTAGAGTCATCGTCCTTTTTCTCAACGTATACGAAACACCATCCCTTCACAGAGAAGTTCTCCTAATCTGACTTAAAACAGACCAAAAAACAAGCCTGGAAACAAGCCGGATTTTCTCTCCCGATTCAAGAGGCCGATGGAGCCGACCTCAGAAATAAAAGAGGATCTAACCTTTTGTGGAACCAGTTGACGCGAAAATCCAGATGCGGCCCCGTCGCTCGGCCTGTGGCTCCGACGAGGCCGAGGATATCGCCTCGTTCGATTCGCTCGCCCTTCTGGACGTGGAGCTTAGATAAATGCAGATAAGAGGTGAAAACGCCGCCGCCGTGTTCCAGGATCACCGTCCCGCCGGATAAGAAAAAATCCGCCGCCGCCAGCACGACTTGCCCGCCCACGGGGGCTCGCACGGGCGTGCCGGCCGGCGTGGCGATGTCAATGCCATAGTGAGGCGTCTTTTCAACCCCGTTCAGAACACGGCCGACGCCATAGGGGCCCGATAAACGGCCGCCTTGCACGGGCCAGACCCAGGATTCGGCGTAATCCAGCCCGTCTGGCCGCGTCTTTTGTCGGGCGAGGCGTATTTCTCGGTTTTCCGCCTGAATCCGAGCCGCATTTTGAGGACTCGGCGTCACAAGTTGCCCGTCCAAACGGTCGATACGCTGGACGAGATAGGTGCGCTCTTGGATCTGAACCGGATAGCCCTGCCACACGCCGTCGGACGTCCGAACCATCAGCGTCTTTTCAGGCGGTTCTCGGTGATGGAGTCCCAGCATAAAAAACCCGTTCTCGCCGACGCGAATGGGGATATTGTCCCAGCCGACCAGAGTCCCCGGCGGCCCCGAGCCTATCAGCCAGCCTCCTTGGATGGCGAAGCCCTCCAGCGTCACGTGTCCCAGCGTGAGACGCGTCGGATTAAAATCTGCCCAGTTCAGGCGAAACGACGGATGACGCGCCGTATTGGTGGTATTGGGTTCGGTTGTATTTTGCCCCGAAGCCGACCCAGCGAGGCCCCCAAGGCCCAGGCCGACCGTAAGGCCGACCGCAAGGCCGAACCTCGTGAGGGCCGAAAAGAGAACTCGTTTCAGCCCAGGCCTAGGCCGTCCGGAGGAGTCCCCGCCGGCTTGCATGCCCCTGCTGGCCTGCATGCCCCCGGCTCTTGCCGCCAAACCCGTCTTATTTGTATTTGTTCTAAAAAAGCGCACCTTGGGGGGGAGGTTCCGTTGTTTGTTGTTTTTTCCGACTGCGCGTTGAAGGCGGCCCGGTGGGTTCCCCCAGCTGGGGTCCCAGCTGGGGTCCCGACTCAAGGAGAGGCTTGAGGACAGCTCTTTGGCCTCGGGCGAAGAGGGCCTCCACGCTTTCGTGGTCTCGAAGCTGCTCTGGAGACGCAATGACACGCTGGTGTGGGTCCAAGAGAACGCTATAGCCCCGCTCGAGTGTGGGTTCGGGCGACACCGACCGCGCGAGCTGAAAGCTGGCCGCCACTTGTTCGCGCCGACGAGCCACGCCTCGACGCAGATGGTTGGCGGCCTGCTGGCCCAGCGTACGGAGCTCCCCGCTCCGGGCTCTCAGGTGTTGCAACCAGCGGTCTCGGGGCAGGACAAGAGCCTCAAGAGCCCGCTCATAGGGTGCCAGCACGGGGGCTCGCCGTTGTCGTTCCGACAGGGTCTCTAGGGCCAGACGGTCCTGCTTGACCCGGGTAGATGTATGCCTGCGAACGCCTATCAGCAAGGTCTCGATGTGTTGACGGTTTTGTTCGAACCGCCGTCGCAAGGAAGGCGGACGCAAAAGATGCAATTTGTCTCGTCTGACGTCAAGGCGGGCTCGCCCGACCTGACGGCACTGGGTGAGCCAGGCGTCCACGTCCACCCGTAGGGTTTCTCTGAGAGGCGCAACGATCTCGGCTGCAGCCGTGGGGGTCGGAGCCCGGACATCGCAGACAAAGTCACATAGACTTGTGTCGGTCTCGTGACCGATGGCCGAAATAATAGGAATTTGAGACGCGAGCTTGAACTTGTGAAGGGCTCGGACCAGGTCTTCGTGGTTAAAAACCATCAGGTCTTCGGCCGAGCCGCCGCCTCGGGCTAAAATGAGAACATCCGGCCGCTCGGGCCCGGTCATCCGGCCGAACCGCGCCAGAGCCCTGAGAATGTCCGATAAAGCCGCCTCGCCCTGCACGGCACTCGGGCAGAGTAAAATACGTTCTACGTAGCGTTCCGCCAATCGATGACGGATATCCTGGAGGACGGCTCCCTGGCTGGAGGTAATCAGCCCGATACATTTGGGAAAACGCGGCAGAGGCCTTTTGTGGCCTTTATCAAAAAGTCCCTCCTTTAAGAGCCTCTCCTTAAGTCTCCGGAGATGTTCCAGATAGCTGCCCGCACTATCGTGTTCCAGCTTATCGACGATGAGTTGATAACTCGACCGTCCGTGAGCATAGGTCGTAACCCGCCCCGTGGCGAACACCGACAAGCCGTCTTCGGGCTGTAAGCTCAGGGTCCGAGCGGTCGAACCCCAGCAGATCGCACCGATAGTATAAACTTTGGCCCCGGCGTAGTTGTTCTTGTAGCTGTCCTTTTTTTCCTCTATGAGCGAAAAATAAAGATGCCCCGGCGCAGAACGCTTGAGTTGGGTAATCTCGCCATGGACTCGAATGCGTCCGAAACGCTCCTCCAGGAGGTACTTGACCTTCGTCGAAAGAGAGGAGACAGACAGCGTCTCCAGATTATTTGTTGTCACACCATCCCTCGTCGGGAGGCCCCCGGCCTCCCTCTGCAACGGGGATAGGTTTTAGCTCGAAACCCAGCTATTCCGCAAGAGCCTATAGCCGCCCTGGCCCGTAATCAGCAAACGAGGCGAGTGGTCATCGGGCTCCAGCTTGCGCCGGAGCCGATAGATGTGCGTCTCCAGCGTGTGGGTGATGATATTGCTCCGATACCCCCAGACATTGGTCAAGAGTTCCTCTTTCGACACGGGCTCCCCGCTGGCGCGGAAGAGATACCTCAAAATCGCGGTTTCCTTGTCGGTCAGATGCGTTTTCTTGCCGGTTTCCCGGTGGACCAACTGACGCTGGCGGATCTGGAGTCTATAAGGCCCAACCGCCAATTCCGCATTTTCATCGCGCTCGAACGTCCGGATGCGAGCCTCGAGCCGTGCCAGCAAAACGGCGACGCGGAACGGCTTCACCACATAATCATTGCTTCCGGACTCGAACCCGGCAATAATGTCCGAGTCTCCCGAACGAGCCGTGAGCATGATGACAGGGATATTGATGCCGCTCTTACGCCAATAGCGGCATAGTTCTCTGCCGTCCACGTCGGGCAGGCCGATGTCTAGGATGACGCCATCGTATTGCCCCCGGGAGACCTCGAGGCCGCCCTCTTTGCCGTTGGCGGCTTCGGTGACGGCGTACTTCCCCGTTTCACGGAGTTGACTGGCTAACGAGGCACGCAAAACATCGTCGTCCTCGATGATAAGAATTTTTTGGCTCACGGTTCATCTCCTATGCCGGGGCTATTCAAGGGTTTCAAGCACGCCTGTATTATAGCATAATGTGAGCGTAAAGTCTCTTTTTTTAATATAAGGCGGGGGTCGGCGGCAGAGCATGCGTCTTTTCGTCCTTTTACTCGCAGGCGGTACGGGCCAGCGTCTAGACCCGACTCGGGCCAAACAAGAGATGGACTTAGGGGGACGGCCTCTCTTTGACTGGTCTGTCCGGCTTTTTGCGTCCATGCCAGAGGTCTATCGAATAATCCTTGTGTCTCACCCGGACAGTTTAGCCTCTATGCGGCGCCGTCTTGCTGGATTGGAGCTTCTTTCGCTTGTGCCAGGCGGCGCGACGCGTCATCAATCGGCTCTGTGCGGTCTGGCGGCTCTGTCGGGACTGGCACCCGAGGATTCAGATTACCTCCTTGTCCACGATGTGGCGCGGCCTTTCGTGCGGGCCTCTCTGGTGAGACAACTGTGCCGGGCTCTGGAGGGGCCCGCCCCCGGCAATGCGACGGATACGACGGCCGCGGCGGCGGCGGCCGCGCCCTATGTGCCGGTGTCGTCGAGTCTCGTGCGGTTGAGTCCCCCGCTCGGTCACAGCTCGCCGCGCGTCGAGGCGTTCGAGGACCGAGCCCGTTACGGGGCACTCCAGACGCCTCAGGCTATGCGCTGGGGGGTGCTGCGGCGTCTCTTATTAGAGAACCGGGAGAACAGAGAGAACAGAGAGAGCCGAAGCCAAAACGCCAAAGAGGCCGCCGGTCGGCCGTCGCGCCCGTTCTATTGCGACCTTTCGTATTGGAGCTGGCTAGACCCGACGCTATCCGTGCGTCTGGTCGTCGGCGACGAGCTTAATTTCAAGATCACGACGCCGCTCGATTTGCAGCTGGCGCGTTTAGTGGCCTCTAATTGGCGAGCAGAGCCCGAAGAGCCCCCGCCGACACCTCAAAACCGTTCGCAATAGAGCGCGTCAATAAATCATGACGCAAACGCGTCGCCGCCACCAGGACGCTGTCTTCATTCAGGTCGTTGTCCTGCAGGCGTTGGATGGCCGGATCGAGAGTCCCCGTGACCTGCGCCCGGACGTCGCGCCGGATGAGGTCTATGTTCGCAGTGTCGATCGCTAAAAGCTCCGCCTGACTGTCCAGACGATGGTGCGCATCGTCTAGGTCGCGGTCGAGAGCTTGAAGAACACTCTGGACCTCGCCGATGAGCGATAAGCTGGAAAAGCCTCTGGAGAACGAAACGCGCACCCCTTCAAACTCGAATTGGATGAGGCTAAAGGCAAATTGGTCGTCTTCGTCGACCCAAGGGGCGCCAAAAACGCCCGCCTCGGTGAGCGGCCTGTTGAACAAATCTAGCCCCTCGATGGTGATGCGTGGATTGACGGCCTCTTGATCTGGGCCGGTATCCGCGACGAGGACCGCGCGCGAGGTGGTGATTAAATTGAGACCCTGATACGAACTATCCCGAGCCAAAAGCAGGATTTGTTCGAAAAAATCTTGAAAATTGCGGCTGATTTCTTCGCGTGGCGTGTCTCCGGCGAGGGCGCGTTTCACCTCGGCCCGCAGCTGTCCGAACAAGTCCGAAATGCCCTCTAGACCCTGGAGCGTCGCTTGAATTGCCGTCTCGTGTTGGTCGACCGTCTGCTCGATGGTGTAGATGCGGGCGAGATGCCGACGATAGCTGTTCAGACGATAGAAATCCACAGGGTCCGCAAGCAGCTCTTCGCGCGACCGCCGCCCCGAACTTAAACGCCCTAGAGCCCGCTCTTGGGTTCCCTCCAGGGTCCGCAAAAGCGTCAGAGCCTCTCTGTCCGAAGCAGAGAGAACAAGATCATGCCCCATCTATAACCACCTGTGCATGCTCATGGGTTGCGTTCCGCCTGCCGTCGTCGTTTTGTCTGTTAGGGTTCTCTCACATGAGACCACCAGCGGAGGCAAGCATATCACGTGCCAAAATCTGTGTCAAGTCTCCTCTTCAGGGCCTCGCCCCCCAGCGTGTCATGGGGCCTCATGGGGCCTCATGGGGCCTTATGGGGGCGTCGCTGTTGAGTTGTTTCGTTTGCTCGTTTTGGCACGCGTGCGCCAGTTCGTTCAGATAAGCCCGCCATTTTTGCCGGTCTAGCGGGCAAATACGGCTCAGTTCCTGGTCGGCCAGCCAGGCCAGGAGCCGCTGCAGAGCCGGGCGATCGTGCCGAGCCAGCTCGGGGTCCTGCTGTTCTTGAGCCCTCACATAATGACCAAGAGCGCGCCGGAGACGCTCCAGCTCTGTCAGACCCACGGTCAGACCCACGCCCCCCGAGGGCTCGTTCGGGGCCGCCCCTTTTTCTTCGTCAAAATAAGCTTTGAGAGCCTCGAAACACGCTTGGAGCTCGTCCCAATCCTGGGACGAGAGCCCAGCCGAGACGCCATCGCCCCCATCGTCCCCGGGTCGGGCTGTCGCCAGGCGGGCGAGGGCCTCCAGGACAAGCCGACGGAGGACGAGACGCTGTTCGGTCTCATCCCGCACGAGAGGGCAGGCGGCCGAGCTCGGCCGCTTCCCCGGCTCTTTCCCCGGCTCTTTCCTCGGTCGTTCCGTTGAGCTCTGAGGCGGCGTCCGCTTCGCGGTGAAGAGCTTGACTCTGCTGGACGACGGCCGCGATGCGTGCCTGTTCTTCTGCTGTCAGATAAGGGTGCATAGGCAGGCTCAGGACGCGCCGCGTCAGAGCCCGGGCCACGGGAAAAGCTGTTTCTGCTGCCGCCGCGGCCCCCGCCGCCGCCGAGGCGGCCGAGACCGCCGGGGACAAAACAAAAGACCGATAGGGCGGCTCATCGCAAGCCAGGCGCGGGTAATACACCACCGAGGGAATGCCGGCCGAGTCAAGGTCTCGCCGCAACTGGTCGCGCCGTTGCTCGTGAGACGCCAGAATGGTGTAAAGAGCCCACGTGCTCTGAAAGCCCTCGGGGACGCGGGGCAGGGACACGCCCGAGCCCCCCAGAAGGCGGTGATAACGCCCCGCAATCCTCTGACGCGCTTCGAGTTCCTCATCGAAGATCTTTAATTTTTCGAGCAGCACCGCCGCCTGCAAGGTGTCCATGCGCCCCGTGAAACCAAGTCGGTCGTGCTGATAGCGTTGCGCGCCTTTCCCGTGTTCCCGAATAGAGCGGCACAGCTCGGCCAGAGAGGCGTCGTGAAGAAAAATGGCACCTGCGTCTCCATAGGCTCCAAGAGGCTTAGAGGGAAAAAAACTCGTCGTCCCCGTCGTATTGAGCGAAAGGACGGTCTTGTTGCCGATACAGGCGCCAAAACTCTGAGCGCAATCCGCTAGAACGTCCAGACGATAGTGCTGGGCGAGCTCGAACAGAGCCGGATAAGGCGCAGGCAACCCAAACAAATCGACAGGTAAAATAGCTCGGGGGCGCAACCCCTGCCGCAGTGCCTCCGTCAGACTTTTCTCCAAAGCTGCCGGCGCCATGGTGAATTGGTGCGCGTCCACATCCACAAAACAGGGGCGGGCACCGACGAGCACGATGGCCTCTACGGGGGCGATGAAGGTGAAGGCCGGGACGAAAACACAATCGCCTGGGCCGATCCCCAGAGCTCGCAAGGCAATCACAAGCGCGTCTGTGCCACTGGCACAACTCACCACGTGGGGGACGCCAGCCCGCTGCGCGAGAGCCTCCTCCAATTGGTGCACCTCTATGCCGTTGAGATACTGACCGTGGTCTAAAACGGCTTGCATCCGTCTTTCCAGCCCTGCCCGGAGGCGTTTTTGTTGGCGGGCTAAATCAATGAAAAGAAGTCGGGGGAGCATATAAACCGAAGAGTGCCTGTGTGCTGTGCGGGGGTCCGTGCGGGTCCGCGTGTTTGTGCCGCTCGTTTGAGGCGTCTTATGTTTCTCGCGTTTGGACGGAACGTCTTCCGACGGGACACTTTCCGGCACGCCGGGAGGGCTCACGGTTACACGGCGAGCCATTCTAGCCTTTTTTTAAGGCGCTGGCAAGGGCCCGTCGCACGCCGTCCCGAGACAAAATTTCGGGCAGAAGGATGCCGCCTGGACGCTCTGGGCCGTACACAATGTCAAAGGGGATGCCGAAGCGTCCATGGCGTTTGAGCCAGGCTTCGAGCTCGGGGTCGGGGTGCGTCCAGTCGCCTCGCATCCAGCGGACGGGGTTTTGGCTCTGGTTTTGGCTCTGGTCTGGAGACCGCGGCGGGTCGGCCGCCTGGCTTGACAATTCCCGCGATAATTCCCGTGATAATTCTCGGCGGTCTGCCACGGTCAGAACCCGCTGCTCGTTGAGTTTGCACAAAACGCACCAGTCGGCGGTGAAGTGGACATAGACCCGCTCGCCTGCCTGAAGAGCCGAACTCAGAACCATGGGGTCGAAGGCCTCCCAAGAGAGCCCCCGGGCGGTTTCCGTCAGACGCGCCGGCACAGGCAGCCCCTCCCGGGCGAGCGAAGGCGTGAGACTCAAGCCTAAGAGCCCTAGAACCAGAACGAGTCCCTGTCTTTTTTGAAAAGCCTCATCAGCCCGAGCATCCCAGCGGCTCCGGCGACAACCGCCAGCTGCACCGCCCAATCGGACATAAGCCACAACAACCAGCCCACCGTTAAGAGGACGCCTACCCCAAAGAGCCGCCTCACATGAACCATCCAGGGCCCCGGCGTTGGCAAAAACCGCGTCGGGCGAGGCACCACAACGCCCGCCAAATACGGGCTGCCCATCCCCAGCCCTAGGCAGGCGAAGATCGCACATGTCTCGGCGGGCCCCTGCGTGAGCGCAAAACTGAGCGCCGTCCCAAGAAAAGGCCCCAGACAGGGCGTCGCCAGAATCGTGGCGAAGGCGCCCGTCATAAAAGACCCAAGCCAGCTTGTGTCTTTGATGTGGAGAGGCCGCTGGCTCAGAAAACGCGCCACGCCGCCGGGGAGACGGAGCTCGAACCACCCGAAGAGCGACGCCGCGAAAAAAAGCAAAACACCGGTCATGGCGGCTAAAAAAAGAGGACTCTGGAACTGAATCCCCCACCCGACGCGCCCTCCGCTGGCCTGCAAAAGAGCCAAAATCACGCCCAGACTCATAAAGCAGCTCCAGACGCCCAGGAAGCTCGCGAGAAAAAGAGCCCGGACGCGGCGCGTCCGCCGCTGGAGGTCGCTTGGACCGCCTGGGTTGTTTGGGTCGTCCGCTCTGTCCGCCTGCACAAGCCCTATAAGCTTCAAGGACAGAACAGGCAAAACACACGGCATGAAATTCAAAAGAACGCCGCCCAGAAACGCAATCAGAAGCATGAAAGCCAGCGTCCCCCAAGAGCCCGCCTCGCCACGAACGCCCGGCACGCCCGGGGCTGCCGTAACAAGGTGTTCGGTCAGACCGACTTCCGCAAAGCGCGCCGTGACGCGGAGGGCGAGCTCGGGGCTCGCCCCCGGGCTCGCCCCGGATAAAATCCCGGATGAAACCCCGAGAGGGGCGGCGGTCTCTGTGTCCCCCCCGGCGACCTGCCCGGTAATTTGCCCGGTGGATTGCCCGGTGGACTGTCCGGCAGATTTGACTCGCGCCCGCCCCGAGGGCACCCCAAGAGCCGTGATCCTCGTGCGACCGTCGTACTGGACCGCGAGGCTCGCCGGTGAAAAAACCAGAGGCCCGTTTTTCGTTTCAAGATCCTCAAAAATGACCTCCAGAGGCGCATTCGGAAAATCGGGCGTCGGTTTGAAAAGAGCCTCTAGGCGCATGGGCCCCATGCCTATAGGGCCGCTCTTGTCCGAGGGCCCCTCGGCCTGGAAAAAAATGGACTCGAACAGGGATTCGACCCGAGGCGTCGGGACAAGCTTGCGAGCCCGATCAATGGCATGAGGATAAAAGACCTCGTCACCCCCCAGCGATAACGTCAGACGCGTCTGAATCGGCACACAAATCTCGCTGCACGTCAGATAGGACACCTCTGCCGTGAGCGTATGTGGCTCTGGTCCCGCCGCCAGGTCAGGCTTAGCCAGGTCTGGCCTCGCCAGGTCTGTCTCCGTCAGCTGGACGGAGACGGGCAGGAGCACCTCCTCCTCGCCATAGCCCCAATTCTGAGCCCCAAACAGCACAAAGGGCGTCGGCTTCGGGAATAAGAGCCGGACCTCCGAAACAGCCGCCGAGTCCTCTTCCAGAACAAGACGAGGCGGATACCCGCCAACCCCTGGCGTGCGCCAGTAAATTTTCCAGCCCGGTTCCAGCTCGAAGGCAAGCCCGAGCCACACGGTTCCCTCGGCATTCGGCGGGCCGGCCGCCACCAGACGCACGGCTCCGAAGTCGTGGCGGTGCCAGGCAGGGGCCTCTTGGGTCTGAGCCGCCTCCGACGACCAGACCGCCGCCCCCGTCAGAACCGCCGCATACAAAACGCCCGAACGCAGGCTTGAGCGTAGACCCGCACATAGGCGGCTCCGCCCTCGCCGAGCCCTCCGTTTCAAAAAAATTGCAATTCTAGCCATAAGCCTCTATAGTAAACCTCAGGCAAGCTTTTGTCGAATGCATGCCTCGATTGCGTTTTTTTTAGCGTTTTTTGACCCGATTTCTATGCAGAATCCGCAGAATCAGCAAAGTCAGTCGATCACAACTTTACCCTCCATCCAGCACGAGGGCTTTCTGGTGGGTCATTTGCTCATCGCCATGCCCGAGGTGCACGATATGCGCTTTGCGGAAAGCGTCGTGCTGATGTTCGAACACGATGAAGAGGGCTCTATGGGCATCATCATCAATCGGCGGATTCGAGGCCTCAATGTAGCCGCGCTCCTCAACCAGCTCGAGGTGCCGTTCGAAGCCGAGAAATTTAAACACCCCGCTTATTTCGGCGGGCCCGTCTCGAGTCAGAGCGGCTTCGTCGTCCACAGCCCCGACTACCACCACGAGTCCATGGTTTTTCTTCAGGACAAGGCGGGGTGTACGAGCTCGGTTTCGATTCTGCACGCTCTGGCGGCGGGCAAGGGGCCGGCGGAGTATCTCGTGTGTCTGGGGCAGGCGAAATGGGTCTCGGGTCAGCTGGAGAACGAACTGCGACAAAATGTTTGGCTGACGCTCCCTTTTGACACCGATATTGTGTTTAATTGCCCCGACGAGAAAAAATGGCTCGGAGCTCTGACGCGCCTGGGTGTCCGACCCGAGATGCTCTTTTCACAACCCGGAACGGCATGAGGCCTCGCCGCCTGGGTCTCCTGGGGCCGTCTTGTTTTCTTCGCGCCGCCAGGGCAGAGCCTCGAGCCCCGCTTCGTATTGGGCACGAACGAGGGCTCGTTCGTGCCGGAGCCACGTCTCGACGGCTTCTCCGAGGGCGGGCTGAACAAAATAATGAGCCGAATGCGTCAAAACAGGCGCATAGCCCCGAGCCAATTTGTGCGCATGCCCCTGGACCCCTGCCTCGTGCCGGGCGAGACCGTGCCGGAACGCGAAATCTAGAGCCTGATAATAACAACACTCGAAGTGCAGGCCGCTAGGTTGGCCAGGAAGCCGGCTTGAGTCCGGCGTGTTGGTGGGTTCCTGCGAACTCCCCCAGTGACGCCCGAAGAGGGCTTTCTCTTCCCAGCTTATATAATTGAGGGCCGAGGCACACCAGACGCCGTCGTGAAAACAACACAAGCATCGAACGGCCTCTGGGAGACTCCTGAACAGAGTATCAAAAAAGGCGGGACGCAGATACGGCGCGCCCCATTTGCGGTCGTAGGTACTTGCGTAGTGCTCGTAGAAGGTGGTTAGAGCGGCTGGGTCTTGGAGGTCTCGGCCCGTCCGCCAGGCAAAACGATACGCCGACCACGCCGCTCGTTCGCGTTTTATCTGCTTGCGCTTGGGCGCGCGCATCCGAGCAAGATAGCCCGCCCAGTCTGGACAGTCGTCTCGACCGTGCCAGTGATACTGGAGCCCGAAACGGGACAGAGCTCCGATTTGCGCAAAAGCTTCGCGGTCCGCCGCCTCGCGCAGAAAAAGCGCATGACAAGAGGATAGGTGATAGTGCTTTAAGAGCTCTTGAGCCCCCCGGACGAGCTGGCGTCGCGCGGTCGCCGCCCCTAACCGAGTCGCCCCTTGACTCGAAACAAGAAGCCGCGGCCCCGGCACCGGCGTGAAGGGCACGCCGAAAAGAAGTTTCGGATAATAGCGGCCGCCGGCGTGCTCATAGGCTTCCGCCCACAGCCAATCAAAGACATATTCGCCGTAAGAATGCGTCTTGAGAAAAGCAGGGGCACACGCTAAAAGCTCGCCCCCGTCCCAGAGAGCCAAATGGAACGGCACCCACCCCGTTTCGCCGCCGACGGAACCGCTGCTCTCCAGAGCCGCTAGAAAGGCGTGGTTCAAAAAAGGATGGTCGGCCTGCAGACAAGCCTGCCACTGCTCGGCCGTGAAGTCGGCGATGGCCCGATGGACGCGGAACGTCACGCGCGTCAGTGGAGCTTCCTCTGTCCAAGGTGACGGCACAAAAGGCTATAGGCCGCATTGACGCGTTTGAGTTTCTCTTCCCGGGTCCGGTCTGCTCCGTTCAGGTCGGGATGCAGCTCGCGGACGAGGGCTTTGTAATGCCCCTTGAGTGCCTCTAACGCCGGGAGACCCTGCGCACTACTGTCATACCCCAGGGTCCGACAGGCGCGCCGGACCGCCCCCGGAAGCGGAACGCGCCGAGCCGACGAGGCTGCCGAGGTTGCCTCGTCGCCCCGAGACGGGTGTTCTTCGGCGGCGTCTTCCCCGCCCGCATGGGGCTCGTGGTTCTCCCACGTCCCCCGATACGTCCCTCGATACGTCCCCCGGGCCCCATGAGCTTGGCCAGGGGCTCGGCCATGAGCCCGGGCTGCATGCTGGCGCAAAAAAGACTCTTCTCGAGGCCCCGCCCCGCCGCCCCGCGCCGTCCAAGTGGGCCGTCGGCCGTGCGCGTCTTCGGTGCGGTCCTGATCGATCTCGGCGGTGGACATGCCCCGATAATAGTCCCACGCTTTGTTATATTCGGCGATGTGGTCTCTGCAGAAAAAATAATAGATCAGAAAATGTCGGTCTCTGGGGGCCGGAAAAGCACCGTCCTGCCCGCAGCCCGCCCAAGCACAACGCTGGCCTGGAAAAGGCCGAAAAGGTAACCGCCGATGCAGGCTTTCAGGGTGCATAGTCAGACCTCACACGCTGGACTTACACGCCGGATTCAGGCGTACCCGAGGCGCGGTCGGGACTTTCTTGGTCGGGAGGTGTTTCCAGGACCCGCGCCTCCTCGACGAGCATGATCGGGATGCCATCTCGGATGGGATAGGCGAGGCCTGCCGCCGGGCTCACGAGTTCATGGCGCGTCTTATCCCAAACAAGAGGCTCACGCGTCTTGGGGCACACCAGCAATTTCAAAAGAGTCTCGTCCATACGACCAATACTATTCCGCTCACAAGGTTTCGTCTATTTTAGAGGGCTTCTCCATGAAAGGGTGTGCTTCTGAGTCTCTGAGGGCTTCCGAGCTCTGGTAAGCACACGCCATGCCTTAAGCTTATTTGGACCGCAATTAATTGCAATAAACGTAACCCTCTTTTGGGGATGAGACAAGAAACTTTTCTAACCACATCTTCAGACATGGTTGATGATACGCCGCGCCAAGGCATAGTCCATCCGGCGCCTGTATTGGCCGTCTTTTCTTCTTCCCTTGAAACTCGTCAAGAGGATATCGTGCGTGTCTCGTCTGAATTGAGCTATCCAAGCATTCCACAGACTCGTTTTTATCGCGCCCTCCACCCATAGTTTCGTGATAGCACGCGAGCTGTGCCTGACAGAATAACACCCCAATTCCACAGGGTCACAGAAACGGATGGAGGGTTCTCTTATATTGTCAATGGCGACCAGGCCGACATTCCCGCGCGGGTCGTTGAACCGCACGCGCACGGCCTTGTTCTGCACCGGGCGCAGAGCCTTGAGAGCCGACAACAAGCCTAGTTTCTTGTTGTTTTGCCAGACCACAACGTCGCGACTCGAGGCGGGCGCAAACAGAGCTAAACCCGACGGATGCGTCGTGTCGCCGAATAAGTCTCCCGTCAGCGACACAAAATCGGTCAGTCGGTCCTGCAGACTGTCGGATTGAATAAAGGACTCGGGCACAAGGGCCGCAAGCCACGCGCAGTGCTCGAGACACTTCGACAAAGCCAATTTGTACAAATCATTGTAAGCCGTTTGAGGATAACGCACGCCGACTCTCTTGGCTCTGTTTTTGGCCAGCCAGGGCGGGTTCGTGATGCACACCGCGTACCCGTCGGGAAAGTCTTGGAGGGTGTCTCTTTGGACGACAGAGGGCGCATTCGGCGCGATGTCAAAAGAATCGAATCGGTGGCAAAGCTCCATTGTCTCGAGATGGCGAATCAAGTGATTCGCCCCCGCAAAGGGCTCTAGGATGGGGTTGGCGGGTAAGTCTGCTTTGCGAGCCCAGCGTCTGAAAGCCTCATTGGCGAAGGGATTGGCGAGCGTGTAGAAAATCCCATTTTCGATTTTATGCATGATGCCGCCGTTACCTCACGTCTCTTCGGGCTCCCTCGGTCGGCTCAAACCGGTCTCGGCTAGTAAACCGGGTTTTCGTAAAAGGCGCACAGAGCCTCTAGTCCCACCAAATAGTGCTCCGGCGTCAGGCGCGGGTCCTGAGGTGTCTCCCGGTTCGTTTCTGGCGGGGTCTGCCGGACTTCCTTCAGAGCCGCCTCTGCCGCCGAGGCCGAGAATTGGGATAAATCATAAGCCAAAGACGTTAGGACCGTGAGTACATGGCCGTCTGTCTCTGCCAGCCCCCTAAAAATAAAATAGAGAGCTTGCCTCGTCCCATCCCGATAGACAGGCACCACGCCCGGGCGGAGCTCCGAGATGATCGGGGCACTTTGAGCCATCAAGCCCAAATCGCCCTCCACGCCTGGGACGATGACCATCTCTGCCTGGCACGCACAGAGATGCTTATCAGGAGCGACCAAATCAAATTGGAATAAACGAGTCTTTTCAGTCATGGTCATGGGAGTCAGGCCGCCTTTTGGCGTTGTTTTTCGGCTTTTTCCAGAGCCTCATCGATAGAGCCGACCATATAGAAAGCGGACTCTGGGACGCTGTCGTGTTTGCCCTTCAGGATTTCATCGAAGCCGCGGATGGTTTCCTCTATGGGGACGTATTTGCCTGGCGACCCTGTGAAGACCTCGGCGACGTGAAAGGGCTGAGATAGAAAACGCTGAATGCGGCGGGCTCGATTCACGACCAATTTGTCCTCTTCCGTGAGCTCGTCCATGCCTAAAATCGCGATAATCTCCTGCAGAGCCTTATACGTCTGGAGAACTTTCTGAACCTCGCGGGCCGTGTCATAGTGAAGGGCCCCGACCGTGCGCGGCTCCAGGATGCGCGAGGTCGAATCAAGCGGGTCCACCGCCGGATAAATCCCCAGCTCGGCAATAGAACGCGCGAGAACCGTCGTGGCATCCAAATGCGAAAAAGCCGTCGCAGGGGCAGGGTCCGTCAGGTCATCGGCCGGGACGTAAATCGCCTGGACCGACGTGATGGACCCGCGACGCGTCGAGGTGATGCGCTCTTGCATGGACCCCATATCCGTCCCCAGCGTGGGCTGGTAGCCAACCGCCGAGGGAATGCGACCCAGAAGCGCCGAGACCTCGGACCCCGCCTGGGTGAAACGGAAAATGTTATCGATGAAGAACAGGACGTCTTTGCCTTCTTCGTCTCGAAAATACTCCGCTTGGGTCAGACCCGTGAGAGCCACCCGCGCTCGAGCCCCAGGCGGCTCGTTCATTTGCCCATAGACCAAAGCACATTTAGAGCCCTCGCCCTCTAGGTCAATCACGCCCGATTCGATCATCTCGTGATAGAGATCATTGCCTTCTCGAGTGCGTTCGCCGACTCCGGCGAAGACCGAATAGCCGCCGTGACCTTTGGCGATATTATTGATGAGCTCCTGAATCAGGACGGTTTTACCCACGCCTGCGCCGCCAAAGAGGCCGATCTTGCCGCCTTTCGGATAGGGCGTCAGCAGGTCGATGACTTTGATGCCGGTCACCAATTGCTCGGTTTCTGTAGATTGCTCTACATAGTCGGGGGCGGGGCGATGAATGGACCATTTCTGGTCTGTCTTGACGGGGCCTCGGTCGTCGCAGGGCTCGCCGACGACATTGATAATGCGCCCAAGCGTTTCAGGCCCCACCGGGACCATCACTGGCCCTCCCGTATCTTGGACCTCGACGGCGCGGCAGAGCCCCTCGGTCGAATCCAGCGCGATACAACGCACGGTGTTCTCGCCCAGATGCTGAGCGACTTCCAAAACCAGGGGCTTCCCTTGGTTCGTGCACACTAGAGCATTCAGAATCTCGGGCGGACTGTCCGAGAACTGGACGTCTACAACGGCTCCTAGGACTTGCGAAACCTTGCCTGTCGAATTTGTACGCATAAAATTGCCTTTCCAGAAGGGGAAACTAAAACGGAGAAACCAGAATCAGAATTCAGAATAGAGAAAAAAAGATGAACAAAAGAAAAACTACAGAGCTTCGGCCCCAGAGATAATCTCGATAAGCTCTTTGGTGATGGCGGCCTGGCGCACGCGGTTATAGGTCAAGGTCAGGTCGTGAATCAGCGTCCCCGCATTGCGGGTCGCATTGTCCATCGCCGTCATCCGAGCCGCTTGTTCTGAGGCGAAGCTCTCTAGCAGGGCGCCGTAGATTTGCGTGGCAAGATTCGCCGGCAGAAGCTGCGCCAAAAGCTCGCTCTCGTCGGGCTCGAAGGTATAGGGCGTATGGGGCGTCTCGTCGGGTTGTCCGGATTCCCTGGGCGGGCCGTTTTTTTCTGTCCCATTTTCTTTTTCCGGGGACGTGGCGTCCTCCGTCCGAGCGTAGGGAATGAGCACTAAGCGCGTGGGCGTCTGCGTCAGAGCCGAAACAAAACGGTTGAAATGGATCTCGCACCGGGAGATCTCCCCTTTCTCGAATCGATCTAACACCTCTTGGGACAGAGCCAAAGCTCCAATGAAACTTGGAGCTGGCTTACAAAACTCGTCATAGCGGCTATGCGCCTCAGATTCCACCAGACCGGCACAGGCGAGACTCGCGCGGCGGCCGACTGTGATCAGACCCAGCTCTTGGGGCTGTGCCCGCTGCGCCCGCTGCGCCTGGAGGTGACGCTGCACGCGGCGCATTAAATGATGATTGAAGCCGCCACACAACCCCCGGTCCGAGGCGACGACGATGTGATAGACGCGGCGTCCGTCGGGATTGCCTCGGAGCAAAGGCGGCGCATTGAGAAACTGCGTCGTCTGCCCCGTGTCTTTGCCTGCCGTGGAGGCCTCCCCTCCGGGGCCGAATTGATTGGTGCCGAATGGGTCGGGGCCGAATTGATACGAATGCACCAGCTTCTCGATGACGTGACCGAGACGGTCCGCAAAGGGACGGGCCTGCTCGGCTTGGATTTGAGCCCGCCTCAGCTTGGCCGCCGCGACCATCTTCATCGCGGACGTAATGCGACGCGTCGAGTGAATCGCCGCCAGACGCGTCCGAAGTTCTTTCAGAGAAGCCATAGAATTGCGAAAAAGGCCCTGTTTCTATCCCTATTGTGTTGCTGTGTTTTGTTTCTGACACCGCCCCCTAGTTCTGAGAAACCTGGTAACGGAATTTCGCCAGAGCCTCCTTCAAGGCCGCCTCGGATTCGTCGGACAGAGTCCCGCTGTCGCGAATGGCCGCCAGAACATCGGCGGAAGAATTCCGTAAATAAACCAGCATCTGGCGTTCATAATCCTGAACCTGAGCGACCTCCACGGCCTCCAGATAGCCATTGACGCCCGCATAGATGGAAACGACCTGCTCTTCAAAAGGCATGGGGGAAAATTGAGGCTGCTTCAAAAGCTCGGTCAGCCGCGCCCCGCGGGCCAGAAGAGCCTGCGTCGAGGCATCCAAATCCGAGGCAAATTGTGAAAAAGCCTCCATTTCTCGGTATTGGGCCAGTTCCAATTTAATGGAGCCCGCCACCTTTTTCATGGCCTTGGTTTGAGCCGCCGAGCCGACCCGACTCACGGACAGGCCGACATTGATCGCCGGCCGGATGCCTTTGTAGAACAGATTTGTCTCCAGAAAGATTTGTCCGTCTGTGATGGAAATCACATTGGTCGGAATATAGGCCGAGACATCATTCGCCTGAGTTTCTATGATGGGCAGAGCCGTCAGAGACCCAGCCTTATGAGCATCGCTCAGTTTCGCGGCCCGCTCCAGCAGACGCGAATGGAGATAAAACACATCGCCAGGATAGGCCTCGCGTCCCGGCGGGCGGCGCAAAAGCAGCGACATCTGCCGATAGGCCGTCGCCTGTTTCGACAAATCGTCGTAAATGATAAGCGCATGCATGCCGGCGTCGCGAAAATACTCGCCCATCGCGCACCCGGCGTAGGGAGCCAAAAACTGCAGCGGAGCCGCGTCCGAGGCCGTCGCTGCAACAACAATGGTGTACGGCAGAGCCCCGCGTTCCTCCAATTGCCGGACGACTTGCGCCACCGACGAGCGCTTTTGCCCGATGACCACATAGATGCAATAGAGTTTTTGGGACTCTTCGCCTTTAGCATTCAGCTCGCGCTGGTTGAGGATGGTGTCGACGGCGATGGCCGTTTTGCCCGTTTGGCGGTCGCCGATAATGAGCTCTCGTTGCCCGCGCCCGATCGGCACCAGCGCATCTAGAGCCTTCAGGCCTGTCTGGACAGGCTCGTGGACGGATCTTCGAGGAATGATCCCGGGAGCTTTGGTCTCGACCTGGCGGCGCTCCTCGTTCAAGAGCGGCCCTTTGCCGTCAATGGGATTGCCCATGCCGTCTACAACGCGTCCTAAGAGCTCTTTGCCGACGGGGACGTCGACAATGGCTTGGGTGCGTTTGACGGTATCGCCCTCTCGAATCGTCCGGTCGTCGCCAAAGACGACGACGCCGACGTTGTCGGTCTCCAGATTGAGAGCCATGCCTCGGACGCCGCTTTCGAACACGACCATCTCGCCGGCTTGGACGTTATCGAGACCATAGACGCGCGCCACGCCGTCGCCCACCGAGAGGACCGTGCCGATCTCGGCGACATCGGCTTGGGTGTCGAAATTCTCTATTTGTTTTCTGAGGAGGTCAGAAATTTCTGCTGCACTAATAGCCATAGGTCTATCCTAATCCTAATTTCTCCAGGTAAAGAGCCTGTCCAGTTTTGTCCGGATGGACATGTCTATCTGGTGGCTCCCAAGTTTGAGGACAAAGCCTCCCAGAAGAGCGGGTTCGACGCGCTCGTCGAGGTGTACGTGGCGGTCTCGACCCGCGGCGAGCGTCGCACACAGTTCGTCTCGAAGCTCGGCCGGGAGCGGCCGGGCACTCGTGAGATGCGCGCGAATGTCGCCCCGAGCCTCGGCCTGGAGTTCCTGAAAGGCCCGGAGCATGTTCCCGAGTAAGCCCTGACGACGTTTCTGGGCCAGAAGACGCAAGAAATTGCGGGTGTAGGGGTGAAAACCGGCTCTTTGAGCCAGCCCCTCCAGGAGACGCGCCTGCGAAGCCCGCGTATAAACCGGGGCAGAGAGGGCCGAAACAAGCTCCGGCGCCTGGCCGAGTAGCGCGTCCAGCTGAGCCAAGTCTTCAGCGACGGCCTCCAGGCTGTTTTTGTCGCGGGCGAGCTCAAACAGAGCCCGAGCATAACGCCGTACTAAAGGTTCTTCTGCTTGTTTTGCCATAAAACGAACGCATTTCTCGCACTGGAAGCCAGCGAAACAGAAGCCAGCGAAACGAAAGCCGGCTAGATGAAACCACCCCTCACACACCAGGCCGCAGGCAAGCTAGAGGCCAGCTAGAAGATGGGCAAAACGGTGACCCGAGGATTACCCCCGAGGACTATCGCCTGGGGTCCTCCCGGACAACTCCCTAGCATACTCTGGCCCTCGAGACAAGTCGAAACAGCACGATAGCACGTCCGGAAAAATCCGGAAAAGTCCGGAACAGCTGGAAACAAGCCGGGAGGCGGGGACGGGCGGAGGCTGCAGAAAGGGTCCTCCTCCCGCCGTCGCACCTGCCTATACGCTGGACGCTGGGTCCGTCGGCCGGGATGGCCCGACATGGCTCAACATGGCCCAACGGGCCGCCGTTCGAATGCGGCCTCAACCCGGGCACTCAGCCCGGGCATTCAACCCGGGCGCTCAGCCCGGGCATTCAATCCGGGAGTTCAAAATGAGGCATGTCATGAAAATTCTGATCCTTGAAAATCAGATTTTGATTCCAATCGGCCCCGCATCTCAAATTCAGCCCCAGCCCGTGAGCCGTCGCCAGCACATAGCCCACAAAATGGTAGAAGCGGTGAAAATCCTTCCAATCGATAGGGTAGGGCACCACATCCACGGCTCGGCTGGGGTTTTGGTTGTGCTTGCTTTGCCCGCCTCGCAGGGTCGTTTTGCCCTGATGAAAGAGTTCCTCCTGAGTGGCGTTGCTGCGATGGCCCTCCAGGACTCGGCAATCGTAATTCTGGATCACCTTGTAGAAAATTTTTTGCAAATCGGGGTGACAAGTCGTGAGCTTCGCAATGGAGTAATCAGAAAATCGTGCCATGTCGTATAAGATAGGGCTTAAGATAACACTTCTTGGAGGGGAGGGGGCGGCGTCGGCTATCTCGGCCAAGATTGGACGTGGGCGCCTGCGTTCGCCCGGCACCTGCTTGCGCCCGGTGTGTTTTTTCGGGCTTTTTTTCGGGTGGTTTCTTTTTAACGCCTGGCCCGAGCGTGGGCCAAGCTCTTGCCGGCTCTTTGTTGGGGAATGGGTTCCCATGAATGGGTTCCCATAAATGGGTTCCCCAGACGGCGGGGCGTGCGTTAGGGCTTTATCCGGCCCCGGTAGACCCGTCTAGAAGCATCTCTTCGGTGTCCAGCATGGTCATCGCTTTGGCGAAATTGACGGACAGAAGCTGACTACTGCCTCGGCGCGGCATGGTAACACCGTACAGATGATCCATGCGCGCCATCGTGAGACGATGATGCGTCACGACGAGAAAACGCATGTTTTTCTCGGTCGCCAGCCACTGGAGCATCTGACAAAACAAATCCACATTGGCGTCGTCTAGAGGCGCATCGACCTCGTCCAGGACACAAATAAGCGAAGAACCGCTCAAAAGGACGGCAAAAAGAAGAGCCAAAGCCGTCAAAGTCTGCTCGCCGCCGGACAGGAGACTCATAGAGCGCAGGCGTTTGCCAGGCGGGCAGGCAAAGATTTCCAGCCCCGCCTCCAGCGGTCGAGTCTCGTCGTCCAGAGTCAGGCGCGCCTCGCCCCCCTCAAAGAGCCGCTGATAAATCTTTTCAAAATTGGTTTTAATGCGGGCATAGGCGGCGAGTAAGTCCTGACTTGCCTCTTGGTCCAGGTGCTGCATGGCCTGGCGGAATTTTTCGATGGCCTGTTCTATTTCTCGAATTTCGGACTTTTTAGCCTCAAGTTCTTTTTCGAGCTCCTGAGCGTCCGTTTCGGCCCTCAGATTGATTTCGCCCAGTTTTTCGCGTTTTTCTCTCAGGCGGTTGATTTGCGCTCGCAGCTCTTCTGGCGGCACCTGTGATGCTCGGGTCATGTCGGTCATGGCCGGTTTTTCTGGCAGAGTTTGGAAGGTTTCTCGGATGTTTTTTTCGATTTCTGCCGTTCTGGCCTGGCAATTTTTTTGGTGCTCCTCGGCTCGGATGGTTTCCTCGCGCAGTTTCTGGCATGTCTCGTGGGCGTGCTGACAGGCCCGAGCCTGCGTCTGGACGTCTTGTTCCTGCGTGCGAATCGCTTCCTCCAGCCGCTTGAGGGGCTCTTGTTGAGCGTTTCGAATCTTCTCTTGCTGGGCCAGACCCGTCTCTAATTGGGTCTGCTGATGGGCCAAGGGGTGGTCCTCGGCCGAGTGCGCTCTGGCAAGCTGATGGTGGTGGCGAGCTCGAGTCCGGGCGTTTTCCGCGCGTTCGGTCCATTCGGCCGATTCCGCTTGGAGCCGAACCGCCTGGCGTTTCGAGGCGGCGCGCTCGAAGAGCAGGCGAGCCTGCTCGGCTTCCAGCTCTTCGACCTGCTGGTTCAGCCGCTGGACTTGGGTTGTCGCCAGCTCGTGCTTGCGAGCCAGAGGCTCGGCGTCCGCCGGTTCGGCGGCAAGCTGCGGATGCCGCTCGGCCAGAGCCTCCTGTTCGCGCTGACACCTCTCGAGCCGGGCTCGGCCGTGCGTCAAATGCGACTGGAGTTCGCCCAGCCGAAGAGACACACGATGAACGCCGTTCCGGAGCCCATCCAGCTGCTGTCGGATTTGCGTTTCCTGCTCTGTTTCCTGCCGGATCGTCGCGTGCTTTTGAGCCAAAGCCGTCTCGAGCGTCTCTATCAGTCGATTCGCCGCGTGTTGCGTCTCGTCCCATTTCTGTGTTTCCGCCGCAAGCTTTTCCCGAGCCACCCCGCACGCGGTTTCGAGATGCACCAGCCGCTCCCGCTCGAGGCGGCGCGCTTTTCGGACAGAAGCCTTTTGCGATACATCGCGAAAGCCGTCCCAACTCCAGCTCTCGCCCTGTTTCGAGACAAGAACTTGACCCGGCTTCAGGAAAGGCTGGTAATAATCCCCCCGCTCCCGAGACTCTATCACCCCAGTCTGCGATAGAGCCCGCTGCAAATGCCCAGGAGCTTCGGTCTTTTCTAGAAGCGTCTCGACGGGAAAATCAAAACGCTGGCGAAGCGGCGGGAGCTGGTGCCAGGACACCGATGGGACCACGGGGGAGATCCCGGGGGCGGGCGCGCCGTCCTCAGCCTCAGAGGGGAGGGGCTCGATGGGGGCCTCTAGGCGGACCCCCAAGGCTGCCTCCAGAGCCATTTCGTACCCCGGCTCGATGCGAATGAGCTCCGCCAGAGCCTGGAAAGGCCTCTGTGAATTTTGGGAATTTTGGGAATTCTGTGAATTCTGGGTGCCGACAAGGCGCCGGAGCGTCGCCAATTCGGCCTCCAGCCCTGCGAGCTCTCGGTGTTGGGAAGACAGGTTTTTCTCCACGCGCTGACGGAGCTGTATCTGTCCCTGACGCGCCGTGTGGAGCTGGTCAGAAAAACGGGCCGCCTGAGCGCGCACCGTCCGGAGATGCGACAAACATGTCTCCAGGTCTCCGGCCAGTTTTTCACTTGCGGCACGTTTTTCCTCGAGCTGGCTGGATAAGGCTTGGGTCTCTTTTTCAAACGCCTGAACTTTTTCCAGTGTCTGCTGGCGAAGTTTTTCCAGCTGCGTCCGCTCGAGCTCTTCACGCTGGCGCGTTTTTTCCCGGAGAGCCTTTTCAGCCGTCAGGACAGCCAGGCGTTGAGCCAGCTCGGCGTGTTCCTGGCGCGCGAGATCGCGTTCGCGGCGACAGTCTGCCAGCTCTTGTCCGAGTTCCTCTTCGCGCAAGGGCGGGGCGGCGACGTCTTCCTGGTGCTGCTCGAGGCGAAGCTTGGCCAGCTTTTCTTCGGCCTGTTGAGCGTCCGTTTCGGCCTGCCTCGCCTGCTTGAGGGCCTCCTCGCGCATGGTTGTCAGAAATTGCCGCCGCTGGGTCAGAGCCTCAAGCTGGGCGCGCTGCGCTTGCCATGCCACCTGCCCCTGGCGCGTTTGAGCCGACAATGCCGAAAGGTGCCGCCGTTGGTCGGCAAGCCGAGACTCCCCCGCCGCTAGAGCCGCCTGGGCGGCTTCGGCCTCTTTTCGGGCTTCGGTGTATCGGGTGAGGCCCTCCGACAAGCGCGTCTGAGCGGTCAAAGCCGTCTGGACATGCGCTCGCCATGTTGCCAGCGCGCTTTTGCGTTCCAGCTCGCGCAGCTGGTCGGCGTAACGCCGATAAGCCCGAGCCTGTTTCACCTGGTGCAGCAGCCGGGTGTGACTCGAGAGAAGACCCTGCATCTGGTCGCGCAGGGTGGTTAAATTCGCCTCGGTCGCTTTGAGTTTGAGTTCTATCTCATGGCGGCGATGGTGCAGACTGCGGATACCGGCAGCCTCCTCGAGCAGGAGACGGCGTTCTTCCGGCCGTGCTTCGATGAGACGGGCAACGCGCCCCTGCCCCACAATGGAGAGCGACCCAGGGCCACTCGAGAGGGCCGCGAATAAAATCTGCACATCGCGCGCGCGAACTTCTCGCCCGTTCACGCGATAAACCGAGCCCAAGTCGCGCTGAATTTTGCGTGTGACGGTGATCTCCAGGCGGTCTTTCCAGGGCTCGGGGGCCTGGTGGTCTCGGTTGTCTATATAGAGCGTGACTTCGGCCAGATTTCTGGCGGCCCGGTCGCCTGTTCCGGCGAAAATCACGTCCTCCATGCCGGCGCCCCGCAGACGCCGAGCCGAGTTCTCGCCCATCCCCCACCGCAGGGCCTCTACGATATTGGACTTCCCGCACCCATTCGGCCCGATGAGTCCCGTGAGCTTCCGATCAAAACTGATCTCGGCGAGGTCGGCGAAAGACTTGAACCCGGCTAGACTAAGGCGACTCAGATGCATGGCCTCTCTTCAAGAGGCCTCGGCGATTGTCTCTTCTATCTGTTCGAACAGATTCTCGAAATTGGCAAAGGACAATTTCGCCTCGTCCAGGGCGAAACTGGGCGTCCCCTGGATCTGATACGTGCCCTGGTCTGCGGTTTTGAGAGCAAAGATGGCCTCCAGGCGGGTCCGGTCTTCCAGACACGCCTGTGCGCGTTCTCGACTCAGGCCGACGAGGCCCGCGATCTCGACGAGATTGGCGCCAATATCGCCCTCCACCCACGTGGCGCGGTTCTCGAGTAAATAATCATTCAAGCGTTGCCGCTGCCAGAGCTCCGCGGGACACGTGACCAACGCATGCGCTCGCAACGCCCAGCCATCCAGCGGAAAAGGCCGCATGACAAGCCGGACCCGCCCGGGGTCTAGAAATTCCGCTTTGAGACGGGGAAAATAGTCGCGGTGAAAGCTCGAACAATGCGAGCAGGTCAGCGAATAGAACTCCAGCAAAACATGAGGGGCCTCCGGCGACCCATACGGAACCTCCAGCGGATAGGCAGCCGTCTGCCCCCACGCCAAACGCCCGCCCGACAACAGGCCGAAAATCCCGACAGAAGCCGCCGCCGACTGCCCGAGAAAAGCTCGCCGCTTGGATGAAAACATAAAACGCATCGCTATTGACCTCCTATCGGATTTAAAAGCCGCTCTCAAAGAAAGAATGGACCGGCCCAAATACAGGCCGGAATTTTCCCTCGGGACCACTCCCGCCGGAGGCCTTCAGCATAAAACCACCTGCCTTAAAAAACAAGCTCTTTGAGGGAAACGCCCGCCGCCCGCCTATCCGGAAAGAGAGGCCGCCGCAGAGAGCCAGCTAGAACGCTGCTAGCTCAACCTCGATAGAAGCTTCAGAGGCCTCGACCCAGACACCCATCAGAGTCCCGCTCGCCGCGTCCCCCGCGTCCGATGTGTCCTCCGCGTCCGACGTATCGGATCGATTCAGAGCATACCAGCGTCCCTCTCGATAGATTCGGTCGTGGTCTTCGGGGTCTTCAAAATGGCTCTGTTGCAACAGGACCTCGGTGAGAGGGTCCGATGCCGCTGGGGCGGCATTGTCCGGCGAGTCGGCGCGTTCAATACGCAATAGACGTGCGGTAATGGTTTCGACTCCGCCGCCTTCGAAGGTGACGTTCAAGGTTTGAAGAGGACTCGTCTCGATCAGGTCCAGGACGGCGGCTCTGTCGAGTTTCACGACGCTTTCAGATTCGTCATACAGGGCGAGTGTCTCTATGTTTCGGACGTCGCCCCGCCCGAGTCTCGCCCCCAGGTCTGCCCCAGGCCCGGGTCCATGGGTCGTGAGGTCCAATTCGAGGCCGCGCCCGACGACAAGCGTATCTTGGCCGGCCCCGCCGTCCACCATGAAGGCCCCGGTGCTCTCGAGATAGAGCGTGTCGTCGCCCGTGCCACTTAAGGCCGTTTGGCCGCTCTGAATCGGCGCGTCCCGATGGTCGTCTCCCGCATGAGAGGCGTAAGGCGAGGGCGTGCCCTCGCCCGCTTCTGTGCCGTAATGCGTGTTGCCATAGAGAACTCGAAACGTGCCGTGCTGCGTCCCATAGGCCACATCCGCGAGACCATCGCCATTGATGTCGCCAAGCCCCTGAACGGCGTGGCCCTCGCCGGCTAAGCGCAGCATTTGCGTTGGTGCTCCACCAGGTGTTGTCTCGGCCGTGTCGGCAGAAAAAACCATGCCCGCGAGGTCGGCTCGGGAGCCGCGTTGTCCGAAGAACAGATAGCTCGCCTCTGGGCCGCCGACCAGAAAATCGCTCAGCCCGTCGCCGTTAAAATCGCCAACGGGGGCAAGCGTCTGACCGAAAGAATCGACACTCGAGGTGATTTCAAAAAAACTGTTTTGGAAAGCTTCTGCGTCTCGCTCGCCAATGTCCAGCTGAGCAGACGCACTGGCCGTTCCCAAATAAACAAGAAGCCGATGCGTGCCCTCACCGCTTACTCCCGGCACCCCAAGGAGAACGTCTGCCAACCCGTCGCCATTGAAGTCTCCGACCGGGACGACATGGCGACCCAGAAGCTGGCCTGCCTCGGAACTGTGAATCATAAAGCCATGGCGGCCGCCATTCAGATGCGTTTCGTTGAGGGCTCGGAAGCCGAGGCTCCCCAGGCCGGGGGTCGCTTCCGCCGAGGCATCGAGCTGCGGCGTGTGCGTCTGATAATAGACGCCCGGCCCTAGACCTGGGCCCAGGCCAGAGCTGCCGTATAAAACGGCCACGGCCCCGGCGTTGGCGGCTCCGGGCGCATCGCGGCCGGGGATGGTGACAAGCACATCGTCTACACCGTCGCCATTGATGTCTCCGGCCGGTAAAGCCGACCCGGGATGCGATGAAAACGAGGCATGGTAAAAACTAAACCCCGCCTCTACAAGCTCCGAGTCTCCCGTGTCTGTTGTTCGAAGAAAGAGCCCCGCTGTTTGATAACTCCCGGCAGGTCCCGACGCCGGGCTCAAGCGGCCGTCTTCCACCGCATCCGGCACAAAGAAATCCGTCGCCGCATGAAAGGAGGCGTGAAAGGCGTGCGCCCGAACCAGAGCCACGTCGAAAAAAACGTCCGCCGCCGTAGAGACGCCGCTCTGGATGAAAACCAGCGCGTCCGAGGCAGGGGCATGCACGACCCAATCCACAAGACCATTTTGGTCCACATCTCCTGAGCTCGTTACGACGGGAATCTCTGCGACGGGAGTCTGTGCGTTGGCGGGCCCTGTCGTAGACTGGGCCGCCGTCCCCAACGCTCCGATAGCGGGGAAAGTCTCGGCTGGAGCCAAGCCGCCGCCTGAAGTGCCTAGAAAAAAACGGTCTCCGATACCGAAATCCGGAGACCCGTCCTGATCGAGATCCCCGCGCCACCCTCGCTGCAGCGCCCCGTCTAGAGGGAAGTTCTCTAGGACAGCGGCGGCGGGCGGACTGGTTCCAGCGGGCGGCGGCTCGGCGGCGTGCGCCTCGTAGGTATCGTGGGTTCCAAAAGTGGTGGAGCCTCGGACAATCGAGTGACTCGTGGCTCCCGTGGCTTGGGCGACGACGAAGTCGTCTAGGCCGTCTCGGTCCAGGTCGCCCAGGCTCTGGATATAGAACGGCTCCAGAACGCGACTGGTTTGAGGATTGCGCCCTATGAGGCCTAGAGCCGCCGGCAACTCTTGGGTTGTCTCGGCCGCCAGCTGCGCATGACTGTGGTGGACTGCACTCTGGAGCAGGATCGAATGCGTCGTGACTTCTGGACTGTTGCTCGGGCGGGCGCGCAGAATCAAGTCGAACTCGGTATGGGTCAAAAGAGCCGACGCCGATAGACCATCTAGAGCATCCGCTAAATTCAAGAAGGGCTCTGTGAGCTCGAACACGGTTTGGCGGGGGTCGCCTCGAGGGGCAACTTGGTAAGAGAACTCGATGTCAGCCGCCGCCAGAGTCGTGGTGAAAATCTCGTTTAGCACATCGAGACGGCGGGTCCGGTGGGCCTCGGTGTCGAGATCAAAATTACCCAGAGCGGTCACATCGCGTCTGGCAATGAGATCGAGGTCGCCAGACCTATTGGTGACCGTGAGCTCAAAACTATCGGTGTGCGTCAGAGTCGTTGTGCCGGCCTCCCACTTCAGCGTGACGGACAAAGTATAGAGCTGGGCCGCGGTCACCTCGGGCAGCATCGTGCCGTCCGGCGTTCGCACGATGCCGCGCCGGCCGCCGGCCGTGGATACGGTGACGAAGTCCTCTACGGCCGCCCCGTCGTGCGTTGCCGAAACTTCGTAACTCAAGAGGTCCGTCTCTGCGACGCCAAAGCCCGTCAGAACCGTTTTGAGGTCAAAGCTAAAATCGGTTCCCTCTTCGGCGGTCTCGGGCTCCAGGTCCAGCGTCACAGCCTCGAAACTGAGGGTGATGGCATGCGTCAGGCCCCAGCCATTGTCGTGCACCGCTGTGACGGTCAGAACTTCCATCCCATGCGTTCCCTCGAGGGGCGTCAGAGACAGGCTCGTTCCGTTGAGCTCGGTCTCGACCAGGCTCAAACCCGTTCGCGAAAACTGGAAGCCTAGAGGCGGGTCCGAATCCGAAGTGGGCTCGAAATACTCAGACAGGTCCCAAATCGTGCGGGTTGCAAAATTCGCCAGATTTGTCGGAAGCGAAACGCCTGCCGTCGGTTCTATGAGAGCCTCCCCTCGCCAGAAAATCCACGAAACGGTTCGATTGTCGAGGTCAAAGCTCTCTGGATAGTTTGCGGTCACAAGGAGCGTTTCTAGGCCCTCCTCGCCCGTCGCCGTTACCGTGAGTACATTGGCGTCCGAGATGGAAGCCCCGATAGGGCCGCCGTCCCCGGTTCGGACACTTTCCCGAAACGAGAAACGCGTGGCTCCTTCGAAGTAAGTCTCCAGATTTTGGGGAAAAAGCACCGCTCCAGCCGTGACGGTATCGGGGATAGGAAAATAACGCCGGGACGCCTCTAGAAAAGGCGGCGGCGGGTCCGTCTGGATCAGAAAAGTGGGGAGCGAATCGTTCTGATCCGTAAGAACGACCGTCATAGACGGGTCGTCCGGGTCCGGAGCCGTAATCGTAACCGTAAACGGATTGTTCTGCCGGTCGCCAAAGCTGGCGTCCGAAGCAAATTGCACGGTTGCCCGAATTGCGCTCCGAGGGTCCGAGGCGGTGTCCTGCACAAAAAGCGTCACGGTCTTGCTAGCCCCATAGCTCGCCACCTCGAGGGCGAGGTCCGGCACAGGGTCGCCCGCAGCGTCCTGTATCACAAAATCCGTAACGTCCAGCGATTCATTCAACGGCTCGCTGAAGGTGAGGACCAAACCGCCCTCTCGACGATGGGCCAGCAGAGGCAGACCAAACGAGGTGACACCCTCCAAGGTCGGCCCGGCACTCGTCGGGGGGGCAGCCGTGAGCACAAAACTATCCGTTGCCATGGCCACGACCATGGCGCCGGCCGCGACTCCATTGTTGGAGGCGGCCTCCGCAACAACGGTAACCGTCTGAGATCCCGAAATGCCGGGACGCGTCGTGAGAACAAGAACGCCCTCATCAGAAATCGTCGTATCCGCGACAGTCTGTCCGTTCGAGGAAACCGCGTAACGCAAGGCGGCCCCGTCGATAGAGAAAAATTCTGACAAAGTGATGTCGGCAAAACTGGGGTTCAGCGAGCTGCTGAAATCGAGCGTTTGATTCTCGATGGAACTCAGGCGGACGGGCGGTGCCGTCGAGACAAAAAAACGCGCCAGCTCCTGCCCTGCAAAATCGGGCTCCGACGGATTGCGGTTGTCGTCTTCGATGGAGACGCTCTGCGAAAACATGAGCGTTACAGACTGGGCAAAAATACCGGGAGCCGCCTCCAGCACCAGCGCAATCTGATCCGGCTGCGGCGAAGCAATGGAAACGAGGTGAAGCCCTCGCCCCTCGAAAGCAAAATCTAGCGGGTCAAAACTGGGGAAAGCAATTTGGTCGTCGGTGAAAGAAAGCGTGACAGTTGTTGTCTCAAAGGCTGCCCGCAGTTCCGGTAGACCTCCTGATAGGCCCGGTGCGGTGGTCACCGTCAGAGAACTGAAAGCAAGCGGCGTGTTGTCTACCTCAAGCGGTTGAGACGGCAGTCGAATCGTCGGCTCGGAGGACACCAGCGTCACCGTCGCATCCGCAAGTTGCGCGCCCGGGTCGATCGTTACAGTGAAACGCTGGTGATACGGCGTGCTGCCGGCCACGGGCTCCGAGACCTCTCGAATGTTGGCCTGCCCCCCGATACCCTCGAGTGTAAAATGAGAAACCGCAGGCGCGACGTCGCCGAGAACGGTCTCTATGGTGTAATACAACCAGGTGTCGTCATAGCGAAACTGGAGCCCCGTCCTGAAAACCGTCGTACCCACCGCCAGTCGATTGCCGGCTGTGTCTAGCACGCTGAATTCCAGTTGCTCTCCCAGAGAAGGCCGCTGGGTTACGTCCTCCACCAGCTCAAGCGTCAATTGAAGCGATTCGGATAGCGTTGCGTCTACAAAATTGAGACGCTCCTGGGCTTGATATTCTTCCCCTAAAAAGAGGGTCGTCATGCCCGAATCATCGATGAAAGCATCGGCTAAATCATACGTCAGACTCTGGCGTCCCGTCGTGGCGTCCAGAACAAAATCGCCGAACCAGAGCGTCTCAGGTAGGCTTTGGCCTTCTGCCAAGCGCGGGGCAAGCCGGTCCGCTAGAAAACTTGCCAGTTCCATGCCTCGAAACTCGACGGCGGTGTTGCCCGCCAGGTCCGTGAAAGAGGCATTCTCGGTAAAATAAATCGCCAGGGTTTGTTCGCCTACGCCTTCGGCAGCGACGAGCGTCAGCGTGAAAATTTGTTGGTCGCCCGAACTCATCGTGAGACTTCCGTCGCCTTCCAGCCGGAAGTCCTCCAGCTGCAAGCCACGCGTTTTTTCGTCAAAGGCAAATGTGATATGCGTCCGAGGCTCTGCGTCGTTCAGGGTCGTTTCGGAAATCAAGACGGTGTCGCCGTTCGTATCCGCTTCAAGACGGGGCGGCGTCGTGTCAGGCGAAACCGGCGCCGGAACCGGCGCCGGAACCGGTTCCGAAACCGAGACCGAGACCGTGACCGCCGGAAGCTCGACGAGCGTCTGGGATGCCGGCACAACGACCGGCGTCATCGAATCAACAAGAGAGAAAACTTCGCCCGATTTGAGTATAAGCAGAGCCGGGCCAGAGCGCGGGTCGTCCAGACTCAGGGTGATGACCAGAGGATTGTTCGGCCCCGCCTCCGTGGCTAAGGTGTTGAGAATCGAAGCATGCTGCACGTCGAAATCGGATTCCTCGATGCCGCTTATCGCCAGGCTGAAATCGAGCGTCACCAAAAGATTGCCGTCATTATCCCGGCTTGTCGTGACCGAATAGAGCTCGCTCCCATCCGCGCGTGTCTGGGAATCACCGTTTGCATCGCCCGAATTCGACGAACCGTCGCTGCCACCGCACGCCGCGATGAGGCCCAAAAAGCCCGTGCCGAGAAACAAACGCCGTCTCGACGAGTCTCCATTTGGACCGCCCGGGAACCATACCGGGAAAAAAGACAAAAGAGTCATGTGAAATTCATCTTCATCGCCCACAAAACCGCAAGGGCGCGAACGACCTCCCTCTTTAAGAGGGAGGCTCGTCCTCCACGCCAGGCATACCCTTATTTTATCGAAAAGACGACCCGCCTCTAGGCCGCCGGGGCCGCCAGGACAACCGGAGGGCTAGGCGAAGGCCAACCAGAGGCTCAGGCGGAGCGCTCTTCCCCTGCGTACGTCATGACAGGCCGCGAGCGATTCCGTACCGTTGCCCCATCGACGACGACTTGCTGCAGATTGGTGGCGTTGGGCATCTCGTACATGGTCTCCAGGAGGAGTTCTTCCATGACGGCCCGGAGGCCTCGCGCGCCGGTCCTGCGTTTCAGAGCTTCCGCGGCAATGGCCTCGAGCGACCCGCGCGTAAAGACGAGCTCCACGCCCTCCTGACCAAAGAGCTTCGCATACTGCTTCGTCAGCGCATTTTTCGGTTTAGACAGAATCTCGATCAGAGCCTTTTGGTCCAGGGTCTCCAGCACGGCAAAGACGGGCAGGCGTCCGACAAACTCTGGAATAAGTCCGTATCGGACAAGGTCTTGGGGCTGGAGCTTTTGCAAAAGAGCGTCCGCGTGCTGTTCGCCTGGGACCTGGAGGTTGGCTCCGAACCCGATATTACGTTCGGTACTCCGTTCGGCGATCACTTTCTCGAGCCCGGCGAAGGCCCCGCCGCAAATGAACAAGATATTGCTCGTATCGATCTGCAGGAACTCCTGTTGCGGATGCTTGCGCCCGCCCTGGGGCGGCACCGAGGCAACCGTGCCCTCCATCAGTTTGAGAAGAGCCTGCTGCACGCCCTCGCCCGAGACATCCCGAGTGATAGAGGGATTTTCAGATTTACGGCTGATTTTATCGACCTCGTCTATATAGACGATGCCCTGTTTGGCTTTGTCCACATTATAATTGGCCGCCTGCAAGAGCCGTAAAATGATATTCTCGACATCCTCGCCGACATAGCCCGCCTCGGTCAGAGCCGTCGCATCGGCAATGGTGAAAGGAACATCCTGGATCTTCGCCAGCGTTTGAGCCAGAAGCGTCTTGCCCGACCCCGTCGGCCCCACCAGTAAGATATTCGATTTGGCGATCTCTACGTCATCGGATTCGACTGGGCCTCGAATACGCTTATAGTGGTTGTAAATCGCGACGGCGAGAACCTTTTTCGCCCGCTCTTGGCCGATCACATAGGCGTCCAGCTTGGCTTTGATCCTCGAAGGGATGGGGGTGTCCTCGGATTGGGTCCGGAGGTTTTTCGCCACATCCTCTTGGATGATCTCTCGGCATAGTTGGACGCACTCGTCGCAGATAAAGACCCGCGGCCCCGCAATGAGCTTGCTGACCTCGTGCTGGGCTTTCCCGCAGAACGAGCACTCCAGTTTGATCTCTTTATCGGTCGTTTTTTTTGCCGCTCACCGTCCCGCGTCCTCCTGCTGATTGCCTTGAACCGAGAAGTGCCCCTCAAGCTTTTGACGGAACCCCTGCCTGTGTTCCAGGGCCGAGCTTAAGTCTCGGACTTTAGGGCCTTCGCTCTTAGAAACACCTCCGGAACATACCCCCGGCCAATACCATCGAACACACCTTCAGACACACGCCTAAATACAACAGACCCAGGCCTGCAAAAACCCAGGGCCGTGAAACCAGGCGTGTAAGCGGTAATGTACGCTATCGGCACAAGAAAAACAACCTAAAAAGAGACATGCGAGGGCTAGATTGAGGTTTTTTTCCCAGACGTCCTCGCGGATTGGGCGTTGACAACTTGGAAAGGCTTTGAACATCTGCTACAATCCGCCCCCGGCAGGGGGCACGGCGGCGTCCTGAGTTTGTCTCGGGGGCGGGCTGTGGTTTTCTCCGTGGTTTGCCCTGTATGAGAACAAAAACGCATGACATCAAGACGAACTGACAGCAGCGGGCGCGCCGCCCGCCTCCGAGCCCGCCAGGCCGCCGAATCGGCCCCGGGGCCTCTCCGCAATTTTGCAGAGCGCGCTATTCCCGTCTTTGAGCCCTACTCAGACGCGCAAATGACGACCATCGAGTCTAATGCCGACTATATTCTGGAAAAAATAGGCGTCGAGTTCCACGATTCAGCCTGGGCTTTAGACCTCTATCGGCAGGCGGGGGCGACCGTAGAAGGGTCACGGGTTCGATTCGAACCGGGTTTTCTGACCGAGCTTATCCGAGAGCGGGCTCCGAAAACCTTCACGCAGCATGCGCGCAATCCGGCGCGCTCGGTCCCGATAGGCGGGCCGCACAGCGTTTTTGCCCCGGCCTATGGGCCACCTTTTGTCCGGTGCCTGGAGAAAGGCCGCCGCTACGCCTACTTAGAGGATTTTCACAATTTCGTAAAACTGGCTTATTTGTCGCCTGGCTTGCATCACTCGGGCGGCACCGTGTGCGAGCCGACCGACGTGCCCGTCAATAAACGCCATCTGGATATGCTGCGCGCGCATATGGTGCTGTCGGATAAGCCTTTTATGGGGTCTGTGACCTCGTCGAAACGAGCCGAGGACACGGTTTCTCTGTGCCGGCTCCTCTTCGGCGAGGCCTTCGTGGCACGCAATTGCGTCGTCATTTCGCTTATCAATGCGAATTCGCCTCTGACGTTTGACGAGACGATGCTCGGGGCGTTGCGGGTCTATGCCGAGGCCGGCCAGGGCACGGTGGTCTCGCCTTTTATTTTGGCCGGGGCGATGAGTCCCGTCGCTGTGGTCGGGACTTTGTCTCAGATCCACGCCGAGGTTCTGGCAGGGGCGGCTTTAGCGCAATTGATTCGGCCTGGAGCTCCTGTGATTTACGGGACGTTTGCGGCGACCGTTTCCATGCAGTCGGGGGCTCCGACGTTTGGCACGCCAGAGTCCTCTCTGATTTTGTACGGAGCCAGCCAGCTCGCGCGCCGTCTGGGCATTCCCTTTCGGTCGGGGGGCGGGCTGTGTTCGTCTAAAATTGCTGATGCTCAGGCGGCTTATGAAGCGTGTGCGACTTTGCAGACGACGGCTCTAGCGGGCGTCCATTTTGTGTTGCACACCGCGGGTTGGCTCGAGGGCGGGCTCACGGTGGGTTATGAGAAATTCGTCATGGACGCCGACCAGGCCATTATGGCCGCGCGCCTCCTGGGAGGCGCCGATTTTTCGGAAAACGGTCAGGCTCTATCGGCCATCGAAGAGGTCGGGCCAGGAAGCCACTTTCTGGGGGCTGCTCACACACGCCAGAACTTCGAGACCGCTTTTTATCGCTCGCCTCTGGCTGACGTCGATTCGTTCGAGCAGTGGGAAGCTCAAGGCTCGAAAGACATGACGAGCCGGGCTCACGAAAAATGGAAGTCTATGCTAGCCGCCTACACCCCCCCTGCCATGGAGAGCTCTACGCTGGAAAAGCTGGACGCTTTCATCCAGGAGCGGAAAAACGCCGAGCCCGATAGTTGGGTTTAGACCGCCTCGGGGTTTAGACCCCTCAAAAAAGCAGCGGGGGCAGAGTCGCACCCATGCGACCCTGCCCCCTCGTCCCAATACCCGGCCGAAAAACATAAAACCGGCCGGGTGAAAAAACTGGTGGAACCGAACGGGTTCGAACCGATGGCCTCCTGCGTGCAAAACGGGCACTCTCGCTGCTGAGCTACGGCCCCACGCGAACAACGCAGCCTCGAGTGCCACGCTGACGTAGGACACGCTCTAGCAGCATTGGAGCAGCATTGGGTCTAGACCCCTGGGTCTAGGTCCCCTCAAACAAGCATCCGGCAATAAAAAGCCCGGGTCTCAAAAAAGCCGAGGGACAGAGCCGCACCCATGCGACTCTGCCCCCGCATCTCAACAAGCCTCGCCCGGCCCGGAAAAAGCGACGGGCGAAAAAAAACTGGTGGAACCGAACGGGCTTGAACCGATGGCCTCCTGCGTGCAAAACAGGCGCTCTCCCAACTGAGCTACGGCCCCACACGAACAACGCAGCCTCGGAGTGCCACGCTGACAGTCAACACTCTAGCAGCAAAAGAGGGGGCGTGCAACCCCTATGAGCCGCAAAAAACTGAAAAAATCGCGTTTAATTTCCCCAATCTATCTATTCTCCCTACTGTTCCGCCTCACTGTTCCGTCTCACGGTTCCACCCAGCTGTTCCGTCTCACGGTTCCACCTAGCTGTTCCGTCTCACGGTTCCACCTAGCTGTTCCGCCTCACTGTTCCACCTAGCTGTTCCGCCTCACGGTTCCACCTAGCTGTTCCGCCTCACTGTTCCACCTAGCTGTTCCGCCTCACGGTTCTACCTAGCTGTTCCGCCTCACGGTTCTACCTAGCTGTTCCGTCTCACTGTTCCACCTACTGTTCCACCTAGCTGTTCCGCCTCACTGTTCCGTCTCACTGTTCCACCTAGCTGTTCCGCCTCACGGTTCCACCTAGCTGTTCCGTCTCACGGTTCCACCTAGCTGTTCCGTCTCACGGTTCCACCTAGCTGTTCCGTCTCACGGTTCCACCTAGCTGTTCCGTCTCACGGTTCCACCTAGCTGTTCCGCCTCACTGTTCCACCTAGCTGTTCCGCCTCACTGTTCCACCTAGCTGTTCCGCCTCACTGTTCCACCTAGCTGTTCCGCCTCACTGTTCCACCTAGCTGTTCCGCCTCACTGTTCCACCTAGCTGTTCCGCCTCACTGTTCCACCTAGCTGTTCCGTCTCACTGTTCCGTCTCACTGTTCCACCTAGCTGTTCCGTCTCACTGTTTCACCTAGCTGTTCCGCCTCACTGTTCTACCTACTGTTCCACCCAGCTGTTCCGCCTCACTGTTCTCCCTACTGTTCCGCCTCACTGTTCCACCTAGCTGTTCCACTTAGCTGTTCCGCCTCACTGTTCTACCTAGCTGTTCCGCCTCACTGTTCTACCTACTGTTCTACCTCACTGTTCTACCTACTGTTCCACCTAGCTGTTCCGCCGCACTGTTCCACCTAGCTGTTCCGCCTCACTGTTCCACCTAGCTGTTCCGCCTCACTGTTCCACCTAGCTGTTCCGCCTCACTGTTCCACCTAGCTGTTCCGCCTCACTGTTCCACCCAGCTGTTCCGCCGCACTGTTCCGCCTAGCTGTTCCGTCTCACTGTTCCGCCGCACTGTTCTACCTAGCTGTTCCACCTCACTGTTCCGCCTCACTGTTCCACCTAGCTGTTCCACCTCACTGTTCCGCCTCACTGTTCCACCTACTGTTTGACCTAACTGTTCTCCCTATTATTCTCCCTAACTATTCTATCTATTCTTTTGGTGCTGTTCTTGGCTGTTGTTGTCCGTGTCTCCAGGCGGCCCTGCTTGCCCTGCCATGCCACACCATGCCATGAGGCAAGCCCGCGCCTCCCCCTCCCGCCGCATGCGGGCGAAGCCAGCTTGCGGCCAGCTTGTGGTTCTCGCTGCCGCTCTGGCCGAGTGTTTTTGTAGGAAGGGGGCGTTAAATCGTAAAATCTGCGTCGGTAATCGGCTCGATGTCATCGGTTGCCGGCGCGTGATTGTTATAGAACCGGACATAGACCGTCTTCGCCGAGTCGCTATTCGCCTGTTCTTCGGTAATCGCGAGCTCCAGAAAGGCCCCCCAGGGGTCGGTGCCCTCCCGCGAGCCGTCCAGCGTAAACGCCGAGTCCCCAAAAGGAGCTCCAACCGCTTCGCCAGACGAGTCCACAAGTTTCAAGCGGTCCACCCGCACCTCTTCATCGTCGTCATTGATTCGAGTGGGCTCCCAATCCAAGATACGGTCTGTCTCGTTATGCGCCATTTTCGACAAGTCCAGAACGAACACATCCTCGCCCCCCAGACCAATGAGAACATCATCGCCCGCTTCGCCATCTAGCTGGTCGTTGCCTGTGCCGTGGCTGGCTCGCGTGCGCCAGAAGGACGTGCCGTACAACTCGAAATCGAGCGTGCCATCCAAATCTATATCCTCTATGAGCGACAGATAGTCCAGATAGTCCAAATCCAGCGTGACGGCAAAATCGCCGCCATGGCTCCCGGCGCCGGGGGCGTCTCCGGCGGTCGTTTCGCCATTGGCCGCCGCCGCCTGAGCTGCCTGGAAGCCGCCTTCGCGTTCCTCGGCGAGGGTCGTCGTGGTGTTTTCGACGCCATTGGCACCTCCCCCGAATCCGCCGACCCCGGCGGAAAGCCCGTCCAGCCCATCGCCGAACAGAATATCGTCGCCCGCTCCGCCGAATAGACGGTCGTCGCCCGCCCCGGCGAGACCAGGGGTCCCGTCATCGCCGTTTTCGCTCGAGCCGCCGCCGCCGCCGGACCCGTCGCCGAACAGAATATCCGACCCCGCCGTCCCCTGGAGCCGGTCATGGCCGCTCCCGCCGTGCCCGCCATCGCCGCCTTCCGCCTCGTCGACATCTCGGTCGTCATAGCCGCCGCCGCCGCCCGACTGGTCTCCGAACAAAATGACGCCGCCGGAGGTATAATCCTGTGTCAGAAAGCTGTCGCGCTCTAATTCGCGGCCCGAGGCAGACGTAAAACCCGGCGTATAGAGCCGGACAAAAACAGTTTTCACGTCATCCGTGAGCGTCTGTTCCAAATAACTTCCAAAAAGGTCTCGGCCGACGGATTCGCGCCGGGTGAGGCCCTCGCCGACATCGTCGAGGTCTAGATTGCGCCGACCGTCCGAGGCAATCACAAAGAGTAAATCGCCCGTGACATCGTCTTCATCGCTCAAATCTGTCCAGCTTTCCTCGAAATCGAAGACGCGGTCGATTTCGCCGTGGCCCATTTCTCGCATGTCCAGGGTGACGACGTCGACGCCATTCCCCGTGATGAGAATGTCATTGCCAGGGCCCGCATCCAGGCGGTCCCAGCCCTCTCCGGCGAGCGATTCGAGCCGACTGGAGGTGATGCGCCCATCGTCGCCGCGCGTCCGGTCGGTGCTGTCGTCGTTATCGATGGCCTCATAGAGCTCTTCAAAATCGGCCCGACTCAGAGACCCCAGCAAAGGAAAAAGAATGTTACTATCCGCCGCGCCGTTGGTGCCGTCGTCGCCGGCGCCCGTGGATAGGGTGGTTCCCGCCGCCGCCGCCCCGTTCCCAGAGAACCGGTCGTGGCCCCAGCCATCCTCGCCGTTTTCGCCCTCTGTGTTGTCGTCGTCGTCTTGGACGCCTGCCGCCCCTCCGCCGGCAAAACCGAAGCCGCCCGCGCCGCCATCTTCTCGATTGCCGGCGGCTCCGTCGAAACCGTCGGCAAAAATAATATCGTCCCCGGCCCCGGTGCGGATAATATCGTGGCCATTGCCGGCTTCGCCGCCTGTTCCGGCGCGCGTGCTACTGCGGCTGTCGTCATGGATACCGCCGCCGCCGCCGCCGGACCCGTCGGCAAAGACAATATCGGAGCCCTCAGAAGCCGATTCATAGACATCGTCCTCGCCTTGGCCGTCGCCGCCATCGCCACCGACTCGATTGCTATCCAAAGAGGCCCCGCCGCCGCCGCCCGAGCGGTCTAAAAGCGCCAGAACGCCGCCCGAACTATACAGAACAGGGGCATGAAAGTCCTCGTTCGTGAGGGCCGTCGGCGCGATCATCGCATCTACATGGAACCTATAAAACCGCGTCTGAACAATTTTTTCCTCGACGCCTGTGCTATCCGCCGCCGGGGCCACGCGGAACGTCAGAGCCCGATAGTTTCCGAACAAGTCGGCACCCTCCGTCTGCGTGATCGAGAGCACCCCGTCCTCTAGTTGATGCATCGTCCAGACGTCTTCGTCCTCGTCCTCGGCTTCGCTGTCGGGTTGTACATTGGAGGTCAGAGGCGCATTGAGAAGATTGCCGTTAAAATCTCGAATCTCGAGATAATCCGTTCCCAGTCCCCAGTCCAGCACGCGGTCTATATCGCCGTCCTGGCTTTCTTCCAGGTCGAGGACGAACACATCCGACCCGCCGAGCCCTATCAAAAAGTCGCTCCCCGCCCCGCCCTGGAGGACATCCCGGCCATCGCCTCGCGCCTGAGCTCCCATCCCGTCGGCGTCGCCCCACACTCGGGCGTCATCGCCGCGGCTTTTTTCGTCGATACCATCGAAATCGATGCGCTCCAGCATGTCCTCGAAAAAGGCCCCGAGGTCCTCAAAAGCGTCATCGAGCGTGCCAGCTAGCGCATCGGTCAGCGTAAAAGCATGGACGGCTTCATCGCCCGCCTCGCCCGGGGTAGACGGGACAAGCCCGGAGAGACGCTCTAGGAACTCGGACTGTGCGGTTCCCGTGAGCGGTTGCCCGCGCCCGCCGCCGCCAAAACCGCCCAGGCCGCTTCCGCTGGAAGTCGTGCTCCCGCCGCCATACCCGTCCCCGAAGAGAATATCATTGCCACCCTTGCCGTTGAGGACGTCGTCGCCGCTGCCTCCCGTGCCGCCGCGCCCATAAGTCGCGGCCCGGTCGCCGCCGCCGCCGCCGCCGCCGGACCCGTCGCCGAAGAGGATGTCGCTCGAATCGCTGGCTTGCTGGCCGTCGGGGTCGCTGTCGTCGCCTTCGCCGTCGTCGCCGCCGCCGCCGCCGTTACCGCCGCTCCCGGCGCGGGTAGAACTGACCTGAGCGCGCCCGCCACTGCCCGACCCGTCGTAAAAAACCAGACGACTGGTACCCGACACAGGCTGAAAAAGAGACGGCGTATAAAAGGCCGCATCGGTGAAATCGTCCTCGGTCAGCGTGGCGGCATTATGGAGACTATAAAGACGCAGCGAGACATTTTTTTCGGGATTCATGCCTTCTGCCAGCTCTTTGATCCCGATGGACAAATAAGAGCCAAATCGGTCTGAGCCTGTCTCGCGCGTTATGTCGAAACGGGTCGTCCTTAAAAAAGGAAAAGCGATGGTTTCGCCGTCTCTGTCTTTGAGATGGAGCAAATCATTGCCTCGGCCCCAGTCCAGAATCCGGTCGATTTCGCCGTCCTCCATGGTCCGCAGGTCCAGAACGAAGAGGTCGGCTCCGCCCCCACCCAGGAGTACATCATTCCCAGCCCCGCCATCCAGCACGTCTCGGCCCTGGCCGGGAGCCTGCATGGCCGAATCATCCCACAGCCGCTCGTCGTCGTCGTTGCCGTCGAGGTCCAATTGATCCAGGAACGCCTCAAAGCTTGCCTGATCGAGAGCCAGATTGAGTGCCCCCGGCGCGCCAGCGTCGCCCTCGTCATTGGGGACAACGCCGCCGTTTGGGTCGTCTTCGGTGGCCCCGTCGGGACTCACGCCGGCGCCGGCCTCGATGCGTTCGGGCATGCTGGTGGTGGCGTGGTGGCCGTAGGTCGGGGTGAGGGCAAACACCACCATCGCCTCTGTGGCCGGGGTCACCATGCCGTCGCTGTCGGTTTCCGCGTCGATGGCCGTCTGCCAGCCGGCCCCGGTGCCGCCGCCGAAGCCGCCTTCGCCCCCGGTTCCGCCGTCCAGCGCAATGGTTTCCGCTTCATCGTCTGGGTCGGGGCCATAGCGGAGATAGGCCTCGCCGCCGCCGCCGCCGCCGAAGCCGCCGGCCCCGCCATCGGCTCCCTCGCCGCTCGAGCCCGCAAAGCCGTCGCCGATTAAAATATCGACCCCGCCGCCGCCTTGGAGGACGTCGTCGCCGTCGCCGACGGTTCCGCCTTCGCCCGGTGTGCCCGCGCTGAGATCATCGTCCGTGGAGGTCGTCGAAGCGCCGCCGCCGCCGCCGCCCGACCCATCGGCGAACAAAATATCAGACCCCGCTCCGCCCGTGAGAACCGAGTCCGTGCCACGGCCTGCGCCGCCCACGCTGCCGTGGTGGAGCGTTTGAGTCGTCACAGCCTCGGTCTCAGAGTCCTCGCTCGTTTCGGTGGTGACCAGCTGGACGCCGCCGCCGCCGCCGGAGCCCTCGGCGAACATGAGCATCGCTCCGCCCGCCGTGAACGCCAGCGAAGCATCGGCTCCCGGTTGAACCAGATCGAGCGTGATACGGTCTCCCAGGGCTCTTTCGGCCTGGTCTCTTGTAAAACTGGTAACATAGGTTTCGGTCGCCTGAAGCCCGCCGCTCGGCCGCGTCGTGTAGGTGAGATTGTCCATGTCGCCTTCATAGGACAGGCTTATTTCAGAGTCGGCCTTCAGGCTCTCGCTGATGTGGAGCACGAAACTGGTGTAGCTTAAATTTCCTTCCAGCTCCTCTTCTTCCAGCTCCTCGTCCCCTGTATCGGTGAGCCCGGTGAGGGAGGTGATGGTGAGTTCTCTGTCGCCGTCAAAAAGAGAGAAATCGTCCGCCTCGACCATACCGGCCGTTACAGGCGTCGAGAAGACCAAGGTCACCTCTCGGCCTGTTTCGTCGACTGTCAGGCTGGCGGGCGAGACAATGTCAAAATAATAGGGGTCCGCCAGCTGGTAGCGGTCTAGTTCCTCTTGGGTCAGGTCCGAGAAAAGCGTGGCATTGCCGTAAATGTCGGTGATTTGGCCATAGCCTGTGGCGGGGTCATCGTCGTCGTCGTCTTCCTCGGCCCGTTCGTCCGAGAGGCGGACATTGATACTGCCTCGCCCGTCCAGTTCGACGGTGACCGCGACAAATTGAGGCAGAGGCGTGGCTTCGGTGCCGTCGAGGCTCAGGACGCCGTCGGCGATGGAGGTCGTCACAAGCTCTTCGGCGATCGACAGCGTGTTTCCTGCGGCGTCCAGGAACACCAGGTCGCCCCAGTCTAAATCTTCATAGTCCTCGTCGAAAAAGAGGCTGAAGACGATTTGGCGGGCATTGGGCCCATCCGAAGAGACGCTCACCGCTTCGGTCACGCCCGTTGGATAGTCGTCGGGGTCCGCCCCAAGAGCCTGAGGCCCCATCCCGTCGGCTCGATGCTGCCCAAGGGGCAGGTCGGCCGCCAGACGATAGAAAAAACCATCGCTGTTCTCCACCAAAGCCCCCTCCTTCAAGAAAAGAGCCAGAAGACCATCCGCCCCATCATCGACGGTCAGAGAGATCGTAAAAACGCGTTGATTATCTGGGTCGCTCTGGATACTGGTGACGCGGCCGCGGGGTTGGGGCGTCGTGTCCGTTGTCTCGTCCTCGTCGTCTTCCGTTTCGTCGTCTATCAGGACGATCTCGTCTAGCGGCAGGCCGGCCAGGTCCTGGTTAAACGTGACAACGACGAAAATTTCATCGTCATTGGGAGAGGCACTTGTGCGTCTGGCCTCCTCGGAGTCGGTACCCAGAACGACTTCGTCGGGGAGGCTGTAGGTCGTACTCCCATCGGATTCCACGAACAGGCCATCCTGTGGAAACTCTTGGTCCGCAAAATCATCGTCCAACGAAGAACAGGCCGCCAGAACGAGAGGAAGCGGGGCTCCGAGAAGGGGCCCTCTTATCGTCCAGGGGCAGGGTCTCGTTCCGAATCGGGGCTCTTCGGCTGAAAATTGCCGCCACAGAGCCACCGACAAAATCATTTTTTGCTTCATCTTAACGCGTGCTGTCCCTAAAAATGTGCTGAACTTGCTAAAACTAATGCCGTCTTTTCCGCCGTCTTTTCCATCGTGCCCTCATCGCGCGTCCGTTCAGAACGCGTTCGATAGGTCTCGATAACGCCGTAGATGCCGGATAACAGCCCCGGTAACAACCCGTAACGAACAACCCATGGTGACAATTCCGGGGCCAGGTCTGGGTCGGTCCCGGATTCGACGCCTATCTGACGCCCATGCACCTCCACGCGCAACGGACGGACAAGACGAATACGCCAAAACCAAAGACGCCCCAAAAGAAAGGCTCTGGCAGAAGTCCGGGGGGAAAACCTCAATCAGAACTAGGAGATCCGGGAGAACCAGGAGAGGCGGGGCTTGAATTCTCCGAAAAAGAAGAAACCCTGCCCCAGACCGAAAGCAAAGTCTCGCCCTCCTGCGCAGAGTCCGGCGGGAAGAGGACAGAGTCCTCCAGTTGAAAACGAGGCGGCCTCGCCAATGCATCAGAAAATGCACCAGACAACGCGGGCAACGCGGGCGAGTCTATCATAGACAGCCCTGTTTTCCCAATTATTTTTTCACTCTGGAAGTGATAAATGTGCCCCGGCAGGTCGTTCTGCAAGGCGGTGCCGGCGAGACGGCTTCCGCCCTCCAGCAAGACGTGGACTAGACCCAGCTGGGCTAATTGGACGAGAACGCCTCGAAGGTCGGGGCGTCCCAGCGTATCCAGCTCGGACGGCTGGCACGTCAGAACAAGCCCGCCGCTCTGCTGGAGAGGGGCGAGCTGAGGCAAGCTCGGGTCGAAATGCGCGTGACTCCCGATGAGGACGGTCTGGCGTTTGTCTCGGAAAAAAGAGGCCGGCACCCGGAAAGAGGTATCCAAAAGAATCACCCGCCCGCCGGCGTCCTCCAGCCCGCTGAGTCGGCAATCCAGCCGGGGTTGGTCTCGCAGAGCCGTTTCCGCCCCGATCATCACGCCATCGACACGAGCCCGCAGCCCGTGGCTCCAGCGGCGGGCGGCGGCGTTGGTAATCCATCGGCTCTCGCCCGATGCCAGGGCGATGCGTCCGTCCAGGCTTGTCGCGCTCTTGAGGCTCAGATACGCCGCGCCGTGTTGTCTGTGGAAAAAATAAGGACGCAGGCTCGCGGGGAGCGGCACGCCGCGGGCCAGGTAGGTCTCGACCCCCGCGGCCCGGAGCCGTGCCAGCCCGCGGCCTCGGACGCGAACGTCCGGGTCCAGAAACCCGACGACGACCCGCCGCACGCCGGCTCGAATCAGAGCCTCCGTACATGGCTCCGTCTGGCCGTGGTGGTTGCACGGCTCCAGCGTGACATAGCCGCATGCTCCGCGCGCGTGCTCGCCCGCTTCGGCGAGAGCCAGGCTCTCGGCGTGCGGGCGCCCGCCCAGGCCGGTTCGGCCTCGGCCGACCAGCCTGTCGTTTTGAACCAGGAGACAGGCGACCGCAGGATTGGACCCCGTCCGACCGATACGGCCCTCCGCGAAACGGAGCGCACGCTGCAACCAACTCTGGGCGGCGGGGTCTAGAGGCAAGCTCTCCGAAACACCCGAAGCGTTCGCCGCGTTCTTCACGGCTTTTCGGAACGGTCCCAGGGGACGGGAGGCCCGGGTGTATGGGGCTTTGGACCCAGGTGCTCCTGGTGCTCCTGGTGCTCCCGGAGAAACCGGGCAACTTCCTCGAAAGAGACGAGCCCTAAATGACGAATGGCAAACCTCAAATAGGCGATGGCATCCGTCTGCTTAAGCCGTTTCATGACCACCGCGCCTATATCAGAGGCGGCCAGAACCGAGACATCGAGACTGGTGAGCTCCAGACAAAGGGTTTCAACCAAAGCGTCGAGGTTCGCCCCTCCCATGGCCTTGAGGCCAAAAGCCCCACGCAGGGCGCAGCGCAATTTTTCCGGGGCAAAAGGCTCGATTCGATTGTCTTTTTTTCGAACGTCCAAAAGAGGCTTATAGAGGGTCTCCGTCGTCCTGAAGTTTCCGCCGCACACCACACACACGCGCCTTCGACGCGTTTGAGTGCCTCCGTGCTCGGGTCGTGAATCGCGAATCTGCGTTCTCTCACTGGAACAAAAAGGACATCTCATAGGAACAAAACAACAGGAAAATAGAAGAACATAACAGAAAAAGGCTTCTCAAGAGGGGCTGGGCTTGCGGATGTCCGCTTGAGAGGCTCTCTCTCAGAGCATGGTCGGCCTCTCTTGCGAACGAGCCTCGCCAAAAAGACCGGGGTATGGCTCGAGGGAGTTCCCTTCAAAAACAACCCGGCATCCCTCCCCTCGATACGCTGACCGGCACGCCGAATGGCCCGAAAGGTATCAAAAAAGTCGTTGTGAGACAATTGTACCGATGTTTTTTTCTCTAGGCTTTTGTTATCGGCTCGGATTTTCTGTTCTATGGGTTTTTCTTGCCGGTTCTTTGAGCTGAGCTCGCTGGGGTTCTCTGATGTGTGACGATGTTTCTGTGATAGTATTGTAGAGTGCCGTGGCCTTTGTTTGGGCTCTCGTTTGGCTCGGTTTATCGGTTAAAGTTTTTTGCAGGACGATGACAAGACGATGATTTCACCTTCTTCTCCACGAGGCGGCGTTCCTGTTGGCGAGGCGACCGTCCCAAATCACGATGCGTGGCGCTATCCCGCTGGTTTCGGCGTCGAGCTGAAAAAATTGCGGACAGAGCGCATTACTCGGACGCGCGAGATGATGCAGGCTCATGAGATTCCGGCGCTTGTTTTGTTTGATCCCATCAACATCCGTTATGTGACGGACAGCACCAATATGCAGGTTTGGATCCTGCACAATATGGCGCGCTGTTTATTCGTGCCTCTAGAGGGCCCGATCGTCCTGTTCGATTCTCACGGTGGCCAGCATCTATCGGCTCATTTAGGGACGGTGGACGAGGTGCGGCGCAACATAGGCGTCTATTATTTTTCGGCAGGGGAAAGAATGGCTGAAAAAGCTCAGACCTTTGTGCGTGTCATCGAAGACTTGATGAACGAGCACGCTGGCGGGTCGCGGCGGCTCGGCGTAGACGCCGGGAACAGCACGGTCGTTTTGGCTCTGGCCGAGCGCGGGTTTACGGTTCGAGACGGCCAGCGCACCATCGAGCGAGCCCGATGCCTCAAAACACCCGAGGAACTCAAGGCGATGGCGGGCGCGATTGCCGTGTGCCAGGCCTCTATGGCGCGCATGCACGAAAAGCTGGTCCCCGGTATCACAGAGGTTGAACTCTGGTCCTGGCTCCATCAGGCCAATATCGCCCAGGGCGGCGAGTGGATCGAAACCCGGCTTTTAGCCGCCGGCTCTCGCACGAATCCCTGGTTTCAGGAGGCGTCTTTTAACCCCATCCAGGCGGGCGACATGGTGTCTTATGACACGGACCTCATCGGGCCGTGGGGGTATTGCTGCGATATCTCTAGATCGCTGATTTGCGGCGACGTCAAGCCTTCGGACGAGCAGAAAAGGCTCTATAATCTGGCTTATTCGATTCTCCAGCACAATCTGGAGATCCTCAAACCGGGGATGAGCTACCGCGAATTTGCCGAAAAAAGCTATGCCCTGCCCGAGGCCTTCGTGGCGAATCGCTATTCGGCCCCCGTCCACGGGATAGGCCTCTGCGATGAGTACCCTCATATCGTCTATTTGGAGGACTGGAACGAATCCGGCGAAGAGGGGCTCGTTGAGCCCAATATGACGCTGTGCCTGGAGGTCTACATCGGGCGCGAGGGCGGGCGCGAGGGCGTCAAACTGGAGGAACAAGTCCTCGTCACCGATAAAGGGGCGAAGCTTCTCTCGAGCTTTCCGTTCGAAACGTCTTTGCTAGGCTGAACTTGACCTGGGCGGCTTTTTTGTGCTAGGGTGTGCCTCACGCTCGGGGGGCCGACTCCCGGGGACCGATCCCCTAAACAGCATGCATGAGGTGTGAGAATTCCAGATGGCTAAAGCCGTTACACAAAAGATTAGGCTCGTCTCGACAGAGGGCACGGGGTATTTCTATGTCACAAAGAAGAATACTCGGACGCAGACCGAGAAAATGTCCGTGCGCAAATACGACCCGCGTCTACGCAAGCACGTCACGTTCCGCGAACAGCGGATGAAATAGCGGCCGGCTCCGGCTCCGTCCGGTGCGGGCAGAGCAACCTATTATAAGTCGGCCTGCATGTCGGCGTGCAAAGAAGCCAGGCCCGCCCGATAGTCCGGATAGACCAGCCGTTTCTCGAGCCCCGCCTGAGCCAGCAGGCCTAGAAGCCTGTCGTTCTTGACGCGTTTGTTCTCGGCATAGAAGCTGGCTCCCATGGACGCCCCCACAGGGGGCGGCAGAGGTGCCGGCGGGCTTTTTCCCATTAAATCGAAGGCCGCGAGACTCATGGATTGAGGCGAACTCGGGTGGCCGTCCACAAGATTGTAACAAGGCAAAAGAACCCCAGGGTCCTTTTGGTGACACAGCCAGCAGGCATAGAGGGCTCGGCCTATATCGGCGGCGTGGATGCGATTGAAGACCTGTCCAGGTTTATCGTAGATTTTCTCAAGACCCTGCTGGACGCGGCATAGAGCATTCCGGCCAGGGCCGTAAATGCCTCCGACGCGAAAACGCGTCAGATGGATTTGGTGCTCGTGACATAGGGCTTCCCAGGCCTGTTCGGCTTTGAGGCGGCGCATGCCGCGCCCCGTGGTGGGGTGCGGCGGCGTCTCTTCGTCGACCCAGGCTCCCTGAGCGTCGCCATAAACGCCCGTCGAGGACAAATACATCAGACGGGCTCCAGGGCGTATTCGAATCGATTCGTGGACGAATAGGTCTAAAAACGGGTCGCCGCTTGGAGAGCTCGCCGAATCCTGGCGCCCCGGCCCCGGTTGTGCCGGCTGTGCCGCCGCAAGAGGCGGGGCCGAACACAGAATCACATCGGCCTCGGCACAGACCCGACGCAAGGCTTCAAAAGGAGGCTCGAGGGGAATGGGCTCGATGCCGAGGCGTAAGTCTGTCCGACTATGCTTCCGTCTCGTTGCGGCGTGCTGGAGGCTTGGCTCCTGCTCGAGATGGGCGTGGAGAAACGAAGCACAATAAGAAAAACCAAGATAAAGCGCGAACATCCTCTGCCCCCCAAAAAACAAACCGGGAACAAGCCGGGAAAACCAGGAAAAAAAGAGAAAACCTAAAAATCTCCAGGCGAGGCCTTCTTGCGCCGGCACTGGTCCGAAAACTGAGACTGGAGTCGAAAATCTTCCTCAAACAGCCCCGAGAAAAATTGCGTTGTGGTTCGGCTTTCCGCCTGATTTGCTCCGCGCAACGCCATGCACGTATGGTGACAATCCAAACAGACCGCCACGCCCTCGGGTTCCAGAGCCGTCTGGATGGTTTGAGCAATCTGGTGCGTGAGATGCTCCTGGAGTTGCAAACGTCGCGCCAAAGCCTCCACCGTCCGGGCAAATTTCGAGAGACCGCCAATAAAACGCGTCGGAAAATAAGCAATATGCGCCAGGCCGAAAAACGGGAGTAAATGGTGCTCGCACACGGCATGGACGCGGATGGCATGGACGGTTACAAGCTGACGCCCGCCCTGATACGGGAAACGAGCCTGCATCAGAGGCGCTATCGGGTCCTGGCGATAGCCGGCGGTGAGCTCTCGCCACGCGCGCAGGGCGCGCGCCGGGGTGTCGGCGAGACGCTCTGAATCGTCGCCGACCCAGTCAATGAGGTCCGCGAGAGAACGCTCTAGAGCGGCACGCTCTAGAGCGTGCCCGCGGTCGCCCGCTGGGTCTCTCTCGGGGCCCGCCGGGGGCGTGGCACACAGAGTCTGACGAACAAGGGTTCGGTTCATAGTCGGCCTCTTCGAGCAGCGTCTTTCAGACGCCGGAATTCATACCGGAGAAATGCATGCCGGGGCGGCCCAAGAGGCCGCCGCCGCCAAACGATGACGGAACAAGGCGCCGGCCCACCATGTAACCCACCATGGGGTCCATAAGGCCATGCCAGAAAAAAAGCCGAAAATCCATCAAAGAGGCAAAAGTTCAGAAAAAACTCGGGGAAAGTCCCCGGGGACCCCCCCGGGGGACGATTCAGGAAAAACGATGCTGGGAGAGACGGCACCCGCCCGGGCTCATGACAGGCTAATGAATCGAAACAATCGTGCCAGGCTTATCCAGCGAAAAAAGAGGGATATCCACATAAAAGCGCTCTTGGTTCTGGTTTTCCATTTCGTAATGGCCCGACATAAACCCAGAGCTCGTGTCCAAAGGCGTCCCAGAGCTATACTCAAAACTGGCGTTCGGCACAAGGACGGGTTCCTCGCCGACGACGCCGCGGCCGCGGACTTCGTGGATGTTTCCGTCCGCGTCGACGATACGCCAATAGCGGCTCCGCAATTGCACGGTGTCCTGCCCGAGATTGCAGATTCGAACTCGATAAGACCAGATAAAGACGTGCTTGTGAAGATGGCTTTTTTCGGACACAAAGCTGGGCTGGACCTGCACTCGAATGGCGTTGGTGACGGCTTCAAACATGGACAGAGACACCGGAACAGGCGAAGAAAAAGACCTGGCGAAAACGTTCCGAGGGATTTTCTGGAAAGGAGGCACCTGAAAAAGAGGAATCACATCGTCGCAAGAGCAGCCGCAAGGGCGAAGCAACCCTAGAGCACCTTGGTCCCACGATTCGCATGCTTAGAGCTTCTCTGAGGGTTGATAGTCCCGAAATCGAATTTTGGCCCATCGAGCTCCCCCCCGTCTTCCGAGAGGCCGTCTGAAGCCTTGCTTTTGGTAGGGGAGGTACTCAAGTGATAACCCTGCCCGCGTTTTGTCAAGAGAAATTGCGGCTCGTGGTGATTTTTTTCTATTTTGCGCCTCAGTCGGGCAATTTGGACGTCCACGGCTCTGTTCCCGCCTGCAATTCCGACCAGCCGCCCGATTTGAGGACGGCTGAGAGGTTGGTCCAGACGCTCGCAGAAAATCTTGAGTAAATTCTGCTCGTTCGGCGTCAGCCGAACCGTTTGGCCGGCTCGGGTCAGGGCCATGTCGTCTAAACTAAAGACGAGGTCTCCGAAATGGAACACGCGACTTTTGGAGGCTTCGATTTTGCCGCCATCGCCGTTGCGCCGGCGCAGCAGATTCCGGATTCGCAACTCCAGTTCGCGTGGCTCGAAGGGCTTTGTCATATATTCATCCACACCGATTTCCAGGCCCTCGATGCGCTGTTCGGGCTCGCCGAGAGCCGTGAGCATCAAAATAGGACCAGAAGCCGTCGTCATAAGGTCGCGTGCCACATCCAAGCCCGACTCGTCCGGCATCATGACGTCCAGGACGATAATATCGAAAACGATACTCTGGACGAGACGCCGCGCCTCGAGGCCATTTTCCGCCTCCGAGACCCGGAACCCGCAATCCGCCAAAAATTTCCGCAGAAGACGCAAAAGACGAACATCATCGTCCACCACTAGAACATGAGCCTCAGTCATATATTTCCTTCCACATCCCTTTCAGACCCCTTTTTCCGACGGGTCGTCTCGCCGTCTTGTTCTTTTTGTTCGTTGCCCGTTGCGTTTGTCTCGTTGTGTTTATCTAGGTCTGCCTCTTTTCAGAGAATCGCTTCCGTGCGTTGAAGAGGCTCTCTTCCCGGATTCGTCATCCGGTTCGTCATCCGGCTGACTTTTTTTTCAGACGGGACAAAACGAGACGACCACGCCGACCCCGCCGTCGGAGGCCGGCGTTCTTTCCGGAGCCCTCCCGATGGGGGGCGATGGCGACTATCTTGATGGGGCTCCTCTTCTTGGTTCGAATCGATCGCCTGTTTGTTGTGCTCCTTGGGTTCCCAACCCTTGGGTTCCCGGGTTTCTGGGGTCTCTTGTTTTTTCGGTTTCCCTGGCCGTCTCGGGGCCCCGGCCCCAAGCGACATCCGCCCGAGATTCTCTAAAACGAGGCAAAACCCGAGGGCAGCTTCGGGGCCTGCCGCCCGCCACGCCTGGCCGAGGGGTCTCAAAAGAGCCGCCGTGAGCCGGGCCTCCAGGTGCCGCCCCGCTTCGGTTAAGTGCAGGGCTCGGGCGCGTCGGTCGCCGGGTTCGACGCTCGCCTCGATGCACCCCAACTGAGACAAACGCCCCAGCGTCTTCGAGAGAGCCTGCTTCGTGATATCCAACTCCAGGCGCAAAGCCTTGAGCGTTAAGCCCTCCTCCGGCAGAAGCGCACTGAGGACTCGGTAATGCGTGTAGCCCAACCCGGCCGCGGTCAATTCTTTCTCGAAACCGGCCCGCAGGCGGGCATGCCCGCGCATGAAGAGCTCCAGCCCCTCCCGCAGGCGCGCCTTGTGGAGATAAAAGGGGTCTGTTCCTCGCATTTTTTTGTTTCTAGTGTCTCCTCGAAAGAACGGCGTCTTGAGTGTGCGACGGCCAGTCTCTCCGAATCTCCCCGAGTGTCTCTTCAGGCTTCCCCCGGATCTTACCCCAGATTCCATCCCGGGGCCGCCCCATATTGACATTTCCCCTCGCGGTCTCTAGAGTAGCCCCCAGAGCACCTCGCGGTACCCCGCACGGGTGCCCATGTGTATTATAGCACGCCTCTTTTCGTATCGCAACTGTGTCCCTCACAAGGAGCCCACCTCATGACGCATCCAGCTTTTGACCAATTAGAGGGTAACATATGGTTTGATGGGGCTCTGGTGCCGTGGCAGGAGGCACGTTTGCACGTCCTGACGCATGGGCTGCACTATGGCTCGACCGTTTTCGAGGGGAATCGCCTCTATGAGGGCGAGATTTTCAAGCTTACCCAGCACTCCGAGCGCCTTCACCAATCGGCGGCCTATCTCGGCTATGAGGTGCCTTATTCGGTCGCCGCTATCGACCAGGCTTGCCGAGACGTCGTCGCTGCGAACGGCCTGAGGAACGCTTATGTCCGACCCGTCGCCTGGCGCGGGAGCGAGTCTATGACCGTGGCCTCGGTTGGCTCTACGATTCACCTCGCCATTGCGTGTTGGGCGATGGGGAACTATTTTCAGGACCGTATGCGAGGCATCCGGCTCCAAACGAGCCAATGGCGCCGCCCGCCGCCCGAGACCGCCCCCGTCCACGCCAAAGCCGCCGGTCTCTATATGATTTGCACGCTCGCCAAAAACGCGGCGGAGGCGAACGGGTATGACGATGCGCTCATGCTGGACTATCGAGGGCGCCTCGCCGAGGCCACAGGAGCCAATCTTTTCTTGTTTATGGATGGGAAACTCCACACGCCCGAGGCCGACTGTTTTCTCAGCGGCATCACCCGCCAAACCGTCATAGAGTTGGCTCAACGCCAGGGGATGGCGACCGTCGAACGCGCCATCTTGCCCGACGAATTGCGACAGGCCTCGGAAGTGTTCCTGACCGGAACCGCCGCCGAGATCACACCTATCCGAGAAATCGACGGCCACGCTTTTAACCCCGGACGCGTTTGTGAGACGCTCCTGGCTGCTTATGACCGCGAAGTCGGAAAAAAAACCTGACGACGCAACCGCCGAGGCAGATGAGGCGGCCGATGCCGCCGCCGCCGCCGATATCGAGGAGCTCTATCGCATCGCCGTCGCCTATGCCGCTAGGCGCGAGGCCAGTACGCAGATGGTCCGGCACCTCTTGCAGAGACGACTCCGACGAAAACACCGAGACCCAGACCGAGACCAAGAGGGCGAGGACGAGGGCGAAGCCGCTTCTTTGATCGAATCGGTCCTCCGGCGCCTCCAGGCCGAGGACTGGATTTCGGACGAACGCTATGCCAGGCTCGAGACTCGCCGCCGTCTCCGCCGCGGCGAGTCCGTCGCTTATATCCGCAGCCGGCTCTCCCAAAAGGGCGTCGCGTGTCTCCCTTTCGCCCCCCGGTCCGAGGAGGCTCAGCACAAGCAGCGTCAGGCGGCCTATTATTTGGCTCGGCGTCTGGCGGTGGGGCCCTTTGGGCAGACGCCCGAGGACCCGAGAACGCGCCACAAAATTTACGCCGCGTTCCAGAGGCGTGGTTTCGGCGAAGCTCTCTGTCGAGAAGTCCTGGCTCAAGTGACGCTTCCGCCGGACGTGAATTTGGACCTCTAGGCGGGAGGCCCCGGGGAAAAGAACCGGGGAAAAAAGAGGCGTCAGAAAGGCGTGTCGAAATCGCGCAAAATGCCCGGGTCGTCGACGCTCAAATAGGCGGTTGCGGTGCCCTCGCGGGCGTAATTTGCCAGCAGTTTGCGGGGCCCCGTGTCGCCGCCTCCTGCCAGGTCCCGGATAAGACGCAGCCACACCGCCCGCGATAAAACGGGCGGATGCCCACACAGAGAACCAAGTTGCGGGAAAAGAATCGCGAGCTCTGGTTGACGCAGAACACGCTCATGGAGCCGGCGGTACGTCGAGGCCCGAACCAAAGGCATGTCGGCTAAACAGACCAGCGCGTGCGTCCATGATGTATGCGAAGCCAAGAAACGCAAGCCGTACCGCATGGACTCGGCGAACCCCAGAGCCCATTGCGGACAGACCCTAAAACGCACGGCACAATGTCCGGGAAAATGTTCCGGGAAATGTCCCGGCACATTCGCGCCCGTGTTTTCGGAAATTTCAGCTTCGGCTTCAACGGCGCGCTGAATACGAGCCCCCTCGTGTCCCAGAACGAGGGTGGCTCTGGCGATACCGGCTTGACTCAGCCCGTCTAGGACTCGGAACACCATGGGCCTCCCGTCGAGCGGCACCAGAGGCTTGGGCACCGACCCCCCCATGCGGGAGCCGCGGCCGGCCGCCAGCACAAGGGCTCCTAGCTGGACGCGTCCTTCTTGCTTTTCCAAAACCCCGCCACGAGATACAAAAAAACCCCGAGGCAAATCGCTATATCAGCCACGTTAAAAGCGGGCCAGTGGTAGCCTCCCAGATGAAAATCCAGAAAATCAACGACGCCCGGCAAGGCGATTCGGTCCGTTAAATTGGCGATGCCGCCCGCGAAAATCAGCGAAAAAGCACAAAGAGACCCTAGGTCCCGGGCGCGGGCTATGAAAAAGAGCAGCAGCACCAGAAGAGTCCCCACAAGAGCAAAAAGCAGATAAGGAACCTGCCCCGGGGTTTGTTGAAAAAGTCCGAAACTCACGCCTCGATTATAGACGAGCACCAGATTGAAAAAAGACGTCACCTCGGCAATGAGCCCCGGCTCCGTCCGGAAGGTCAGGACGAGGTCCTTCGTGACTTTGTCGAGCAGCACAATGGGGAAGCCTATCGCAAGACTCCAGACGAGCTTCTTTAGGCCTCCGATGGGAGAAGATAAGCGTGGCACGGGGTTGACTCTAATAGATTGCTCTGGAGGCTCGTTAGCGCGGGGGTTGTGTGTGTGTTTCTAGGTGTCGGTCGTGCGTTTTTCTAGGGTTGGGTTGTGTGTATGTCTAGGCGTCGGTTGTGCGTTTTTCTAGGCGTCGGTTGTGCGTTTTTCTAGGGTTGGGTTGTGCGTTTTTCTGGGCGTCGGTTGTGTTTTTTTCTAGGTATCGGTTGTGTTTTTTTCTAGGTGTCGGTTGTGCGTTTTTCTAGGTATCGGTTGTGTTTTTTTCTAGGCGTCGGTTGTGCGTTTTTATAGGTGTCGGTCGTGCGTTTTTCTAGGGGTGGGTTGTGCGTTTTTCTAGGCGTCGGTTGTGTTTTTTTCTAGGGGTGGGTTGTGTGTGTGTTTCTAGGGGTGGTATGTCAGGGAACGTCGAGGCACCATCACGAGAGGCCTGTTTCTCATGTCTGTCAAGGGCGAGACGTGGGCGATATAGGCGAGTCCTCCACGACTTTGCGGCAGCGCCGGCACAGGTCCGCCGAGGACTCTGCGAGTTCGGATAGGACGCGCCAGCATCTCTGGCATTTTTTGCCTTGGACGGCCTGGACCTCCAGGGCGCTAGGGTCTCCTGTGTCTCCGGGGTCGCCTGTGTCTCCCGGGTCGCCTGTCTCTGTCTGGCCTTGACACAAGTGTGCCTCTGCGGTGAGGCACAGTTCCGCCCACTGAGGCGCCGACAAACCAAAAAGAGTCTCTCCGGTTTTCACCCCGGTTTTCCCCTCGGTTTTCAATTCCGGGCTTTGGATGCGGATTTGGGATTCTCTAGCGGGCCCGATGATTTTGTCCCTGCGTTTTTCCTCCATAAGAGCCATGACTTTTTTCCTCAGAGGGAGAATATTCTGACGCCAATTCGCCCCCACACCCGCCTGAAGCCAAGGAGCCGGCGGTTCGAAAAAGCTCTGTTCGTGAATAGAGGGCCTTTCGGGGCTTCGATGTGGAAAGGCCTCCCATGCCTCTTCGCAGGTGAAAGACAGAATCGGGGCGAGCCACGTACAGAGGCTCCGGAACAGAGCCTCTAACACCGTCTGGCAGGCTCGATAGGCCCCCGAGTCGTCCCCATCGCAATACAGGACATCCTTCCGGATATCAAAATAAAACGAAGAGAGCTCCACCGTCGCAAACGTCAGGATTTCTCGAAAGATCCGCGTATAAGCGTGTTGGGTCCGATGGTGTTCCAGACGCTGGTGCAGCTCGCGGAGCCGGTGACAAATATAGCGTTCCAGCGGCGGGAAGGCCTCGTAGGACTGGACAGCCCGCGCAGGGTCAAAATGAGACATATTCCCTAAAAGAAAACGCAGCGTGTTACGCAGAGACCGATAGGCGTCCACATGCGTCGCGAGGATTTCTTCTCCGATACGGATGTCCTCTTGATAGTCGGCGGCGACGACCCAGATCCGCAAAATATCGGCCCCATAGCGTTTTATGATGGTCTCGGGCGTCACGATATTGCCGAGCGATTTGGACATTTTTCGGCCTCGGTCATCCAGGGCAAAACCGTGCGTCAAGACGGCTTTATAGGGGGCTCGGCCTCGTGTGCCGACGGCCTCCAGCAGCGAAGAGTGGAACCAGCCGCGATGCTGGTCGCTGCCCTCCAGATAGAGGTCGGCCGGCCACGGGAGCTTCCGTCTGTCTAAAACAAACGCATGCGAAGACCCCGAATCGAACCAGACATCCACGACGTCCGTGCTCTGGATGAGGTCGCCCATTTCTTCGTCGGCGACGAGGCCCTGCAGGAAGCGTTGCTTGGCACCCGGCTTGTACCAAGCATCCGAGCCCTCTTTGGAAAAAATGTCCGCGATACGCTTCATAAGTTCTGGAGAACGCAGCGGCTCGCCCGTTTCGCGGTGGTAGAAAACAGGGAGAGGAACGCCCCAACTCCGCTGCCTCGAGACGCACCAGTCGGGTCTTTCCCGGATCATGGCTCGGAGCCGGTCGCCGCCGGCGGGGGGGAAAAAACGAACCGCGTCTAGAGCCTCGAGAGCCTGCTCTCGGAGCCCCGTCTCCGATGTCTTTCCCGGCAGTGCCGCCATGGGGATGAACCACTGAGGCGTATTCCGGAACAGCAGCGGAATTTTAGAACGCCAGCTGTGCGGATAAGCATGCCGTAAAGAGCCCTTCGCCAATAAATGCGGCGTCGTCTCCGCCAGAGCCCGAACGCAAGCCAGCGTCCCGCGCCCGATCGAGCCATCCTGTCGATAGACCTCAAGCCCAGCCACCAGAGGCAGATGCGGCAGAAAGCGGCCCTCTTCGTCCAGCGTCGGCGGGTTCTCGAGCCCGATTTTCTCGCCGAGGGCAAAATCATCGGGCCCATGCCCCGGGGCCACATGGACGAACCCCGTGCCTTGGTCGCTCTCGACGAACGAGGCGCACGCCAGCGGCACCTCAAACGCATAGCCCGCCTCGGCCCAGGGGTGGGCGCACCGGAGGCCCTCTAGGTCTGCGCCCGCATACACGCCTAGCCGCCGCACCGACGCGAGGCCACACGCCTGGCATAGGGACTCGAGCCGCTCTTCGGCCACCAGCAAGCGGTCGCCGACCACTAAACCGCGCCCGCCCGAAGCCGCCGCCACCGGGGCCGTCAGTTCAAAATGCACGTAACGCGTCGAGGAGCCACACGCGATGGCTCGATTGCCCGGCAGCGTCCAGGGCGTGGTGGTCCAGATCACCACGCCCGTGCGCTCTTGGAGCTCGGGCGGCAAGCCGGGCGGGACGGAGCGCACCGGGAAACGTACGTGGACGGTGATGGATTTCACCTCTTGATATTCTATTTCGGCCTCGGCGAGGGCGGTTTTCTCGGCGATAGACCACAACACCGGGCGCGCTTTGCGATAGAGAGCCCCAGACAACAGAAAAGAGCCCATCTCGGCGGCAATAGCGGCCTCCGCTTGAGGCGTCATCGTCAGATAGGGGTCGTCCCAGGCCCCTAGCACGCCCATGCGCTGAAATTCCCGAGACTGAATGCCGACCCAATCTTGAGCGAATCGGCGGCACTCTTCCCGAAAGTCCAGCGCCGGAACCTCGTCTTTATTGCGTCCTTTTTGCCGGTAGGTTTCCTCGATTTTCCACTCGATAGGCAGGCCGTGGCAATCCCACCCCGGGACATAGTGCGCGTCATAGCCCGCCATCTGTTGGGTCTTATTGACGATGTCTTTCAGAATTTTATTGACCGCATGCCCGATATGGAGATGACCATTCGCATAAGGCGGCCCGTCGTGGAGGACAAAAACAGGACGCCCCTCGGATTGGCGGCGCAGACGCTGCCAAAGCCTCGTTTCGTCCCAGAGGCGTATCCAAGCCGTCTCTTTTTGCGGGAGATTGGCGCGCATCTCGAAAGAGGTGCGCGGAAGGCGCACCGGCCAGGCGGCTTTCTCTGGGGCGTCCCCATTTGGAACCCGTGTCGATGCGTTCGTCGATGCGTTCACGGAAGCGTCCACCGAGGACCTCTCTGAAGGGCGTGCCATGGACTCATGAATTCCTTGGGGGTTCCTTGTCAAAAAAGAAAAAATGTGCTTGTCTATGGGGCAGAACAGAGGCCCTCGAACCGGCAGACGCCAGCAGACGTACCGGAGGCACGATAAAACGTTAATCCCGGGACAAAACGGGCGGCGAGGTCCGGTAGAGTCCTGGCCCCCGCTGCGGCTCTGCGAGGTTCCTGGACTCCCAGGAACCTCCCGGGGAACGTCTCGGGACACTCAGGAATCTCCCGGGATGCGTCGAGGCCCGTTTGCTTATAGGCCTTTTGTTTCGTTCTGTCAATTTTGTGTGGTCTGTTTTTCGGTTTTTTGTGTGGACTTGTTTAGTTTTCGTTTAGGTCCCCGGATAATTTCCCGGTTCATTTTCCGGGGTATGTGGAGCCCGTCGCTCGCTGGCAGAGCAGAAGCTCTGACGCGAGGACACCCCAATAGAGAGTCAACGACGTGTCTGTAACGTCTCCCGGCATGCATTTCGGCGTGGAACGGAGTCTGTCGCTCCAGCAGATACGAGAGGCCTTCGCTCAGGCGGAAAATTGTCGCGTCCTCGTGGTCGGCGATGTGATTTTGGACCGCTACATAGACGGCCGCGTAGAGCGCATCTCGCCCGAAGCCCCCATCCCCATCCTCATCCAGGAAGAGGAAATGGAGATCCTAGGCGGTGCCGGCAATGTGCACCGCAATCTTCTGCGTCTGGGGATAGGCTCTGTCCTTTTGACCGTTCTGGGCGAAGACGAGGGCGCCAGAAAAATCCGAGACCTCGCCGCCGCCGCCCCGCACGCTCGCGTTCGGATTGTGACCGAAGCCGCACGCCAGACGCCGATTAAAACGCGGATGGGGACAACGCAGAACCAGATTTTGCGCCTCGACCAAGAGCGCTTTCAGCCGATCTCGGCGGCGGCAGAGGCCGCTCTGCTGGCCCACGCCGAGCACGAAAGCCACCACGCCCGAGCCCTGATTTTATCGGACTATCAGAAAGGGCTTTTGTCCGAGTCTCTGACTCAGAAATTGGTCGAGCTGGGGCGTAAACGGAACCTGCCGGTTTTGGTGGACCCTCGGGCGCGCAGTTTTTCTCACTACAGAGGCGCAAGCTATGTGACCCCGAACCGTGCCGAATTATCGGCCGTTTCAGGCGGCCTCCCGACCGGCACCGACGCCGAGATCGAACGAGCTTGCCGAAAGATTATGTCGACCTACCGTATCCGCAATGTTCTGGCGACGCGCAGCGAAAACGGGATGAGCCTGGTGACCACGAAACAGGCTTTTCACCTGCCGACTCGAGCCCGAGAGGTCTTCAACGTCACAGGCGCCGGCGACACGGTGGTGGCCGCTTTTACGGCGGCCTTGGCTCTGGGGATTGCTCCGCCGGCGGCGGCCGAATTTGCGAATCGAGCCGCCGGCGTCGTGGTCGCGAAACGCCTGACAGCCACCGCAACTCTGGAGGAAATTTTGGACGAATATGGCGGGCGTTTTTTTCCTCAGGATGCTCTTTACAGCGACAAGCGCGACAAGCTCGCGGGCTGGCCGGCGGCCGCGGTACGCGTCCGAGTCTGGAAGTCTCGGGGGCAGAGTATCTGCTTCACCAATGGGTGTTTCGATTTCTTGCACGCCGGCCATCTGCACGTTCTGGAAGCTGCTCGAGCTCAAGGCGACCGGCTGGTTGTGGGTCTCAATAGCGATGCCTCGGTTCGGCGTCTCAAGGGGCCGACGCGTCCCGTTTGCCCGCTGGCCGAGCGCGAACGTCTTTTAGCCGCCTTCGCCTGCGTGGATTTGGTGGTTGTCTTCGATCAGGATACGCCTCTGGAGCTCATAGAGCTCCTAAAGCCCGATGTTCTCGTGAAGGGGGGCGATTATCAAGCCGACCAAGTCGTCGGACGTCAAAGCGTGGAAGCCGCAGGCGGCCGCCTCCATCTTGTGCCGCTGCTGGAGGGCTATTCCACCACCACGCGTCTGGCGGGGTTGCAGCGTCGATGGGCGCCTCTGGCGGGGGCGGGCGATGATCCAGACACCCACCCCGAAAAATCCGAAACATCCGGGGACGAGTCCAAAGCCGGACGCTTTTCGTCTTCGTGATAGGGTTTGTCGCTTTATGACGCTCCGCCATCTCCGTCTTGGCACGCGTGGGTCTGCGCTCGCGCGGCGCCAGTGCCAGGCTGCTGAAGAAGCTCTGCGGCGGGTGGACCCGAGCCTCACCACAGAGCTTGTGCCCATGCGTGTGCCGGCGGACGACCGTTTGGACCGCTCCATCGCCGAGATGGGCGGCAAATCTGTTTTTGTGCGCGGCCTCGAGAAAGCTCTGATGGACGGTGCGATTGATGTGGCGGTGCACTCGGCTAAAGACGTGGAGACCCGCCTGGCCCCCGGCTTGCGCCTGGAGGCCGCTCTGGAAGCTCTGGACCCCTCCGATGTTTTATTGACGCGCGCACCTGAGGCGCAGTCTCTAGAGACTCTGCCGGTCGGAGCGGTGCTTGGGACCGCTTCGATACGTCGCCAGGCGCAGTGTTTGTCTCAGCGTCCGGATTTGCGTTGCAGGCTTTTGCGAGGCAATCTCCCCCGGCGCCTTCATCAGCTGGACACAGGGGCGTTCGATGCCATCATCCTCGCCCGGGCTGGCCTGCAGAGGCTCGGTCTGACGCGCGGTTTTTCGCTACCTTTTTCTGTCTTTCTGCCGGCGGCCTGCCAAGGGATTGTGGTGCTTCAGGTGGCGGCGTCCCATCCCTCTTTGGCGGCCCTGGTCGAGCTCTTGGCTCGGGCGAATCACACCAAGAGTTTCTGGCGTATGACCACCGAGCGCGCCGCCTTAGAGGTCTTGGATGGGACATGCACCGCGCCTATCGGACTCTATGCCGAATTTGACGAGTTTACCGAATTTGCCGAATCCGAGGCGCCCCCCCCAGCGGGAGGGCGTCTCCGCTTGCGTGGTATGGTGCTGCATCCTCAAGGTCGTTTCGCGTTCCACCACGATCGGACGCATTGGGTGGACTCCGCCGAGGCCTGCCACGCCTTCGGAGCCCATTTCGGCGAGGAACTCAAGTCCAAAATACCCCCGGGGCACCGGCATCTATGCTCGATTGGAGCCTAGGCTCGCCTAGGCTCGTTTTTTTCCAGGCTTGTTTTAAGAGTGTTGAGTTCTTGGTTTCTCTAGTTCTGACCCGCCCGTTTCCGGATAATGTGACCACGCAAACGCTTTTGGAGCGTCACGGCTGGCACGTTGTAGCCTGGCCTCTGACGCATTTGAGCTCTGTGCCGCTCGAGATGACGCCGTCTCAGCTTGTGGCATTTGACGCGGTGGCCGTGAGTTCGCGGAATGCAGTCCGGGCTCTGGCGTCTTATCTGCGTGCCTACCCCGAGTCTGAAGTCGCCGGCGTGCGGCACCATATGCCGCTTTATTCGGCGGGGGCTCAGGCGGGTCTTTTGGCGCGTCAGCTTGGGTTTTGCCGCGTCACCTCGACCCCGGTCGGCCTGGAGGCACTCGCTTTATGCCTGATGGAGGCGATTCGACCCGACCCGACCCGCCGTATCTTGTATCTCTCGTCTGTACATTGTCACGAAAAATCGGTAAAAGTCCTGGAGGACCTTGCTAGACATTACGACATGCAGATTGAAACCATCTATCGGGCGGACGCCAGAATCGAGGCAGAGGACGCCGCACCACCAGTGCAGAAGCTTCAGGCGTGCGAGGGAATCTTGTTTTATTCGGCTCGGGCGGCGGGGCTTTTCCTGGAGGCCGTGACAAAACGGAACTGGCAGGGGCTGTTTCAGCTTCGGGCTTTTGCGATCTCGGAGGCCGTGGCGGCGCGTCTGCGTCCTTTTATGCGGGTTGACGTCGCGGCCGAGCCCAGTCAGCAGGCTCTTTTGGAGGCACTGGTTGCGCGTTTTGGAGTGTCTGCGCGTTCGCTCGAGGAGACAGTCAAGTGACGACGGAGGGCTCCGTGGGGGGAGGCGTGGGGGAGGGCGTGGGTTGGCGGCCGCCCCGCACGCCGGACGAGATCCAGAGCCTGATCGATGCGCTGGGGGGGCTGCGTCCGGCGGCGCGTAAATTGAGCGTCAGTTTTTCGACGCTCCAAGGGTGGCAGCGCCGAGGCCGTATTCCCGAAAACCGTTTGGCTCAAATCGAGAAAGCCGTGCTGGCTTATCGTGTGGATCTAGACGCTATCGGCTTGGCTCGGGAGGCGGTGCCCCCAGTTGCTTCGGTTGCTTCGGTTGCCCCGGTTATCTCGGTTGCCTCGCCGTCTCCCGCAGAACCGGCCGCCGCTGCTGCCGCTGCGGAACCGCCGGCCGTCGAGAACAGCAGCGAAACCCCCGAGAACCCCGAGAATCCCGGGAACCCCGAAACTCCCGAGAACGTATCGATATCGGCCCCGTCTGAAAAAGAGCCTTCGAGCCAAGAGGCAGGCTTGGGCAGAGGGAAATCTCTCTTTCGGCGGCCGTTTTTGGCCGGCGGGTCTGGGCGGACGAGGCCCTCGTCCGCCGCCGGAGTCGGAGAGGGACACGCCGGAGAGGCCTCTCCCCGGCAAGCGGCTTCGCCTCCGGAGCCGGACGCGTCGGCTTCTCCCGGCAAACCGGAGCCCAGCGGCCGCCGTCCAGCTTCGCAGAGCGAAGCTCCCGCCGCGGGCGAGGCGGCCTCCGTTCGGGCCCAGGGAAATTCTCGGGGGGCTTCTCGAGCTCCGCGGCCTTCTCGGTTTCGGATTCCGGGGCTTAGGCTTTTGGGGGTTCTCCTGGTGCTGGGAGGTCTCGGTGGGGGCGGGCTCTATTTTTTTAGTTCGGAGCTTTTGACGCTTATCGGTTTGCCCTCTGCCCCCGAGTCTGTATCTGAGTCTGTGTCCGGACCTGTATCCGGGCCTGTGTCCGACGCGGTGCCTGCGGTGCCCGCGGTGCCCCCGGTACCTTTGGCTGTTTCTCCCGATGGTTCGGCCCCGGCTGGTTCGGCCCCGGCCCCGCCGGCGGCTGATACGGTGCCCTTGTCGCCGCCTCCCTCGTCTACGCCGCCGCCGGAGGTCGTTGCTGAATCGCCACTTCCGCCAGTCTCGCCAGTTTCCCCGGCTTCCCTGGACCGTTCGGCCCAGGCCGCCCTGGCGGCCCGTCTTGCGGATCTCCAGACGCGTCTCTCGGGCTTGGAGGCGCGTCTAGAGCGTCTGGACGACCAACAATCGGCTTTTCGGGCGAATCAGGCGCTCTCTGCGGCGCATTTAGAGCGTCTTGCCGATGCCCTCGAAGACCACACAGAACGGCTCGAGGCTCTTGTCAGAACGACCAACCGGTTCCGAGACTATCGTTATATTGCTGCTCAGCTGCGTCTGTTGGAACTCCGCGAGGCGGTTCGCAGCGGCACCAGTTTTGAAACGCCTCTGAGGCTTCTGGAACGATGGCTGCCCCCGGGTCTGGAAGAGGACGCTTCTCTGGTGGCTCTGCGTGGGTTTGCGGCGTCAGGAGTTCCCTCGGATGCCAGTTTAGAGCTCCTTTATCTTCAGAACCGTCTCAAAGCCGTGGCGGAGGCGGGCGAACTCGAGGCTCAGACGCTCTGGGAGCGTCTTCGGGCTCGTTTTTTCAGCCTGTTCCGCGTGAGTCGCGACAATCCCTACGGCCTGGGTCATCCGGGCGGCCCGGAAAGCCCGGAAAGCCCCGCCGCGGGCGGCCTATCGGTATCGGCTCTGGATACGGCGGCTTTAGGCCACAATTGGCGTCTGTTCGACACGCATTTAACGCGGCTTGGCTGGAGTTCTTACAGCAGCCTCGAATCCTTGAGGTCGGCTTTGGCGTTGCGTTTGCGGGCGGATGGGGCTCTTGTGCGGCTTGCCCGGGATTTAGATAACCACTATGGGCGCGCCGCGGCGGGGACGCTTCCCGGCGAGGCGGAAGGAACCGCGTTCCCATGATGTTCTTCTTCGTGAGAATCGGCCTGGTATTCGCCGCGATTGGCGGACTTGTCTGGCTTTCGCACCCAGAGAACGCCTTTGAGCTCAAGTTTTATCAGTGGCACATAGAGGGCTCGGTCACGGCGCTTTTGCTCGCGCTTTTGGGGATTGTCCTGGTGTATCACTGGCTTTTGAGCTGGATTTTTCGGACGCGGCGTCTTTTTTCGTCTTTGTTCCGCGCACTGCACGACAATCGGGCGGGGGCACAGAAAAAAATGATGGAGCAAGCCTTTTTCCACCTCAAAAACGAGGACTCGACCATGGCGGGCAAGTTCTTCTCGCAGGCTTTGCGGACGGAGCCTCGAGACAAGATTGCGGCTCTGTTCGTGTCCGAACTCGTCCAGGAAGAGCGCGACCGACAGCGCGCGCGTTCAGTGCTGGCGGCCTCGGTTTGGCTGACGCCTCTGGCCTTTGTGCATCGGCTGCATCAGGCCAGTCCGGGCGAGGCGCGCCATCAGCTGGCTCTGGAGGCCCTCCAGACCGTCCAGCCAGGGGCCGCCTCCAATTGTTTGGCTTTGGATGTTCTCCTGGTGCCGAATCTCCTGGAAAGCGGGCACGAGGCCCAGGCGCGGGCGGTTCTGGGGCGTCTGGAGAAACTGCCGCCGCCGCGGCGGGAGCCCTTAAATCCGCTTTTAGGGCGGTCTTATGATGTGCTGTCTCGGGCTGCCTCGCGTGAGAAACAAGTCTTGATGGATGCCGAATCCGCGGCCGCGTATCACCCCGAAGCCTATTTGCAACGCCATGCCGAGCTCCTGATCGAGGCGAAACAGTTCCGTCAAGTCCAGAAACAGATTCGCCAGAACTGGCGAGCGTGCCAGAGTTGGAAATTGGCGGCTCTGTATTGCCGGGCGCGGGGAGCGGTCACGCCGTTGGAAAAAATGCGGGCTTTGGACGAGCTGCTCCAGAAGCCGAAGACCGACCTGGAGTACCACCTGCTCGTCGAGACGGCTTTGCGGGCCTCGTTGTGGGGCCCGGCGCGGCGGTTTCTCCATGCGTGGCTCGCCGTGCCGAGGGAGCCGGCTTATGCGTTCGTGCCGCTCCTGCTGATGCGGGAGCTGGAAAAAGCCGAGGCGCATGCGCCTCACCGCGCGGAAGTCTGGAGCGATAAGCTTCTGACGGCTCTCACCCAAGAGACCAAAAGAGCAACCTTGGCCCTGTATCCCGCAGCTGGGGATTCGCCTCCATAGCCCGCCAAAGGGAGGCCGGCCTGATAGGGAGCTCTGATAGGCGGAAGCGGGGCACCCGCTTGACAGAACGGGGCACCCGCTTGACAGAACGGGGTACCCGCTTGACAGAACGGGGTACCCGCTTGACATTCGGTTCGAAAGAGCGTACGTTGAGGGTGCACGTATGCTCTAAAGCCGTGGCGGGAGAGAAAGCTGTTCTCTTTTTTGTTTGCGTTTTTGCGACGCAATCGCAGAAAAGAGGCCGCTTCGCCGAAGGGGAATAGGCCTCGTAAGCTCTCAGGCCCAAAGACCGCCGCTGGATACAGAGCACTCTGGAAAGAGGTCGCTCGGCCTCGGGACGCTTGCCGTCCGACCGTCCGAGAGACCCGCCGAAGGGGTTCCGGCACACCGCCGGGAAGTATGCTCTCAGGTTCCGAAGACAGAGGAGGTCTTGCGCATGCGATACGTTTAAGGAGTCCGCTCTTGCCGGCGGCCTCCCGATTCGATCATGCAAGACCAAAACCGAGAACCCATTGTCTCCGATTCTCAGGATGCCCCCGGGTTAGATTCCGGGGTGGATTCCGGGATAGACCCCGGGTTAGATCCGGGCGTAGCCCAGCCCCGGCGGACGTGCCTGCATGCGTGGCATAAGGCCCGCGGAGCTCGCCTGGTTTCCTTTGCCGGTTTTTCTTTACCGCTCCATTACGGGGGCGGCATTGTGGCCGAGCACCATAAGACGCGCCAGGAAGCGAGTCTCTTCGATGTTTCGCACATGGGGCAGCTGACGCTGTCCGGGCCCGGCGTGGCGGAAGCCCTGGAGAAACTCGTGCCTCTGGATTTGCATGAGCTCCCGGTCGGTCACATGCGCTATAGTGTGCTGCCGAATGCATCAGGCGGGGTGCTGGATGACCTGCTTGTGAGCCGTCTGGCGTCGGACCGCTTTGGCCTCGTCGTCAATGCGAGCCGGCAAATGACCGATGAAGCGTGGCTTCGAGCCCATTTACCCCCCTCGATCTATCCGGCGATCTCTATAGAGGCCTCTGGAGACGCTCTCTTGGCCCTCCAGGGCCCCTGCGCCGCCGCTGTCCTTGGAACGCTTATCGCCGGCGTCGAGAAACTGGCTTTCATGCATTTCGGCACTTTCACCTATGACGGTCGGCCTGTACGCGTCGCCCGCAGCGGTTATACGGGTGAGGACGGCTTCGAGATAGCTCTGCCCCCCGAGCTCGCCCCCGTTCTAGCGGACGCTCTGGTTTCGGACCCGCGCGTCGGGCCGGCCGGCTTGGGGGCACGCGATTCGCTGCGGCTGGAGGCAGGCTTGTGCCTCTATGGCCAGGAACTCACCGAGACGACTTCGCCCGTGGCGGCCGGCCTTGCCTGGACCATCGGAAAACGCCGCCGAAAAGAGGGCGGGTTCTTCGGTGCGAATCGGATTCTGGAAGAGCTCCAAACGGGCCCCGCCGCGTGGCGCGTCGGAATTATCCTGGACGGACGCGCCCCCGTCCGAGCAGGAGCCGTTATCACCGATACGACAGGGGCCTCGATAGGGGCCGTGAGCTCGGGAGGCTTTTCGCCTTCTCTGGAAAAGCCGATTGCCATGGGGTATGTCGGTCACGTCCGGGGAGCGTCCGCTCCCCCTGTGTCCGGCGAGGTGCGTCTCATGCGGCGTCAGGCCAGCCTGGTCGGGCAATTTGTTTCCCTCCCTTTTTTAAAGCCCCGTTTTTATCGGGGAAGTTCTAGCTGAAAGGAGCCCTATGCGCAGATACACAAGAGACCACGAATGGCTGGAGATAGACGGCGATATTGCGACTATCGGCATCACCGACTATGCCCAGCGTCAACTCGGCGACGTTGTTTTCGTCGAATTACCCTCGGAAGGCGACCAGTTCAAAGCAGGCGACAGCTTCGCGACCGTCGAGTCGGTGAAGGCCGCCAATGATGTCTTTGCGCCTCTGGACGGCGAGGTCGTGGATTGCAACCACGCCCTGGAAGACGAGCCGGGGCTCGTGAATTCGGACGCCGAGGAAGATGGGTGGTTTGTCAAACTCCGCCTCACCGACGAGACACAATTGGAGGAACTTATGACTCTGAAAGCGTATAAGGAGCTCTGCGATGCGGAAAATGCGTGAGGAAGACCCCGGGCATTCCGGGAAGCGGCCGCCGTCGGTTCGGGCGTCGGTTGGGAAAGGGGTTGGCGCCTCGTCTTCCTCTCGGACGCCCCCGGCATCCTCGGCATCCTCGGGACCGTCGAGACCATCGGAATCCTCGGGAGCGGCAGAAGAGCAGGGCTTCTCGGGGTTCGCGGCTCGTCACATCGGGCCGAGCCGCCCCGAGGACCGGCACACCATGCTTCGGGCTCTGGGCGTTCCGGACCTAGAAACGCTTGTGCATCAAGCCGTGCCAGAGGACTTGCGTCTCAAGCGGCCCTTATCGCTTGCGGCCCCGTGGGAAGAGTCGCAAGTCCTCGAACGCCTCCGGCATTGGGCGCGTCAGAATCGCTCGCTCAAGTCTTTGATTGGGTTGGGCTATTACGGGTGTCACACGCCGGCGGTTTTGCGGCGCAATTTTCTCGAGAACCCCGCCTGGTACACGGCCTATACCCCGTATCAGGCCGAGATTTCTCAGGGCAGGCTCGAGGCTCTTCTGATCTATCAGACGATGGTGGCAGACTTGACGGGGTGTGCTGTTGCGAACGCCTCTTTACTGGACGAGGCCAGTGCCGCCGCCGAGGCCATGCTTTTGGCGCGTCGTGCCTCGAAGTCTAAATCGAATCGCTTTTACGTCGCTCATCGTGTTTACGAACACGTTAAAGACGTCCTCAAGTCCCGCGCTGAATTTCTGGATATAGAACTCGTCTGGCTCGAGGAGGCCCAACAGGACACGCTGCCCGAGGCCCCAGGTTTTGGTGTGCTGTTGTCCTATCCGGACAGCTCGGGCGACATCCGAGACCCCAGCGCGCTTATCGCTTCGGCCCATCGACGCCAGATGCTTGTCGCTGTCTCGACGGACTTGCTGGCCTGTTGTCTTCTGCGGCCGCCCGGAGAATTAGGTGCCGATATCGTTTTTGGTTCGGCTCAGCGTATGGGCGTGCCTCTCTTTTACGGCGGCCCGCATGCGGGGTTTTTCGCCGTTACGCCGGCGCTTCAGCGTCAGATGCCGGGGCGCGTGATTGGGGTCTCGGTGGATAGGCGTTCGCAGCCGGCGTATCGGATGGCCCTCCAGACGCGCGAGCAACACATTCGCCGCGAAAAAGCGACCAGCAATATCTGTACGGCTCAGGCTTTACTGGCGATGCTCGCCGGTTTTTACGCCATGTGGCACGGCCCACGAGGCCTCCAAGGTCTGGCCCTCGGCGTGGCCGACAAGGCCCAGCGTTTCGCGGCCTTTTGCGACCGGCAGGCTGGCCTATGCGTCCTCAATCGGCACGGTTTTGACACGGTGCTCGTCGAGGTCTCGCCCGAGGTGGCAGGCGGGGCGGACCAGCTCTATCAGGCGGCTCTGGAGAGCGGCTATAATTTACGGCGCGAGGGCCCTGACCGCCTGGGCCTTTCTTTCGACGAAACCTGCACAGAACAGGATTTAGAGACTCTTGCGCGGGTTTTCGCCCCCGGGAATCTAACCGGGGGGGGGGCACCGCTCGCAAGCCCGCCGCTTTTCCCTGCGTGTTTTGGGTCTCCCTTCTCTGGAGACCCGGGGGCGCATTCTGGGGCGCATTCTGGGGCGAATCCCCTGGAGGCAGCCTTTGCACATCTGCCGCGTCTGCCCGAGCCCTTACGCCGCCGAGACACACCGCTCTCGAACCCCATTTTTTCGCAAATCAGCTCCGAGACGGCGATGATGCGTTATCTGAGGCGTCTGTCGGACAAAGACATCGGGTTAGACCGATCTATGATTGCTTTGGGCTCTTGCACGATGAAATTGAACGCCGCGACAGAAATGGAGACTCTGAACTGTCCCGGGATGACGGACATGCATCCTTTTGTGCCGCCGGACCAGGCATCGGGGTGGCATGCGCTTTTGGACGAACTCGCCCGGGAACTCGCCGAGATTACGGGTTTTGACGCGATGTGTCTCCAGCCCAATGCGGGCTCGCAAGGGGAGTACGCCGGCTTGCGCGCGATTCGAGCCTGGCATCGCGCCCGCGGCGACGATGGGCGTGATTTATGTCTCATTCCGGTCTCGTCTCACGGGACGAATGCGGCCAGTGCGGCGGCGGCGGGGTTGCGCGTTCAATCGCTCCCGTGCACGTCGCGTGGCGATGTGGACCAGCTGGCTCTCGAGGCGTGTTTAGATGAAAACCGGGATTCGGTTGCGGCTTTGATGATAACGTATCCCTCGACGCATGGCGTTTTCGAGACGCATATTCGGTCGATTTGTGAGCTCGTTCACGCCGCCGGCGGGCAGGTCTATATGGATGGTGCCAATCTCAATGCGCAATTGGGTCTCATGCGTCCCGGAGACCTGGGGGCCGATGTCGCGCATCTCAATTTGCATAAGACGTTCTGCATTCCGCACGGCGGCGGCGGCCCCGGGGCCGGGCCCATCGGGATAAAGGCACATTTAGCTCCCTATGTGCCTGGGCATCGCTGTCTGGCACCTGGCCGCGGCGGCCCGCAAGGCGCGATTGCCTCCGCGCCCTATGGGAGTGCCGGCATTTTGCCGATTAGTTGGGCCTATATTCGGATGATGGGGCGGACGGGGCTCACCGAGGCGACGAAAACGGCGATTTTATCGGCGAATTATCTGGCGAAGCGTCTATCTGCACATTACACGATTCTCTATGTGGGTCAGCACGACCGTGTGGCTCATGAATTCATTCTGGACCTGCGCGAATTCAAAAAGACCATCGGTTTGGAAGCCGAGGACGTCGCCAAGCGGCTCATAGATTACGGGTTTCACGCTCCGACGATGTCCTTTCCCGTGCCGGGGACGCTGATGGTGGAACCCACCGAGAGCGAGCCTCTGGAGGAACTGGACCGATTTATAGACGCCTTGCTTGACATTCGCGCCGAAATTCGCCAGATAGAAACGGGCGGGGTGACCCTGGAGGCCAGCGTTCTTCGCAACGCGCCTCATTGTCTCGAGGAGTTCATGGACGAAACCTGGCCGCACCCCTATAGCCGTGCCAGAGCCTTTGCTCTGGCCCACAGCCGGAAGTGGGCGCATGCCTCTGCCTATTGCGCGCCGGTTGCCCGCGTAGATGGCGTCTATGGCGACCGCAATCTCCAGTGTCGCTATCCTGTTCCGGATAGGACCCCGGCGACGGTTCCGGACACCATTCCGGGGCGGGTTGTGGGCTCGGCCGCCTGACGCAGGGTGAGCTGAGGCCGGGCGATTCGATGCTTTTGAAGCCCGGTGTTTTGACCGGGTCTTGATCGGGTCTTGACCGGTTCTCTGGTCAGACCGGTCTTGCCCTTGAGAACTCTATGGTGAAGAAGTCTGTCTTATGAAGATTCAACGCATTTCCGGTATTTTGGGAGCCGAAGTCAGCGAGCTTGACTTGGCGGCCCCCCTCTCAGAGGATTTGGCCCATCATTTATACGAGCTCTTGATGCGGCATCAAGTTCTGGTTTTTCAGAACCAGACCCTGACCTCTGCCCAGCACGAGACGCTTGCCGCCTCTTTTGGCCCGTTGACGCCGCCTCATCCGCTTTATCCGGGCGTCGAAGGCCACGAGAGCATTGTCGTGATCCCCAATGACGAGCTGCACCCTCCGGAAAATGAGGTCTGGCATAGCGACTATAGTTTCCGGCAGCGGCCTGTTTTTGGCTCGGTTCTTTTGTCGCGTGTTTTGCCGCCGCAGGGGGGTGATACGCTCTTTTCGTCGGCCGTCTCGGTCGCCCAGACCCTTTCGGAACCCATGCGTGGTATGCTGAAGAATCTCAATGCGTTTCACAGTCTCCACAAGGGCTTTGCGTTCACGCAACAGGGCAAAGACGCCGAGCGCGCCGAGGCCTTCCGCGCCATCGAGGCCAACGCCGAGCAGGCATGCCACCCGGTTCTCATGGCTCACCCCTCTACGAAGAAAGACATCGTCTATGTGAATGAGGCCTTCACCTCGCACATTCTGGGGCTGGACGAGGACGAAAGTCAGGCGCTTCTTGCTTTCATCTGGAAGCAGTTCTGGAAGCCTCGTCACCAAATCAGAGTCCGCTGGCAGGCGGGAACCGTCGTCTTGTGGGATAATTTTGCGGTGCAGCATTATGCCTCTGGCGACCATTTTCCCGCGCGCCGTCTGATGCATAGAGCCTCTATTCTCTATGATAAGCGGCTCTCTGGGGCGGCGGCGTAATCCGGCGGCCATAGGCTGGCCATAGGCTGGCCATAGGCTGGCGTACAACACGCCAGACGTGACGCTAGGCGTGTGCCCGAGCTCGCCGTGCGGGCGCGACCCCGGCTCCGGCTCCGGCTACGGCTCCGAGACAAACCTGGATAGAGCTCGGACAAAGGCGCCCGCGAAACAGAGGCCGTCTCCGTGGTTTTTTTCTGGTCCGGTTTTTCGCTCGGGTCCGCGGTCGTTCTCTCCGGTCCGGTTTTTTTTTCTTTCTGTTACGTCTTTTTTTCTGGCGTTTTCTTCGGTTGTGGGCCCTGGCTGGCGTCTTCCATAGTTTTTTTTTCGCCGTGCGTTTTTGGGAGTGCTCTTGTGGCCGGTTGCGGTTCTGTCCCGGATTTTCTCCCGCGTGAACCCGTTGTGAAACTGTTTCGAGCCCTTTTCTCGCCTTCGTGGTCTCGTTTTATCCGAGCCCCCGCCGGAGCGGGGGCCGTGAGAAACCTCGTGCCGGGCATGCTCGCCATGGCCGGGTTTGTGGTTTTATCCAAACAGAGGCCGCCTCGCCGTCTGGCTGTGGGCCCTATCTCTGGCCTCGTGCGTCTTCCGTCGGTCTTTTTTCGCCGCGTGTTTTTGAGTGTGTGCTCTTGCGGCCGGTTGCGGTTCTGTCCCGGATTTTCTCCTGCGTGAACCCGTTGTGAAGCTGTTTCGAGCCCTTTTCTCGCCTTCGTGGTCTCGTTTTATCCGAGCCCCCGCCGGAGCGGGGGCCGTGAGAAGCCTCTTGCCTGGGATGCTCGCCATGGCCGGGTTTGTGGTTTTATCCAAACAGAGGCCGCCTCGCCGTCTGGCTGTGGGCCCTATCTCTGGCCTCGTGCGTCTTCCGTCGGTTTTTTTTCGCCGTGCGTTTTTGGGAGTGCTCTTGCGGCCGGTTGCGGTTCTGTCCCGGATTTTCTCCCGCGTGAACCCGTTGTGAAACTGTTTCGAGTCCTTTTCTTGCCTTGCTGGTCGCGTCTTATCCGAACGCCCGCTCCCAGCCCAGGGGCCGTGAGAAACCTCGTGCCGGGCATGCTCGCCATGTCCGGGTTTGTGGTTTTATCCAAACAGAGGCCGCCTCGCCGTCTGGCTGTGGGCCCTATCTCTGGCCTCGTGCGTCTTCCGTCGGTCTTTTTTCGCCGCGTGTTTTTGAGTGTGTGCTCTTGCGGCCGCTTGTGGGTCTGTCCCGGATATTCTCCCGCGTGAACCCGTTGTGAAACTGTTTCGAGCCCTTTTCTCGCCTTTATGGTCTCGTTTTATCCGGGCCCCCGCCGGAGCGGGGACCGTGAGAAGCCTCGTGCCGGGCATGCTCGCCATGGCCGGGCTTGTGGTTTTATCCAATTATTTGGTTCGGTTTCCTGTCAATGATTTTCTGACCTGGGGAGCTTTTTCCTATCCTTTTGTTTTTCTCGTCACCGATTTGACGAATCGAGTTCTGGGCCCCGCGGCGGCGCGCCGAGTCGTCTATTGGGGATTCGCGTGTGGCGTCGGGCTTTCTTTGATTGTCCTCCCCGGTTTTCGGATTGCGGTGGCCTCTGGGGTTGCTTTTCTGGCGGGTCAACTCTTGGACGTCGCCGTTTTCGATAGGCTTCGGCGGAGGGCGCATTGGTGGCTTGCCCCGGCTTTTTCCTCTTTCGTGGGCTCGACGGTGGATAGTTTTCTCTTTTTTTCGCTGGCGTTCGCCGGCACGAGCGTTCCTTTTGTGACGCTGGCTTTGGGCGATTGGGGGGTGAAATTGGGGCTTCTCTTTATTTGTTTGCCGATTTATAGAGGCCTCTCGGTGCGTCTGAGGCATCGGCCGTCTTGTCCATAGAGCCCTCTCTTTATCACTTCGAGGTGCCGCCGCATCGCATTGCGCGCGCCCCGGCTCGGCCGCGCGACGCCGCGCGTCTGGCCTGGAGTCCCGCGGAGGGCCGTATCTCCGACCATCGTGTCCGAGACCTTCCTGGTTTGTTGCGCTCGGGCGATCTGCTTGTTTTCAACGACACGCGTGTTTTTCCGGCTCGGCTTCGCGGCGTTCGTTTTCGAAAAAAACCCCCCGCCGCATGCCGGATAGAGATCCTGTTGACGTCGCTTCCAGACCACCTCGGTCGAGCCCGGGTTCTGGTCCGCCCAGCTAAACGAGTCGCCCCAGGAGACCTCCTGTTCTTTTTCCGGGCAGGGGTTGAAGCCGGACTCAAAGCCCGGGTTCTGGCGAAAGAGAACAATCAATTGCACTTGGCTTTTTCTGTTTCGTCTTGGTCGTCTTGGCCTCCTGGGGGGCTCGGTTCTGTCGGAGATTTCGCTGCCGGAGATTTCGATGCCGGGGATTTTGATGCCAGCGTCCTTGCCGAGTGCCCCGAGCCTGCCTGTTTTTCAGGAGAGCCTCTTGCCGACGCTGCCCCTGACGTGACCGCGATGGGTCCGGTTTCTTTGAGTTCTCTAGTCTCTCAGATTGGCGAGACCCCTTTACCGCCCTATCTGCGTCGTCTGCCTGAGCCGTCGGACGCTTCGGACTATCAGACTGTTTTTGCCCGTCATTCGGGTTCGGTTGCGGCTCCGACGGCGGGGCTCCATTTCACCCGAGAGCTTCTAGCTTCTCTCTATCGGCGCGGAATTCGTTGGTGTCGAGTGCGTCTTCACGTTGGACAGGGGACTTTTGCCCCGCTGACAGAGGCTCATTTTCAGACGGACCGGCTCCATCCAGAATGGGGCGAGCTCCCGGCTCAAGCCAGTCTGGCGATGCGGCGGTGTCGGGCGCGAGCGGGTCGAATCATTATCGTCGGGACGACCACGATGCGTCTGCTCGAGACCGCGTGTCGCCACCACGGCGGCCATCCCGAACCCTATCGAGGCATGACGGACTTGTTTCTCTATCCTGGCAAGCCGTGCTATGGCGGGGGAGGCGATATGCTGATGACGAATTTTCATTTACCGGACTCGTCGCTTTTGATGCTGGTCGGCTGGTTTGCAGGCGTGGCGCGCATGCAGCGTCTTTACGCGCACGCCCTTGCGGGAGATTATCGGTTTTACTCTTATGGCGATGCTGCCCTCCTCGAGCGACAATCTTCCCGCATCTGACTCTGAGACGCCTGCTTTCGCCTGGCGACAGCTAGAGCCTCGTCTCGGCGGCGATGAGCCGCCTTCGGGTGGGCCCCGTCGAGGTCGCTTAGAAACGGCTCATGGGGTGGTGGAGACCCCCTGTTTTATGCCCGTCGGCACGGCAGGCACGGTCAAAGCCATGCTGCCTCAGGCTGTTCGAGAAACAGGTGCTCAGATTCTTCTTGGGAACACCTATCACTTGATGGTCCGTCCCGGGTCGGAGCGAATCGAGCGGCTGGGAGGCCTGCGGCGTTTTATGGGATGGGCCGGCCCTGTGCTGACCGATTCGGGCGGTTATCAGGTTTTTTCTCTGGCCGCCTTGCGGACCATCCGAGAGGAAGGCGTCTGCTTCCGAACGCATCTGGACGGCCACGAAGAATTCGTCACGCCTGAACGAGCCGTCGAAATCCAGACTCAACTTGATTCTACCATCACCATGTGTTTTGACGAGTGCACGCCCTTTCCGTCGACGCATTCGGCCGCAGCTTCGAGCATGCGTCTTTCTATGCGCTGGGCGGCCCGGTCGCTCCAGAGCTGGCCTGTGCGCCCAGGCTATGGTATTTTTGGCATTATTCAGGGGTCGGTTTACCCCGACCTCCGCCGTGAGTCGGCCGAAATACTCGCCGGCCACGAGGGGTTTCACGGTTTTGCGCTGGGAGGCCTGGCTCTCGGCGAGCCCCAGGGGCAGAGACTGGACCTCATAGAGGGTCTCGGGCCTTTTATGCCGGTGGCGCGGCCGCGTTATCTCATGGGCGTTGGGAAACCCGACGATATCGTCCTGGCCGTCGAGCGCGGCATAGACATGTTCGATTGTGTCCTGCCGACACGGTCCGGCCGGACGGGGCAGGCTTTTACGCGTTATGGGCCTGTCAATCTTCTCAACGCCCGCCATCGCGACGCGGCAGAGCCGCTAGAGGCCCGCTGTAAGTGCCCGGCGTGTCGTCAATTTACGCGGGCTTATCTCCACCATCTGGTGAAATCCAAAGAGATTTTAGGCTCTGTGCTTTTGACCTGGCACAATCTGCAGTTCTATCAGGATTTGATGGCGTCTATCCGGCGTGCTCTCGAGGCGGGAACGTTCGTTGCGTTCAAAAAAGATTTTCTGGAAAGCTATTTTTCTCGGACCGAGGCCGCCTCCGGAACGAAAAAAACAAGCTGACGCAGTCCCCCGGCAGTCAGGACAGCAGAAAAAAACGGGGAGCAGCACACAACGGCGAACCTGTGCCTCATCCATCCGACCCGGTCAGACCCGCTGCAGACCCGGCCCATCCATGAGACCCGCTTGGCGTCGTTTTATGGTGCCCTGTGTTGCCTTGTGTTGCCTTGTGCCAGGGCAACACGTGTGCCTTTTTAGAAAAACCAGAGGCGGATGGTGTATCCCGTCCTGGCTTCGCCTGTTGTGGCGTTCTTTTTGGCCTGCTCTATCGGTCCGGGTGCCAGGCCCGCCGAGGCGTCCTGTTCTCGCCCCTGTTCGCTCTGTTATGTGATTTTTTATCAGGGCGTTCTTGGTTATTTTTTTCATAAATGCTATGGTTCTGAGCCTTTGTGGGGTCGAAAACGCCTATGATTTCAGTTGTTCACTCTGTTGCGCTGGTGGGCGTGTCCGTCATTCCGGTAGAAGTCCAGACTCAAATTGTGAAGGGTCTGCCGGCTTTCACGATTGTCGGAATGCCCGACAAAGCCGTGAATGAGTCACGCGAACGCGTCCGTTCGGCTCTTTTTGCGCTGGGGCTGGCTTTGCCGGCGAAGCGGGTGACGGTGAATTTATCGCCGGCGGATCTCCCAAAGGACGGAGCTTATTACGATCTTGCCATTGCCTTGGGGCTCTTGGGGTCGCTGGAGGTCCTGCCAGCCGAGCGTCTTGCGCTTTTCACAGCCGTCGGCGAGTTAGCTCTAAACGGTCAATTGACGCGTATGAATGGGATTTTGCCCGTCGCGCTTCATTGTCTCCAGCGGGGCCGGACGCTTTTGTGTGGCCGAGAAAACGGCCAAGAGGCCGCCTGGGCCGGTGAAGCGTTAAATATCCTTGCGGCTGATTCGCTCCTGGAGGCGGTCCAGGTCATCCAGGGGAAGCGCGAATTAGCCCGCCCCAAAGTGGCAAACCACGAGGCCGAACCGCTTCAGCTCGTCGATTTCAAAGATGTGCGCGGGCAAGCTGACGCGAAACGAGCTCTGGAGATTGCCGCCGCGGGCGGGCATAATTTGATGATGACAGGGCCGCCTGGGGCGGGGAAGTCGCTTTTGGCGCAGGCTTTTCAGAAGCTCTTGCCGCCTTTGACGTCGCGTGAGGCTCTGGAGGTCTCCACTTTGCACTCGTTAGGCGGGACTTTGCCGGCTTCGGGGCTTCTGACGCGGCGTCCTTTTCGAGACCCGCATCACTCGGCTTCGATGGCTTCTATCATCGGCGGTGGGGCTCTGGCGAAGCCGGGCGAGGTCTCGCTTGCGCATGCGGGCGTTCTGTTTCTGGATGAGTTGCCGGAATTTTCGCGTCAGGTTTTAGACGCGCTGCGCCAGCCGATGGAGACAGGTCAGGCTGTTTTGGCTCGCGTTCGACGCCACGTTACGTATCCGGCTCGGTTTCAGTGTCTCGCGGCGATGAACCCTTGCCGGTGCGGCTATCTGAACGATCCGGTCGGGCGGTGCTCTAAGGCACCGCGGTGTGGCCAGGATTATCAAGGCCGTCTCTCGGGGCCTGTGCTGGACCGATTCGATTTGCGGGTGGAGGTCAAAGCCGTGCTCGCCAGCGAACTCACCATGGGGATGGGGCGCGGGGGGGCCTCTGCCCAGGAGGACAGTTCGGACGTTCTTGCCGCCCGCGTGCGCCTCGCCCGAGAACGCCAGGCGGAACGCTACGCTTCGCCTCAGCAGAAAACAGCCGAGGCTTTCTTCGAGACGACGGCTCCGTTGAACTGTTATGCGGACCTGGAAAAGCTGAATCAGTGTGTTCAGCTCGATACCGCGGGGCAGAAATTGATGCGGGATACGATAGAAAAATTTCACCTCTCGGCGCGCGGGTATCACCGTATTTTGCGTGTCGCTCGCACGATTGCAGACCTGGCTCAGAGCGAATTCGTTTCACTCGTGCATCTGGGGGAGGCGATCTCGTATCGGCAAATGGGCGGCACAGGCGGCACCTCGGGCGGTTAGGAACCGTCCTCGTCGAGTTGGTCGTAAAACGCCGCTAAACCGGCGTGGAGCGGAATGGCAAACTGGTCCGAAGAACTGGGTTGTGCCAGAAAAAGCCGCCCGCCGCTGATGGTCTCGAGAACGCGTGGGGTGGCCCCGCGATGGATGGCCCGCACCATGAGATAAGCTTTCTCGGCAGGAAAATCACGCCGCGTCACCCAGAGCAGGTCCTGCGTGGCGACGCGGACGGGCTCGTCGATAAAGTCGTAATGGGCCGACGTAATATGGCCGAGGTCGCGTCCCGGCAGACGCGCCCATGCCACCATGCCCTCTGGGTCCTCCAGCGAGATCAACCGAAGGCGCGCCCGCAGCGGATGAACGAGAAGCGGCGGGTAGGGCGCCGAGTCCAGAAGAATAAGCGCATCAATCCGCCCATCTACTAGAAGCTCGAGGGCTTGTTCGTTCGGCATCTCGAACCTGCGGAGCGTTTGAAAAGGCAAGCCATGCGCCCGAAAAAGCCGCGCCGTGACGGTGGCCGTGGCCGAATCGGTCGTGCCGACCGCGATGCGCCGATACGCTAAATCCGCTAGCGTTCGAATCGAGCTGTCTTTTTGGACAAGGACCTGGTGATACACGACGCCGATTTTACTCAAGACCACCAGGTCCGGGATGGGGCGACCTGTGAAGGGAATTTCACCTCGCAGGGCCCGCCCGGCCGTATCGGCAGGGGCGAGGCTTGTTTCGACGAGGCCCTCGCGTAGGTCGGCAAGGGCCTCTAGAGCCCCGCTCCGGGTCTGAGCGACGGCATAAAGCCCCGGAACCCCGCACCGGTCTTTGGTCTGGCAGCCATCTAGACGCAGCGTAATGCGGTCCTGTTCGGGTGCACTCAAGCCCGCTGCCATGGCGACCGCATAGCTATAGATGGCACTGGAGGCCTCGTTGGTGCCGATTCGGAGAAAACGAATCTCGTCGTCCAGCGGCCGAATCCCCTGAGCCTGCACCGGCACCTGCACCGAATAGGCCAACAGAATGAGCCCGCCCATGGCTGCCCCGATTCTGGCGAAAGCTCTGGTCACCGGGGCTGCCGGGGCGAAAAAATGTCTCAAAAAATCGCTCATAGTTTTATGTTTCCACCTCATGTCGCTCTTGTGTTGAGGGGCCTTTCGGATGGTCGGGCCCGCCCCCCGGGCCTTTAGCTGGGCCTCGTGCCGGGATTCTTGCCGGGATTCTTGCCGGCCGCCCAGCGAGCCGGGTGCCTAAAAGAGAAAAGAGTAAAAAAACCCCGACGCCAGGGCCAAGGCTCTGCCAGCTCGTTTTGACAAAAGTCTGTCCCGGTTCCGGAAGAGACAAAAGAAAAGCCATTTTGCGTCCCTGCGTATCGGGGCGCACCCATAAGAGCCCCTCCCGCCACGGTGGGCTCGTCGAGGACGACGCCGTGGTCGTGGCCGCCGCCGCCTGGGAAGCGTCCGAGCGGAACTGGACGCGCCGGACGCCGTCCGTGACGGTCTCGAGCCATGCCGTCTCGGCCCGGCCGAGAGCCAGACACGGGGAACACAGCACAATCCCCTGGAGAACAGGCTGCTGGTGTATGAGATTCGTTAAAGCCGGGAGGATGTAGCTTTCGGCTCGGCTTGCCAGGCGGAGCTCGGCGACCACGGCGAAAAGGAGCTCGCCCATGTTTTCCCGCTCCACGAGGCTCTTGCGATAAGCCTGATTCCACGCCAGCTGGATGGCGAAAAAACAGAAAATAAAGCTGGCGACACCGGCACCTAGAGCGAAACTCAGGGTGGTCGAGAAACGACTGTCGCCCCCGCCGCCCCCGCCGCTGCTGCTGCCGCCGCGCTTTCCGCGCTTTCTTCGAGAGAACGCTGCGTTCGAATCCCGGAGTTCGTTCTCCCGGGGTTCCTGTCCGGTCTCCTCTGGAACCTCCGGCGGAAGGGTCTCCGGTCCGATGCCATGGTCGGTGCTATTGTCGGCTCGGTCTGCGCGTTCATCTGCCTGAGGGTTTGCCGGGGGGCGGGCAGGCGCACGTTCCGAGAGAAAAGCTTGGGCCACCATCGTGATGCTATGACGTGATTCTATGGGCCAGGGAGGCCAGGGCCCTAGGAGCCCATTCCCATTATAGACCAGTTCTACCAAATTACGGAATGACGGACCGGCCGGTAACAGAAAAGAGAACCCTAGAGGGCCCCCAAAAGAAAGAGCTGACCTCGGCAGGGCTCGAACCTGCAACCTGCGGCTTAGAAGGCCGATGCTCTGTCCAGTTGAGCTACGAGGCCGGCGTTTGAGCGCGGGCGCCAAGCCAGCTCTATGGCAGACGCGCCCAGGAGCGTCACCGACAGAGGAGCCGCCAACGCAAGAGCCGGAGGCGAGGCTTAGTGTGTCCAGGGCTCGGGGCGCCGGGCCGCGAAATTATCGCCATAGGCTTTGGGGCGGAGCCGCGGGCGCGAGGGCTGGTCGACATGCCAAGCCATGGGCTGCGTCCGGACCCACGCCACCGCCGCCGCCTTGGAGTCAAAAGTTAAAGACACCTGTCTCTTGATATCGCCTCGGCCGACCCAGCCCGTGAGCTGGTCGTTCTCCTGGCCTTTTTCGGGCTCGTACTGAGCGACCCACTGGTCCACGAGGCCCTTGCCAGACTGCATGGCCGATTTACTGCGTTTGAAAATACGTATGACGCTCATAAGGGGGTGCAGGGGGTGGTGCGAGGTGTGGTGCGGGCGCAAGCGAGGCGTTGGGCAATATCGGGACGGCAGGACTCGAACCTGCGGCCTCCGGGTCCCAAACCCGGCGCTCCACCAGACTGAGCTACGTCCCGCCTTCACCTGGAGGCACGCCCCCCGTCGCGCCACGGCATGAACGCAAAAAAGCCGGGCCAAGAGCCAGAATCATGCCACAAACAGAGGCCGAACGCAAGCAGAGCCAAGCAAAAAAGGGGGCGCTCCTCCCAGCAAACGTAGCCGAGGAACGCCCCCTCCCCTTAAACACTGGGCCGCCCGATGCATCAAAGCACCGGAGCCAGTCCTGAGCTTTATACATCGACTCGAGCTTATTCGTCCAGGTATCGAGGGCACCGTATCAGGCGATTGTGAGAAATAGTCGTGCAAAAACTGTGGATAAGTTTATATAAACTGTGGATAATTTAGAGAGCTGCCTCCGAAGTCGTATAATGCAGGCTCTTGCTGGATTCTGTCCTGTCCGGCGGGCTCTCGAGATGGCCGAGACTGCGGATAGGAACGGATAGGAACGGATAGGACAAGGGGGATTAGGACAAGGGTGCATTGCGCCATCCGGAGGCCATCACCCTCCCGCCGCTTATGAGGTGTGTCGGACGCCTCGCTGCGGCCGTCTTGCGAGAGAGGCCGCTTATGTGCTAGCCTGTGCCCGGTGACCTGAGGCGGGCGTCCCGGTGACCTGAGGCGTGTGCACTTGGGGTGACCGGTTTTGTGCCTGGAGTTTGCCTCGCACTTTGGCCCCGGGATTCTTTCGGGATTCACCATGTCTTTTGCGGACTTTGTTATGGAAAAAAGCACTAGGACGGTGCCCTTGTTGAGAGGAGGCTGGGGGCTCTTCCGAGAAGCCTCGCGTCCGGTTTTTTTGCCGATTGTGCCCGTTGTACCCATTATGCCGCTCTTACGGATGGGTTTGCGGATGGGGCTCTTGGCTGGGTTGTTGTGTGGTTTTCTGACGTCTTGCGAGGGCCTCAATCTGGAGCCCGACGGGACCACCGCGCGTGAAAAACAAGCCGGCTCAAAGGTTTTCGGCGATCTCGTTATCGCCGGTGAAAAAGACCCGCAAGAAACCGTCAACACCGACCGAACATCGCTATCGGGTCTGACGGGGCAGGGCTCGGCCGGTGGAGACGGGGCGGCTCTGGGAGCCAATGTTTTTTTGTGGAATGCGTCTCTGGACACGCTGAGTTTTATGCCCCTGCTGTCTGTTGTGCCCTCGGCGGGTGTGATTCTGAGCGACTGGTACCGTCCCCCAGAGGCCCCCGATAAGCGTTATAAAGTCGATGTCCGCATTCTCAGTCGTCAACTCCGCGCGGATTTGCTTCGGGTCTCTATTTTCAAGCAGGAACGCGACGAAGCGGGGTGGCGGAGCGTGGAGGTCTCGCCCGAGACACGCCAACGCCTCGAGGATACGATCCTGACCCGAGCCCGCGAACTCCTGAGACAAGCTTCGCCCTCTTGAAGCCCCCCTTGAGGCCCCCATGGATTATCCGTTCGAGTCGATAGAACGCCAGTGGCAGGCCTTTTGGGACCGGCACGCCTGTTTCCAATTTAAGGGCACCCACCCGCACTGGTACGTGCTGGAGATGTTTCCCTATCCATCGGGGACGCTGCACGTCGGCCATATCCGGAATTACACGATGGGCGACCTGGTGGCGCGTTATAAGCGAGCTCGGGGGTATGATGTGCTCCATCCGATGGGCTGGGATGCGTTTGGCATGCCGGCCGAGAACGCCGCGGTCCAGACGGGGACCTCGCCCGCCGCCTGGACGCGGCGGAACATAGAGGCGATGCGTCTCGATTTCAAACGCATGGGCTATAGCATCGATTGGGCACGCGAGCTCGCAACCTGCGATGCGAGCTATTATCGCCACGAGCAAGCCATGTTTCTGGATTTTCTGGCCCACGGCCTGGCCTACCGAAGCGAGGGCTGGGTCAATTGGGACCCCGTGGACCAGACCGTGCTGGCGAATGAACAGGTCATCGATGGACGAGGCTGGCGCTCGGGGGCCCTCGTGGAGCGCCGCCGCTTGCCGCAGTGGAACCTCCGTGTTACGGCGTGGGCCGAGGAACTCTTGGAGGGCTTGAAGCACCTGACGCACTGGCCTCGGAAAGTCCGAGTCCTGCAGGAAAACTGGATCGGGCAATCTCAAGGCGTCACCCTTTCTTTCCGACTGGAAGCGTGTGCCCCGGCCTCGAAGAACACCCCGGGGAACGCCCGGAATGATTCGCAAGAGGCGTCTTGGCTGGACGTTTTCACGACGCGCCCGGATACGCTGTTTGGCGCTCAATTTTTGGCTCTCGCCCCCGAGCATCCCCTAGCTCTGGCCTGTGCCGAACGAGACCAAAACCTGGCCGATTTTCTGACAGAGTGCCACCGGCTCCAGGGGGGTCGCGAGGGTCGCGACAAGGCAGAGCCCGCCAACGCCGATTCCTCGACCCACGAGGCCGCCGAGATCCCCGAGGCCGCTGCCGACCACCGCCGCGCCTATCGCCTTCCCTTTCAGGCCTATGCGCCTTTTGAACCAGAGCGCGCTTTGCCGGTTTATGTGGCGGACTATGTTCTTATGGCGTATGGGACGGGGGCTCTTTTTGGGTGTCCCGCCCACGACCAACGCGACTTTGAGTTCGCGCGCCAGCACGGCCTGCCCGTGGTGCAAGTCGTGGTTCCTCCCGAAAAACAAGCGGCACCCCTGCCGGGAAATTTACCGGAGCTCACGGAAGCCTATACAGCGGACGGGGTTCTGGTAGGCTCGTCTTTTCTGGACGGTCTCGACACGAAAGCGGCGCAGGCTCGCGCGACAGAGCACCTCGTGGCCATGGCCCGCGGCAAGCCCGTGACGCGCTACCGGCTGCGAGATTGGGGCGTTTCGCGTCAACGCTATTGGGGCTGTCCCATTCCGGTCGTGCATTGTGAGGCTTGCGGGATTGTGCCGGTTCCCAAGGCCGACTTGCCTGTGACGCTCCCGGAGGACATTCGCCTCGACGTGCCCGGCAATCCGCTGGACCACCACCCCAGCTGGAAATACGTACGCTGTCCGACGTGCCGCGGCCCGGCCGAGCGCGAAACGGATACCTTCGATACCTTCTACGAATCGAGTTGGTATTTTACGCGTTTCGTCGACCCTCGGAATCTTGAAGCCGGGACGTGTCTCCAGAATGACAGGTTTTTGCCTGTGAACGACTATATCGGCGGCGTCGAGCACGCCATCTTACACCTGTTATATGCGCGTTTTTTCATGCGGGCTCTGAAGAAGTGCGGCTACACGACCATAGAGGAACCTTTCGAACGGCTGTTTACGCAGGGGATGGTGACGCATCGAACCTTCCAGGACGCCGCGACGAAAGCGTGGCTTTTTCCGCACGAAGTCGTGCGCCGGGGTGAGGCCTGGTTTCACCATCAGACAGGGGTTCGAGTGGCGGCGGGAGCCGTCGTGAAAATGTCCAAGTCTAAGCGCAATCTTGTGGCGCCTCAGGCGATGATCGAGCGGTACGGCGCGGATGCCGTGCGCCTGTTTGTTCTGTCGGACTCGCCCCCCGAGCGCGACTTCGAGTGGACCGAAGCCGGCCTCGAAGGCGCCGCACGCTTTCTGAACCGGCTCTGGCGCGAGGTCGGGGCTTGTTGTGCGACGTCGCCCTCGGGGGCTGGTTTATCATTTGAGGCTCTGATGGCTTTTTTGGCCCCCGAGCCCGAGCCGGATAAAACAAGCGAGCCGGATGATTCCAGACTCGCCGCCGGCCGAGTCTGTATGAAGAAAATCCATAAAACAATCGAGGACGTTACCTCGGATATCGAGGCCTATCATTTCAATCGAGCCATCGCCCGTGTCCGGGAGCTCTCGAACGTGCTCTGGGCTTTTCAGAGGGAAATGTCGGACGGCCAGGCCCCGGAGATCTCTGGGGTCTCCGGGGTCTCCGGGATCTCTGAGAAGCAGCCCGTCTGGGAGCGCGCCCTGGTGTGGCATGGGTCGGCGGTGCTTTTGCAGCTTCTCAATCCGATGGTGCCTCACCTGACCGAGGCGTTATGGAAGACCATGGGTCACGAGGTGCCTCTGGTTGCGACGGCCTGGCCGGTGCCGCACGCCGACTGGTGCGTGGAGGAGCTCGTGCTTCTCCCCGTTCAGGTCAATGGTCGGATTCGAGCAAAGCTCTCGGTGGCGCGCTCCAGTTCGGAGGCGGCCATCAAAGCGCTCGTTCTCTCGGACGAAACGGTGGCGGCGAGCCTGCAAGGCAAACCCGTTCGACGCTTTATTCTGGTGCCCGACAAAATTGTCAGTCTGGTCGTTTAGACAAAGTCTCAGAAGCCCGAAGTTGTGAGTTGTTTCCGTGCCTTCTGCGGGGCTTCACGCGTCCCGGCCATGCGTGGTGTCCGGCGTGACATCCGGTTTGATATCCGGGGGGGGGTCGGTTGGATGGTTCTGGCGGGGACGCTCGCGAGCTTTTTGCTCGTCGGAGGTTGTCGCAGTGCGGGTTATACGGCTCTGGAGACAGGGCCCGCCGCGACGCCAGACTTTCAGGCCATTCTCGTCGGACGCGTGGACGGTCGAGACGGCCAGTTGCTCCGGAATTTCCTGCTGGAGCAGCTTTATCACGCGGCTTCGACGCCGCGCGCTGTCAAAAAATGGGGGCTGGAGATCGAGCTCTTGCGTATAGAAGGGACTCAGACGACTTTCAGTAGTTCGCGCAATGAGGGCGCACGCTGGGTGCGCGGGCGAGCTGTTTTCCGGCTGTACGACCTCCGGCCCGATACGCAGGCCTCGGAGGAACAGGCTTCCGGGACGCCAGAGTCTAATCCGGCGTCTTCCCGAGTGTCTACGCCGGGGCCGAGTCGGCTCGTTTTACGCCGGACGGTTGTCGCACTGTCAGACCAGCATTTTTCCGGCAGTCACTATCGGGAGCGTTTGGCTCGAGACGCCGCCCGCGAGGCCGTGCTAGCGGGCCTCGCCCGCGAGATCGCCGAGGCCTTGGCACTTCATTTTGCCAGCACCTCCAGCACCTCCGAGGGCCAGGTTTCCCGGTTGTCTCAAGTGTCCCGGTTGTCCGGCTCTTCCCGAGTGCCACCGTCTTGAAACACAGGTCGCCCGACGTTCTCCCGGACACGATTCGAGCCCGTCTTTTTTGGGGCGAGGATTCAGGTCGCGCGCTTCAGGCGGCTCGGACGACCCGGAGCCGTTGGTTGGGTCATGACTCTGCTCCGGGCTCTACCGGCTCTGCCGGTTCCGCGGACCCCTCTCGGTCCGAGATGGCGTACTGGCGTCTGGACCCAGAGGAATTGCTGCTTCACGAAGATCGTCTCTTTGAGATTCTCCAGCAGGAATCCCTGATTCAGGCTCGGCAGGTTGTGGAGATTCTCCCGGCTCGGGATCTCGCGCAGGAGCGTCGTTTGACGGGCTTGCTCCGGGAGGCCCTGGAGCTGGAATTTGCCCCAGGCGTCTTGCTTCTCGTTCGGTCGGTTTTGGCTCAGACGCGTTCGCCGCTCCAGCAGCTTTTTGCGCTCCATAAACGAGCGACTTCGGTGGTGTTTTATGCCCAATCGGATTTTCGCGCGCGCCTTCGGCAACGCTTGAACGCGGCCCATTTCACAATCGAACCCGAGGCCGAAACTTGGCTTGAACAATCGATCGGGACCGACACCGAACAAGCCGACGCCGAGATCGAAAAGCTCATTCTCTATATTGACACGCTGCCTCGGGGGCGTTCTATCACCTTATCGGATGTGATAAAGGGCACGCAGGCCGATGCGCCTGTGCGTCTGGACCATCTGGTGGATGTCGCGCTGGCCGGCGAGTCCTTTGGCAGGCTCCGGGATTCGTTCCAGGCCGTGTGGCAGAGCGGCATGGCTCCCGAGCTCGTCGTCCGAGCTGCCCTCCAGCATGCGATGGAGCTCGCTTCTATGCAGAAGGGGCTCGCGGCGGGGGAGGGGCTGGAGCGCGTGACAAGCCATGTGTTCTTCAAACGCCGAGACATGATTCGCCGGCATCTCCAGCTCTGGCGTGGGCCGGCTCTCGACACGCTCGTCGAGCGGCTCGGCCGGTTGGAGCACCAGATGCGGTGTCACCCGGCCCTCCGACATGTTCTGGCCGAGCGGTGTTTTCTTTCCCTCGCCATGGACGGCCGGAACGCCGGGCGGGCTCTGATGAAGTCCAGACAATTTTCCGGGAGACCTTCCGGGAGACGCTTTTCTGCCTCGTCCTGATCTGGACATGCAGCCTTACCCGCCGGCATCCGCCGGTGCAGATCGTTCCGAGCGGATCGTTCCGGGCGGATCGTTACGGATTGACATCGTGTCTGCTCTAGACTATAGACAGAACGAGACGGGCCTGCGTACGCTGGACCCGTGTACCTGGGGAACTTGATCTATCCGTCCGCCTTGTCGCCGCTCTTGTCGTAAATTGTTGTCATAGCCTGTTGTTATGAGCTTTTCGTCCGCCGTGTCCACTGCTCCCGAGTCCGTTGTACCCACGCCCGCTGTACGTAGAGCGGCGGTGCGCATCAATGATGAGCTCTACCCCTTATCGGAGATGCCTTCGGATGCGATGCTCCTGGATTTTCTCCGCGAGACGTGTCATCTGACGGGCACAAAGGAAGGCTGCAACGAGGGCGATTGTGGGGCTTGCACGGTTTTGCTCGGGCGGCTTCAGGGCGGGCGTTTGCGCCTGGACCCGATCAATGCCTGCATCAAATTCCTGCACCAATGCGAGGGGCAGCAGATTTTCACCGTCGAGGGGTTCGCCGCCCCTTGGACCTCACCGGCCCCGGCAGCCCCGGCGGCCCCGGCAGCGGGGCAAGATGAGGCCGAAGACGACACAGGAGCCGACGACACGCGTGTCGACGACACACGTGTCGACGACACACGTGTCCTCGCTTTTCTGCATCCTGTCCAGCGTTCTATGGTGGGTTTGCATGGCTCGCAGTGTGGTTTTTGCACGCCTGGCTTCATCTCGACGCTGGTCGGCTGGACAGAGCGCGACCGGGCGACGACGACCGAGACGCTCGCCGAGTATCTATCCGGCAATCTGTGTCGCTGTACGGGATACGGCCCTATTCTCGCCGCGGGCCGCCAAGCTGAGCACACGATTCTCGCAGACCGAGAAGCTCTGGGGTCCGCGCCTGCGGCGTTTTTTTCGCCGGACCCCGGGATACGCGCCTGGGAAGCGCGTAAAAAAAGAGCCTTCGATTGGCTTGTATCCGCGTCTGAGAGGCCTGTCGGCCCGCATGACGGCCCTGTTGAAACGCTAGAGGAACCGGAAAAGCAAACGGAAGACGAGAAAACGGAGCCCGCTTCTTTTTTTGCACGCCCGCGGACGCTCGAGGAACTGGATAGGACGCTCGCCCGGCAACCCGGACATCTCGGGCATCCCGGGCATCCCGGGGCTCGTTTTGTCGCCGGAGCGACGGACCTCGCGCTGGATGTCACGAAAAAAATGCGGTCTTATCGGCATCTCATAGATTTATCGCAGCTCCGGGAGCTGGACTTTATAGAGCACACGCCTTCGGTTCTCACTTTGGGCGGCGGCCTCCGTTATGCGGCTCTGCTCCCTGTTCTGGAGCTTTTTTTTCCGCAATGGGCTGCGATGCTTCGGCGTTTAGGCTCGGTTCCCATTCGCAGCAGCGGGACTTTAGGCGGTAATATCGCGAACGGCTCGCCCATCGGCGATATGCCGCCGTGCCTGTTAGCCTTGGAGGCCGAATTGGTCCTCTATGACAGAGGTCAGTGGCGGACGATGCCTTTGTCCTCTTTTTTCCTGGCCTATGGCAAGCAAAACCGGCATCCGCATGCGTTGGTCTATGCGGTTCGGGTGCCTCTTGTGCCGAGCCCTCGCTTGTTTGTGGCTAAAAACAGCAAGCGAGAGGGTCAGGATATCTCTAGTTTTCTGGTGGCTCTGTGCGTGCGAGAGGCCCCATCAGAGGTCTCTGGGGAGGTCTCTGATGGTTGGGATGTCACCGTGGCCTGTGGCGGGATGGCGGGCGTTCCGAAACGCGCTCGGCACACCGAGGCTTTGCTCCGGGAGCGTTTCCGTGGTTGTGATTCGTCCGGCCTCAGAGCTTGGCGAGTTTGGCGAGCTTGGCTCGAGGCTGGGGCCGAGGGCCTGCTGGAAGCCTGGCGAGAGGACTTTGCACCTTTGTCTGATTTACGCGGGAGTGCTACGTATCGCCTGGAGGCCTCGGCCGGGACGGTGCGGCGTTTTCTCTTAGAAGCCCTCGATGACGGTCTCGCCGAGACAAATCTGGGGGCCGGGTCGAGCGTCCATTCGTCGGGCGCAGCCCCGGTACGACCCCGGGGGCGAGAAGCTAGGAGGGCCTAATACGTATGGTGTCGGACGCATCTTTATCCGGGGCCGGATCCGGCTCCGGGCAGGAGGGCGACGTTGCGGTGCGGCGCCCGCATCGGCACGATAGTGCGATTGAGCAGGTGACCGGGCGTGCCGCTTACGTGGATGATATGCCTGTTCCGTCGCGTTTGGTGCATCTCGCCCCGATAGGGGCTCCGCGGGCCCCGGGGCGTTTGGTGGGGCTTAATGGGGCGGAGCTGGCGACCATGGCGGAGGTTCGAGGGGTTCTCACGGCCGCCGATATCCCCGGCGCGAATGATGTCTCGCCCGTTCATGCGGGTGACGACCCTGTTTTTGCGTCGGATTTCGTTCACTTTGTGGCTCAGCCTGTTGCGGCGGTGGTGGCCGGCACGCGCCAGGCGGCTCGTCAGGCTGCCTCGAGGGCGCGGGTGACCATCGAGCCGGCCGCCCCGGTTGCTCCGGCTCCCGCGGACAGCGGGGTTCGACGAGGCGTCTATAGTCTGGCGGCGGCGCGCCAGACTCAGAGTCGGCTGGGCGAGGACATGGTGCTGCAACGAGGCACGCCCGAGGCCGTCCAGGCTGCGCATCGCCTGGCGTGTGGTCTTTCCATCGGCGGCCAAGAGCATTTTTATCTGGAGGGACACGTAACGCTCGCCGTGCCCGAGGAGAACGGGCTTCGGCTTTATTGTTCGACGCAGCATCCGTCGGAGATTCAACACCTTGTTGCGGCGGCTCTGGGCTGGCGGGCGCATCGAGTCGTCGTTCAAGTCCGGCGCCTGGGCGGGGCGTTCGGCGGCAAAGAGTCTCAAGCGGCTCCTTGGGCGGTGATGGCGGCTCTAGCGGCGGTGAAATATCGGTGTGCCGCCAAAGTCCGGCTAGACCGAGACGACGACATGGCGATGACAGGCAAACGCCACGCCTTCGACATGAACGCGGACGTCAAATTCGACGAGAAAGGGGTGATTCGGGCTCTTTCCATGGTGTTATCGCAGGACTGCGGGGCCTCGTGGGATTTATCCGCGGCGGTGGCCGCTAGAGCTCTGTATCACGCCGACAATGCCTATTATTACCCATGCTTTGAGATTCGAGTCCTGCCTCTTCGCACGCACACGGTCTCTAGCACGGCTTTTCGCGGCTTTGGCGCGCCCCAGGGCGTTTTGGCGGCCGAACTGGTGCAAGAGCATATCGCACGTTTTTTAGGACTTGACCCGCTCACGGTTCGTCTGGCGAATCTTTATAGATCGGGGGCGGGCCGGGACACAACGCCCTACGGCCAGACGGTTCTCGAGCCCGAAACGCTTCGGCGTATGATGCGACGCCTGGCCGAGACCAGTGCTTATGCGTCGCGCCGCCAAGAGCTCGCCGCCTGGAACCAGCAGAATTCTTTTTTCAAACGAGGTCTGGCTCTCACGCCCGTGAAGTTCGGCGTCTCTTTCACGCGCCTGACTTTGAATCAAGCGGGGGCTCTTGTGCATTTGTATCAGGATGGTTCGGTGCATCTCAATCACGGCGGGATAGAGATGGGCCAAGGGCTTTTCACCAAAATCGTCCAGATTGTCGCCGAAACGTTTCAGATTTCGCCCGACACCATCCGCCCGACGGCGACCAGTACCGATCAAGTGCCGAACACCTCGCCGACGGCGGCCTCTTCGGGGACGGATTTGAACGGTCAGGCGGCGCGTCAGGCCGCCTTAGTGCTCAAAGAGCGGCTCACGCGTTTTGCCTGCGAGAACTGGCACGTTCGGCCCGACCAGATTGTTTTTTCTCGCGGTCGGGTGCGGGTTGGCAATCAGACGCTCGCGTTTCCCGAGCTGGTCCGACAGGCCTATGAGGCCCGGGTTTCGCTCTCCAGCACGGGGTTCTATCGGACGCCCGAGATCGGGACGACGGTCTCCCAGCCTCGGGGGGAGGCGGGCGACCAAAGCCAGGAGACCCAGGAGACCCAGGGCGGCAGGCGTCTCTTTTATTATTACGCCCACGGCGTCGCATGCAGCGAGGTACGCGTGGACCTTGTCGACGGGACGGTGCGCGTCGAACGGACGGACATTCTCCACGACGCTGGGAATTCGTTGAATCCGGCTCTGGACATCGGCCAGATCGAGGGCGCTTTTATCCAGGGACTCGGCTGGCTCACCGCGGAGGAACTGGTTTGGAACGCTGAATCGGGTCGTCTTTTGACGCATGCGCCCTCCACGTATAAGATTCCCACCGCGCAAGACCGCCCCGAGCCCTTGTCGATAGAGCTCTGGCAGGGTCGGAACCCAGCGGATACCATTTTCGGGTCCAAAGCCGTCGGAGAACCGCCTCTTATGTTGGCGAATTCTGTTTTTTTTGCGATTATGGATGCGGTTTCGGCTTGTGGAGGCTATCGTTATGCGGCGTCTCTTTCTGCGCCCGCGACGCCCGAGCGCGTTTTCTGGGCCGTGCGCGCGATGCAGCAAAAAGCGGACACCCCCGCCCCGGTATGAAGAACTCTTTTCCGTCCGCCGCTGTTTTCCCGGCCGAGGCCGAGGACGGGTCTGATTTCACCGCAGCCCAGTGGCGTCAGTTGGGCGAGACTCTGGAGCCGGACCAGGCGGTTCTGGTGGCGATTCTGGACACAAAGGGCTCAAGTCCGCGCAAGCGCGGGGCGCTGATGCTGGTGTCCGAGACGAAGGTGTCGGTCTCTGCGTCGGTTTGCGCCCCGGGTGTTGTTCCGGGCGATTCTTCCGAGCCCGGTCGGACATCCGGGTGGACGATTGGCTCGATTGGCGGCGGGAATCTGGAGTATCAAGCCATTCAGCAGGCTCAAGCCATGCTCCGAGCCCCCGAGTCGGAACGCTATACGACTCGGACGCTTCAGCTCGGTGTCGATTCGGGCCAATGTTGCGGCGGCCTGGTGACGTTGATGTGGGAACGGCTCTCGTCGGCGGGTTTGGCGGCGATGCGGACGCTGGGAGCCGATGGGGCTCTGTTTGTGCCTCTGGAGCACCCAGAAAAAAAGCTACGTCTTGTCCTCCAGCGGCCCGAATTGATGATTTTCGGAGCCGGCCACGTCGGGCAAGCCGTCGTGCGTTTGGCTCAGATTTTAGAAATCCCGACCGAGCTCGTGGATACGCGAGAAGCCTTTCTGGACGCCTTTAGGCCGGGGCCGGGGTCGGAGCGGGGGGCGTCCCAGTTTCGCCCCCGGCCTCAGGCGGCCGCCGAGCCTGATGGGGGGGGCGGTGTTCCGCCTGGCGGTTCTCCTGGCCAATCCTTTGTCGAGGCTCTTGGCCTATCCTTTGCCCAGTCTTTTGGCCAATCTCTTGGCCAGGAGATTGGCCAATCCATCGGCCAATGGATTGGTGGCGAATCCAGAGACCCATTATCGGGAGGCCTCCCGTCGCCGCGTCTCACGGCGAATCTGGACGAGGCTCTGGGGCATTTGACCTCTCGGCACGCTGTTTTTGTGATGACGCATTCGCACGCGCTGGACTATGATGTCGTGAAGGCGATTCTTGCCCGGTCTCGGCCGGTGGATTTTCTGGGGCTCATCGGGAGTAAAACGAAAGGAGCTCGCTTTCGCCAGCGCCTCGAGCGTGAGTTGGGTGGCTCTGTCGATTTGAGTCCCCTTGTGTGCCCTGTCGGGCCCGCCGCCAGTGGGTCTCGGGGGGGGTCTCGGGGGCGGCCTCTCTATCGTCCGGCGGAGATCGCCCTGTCTTTTCTCGCCGCGTGGCAGAGTTCGCGTCAGGCCGAGAACCCCGGTCAGGAAGTTCGTGCCGACGACGAGCTCGTGGCCGCCGTTGCGTCGTCGGCATGACAGTTTCCCCGAGTGGAAGATACGGTATTCCTGAAGCGTGCCATTGCCCTTGGGCGCGAAAAAATGCTCGAGCGCATCGGCGGCCCCTTTGGGGCTCTGGTCGTGCTGGAGGGCGAGGTCTTAGCAACAGGCTGGAACTGCGTGACCAGTCAGAACGACCCGACCGCCCACGCAGAGGTCGTGGCTCTACGCCGGGCATGCCAGGCCCGAGACCATTTTTTTCTTTCTGGAGCCACGCTCTACACCAGCTGCGAGCCCTGTCCGATGTGCATGGCGGCGGCTTATTGGGCTCGCATTGGGCGCGTGGTGTTCGCCTCGACGCGGGCGGATGCCGCGCGGGCGGGATTTCTGGACGAGGCTCTGTATCAAGAGCTTGGGCGGTCTCCCGAAGCCCGAGAGCTCCCTCACATGCGCCTGGAACTCGCCGAAGCCGATGCCTTGTTCGAGCTCTGGTCGACGCTTCCCGATAAGACGGCGTATTAAGACGGCGTCTTGAGTGCCTCTAGAAGCCTGTCCTCCTCGGGGAAAACTCGAACGCGAAACCGAAACCGAAACCGAAACCGAAGGCCGTCAAGAACCATGAAGACTCCGAAGACGAAGACGCCCCTGCCGCCGCCGCCGTCCTCTTCTGTCTCTGTCAGCAGAACCCCAACCGGGCAAAACCCCGGGCCAAACCATGACCGGGCCTCGCCTTTGATGCGCGTCGAGGGGCTCTGCAAGACGTTCCAGCACGGCGACGTGGTCGTTCACGCCAATCGAGAGGTCTGTCTGGATATTCACGCAGGGCGCATTCAGGCTCTTCTGGGCGAGAATGGCGCGGGCAAATCGACGCTGGTGAAGATGCTCTATGGAGCTCTGCGTCCGGATTCGGGGTCTATGTTTTGGAAGGGGGAGCCTCTGTTTCACCTCAAGCCCAGCAAGGCTCGGGCTCTTGGGATTGGGCAGATTTTCCAGCATTTCACGACTTTTGACGCGCTGACCGTGCTGGAGAACATTGCTCTGGGCATCCCTGGGGCGCGCGTGAATGAAAAATTAAAACACCAGATAGAACGAATCGGGGAGTCGTATGGGCTCTCGATTCGCCCGGACGCCGTGGTGGAGACGCTCTCGGTCGGCGAGAAACAACGCTTGGAGATCTTGCGAACGCTGTTGCAGGACCCCAAACTCCTGATTATGGACGAGCCGACCAGCGTTCTGACGGCTCAGGAGGCTCGGCAGCTTTTTGAGACGCTCCGCAAGCTGCGCGACGAGGGCCGCGCGATTCTATACATCAGCCACAAACTGGACGAGATCAAAGCTCTGTGCGAGAGCGCCGTTATCATGCGTCTGGGGCGGGTGGTCGACACGTGCCTTCCCTCAGAGGTCTCGGTTCAGGCGATGGCTGCGAAAATGATGGGGTCTCAATCGGTTGTGCAGCTCAAGAAGCGGTCTCGCCCCGCTGCCGCGGTGGCGGCGGCGTCTGAGCCCGAACCGCTCTTTGAGGTGCGGGACCTGTCCGCGAGAAAGCTGGATGTGCCGATTACCGGCATCTCTTTTACCCTGCGCGCCGGAGAAATTTTCGGCATCGCCGGCATCGCCGGTAACGGACAGACGGAGTTGATGAGCCTCCTTATCGGCGAGACTCGGCCCGATTCGGGTCATCTTCTGCTGCAGGGTGTGGAGGTGACGCACGCTCTGCCGCGTCAACGCCGCCAGCAAGGGATGGCCTTTATCCCCGAAGAGAGACGCACGCATGCGGCCTCGGCCGATTTGCCTCTGACGGATAATTTTGCCCTTGCGTGTCTGGATGATTCGCGTTACTTTACGTCTCGGGGATGGTGCCGGGGCCAAGCCGTTCGAGACGCCGCTGGGGCCGTTCTGACCCGGCATAAGGTGGTGGCAGGCGGCGTTGCGAGTCTCGCTGGGACGCTCTCTGGGGGGAATCTGCAGAAATTCATCGTCGGCCGCGAGTTGGCTCAAGACCCGCGTGTTTTCGTGATTGCGCAGCCGACCTGGGGAGTGGATGTGGGTTCGGCTCAGTCGATTCGGGCGAATTTGCTGGCTCAGGCGGCGTCGGGCGCGGCTCTTCTTGTTTTATCGCAGGATTTAGACGAACTTTTCAAACTCTCGGACCACATCGCCGTTTTGAACCGAGGTCATCTTTTGCCGGCTCACCCGGCGAAGACGCGCACGCCCGAGGACATCGGCCAGGATATGAGTCGAACCGCCTTTGAAGGGCTGCCAGATGTATGAGACGCTCAATTGGCACAGCATGCGGCCCAGCGTGTATTTGGGTGCGCTGCGTTTGAGACGAGGCCGCCAGGAAGAGCCAGAGGGAAAAGCCCGCCCGCTCCAGCTTGCCCGGGGGCACAGAAGAGCAAAACAGAGGGGGAAATGGGTGCCGGCTCCGCACCGGAACAGCCAAAGGATGAAACGAGGGATGACATTGGAGCGAAATAGGCTCCAGCATCGGGGCAGGGCGGGAATGCGTCGTACCAGGGTCACACAGGATGTCAAACAGGGTGTCACACAGGGTGTCACACAGGAGGCTCGGCAGGAGGATGGCGCGGCTGCGACGCGTCGTAGCCGCCGGTTTTTCCCCAGTTTTCCCCGGTTTCCCTCATTTTTTTCGGACTCTGGTTCTTATTTGCATTTGAGACAGCGTCTCCAAGGTGAGAAAGATTTTTTTGCGCGCCGTCTCTAATTTTACGCATTTTACGCACAAATGGGGCACGCTCCGTTTGGTCCGGCGCGATCAGACGCTTCTCCGGAGTTGGATTGCCTCTGGTTTAGCGGTCCTGGTGGGCTTGATTCTGGCGGGTTTTTTGTTTGCCTCGCTTGGGATTCCGCCTCTGGAGGCTCTTTATGTTTTCTGCATTGCCCCGATTCGGGACTGGTACGGTGTCGCCGAGCTTTTGCTGAAAAGCACGCCTCTGATGCTGATATCGGCGGGGTTAGCTCTGGGGTTTCGGGCACGCATATGGAACATCGGGGCCGAGGGCCAATTCATCTTGGGCGGCATTTTCGCAACGCTGGGCGCTCTGTTTTTTCACGGGGTTGATTCGATCTTTGTCCTGCCGGTGGTTCTCCTGATGGGCGTTCTGGGCGGGGTGTTGTGGGCTTTTATTCCGGCTTTTCTCAAGGTTCGGTTCGGGGCGAACGAGATTTTGTCGAGTCTCCTTCTCGTTTATGTTGCTGGTCAGCTTTTGTCTTATCTTGTTTTTGGGCCTCTGAAGGATCCGGCGGGCTTCAATTTTCCTCAGTCGAAATACTTTTCGGATTCGGCTTTGATGCCGCTTTTGTGGTCTCAATCGAGGCTTCATGTGGGTTTTTTGATAGCATTGTGTCTCATTGTGGGGGTTTGGTATGTGCAGAAGCATCATCGGGTGGGTCTGGCGTTGCGTCTGATGGGCACCTCGCCGCGAGCCGCTTTGTTTGGGGGCTTTAGTCCCAATCGGATGGTGTATGGGACGCTTCTCCTGACGGGAGCTTTTGCCGGCCTAGCGGGGGCTTTTGAGGTGACCGGCCCCATCGGGCAGCTCCAGCCCATAATTTCGCCGGGGTATGGTTTCACGGCGATTATTGTTGCCTTTCTGGGCGGGCTTCATCCGCTGGGGGTCATTCCGGCTTCGCTTGTGGTCGCGCTCTCGTTTCTGGGAGGCGACCAGGCTCAATTGACGCTGGGCCTGCCGGGGGCTGTGAAAAATGTTTTTCAGGGCTCGCTTTTGTTCCTTTTGCTGGCTTTTGCGGTTGTGGCGCGGTATCGGCTTGTTTTCGTCGCCCCGGTCGCTGATTTGGCCGCCGAATCGGCTTCGGCTGCCGCCGCCGCCCCAAAAGCCGGGCCGGGCGCGGAAGCAAGGCCCGAGGGATGACAGCGGTGTTATTTCGGTGTGTGCTCTCTCTGTCTGTGTGATTTTGGTTTGATTTTTCTGTGGAATTACTGAACGCCATTTTTGTAACGTTGGTTGTGGCGGCGATGCCGATGATTTTCGCGGGCTTAGGCGAGCTCATGGTAGAAAAGTCTGGCGTTCTGAATCTCGGCGTAGAGGGCATGATGATTCTGGGGGCTCTCGCGGGCTTTGTGAGTGTCCTCGCTCTAGATTCCGCTTTTCTCGCCATTTTCATGGCGGCTTGTGCTGGGGCGGCTTTATCGGCTTTATTCGGGGTTCTCGTTCTGCTATTTCGAGCCAATCAGGTTGCGACGGGTTTAGCTTTGACCTTATTCGGGCTGGGTTTATCGGCTTTAATGGGCAGCTCTTATGTTGGCATGACGTATGAGGGTCTCCCCAAGGGCGTGCCGCTGCTGGAGTCTCTTCCCATTTTGGGGCCGCTTTTGTTTGGTTTTGACGTTTTGGTCTATGTGGGGTTGGGGTTGGTGGTTCTCTGCCACTGGTTTTTGAGTCGGACGCGTGCGGGCTTAGAGCTCCGAGCGGTCGGCGAGAATCACGCCGCGGCTCATACGATAGGCTATCCGGTTCTCAGGATTCGTTTTCTAGCGATTCTGTTTGGGGGCGCGATGGCGGGTCTAGGAGGCGGCTATCTTTCGCTTGCCTACACGCCTTTCTGGGTGGAGGGCATGACCGCCGGCCGAGGCTGGATTGCCCTAGCTCTGGTTATTTTCGCGACCTGGCGTCCTTTTCGTCTGGTGTTGGGGGCTCTGTTGTTCGGCGGGATTACGATTCTAGAGCTTCACTCGCAGGCTTTAGGTCTGGGTGTGCCTGCTCAATTTCTGGCGATGCTCCCTTATTTGGGGACGATTTTGGTGGTTGTTTTGATTTCGGGGCGGTCGTCTCGGCTGCGTTTGAGGCCGCCGGCGGATTTAGGCAATGTGTTTCATCCCCCGCGTTAAGCGCCGTCTTGAGGGACTTCACGACCTTTTGACCGAGGCATGTCGGCTTCTTCGGGGCAGTCTCGGCACGAAATTTTCCGTCATTTCCCGCTAGAAGAGCCCAGAAAAGAAAAGATAGGCTTGCGTTTTGGCATTCTTTTGGCATTCTTGAGGGGTCTTGGTCCCTCTTGGGTCCTCTTGGGCCCTCGTTCCGTGGGAGGCCCGCAAAATAAATTTTTGTTTGTTCCGCGCATTTTCACTTGAAAAAAAAAATCCTAGGGCTATACTGTCCGGACTATCCGGCGTGTGCCGGTCGCTTTCGGGAGACGGGGGGCGGAGCATGGCGTGTTCTCAAAGGGGGCATGCGTGTGGTCTTGTTGACTCGGTTTGGTGTGTCTTTGTCGTCGCAGTGAGGCGTGATAGAGACACAGGAGGCGGTTGTGCAACGGTTTCTGCGGACGAGTGTTTTTTTTGAGGGGTTGGGGCCGTAAAGCGATAGTCGCGGGCGCGTTTTTTTTCTGCAAGGAGTTCGATAATGGAAAAGGCTGATTTTTTTGTGTCTGGAGAAAGTTTAATGTCTCCGGGGAGTGTGCGTTCAGAGAAGATGAGGTTTCTGGCTCGGCTCGGGCTTTCTGGGGGGTTTCGATCGCGGGTCCTGAGCGGAAGTGCCATCCTGGCGGTTTTGGCGGCTTGTGACTCTTCGGATAGCAGTGGCGTGGCTGCGGCCACGATGGACGACGACATGGACGACGATCCGGATTCCACACCGGGTTCGAACACACCGGCGACACCCACACCGGCACCGGGTTCGAACACACCGGCGGCACAGACACCGACACCCACACCGGGGATTCTGACCTATACCAGGCCGGACGGGACCGTCATTGTCCAGAATTTTAACGAGTCACGTGCTGAAGATGTGACGACCTCCACCACGGACGATAACGGGAATGTGACGGTCACGGTCACCATGTTCATTCAGGACACGGATTTCGTCCTGCTGGAAAATGCGGATGTGAGCGAGGTTCAGGGCATGGCCCCGGGCGACGATTCGGGCATGGCAACGAGCCTCAATGACTTTCTGAGCACGACGCTGACGGGCACGGACGTAACCTACGAGGTCGAGAGCGTCATGATAGGGCTGGAAACTCTCAGGGACGTCCATGGCAACGCCCGCTTGCCTGACGGGCTTAGCCTCAACGACGACGGAGAGCTCGAGGGGACGGTGACAGACGACAGCCAGGTCGGTTCGGTCTATAACATCGTCATTCGAGCCAGAGATGGCGATGGTATCACGACGGCGACCAACCAGGCTTTCTCTTTCAAATTGCGCGTCGACAACGTCAATGATGACCCAGTATTGCGTGTCAACAACGATGTAGATGCGATGGGGATGGCCGTCGCGGTAACGGCGAGTCTTGACGACCAGAACGCGGCCATTGGCGGCCGTTTTATTCCTGTTGAGGACATCTTCAAGGACGACGACGGCGACACTCTGGCGTTCTCGGCGGCGAGCATGGGTGGGGACATAGCGACCTTCAGTAGTGCCCCGGGCGGTCTGGTTTTTGGAGCCACGACGGATGCTCAAATTGCGGCGGCTTCGGCGGTGTCGGGGATGGACGACGAACCCGTTCTCCAGACGGTTGTGGTCACGGCGGACGACGGCAATGGCGGCACGGCCACGGTGACCTTCATGCTCGGAGGTGGTTTAGACTTTTGGGCGGGCAGTCCGACGCTTGCCCCCGGGTATGGTTTTGTCATCCAGAACAGTGCCGGCGGGGCGCCTCTTTTTGCCGCCCCCACGGGGCCCGACGATGCGGGCATGGATGCCGCTATGGGGGCTCAGGAACAGGACCTTGCGGCCATTCCCTTCGGAGCGGCGGCCGTCCTCGGGCACGAGCTGCGCCCGGCCGGTGATTTAAACAATGATGGCGTTCTAGACTTCCTTGTCTCGGCGCCTTTGGCGACGGACCCCTCTGCGACGGACAATGCGGTTGCGCACGGAGCCGTCTACGTCGTCTATGGCAAGCCTAACCCTGCCATGGCGGGTTTGGAGGGCACTCAGTTTGGGGAAACGCGGAATTTCTCGATTCAACTCGGGGGCGACGATGGACCGTCTCTCCAGATTGACGGGATGACCGTCGACCTCGAGGGTCGCGCGTTAGAGCTTGTCATTGGCGGACAGACGGTCGATTTCAGCGATGCGTCGTCTCTGTCGGCGGACCAGATCCGCCTTTTGACGGGTGGCAATGCGGAAATAAGTATTCGGTCCACGCAGCAAGTTTTAGACCTCGGCTCGCTTGCGGCGGCCGATGGCGTGGCGTTTTATGGCGCGAATTCTTACGGCCCCTCGGACGCGCCCACGGCTGGCATGGCGGCGACGCTTGACAACCTGACTGCGGCCCGGGCGGATCTTGCTACTGCGGCCTACAACACCAGTTTTTACGGCTTTTCTGTCCGAGCGGCGGACCTGGACGGCGACGGCATAGGCGACTTGGCGGTCGGCTCGCCTCGAAGCGGCGATGCCGCGCCCGCCCTCCCCGCATCGTCCACAGCGACCATAGCAGTGGATGAGCGCTATGGGTATTTCGGCCAGGTCTTCATCACGAGAGGCTCGGCGATGGGGTTCGAGGCCACGATCTCGGACGATGACCAAATCGCCATTGACGGGGATGTGGGACGGGTTACCTACACGCCTCCCACCGAGAGCAAAGCCGGGGCTTATACGGTCGGGACGGACGGTTCCGTTACGTATTCGATTGCCACGTTCTCTGCTGCAACGAATAGCGATGGCAGTATTGCGACGGATCCCAGTACTGGGGAGGTTCTAACGACTATCACGGAGTTGGAAACTGTGACGGATGCGACGACGGCGCAGTACGTGCATACAACGCGCACGGATATAGACCCGAACGACTATATCGGTCTGGTTGGCAACACGGGAGACCACTTCGGTCAGGCGGTTGCGGCGGTTGATATAGACGGAGACGGGATCAAAGACCTCATTGTCGGAGCTCCAGAAGCCAACGACGGCGGTCTGCGAGCCGGTTCCGTCTATGTGTTGCTCGGCGGCGAGACCTTCGAATCCAAAGCAGGCGATCTTGACGTCTCAAAGGCGGGTTTTGTGATCCAGGGTGCCTATTCGGGCGGGAATTTCGGAGCCTTCCTCGACAGTGCCGGCGACTTCAACGGAGACGGCATAGAGGACCTCGTGGTTGGTTCGCCCGGCACTCAGCCTTTTGGCGGAACGGGGAACGGCGAGCTCCGTTTGATTTGGGGAGATACCGATATCGCCGGTGCGATGGTCAAAACCAGGTGGCTTGAGGTGGAAACGGACGTTCATTTGCCCGGTGCTGTAGATGCTATAGGTGAGGAAGTTGTCTTGGGTATGGCCCAACGAGCTGTTCGTGAGACTCTCGATTCAGAGTCTAAAGAAACTACAGATGTTGTTGAACGGGATATTTTTGACACTCAGAAAATGACCGTCAGTCAGGGCGTTGTTTTCGTAGGCAGAGACGGCGCGGCTTTATCGGGCTGGCAGTCTCTTGGAGCTCTAGATTTGAACGCCGACGGTTTAGACGACCTCGTCGTCGGAGCTCCGTTCGGCCGAGGCGGGCCTTCTAGCAACGGCGAGGCCTATGTCATCTATGGCATGGATAGCCTCGGCGAGGCGATGCGGCGTTTCAAGAAATTCGACGCCCTCGAATATATGGCCAAGACGGGCAGGAATCCCGAGGATGTTGGTGGTTTCATGGATATAGCTTTCGGACTCGAGGGGATGCTCCCCGACCTATCCGGCATGGGTGCGCTCACTTTCGTGGCGAGACCTGGCACGGATGACGAGGCCCCCATGTCAGTGTCAGGAACAGTAACGGCAACGGATCATCCGGATTTTCCTAAGCCGACGGAGGCTGCCCCCGTGAACTATAGTTATCGATTTTCTCTTACTTCGGGCCAGGATGCGGACGTTCTCAAAATCACGCTGGCTTCTACTGATAAAGCCGGTGAGACTGCCATGATCACGGAGATCAACGGCGTCATGCAGGGTGCCGCGGGCATCGACCTTCCGGAGGGCGTCACGTACGAGGCGATTACGGGCGACTCCGGTGGTTTCAGACTCATCAAGGCAGGCACGGACACGGATGATGCTGCCGTGGGAGTGACGGTTTTGGAGACCTCGGCAGAGCAGAACGTTTTCGACTTGTCGGGGGACCTGGATGAGGACGCGGGTTTTGTGGTGCGTTCGTCTGAGGGCAATTCGAATCTCGGGTTCCGCTTGTCGGCGGCGGGCGATGTCAATGGCGACGGCCTCCAGGACTTCATCGTGGGAGCCCGTCGTGCCGAGAACGACCTTGGCGACGTTACAGGCAAAGCCTATCTCATTTACGGGATGGCGGGCGGCATGTATGGCGAAGACGTCGAGTATGCGGTTCGGAAAATATCGGTATACGATGTGATTTTTGCGGAGGACAGCAACTACCAAACCTTTGAGGGGGCGATGCTTCTCTCTTCCGAAGTGGTGACTTATGCGGATGCCGATTCGGCCGCGGCGGCGGGTGCGACTTATTCTTATGTTTCTCTTACTGAGGACACTGTCTCCACAACCCGCTTAGATCTCACGATTGTCGAGGCCCTGGCTGATGTTACGCAGAGTGTCCTGAATCTGGATGACCTGCCTGCCACAGCCGGTTTCAACATCGAGTCGGCTTTCGGCCCTGGGGCGGTTCTCGGGAGCAGTGTTTCCTCGGCGGGCGACATCAATGGCGATGGTTTTGACGATCTTCTGGTTGCGGCGACTGGCGGGACGGCTTTTGATATAAATGCCCCTGCGATGGCGGACGACGCTTTAGAGATCGGCGTTGGAGTCGGCTCGGGTCTCGTTCAGGTCATTTACGGCCGAGCCGCTTTCGGCGGTGTTTCCACAACAGGAGGGATGGTTGCTGTTGATTCGATGGCCGCCGACGCCCCGTTGGTTGGCTCGGCGGGTGACGATGTGCTCACTGGCGGGATGGAGTCGACTGCTTTCTACGCGGGTAACGGCGACGACATGATCGAGCTGGAGAACGCAGACTTCGTTCGGGTAGACGGTGGCTATGGCGATGACACGCTGCTTTTTGGAATGGGCGACGACTTTGATTTCACCACGAATCGCACCGGCGTCCGCTCCATTGAGACTTTAGTTCTAGATGGTGGCGAGGTTACGCTGGACGTTCAGACTGTTTATGCCATCACGGAACAACGCACCGACAACAAAGCTGTCCTTGCGGTGAGTGGAAGCGGCATGTTGAACCTCGCCGACTTCGAAGAGGAGACCAGCGGTTCCTGGGAGCTCGGCAACGCTGTCGTAGAGGTCACCGGCAGTGTCGTTGTGGATGCAGGCTAGCGATGCAGGCTAGCGCGGGCGGCGGGGCACGCGCGAGCGGGCTCTTGCCCGAGCCGGCCTCCACGCCCGTCCCCGGGCAAATCTCCGGGCAGACCCCCACCCCGGTCTTTGAGTGGGACGACCCTTTCGGTCTTTCGGACCAGCTGACCGACGAAGAGCGTCTGATTCGCCGCACCGTTGCGTCTTACGCTCGGGAAAAGCTTGCGCCCCATGTCCGCCAGGCTTTTCGAGACGAAAGCTTCGACCCCCGCATCCTTTCTGAACTCGGAGCCCTGGGTCTTCTCGGGATGACGCTCTCGAGCCATGGCTGTGCGGGAGCCTCGCATGTGGCGTATGGTCTTGCCGCCGCCGAGCTGGAAAAAATAGACTCGGCCTATCGCTCGGCCTTGAGCGTCCAGTCTTCGCTTGTGATGTTCGCGATTTACGCTTATGGGTCGGCGGCCCAGAGGGATGCGTATTTACCGCGGCTCGCCTCGGGGAAGAGCATCGGGTGTTTTGGGCTGACCGAATCGGAAGCGGGCTCCAATCCCGGCGAGATGCGGACGAAAGCCGTTTTACAAGAGGCTCACGACGACTGGCTTTTAAACGGCAGCAAGGCTTGGATCACGCATGCGCCGATTGCGGATTTATTTGTGATCTGGGCTCGCGGGTCTCATGACGGGGTGGTTCGGGGTTTCCTCCTCGAGAAGGGGACGCCGGGCCTAGAGACCCAAACCATCGAGGGCAAATTATCGTTGCGAGCCTCGGTCACGGGCAGCCTTATTTTGCGCGATGTGCGTGTGCCGGCGGGACAATGCCTGGCGCGAGCCTCGGGCTTAAAGGCACCTTTGTCGTGCTTGACCAAAGCGCGTTTGGGCATCGCCTTCGGAGCCCTGGGAGCGGCGGAGGCCTGTCTTTCCGCCGCGCGGAGCTATGTCCTCGAGCGGCACCAATTTGGTCGGCCGCTTGCTCAGACGCAACTGGTTCAGAAGCGGCTTGCCGACATGGTCACCGAGATCGGCTTGGGTCAGCTTGCGAATCTCCGAGTTGCCCGCCAGATGGATCGAGGGCGTTGTCCTCATGAATTAGTGTCTTTGGTGAAGCGCAATTCGACGCGGAAGGCTCTGGCTGTGGCACGCCGAGCCCGAGACATGCTCGGGGCGAACGGCATCCACGAGGCCTATGATGTGATGCGTCACCTCATCAATCTGGAGACCGTCCACACCTACGAGGGCACCGAGGACATCCACGCCCTCCTTTTAGGCCGCGCGATTACGGGCTTGCCTGCGTTCTGATTTACGGCCGTTGCTGCCGTCGTTCTATCGTGGCGGATAGACAAACAGGGTGCGGCGGACAGAGTGCGGACAGGGTGCGGGAACGGAGAGCCTCTTCGTCGTCGGTCAAACGTCGTCTTTTCTGCGTTCGTATTCCTCTTTCGTCAATCGCCATCCTCTTGCACCATTGGGCTGCTTACCCCGCTCCACTTTGCGCATTTCTAGCAGCACATAAAGGCACCCCATTGCGATGTCATCCCCCCGCTTGCCGTCTTCGTCTTCGTTCCGGTCCCTGGGTATGCCCGCCTTTTCGCCGATAGAGGAGAGGCCTATGTATTCAGGATCAGAATAGGAATAGGCCTGGAGCAAAACGTCCAAAATGGCCTCGTATAGTTGAAAAAGGCCCAGACGAGCCAATTGTTTCGGTCTGAGTGACATTTTAAATTCCCAATCCTCTTTTTGCTGTTTTAACATATTACTTCGGCCTGAGTTCCCTTAAGTTCCCAACCCATCTACGCTATGCTAACATATTTCGGCATGAGTTCTATTTTAAATTTCCAATCTTTTTTTCGCTATTTCGACATAGTCTGGATGGATCTCGATGCCGATGCCGTGCCGTCCGGTGTTTTTGGCCGCCAATAGAGTCGTGCCACTCCCCAGAAAAGGATCGAGCACAACCTGTCCTTCTCTGGAGAAAAGCTGTATGAGCGTCTCCATGAGTCGCACAGGTTTGACGGTCAAATGACCGTTGTAGGGGTCTCGGGCGGGTTTTTCGACCTCCAGCACGGTCGTCGGCGGGCGTCCGTCTATCCGAGTGTTCTTGAGGTCCACCAGACCCGTCTCCCACACGAGCCAATTTTCGATTAAAGTGCCGTCTCTGGGTTTTTGAGCGACAATCACGGGCTCGAATTGCGGGCGGAGTTGAGCCGTTTGCCGCCCGCCTATTTTTCGTTTGATGTCGTCTTTTTCCTCCTGAGGCTTCTGCATTTTATCGATAAAATGGTCCATGCCGAAGGCTTTCCCCTGGCCGCGTTTGTAGTGCCATGCGTACATATCTCTGATTTCGAATCCGGCCTGTTCGAGAGCGATGGCGATTCTATGACTTAATCTCGGGCTTGAGAAGGACAGAAAAAAACCGCCAGGCCGCAGGACTCGGAGGGCCTCTTGGGCGACGGTTTCAAAAAATTGCTGAATTTTGTGGGCCTGTTTGACATCGAATTTCATCCCCACGGGCAAGCCGCCCACAACGGAGGCTCTTGACACCTTTTTTTTGAGTTTTTCCGAATCCCAGTTTTCCCCCATACCATCCGTGCCGTAGGGCGGGTCTGTGGCGATCAAGTGCACAGAGTTCTCGTCCAGTTTTTTTATTTCTTCACGACAGTCGCCACAAATAACCCTGACAGTCTTGCCCACAAGGCCGGCGTTTGTTCTCGAGTCTGCCATAACGACCTTTCTACAGGAGGACCGAGCGCGCCCGGCGTTCGAGCCGCGGCCTTTCAGGCATAGGGACCTCCTCCACCGGCCCGCTTCAGGTGGCGGCGGGGGCAAAATCCTTGCGAGCCCCATGCGTTGAGGCGGGGTCTCTGTGCTGTAACCCTGTCGCACGGGCACAGCCAGTGCGACACAAAACGACGGTATAGGTCTGGTATAGCAGACTCTGTGCCCATTAAAGCCCCGTCGCGCGGCCGGTGCACGACGTAGCCCTCTGCGGGGGTGCAAATAGAGCAATATGGTGTCAGGCTGGGCCTGCAGGCCTGCTGTGCAAGCCTGCTCTTGGGCTATGGTGGTTACGGTTGGCTTATTTTGCTGCGATGTTTTGTGCGAATCAGAAGCGAATTGACAGCGGAAGGTCTATAGGATGGGTTGGGTGATAAAGAACGGCGTCGAACTCGGCATTAGGAACATGCTCAAAGCGGGCCTGATAGTAAAAGGGTGTCAGATGGTTTCGGGCTAAAGTTTCGCACACGAGATACTCGAAGATGCGTCCGTTCACAGAAGCCTTGTTCTGGTAATGCTGTTTGTAGAATGTATAAGCCGCCTGGATGAAAGCATGCGGTAAAGCACGCGGTGGGGCGGGTGTGCCGTCTCTAAAGCGTCCAGCACTTCCCTGTAGATTTCTCCGCTTTTTCCTGTTGAGATAGTTTCAAGCTCAGCTCGCATTCTTTTTTCAGTCGTTTGCGGGTTAGGTCGCAATAGGGTTCCTCCAGTTCTATGCCGACGGCCCGCCGTTTGTGCTTCACGGCTTCGATCAAGGTCGTGCCGCTCCCGACAAAGGGGTCCAGAACCGTATCGCCGACGAACGAAAATAACTGGAGACACCTCTTCGCCAGTTCGGGAGGAAAGGGCGCAGGATGCCCTATACGTCTGGCACTTTCGCCCGGAAAGGACCACAGACCCAAGACCCACTTTTTGAAGTCCTCCGCGGTGATATCGCTATGGCCCGGCCTCAGGCGTTTCCACGCGTCCTTGTAGAGGACGATAATCACTTCGACGGGGGCGATGACGTGAGGTGCACTCGCGGACTTCCAGCTGCCCCACGCGGTTCGGCGGGAGATATTGCCCTCGTTCCAGAGAATCGTCGCGTGGTACTGCCACCCGACCGCCATCGCCCAGGCGGTGACATCCGCTGCGAGCGGCCTCTTGCCGTTCTTGTTCGTGTCCATGGGCACATTGACGCACAGCCGCCCTGTCGACCGAGCCCAATCATAGCAGTTCCTCAGCCAACGTTTCGAGAAAGCCTCGTAGGATTCATAACTCAGACTGTCGCTGGAGGCCTCTTGGCTGTAGGGCTTCTCAAGATTATAGGGCGGCGATGTGACGACGAGGTCTATACTTTCACGAGGCAAGGTTTTAGGGTCGGTTGCGTCTCCCATTTGCAAGCGCGCCTCTGCCCGGTGTTCCGGGTATTCCCGGTGTGCCGGATGCTCCTGCGTTACGGGCGTCTCAGGCGTCGCGAGGTCGGTGCTGGGGCCCTCAAAAAGAGACGGCTGGGGCACGCCAATCACCTCTGATGTGTTTCCATCTCATTTCCCGTCTTTTTCCTCGGCTGGTTCGTCGGGCTTGTTTCTAGACTTCATGGGTTCCCATAGGATTTCCTGCTCTTGAGCTGTGGCGCGCGCCAGAACAAAGAGCAGGTCGGATAAGCGGTTCAGATAACGTTTCTGGTGATCGGGGACGGACTCGGAGACGGGGGAATGGTCGTCCAGCGCACAGAGATGGCGTTCGGCTCGCCTCGCGACGGTGCGCGCCATGTGCAATCGAGCGGCGGCCTCTGTGCCGCCCGGCAGAATGAAGGACGTCAGCGGCGGGCAGGAAGCGTTATAGCGATCGATGTCGCGTTCTAACTGAGTGATGCTAGCCTCGTGAATGTCTATGGGTGGGGTTGTCTCTTTTGTCTCTTTTGTTTTTTGGCTCTGAGCCGGTTGTGCCGCCAGATTGGCTCCCAGGTCAAAGAGTTCGTTCTGAACGCGCCCGAGCACGGTGCCGATATCGGAGGGGCACACGAGCCTCGCGAATCCCAGAAAAGCGTTCAGTTCGTCTATGGTGCCAATGGTGTGGATGCGTTGAGACTGTTTCTTGACGCGCACGTTCCGGGCGAGCCCCGTCGTGCCGTCGTCGCCGGTGCGGGTATAGACTTTATGAATTAGAGGAGGTGTCATGGCGTGCCGGACAGTACCACAAGAGACAACAAAAAACAGGCCAGAGCTAGACCTTGGGAAATGAGGCGCAAGCGCATGATCTTTTGGCTCTTCACACCGCTCCGACGCGAGACGATGAGGCCGTAAAACACACAAAAAAGAGCCATGCCCATAAAAAGAACCACGAAAAAAGGCAGAAGAACGGCGACAATGTGCATCCTATTTTTGCCTTTTCACGCTCGTTTTGCGACTGTGGGCCATATTGTGAGCCATGCTGCTTCGGACTTTTGGTTTTCTTCTCTGTTCGTTCCCGGTCCGGATAGGTTCTAGCGTGGGGCTAGACCGGCGACCAGCTCGAGAGAGTCTAGCACAAAGAATCTGTCGTGTCTGAAGACGCGTCTGAAGCCTTCCAAAAAAATAAAAAAATAAAAAAAAATCGACTTATAGGGCTTGCTCTTTCCGTATCGGTGTGATAGAGAGAGCTGAGGGGATTTTGTTGCCTCTGTATTGCCCTGTTCTGTCCCGGGGCCCGGGGATATCCCAGGGATATCCCGGGGGCCGGTTGCCTCGTTCCTGGAGGGACGCGTAGGGGCGTGTATTTTTGAGGATGGTTTGAAGCGATTGTGGCTCGAATAGCAGGCGTGAACATCCCGACTTCTAAGCAAGTTGGGGTTTCTTTGACGTATATTTATGGGTTGGGGCCTTTTCAGGCGGCCAGAGTCTGCGACCAAAGTCAGGTTCCGGCGACCACCCGGGTGCGCGATCTAACCGAAGACGAGGTGGCGCGTATTCGCAGCATTCTGGACAAAAACTACACCGTGGAAGGCGCGTTGCGGCGTGAGTACTCTTTGAGCATCAAGCGTCTTTTGGACCTCGGGTGCTATCGCGGCTTGCGTCACCGTAGAGGTCTGCCGGTTCGAGGACAGCGTACCTCTACCAACGCCAGGACGCGCAAGGGCAAAGCTCGTCCCATCGCAGGTAAAAAGGGCTGAAAGAGACTCCGGGATTCTCCGGTTTTCTCGACTGGTTTTTTCGTGGTGCCTCGCCTTGTGCCCTGGTGCTCGGTTCGGGTTCGCCGAGGGTTCTCTATGAGCGTATGGACAGCGGCGTGGCTTGACACGGAGATGGCTCGAGGCGTCTCGAGGCAATTTTTTGGAAGAATTCAGAGGACGCCTCGAACAGCGAGTCGTCCGAGTTGATCGATTGGCAAAGCTGGAAGGACATTCATGGCAAAAGCGCCCCCTCGAAAAAAAAAGGATAAGAAGGTCGTCCATGCGGGCGTTGTCCACATCACGTCGACTTTCAACAACACCATGGTGAACATCACGGACATGTATGGCAATTGCCTGGCCTGGTCGTCGGCGGGGGCTCAGGGCTTCAAGGGGAGCCGGAAGTCTACGCCTTTCGCCGCCCAAGTGGCCGCCCAAGAGGCCGCTCGCAAAGCGATGGAGTTCGGCCTCCGTTCCGTGGAGGCCAATATCAAAGGCCCCGGCTCGGGGCGGGAGTCCGCCTTGCGGGCTCTTCAGGCGATTGGGCTTGTCGTCACGACGATACGCGATGTTTCGTCCATTCCTCACAATGGCTGTCGGCCGCGCAAGCGCCGGCGCGTTTGAGCACGTTCTATAGAGATTAGAGAACGCTTGTTTTCTCGCCCGAGCTGGTCTCTGTGCGTCAGAGCTTGTTTTTCTGACTGATGTTTTGAGCTTGTCTTCCAGATGGTTGTTTCTATGATTGAATTTTCCCCCGCGCCCCGGTCATGGGCGAATCGCCTGGTCCGACCCGAGAGCAAAGTTCGGCCTCAACCCAGTTCGGACCCTCTGCGTCGGATGTCTTTTGAAGTCAAACCTCTCGTTCGCGGGTTTGGTCAGACGCTTGGGAATGCGCTTCGGCGTACGTTGCTGTCGTCTTTGCCCGGAGCGGCGGTGACCTCGATCCGGATCGAGGGCGTCGATCACGAATTTTCCTGGGTGCACGGCGTGCGCGAGGACGTGACAGAGATCATCCTCAATATCAAGAGCCTGGCTCTGCAGATGCAACAGACCGAAGCCCCCCGGAAGATGCATCTACGGGCCGAGGGCCCCAAAGAGGTCTTCGCCCGCGATATCGTCACCCCGTCGGGCGTTCGGATCCTCAACCCCGATTTGCTGATTTGCACGATGGATAGCGGCGCCACGCTCTCGATGGAGCTGACGGCAGAGGTCGGCGTCGGCTACGTGCCCGCCGAGCGGAATGCTGTTGAAAACGCTCCGATCGGTCTGATTCCGGTGGACTCTATTTTTAACCCGGTGCGAGGGTCGGCTTTCCAGGTCGCAAACACGCGCGTGCGCGACGATACGGATTTCGAGGAACTCAATATAGACATAGAAACCGATGGGTCGATTACGCCCGAGGAGGCCCTGACGCAAGCGGCCAGCATCATCCACAACCAGCTGCAGATTTTTGTCGGCTTCGACCATAAAGAGGCCGAAGTCAAAACCGAGACTAAGCTGCCCTTTAATCCGAATTTTCTGCGGAAAGTGGACGAGTTGGAACTCTCTGTCCGTTCGGCGAATTGCCTGAAAAACGAGAATGTCGTCTATATTGGCGACCTCGTCCTCAAAACGGAGAGCGATATGATGATGACGCCGAATTTCGGGCGCAAATCGCTCAATGAGATCAAAGATGTGCTGGAAAATATGGGACTCCAGCTCGGGATGGAGGTCCCGGGGTGGCCGCCCGACAATATCGAAGAGCTTCGGTCTCAGTCGTCTTATTGATTTGAGCTGTCCTTTGATTTTTTGATTTTTTGAATTTTGTCAAGAACGAGGTAAGAAGGAGAACGCATGCGCCATCTTCACGCGGGCAGGAAGCTCAATCGGACGCGGGCCCACCGTCAAGCTCTTTTAGCCAATATGGCTCGGAGTCTCCTGACCTTTGAGCAAATCAAGACGACGCTCCCCAAGGCGCGCGAACTGCGGCCTTACGCTGAAAAGATCATCACCTTAGGGAAACGTGGACGGCTCCACGACCGCCGTCGGGCGGATGCGGTGCTGCACGACCGAGGGCTCGTCCGGAAATTGTTCGGCCCCCTCGCCGAGCGGTATCGCCAGCGGCCAGGCGGCTACACGCGCCTGCTGAAAGCAGGTCGGCGTTATGGCGACGACGCCCCCATGGCGGTTCTAGAGCTGGTCGACCGCGACCCTTCGGCGAAACAGAGCCCCGCCGAAAAAACCTGAACACCTCCCGGGGTTAAACTGGGGCTAGAGGTTTCGGCTAGAGGACTCTCACGACAAAGCCAGCAGGCCCCCCCAGAAACAGCCGAGGAGCCGGGCCCCCCAGACGAAGCCGAATAGATACGGCGGGAAGGCCCGGGAAGTCAATCCAGGAAGGGGGAGCGAGGGGAGCGCATAGACACCATGGATTCTTCGATGCCCGCCTCTCCTGTTGGACCCGAGACGGCCGCCGCGGCGGTGGAGGTGCCTTCGGCCCCGGATCAGAACGTGCAGGACCTCATGCAAGCGGCGGGGATAGACGGTGTCCCTCTGTCGGAGCATTCGTCATCGCCTCGTTTCATCCTGGAGGCCCGGCCCTCTGCGGGTTTACGCGGCGTGTGTTCGGTTCCGGGCGATAAGTCTATCTCGCATCGAGCGGTTCTTTTTTCGACTTTAGCGGTCGGGCCCTCGCGCTTGCGAGGTCTCCTGGAAGGCGAGGACGTTCGGTCTACCATGCGGGTTTGTCGGGCTCTTGGGGCGCACTTCGAGCAGGACACCTCCCAGGATCATACCCGGGATTGGATTTGCCATGGAGCCGGTCTGGGGAGTCTCAAAGAGCCCGACACGGTTCTAGATTGTGGCAATGCCGGCACTTTGGCGCGCTTGCTGATAGGTCTCCTCGCCGCGAATCCGATTCGAGCCTGTCTGACGGGCGACGCCTCGCTCAGCCGCCGCCCGATGGGCCGCATGGCTCATTTGGTTCGAGAAACGGGAGCTTCTTTCAAATTCCGCGCGGATGATTTCCTGCCGGCTTTCATCGAGGGGCGTCTCCCTTGGACGCCGCTTCGGGCTGTTTTGAAAACGGGGTCGGCGCAACTCAAGAGCGGTTTTCTTTTAGCGGCTCTTCACGCGCCCGGGCAATCCGAACTCTTAGAGCACACGCCCTCGCGCGACCATAGCGAGCGCATGTTGCCGCTTTTCGGCGTCGAGCTGCAGACGGACGCTCTGCCCGAGCAAAACGGGTATAGGCTCCGCCTCACGGGGCAGCAGGAGCTGCAAGCGTGCGACCTTGTTTCTATTCCGGGTGATTTTTCCTCGGCGGCCTTTGTGCTGGTTGCGGGTTTGATTGTGCCTGATTCGAAAATTACCATCGAGAATGTAGGTCTCAACCCGACTCGGACGGGGTTGTTGCGGGCTCTTCGAGCGATGGGAGCCCGCCTAGACGTGACCCCCAATAGCACGACAGGCGGGGAGCCTCTGGGAACGCTCTGCGCCGAGACCTCCACCCTGCACGGGATCGAGCTGGACGGGTCCGAGGTCCCCTTCACAATAGACGAGTACCCCGTTTTGTGCTGTGCGGCGAGCTTGGCTCGGGGGGCATCGCGTTTCACGGGCTTGGCGGAGCTCCGCGCGAAAGAGTCCGACCGTCTCGCCGCCGTGGCCGAGGGGCTCCGCAAGCTGGGCGTCCCAGTCGAGACCGGCCCAGACTGGATTGCCATCGAAGGACAGAACGGGAGGCTTCCGGATTTTCAAGACCCCGTTGAGCTGGACAGTCAATTAGACCATCGTCTCGCCATGAGTTTTCTCGTGTTGGGTCTGGCGATGCGCCGCGGCGGCGTTCGGCTCGATGCCACGCCGGTCTCGACGAGCTTTCCAGGCTTTCTAGAGCTCTTTCAGAAACTGGGAGGCACCATGCGGTCTGTGGTGTAACCTCGTTTTGCGATGATTCTAACTTTAGACGGTCCCGGCGGCGCCGGGAAAGGGACGCTGGCTCAGAAACTGGCCCAGCATTACGGTTTTTTTTACCTGGATTCGGGAGGCCTCTATCGCTGGCTTGCCTTTTGTTGCCTGGCGCACGGCCGCCCGACAGGGCAGACAGAGCAGACAGGGGCGGACGTTTCTCTGGGCCCCGCCCTCGACGAGGCCCTGCTGGACGGCGTTCCCCTCCAAGAGCTTCCTTCTAGCTTTTTCGAAGGGTATCTCGCTCGTTTCACGCCCGAATCGTTTGCTGCCATCCCTCGGCATCGGCCGGAAATCACGAGCAATGTTGCTTTTTTGGCGCAACTCCCGGCGGTGCGCGAGGCCGTTTTCGGCTCTCAGCGGGCGATGGTCGAGCGTCATCCGCACGGCCTCGTCCTAGATGGTCGCGATATGGGAACGGTGGTCGCCCCCGAGGCTCAGTGCAAATTTTTCGTCACGGCTCTCCTGGAGGTGCGGGCCCAGCGGCGTTTCTTGGAGTTACAGGCTCTTGACAAATCGCTGCGGCGTCCCTATTCTGAGGTCCGAGAAGCGTTGCGTGCCCGCGATCATCTCGACTGCACGCGTTCGCTGGCGCCTATGCGCGCGAGCCTGGACGCGGTCCTCCTAGACACGAGTTTTCTCACGCCCGACGAGAGCTTTCATCAAGCCCTCGGCGTCGTGGAGAGCGTCGCGGAAAGAAGGGCGTGAGAGGACGGCGCAAAATGCCCTCTCGGGTGTGATTTTTGAGAACACGGATTTCGGAAAACATGGCATTGGGAACACATACGGGGCCTGTGGAACAGGCGAAACAGATTCACGCTGAGCCTCTGCACGGTCTGGAGCCGGACCATCATTCGGCTCCGGCAGAAGCCCCGGCAGCAGACTTGGAGTCCGACGAGCCCGACAATTTTGCCGCTGCCTTCAAGGAGACCCCTCTAGGGAGCGGACGCTTGAAGGGCCGCATCGTGACAGGCCGCGTGGTCGGCGTCGGCGAGAACGACGTCACCGTGGATGTCGCTCTCAAAACGGACGGCATCATCCCCATGTCGGAATTCGGCATCGGCGACAATCGAGAGACCGTGGCTGTCGGCGACCAGCTGGACGTATTCGTCCTCCGGATGGAGGACCGCAACGGTTTGGTAGAGCTCTCGCGGGAGCGGGCCCGACGCGAGGCAGCCTGGAAGGACCTCGAAGAGCGTCTGAACACCGGCCAAATCACGCAAGGCATTATCCATCAGCGCGTCAAGGGGGGCTATAAGGTGGACCTGGACGGGGCGAGTGCCTTTCTACCGGGGTCTCAAGTCGATATCCGCCCCATGCGAGACGCCTCGGTCCTGTTTGGCACGCGGCGTGATTTCAAGATTCTCAAAATGGACAGAGCCCGCGGGAATATCGTCGTGTCTCGCCGCACCCTCATGGAGGAGGAACGTACCGAAAAACGCCAGAAAGTCATGGCCAATCTGGCCGAAGGCGACGAGGTCGACGGTATCGTGAAAAACATCACGGACTATGGGGCCTTTATAGATTTGGGCGGTGTGGACGGTTTGTTGCATCTGACCGATATTGCCTGGGAGCGCGTGGCCCACCCCTCGGAGCGTCTGACCATCGGCGAGACCATCCGTGTGAAAATCATCCGCTTTAACCCCACGGCGATGCGGATCTCGTTGGGGCTCAAGCAACTCGAGCACGACCCCTGGTCGAATGTCGCCGAGCAATTCCCCGAGGGCGGCGTGGTGCGGGGGACCGTCACCAGCATCGCCGATTATGGTGTTTTTGTGGAGCTCAAAAGAGGCGTCAAGGGCCTCGTCCACGTCAGCGAGATGAGCTGGCTCAAAAGGAGCGTCCATCCGGAAAAATTGGTCTCTGTCGGCGACGAGATCGACGTGAAAGTGCTGGAAGTCAGTCCAATCCGGCGGCGCGTCTCGCTGGGCATGCGACAGTGCCAGCCCAATCCCTGGGAAGAGCTGAAACGCAACCATCCAGAGAACTCTATTCTGACGGGGACGATTCGCAACGTAACCGAATTTGGTTTATTTGTGGGACTCCCGGGCGGCATAGACGGCATGGTGCGCCTCGGTGAGCTCGACTGGTTCGAAAATGGGAAAGAGGCGCTGAAAAAATATAAGAGCGGGGACGAAATCGAGGTCAAAATTATACGCATCTCACCCGAGGAGGAGCGCGTGCATCTGAGCGTCAAAGCCCTCCACCGAGAACAAGGCCAGGAGATCTTTGGTGATTTTCAACGCGGGGCCGTGGTGACGGGGGTCGTCTCCGCCGTCCAGGACCGAGGCGTGGAGCTCAAATTGAGCGAGCATCTCCATGGCTTCATTCGGCGCAGTGATCTTTCCATAGAGGCCTCGGAGCAGCGTGTCCATCGATTCGCCGAAGGCGAAAAAGTGGACGCCAAGATTATCTCCGTCGACCGGAAGACCCGCAAGGTCCTTCTCTCCATCAAGGCGATGGAGCAGGAGGAAAATCAGCGCGCCATCACAAATTACGGGAGCTCGGATGCTGGGGCTTCGCTCGGGGAGATACTGGGGAGCCGGATGCGTCAGAAATTGGGACAGTCGGCCTCGTCGGCTCCATTGGCCTCGTCGGGCGGGCGGTCTTCGGCCGAGTCCTCTGGTTCTTCCCGGCATGCTCAGAGCGAAAAGGCCGGGCCCGTCGGTGCCAGTTCGTCCTCGCCGTCTTCCTCGTCAGGCTCGGGCGGCGAGGCGTCGGCCTCGCCGGCCTCGCCGGATGGAGGCCCGGGTGAAAGCCCGGATAGCAGCATGGTCGCCTCTCCCGTGGTTCCGCCTGCCTCTGGTGACGAGACGGGCGACGAGGCGCGTCGTTCTGCCCCGGTTGCCGAAAAAGAGGACACGGCTGCCTCTGCCCCGGGTGCCGAGGGTGCTGATGAGGGTTCCGACGACAAGCCGGGTTCGAGCTCGGCGTCTCATTCGTCTGTCTGACAAGCGACGACGGCGGAGGGCGCGAACGACGGAGGGCGTGGTCTCGGTTCTGCGGCCGTTTTTGACCTCGACCGAGGGCAAACCTGACCGGAGGCCCCCGGGGGGAACTCGGGGAACTCGGGACTTTAGAGCTGCGTGCTTGCCTTTCTGCCGGTCCGACCCGTCCGATTCGGTGTTCTTTACAGCACTCTTTTTGGTTCCTTAAGACGAATTAGGTTGCCGGTGCTCTCTTTTGCGTGGCGGGGCGTCGGTGTCCGGCAGCGAATTGACGCTGCTTAAGCGAAAACGGTGGCGTCCGATTTTATCCGGCGCGGGGCGTCAGCCTCGCCGGATGGAAGCCCGGATAGAAGCATGGCCACCTCCGTGGTTCCGCCTGCCTCTGGTGACGAGACGGACGACGAGGCGCGTCGTTCTGCGCCGGTTGCCGAAAAAGAGGACACGGATACCTCCTCTGAGCCGAGTTCTGAGAGTTCCGGCCCTGCATCTCATTCGTCTGTCTGACAAGCGACGGAGGCGGAGGGCGCGAACGACAGAAGGAGCGGTCGCCGGTTCTCGCGGCCGTTTTCGACCCTCGGCCGAGGGCAAACCTGACCGGAGGACCCCCGGGGGGAACTCGGGACTTTAGAGCTGCGCGCTTGTCTTTCTGCCGGTCCGACCGGTCCGACCGGTCCGATTCGGTGCCCTTTCCAGCATCCTTTTTAGTTCCTTAAGACGAACTAGGGCAACGTCGTCCTCTTTTGCGTGGCCGGAGACCGGCGCGAACGGCAGCGAAAAAAAGAGGTCGAACAGCATCGGGGGCACGGCAGCCTCCCGCCGCAGCCTCCTGCCCCGCCAAAGGTGGTTCCACCCAGGGGTGTTGCACCAAACGCAAAAACCCATATCCGCCCATCTTACCTGCCAAGGTTGGTTCGGGTGGTTCTGCCCAGGGGTGTGCCACCAAACGCAAAACCCCATACTCGCCCACTTACCCGCCAAAGGTGGTTCCACCCAGGGGTGTTGCACCCGAGCAAGAATAACCCCAAGCAGGGGGTCGGCGTCCCCCTCTTCTGCGTGGCGGGGTGGCGGCGGCCGGCTTTATCCGTGAGTCAGAGAGTCAAGGCCCGCGAGTCAGGCGGCTTCCTGTGCTTTTTGTGTTTTTGTCTCGGCTTCCAGGCGCTTCAGGAGCGGTTCGGCGAAGAGCTTGGCACTGAGGGCCCCCTGCATTTGACGGACGAGGGCCTCGTCGGACAAAGAGCGGGCGAGGCGATTCAGAAAACGAAAATGGCACGTCTGAGCTGTCATGCTCATGACGGAATAGGCGATGATGTCCACCTCGGGCGCGTTCGTGTCATAAACCAGGGGTTTGCTCAGCTTGCAGAGCCCTAAAAAGGGCTCTTTCACGGCGGCATGGCACACATAGGGCAGGCTGACATAGGGCCCCAGGCCTGTTGTCCCGTGTTTCTCGTTGGCCAGGAGCTTCCGATAGAGCTCCTTGGGGTCCACGGCCAGGCGCGGAGCACTGGCAAAAGCCAGCTTCTGGAACAATTCGTTCTTGCAACTGGCTTGGAACTCAAAAAAGACTTCGCAAGAAAATTTCATATTCAGCGTTTCCGGTTCTATTTGTTTGTGACGTGTTGTTTTTGATTCTCTGGCGGGTCTGCCTCAAAAACAAACGCCCCGAGAATCGATTCGAATGGAGCTGAGATTCAATCCGGACCCGGGTCGAGGCGGCAAAGAAACATTTGTTTTCTCATGTTTGTCCTGGTGAGAACGCGGCTGTTTCGGAGCCGGTCCCGGAGGAGCCGGTCCCGGAGGAGCTAATCCCCGGGCCGATCTCGCGCTGAGCACGCTGATACACGGGCGTAAAATCAAAAGGCTTGAGAAGCACTGGCTGAAACCCGGCCTCCCGCGTACACTGAGCGACCAGAGCTCGGCCGAAGGGAAACAGAAGCGTCGGGACCTGATAAAAAAGCACATGACGCTGCTCATCCGCAGAGAGTTTACACAAAAAGCGCACCATCGCAACATATTCGTATCGGAGTTGTAACCACTCGACCTGGGGCGGGGAGCCGGCGGGCGTGTTCTGTCCCTCTCCCGTCAGAGAATTTTCCTGAAAAGAGCCAAAAGGCGCGAATTCAGGCGCGGCCTCGGGCGGAACTTGCCCGGCCCCGAGGGAACCGGCGGCGGCAGGCGTCTCAAAAAGAGTCAGACGGCTGATAAGACCAACACAGAGCAAAGGGTCTTGCCGCCGCACATGGACGTCTATGCGCATCTGGATATCGGTGTTTTTGGGGCCCTTCGGGCCGTGCAAATCGTCGGCCCGAGGACAATCCAGATGTAAATCCTTCAGATATTGCCGACGGATGGTAAAGGTCCGCGCTGTCATGAGAGGCCCTGCCGTCGTCCGGGACGTCCCTTTCTTCTCGTGTGTTCCGTGTGCAGAAACGCCTCCGTTCGCTGTCGTTCGTCGTTCAAACTGACTGTTTGTCTGTCTGTCTGTTTGCCTGCCTTCCGCGCAAATCGGTGCTATGCTAGCAGGCCTTGATGGGATTCTCAAGCGGATTAAAGAAAAGTTTAGGGATAGGCCGGACTCTAAGGCCGGAAGAGGCCGAAAAAAGAATGTCAAAGAATCAAAAAACGTATTGGCTGTCCGGGCACCATAGTGTAGAGCCGGCTCTCTACAATCCGCGTCGTGTTTTCCGGCGTCTGGTATGGACGAAGGCGTTTCCTTTCCCCGAGCCCAGCCAGCTGGAGGCTCGGCGCCGTGCAATGGCCGAGCAGTGCGCCGTGCCTTGGGATACGGTGGCGCGTCTCCCGCCTCCAGAATTTGTGGCGTCGATGCCCTCTTTGGGCCCCGAGCCCGCGTCGTCGCGGTCTTTCGAGAGCCCTCCCGGTGGTGGCGGGCAAGCAAGACGTCCTGCGCGCGATGTGGCGGGCCTCGTCGAGCCTCTGCCCGCCGTGCCCCTGAGGGCTTTACTGCATCACCCCTTTTTGCTTGTTCTGGACCAGGTCACGGATGTTGGCAATTTTGGAGCGATTCTCCGCACGGCGTGGCTCCGAGGCGTGGGCGGCGTCATCACGTCGCGTGCGCACAGCCCTGCCGAGACGTCGGGTCTGGCTCGAGTCGCTTCGGGGGCTTTAGATCTCCTGCCCGTTTGCCGCGTCCCGAATCTTGCCCGGGCTTTGCGGCTTCTGCGTGAGGCCGCGTTCTGGGTCCATGGCCTAGAAGCTTCGGGGACACGCACGTGGGGCCCCAGAGACCCCACCGCTTCCGCCAAAATAGCCCTGGTGGTTGGAAGCGAGGACAGAGGCCTCCGCCATCAGACGCGCGTCCTGTGCGACGAGCTTTTAGCTCTTCCCCAACGGCGGCACGCCTGTGGGCCCGACAGCTATAACGTGAGTGTTGCGGTTGCCATGGCTTTAACGCTTCTCGGCCCGCCCCAGGACGGCCAGGACGGCGAGGCCTCCATGACATCCGGGGCATCCGATTAGCGACGGGACGGGATTGCGGGGGTAGGATTTGAACCTACGACCTTCAGGTTATGAGCCTGACGAGCTACCGGGCTGCTCCACCCCGCGTCCTTGAGCGCCTCCCCAGACCAAACGCCAGACCAAACGCCAGAGGAGACAGAGGAGACCCGCAGGAAACGACAAGAACCGCAACCGGCTCTAGTCTTGACGTTCGCCCTGCGTGGGCACGCCCCGTGCGCCTCGTGTGTACGCTTGCATACGCTTTTTCGAGCTTTCTGTCAAGAGGTTTCCTCGCAAACTGTTTTCCCTTCTTTTCTGCTTTTCTGCGGATGGGGGCGAGGGGCGGCCTAGACAGGAGCCGGAACTTGACACAGCCGCCCTGGGTGTGTAGAATCGGGCTCCGCGGCACCGGGTTAAGCCCGGGTTAAAATACGGGCTAGACTTGTAGACGGGGGCTCTCTCGGGCTGTTCTTGAAAAGGTGTTCCAGCATGTTTTTTCGTCGGAATTTACGGCTTTTGTTCCTGTTTTTCTGGGGAGCGGCGGGGTGTGTCGTGGCGGCTCAGGCTCAGCAGGCTCGGGCTCAGGAGGCTCCGCCTCAAGAGGCTCCCCCTGTTGTGCTGGAGCTTTTTACCTCGCAGGGTTGCAGTTCCTGTCCGCCTGCCGATCGTTTGCTCGGCCAGTTGGGGGCGCGCGCCGATGTTGTGGCGATAGCTTTTCACGTGACGTATTGGGACTCGATAGGGTGGCCTGACCCGTTTGGGAAGCTCTGGGCGACGCAGCGTCAGCGGCAGTACAGGGCCGCGACCGGGCGGTCGAATGTCTATACGCCGCAGCTTATGCTCAACGGTCGCCGCGATTATGTCGGTTCTCGAAAGCGTCGCATCACAAAAGCGATTCGAGACGCTCAACAAGAGCTCTTTCTTGTCAAAATCGAGCAAACGCCGGAACAGACGTCTAGCGGGCAGTGGCAAGTGCTCTTGCCCGACTCGGGCCAAAATACGGGCCGACATACAGAGCTTCTCCTAGATGTTATTTTGATAGGTCTGTTGCCGCCTCAGGCGACGGCGGTGGAGCGGGGCGAGAATCGAGGCAAAACCTTGACCAATTTATTCATCGCCGATGACCTGAGACACCTCCATCGCTGGGATGGCCGAGCTGTGACCTTACCGCTTCCGGCTCTAGACCGGGCGTGGGCGCATGTGGTGGTTCTCGTCCAGAAGCCGGACCAGGGCCCCATCGTCGGGGCAGGCAAAAGGTCGCTCGTCGCCGCCGCCTCCTGAGGGACGGGGACGTAGCGGAGCTCTCATGCAAGCGACCGTGCAAGCCGGTGCCGCAGGACGCGGCGGGCCGCGTCGAGCTGTCAGGCGTCTTGCGGCCCTGCGTTTTGCGGCTCTTGCGGGTCTGATGGCCCTGGGTCTTCTGGGTCTGGCGTCGTGTGGCTCGGACCGGCAGTATGGGCGCGCCCCGGGGCTCCTGGACACCGAGCGCGACGAGTTCGTCATTTTGCCGCAACCGCCTCTGACCGTTCCGCCCGATTTCAAGCGCGGGGCCGGGCGCGCCGAGGTTCGACGTTTTAGCGACACCGCCGCCGAGACCGCCCGGGCAAGCCTCGTCGGCAAGCGCGGGTCGGCCCCGACCGGGGGCGAGGACGAGGCGTTTCTGCGGCTCGTCCAGGCTCAGTACCGTAACCCGGTGATTCGTCAGGATATGGCCTATGAGGGCGTGTTTCCTTTTCCGGTTTCGCCCGATTTCTGGGAGCTCTTGTCCGACCCGGCCTATTTTGGTTCCGGGGTTCTGGCGGGGCTGGAGATTGTGTACGAGCGTACCACAGGCACCTCTACGCCGCGCTAAAGGCCGTCGCTCGACAGACGGCGAGCCCGCCGCCCGGCAGGCGCGGCAGGCGGCGGTAGGACGGATTCGAAAAACATGAGAAATCGAAAGGAAACAAAGGAAATAGAGCTCGATTCGAAAAGAGGGGGCGGATGGAACGCACACCACCTGAGTTTTCTGGTTTTAGGCGTTTGGTGGGGGCTCGTGGCCCTCGTGGTCCCCCTCGTGATCTATGGGTTATCGGCTAGACTCTCGGCTGAATCTCCGGCCGGGGAGGCCCAGAGTCTTGCCTCGCGCACGCCGCCGCCCGAACCTCCCGAGGGCTTTCAAGTCTATCGAGACGGGTCTTTTGGGGCCTATTCGGGTCGAATGGCCAACGGGCTGGAGGTGGTTCTCTTGCCGACACAGAGTCTGCCTCTGGTTTATCAGGGGCTCTTTTATCGGACTGGAGGCTCTCTTTACGACCCGCCCTATCGGAGCGGGCTCGCGCATCTGGTCGAGCACGTCATGTTTCATGGGACCCCTGCTCTGGCGGATTTTTCAGGCTTCATCGCCCAGTTAGGCGGTCAGGATAACGGCTTCACGACGAAAGACTATGCGGGCTATTATCAGATCGTCCCTGCAGAACATCTGGGGCAGATCATGCAGGCCGAAGCCGACCGCATGGTAGCTTTACAGTTCGACCCCGTCTCTTTCGAAAAAGAAAAGAAAATTGTCCTCCAAGAGCGCCGCGAACGGGTCGAACAATCGCGAGATGCGCTCTTTTTCGAACAGCTCGAGACCCTGTTGTACCCGGCCTCGCCCTATGGACGCCCGACTATAGGCTGGCGTCACGAACTGGAGAGGTTGACCCTGGAGGACGCGCGTCTTTTTTACCAGGCCTATTATCGGCCCGAGAACGCTATTCTCGTTTTGAGTGGCTTTTTCGACCCCCACGAGGCGGCGGCTCTGGTGCAGAAGTTTTATGGCACGCTGCGTGGGCCGGATTCCCCGGATTCCCCGGGTTCCTCTTCCGAATCGAGTCGCTCGAATCGCTCTTTCGGCGAGACCATCGCCGAGGCCACCGGCGGCGTGGCCGTCGGTCAGGGCGAGCGCCGCTTGCGTCTGGTGCACCCAGAGGTGCGTCAGCCTCTTTATCTGATTTATATCCCCATCACGCCTGCTGAGTGGCCCGAGCCGCCGGGGGGGGCGCGCTTGCAGGACTCAGAACCAGAACGCACGCCGCTCTGGGACGAGCTCGCCCTGGAGCTCCTCGCCTTTATGCTGGACAGAGAAACCAATCCCTTATCTCAGGAGCTTGTTTTTGACCGTCGTGTGGCTCTATCCGCCGGCGGTTTTTTCGAGGATAAAACCTTCGGGCAGGATTTTTTTGCTTTTTACGCCGTTCCCGCCCCGGGTAAAAATCCGGGAGAGAATCCGGGTGAGAATCCGGGCGAGGATCTAGACCAACTGGCCAGCGCACTCCAAGCGGCCGTCCAGACCTTTCTGGCCGAGCCTCTGAGTCAGGCGGACCTCACGAAAGCCCTGCGGGCTCTGAGGGCCGAACTCCTGTTCGCGCATGATTCTTTTATAGGGCCGGCCCGTCTCATCGGCGAGGCTCTCGCCCAGGGCCACACCATCGAAGACATCGAGTTCTGGGAACGCGACCTGGAGGCTCTGACGCCCGGTCATCTCCACCGCGTCCAGGCGGGCTTGCTAGAGGCCTTCACGGCTCCAGCCGGCAGCCGCGTCGAGGCGTTTTTGGAACGAAGCGAGTGACAAAAGAGCCCGACACCACCACTGGCACGAGGCCACCGCGGTCATCTCGGTCATCGAAGCCGGCCCTGAAAGCCCTTCTGGGCCTGGGTCTATATCTGTGTATAGCTCTGGGAGGCCTCTCGTTGAGCGGCCCGGCGCCGGCTCTGGCAGAGGTCTTCCGTTTTAACGAAGCGGCCTCGGGTGTCCCGGTGTGGGTGGAGCCCGAGACCCGCCTGCCGCTGGTGACCGTGAGTCTCTTTTTTGCAGGGACCCGCGAACTCGAGCCGCCGGGTCTTTCCGTTTTAGCAGCGCAAATTCTGGGCGAAGGCACGACGCGCCACGCCCCGTCCGCCTTTAAAGAGCTTTTAGAAGCCCAAAACATCCAATTAAGCGTTCGCTCGACGCCCGACGGGCTTTTGGTGCAATTTCGGACGCTTCGAGAACATTTTTCTGCCGCACAAGACCTGCTCATCGAGGCTCTGACCGAGCCGCGTCTCACGGCGGCGAATCTGGCGCGCCTCAAGGCTCTTCAGCGTAATCAGTGGACCCGGAGGCTGGCCTCCGACGAGGCCAGAGCCTTCGAAACGTGGCTCACGTTCCTTTCACCCGAAAGCAACCATCAAAACCACCAGAGCCACCAGAGCTATTTGGCTCAGACGCAAGCGGCTTTAGAAGCTCTGGACGGTCTTTCCGTGGCGTCAATTCGAGAGCTGTATGCCCAGCAATTGACCTCTGCCCGGCTGCATGTGTCGATCATCGGGGCGGTCTCTCGAGACGAGGCTGCTTCCTTTGCGCAGACTCTTGCCGAGGCCTTGCCGCGGGGGTCTCCTTTTGAGCCGCCAACGCATGCCTTGGCTGTGACCCCGTGGGAAGAGCTCCCTCGTCGCGTCGAAGTGGCCGGACGTCCGCTGACGCATCTTTTATTCGGGGCGCGGCTCGTCCCGCCAGAGCATCCAGATTATTTGGCTCTGCGGCTTGCGGTCCGGATTTTTGGCGGCGGATTGACGAGTCGTCTCGGCCAGACGCTCCGGGAGACGTACGGTTTCACCTATAATGCCTCGGCGTCTTATCTGGTGAACCGTCGTTTGCCTCTTGTGATTGGCGGGCTGGCCGTGCGTCCCGAGGACGCCGCCGAAGCCTATCAACACTTGAGTCAAATCTGGCAGACCTATGTCGACCAAGGCCCCACCGCCGCCGAATTAGAGCGCGCCAAAGCCCGGGAAACAGGAGCCTATTTATTGGCTCTTTCCGGTAGTCTCGCCCTGGGGGCGTATCTGGTTCGACTCAATTATCTGGGATTCGAGCCGAGTTACCTACACAAACGCGCCCAGCTTGTGCAGGCTGTGCGCCAGAAAGACGTGCAGACCGCCTTGAAAACCTATTTTCCGCCCCAATTGGCTGCGCCGCTGCTTTGGGGCGTGTCGGAGTCTGGGCCGTGATGTTTCGAGGGCCGGCGGAGGAGAAGCCGCCCGTGTTAGAGGACGCTTTGGACCTGTCCGAGGACCTGTCCGATTCTTCCGCGATTGCCTCGGGGGAGCTCCTGCCCGAGGGTTTTGTGGATCTCTTACCCCCGCATGCGGGACTGAATCGCGCCCTCGCCGGGGCTGTTTTGTCGATCTTTGAATCTTTCGGCTATCGCGAAGTCAAACCCGCCATGCTGGTCTATGAGTCCAGCTTTTTTGCCCGAGGCGCCCAAAATGAGGCCTTTTTTCTTCAGGATCCTCTCAGCCATCGTCCCATGGTTTTGCGTTCGGATATGACGCCTCACATGGCGCGTTTGGCTCAGACGCGCTTATCCGAGGCGCCCCGTCCGCTGCGTCTGGCGTATGCGGGGACGGTGTTGCGGACGCGCAAAGCGCGTTTAGGGACGCTCCGAGCCTGGAACCAGGCGGGCGTCGAATTATTTGGGCCCGAAGAGCCCGCCGCCGAACAGGAAATTCTGACACTGGCTCTCGAGGCTCTGGCTCACGTAGGCGTGCGGCAGCTCGTTGTAGACCTCACGCTCCCCGATTTAGCGCGCCATGTGCTCGAGCAGGCTCGGCTGCGAGGTCCGGAAAAAAATCTTTTTGCCCAGGCTCTCCGCAATCGCGACCAGAGCTATTTTGAGGCGAAAAACCACCAAACCGTTCTAGCTATTCTGCGGGCGAGCCGAAATAAAAGCGAACAGCCTCCTGAGAGTCTCAATGTTTATTTTAAGCAGAAATGGCGCGAAGCCTTTGCGTTGATGGCCTTTTTCGAGTCTCGGCCCCGCCCTCCCGCAAGCGGGAGCCACGCCGGGAACCATACCGGGAATCATGGTAGGGCCCCCGAGGACAGCCGGGTGACCTTTTCTTTTGATCCGCTCGAATCCACAGGCTTCCCCTATCATGGAGGGGTCGGCTTCAGTTTTTTCGACGCCCACACGCGCCGCGAAATCGGCAGAGGCGGACGTTATCTCGCGACACGTCCCGGGAATGGAGCCCGGGATGGAACCCGGCGTGAGACTCGCGAGCCCGCTATCGGCTTGTCCTTTCACTTGGACGCCTTGGAGGTCGGGCGTTATACCGAAGCTTTCTTGCGGCCGATGGTTTATGTGCCGGCCCAATTGAAAGAAGTCGCAGCGGCTCTCCGAGCCGCGGGGCATCACGTCTGGGTGGATTTCGCGGACGTGCCGGACCCGGTAGTCGCGGCTCGTCAACACGGCTGTACGCATCTGTGGTCTCCCGGGTCTCCCGGACGCCCCGCCGGAACCATCGTGCCGCTGTGACGAATGTGACGCCGCTATGACAGGGGCACAAGCCATTTTAGGCCTCCAATGGGGGGACGAAGGTAAAGGCAAACTCGTCGATTGCCTGGCCGAGTCCTGCGACATTGTCGTCCGCTTTCAAGGAGGCAATAACGCCGGCCACACTTTGACGATAGGGTCTCGGGTGTTCAAACTGTCGCTTTTGCCTTCGGGAGTTTTGCGTCCCGGCGTCACGGGCCTCATCGGAGGCGGGGTCGTGGTGGACCCCTTCGGCCTCGTCGACGAGATCCATGCCCTCCAGCAGGCGGGTTTTTCCGTCGGCACGCATAATCTCAAAATCGCCGAGAACGCTGTTTTAGTCCTCCCTTTCCACAAAGTTCTGGACAAAAACCGCGAGACGGCGGCCTCTGAGGGGCACAAAATCGGAACAACGGGCCGCGGCATCGGGCCAGCCTATCAGGACAAAGTCGGGCGAGGCGCGTTGCGTCTGTGCGATCTGGCCCACCCGGCTTATGTTCGAGAGCGCCTCCAGGCGCTTGAAGCGACTTATCCCGCCCTTGCCGGCACGGCGTCTGCGCCGACGGCCTGTCTGGAGGCTCTATCGGAACTCGCCCCTGTTTTATTGTCCTTTCGCTGTGTAGCTTGGCACTTCCTAGAGACCGCTCGGCAGGCAGGTAAGCGGCTTTTGTTCGAAGGAGCTCAAGGAACGCTTTTGGACCTCGATCATGGGACCTATCCTTTTGTGACGTCCTCCAACACGTTGCTGGGTCAGGCGCATCTCGGTTCGGGGTATGGCGGGCCTATCGATGGGATAGGCGTGGCTAAAGCGTATCAGACACGCGTCGGCAACGGCCCCTTTCCGACCGAGGCTCCGCCTGATATCGCCCAAAAACTGGGCGAGCGAGGGCACGAATACGGGACGGTTACCAATCGGCCAAGACGCTGCGGGTGGCTGGATCTGGTGGCTCTGCGTCAGGCGGTTGTGCTCAATGGCGTTCGAGAACTGGCTCTGACCAAACTGGATGTGCTGGACGGCTTTGAGGAACTCTGTGTCTGCGAGGCCTATGAGCTGGGAGACCAGGTTTTGGATTTTCTCCCGGCTTCTCCGGTGGAGCAGGCGGCTCTGCGGCCCGTTTATAGACGAGTTCCGGGTTGGCATGTCTCGACGCGCTCTGTCCGAGAATTTGAGGTTCTGCCCTCGGCCGCCCAGGCCTATATTCACCTGATCGAATCCAAAGCAGGGGTTCCCATTCGCATGATATCGACCGGGCCCGAGCGGAACGAATTGATTCGCCGCCCGGTTTTTTCGGCTTCTTCGGCTTCTGGGGCGAGCTCGCCGTGACGTCCGATTCGTCTTCCTGCGATTGGGATTTGCTAGGGGTCGGGCACGCTCTGATGGATCTGGTGTTTTATGTCTCCGAGGCCTGGTTGCGTGAAAGCACCCTCACCAAGGCGAGCGTCCGGCTGGTCGACACCGAGGCCGCTCTGAACCAGTTCATGGCTCAGAGGCCGCCCGATGCCGTCACGGCAGGCGGAGCGGCGGCCAATACGGTCGCGCATTTCTCGAAGCTTGGCGGCTCGGCGGCGTTTATGGGACGGCTCGGGGCGGATGAGCTCGGACAGCGTTATCTGGAGGCCCTGGCCCAAAGCCGCGTCGCCTATTGTGGCGAGCGCGGCTCTGGTTCGACGGGTCGGTGTCTCGTCGCCGTCACGCCCGATGCCGAACGCACCATGGTTGTGTTTCTGGGGTCTGCCGGTCAATTTTCGGTGTTTCAACCTGCTGAACTCTTGCGCGCGCGCCGCCTCTATCTGGAGGGCTATCTCTACGACCAGGCCTTGCCGCGTGAGACGCTTCGGCGAGCCGCGGGTCTCGTGCGCCAAGCCGGGCGCGAGGTGGCTTTTTCGCTCTCGGACGCTTTGTGCGTCGAGCGGCACCGAACCGAATTTCAGAGCCTCCTTCGAGACTCGGTCGATATTCTGTTCGGCAATCTGGCCGAGGCCCAAGCCTTATTTCCTGGCTTGGCGCCGGCGGCTCTTTTTGCGCATATCGCCCGACAGGTAAAACTGGCCTGTATTACCGAGGGTGCCCAGGGAGCTCATATTCTCCAGGCGCACGGGCATCAGCATGTGCATTATCATCTCCCCGCTCAGACGGGCCTGTCTGTTGTGGACACGACAGGGGCCGGAGACGCTTTTGCCGCAGGGTTTCTGTATGGCTATGGGCGTGACATGGCTCTGGAGGCGTGCGGCGAGCTGGGTCATACAACGGCGGCGGGCGTTCTCACGCAGATAGGGGCTCGACTGGACGGCGGCCGCCCTAACGGCTGAGAACCCCCTCCCTGTGTCCAGACAGAGCGAGACCACGCCTCAAGCCTTTGTTCGTCGTCTTGAGGCCTTTTATCCGGCGAATCATCGGCCTGTACCGCTTCACGCGCCCTGGCTGACGGCGGCCGAGCGTGCCTCTATCGAGGCCACGCTCCGGACGGGGTTTGTCTCCACGGCGGGGCCCGAGGTCCAAATTTTTGAAAAAAAATTAGCGCGGCACTTCGGCTGTCCTTTTGTCATTGCGACGGTGAATGGGACGACGGCTTTGCGTTTGGCTCTCCAGGCGGCGGGCGTCGGCCCCGAAGACGAGGTACTCGTGCCAAGTCTGACGTTTATAGGGACGGTCAATCCCGTTCTGCAACTGGGAGCCACCCCGTCTTTTGTGGATATTGAAGGGTTGGTTTCTCGTTCGGGTTCTCCGGATTTGGCCCCGAATTTGGATGGTCTCGTGATCTCGCGCCGGCGGGTCGAGGCCTTTCTACAGGCGCACGCGATTCGAACCAAATCAGGCTGTGTCAATCGCCGGACGGGCCGCCGGATTGCGGCTCTGGTGCCCGTTCATCTGATGGGGAACTTCGCGCCGGATTTATCGGTTCTCGCGGCGAGGTGGGGCATTCCTCTGATCGAGGACGCCGCCGAAGCCGTCGGGACTCGCCCTCTGGCGGGCCGCTTCGTCCGTGGTTTGGCGAGTATTCTCAGTTTTAACGGGAATAAAATCCTCACGAGCGGCGGCGGCGGGGCGATTTTGACGCATGACCGTGATTTTGCGGCTCGAGCGCAGCAATTGGCTCGGCAGGGCCGACGTCTGTCGACAAGCCGGCCCTTGCCAGAGCCCCTCTTCGAGACACCCGGCTTTAACGACAAAATGCCGGCTTTGAATGCGACTCTGGGCGGGGCTCAATTGGACCGTCTGGAAGAGATCTTGGCGGCCAAACGCGCTCTATGGGGGAACTATGCCGCGCATTTCGCTGAAAACGACGCCTTGGTTTTTTTGCCCTATGGGGCTCATAATGTGGGCAATAGCTGGCTTGGCGTGCTCTATTACCGTGGCCGCCAGCCGAGACTCTGGATACGCGAGGCCCTCGGGCTTTTGCGCGAAAGAGGCATAGAAGCTCGGCCCTTTTGGCGGCCTCTGCCGCGGGTCCCGTTTCTGAGGGCTTATCCCTCTAGCGGTGGCGGCCAGGCCGAGATGGTGTGGCGGCGGTGTTTCATGCTGCCCGGCTCGCCAGAGCTGGGGGTCGAATTGCGCGGAGCGTCCCCCGGCGCCCCCCTGAAGTCTCCTTGAAGTCTCCTTGACCCCCTAAAACGAGAGCCCAATTAGAGCCTGATAGGAAAAATGACTGACCCTCAGGACACCCATATCGTCGCGGCGCTCTAGGTCGTAAAGGCCCGAGCTCACAAGCACCCCCAGCGTGAGGCGCGACCCGAGGCCCGCCTCCAAGCCCACATGGCCGATAAACCCATACCCCGAGGGCGTGTGAAAGGTGTGAATATCCGCCTCGATGACGTTATAGCCGGCGCCCACGATGAAACCGTACCGCCGGCCCGCCGTGCCAGACAGAGAAAAACTGACGGCTAAATTGAGATTATAGCCGATGGGCTTGGCGGTCGCTCGGGTGCCTAGGACCTCGTCTTCCTGGTCATAGTCCAGATCGGCAAAGCCGAGACTGTAATAGAGCCGATGCCGCGTCGTCTGACTCTCGTTGTAACGTCCAAACGTGTAAGTCCGTCCAGAGAAGCCTTCGTCTTTGCTGTCTCGAACTTCGATGAGGCCCGCGCCTCCGAACCACCCATTGGGCTTGGCTGGGAAGACAGGCACAAAGACAAGGACGAAAAATAAAAGAAATTTAGTCCAGAACGGCAGCAGTTTCCCGGATTTCATAGCACTCTACTTTATCACCTGGCCGCACGTCGTCGTAATGCTCAAAGGAGAGGCCGCACTCCAGGCCCTGTCGGACTTCGTTCGCCTCTTCTTTGAAGCGGCGGAGACTTCGGAGATTGCCTTCATAAACGACGACGTCGTTTCGAAGCAGGCGGGCTCGGGCGCGTCGGCGGACCAGACCCTCGGCGACGTAACACCCGGCGATTTTTCCAAATTTGGTGATGTCAAAGGTCTCGCGTATTTCGGCGAGGCCCAATTGTTGTTCGCGGCGTTCCGGCCTCAAACGCTGCGTCAGGAGCCGCCGGATATCGTCTAGAATCTCATAGACAATCGCATAATAGCGGATATCCACATGGCTCTTCTTGGCTAATTGGCGGGCCTGAGGATTGGCTCGGACATTGAAGCCCAGGATGGTTCCGCCGAGCGTGCTGGCTAAAGAGACATCCGACTCGGTAATGCCGCCCACGCCCGAGTGAACCAGTTGCAAATGCACCTGGTCATTATTGAGTTTCTCTAGAGCCCCGACAATCGCCTCGACAGAGCCCCGCACGTCGCCCTTGACGATATAGGGGAATTGGACTTTTTCCCCGGACTGCATTTTTGAAAAAAGCTGCTCTAGATTTGTGCCGGCCGCCGGGATAGCGTGGCGGTTGAGAAGATGTTTATCGCGCCGATAGCTCACGATTTCGCGAGCGGTGGCCTCATTTTCGACGACATAGAATCGGTCGCCCGCCTGTGGGGCTTCCTGAAAGCCTTGGACCTCGACGGGCTCGCCGGGCAAGGCTTTGTCTCGGGGCTTGCCGTGTTCATTGACCATCGCGCGGATGCGGCCCCATTCCGTCCCAGCGACTAGGATGCCGCCCTTCCGGAGGTGGCCGCGCTGGACCAAGAGCGTCGCCATGACGCCGCGTCCCATTTCCAGGCGGGCCTCGAGGACGGTACCGTCCGCAGGCGCGTCCGGATTGGCCCGAAGCTCCATTAATTCGGCCTGCAGGAGGATGGCTTCCAGGAGTTTATCCAGATTTTGTCCCTCTTTGGCGGCGATTTCCACGGACAGCGTCTCGCCGCCTTGTTCCTCGAGGACGAGGCCGTGTTCCAACAGACCCAGGCGGATTTTGTCGGGGTTGGCGTCGGGTTTGTCGCATTTATTGAGGGCCACGATCACAGGAACCTTTGCCGCCTTTGCGTGGTCGATGGCCTCTATGGTCTGAGGCTGAATGCCGTCATCGGCCGCAATGACCAGGACGACGATATCCGTCAATTGGGCGCCTCGAGCCCGCATCGAGGTGAAGGCCGCGTGCCCGGGGGTGTCGAGAAAGGTGATGGAGCTCGAGACTCGAGTCCCTGCCTTGCCTGGCTCTCCCCCTGGGTCTCCGCTTGAATCCCCGCCTGAATTTTTGACTGAATCTTTGCCGGCAGACTGGACATTGATTTGGTACGCGCCGATGTGTTGGGTAATGCCGCCGGCCTCTTTTTCGGCCACGCGACTCCGGCGCAGCACGTCCAGAAGCGTCGTCTTGCCATGGTCCACATGCCCCATGACCGTGACAATCGGGGGGCGCGGGCGCAGAGACGCCGGGTCGTCCCGACGCGTGCCAAGCATGGATTCGGCCTCTGAATCCGAGACCCGCCGGCCGCGGTGCCCGAAATCATGCACCAGAAGCTCTGCGGTGTCGCCGTCAATCGATTGACTGCCCGTTACCAGAATCCCCATTTTCAAAAGAGCCTTCACCAGTTCGCTCGTTTGTTCGGCCATGCGATTGGCGAGGTCCGCCACCAAGATCGTATCTGGGATGGCGACATCTCGGACGACTTTTTCGTTGGATTGCAATTTCTGGGCTGTTTTGAGGCGCTCTTTCTCGCGTGCGCGGCGCAGAGCGGCAAACGAACGGCTGACGCGTTCCTGATAGTTCTCATCGCTCTCGTTGAGGGCCCGCGCCACCGTGAGCTTCCCGTGACGCCGCTTGATCTCGTCGTTTTTGTTCCGCGCAATCTTGAGACGCTGTTCTTCCTTTTTGCTGCGAGAGAGGGCAGCACGTTCGCCTAGAGCTTCGCTCTCTTTGCCGTCGGGTTTGTCCTTAGCGGCTTGGTCCTCTGTTCCCGGTGTTATGCCCGGGGTTGCCCCCGCAGCGGAGCCTGTCCTCGGGTCTTCGAGGCTTCCGTCCGGACTGCTGCCGGGCTGGCTCTCCCTTCCTGGTTCCAGGCTGCCTGTGCGGAGCGTTCTTTTGGCGATGTCCTCTGGGCTGTCTAGGGCTCCCGGGCTCGGCCCGCCGGATTGGGGTGAAGCGTGTTCCGCCTCCGGTCCGACCATTGGACTGAGCCGCGCCGTTTGCCCTGCGGCGAGGCTCCCCACGACGCCGTCGCCCGGAACATGAGCTGGATCCGGCAGAACGGGATGCTGAGCCGAGGAGGCTAGAGCCCGGTCTCTTTTTTTCACCTCTTCCTCAGAGAGCCTCTGCGTGTCCTGCTGTGGCGGCGTTCCCGAAGGCACAGGGGCCGCCGCAGGGGCTTGAGGCGTCCTCAAAGAAACGGTGTCTCGCGATACGGGTTCTGCCGGAGAGCTCTTCAGAGAGAGGCGGGGCGAAAATCCCTCCACCCCCGGAACACTCAGAAGAGGCGACCCCATGCCCGTCAGCGTTCCTTCCAGCCCCATTTCGCCCGCATTTCGACTGGATCCTCGGCGAGGCGTTACCCTTTCGAACGCGACTGGATTGTTTTTTACATTCCTGCCCCGCATGGTGGGGTGGATTGTTGGACCTGAAGCGGCTCGAGAGGGAGCTCCGCCGCCGGTTCTAGCCCCCGCTCCAAGTGTGGAGCGTTTGGGGGCCGTCGTGGCGGTCAACACCAGTTTTTTACGGGGTTGGGCCTCCGTCTGCGGTTCTCTTTCGGGCATGGCGTGTATGATGGCGTGTATAGAACAAGTTCAAAAACAGGTCGACGGCGTCGTTCTTGGATCCGGGCTCAAGCGGGCCGACTTCAGGCTAGAGAAACCGGCCTGGCCCGGCCTGGGCGGCCCGCCGAGCCCAATCTAGAGGAGCCATCTGGTCCAGACACCGACCCAGACACCGACCCCGGCAGCCCGGACAAAAAAACACCGTACTGGTCCAGGATTCCTAGCATTTTTGCAAGAGATTTCCTAGACGCCGCCCGTAAACGATACGTTTCAAAACCCGAAAAGAGCGGCGTCTCGGTCAAGAACCGGACTCGAGGGTCGTCTAAAGCCAGGGTCCAGCCTGGTGTCGGTCCGTTCTTTGAGTTTCCGTTGGTTCTGTCGTCTAGCTCTGCGGGTTCTGCGGGCACCAGAGTGAGCGTCCGGTCCCGCAAAAATTCTCTAATTCGGCCTCCGAGGACGGTCTGGAACTGTTTCCGGACCTCTGCCACGAAGGCCGTTTTATCCCATTTCATCCCTTTTTGTCGCAGTCCATAGGCCAATTGTCGAGCCGTGAGTTGGTCGACAAGTTCGAATCTCACCCAGCTTCCGCGTCCCGGCATGGCGTGCTGTAGATCGGGCCTGACCTTTTGGGCCGTTCGGTCCCATCCCATGCGCATCAATTGGGTGCACGGATAGGCCCTGCGCTGCACAAGGCAGGTTCTGGGAGGGGCAGATAAGTTCAACTCTGTTCCCAGCCCGCGAAACGAGAGGTTGTTCGGGCTCGGACGAGCCGGGTCGTTCGAAGGATGCCCGCCGGGGTCCGGAAGTCTCTTCTGTGGCGAGCCTTTTCAGCCTGAGCCTGGGCTCTTTCGGCTGTGGTTTGCATGGCCTGTTCGAATTGTTCGTCGCTCAGAATGCCCAAATAGTGGCGCGTCTTGAGGAGCAAAATCGTCGCCTGCTCGGTTTCCATCGGATGGGTCGAGAAAAGGCCTTCCGGCCCGACGAGTTCCTCGATCGAGGCGTCGGCGAAATCCTCCAGCGACCGGATGCCCTGTTCGACCAGGTGCCGTTGCTGGGTGCGGGTGAAATGCGGGAAGCCTAGCAGGCTCTCGGCAGCCCCGGCTTCTCTGAGTTCCGCCAAGACCTGAGCTTCCTGTTGTTCGACATACTCTCGGGCTCGCAGGAGCAGTTCGCCGGCGATATCCGCGTCGAGCCCCTCGATGGCCTGGAGGTCCGCAGGCGGCGTGGCGGCCAGTTCTTCGACGTCCTTAAAGCCCTCGGTTTCCAGGAGATGGGCCAGGACCTCATCGACGTCCAGAGCCTTGATGAAGAGCGCGATTCGCTCGCGTTGGGCTTCGCTGCGGCGTTTAGTGTCCTCGTCCTCGCTGATGATTTGGATCGTCAGCTGGATGAGCTCGGAGGCCAGGCGCACATTTTGTCCGCGCCGGCCTAGAGCCCGAGCCTGCTGGTCGGCCGGTAGAACAATTTCGACGTGGCCTTTATCTTCGTCCAGAATGATTTTGGAGACCTCGGCGGGGGCAATGGCGTTGACGATATACTCAGCGGGGTTCTCGGACCACGAGACGATGTCGATTTTCTCGCCACTCAGTTCGTTCACGACGATTTGGACGCGACTCCCGCGCACGCCGACGCAGACGCTGACGGGGTCTATGGAGGCGTCTCTGGAGCGAACGGCGATTTTGGCCCGCGAGCCCGGGTCTCGGGCACAAGCGCATATCTCGACGATGCCGTCATAGATCTCTGGCACCTCCTGTCGGAATAGAGCCGCCATGAAAGCTGGGTCGGTTCGCGACAGAAAAATGATTTGATTTCGAGCCTCTAGGTCGACGTCGCGGATTAAAAACCGGATACGGTCGTTGCGTCGAAACTGCTCGGTGGGGATTTGGTGTTCTCGGCGCAGAATCCCCTCGGCCCGTCCGCCGAGGTCTATAATCAGATGGCCGTGTTCGGTCTGTTTCACGATGCCGGTAGAGATTTCGCCGATACGGTCTTTATACTCCTCATACTGGCGTTGCCGTTCGGCTTCTTGGATGTGTTTGAGGATGATCTGCCGTGCCGACAGCGTCGCAATCCGGCCGTGGTCCAAAGCCGGGAGGTGTTCCTCCAGCACATCGCCGAGCTGGCTGCCGGCCTGGCGGCGCTGGGCGGCGGCGAGCGTGATCTCGCGCCCTTCGTTTTCGATGACCTCGACGACCAGAAAGCAGAGTTTGGCCTCGATTTGGCCGGTTTCTCGGTCGACCGAGACTCGAATGTCGCGATTATACCCGAACCGCCCGCCGGCGGCTTTCGCCAGAGCGGCTTCGATGGCCTCAAAAACGACGGCTTTATCGACGGCTCTCTCTTCAGAGACCGCCTTCACAATACTGAGGAACTCGCGATTCGACGCCTCACTTCGACCTATCATGGTTTCCACTCTGTATTCAAGACCCAAGCATTGCCTCAAACGTTATCCAAACGTTATGTTGTGCCGTGCTCTGATTGTGTGGCCGCGTGCTCCCGTGCCCAACGCAGAAGTCTGTCATTCATCACCAGTCTGACTTTGGCTAGGTTTCGCAAATCAAGACCCACGGCCCCGTCCCCGTCCGCCGCCTCCGTCTGGAGGGTCAAGACGTGGCCAGACCGGGCCAAAAGACGCCCTCTATACCGCCGTCGCCCGCTGGGCGTTGCCCGGACGAGCTCGGCATGACACTCAAAGGAGAGAAAGCGGTCAAACTCATCGGGATGCGACAAATACTTCGCAAGGCCCGAAGAACCCACCTCTAGAGTATAACGCGTTTTTACGAGATCGGCAACATCTAAATGCGAAGAAATTTCTCGGCTCAGAGCCGCGCAATCTTCCACGGAAACCCCTTTGAATTCTGGGTTTTCCAGAAAAAATTGCACGTGTCGGCTCCCTTTCGAGCCGGCGGGGCCCGTGCAATGGAGGCGATTCACGCGCAAACCATGCGCCCGAGCAATCGGCCGCACCAGCCAGTATAGCGGATGACACAAGGGCCCGGGGCCCAAGATGAGGTTTAAATAACCATTTTCGGCGATGAAAGCCCCGGATGAGATGTCCGGTGAGATGTCCGGTGAGGCGTCCGGTGAGGCGTCCGGTGAGGTATCCGGGGAGCTCTCCGGCGCGGGCTCCGAATTCACGTCGGCATCCGGCGTGTCGGCATCCGGCGTGTCGGCATCCGGCGTGTCGGCATCCGGCGCACCGGCTCTTGCTTCTGCGAGAGAACTTGGTTTCATGCAGCTCTTTCTGTGGCGATGAGGGCCCCCCAGCCATAAGACCCCAGGCAGTCTATAGGCGGGCCCTAGACGGTTCGAACCATACCGGAGGGACGCTCGGAAAACAATCCTTTAGCGGGAACAATTCCGAACCCCGGCAGAATTCCCGGTAGAATCCCCGGGGGTTTCTGCGCACGTTCGCATCGGACCCATCTGGCCCGTCTTGTGCTTTTCGGTGTGTCTGCTAATCTGGAGACACAAGCCTCTTGATGAACAAGGAGACAAAAAAATGGACTCAGACAGGGACAGTGCCATTCCGGAAACGATAGGGGCGACAGGAGTCGCCGCCAATCATCTCCTGGACGTTGTACGCTTTGCCCCGCACGAGGTCTATGCCCTGTTCCGCGAGGCAGACGGCTACGCCGGGACGGTGCGCCGCTTCGAGAGACCGCCGCCTGTGTTGGCGCGCCGAACGCTGGTCAATTTGTTTTTTGAGAACTCGACGCGCACGCGGGCTTCTTTCGAGCTCGCGGCTCTGCGTCTGGGGGCCAATGTGATCAATATCACCGAGCAGGCGTCCTCTGTCCGGAAAGGCGAGACGGTTCTAGACACAGCCCACACGCTCCGAGCGATGCGCGCCGACATTTTTGTCGTGCGCCACCCGAATTCTGGAGCCGTGAAGCTGATTGCGGATAAATTGCAGGGAGGCTCCGTCGTCAACGCCGGCGACGGCGCGCACGCCCATCCGACTCAGGCTCTTTTGGACGGCTTGACTTTGTGGCGTCAGGTGGCGGGGCGCGGCCGGCTGGACGGGCTCTGCGTGGCGATTTGCGGCGACGTGCGGCACTCGAGAGTCGCCCGGTCCAACATCAAGCTCCTGAAAGCACTGGGCGTGAAGATCCATCTCATCGGGCCGCGGACGCTCGTCTCGCCCGAGATGGCCGAAGAGGCAGGGGCCTCGGTGTTTCACAATCTGCGCGACGGCTTGCGAGGCGTGGATGTGATTATGCTCCTGCGGCTGCAGCTGGAACGCATGCGCGGCCAGTACGTGCCCTCCGTGCGAGAGTATTTTAGATTTTATGGCCTCACACAAGAAAAATTAGCCGCTTACGCGCCCAATGCTTTTGTGATGCACCCAGGTCCCATGAATCGAGGCGTCGAAATCGATTCTCGCCTGGCGGAAAACTATAGCCGCTCTTTAATCCAGGACCAGGTCGAGATGGGGGTCGCCATCCGTATGGCGTGTTTGGCTTGGCTCATCCGCGCCCGCAACCAGAGCGAGCCAGCCCCCGAGGAGGCTAGCCTCCCCGGGGAAGTTAATCTCGGGAGGGTAAATCTCGGCGAGGCGAGCCTCGGAGAGGCAACTCTCGGTGAGGTGAGCCTCGAGGAGGTAGCCCTCGGGGGGGCATCCTTCAGGGGGGCAACTCTCGTGGGGGCAACTCTCGGGGAGGCTAGCTTCCCCGGGGAAGTTAACCTCGAGGAGGCGAACCTCGGAGAGGCAAACCTCGAGGAGGTAGCCCTCGGGGAGACATCCTTCAGGGGAGCAACTCTCGAAGAGGCGAACCTCGAGAAGGCCAGCCTCGAGGAGGCACCCCCCTCAGCGAGCCCCAACGTATCGGGCCGCCGCGTATCGGGCCGCCGCCCCGTGCGTCGAGACGCGTCGTGACGCCCGTGCCAGGCGGCCTTTTTTTCCACAACGCCCGGCTTGTCTGCCCCGCCCGAGGCCTGGACGAGATAGGCGACCTTTGGGTAGCCGACCGCCGGATTGCCTCCGTTGGCCCCGGTCTCGCCTGTCCGCCCGACGCTCGCCACATCGAAGCCGAGGGTCTCGTCTTATCACGGGGTTTTTTGGACGCGCGGGCTCGATTCGGCGAACCCGGGGCCGAACACAAAGAGACCATCGCCTCGGGCCTAGAGGCGGCAGCCTTTGGCGGCATCACGGAAATTGTGATTTTGCCTGATAGTCCCTCGCGTCTTGACAGCCCGGCGATGGTGGAATTCGTCGCCCGTCAGGGCCGCCGCGTTCGAGGCCCGAAGCTCCATTGCTATGGCTTAGCGACGCGCGACCAGGCCGGCCACGACCTGACAGAGATCGGGCTCATGAAGGCGTCCGGCATCGTCGGCGTGACCGACGGTCTGGTCCCCGTCGCAAACGCCGAGACCTTCTACCGGTTGCTCCAATACGCCCGCACGTTCGATTTGCCGGTGCTCCAGATGCCTCAGGAACCCAGCCTGACGCGCGGCGGGTCTATGACAGCGGGGCCCCTCTGCGAGGCCCTCGGTCTGCGAGGCATGTCGCCTCAGGCCGAGGCGATGATGCTGGAACGCGACCTGCGGCTGGTTCGCATGGCGGGGGGCGGCTATCACGCGAGTCTCTTGAGCTGTATCGAATCGATCGAAGTGCTCCGTCGAGCGAAAGCCCAGGGTCTGGCGGTCACAGCGGATACCGCCCCGCCTTATTTTTTACTCAACGCCGAAGCTGTGGGCGATTACCGGACGTTCGCCAAATTGATGCCGCCGCTCCGGGCTGAGGCCGACCGCCAGGCCGTCGAGGCGGCTCTGCGAGACGGCACCCTCGACCTGATCGTGAGCGACCATTCGCCTCAAGACGAGGACGTCAAACGCCTGCCCTTCGAAGAGGCCGCTTTCGGGTCCATCGGCGTCCAGACGCTACTGCCTCTGACGCTGGAGCTATGGCGTCGCGGGGTTTTGGCGCTCTCGGATTGTCTTGCCAAGATCACGGTTGAGCCGGCTCGGATGCTTCGTTTTCCGCTGCCCTGTCTGGAGGTCGGAGCTCCCGCCGACCTCGTCCTGTTTGACCCGTCCAAAAGTTGGCATCTGGGGGCCGAGCCGATGCCGGGACGCTCGTTCAACAGCGTGTTCGATGGCAGAAAAGTCACAGGGAAAGTCTGCATGACCGTCGTGGATGGCCGCGTCTGCTATCAAGAGCAAAACGGCGAAATGGAGGGGTCGGCGACACCCTCGGGACTCCTGATGGAGGGGCTCTGAGACGGCACGTCTGTCGGCACGTTGTCCTGTGCCTCCAAGAGAACGCACGAAAACGAGACGAAACCTTGAAGCAAAGGCGAAATCGTGCTAGGCTCGCCTGGCCTGTCCTCGTTAAGAGCGATGCAGCGGATGTGCACGCCGCCGCCGCCGCTGTCTCTGGGAGGGACCCACAAGGGGAGAGCCCTCATGCGGCTGACAGCTGTATGAGCGGCCATGCGTGCGTTTCGTCAAGGAGTTTTTTTATCTCATGAAGCTTAAACAGATGGTTCGAAAAAGGATGGGGCCCTTGCTGGGTCTAGTTCTGTTCTCGGTGCTTTTACTGGCGTTTTTATTTCCCGGTGGTCGAGTCGTGGGCGGATGGCTGGTAGGCACCGGCCTGATGGGACACGGTATGATGGAACGCCACGGCCACAGACACGGCAGACACGGCGAGTCGAGACACGGCGACCTCGATTCGAAACACCATTGCGACGATATGCGCTTCGATACGGGGGCGTTGGGTGCCGTCGATCGCAGCGGCCCCAGTGCCGCCGTCTATGTTCACCGCTATAGGAGGCACCGTGGTTCTCGCGACTGTCCAGAAAAAAGCGAAACGTCGGGGGGGGACCTGCAAGGGGTGGGTGCGGCCGTTTTTCTTGCCGCTGACGACACCGACGGCGACAAGGGCACCCAAACAGAGCAGGCCGACCAGGCCGGGCAACGCCTCCAGAGTCTGTTCGACAAAATGAATGAACTTGGGGCCTCGGACCTGGGGCCGGACGAACTGCGCGAGCGTGTCGCCGAGACCCTCGTCGAGTATGTGGATTTCACCTTTATCGCCCGCAATATCCTGGGCCGAGGGTGGCGGACTCTGACCGACGACCAGAAACGAGCCTATAACACCACCTTTCAAACTTGGTTGACGGCTCAGCTGGCTCGGCATTTGCGTAATTTTTCTCAGAACGCCGAGGTCGAATTTGTTGAATCACGCCAAGTCCGCAAGGACGTTTTCACCGACGTGCAGGTCGAGTACGAAGGCGAACAAACCCGCGTGAGTATCCGGCAACGCCAACGCGGGTCAGAGACCTTCCGAATCATCGATGTCGTCGTGGAAGAGATCTCGCTTCTGACGGGCTGGCGGTCCGAGTTTCAGCCCTTTTTCAGGGAAAATGGCATAGAGGCTCTCATTCAGCGGCTCGAGGAGGCCACATCGGCACCTCTTCCCGAGGAAACCGCAAGCTCATAACAGGCGAGAGGCGGAGGATGAACCAGCTTCTCCTTTCCATGCCGATTTTTTTTCTTTGACATTCTTTGACGACACGCCCGCCAGCTTCAGAGGCCGCCGCCCGATTAGACCCTGAGCTCTCGGCGGCCGTCGAGCCGCCGCCGCCCGCCGCTCCGGTGCACCTTGCCGGAGAGGACGCCTCTGTCCGTCGTCCCCTCGCCCAGGGGGTGGCGGTCGTCGAGCAGGCTCTGCGCACCATGCCAGAGAGCCCCGGGTGCTATCGCATGCTGGCCGGCGATGGAGCCGTGCTCTATGTCGGCAAAGCGAAGAATCTGCGCAAGCGGGTCGCTTCTTATGCGCAGCCAGAGCGAACTTCCGTCCGGATTCAACGCATGATAGCCCGGATGCGCACGATAGAAATCGTGGTCACCAAAAGCGAGATAGAAGCTCTGTTGTTAGAGGCCAATCTCATTAAAAAACTGGAGCCGCGCTATAACATTCTCATGCGCGACGACAAGTCCTTCCCCGAGATTCTCATACGCCAGCATGCGTTTCCTCAGATTCTCAAGCATCGAGGCGCGCGCAAAGAAAAAGGCGCCTATTTCGGGCCCTTTGCCAATATCGGGGCCGTGAACCACACCGTCGCCGCCCTCCAGAGAACCTTCTTGCTGCGAAACTGTACGGATAGTGTTTTCGAATCGCGCCGCCGCCCCTGTCTGGAGTACCAAATCAAACGTTGCAGTGCCCCCTGCGTCGGCCGCATCACGCCAGAGGCCTATCAGACCCTCGTCCACCAGGCCCGAGCCTTCTTGCGAGGCCAGGACCGCGAACTGCGACGCGAATTGACAGCCCAAATGGAGCAGGCTTCGAAAGACCTCGCCTTTGAGAAAGCTGCCGAGCTGCGCGACCGGCTCGCCCTCCTGGGCCGAACCTTGCGCCGTCAGGATATCAATCTGGCGGCTCTTCCCAATTGCGATGTTTTAGCTCTGGCTCGTGAGGCAGGCGGAAGCTGTATCCAAGTCTTTTTCCTACGCGGCGGAAAAAATTTTGGCAATTACGCCTGTTTTCCGCGCCATCACGCCTCGGAGCCGGACACTCACATTTTGTCGGCCTTTATGAGTCAGTTTTATACGCGCCACACGCCACCGCCGGCTCTTTTGCTGCCTTTTCCGATTTCGGACCAGGCTCTGCTTTTGGAGGCCCTCGAACAACAGACAGGGCAGAAGATCGTCTTTTTATTGCCGGGACGAGGCGCCCGGCGTCGGGCTCTGGATCTTGCGACCGACAATGCTCGGACGGCTCTGGCGCGACGGCTTGCCGACCAGACGAATCAAAAGGACCTCTTGGACCAGCTTGGGGCTGCTTTGAAGCTTGAGTCTCCAGAACGCGTGGAGATCTATGATAATTCGCACCTGCAGGGGCGTCACGCTGTTGGAGCGATGGTTACTTTCGCGGCCGAGGGCTTCGTTAAAAAAGCCTATCGAAAATTCATCATCCAATTGCCCTCTGCCCCGGGCGACGACTATGCGATGCTGCGCGAGGTGTTAACCCGGCGTTTGGCGCATGCGTCGGATTGGCCGCTGCCCGCCATGATGTTGATCGACGGAGGCAAGGGACACGTCGCCGCCGCCGCCGCCGTCGTCCACGCGCATCCGTCGGGGCGAGCTATCACGCTGCTTGGAGCCGCGAAGGGCGCCGACCGCGTGAGTACAGAATTTTATCTGCCGCACACCCAGGAGCCCCTCCGTTTTCCGCTCCGTCTCCAGTATCTTTTGAATCGACTCCAGGACGAGGCGCATCGTTACGCCATTACCTTCCACCGGGCGAAGCGCTCGAAAGAGATAACCCGCTCGACGCTCGAGGCCGTTCCGGGCATTGGACCCAAAAGAAAAAGGGCTCTGATGCTCCATTTTGGGTCGATTCGAGCCATTTCGCAGGCGCGGCTTGAGGACCTCACCCGGGTCGAGGGCATCGACCGAAAAACAGCCGAGACGCTCCATCATTGGCTCCGAGGCCCTGCGGCTTAAGGTCGCGCATCGTGTTCGGTTTTCTGTTGACGTTCCTGCCTATCTCTGCGCCTTATCTGGCGAGGGTGCCCGGTGTGCATTTTTGTGTGCATTTTTGTGTGCATTTTTGTGTGCTTTTTTTCTCTGTATGGGTGTGTTGTCTAACGTCCTTACGCTTATACAGGCACGGACTATTTTTCTGGTCGAGGTGCCATGGATTCTAGGAAATCGGATAAGAAGAGGCTGGCTCAGACGGCTCATGCCGCCGCCTTGCGTGCCAATTTACGCCGTCGTAAACAGGCCGAGCACACCGCCGCCGCCGTCCCGCCCGCCGGGGAGGAGAATCCGACTAGCCCTGTCCCGTCCCCGGTGCGGCCGTCCCGCTCCTGAGTCCCTCGCTCCATGCTGCGCGACGACCCGCTGGAGGCTTTTCTCAACATGCTGATTGCCGAGCGCGGGGCTTCCGACCATACGCTGGCGGCTTATCGAAGCGACCTGTTGAATCTGGAGACCTTTCTGTTGGCTCGGGGTCGAACGTATCTGGAGGCCCAGGCGAGCGACCTCCAGGCTTGGTTCGCCGAGCGGACACAGGCCGCCTACAGTTCTGCCAGCCAGCAACGGGCTCGAGCGGCTCTGCGTCAATTCTACGGTTTTCTTGTGTCAGAGGAACTCTGCGCGCTGGACCCTTCCCGCGATGTGACGGCGCCGCGGCATCGCCCGGGGCTGCCCAGAGCCCTGGACTTGCGCCAAATCGACAGGCTTTTCAAAACGCTCGCGGTATGGCCCCTCGACGAGCGGGCTCGGATGCGGGCGATTCTGGGCTTACTCTATGGGTCGGGCCTCCGCGTGAGCGAAATGACGGAGCTGCCCGTGTGGCCCGTGCAGGACATGCTGTATCAATTCGACTTGACGCGCCGCGACGCCGAGGCTCCCCCAGCGGGCACCATGACCATCGCCGGAAAAGGGGAAAAAGAGCGCCTCGTCGCGGTCACCCGCCGAGCGGCCTTCTATCTGTCCGAGTGGCTCGAGGTCCGGAAACGCGGTGCTCAAAGCTCTTCGAGCTTTCTATTTCCCGCGCGCTCTGGGAAGCGGCCCATCACCCGTCAACGCGTCGGCCAATTGGTGAGTCAACTGGGGGCCGAAGCCGGCATGGAGCCCGGCTTTTTGACGCCTCATAGTCTGCGCCACAGCTTCGCCACCCATCTGCTGGAAGGCGGGACCGACCTGCGAGCCGTCCAACAGCTCTTAGGCCATAGCGACATCACGACCACAGAGCTCTACACCCACATTGCGTCCGGGCGAAAACAGAAGCTTGTTTTTACAAAACACCCGCTTGCGGACCCGTCGTCGTCACCGTTTTCTCCAACATCCTCCCGAGCGTCCTTCCCGGGGCCCCGGGGGCGAGGCCCCAAGACCGCCGCCGTGCCTCGGACAAGCCCGACGAATCACAAAAAGCAGAGGCGAAACACGCCGTCCTAGGACCAGAAGAGGACCTGCAGCAGCTCGTCGCGATACCCGCCCGCCGCCGAACGCGGGTAGAGCAGGGCGGCCCGATTACACAACCCGCTCAATTGCACGACCCACCCTAATCGCACACGCTCCTCTGCGGAGAGAAGGTCCTCCTTCTGGAGTCGGGCATTACTCCCGACACGAAATCGCACACGCCCCTCTGCGGAGAGAAGGTCCTCCTGTCCGCCAGCCCCCCATAACCCCGAGACAACCCCGGCATACGCTTGGCATACGCCCGGCGTACACCTGGCCGCCTCGGGCACCCGATTCGTTTAGCCGAATCGGATACCAGGCCCTGTCCCCTGAGCGACGATATGTTTGATGTGTGTCACCTCGTCGCGAAAGGCGTGGTCTCGGTTCATCAGCGTCCGGACGGTTTTGATGGCGTGGATCACCGTCGAGTGGTCTCGGTCGAAACGACGCCCAATTTCTGGAAGAGAACGACTCGTGAGTTCTTTGGAGATATACATCGCAACCTGGCGGGGACGGGCGATCTCGCGAGCCCGCCGTTTCGAGGTCATATCCCGCGTGGAAATCTTGTAATACTCAGAGATTTTTTTCTGAATCGCGTCGATGGTGATACGCCTTTCGCCGGGTCGGACCAATAGGTCGGCCAGGCGCTCGCGCGCTTCCGGGAGCTCCAGCGGGCGTTCCAGCAAGCTAGACCAAGCTTTGAGACGCCGCAACACGCCTTCCACCTCGCGCGGCGAGAAAAAAGCCTGTTGATTCAGAAAATCTTCGACGTCAGGGGCCAGATGGAGACGGAAATCTTGAGCCTTGCGGCGCATGAAAGCTCTGTAAAAAACTTTAGACGGCGAGCCCATACGGGCCGAAAGAGCCGAACAAAAGCGGTTGCGCAACCGTTCGTCTAGGCCCTCCAGGTCGCTCGGCAGGGTGTCCGAGGTCACCAGAACCGTCTTACCTCGGGCGAAAAGGCCCTCGAGGCCGTGCAGCAGCGCAATCTGAGTCTGAGGCTTGCCGCATAAAAAATGTAAATCATCTAGCAAAAAGACATCCGTCTCCAAAAGTCGGTCCTTGAGTGATAAATTATCTTTCGGATTCCGGATAGACTTCACAAAAAAATGGAGAAACCGGTCGCTATTGGTGGAAATCACACGCAGAGGCGGCCCATTGTGGCCCTCCTGGTGGCCCTCCTGGTGGCCCGGGTCGAGGATCTCCTGGCCGCCCCTCGATTCGCTCCGCCCCTTGTCTCGATTGTCCCGATGGGGAGGCGAATCGGGACAACGCGAGCCGCGTTCTGCCAGAGCCGCATGAACCGCATTGAGCAAATGGGTCTTTCCGAACCCCGAAGGCCCATAAAAAACGACGCAGGCTCCTGCGGCGGGCGAAGCGGCAAAGTCCCGAGCAATCTGGAAAGCCAATTTATTGCTCTCGTCCAGGACAAAATTGGCGAATCGGTAACGAGGAAGCGGCTGCGTGAAAAAATCGGCGTGCGGGTCTCTGCCGGTGCCCAGAGTCTCGTGTTCTGCGGCTTGGGTGCCGCCCCCGCCGTGGCTCGAAGCCGTCCCCGCCGCGGTCCCGAAATGGGGTGGACGGGGGGTCTCGGCGACTTGGGCGAGCTGGAGCCGGACCGTCGACACATCGGGATAAGCCGCCCGCCAGAGTTCCTCTAGGCGGGTCTGAAGCCAGCGATGGAGCCAATCCCGCCCCTGGGCCGAGGCCGTCAAAAGCGTTAAAACGCTTCTTGGTGTTTCTTGCCCGGGTGTTTCTTGCCCGGCGTCACCGGAGTCCTCACGTGGGGCATTCTGGGGGGCGTTTTCGGAGGTCTCGTGCGGCACACACGTGTGGAGCCGGACCTCGCGAAGCCACTTATCGTAGCTATCTTCGCCGATCTCCTTGCGTAAAACAGCCTTGATTCTGTCCCACGTCAACCCGAGACGCCGCATGTCTCGACTGTTGTCCTGCGCCATACTTTCCCCCGCTTTGCGTTGTGTTTTGCTAAAAGCTCGACTCACCCGCAGCGGGGCATGGGGCCCCGGGGCTTGTCGTTCCCTTATGGGGGCTATCATAGCAATGAATTGGTCTCAAGGCCAAATCGATTCAAAATTTTTCAGGAATCGCTAGGAATCGCCGGGAATCCTTTTGGCTGACGCCGGCGGGCGAGAACGGCGGGCGATAGGGCGATAGACGGGAGATTGCGTTGCGACCCTGTGCGACCCTGTGCGGCCCTGTGCGACGTCGTCCGAGACGTATCCCTCGGCCGGATACGCCGCCGGATGCGCCGGATTCGAGCTGGACTCACCCGGGTTCACCCGGGCGGAGCGAATCGGTAAACGCAAGAGGTCGTGTGACGCGATGGCCTCTTGCCGTGCGTCAAGAATTTTTCTATAGTCCGGGCGTGTCCCAGAACCCTACGCCAGGCCCTGCCTCAAATCCCACGCCAGCCCCCACGCCAAACCCCACGCCGGGCCCCGTGCTGGCCGAGACCCACGGTCGCGTTCGTTTATTGCGCCTGAACCGGCCCAAGCACCATAATATTTTGAACGCGCCTTTGATGGCGGAGCTCGCCCGGCAGATACACGAGGCCGGGGCTCAATCGGGTATCGGGTCTGTCGTCCTGACGGGAGGGCCGCACGTTTTTGCCGCCGGAGCCGATATTGCTTCCCTCGCCTCGAGCTCTTTTGCAGAGCTCTATCAGGCTGATTTTATTTCCCGCGACTGGGACCCTGTGGCGGCCTGCCCTAAGCCGATGATTGCGGCTGTGGCGGGTTACGCTCTGGGCGGCGGGTGCGAATTGGCCCTGATGTGCGATTTAATTTTTGCGGCGCCGGATGCGCAGTTCGCGCAGCCGGAACTCGGGCTCGGCATCATGCCCGGGGCAGGCGGCACGCAACGCCTGGCGCGCTTTATCGGCAAGGCCAAAGCGATGGATTTGTGTCTCACGGGGCGGCGCATGAGGGCCGACGAAGCCGAACGCTGCGGTCTGATCAGTCGTATCGTCCCCCACGAGAGGCTTTTGGAAGAGGCCCTGGAGGTCGCTCAGAGCCTTGCGGAAAAATCGCAACCGGCCGCCCGCATGGTCAAAGAGGCCGTCAATTATGCCTATGAAGCCCCGCTTGCCGCGGGTCTCGCCTATGAACGCCGCCTGTTTTATGCCAGTTTTGCCCTGGAGGACCAAAAAGAGGGCATGCAGGCGTTCCTAGAGAAGCGTCCTCCGCGTTTCAAAGATTCTTGATTTCCCATGGTTTCGAGAGTCTCGATGGTTTCGGGTTCGGCGGCAGGTTCGGTGTCCGATTCGGGGGCGGACCCTGTTTCGCCGTTTGCCCCGCCGTCTTGCGAATCGCCCTCTGACCACCGGCCGACGGGGATCCTTTTAGGCATAGGTGTGGATTTGTGCCGAATTGACAGAATTGCGCGTCTTCTCCAGGTCTATGGCCCGCGTTTTTCTGGGCGTTGTTTCCGTTCTCAGGAGTACGCCGCCGCGACACGGCGAGGTTCTGGGCATCTCGCCAAGCGTCTGGCGCAGTATTTTGCAGCCAAAGAGGCGACCTTCAAAGCCCTCGGCACGGGGATGCGCCAAGGCCTGACTTGGCACGATATAGAGATAGACCACTTGCCGAGCGGGCAGCCTCTTGTGCGTTTGCACGGCCAAGCGGTTCAGCATGCCCGCCGGCTTGTGCCGGCGGGGATGGCGTATCGCCTTGCTCTCAGTCTCACTGGCGAGCCGCCTTTCGCCCAGGCTTTTGTCGTGCTGTGGGCCCTTTCGGCCCCGCCTTCCCAGACTTCCCCGCCTTCCTCGCCGTGACGGTTTTCTTCATAGGAGCCGGGCCGGGTTCTCCGGATCTTCTGACGGTCCGAGCCCGCGACCGAATTCGGATGTGTCCTGTCGTTCTCTATGCGGGTTCTCTGGTTCCCGAATCGCTTGTTTTAGAGACAAAAGACCCTCACGCCCGAGTCTGCGACACGAGCGGTTTGACATTGCCGCAGATTCTCTGTGAGATCGAACAAGCCCATCAAAAAGGTCACCATGTGGCGCGGTTACACTCGGGAGACCCGTCGCTTTACGGGGCCATTGGCGAGCAGATTGCTTATTTGAAACGCCAGACCATCCCTTTTGAGATCATTCCAGGCGTGCCGGCTTATGCGGCGGCGGCGGCTCGGCTGGGGCTCGAGTTGACGCGGCCGTCGGTGTCTCAGACGGTGATTTTAACTCGGACCGCCATGCGCGCTTCTTCTGTGCCAGAGACCGAAGCCTTGGAAGAACTTGGGCGCACGCGTGCGACTTTGGTGCTTCATCTATCCATTACGAATCTAGCCAATATCCAAAAGCAGCTCATGCCCTTTTACGGAGCGGATTGTCCCGTCGTCATTGCCTATCGAGTCAGTTGGCCCGACGAGACCTTTCTGTACGGGACGCTCGAGACGATTCGAAAACAAGTCAAACGCGCGCGCTTGACGCGGACATGCCTGATTTTGATCGGCCAGACTCTGGCCGAGGTCACCAGGACCGACGTGTTCGAAGCTTCCCGGCTCTATGATCCGGGGCACACGCATCTATTCCGACGCGGCGGAAACACGGCAGAGCGTGCCTCGTTTTCTGGACCTGGGGCCGGGTTTGGTGCCGGGCCCGGTGCCGGGTCCGGTAGAGCTTGAAACAACGGCATGTTTTTGCTAGAATCGTTCATGCGAATGTCTCTGTTGTGGCGTGCCGAGGGTGATTTCCCGCGTCCAGGAAGGCCAGAGGCCAGGGGAGAAGTCCGGATTGGATTATGATGCGTCGGTTATATCTCAGACCTGGAGAGTATCTCATCCGGCAGGGCGAGCCCTCTCCGGAGCACGCTTTTATGCTCCTTCGCGGAAAATGCGAGGCCTATGTGGAGCACAATGGGGTGCGCAAACACTTGGCCTATCTCGTGCCGCACCAGATTGTCGGCGAGGTGGCCTTGATTGATGGGGCGCCTCGGACCGCCCATGTGCTGGCTCTCGAAGCGTGCGAGGTCGATGTCATGGACCGCGAAACGTTCGAGGCGTGCTTGTCGCAATCCAACCCCTTTATTGTGGCTTTGTTGCGTGTCCTATCCAAACGTTACCGAAACATGATCAAGCGTTTCGGCCAGGATGCCGCTGTTTTCTGAGGTTTTTCGTTTTTTCAGAACCGCCCGGCGGTGTTCCCGGTGTTCTTGAATACGGCCAGCCGTGTAGAGCCGGCGGGCCAGGTCGGCCAGGTCTGTTTGCCTCGAACCGTCCGATTCGAATGAGGGGTCGCCCGGCACCTTTCCGAGAGGCCCCAGCCATGAAAGCGCCGGCTTCCTCTGCGGCCATCGCGACCAGTAGATTATAGTCGCCGCCGAAAGCTAGAGCCTCGTTCAGGTCCTCTGGGCGGCTCCGCAGCAGGGGCACCGCAAGAGGGAGAGAACCAGCCGACAGTGTCAGATGAAGCCCGCTCGCCTGGATAAATTTCTGGCAGGCGACCGCCAGTCCGTCCGAGCAATCTGTCAGAGCTGCTCGGTGCTCCGCGAGCTGCCGCCCCAAAGCCAGATGAGGGGTGGGATTGACATAGTGCCGCACATAGGCCTGGACGTCGGGGGGCTTCTCTGCCGCCCGGGGCCCTGTTTCGGGCTCATAGAGCTCCGCCGCCGCGAGACCAGCGGCCCCGCCGCCGGCCCCGGTTTCGCCCGCCAAAAGCCCAGCCCCAGAGGGCGAGAGCCCCAAAGGCGTGCAACGCGGGTCGCTCGAAACCGCCAAAAAGCCCAGCCAAGCCCGGCCGAGGGGCTCGGGTGTCATAAAAAGCGCATCGCCTGCCTGAATGTGCCGGCGGGCCAAGCCCAGAGGCCCCCGTCGCGTGCCCAGAAAACAGACCGTCGTGAACCCAACCTCCTCCGGGTCCAGGAGAATCTGGGTGTCGCCTCCTAAGAGCTGAAAGCCATAAAAAGCCTGAAACCGCGCGAGCCTGTCGCGAAAACGCTTGAGTTCCTCATACGCCCAGGCCGCAGGCACCGCGAACGACAAGAGATACCCCTCGGGCTTGGCCCCCAGAGCCGCCATGTCACACAAATTCCGCGCGAGACTCATCGTGGCGAGGGCCTCGGGGGGGGCGTCTCGGGGCAAATGCCGTCCCAGACGCGTCGTGTCCATGGTCAGAGCCCACCACGGTGTCTCTTGTGTTGCCTCGGGATTGCCTCGGGGATTGCCCCGGAAATTGACTCCGGCAGGATAAAGCGCACCGTCTTCGAAAAAGCCGTGCGCCTCGGGGGCGGCGAGGTCTCGAATGAGGTCCAGCCAGACGCTTTCTTTATCCAGCATAGGACTCGGTTTCTTCGCCCCGTTCGCCCTGTTCGCCCCAGCAGTGGAGAAGGTGCCGGGCGAGCTCAGTCGTGCGAGAGAGAGCCTCCCCGGCCGAGTCCTGCGCCCCCACAAGAGGCCCCACCAAAGGTTCCACCGGCTCTGGCGGCGGCGGCACCAAACAAACCGTCAGCCCCAAGGCGTGCCACAAGCCTCGATGGCGGAGCCAGCTCCCGCCCTGGCGTGCCAGAACGGTTGTAAAGCGATGGTCTCGTAGAAAGCGTTCCTCCTGCGTCAGGTCCGAGGCGGGCCCTCGACAAAACACAATGTTTGCCGCTGCCGCGTCCTCCGCCGCTGCCGCCGATAGAGACAGGTCTAAAGCCGGGCCCAGGCCCGGCGCCTGAAAAGTCCGGACAAAAAAAAGACGCTGCGGATGCGACCGATACCACGCGAGCCACGCTTGGTCGTGCCCGCTCTCGCCCAGAGCGATCAAAACCCGGCTGTTTTTTGAATCTGGCGGCAGAACGCCGGGGGCGACGCCGGCACCGGGGGCGACGCCGGCACCGGCCCTGCGGGTTCCGAGGGCTTGGCGTGCGGCCTCTTCCGGTGTTTCCGGAGCCTTTCCCTCTGGCAAGAGATACTCGTTTTCATACAGAACAGGCAGAGCCGTCCGGACACTGAAATAGGGCAGAGCTAAACGCTGACAAGCCCGATAAGCGTGCCTCGTCATCGTGGCCGCATAGCGATGCGTCGCGTCCAGGACGAAAGCGACCTGATGGGCTTGCAAGAAGAGCTCCAGCCCGGCTTGGCCGCCGAATCCTCCCTGGTGCATTCGAATGGTGGGAGCTCGCGGCAGAGCAGGGTTCTTGGTTCTCCCGGCGAGACTATAGATGAAACAAAAACGCGGCGAAAGGCTGGCGGAGTCCAACTCCGCCGCGGCAAGCCGAGCTAGAGACAAGGTCAGACTGCGCGCGAGCCCCGTTCCTCCGAGAACGAGAACCTTATGCATCCGGGGGGGCACTCAATTCGAGGGGCTATCCGAAGTCGACGAAGAGGCGGCGGGGCTTGTCGTGTCCTCTGCGTCAGAGGGCTCCGCCGCTTGAGCCGGCATGCGGGCGTAAAAATGCGTGTTTTCCCGGTCCGACCCGGCGATGGCGAACGACAGGCGGCATCCGAGGAAATTGCGCCTCGGGTCCGTCGAAAGATTGAGACTACGCGGGACAGCCATCCGCCAATTGTTCGAAGCCTGTGTCCCGCCGGGTAAAAGCGTGACCATATGGCGTTCGCTCCCTTTTCTGAGGACCGCCAAAACGGGGACGCCCTGCTGGAGAAGACGGGCAAGGGTGTCGAACGCTTGAGACAGTGCCACGCGGCTCCAGCTTGGATAGGTGCCTGCCTCTAATTTTTGGGCGATGTTCCGGATCGAGTCGGGCTCGCCTTCGACATAGAAATCGTCATAGTCCCACCCAATGCGGAGAGCCTGAGCAATATGCGTCGAATAGGCACTCTGATAGGCCTCAGCGTTGGTTTGCTTCTCCAGAGTCGGGAGAAAAATGTTGTGCAAAAGACGCTGCTCAAGCGCCACATCCACCGGGGCGCCTGCCCAGATGGCGCGATGGCGTTCCGAACACGCATGGCCCTTCAGAACCGTGTCCGAGACAACCTGCTGAGCGAAAAGCACGGGCGACGCCGCAACCGCCCCGGCTATCCCGGCGATCCCGGCGGCCCACACCACGAGAACGCTCGCGACCCGTCCTTTCCGTCGAGGAATCCTTAGCCAACCCAAAAATAGACTCTTTTTTTCCATGGTCTTGCTCCTGCCGTGTCTTGCTGCGCCTTGCGGAGGCTTCTCCGAGCCGCCGCGCCCTATGCTAGCTCGACTCGAGGGGTGTGACAAGAATGAAGGTGGGGCACGCCTTGAGTGCGCTTTGATACGGATACGGTTTCTCGTTTATATCTGCTGTCTGTCGCATCGTGTCACACCGTGTCGTATCGTACACGGCAGACGCGCTATGTTACGAACTATAGGGCCGAATGTTTCATAAAGAGGACTTCAGGCTTCGTCCTTTTCCGGTCGACTTGACAACGAGCCTGATATTTGTTCTCAAAGTGTTCTCGGGCTGCGTAGCCCATGAGTCCCCTGGACGGACAGCTTGACAGGCTTGACACGCGGCTCAAACGGTGCGAAAAACAAGCCAGGACGCAACACGTCAAAAGCTGGCGTAGCTCAGTCGGTAGAGCAACGCATTCGTAATGCGTGGGTCGGGGGTTCGAATCCTCTCGCCAGCACAGATTCTTCCCTTTCTCTATGTCTTGCCGTCGGGTGTGTTGGGCGCGGCCCGCGGCCCGCGGCCGACTGGGTGCGTCGACGTCCCGCTTCGGGTCCCGCCGCGCCTCTAGTCCCAACGCGTGCCGAGGCCCGCCTCCAGAAAACACACGGTAACACCCCGGGCGGTGCGTTGTCTTATCCTTGTTTGGGCCCCTCCGTTTCTCGATTCATTTTCCGGTTCATTTCCCGGCCCATAGGCCGGTCCGCAAGCGTTTCGAGCCGCAACTTTTCTGTGAAGAGCCTTGCATGAATTGCATAGGATATATGCCGAATTTATGTTTGTTATAGCCTCGTCCTAGGGAGATACTGGCTATGTGAAAGTTTGATGCCCTCCCCCGACGAGTTCTACAAAACTCCTCGAGATGGGCGGTCCGATTTTCATACGTTTCACGCGTTTTTTCCACGCGTTTTTTCTTCGGGTCTTTTTTTTAAGGAGTTAAGGCCATGCTACACACAGACAATGTCACGCGATTGGCTCGCGGCAGGAATCCGCTGAGAGGCTTTTCGTCTTTCGTCGGACAGAGGATCGATGGACTGGGCAAATGGCTCGCCGTCCAGCGCACCTACAACGCGATTCTGAGCCTGTCGCCGCGGGAACGCGACGATATGGGCATCTCTTTGATGGAGTTGCAGGACCTCGTTCAGCGTCGCGACACCGCCCCTAGGAGTTTCCACAAGGGCTGATTTTTCTCGGGTCTCTCGGGAGCGGCCCTCTCTCTTTTGAGGGGCCCTCCAGGGAGGTCTACCACGCGTTTTTCTTTTTTTTCCGGCTCTTTCTTTTCTTTTCTCTAGAGCCTTTTTTCCCCCAAAAAAGGGGGTAGGGAGTTTGCACCATGACCATACATTCTGAAAATCTTGTTCCCACGCCTGTCCGCTTGAGCGGTGTCCTAGGACGCCGCCTCGCTGGAAGCCTGGAGAGCCTCCGCCGCTGGCACGCGTCCCGAAGGACCGTTCGTTTGCTGGACGAGCTCTCGGACCGGCAGCTCCAGGACATCGGTATCGAGTGCCGGGCCGATATCCGGGACCGGGCTCGCAACGGCGCCTAGGGCGCGGGTTGAGAGCCGACCGTTCGCTTTTCATTTTTTTTCCCCAAATGCCCCCCGAATATAAAGGGGGGCACAAAGGGGGTAAGGAGTTCGCACCATGATCACACATTCTGACAATTTTGTTTCCGCACCCGTGCGCTTGAGCAATGTCCTGGTACGCCAGGTCGCCGGAGGCCTGGAGGGTCTCCGCCGCTGGCGCGCGTCTCAAGAGACCGCTCGTTTGCTGGACGAGCTTTCGGACCGGCAGCTCCAAGACATCGGGATCCAGTGCCGGGCCGATATCCGGGAGAGGGCTCGCAACAGCCTCTAGGTCGCGGCCGTGGCCGTGGCTTGGGAGCGGACATCTTGACCGTTCCTGAGATTGGTTTTTTCTGGCTCTTTCTTTTTTCTCTAGAGCCTCTTTTCCCCGAACGCCCCCGAACACCAAAGGGGGTAAGGAGTTCATGCCATGATGACACATTCTGATGATTTTGTTTCCGCCCCTGTGCGCTCGAGCGGTGTCCTGGGACGCCGCGTCGCCGGAAGCCTGGAGGGCCTCCGCCGCTGGCACGCGTCCCGAGGCACGGTGCGGGCATTGGCCAAATACTCGGACCGGCAGCTCCAGGACATCGGGATCGACTGCCGCGCCGATATCCGGAAGAGGGCTCGCAACGGCGACTAGGCCGTGGCCTGAGGTGGCTTGGGGGCGGGCGGCTTGACCGCCGTTCTTGACCGCCCCCCGTCCGGCTCAGGGGCCTGCCAGGCTTTCTTGGCTTCCGCCGGGGACGCTTGTGTTCTCTGAAGCAGAGGTCGCAAGAGTATCCGGGGGGGAGCTCGAAAGCGGGACGGCGTGTTGCATCGCCTGGAGCCTCGAGGCCGTCCGGGCGAATTCCGGGAATCGAGTGCCCGCGTAAAGCTCGTGGACAGGGGCCTCGGCCGTCGCGAAAAGACGCGCGCCATGGTCGTACAAAATGTCTATGAGCCAGATAAAACGCACCACACGATCTAGCCTGTCGTCCGTCAGCCGAGGTATGTTCAACACAAAGAACGTTTGAAAACGGCTCGCCAGCGTGAGATAGTCGTTCCGACCTAAGGCACTGCCGCATAAAGGCGCGAAAAAAGTCCAGAGAACCCCGCGCCCGTGCCGCGCCATTTTGAGGCCTCGTCGGTCTCCCAGCTTCAGGCGATACAGCTCGGGCCCCGAGTCTGAGCCTGAGTCTGATCCCGGGCCTGGTCCCGGGCCTGATCTCCGGGTTCGGGCCACCGCTCCGGGTTCGCCGCCGGCCATGGCCATGGCCTCGAAGAGAAACTGGAGTCTCGAAAGATGCAAAGGCGTGTGCGGCGTCAGCCACTGCGTTGCCGGTGCCGTGGCCGAATCGGGACTTCCCCCGGGACGTCCGCGCCCGAGGCGATAGTCGCAGGGAGCCTCCAGATAAAGCACATCCGCTTTTTCCTCCAGCCAGTCGATGAAGGGCAGAAAGAGCTCGCGCTGGAGGCCGTCTCGATACAGGTCCCGCGGCGGCACATTCGAGGTCATGATAAAAGCCGACCCATACCTCCGCAAGTGAACAAAAAGACGATTGAGAATCAAGGCATCGGCGACGTCTTTGACCTCCAGCTCGTCCAGGCAAAAGAGGCGCGCCTGGGTGGCGAGAACTCGAGCGACGTTCTTGAGGCCATCTCTTTTTCGGATGGTGTCTCTTGCCGGGCGCGGCCCGTTTTTCCGATGGCCTTGATAAGCCTGGCGCTCTTGAGCCAGAAGGGCGTGGACAGTGCGCATAAAAGCATGAAAATGGAAACGCACCACGATATTCTGTGGTGGCTCATGGTTGGGCGTCTGTGGCGTCTGTCCGGTTTGTTGTCCGGCTTTTTCCCCGGAATTTTGTCCGGTGCGCCGCCGAGCCAGCTCTTGGAAAAAAAGATCCATGAGCATAGTCTTGCCCCGCCCGACCGCCCCGCATAAATAGAGATCCCGAGGGGGGCCGTCAGACAAGCGGGTGCGTCGTCTCAGAAGAACCCAGAGCGAACGACGGCGGGCTCGCCGGCGGCGCGATGCCGGCGGCGGCGGGGCGACCCGCAGCCCATAGTCGAACAGCCCCTCCATCGCCTGGACGGCCCGCGCCTGGCGCGGGTCGAGCTGGAGGCCCTCCTGTTCGATTTTTTGTTCAAAAGCCTCGTAAAGCACGTCAAAGCGTCCGACGAAACACACGCAAAACAACCGGAGACACACAGGCAAGGCGGCCAAAGACCCCTCGGTACGAGGACCCCCGGTCCCTCATTACCATTTACATCAATTCTTCCAGGTGGCCAAAGACCACCCGGTACGGGGGGCTCTGGTCCCAGCAGCCTGCCCCTTACTGGTCGCCTCAGGGGACAAAAGACTACCCGGTACGGGGACCTCTGGTCCCGCACATTCCCGGACGGTGGTCAACAGGAGCGGCCAAAGACCACCCGGCACGGGGACCTCCGGTCCCAGCAGCCTGCCCCTTACTGGTCGCCTCAGGGGACAAAAGACCACCCGGCACGGGGACCTCCGGTCCCAGCAGCCTGCCCCTTACTGGTCGCCTCAGGGGACAAAAGACCACCCGGTACGGGGACCTCCGGTCCCAGCAGCCTGCCCCTTACTGGTCGCCTCAGGAGACAAAAGACTACCCGGTACGGGGACCTCTGGTCCCAGCAGCCTGCCCCTTACTGGTCGCCTCAGGAGACAAAAGACTACCCGGTACGGGGACCTCCGGTCCCAGCAGCCTACCCCTTACTGGTCGCTTCAGGGGACAAAAGACTACCCGGTACGGGGGGCCGGTCCCACACATTCCCGGACGGCGGTCAACAGGGGCGGCCAAAGACCACCCGGTACGAGGACCCCCCGGTCCCTCATTACCATTTACATCAATTCTTCCAGGTGGCCAAAGACCACCCGGTACGGGGCCCTCCGGTCCCTCATTGCCATTTACATCAATTCTTCCAGGCGACAAAAGACCACCCGGTACGGGGGGCGGTCCCAGCAGCCTACCCCTTACTGGTCGCCTCAGGAGACAAAAGACTACCCGGTACGAGGACCTCCGGTCCCAATTGTGCCGCCAGGGTCTGAAGTGTACAGGGCAAAAAACCACCCGGTACGGGGACCTCCGGTCCCAGTTGTGCCGCCAGGGTCTGAAGTATACCGGGCAAGAGACCGCCCGGTACGAGGACCCCTCGCTCCGGCACTCGTGCCTCCGGTCCCCGTACCGAAGGAAGCTGTATGCAGGCCAGGCGAAGGCCGCCGGGTGCTCTCGTGTCTCCAGGGTTTGGGCCCGGTGTTTTATGTGGCGTTTTAGGCGGTGTTTTAGGCGGTTTTATGAGACGGGTTTTCTGTCGGCGGCGGCTGCCCGTCGTCGTCCTGCCGAAAGTCCGGAGGCCTCGCACGGTCGTCACCCGGGGCATTGTCCTCTGGCAGCTTGCCGTCTGCCTCCCGGCGTTCTTCCGAGCGTCCTTCCGGAGCTTTTGAAACAAGGACCTGGGCTGCTTTGACCAAGCGTTCCCCGACCCGATACCCATAGGCATGCACCTGGACGATGGTTCCCGGCGGCTGAGTCTCACTGACTATCTCGGACAAAGCCTGATGATGAGCCGACGAAAAAGGGTCGCCGGCCATAGGCGCAATTTGCGCCACGCCGTTTTTCTCCAGAGCCGCCAAAAAATGGCGTTCTATCAGACGCACGCCCTCCAAAAACGGACCGAGGTCCGATTGTTTCTCGGCCGCCCCCAGGGCGAGATGTAAATTCTCCGAGACCGGGATCAGATCTTCGAGCAATTTGCCTCGGATGTGGTTTTGAATTTGGATGCGCTCGCTGTCCGCGCGGCGTTGAAAATTTTCCAGCTCCGCCTGATGATACGAGGCACGCGCTTTCCACGTGGCGACGTCTTTCTCCAGCTGTTCGAGTTTCGCTCGAAGCGCCCGAGACTCGGCGGCCTGTTGAGCGGCCTCATCGCCCAGGCCGCTTCCGGTGAAGCCGCCGCCGCTAAAGCCGGTATAGTCGGCCGCCGCCTCCGCCTCGTCCAGGGAGCCGGCGCTCGCCGCCTCCGCCTGTTGAAAAGGGTCGGCTCCAGCACCGAGGGCTCCGTCGCCGGGGGGCGGGGCAGGCCGTGAGTCCTCGGGAGCATGGGGGTGCAGCTGTTCGTCCCCGGGGTGTTTTCCGGGGTGTTTTCCGGGGTGTTCTCTGGGGGCCCCGCTTCCGGAACCGGGCCCGGCCTCATGCCCGGAACCATGGGCGCCCGTGTGCGTCTGTTCCCCGGTTCCGACCCCGGGCCCGGGGGTCCCGGGGGGTGCCGAGCCCTGCTTTGCGGCTCCCTGACCCTGGGCTCCAGATTGCGGCTGCAAGCCCATCGCAGCCATGGCTTTTTTGAAAGCCGCGTGTTGCTCTTTGCGTTCGGCTTTTTGCTCTTCGACCTGTTCTTGGTGTGAGGTGTGTTTGGAAGGCATGAGGTTAGGACTCCTGGGGGATGGATTCAAAGAAAAACAAGTTCAAGAAGGCGCCAATAGACGCTCCCATTCTTTCTGCGTGATGCGCGCGCTATAGTCTACCAGCGGGACAATCCGAGAATAATTCATGTTGGACGGGCCAATGACGCCGATGATCCCCAGGATGCGGCCTCCTGAGTCGCCGAAAGGTGTAACGATGGCACTCCAGCCTTCTTGGTCGAAAAATTCATTCTCGGTTCCGATGAAGATGCTGAGGCCCTGGGCCGAATGCGTTGCCTCCAGCAGATGGAGCAGACTTCGTTTGTTCTCCAAATTGGCGAGAATTTTACGCACGGTCTCCAGGTCTTTGCGCACGGCCTCCTCGGCAAGGAGGTGCGATGAACCTTTCACAATAAACAAATCCTCGCTGGTGCGAGGCGTGTCCGAGATGAAAGTCCCCAAGCCCTTCTCGATAAGAGCCTGAGTTGTCTCGTTCAGATGCGCACGCTGTTCCACAATGTCTTTTTGGATGTCTCGGATCGCCTCTTGCAGGGTTTGAGACGTCCCTAGAAAAGAGAATTTCAAAAAATTATTGATTTGCTCGAAGGCCGCAGGCGAAAAATGCTGCGTGGTGTAAACGATTCGATTTTCAACCGCGCCGTCCTCATAGACGAGAACGACCAGAAAGCGATTGGCATTCAGAGGCACAAATTCAACCTGACGCACGCATGCCTCCATTTTGGGCGCCAGCACCAGAGCCGCCGTTCGAGTCAGCCCCGCCAATTTCGAAGAGAGCCTCTCAAGCGTTCCCTGTATATCGCCGTCTCGGACCGACGAACTAAGAGCCTGTTTCGCCTCCGCCAGAACGCGATGCTCGTCCGTCTGGAGCGGCCCCATGTTCAAAAGAGCGTCTATGAAAAGTCTCAACCCCGCTTGGGTCGGAATCCGCCCCGCCGATACATGAGGCGACCGAAGTAAACCATGCTCCATGAGATCCTGTAGGACATTGCGTACCGTGGCCGGACTCAGGTTGAGCTTGGGGCTTTTCGAGACAGCACGCGAGCCGACAGGCTCGCCAGTTCGAATCCATTCTTCGACCAAAACGCCAAAGATCGCCCTCGATCTGTCGTTCAGGATTTCAAAACTGGGACCAGAGGAAAACATAGACTGCCATCAACAGGACGCCTAAAAACAGGAGCGTGCTGTTCTCAACAGAGACCTAAATAAATATCGAAATATTCCTTGATTTTGTCATAGAACCGCTCTTTTTTGGGCGTTTGGCCTGTTTTTTTGTCGCCCTCTTTTTGGAAGGCCTCCAGGCATTCGCGCTGTTTTTTGGTGATGTTCTGAGGCGTCTCGCCCTGGACTTCCACCAACAGGTCGCCGCGCCGCCCGCCCGATTGGAGCACCGGCATGCCGCGCTTGCGGAGCCGGAAAATCGTGCCAGATTGTGTGCCGGCAGGAATCTCCAGAGGCGTGTTTCGGCCCTCGATCGTCGGAATGGGGCAGGCTTTCCCCAAGACAAGATCGACCAAATGAACGGGCACGCGGCATTTGAGATGCGCTTGGTCGCGCTCAAAGATGGCGTGTTTTCGGACCATAATGGCCACGTAAAGATCGCCTTTCTGGCCGCTGCGGCCTCGGGCGGCGTGCCCCTCGCCCGGGACGCGGAGTTGCAAGCCCGAATCGACGCCAGGTGGCACAGAGACCTCCAGGGCATCCGACGTCAGACTGACGCCTTGGCCTTGACAGCTCAAGCACGGGCGGGCGATGGTCTTGCCTTGGCCCTCGCACCGCCCGCACGTCTGCTGGATGGTGAAAATAGATTGGCGTATATGGATCCGGCCGCTGCCCCGGCACGCCGAGCACATCTCGGCTCCGGACCCGCCGGCCCCGTTACACGTTTCGCACGGCGTCCGTCGTTTCAATTTCAGACGTATTTTTTTGCCTTGAAAGGCTTCCTCTAGGGTGAGCTCGACTTGAGCTCGGATATCGGCCCCTCGGCCGGGAGAGCTCTGTTTTTCGCCCCCCCCCGGGCCCCGACCCCCGGTGGCTCCGCCGCTGAAAAAATGCTCGAAGAGGTCCTCGAAATTGCCGCCAAAGCTGCCGGTGAATCCCGAGAAGCCGCCGCCGCCTCCCTGGCCCGGGCCGCCGCCCGACGGCTGCTGGCTGAAAGCGGCGTGCCCGTGCCGGTCATACGCGCGCCTTTTTTGAGGGTCTCTTAAGACCTCATAGGCTTCCGAGGCTTCCTTAAATTTCTTCTCGGCCTCGGCATTGCCTGGGTTGCGGTCCGGATGATGGCGCATCGCCAGCTTCCGATAGGCACTTTTGATGGCGTCCTCATCGGCCTGCGCAGAGACCCCTAGGACATCATAATAATCGGCTTTGCTCATCGCGTTTCAGGTCTTGCTCTAGCTTTGTCCCAGCTTTGTCCCAACTTTGTCTTGGGGCCGCAGTCGGGGCTCCATCCGGTTTTCCATTCAGGGGCCACGCCCCACGGACGCCGGCTCGGGGCGGAGAAACGCAACGAAAGCTCGGGCGGGTACGGTTCCTTGTCGCTTCGGTCGCCGCTTCGAGACGCCTTCTTTTGGGCGGCTCTGCCAGCCTCGTGCCCGTACGCCCAGAATTTCTTTCCGGGTTTCTTTCCGAGCCTCTATGAAGTTTTCCGTTCTTGGTCCTCAAAATCGGCATCCACCACAGTAACGTCATCGGCCACGTCATCGGGACGACTCTGGGAGGCGGAAGAAGCGTCCTCCTCCGGTGGCGAGTCCCCGCCGTCTGTCCCGCCGCCCGCCGCCTGGTTTTGGTAGAGATGCGTGCCTATCTCGCTTATCAGCCGCTGAAAGGCCTCGATTTCCGTCCGGAGGCCCTCGCTGTTGTCGTCCGATTCGGCGGCCTTTTTGAGAGACTCGGTTTCCGCACGTACCTTTGTCACCAGCTCATCGGGAAGTTGAGACTCGTGTTCGGTCACCTGTTTTTCCGCCTCGTGTATCAGGGCCCCGGCCTGGTTCTGGAGATCAATGTGAGCCCGCCGAGCTTTATCGGTTTCGGCATTGGCCTCGGCGTCTTTGATCATCTGATTGATCTCCGTTTCCGAGAGGCCCGACGAAGCCTGAATCCGGATTTGCTGCTCTTTGCCCGTAGCCTTGTCTTTAGCCGAGACATTGACAATACCATTGGCATCTATATCGAAGGTGACCTCGACCTGCGGCATGCCGCGCGGGGCAGGCGGAATTCCGACCAGATCAAACTGGCCGAGCAATTTATTGTGTTGAGCTAAATCTCGCTCGCCCTGAAAGACGCGGATGGTCACGGCCGATTGATTATTCTCTGCGGTGGAAAAAACCTGCGATTTTTTCGTCGGCACCGTCGTATTGCGGTCAATCAGGCGCGTGAAAATGCCGCCGAGCGTCTCAATCCCCAGCGACAGAGGCGTTACATCCAGCAACAGGACGTCTTTCACGTCGCCCTGGAGCACGCCCCCTTGGATGGCGGCTCCCATCGCGACGACCTCGTCGGGATTGACGCCCTGGTGCGGTTCGCGTCCAAAAAACTGATGAACGGTTTGAATGACCTTGGGCATACGGGTCATCCCGCCCACGAGAATGACTTCGCTGATCTCGGACGCTCGGACGCCGGCATCCTTGAGAGCCGCCCGACAGGGGGTCATGGTCCGCTCTATGAGGGCCTCGGTCAGAGCCTCCAGCTTGGAGCGGGTGAACTTCACCGTCAAGTGCTTGGGCCCCGACTGGTCGGCGGTGATAAAGGGCAGATTGACCTCGGTCTGGGTCGTGGAAGAGAGCTCGATTTTGGCCTTCTCCGCGGCCTCCTTGAGACGCTGGAGAGCCAATTTATCTTTCCGCAGATCCACCGTGTTGTCCTTGCGGAATTCGTCGGCCAGATAGTTGATGATGATCTGGTCGAAATCCTCGCCGCCCAAGAAGGTGTCGCCATTGGTGGATTTGACCTCGAACACGCCATCGCCTATCTCTAGGATAGAGACGTCGAACGTGCCGCCTCCCAGGTCATAGACGGCGATGAGTCCGGCTTTTTTCTTATCCAGACCATAGGCGAGGGCTGCGGCGGTCGGCTCGTTAATGATGCGTCGGACCTCGAGTCCGGCGATTTTGCCCGCATCTTTTGTGGCTTGCCGCTGAGAATCATTGAAATAAGCCGGGACTGTAATCACGGCTTCTCGGACCGGTTGCCCCAGGTGTTTCTCGGCGGTCTCCTTCATTTTCTGGAGGACCATGGAGCTCATTTGGGAGGGCGCGAAGGTCTCCCCATTGGCCTCGACCCAGGCGGCCCCATTTTTGCCTTTGACGATTTTATACGGGACTTCTTTGATGTCCCTTTGGACCTCTTTGTCCTCATAGCGGCGGCCGATGAGCCGCTTGATGGCATAGAGCGTATTCTCGTGATTGGTGACGCTCTGGCGTCTGGCGGGATGGCCGACCAGCCGCTCGCCATCTTTGGTGAAGGCCACCACCGAGGGCGTCGTGCGCTGCCCCTCGCTATTCTCGATGACTCGAGCCTTACCGCCCTCCATCACGGCCACGCACGAATTCGTGGTCCCCAGATCGATTCCTATGATTTTAGTCATAACACTATCCTCTCTAACACGTTCTCTGAAGCATCGTATCGGACAAATTCGACGCAGGGCTCTTCCTCGAGCCCCCGCGTCCGCCCTTATCGGCCGTCCAAACTGGCGAAAAGCGGCGACGTGAGACCACCCTGAAAGCACACTGGCCCCTCCGGCATAGCCCCACTGGACAAGAACCCTAACACAAGAACAAAAATTTGACAAGGGATGAGGACAGAGATAAAACTTTTTTTTGGGGATTTTGGGGGGAGAACATTTTTTTAAAGGGCGAAATCATGGCGAATTCAGACTCACGTTCAGACTCAGGAGGGCGGGCCGCCTTACCGACGGAGGCCAATATCGTGATTGTCGGTGGAGGCGTGGTCGGGTGTTCCATCGCGTTTCACCTGGCTCGCGAGGGTTGCTCGGACGTCGTCCTGCTGGAACGCAAAAGTCTGACGTGCGGCACAACGTGGCACGCCGCAGGTCTGTGCGGCCAGATGCGGGCGAGTCGCGAGATGGCCCGATTGGCTCTGTATGGCAATGAGCTCCTCGCCGAGCTCGAATCTATCACGGGTCACGCCAGCGGTTTCAAACAAAACGGAGCCGTCAATATAGCTCTGACGGCCGACCGGCTGGAGGAATACCGCCGGATGGCGAGTGTGTGCCAAGCCGTGGGCCTGCCCGTACACGAACTGGGTCTCGACGACATTAAGTCCAAATGGCCGCATCTGCATATAGCCGACATCGCCGGCGGCGTCTGGATTCCGACAGACGGCCAGACCAATCCGATCGACACAACCCGCGCTTTCGCGAAAGGAGCTCGCGATGCGGGGGCTCTGATTCTGGAGGAAACGCCGGTGGTCGACCTCTGGGTCGAGGACGACCAAATGCAAGGGGTCGTGGTGCAGGCCCAGGGCGGGAGACCCCACCGCCTCCGAGCCCGGGAGGTCGTGTTGGCCTGCGGCATGTGGACGCGCGAGCTCGCGGGGCGTATCGGGGCCGTCGCGCCCCTGGCGGCCTGCGAGCACTTCTATGCCGTGACAGAGCCTCTGTCGGAACTCCGTCCAGACCTGCCCGTGCTACGCGTCCAGGACGAATACGCCTATTATAAAGAGGATGCAGGGAAACTCTTGGTGGGAGCCTTCGAGCCCGTGGCAAAACCCTGGGGTCAAGAGGGAATCGCTGCGGACCACGCTTTTGAAACGCTCCCGGAAGATGTCGCTCATTTCGCGCCGGTTCTGGACTTGGCTGTCAAACGCGTGCCTCTCCTGGAGCAGGCCGGTATCGCTCTTTTTTTCAGCGGCCCGGAGAGTTTTACGCCCGATGGCCGTTTTTTGCTGGGCCCCTCGCCTCAGATTGATCATCTTTATCTGGCGTGTGGGTTGAACTCGATCGGCATTCAGTCCGCCGCAGGCCTGGGCCGCACCGCGGCGGCGTGGTTCCGAGGTCAGAAGCTGCCCTTCGATGTGTCCGGTTGCGAAGCCGAGCGGATGCATCCGCTCCAGGCCAATACAGCCTATGTTTTCGACCGCGCGACCGAGACCGTCGGGGCCGCTTATCATATCCACTATCCGCATTATCAATACAAAACAGCTCGAGGCGTGCGTCGGACGCCGCTCCACGACCGCTGGCTCGGCATGGGAGCCGTCTTCGGCGAGGTCTCAGGGTGGGAACGCCCGAACTGGTTCGCCAATCCCGGCCAGCCGCCGGTCTATCGCTATGCTTTTGGTCCTCAGAACTGGGAGGAAAACTGCCGCACCGAGTGCCTCGCAACACGAGATGCGGTGGGCCTGTTGGACCTCGGCAGTTTTGGGCGCATCGCCGTAGAAGGCCGTGACGCCGTGGCGTTGCTTTCTCGTGTCGCCGCCTGCGAACCCGACGTCGCCGTGGGCCGAGTCGTCTATACCGTTTGGCTCAACGACCGAGGCGGCATCGAGGCAGACTTGACCATGACACGCCTAAGCGAGACCCAATTTATCGTTACAACCGGCGCCGCGACGCTGACGCGCACGCTCGGCTGGCTGCGCCGCCACGCTAGAGCCTTCGACCATCTCTTTTTGCGCGATGTCACCGCCGAGTCCTGCTTTCTGGGGCTGATGGGCCCCAAGTCCCGAGAGCTGCTCCAGACTCTGACCTCGGCAGACCTGAGTCCCAAACAATTCCGTTTCGCGCGGAGTCAAGACATAGAGCTCGGCTATGGCATCGTCCGAGCCCAACGTCTGTCTTTTGTCGGGGAACTGGGGTGGGAGCTCTTTATTCCGACCGAATTGGCCTTCCACACGCTGGAGTTGCTGCTGGAGGCAGGCCAAGCCTATGGGTTGCGCCCGGTCGGGCTTCACGCTCTAGATGCGATGCGCCAGGAAAAAGGCTTTGTGCATTTCGGCCACGATGTCGGCCCCTTCGAGACCCCCTATCAGGCGGGTCTTGGGTTTTCCGTGCGGGCTCGCGGCGGGTATATCGGGGAGGAGGCTCTGCGTTCCGAGCGCGCGCTTGCTCCGGACGCTCTGACAAAGCGCCGCGTCTTTATGCGCCTCGCCGACCCCGCCGAGCGCGTCTATCACGAGGAACCCATCTATTGCGGCGACCAGAGGGGGCCCCAGAGGGGCGACCAAGCTGTCGGCTATGTGACATCAGGGAGTGCCGGCTTCCGCCTGAACGCTTCTTGCGCGCAGGGCTATCTCTTTCACCCCGAGGGCGTGACCGAAACTTGGGTCCAGACAGGCTCGTTCTATGTCAGGGTTGCCAATCGCGAGGTCGCTCTGGAAATGAGTCTCCGTCCGTTTTACGATCCGGATTCGATTCGAATGCGGGCCTAGGCGCAGGCATGGGCGGGCCCGGCTCGCCCGAGGCCCGGCATAAACCAGACATAAACCCGGGAAGCGGCTTTCGCCTTGACGGAGTCCGCGTTCTCGAGCTAGAATGAAGGGCCGTGGCGAGAGCAGAAATGCCGTCCAGAGGACCGGAAAACGCCGGAAAATGCCGGGGAAAGGCGGGTCTTGGAGACCCTGAAGACATCGTGGAGACACATCGTGGAGACCTTGCGGAGACCTTGTGGAGACCGGGGCCGTTGACAGCGCCAGAGACAATGACAAGGACGGGGACAGGGACACCCGACCTGCCCCGCGCCTCTTTGTGCGGCGGGTGATTAGCTCAGCCGGTAGAGCACCTCGTTTACACCGAGGGGGTCGGCAGTTCGAGTCTGTCATCACCCATTTTGCCTGTCAGACGCCTCGCGGTTGGGCGAAGAGCCTGCCTCTTCCTGGGGCGGCGGGGCGTTCCGGTCGGGGGACGCATCGGGACAGAATATCAGATAAGTTCCGTGCGATGCCAGGGGCGGCGGCGAGCTCCGGTCGGGGGACGCATCGGGACCTGTTTTTTCCCCTCCGCATCCGCCCCGGCGGGGCGGCAGTTTCCGGTCGGGGGACGTATCGGGACGGTCCGACAGAGGGTCAATCCACTAGGAGCGGGGCGGCGGTTTCCGGTCGGGGGACGTATCGGAACGGTCCGACAGAGGGTCAATCCACTAGGAGCGGGGCGGCGGGCTCCGGTCGGGGAACGCATCGGGACCAAAACTCTGTCCCCTCTTTGTGCCCCTGTGGGGTGACGGGTTCCGGTCGGGGGACGTATCGGGACGATGAATGCCCCGGGAATGCGCACCCGCTAGGGGCGGCGAGCTCCGGTCGGGGGACGCATCGGGACCTGTTTTTTCCCCTCCGCATCCGCCCCGGCGGGGCGGCAGTTTCCGGTCGGGGGACGTATCGGGACCAAAACTCTGTCCCTTCTTTGTGCCCCTGTGGGGTGACGGGTTCCGGTCGGGGGACGTATCGGGACGATGAATGCCCCGGGAATGCGCACCCGCTAGGGGCGGCGAGCTCCGGTCGGGGGACGCATCGGGACAGAATATCAGATAAGTTCCGTGCGATGCCAGGAGCGGCGGACTTCGGTCGGGGAACGCATCGGGACTGGCGCGGCGAAGGTGGTGGGGTCTATAGGGCGGCGCGCTCCGGTCAGGAAGTTCGCCGGGACATCTATCGATACATCTATCGGGGAACCCTAGAGCGGCCCACAGAAAAACAGCACAACATCGCGAGCCCCCAGACCCTTTTCCGGACCTATTTCCAGGTCTCGTTCTGGGTCTTTCTTCTGGCTTGGACGCTTTTCGGCTGGGTCGGCGGCGGCCCGGGAGGCGGCAGCCTCGTTTTTTGGGGTGTGAAGACCAGCCAAGCCCAGTCTCTGTCACAGGCCCCCGCCTCCTCCAGCGCACCGAGTCTGTCTCTTCCGCCGCCTGGGGCCCAGGCGTCTCAGTTTTCTACGCTGCCTCCCCAGGTTCAGGCGAATTACTTGCGGGCCCTGGCGAGGTCTCAGATAGAACGCAACCGCCTCGAAACGCTGGAACTCCTATCGGAAGAACGCTGGCCTGCGTCTGCCTCGGCCCGCCCGACGATCCATCTCTATACAGACGACCACGCGCGCGACCCGTGGTGGGCTAGTTTTCTCAACGGTGCCTATGGAGCGGCCGCCCAATTCGATGTGGACCTGCGAGTCTGGGCGACCCCCCGCGGCACCCCGGAGGCGAATCTATTTTCAGGAGCGGCACTCCAGCACGCCCTTACGGCGTCCGAGGCCGGGCAAATCCCCGGGCAGACCACCGAGAGACTGCCCGAGGGTTTGATTGTCGCGACCGCTCGTGAAACGGTCGCCCGAGCCCTTCTAGAGCGGGCCTCTTTTTTCACGGTGAATCTCGTTCCTCATCACATGCGGCACCGGGCCTATGACGCCAGGAGCCACCTTTTTGCGCCCAGCCTTCGTTCGTTGATTGCGGGGCTCTTGCCGCTTCTGGAGGCGCGCCTCGGGAGCCGACAACGGCGGCAGGCCGCCGGCGTCGAGGCGACCGTATGGTTTCTCGTTCCCGACGCCGCCTATGGGAGCTGGAGTGCCATCGGGGAGATTTTGGCAGAAAATCTCGCCGTCACCGTCCATTATCTTGTTTTGCCTCGGCACAGGACGACGACCGCCGCCGCCGCGGCCGCCGAGCTGCGCCTGAAACAGAGCCTGCTGCAGCGTTATAGCGGCGTCTCGCAGCCGGATTTTGTCCTCACCTGGCATGCGGCGGCTCTGGATGCGGTGCTCGCTTTGAGCAAAGAGGGCCTGGTGACCGCCCCTATCGGAGCTATCGATTTGTCCCTGGAGGGACGAGACGCTCTGAGACGCGGCGACGTCCTTTTTGCCCTGGACCGAGCCCCCTTTCTCCAGGGGTGGTATAGTGTGCTCCAGCTGGCCTTGGTGATGCGAGGCGAACAGCAGCGTTTGGTGCCGATCTATCCTTATACGGGCGTTGTGACCCGGCCCTCGAGGGCTTATTGGCAGTATCTGGGCACAACCCGATGAAATCGTTTTTCTTTTCCTTTTCTTGCGTCTCTTTTCGTGCGTTTTTTCGTGCCTTTTGTCATGTCGGCGTCCTTGTGACCTGTGGATTGGTGTGGCATGGGCTCGTCTGGGCCCCCGAGGCTTGGTCTAGAACGCTCAGGATCATCCGGGATACCGAGCTAGAGAATGCTTTGCGTGCCTATATGGAACCTCTGCGTCCCCACGTCGACGAGCTCTTAAGAGGCGAACTGCCGAGGTTTTACATTATTCCGGACCCCCAGCCGAATGCTTTTGTGACCTCGGGCAATCGTATGTTTATTCATTTGGGTCTTTGGGATGCGGCTGCGAACGCCGACGAAATGATGGCCGTCATCAGCCACGAGATCGGACATATCGCCGGCGGGCATATTACCCAGACGTATTGGGAGCAGCAAAAGTTAAACAATTACGCGCTCACCAGTCTTGCCTTCGCGCTGCCTTTGGCTCTCATCACCGGCGAGGTCCCCGTTTTCGGTTCTCTAGCTTTGGGGTCCACCGATGCGACGCAGAAAGTCTCGCTCGAGATGATGCGCCAGCGCGAGAATGTCGCCGACCAGTCGGCTCTGACTCTGATAGAGCGGGCCGGTTATTCGCCTTACGGGATGGTGACCTTTCTGCAGAAAATGGCCGAACGTGAAAAAGGACTGGGGCTGCGTTCGACGTCTCAAGCCGCTTATTTGAGGACGCACCCTCTATCGACCGAGCGGTCTGCTCGAATCGCCAGGCTTTATGCTGCTTCGCCTCTGCCGAACCGAGGCGTGCATTTAGACGAGTCTCTCCAAGAGCTCCATCGCCGGGCGCAGGCCAAGGCGCGGGCTCTTCTGGACTTGCCGCAGGCCGGCCCGGGTATAGACCTGGCCCCGGGTACAGATCCGGGGCCCGACTCGGATGCCGGTTCTGTCCCTGCTGCGGCGGGCTCGAGCCCTCGGACGGACATCGCCCGTGTCTATGGCCGAGCCCACGAGCTTTCGCTCAAACGCCGTTATGAGCAAGCTCTTGAACTGGTCGAGACCCAGCTTTTGACTCAGGAACCGGACAATGTTTTTTTTCTGGAGCTGCAAGGCGACCTTTACGTTCAGCTGGGCCAGATCCAAGAAGCTATCCAGCTTTACGTGCAGATTTTGGAAAAAGCGCCGTGGGCGGGCCTTGTTCACACGAAATTGGCAGTCGCTTTGCTGGACCGCTACGACACCCAGACGCCCGACCCGGCTCTCCTGACCCAGGCCGAGCAGGCTCTGGTGCGGGCCGAGTCGCTGGGAATCGTGACACGCTTTAACTTTGTTCAGCAAGCCCGACTCTATGACCGCCAGGGCCGCGTCGGCGAACGCGAAATCGCCCGAGCCTATAGTGCCTTTATAGACAGAAATGACGGGCTCGCTTCCCGGAGTCTCGAGCGAGCCCGACCTCATTTCGAAAAAGATACGCCCGAATTCTATAGAATAGACACGCTGGCCCGTCTCATCCGGGCCCGGCGCGAGGCGAACAAACGCGGTTGAGACAAAAAACAGACGCACACGCCCTAAAATTGCACAATCTGCAGCAGCGTCGGAGGCTCCAGACACAAACGCGCCTCCGTGAGCCGCTTCAAGGCCCGCTTCAAAGCGGCCGCTTGGACCGGGTGCGTGGTCACCACAAACATCACCGGCTGTCCGGCTCGGTCCGCGCGCCCCTTCTGTAGAGCCGATTCAACCGAAACATCATGATGGCAGAAAATCGTGCCTAGGCTGGCGAGCGTGCCGGGCTTATCCGGCACAGCCATGCGAATGAAATAAGACCCCACCGCCGCATCGGGCGGTAAAAAAGCGGAGGCTCCGCCGCTGTTGGCTCCTAGAAAGAGGCTCTGGTGCGGAGCGGTGGGGCCACGCCCCTCCCCACAGCGCGAGGGCGCAGGTGCCGTGAGACAGCGTTTGGCGGCATCGACAATATCGGCTAAAACGGCACTGGCGGTCGGGAGCCCGCCCGCACCCTGTCCCGAAACGAGAATCGGGCCCGAGGCATCGCCGTCAATCCGGATCGCGTTATAGACCCCGTCTAAAGTGGCGAGCTCTTGGTTTTTATCCAGAAGAAAGGGTTTGACTTCTCGGAGAATTTGATCCCCGACGCGCTGGGCGAGCCCCAAGAGCTTGACACGGAACCCCATCTCGTCGGCAACCGCTAAATCCCGAGGCCCCAGCGCGCGAATGCCCTCTACGGCCATGGCCTCTATGGCCGGTTCCGTCCCGAACGCAAGACTCGACAAGAGACTCAGTTTCTGAGCCGTGTCAAACCCATCGATGTCGAGACCTGGATTGGCCTCCGCATACCCGAGCTCCTGAGCCTGGGCCAGGACGCTCTCGAAGGTCTGCCCCGTCCGATACATGGTCGTCAGAATATAATTGCACGTCCCGTTGAGAATGCCTAGAACGCGCTCAATCCGGTTGGCGTTGAGACATTCGCGTAAAAGCTTCACCGCCGGCACAGCCCCGCCGACCGCGGCCTCGAAAAAAAGAGACGGCTGACGGAAAGCCTGCTCCAGCCCTTTGCCGTGATACGCAAGAAGAGCCTTATTGGCCGTCACCACAGATAAACCGCCCGCCAAAGCCGCCCGAATCGACTCGAGAGCCGGCCCCTCCTGGCCGCCGATGAGCTCTACGAACAGCTGAGCCCCGCTGGTGTGGACCATCTCGACGGCCGAGTCAAACCACGGATAGGCCGCCACGGAAACCGGGCGTTCTTTAGAACGCTTCCGGGCCGAAACCCCCACAAGACGCAAGTCTATCCCCTCACGCCGTTGCAAATCGGCGTGACGCTGCTGCAAAAGCTGAACCACCGCCGACCCGACCGTGCCGAGCCCCGCAATACACAATTTGACTTCCACGACCTGACTCCTCGAATGCGACGTTTTGTCTTGATGAATGCGTCAAATACGTCAAGAGGACTTTGGAGAGGCCTTGCAGGCGTTCTCAACCCGCCCCATTAATTGCAGGCGCAACCCCTGGAGCCGGATAAAGCCGCTCGCGTCCTGTGGATTATACACGTCGTCCTCTTCGAACGTCACGTGCCGAGGCGCATACAGCGAACGAGGACTCGTCCGTCCCGTCACAATGGCATGACCCTTATAGAGGGTGAGCTCCACGTCGCCTTCCACATGCTCCTGGCTGGTATCAATAAGAGCCTGCAACATCCGACGCTCCGGTGAAAACCAGAGCCCATTGTAAATCAGTTTCGCATAACGCGGCATCAATTCGTCTTTGAGATGAAGAGCCTCCCGGTCCAGCGTCAAAGACTCTATCGCGCGATGGGCCGTGAGAAGAATCGTCCCGCCTGGGGTCTCGTAGCATCCTCGGGATTTCATGCCGATGAGACGATTCTCGACAAGGTCCAAACGGCCGATGCCGTGTTTGCCTCCCAATTCGTTGAGACGCTCCAGCAGAGCCGCCGGGCTCATCGCCGCGCCGTCAATCGCGACAAGATCGCCTTTCGCGAAGGCTAAAGTCACAGACTCGGGCGTGTCGGGCGTGGCCTCCAGTCCCGCCGTGCGCGACCAAACATGAGGCGGCGGGGGCAGCGCGGGGTCCTCGAGAATTTTGCCCTCCGAGGAAACATGCAGCAGATTCGCATCCACAGAGAAAGGCGGCTCGCCCTTTTTGTCCAGCGCAATGGGAATCTGGTGCTGCCGAGCATAGTCTAACAAGCGCGTGCGGCTCGTCAGGTCCCAGAGGCGCCAAGGCGCAATAATCTGGATGTCCGGATTCAAAGCGTAATAGCTCAGTTCAAAGCGGACCTGGTCATTGCCTTTACCGGTGGCTCCATGCGCCACTGCTGTGGCTCCATACGCTCGCGCGACCTCTATTTGACGCTTCGCAATCAGAGGCCGCGCAATCGGCGTGCCAAGTAAATACGTGCCCTCATAGAGACTATTGGCGCGGAACATCGGAAAAACATAATCGCGTACAAATTCTTCGCGGAGGTCCTCCACAATGGCGTGCCGGACGCCTAGCAAATGAGCCTTCTGACGCGCCTCTTCTATTTCTTCGCCCTGCCCGAGGTCGGCCGTATAGGTGATGACTTCACACTGATAGTGCTCTTGGAGCCACTTCAGAATGACAGAGGTGTCGAGTCCGCCCGAAAAGGCCAGAACTATTTTTTTGACTTCCACGATGGCTCTACCATAACAGGATGTTGCGGATGCTTGCGATGCTTCTTTGAGACCTCCGGGGCGGGCCCAGAACTGTAGAGGGCCTTCCTCTGTCCCCCAGGAGGGCGTCCCCCAGGGTATCTCAGGGCGTTCCCCAGGAGGTTTCCGAAAAAAAGGAAAACAGACTCATGACAACAGACCCTGTGAGACGCCTCTGACCTTGATCTATAGACCTCGGCGGCCTAAAAGTAAAGAACCCCTCCCGAGAGCCCCGCCCGGGCGAGAGGCACGTCCGTCACGCCTGTTCCATTCTATGCTTTCCTCGCCTGTTCTGCAAGCTCGGCCTGACGCTCCCCGCACGCTGGCGGCCCTGCGGCAGCTGTTTCATGCGCTGCCTCCGCCGAACGCCGAGGCCCAAGCCGCCGCGGTGCGGCATCAGAAGCAGCTGACAAAACCCGAAAACGCTCTGGGGCGCCTGGAGGAACTGGCGTGCTGGTACCAGGCTTGGCGGCCTGGTGTTTCTAGGCTGTCTCGTTCGAGCGTGGTCCTTTTCGCGGGCAATCACGGACTGGCGCACCGAGGTGTCTCGGCTTTTCCCATGACGGTAACGCGCCAGATGGTGGAAAATTTCAAAAAAGGAGGGGCGGCGATTAATCAGCTTGCGGCTCTGGCGGGGGCGGAGCTCTGTGTCTATGACCTCCGGCTGCAAGAGCCCACGCGCGACTGTTCCACAGAGCCCGCCATGGACGAAAAAGAGCTGCTCTGGGCTTTTAACCGCGGCTTTGCGTGCCTGGATCCGTCGACAGAATGCCTGGTTCTCGGCGAGATGGGCATCGGCAATAGCAGCGCGGCGGCGGCTCTTTATTACGCTCTATACGGCGGGCACGCCGCGGACTGGACAGGGCCCGGCACGGGATTGAGCGACGAAGGGCTCGCCCACAAGATTGGGCTTGTCCAGACGGCCGTCCAGCGTTGGTGCCGCCGCTCGCCCGCCGACCCTCTGGAGGCTCTGAGGCAGGTCGGCGGTTTCGAGATCGCAGCTCTATGTGGGGCGATTCTAGCCGCCAGACTCGCGCGTGTCCCTGTGATTTTAGACGGGTTCGTGTGTTGTGCCGCGGCGGCCGTTGTGCATGCTCTGGCTTCGGACGCTCTGGCGCATTGCCTGATAGGCCACCTATCCAGCGAGCCTGCTCACGAACGGGTCTGCCAGAAACTGGCTATACGCCCGATTTTGAACCTGGAGATGCGCCTGGGGGAGGCCTCGGGGGCTGCTCTGGCTCTGACGATTCTCAAGGCCGCCCTGGCGTGCCACACGGGCATGGCACGCTTCGAGACCGCCGGCGTAGACAGAAGCAACGCCGGCGGCAATTAATCAGAATACCCGGACCCAGACCCGCCGGACCAACGAAAGGCCCCCGGCTCTCGTTAGAGAAACGTCTCCGTAGACTCGCTCGACCCGGCATACACCGCCGCTGCGGGCGCCTCTTCTCTATGGGGCCGGGGAGGGGGGACGGACGGATGGGGCTCTTCCTCTTCCCAGTCGAAGTCAGGCGACGTCGCGGCCTCCTCATCCATAGGAAGCCTCGGCGGCTGCGGAGGGACCCTCCTGGCGATCAGTTCCCGCGTTCTGTCAACCCCGAACACAGCAATGAAAGACCCAAGCCTGGGGCCAGACGTCCGGCCGAGTAAAAGCCGATAGAGCGTCTGAAAATAATCGCACGACGCCCCGCCTGCCTGCCGCTCCCCGAGTTTGTAGAGCTCACGTTGCAAGGCCTCCGCCGTATGGTTCTCACGCGGCAGAACTCTCAGAACCTCGTCTAAATCCGCGAGGAGTCTCCTGTCTCCCGGGTCTTCGACCGAGGTCGAGGCTTGGTCCAATGGAATACAGTCGCGCGCATAGGCAATGGCATAGTCAATCCATGCCCGGAGCTCTGCAGAGATTGCTCTATCCGCCGAGCGCGTCACAAAGCCTGCGATTAAATCCGGATCTACGCTCGAGTTCGGATCACCGAACCGGACCGCGCACACCAAATTCAGCAGAAGGCTGAAAGAGACCGGCGGTATAGCCTCGGGCCTCACGCGCTCGGCGTGAATGTGGAAAACGGGACTATCCAAAAAAGCGGCATCCGTCAGGGTGCTTCCCGTCAGGCAGCTGTCGCGATAGGCGTCTATTTCTCTCGGGATAACACAGAGGCTCAGTTTTTTGGCCGTCCTCGGTCTACGATACAGAAAATGCGCCAAAGCCTCTTGAGGGCCAAACTGAAGCCACTCCTCCGGGGAAAGGCCGTTCCCTTCTGATTTAGAGATTTTGTTCCCATCTTCGTCCAGAAAGAGTTCGTAGCTTAAACCTATGGGAGGTTGACTTCCCAAGATACGGCAGATTTTGCTCGAGAGTCGAACGGACTCTATAAGATCTTTGCCTGCCATCTCGTAGTCGACGCCCAGAGCATGCCAACGCATCGCCCAGTCCGCTTTCCATTGAAGTTTGCACGCGCCGCCCGTTACGACGGTCTCTGTGGGGCCGAGCTCCGGATGTCGGTACAAAATCCGCCCCCGCTCGGGGTATGTCTCCAGCACAGGAACCTGGAGTACGCGCCCCGTAAGCGGGCAGAGCGGGAAAAAACAAGCATAGGTTGCGCGCCGTTCGGGCCCCAGCGTCGCCAGAACAGGCCTTTGAATCGCCTCAAAGTTCCGAAGAACGTTCAAAAGGGCCTCGTCAAAAAGACCAGAACGATAGTGTTCTGTGGCACTCAGAAATTTGTATTCGAACCCGAATCTGTTCAGAAAGGCACAGAGAAGCGCATTATTATGAGCCGCAAAACTCGGGTGCGTCCCAAACGGGTCCGGGACGCTGGACAGAGGCTCATCCAGATGCTCGCGTAGGAGGGCTGCTCCCGCCTCCGGAATATTATCGGGAACTTTGCGAAGCCCGTCCATGTCGTCCGAGAAAACCAACAGACGCGTGGGGCGGCCCGTGAGTTTTTCAAAAGCTCGTTGCACCATCGTGGTCCGCAGGACCTCGGAAAAAGTGCCAAGGTGCGGCAGACCCGAGGGGCAGTAGCCCGTCTCAAAAACGACAGGCACGCCTTCATCCCGCCGACCGAGATGCTCGGCGAGCCTGCGGGCCTCTTGGAAAGGCCAACTCTGGGCCTCCTGGGCCAGAGCTTCTTCCATGGAATCAGACCTGAGAGACCCGCTTCCCATATGAACACGATAAGGGCGCATCGTTTGTATTCCTTCTTCAATCAGAGAATATCAAGAAAACTCCACCCAAAAGCGCAAGATACAACAAACGCCCAGAGTAGCTTCAAGGATTCCACGCGGACACTCCTAAGAGGCCGGCGGCCTGCCGGCCTATCATGCTTTCGCCCCTATGACAAGGGCGACAAGAGCATTATACCACATTATTGCAATTATTGCCGCTGCCGAAATCACGCTTTGGTTTCTATGATCCTAGTCTCTACGACATAGAGACCCAGTTTGCAAGGCATAAACCAGTTTGCAAGGGATAAAATTGATATTGATACGGAATTCAGCTCAGATGCCCTGTTTGGGGCCCGGTCTTCAGGGGCCGTCGTCGCTCGCCTCGCGTTGGTGGCGTATCGGCTGCAGAGGGTGGTCGGACGCTCCCTTGGCCGCCGGGGCCGGGTCCGGGGTCGGAGGTGGAGGCACATCCCCGATGACGTGCAGGTCCAGTTGCGGGAACGGGATGGTGAGGCCCGCGTTCTCCATCGCCTCTTTCAGGCGTTTGTTATACGACCAGTAAATGTCCCAATAATCGGCATTGCGGACCCAAACCCGGAGCTGAACCGTCACAGAGCTGTCCCCAAGCGCCGGAACCATGAACTGAGGCGGCCAGGGTTCTTTCAAAAAACGCTCGTCCTTTTCGGCCAGAGCCCTCAAAGCCTCATAGGCGGTATCGATACGGTCCGAATAGGCGATTCCGACGCTCAAATCGATGCGGCGCAGCGTATTGCGCGAGTGATTCACAATCGAAGAGTCCCAGACCTGACTATTGGGAGCCGAAACAAAAACCCCATCCGGCGCCTCTAGCCGGGTGGTGAAAATACCGATTTCTCGGACGGTGCCGCTGAGTCCGGCGAATTCGACATACTCGCCGACGCGAATCGGCCGCAAGAGAACGAGCATAATGCCCGCCGCAAAGTGACTCAGCGTGTCCCGAAGAGCCAGGCCAATGGCGAGCCCCGCCGCTCCCAAAAGCGCGATAATGCTGGTGGTGTTGACGCCAATGACATCGAGGGCAATGACAACGCCCAGAAGATAGGTGCTATAGGTGAGCCCGAGCGTTAGAATCGGCATCACCGTCTCATCGATGGAGCTTAAACGCTTTTGAGCTCTGGAAAAAATCCGACGTATGTTGCGGGCAATCAGGCGCGTGACGAGCAAAATCGCCATGGCAGCCCCGCCTCGCCAGAGAACATCAAAAAGCAGCTGACTATAGTTCGTCCACGCCTCCCCCAGAAAGAGGAGAATAGGATCCCATTGTACAGAGGACATGGCTTAAAATGGCTTCGTGTCTAGGTGGTTCTAGCTGGTTTTATCACGACTGGCGCTCTTTTCTGGGGGTTTTGCCAAAGGTGTCTCGATAGCACTTCGAAAAATGAGAGGCCGACGTAAACCCGCAAGCAAAAGCCACTTCCGTCACAGGCATGCTGGTCTGAGATAAAAGCGCGCGCGCCTTGTTCAGACGCAGATTGAGATAATAACGCGCCGGCGTACTCGTCAGATAGCGTCGGAACAGGCGCTCTAATTGTCGATGGGAGAGCGAAACACGCCGCGCAATTTCCCCGCGCTCCAGGACTTCTTCCGTGTTCTGCGTCATAAGCGCAATCGCCGAGACCAGTTTAGGGTGCGAGAACCGGAAGCGGTTTTGCATAGGCAAACGGATATCTTCGTTGCCCTCTCGGATGCGTTCGTGCATGCATTGTTCGCAAATCTTAGAGCTCAGCGCCGGCCCATGCGCGACATGAATATCGCGCAACATCATATCGACGGCCGCCGTGCCCCCGGCGCATGTGAAGCGAGCCCCATCGATCTGGAAGAGCTCGGCCTGGACGCGATGGTCGGGAAAGTACTCGGCGAAGCTATCCAGATGTTCCCAGTGAATCGTACAGCGATGGTTCCGTAGAAGACCGGCCTCGGCGAGCACATAGGTGGCCGTGCACAGGGCTCCCAGGTGCGCGCCCTCGGTGGCTCGGCGGCGCAGCCAGCCGATGAGGCGCCCGCGACGGGCGGTTTCGACCCCCGCCCCGGCGCACAAAACAATGTTGCGGCGGAAATGAGCTTGCTCCAAACTGGTGTCCGGCCGAATCCCCAGACGACAGGAGGCTTCGACCTCTTCGCCGTCTATGGTCGCCGTTTCCCACCGATAGAGCCCTCGACCGCTGATGTAATTCGCCAGACGGAGCGTCTCGACAGCCCCGGAAAACGCTATCAGCGAAAAAGCGTCCATCAGAACAAACAGGACCTCGGTGGTGTCGTGGGCGGTCTCGGACGGCACAAAACAACGGGTCGACGGCGCGAGGGCGCGCGTGTCTTCCTCCAGAGCGGCGTTCAAAACCAGACCCTGCTTCGTCGCCAGCGCATGCTGCTTCGTCGTGAGAGTCCCCGTTGCCACGATATCCTCGGAAAAAGGCGGGACGCCTCTCGAGGCGTCCCGCCTCTAGACAAGTCTGAGCCCCTAGGCGGCGACCTTGTGCACGGCATCCCGGCACGCACACCGTCATTTTACGCTAGAACGCTCTAATTAATTGAATCCTATAGAAAAAAACAAGCAGAAAAAACAAGGGAAAAGCTAGAATTTGGCTTTGAATTGGGCTTTCTACCCGTCACCCGTCCTTTCATGAGGCGTCATGTGTCTGTCCCTGAGCTGTCTGTTGGGTTGTCTCTTGATTCGTGGCGGTGTCCAGCCACCCTCCACGGCCCCGCTCGAGAGCCGGCGGCATGCGCCAGCTGAGTCCTCTTTCCGGCCATCGTGGGGGGGCTCAAAAAAACCAGCCTCCGCTCCCTTCCGACGCAAGAGGCTTCACGATGACCACCGTCCGGGAATGTGCTAGAACGGAAGCCCCGACCCCCGCCGCAAGAGACCTCACGATGTATGTCGCTTCAAAATCTGCTGGGCCTGGCGAAAGTGGGGATGCGTGCTGTCTCGCATCCATTCATAGGCGAGGGCCTCCAGCGAGAGACAGACGATGCCACTGTGTTGTAAACGCCCCAGGGTCAGAGCTTTATCGCTCGCGTGGCGGCTTTCGCAGCCGTCGACGACGAGGCCAACCCGCCACCCGGCCTCGCGAAAGTCCAGAGCCGTTTGAGCGATGCAGATATGGGTCTCGACGCCGGCAAGAAGGAGCGTCCGAGGCTCGCCTTGACACAGCTTCTCGCGCAAAGCCGCCTGACCCCACGCCGAAAAGCACGTTTTTTCGTAAATCTCGCAGCCCGCCGGCAGGCAGGCGCGAACCGCCGGCACAGTCGGGCCTAGACCCTTGGGATATTGCTCGGTGATATGGACGGGTACCTCTAGCAGCCGGGCTAGGTGAATGAGGGCCTCGATCCGATTGATGAAAGACGGCCCAACGGAGGGCACCGGCATCAGAGGCACAAGCTTCTGCTGGACGTCCAGAACGAGCAGACTCGAATCGGCCGCGTGGATTTTGGTTATTTTCGCCCCCGTGTTCATCGTGTTCCCCGTCCCGTGTTCATCGCGTTTCCCGTGTTCATGGCAGCAGCTCCACTTTTTTGAAGGCCTCGAGCCGCTTCTGCCGGGAGGGAAGTAAGAATTCACGCCCCGCCTTAGTGCATTCGCGTCCGTTATAGCTGACAATATCGGCCGTGGTATAGGTCTCGCGCCACCGGTCCGGAATATAGGAACCCGTGCCGATGACGTCAACCGGAACTTGGGCCAAAGCCATCACACGGCATTTTTCGGCCGTGAAGCCGCTCGAGGCGATGAGACGAATTTTATCAAATTTTTCTCGCCTGAGGACCTCTTTGAGGTGCCACAAGGCGGCCGCGGAAACGCCGGGCCCAATGAGATGCTCTAATTCACCCTGCCCTCGATAGCCGCGGACAGCCTGAGGCGCATGTTTGTCTAGAATCTGGTAAGAGCGATTTCGATCCAAGCCCTCCAGATAACGCCCGCCCGCCGTATCGATTCGAACCGCGAGCTGCCCTGTCTCGGCCAGTTCTGGAAAACGCCGAGCCACGGCGAGCGTATCGGTGACCTCTTGGCCGAAATAGTCCACCAGAACCGTGAGCGGACCCGAAGGATAGAGGTCTCTGAATTTTTCGGCAGCCGCCAAGGTACTTCCGGCATAGCCAATCAGAGCGTGAGGCATCGTTCCATAGGCGGTGGCCTTGCCGAAATAGCGCGCCGTGGCCGTCGTGGCATTGCCGATGAAGCCGCATGCGCCGTGTTTTCGCCGCGCTCGGGCCGACCCGACCGAAGCCCCATACGCCATCGCCTCCATCATTTCGAGGCCCGCACAATGGCGGGCCTCCATCGCCAGAAATTCGACCCGAGGCAGCTCTTCGCACATCGCCGCGGTGTTATAAGCCGCCACACAGGCAGGCCCCAATTTCTGGAGAATGAAGGTCTCGAGTTCCACCAAGCTGGCGAAGGCACCCTTGATATACATCATGACCTGACCCGCCCCGACCCAGCTTCCTTCTCGATAGGGGGTCGTGACCGTGAGAGTCGGGTCACGCGTCGCACGAATGGCTCCGAGCCATTCAAAAAGAAGACGAGGCGCAAAAACAGCCGGACGGCGCATGAAAAGCGCATAGACAACTTGACACGAGCCATGAGCCTCGATCAGACGGCGCGTCCGCGTGAAATAGAGATCCGTCCAATGGGTTATAAAGGACTCTGAAGGCGACTCTGAAGGCGAAAAGGGGGGAAAGGGAGAACGGGCCTCGGGGGTCCCGGGAATTCTTTCCGGGATTCTTTCTGGGACTGTGCCCTCGGGGGTCTCTCGGGCCCCGTTGTGAGCCGCCCCGTTGGGGATAGGCATGCGCTCGCCCTCGACAGAGGTATCAAATGGGGCATCCAATGGGGCGTCAAACGGAACGGCAGCGATACGCCCCCCCGTGCCGATAAGCCTGCGCTCGCTTGTTGAGGGCCGCTTCGGCGGCGCAGGGCGGCCGCCTCGGGCGCCAGAGTTTCGGGGGGGATGATGGTCCGAGGCCTTCATGGCACATGTATCTCGCCCGTGTGTTGCCCCGGGCGTTGCCCCGGGCGTTGCATTGTGTCAGGCCTGGCTCGCCCGTTTTTCTGTCTGGGGCGCCTGGGGGTTCGCCTGGGGAGAGGCGTCCGTCTCCTTGAGCGTGCGCTTGCCGCCTGTCAGATTCCCTGCCAGGCCTCCTGCCGATAAATGGGGCTCAAGGGCGTGCGCTATCAAAAAAGCCAACTCCAGGGACTGGTCGGCGTTGAGGCGCGGGTCACAATGGGTATGGTAGCGCGAGGATAAGTCTTTCTCGGCGAGGTCCCGCGGGCCTCCCAGGCATTCGGTTACGTTCTGACTGGTCATTTCGAGATGAATGCCCCCGGGCGGGACGTCTTCGTTTCGGAGAATCTCGAAAAACTGTTCCACCTCCCGGAAAATATCCAGCAGACGGCGGGTCTTATACCCATTCGAGGCCTTGATCGTGTTACCGTGCATAGGGTCACAGGACCACGCCACATGACGCCCCGACTTTTTGACCTCGCGCACGAGAGCCGGTAGATGTGCCTTAACGTGCCCCGCCCCCATCCGAGCAATGAGAACAACGCGCCCCGGGCGGTTCTCGGGCTCGATGAATTGGAGGATCTTGACAAGTTCGCGGGGGTCTGTCGCGGGGCCGCACTTCAGGCCGACGGGGTTCTCTATGCCTCGCACAAATTCCAGGTGAGCCGAAGGCATCGAGCGCGTCCGCTCGCCAACCCAGACCATGTGCGCCGAGCAATCCACCCAGTGCCCCGTGAGCGAATCTCGACGCGTCAGAGCCTCCTCGTACCACAATAAGAGGGCCTCGTGGCTTGTATAAAACGCCGTCTCCCGGAGCCGGCGCGTCGAGCGGCTCTCGATGCCGCAGGCGGCAAAAAAGGCGAGCGCCTGCGTGATCTGGTCTGCAATGCGATAATAGTCGTCTCGCAATTGGTGGCGCGTGAGAAAATCTGTCGTCCACGTATGGACTTGCTCTAGATTGGCATAGCCGCCCGTCGCAAAAGCCCGAAGCAGATTGAGCGTGCAGGCCGACTGGTGATAGGCCGTAATCATGCGAGCCGGGTCGGGCTGGCGGGCTTGAGGCTCAAACTGGATATGATTGATGATATCGCCTCGGTACGAGGGGAGGCTTTGCCCGTTTTGGACCTCGTTCGGGGCAGAGCGCGGTTTGGCAAACTGCCCGGCCATGCGTCCGATCTTGACGATGGGCCGGCTGGCCGAGAACATCAAAATCACCGCCATCTGGAGGACGAGATTAAAGTTGTTCTTAATCAAATCGGCTGAGAACTCGGCGAAGGACTCGGCGCAATCGCCGCCCTGGAGGATGAAGGCCTCGCCTCGGGCAGCGGCGGCGATTTGTTCACGGAGCGTCTGTATTTCGCCAGCGAAAACCAGCGGTGGGCGATGCGCCAGTTCTGTTTCGACTCGACGCAGGGCCGTCTCATCGGGATAGCTGGGGACTTGCCGAATCGGAAAGTCGCGCCAGCTTGCAGGGTTCCAATCCGTTGTCATTGTTCTATCTTTGCTCCGGTTCTGCAAAAAAGCTACAAAAGCACCACGAAAGAGTCCTTCAGACGGTATGCTCGTATGCTATCACAATTTGGCTCTGGTGCAAGCCCAGCTGCGACCCGGGTCTGAACTTCCGGGCCCGAGCTGCCGGGGCCACGCCCGCGGGAGCTTTTCAGGCTTTTTTCAGCAGCGTCTCCAGCCATTTGATGTCATACGCCCCCTCTAGAAAGGCGGGCTCTTCGACCAGGCGTTGGTGAAGCGGCACCAAGCATTTGGGGCCCTCGATGACGTACTCCCGCAGGGCGCGCCTGAGACGCCGGAGGGCTTCGGGACGCGTCGCGCCTCGCACGATGAGCTTCGCGATGAGCGAATCGTAAAACGGCGGAATCACAGCCCCCTCGAAAATCGCCGAGTCCACACGCACGCCGACCCCGCCCGGGACATGATAGTGCCGGACCAAACCAGGCTGAGGCAAAAGTGTTTCCGGGTCCTCCGCGGTGATGCGGCACTCGATGGCGTGCCCCAGGAGGGGAATGTCCGCCTGAGTCATCGAAAGAGGCTCGCCCGCGGCGACCCGAATCTGTTCGGCAATGAGGTCATAGCCCGTAATTTCTTCACTCACGGGGTGTTCCACCTGGATGCGCGTATTCATCTCGATGAAGTAAAAAGCGTCGTTTTCAAAGAGAAACTCGACGGTCCCCGCCCCCAGATACGCCATTTTAGATAGAGAATTCGCGACCGTTTCACAGATGGTCTGACGCTGCTCGGCGGTCAGCCCCGGGGAGGGGGCCTCTTCGATGATTTTCTGGTGTCGACGCTGGACCGAGCAGTCGCGCTCCCAGAAATGGACGACTTTGCCACGGCCGTCGCCCATCACTTGGACCTCGATGTGGCGCGGGTTGGCGAGGTATTTTTCCATATAGACGACGGGGCTTCCGAAGGCGGACTCGGCCTCCTGTTGGCACAAAGCCATCCGAGCCTCAAGTTGGTCTTCCGCTTCGATGACCTGCATGCCGCGGCCGCCGCCGCCCGCTGTGGCCTTGATGAGGACGGGATACCCTAGGTCCGCCGCCGAACGCCGAGCGTGCTCGAGCGATAAAAGCGCGCCCTCCGAGCCCGGAACCGTCGGAAGACCGATTTTTTCAGCTGTCGTTTTCGCCGTGATTTTGTCGCCCATCAGACGCATGTGCTCGGGCGAGGGCCCAATAAAAGCCAGATGGTGTTCTTGGACCATCTCGGCGAAATCCGCGTTCTCGGCCAAAAACCCGACGCCGGGGTGGATGGCTTCGGCGTGGGTAATCAGAGCCGCCGATAACAGAGCCTGCATGTTCAAATACGAGTCTTTAGGCGGAGGTTCGCCGATGCACACCGCCTCGTCCGCCAGCCGCACCGGCATCGAATTGGCGTCCGTCGTGGAGTAAACCGCAACCGTGCCAATTCCCATGTCGCGACAGGCTCGTAAAACCCGGAGCGCAATCTCCCCGCGATTCGCAATTAAAATCTTTCGGAACATGGCTGTTGCATCCTGTTATCTAGAGTCCCCGAGCTCCCCACCCCACCCGAACGGACCGGAATTCATCGGCTGGGTTTATCGGTTGGACTTATCGGCCGGAACCTTCAGAACCTTTCAGACCCTCCGCTCACGAGGGGTCTATCAGGACGAGGTCCTGCCCGTATTCGACGGGCTGGCCGTCCGCAACGAAAATCTTCAAGATAGTGCCGCTCTTGGGGGCCCCGATATTGTTCATAACCTTCATGGCCTCGACAATCAGAAGCGTTTGTTCGGCGGTGACCTTGTCGCCGACCGAGATAAAGGGCTCGGCCCCCGGGCGAGAGGACAAATAGGCGGTCCCAACAATGGGCGATTTGACCATTTCGCCCTCGAGAGGCGGCTCGGCGGCGGTGGCCTGCCCGGTTGTATGCCCGGGGGCTTGCCCCTCCGCCCCGGGACGGCCGCCAGAGCCGGGCGGCCCTTTCTCGGCGTCCCTGGGAATTTCTCCCGGACGAGCCGGGTACCCGGGATGTATCGGGTGCCCCGCGTGTATAGAGGCATGCGCCCCCCCCGTTGCCTCGCCCGGCCCTCGATAGGCGGCTTCTTCCCACGCCCCGGCGTGTCCGGCATGGCCGGGAGCAGGCCCAAAAGCCCCTCCACCCCGGGCGATAAGAGTCCGCTTCGAAAAGGCTGCCGGACGCCGGAGGACCAACTTTAATTCGTCGGTTTCCAGTTTTATCTCGGCGAGATCGTGCCGGTTCATAGCCTCGCCAAGCCGATTGAGGAAGCCGGTGTCAATTTTTGTCATGCGTGGTTCTCCGTGTTTCTTGTCTGGTTTGTTCTCGGGACGCCCGGGGTTATCGGTGGGGTTTTCGGTGGGGTTTGCGGCGGTATTTTTCATACGACAGCGGCCTCTTCTAGTTTCCGCCGCTCGTCCCTGTCGCCTCCGCCGGTCGGCCGGCTGGAATAGCGCGCCAGCGAACGTATGGCGAGAAAATAGCTCCAAGGGCCCAGACCGCTTATTAGAGCCGTGCAAACGGGACTCAGGACCGAGCGCCGGCGGAAGGCCTCTCGAGCGAACACGTGGCTCAGATGGACCTCCACCAGGGCCTTGGCGTGCGAGAGCCCACTATACCACGCCAGAGCATCGCGCAACGCATAAGAACTGTGCGACAGAGCCCCGCCATTGATGATAAGAGCCCGCACATCGGGGCCTCTCTGGTGGATTTCGTCCAGGAGAGCTCCCTCGTGGTTGGACTGAAACCAGAGTCCCTCCCAAGCGATGGTCTCCGCCAAGCGGTTGCCCTCTGCCTCTATATCGGCGAGCGTCCACGTCCCATATAAGGCGGGCTCTCGAGTCCCGAGGAGATTTAAATTCGGGCCGTTTAGAACCAAAAATCGGTCGGATAGCGGCATCACATCGGCATCATACGGCTTCATACGCGTCGCTTGCGGCGACGCTTTTTTTACAGAAGTTTGACAGCCCTCCCCGCAACAGAGAGGGCATATAGTGCAGGCATGCGTAATAATCTTTTCATGTGAATATCCTTTCAAAGTAAAATTAAGCGGGCTCTATCTCTTCAATAATAAGATTGATGTTTAAGACCAAATCTTCTTCAGTCTCGTCTTGAGCTGGAGCTAAAACAGTAAAACTGTAAACACTTTCTTGGTCCTCTCCCTCAAGTTCCAATTGATTATGATCGAACAGAATGAAATAAGAAGACACTTCCCAACCACTGCCTTCTTTCATTTCATGAACTTGGACAAAACCAGGGTTATCTTCTAGAACTGGCTTGCTATAAGTTTCGGCGTCAAACACAATATCAAACACAGCGTTTGAGTTTGAATCAACCTCCCACCTTTTTTCAGCCGAATCTTCTACTTCAATGTCTTCTGAAACAGACCTATGTTCTGAGGAAGTATTCTCTATTATAACAACTTGAGAAACAAGCGCACCATTTTCTGCTCCAATAACTTGAAATTCTTCGGCAGATATAGATCGCGAGTCAATAGATACATTAAAACGATAATCTCTATAATGAAGACTTGAATCAAATGTTACGCCAGACCATTTATCATGAACTCTTATAGTAAAAGGAGTTGATTGGTATTCGCTTAGACGACCTACGTGAAAAGTAGCTACGCCATCTTGAGTAAGGTCCCACCTAGAAGGATTAAGATCACTCGGACTTTTAGAAAAATGAATTGGACTGCTTTCTGGGTCCCTAAAGCGACTTGCGAACGAATAAGTAGGGTTATCAGGATTCACAGTTATATGACTTGTATATAAGTAATTAGATCGAGGAGGACTGTTGTCTGCTAACCACTGATCATGGCAAGCTTCATTAGATAAATCAGTCTCATGTGTACCGCATCTTTCATCATCAGCACAAGAACTGACGCCTAACAAGGTCAAGCCTAGAACAGCAGAGACGGCAAAGCGTCGTTCAGAGATAACGGTAAAATCTCTTATTTAAACATTCTTTCAAGAAAAAAAAACAATAAGAATAGACAACAGAGATGGACAATAGAGGCTATTTTGAAAAAAAGTCAACCCCTCCGCCCCCAAGAGACTTGTCAGAAAAGAAAATTTGTTGTAACTTCACGTCTCCATGGCCTTCATATGGCCCCCATATGGTCTCTGTGCCGTCTTCGTGCCCCGCCTGTGCGGGTGGGGCTGGGTAGGCGGCCGGGGCGGGTCTCTGGCGGGTCAAGCCCGGGGCCAGCAATTGGAGGCGTATTTGCAAAGCGTATTCGGATGGGTGGATGAATGATGGAGAGCGATAAAGACCAAGAAAACGACTCGTCTTCTGAGCGGCGGGATTTTCTGTCTATTCTGGCGGTTTCCGCCGCAGGCGTCGGGGCCGGAGCCGCTTTGTGGCCCGTGATAGACGCCTTGAATCCTGCGCGGGATGTTTTGGCCCTGGCTCAGGTGGAGGTCGATCTTTCCTCCATCGAAGTCGGTCAGTCGATCACGGTCAAATGGCGCGGCCGGCCTGTCTTCATCCGGCGGCGAACCGAAAATGAGATCGAACAGGCTCAAGCGGTTGCCGTGGCCGACCTCCCCGACCCCCAGGCCGATGCCGAGCGCGTCCAGCGTCCGGATTGGCTCATCGTCGTCGGCGTGTGTACGCATCTCGGCTGTGTGCCTCTGGGTCAGAAAGGCGGCGAAGTGCGCGGTGCGTACGACGGTTGGTTCTGTCCGTGCCACGGGTCGCACTATGATACCTCGGGCCGGATCCGAAGAGGCCCCGCCGCTCGTAACCTGGAGATCCCGTCTTACGCCTTCGTGTCCGAGACCCTGCTCCGCATTGGTTGAGACGCCCATATGCCTTGGGAACAGACCCGAGAACGAAAACGCAGCCGTAAGCCGTCCTAAATAGAGGAGTAATCCGTGAGTCAATCTTCTTCTAATTCCCCTTCCTTTCGCAATCCTCTGGTGGGCTGGATAGACAGGCGTCTGCCCATTTTCAGCTATCTCCAGCGCGAGTACGGCGAATTTCCGATGCCGCGCAATCTGAATTATTTTTGGAGTTTCGGAGCTCTCGCCACGGTGATGTTGGCTCTGATGATTGTGACGGGCCTCATTCTGGCGACCCAATACACGCCGAGTGCCGACCACGCCTTCGACAGCGTCGAACGGATTATGCGCGACGTCAATTATGGCTGGCTGCTGCGCTATGTGCACGCGAATGGAGCCTCGATGTTTTTTGTCGTGGTCTATATCCACATCTGGCGTGGTTTGTACTACGGGTCTTATAAAGCCCCCCGTGAGCTTCTCTGGCTTTTAGGCGTTACGATTTTTCTGTTGATGATCATGACGGCCTTTTTCGGCTATGTGCTGCCTTGGGGGCAAATGAGCTTCTGGGGAGCAACCGTCATCACCAATCTGTTCTCGGCGATTCCCTGGGTCGGCGACTCTATCGTGAGTTGGCTCTGGGGCGGCTTTTCGGTCGATAATCCGACTTTGAATCGGTTTTTTGTCCTGCACTTTCTCTTTCCTTTTATCATTGTGGGCGTGGTGGCTCTGCATGTTGTGGCCATCCATGTGACAAAATCCAATAACCCCGAGGGCATCGATGTCCGAGGCCCCCAAGATGTCGTTCCCTTTCATCCCTATTACACCGCCAAGGATTCGGTAGGTCTTCTTGTTTTGCTGCTCGTTTTCGCCTTTTTCGTCTTTTACATGCCGAATTATTTGGGGCACCCTGACAATTATACGCCTGCCAATCCGCTTTCCACGCCGGCTCATATCGTGCCAGAGTGGTATTTCTTGCCTTTTTATGCGATTCTGCGCTCTATTCCGGACAAGTTTCTAGGCGTGCTCGCTCTGGGAGGCGCCATGGTGGTTTTGTTTCTATTACCCTGGCTTGACAGGTCACCCATCCGCTCGTGTCGTTATCGGCCCATCTATAAATGGCTGGTCCTTTTGTTCACGCTGGACGTCCTGTTTCTAGGCTGGCTCGGGGCGAAACCCGCCGAGGGAGTCTATGTTACGCTCGCGCAGCTTGGGACTTTCTGGTATTTCCTCCATTTCTTGGTCCTGACGCCGCTGGTGGGTATTTTTGAAAAGCCGCGCACGCCGCCTGCCTCCATTCGGCAGAAGGTCCTCAAGGCCGTTTGAGATATTTGAGATATGGCATCTAATTCTTCTTCTTCTGTCCCTGCTTTCCTCTGGGGGAGGCGGTTCGTCATTCGACTCACTTTTGGGGCGGCGAGGCTTTCTCGTTTTCCGGCCGGTATCCGAGTCCTGTTTCTAGCTCTTTCGGCTCTCGCTTGGGGGCCGACGGCGGCATTCGCCGCCGAGACCGCCGAAGCCCCGCCGTCTCAGGCTTGGCCATGGGAGGGCCCCTTCGGCAAATTCGACCGCCCGCAGCTGCAGCGCGGCTACCAGATCTATGCCGAGGTCTGTGCATCCTGCCACGCCATGAAACACTTAGCTTATCGAGATTTAGAGGCTCTGGGCTATGACGAAGGCCAGGTCAAAACGCTCGCCGCCCGATACGAGGTCACCGATACAGAACCAGACGATTTCGGGGAGTATCTCATACGGCCCGCCCGCCCGTCGGATAAATTTGTCTCTCCTTTTCCCAACGAGACCGCCGCTCGAGCGGCCAATAATGGGGCGTATCCGGTGGACCTCTCGCTTATCGTGAAAGCCCGCTTCCGTGGGAGCGACTATGTCTATGCTCTTTTGACCGGCTATGCCGACGAGACGGCGACAGAGACGGAAACGGTGACGGAGGCGGAGGCGGCCGTCTCAGCGGACGCCAGCGACGGAGCCCAGAGCGGCCTTTACTATAACCGCTATTTTCCCACACAATCCATTGCGATGGCCCCTCCGCTCATAGAGGGTCTCGTAACCTATGCCGATGGCACGACGCCGTCCGTGGAGACAATGTCACGCGACGTGACGGCTTTTCTCACCTGGGCTTCCGAGCCTTCTTTGGAACTCCGCAAAAAAATAGGCTTCCAGGTGATGATCTATCTGGCTTTGTTTCTAGTCCTGGCGATTCTGGTCCAACGTCGAGTGTGGCGTCGAGTGACTCCGGCGGGGCAGACGCCCGCGGCTTCTAGCCCGCCCCCGCCGCCCCCGCCCCCGTCGTCCTCGGGCCCGCCGCCGCCCCCGTCCCCGCCGGCCTCGTCCTGAAAGAGGAACCCGCGGAAAGCACGCCGCCAGGAGAGGGGAGAGGGGCCTGTAGCTCAAGTGGTTAGAGCTGACCGCTCATAACGGTTAGGTTGCGGGTTCGAGTCCTGCCGGGCCCATCCTTTAGACAAGCGTGGCTCTGAGAAGGCCACGCGCCGAGGAACAGGTTTTCCGGGCTTTGTCGAAAAGCCGGCCACGGACCCACAAAGGGTCCACACATCAAAGCACCGAGCCATAAGCATAAGGGGCGACCATAGCCAAATCGATACACGACAAGATTAAACGGTCTCTCCAGGCCACAGAGGGCTTGTACTACCGCCTCGTCCTGCTGGTGGGAGCGTCCGGCTCCGGCAAGACTGGTGTGCTTCAGGGTCTGGCCGAGGCTCTAGGCTCCTCCGTTCTCAACGTCAATGCAGAGCTCTCAGGCGAGCTGCTTGGCGTGGCCCCAAAGCAGCGGCGGCTGCAAGTGCAAGAGGCTCTCGAGCAGATTATAGCTCAGGCTCAGGCGCCTGTGGTCCTGGACAATCTCGAGCTCCTTTTCGACAAGAGTTTCCAGCAGGACCCCTTGCGCCTGCTACGGTCCATTTCAAGAAACCGAGCCGTCGTGGCTTCGTGGAACGGAAGCGTGAACGCTGGGAGACTGTTGTATGCTGAAACCAGCCACGCCGAGTATCGCAATTATGAGGCAGCGGATGCCCTCCTGATTGTCGGTATGGATGGGACGGCCACGATTGACTCGGTCCAAAAAAAGAGAAACAAGAGAAAGGCAGGACAACCATGACATCAAGCATGAAATCAACCATGACATCCAACATGACATACCGGGACCTCATCGACTTCGAACCGATCGAGTCGGTGGTTCAGTTGCGCGACGCCGACCAATTCGAGGCAGCCCGCGTTCTTGTACAGACCTATGTCGTCTCGGATGAGATGGCCGAGCGGCTCACGAAGCTCGTCATCCCTCAGATACAGTTCGACCAGCCGCTCGACAACAAGGGTCTCTTGGTTGTGGGCAACTATGGCACGGGCAAGTCGCATTTAATGTCGGTGGTTTCGAGTCTTGCGGCGGACGCCGCCATGGTGCCAGAGCTCAACCATGCGGCCGTCCGCGCCGCCGCCCCCGAGATCGCCGGCCGCTTCAAAGTCATACGCACCGAGATCGGCTCCACCACCATGGCCCTGCGGGATATCCTGGTGTCCCAACTGGAGACGCATCTGGAGAAACTAGGCGTCGTCTATACCTTCCCCGAGGCCGCAACCGTCACCAGCCACAAACGCTCCTTCGAAGAGATGATGGAAAAATTCACCCAAGTTTTCCCCGACCATGGGTTGCTCATGGTGGTGGACGAGCTTCTGGACTATTTGCGCACTCGGAAGGACCAAGCCTTGATTCTCGACCTGAATTTCCTCCGCGAGATCGGCGAGGTCTGCAAGGACTTACGGTTCCGCTTCATCGCCGGCGTCCAAGAGGCGATCTTCGACCATCCGCGTCTGTCTTTTGCGGCGGACAGTCTCCGTCGGGTCAAGGACCGTTTCGAGCAGATTCTCATTGCTCGCAACGACGTGAAATTCGTGGTGTCTCAGCGTTTACTCAAGAAGACCGTCGAGCAGAAAGCCAAAGTCCGTGAGTACCTGATGTTTTTCACCAAGTATTACGGCGGTCTCAACGAGCGCATGGACGAGTTTGTCCGGCTTTTCCCGGTGCATCCGGACTACATTGACACCTTCGAGCGCATCACCCTCGCAGAGAAGCGGGATGTTCTAAAAACGCTCTCCAAGGGCATGCGCAACATCCTCGACCAAGAGGTCCCCCAAGACGAACCAGGCGTCATTGCGTTCGACAGTTACTGGAATGAGTTCAGACAGAATGCGGTCTTCCGCTCCATCCCCGAGGTCCGAGCCGTCATTGACTGCAGCCAGGTGCTCGAGTCCCGCATTGAGAACTCGCTGCCCCGCAAGCATTACAAGCCGATGGCGGTTCGTTTGATTCATGCATTATCGGTACATCGTCTGACGACGGGCGATGTTTTTGCGCCTCTGGGGGCGTCTGCGGTGGAGCTCCGCGACCGTCTATTTCTGTTTGACCCTCTAGCGACCGAGCTCGGCAGTGACGAGCCGGACAAAGACCTCCAGACCCAAGTCGAAACGGTTCTCCGCGAGATCCTCCGGACGGTCAGTGGTCAGTTTATTTCTGTGAATTCGGACAATCACCAGTTTTATTTGGACTTGAAGAAGACGGAAGATTTTGACGCTCTGATCGAGAAGCGTGCCGAGAGTTTAGATGCGTCACAACTCGACCGCTTTTATTACGAGGCCCTCAAGCGTGTGATGGAGCTCCAAGACATTTCCACCTATGTGACGGGTTACAAGATCTGGCAGTATGAGCTCATCTGGCGGGCGCGCCGTGTCGCTCGTTCGGGTTATCTGTTTTTCGGAGCCCCCAACGAGCGTTCCACGGTTGTCCCGCAGCGTGATTTCTATCTTTATTTCATTCAGCCTCATGATCCGCCGCGGTTCAGAGACGGCAAGGCGAGCGACGAAGTTTTTCTCCGGCTCAAGCACCCCGACGAGGCCTTCCAGCAAGCCCTCCAGAGTTATTCGGCGGCTCTCGAGCTTGCGGCGACCTCGTCGGGTCATGCCAAAGCGACCTATGAATCCAAGGCCAGCGAGTTCTTAAAGCAGCTGTCGCGCTGGCTCCAGCAGCACATGAGCACCGCCTTCGAGGCCACCTATCAGGGCCGCACCAAGTCTCTCGCGGCGTGGGCGAAGGAGGCCTCGGCGCGCGGGTTATTCGGCACCGGCCCCGGCGCCGGCCCCGGCCCCGGCACCGGCACGGGCACGGGCGGCTCGTCTCGGGAGACCAACAATTTCCGAGACCTCGTCCAAACGGTTGCGAGCTTTTGCCTAGAGCCGCACTTCGAGGACCAAGCCCCCGACTACCCTGTGTTCACGATTGAGATCACGACCAGCACCCGCGTCCAGGCGGCGAAGGCCGCCTTACGAGCCATTGCGGGCCAGCCTCTGACCGAGCAATCCATGGCGGTCTTGCGTGCTTTAGGGCTCTTAGACGGAGACGACCGCATTGCGACGCATGCGTCGCAATATGCCGGGCATATTCTACATGTTGTGCATGACAAGGTGCAGGGTCAAGTCACCAACCGTCACGAGCTCCTTCGGGAGGCAGTCCCAGGCCAAGGTCTCGAGTATTTAGAACCTGGCGGCATGCGTCTAGAACCCGAGTGGGCGATGGTTCTCATTGCGGCGTTGGTTTATTCGGGCGATGTGATTCTCTCCATTTTGTCGGAGAAGTACGACGCCACGAAGTTAAAGCAGCTTGCGGCGGCCAACATGGAGGAGCTCGTCCGTTTCGGGCACTTAGAGCCACCCAAAGCGTGGAACATCCCGGTCCTCAAGGCTCTTTTCGAGCTTCTCGGTCTCCCACCGGGCGAGGTTCAGCTTCTGACCTCGGGCAAGCCCGAGGGGCCGGTCCAGCGCCTCCAGCAGCGTCTTGCGGAATACGTCGGGCAGTTTGTCGAGACCCAAGAGACGCTCCGCAGGGGTTTATCGTTCTGGGGCGAAGATGTTCTCACGGGCGGGGCGTTAGCGACTCAGGCGCGTCTTTTGAACGAGGCCAAGCTATTCTTTGAGAAGCTCCAAGCCTACACCACCCCGGGCAAGTTAAAGAACCTCCGCTGCACGGTCCCCGAGATACACGCTCAGCACGCCGCCATCAAGGCCCGCATCGAGCTCCAAGCCCTTCATGAGTTCACCAAGGCTCATGGACTGACGGCGTCGTGGCTCTCGGCCGCCGAGAAGAGCCTCCCCCAAGGGCACGAATGGGTCGAAGACATGCAGACTCAGCGGCAGCGGGTTTTAGGCATGCTCAAGCGGATAGATCTCCCAGGGTGGCCGGCGCCGTCGCATGCTGTCATGGCGGAGGAACTCCAGAGGCTCAAAGCGGCGTATATTATTCTCTACAGCGGTCTTCACACCAAGGCTCGTCTCGGGGTGAACGACGACAAGCACAAAGCAGAGCTTTTGAATGATCGGCGGTTACAGGCGTTGACCCGTCTTGCGAACCTAGAGCTCTTGCCTCGCCAGCAGTTTATGGCGTACAGGAATCGTCTGGCTGGGCTCAAGAGTTGTTTTTCTCTCACGGACCCGGACCTTGACGTAGCGCCGGTTTGCCCGCATTGTGACTTCCGGCCCTCGGCGGAGGGCGACGGCGGCGTCAAAGTCGTGAACACTCAGACCTTAGAGCTCTTGGACGACCAGCTGGACGAGCTCCTCAAGGGTTGGACGTCGATCCTGCTCGAGAACCTAGAGGACCCCATCACGCAAGAGAACATGGGGCTCTTGAAGAGCGAAGATCGCGCCCCGCTCCTGGCTTTCGCCCAGGCCCGAGAACTCCCGGACACGTTAGACAATCATTTTGTGGACGCTCTGAAGGAAGTTCTGTCGGCTCTGGTGAAGGTCACCGTCACCGAGCAGCATTTGAAAGAGGCCCTCAAGCCGGAGGACGGCCCCGCCACGCCCGCCGAGATGAAAAAACGCTTCGAAGCCTATATCGACGGGCTCACCAAGGGCAAAGACCCGAATAAGGTCCGCGTCGTCTTCGAGTAATCCCCTCCTCTCAGGAAAGGAAAGAACCATGGAAAAAGAGAACGACACATCCGGCAAACTGGACGTAGAGACGTCGCAACACGAGGCGGACTCGACGCAACCGGTGGTGTGTCTGGGGAAGACCTTCCCCAACGACACAGCTCGCCGAGAGCACTACATCGAGAAGCTGCGCGAGCACCTGCACGACCCGAAATTCCGAGAACTCGAGGGCTTTCCGCTCGGCAGCGACGAGGCCATCTTGAACCTGAGCGACCCTCCTTATTACACCGTGTGCCCGAACCCGTGGCTCGCCGAGTTCGTGAAGGCGTGGGAACAGGAAAAACCAGAGACTCCAGAGGCGGAACAAGTCCCCTACCACCGAGAACCCTTTGCCGCCGACGTCAGCGAAGGCAAGGCCGACCCCATCTATTATGCGCACGCTTATCACACCAAAGTGCCGCACCGGGCGGTGATGCGCTATATTCTCCACTATACAGAACCGGGAGATATCGTCTATGACGGATTTTGCGGGACCGGCATGACCGGTGTAGCCGCCCAGATGTGTGGCGACCGCGACGCGGTGATGAGTCTCGGTTATCAGGTGAAGCCGGACGGGACCATTTTGCAGGGAGAGACAGATACGGGCGGCACGACGAGCTGGCGGCCGTTTTCAAAACTCGGGGTGCGTAAAGCCGTTCTGAGCGAGCTGTCGTCAGCAGCAAGTTTTATCGCCTATACCTATAATGCCCCTATCGATGTTGCGGCATTCCAGCAAGAGGCCGACCGCATTCTCAAAGAAGTCGAAGCGGAATACGGGTGGATGTATGAGACGCTCCATACGGATGGGGAGACTCGGTGTCAGATCCACCACATCGTTTGGTCGGATGTTTTCATCTGCCCCGACTGTGCGAACGAATTGGTTTTTTGGGAGGTGGCCGTGGATAAACAAAAGGGGGTCGTCAAAGATGAATTTCCGTGTCCTGAGTGTGCGGCCTTATTAACCAAAAAAAGAATGGAACGCGCCAGGGAGAGCTATTTTGACACGGCCATCAACGAGACCGTGCGGCAGTCGAAACAAGTCCCCGTTTGGATACGTTACATACATCACGGAAAGCGTCTAGACAAACGTCCAGACGACACGGATTTTGAATTGATAAACAAAATCCGAGATACAGAAAGCCCCTATTGGTTTCCTACGACGCCTATCCCGAAGGGTGATACGACAAGGCCTCCCTTGAAGGCGGGCATGACAAACGCGCATCACTTTTATACAAAACGCATTCTGATAACGCTCGCCGCCTTCAAAGCCAAAATCCATGCATCCTCCAGACGCTATTTGAGCTGGTTCACATCTTTTTTGAGCTTTACAGGTAGAGAAATGAGACTCAAGTCTCTTGAAAACTATTTCAAAGGTAACAGCGGGGGTATAATTGCACGCCTCAGCGGCGTCCTTTATATTCCGTCTCTATCCGTTGAAGTCAATGTGATTGAACGCTTGGCCTTCCGAACAAAGCGGCTTGGGTTTCAACAAAAGTTTAGAGACGGTCATGTGGTAACGGCGTGCGTCAGTGCCACCCATGTGGCTCCGGCTGAGAATAGCATCGATTATATCTTTCTAGACCCGCCCTTTGGGGCCAATTTGCACTATTCTGAACTGAATTTTTTCATGGAGTCCTGGTTGGGGGTGCTCACAGACAACACAGAAGAGGCTGTGGAAAGTAAGTCTCAAGGCAAGAGCGGTCCCGAATATCGCCAGCTCATGAACCGGTGTTTTCGGGAAGCCTATCGGATTCTGAAACCGGGTCATTGGATGACCGTCGAATTCTCGAATACGAAAGCGGTTGTTTGGAATAATATCCAAACAGCCCTGACGGGGGCGGGTTTTATCGTGGCGAATGTCGCTTCTTTGGATAAGCAGGTAGGCACCTTCAATTCGGTTACTACCTCGACGGCTGTCAAACAAGATCTGGTGATCTCGGCGTATAAACCGAACGGGGGTTTTCAAGAACGCTTTCTCAAGGACGCTCAAACCGAAGAGAGGGTGTGGGATTTCGTTCGCACGCATCTCGGGTATTTAGCGGTCATCAAGAAGAAGGACAACTTGCTGCAGATCATCCCGGAACGAGACCCGCGTCTTTTATTCGACCAGATGGTCGCCTATTATGTGCGTCAGATGCATTTCGTGCCGGTCTCCAGTCAAGAGTTCCAACTCGGCCTGACGCAACGCTTCATGGAGCGCGACGGCATGTTTTTCCTGCCGGCGCAAGGAGCCGAATACGACCGCCAGAAATTGATCTCGGGCGGGGTCCAGCAAAGAGACCTTTTCGTTTTCGACGAGGCCTCGGCCATTGACTGGCTCCGTCATCTCCTGAGGAAAAAGCCGCAGCGGTTTTCGGACCTCAACCCGCAATTCATGCAGGTCTTGGGCGGCTGGCGTAAGAGCGAAGTCAGCCTCGATTTGAGCGAACTCTTGAGTCAGAATTTTCTCTGTTACGACGGCAAAGGAGCCGTGCCCGAACAGATACACATCTATCTCGCCAACAACTGGAAAGAGTTCCGCCAACGCGCCGAGACCGACCCCGAGCTGATAAAAAAAGCGCACGAACGCTGGTACGTCCCCAACCCCAATAAGGCGAGCGACCTGGAACAATTGCGCGAACGAACCCTGCTGAAAGAGTTCGACGTCTATAAAGCCGAGAAGAAAAAACTCAAGGTGTTCCGCGCCGAAGCCGTCCGAGCCGGCTTCAAAAAAGCGTGGCAGGGGCGCGACTATGCGACCATCATCGCGGTGGCGGGCAAAATCCCCCCCAGCGTCCTCGAAGAGGACGCCAAACTGATTATGTGGTACGATCAGGCTCTGACCCGCACCGAGACCGCCTCGTGAAAGACGCAACGCATGGCGGCCGTTTGGCTCTATAGTCCCGCCCACAAGAGCGTCTGCAAGGTCCTCGAAACGCAGAGCCTCTGGGGACAGACCATGTACCGAGTCTGGCTGCCGAACCAGGACTCGATCGTGACCCTGCCCGAGTCAGACTTGCGGCCTCTGCAGGACGACGGGCCGGAGGCCGAGATCGAGGCCGCCCGGATCTCATACGTCGCCGCCGCCGCCAAAGTCGCCGAGACCCTCGAAGGCGCGAGCGGCACACGTGCCGACTCCGCTGACGCCGACGTCCTGCTCGCCCCCATGGAGTCCAATGTCCTCCCGCTCCCCCACCAGCTGAACGCCCTGGCTCGAGCCGTCTCGCGAGAACCCGTCCGCTACCTGCTCGCCGACGAGGTCGGGCTCGGTAAGACCATCGAGGCCGGCTTGGTCATCCGAGAACTCAAACTCCGAGGCCTGGTGCGTCGCATCTTGGTCGTCTCGCCCAAGGGCATCGCCACGCAGTGGGTCTCCGAGATGCAAACGCACTTCAACGAACACTTCCGGCTCGTGCTGGGCGAGGACATCCCGACGCTGCAACGCCTCGCCTCCGCCGGGGCGAGGGCCGGCGAGAGTCCCTCTGCGTGGGGTATGTTCGACCAAGTCGTCGTCTCGTTGGACTCGGTCAAGCCGATCGATAAACGCCGAGGCTGGACTCCCGAGCGGATCGCCGACTATAACCGAAGCCGCTTCGAGGACCTCGTGACCGCCGACTGGGACCTCGTGGTCGTCGACGAGGCCCACCACTTGGGCGGCAGTACCGACCAAGTGGCGCGATACAAACTCGGCAAGGAACTGGCCGAGGCCGCCCCGCACGTGCTGCTGCTGTCGGCGACGCCGCACCAGGGGAAAACGGGCTCTTTCTGGCGGCTGATGAAACTGCTGGACGCCGCCGCCTTCCCCGACGCCGCGAGTGTGTCTCGAGCCCGCGTCGCACCCTACGTCATCCGTACCGAAAAACGCAAGGCCATCGACGCCGAGGGCCGAGCTCTGTTTCGGCCTCGGCGGACGCAGATGGCCCCCGTCGCCTGGAAAAAACGACACCACGCGCAACGGCTGCTCTATGAGGCCGTGACCGACTATGTGCGCGAGGGATACGATAAAGCTCTGCGCGACAAAAAAGCGCACATCGGGTTCTTGATGATCCTGATGCAACGCTTGGTCGTCTCGAGTACCCGAGCGATCCGCGCTACGCTGGAACGACGCCGCGACGTCCTCAAGGCCGGCGAGGCGCACGCCAGCGCGCAATTGATGGCGCGCGAGAACGGGGACGGGGACGGGGACGAGACAGAGACGCTGGATGACCTCTACGCCATGGACGGCCAAGAGCTGCTGGACGAATTGCTGAAATCCCACGTGGAGGCTCTGCAGAGCGAGGTCTCGCACGTGGAAACCCTGCTGGACGCCGCCGTCCGGTGCGAACAAGCCGGCCCAGACGCAAAAGCCGAGGCTCTGATCGAGTGGATCTATGACCTGCAAGCCCAGGAAAATGAGCCGGAGCTGAAGGTCTTGGTCTTTACCGAATTCGTGCAGACTCAGCACATGCTGAAAGGGTTCCTGGAAGACCGAGGCATCTCGAGTACCACCCTGAACGGCACCATGACCATGGATGAACGCCGACAAGCCCAAGAGACCTTTCGTCTGTCACACCGAGTGTTGGTCTCGACGGACGCAGGCGGCGAGGGCCTAAACCTGCAATACGCCCACGTCATCGTGAACTACGATATCCCCTGGAACCCGATGCGCCTGGAACAACGCATCGGACGCGTCGACCGTATCGGGCAACTCAAAACGGTCCGAGCACTCAATTTCGTGTTCGAAAACTCCGTCGAGTTTCGCGTCCGCGAAGTGCTGGAGAAAAAACTCTCGGTGATCTTCGACGAGTTCGGGATCGATAAAACCGGCGACGTTTTGGACTCGGCCCAGGCGGGGGCTCTGTTCGAAGACGTGTTCGCTTCGGCTATCCTGAAGCCCGAAACGATCGAGACCTCCGTCGACAACACCGTCGCCCGATTCCGCGATAAAGTCCAGCACGCCCGAGAGGCCTCTGCCGTTTATGGGATCTCTGAAGAGACGGACGCCCAGGCCGCAGAACGACTGCGCTCGCACCCGCTGCCGCACTGGGTCGAACGGATGACCGTGGGGTATCTCCAGGGGCACGGCGGAGCAGCGGCGGCTCGGCGCCACCGCACAGGGTCGGGCTGGGAACTGACATGGCCCGAGCCCGATAGCCAGGTGTACCGTCAAGCCGTGTTTAATGCCCAGGAAGCAAGACTCTTGCCCGAGGCGACGCTGCTGAATCTCGAGAATAAACGCGTCCGAGAGTTGGCTCTGAACCTGCCGCAGAGCGTGCCAGGCCAAGCTGTTTTTTGCGCGACCGTCGATGGCCTGCCGGCTCGTGTTTCGGGGTTTTGGGGGCTGTTCGAAATTCGACTCCAGGCCGGCACGGGCGGGACGGGCGGCGCGCCCGGGACGGGCGGGAGGCCGAAACGCTTGCGTATCCCGACCGTGCGACGGAGCTACATCAGTGTCTTCCTGAGCGAAGAAGGCCGCTTGTTCCTGCCCACAGCCCGACATATCTGGGACACCCTGCAGACAACGGATGTCCAAGTGCAGGGGGCTCTTGACCCGGACGAAGCCGCCGAAGCACACGAACGTCTGCTCGCCGCCGCCGAGAAGGTCGGCCAAAAACTGTTCGACACCTTGAGACAAACACACCTGGCCTCGGTCGCTCGCGAGGCGGAACGCGGGAAGGTGGCTCTGGCCGCGCGGCGTAGAGCTATCGAACGCGTGGGCCTGCCGGAAGTGCGGCAATTTAGACGGGCTCAATGCGACGCCGAAGAGACCCAATGGCGCCACGAACTCCAGACCGTACGGCAGATGACGCCCGAAATTCGGCCTCTGTTGAGACTGCGGATAGGGATAAAATCCGGGGCCGGGACAACACCCGATGCCTAGCTGGCGAGACACCATCCTGAAAGACTTTGTCTCCAGCGAGCGTAAGCTGACTCTGGTCGCAGACCCGGATGGTCTGCTGACCGAAGAGAAACTCGCTCTCGCACTCCGTGGACGCGGGTTCGAGCTGATCGAGTTCGGCGACCCCGTCGAATTTAGATACGCCTATGAACCTCGGTACCGCTCGGTCTGGGACCGAGGCGAATCTACCGACCGAGGCCTGATCCTCCGATGGCCGGCGGCCGAGCTGGAAGCTTTGCCGTACGACCTGCTCCAGGCCGGCCGGCGCCTGTCGTTTAGTTTGGGACGGCTCTTTCCCAAGCTGAGCTATCCCGTCCTCGAGGAGCTCGACCGGAGTCTGCTGGATGCACTCTTTGAGGCTCAACGCAACGCCTCCTTAAACCGCATCATGGGCGATAACGCAACCAAGGATTTTATCCTTCAACACGTGTTCCGTATCACCGCTAAGATGATCGAAAACGAGGTCGAGTTGCTTCGTGTTTTACTCCGTCTGCACTATGGCCAGCCTCGGCTTTCGTTGGTGCTGGCCGAACGACTTGTCCGGGTTCTCCAAGGCCGTGAGGCGTTCAAAACGTGGCCGCTCTCGGAAATCGTTCCGGACGCTGAAGCCTTTTTTGCCTTTCTACAGGAACGCTGGCCGATCTTTCTCGCCAGGTTCCAGAGACCCTATCAGCTGCGGGACAGTGTGTCGGAAGACGTCCTCAAGTATCCCGGTCCGGATTGGCTCCCCTTCGACCACCGGGACATCAAGGTCTATATCGACAATCTATTCTTGGAGAGGAAACTCACCCCCGTCGAGGCCAACGCTTTTGAAATTGAACTAGAGGCCGAGTCTTGGGTTCGAAGCGGTATCGCTACGTCCGAGGCGGACGATGACGAGCTGCGGGCCTCGCGCCTGTTTGACCTTGTCAAAGAGAAGCTGCCCTCGGCGGACGCGCTTCATTCGGATTGGACGAGCTTTGCGTTGAAATGGGCGGAGCTCGCTTCTCTGGTTCATGGCGGCAATGGCGGCACCAGTGCTGCTCATCAGGCCCAGCTCAGAGACATCGGCGACGCCATGAATAAGCTCTTTGTCGATTGGCTGGTGGGTCACTATTCGAGTTTGATCAATCTGCCGCCGACGCATCCGGCCATGCTGCACCATGTGCCTCGGCGTTTAGCTTGGGCTCTCGAGGGTGCCGCGGACAGCTGTGTGGCTCTGATTGTGATGGACGGCCTAGCTCTGGATCAATGGGTGACCGTGCGCTCGTTTTTGCAAAAGCAGGATGCGCGTTTGGTCATGCGTGAAGCCGCGACGTTCGCTTGGATTCCGACTTTGACCTCGGTGTCTCGGCAAGCGATTTTTGCGGGCAAGCCGCCGCTCTATTTTCCGTCATCCATCTACTCGACCCATCGTGAAGAGCGTCTCTGGCAGCAGTTTTGGGAAGCTCGTGGCGTACCTCGGCGGAAGATTGCTTATCAACGCGGCCTCGGCGACGGCGAGGCCGCCGACGTCCTGGCCGCCACCATCCACCCCAGAGACACCCAGGTCGTCGGGCTGGTCATAGACAAGGTCGACAAGATTATGCACGGGATGCAGCTTGGCTCGGCTGGGATGCACAACCAGATCAAGCAGTGGTGTCGTGCTGGGTTTCTCTCTGAGCTGGTCGGCCAATTGCTAGATGACGGCTATAAAGTTTGGCTGACCGCCGACCACGGCAACATCCAGTGCGAAGGCCGAGGCCGCCCCACCGAGGGCTCGACCGCCGAAATACGCGGCGAGCGTGTGCGTATTTATCGCACCCCGGAACTCCGTGCTCGGGTCGTTGAGGAATTCCCGTTTGCCAAAGTGTGGCAGCCGATTGGCTTACCAGCCGATTGTTTTCCTCTGGTGGCTGGGGGCCGCGACGCCTTCGTGACACCAGGAGCCTCTATCGTCGGTCACGGCGGTGTCGCTCTGGAAGAGGTCATCGTGCCTCTCGTCAAGTTTGAAAGGAGGACACGGTAATGGGCCCGAGTCAAAGACACGAACTCATCGGCATCAAGCGCGCCCTACGTCTCGAGTGGATGCAGAAAACAGCCGAGCTGATGTTGGTGGGACTCGACGCCAAAACCATCCGCCAAGAGCTGCACGCGTTCCTCGCGGCCAGAGACAGAGGTGGCGGCGTCGGCGGCCATCGTGCTGGAGGGGCTCGAAGTGTTCGGACTCGGACTTTTATCGTCAATAATCTGATGCGGATTTGGGTTTCTGGTGACCCTGAATTGGTGCCGTTCCGAGAGGCTTCTCTGGCGTTTCTGCGAGACAATCCGTCTCCGTCCATGGCTCTAGCGGTCCACTGGGGGATGGTCTCGGCGACGTATCCGTTCTGGTTTCATGCGGCTCGGCAGACGGGTCGTCTGCTGGCTTTGCAGAATCAGGCGACTCGAGCGCAAATCATCCATCGCCTGAAAGAACAATACGGCGACCGACAGACCGTGAGTCACTGTGCGAGATTCGTGATCCGCTCTTTTGTGGCGTGGGGCGTCCTGAAGGATTCGAAGGCTAGAGGCTGCTATGAGAAAGCTGCTCCGGTCCCCATTACCGACCGTATGGCCGACGCACGAAATCCGGGTATTTCTCTTGACACTTTTGCATCCAGAGGTTACGTTTCGGCTGGAGGTCCTGGTGCAAACCTGACCGTTCTGTTGTTCGAGGCCGCTCTCTTGGCTACGTCAGGGGCTGAAGGAGCGTTGGGGGTTCTCTCGCACAATCCGGCGTTTTTTCCATTCCGGCTCCCTGTGATGACTGGGGATTATGTCTCGCAGAGCAGTGACCGGATCGATGTGGTTCACTATGGACTGGGCGATGGGTTGCTGCGATTGAAGCCCCGATGAGACCCCCGGACAGAGAATAGCGAAGTAATGCAAACAATGTGTGAGGCGTAAAAATGGCTGGTGACTACGAAAAACCTATAACAATTGAGGAGGCGATCCGTCGAATCAAGGAGCGGCACTATTTGCTGCCTGCTATCCAGAGAAAGTTCATCTGGAGCCCTTCGCAGATATGTGTCCTGTTCGATTCGATTATGCGCGGCCATCCGATCAATACATTCATGTTCTGGAAAGTCACAGATTCGGAGATCAAAAAGAGCTTACGCTTTTACCAATTCCTCGAACGATATTGTGAATATTTCGAGGAAAACAATAAGGATTTCGACATCAAGGGGCATGGTGACTTCTCTGCCGTCATCGATGGCCAACAACGCCTGACTTCGCTTTACATAGGCCTCAAGGGGACCTACGCATATAAGCTGCCCAGGAAATGGCGGACTCGAACCAGGGACGATAGCGTCTTTCCCCCACGCAAGCTCTATCTCAATCTTGCGGCTCCTCTAGACGAGGACGACGAGGAATCGAACGAAGAGATGATGAGACACGAATTCAAATTTCTGACGGATGCGCAGTTCGAAAAGGATCTTGGTAAGAAGAATAAATTTTGGTTTGCGGTCGGCGACATTCTCGATTTCCCGACAGGCGAAAAAAACGCTGACGTTGTCTCTATCGTTGAGGGTTTTCTTAAGAAGGAGTGGAAATCCAACGAATATGCTCGCGACACGCTCATCCAACTGTATTTTGCCATGCGTCTGGACAGCACAATTCACTTCTACCACGAAACCACTCAATCCGGCGAGCGCGTCCTCGACATTTTTATCCGTACCAACCGTGGTGGAACACCTCTTAAGCGCGCCGATCTTGTGATGTCCCTCGCTGTAGCAAAGTGGAAAGAGGATATGAAGCAACAGATCGACGAGCTAGTGGAGCATATCCGCCCTGGATCCGGTACGGGCTTTTCCATCGATCGTGATTTCGTTTTGAAAACGGCCTTGATGCTCACCGACGAGGATACGCGACTCAAGGTTGGGAATTTCACCGAAGACCGGGTCAAAAAAATCGAGCAAGAATGGGACGACATCAAGGCTTGTATCGTGGAGGTGTTCCGCCTCATCCGGTCCTTCGGCCTCCATGATGCCGCTCTGAGCTCCAAAAACGCGGCTATTCCAATTGCTTATTATCTGTTTCACAAGGGTCGGAACAAGATGAACGGCAAGCAAGGGTTGTATGCGGACATCAACAACAGAGCTCGGCACGAGAAAGAGCGGAAGCGAATCTGCCAGTGGCTGCACTTATCTTTGCTCAAGAAAGCATTCGGCTCTTCTTCGGATACCATGCTGAAAGCTCTGTGGAAAATCATCCGCGACGGTTTGAAGGAGAGACCGGCTGGCAGCTTCCCGCTGGATGAAATCATAACGAGCTACCGTGGCACGAAAAGAGATCTAACTTTTGATAAGGACTTCATTGACAGATTGCTGAAAACTCGAAAAAAAGACCCTTCTTGTTTTTCGATTCTAGCTTTGTTGCTTCCGGACCTGGATTTCACCCAGGCTCTTGAGATCGACCATCTGCATCCAGAGGTATCTTTCAAAAAGAAGAACTTGGATGCATACGATGCACGCGTCGGTTTCGGCAATCCAGCAGGCCGCTCTTTCTATGAAGACCCCGAAAACTGGGACAGTATCGTCAATCTTCATTTGCTGAATTCGTCTAAGAACAGATCCAAGCACGATAAGCCGCTCGATGCGTGGTTGGCCGAACAGAGGGGAACGAAAGCCGAGGACCTCCTGATACCGGTGGGGACGGATCTTTCATTCGGAGCGTTCGAGTCATTTATCAAGGCGCGTAGGGAGCTCCTCAAACAAAGGCTGAGTGCCTTGGTCGGGGCGACTCATTCTGCTGCACCACCGCAAGAATAGAAGCCAACCCCACGAGCTGGAGACACTTGACAAAGTCTCAAGCCGTGCTAGACTGGCCGATGAACAGATCAAGGCCATTTTCTTGAGGGCCATTATAGCAGCCAGGGCACGGCTGCTGCACGGCTGATGTGTGTGTGTTAAATTTCCGATAGACAGGAGGCAATGATGCCAAACAAATCAGGATCCTATCACGTCGTACCCAACAGAGCTCGCGACGGTTGGGACGTCCAAAGAGGCGGTGCGTCTCGTAGCAGTGGCCACTTCAAAACGAAGCAAGATGCCGTCTCTGCCGGGCGCAAAATGAGCCGAAACCAAGGCACCGAGTTCTATATCCACGGCAGGGACGGGCAGATCCAACGAAAAGATAGCCACGGGAACGACCCGTTTCCGCCCAAAGGGTGAGCCCCGGGCTCATTCGATTTTTCTCAAGGTCGCGCTTCGTGGCTGATGTGCCTATGCTCAAGCTGCATGGGAGGGGGTCCTAGCTAGACGGGAGAGAACGATGTCAGGAAAACCAGAGTCCTATCACGTCGTCCACAACAAAGCTCGCGACGGTTGGGACGTCAAAAAAGGCGGCGCAACTCGCAGCAGCGGCCACTTCAAAACAAAGCAAGATGCCGTCTCGGCCGGGCGCAAAATGAGCCGGAACCAAGGCACCGAGCTCTATATCCACGGCAGAGACGGGAAAATCCAACGAAAAGATAGCCACGGGAACGACCCCTTTCCGCCAAAAGGGTGAACTCCCCCGGGTTCATTCCGGGCTCGTTCACGAGCCCTCGTCCTCGTCGCGCTCACCCGCTGCTCTGTGAGACGCCCCGGCCGGCTTACACCTTACACCTGCTTGCCATAGCGTTTGTGAGCCTCCTGTAAAAAGGCGGATATCATTTTTTTTTGGGCCTCTAGGAACACGCTTTGCACGGCTCGTTGCAAAAGAAAAGAGTGAAAAGCAAACCGAACCCGGAACTTGACTTGACTCGCATCCCGTGCCTTTGGAGAGCACTCCTCGCCCGGTGCTGGTCTCTCGCCCCCGCTAGAGGTTGCCCCAGAATCTGCCCCAGAGTCTGAACCGGGGGCGGCGAGTTCCGCAAACTCCCATAAAGCCCAGAGTTCTTTCAAGACCCCGCCCGCCTGCTGAGTCCGAATCGTTCCGCTCGTTCGGTCCAGATGGACGTGGCTTTCGAAACGCTCTGCCAGCAAGCGGAAGCCGACCCAGAGTTCCGCTCGGACATAGCTGACGTCGCCACGCGGGCCCGCCCCCGGCTGTAAATCCGGCCGCAAATCCGGCTGTAACTCCAGAATCGTCGCCCGCTGGCACCACGGCAGAAAAGACGGATAGGCCTCGATGTCCGCCACGAGATCGAACATCTGCTCGGTTGTGTACGGAACCAGGCGTTTTTCTTCGTAAAACAACTTCCAGACCCCTTGTCTTGTCCGGGTGGCCTTTGCCGTCCGGGCCCACGGTCCGGGCGCGCCGTCCGGGCGCGCCGCCCGAAGAAGCCCAGCTTGCCCGACTTACCCCTTGTCCGGAAGAGCGGAAGCCCGCAGTTTTTCAAAATCCGCGTCGGCATGGTACGACGAGCGCGTCAAAGGCGAGGCAGAAACCATTTTGAACCCCTTCCCTCGAGCGAGGCTTGCCAGCTGCTCGAACGCCTCGGGCGTATAAAAGTGCTCGACGGGCGCATGGCGCGGACTTGGCGCCAGATATTGCCCGATCGTTACAAAATCGACATCCGCGGCGCGCATATCGTCCAGAACCTGCAGAATTTCGCTGTGGGTCTCGCCGAGTCCGACCATCAAACCGGATTTTGTGAAAATGGAGGCGTCCTCTTGTTTGACCTGAGCCAGCAGAGCCAGCGACGAAAAATAGCGCCCTCCGGGCCGAATAGACGCATAAAGTCGCGGAACCGTCTCCAGATTATGATTAAAAACGTCGGGGCAGGCCGCGATCACAGCGGCAATAGACTGTCGGTTGCCTCGGAAATCGGGGGTGAGGACCTCCAGGGTGGTGCGAGGATTCTTTTCCCGGACAGCCTGAATCGTTTCAACGAAGACATGCGCGCCGCCGTCCTCCAGGTCATCGCGGTCGACCGAGGTAATCACCGCATGACGCAGCTCCATCGCGGCAATCGCCCCGGCGATTCGATAGGGCTCGAAGGGGTCGAGGGTCTCGGGTTTGCCGGTCGCCACATTGCAATAAGCACAGCCTCGCGTGCAGATTTTGCCCAGAATCATAAAGGTGGCGTGTTTTTTTTGCCAGCACTCGCCGATATTGGGACAAGCCGCTTCCTGGCACACCGTGTGGAGTCCAGCTCGCTCGACAATAGCACGCGTCTGGCGGTAGCCCGCCGAGGTCGGGGCGGGGACTCTGAGCCAGCTCGGCTTGGGCTGCAGGGCCGTGGGGGTCTGGTTCCGTTTCTCTGGATGCCGCCGGGCCGCGGCTGCGGCGGACAGACCGACAGAGGCGGGGGCAGCAGCGGCGTCGGCGTCGGCGAAAGATGGACCCATCACAGACCCACCCTAGCACAGATTTCAGGACAGTAAAACGGGCCAGTCATAAAGTTATAAAACAGCATAATCTATCAAATCTGTTCTCACGGTATGTCTGTCTCTGGCAGCGTGACGACGAGCCCGTCTAGAGCCTCCGTCACCGTCACCTGACACCCCAAGCGCGACGTGGGCTGGAGGCCCGGGGCTAATTCGAGCATATCCTGCTCGTCGGGCTCGGGCGGGACGAGGCGCTCGGCCCACGAAGCCTCCACGATCACATGGCAGGTCGCACAAGCCAAAGACCCGCCACAGAGGCCCTCTATTTCTATGTCGTGGACGCGGGCGACCTCCAGAATGGTCTGGCCCGGCTCTACGTCGACAACACGCCGCGAGCTCCCATCCGGGGCCACGAAAGTCATTACAGCCATAGGAAGCTTGTCACAATAAAAAAGCTTTCATCGCCTCGAGTTGCTCGGAAAGAGCCGCCACGTGGGCCTCGGTGGAGGGTCTTCCCAGCCCGAAACGCAAATGGAGTTCTCGGGCCTGGGGCGGCTTCCCGATCGCCGCCAGCACATGAGAAAAACGAGCGTGTTCCGTCTTGCACGCCGCCCCGGTGCTCACAGCGATGTGAGGCATTAAGGCGCGCCAGTCCTCGGCATCCAGGCCTGGAAGCGTGACATGCAAATTCCCGGCCAAACGGTCGCGGACGTCCACAGGGCCATTGACTTGCAGGTCTGGAAAATGGCTCTGAAGGCACCGGAGTAATTTCTCTGTCAGTTTGTGCAGATACAATTCGTCCCGGTCCCGGCCACGCAGGGCCAACTGGCACGCCGTGCCGAACCCCACCACCAGAGCCGGAGCGAGCGTGCCGGCTCTCAGGCCGTTTTCTTGACTCCCCCCGTAAAGAGAGGGCGACAAAAACGGGCGCAACGCCGGCGTGCGCCAGAGGAGAGCGCCAACTCCTTTGGGCCCGTAAAGCTTGTGCGCCGAGAGCGTCGCAAAATCCACATTCGACTCGGTTAAGGTGACAGAGGCTCTGCCAGCCAGTTGAACCATATCGCTGTGAAACAAGGCCCCGGCGGCGTGGACGCGCTCGGCCATGGCCTCGAGGGGTGCCAGGACGCCGAGCTCGTTATTGGCCGCCATCACCGAGACCAGGCCGACACGCTCGTCCAGGTGACGCTGCAGTTCGGCCAGCGAAAGACGCCCATCGGGCTCGACGGGCATGAAAACAACACGCGTGCCTTGTTGCGCCAGATGGCGGGCCGTTTCTAGCACCGAGGGGTGCTCGGTCGCAACGGTGAGCAGTGTATCTCGCCCCGCTTTTTGTTGTTGATGCGCCATCACAGCCCGAAGGACGAGATTATTCGCCTCGGTCGCCGTGCCCGTGAACAAAACACAAGAGGCGGGGACCCCTAAAAGAGCCCCGACCTGAGCGCGGGCCTGCTCGACCGCCCCCTGAGCCGCCTGGCCCGCCGTATGGTTCGTCGAATGCGGGTTGGCAAACTGAGCGCGGTAAAAGGGCTCCATGGCGGCCACGACTTCGGCCTCTAGGGGCGTCGTGGCGTGGTAGTCAAAATAGAGCTCTAGAGCCTGAGCCGTCGCTGCGTCCGGGGCGCAAAACGCCGCCCCGGATGACACCGCCACACCCGCTGCTCCCTGGGGAGAAGAGAGCGACTCGGCACGGCTTGGGGAGAGGGGGGTGCGGCTGATTTCAGCGATGCCCGTCATGGTTGGCTCTGGGGTCGGCTCTAGGGTCGGCTTTAGGGTTGAATTTAGGTTCTGGTCTCGAAGTTCGGAGTGAGAGGATTCGAACCTCTGGCCCCTGCCTCCCGAAGGCAGTGCTCTACCAGACTGAGCTACACTCCGCAGGGTCTGCGACAGGGGGTCTGACAAGGGGGGCCGAGAAGCCTCCGCCGGCAAGCATCAGAGCAGTAAAAATAAAGGCGTTTCGATCTTGTGTCTCAGGAGACGCAAGAACCGTGCGCCTGTTGCCCCGTCGATCACACGATGGTCCAGGCCGAGCGTCAGACAAGCCTGGGTTGCCACGGTGATGCGGTCCTCGGGTCCGACGGTTGGGATTTTTTCGGCGGCTCCGACGGCTAAAATCCCCCCCTGAGGCGGATTGAGAATGGCCTCGAAGTGCCGAACGCCGTACATCCCCAGATTGGATAGGGAAAACGTGCCGCCTTGATACGCATGGGGCGGTAAAGTCCCCGCCCGAGCCTGCTGAGCTAGCTGTTGGATCTCTGTGCTGAGCTCCAGAACGGATTTGCGGGCCGCATCTCGCAAAATGGGGGTCACCAGACCGCCCTCGACGGCGACAGCGACCGAGATATCGACACGCTCGTAATAGCGAATCTTGTCCTCCAGCCAAGAACAATTCGCTTCGGGAAAATCTCGGAGGGCCAGCGCAAGGGCCCGAATCATAAAATCATTCACGGATAATTTGAAGGCGCCCTCGCTTCCGGCATTGAGTCGCGCGCGCAAGGCCAAAAGCTCATCCAGAACACACGGGGCCGTCAAATGAAAATGAGGCACCGTCTGTGTGGCATGCGAAAGCCGCTGCGCAATGACCCGACGCATCATTGAAGGCTTTTCGTCTCGGAAAGGCGGGTCTAAAGGCTGAGACGAGACCTCTGGGGACACACCGCCGTCGCGGGCTCGGGCTGCGGGTTGGACCGACCGGGGGAGCGATGCGGCAGAGCCCTCGGCGGCGGGCCGCCTCTCCCCGAGCCCCGGGCCCGGGGAGGCAGGGGCGGGGGCCGCCGAAAAAGCCGTGACATCTCGCAGAATAATGCGGCCGCGAGGCCCCGTGCCCGTTAGAAGCTCTAGATTATAGCCCCGTTTTTGGGCAAGCCGCCGCGCAAGCGGCGAGACGAAAATACGCCGGGAGTGTTCTCCAGCACCAGCCTGACCGCCAGGTCGTCGAGCAGTCGGGCCCCGATTAGTCGGGCCCCGACTCGTCGGTCCCAGACTAGTCTGTTCCGGTGCTGCTTTGGCCTGGACGGCGTCTCCCGCCTGGGAGGCGCTGCGAGAGGGGGCCTCGCCAGGTGGTAAGCTCGAGGTAGCACTCGAGGCGGCGGGCTCGCGTTCGGTCGGCGGCGGCGGCGGCGAGGCCGCCCCGGCCCCCGGGTCGTCCTCTGGGTCGTCCTCCAGGTCGTCGAGGGTTTCGCCTTCCTCCAAGAGCACGCCAATGGCCGCATTCACCGGGACGTCTTCGCTGTCGTCCGGGACGAGAATTCGGCCGAGGACCCCGGCATCGGCGGCCTCTATTTCCATCACGGCTTTGTCGGTTTCGACCTCGGCGTAGGCTTGTCCTGGAACGATTTCCTGCCCCTCCTGGACGAGCCAGCGGCGCAACGTCCCCGAAGTCATGGTCGGCGACAGCGCGGGCATTTGAAGTTGAATCGGCGGCATGCCAGCAGCCCTCAATCGAGATAACAGACTTCAGAGACCGCCGCCACAATCGCCTCGGGTTGGGGTAAAGCGGCTCGCTCTAGGTTTGCGGCATACGGGAGCGGGACGTCCGCCCCGGCAACCCGCATCACAGGGGCATCCAGCCAGTCAAAAGCGTGTTCCTGGATAAGGCTCACCAGTTCGGCCCCGATGCCTGCGAAGGCCCACCCTTCCTCGATGGTGACGGCTCGGTTGGTCTTTCGGACGGATGTCAAGATGGTCTCTAGGTCCAGCGGGCGCAGCGACCTTAAATTGATAACTTCCGCCTGGATGCCCTTTTCAGCAAGTTGTTCGGCGGCGGTCAAGGCCTTGCCCACCATGATCGAATACGTGATAAGCGTAACGTCGGTACCTTCTTTTTCGATGTGGCTCCGCCCTAGAGGCAGCGTCCACTCTGTGTCGGTGGGGACGTCGAACTGTGCTCCATAAAGGAGTTCGTGCTCTAGAAAAATAACGGGATTGGGACTGCGAATGGCGGCCTTCAGGAGACCCTTGGCATCGGCTCCCGACCAGGGGGCGAGAACCACAAGCCCCGGACAATGCGCATACCAGCTGGCAAAACACTGCGAGTGCTGAGCCGCCACGCGCGCCGCCGCGCCATTGGGGCCTCGGAACACAATCGGGCAGGTGAGTGCCCCGCCCGACATATAATGCGTCTTGGCCGCGGAATTGATGATCTGGTCCAGAGCCTGCATCGCAAAATTAAAGGTCATGAACTCGACGATAGGCCGCAACCCGGCGAGAGCCGCGCCGACGCCCAGTCCAGCAAAACCGTGCTCTGTGATGGGGGTGTCGACGACACGCTTGGGGCCGAACTCGGCAAGCAGCCCCTGGCTGATTTTATAGGCACCTTCGTATTGGGCGACCTCCTCGCCCATGAGAAAGACCTTGGGGTCACGGCGCATTTCCTCGGCCATGGCGTCTCGAAGAGCCTGACGCACCGGCATCCGCACCGTTGCGTGTTGGGCTTCCTCAGGGGCTTCCTCAGGGGGTTCTGGTTCCGCCGGGGGAGAGGGCACGGGCGAGGCGGAGGCCGTTGAGGGGGCCTCGAGCCCAGGCCCGGCCGGCCCTGCCGGGTCGGTCGCCTTGTCGGACGTGCGGTCGATAGAGCTGTTTGTCTCGCCCTCCAGCAGAAGCCAGCCGACGGTTTGATTGACGGCGACGAGTTCCTCGCCTGCCTGCTGGTCTATGCGTCCTAAGATGCCGTCTTCGACGGCTTCGACCTCCATGGAGGCTTTATCTGTCTCGATGAGCAAAATCGGCTGGCCGATTTGGACGCGGTCGCCCTCTTGGACGAGCCACTTCGCGATAAGCCCCGACTCCATCGTGGGAGACAGAGCGGGCATTAAAATAGGAACTGGCATAAGCGGAAGCGTAGACTCAGGTTCAGGTCAGGTTCAGGTCAAATTGAGGTCAGGTTCAGGCGAAAACGTCGCGATAGAGCTCGTCGAGAGGCGGTTCCGGGGTCTTCTGAGCAAAATCGGCGGCCGCATTGACCTGCGCTCGGATTGCCTTATCCGTGCCCTTGAGGCTCTCTTCGTCGGTCGTCCCGTTCCGGAGGAGTTTGCCTTTGAGCCGCTCGATGGGGTCGCTTTCCTCGCGCATTTTCTGGACTTCCTCGCGCGTTCGGTATTTGGCCGGGTCGGACATAGAGTGCCCCCGATACCGATAGGTCATCAGCTCTAGGATGAAGGGCCCGCCGCCGCCGCGAATGTGAGCTGTCGCCTCTTGGGTGGCGGTCATCACGGCGTGGACGTCCATGCCGTCGGCTTGTTCGCCCGGAATCTGATAGGCCGCGCCGCGCTGTGAAAGGGCGTCGCCAGCCGCGGCTCGCTGCACGGAGGTGCCCATTCCATAGCGGTTATTCTCTATGACATAGAGAACGGGAAGCTTCCATAAAGCCGCCATATTGAAGCTCTCATAGACCTGCCCTTGGTTGACGGCTCCGTCGCCCAGATACGTCACGCACAGCCCGCCGTCCTGTCGGTACTGATGGGCAAACCCGAGGCCCGTGCCAATGGAGACCTGGGCTCCAACGATGCCGTGACCGCCATAGAAGCCCTGCTCTGGGGCGAACATGTGCATAGACCCGCCTTTGCCTTTGGAGGTGCCCGCCTGCCGGCCCGTCAATTCGGCCATGACCGCCTCGGGCGAGGCCCCACACGCCAGCATATGGCCGTGGTCGCGATACGAGGTCACCGACGTATCGCCCTGCCGGAGAACGGCTTGAACGCCCGTGACAACCGCCTCTTGCCCGATATAGAGATGACAGAACCCGCCTATCAAAAGCATGCCATAGAGCTGACCCGCTTTTTCCTCGAAACGCCGGATGAGGAGCATCGTCCGATAGAGCTCTACATCCGAGGGGAGCGATGGCTCTAGGGCCTCTGGGTGTTTGGAGGAAGATCTCTTGCGGGGCGAGGCCGCATGCTGTATTTTTTTTGAAGACTTCTCTCGGGGCGTCATATAGGGCTGCTCCTTATGCAGAGAACGTATCTCTCCCGCGCGACATATCTTTTCAAAAAAGGGCCCAGAAAAGACACAGGTGAGAAAACAGAAGGACGAACCAGGGCAACCAGAGTAAGTAGGGCAAGCAGGGCAAGCAGGGCTTTGCGGTTAGGGCATCTCATCGACACGAAGGACTCGGATGACCTCGCTTTCTCTGGCGTAACGGAGGTGCTGTCTCGCCATGAGTTCCAGATAGTCCAGATCCACGGCATCGGGGGCTAAAAACTGACTCCGAGTTCGAAGGGCCCTGTTTTCGGCCTCCAAAGCAGCAAGCTGTATCTCTTGTTTTTGCACGGCCTCTCTGAGGTCCTGAGCAAGCCGGTGGGCCCGATAATAAACAGCCACATGATAGAGGCTGTAGAAAAAAAGCAATCCCAAGCCTGCGGCCAGGGCTCCATATCTCGCCCAATTTGCAATGCTCACCGAATCTCGTTTCTCAGACTCTGTTTTTCAAAGCTTCTACGATGCTGTCGCCCCACCGCTCTATCGGCTGGGTGGCCGGGTGGCCGGGGGTGCGTACCGCACCGTTCCATTCTCTTCTAAAGGGATTTTGTGCGTGTGTCAAGTCTCTTCTTGTCTCTTCTTGCGGGCTGAGCGAAGCCAGGCCTGTATTTTCTTTTGGTCCTCCAGCATGCTTCTGACGGTCCAATCGTGGACGTGACTCAGAAAAGAGGCGGGGAGAGGGGAAAAAAAACACAATTCAGGAGTTGGGTCGGATTTTTTCTCGTTTTCTTTCGTTTCCCCGGGGGATGGCATCGGCGATGGCATCGGCAATTGCATAGCGGCCGCGTGCAGAAAAAGGCGCGTCGCGGGCCGACCGCTATAGAGCGTGTCTCCCAGGACAGGGCAGCCCGTGGCGGCTAGGTGGCTTCGAATTTGATGCGTCCGGCCCGTCAAAGGCGCGAGAGCTATCAGATGATACGTCCCGACACAGGCGACGTGCCACCACCAGGTGCTGGCAGGGGCTCCGTGAGGGTCGGGTCGCATCTGTTTCCCGCACCGTGAAAGAGGCTCCGTCAAACACCCAGTTGTTTGGGGCTCGTGTGGGGGTGCCTCGGGCGTCTGGGGCGGGGAAGCGGGGGCGGCGGCCCCAGGATGGGCCTCGGTGAGGGCGAAATAGAGCTTCGTTACAAGCTGCTGAGCGAAATAAGCCGTGAGACGCCGAGCCGCTACGCGCGTTTTGGCAATCAGTAACAATCCCGAAGTCGGCCGGTCCAGACGGTGCACTAAACGCGGCGTCTCAGAGCCGCCCAGTACGGGCAACCAATGGTCTAGAGAAACCTTTTGTCCCGTGCCTCCCTGGACGGCCAGGCCCGCCGGCTTGTCGAGAACGAAAAAATCCGAGCCCTCATAGAGAACCATAGCCCGAACATAGGCCTCCAGCCCGGGCATATTTCCGGGTATATTTCCGGGCGCGGCGTTTGGGCGTTTTGTCGGGGAAGACGCCGTGTTCTCATAAAACTGAGGCCAGGTGACGGCGTCTCCCGCCGTGAGCCGAAACCCGGCCGAAACCCGGCCCCGATTGACGCGGACCCGCCCCGTCCGTATGAGTTTCTGGCGGATGCGATAATTCTCCAGCCCCTGGTGCCTCAGGAACCCGTCGAGGCGTGTCCCTTGGTCCGACGCCTGGACGACAACCCTATGAGCCATGCGTGGGCCAAAAAAGAGACCACCCGAAAAAACCGAGCGCACACCCTCCCAGACTCAGGGTCAGCGACAAGGTGAGATAGGCCAGAAAAAGACCGGGGTGCCCGCCCTTCAGAAAGTGAAGGGCCTCCAGCGAGAACGTCGAGAACGTCGTGAGAGCTCCTAAAAACCCGACGCTCAGGGCTCCATAACGCCAATCCCCTGTCGTGGCACTGAGTCCCAAAATGCCTTTTCCAGCCCCGGCCGCGAGCACGCCCATCGCGAAACACCCGCTCGCGTTGGCGAGCAAGGTCCCCCACCAGCCCGCTCCCCATTGGGAGGCGACAAGCCAGAATCCATAACGACACAGGGCTCCAAGAGCCCCGCCTCCAGCGATGGCGCACAAAAACGGGAGACTCAAGCCCATTCTGCCGCTGCTTCCGCCGCCCGCCTGCGGGGCCCGGTGTTTGCCCCGGTGCTTGCCGCCGGTATGTGCTTGGGCGTCCGTGTTGTCAGAGCTCCCGGAGGTCTTTGTATCGGAATGTATCGGAATCTCTAGAGCAAATGAACCTTTTTGAGTTTCTCCCCGATGAGGGTCTCGTCAAAAGGCTTGACAATATAATCGTCGGCGCCTTTTTCGAGGCACTCTCGGACGATTTTCTGGTCATCCTCGGTGGAGCACATGACGATTTTGGTTTCGAATTGTTTCAGCTCGCCGCGGACGCGGGTCAGAAATTCGACGCCGTCCATGACAGGCATGTTCCGGTCCAGCAAGACAAAATCATAGGCCTGACGCTTGCAATGGTCTAGAGCCTCTTGGCCGTCGGCGGCCTCTTCGACTTGAAACCCGAAATTTTCTAGGATACGGCGCGCCATCACGCGCACAATCTTGGAGTCGTCTACAATAAGACAGGTTTTCATCCTTTTTTACTCTGATATCTGACAATTCTGACAATACAGGAGCCCCGCTCCCGGCTAGAGGTCGCCCCCCGCCGCTCCTGGTTTGACACAACAGGGCGGCCTGACGAACTCTCGATGAATCCCGGGAGCATACACGGAAAACCGGAAAAACTGGGAAAAAAATCCAGAATCACCTTCCGAAAGCTCCCGGATCCATGCCCGGGCAAGATTCTGCCGGGGGGACTGCAACGAAAGAAGGAGCTTGTGGACCAATTGCAGGCTTTCCAGAGGTTCCTATTTTTGATGCTCCCGGAGCACTTTGAGCAAAGCTGTACGATCCCTTTTAGAGATAAAATCGGAAAAATCAGACAAATAAGCGTCCTCGACGTGCCCCATCTCGGCGGTGGATAAAAGGCCGATAACCGTCGTGTCGTCGTCCTCCTGGGAAGGGTATCTTCTTCGGACCCCGCTCACAAAAGCGTGGAGGGCCTCATATCCTATATCCGTGTCGCACAAAATGAAATCAAAACGAGCCCCTCCCGTACAAAGCCGCTGGGCTTGGGATACAGATTCGACCCAGTCCACTCGATAATCCGCCGCCGACAAAAAGGGCAGGAGCATGTCTCGGAAGAATTGGTCCTGCTCCAGGAACAAAATACGCCGAGCTCTCGCTTTGGGAACCCGAGCATCGCGAATACTCGGCATGTGTTCCGAAAAAACAAGGTGCCAATAGTATTGGGCATCCAAAATATCGGTGACCTCGTCGCGAATGAGCGTCGAACCGAGAATGCCTTGAGACTCGGTCGCTAAATGAATATCGAGTATGTTCTCGACAACATCGAGAATCTCGTCGACAACGAGCCCCATATTGCGCGCCCCGTCCGAGAACACAAGCACAGAATGATGGCCCTCTGGCGGCATGTCAAACGCCCCCTCTACATTGATGAGAGGCATCAAGCCATCTCGATACTGGACCATCGGGACGGTGTGCGGGTACTTCACCGAGGCAAAATCAATTTTTTCAAGACGCGCGATGACGCCTAGCGGGACCGCTTTTTGAACTTTGCCGCCGGCTCGAAACAAAAGCAGGGACATTTTGGGTTTTTCTGAACTCTGCCCCCCGGCCCCCTCATGGTCCAGCATCTGCGATAGATGGCCTTCGCCGACATACTCGGCGAGCCCGACGGGGTCCAGAATCAAGATGACGGTGCCGTCGCCTAGGATGGTATTGCCCCCAAAGATACTCAGATGACGCAAGGCCGCCGAAAGCGGTTTGACCACAATCTCCTCGGTATCATAGACGCGATTCACCATGAGACCCAAGCGATTCCGACCGATTTGTGTGACGACAATAAAGGACTCCTCCAGGCTTTGAGGCCCGAATCGAATCGCCTTATTCGGGCTCTGAGGCTGGGCTTCGACCGAAGCCGCCCGGGATGTTATCTGGGATGTCATCTGGGATGCCGACTGGGACGCTATCTCGGAGGAGGCAAGCTCTCCGGAAAGCTTTTGTTCCGCCGCCCCGCTCGGTCCGAAAAGAAACGCCGCCGTCCGGCCAGTGTTTTCTCCGGCGTCCGGCCCGGCACTATTCCCGGGCCCCGCGGAGTCAGCCGAGCCCTGGGCCCCGCCCTCCTCCCCTTCGTTCAGAATTTCGTGCAGACTGACAAGAGGCAAGAGACTCTCACGCAGTTTGAGAACAGGGCGTCCTTGGATATAGCTAATCTCCTGCATCCTGCTGGTTCCCGATTTGACCAGTTCGGTGATGCTCGCCTGCGGAATGGCGAATTTTTCTGTCCCGACTCTGACAATGAGGGCCGAAACAATGGCAAGCGTCAAGGATATCTTGATGATAAAAACCGCCCCTCGCCCCGGTTCCGAGTGAACCTCGACCGAGCCCCCAATTTTGTCGATATTCTTCTTGACAACATCCAACCCCACCCCTCGCCCCGAGACCGACGTGACAGAGCTGGCCGTGGAAAAACCCGGATAAAAAATATACTGAAAAAGCCGCTGGTCCGATAGAGTCCGCGCCTCGCGCGGGTCCACGATCCGGTGCGCAACGAGTTTTTGCCGAATCCGGTCGGGATCGAGGCCACACCCGTCGTCGCGAACCTCGATTTGGATATGGCCGCCTTCGTGGAAGGCTCGAAGAGCGATGGTCCCGACGTCGCTTTTGCCCGCGTTATAGCGCACGTCTGGGGGCTCGATGCCGTGGTCGGCCGCGTTGCGAACCATATGTATCAGAGGGTCGCGCATATACTCGATAAGCTGTCTATCCAGTTCGGTGTCGTCGCCCTGTAGAGACAGGTCTATGCGTTTGCCGAGGTCTCGGGCCAGGTCGCGCACCAGGCGAGGCAGTTTACTCCAGGCTTGGCCGATGGGTTGCATGCGTGTCTTGATGACGTTCTCTTGCAGCTCGGACGTGATGTGGTTCAAGCGCTGGAGCGTTGGCGCGAAACTCGCATTTTGCTCGGTTCTTTGGAGCTGGAGCAACTGATTGCGCGTCAGAACAAGTTCCGAGACCGCCGTCATTAAATTCTCCACGACCTCCGCATTGACTCGAAGCGACCCGGCCGACCCGGGTGCCCCGGGTGTTTGAGCCCCATGGAATTCCAATTTTTGTTGTGGCTCGAGGCCAGTCCATCCACCGTCGGGATGCCTATTGCCGGGATGCCCCTTGTAGGCGTCTGCGTCCTCGCCGTCTTCTTCCACGACGATCAGGTCGGAAGCGGCGGCGGCGGCCAAAAAACCGGACGCGCTCAACGGCGGGGCGGCAGGCGGATAGGTGTCGTCCTCTGGAGGTGTGTGGAAGCCCGAGGGACGCCTCGCCGTCTGGCTCGACGAGGCCGAGGCATGGGGGAGTTCTTGCTTGTATTCGGTTCGGTGGTGGCCCCGGGCTGAATTGCGGGAAGAACGCTGGGCGGCGGCTCCTGCGCTGGCGTCCCGGTGAGGCCCTTGGTGTGAATCCCGGTGTGAATCGTGGTGTGGTGCTCGGGGCGGATTTCCCGTCCGCATCCCCATCCCCTCGGCTTTGAGACGCGCGCTCAAAGAGGCAAAAGGCTCCTCCGTCACCCCCGTCAGTTCGAGAGAGCCGGGACGCGAGACCCCGCCGTCCTGATGAGGTTCCTGATGAGGTTCGAGAACCTCCCCACCGGACTGTCTCCCGGATTGTTTTAGAGCTTGTTTTGGGGCTTGTTGTTCGGCCTGTCGGGCCCGGACGGGGGCTCCAGCCGCTCCGCTGCCGGGTCGTACGGTCCCCGGGCTAGATTGCGGGTTAGATTCAAGACCCGCCGCCTGAGAGCCTGCTTCATCGCGCCCCGTTCCATGGCGCCCCGTTCCATTGTGTTTGTGCTGTTTTTCCCAAGGTTCCGGCTCAGGTCCAGCTGGTCCGGGAGCCGAGCCGGCTCTCGAGCTGGGGGACTCTGATTCCGGGAAACGATGCCCCCTTTGTTCCGTCGCCCCGGATTTCTCAGCGAGGGTCCGGTTGGAGACGGCCGCCCAAATCTCTGCCAGCCCCGTGGCGTTTTCCTCTTCCGCCTCTTCTGTTTCCGCGTCTGTGTCTGCCTCGAATGCCGGCTCGGGGTCTGCCGCCCCGGGTGACTCGGGTGATTCGGGTGACTCGGGTGTCTGGATTTCGTCCCCTTCGTTCGCCACATCTACACCGGCAGCGGCGCGAGCTTCCCTCTCGAAGGGCTCGCCGTCGTCCCCGTCAGAGGCGAGGATAGCAGAAACCGAAGCGTCCGAAACAGAGCCCGCCGCCACCCGGAGTCTCGCGATGAGTTCTCGGTCGTGCCCGGCCAATTCTTGGCCGGTCTGGCCCAATTGGTGCAAAAGAGCCTTAATGCCGTCCAGAGCCGCTAAAACGAGCGTAATCCCGTCTGACGTGATAGGCTCTTTGCCTTCTCGAAAAAGGCTGAGTTTATCCTCTGTGGCGTGCGAGAGGCTTTCCAAGCGCGGCAAGTCCAGAAACCCACACGTCCCTTTGATGGTGTGGACCACGCGGAAAATCTGTTCCAAGATTTCCAGATTATGGGGGTCGCGCTCCAGAGCAACGAGGGAACTATCGAGTTCCTCGAGGGCCTCGCCGGTCTCTTCCAGGAATTCACTCAGGAGGTCATCCATACAGGTTGTTCCATTTTTCGCCTGAATTCATCCGCCAGGGTCTCTTCAATCCTAGTCTATATTGCTTTTCTGTCAAGTCCTATGGTGTTGTTTCGGTGTTGTTTCTCTCGGGCGGGCTCTGTCAGATATGGATAGCTCGTCCCCAGGCGTTCAGCACCGATTCGTGCATCATCTCCGACAGCGTCGGGTGAGGAAAAACAGTTCGCATCAATTCGGCCTCGGTTGTTTCGAGCTCCATGGCGATGACGAACCCCTGGATGAGTTCCGTGACGTCGGAGCCGACCAGATGCGCCCCGAGAAGCCGTCCGGTCTCGGCGTCAAAAATCGTTTTGACCAACCCCTGCTCTGCCCCAAGAGCCAGAGCCTTCCCATTGCCGATAAAAGGAAACCGCCCCACGCGGAGAGACAGGCCGGCCTCTCGAGCCTGGGCCTCGGTCATGCCAACCGAGGCAATCTGGGGGGCACTAAAAACACATCCCGGGATGCGGGTCTTGTCTAGCGCATGGGCCTCGTGGCCCTCGGGCAGCCGCCCAAGCCGCTCGGCAATCTTTTCGACGCAGGCGACGCCCTCGTGTTCGGCCTTGTGAGCCAGCATCGGCGGGCCCGCCACGTCGCCAATGGCGTAGTGGCCGGGCTCGGCCGTTTGGCTCCAGGCGTCGGTTTGGATGCAGCCTCGGTGGGTTTGAATTTTCGTGTGCTCTAGGCCCAAGCCCTCCAGATTGCCGATCACGCCGACGGCTAAGAGCACCTGTTCCACCTCGAGCGGCGTTTTTTGACCGCTCAGATGCACGCGCAGACACGGACGCTTGCCGGGATGCTTGCCGGGACGTTCTAAGGTCTCGATTTGCGTTTTGGTGGTGATTTGGATGCCGCGTTTCTGACAGGCTTTCCGGGCAAATTCGGCAATTTCCGAGTCCTCAGTCGGCAGAATGCGGTCTAGAGCCTCTATCACATGCACCTCGGTGCCCATGGCGTGGTAAAAGCTGGCGAATTCCATGCCGATGGCGCCGGACCCCACGACCAAGAGCCGCTCTGGCAGGCGTTTGGGGATCATGGCCTCTCGGTACGTGAGGACGAATTCCCCATCGGGCTCCAGAGCCGGCAGTGTGCGCGCCCGGGCTCCCGTGGCCAGAATAATGTGAGACGCCGTGAACGCCATGGCCTCTGCGTCTGTCGCGGTTGTCGCGGCTTCCGCCGTTTGTGCGGGCCGCCCGCCAGCTTGCTGCGGTTGAAAATGGACTCGATTCGGCCCCAGCAGGCGGGCTTCTCCCATGAAAACGTCTATTTTATTTTTGCGCATCAAAAAGGAAACGCCCTGCGAGAGCCGCTGAGCGATTCGACGCGAGCGTTCGACAACACCGTCCAGTTCAAAGGTGACCTCGCTGGCTCGAAGCCCGAATTGCGGCGCCGACTGCAGGTGGCTATAGAGCTCGGCCGAATACAAAAGAGCCTTCGTCGGAATACACCCCCAATTGAGACAGACGCCGCCTAGGGCCTCGCGCTCCAGAAGAGCCGTTTTGAAACCCAGTTGAGCCGCCCGGATCGCAGCGACATAGCCGCCTGGCCCGCCGCCAATCACAAGAATATCATAACGCAACGGCACAGGGGAACTTGCCGGGGTGTTCGCCGGGGCGGTGGCCGGGGTGTTAACCGGGGGGCTGCTCTGAGAAGCACGGGACGATGAAGGCGACATAAAAAGCTATCTCTCTGTGAACAAACGATATATCTAGGTCGCGAGGACACACTTAACGTATCCCGCATGGGTTTTCTTCCAGGAAATTCTTCTTGCCAAATCCGGCCTCTACGTCTATGAAGGACACGGGGAACCGAAGCCCCCGGGAGGAATCCCGTTGTTGTCCCAGCGTGGTCTCTGTACCGCGGCGTTTCCCGTCAAACCGACTGGGACTGGGGCCAGAACCGGGCCACACCCGGGCAGAGGAGTACCATTGCGGGTCGTTAGCTCAGTTGGTTAGAGCGTTGCCTTGACATGGCAGAGGTCACAAGTTCGAGTCTTGTACGACCCACCACTTCTCCTGCCTTCCGTATGCTCTTTTCTACAGGGATTTCGGGAAATGGTCAAGGGTGGGGACGTTTCTCTTGACTCGTCTCTGACCTGGCCCGGGCTCGCCCCGGATTCGCCCCTGACTCTGGCCGGCGGCAGAGACGCCGTCCTCGTGACGTGTCGCGACCCTCCCAGGCGGCAGCCGCCGGCCGCCCCACGCCCTCCATAGAGGGCACTCGAACGGAGGCCGCTCGTTCGAATCGAATTCGAATCGAGTTCCGGTTTCCCAGACCCTGAGGGCATCGCTTGCCGTTGAGAAAAGTGTATCGGAGGAACATCATGCTGGTAGCTTTGGCCTTTTTAGCTGTGGGCCTTTTTGCGACCGTGGACGCCGAGTTTGTCGGAGACCCAGATACGGCCTCGCCCCCTGAAACGGTCTTGTACCAGGAAAGCCCCGACACAGTGCAAAAAGAGGTCCTCGAGGACGCCACAGAGACCCTCGCCATCTATAAAGAAGAGGCCGCCGAAGACCTGTCAGACCCCCAGTCCCCTCAGGCTTTGGGCCTTGCGGCTTTCGCCATGGCAAATTTCACCCACCAAGCGGCATGGTCCAAACGTGCGATTGAGCACTTTAAGTCGGACGAGAACTCGGACCTTTCCTTGGCCTATTACGGTTCATCGAGCACCCTCTTTGCGCGCGACTATCCCTATCAGGGCCTGTGGCAGATTTTTCCGGGCCCGGGGTTTGCTCGGATGTATTACGTGGGGCGAGGCAAATCTGCTCTGAATGACGCCGTCGAGGCCGACCCTGAAAATCCGGTTATTCGTCTGATACGTGCCGCCACTTTTTCCGGCCTGCCGTGGCTCTTCCGCGAAGAAGAAAGCGCCGCTGAGGACTTTGCTAGGCTGCGTGCCGCCATCGCCGACCCTTCTGGGCCTCACCAGAGCGTCCTAGCCTCCGATGCCTTCCGTCTGGCGGTTCTGTATCAGGATGCCCGCCGTCTGGACCGGTTGGAGAGAAACGAAGAAGCCGCGGAGACCTGGACAGAAATGGCACGCCTGGCTCCGGCCGATTCCTTCCACGGAGCCCTTGCTCGATGGAAACTAGGGGAACCGGACGGTTGATGGAGGCGCGAGACCCTCTTAATCTTGCGGCCCGGGCCGCTAGACCCAGGCTGTTGCTCGATTCTGTATTTGATTCTAGAGGTATGCATGTCATGAAGCGTGGGTTTGTCGTCTTTTTCTTTGGGCTCGGCGGGCTCGGCGTCAGTTTGACACCGCTGTTCGCACAGGAGACTTTGCCCGATCTGACCGGCATTGAGCTCCCGGCCTCGCTAGTTCCTATTCTTGAGCAGGCGATCCGCGACCACGACCGCGCCCGGGAGGGCGAAAAAGGCCTGGCCGAGAAAATCACCGAGCGGCTGGAAGCCGTTTCTCCCGAGGCAGGCGGCGACCATCCCGTTTTGCGTGCCTATCTTGGCAGTGCCTACACCCTTCGAGCCCGCGATGCCTGGTCGCCGCTAAATGCCACGCGCTATGCCAATCGCGGCATCCGTATCCTCGACGAAGCTGTGGAGCTCGCCCCAGATAATTTTACGGTACGAGCCGTGCGCGCCTTTAATAATTTTGCCTTGCCGGCGATGTTCGGACGCCGAGATAGAGCCCTAGAGGATATGACCGTGCTGGTGGAGCTCTATGAGCAACAGCCGACGCCAGCACGACGCCCGGCCACCGTCCAGGCTCTGAGGCATCTCATCGAGGACGCCGAAAACAAAGAGGACGAAACAACCGCCGAAGAACGCAGAACGCAGCTTGCCCGGATCGACATGCGCTGAGGCTCCCTGAGAGGCCCCGCCCTCGCCGTGATTGCTCTGCACGCTGTTACGAAAAGCTTCAAACAGGGCGAGTCTCGCCTCATGGTGTTGAACGGACTCGATTTGAGCCTCAAGGCGGGGGCGTTCGCGACGCTTTCTGCCCCGTCGGGCAGCGGCAAATCGACTTTACTGAATATGATTGGCTGTATCGACCACCCGGACAGCGGTTCGGTGCAGCTTGACGGTATAGACACGCTTGGGCTGAGAGACCGCGCCTTGTCTCGGCTTCGTAATTACAAAATCGGGTTCATTTTTCAGACCTTTCACTTAATCCCCGTTCTGACGGCCCGCGAGAATGTGGCGTATCCGCTCACCTTGCAGGGGGTTCGATGGCGCATGCGCATGTCGCATGCCGACCATGCCCTCGCCCAGGTGGGGCTTGAGGACCACAAGCACAAACGCCCGAGACAATTGTCCGGCGGTCAACGCCAGCGCGTCGCTATCGCTCGAGCCATCGTCACCAAACCCAAAATCTTACTGGCAGACGAGCCTACCGCCAATCTCGACCCCGCCACCGCTCTGGAGATTATAGAATTACTCGGGAGGCTCAATCGCGACCATCGCATGACGCTTTTGGTTTCGACCCATGACGCGCGCATTGCGCGTTGTGCGCGACGACGTTTAACTTTAGCGGATGGAAAAATCGCAGAGCTTCCCTAATGCTTGACCTCATTCGCATTGCTTTTCTGAATGTTTTTCGCAATTTACGGCGCACGGTTCTGACGCTGTCGTCTATGATTGTCGGCTATAGTGCTTTGGCGTGTTTTGGCGGCTTTATCGAATTCTCCTTTGAGGGTCTGCGCGAGAACCTCATCCGTTCCCAGCTCGGCCACATCCAGATATACGAAAAAGGCTATGGCGCCGGCCATAGCACCGAGCCGGAAAAATATCTCTTATCCGCCCCCGACGCCATCGAGGCCCTCATTGCCCCGATGGAGGGCGTCGAGAATGTCGCGCAAATGCTCAGTTTTTCTGGTCTGGCGAGCTCGGGCACCCACAGCGTCAGTGTATCGGTTATCGGCGTGGACCCCAGAAAAAATGACAGTTTTGCCGATTTTGAGACGCTCGTCGAGGGACGCCAGCTCCGCCGGCTCGACACGGCAACCGGCGTCGTCGGCACCGAATTGAAAAAAGGCTTGGGAGTCGAATTAGGCACATGGGTGACAGTCCTCGCCAGCAGTGTCGACGGGATTATCAATACGGCAGACTTTCAACTCGTTGGGAGCGTCCGTACGGGTTCGCTCGCCTATGACGAGGTCTTTACGAAAGTGCCTCTGAGGCTCGCCCGCCGCCTCCGCGATACCGAAAAAGCCGAGAAAATTCTTGTCTTGCTCGAGGACACCGAGAGCGTCCCACACATCCGCAGCCTGATCGCTCAAATCCTAGAGCGCGAAGGACACCACGTCGAGATGACCATCTGGTCTGATGCTGCGTCTTTTTACCATAGTGTCCGAACGCTTTATTCTGGGCTCTTTCATGTTTTTGCCGTGATTGTGGGCATTGTCGTGATGTTCGCGGTCGCCAACACGATGACCATGTCTGTCTTCGAACGCACACGAGAGGTTGGAGCTCTGCGCGCGCTGGGTTCCTCGAGGGCGCGTATTGTTCTCATGTTTATTTTTGAAGGCATCTTTATCGGCGTCCTTGGCGTCCTCTTGGGCGCGCTGGGGACGTGGGGCGTCACAGAGCTCCTCGAGGCGGCAGGCGGCATCCCCATTCCGCCGCCTCCGGGGATGTCGCGCGGCTATCAGGCCAATTTTCTCTTGACGTGGCGTGTGATGTTTATAGCGGCGGGGGTGACTCTGAGTGCCGCGTTTGTCTCGTCCATTTATCCGGCCGTGCGGGCGGCTCGATTTAACATCGTCCGAGCCCTCGATCATGCCTAGATTTGTTTTTCCGAATCTCTTCTTGTTTTTTCTCTTATTCCCGTCCTTCTCTGGCGTCTTATCTGACGCGAGTCTTATGATCCCCTAGGTGTGACCTCCCGGGCTCTTTTTTCTTCTACAGGGCGTCCGGAAAATGGCCAAGCGCATGGAGAATGGGGTTGCCCGCCGCCTGGCCGAGCCCGCAGATCGAGGCATCCGCCATCAAGTTTGCCAATTGTTCCAGAGTTTCTCTCCGGGTCTCTCTCCGGGTTTCGGGCTGTTCTCGTGGCGTGTCCGCGGCGAGGGGCCGTGGCGGAACCTCCAGAGGAACCTCCAGGAGGGCCACAGCTTTTTGCGTACCCACGCGGCACGGCGTGCATTGGCCGCACGACTCGTGCTTAAAAAAGCGTAGCAAATTGAGGACGATCTCCCGAATCGAGTCCTGTTCCGAAAAAATCACAATAGCGGCAGAGCCGATGAAAGCCCCATAGGGCTGGAGTGTGTCAAAATCCAGCGGCACATCCGCCAAGGACTCGGGCAAAAGCCCGCCCGAGGCTCCGCCCGGCAGATAGGCTCTGAAACGGTGGCCCGGCGTCATGCCGCCGCAATAGTGCTCCACGAGTTCGCGCGCCGTCGTCCCGGCAGGGGCCAGCACAACACCCGGTTTGTTCACACGCCCCGAGACGGAATACGTCCGAAGTCCGTTACGCCCATGGACGCCGTGTTTCGTGAAGAGCTCGGGGCCCTCGCCCAGCAGGCGAGCGACCCAATACAGGGTCTCTACATTATTAATGAGCGTCGGACGGCCGAAGAGGCCGACCTCGGCGGGAAAAGGAGGCTTATGGCGTGGTAGGCCTTTTTTTCCCTCGATAGATTCGAGCATGGCGGACTCTTCGCCGCAGATATAGGCTCCGGCCCCGCGTCGGAGTTCCAAATAGCCGCGCGGACAGAGTCCCTCGTCTATGGCGAGCTGAATCTCGGCCGCCAAATGGCGATAGAGGTCGGGATATTCGTCTCTCAGATAGATATAAACGCGTTCAGCCTTGATGAAGTGGGCTCCGATAAGGGTGCCTTCCAGGAAAAATCGAGCCTCTTGGGCCAAATAGTGGTAATCTTTGAAAGTGCCCGGTTCGCCTTCATCGGCGTTGACGGCCATAAAGCGCGGCCCCGGATAAGCCTGCACCATGGCCCATTTCTTGTGGGTCGGGAAGCCCGCCCCGCCGAGGCCTCGTAAGCCGGCTTGCGCCAGGGTCTCGAGGACGGCGGCATCCGAGAGCTCCCCACGCCGAAAACGAGCCAGCGTGCGGTAGTCCTCGTCGGACAGACGCGTGGTGCGCGGCAAGGCTTCGGGCTGGGTTTCTGCCTTCGAGGCCGCCTCCAGCAGTTTCTGGGGCGTGGCGTGGCCGACCCGGCGTTGGCCCAGCAACACAGCGGGCCCCGCATGGCACATCCCGATACAGGGCGCCGGCACGATCCGAGCCGCGAGCTGATGCGTCTCGAAGAGACGCCGCGTCGCCTCGAGGAGACCCTCGGCCCCCAAACAAGCGCACGTAACCGAATCACAAACGCGAATCGTCAAAGAGGGCGGCGGCTCTTGGTCCTCTTGCACAATAGAAAAATGATGATAGAAACTTGCGGTTTCATAGACCTCTGCGGGGGCTAATTTCATCAATTCGGCCAGAGCACAGAGCGTCTCTAGGGTTAAATGACCCCCAGCGTCCTCCTGAAGGATGTGGAGGTGCTCTAAAAGCCTGTCGCGCCGGAAGAGCGAATCAGGCGACGACGGCGCCTCAAGCGTTTCGCAGGCGGCCTGCAGGAGGGTCTTAACGGCTTCGACGCGCTCTGGAGTCGCCGTGCGCCCTTTCGGAAAAGGGCGCATCTTGCGCCGACTCGAGCCCGGATGGGGAAAGCTCACCATAGGGTCACCAGGCTACCATGAAATGAATTCGTTTTCCCGGTTTGTTTCCCGGTTTGTTTCCGGGCCTGTCAGGAAGCTCGCCTGACGGAGCTCCACCCGTGCGACACGAGCCGACGGCGTCCGGGCTTGTTCGTTTTTTCGGCCCGGGCTCGGGGCCGGATCCGGGCCCTCTGACAGACGGGTGGAGTCCGCCTCTGCTCTGGCGCGAACGCCCAGGAGCCACTCTTTCGAAAGGCTCTGAGGCCGAGGGGCAAAGCTCTCGCGGGTCCGCCGGAGAGCCTGTCCGAGCACCTGCATATAGGCGGTTCTGGGGATCTCTTCGGCCCCGAACCGTGCCAAGTGAGGCGTCTGATACTGCGTATCCAAGAGCGCCATGCGCCACCGACGCAAAAGCGCAACCAAACCGATAAGGGCCAATTTGCTCGCATTGGGTCGGTGCGAGAACATCGACTCGCCGAAGAAGGCGCCGCCCAAAGCCACGCCATAGAGGCCGCCGACCAAGCGCTTGTTCTCCCAGCACTCGACCGAGTGGGCGAACCCCAGTTCATAGAGCTCCAGAACGGCTTTATGGATGGCGGGGTTGATCCAGGTCGACTGGGCCGGTTCGTCGGACGCTCCACTGCGTTCGATGCAGCCTCTGAGCGTTTCTTCGAAAGCCGTGTTGACGCGCACCTCCATGGCGGTCTTCCGAATGCACTTCTGGAGCGAAGCCGGGACATGAAACCGAGCGTCCAGAGGCAAAATCGTGCGCCACTCGGGGTTGAGCCAGAAAATAAAATCGGACTCGCGGCTATCGCCCATTGGAAAAATACCGGCCGCATAGGCTCGGAGTAAAAGTTCGGGCTCCAGAGCCTTCGGGACAAAGCTTTGGGCTAGGAAATGTTCAGACACGCGTGGCCAACCAAATGCATCCTCGAATCGCTCGGCGGATGAAAAAATAGAGGGTAGAAGACCCGGCAGCCCCGGCAGTCCCGGCAGCTTCCGGGAGATGCGCCTCGGCCTGGTCTTTGTGAGCCTGCTCGTCGTCGCGGCACGCGACAAGATGACGCCGGAGGTCATCCCGGGTCAAACCGGCAGAACACGGGGCCGAGCGAGGAGCCGCAAAAAAGCCCACCTCGACTTGGTCGATCTGGTGCTGATAATGCTCGATGATTTCGTCCTCCACGGCGACGGTCAAGAGGTCTCTTTGGTGCGCCCGAGCCATCCCATAGCCCGCCAGAAAGCCCGCCAGCCGCCACAAAGGCGTGAGGAGCGAAACGCGAAACCCATAGTCGGCGAGTAAGCCCTCGAATAGGTCACGGTGCCGCTGCTCCTGCAGGAGCATCGCCTGCGTTTCGGCTTGGGCTTCCTGGAGGCGGACTTGCGCGTCCGCAGCCGTGTCCGCAGCCGTATCCGCAGCTGTATCCCCCCGAGGCCCCCGAAAAAACGCAACGAGAGGCGAGGGGAGCACCGCCATCTTCGACGTCTGGCCCGCCGCCATGCCACGATACAGAGCGACGGCTCCGACTTCGCCGGCGTGGTCCACGCGGAGCATCGAGGCCACCGACGGAAGCGGGTCGCCTGGTAAAAAAGAGGGCCGAGCCTCGTTCTCGGCGGGCCAATTGTCGGACATGAGATCTATGAGGGGCGCGGGGGCTTGTAGGGCTCTGTTCTATCGAAGAGGCCTCCCGTCCTCCCCTGGACTTCTATGCCGGGTTCTATCAGGGAGGGGAAGCGTGTTTCGAGAGACGTCTTGTCTTCCTGTGTTTCTCTATCTGTTGGAGCTTTTGTGAAAAAGGCTATCCAGCACGGCGTCCTCGTGTTCCTGCGTGCCGGCTCCTCCGGCGAGGGGGTTCTCGCCCGGAGGTAGGGCGTCGCCCGAGACCGAGGCCACCGATGACTCTGTTTCGCCGAGACTTCTTTCGCGGGCTTTGTCCTGACGCTTCTGAGCCTTCACGAGCTCGGCGTGGAGGTCCTCATAGCTACACATCCCAATGTCCGCCGGACTCCGAGGCTTCAGATTGTTCTGGTTCCAATGTTTTTTTTCTCGGATTTTTTGAACGGTCGTTTTCGTCGTCTGAATGAGACGAACAAGCTGAGCATCCGACAACTCGGGGTGATTGCGGAGACACCAGGCAATGGCACTGGGGCGATCTTGGCGCTTCGCCAGAGGCGTGTAACGCTTCCCCTTCGAGCGCAAAAGAGGCTGAGGCAAGTCCTCATCCGCCGAACTCAGTTGCAGCCGGGCTTGAGGGTCTTGCTCGCACCTCTGGATTTCGGCGGCAGTGAGTTGCCGCGTGACAACAGGGTCGACGCCGCGCATGCGCGCATTCACATCGCCATCGGCTAGAGCTTGAACCTCGGCAGGGTGGAGGCTGCAAAAAGAACCGATCTGCTCAAAAGTGAGACTCGTTTTCTCGACCAACCAAACGGCGGTCGCGCGCGGCATCAAAAGTGTTCTCAAAGTGCTTCTTTGCTCCGTTCTATGGGTGGCGGCTTCCCGAGCGGTCCGCTTCATGCAAGGCCCGGCAGGCCTCCCGCGGATTCTGACACATAACGCTTTGTTTTTCAAGACCTCCGGGTGGCGTTTCTCTTTAGTTCCTCCGATTTCAAGATTTCTAGCCCTATTTCTCCTATTTCTCCATTTTTCCTGTTTTTTCGCTCTTTCCGGCTGGTTCCACGCGGGCATATTTATCTTCCAGCCGGACGATATCGTCCTCGCCCAGATACGTTCCGCATTGTACCTCTATGATCTGCATGATTTCCCGGGATTTATTCTCCAGGCGGTGCGGGGCTCGTATGGGAATATAGATCGATTCGTTGACACGAGCCGTCCAACGCTTGTCGCCCACGGTGACATAAGCGGTTCCCTCGACGACCGTCCAGTGCTCGGCGCGGTGGTGGTGGTACTGTAAAGACAAAGAGGCCCCCGGTGTCACAACCAAGCGTTTCACTCGAAAGCCGGGGCCCTCTTCCAAGTCCGTGTAATAGCCCCAAGGACGGTAAGAACGCCTGGACTCAGCCAGGAGACGCGGGTGCTCTTGACGCAAGGCTGCCAGGTCTGCGGCTGTCGGGCCCTCACAGCCGTAGGGCATCGCGACAATCACATCCGGCGTCGTGATTAAAGCCAGGTCTCGAACCCCGCCCACGAGATGCACAAAGGGGCCGCCATGATGACCGATGAAAACAGACCCTCTGGCGGCGGGGCTAGCCCCGGATGTTTTTTCTTCTCTGGAGGCCTCTCCGCCGGAAGCATGCTGAGGGAAACGCTGAGAAAAACGCGCTAAAGACGCCAAATTGACGATCTTTGTCAGACCGCAGGAGTCCTCCCGGGATGTTGCCCGGGATGTTTCCCGGGATGTTTCCCGGGATGTTTCCCGGGATGTTTCCATGGGGGTGGCCGAAAAAGGCGGCCAGCGGGACTCTGCCCCGCCGGATGGTGGCTCCGCCGGAGGCGCCCTAAGCCACACAAAATCCGCTTTCCCGGAGGCCCCGTCACCGGGATGTTTCCCGGGGGTTTCGTCCTGGACAAAGGGGGCACGCCAGTCCCGCTCGCGGGCAAGCAGAATCGAGTCCTCTAGGAAAGCGACGGGCGTTCCTCCTTGGGCCATGGTCACGGCGTGCTGGAAAGCCTGGAGAAACTGTTCTTCGTCCGTCAACAGGAAATCACAGGCGATGAGGGCCACGACCTCGCTTTCGCGGGCGGCCTCTGCACTTTGAGGGTCTCGATCAAGCGAAACCGGCCCGCCCCGAGTCAAAAGCTTCTGCACAGCCCAAGCTCGATAGCGAAAATCCTCCAGGACATAGAGCGGGCCGCCGTCTGTATGAGGACGCCGCCGCTGTCGGTCTCCTTCCGCTTCTTGTGTCTGGTGCTGGGCGGAAGACGCGGCTTTCAAAAAGCCGGAAGCTAGAAAACGAGCCTCTTTATGGACCAGGACCTGGAAGACGCTAGGGGCTAAACGCGCCACCAGCCGCAGATTTTGTTCGAAGATGCTCGTTGTCCGTGGGGGGCTTGCTCTGTCTTCTCTGGGTCCCGGACCCCGACCCGGACACACAAGAGGCACAAAGGGACGGGGAAAATCCTCGCGGGCCAGAGGCCAAAGAGCCTCCCACACGGCGTCCACAAGCAAGATGACACGCATTGTCTTTCGTCACCTGTTCCAGCCGGGCCGCTAGTCGAGGAAACTCCGCAATTTGCGCGAACGCGTCGGGTGTTTCAATTTGCGCAGAGCCTTGGCTTCGATTTGTCGAATCCGCTCGCGCGTTACAGAGAACTGAGACCCGACTTCCTCCAGCGTGTGGTCGCTATTGACGCCGATACCGAACCGCATCCGTAAGACGCGTTCCTCCCGCGGGGTGAGCGTCGCCAGTAAGCTGGCGAGGGTCTCGCGCAGATTACTCTGCACGGCGGCCTCGCCGGGCTGGAGGGTGTTTTTATCTTCGATGAAATCGCCCAAGCTGGAGTCCTCTTCATCGCCGAGTGGGGCCTCCAGACTATAGGGGTCTTTGGCGATTTTCAACACTTTGCGGATTTTGGCCACGGACATCTGCATCTTAATGGCCAGTTCGCTGGGCGTAGGCTCGCGCCCCAGGTCGTGCTGAATTTGCCGAGAAATCCGCGTGATTTTATTGATGGTCTCTATCATGTGGACCGGGATGCGAATCGTCCGTGCCTGGTCGGCAATCGAACGCGTGATGGCCTGCCGGATCCACCAGGTCGCATAGGTGGAGAATTTATAGCCGCGTTGGTACTCGAATTTGTCCACAGCCTTCATCAGGCCGATATTGCCCTCCTGGACGAGGTCCAGAAATTGAGGCCCCCGATTGGCATATTTCTTGGAAATGGAGACCACAAGCCTGAGATTCGCTTTGACCATTTCTTGTTTGGCTCGTTCCGCTTCGCCCTCGCCATCCTGGATGAGCTGATAAATGCGCCGGAATTCGGCGACAGGCAGGCCTAGTTTTTCGGTAAAAACACGGAGCGTTTCCTGAAAGGCCTGCAGAGGCTCTTCGGCTTTTTGCGCGAATCGACGCCACGCCCCGCCCAGCTTGTAGACCTGTCGAATCAGTTTCGGGTCGGTCTCGTGCTCGAAAAACGTGCCCCAGAACGCCGAAGGCTTGAGTTTTTCTTGTCGAACCAGGTCGGCAATCTGAGACTCTATCGCTCTCAATTCTTCGTAAAAAATTCGGAGCTGTCCGGTAAACTTCTCCACCTGATTCTGATGGAGGCGCAGGTTTTTCAAAGTGTCACTGAGACGCTCGTGCGTCCCACTATAGTCCCGGCAGAGCTTCGCTTTAACGCTCGTGCCGGTTTGGACGGCCTCCAAAACATCGGCACGGATTTGGGCAAGTGCGTCTTTGTCCAGAGCCGCCACCTGTTTCAGAGCCTCCAGGACAGGTTTTCGGAGCTCTGTTTCCATCGCGGCACTCGAAACGGGGTCCGCCTCTTCATCCAGAGGCAGATTTTCAAAGGCTTTGCCCTCCTCTTCGCCGCGGGGTACCACGGCGGGGGCGGGAGGCGGGGTCTCCTCCCGTCCCCCGTGATGCAGTGCATACGTGGCATCCAGATCAATCAGGTCTCGCAATTGGAGCTGGTCTGCACTACTCGCCCGTTCGTCCGGGTATTCGGTTTCGAGGTCCAGCAGGTCGCTCCACTCGGCGAGCGTGCGAATCACAAAAGGAAGGTGCCACAAGCCTCGCATCACTTTTTCGCGGCCGGCGACGATGCGTTTGGCGATGGCGACCTCGCCGTCGCGGGTCAGGAGTTCCACCAAGCCCATTTCGCGCAGATAAAACCGGATAGGGTCCTCCGCCGAGACGTCGCTGTCTTCTTCCTCTGCTTGCTGCGGCTGGGGAGAGGCCGAGGCATCCGTCTTCTGAGCCGCCTGGTCCTTTTCGTCCGTCTCGCCCTTTGTCGAATCGTCGCTTTGTCCCGTTTGCGCCGCGCGTTCGGCCTTGTGGGCTTTGCTGCCGGCCCCGGGTTTCGAATCGGATTTCGAATCGGGTCTCGAAGAGGCAGACGGGGCCGAATCGACTTCCTCCAGCTTGAGCCCCTCGGCTACGAGAAGTTGGAACAATTCATCATAGGCCTCAGGCGGGACTTTAGCCTCTCGTGCGAATCGGATGATTTTGTCTTCCGACAGAATTTTATCTTCCGACTGATGGACCTCGGCCTGCATGAGGTCCTTGAAACGGTTCAAGGACTCTCGAGTGTCTTCGCCAAGAGCCTCACGGGGGAGCAGGGGCAGAGCACCGGCCTGGGCCCGGCCGGCCTGCCGATGTCTCGCCTTTTCGATGGAGGCAGGGCCAGAAAGGACCGCCGAGCCGGCTTCGTTGTCTCCGGCCGCCGCCGCCGCCGCTGCCGCCGCCGTCTGCTCTGCTTGCCGCCGAGTCTTTTTCCCAAGTGCCGCCGAGCCGCCGCCGGCCGCCGTTTTATCTAAATTGTGGACGTCCCGGTTGGTGTTTTGGCGAGCGTCGTGCGCTTTACGAGCCTTGTGAAGGGCTCTGGAGGCAGCGTTTTTCTTCACGCTGCCAGGTTTCCCAGCTTTCTGGGATTTCCCGGCTTTCTCGGATTTTTCAGGCGTTTGGTCCCGGCGTTGCAGAGCTTTCTGCTCGATGTCTCGGTTCACGTCTTGTTTACGCTGGGAGACGGTTTTCGCCTCAGCCGCTTCCAGGGTCTCATCCGACACAGTGGTTTGTATTCCCATGGTTTTCGTCTCCGACATTTTCATTCCCGAACCAAACAATCAAGTCTCAATCAAGCTTCTGACAGGCTTCTGCGTTTGCATCGCCCCATTTGCTCGCCTCATCTGCCTAGGGCACGCCTCACACCTGGGCCCACCAGGCCGCCGCTCACGGCAGGGCACCAGGAAGCGTTCCGAGATACAATCGCCCGGATTCTAGCACATTTCTCAATCCATTGCCAATAGCCTCCAATAGCCTCCAAGAGCCCATGGCCCGACCTAATTGTTACGGGTGTCTATAGTGTTTTTTCGAGGGACCACCTAGATTTCTACCGGATTGTCATTTTCCCTCGAGTTCGCGTCGAAGCGCGAGACGCCGCTTCTCTTCCTGGGGGTCCAGACTCTGAGGTTTGGCAACCTCCTTCGAGACCATGTCCCGGTGAAACAGAGAGAGCATCTCTAGAAATAAAGCTTCCTCCGTCGTCGCGTTGTTATCGCCGCCCTGGTTGGCCTGGTTGGCCTGGTTGGAGGGCGCTTTTTTCTCGGAGGCACCGGATGTGATGGCGGCCTGCAAGAGAAACCGCACCTCTTTATCATACCAGGCCAAAAAGGCTCTGGCGTTTTCGTCCGTTTCGGCCATTTCAGACAAATGCGCATAGAGCACTTTGAAAGGAGGCGCGCCCGCCGAGGCGTTTTCGCCTGCCGCCTGAGTCACGGCCTGACCCATGGTCTGATCCATGGACCGGGGGAGGGCCTCGTGTATAAACCAGAGCAGAAACTGGCGTTTTTCCTCCAGAACGGGCGGGCACGGAAGGGCCATGAAAGCTTCAAGATGACGCTCTACGAGCTCCACAACATGAAGCCCGAGTCCAATGAAAATCGCATGACGCATATACGTTTTCGGCGGCTGGATCAGGGCTTTGTCGACGGTTGTACCAGGCGTACCAGGCGTACCAGGGGACGAGGCCCGCACTCTGGTGCCAGTAGATGGGCCCCCGGATAGAGCACCGGAGGGCGGGCCGGGGGCTATGCCGGGCCCTTGGTCGCCCTCCGGCGGGGCCCCCATAAGGAGATACGCCCCCAGAAGAGCCTCCCCGAGCGCATCGTTATCCTCTGGATTGGCCCACAGGCTCGCGCCCAGAGGGGCGTTCCGCCAGCTCCATTTTTTTCCGCCAGAGCCGCCAGAGCCTCCCCCATGCGGGTCTGTCCGCTGAGCGGCCTGTTGTCTTTTCTGGCGGCGTTCCTCCTGGAGTCGCTGCCAGCGGACATCTCGGATATCCGCCCGAAAGCTTCTTTCATAGACCCCCCGGAGGGAGGCGTCCTCTATGGTGCGGATGAGGTCAAAAAACTTTTTTTCGCTGACCGCCTGGTCTTCCTCGTCGTCCTGGGGCTCCTCCAGAAACGCGCTCCAGAGTCTCTGATAGCAGGAAGCCAGCGAATCGGACGCCAGCCGCCGCACAAATTTCGCTTTGCCCTCGTCTCGAATGAGCGAATCGGGGTCAGACCCGGCGGGTAGACTGCAGAACTTCAAAGTCCGGCGCGGCGGACTGAGCAGAGGTAAAACTCGCGTCAGAGCCAGAAAACTGGCTCTTTTTCCCGCCGCATCGCCGTCAAAACAGAGAATGGGAGCCGGACAATAACGCCATAATAGACGCATTTGCGCCTCAGTCAGAGCCGTCCCCAGAGGCGCAACTGCCGTCCGAATCCCCATCTGATGGAGCGTTAAAACATCCATATAGCCCTCTACGACCAGGAGGGTGCGGTTGCCGCCGCCCCCATCGCCGCCGCCGCCGCGGCTCGGCGTCGGCCGGAGGCGGAGCGCCTCGACCGCCCGGTGGAGATTGTACAAAAGCTCGCCCTTGCTGAATAAGGGCGTCTGAGGCGTATTGAGGTATTTAGGGCCTCCGGCTTTCTGGCCGGAAAACGGTGCCTGGCCAGCAGGAAGCGGTGGAGCGTCCAACATCCGCCCGCCGAAACCGACGACGCGTCCTTTTTCGTCCTGGATCGGAAATAAGAGCCGATTGCGGAAGCGCGGCCAAAACCGTCCGTCGGTCTCGCCTAGGACTCCCAGCTCTATGAGGTCTTTGGGTTGGATACCCTGCTGGGTCCAGAATTGCCGCAGAGGCTCCAGCTCGGCGGCCCCATACCCGAGACGAAAGGCATGCCGGGTCTCTTCGGACACCCCGCGCTCGGCCAAATAAGCCAGAGCGCTGGGCGCACGCTGGAGACTCTGTTCGGAAAAGCGCGCGATGTATTCGTGGGCCTCCAAGAGGTGTTGCGACCGAGCTTTTTGCTGTTGCGTCTCGGCCGGGGAAGCCGAAGACGCCGGAACCGGGACGCCTGTGAGCTTCGAGAGCTCCTCTAGAGCTCGAGGAAAGGGATAGCCCTCGCCTTCCACCAACCACCCAATGATGTCGCCGCTCTTGCCGCATCCGAAACAATGGTAAAAGCCCTTCTCGTCGACAACACTGAAAGAGGGCGTCTTTTCTTTGTGAAAAGGACACAAGCCCGTGAAATTCTTGCCCGCTCGCCGAAGCTGGACTCGACGCCCGACAAGCTGACTGAGAGGCAATCTATCCGAAACTTCGCGCCGGAAATGATCTAATTTCCCCAAGATTGTCGACCTCTTTGAAGTTCAGGGCCACGTGTCCTCACCCCTTCGAGCCCCGGAAAATCGGGCAGACCTAGAGAGGAAAATTGAGGCCAATCGAAAAAGCCGTGGACTGAGATATCTCGATGGTGTGCGTGTCGGTCTGAGCCTCCGTCCCGTTCAAAAACCGCTGGATCAGGTTAAAATCCACGGTCCGCCTTCTGTTGAATCGATAGAGAAAGCCTACGGAAACCCCGCCGCTAATGCCAGATAAATCGACGGAGTTCGGCGCGTTCTGGCCCTCATAGCTATAGCCTTGATAGCCCAGGACGACCCCTCCATAGAGCCGGGAGATGCGCCGGATATCCAAAATATAAGGGTAATGGAGGCCTCCTTCGACAAAGACCTCTTCGGCGTTGCCCGCCGACGCCAGCCGTCCCCAGCCGTAAAGCCGACCCAGCGTCCCCACGCGGATGCCGACAAAGCTGGAGGACTCATTTTCGATGATCTCGTTCATGGGGTCGTCGGCCGGATCGGGGGCCTCGGAAACGACCGGCTCGAAAGAAACCGAGCGCGAGATCGTCCCGACCTCCAGACTCCAGAACGGTCGCGTCGTGACCTGGCCTAGAACCTCTCCGGGAAGTGCGAGAAGTGCGAGAAGCATGAGCAAAAAGCCACCCCCCGCCGCTAGAGCGAACCTGCCCCCCCGTCGCCGAAAATCGAGGGGCCTCACCGAAGCTGAATAGGGGCGGGGAGGGCGGCGGAAAAAGTCCCACCAGCCCCTCACATCCCCCTCGACGGACACGGTTCCACTAGATAGCATCGCAACGTGGGTCTCCTCTAGCTATCTTGGAGGTCTAGGGGGTCTGGGCGGCCTTGGGGGTCTGGGCGTTCTTGGAGGTCTCGGTGTTCCTGGCGGGCCTGGCGGGCCTGGTGGTCCTGGCGGCCTTGGGGGTCTGGGCGGTCTAGGGAGCTCGCTCTTGACAGCGTCTCTGCCACCCGGCGCATGCTTTAAGGTCGAATTTTCCATCACAGTTCCTTTCAAATTAATTAAGGGGCACCCCCAAAGCTTGGAAGCCCTTCAAAGTCCGTTCCTCACAAGATAAACTTCCCGAGGTCCGCCTGTTGCAAGAGCGGCTTAATTTTCTCGTCCACCAGAGCCGGCGAGACACGCACCTGACTTCCATCCGGCAGGTCTGTCGCCTCAAAGGCGATGTCCTCGAGCAGTTTCTCCAGCACCGTATGGAGCCGGCGCGCGCCGATGTTCTCGATCGACTGATTGATTTCCACCGCGCGCTCGGCAATCAAATCGAGCGTTTCTTCCTCAAAAACCAATTCTAGATTCTCCGTGGCCATCAGAGCCGTGTATTGTCGGATTAACGAATTTTCCGGCTCCACGAGGATGCGTCGGAACTCCGCTCGGCCCAGAGGCGTCAGCATAACCCGTACGGGCAGCCTCCCTTGCAATTCGGGCAGGAGATCCGACGGTTTCGCCAGATGAAACGCGCCCGAGGCGATAAACAGAATGTGGTCGGTTTTGACCGCGCCGTGGCGGGTCGCGACGCTGGTGCCCTCGATGAGAGGCAATAAATCGCGCTGGACGCCCTCTCTGGAGACGTCGCCGCGCCCCGTTTCGCGGCCGCCGCCGACCGAGGCAACCTTGTCTATTTCATCGATAAAGACGATACCGCTCTGTTCGACGCGGCGGAGAGCCGTCTGTAGAATTTTATCTTCGTCGGCCAGCTTATCGGCCTCCAGGGCAACGAGGACCTTATGCGACTCGGCCACCGTGAGCGTGCGCCTCTTCATCGGCCGCCCGAAAGACTTGCCTAGAATTTCGCCGAGATTGATCATGCCGACTTGACCGCCAGGGACATCAAAGGAAGGCATATGGAGAGCCCCCTGATCCGGAACCTGCACGGTGATTTTGTCTTCGTCCAATTCGCCGTCGCGCAGACGCTTCCGATAGGACTGGCGGGTCTCGGGGCGGGCGTTTTCGCCCGCAAGAGCGTCCAAAACGGTTTCTTCGGCGGCTTTCTCGGCGCGGGTTTTGACGGATTCACGGTGCTGATTTTTCTCCTGCGAGATCGCATTTTCCAAAAGATCTCGGATGATTTGCTCCACGTCGCGCCCGACATAGCCGACCTCGGTAAACTTGGTGGCCTCGACTTTGATGAAAGGCGCGTGGTCCAATTTGGCAATGCGGCGGCAAATTTCCGTTTTGCCGCACCCCGTGGGCCCGATCATGAGGATATTTTTGGGATAGACCTCCTCGGCCAGTTCGGGCGTTAACTGCCGCCGCCGCCACCGATTTCTCAGAGCCACCGCCACCGCTTTTTTCGCCTCGTGCTGGCCGATGATAAAGCGATCGAGTTCCGAAACGATTTCTCTGGGGGAGAATTCCTTCATAATTTTTCCAGCGTGAGGGTGTGATTGGTGTAAATACAGAGGTCCGCCGCGATCTTCATCGCATTTCGAGCAATCGCCTCGGCCTCGAGGTCCGAATGAGCCAATAGAGCCCGCGCCGCCGCCAGCGCATGCGTCCCGCCCGACCCGATCGCCAGCACGCCATCCGACGGGGCGATGAGGTCGCCCGTCCCACTGATTAAATAGCTCGTTTCACGGTCGGCAACCACTAAGAGAGCCTCTAGTCTTCGGAGATAACGACTGGTGCGCCACTCTTTTGCCAATTCGACGCAGGCCCGAGAAAACTGCGAAGCGTGGGTCTCTAATTGAGCCTCCAGTTTCTCCAGAAGGGTGAAAGCGTCCGCCGCCGCCCCGGCAAAGCCGGCCAGGACTCGACCCTCGGAGAGGCGGCGCACCTTGACGGCGTTCGGTTTGACCACATTGGTCCCGAGCGTCACCTGACCATCGCCGGCCATGACGACCTGCTCCTTGCGCCGGACGCACAGAATGGTCGTGCTGTGGAAGGCTCCGAAAGCGTTCGCCATGGGGGGCTCTGCGTCCGCCGGGCCGCGCCCAGGAACCCAACCCGATGCTGAAACAAAAACCGAGGGCTCTTTTTTCATGTTCATTTTACGCCGGTTTATCTGACTAGTCTGCCCAGTTTGCTCTCATGCTGGCGCGTCCAAGACCCGATGTCAAAACTTGGCGCCGCCGCCACAGACCGGAGGAGCCCAGTCATCTTGCCACCCCGCTTGTGCCCATAAGGCTCTTTCGTTCTGCTACCATAGACCTTTTCTCTGTTCCGGTCAACGCTTCCGGGCTGTGCCTGTCTATACACTTGTCTATAAAAGACGCTTTCTCGAGACCTTGAGCCACGTCGCAGGATTGTGAGGCACATTGTTCTTGTGGATGGCAAACCGGAGGTTCTCGTTCTTGGGAATGCGCCCGATAGGCGAGCCCTCGGCGACCCATTGTCCCAGGTTCACGAAACTCTCATCGAGGCCCGACAAAACAGAGAGCCACGCGCCGCCTTTATGCTGCAGGACGATCAGCACACCATAAGACCGAAACGGGGCCGCGTAAAGAACCTGCCCGTCAAAAGGTGCCAGCACCACGCCATTTTTAGGAGCTTGGACCTCGATGGCCTCTAGTTTTTGCCCGATTTCGCTTTTCTCGTTCCATTGGCGCACAATGCGTCCCAGAATGGGCGAGGTCACTTTGCCGCTCGAGGGAAACGAGCGGGCCGATTTTTCCTGAATCAGCGCGATTTGCGGCCCAGACCCGCCAGAAGAGGGGCCAGAGGGCTGGATAGACTCTTGAGGCTTGTCGGTCTTGTCGTCCTGTTGAGGGGCCTGTTTCTGTTTCTGTTGCTGTTTCTGGGCCTCGCGGGCTTGTTGCTGCTTTTGTTTCTCCTTCTTCTTCTGGGCCTCGCGGGCCTGTTGCTGCAATTTTTCTAGCTCTTGGAGCAGAGCCTCGAGCGATTCAGCTTGTTTCGCCAGTTCGGCAATTTTCTGGACTAAACTCGACTCTTTCTTTTCATAGCTCTGGCGCGTTTTGCGTCGCTCCTGCAGGGCCTGATTCAAGCTTTTCTCTTCGCCCTGGAGTTGCACCATGGACTCGTTGCGCGTCAATTTCTCGTGTCGGAGTTCTTGTTCCAGTTCGTGGACTTGGGCTAATTCGGTGGCAATCCGGTTGGATTCCTCCTGGAGCCACGGCATGACATAGGCGATCAGTTTAGCACTCCGAACCGCCTCGATGGAGTCACCCGGGTAGAGAATCGCGAGACCGCCCGGCTCGCGTCGGAAACGCGTCATCACGGCTAAAATATCGGCAATTTGCCCGTAGTGTAACTGTAGGGACTCCCGGGCCCCGGCCGCTTGGTCTGTCAGCTCCACGATCTTCTGGTCGTTTTGAGCAATGGCGGTCTCGTGGCCTCGGATTTTTTGAGCCAGAGCCCAAATGGTCTTGGAGAGCTCGCTTTCTTCTTGTTTGAGACGCTGTGTCTGAGATGCCAGCGTTTCGCGCTCTTTTCTGGCGAGATGGAGCTCTTGCTGGGTGGTCCGCAGTTTGTCTTGGGCCTCGTTGGCCTTCGCCAATTGAGCCTGACCCCAGGCCGGTGCTGCCACCAACCCGAGGCATACCGCTAGAAATCCGACCGCAAGCCTGGGCCCTACCCCGGGTAAAACCCGGGCGCGAAAAATGCCAACCATAGTCCTCATGCTGCCATCCACAAAAACACGGAACGAGAAAGCAAAAAACGGTCCATTTTTCGCCTGTGTCCGGCCCTCCGTGCCCTTTCCCGGGGAATTTTATCCGGGAATTATCCGGGAATTAGAATTGTATCGGGCATTATAGCCGGAAATCTAGGCAGAGAGAGGCCGCTCGAGTAACGTTTTTCGGACGTTGCCGGCTCGAGCCGTCACACACACCCATGACGCACCCATCACGCCCCCGGGCCTATCTGCCCGAAAAGAGACGAAAACACCCGATACCGGAGAAGAGGCGGTCTCTCGTCGGCTGTTTTTAAGGCGTTCTCAAGGTTTCAGAAGGTTTCGAAGCGTCCGGGATTGTCATCCGGCTGTCATCCGCCGGTTGTCATCCGGTTGTCACAGGACTCTGGCGTGCCCCGTCATGGCCGGCGGGCACGGAAGCCCGAGCAACGCCAGAACCGTGGGGGCAATATCCGCCAGCTCGCCGAGTCCATCGTCGGGTCTGTCGCCGGGCCTACCGTCGGGCCTGGCCGCGTCCGCACAAGCCTTGAGTCTCTTCTCGCCAGTGGGGTCATACAGAATAAAAGGCACCGGGTGGGTCGTGTGAGCTCTATGCGGTTGCGTATCCGCCCACATCTGCTCGGCGTTCCCGTGGTCGGCGGTTATCAGCAGAACCAGCTCTTGTTTTTGGGCCAGATGGATTAAACGCTCGATTTGCTGGTCGACGCACTCGATGGCTCGGAGCGTCGCCTGCCAATTCCCCGTGTGACCAACCATGTCCGGATTGGCGTAATTGACAACGAAGAGCGCACAAGACGGAAGCTCTGCCACGGCTTGCGAAAGATAATCGGTAATGGCAGAGGCCGCCATCTCGGGGCATGTGTCGAATCGAGCAACCCTCGGCGAGGGAACTAAATGACGCATCTCGCCCGGATAAGGGGCCTCTTGGCCTGCGTTGAAAAAATACGTCACATGCGCATATTTTTCCGTTTCGGCGATGCGTAATTGCTCAAAGCCGGCCTCGGCGACGCAGGCCCCAAGCGTGTGAGACGCCAATTCAGAAGGGAAAAAACACGGCAAATAGGCCTCGTGCTGCGGAGAATAGGACGTCATGCTGGCTTTGGCAGCCCAGTCCGGGCGCATAAGCGGCTCTTGCCCCGGATCTAACCCCGGGGAAGGCGCGTAAAGCGAGTCCAACCCCGGGTCCAAAACCGGGGCCGCAAGAACATGAGACAACTGCTTCATGCGGTCCGACCGAAAATTGGCAAAAAACAGAGAATCCCCCGCCTCCACGCCCCGATAAGTCCTGGATTTTGCAGGCACGAGGAATTCTTCGCTCTCTATGTGCTCGAGCTGGTCGGCTAAGAAGGGCTCCGCCGCCTCGAAAGAGGGGGTGGCGGGATGCCCTAAAATGCCCCGAGCCGCCTTGAGCGTCCGGTCTATGTTTTTGTCTCGGTCCATCGCGTAATAGCGTCCCGAAAGCGTCTCGACGCGAACTTGAGGCACACGTTCCTGAAAAAAAGCCAGAGCCTGTTTCGCTTGGCCGGGAGCCGTATCGCGCCCGTCCAAAATCGCGTGTAGACACACGCGAAGCCCGCCTTGCAAAAATAAACGCGCGAAAGCAACAAGATGGTCCTGATGCGCATGCACGCCTCCGGGCGATAGGAGCCCAATGAGATGAACCGTCCCCCCGGGTCCGGCCCGGTGTCCAGCCTGGCGCGCCTTTTCCATAAAGTCCCGAAAAGCAGGGAGGTGCTCTACGCTTTTCCCTGCGTCTTTCCCTGGGCTTTTTTCCGCAAGAGCCCGATTGATGCGAGGGAGACTCTGGAGAAAAGCCCGCCCGGCTCCGATTGTCATGTGGCCGACTTCAGAATTCCCCATCTGCCCCGCCGGGAGGCCGACTGCGGTGCCCGAGGCCTCCAGAAGACAGCCGTTTGTCTCCCACAAGCGCGTCATCGCAGGCGTAGAAGCCTGGGTGATAGCGTTATACGGGCCCGGCGGCGCATGACCCCAGCCGTCCAGAATGCACAGCAAGACTCTGGATTGCGGCCGGGTGAAGTGCCGGGCGGTTTGTTGTTTCACCGCCCGTTCTCTCTTCGAGAGCCCGCTCTGCCCCGTCCCTGTGTCATTCGGCCGTTAATCCGGACTCTATCCGGCCGGCCGGCACTTGGGGCCTGTTTGTCTGGTCTCTGGAGGGTACCACGGGGGTGTGTCATCCGGGGCGGCTTATGGGTCTATGTATCCTCCGGCTCGTCCGGAGAGGCTACCCGAACGGGCTTTTTGATGGGCACATCTTCCACTTCGTCTTCGTCGGACTCTAGGAAAAGCGTGTCTTTTTCGGGTTCTACGGCCTCTTGAGCGGCCATCTCGCCCGAGGCCGCCCCGTCGATTTCCGTTTCTTTCATGGAGGCCCCCTCCTCCGAGGTATCCAGACCGATGCGTTGCGACCGAATTCTCAAGCTCTTTTCGAGCTCCAAGACTTTGTGGCACACGGGACAGACGACCTCTTCGGCGTGCCTGTCGTAGAAGACAGTCTTACAGCTGGGTGTGCGGCACTGGCGTTTGATACCCCAATCCGGATAGAAGCCCGCCGCCTCGAGGTCGCTGTCGAACGTTCCGGCTATCCCGGATGGCGTCCCCGCCGCCCCCGTCATCCCGGACGTCCCGGACGTCCCGGACGTCCCGGACGTCCCCGGGGCCCCGGAACCTTTGTCAAAAGGAGCCTTAGATGCTTCAATAGAAAACTCAGACATTTTAGAATCCTGATTTGTGTTGTGGAATTGCCCCGGAGTCTGTCCGGAGTCGCCCCGGCGTCTCTCCAGGCTGGAGAATCCCCGGAAACCTCGCCGAGGTCTTATCGGGGTCTTGTCGGGGTCTTGTCGGGGCCGCACGGCCCCAGCCAGATAATCTGGCACGAGATGGCCTCGTTGTCAAGCTCCTCCTTCGGGTCTCTTTCCGGCGTAGGCCCGGGTATTATGCCCGGGTCTCTTTGTTTGTTCTGTTCTGTCCAGCCGTCTGCCAGCCGTTTGCCGGCTGTTTGTGTGTCTCTGAAAGCTTGCTAAAAAGTCTCTTTTTTGCTATTCTGATAGTTGAAACCAGACCGAACCCTCCAGCCGGACGTGTTGGCAGGCAGTCTTGGACGGGTGGGCTTAGAGCACGATGTCCCCCGGCTTCAAGTCGAGGTTCGGCTGGTTTTATGCCTCTCTTTTTTCTTTTTCGGGCCTGGTTTCAGGTCGGTCTCGTCGCTTGCATAGTCGATTTCGCGCCAGATTAGACTTTCACCCGCTCCGGGCGAGCCAGGAGATGCTGGATGTGTACCTGGAGACCCTGCGGCGAAGATACGTCCCCGGCACCGCCGAGGCCTTCTGCCGAACCGTCCTGAGTGGCTTGGGGCTCTGTTTTTACACCAGCTGCGCAGTCACCGTTCTGCTGTTCTACCCCTATACCGGGAGTGTCGCTCGAGCCTTGGAGATGATGCTCCCAGCCGTTTTATCAGTTCAGGCCGTAACGCTAGGCGTCAGCAGTCTGCTGGGCCGCTTCCACCGGGAATTTTCGCTGCTTCAAGAGCCCGCTGCCCTTGTTTTGGGCAGCTCTATGGTTTTGTTTCTGCCGGATTTTTTTGCTCGGCGTCTTTTCGAGCCCTACGCTCTCGACCCCGTGGCGGCCATGTTTCTGGTCTATATGCTGTGTAGTTTTACCGTGGCGGTCGGTCTCATTGTGATAGGGTGGTTTCGCTTATCGCCCTATATGCGGCTTTTGCCGTCGTTTGTTTCGGGCGGTTTTGTGCTCTCTTTTGTCCTGTATTTAGGGTTCTGGGCTCTTCGAGCCCCGCCGGACCGAACGAGTTTCCTTTTTCTGGAAATCGGGACGATGAGCTTCGGTCTGGCTCAACTTTTGCCTCTTTCTTTTGGGGTTCTCCTTTTTAGCTGTATGGTTTTGGGAAAAAACCAGGTCCTCGCGAGTGTTCTGCTGATAGCTTGCTCGGCCTTGATTTGTTTATTTCTGACCGTGACGCACCCGCCTATTCTGGCGGCCTTGGAGCGTAATAATCTCGTGACGCCCATGCAGTTTAACTATGATATCGGGCGTTTCTTTACGCTGACAACGCTCCCCTGGGATCAATTGCAGTGGAGCGTCCTGCTGAGTGGGCCTATTTTGTCGACGCTGGTTCTGGCGTGGTTTTGCTCGCACAATCGGGCAGAGGCTCTGCCGCCTCAGCATTATGCCGAGCGTCAACACCTCCAGGCTTCGGCGGGGGCGGAAAACGGAGCTCTGATGGGGCATGGGCTCGCCTCGCTGGCCGGCAGCGTCGTCGGCCCCGGTGTCGCCACGCGCTATGAGATGCTGACTTTGGCGGCGGCTCTCAAAAAATTACCTATCTTTCCCGTAGCCCTCGCTCTGAGCATGGGCATGTTCGTGCTGGCTTATGTGTTATTGCCGCTTTCCGAGCGGGCTTTTCCGCTGTTTCTTGTGCAGGCCTGGCTCTTTGCGGCCTGTTTCACCATGGCTTCCCACTGGATAAGAGATTATTTCAAAGCTGCCTCGGGAGTGGAACTGAGTCTTATGGTGTTTCTGGCTCTTTTTGCCTTTTTTCTGGGGTATCCTCTGGCCTTATTGGCGGGGCTTCTGGTCTGCACTTTGGCGTATGCCCGCGTTTTGAGTTTTGTCCAGCCTGTCCGGCTCCGTTTTACGGGACGCTGGTATCACTCTACGAGCGACCGCACGCTCGCCGAATCCCGCTATCTTAAGGCACAGGGCGAGCGGCTTCAAGGTCTCATCCTCCAGAACTGGGTCCAGAGTCGCGGGCTCGGCCAGGTGCTGGGGGCTTATGAGACGCCCCCGGATACACCCCCGGATACACCCCCGGGGGGCACCGCGTCTGGGGGCGCCGCGTCTGGACGTCTTGCGGTGGACTATTTTGTTCTGGATTTATCACGCGTGCTTTATCTCTCGGACCAGGCTTCGGGGCTCATCGGGGATTTTATCCAGAAATACGGCCGCGCTTCCGAGCCCTCCGCCGACTCGAGACACCCGGGACACCCGGGACACCCGAGACATCCGGGGCATCCGGGGCACACCAAACGCATATTCTTCGTGATTCCCGGGTCTTTACCTGGGGCACCCACGCTCTCGAGTCGGGCGTGTCGCAAATGGCGGACTCTGGCTCAAAGGGGGGTGGAGCTCCGATTTTGTGACACCCTCAATGAGGCTCTGGAAGCCAGCGAAGACGCCATTCTGAACGAGAAATTTACCCCTCATCTAGAGCCAGACCTAGAAACCATTCTGGAACGCCACATCCATGAACCGGATTTACGCATGCGCCTTTTGTCGATCTTGCCTCAGCGGCATTTTGAAAAAGGCGAGGTGCTGATCGCGCAAGGGGCTTGTTCGGACCATCTCATGCTCGTCGAAGAGGGCGGGATTCGAGTCATCTTTTCAGGCGAAAAAATCCAGAACCTCCCCATTCGCCGAGCGCGCGCCGGGGCCATTGTCGGCGAGCTCGCTTTTGCCCTCGGCGTGCGCCGCGACGCCACCGTCGTTGCGACCGAACCGACGAAAGTGCGCGCGCTCCATCGTGAGATTTACTATAAAATTCGGGCTCAGAATCCGGAGCTCCACACGGCTCTCCTGGATTTGATTCTGGCGAGCCTCTCGCAGGCTCTTGTGAGGTCGAATCAGACGCTTCAGCAGCTTCAGAACGTCCATCACTACGAGCAATTCATGGACCTGCCGCCGCTGCTCGAAACACCGCCACCCGGGGAATCCGGGGGACCCGGCGCGGGGGGAGGATAGGGAGGCTATCCGGTGCCCGGGGGCGGCCTCCGCCGTCGTTTACGGCTCCTCTGTCTGCGGCCCGGGGTCGGACGCTTTTTCTGTTTTCTGAGTCCATCGGCGGTCATAGTGTCCCGCGACGTGCAGCCGGCTCTGGAGTTCGGGTTTGCCGGCTTCTTCCATCACAGGCGTCATGGTTTCGATGAAGGCCTCGGCTTGGGTCTCGAGGACTTCGAAAATCAATTCGTCGTGGACCGAGAGCAAAAGATGCGCCTCGAAACGCTGCTCTGCGAGCAGGAGGGCTACGCTGCCCATCGCGCGTTTCATCACGTCCGCCGCGGTGCCCTGGACGGGAGCATTGATAGCCTGGCGTTGCGCGTGGCGTTTCCGCACCGAGTCGTGTGACTGAATGTCCGGTAGATACACGCGCCGCTTGAAGAGCGTCTCTACATAGCCGCGACGGCGACAGAGCTCCTTTTGTGTCTCCATGTAAGTTCGTATGTTCGGGAAACGCTCAAAATAGGCGTCTATGTACGCCTGAGCCATGGGTCTGGGGCAGTGAAGCTGCCGAGCCAAACCGAACGCACTAATCCCATAGATAATGCCAAAATTGATCGCTTTGGCGCGCGCGCGTAGCTCGGGGGTGATTTGGTCTGGAGGCTGTCGAAAGATTTCGCTGGCGGTGCGCTGGTGGATGTCCTGTTTTTCGGCAAAGGCGGCGCGCATCTCTGGAATTTGAGCCATCTCGGCTAAAAGCCGAAGCTCTATCTGAGAATAGTCCAAGGCCACCAGGACGTAGCCCTCTGGGGCCAGAAAGGCCGAGCGAATGACGCGTCCCTCTTTGGACCGGATGGGAATGTTCTGCAAATTCGGATGGGTGGAGGCTAACCGCCCCGTTTGAGCCCCCGCCATTAAAAAATTCGTGTGGACGCGCCCGTCCGGCCCCACCTGCCCGAGTAAAAGCTCTACGTACGTGTTTTTGAGCTTCGCACTGGCGCGCCACTCTAGAACCGTCCGGGCAAGCCGAGCCGGCGGTTCCGCCTCGTGCGTTTGAGCGATGTGCTCTAGCACAAAATTGTCCGTCGAGCGCGCCCCGCCCGATGTTTTCTTGACCGGTTCAAGCCCGAGTTCGTCGAACAAAATCTCTGCGAGCTGCTTGGGAGACGCAAGATTGAAAGCATGGCCGTCCGCCAGCGTAAAGGCCTCTTGTTCCAGAGTCCGCATGCGGATTTGGAGTCTCTCGCCCAAATCCCGGAGGACCCCAGGGTCTAGCAACACGCCTTTCCGCTCCATTCGGGCGATGATGGAAACAAGAGGCCGCTCTATGGTCTCATAGACCGTGAATTGCCGGGCGTTCCACAAAAGCGGGCGGAAATAAAAATAGAGCCTCAAGCAAAAATCGGCGTCCTCGGCGGCATAGGCACACGCTCGATCAAGGGGCACGCTGTCAAACCGAGGCACTCTGCCGTCGTTTTTGGACCCCGTCCGGGGCTTGGCCCGGGGGCTAGAGTCGGACTCGGTTTTAGATTCAACTTTAGATTCCGGAACAACCAAATCCGAGAACGGAATCATCGTATGGTTAAAATAGCGTAGGGCTAACTCATCCAAGCCGTGGCCGTGGCGTCCGGCGTTCAAAACATAAGAGAGCAGAAGTGTGTCCTCGACGGGCGTCAATTCGAGCCCCACCGCCTCCAGAATCGATAAATCATATTTGATATTGTGTCCGACTTTCAAAACAGAGGCGTCTCGTAAAAGAGGCCCCAAGAGCTCTTTCACCTCCTGGTAGGAGAGCTGCTCGGGCAAAAGGTCTCCGTCGGGTGTCTCTGTTTCGTTTGCCCCGGTTGCCTCGGTTGCGTCTGTTGTTTCGTCCGGGGCTGTTTCGTTCGGGGTTGTTTCGTTCGGGGCGTCGAACAAATCTTTGGCGAGGCTCGGCTCTTGGGCGGGGCGGGGCGATATCTCAGATGGGGTCTGCGACGGCGGCTCAGACGGGGTCTGCGACGGCGGCTCAGACGGGGTCTGCCCCGAGGTCTGCGACGGCGACCCAGGCGCCCGAGGCTTCCGATGCGCCAGCGGAATATAGCACGCCTCGCCTGGTTCCGTGGCTAAAGCCAGGCCGACAAGCTGCGCTCGAGTGATGTCTAGCCCCGTGGTTTCGGTATCCAAAGCCAGAATGCCGCGCGCTCGAGCCCGCTGCACCCAGGACTCCAGCTGGTGGGCTTGCGTGATGAGCGTATAGGTGCCTTTTCCGGCTCTTGCGGGGGCTTGTTCCTCTGAGTGTTCCGCCGCCCCTGTCGCAACCTCTGTCGCCGCCGCCGCCGTCTCGCCGTTTTTATCCCCGGCTTTATGACCGGCTTGGTCTTTGTTCCCGTCGCCGGCAGAGGTCAGAGTCGCTCCCCATTGTTCCTCGTAGCGCGCTTTGAGGCGTGTAAATTCATTCTGAGCCAAAAAGGCCATCAGGCGTTCGCGGACCGGTTCCTTTCGAGACAGAGTCTCCAGCGGCACGGGAATCGGGGCCTCCGTCGCCAGCGTCACCAGCTTCAAAGAGAGACGCGCCAGGTCCGCGCCCTGCGTGAGGGCTTCTCGCTGCTTGGGTCGCGGCAGAGACGCCGCTTGGTCCAACAGAGCCTCCAGCGTGCCATACGTCCCAATGAGCTGAGACGCCGTCTTGATACCAATCCCCGGCACGCCTGGCACATTGTCCGAAGCGTCTCCCGCTAGAGCTTGAACTTCCGGGACCTGAGCCGGGGCGACTCCGAATTTTTCCAGAACCTCCGGAGGGCCCAACAAACGCCCCTTCACCGGATCATAGAGCTTCACCGAAGGCGTGATGAGCTGCATCATATCTTTGTCAGAGGAAATGATCCAGGTCTCGTAGCCAGCTTGGCTTCCGAGCCGGCTATAGGTCGCAATGAGGTCGTCGGCCTCGTAATTCGCCTGCACCAGGAGTGGCAGATTATAGGCGCGGATGGCCTCGTGCACCAGCGGGAATTGCGGAATGAGCTCCGGAGGCAGAGCCTTGCGATGCGCCTTGTAAGCCGGATAAAGCCTGTGCCGAAACGAAGGGCCCTCGGGGTCCAGGACGACCGCGACAAGAGCCTGCGGGTGGTCGTCGAGGACGCGCGACAACATCTGGCAAAAGCCGAAAACCGCATTCGTAGGCGTGCCATCGGCTCGACTCAGCGCGCGAATGGCGTAAAAGGCTCGGAAGATGTACCCCGACCCGTCGACTAGAACTAACTTTTCCACAGAGCCCCGAGCCTAGCCTCTTTTGGGCGAGCCTGCAAGCCCTTATGGCCTGGAGGAGGTGCCCGGATGAGGGGCCGGCTCGAGGCGGCCGACAAGGCCTTGTCACGCTTTCGGCCGGCGTGTACGATGCCAGCCTATCTGGCACGTCCAGCTCGTCCACAATTATTGGGTGTCCCGGGTGTTATAGGGTATGCTGTTGTCTCTGTGTTGTATCCGTTCCGTCTGTGCCTGTTCCGTCTGTGCCTGTTGTGTCTGTGCTCGTGTCGTCTGTGCCCCCGAGTGTTTCCCCGAGTGTGCCTCTGGCGGTTTATATCCATTGGCCCTTTTGTGTGCGCAAATGCCCGTTCTGTGATTTGAACGCGTATGCGCGCGCTTCGATTTCTGTATCGGCGTGGCATCTCGGTCTGAAGCGGGCTCTAGAGGAGGCTCTCGGTCGTTTCAAAACGCCGCCTCGGCTTCGGTCTCTTTTTTTCGGCGGCGGCACGCCGTCGCTGATGCCCGTGAAGCTGGTCGCCGAGCTGATAGACCTATGCGGCCGGCGTTGTGCGCTCGCCGACGCGTTCGAGGTGACGCTGGAGGCCGAACCCAGCGGGCTCGACCGGGCGAGGGCCAAGGCTCTGGCTCTGGCGGGGGTGAATCGTTTGTCTCTGGGCGTTCAGACGCTTTCGACGACAGAGCTCCGGCGTCTCGGGCGGCTTTACGATAGAAAAGGCGCCCTCCAAGCCTGGGAGCACGCTCAAGCCTGTTTTCCGCGCCAGACGATGGATTTGCTGTATGGACGCCCCGACCAGACCCTCGGGGCGTGGGAGAAGGAACTCCAAGAGGTCCTGGCCCTCGAGCCGAGGCACGTGTCGCTTTATCAGCTCACGTATTCGTCGCGGAGCGCGTGGGGGCGGCGTCAGGCTGCCGCTGCTCCGCCTGCCGAAGCAGGGGCTGCCGAAGCAGGAGCTTTCTTTCGTCTCAACCGCTCGCTTTGTGCCGAGGCGGGCTTGCAGGCCTATGAGACCTCTAATTTCGCGACGCCCGGCGAGGCCTCCCGCCATAATCTTGCCTATTGGCGGTATCGACCCTATCTGGGGGTCGGGCCGGGCGCGCAGAGTCGCTTTCCATGCGAGGCCTTGAACGAGCCTCTTGCCGGTATGGATGAGGCGGGGGAGCCGGCAACAGGCTCGGCAACAGCCGCCAGCACAGGCATGGTGCTGGCCGAGACCGCCTTTAGGACACCCGAAAAATGGCTCGAGCGCGCGACTTGTACGCCTCATGCTCGAGAACACGCCGAAGTTCTGGATACAGAGCAACAGACGATGGAGCGTTGGCTCATGGGGCTTCGGCTCACTTCGGGCGTTCGTTTGCGACCTGACGACCGCGTTCTCTGGCCGCGTCTGACCCGCCTGGCCGAGCTTGGCGACGTGGACCTGACGCCCACGCGGGCGCGCCCGACCTTGCAAGGCGCCCTCCGTCTGGAGGCGCTGGTCCGCTTTTTGTTCGAGGCCCCCGTTGCCGCAGAGCCCGCCCCGGATTAGGCGTCAGCGGTCGGCTCTTGACGCCACCTCTTTTCCGTGCTAGGGGGACGAGCGTGGGCTCTTGTGTTTTCTTTTTTTCGGTAGATTCTCCAGGTTTGCTGGTTTCGTTGCGGGGTTTTGTCCCGTGACGCCCAGAGAGGCTCGCGTCACGCGGGCAACCGCCGAGACCCGCCTGACGTGCGAGGTCCGCCTGGAAGGCCAGGGCAAGGCCGATATCTCGACAGGGATTGGGTTTCTAGACCACATGCTCCACCAGTTGGCGCGCCATAGTCTTATAGACATTCGGCTCCAGGGCGAGGGCGACCTACACATAGATGCCCACCACACGACCGAGGACTGCGGTCTCGTTCTGGGTTCGGCTCTGAGTCAGGCCCTGGGGGCCAGAGCCCAGATTTGGCGGTATGGGTGGGCTCTGGTGCCCATGGACGAGACTTTGACGCAAGTGGCTATCGATTTATCCAATCGCCCCTATGCCGTTGTGCATCTGCCCTTTACGCAGCCTCGACTTGGGGCCATGGATACAGAGCTCTTTGCCGAATTTTTCAAGGCTCTGGCTCAGACGCTGGGCGCGGCTCTTCACATCCGTGTCCTTTATGGTGTCAATAATCACCACATGGCAGAGTCCGCTTTCAAAGGGTTGGCTCGGGCTCTTGGGCAGGCGGTTGGGATCAATCCGCAGGCTCCGGCCTCGGGGGTTCCCTCGACCAAGGAGGCCCTCTAAGCCGCCATGAGCCGGATTGTCCTTCTGGACTGTGGGTCGGGGAATTTGCACTCGCTGGCTCGGGCTCTTTCGCGCGTTGCGACGGGTCAGGTCGTGATCTCGAACCGGCCGGAGGCCCTCGAGACGGCGACGCATCTCGTCGTGCCGGGTCAAGGGCACTTCGGGCGTTTTATGGAGAGTCTCCATCGAGAACCGGGACTCTTGTCTGCCCTGACGCGTCGAGTGCTGGTGGATAAAATGCCGTTTCTTGGCATTTGTGTCGGCATGCAGATTCTCGCAACCACCGGCGAAGAGGCTCGCAACACAGCCCTTCCAGAGGGGTCTTCTTTCTCCTCCGGTTCTTTCTCCGGGCTCACGCCTGGCCTGGACTGGGTTTCGGGGTGTGCTCGGCGGCTGCGGGTCGGCGGGCTGAGACTGCCTCACATGGGGTGGAATCAAGTCGGAAGCCCGACCGGGACTCGACCCCCGCGTTATTTTTATTTCGCCCATAGCTATTGTCTAGACCTCGAGACGCCGCCGCCCCAGAGTGCCTGGTGTGCCTATGGCGAAAGCTTTCTGGCAGGGTTTGAACTCGCGAATATCGCCGCCGTCCAATTTCATCCAGAGAAAAGTCAACTCGAGGGACTTCGGCTCTTGGCGGATTTTGTCCATCGGCGACCTCTCTTCGGCGAGGCAAGCTTGTATGCCCCGGGTTATGCCTCTGGTTATACGCCGGGGGCCGGCAGAACCGCTGCCGCAGGCTCTGCCGCAGGCTTTGCCTCCCCTTGAAACACACTTTTTTTCGTTTCCGCCGGCAGAACCTCGCCGCCGCTTCAGAGACCTCTGTCTTGCCTCAAAAGCCTCTTTTTTCGGTATCCGGCTCGTCCCCCGGCTCGTCCCCCGGTTCGACCTCTCGTTTGTTTCCGAACGGGGTTCGGGTCTCTTTCGCCCAGACGCTCACCGACCAAGAGCTGGACGAACTCGCCGAGGCCTCCGAGCAGGCCATTCATGCGGGGGGCGGCTTTGGCTGGCTCTCGGCCCCGCCGCCCGAGACGCTGCGAGCGTTCTGGCGAGGCTGTCTCATGATCCCAGAGCGCCACCTCTTTGTTGGAAAACACAATCGAGCCATCGTCGGAGCCGTCCAATTGGTGCGCTATCCCATCACGATGGAGGCTCGCCAGGCTTGTGGCGTCCTGACCGCCGCCTTTGTCGCCCCAAGAGCCCGTAAACGCGGGGTCGCCGAAGCCCTCTTGAAATGCGCGATGTCCTATGCGTATCAAAGCGGCCTCCTCGCCCTGGAGTGCGAAATCCGAGCCACACAAAAGAGTGCGACCTCGCTTTACATGCGCCTGGGGTTCACTATTTTTGGCCGCAATCCGCATTACGCTTTTGTGAACGGCGCGTGGGTCGAGGGCGTCTATATGTCTCGGGTGCTGGCAGCGGACACGTGAAAATCTTTCCCGCCATAGATATGCTGGAGGGAAAAGTCGTCCGTCTGACGCAGGGTGACTATGAGACGGCGAAGGTCTATGCGGCGTCGCCCCAAGCCCAGGCGGAAGCTTTTGTGGCTCAGGGGGCCGAGGCCCTGCATCTGGTAGACCTGGGCGGGGCTCGGGCGGGCCGACCCGTCCACGAGCACGAGGCCGTCCTCGCGAGCCTGCGGGAGGCCCTGCCCGAGACGCTGCTCCAGTTTGGCGGTGGCCTGCGTGAGGCCTCTGCCGTGGCCCGCGTCCTGGAACAATGGGGGTTTGACCGAGTTGTCCTGGGGTCTCTGGCGGTTCGAGCCCCCGAGCTGGTGGGCAACCTCATCCAGCATTTTCCGGACCGTATCGTTTTAGCCCTCGACAGCCGAGAGGGGACGGTGGCAACCGACGCTTGGCGGGAGTCTTCGGGTCTGTCGCTCTTTCAGGTCCTGGAGCCCTTTTTGGACCTGCCTTTCGCCGCGATTCTCTACACGGAAATCAGTCGAGACGGGACCATGAGCGGCGTAGATGCACGTTCGGCTCGGGCTCTGCAGGATCATGCGGGACGCCCGGTGCTCCTGTCCGGTGGCGTGGGAACCATGGAGGACCTGCACCAGGTGAAGGCAGCGGGCCTGGCGGGGGTGATTTTGGGGAGAGCTCTTTACGAAAAAGCCGTGACGCTCGAGGCGGCTCTTGCCATCGCCCGCGAGCGGGACACCCAGTCGGCGTGATGCCGCCGATGACGCCACTGATGACGTTCGCCCTAACGTTCGTTTGCGTATGTTAGCCTGCCGCATCATTCCCTGTTTGGACGTCCGAAACGGGCGCGTCGTGAAAGGGACGCGCTTTCTAGAGCTCCAAGACGCGGGCGACCCCGTCGAGCAGGCGCGCCTCTATAACGACCAGGGGGCCGATGAGCTCTGTCTGCTGGATATCGACGCCAGTGCCGATGGGCGTGGGCCGTTTCTGGACGCGGTTACGGCGATTGCGGGGCAGCTTCTGATTCCGCTCACCACGGGCGGCGGCGTGCGCTGCCTGGAGGACGTACGCCAATTGCTCCTCGCCGGGAGCGATAAGGTCGCTATCAATACGGCGGCTTTGTCGGACCCCTCTTTTATGACGGTCTGTTGCGAGCACTTTGGGTCTCAATGCCTGGTGGCGAGCGTGGATGCGAAACGCCGCCCCGACGGAAAAGGCTGGGAGGTCTACACGCACGGCGGCCGCCGCCCGACAGGGAGAGATGCTCTGGACCACGCCGTCGACATGGCGGAACGCGGGGCAGGCGAGCTCCTGATAACCTCCATGGACCGCGATGGAACGCGCGATGGCTATGACATAGAGCTCTTGAAAGCCGTCACCGAGCGGGTCTCTGTCCCGGTGATTGCCTCGGGAGGCGTGGGGACCTTGGCTCACCTCGTGGAGGGGGTGTCTCAAGGCGAGGTGCAGGCCGTCCTGGCGGCTTCTATTTTTCACTTCGGGCAGCACACGGTCGGCGACGTCAAACGGGCTCTGGCGGCCGCAGGTATGCCTGTTCGTCCGGTGCCGACGGCAGATGCAGACTCGGACGGGGCATCCGGGATGGACGGGCACGTCCTCGACCGACTCTATGCGAGGCTTCTGGCCCGAAGCCAGGCTTTTCGAGACCGGGACGCCTCCGAGGTGGGCCTCTCCGAGGCGGGCCTCTCCGAGGCCCTGGCCGCCCGCTCTTACACCGCCCAATTGCTGAGGGCGGGGCAGGGCAAAATTTTGGACAAAATCCAGGAGGAGACCCTCGAATTGCTGCAAGCCGCCCGCTCGGAGGGCGAAACCCGCATTTGCGAAGAGACAGCCGATTTACTTTACCACGTTTTTGTGCTACTCGTGCACCGGGGGCTGGATTTGGCTCCGCTTTACCGGGTGCTCGAGTCCCGAGCCGGGGTTTCGGGCGTCTGGGAGAAAAACCAACGCAACAAGAAAAAAACAACGCCGCAATGACTTGTCCTGACGACGATACGCGCCGCTCTGACGCCGCCGAGGCGGCCGATGCCTCGCCTGCACCTGCCGGATCTGCACCTGCCGGGGGGGCGATCTATGACCCGGAGAATATATTTGCGAAAATTCTCCGAGGAGAAATTCCCGTCAAGCGGGTCTATGAGGATGACTGGGTTCTCGCCTTTTTCGACCATGCCCCGGCGGCCCCCAGTCATGTGTTGGTGATTCCGAAAAATCCTTATGTCTCTTTCGAGGATTTTTCATTGCACGCCTCCGACCAGGAGCTCGTGGCTTTTTTCCGAGCCGTGGGCCATATTGCTCGCCAGGCCGGTTTGACCGAGTCCGGGTATCGTCTGATTACCAACCACGGCCGAGACGCCAATCAGGAGGTGCCTCATTTTCACGTCCATCTTTTAGGAGGACGGGCTCTGGGGCCTCTTGTGGCGCCGGCTCGTTCGAAACCGCTCTGATATAACCCCGCGCCCAACCCCGAGATCCGATATCCTATGCAAAAATGGTCCACGCTCAAAGCCCAAGCGGCTCTGTTGAATCAAATCAATATCGACACGGATATGATTATCCCGAAACTGTTTTTGAAAACAATCCGTCGGACAGGGCTGGGCGTCCATCTGTTTCACGACATGCGCTATGACGCAGAGGGGCGCCCGAATCCAGAGTTTGTTTTGAATCGCTCGCCTTTTGACCGGGCTCAGATTTTGGTGACGGGCGCGAATTTTGGCACGGGTTCCTCGCGTGAGCACGCGCCGTGGGCTCTTCTGGATTTCGGTATTCGGTGTCTGATTGCGCCGTCTTATGCCGATATTTTCTATAATAATTGTTTTAAGAATGGGCTGTTGCCCATCACTTTACCCGCCGAGCCCTTTGCGGCTCTGTCGGAGCTTCTGTCTGAAGAAGGGGGCTCGGCCGACGGCGACGGCGATGGAGCCGCCACCGTCCTGGAAGTGAATCTGCCCGACCAATGGGTTCAGGCCGCCTCGGGGGCGCGTTTTTTCTTTGACTTGGACCCGTTTCGCAAGAATAATCTCCTGGAGGGGCTGGATGATATCGCTTTGACGCTCCAATTTTTGCCGGAAATAGAGCAATACGAACGAGACCACCAGGCCTCTTATACAAAACGCCCGCCGCCGGCTCCCGCCGGGGTTTGAAACCGGGGCTTGAGACAACTTACGCGAAGGAGGGCTCTTTAGGCATGCGTTCAGACCCAAGTTCTTTTTCTATTTTACTCCTCCCCGGCGACGGAATCGGGCCAGAGGTCTGCGCCCAAACGCGCCGCGTGATGGACTGGTTCGCAGAAAATCGAGGCCTCGTCTTCCAGCTGGAGGAAGATAAAATCGGCGGAGCCTGCCTCGATGCGTATGGGGTCCCGTTGCGCTCTGAAACGATAGAGAAGGCTCGGGCGTGCGATGCGGTGCTCCTGGGAGCCGTCGGTGGCCCTCAGTGGGACGGCGTCGCGCGAAAAAATCGCCCCGAAGCCGGTCTTTTAGGCATGCGTAAAGCTCTGGATTTATACGCGAATCTGCGGCCAGCCCGCTGTTTTCCTGGCCTTGAGTCGGCCTCTAGCCTCAAGCGGGCGCACGTTTCGGGTTTGGACCTCCTGCTTGTGCGCGAGCTCACCTCGGGGGTCTATTTCGGCCAGCCGCGCGGGATGCAGCACTACGAAGGCCAGGAGCGTTGCGTCGACACACAGGCCTATTCTCGCGAGGAAATCCAGCGCATCGCAGCCATAGCCTTTGAGTTGGCGCGCCAACGTCACGGACGGTTGCACTCGGTGGATAAGGCGAACGTGATGGAGACAGGGGCCTTCTGGCGTCAGCTGGTGACCGAGTACCATCAACGCCACGCTCCAGACATCGCCTTGACGCATATGTATGCCGACAATTGCGCGATGCAATTGGTTCGAGACCCCAAACAATTTGACGTCTTGTGTACAGATAATCTTTTCGGAGATATCTTATCAGATTGTGCGGCGATGTTGACGGGGTCTCTGGGCATGCTGCCGTCTGCTTCGCTGGGGCCTCGTTCGGCGCGTGGGTGGCGTCCGGCTCTGTATGAGCCCGTTCATGGGTCGGCTCCAGACCTGGCGGGGCGCGGCGAAGCGAATCCGCTCGCGATGGTGCTGAGTTTCGGCATGCTGTTGCGCTATTCGTGGGGTCAGCCGACCGAGGCGGACCTCCTGGAGCAGGCCGTCGCAGACGTGCTGAGCCAGCAGATCGCAACGCCCGATATCGCAACGCCCGAGACAAAACGCCGCGTCTCCACGCGTCAGATGACCGATGAATTGCTGGCCGTTCTGCAACGGCTGGAAGCCGAACCCGTGACGGGGGACTCTGCGGCCTAGTGTTGACAGATAAAGAACATCATGGCATGGAAAAGCGGACTCGTGGCCGAAAACGCTGCAGCTGGAGTCGCCAGATGATTGTTTGATGATTGTCCGGTGATTGTCCGGTGATTGTCCGGTGATTGTCCGGTGCGAGAGTCCGCCTGCCGTGCTCTGTTTTGCCCGGCTCGTTTAAGGCCCGCACGCGTGTGTGAGGGTTACACCACGCGACACACGCTGTACGGAGGCTCTTTTATGATAGACGTTGCGTGATGCCTTCCGGGAACGTAAAATTCGCGCGGAAGGCCTCGGCTTCTGCCCCGGCACATTTTTTGCTTTCTAAAACCGGAGAGACCCATGGGGACTATCCCGTTTTGCTTCCTTCGCCTTCACCAGATACGCCTGCGACTCGCGAGCCCGCCGAGCGTCTTATTGTAGCCCTGGACCAGGTGTCTCCGGACGAGGCCCTGCGCTTCGTAGACCAGATGCAAGGTCTCGTGCGTTGGTATAAAATCGGCTTGGGTCTTATGCACCACGCCCGGGGCGGCATGGTGGAGGACTATCTCGTAAAACAGGGTTGCAACATTTTCTGGGATTGCAAACTCCACGACATTCCGGACCAGGTCCGCCGGGCAAGCCAGGCCATTGCCGCCCGAGGAACGGTCCGTTTGCTCACAGTGCACGCGAACCCCGCAACGGTCGCGGCGGCTCGAAAGGGACTGGATGAGGGCTTTGAACACGCCGAGACGAGCTCTGCCTCGTCTAGCTCGAAGCCTCTTTTGCTTGCCTGCACCATGCTGACCTCTATGACCGAGGACCAGGCCCGCCAAGAGGGTTTTTCTGAAAACCTGTCCATAGAACAATTGGTGGAGAAAAGAGCCGGGGTTGCCTGTGAAAATGGAGCGGATGGGCTCGTGTGTTCGCCGTGGGAATTGAAGCTGCTCCGCAAGGACTTCCCCGGGCGTCTGCATCTCGTTACCCCGGGCATTCGCCCGGCATCCGCGGCGACAATCTCTGCGGTTGACGACGACGACCAGCGTCGTTTTGCCACCCCGCGTGAGGCTTTGGACTGGGGAGCCGACCAACTTGTCGTCGGGCGTCCTCTGTATAGAGCCTCGGACCCCAGGGCCGAGACCGAAAAATTGCTGGAGCAGCTCACCTTGCCCCAAGCCGCCTCTGGTTGAGTTCCGGCTGACCTTCGGGTGGTCGCCGGGTGGTCTTCGGGTGATTTCCGGGTCATCGCCGGGTGATTTTTAGCCCGTCGTATCGTACACTTTCATCGTACCCCTCTATCGTACATCTCTGTCGTACACGTTTGTGGCGTCTTTCTTCAGTCTGCTGACCGGTCGTTTTATCCGTTTGGGGCCGGCGTTGGCTCTGGGCATTTTTCTGTCTCCGATTCTGGCGGGTCTGGTCGGGACGAGTCTCTCGGCTTTCAGCGTGCATGTAGGACTCGGGCGGCTCGAGCCAGACTGGGCACAATTTCAGCGGTTTTTCGCGTATCCAGGCATTTATAAGGTTCTCTTTTTCACGCTCTGGATTGGTTTTTCGACGACGCTTTTAGCTCTAGTTCTGTGTCATGTGACGCTCGCCTATTTGTATGGCACGCGCTTGATGGCGTTTTTGAGATGGTTTCTGGCCCCCGTTCTAGCGGTGCCTCATTCGGCTCTGGCGATTGGTCTGGCGTTTGTGTTGGCGCCTTCGGGCTGGCTGATGAGGCTCGCATACCCTGTTTCGGGCCTGACGCAGGTGCCAGACTACGACCTGGCGCAGGGAGGTCTCTCCATGATCTTCCTGATATGCCTCAAAGAGTTCTTTTTTTTATTATTGCTCGCCCTGGGTTTTTTGAAAAACCTCGAAGCCGATCGGATGATTCTCATTGCTCGGACGATGGGTTACACCTCGAGTCGAGCCTATTTTCTCGTCGTCATGCCCCGCCTAGGCGGCCTCTTGCGCCTGCCCGTTCTGGCGGTGCTGTCCTATGGGTTATCCGTTGTAGATGTGGTTTTGATTCTGGGGCCGCATGCGCCGCCGACTTTATCGCGTCTTATTTTGCGCTGGTACAATGACCCGGATTTGAATTTCCAACTTTTGGCGGCGTGTGGGTCGCTTGTTCAGTTTTTTCTGACGCTTGGGTCGATTTTGTTCTGGCTCTGGGTGGGCAGAGTCCTGAGTCGATTATCCCGGCCGCTTCTCATTCGTTCGGGACGCGGCCTCCGGGCTCTGTGGAGCTCCGCTCTCTCTGGAGGCCTCGTTGTCGGCATGCTTTTGGTCTGGGGTTTTTCTTTTTTGTCGCTTTTGATTTGGTCTCTCGCGGGGCGGTGGCGTTATCCGGATGTTCTCCCGACCGCCTGGTCGTACCAGCATTGGCGCTGGAGTGCCTTCCCGGACCTGGTCTATAACAGTGCTCTGATCGGGATGATGATGCTGGTTCTATGCCTGATTGTGGCGCTTGCCTGTCTGGAGAACGAAGTGCGCCACCGTCCGGACCCGCTCCGCTATGCTTTGTGGATTTTGTATTTGCCTTTATTGACGCCTCAGATTTCTTTTTTGTTTGGGTTTCAGATTTTATTGCTCTTCCTGCGCTTAGATAGTACGCTGGGCGCGGTCGTTTTTGCGCATATGGTCTATGTGCTGCCCTATTTGTTCTTGTCGCTGCAAGAGGCCTGGCGTCGTTTTGACCCGCGCTATCGTCTCACGGCTTTGACGCTGGGGGCGGGGCCCAATCGAATTTTATGCCGCGTCACCATCCCGATTCTCTTGCGCCCCATTTTGATAGCTTGTGCGATTGGGTTCTCGGTCTCTATTGCGCTTTATTTACCGACTCTGATGTTGTCGGGAGGCAAGATCTCGACCCTCACGACCGAGGCGGTCACCCTGTCGTCCGGCGGCAACCGACGGGTGGTGAGTGTCGTCGCTCTGTGGCAGGCTATTTTGCCGCTTTTAGGGTTCGGCCTCGCTTTATTGGTGCCTGCGATTCTCTATCGCCGTCGGGAACTGCTCTAGAGTCTTTTCCGGGGCGCTTTTGATTTGTGTTCGGTCTTGGTTTAGGCGGCGTTCCATGGTTTTGAAGATTCGTTCCGCCTGGCTCTCGACGGGCGAGTCTGTGCTCTTTCAGGGTCTAGATTTTACGGTGCCCTCGGGGTCTGTGCTGACGATTATGGGCCCCTCGGGGTGTGGCAAATCGAGCCTTCTACACTGGATTATCGGCCAGACATCGCGAGGCCTCCAGACTGGCGGCTCTATCACGCTGGATGGGGCGTCTCTGGACGGCGTTTGCATCGAAGAACGTCGAATCGGTCTTCTGTTCCAAGATGATCTTCTTTTTCCTCACATGAACGTGGGGGAGAACCTGGCTTTTGCGCTGCCGCGGGGGCTCTCGAGGGCCGAGCGGCGGCGGCGCATCAGCCAGGCGCTTCGGTCGGCGGAGCTCCCGGGCTGTGAAGACCGAGACGTCGCCACGCTCTCGGGCGGCCAGCGGGCACGGATTGCCTGCATGCGCTGTCTGCTCTCGGAACCCAGAGCCGTGCTGCTGGACGAACCTTTTTCGCGGCTGGACGCGAAACTCAAGGCCGTGTTTCGGTCTTTTGTCTCGGCCCAGATTCAGGAGGCCGCAATCCCGGCGCTTCTCGTGACGCACGACCCCGAGGACGCCAAAGCCGTCGGCGGCCAAATCCTGCGGCTGGAGGATTATCGCCCCGCCGAGACGCCCGTGGAGACGCCAGCGGAGACGCCGTCCTCCGAGCCTCTAGAGGGCCCCAGAGGGTGAACGAGGACGCCACCGATAAAGAGGCACGAGAGGCACGCCTGACGTCCTATCGTCAGAGTGCCCGCCGCGTCGCCGTCGAAGCCGGCCAGATGGCCTTGGCTTTTTTTCGCCGCCCAGGTACTCACGTGGTTCTCAAAGAGGACGGGTCGCCCGTCACGGAAGCCGACCGGGCTATCGAACAAAAAGCTCGTGCGCTTTTGGCTCGGGATTTTCCTCACCACGCCATCGCGGGCGAGGAATTCGGTGTTACACGACCGTCGTCGGGTTCTTCGACGACCCCGGAGGACCCGGGGGACCCGGGAGATTATTGCTGGGTCGTGGACCCGATTGACGGCACTCAGAATTTTATAGCGGGGCTCCCGCTTTTTGGCTGTCTGGTCGGCTTGTGCTTTCGAGGCGAGCCTCTGACGGGAGCTTTTTATAGCCCCTTCAGCGACGAGCTCTGGTCCGACGATGGGATGCTGTGGACTCAGCGCGGGGCGGTCTTGAAACAGAGCCTCAAGACGTGCGGGGTGCCCTCGCTTCGGCACGCTATTTTGCACACGTCCTCGCCTCATTATTTCCGCACGGCCCGAGACAAAAGCCGCTTCGAGACCCTGCGTCAGGCGTGCCGCCACGTGCGGTATGGCGCAGACTGCTACGCTATCGGAGCCTTGTGTTTGGGGAGTCTTCACCTCGTGGCCGAGGCGGGCCTCAAGCCTTATGATATTCTCCCCCTCGTGCCCATCGTCCGAGCCGCAGGCGGCGTGGTGACCGATTGGGAGGGAAAAGCCTTGAGTCTCTCGAATTCGGACCGCGTTCTGATTGGGGCGACCGCTTCGCTTCATCGCGAGGCCCTGGCCTGCCTGGCGTGAAACGCCGGAGGAGATGCCCGGGGGCGGAATTGAACCACCGACACAAGGATTTTCAGTCCTCCGCTCTACCGACTGAGCTACCCGGGCGCCTTCTCCGCGCCCGGGAAGATTCGAACTCCCGACCTCTTGATTCGTAGTCAAGCACTCTATCCAGCTGAGCTACGGGCGCATCCAAGATGGCTTTCCGTCTATCCTATTCCGGATGAAATTGCAAGTCTCTTCGTTGTCTATTCTCCTGGACGGGTGTGGCGTGTCGGAACAAGAGTCCCGCCGGTTTTCTTCTGAGTTTCCAGAGGGCCGTCTCGAATTCCTGCGCGGGATGGGGTATAGTAACACGCCGCCCGGGTGGCCCGGGTGAGGCTGGCCTGCTCTTTTTGCGAGGAACCTGGTGAATGACCGAAGCGTCTTTCATACGAAATTTTGCGATTATTGCGCACATAGACCACGGGAAGTCTACGCTGGCGGACCGGCTGATCGAGGCGTGTGGGGCTCTGTCCGGCCGAGAAATGGTCGGACAAGTCCTGGATAATATGGACCTAGAACGCGAACGCGGCATCACCATCAAGGCACAAACCGTCCGTCTGGTCTATCAACAAGCCTCTCCACAAGCCCCCCTCGAGGCGAGGGTAGGGGACACCCCCGGTAAGAATTCCGGTAAAAATCCCGGGTCTGCGTATGTTCTCAATCTTTTGGATACGCCGGGTCATGTGGATTTTTCCTATGAGGTATCGCGCTCGCTGGCGGCGTGCGAGGGCGCGCTGCTGGTCGTGGACGCCACCCAGGGGGTGGAGGCTCAAACGCTCGTGAACAGCTATTTGGCCCTGGAGCGGAATATAGAAATGATCCCGGTCCTGAATAAAATAGACCTCCCGGCTGCGGATGTCCCCGGCGTCAAGAAACAGCTGGCAGAGCTCGTCGGCCTGGACCCCGAGGAAGCCATCCTCGTTTCAGCCAAATCGGGTCTGAACATTTCTCGACTCCTAGAGGCCATCGTCGCCCGGATTCGGCCCCCAGAGCCTCTGCCCGATCCGCGTTTAAAGGCACTCCTCATAGACAGTTGGTACGATGTCTATCTGGGCGTGATCGTGATCGTGCGCGTCTTTGCCGGCGTGCTGAAAAAAGGCATGAAAGTCCGGATGATGCACAAAGAGCGGGAATATGTCGTCGAATCTGTCGGCTATTTTATGCCCAAGCCCAAACCTTCGCCGGCGGGCTGTCTCTATGCGGGCGAAATCGGCTTTCTGACGGCCTCGATTAAAACGGTCGCCGATTGTAAAATCGGAGACACCCTCACCGAGGCGCGCAATCCCGTCACAGAGGCTCTGCCGGGGTTCCGCCCCTCTTTGCCGGTGGTGTTTTGCGGGTTCTTTCCAGTCGATTCAGACCAGTATGAGACGCTTCAGGACGGCTTGACGAAACTTGCGCTCAATGACGCCAGTTTCCACTATGAGGTAGAGAGCTCGCCTGCCTTAGGGCTCGGCTATCGGTGCGGTTTTCTGGGATTGCTCCATCTGGAGATCATTCAGGAACGACTCCAGCGGGAATTCGGCGTGGAGCTTGTGACCACGGCTCCCTCGGTGGTCTATGAGCTGATCCTCACCAATTCTACACAGATGCTGCTGCACAATCCAGCAGACTTTCCCGACCAGACGCGCTTGAAAGATATCAAAGAACCCTGGCTCAGAGCCACGATTACAACGCCCGCGCGTTATCTCGGGGCGATTCTGCCGCTCTGTTCCGAGAGACGCGGCCAACAATTGGACCTCGTGTATCACGCAGACCGCGTGATTCTGACATATGCGCTGCCGCTCAATGAGGTCGTGTTCGATTTTTACGACCGGTTGAAATCCGCCTCGAGCGGCTATGCCAGTTTCGATTATGAACTCACGGGCTCTCGGTCGGGCGATATGGTGCGGGTGAATATCTTGGTCAATGGGAAACCCGTGGACGCTTTTGCGATGATCCTCCATCGCTCAAGAGCCGAACGACAAGGGCGCCGCGTCTGTGAAAAATTGAAGACTCTGATCCCGAGGCAGCTCTATAAAGTCGCCATCCAGGCCGCTATCGGAGGTAAAGTTATCGCACGCGAAACCGTCCAGGCTCTGAGGAAAGACGTCACCGCTAAATGCTATGGCGGCGATATCACACGAAAACGGAAATTGCTCGAGAAACAGAAAAAAGGTAAGAAAAAAATGCGCCAATTCGGCGATGTCGAGATCCCACAATCCGCCTTCTTGAAGGCTCTGAAATTCGACTAGAGGCTCCCTGTCGCCTGAAGCCAGCGAGCCACGTCGGGGGCTCCATAGGTGAAAATAGCGCGGGCTCCGGCGCGTTTGAAACTCAAGAGGGTCTCCATCAGAGCGTGCTCATACGTCAGAAAGCCCCGCTCGGCCGCCGCCCGGAGCATGGCATACTCGCCCGAAACTTGATAGGCGAGCACGGGGACGCTAAAACATCGTGCCGCCTCCGCTAGGATGTCCAGATAAGGGAGCCCCGGTTTGATCATGACCAGGTCGGCGCCTTCCTCTATATCGAGCGCGATTTCGGCCATGGCCTCTGCGCGATTGGCCGGGTCCATCTGATACGTCCGTTTATCGCCTTGCAACACTTTGCCAGAGCCCACTGCTTCTCGGAACGGGCCGTAGAACCCACTGGCATATTTCGCGCTATAGGCTAAAAGGCGCACCCCCGAGAACCCTTTCTGCTCCAGCTGTGCGCGAATGAACCCAATGCGCCCGTCCATCATATCCGAGGGCGCCAAAGTATCACATCCGGCCTCGGCTAGACAGAGCGCCTGTTTCGCGAGTATCTCTAGCGTCGCATCATTGTCGACGTCGACGGCCTCGTCGACGGCCCCGTCCCCGTCCGTGAGTACCCCATCGTGCCCATGCGAGGTATAGGGGTCCAACGCGACATCGGCAATAAAGAGCATCTCGGGGACATAACGTCGGGCCGAACGCAGGGCTCGGCACACGAGATTGTCAGGATTGAGAGCCTCTAACCCTTGGCTATCTTTGTGGGCCTCGTCCAGACAGGGGAAAAAAGCACACGCTCGAACGCCGAGGCGATGGACCGCCTCCAGAGCCGGCCAGAGCTGGTCTAGACTATACCGAAAAACGCCCGGTAGAGCTTGGATGGGTTCTCGCCGGCCAGAGCCCTCTAGGAGGAAAATAGGCCAGACGAGGTCCGCAACCGTCAGATGGGTCTCGGCGACCAGGTGCCGGATCGCCGGCCCAGACCGGAGACGCCTCAAGCGGGTGCCAGGAAAACCCCGATGCATACTCTGACGTATACTCTGACGTGTGGGTTCACGAAAATCGTACATCTTACCTTTTATTGCGCCGGGATTGCGCCGGGATTGTGCCGGCTCGTTCTAGTTTTCTTCGGAATCCTGTCCGCCATAAACAGAGCCTATATTGCCAAAAACATCCACCAGGAGACTGCGCCTCACACCCAAAGTCGGCGTTTTGCCCGCGAGAGGCTTGTCAAATTTGGGGTCGTGCCGTATAATCTGCTCCTTGGCCGTGAGGCGTCCCTCAGGGTCAAAAGAGAACACCGTCACCGTTTGCCTTTTGACCGTCTCTGGGAAGAAAAGAAAGCGTTCGGTATAGTCTTCGACGTAAATCCAGGTTTGTGGGTCAAAGGCTCCGCGTAGCGTCGGGTTGCCGAATTGGGCTCGGACGGCGTCGACCTGCGAGCTGCCAGGGACCAGCGTCTCAAACTCGGAAGGGGTGACGCGGGCGCCGTAATAGGCCTCTACGTGCCCGCAACCCGCCACCGCCAGCAGGGCCAGCAGGAGAGGCAGGCACAAAAGAAATGGAGTCCTGAAGCGATGAAGCTTAAAAAACAGCCGGAGCCGGCGGATTCGCGCGACTTGCGCGGAAGCTTGTATGAGGCTCTGAGCGGGCTCTTTCGGCCCGACCCGTCGAAACAGGAAGCCGAACGCCTGTACGCTCAGATTGTAGCCGTCGCTCGGACGCCCGCTTTTTATAGACGCTTCGCCGTGCCTGACACCGCGGATGGACGCCTGGATAGTGTGATGCTGCATCTGTGTTTGGTGCTGTTTTACTATCAGGAGCGGAATAGAAAACTGACTCGGTGCCTCACAGAGTGCTTTGTCAGAGACATGGACCGGAATCTCCGCGAAATGGGCATCAGCGATGTGCGTCTGGGGCGTTGGGTTCGCAAAACAGCTTACGCTCTGAACGGTCGATTTATTCACTATCAAGAAGCTCTGAAACAACCTCCCGGCTCGACCACCGGCTCGACCAAAAGCCTCGCCGAGGCCCTCCAGCGCAATCTTTATCGGAGCCTCCCCCCCACGGATACCTCGACGGACACCTCGCCCAGCGAATCAAGGACAAACAAAGACAATGGTTCCGCCTCGTCCGTCCAATCAAGCCCTACGGTGCCCACTGCGCCTGCGACCCATAGCACCGGGGCTGACGCAGGTCTGCCCCCGGCAGGTCTGCCCCCGCCGGGAGTCCTGGAGGAGCTCTGTAACTACGTCCGGGCTCAATATGCCCATACGCAACAAAACCACGGAAATCTCCATTTGGAATGGCTGGACTCTGAGATGTTTCTCCGTCCCTCAGGGCCAAAGACGGAAGAATAGGCACCCAACAAACACACGCGACAGCACACGATAACACCCGCGAGAACGAACCACTCTAAACCACCCTAATAGATAGAAAGGTGGCAGAAAGGCGGCCAGGAGGGCAGCGGGCGGTACCCCCGTGCCTCCCGACTGTCTCCCGAACGAGGGGAAGAGTCTCACACAAAAGGACACCGGCCCCAACACCTAAACGTCCCCCCTGCACGGGAGGCATGGCGAAATGCAGAATCGACTCTTCCATCCGAGCTTCACCTAAACGGCCCTCCCGCACGGCGGGGGGCACGGCGAAATGCAGAATCGACTCTTCCATCCGAGCTTCACCTAAACGTCCCCCTGCACGGGAGGCACGGCGAAATGCAGAATCGACTCTTCCATCCGAGCTTCACCTAAACGTCCCCTCCCCCGCACGGCGGGGGGCACGGCGAAACGCAGAATCGACTCTTCCATCCGAGCTTCACCTAAACGGCCCCCCCGCACGGCGGGGGGCACGGCGACAAGAGGCCTCGCGGTCTCTCGCCTCTCTATCCCGACAGAGCACAGAGGAACGCCCCATGACCGCCACAGCACCCGCCCTCGGCATCACCACCAGCACCAGAACCGATAGACGAGCTCAAATAGGATGTGCATCACCATCTGCCCTCGGCCTCACCATCTGCTCTCGGGACACATCTGCACCCGGCCCCGGCATCACGACCCGCCCTCGGCGCGTGAAGCTCGACGTGAAGCTCGAAAGGCTGGTTTCTCTACGTTCCTGTTGTTTCTGGTTTCTCTAGCGTTTGTTCTCAAAAAAGCGGAAAAAATCGCTCTCCGGCGAGAGAACAAGCGTGGTGTTATCGCCTCCGAGCGACTCACTATACTGCTGGAGCGAGCGGTAAAAGAGGAAAAACTCTGGGTCTTCGGAAAAAGCCCGGCCTAGGATTTGGTTTTGCTGGGCCTCGCCTTCCCCACGCAGAATCGAGGCCTCCCGCTGCGCGTTGGCAATGATAACGACCTTTTCTTTGTCGGCCTGGGCTCGTATTTTTTGAGCGATCTCGGCTCCTTCGGCGCGGAGTTCTCTGGCTTCGCGCTCGCGTTCAGTCCGCATACGGCTGAAAACAGCCTGAGACGTCTGCTCCGGTAAATCCGTTCGGCCAATCCGCACGTCCACGACTTCGACCCCGAAGGTTCTGGATTGCTCGGTGGCTTCGGCCTCGATTTGAGCCATGACGGATTCGCGGGCCGGCGAGAGCAATTCCGTCAAAGAGACGCTCGCAATAACACGCTGAAGAGCCGCATTGACAGATTTTCCAAACCGGTCTTGCAGGACGGTCTCGGTCCGGATTCTCTGGTAAAACCTGCCGGCATCGACGATTTTGTACCGGACATAGGCGTCTATATTGATCCGTTTCTTGTCGGTCAAGAGGACCTCAAACGAAGGAGGGTCCATCGCCAACGTCCGATTATCGTAATACACAACATTCTGAATGAAGGGTATCCTGAAATCTAAGCCCGGCTCGGTGACCTGTCTTTTCACCTCGCCGAACTGGAGAACAAGAGCCTGGCTCGTCTGGTGGACCGTGAAGGCCGAAGCGTAAAGCAGAACGGCCCCTCCGATAAGGAGAACGATAGGCAAAATAAAATAAGGACGTATGCGCATTTTTTCTAATTCCTCGTAGTCTTTCTTCTAGACGCCTGATGGATTCGTCGGGATTCGTCTGGTCTCGGCTCGGGGCTTTTTACGGACTCCTCACGCGCCCCAATTCCGTGAGAGGCAAATGAGGTAAAACCCCGGCGCCCGCCTCTGGGTCAATAATGACTTTGTTGGAATCCTTGAAAATAGACCCCAGGGCTTCCAAATACATGCGGTCGCGTGTGACATCGGGGGCTCCTCTGTAAGAGCTCAAAACCGATAAAAAGCGTCGCGCTCGTCCGTCCGCCTCTTGAATGAGCCTTTCTCGATAGCCCTCAGACTCACGCAGGAGTTGTTCGGCCTGGCCTCGGGCTTCGGGGATGACGGAATTGGCATAGGCTTCGGCCTCGTTCTGGAGTCGATCGCGGTCCTGGCGGGCGCGCTGGACGTCGTTGAAGGCGTCGATGACATCCCCCGGTGGGTCGGATTTTTGCATATCCACTTTCTCTACTTCGATGCCGGCCTGATAGCTATCCAGGAGGGCCTGCAGAACGCCAAGCGTTTTCAATTCGATTAAGGCGCGTCCATCGGTAACGGCTCTATCAAAGGGCGTCTGCCCTATCACTTCGCGCATTGCACTTTCGGCGGCGATTTTAATCGTCGCCTCTCGGTCGCGGATATTGAACAAGAAGGCCTCTGGATCGCTGATTTTCCAGAAGACGGTGAAGTCTAAATCCACAATGTTCTGGTCGCCTGTCAGCATCAGAGACTCTTCCAGGACTTCTATGTTCCCCTGCTGCGCGCCGTTCCGAGCCGGGGCGGCGACCCGGTAGCCCACATCCACGCGCCGAGAGACCTCGACATTCGCAATGAGAACCTCCCCAATGGGGCGGGGAAAATTGTAATTGAGCCCAGATTGCGTGGGGAAACCAATGTATTTGCCAAAAATGAGCTCTACGCCGAGACGCCCCTGCTCGACGCGGTAAAAGCCAGAGCCAAGCCATAAAGCCAGAGCACCGAGTCCAATCAAAAGATAAAGCCGATACCCGCGCCCGTCTGAACGGAATAAACGCCTGAAACGCGCTTGAAACCGCTCTATGATTTCGTCGAGATCCGGCGGGCCGCCGTCGCCCCCGCCTCGACCGCCGCCCAAGCCGAAACCACCGGAACCGGAAGAGCCACCTCTTTCGGGCCCCGAGGCGCGCCGCCCGCCGCCGCCAGACCCGTTCGAGCCCGAAGCCGAGGGGCCCGTTCGGTTTTCGCCCGGCACGACCCGCGGGCGCGAGCTCCCAGGCCTGCCAAAGTCAGGCCTGCCGCCGTTCTCTTCGGACCCCGCCCGGGGGCCACCGGGGCCACCGGGGCCACCCGTGCCATTGAATTCGCGGCCAGAGGCCCGAATCGGGCGCGAAGGAACGTCCCCCTCGTCGTTGTCCTCGTTCCCCGCGGAAGAGGGTGGGGGCGTCTCGCCACGGGTTCCGCCGGGACGTCCGCCGGCGTGACCCCCAGGGGTACTCCCAGAGTTACCCCATGGCCCCTTCCCCCAAGGGCCGCGCTCTCGGTCTCCGCCACCAGCCGAGCCCCCCGTTGAATTATTGTTAGAAGAAAGAATAATACTCACGTCCGTGTCCTCTATCGTGCATGCGTGCCAATGTGCTGATCCGTTCCGTCTGCGTATTTCGCTCTCACACGCCTGACCACTGCCGTGACCCAACGCACACACCGGCTCTTGCCGGCTGCGAGACGCGTGCGACGAATCCGGCACAGCACGCCTCTAGTAGCACACTTCGCGCAAGCTTGCAAGACGGGACCTCGCCCGTCAAGCTAAACGACGCGAAAAATTTTCAGGAATGCACAGGAAAAACGCAGAGAAAGCCCCTAGGCAGCCGTCCCCTGCCCAGATCCATTCCCGGGCCCATTCACAAAAGGTCTAAAAATAAGCTTCCTCTGTCACGATAACGGAATTGTCCTCACCGGCGGCATTTTCAGAGTCGGGGACCCAAACGCCGACATTCTCGTTATACCCTTTCGAGTTATCCTGATTGAGGGCATGCCGAATGAAATACATATCCCCATTGTCATACGCTTGTTTGTAGAAATGCCTGTCTAGCAGAATGAGTTCCGGCGGGGCACCGGTGGCGGCAGAGGCTGCTTTCTCTTGGTTCTGACGCTCCACGAACAGATAACGTCCCGTGAGAACGTCCGAGGAGCCCACCCGAACCTCACGATGGGCCGAATCAATCGTCAGGTCGTACAGAGCAAACTTATCCAGGCGGACCTCGCTGCCGGAATTGGCATAGAACTTCAGGGTCTCTATATCCTTGACATCATTGCGACCCAGAATCGACGAGTCTGTCTCCTGGTTCAGGTCCAGCGTCACGCCCCGTCCGATCACAAGGGCGTCTACGCCAGACCCGCCATCTACGCGCTTGGCCCGATGGGTGTCGAGATAAAGCGTGTCATCGCCCGCGCCCGCATACGCCGCGTCGTCGCGACCGATGGGGTCAACACTATGGTCTAGACTCTCGGCGGAATTGTAGGGGTCGCCGCTCTGGTCGGACCCCGGCGGCGTGCCAAAGTGCTGGTTTCCCCAGATGACACGCACATTGCCGAGCGTGTCTCCATAGGCCAAATCGTCCAGCCCGTCGCCGTTGAGGTCGCCGACGCCCTCGACGACGCTGCCGAATTCTCGATCCTTTTCGCCGCCGCTGAGCTTGAGAAGACGATAAGCACCGTTGCGTCCCAGTTGGCCTGCTTCGCTCTCGAGACTCGGCACGCCGCTCCGGGAGACATTGACAGTCCATAAGTCGCCATCTAGCTCGCTTCGTTCGGCTTTGTCGCCGAAGATCACATAAGCCCCGCCGCCGGTGAGGCCTTTGTCGCCGATGAGAATGTCGTCAAACCCATCGCCGTTGAAGTCGCCGAGCCCCGCGACAGAGCGGCCGAAATCCGCGCTGGATGAGGTGATCTCTAGCAGGGTATCGGCCGAAAAAGTTCGGCCTGTGTGACCGGGGCGTCCCAGATAAATCACCACCCGACCAAAGCTCGCCGTGGAGGCCGTGTCATGCCCGACGATAAAGTCTTCGTAGCCGTCGCCGTTAAAATCGCCGATGGCCGAAACCGAAGCGCCGAATTTCTCTTGACCTTTACTCGAATGAATCAAAAAGCCTTGGGTTGATTCGCGGAGGTTCTCTTCATTCCAGTCCTCTCCGACAATGGGGTAGATGCTGGAAACATCTTCGCCATCGCTCCACGCTAGAGCGTTTTGAGGCAGACCGTGCTTATTGTCGTTTCGGCCATAGATGACAAAGACGGCTCCCGAGTCCCAGCTATCCATGGCACTATTCGCATTGCGCCCCGGCGTGCCAATCACCAGATCGTCCAGCCCATCGCCATTGATGTCGCCGACGCCCGCGACATGAGCCCCTTTTTCCTCGATCGTCGCGTGAAAAAAGACACCGCCCCGGTCTCTTTCATAGGTGCCAAGCCCCGGCGTATCCACATAAGCCGAACGCGCAACCGCATGATCGCCTGAGATTCCTAGAAATCTTTCAACCGTGGTGGTGGTCCCTACGGGTTCTGGGTCGTGATACCCGACACGGTCTCCCCCGGGGACGTCCTGTTCGCCATCGTCTTCAACGCTATAGAAACCATGGCCTATCGAATGGGAAAGCCATCCATCGCCTGGATTAAAGGCGAGACTCGGCTTTCCGGCGATAGAACTGCTGTAACCCACCAGGACGCCGTCACGCTTGGAGTCCAAAGCCGCCGCGTCCGGTACGCCGTCGCCATTGATATCCCCTAGAGCCGCCACATGACCATAGCCCTCGCTTCCAAATTTGTGCGACCCCTTGCCGCCGCCATAGACAAAAAGACCGTGCGTCAGGAGATCGCTGAACCCATCATTGTTGAAATCGGCACCGCCATCCAGCTTCTCATGCCGACCCGTGCCATGGTTTGCGTCGTCAACAAGCACTAAATCCTCCGCCCGCACAACAGGCGGCGGGATGTTCCCGCCGCCGCGATACACTCTCAGCCCCGAAGACCCCAGAACGAGATCGTCGAACCCATCGCCGTCATAGTCGCCGGCTCTGGAGATATAATGGCCGTGGAAATCGCCGTCCGAGGCATCGCTTGGGTCTTCCTGGACGACGATGTCAAACCCGAAAGCCGCCACAAAATTATTGGACTGGTCCGCCGCATAATTATTGGAAAAAATCTGATTGCGCACTTGGTGCTCTTCGCTGACGACGAGGATCTCGCGGTTGACGGAGTCGCCGCCATAGGCGAAACGCGCCTCCACCGTGAGCGTAAAGGTCGAGTAATTGAACAAATCCTCAGGCTTAAGATAGTCTAGAACGCTGCGGACATAGATGTCCGTGCCCGCGCCGAGATCAAAACTCCGCGACGTGGTGATGGTGCGACTACTTCCATCCGCCTCCTCGACCGACACAATATACGAGACCCCAAAGTGCTCTTGGCTGATCGTCCCGAGTCCCAGAACCTCCGAGGACTCTTTGCCGATTCCTCCGAACGTGAAGAGCTCTGCGAGGTCCAATGTATCATCGGGGTCCTCGTCCAGGTCTACCTCATAGGGCCCAAAATTCATGGAACTCGCCGTGACGGGGCCCATGCCGGACGCGGACGTGTCAGAGATCAAAAGATTGAACGCGCCTGTTACCTCGCTGTCCACCAGAGTCCCGCTGACTTGACCCTCCCAGGCGGCGGTGATGGTCACGGGAATGGTCGAGTCACCGAAGACCGTCGGGGCCGCCGTCGCCATGCCCGCAGCATCTACGAAAACAACGCCTCCGTCTATGACAGCGAGTTGACTGCTGCCATTATCGTGAACCAGAGGATCACCATTGAGATCAGAGGCCGTCGCCGTGTAGGTGATCTTGATTTTGTTATCGGCGCGTGGGGTGGCCAGGGCTTCGTCGGCCCCAAGGGTCAGACTGGACGGGATATTCACCTCGAACTCGTCCATCAGCGACACTGCCGTGCCAGGCATCTCGCCTTCCAGCCCTGAATAGGTTAGGGTCATGCCCTCCACGACCGTTTGGTCGTCCAAACGATCCTTGAGGCTGATCCCTAAAGCCGTCACCGTGAACTCATCGATGATACGATTTCCGGAAGACCCGCTGATGGCTGTGACGGTGATGGTCTCCGTGCCCAGAGGAAACTCTCCGGGGTGACGGAGAGTCAGTTGCGAACCACTCACCCCCGCTCGCACCACATCGGGCGAAACAGAACCGTCGGGCTGCGGCACGCCTCCGCCTTCGCTGAGGCGGTACATGATGGCTCCGTTCCCGCTGAGATTAAAATGATCGGAAAGAGTGAGGGTGACCACCATCCCGTCCACAATAGTCTGATCCGGAATGCCCGTCCCAGCTAGCGTCGGAGCAGCCCCCGAACCGGTCCGGCTCACCTCAAAGGTTTGCGTCGCCGAATTGCCAGAACTATCAAAAGCCGTGACCGTGATGTCTTCAACCCCATAGACGTTCTCGACCCGCAACAGGGTCAGGATAGAGCCCCGGACGCTCACCGTGGCTGGCCCGCCACTTTCATCGGTGACCCGGAAGGTCAGGTTCGGGTCGCCGTCTTTAAAGTATTTCGTCAGGTCCAGGGTCAAGGAGGCCGAGCTCAGAGTCTGGTCATCAATCGCCGTCGTCGTCGGGGCCTGGGTATCTATGGTGAAGGTGATAATCGTTGGGTCGGTGGGGACGACGAAATCATTCTCGTCATCGTCCTCAAACATCGCCCCGCTCTTAAAATTGAGCGTGTAAACCGAATAATCCCGACTGCCGCTGTCCTCAATCAAAATAGAGACGCGCTCGGAATTGGAACCATAGGCCTGGACCTCGAGATCAAGCGAAACCGTCATCGCACTGCCCACAGCCGCTATCTCTAGGTCGCCGTTATCCAACGAGGCCCCCTTGTCCATAGCACTGTACGTCGCCAGAGCGTCATTGAAGGTCAGAACAAGGAAGCCCGCGGGGTCCGCGATATTAATCGGGAATTCCTCTCGAGAAGCCCCGATCAACTCGGGCGGCGTGGTGTCCTCGTCTTTCTCACTGCGCGTCACGAGAAACAAATCGGTCACAGAATGCCCCGCCTGGTCGGTCGCCGTGATGGTGACCGTCACCACACCCTCTATGTCCTCGTCGCTCAAATCCGCGAGAAAAACCGATTGCCCGTTGCTCGCTTTCACGATACGAAACTTGAACAAAAACGGGTCGCCGTGCCAGCTGAAGGTGAATTCGGCATCCTGTGTGATGGCAGGATTGCCGTCGGTCGGCCCAAAATGGCTGTCTAGAACAATGCCTTCAAAGGCAAGCTGACCCGCCAGGACGCGCTCATCGACGTCTGCTGTGTCGGGGTCATCCACCGTTATGACGGTCTGATTGGGAATGGGGAGCGTTAAATTCGGGCCTATAGTGTCCACAAAAACATGCGCAACAAGTTTCCCCTTGAAGGCGGCGTCCGAGGCATTCCCATAGTCGTCCTCAAAGAGCTCGTCGCGAGGGGCAAAAACAAGGCGATAATTCTCAACGTCTCGAGACCCCTCCACCGCCGCAACGGTCACGAGAACCCGATTGGGGCTGCCCTTGTTGAGACCCAGCACCAAGAGCCCCTCCCCGATATTCGCGGGCGCGCCATCCGCTTTCAAAACCTGGAAATCGTTGAAATTCACAGACTCGAACGCCACGGGCCCGTCGGTGAAGTCTAGCGTCACCAGAAAATGATCTGTGATATCGGTCACCGTGTACGACAGCCCGTCCGAGTCCGCTATGTCAATGCGTAGATTCTCGTATTTCAACCCCACATTGTCGTAAAAAGTCCGGTTAAACGGCACAATGCCGCCCGAAGCCCCAGCCCCCGGCTCGTCCGACAAGCTGATGAGATCGCCCTCAATAGCGTCCGGGAGGACGGTGACGGTCAGCGTGTCGCCCGTACCGACAGTTAGGCGGTCCGCCGGCGTGGCCCCCGCCAGAGCCTCAGTACCTGCCTCCGAGATGGCATAAACCGACCCATGCGAAAATACAAAGGCAGAAGCCACTAAACTCACATCCCCTGTATAGCTATCCGAGAAAGTCATGACATACTCGAGCGTTTTATGTTCCTCGGTGGTGGTAACCGTGCCCGCGACCGTGTCGATGGAGACCGTGCTCTCGGTGAAATGGAGCCCATAGACATCGCCGACGCCTCGGACGACGGCGATGACGTGCTCATAGCGGTTGCCGACATCGTCCTGAGCCACAAGCGTGAAGGGAGCCGTGAAATCAAGCTCGCCGGCTTTGGAACGCGGCCCGAGGCTCACTTCTAGTTGAGGCGCAATCGGATTGCCTTCGCTATCGGCCTCGACGATTGTCAGGCTCAGGTCCTGGGCTAAATCCGTCCCAGAGGCGCCCTGCAAGATAAGTCGCAACGTTTTCGCGTTCCCGGGTTCGCCCTCATAGGCGATTCTGTAGCGCGTCCGGTCCTCGGCCGTGGGCGCGACGAGGAAAAAATCAAGGGTGCCCTCGTCCACGAAGAAAGACGTCAGAGCAATCGTCGCCTCTATTTTGGCGGCTTCCACATCGGCCAGGGTCTCTACGCCAGCGAGATTGCCCGCCGCATCTCCCAGAGAAATCGTCTGAAGGAGCGAAAGCGTGTAGGGCGTGCCGCCGTCCGTGTCCGTTACCGCCAGCAACCCCATGGCCGAAGCGACATCGCCCGCCGGGTCGGCTGTAACCGTGTGGGCCACCAGACGAGGGGCCTGCGTATCGGCTGTGAAGACCGCCAATTGCGTCCCGGCGAAGCCGGAATGGGCGGCGTTCCCCGCGTCGTCCTCGAAGGCCGCATCGGCGTCGAAAAAGAGCGTCAGACTATGCCGAATACTCCCGGCGGCGGCGGCGACTTCGACGAGGACTAGGTGCTCGCCCGCCCGCGCCACCGAGGCGATGCCCGCCCCATTCGTCAGCCGGAAATCCTGGGCCGAGAGACTGTCCATATCAATGGCGTCGTCAAAAGACAGCGTCACCGTGCCATAGGGGTTCTCTATGTTGAGAGGGGTGGAACTCTGAGACACCGCGAAACTTTCCGCCTGTATATCGGGCCCGACATTGTCAACCGTATGGAACAACTGAACTTTGCGTAACTCGCTCACCGGGGCCTGGCCGGGAGACCCGGCGATATTGGCCTCGTCTCGGATGGTCACAGCCACCAATTCGTCGTTCAAATCCGAGTCCGCCTGGACCGTGAGCGTCAGATAGTCGCCAGCTTCCACGCTCCCCGGGACAATTTGCACCTGAGACAACATCCCGCCCTCGGCGACGACGAAATCTCCGTCCGCCAAGCCGTCATAGTCGCTGAAGAAAACGAGCGTGAAATACACATTCGTCCCATCATAAGACGAACGCGCCAGAGCCGCGTCCTCGCCCGGAATTTCGACGACCTCTGACACCGTCGTCGTCGTGGGTGTCGGCGTGTCCGTCGGGTCGGGTGTCGGCGTTGGGGTCGGGGTCGGCGTGGGCGTGGGTGTCGGCGTGGGTGTCGGCGCGGGTGGCGTCGTCGTCATGCCGTCTCCATCCGTCGTCGTCATCGTGGGTGTCGGCGTATCCGGATCGGTGTCCGTCGTCGTCGTGGAGGCCGTGTCGCCGCCGCCGCCCCCGCCGCCGCCCCCGCCGCCGCAGGAGGCTAGAACGAGCCATAACGCACTCGTTCCGAACAGGCCTCTCGGGTTTCCGCCGCGGGAGGGGCTCCACAGCTCCCGCCCCCCGAGACCACCATCACGGCTTCCGCTGCCGGAAACCAAGCTACGAGCCGGCTCGTCTTTCGAAGAAAGAATTGTATGCATGTCTTGTATCCTCCTTTGTTTTACCCCAAGCGTGCTCTGTTCTTTTTTTTGCACGCATCGCCAAGGTCTGGAGGAGCTAGGCGAACCCAAAAGGTAACCCGGTACGCGGTGGTATCGGCTCCTCCCGGCTGCGGGACGCGTGCGACGAACTCCGGCACTACACGTCCTTATTATCACGTTTCACACAGGTTTGCAAGGCAAGCTCGCCCTGCAAACGACGCACGAAACGACGAAAGATTACAAGAAAGGGAGAGAAAGTCTCAAAACGCCTCTAAAATACCCTGGGGACGCTCTAGAACGCAGAGACAACAAGGCTATTCGGCTAGAAAACAAGCATTTGTGCCCCTCATAGCCGAAAAAACTGCCAAATTTTCGCAAGACCTTCACAAAGTGTTTACAAATAGGCCTCTTCGGTCACGATAACGGAATTGTTAACATTGTCCTCATTGACAGAGTCGGGGACCCAGATGCCGGCGTTCTCGTTATACCCGCGCGAATTGCCGTGGATGAGCGCATGCCGAATGAAATACATATCGCCGTTGTCGTATTCCACTCTGTAGAAGTGCCTGTCTAGCAGGACAAGTTCCGGCGGAGCCCCCTCGGCAGAGGTCGCCGTATCCTTATTCTGACGCTCCACGAACAAATAGCGCCCCTTCAAAGTCGTCGTAGAGTCCAAACGAATCTCACGATGGGGCGAATCAATCGTCATGTCATATAGAGCAAACTTATCCAGATAGACCTCGCTGCCGGAATTCGCATAGAACTTCAGGGTCTCTATATCCTTGACATCGTTGCGACCCAGAACAGAGACGTTCGTCTCTTGGTCCAGACTCAGCGTCACGCCTCGTCCGATCACAAGGATGTCCACGCCAGACCCGCCATCTACGCGCTTGGCCCGACTCGTGTTGAGGTAAAGCGTGTCATCACCCGCTCCTGCATAGACCGCGTCGCCTCGACCGATGGGGTCAACACTGTGGTCTAGACTCTCGGCGGAATTATAGGGGTCGCCGGTCTGGTCAGACCCCGGCGGCGTGCCAAAGTGCTGATTCCCCCAGATGACACGCACATTGCCGAGCGTGTCGCCATAGGCCAAATCGTCCAGACCGTCGCCGTTGAGGTCGCCAACGCCCTCGACGACGCTGCCGAATTCTCGATTGTTCTCGCCGCCGCTGAGCTTGAGAAGACGATACTCGCCGTTGCGACCCAGCTGGCCTGCTTCGCTTGTGAGACTTAAGGCCCCTGTCATGGCATGGGTCTCGACGGTCCACAAATCGCCCTCGAGTTCGCTGCGTTCGGCCCTATCTCCGAAGATGACATAGCCCCCGCCGCCGGTGAGGCCCTTGTCGCCGACGAGGACATCGTCATAGCCGTCGCCGTTAAAGTCTCCGATTCCCGCGACAGAGCGGCCGAAGTCCTCGCTGGACGAGGTGATCTCCAGCATGTCCATCGCCGAAAAGGCTCGACCTGTGTGACCGGGGCGTCCCAGATAGATCACAACCCGACCAAAGTTCGCCGAGGCGGGCGTGTCGTGCCCTACGACAAAGTCCTCGTAGCCGTCGCCGTTGAAATCGCCGATGGCCGAGACCGACGAGCCGAATTTCTCATCGCCGATACCCGAATGAATCAAGAAGCCTTGGGTCGATTCGCGAAGGTTCTCTTCATTCCAGATCTCCGAGACCATGCGTTCGATGCTGGTAATACTATCCCCATTCCACGTCACACGGTTCTGAGGCAGGCCGTGTTCATTGTCGTTTCGGCCATAGATGACGAAGACGGCTCCCGAGTCCCAGGTGCTGGGGTCGCTATTCGCATTGCGCCCCGGGGTGCCAATTACCATATCGTCTAGACCATCGCCATTGATGTCGCCGACGCCTTCCAAGACGGCTCCTTTTTCATTGATAGTTGCGTGAAAAAAGGAAGCCCCCCGGTCTCTTTTATAGACGTCAAGCCCCGGAACATCCACATAAGCCGACCGGAGCACATATTCATAGCTCCCGCCCAAAAATCTCAAGACGGGGCCAGGGTCATCTTCGATTTGATAGTCTACCTTGTCTCCGCCGACGGCGTCTTGCTCGCCGTCGTCTTCAATGCCATCGAAACTAAAGCTTCTCCAAAGGTGAATATAGCCTGCAGCGGCGTTCCCCGGCTCGAAAACAGTGCCCCCCTGGTTAAAGGCAAGACTCGATTTGCCGGAGATGGAGTTGCTGTAACCCACCAAGACGCCGTCGAACTCGGCATCCGAGACCGCCGAGTCCGGCACACCGTCGCCATTGATGTCGCCCACGATGGCGACATGTTCCTGATCCGCACCATCCAGAAAGCTGTAGCTGTTCGAAAAGAAGTGCGACCCCATGCCGCCACCATAGAAAAAATTGTTATGCGTGATGAGGTCGCTGAACCCATCATTATTGAGATCACCTCCGCCATCAATTTTCTCGAGCCGATCCCGTGCTTGGATTGAGCTGTCAACAGACAACAGACTATCCGCCCGCACGACGGGAAGGAGGGGCCCGTCATTGCCGCGATAAACGCTCAGTCCCCAAGACCCTAGAGCCAGGTCCTGGAACCCATCGCCGTCATAATCGCCCGCTCCAGTGAGATAGTGCCCGTGCCAATCCCCGGTAGGCAAATCCATCGCCCCCGTCTCCTGGGCGACGATGTCAAACCCGAAAGCCGCCACAAAATTATTGGACGCATCGTCCGCATAATTGTTCGAAAAGAGCTGATTCCGCACTTGGTGCTCGTCGCTTATGACGATGATCTCGCGGTTGACGGAGTCGCCGCCATAGGCGAAACGCGCCTCGACCGAGAGCGTAAAGGTCGAATGATTGTACAAATCCTCGGGTTGGAGACGGTCCAGAACGCTGCGGACATAGATGTCCGTGCCCGCCGACCCGAAATCAAAATTCTGCGGCCCCGTGAGGTCACGACGGACGCCATCCTCCTGGACCGACACGACATACGAGATCTCAAAGTGGTTCTCGGAAATCATCCCGAGCCCGAGAATGTCCGAGGTCTGGGTCGTGCCGACGCCTCCCAGCGTGAAGAGATCGCTGAGGTCCAACGTCGCCTGCGGGCCGCCGAACATCCCCGTCGCATCCAGGTCTACCGAATAGGGCCCAAACGTCATGGTACTCGCCGCAACGGGGGCCATGCCGGACGTGTCCTCGATCAAGAGATTGAACTCGCCCGTCACCTGGCCGTCTACCGCCATGCCGCCGGTCCAACCGGCGTCCGAGGTCGAGACAGCCCCGAAAGTGCCCTCCCAGCCCGCGGTGATGGTCACAGGAATGGTCGAATCGCCAAAAACCGCCGGGGCCGTGGTTGCCATGCCCGCCGCATCCACAAAAGAAAGCACCCCCATGCTCGAGACAGCCAGGTAGCTGCTGCCATTATCGTGAACCAGAGGATCCCCATTCAGGTCAGAGGCACTCGCCGTGTAGGTGACCTTGAATTCGTTACTACCATCCGCCTTCAGGTCCGCCGTCGTGTCGACGATCAGCATGGCCGGGATATTCACCTCGAACTCGTTCAGCAGCGCCACCATCGTGCCAGGCATCGCGTCGTCCAGCCCTGAATAGGCTAAAGTCATGGCCTCCTGGACAGTTTGGTTGTCCAACTGGTCCTTGAGACTGATCCCCAGAGCCGTCACGGTGAACTCACCGGTGGCAGCCTTGCCGGAAGAGCCGCTGATGGCTGTGACGGTGATGACCTCGTCGCCCAGAGGCAGCCCGTCCAGACGCTGGAGCGTCAATCGCGAACCGCCCACACCCGCTCGCACCACATCGAGCGCATGGCTCCCGTCGGACTGTAAAACACCGCCGCCCTCGCTGATGCGGTACTCGAGGGCGTTCGCCGCCCCGCTGAGCGTAAAATAATCGGCAAGATCGAGGGTGACCAAAGACCCGTCCACAAGCGTCTGGTCCGGAATGCCCAGAGTCGCCAGCATCGGCGCGTCTCCCATGCCGGTTCGGCTCACGTCAAAGGAGCTCGTCACCGAATTGCCAGCCCTATCGAAAGCCGTGACGGTGACCTCCTCAATTCCTATCGCCACGGCCCGCGTCAGGGTCAGGACCGAACCCTGGATGCTCGCCGTGGCGGGGCCGCCGTTTTCATCGGTGACTCGGAAGGACAGCTCTGGGTCGCCGTCTGTAAAGGCCGCCGCCAGGTCTATGGTTACCGAGGCCGACGATAGAGTCTGGTCCGCAATCGCCATCGCAACGGTCGGGGCTTGGGTGTCTATGGTAAACGTGAGAATCGTCGGATCATCGGGGACAACGAACTCATTGGGGGCGGCCGTGTCGAGACCCGACTCTGCCGCATCGTCCTGAAACATCGCCGCCATCGTGCCTTCCGCCGAGCCATCTACAAAACGGAGCGTGTAAACCGAATAATCCCGACTGCCGTCGTCCGTAATCAAAACAGAGACGCGCTCGGAATTCGCCCCATAGGCCTGGACCTCGAGAGAAATCGAATCCGTCATCGCCCCGTCTTCCGCAGTCACCGTCATCCCTGTGTCGTCTACAGTTGTGGTAACAGCTGTGGCAACGGCGATCTCTAGGTCGCCGTCGTCTAACAAAGACGCCTCGTCTGCATCGGGATCATCATACGACGCTAGAGCGTCGTTGAAAGTCAGAACAATGAAACCCTGGGGGGCGGCTTCATTAATCGGGAATTCCTCTAGAGACGCCGCGACCAACTCGGGCGGCGTGGTGTCCAGATCTTGCTCGTCGCGCGTCACCAGAAACACATCGGTCACAGAATGCCCCGCCTGGTCGGTCGCCGTGACGGTGACCGTCACCACGCCATTGACGTTCTCGTCCTTCAGGTCCACGAGAAAAACCGATTGGCCGTCGCTCGTCTTTGAAATTCGAGGATTTTCCAAAAACGGGTCGCCGTGCCAGCTGAAGGTGAACGTGGCATCTCGCGTGATGGCGGGGTCGCTCCCCATGACCGTAGGTCCAAAATAGCTGTCTAGGACAAGACCGTCAAAGGCAAGCTGACCCGCCTCGACGCGTGCGCGTGCTTCGTTCTCGTCTGGGGTTGCGGGGTCGTCGGCGACGTTCTCCGTCCGGACGATCTGATTGGGAATCGGGAGGGCAACAACCGGGCCTAGCGTGTCTATGAAAACCTGCGCAATCGGTTTGCCTCTGAAAGCGGCGTCCGACACATTCCCGTAATCGTCCTCAAAGAGTTCGTCCCGAGGGGCAAAAGCAAGGCGATATGTCTCAACCTCTTGAGACCCCTCCACCGCCACAACGGTCGCCAAAACCCGATTCGGGCCGCCTTTGTTGAAGCCGACAACCAAGAGTCCCTCGCCATTGTTGAGGACCATGCCATTTTGGTCTAGAATCTGGAAGTCGTTATAGTCTATAGAGTCAAACGCCACGGGCCCGTCGGTGAAATCTAGCGTTACGAGGAAGCTCTCTGTGACGTCGGTCACCGTGTACGACAGCCCAGGCGAGTCCGAAATGTCAATGCGGAGATTCTCGTATTTTAGCCCCACATTGTCGTAAAAATTGCGGTTGAATGGGACAAACGAGTTCGATGCCCCCGACAGGCTGACGAGATCGCCCTCAATGCCCTCACGCGGGACGACGGTGACGGTCAGCGTGTCTCCTGCAATGACAGGTATGACCCCCCCTTGCTGATCCAAACCTGTCTTCGAGATGTTATGAACCGACCCATGCGAGAATACGAAATCCGCGTTCCTCAAATTCCCCGTCGAAAAAAGATCCGAGAAGGTCATGAAATACTCGAGCGTGTCAACTTCCATCCCATCGATGGTCGCCGTGCTCCGGTTGAATTCGAGACCATAGGTATCGCCCCCGCCTCGGACGACTGCGATGACGTGCTCATAGCGGTTGCCGACCTCGTCCTGAGCCACAAGCGTGAAGGGAATCGTGAAATCGGGAAACTCGTTTGAGGTGCGCGGCCCAAGCTGCACCTCCAATAGAGGTCCACCCGCAAGTGCCATGCCCATGGCATCCGTCTCGACAATCGTCAGGCTCACATTCTGAGACAAAACCCCCCCATCGCTGTTCTGAAACGACCCCAGGTCCAAGGCTTTCACGGCCTCGAGTCCGTCTTCACCTTCTTCATAGATTACCCGATATCGTGTCCGGTCCTCGGACGTAGGCGCGATAAGGAAAAAATCAAGGGTGCCCTCGTCCTCGAAATAAGGCGTCAGAGCAATCGTCGCCTGTATTTTTGCGGCTTCCAACGCTTCCAGGGTCCCTGTGTTTGTCGCGAGATTGCCCGACGCAATCCCCAGAGAAATCGTCTGAGCTAACGAAAGCGTATAAAGCGTGTTCCCGTCATCATCTGTGGAAGTTGTCGCCTCTATCAAATCCATGGCCGAATCGACAGGCCCCATCAGGGCCGTCGGGGCCGTTCCACCGCTGGCCACTGTGACCGTATGGTCCACCAGACGAGGGGCTCGAGTATCGGCCGTGAAGACCCCCAACTGCGTCCCGGGGAAACCTGGGTGCGCGGGGTTCCCGGCGTCGTCCTCGAAGTCCGCGGCGGCGTCGAAAAAGAGCGTCAGACTATGCAGAATACTCCCGGCGGCGGCGGTGACTTCGACGAGAATCTCGTGGTCGCCGCCGCGTTCCACCGAGGCGATGCCCGCCCCATTCGTCAGCCGGAAATCTTGCGACGAGAGACTCTCCATATCAATGGTGTCGTCAAAAGTCAGCGTCACCGTGCCATAGGGGTTCTCTATATTGAGAGGGTCGGAACTCTGGGAAATCGCAAAACGACTTGCCTCGATGCCGGGCCCGACATTGTCAACCGTGTGAATCAACGGAACCAAGCGTAATTCGCTCAGCGGGGCTTGGCCAGGTGTTTCTTCGATGGTGGCGTCTTCCCGGATGGTCACAACCACCAACTCGTCGTTCAAACCCGAGTCCGCCTGGACCGTGAGCGTCAGATAGTCTCCAGCTTCCACGCTCTCGGGCACAACTTGCGTCGGAGACAACTCTCCGCCTTCGGCGACGACGAAGTGGTCTCTTGCCAAGCCATCGTAATCGCTGAAGAAAACGAGCGTGAAATACACATTCGTTCCATCATAAGACGAACGCGCCAGAGCCGCGTCCTCGCCCGGGATGGTGACGGTCTCGGACACCGTCGTCGTCGTGGGCTCGGGTGTCGGCTCGTCCGTCATGCCGTCCGTCGTCGTCATCGTCGGCGGCAGGGGTGTCGTCATGCTGCCGTCCGGCGTCGTCATCGTCATCATGCCGCCGTCGCCGTCCGTCGTCGTCATTGTGTCCGTCGTCGTGCCGCCGCCGCCCCCGCCGCCACCGCCACCGCCGCCGCAGGAGGCTAGAACGAGCCATAACGAACTCGTTCCGAGCAGGCCAGAAGCCCTGCTCCGAGGCACGTTCCCGAAAAATCCAGCCAAACGACCCCCAGCCGAGCTAAAAAACAAACGAGACTGCGAACCCCAATCGGCACTCCGGCCAGAACTCCAATCGGCACTCCGGTCAGAACTCCAATCCGAAACAGGCAAATTAAAAAACGATTTCGTCATCTTTCTCACCATTCCTCCGTAAGAAATGCTAAAACCAAAAAAATCGGAAAAACCCCAAGCTCCACGACAGAAAGCGCGAAACTATGCGGTTCTGAAACCCGGGACGAGACCACGCTCACGGGCCACACACCATAACTAAAAACATGCCACACCCGACCTCGCCCGAGATCCGGCTCGAGCACGGCGGCCGCTAAACGGCCTTCGCAGGGAATCTAGCCCTTCGTTACGGCTCTGTCAAGCACGCAAGTACACGCGAAAGTGAAACGTGATTAAAAAAAAACCGCAATCCCGAAAGAGAACGAAACTAGAACACAACTAGAGCAAAACCGAAGAAACAAGAGAAAAGAGAGAAATACGCCGCCACTCGCCCGACCCCCGCCCGAACTCGCTCGACCCCCGCCCGAAGGAAGGAGCCCTACGCAAGGGCGATAGGGCCTCAAGAGCCGACACACGACAACCCGACACACGGGAAGAAGCAGCGGCACCGAAGGGCAGAGACGCCGAAGGACAGAGGGCGGGGCAAGGCCCCAAATCTCCAGGCAAATTTCCAAAATGCACCTAGCCCGCCCCCGCCCGAGACCCCGACCGTACGCGGCGGACCGCTAAACGGCCTCCGCAAGACAAATCCCCCAGAGGCAAATTCCCCGGGCCCCTCAGAGCTCGGGCGTGTTCCCCTCAAGTCGGAAAAGGTCGGAAAGAGTCAAGTCCTCGACGGGCGGCCTCTAGCCTCCCCGGCCCGGCCGGGGGAGCAGCCCTCCTGAGAAGAACGCCGCTCTATTCAAACAGCCTAAACAGCAGCTCGGGTTAAGGCGAGGCCAGGGCGCACCGCAGGGCACGTCCCAGCGACCTAGGTGCGACTCACCGCCGCCGCCGTCCCGCCGCCGAGGCACAGCCGCCACGCATAGAGGCAGCACAGGCAGGCACTCGTCCACAAATAGGCGCCTTCCTGAACGACTACGCCATTGTCCTCGTTCCTCTCAAGTCGGAAAAGGTCGGAAAGAGTCAAGCTCTCGACGGGCGGCCGCTAGCCTCCCCGGCCCGGCCGGAGGAGCAGCCCTCCTGAGAAGAACGCCGCTCTATGCAAACAGCCTAAACAGCAGCTCTGGTTAAGGCGAGGCCCGGCCAAGGCGCAGGCACAGGGCGCACCGCAGGAGGGCGTCTCGAGGCGTCCCCAGCGACCAAGGTGCGACTCACCGCCGCCGCCTCACGCCGCCGAGGCACAGCCGCCACGCATAGAGGCGGCTCAGATGGACGGGGACAGGCGTCTACAAATAGGCGACCTCTTGAACGAACACGCTATTGTCTTCACCCGCAGCGTCCTCGGCGTCGGGTGCCCATATGCCGACAAACTCGTTGTAGCCATTGGAGCTCCCTAGGCCCAAGGCCGTCCGGATGTAGTACACGTCGCCATTGTCTTTCTCTTCTTTGTAGAAATGAGAGTCCAAAAGCTGGAGCTCTTCGGAACCCATCGCCGTTCTGTCGTGGGTGATATTACCCTCCCGTTCTACAGTCAGGAAACGTCCGGTGATGGTCTCGCCGGCAGCAACATCGATATCGACATGAGACGAAGTCGCCGTCAAATCGTACAGCGAGAACTTGTCCAGCTTCACCACACTCCCAGAGTTGGCATAGAACTTGAGTTTCTCGATGTCGCGGACATCGTCGCGTCCCAGCGAACCAGAGTCGGTGGCCTGCGTCAGATCCAGCTCGACGCCCCGCCCGATGACGAGCGTGTCAACGCCCGAGCCTCCATCTATACGCTGGGCTCGGTTCGAGTTGAGGTAAAGCGTGTCACCGCCCGCGCCCGCATAGACGACATCGCCGCGCCCAATGGGGTCGGAAATATGGTCAATGGCGTCCGCAGAGTTATAAGGGTCGCCGCTCTGGTCCGAATTAGCCGGCTGGCCAAAGTGCTTGTTCCCCCAGATAACGCGGACATTGCCCCGACCATCGCCATAGGATAAATCGTCCAAGCCGTCGCCATTGAAGTCGCCAATCCCCTCGACCGTGTTCCCGAAGTGGTGAACGTTGGCAGCCATCGCCGCGGTGTCGTCCGTTCCGGAAATGCCCGTAGACAATTTGAGCATCCGAGTCGGATCATTCGTAATGCTATCGTCTCCCGTCGCACCGAGATCCCATAGAGCTCCTTCCAGATTGGCTCGGGTTTCGTCCTGACCGAAGAAGATATAGGCTCCGCCGCCGCCGCCGCTGGTGGTGTCGCCGACGAGGATATCGTCAAAGCCGTCGCCGTTGAAATCGCCGATACCGCTGACGGATTTGCCAAAGCCCTGGCTGGTCGAGACGATCTCTAGCTGGTCGGCGGCGTCATAAGAGCGTCCCGTATGACCAGACCGCCCGAAGAAAACCACGACTCGCTTGGCAGCGTTATTCGCATCGTCATTGCCGATCACGATATCCTGATAGCCGTCGCCGTTGAAGTCCCCGGCGGCATCTACGACCGCACCAAAGTGCTCTTCGCGCCGCCCCGAACCCGAGTGAATCAAGAAACCCTGGGTCGCCTCGCGGAGATCGTTCTCGTTATAACTGGAGGCGATGACGGGCTCAATCGAGTCGGAGTCATCTCGTTGCCACGTCCGGCCGGCATCATCAATCCCGTGCTTGTTCGAGTTCATGCCGTAAATCACGAACACGGCGCCCGCGTCTCGAGCACTCGCAGAGCTATTGGCGTCGCGCCCAGGCGTGCCGATTGCGAAATCGTCTATGCCATCGCCATTGATGTCGCCGATGCCACTGACAGACGCGCCGCTCTTGCTGATGGAGGCGTGGTAAAAGACAGACCCCGCGTCTTTGGCATACGCATTCGATTCGGGTAAATCTCCGAAATACACGGTTGGCACGCCCTCCGCCCCGGCGAGTCCCAGGAAGGTGTAAAAAGCGTTAGAAGGTGCCCTGACGGTTTCGATCCCATCCTCGCCGTGCTCATTCGGATACTCGCGTATGCCGAAATCATTGATTTGACGATTCCCCGTCGTGCCTTTCTCATAGATATCCGTTCTCCCGCCGCGGGCTGGATTGCTATAGGCGAAGGCTACCGTGTCCCAATTGCGATACGAGATGGCCGTGTCTACAATCCCGTCGCCATTGATGTCTCCGATCACGGCGACGGCGGCAGACCCGCTATTATTGTGCGTGTTGAGCTCGTAATCATCAGGGCCGCTTGTTCCGTCGGCTCGGCCGGGCCGGACGACAAGCTGATTGAAATTAGCATTCTGCGAGGCGAGCACATCGCCAAAGCCGTCGCCGTTGAAGTCGCCTCCCGCTATATTGGTGTAGCTCGGCAAGGTTTCATACGTCGGGCTGTTGGGGAGTTCTCGGACGGACCAGGACTCGCGCCCGCCTCGAACGACGGAGATCTTGCCGGCTCGGTTGACGAAGACAAAATCGTCGAATCCATCGTCATTATAGTCGCCGACTCGAGCAATGGATTGCCCCTGAAGCTTCGTGGGGCTGTCGCCGCCTCTATGGATGTCGAACCCAAAGCCGCCCAGAAAGTCATTATCGTCGCTGTCGACAAAAGAGTTGTTGTAGATCTCGGTCCGGGCATTGTGCTCGCTGCTGGTGAGCGTGACACTATTCAGGACGACGTCATTGCCATAGGCGAAACGCGCCTCGGCCACGAGCGTGAACGCATCGTTGTTCAGGATGTGCTCCGCGGCTACGTTGTCTAGAGCCCCTCTCAAGTGCACCTCGACCATACCATCGTCTGGGATAGAGACACGCGTGGTCTCAGAGACCTGTTCGCCCGCCGCCTCGATATAGTAATCGATGCTGAAATGCTGAGGCGTGGGCGTGATACCGCCTTGGTCGCCCGTGGCAAAGTCGAATAAGGTTGCCAGGTCCAAGGTGGCCTCTCGGGCACCCATCGTGCCCGCATCGTCCACATCATAGACCGTCGTGGTTAGCGTGGCGGCCTCAGCGATATCAACCGTGCCCGAGTCCGTCACGAGAACCTGGACCTCATCCCTGGACATAGAACTATATCCCATGCCCGCCGTGTTTGTCCCTCCTGATGTGGTGGCCTCAATCCGAATCGTATAGACGGTATCCCCGAAAACCTGCGGAGCTGTTAAATCCAACTCGGTATCTGCAGGCGTAAGGTCTGGAGCCCTCGTATTCACAGACCCACCCGTATCGGCGAAAGCAGGCGGGCCTGATGCATCAACAGGAGGCTCGCTTCCCACCGCATAAAATCTCAAGGAAAGAGAATCGGGGGCCGTGTCGCCTGTTTTGACGTATGCGTCATAAGCTCCCCAGAAAGCCTTTGTCGTGCCGTCCTCGAGGGTATACGTGGCCATGGCACCCTCGACCACTTCGAACGGGGTCAGTTCCTCTTTGAGTTCAACACCCGGCAGATGCACAAAGAATTCCGCGGTGCCGACCTTGCCAGTACTATCGACGGCGGTTACCGTGACAGCTTCTACGCCGATACCGGCTCCCGCTATGGCGTCTAGGCGCAATGTATTGCCCGAAACGCTTGCTCGGACGACGTCTGCCTGCTCGCGGACCGCGCCACTATAGGACTGCATGGCCGTAACAGAACCCATTCCATCGGATTCGCCTACGAAGAATGTATAGTTCGTTCCACCTGTGAAGGTCTCGCTCAAAGTGACCTCATGCGAGGCAAAATAAGTCCCAGTCCCGCGCTCAGGGTCCGTGAGAAACACGTCCCCAATCGTGCCCGTTAGGGCACCACTGGAATTCTGAGCACTGATGGTGGTTCGAGTGGCGTTGCCGACCTCGTCAAAAGCCGTCACCGTGATTTGCTCGATGCCCATGACAGCCGGAGGGTTCGAGGCTGTAGAGACCTCCGTGCGGGCCGTGAGAACAAGATTCGTCCCGCTGATACTCGCATCATAGGGGCCTTCGTTCTCATCTGTTACGCGGTAGGTCAGCATGCCTCCATCCGTGAAGGCATTGGAAAGATCGGTCGAGCCCGCCATGGTCTGGTCCGCAAGCGCGCCCGTCCCCGTTGTCGCCGCTACCGGAGCCTGGGTGTCTACGGTGAACTCAATGACCGTCCCGTCCGTTGGGAGCATTGCGGCAACCTCATTTTCGCCCGTGAAAGCGGCGTCGCTCGCAAATGCCAGGGTGTAAACCGTGTGGTCCGTGCCCTCATCTGCGACGAGCTTGAGCGATACACGCTCGGACCCTACGCCATAGGACTCTACGGAAAGTGCGACCATGTCTCCCATGGCGTCTCCCATCGCCGTCACGTCGAAATCGCTCGCGTCCACAAGGTCCGAATCCATGCCGCTTTCGGAATAGTCCGACAAGCCCTTGCTGAAGGCGAGCACAACATAACCCTCGTCCTGACCGATTCGAAGAGGCAGAGCCTGTTTCGCAGCCGAAAGGAACTCGATCGGGGTTGGGTCGGCTGTGGGGTCCTCCTCGCGTGTCACGAGGAAGGCGTCCGTAACCGTGTGGCCCGCTCCGTCGGTCGCCGTGATGGTGACCGTGGCAATCCCATAGATGACGTCGCTCGCGAGGTCGGCTTCGAAATAGAGCGTCTCTGCGTCACCGACTTTGCGGAAGCGAAGCTGGTCCAACAGAGGGTCGCCTGTTGCACTCGCCTCGAACGTGTCGATGAGGTCCGGCTGCAACATGGCCGGGTTAGACCCCGGAATGTTCGAGAAATGTCCCGCTAAGGCGATGGGGTCAAAGGCAAGCTGACCTCGCCTGACGACGACCTCGACCGCATCGGTCTCGGTGTCATCCGCCGTTACGATGATCTGATTGGGAATTTCATTCATCACGATAGGAGGGGCGGTGTCGACGTAGAACTCTGCGATGAGCTTGTCGCCGAAATTCCCGTCCGAAGGGTTGCCGGACGTGTCCTCAAAGTGCGGGTTAGCTTCGTCATAGGGCGAGAAAAAGACTTGGCTGCGGACGCCGTCGCCGCCTCGAGCGGCAACGGTGACAGCCCAGGTGTTGTGGTCGCCTAGGGCCCGCGCCTCGAGGAGTTGAAGAGCATTGAAATCACCGCTCACAGGAGCCGCCCCGTCTAGAGCGAATCTCGACGCGCCCGAAACAACGACAAAATCCTCGTGACTCACATAGGTTCCGCCCAGAGGGCCGTCCGTGAAGTCTAGCGTCACCACCACAAATTCGGCGACATCGGATACCGTGACGACGCGCCCCTCTGGGACGCCGGCGATCTCTACTTCTAGATTTTCGTACTTGGGGCCGACATTGTCGTAGTAATGGCGATACTCTGGGAAATGAAACGGCGAGGTCCCACCTATCGAGCGAAGATAGGCAAATTCGCCCTCGTGCTCCTCTGAGACGGTGACGGTGACAAACACCATGCCCCCCCCCGTAACCATTGTTGTCCCGGCAGCATCGGCAGTAAGAGCAACCCCGGTCACGGTGCCAATCGAGGACGTGAAAGACGTGGCTGGGATGGCCGAGGAACCGGAATAATCCAAGGTATAGACGATAGTGCCCCCCTCCTGCGTATGGTCCGTGATTCGAGCGTTAAGACCTCTGTGAACCACGACCTGGTGGGCGTAGATATTGCCAGCCGTGTCTAGGGCTCCGAGGACAAAAGTATCCGAGAGCATGGCGGCATACCCTGTGCCATACCAGACCACAACCAGAGAAGTTTCCCCCGAATCGTTCGTGCCGAGATTCACACCAGCACCGCCGTTCAGACGGAGCGAGTCGACGCCATCGCCAGAGATGCCCAGAGTCCCAGCGTCGTCGTCGGGATGGAACAGTTTGAAGGAAATGGACGCATTGTCCGGATTATCCGAAAAAAGCCGTCCAGAGGAACGGTGTGGTATATCCTGTTCGCATCGGTATTCGTTATTGCTGTCGGTATTTCTAACTGATTCGTCAGTATGTTGCCCTTCGAAGCTTCGAAAGTCGCAATCTTCAGATTCGTCAGGGCTGTGTTTTCGGCATTCGCACCGTCGTACACGAGCTCCGGCGGCAGCGTATCGGCGCGGAAAACGCCCAGCTGGGTGCCTCCGAATCGAGGATCGGCGGCGTTACCCTGGGTGTCTGTGAACTCGGCCGCCTCTGAGAAGAAAACCGTCAGATTGTGCAAGGGCGAGCGATTCGCAGCCCGGACCGAGACCTCCACGACATTGTCGGCGTGTTCGATTTTCTCGATCTCGCCTCCGTTGGTCACGATGAAATCTCGGGCCGTGAGGCTGTCTTGGTCTATCGAATCGTCAAAAGTCAGCGTTATGACGCCCAAAGAGTGCGAATTTCTGTTCAAAATCTCCGTCGTAGACGAGGACGAGAACGAAAAAGACTCCGCCGACGAATCGGGCCCGATATTGTCGATCGTGTAGCTGATGGGAACCAGGAGCAACTCGGAAACCGCAACACCCGAATCGACCGCCGTAACCACGGTGCCGTCGATAAGCACATAAACGGGGACGTCGTTCAAGCCCTCGTCCGGTGTGAGCGTCAGAACCAAATAGTCTCCGATTTCAAACATCCCATCCGCCGGATAAGCCTGAGTGGCTAGGATTTCCCCGTTGAAAGCCTCCAGAGCCGCCCCGTCGAGATTGTCATATCCGCTCAGGAAGCCCAGCGTGAAATAAACGTGGGTCCCGTCGTAAGCCGAACGAACCGTCGCCGCATCTTCGCCCGGGATGTTCTCTGAGACGCTAACCGTCGTGGTCGTCGGCATGCCGTCCGTCGACGTGTCCGTCACCGTCGTCGTCCCGTCCGGCATGGACGTCGTCATCGACATCGTCTCCGTCATCGTCATCGTCCCGTCCGGCACAGACGTCGTCATCGACATCGTCTCCGTCATCGACATCGTGTCCGTCATCGACATCGTGTCCGTCGTGGTGCCGCCGCCGCCGCCGCCGCCACTGCTCCCGCCGCAGGCAGCCAGAACGAGGAACAGCGAGCTCGTGCCGACGAGGCCCGCCCGGTGAAATCCGGCCCGGCGCCGCATCGCGAGACGCTCTAGTCCCGGCACGCCGATGTCCTCAGAGCTCCAACCGGAGCCCCGAAGAGAATCAACCAGAAAACCGCCGGCCGAAACGCCGGACCCAGATGTGCGAAAACGACTCTGATGGCTGCTGCTAGAAGCTCCAGAAAGAATTTTCATAACCTTAATATCCCTTCACTTGCGAAAAAATTGGAGGGCACAAAAAACCCCGCGGGGACGTGCTCCCGATTAGAAACTAGGGAAGTTATACAAACACAAACGCCATATGTCAAGAGGTAAAAAGAACTAAAAAAGAATTACACGACGAAAATTTTTCCGAAAAAACATAAAGATACCAAATCACACCAGCAAAACGATAGCGCCAAGAACAGCTCAAGGACGGCTCAAGGACGGCGACAAGACGGCACAACGACAGCGAAAGAACAAAATGAAGGCTAAAATGTAAGGGAAATCGTGCAATTCGAGACGCCCGAGGCCGGCTCGTTGGGGCCGTTATTGTGCAGGACTCCCCCCTCTTGTTTGTCCGAGTGAGCCTCTTGAGCCTCCTCTTTGGTGTTCGTCACAATTTCGTTACTATATAATTACAAAGGCGTGTTACACCGAGCCTCCCCTAAACATAGGTCTCTAATAGGTCTCTATAGGTCTCGGCCGTATCCCGCATGTTCCGCAATTTCCCGAAATTCACGCCATGGTTCTCGACGGGCTCGTGAGCCGGCTTGCGACAAGATTTATCGTATGGTCTCTATGATATTCCATGATATATGTGTTATAATTCATGCTACCGTGGCCCGCAGGTCGGCGATTCTGCGCGAAGCCGGGCCGCAAGCCGAGAAAAATAGAGAACATAATCTATGCTTTTACAGAAAAAAAAAGGCTGGGAGCTCCCAGAAAGTAGGGTAACGCCCGAGTCCGTGGCTCTTGGCCGCCGGGATTTCGTCCGAGGTTTTGCGCAGAAAACAGGCCTGGCAGCCGTGGCGACAGCAGCCGCAACAGCCGGGTTGGCTCCGGGCCTGACCCCCGCGAGGCTCTGGGCACAAGGGAGAGCTGCTCCCGACGACGACCCCGTCCGAGGCCTCGTCCCCTGCGAACCCTTCTGCGAGGCCTACCCGCCGCAGAGAAACCAAGCCTATCAAGGCAACCGCCCCCTGACGGACGAGGAATGGGCCGCAAGTTATTGTAATTTCTACGAATTTGGGACAAGTAAAAATATCGCCGGGCCCGCCCAGAAACTCGAGCTGGCGGGGTGGGAGATCGCTATCGACGGACTCGTTCGCCAGCCGCGGACGTACACCTTCGAGGATCTTTTTCAAAAGCACCTCGCCGCCCATATGGAGCAACGTATATATAGACACCGGTGCGTGGAGGCCTGGGCGATGACGCTCCCTTGGGATGGCGTGCCGTTCTCTAGGCTTTTGGAGCTCGCCGAACCCAAGCCCGAGGCTCGCTTCGTCGCCTTCGAGACCCAAACCGATAGCTGGTCCGTGATGCCAGGCTTGTCGGCGATCTGGTACCCGTGGCCCTATCAGGAGGGCTTGACGCTCCAGGAGGCCGCCAATGAACTCACTTTTCTGGCGACCGGGAGCTACGGCCACCCGCTCCGCAAGCAGAATGGCGCCCCCATACGCCTCGTTGTGCCCTGGAAATACGGGTTCAAATCGATCAAATCTATCGTCCGAATCCACTTCACCGACGAACAGCCCGTGAGCTTTTGGCAGAAAACCCTCTCCAGAGAGTACGGATTCTGGGCAAACGTCAATCCCGACGTGCCCCATCCGCGCTGGTCTCAGGCGGCCGAACGCCTCCTGGGCGAAGAGGAAAAAGTGCCGACACAGCTCTATAACGGCTATGAACCCTATGTCGCGGGGCTCTATGCCGATATCGGCGGCGGGCAAGACCCCGTCTTGTTCCGATAAAACCCGCCCGGGCCAGGAGAGACTCTGCGGGGAGGCGGGGACTCTACTTGGGACTCTTGCGTTTGAAAAGACACAAGCTGACCGCTCGAGCATCGGGCCACGCCACCGGCTTGGACGTTTTGACACGGGCACTCAGGACGCCGTCCAGTGCCAAGAGACGCTCCAGGAGGGCGAGACATAGCGTCTCCTGCAGGTCGAAAGAACCGCTCTGCACGGTCGAACGCAGGAGGCGGCCGACCCGGTCATAGTCTAGAACGCCCTCGAGGCAGTCCGTTTTCGCCCCCGCTAGAAGCCGCGGCGAGAGCTCTAGCTCGACGTCCAGAATCAGAGGCTGGGGTGCCCGTTTTTCGTGAGAATACACGCCGATTCGAGCCTCAAGCTGGAGGCCCTCTATCGTCATGGTCACGGCGATGGCGTCGTCGGAGCCGCCCATCACATCAGGCGCCACCCCGCATCGAAAGGGAGACTCGTGCCGGCGGGGATGGCTCCTGTCAGACAGAGCTCTATGGTGCGAACCAGATCGTGGAGCTCGACGCATTGTCCGCTCGCCGTCCAATGCGCAAGACGCCGGAAAGACGCCGGACTCTGGCGTCGATTCGGCGCGAAAACCCCCGGATACAACGCATAACTGCCAAGAACATCCCGAAAAGCCTGAGTCACCATATCGTGAAAGCCCGCTAAAGCCAATTTCGAGAGACTATAAGACGCAAAATTCGCATTTAAATTCAATAATTTCGCATCTAACAGGAAAACAACGCGCCCGGAGGGGTCCCCAGGGAGATCTCCAGCCGCGCGCGCAAGGCAGAAGGCTCGCAGAGCCTGTGTCAGCAAAATGGGGGTCTCTAGATGAATCGCCAGATTCGCCCAGAGAGCCTCGGGTCGAATCGATTCAGGTCGGTCTGGCCGGAAAATAGAGGCACCATGGACGACGCCTCGCCAGGAAGCGTGATGGCGACACAGATGTCTCCATAGATGAGGCAGGGCCTCTGGGAGGTGCCCCGCCCAGCACGAAAACCGAGCCCGAGGGAAACGCTCCCGCAACTCTGCCTCGAAACGCTGGCGGGCAAGTCCCTCAGACCGCACCACGAGACAGAGCTCATAGCCCGCCGCGAGGAGGTGATTCGCAAGCCTGCTACCGAGTTGCCCTCGCGCCCCCGTTATCAGAAACATTCGTTACGACATCCATCGGAACGTTCCGTCCTCGCCGAGTTTCGCGAAGGGATTAAAGTCCACCTCCCACAAATAGCCGTCCGGGTCGGAAAAACAGCCCGAATAGCCGCCCCAAAACATCTTCTGAGGCCGCTTGACGATGGTGGCTCCAATCTGTTCCGCCTCTTGGAGGAGCTGGTCGACTTTTGCCTCGGAGGCAACGCTATAGGCTAGCAGGAGGCTGGGGGAGACTCGGCTGACCGGCTGCCCGACCTCTTCCGCAAAGCCCTCGAGCGGATAAAGAGCCAGCACAAACCCATGCAAATTAAAGGCGACAATAGAGTCGGCTTGTTCCTCTGTGGCCACTTTCCACCCCAGTTTTTCGTAGAAGGCTCTGGACCGTTTCAGGTCCGTCACCCCTAAGGTGATCACGCTCAATCGCTGTTCCATGCTTTTCGTATTTTCCTCTCTTTTGGGGCGTATTCTGCTCGCAACGGCTGTTACGGCGTCCATCGGAATGTTCCGTCCTCGCCGAGTTTCGCGAAAGGATTAAAGGCCACCTCCCACGAATAGCCGTCCGGATCCGCAAAATAGCCGGAATAGCCGCCCCAAAACACCTTCTGAGGCCGCTTGAGGATGGAAGCTCCAATCTGTTCTGCCTCTTGGAGGACCTGGTTGACTCTTTCCTCGGAGTCCACATTATAGGCTAGGGTGAAGCTGGGAGGCCAGGTCCTGGTGACCGATAAGCCGAGCTCTTCTGAAAATCCCTTGAACGGGTAAAGAGCCAGGACAAAACTCTGTAAATTAAAGGCGACGATAGAGTCGGCTTGTTCCTCTGTAGCCACTTTCCAGCCCAGTTTTTCATAGAAGGCTCTGGACTGCTTCAGGTCCGTCACGCCCAAGGTGATCACGCTCAATCGCTGTTCCATGGTTTTCGTATTGTCCTCTCTTTTTGGGAGTAGCCTGCAAAAGTATCCCCCCGCCCTCGCACGGTAGCTTTTTACAGGGGCATCGTCAAGGTCCATGTTCTCAACAGATACGCTACGGAAATGTCGTTTTGGCGTTGTTTTTGCTTTCTGTTTGCTTTCTGTGCTTTTCCGTGCTGTCGGCCGACCGACGAGACTTGTCTGCCCGGAGACCTGCATGTGGGCTGTCTGTGTGCGTTTTTACGTGCTTTCTTGAGGAATGATTGATAAGATGACTCGGCTTATTGTGTTGCCTTCGCCTCTTTCTAACCCCCCGGCGAACCCCCCGGCGAACACCCCGGCGAACGCTCCGGACGGAGAACCGGGTGGCGAGGCGTCCGAGGCTTCTTCGATGGAACCGAGAGCGGAACCAGGCGAATCTCGGGATTTCGAGGAAGAAAAAGGCGCCGGCGTCTCGCTGGATGTGGCTCAAGTCGTGGCTTGGTTTCGAGCGCATCCGGATGTTTTCCAAAAAGACCCCCAGGCCTTTGAACAATTGCTACAGCCCCGGACGCGCCCCGCCGAGAACACACCCAAGGTCCGAGATATCCGAGACCTCCAGGTGCGCGTTCTGAAAAAACAACTCTTTGAGTCAGAGGACACTTTGAAATTGGCTCTCGCCGTCCAGAAAACAAACGAATCGACGTTTCTCAGGCTCTATGAGGCGAGTCTGGCGTGGTCCCAGCTCGATTCGCCCGAGGCCGCCGACGCATGGATGCGTCAGACCGCCCCTCAGCTGTTGGGCGTGGACTATATGGCCCTCGTCATAGAGCACGAAGCCTTGGCGTGCTCGGACCAGCCCCTCGAGAGGCGGGTGCGCTATCTCTATGCGGGCCACGTGGCGGCTCTGTTCCCGAACCCCGACCAACGCATCGTTACAGAAAATCGCCACGGGCCCTCCTGGGAGATCTTCGCCGACCAGACCATGCACATGGGGTCTTGGTGCTATGCCCGTCTTGGGGCTCGTCTCGGGGCAGAGACGCCGGATAACCCCGCCGCTGCCGCCGTCTCCGCCGAGGCCTCTGTTCCCCCCAGTGCCCTCGTTTTCGGGAGTCGGTCTAAAAAAGCCTTTTTTCCAGGTCAATTCACCAGTTTTCTGGATTATTTCGTTCGATTCGTCTCTTTGGACCCGGTCGGGTGGCGGCGGCGTGCCTACGACCGTTCTTGAGCGCAGAATCGCAGAGCTCCCGCTGGAGCCCGCCCTCCGAGCCATGCTGCGCACCTGGTTGAGCGAACTCGCTTGGGTGCACGGCTTCAGCCTCCACACGCAGAGGGCTTATGCGAATGACATTCTCAACTGGCTGGGTTTTTTCCTGAGCTTGCTTGCGTCCGGTCCGCCTGCCGCCGGTGGCGGGGGCCGTGGCGGTGGCGGCCGACAGAAACGGCACACCAGCCCCGAGGGCCCCGAAAGTACCGGGGCGATGTGCCTCTCTTTTGCGTCTCTTCAGGCTCTCCGCGTTTCGGACTTTCGAGCCGGTTTGGCCGAATTTAAGTGGCATAAAAGACATAATCCGCGTTCTATTGCGCGCTCTATGTCGGCTCTGCGGAGTTTCTGGCGTTTTTGCGAAAAACATGGAGCTCTGACTTCTGGGACGCTCGACGCGGTTCGGACTGCTCGGAAGGCGGCTTTAGCCCCGCGCCCGGCGACGGTGCGTCAGCTCGACCAGGTTTTCGGCAGAATGCGAGAACAGCTCGAAAACGGGCCGCCGCAGGCGACGGAACAGACGGAACCATGGCTCCGATATCGGGATTATGCGTTGTTTTATTTTCTCTATGGGACGGGACTCCGCATCGGCGAGGCCCTGGGGCTGAATTGCGGCCCCTGGATGGAGGCACGGGAGGCCCAACCAGGGCCCCCGGAATCACCGGAATTGCCGGCTTCTCCGGCGTTGCTCCGTGTTCATGGGAAGGGCCAAAAAACGCGTTCTGTCCCTGTTTTGCCTGTTTTGAACGCGCTCATTTACGCCTATCGAGACCTTTGTCCGTATCCCTGTCGGCCGCGAGGGCCGCTCTTTTTGGGCAAAAAGGGGGCACGACTTCAGGCAGGCGTGGCTCAAGCGGCTCTGCGGACGCTGCGCCGTCAGCTCGGGATGCCCGAGACGCTGACGCCCCACGCGCTGCGCCATAGTTTCGCGACGCATCTCCTGGAGCGCGGCGGCGACCTACGGACTATCCAAGAATTGCTGGGCCATTCGAGCCTGCGAACGACACAGCACTATACGAAACTCACCGACCAGAGGCTGGTCGCTCAATTCGCCGCCGCAGAACTGCTGCCAGACGGGGGGCCTCAAGGGTGAAGCGCAGGGATAAATCGCATGGGTGAGCCTCTTTTTCTGGTCCGAGGGGCCCGAGGCCGTATGGGGACGATGCTCCGAGCACGGCTTCGGGCTCAGGCGCGGGCTTTTGTGGCCTTCACGCGCTGTCTCCCCGAAGCCCCGCCCGATGGTGAGACCTGGGAGCTTTGGCCGGGGTCCGATCCGATGTTCGATCCGATGTCCGACCCGGGGCCCGATAAGGACGAAGCCGCCCGAGACAACTGCGTCATGCTGGATTTCACCCTGCCAGAGGCCCTGTCAGAGACCCTGATCTATTGTGAGTCCCACGCGGCGCCTCTTGTTTTGGGGACGACGGGGCTCCAGCCGGCGCATTTTCGAGAACTCAAGCGAGCGTCGGCGCGTATTCCGATCCTCCACGCCCGAAATTTTTCCGTCGAGATGTTGCTTTTACAACGCTATGTCGCGGCTCTCGCGGCTTTTGAAACGCATTTTTATGGGACGTTTCACTCGGACGTGGAAATCGTCGAGAGACACCATCGCCATAAGCAGGATGCCCCTTCGGGGACGGCTCTTGCCCTGGGCGAGGCGATTCTCCGGGCTCGCACCGAAGCCGCTGCCGCCGTCCGGCGGCAGGAGCCGCCGCCGGCCTTCTCGGCACCAGAGGCCCTCGAGGCCCTCTCGCCGGAGACGCCCCCGCTTTACCACGCCCCGGGTGGTCTCGGTGGTCTCGGTGGTCTCGGCGAGACCGCCGGCTCCAAAGAGAGGACGTCGCGGCCCGTGGGGCCGGTCGCCTATAGTGCCGTCCGAGGCGGCGAACTGGTCGGGGAACACACGGTTCATTTCATGCAAGCTCGCCAGGAGCTCGTTTTCACCCACCGCGCCTATGACAGAGCCGTTTTTGCCGATGGGGCTATTCATGCGGCTCTATGGCTGCATCAGGCCTCGCGCCAGCGAGGCTCACATCACGGCCTGTTCACGCTGGAGGACCTGATCGAAGACCTAGGAAGCGGCCCGGGAATAGGATAGAGAAACCTGCCCCCCTCCGGACGAAGCGGGGGCCGCCTGAGGCCGCCTGGGGGGCTGTCCGTGTTTTTTCCTGTTTTTCCTGTTTTTTCGAGGAGGGTGCCTCTTGTGCTTTTGCCTTTTCGCTGCTAGGGTGCTAGAGTTCGCTCTATAGAACCGAAAAGAGCCCCCCAAGATGCAAACAGGATGCAAACAGAATGCAAACGGAACTCATTCACCAAACTGACGCTATTTTCTTCCGCCACGGCGAGCTGGACGAAAGTCAGATCTTCAAAAGCCTCGGGACGCATTTGCACCGCGCCGACGATGGCGAGCTCTATCTGGAATACGGTCGCAGCGAATTTTTCACCTGGACCGAAGGCCGGCTGCAAGATGCGGGCGACACGCTCACCGAGGGTTTCGGCCTCCGCGGCGTTTTCGGCGAGCGGACCGGGTATGCCTATTCGGGGGCTCTGACGCCTCAGGCTCTCCAGAAGAGCGGCCAGGCCGTCAAAACGGTCGGCGACGGCTGGACGCAAACCTCGGCGGCGATGCCCGCTCGGACCAACCGAGCCGTCTATCGGCCCGACGATCCGCTCATGGATTTGTCGAAAGAGCATAAAATCGCCTTATTGTCGAAGATAGACGCTTTTGTCCGGAGCCGCTCTTCCAGTGTCCAGCAGGTGACGATTCGGCTGGCGGGCTCGTGGCGAGCGGTCCAGATTCTCCGTCCGGATCAGTTTCGGGTAGCGGACATCCGTCCCCTCGTGAGTCTGTCGGTCTCGGTCATTGCGAGCAAGGACGGCCGACGCGAGGAAGGCAGCATGAGCTGCGGCGGCCGAGAACCCTATCATCGCTTCCTGGAGGAAGAAAACTGGAAGACCATCGCCTCGGAGGCTCTGCGCCAGGCCGAGGTCAATCTCGAAGCCCGGCCGGCCCCCGCCGGCGAGATGCCCGTCGTGCTGGGCCCCGGGTGGCCAGGGATTTTGCTCCATGAAGCCGTGGGGCACGGGCTGGAGGGGGACTTTAATCGCAAGAGTCTGTCTCTTTTCTCGGGGCAGCTTGGGGAAAAAGTCGCCTCTTCGGCGGTGACCGTCGTGGATGACGGGACGCTGGAGCACCGACGCGGCTCTTTGAGCGTCGACGACGAGGGAACCCCAACCGGCAGGACGGTCCTCATCCAGGATGGGGTCCTCAAGGCCTATATGCAGGACCGCCAGAATGCGCGGCTGATGAAGATGGCTCCTACGGGGAACGGCCGGCGAGAATCCTTTTGCCACGCCCCCATGCCTCGTATGACGAACACCTTCATGACGCCCGGCGCCCACGACCCTAGCGAGATTATCGGCTCGGTTTCCAAGGGGCTCTATGCCGTCTCCTTCGGAGGCGGCCAGGTGGATATCACGAACGGGAATTTCGTTTTCACCTGCACAGAGGCCTATCAAATCGAGAACGGCCGAGTCACGCACCCCGTCAAAGGTGCGACTCTGATCGGGAACGGCCCGGATGTGATGACCAAGGTCTCTATGGTTGGGACGGATTTTGCGCTTGACGGCGGCATGGGGACATGCGGCAAAAACGGCCAAGGCGTCCCCGTCGGCGTCGGGCAACCGACCGTTCGAATCGACGCTATCACTGTCGGAGGCACAAGCTGACAAAACGCCCGTAGAGAAGCCCTTGATTGTGGAAAAGAAGCGTTCTCAGCCGGGTTGGCCCGGTTTATTCCGGCTTATCCTGGGTGCTGGCTCTGTCTTTTTCGCCCTCTATGGTGCGTCGTTACGCTTCGTCGTGCCGCCGGCTGGGGAGGGCGGGGCACCGGGGGGCCGAGGCACGGTCCCGGATGATTCCGGGGTGAAAGGCGGAGGCTTCCTCTAGGGGGAGCAGGCCGCTCGGCGGAAGTGCCGCCGGAAGGCGAGACCTCGCCCAAGAGGGTCGGTCTAGGCATCGTTATCACTGTCGGAGGCACAAGCTGAGAATGAGAAAACGCCCGTAGAAGAAGCCCTTGAGTGTGGAAAAGAAGCGTTCTCCTGAGCCGGGTTGGCCCGGTTTATTCCGGCTTATCCCGGGTGCTGGCTCTGTCTTTTTCGCCCTTTATGGTGCGTCGTTACGCTTCGTCGTGCCGCCGGCTGGGGAGGGCGGGGCACCGAGGTACCGAGGCTTCCTCTAGGGGAAGCAGGCCGCTCGGCGGAAGTGCCGCCGGAAGGCGAGACCTCGCCCAAGAGGGTCGGTCTAGGCATCGTTATCACTGTCGGAGGCACAAGCTGAGAATGAGAAAACGCCCGTAGAGAAGCCCTTGAGTGTGGAAAAGAAGCGTTCTCCTGAGCCGGGTTGGCCCGGTTTATTCCGGCTTATTCTGGGTGCTGGTTCTGTCTTTTTCGCCCTTTAGGGTGCGTCGTTACGCTTCGTCGTGCCGCCGGCTGGGGAGGGCGGTGCACCGGGGGGCCGAGGCACGGTCCCGGATGATTCCGGGGCGAAAGACGGAGGCTTCCTCTAGGGGGAACAGGCCGCTCGGCGGAAGTGCCGCTGGAAGGCGAGACCTCGCCCAAGAGGGTCGGTCTAGGCATCGTTATCACTGTCGGAGGCACAAGCTGAGAATGAGAAAACGCCCGTAGAGAAGCCCTTGAGTGTGGAAAAGAAGCGTTCTCCTGAGCCGGGTTGGCCCGGTTTATTCCGGCTTATCCTGGGTGCTGGTTCTGTCTTTTTCGCCCTCTATGGTGCGTCGTTACGCTTCGTCGTGCCGCCTGGGGTGCGGTGCACCGGGGGGCCGAGGCATGGTCCCGGATGATTCCGGGGCGAAAGCCGGAGGCTTCCTCTAGGGGGAGCAGGCCGCTCGGCGGAAGTGCCGCCGGAAGGCGAGACCTCGCCCAAGGGGGTCGGTCTAGGCATCGTTATCACTGTCGGAGGCACAAGCTGAGAATGAGAAAACGCCCGTAGAAGAAGCCCTTGAGTGTGGAAAAGAAGCGTTCTCCTGAGCCGGGTTGGCCCGGTTTATTCCGGCTTATCCTGGGTGCTGGTTCTGTCTTTTTCGCCCTCTATGGTGCGTCGTTACGCTTCGTCGTGCCGCCGGCTGGGGAGGGCGGGGCACCGGGGGGCCGAGGCACGGTCCCGGATGATTCCGGGGCGAAAGGCGGAGGCTTCCTCTAGGGGGGGCGGTCGCTCCGCGGAAGTGCCGCCGGAAGGCGAGACCTCGCCCAAGGGTCGGTCTAGGCATCGTGCAGGAGAGTGTTCCCGGGGTCATTTCCGGAATCATTCCGGGAGGCAGGTCTGTTTTTTTTGAAGAGTCCCGGTCCCGTCCGGTCGAGAACCATGTGCATCGTTTTTTCCGCCTTTCCGCCTCCTTTTGCCTCTGTAGAATGGCCCCCGAGTCCGCCCGTCACTATCAGGTGGCGGTCTTGCTGTGACTCTGCTGTGCCCCTGCTGTTGATTGTGTCATCGTGACTCTGGAAGCGTTGCGCGCCCGTCTTTCGGACATCGAGCTCGCCTCGCCGGACCAAATGCAGCCTCGTTTGACCGACTGGCGCATTGCCTCTGTAGAATGGCCCCCGAGTCCGCCCGTCACTATCAGGTGGCGATCTTGCTGTGACTCTGCTGTGCCCCTGCTGTTGAGTGTGTCATCGTGACTCTGGAAGCGTTGCGCGCCCGTCTTTCAGACACCGAGCTTGCCTCGCCGGACCAAACGCAGCCTCGTTTGACCGACTGGCGCATTGCCTCTGTAGAATGGCCCTCGAGTCTGCCCGTCACCATCAGGCGGTGGTCTTGCTGTGACTCTGCTGTGCCCCTGCTGTTGAGTGTGTCATCGTGACTCTGGAAGCGTTGCGCGCCCGTCTTTCAGACACCGAGCTTGCCTCGCCGGACCAAACGCAGCCTCGTTTGACCGACTGGCGCATTGCCTCTGTAGAATGGCCCTCGAGTCTGCCCGTCACCATCAGGCGGTGGTCTTGCTGTGACTCTGCTGTGCCCCTGCTGTTGATTGTGTCATCGTGACTCTGGAAGCGTTGCGCGCCCGTCTTTCGGATACCGAGCTCGCCTCGCCGGACCAAACGCAGCCTCGTTTGACCGACTGGCGCAAACGCCTCGAGGGCGCGTGCCGGTTCCATCTGCTCCCGGGGACGACCGAGGACGTCGCAACTATTTGCCGCTATTGTCGGGAAACACGTACGCCTCTGCAGATACAGGGCGGCAACACCGGCCTCGTGGGGGGCTCGACGCCTTGCAGGGGCTCTGCAGAAGGGCCGGAGCCGATTTTACTGACCCTGGAGCGCATGAAACGCCTCCGAGCCCTCGACGCCCAGAGCCAGACCATGACCGTAGAGGCAGGCATGACCCTCGCCGAAGCCCGGGCCCTCGCCGAGACGCACCATCTCCACTTCCCCCTGGAGTTCGGAAGTCAGGATCAGGCGACGCTCGGCGGGCTTTTGTCGACCAATGCAGGGGGCATCCATGTCGTTCGATACGGCATGGCTCGGGCCCTCGTCTGGGGCGTGGAGGCCGTCTTAGGCACCGGCGAAATCTATAAAGAGCGCGTCGTGCTGCCCAAAAATAACGCCGGGTATGCCTTGACACCCCTCTTGGTCGGAAGCGAGGGCACGCTGGCGATTTTGACCGCCGCTCATTTGAAGCTCTATCGCCGTCCTCAGCAATCGGTTCTCTGTCTGTTGGGCGTTGCTTCGCTCGCGCATGCTTTGGAGCTCTTTTGCAGCTGGCGGGCTCTTTTCGAGGACTTTCTCTCGGCTTTTGAGGTCCTATCAGGGCCTCTGGCTCGCACCGCCGTCCAAGCCGGAGGCTTGAATCTACAGCTGGACTCCGCTCCCGCCTGGTGGCTGCTGGCAGAGCTGACGACGAATCATCCGACACTGCCTCTGGCCGAATTGTGGCAGGATGAGCTCGGACGCCACGACGACAAACTGCTGAACGCCTGGTTTGCTCAGAGCGAACGCCAAAAAGAAACTTTTTGGCGTCTGCGCACGCTTACGCCCGAGGCCGCCGGCCATTTTGGGAAGCTCGTCAAGAATGATATCGCCGTGCCTCTCTCGCGCCTGCCTGGCTTCGTCGAAACGCTGGAATCTGAGCTCTCGAGGCTTTTCCCGGATTGTTTGAGCCTCCCTTTCGGCCATTTAGGCGACGGCAGTCTCCATTATTCGGTCGCCTGTCCGAACGGGGCGCAGCTGTCTCCGAAAGCCTGGGAGCACCAAGCGTCCGAGATCCAGGCGCTCGTCCAGCAGATGGCAGTCGCTCACGGCGGAACCATCAGTGCCGAGCACGGCATCGGACGCTTTTTGGTGCCCGCTCTGGGTCGTTTTCATACGCCTGTCACTTTGGCCTGTATGCGGCGTTTGAAGGCTCTTTTTGATCCGGACGGCATTCTCAACCCTGGCGTCCTTTTTTGATTTTTGTTTGATTTTTGCCCGAAACGGTCTTATAAAACCTCGCGAGGCCTTGACACCGTTTTGATAATGTGTCAGACTCAGGAGATCCGGGCTGTCTGGCCTGCCGTTTGGTTTTGCCGTCTGCCCGTCTCTGTTTCAAGTTCAAGGAGGATCTTATGGCCGAGGTCAGTTTTAATCCTAATGTTTTCGCCCCCCCGGGTTCCGAAGCCGTAGCCGGGCCTCTGGTGCCTGCGGCGGCCCCCGGTGCGAGTCCCGATTTGCGCTCGGACCAAGTCGTGACAGCTTTCGTCGAGCCCAGAGAGGTGACGCCGGATGGAGGAGCTTCTCCCCAGGAGGCCGAACAATTCGAACGCCAAGCGGCTGAAGCCGCCTTGGCCGCTTTCTCGGATAACGGCGAAATTCGCTTGCGTTTCGACGAAGGAACGCGTAGCATCATCCTGGAGTACGTCGACCCAGAAGGCGAGATCGTGCGGACGATTCCCGCAAATGAAGGCGGACTTGCGCCTCAATTGGCAACGCTCGAGGGAACGGCACCCGCCGGTGGGGTCGAGGATATAAACGGGCGGCTCACCGTCGAGAACGCCTGACCCTCCTGGAAGCAGATCAGGGCTCGCCGAGGAGGACAAGCCCCGCCGCCAGCCAGGCCTAGAGAGGCCTCCGCCATAAGCCAGCCATAAAACGCTGGTTCCGTCCCGGGGCCACTTTGGGGGGAAAAGCGTGCGAGGGCGCGAGCCCAAAATCCCCGGCGGTGCCCGGTGTATGTGTGCGTGTTGTGCGTCCTGTTTGGATAATTTTCAGAAAACGCTATAGATTTGCTGCGAAGGGTGTGTGAGGCTCGCGGTCGTGTTCTGCGTGTTTGCCTCTCTTCTTGTCTTTTCCAGAGGATTACGCCAGAGAATTATGTTAGGGTGGCCGCACGATGACAAACCTAGTAGACATTCGTAGAGCCTTTCTAGACTATTTTGTGGCCAACGGCCACCAAGAGGTCTCTTCTTCGCCGCTCGTTCCGCGCAACGACCCGAGTCTTCTCTTTGTGAATTCGGGCATGGTGCAGTTCAAAAACGCCCTGCTGGGATTGGAACGCCGCCCTTACCAAAAGGCCGTGAGTTCTCAGAAATGTGTTCGAGCCGGCGGGAAACACAATGACCTAGACAATGTCGGTTATACGGCTCGTCACCACACTTTTTTCGAAATGCTGGGCAATTTTGCCTTTGGCGCCCTCTCCAAGGAAAACGCGGTCGAGCTGGCGTGGCATTTTGTCACAAAAGAACTGGGGCTCCCCCAAGAGCGCCTCTTGGCCACCGTCTATTACAACGACACCCAGGCCGCCGAGGCCTGGCACCGCTGCGCAGGATTCGGCGACGACCGAATCATTCGGATCCGGACAAGTGATAATTTCTGGCAAATGGGCGATGTCGGCCCCTGCGGCCCTTGCACAGAGCTCTATTATGACCACGGCCCAACCGTAGCAGGCGGCCCCCCCGGTTCGCCAGAACAAGACGGCGATCGCTTTATCGAAATCTGGAATCTCGTTTTTATGCAATTCCAGAAAGGGGAAACGGGCACGATGGAGCCTCTTTCGCAGCTCTCCATCGACACCGGCATGGGCCTGGAGCGACTCTGTGCCGTTCTGCAAGGCAAACACAATAATTTTGAGATCGATTTATTCCAGCACCTCATCGACCAAATCGCAGCCTTGGCGGGGCAGACGCCGTCGCCCGCCACCTTACCCAGCTACCGGATTATCGCAGACCATCTCAGGACGATCTGTTTTCTCATTGCGGAAGGCGTCCTGCCCGATAAAGAAGGACGCGGCTATGTGCTGCGTCGTATTTTGCGCAGAGCCCTGCGGCACGTGCATCTTTTGGGAATCCGAGAACCCTTTCTATGGCGTCTCGTGCGGGGTCTCGGCGAGCTGATGGGCGCACACTTCACCGAGCTCGTCCGGGCGCGCGCCCTGGTCGAGGAAACCATCAAAAACGAGGAACAACGCTTCCTTAAAACGCTCGACCGAGGCCTGGGGCTTCTAGACCGCGCGATCCAAGGTCTTCCGTCTCAGGGCGTTTTGTCCGGAGAGGTCGCTTTCACGCTTTACGATACCTATGGCTTTCCGCTGGACCTGACCGCCGATATTCTGCGAGAACGCCATCTCCGTTTGGACGAAGCGGGCTTCGAGGCCGCCATGAAGAACCAACGCGAAAAATCGCGCGAACACTGGACCGGCAGCGGCGAAATCGCCTCTTCGGCCGAGGCTCCAGTCTGGTTCGACCTCCGGCAGAAATATGGCGCAACGGTGTTTCTCGGCTATGAGGCCGAACAGGCCGAAGGTTTGATTTTGGCTCTGCTTCAGGACCAGCAGCCTTGCGAGACCCTGGAAGGGCCCGAAAATCCCGGAAATCCCGGCAATGCCGGGGGAAAAACCGTCGAGAACGTGGAAATTCTGACGAATCAAACGCCTTTTTACGCCGAAGCCGGGGGGCAGGAGGGCGACCACGGCTTTATCATAACCCCCGAGGCTCGCTTCCGAGTGACCAATACCCGCCGGCGGCAGAAGGACCTCTTTGCCCACCAGGGCGTCCTCGAGACAGGGATTTTGCGGACGCAGGCTCGGGCAACCTTGACGATAGACGCGATTCGGCGCAAGAAACTCCGAGCCAGTCACTCGGCGACCCACTTACTCAATGCGGCTCTACACGCAGAATTGGGGCCCCATATCACGCAAAAAGGGTCGCTCGTGGAGGCGGGGCGTTTTCGTTTTGATATCTCTCACCCTCAGAAAATAAGCTCTTCCGAGTTGCGGGCTCTGGAGGCACGGGTCAACGCCGCCATCGCCGCCAATTGGCCCGTGACAACGCGGCTCATGGCGCGCGAGGCGGCTCTGGCGTACGGGGCGATGGCGCTGCTCGGCGAGACCTATGACGCCCAGGTGCGGGTCGTGCGTATGGCGCCCCCGGATCTACCGGTGCCCCCGGAAGAGGCCGCCTCCGCCGCCGCTCCCGTGGAATCCGTGGAGCTTTGCGGCGGCACGCACGTGCAGGCGACGGGCGAAATCGGGGCCTTTCGACTCATAGAGGAGACCTCTATTGCGGCTGGCATTCGTCGACTCACGGCCGTCACGGGCGCCGAAGCCGTGGCCTATACGCAAAAAAAGGAGGCCATCCTAGAGGACGCGACGGCTCTTCTTCGGTGTGCGCCCAAGGATTTGGTGGCGCGTTTGCAACAGCTCTTAGCGGAACGCCGCGATTACTATACGCAAGTTCAGGCTCTGACGATGAATCAGAAGCAAAACGTGCTGCTCCGGGCTGTGAAAGGCAGACAATTCGGCCCGATTACCTACCACACATGCCAGGTCGAGACCGCCCCCGGCGACCTCCGAGCCTTCTTTGACGATTTCCGCACCAAAAAACGCAAAGCCGTCTTTGTCTTTGCGACTCGTTTTGAAAATAAAGCGATTTTAATGGTCGCTGTGTCGGCAGACCTGACAGATAGGTTCTCGGCGAAGGCTCTGCTGAAAGTCGGCATTTCCGCGATTAGAGGTTCGGGCGGCGGCCAGGACACGTTCGCTCAAGGCGGTGGCCCCGCCGTGGAAGGCCTCTCTGTGGCTTTAGAACGCATCCGACAGACGATCGAACAAGCCGTCGAGGCTCAAAAATCAAACCCGTAATCCAAGCCGCAGGCCAGAAGCACGGCGAGGGAACGAAGCGGCAGAATAGGCAGAAGGCGAGGCTCCCGAGACGCGCACGGCACGGGAGCGGCAATTCCCGGAAACTCCAGGCCGGCGGGAGTGCGGCGACCTCAGAGACGGACGCTCCCCGATACAGGCGACAGGATACGATAGGGTACGATAGAAGGCAGGGCGGGGCTCTGTTTTCCTGAAAGCCTGGCCGCCGCCCAGGGCCCGTGTACGGCACGCCGCTTCTCCCCCCGAGTCCCGAGACCTAGGCCGCCCCGGACGCCAAGGACACCCTGCCGCCAGGGGAGAAACACCGGAAACACCCGGGACACCCAGGAGGGACCTCACCCCCCCCCACAGCGGGGAGCGGGGAAAAAGGCTAAGCGCGCCCCTTCCAAGGAACCAAAAGGCGCTCCACGAAACGCATGAACAGATCAAAAGAGAAAGCAATGAGGCCAATCAGTATAATCCCCATCACGACAATATCCGAGGCCAAGAATGCAGAAGCGTCCAAAATCATATGCCCTAACCCCTTCTCGGCAGCGGCAATCTCAGCTGCGACCAGAGTCGTCCAACCAAACCCAATGCCAATGCGTAAGCCCGTGAGGACCTCAGGCAGGGCGGACATCAAAACAACGTGCCGATTGATCTGCCGACGCGTGGCTCCAAGAGAATAGGCGGCGTGGATCTGCTCCAGAGAGACAGACCGAACCCCCGCCCGAGCCGAAATCGCGATGGGCGCAAACATCGCTAGAAAAATCAAGGTGATTTTTTGCTCCTCGCCAATGCCTAGCCACAAAATGGTCAGAGGTAAATAAGCCAAAGGCGGTAGAGGACGGTAAAACTCTAGAGGAGGGTCAAAAGTGCCCCTCATAAAACGATTCACCCCCATCGCCAGCCCTAGAGGAATCGCCGTCGCCGCCGCTAGAAAAAAAGCCGTGAAAATACGAAATAAGGACTGTCTCGTATGCTCCAGAAGCGTTCCACCCGAATACTCCTCGGTCAGAAGACGGGTAAACGTCTCGCTAACCGCCTGCGGTGAGGGTAGAAAAAGAGGCTTAACCCACCCCAAATTGGTGGCTAAAAACCATAAAAGAAGCAACAAGACCGCCGAGACAATACTAATATGCCACGATTTGCCAGCCCCTGGTTTGCCATAAAGCTCACCGGGCTTGACAGCGGAGCTTTTGAAAAGAAACATAAAGCTCCCTCCTTGCAACCTTGCGAACAAATTCGCAAAAAAGGAGAACAAACTTCCCCCGTTCTTTTTATTCCGGCTCATGGGCCCACCAGTGCCTCCGTAGTCGAGATGTTCTTGATGATATCCCGGCTTGCCATAAGGGTCGCTGGGTTTGACAGAGGTGCTTTTGGAAAAAAGCAAAAGACGCGCCGCTCGAAACCTCGCGAACAGATGCGTAAAAAAGAAGAATAAACCTCCCCGGTTATTTCTATTCCGACTCATGAGGTTCCCAATGCCTCCATCGTCGCGATATTCATGACGATTGCTCTCATACCACCCTCACTGTTCCTCAATCGGTTCTCCGGCCACCCGGTTCGCAAAGCTTAAGCAGAAGGGCTAGCCCCCGGCGAGCAGATGCTCGCCGAGCGGCCGCCCTCCTCAAGTCCAGATCCTCAGGGCTCGGTCCGGCTGAGCGATTGGAAGACCCATAGGAACATCACGACCAGCCCACCCACAGAGCCCTAGATAGAGCACGGCCCGCGGTTAGGCAATCGTCCGAAATCGGTGCTCATGGGATAGCTCTATTGGCGGCTTCTTTTTCATCGCCATAAATGATCTTCAAGACCTCCTCGCGTTTCCGGACAAAACGGGAACTGGATTTAATGACGCGCGCAGATTCCTTGTTTTCAAGGAAGCGCCGGGAGAAGTCTAAATCCCATTGATAGCTCACACGCCCGGGACGCGGCGACATCACCACCAAACGCGTCGCCATAAACAGAGCCTCCTCCACAGAGTGCGTGATGAAAAAAATCATCTTATGGGTCTCGGACCAAACCTTGAGGATGAGTTCCTGCATATTCTCACGCGTCAGAGCATCCAAGGCCCCCAATGGTTCGTCCATCAATAAAATTTCGGGGTCTGATGTGAGAGCTCGGGCAAGGCCAACTCGCTGCTGCATGCCGCCGGATAATTCGTAAATAAAATGATCCTCGAACCCCTTGAGCTCAACCAATTTCAGAGCTTGTTCAGCCTTTTCATAACGTTCTTTTTTGGAGAGGCCTCGTAATTTGAGACCAAAGCAAACATTTTCGCGAACATTCAACCAAGGCAATAGGGCGTGCTTTTGAAAAACAACCCCTCGATCGGCGCCGGGCCCATCGATAGAGCGGTCGTTGAGCTTAACGACCCCCTCACTCGGTCGTATGAAACCGCCGAGTAAATTCAGTAAAGTCGTTTTTCCGCAGCCGGAAGCTCCTAGAGCGACAACAAAATCGCCCTCACGAAGATCTAGATCGACTCGTTCCAGAGCCTTTATCGTCCCGCCGTCCCGAGTCGGGTAGCGTACAGAAACGTCTCTGACTTCCAGATGCGACATCAGTTCAACAGCACCGTGTTTCCAGGCTCCCCGAGTCCCCCGTTGTGCCGTCCACACGGCCGGCACGCGGGGGCAACCGTCGCTTCTCGTTTGCCCGGAACCACCGGGAAGGGAACCTTAGCGGCAAACGAGAGAGGAAAGACTAAAAAAGGGAACAAGGAAAAAAAGACGCACGAGGACACAAGAAGGAACGGAGCCGCCACCACACAGCCCGCCTCCTCAAAGACAAAGCAAAGAAGGACCGCTCAAGTCCGCGGACGGAGAGGACGACAGGGGAAGCCCAGAGGGAGGGCACACACTCTGCAAGTGCATCCCCCCATACCACCATCCCCATAATCCCCATCCGTCCGCGAACCCCGGTGTGCTACGGGTGTGTTACTTCTGCGCCGCTATCACAAAAGCATCCGTGACAGCGGTACCGTAGTCGTCCAAAAGCGACGAAATCCGGCCTTCGCCTCTCAAAAACTCAGCGGTGAAGCGTAGAGCACGGGCCGCGCCCCCTTCAGCACCACCACCGAGCCAAGTCGACGATGCCTGCTGACTAAGCGTGGGGAAGGAATAAAGAGCCAGAACACCTGCGACCTGGTCAGCGGAACCCCCACCCCATTTCGCAATTTTCTTGGCTCGGTCGCTTGTCGGACCGTACTCTTTCGGATTCTCGCGATAATAGGCGTCTTCTTCCGCAATCGTCCGGACGAAATCTGCCATAAAGTCCGGATTCTCATCGGCAAACGGCTTATCAACGACCATGCCGTCGAAAGTGGCCTTGCCCCAGCTGGACAAAGTGCCCGAGGTGATGAGAACATTCCCGTTCTCTTTGATGCTTCCTAGAACAGGGTCCCAAATGAAAGCCCCGTCCAGATCCCCGCGCTCCCAGGCCGCCCTGATCTCGGGAGGTTCGAGATTGAGCAGCGAGACCTCTTCGGGGTCCGTGCCGGCACTCAGGCCGAATTGTTCCAGCGCAAAAAGCGCGTGAAAATGCGTTGTGGAAACAAAAGGAACCCCAATGCGTTTGCCTTTGAGATCCTGCGGGGCTTGAATGCCGGAGTCATGATGGACGACCAGAGCTTCGGCGTCATTGATGTCCTCAAGAATCCAGAAGAGCACCATGGGGACGCCTTGACTCACGCCGGCAGCGATGGGGCTGGAGCCGGCCACGGCAATGTGGAGCTCCCCGGCAGCCATGGCCGTGATAACATCCGCCCCAGAGGCGAACTTAACCCATTTAATGGATTTCCCTGTCATCTTCTCGAACTTGCCGTCTTCGATGGCGACCTTCCAGGGGTTGAGGATTCCCTGATAGCCAACCGTGACGTCCTGAGCATGTCCCAGACGCACCACCAGCCCCGACAAAACCAGGGCCGCAAACAAAATGGAAAAGCCTGTAGACTTGACTCCAGACCTCCCGAAAGCAGAAACTGCGGAAAAAAAACGTGTCATCATTTTTGAAATCCTTCCTCTCAAAAATCTTATCTATAATTTGAAGCACCAACCGGCACGACGCAAGGTCACACACCGGCCGCACCCCACCAACCGAGGAGGCCCACAATTCCGAACCTCGCCTCGTTTCATCCGCCCTCCAGACTCTCGCGCCGGCTTTCCGGGGCTTCAGTCTGGATACGCACAGAGGAACAAACCCCTTGATAGCGACCTCGCGGCCCCCTGTCAAGTAAAAAATCCCGAAAATTCTCAAAAAAGATCAAATCTTTTTGAGAACACCAGCCAAGACCTCGATCATGTGGTCGATCTGCTCGGGAGTTGCGACGAAGGGTGGGGAAAGAATCGCAACATCGCCCGTGACTTTCACCACGAGTCCCGCCTTAAAGAGGTCCTTTTGTAACTGGGTGCCTCGGGCTCCCGGAGCCCCGTCGGGTTCGACCTCGACCCCCGCGAGTAAGCCCATGCCTCGGATATCCTTGACGACGGGGATGTCTCGGAGAGACTGGACGCCCGCGGCGAAATCGGGCGAAAGAGCCGCCGCCCGCTCATAGAGATTATCCCTCTCATACACCGTCAGAGCCGTTAAACCCGCCGCACAGGCCACCGGATGCGCCGAATACGTGTAACCGTGGAAAAACTCGATAACGCGTTCGGGAGCCGCTTGTGTCACCGTTTCATAGATATGGCTCTGGACGCCGACGGCTCCCATGGGCACGCACCCGTTCGTCAGAGCCTTCGCCATGGTCACGATATCGGGCTCCACGCCAAAGGCGTTCATCCCAAAAGCCGAACCTAAACGACCGAACCCACAAATGACCTCGTCGAAAATGAGGAGAATGCCGTTGGCCGTGCAAATCTCTCGGAGGCGCTCCAGATAGCCCCGAGGCGGCACCAGAACGCCCGTAGACCCCGCGACGGGCTCCACGAAACAGGCGGCGATGGTCCCGCCGCCATAGGTCTGGACGAGGCGTTCCAGATCATTCGCCAATTCGACGCCACCCTCTGGGTCTTGCCCCCAGACGAAAGGGCGATCCGGCTGAACCGTGTTGCGTATGAGCGAAACATGGGGGAGAACCATCGAAAACGTCTCTCGGTTGCGCACCATGCCGGATAAAGAGGTGCCCCCGATATTGACGCCGTGATAGGCTCTTTCCCGCGAGACCAGACGCACGCGGTGGCCTTCGCCGCGGGCCCGATGATAGGCCTGGACAATCTTGATGGCCGTGTCAATGGCTTCAGACCCCGAATTCGTGAAGAAAACCTGCCCGAACGGCGCGCCAAGATGGTGGGTGAGCAATTCCGCAAAATCAAACGACGCCGGATGACCCAACTGAAAAGAGGGTACATAATCGCTCTCCAGAAGCTGATTGCGAACCGCGTCTGCAATATCCTGACGCCCGTGTCCTAGCGGAACGTTAAAAAGACCCGACGAACCATCCAAAAGCTTCCGACCGGCGGCGTCATAGTACCACACGCCCTCGGCCTTGGCTATGAGACGGGGATTCGCTTTGAAATCACGATTGCTCGTGAAGGGTATCCAGTGACTGGAGAGATCATTGGCACGATAACGCATAGAAAACCTCTTAATCTAAAACAGAACAAACAAAAAAGGGCAATAAAAAAACGCGGGACACGATGAAAAAGGACAGAAAAGTCCTTAAAGCCTCCGTCAGACGTCCAAGACAAAAAGAGTCGGACTCGGATACAAGCCCCGCTCCGCAACCTCCGTCTAGGGCACCAGCATACATACACTATATAATTACACTATATAATTGCATGCACGCCCATGCCCCGAACGCGAGCGTATAACCGCCACAGAAGGAAACTAGCACAAAACAGGACTCATGCAAAACAAAAAAAGGCCGGGAGAGGCTAAACCAGAGGGCTCGTGTCCAAAACAGCGGGAGAGAGCGGGAGAGAAAGGCGTCCGACGCCCCCTCTTTAGAGGCATAGACCCAGATATGGACGGAACTATAGACGAGATAAGGGTGAGGCAGGCAAGCAATAGAGGCGAAATAGGGCAGCGGCAAGGCGGCGCGAGGCACAGCAAAAAGGGGCGAGTCGGGCAAGCAGCAGAGGCGAAATAGGGCAGCGGCAAGGCGGGGCGAGGCAAAGAAGGGGTGAGGCAAAGAAGAGGCAGGACAAGAGAAAGAACACAGAATCGTCTGGGATTCTAGGGGGGCAGGATGAGACTCTTGTACCGTTTCCCGAGATTAATGCCGGGATGATGCCGGAATTATGCGGGGCCTACGCTGGCCTACGCCGACTTGAGATGGTTTTCTCTTGCGTGCCCCGAGACGGCCGAACAAAGAGTTCCAAAAAAGAATGTCGAGAATCGAGCCCGCCCGTTTGTGTCTATTCGTGTCTATGTATGTCTAACGCGTCCAAAAAAGAGACGCTTCCTCCATCCAGAGAAGCCCGATGACACAGAGTTCCTCAGAGGACGCCTCCTGTGCTTGTGGTATGTTCGTGCTATGGTTATTGGTGCGTTGTCCCGCCGCTTCTCTGGCGTTTTTATGGCGTTATCGTCGGGGGTTTCCAGGGTTTCCAGGATGAGACTCTTGTGCCGTTTCTCGAGATTAATCCCGGGATTATGCCGGGATGATGCCGGAATTATGCCGGGCCTACGCTGGCTTACGCCGATTTGAGATGTTTTCTCTTGCGTGCCCCGAGACGGCCTATCAAAGGGTTCCAAAAAAGAATGTCGAGAATCGAGCCCGCCCGTTTGTGTCTATTCGTGTCTATGTATGTCTAAACGCGTCCAAAAAAGAGACGCTCCATCTATCCAGAGAAGCCCGATGACACAGAGTTCCTCAGAGGACGCCTCCTGAGCTTGTGGTATGTTCGTGCTATGGTTATTGGTGCGTTGTTCCGCCGCTTCTCTGGCGTTTTTGTGGCGTTATCGTCGGGGGTTTCCAGGGTTTCCAGGATGAGACTCTTGTGCCGTTTCCCGAGGTTAATCCCGGGATTATGCCAGGATTATGCCGGAATTATGCCGGGGCTTACGCTGGTCTACGCCGATTTGAGATGGTTTTCTCTTGCGTGCCCCGAGACGGCCTATCAAAGGGTTCCAAAAAAGAATGTCGAGAATCGAGCCCGCCCGTTTGTGTCTATTCGTGTCTATTCGTGTCTAAACGCGTCCAAACGCGTCCAAAAAAGAGACGCTCCATCCATCCAGAGAAGCCCGATGACACAGAGTTCCTCAGAGGACGCCTCCTGTTCGTGGCATTTTTATGGCATGCCGAGGAGCCCGGGGCGATGCTGCTGGGGCTCGTCTGGGGTTCGTTCGGGGTTCTCGCTTTTTCTTTCTCTCCGAAATTCTCCAAATAATAATTTGCAAATTCTTGCAAATTAAATATGGTGTTCTGGATTGTGCTCTGGCACCGAGCCCCGAAGGCCCCGAGGCCAAGCCTCTATATATTAGATGTATATTAGATGTTCGTATGGCTCTTCCGTCCGGCCAAAGCTTGGAAGCTTGACACGCTTTCGAGATTGTGCTAGACAACCCCCCTCCGAGACCCCCCGAGAACCGTGTATTCGCTTTATCTACTCCTGATAACCCTGCTAGACCTCTATAGCTGGATTATTTTCCTGTATGTCGTCCTGAGTCTGTTGATCCAATTCTCGATTCTCAATCGATATCAGCCTGTTGTAGACTTTCTCTATCGTTTCTCCAGCCAGCTGTCCGAGCTGACCTTGCGTCCGGTGCGGCGTTTTCTTCCGTCTCTGGGTCCTTTTGACATCGCCCCCGTTGTCGTTTTGTTACTTCTGTTTTTTCTGAAGAACCTGCTGCGGGAGTACTGGCCAAACTAAACCAGGCCGAACTCGAGAGAAAACGCTTCTCTCGGGAACGCGCTTCGGGGCCCTCTCGAACCGGTCGGACCGAGCCCCAATTTGTGACGTCCTCTCCCCCCTTTGCCGAATCGATAGGGCGAGTCCGCGGCATGCCGGATGTGCTGCCGCTGGCCTGCCGTCAACGGCAGAGCCTCCTGGCTCATGCGCGCCACCATCTGCTCGGGTACGGCTATGCCGAGGTGGAAACGCCTCTTGTGGAGACGGCGGCTCTGTTTCGGCGTTCTCTTGGCCTTGCCTCTGACATCATCGCCAAGGAAATGTATGAATTCCCGGATAAAAACCAACAGCAGCTCGTCCTGAGGCCCGAGAATACCGCCTCGATCCTGCGTATGGTCGTCTCTGAGGGCTTGATGGGGCAAAAAGACCAAAAATACTTCTACGCCGGCCCCATGTTCCGCTATGAACGCCCGCAAAAAGGACGCCAACGCCAGTTTCATCAAATCGGCGTGGAGTTCCTCAATAGCACGGGCTTGGAACCCGACCTAGAGGTCCTTCTATGTGCCCGAACCCTGCTAGAAACGCTGGGTATTCGGGCTGAATTGACGCTCAACAGCTTGGGGGACGAGCTCTCACGCGACAATTGGAAAAAAGCCGTCCTCGAGTATTTCTCGAGCAAAGCCCACGCCTTGAGTCCGGACTCGCGCCGGCGGCTTGCCACGAACCCGCTGCGTATTCTGGACTCCAAGGCCCCGGAAGACCAAGAGATTCTGGCCGATGCGCCCGGGCGGGCCTCTTATTTTACGCCCCAGGCTAATCTTTATCTGGAACAGATCTGTGAGGCTCTGACGGCGTGCGGCGTGCCCTATCGTTTGGACCCGAGGCTCGTCCGAGGCCTGGACTATTACAGCCACGTCGTCTTTGAATTTGTCGCCTCAGAAGCTTCCGAATTAGGCGGGCCCTCGACCGTGCTCGCAGGAGGGTTTTACACGGGCCTGTTGGAACTCATCGGAGGCGAAAAAGCGCGCCATTTTGCCTTTCCATGCCGAGGCTGGGCCGCTGGCCTCGAGAGACTCGTGCTGCTCGCCCAGAGGCAGGCGCAAGAACAAGAACAAGCCATGCTCGCCATCGTGTCGGCTCGAAAGACGCCGGCCGAAAAAACACCGGTGACGGAGGACGACCCAAACGCTTTTAGCGTGTCTCAATATGCCCAGGCGACCCAATTGGCCGAGGAACTCCGCCGGGCGGGCTTCGCCCTACGCCTGGTCCTCACCGAGGGGAGCCTGAAAAAAAACCTGCGCCGAGCCGCCGCGCCGCCGACGCGCGCGGTGCTTTTGCTCTGGGACGACGGGCAGCAGACCGAGATAACTGAGATAACGGTCAAAAATCTGGACACCGGGACCCAGGAAACGGTCGCTCGAGACGGACTCTGCGCGTATTTGCGCCAGCACTATGGAGCCTGCCTCCGTCCTGTGTCGTCGGGGGGCTCGTGATGCAGAAATGGCGCGACAAATTGGACAGCATCGCCCAGACCTATGCGAATCTACAGGGCGAGCTCGCCGCAGGCGAGCTTTCCGTGCCGGCTTTGGTTGAAAAAAACAAAGCCCTCGCCACGCTGGAGCCTCTGGCTCGGGTGATAAACCAATACCGTCAATTAGACCAAGAGCAAGCCCAGGCTCTGGTTTTGGCCCGAGAAGCCGACCCCGAATTGCGCCAACTCGCCGAACAGGAGGTCGCCACTCTTTCCAGCCAGCTCGAACAATTGGAGGGGACGATTAAAACGCTGCTTTTGCCTCGCGACGAGGTGGACGCTCGGGACGTCATTCTGGAGATACGCACCGCCGCCGGCGGTGATGAGGCGGCTCTCTTTGCGATGGACCTGTTTCGCATGTATCAGCGGTATTGCGATATTAAAAAATGGCGCACCCAGATTTTAGCCCTCTCTGAGACCGAAATCGGCGGATGCCGAGAACTCCAATTGAGCGTCAAAGGCGAGGGAGTCTATGGAAGACTCAAATTTGAGTCGGGCGTCCATCGAGTCCAACGCATCCCAGAAACCGAGTCCGGCGGCCGGATTCATACATCCACGGCGACGGTCGCTATCCTCCCAGAGGCGACCTCGATAGACGTCTCGATCGATGAAAAAGACCTGCGCATCGATACCTTTCGCGCGCAAGGCGCAGGCGGCCAGCACGTCAACACCACCGATAGTGCCGTGCGTGTGTCTCACCTGCCGAGCGGAATCATCGTGCAGTGTCAGGACGAAAAATCACAGCACAAAAATCGCGAGAAAGCGATGCGCGTCCTTCAGGCTCGTCTTTTCGATAAAAAGAGGCACGAACAAACGCGCCAACGCTCGGCGGAGCGGCGGTCTCAAATCGGAACGGGCGACCGGTCCGAACGTATCCGGACCTATAATTTTCCCCAGAGTCGCGTCACCGACCATCGAATCCATCTGACGCTGCACGACCTCGACAAAGTGATGCAGGGGGGGTTAGACGTGCTTCTGGACTCGCTCGCCGCCGAGGCCCAAGCGCGCTTGTTGCTCGAGGAAACCGGGGACACCGGGAAAACGCCGGAACATGAGGACAAATCGCTTGCGTCTCCCTCGAACAGGCGCGCCAAAAAGTAAGAAACAGCCGCCGAAAAAAAGGGGGCGAAGAGAAGACCGCCGATAGAGGCCGCCGATAGATAAGGCCGAGGCGTTTTTCCTGTTCTCGTCGGAGGCGGGGCAGGACGGACTCAGGGCAGACCCGGGACACAACCCCGGGACAGACTAAGGCATGGCCGATAGATGGGGCCGAGGTGCTGTTTCTGTTCTCGTCGGAGGCGGGGCAGGACGGACTCAGGACGGATCCGGGACACAACCTCGGTACAGATTAAGGCATGGCCGATAGATGGGGCCGAGGCGTTTTTCCTGTTCTCGGCAGTGGCGGGTCCGGACGGACTCAGGACAGACCCGGGACACAACCTCGGTACAGATTAAGGCATGGCCGATAGATGGGGCCGAGGCGTTTTTCCTGTTCTCGGCAGTGGCGGGTCCGGACGGACCCAGGACAGACCCGGGACACAACCTCGGTACAGACTAAGGCATGGCCGATAGATGGGGCCGAGGTGCTGTTTCTGTTCTCGTCGGAGGAGGCAGGATAAGACAGACCCGGTACACAAACCCAGGACAGATTAAGGCATGGCCGATAGATGGGGCCGAGGTGCTGTTTTCTGTTCTCGTCGGCGGCGGGGCAGGACGGACCCGGGACACAACCTCGGTACAGATTAAGGCATGGCTGATAGATGGGGCCAAGCTGTTTTTTTCTGTTCTCGTCGGAGGTGGGGCAGGACGGACCCAGGACAGACCCGGGACACAACCTCGGTACAGACTAAGGCATGGCCGATAGATAAGGCCGAGGCGTTTTTTCTGTTCTCGTCGGAGGCGGGGCAGGACGGACTCAGGGCAGACCCGGGACACAACCCCGGGACAGACTAAGGCATGGCCGATAGATGGGGCCGAGGGGTTTTTTCTGTTCTCGTCGGAGGTGGTCCGGACGGACTCAGGACAGACCCGGAACACAACCTCGGTACAGACTAAGGCATGGCCGATAGGGCCGAGGCGTTTTTCCTGTTCTCGTCGGAGGCGGGGCAGGACGGACTCAGGACAGACCCGGCACATAACCTCGGTACAGACTAAGGCATGGCTGATAGATGGGGCCGAGGGGTTTTTTCTGTTCTCGTCGGAGGTGGGGCAGGACGGACCCAGGACAGACCCGGGACACAACCTCGGTACAGATTAAGGCATGGCCGATAGATGGGGCCAATTAAGGCATGGCCGATAGATGGGGCCAAGCTGTTTTTTCCTGTTCTCGTCGGAGGCGGGGCAGGACGGACTCAGGACAGACCCGGGACACAACCTCGGTACAGATTAAGGCATGGCCGATAGATGGGGCCAATTAAGGCATGGCCGATAGATGGGGCCAAGCTGTTTTTTCTGTTCTCGTCGGAGGTGGTCCGGACGGACTCAGGACAGACCCGGGACACAACCCCGGGACAGACTAAGGCATGGCCGATAGATGGGGCCAAGCTGTTTTTCCTGTTCTCGTCGGAGGGGGGTCAGGACGGACCCGGGACACAACCTCGGTGCAGACTAAGGCATGGCCGATAGATGGGGCCAAGCTGTTTTTCCTGCTCTCGGCGGCGGAGGCGGGTCAGGCCAAACCCAGGACACAGACCCGGTATAGATTCAGGAAGGGCCGATAGATAGGGCCAAGCTGTTTTTTCTGTTCCCGTCGGAGGGGGGTCAGGACGGACCCGGGACACAACCTCGGTGCAGACTAAGGCATGGCCGATAGATGGGGCCAAGCTGTTTTTTTCTGTTCTCGGCAGTGGCGGGTCCGGACGGACTCAGGGCAGACCCGGGACACAAGCTCGGTACAGACTAAGGCATGGGCGATAGATGGGGCCAAGCTGTTTTTTTCTGTTCTCGGCAGTGGCGGGTCCGGACGGACCCAGGACACAACCTCGGTACAGATTAAGGAGTGGGCCGATAGGGCCGAGGTGTTTTTTCTGTTCTCGTCGGAGGCGTGGCAGGCGACCCCCGTGGCAGGCAATCCCCGTGGTAGGCGACTCTCGTGGCAGGCGACTCTCGTGGCAGGCGACTCTCGTGGCAGGCGACCCCCGCGGCAGGCGACTCTCGTGGCAGGCGAGCCCCGTGGCAGGCGACTCCCGTGGCAGGCGACCCCCGCGGCAGACCACCCGGGCAGACCACCCGGGAGATGGGCCTCTTGAAACGCCTGAATGGCGGCTACCCGGGACAAACCCAGGGCAGACCACCCGGGCCCCAGGGCAAAACCGTTGGGTTCTGATATCTTTCCTCCCGGTGCGTCTTTCTAGTTCATTCTTTTTTGCCTACCGATTTTTCACTTTTCTTCAAAAAATCTCCATGCGTAACTTGAGAAAATCCTAAAAATACCTCGCCTTAACGGTACGTTTTTGAGAAAATCAGGCGAAAAACACGAGCTCCCTCCCCAATTTTACACCTCCTTTGCCGCCGCCGTCTGCTCTGCCTCCATGAGAGCCGGGTCCAGCGGGAGCGTCCGCCACTGCCCGCCCGCTCCCGCCGATTGGACAGCGGCCTCGACGATTTCGCTCATCTCGACCCCCGCCTCAATAGAGGGCAGGGCAGAGGTCGGGCTGCCTTGGATAAAGCTCTGGGCTAATTCGCGATAGATATTGGCTTCGGACGCGAGAAAGCCCTCCATCTGTCCCACCGTGACGCGCGAATTGGCCTGAGCCAGCGCGTGAAGATAAGACGCCCCGCGCTCAAAGATCTCCGTCCGCCCGTGAGGATACGTCACCGCAAGCTGATTTCCGTGCTCCTGAGACCACACCGCCCCAGCTTTTTCGCCGAATAAGCGGATGGAAAGCCCATGCGTCTGACCCAAAGCCACAGAGCTCGTCCATAGACGCCCAACCGCCCCATTGGCAAAACGCAGAGCTAAAAAAGCATCGTCCTCGATCCGGCGAGAAGGCACCACCGAAACAAAATCCGCCAGGACAGCTTGACAGGGACTCCCAAGAATATAGCGCGCCAGGTAAAGAGGATGCGTCCCACAATCGGCTAGAATGCCGCTCGGGCCGGCCTCGAGGGGATCATAACGCCAACGAATGCGAGGATTCTCCGCCCCGTCCGGCCCCAAATCCGTCGTGTGGTGACCGTGCGAGAACTCCATGACAACCAGGCGAATGGCTCCGAAAGTGCCCGCCAGCACCATCTGGCGGAGCTGCTCGATGTGCGGATAGCCGAGATAACTGAAATTAACGCCAAATAAAGCCTTTTTTTGAGCAACAAGGTCTCGCAGATGCCAGGCCTCCTGCAGCGTCAGCGTCAGAGGCTTCTCACAAAAAACGCCGAAACCTAGCGACACCGCCTTGACCGCAACAGGATAATGCATCCGGTTCGGCGTCGCAATCGTGAGAAGCTCTATGCCGTCCGGGCGTTGCGCCTCCTGTTCGAGCATGGTTTCCCAGTCGTCATAGACGCGCTCTGGCGGCAAGCCCAATTCCGCCCCAAAAGCCTGATTTCGCGCCGCGTCTATGTCAAAAGCGCCCGCTCGGAGGACAAAATGACCATCCATTTGAGCCCCAATCCGATGCGCCGAACCGATCTGGCTGTCTCGTCCGCCACCTATCAGCCCCCAGCGAATCGGATAAGACCGACCCGCTCTCGAGGCCATCGCCCCTATAGATAGACCCGGGGACGAAGACACATCAGACGAAGCACGCCCAGGCGCGTTTATTGGGGAAGCGTTTGCCATGTTTTTTCCTCAAAGGAGCGTTTGATAGCTTCGGTGACCTCCATCACCGTCAAGCCGTCCTGGAAACTGGGCCAAGGCGAGACGCCCGTGTGAATGGCCTGGGTGAATTCGCGTGCCTGGATGGCCATCATCTCATTATAGCCGATGCCGTGGCCCGCACTGAGAAGAAAAGGACGATAATCGGGATGCTCGGGGCCCAGTAAAATCTGCTGATACCCCTGTCTGGCTCGCGGCCCGTCCGAACGATAGTAGAGTACCTCGCCCATGCGGGTCTGATCGAAGCGGAGAGAACCACGCGTGCCGATGATCTCGTAAGCATAGCCCATCTTGCGCCCCGCCGCAAGCCGGCTGTAGTGGAGCGTCCCCGAGGCTCCATTGGCGAACCGGACTAGAATTTGGCCGAAATCATCTGTTTCTACCCTCTCGGTCCCGCCGCCAGCCGGGGCAGGACGCTCTTTGTAATACGTATGGATGTCCGCCATCACCGCCTCCATGGGGCCGACGAGCCCCAAAGCACAATTAAGCATATGAGACCCTAAATCCAGAAGCGTCCCATAACGCCCCGAGACGCTCTGCCGCGTTTTCCAACCCGCCGGTATAGCAGGGTCGTGGAAAAAATCCTCGACATGCGTCCCATGATATTGGATGATGTCGCCTATCTCGCCCTGAGCGATCATCTGTCGGACCAATTGCGAGGCAGGGTGCTTGATATAATTGAAGCCCATCATCGTCACCAGACCCGTCCGTCTGGCGGCCGTGGCAGCCATTTCGGCCATTTGGCGGGCCTCCTCGAGGCTCAGACACATGGGTTTTTCACAGAAAACATGCTTGCCGGCCGCCAGACACGCCAGAGCCATCTGAGCATGTAAATGCGGCGGAACCGAAAGATTCACAGCGTCTACCTCTGGGTCCGACAAAAGATCGCGCCAGGACCCCGTCGAACGCTTCCACCCCAGCTCGGCCGCCTTTTGAGCCGCGCCCTCCACGGTGGAGGTGGCGAGGAGCTCGCAGACCAATTCGAGCGGTAAATCAAAAACCGTGTTGGCAACCTTGTAGCCGAAGCTGTGGGCCTTGCCCATGTAGCCGGCTCCGACCAGTCCGAGACGGAGCTTCTGTTTTCTGGATGATTCCATTATCTACCCGACTAGAGTCCTTTCTTGCTTGTTTGCTTGCTTGCTTGCTTGAGAAGAGTCCGAATCTCCTCCTGACTTTTTCCCCGTCCTCGGCCTGCCTTGTTTTTTCCCCGGGAGGCGGTCTTTTACAGTCCCCGAAGACTTGACGAACCCTCTACAATTTATGTAAAAGATAATCAAGCCCTTTTTGCGTGATGCCCGGGACATTTTCCCGTCAGGTCTTCTCGGGTGCTTTTTTGGAAGGAGAATAATCCAATGCACATTCCCCCCTATGACAATCGCAACATGCCCATCATCGCCGAGGACCACGCTTCGGTGCCTCGAGTCTATTTCAATCTCGTGAAACTGGCCCCCGGCGAAGTGTTTACCTATCGCCTGCCCGCCTATGAGAGCGTCGTCGTGCCGTCTGTCGGGGCTCTGGAGATCTGCCTCGAAGGCGGGTTCACCGCCGAGCTCTCGCGCCGGGCGGGCCTCTGGGAGGACGACCCCGAGGGCGTCTACGTGCCCACAGGCACCGAGGCCCGATTGACGGCTCGACAGGCCTGCGAGACCTTCATCGCAGGAGCGCGCTATGAAAAAACGCTGACACCCTTCCACGTGAGGCGGAAAGACCTCGACCACGTCCAGTATGGCTCGGACGAGACCAAAACACACCGCAAAATTAAGCACATCATCGGACAAAAACAACGCGACAAAGTCGGAAGATTGCTCGTGAGTGAACTCTTTACGGTGGGGGCAGGGGGATGGTCGGGCTTTCCGCCACATAAACACGACACAGACGCCCCGCCAGGCGAGACACACCACGATGAAGCCTACCACTTCCGCTTCCGACCCGAGAATGGCTTTGGAGCTCAATTTTTGCAGCGCGAAAAAGAGGAATTCGGCCAAGTCTTCCACGTCAAAAGTGGGTCCTCTTTCGTGATAGAGTCAGGCTATCACCCCTGTGTCGCCGCTCCAGGCTTCGAGATGTATTATTTTACGATTCTCGGAGGAGCCTCTAGGCAGGCTCTGGGGATGAATTTTCATCCCAGTTACGCCTATCAGCTGGAAACAATTCCAGGCATCAAGGATATGGTCGCAAAATTTAAGTGAGACTCTTGTCCTTTTTTGGATTCCGCAATCCTCAAAAGGCTCTCAGAAAAAGTCTCCACCAGGGGGGCACGGCACCCCGAATCCGGAAAAAGGCCTGGCCCGAAGGGTAAACCCGGAGATTACAGATCCGGCCCCGGCAGTCCGGCACCGGTGATCCGGCACCTGCCAGGGGGGTCCGGTCGGTTCGGTCGGCGGTTCAGCCCGACGGGCCCGGTCGAAAGGCCCCCGGGTCTAGTTCGCCCCGCCGCTGCTCCCGCCCGCCAACCGGAAAGGCCCCGCCCGAAGGTTCGAGATCCGGCACCGGTGATCCGGCACCGGCAGTCCAGCCCCACCGACCGGCGGGGTTCGGTCGGAAAGTCCGGTTCCGGCTGCGGCTCTGGGCTAGCTCGCCCCGCCGCTGCCGCTCGCCAAAAGGGATATAAGATAAAGAAGAGCCCCTCCGAACACCAGAACTCTGGCAATCCCAATGGCGAGACGCATGCGCTTCGAGACACCCTCGCGTGTTCTGAAAAGAAAAAAACCAGTGTTCCGGCCGCCGAACATGTCGCTCTCGCGTTCCATGCGGGCGAGCGTGTTCCGAGCCTCGGCCTCTAAGGCGTCTTGTTTCTCCTTGGGTGTCTTGGGGGTTTTTTTGTTGGGCGTCTCGTTTTTTGAGGTCATGGCGTTCTCCATCTAGATACACTTACACACATACACTTCTATAAACATACATTTATAAACACACACTTATACACATACGCTTGTATAAACATACACTTATACACATACCTTTATACACATACAGAAAAAACACAAAAAACACCGGGCGAGGCACGCAATTCGCCGTCTCTCGAGCCCGTTAGGTTTCCCGTTAGGTGTATAGAGCCTCGATCTCGGCGCGATAGCGCGCGACAATACGAGCGCGCCGGGGTTTAAGAGACGGTGTCAAAAGACCGTTCTCGATAGAAAAGGCCTCTTCCAGCACGTGGAACCGCCGGAGACGCTCTGCAGGGGCGAGCTCTGCATTGACGCGCTCGAGGGCTCGGGCGATGCGCGCCCGTTTTTCCTTGACGGATGGGCTGGCACCGGTGTCATTGCCGGTGTCGCCAGTGTCGCCGGTGTCATTGTCATCGTCGGCTCCATAAATAAGAGCCCCAAGATGCGCCCGTCCATCGCCTACAACCAGAGCCTGGGCGATTTCGGGCTGCAGATTCAACAGCCCCTCCATTTTTTGAGGCGCGATCGTATCGCCTCCCGACGTGACAAAAATATCCTTCTTGCGGTCAATGATTTGGAGATGCCCCTCCGGTGTCAAAACGCCGCAATCGCCCGTCGCCAGCCAACCCTCCGGCAAGAGGACGCGTTGGGTCGCGTCGCTCTGTCCCCAATAGCCTTTCATGACGCAGGGGCCTCGGACCAGAATTTCGCCGTCCGAGGCGATTTTCACCTCCGTGCCCGCCAGAGGCGGCCCGACGGTCGCACTCAACGGGTTCTGAGGAAGATTGACCGAGACAACCGGCGACGTCTCGGTCAGGCCATAGCCCTGGAGTATCAAAACCCCCATGCTCAGGAAAAAATCGCCGATAACAGGGTGAAGAGGCGCCCCACCGCTGATAAAGCCTCGCAATTCTCCGCCAAACCGCCGTGCCACCTTGCGCCGAACGACAGAGCCTAGGCTCTTGTCGAACAAGAAGTCTCCCAAAGAGAGGCTCTGTCCATGAAGGCGTTTATGCCCCACCGCCCGGGTTGCCTCGAACAGACGGCGTTGACGCGGCGAGCTCTTCGCCAGATTCCGGTGGATGCGGTCGTATAAAATCTCATAAAGACGCGGGACGGCCGTCATAATCGTCGGACGAACCTGAGGAATGAGCTCTATCAGGTACTCTAGGGCAGGACAGTACCAGACCCGCGCGCCGATGGCGAGCGGTAGAAAAAAACCCGCCATGTGCTCATAGGCGTGACTGAGAGGCAAAAAAGACAAAAAACGCTCGCTGCCGATGTCAAAGCCTCGGAGGCTCCGTAAAATCGGCAAAGCCGACCGCATATTGGATAAGATATTCTCGTGGCTGAGCATGACGCCCCGAGGCTCCCCCGACGTGCCAGAGGTATAAATCAGAACAGCCGTATCGTCTCTATTGACATCCGACAGGGTTTTCATAAAATGGCGCCGCTGTTCCGCCGGCGGTTCGGGCGGGTCGGTTTCCTCCGCCAGATTGCGGAAAATAAGCGGCAGAGAGGTGCTCTTTTGCCGGCTAGCGGCGGAGGCCTGCTCTGGTCCCAGAACCAGGATCCAATCCAGATGCCCCGCAAGTGTTTCAAGAAGAGACGGAACAAGCAGACTCGCCGAGATAACCGCAACTCGAGCCCCGCTGTCCGATATAATATGCCGATGGGACTCGGGCGTGTTCGTCGTATAGAGCGGTACCGATAAACCGCCCGCCGTCATAATGGCTAAATGAGCAATCCCCCATTCGGGGCAATTTTCGGCTAAAAGACAGACTCGGGCACCTGGTTGAAGCCCGCGACTCTGGAACAGGGCCGCCAGATGCAGGACTTTGCGCGCCGCGTCCCGCCAGCTCGTCGAGACCCAGGCGGTCGAGGCGGCCGCCTCGCGCGAAGCCTCCGGCCCTTTCCAGGCGTAAAACAGAGGCCTATCCGCTAAAAGCGTCGCCTGGGTGAAAAAAAGGCCCGGCAGAGACTCCGCCGTCTCGACAGCGAGACGCGTGTACGGCCCACGGCTCTTGAGCTTCACGGTGCTTCTATCACGGTCTTGTTACGCTGGCTCCTGTTTTGGCCCTAGCCCGGTGTGTGTTTCCGGTGTGTTTCCCCAGTGTGTTTCCCCGGTGTGTTTCCGGTGCCTGCCTCCCGCCCCGACGGGAGAGGCGGCACGCAAAAGGGAGCCTATCGTGTTAGAAGCGTCTTGTCAAGAGGCAGAAAATAAAAATTCATGCTAAACTGACGCCGAGCCGCCTCCGGCCTAACTTCCCGAAGAACCGCCCGAGGCTCGGGTCCTCGCGGCATGCGCCCCAGTTTGTTATCCGGGGTTCTCATGGAAGATGGATGTTGAGTGCTCCGCTTGTTTATTTTGACTGGAATGCGACGGCTCCTCTGACGGAGGAGGTCGTCGCGTTGCTCCGTACACTGGAGGCGGACTCTTTTTTAGAGAATGGCTCTTCGGTGCACAGGCCGGGCCAGAAACAGCGCGCGCGTCTCGAACAGGTGCGAGCGTGGCTCAAACAGGACCTGCAGGCAGATGAGCTCGTCTGGACAAGCAGCGCAACCGAGGCTCACAACTTACTATTTTCATGCTTCGAGACGTCGAGTGCACAGGCTGACCGGTCTCAACGGGTGCACCGCGTTCCCGGAGCGAGACGCGTGTACGGCCCACGGCTCTTGAGCTTCACGATGTTTTCACCACGGTCTTGTGACTCTGGCTCCTATTTTGGCCCTAGCCCGGTGTGTTCTCCCGACGCCTTCCTCCTGCCCCGACGGGAGACGGGAGAGGCGGCACGCAAAAGGGAGCCTATCGCGTTAAAGGTGTCTCGTCAAGAGGCAGAAAATAAAAATTCATGCTAAACTGACGCCGAGCCGCCTCCGGCCTAACTTCCCGAAGAACCGCCCGAGGCTCGGGTCCTCGCGGCATGCGCCCCCAGTTTATTCTCCGGGTTTTCACGGAAGACGGATGTTGAGTGCTCCGCTTGTTTATTTTGACTGGAATGCGACGGCTCCTCTGACGGAGGAGGTCGTCGCGTTGCTCCGTACACTGGAGGCGGACTCTTTTTTAGAGAATGGCTCTTCGGTGCACAGGCCGGGCCAGAAACAGCGCGCGCGTCTCGAAGAGGTGCGAGTGTGGCTCAAACAGGACCTGCAGGCAGATGAGCTCGTCTGGACAAGCAGCGCAACCGAGGCTCACAACTTACTATTTTCAGGCTTCGAGACGTCGAGTGCACAGGCTGACCGGTCTCAACGGGTGCACCGCGTCCCCGGAGCGAGACGCGTGTAAGGCCCACGGCTCTTCATCTTCACGGTGCTTTCACCACGGTCTTGTTTTGTGCTAGCATGCTCAACATGAACGCCGAGGCTTTCTCTCACAACGTCCAAGGCGCGTGAAAAAGGGCTGGGCGACGAGGCTAGAAGATGCGTGCTGAAGAACGGCTGCCGCCGACGCTTGCGCAAGAAACCTACCCTGTGTTCCAATATTTTGCCCAGACTGCAGAAAACAAGAGGCTCGGAGCCCTTGCCAGGCTCCAGTCGATCGCCAATGTTGCCGAGTTTTGGACCCGCTGGCAGCCGACGGCCGAGGCTGTGGTGGCGGCCCTCGAAAAGAGGCCGCTGATGAGGCCATGCTTCGCCACGGGTGCCGTCTTTTTTCGCTGTTTACCAAGAGCGACGATCTATATATGTACAAACACGACTTTCGCAAGGCTTTAAAAGCTTGGGTACAGCTTTCGAAGCTTGGGTCGACCGCTTGTTTTTGTGTCCTTGAACCGCTATGATGACCCGGAAAGCCCATGGAGGCTCTACAAGCGTGCCTTTTATAGCCCCATACTCCCCCTGCCGGCACAGCAGGTGTAGGGAAAGAGGCGGCACGAAGTTGTCCGTCTCGCCTCCCAATCTGGTACGGTACGCCGACCCCCAGTCGCGGTTACATCACGAAAAAAGAACCCATCGAGAACACGGGTATGCCAGCTATAGACTCGTGGCTGCCGGACTGCCGGGGCTCTTTCCGGACCGCCCGGGAGGCCCGAGAGGCCCCGGGGACGACCCGGGTGGGAATCCTCACGGAAGGCGCGCCCGAGCACGGCATGCATGGGGGTCTCTCCGTGTGAGGGCGCATCCGTTCGCCCGAGCCCTCAAGCTTTAAGACTTTATGTGCGCTTTTTCAACCAGGCCAGCGTTTTTCCGGGTTCTCACGGAAGACGGATGTTGAGTCCTCCGCTTGTGTATTTTGACTGGAATGCGACGGCTCCGCTGACGGAGGAGGTCATCGCGTTTCTCCATACGCTGGAGGCGGACTCTTTTTTAGGGAATGGCTCTTCGGTGCACCGGCCAGGCCAGAAACAGCGCGCGCGTCTCGAACAGGTGCGAGCGTGGCTCAAACAGGACCTGCAGGCAGATGAGCTCGTCTGGACAAGCAGCGCAACCGAGGCTCACAACTTGCTCTTTTCAGGCTTCGAGACGTCGAGTGCACAGGCTGATCGGTCTCAACGGGTGCACCGCGTCCCCGGAGCGAGACGCGTGTACGGCCCACGGCTCTTCAGCTTCACGATGCTTTCACCACGGTCTTGTGACTCTGGCTCCTATTTTGGCCCTAGCCCGGTGTGTTCTCCCGGTATGTTTTCCCGGTATGTTTTCCCGACGCCTTCCTCCTGCCCCGACGGGAGACGGGAGAGGCGGCACGCAAAAAGGAGCCTATCGCGTTAAAGGCGTCTCGTCAAGAGGCGGAAAATAAAAATTCGTGCTAGATTGACGCCGAGTTTCCTCCGGCCTAACTGCTCGAGAAACTGCCCGAGGCGCGGGTCCTCACGGCATGCGCCCCAGTTTGTTATCCGGGGTTTTCATGGAAGACGGATGTTGAGTTCTCCGCTTGTGTATTTTGACTGGAACGCGACGGCTCCGCTGACGGAGGAGGTCGTCGCATTGCTCCATACGCTGGAGGCGGACTCTTTTTTAGGGAATGGCTCTTCGGTGCACCGGCCGGGCCAGAAACAGCGCGCGCGTCTCGAACAGGTGCGAGCGTGGCTCAAACAGGACCTGCAGGCAGATGAGCTCGTCTGGACAAGCAGCGCAACCGAGGCGCACAACTTGCTATTCTCAGGCTTCGAGACGTCGGGCTCGAGCGGCGGTTCCGCCGCCTGTGCTGCCGGCTTGCGTTTTCTGGTTGCCGCGACAGAGCATCCCTCTGTTCTGGAGGCCGCCCGAGTCTATGGCGCGGCGCGAGGTCTCGCCTGTGTTTCTGTGCCTACGGATTCAGATGGCCGCGTGCTTCTTTCAGAGCTTGCGGTTCTTCTGGCCTCGGATTCGACGCCGTGTCTTGTCTCGATCCAGCTTGCCAATAGCGAGACAGGCGTTCTCCAGCCGCTTTCCGAGATTCGGGCCACGCTGGACAAAGCCTCTTTTCCGGTCTGGCTGCATTGTGATGCGACGCAGGCTTTCGGCGGCAAAGCGGATGAGCCCCTCGCCGATATCCCGTGGGATTTACTGAGTTTCTCGGGCCATAAAATCGGGGCTCTGCCGGGCGTCGGAGGCCTGGTCTGGCGGACAGGCGCCTTCCATATAAAGCCTCTGCTTTACGGCGGCGGGCAGGAGAACGCTTACAGACCCGGTACCGAAAACGTTCTGGCAATCCATAGTCTGGGGCTTGCGACTCAAAACCCGTATGACTGGCGTGGAACGCAGGAGCTCCGCGACGAGCTGGAAAAAAAATTACCGCCCGGCATTCAAGTCATCGGCCAGCATGTCCCGCGTCTGAGCAATAGTACGTGCCTGCTGTTCCAGGACGCTCGAGCCGTTCCGGATGTGCAGGCTCTTCTGGTGCGGCTAGATCTGGCAGGCATCGCCGTCTCTAGCGGGACGGCCTGTGCTTCGGGGGCTCTTCGGGGTTCTCCGACGCTACGAGCGTGCGGCTATGACGCCACGGCCGCGCGCCGGATGCTCCGCGTGAGCCTGGGGCCGCGGAATAACGCGGCGGAACTGGACTATTTTCTCGCCTGTCTGGAGGCTTCTTTCGCGGCGTGAATGCCGGCCTGCCGGCCGAAAACAGACCCCGACATCAAACCAGTCCCGCCCGGATAATTCATATAAAAGAGACCGCCGACGATTTCTCCGGCAGCATAGAGGCCCGAGATAGGCTCTAGGTCGCTGTCTATCACCTGGCTGGTCTCTGGGTTGATGCGCAAACCGCCAAAAGTGAAGGTGATGCCGCACCCCACGTGATAAGCCTCGAACGGCGGCGTGTCAAGAGGATTGGCCCAATTAGACTTCGGGACTTTCAGACCGTGGGTCGCTCTGCCGTCCAAAACGGTCGGTTTGAAGGGACGGCCCGTGTCGACTGCCCGATTATAGGCCTCTAGTTCCTGTAAAAAGGGCTCGGCTTGAACGCCCTCTAGTTTAGAAGCGAGCTCTGGCAGGCTGTCGGCCGTGACTTTCGAGACCTTGGGCGTGCGGTACTCGTCGCGCAAAAGACCGCGGACGCGCTGGTCAAAAATTTGCCAGGCGAATTGACCGGGTTGCGCCAGAATTTGACGCCCGTATTTCGCATACGTGTAGTTTCGGAAGTCGGCCCCTTCATCGACGAAGCGCCGTCCCTCGGCATTGACCATAATGCCCCAGGGATACGAGTGCTTCTGAAAGCCGTCGCCGATGGCGAGGTCGCCGAATTCTGGGGCGTTATAGTCCCACCCCACCGCGTGACAGCCAGACCAATGGCCATAGGGGGCCGCTCCGATCGCCAGAGCCATCGCTAGACCGTCGCCCGTATTACAATAGGTCCCCCGGACCTTGGCGAGATCCCAAGCCGGGCCTAGATACCGGGCGCGCCAAGCACTATTGGCCTCGAAGCCGCCGCAGGCTAGAATAACCGTCCGCCCCCGGCACAGCGTGCCGTCCCGCAGCCGTACCCCCGAGACGCCCTCGCCATCAAAGAGAAGCTCCCGGGCGCGGGCCTCAAAGACGATCTGGATGCCGGCGTCCCGGGCGAGTTCCAATTCTCGGTCGACCAGCCCGGGGCCGCCGCCCCAGGCCTCTATGGTGAGGCCGCCCCAGAATTGGAAGCGTCCGTCCTCGGTTCGGAAGGCCTGCCGACCATAAATCGGCATGAAGCGAATCCCGAGGGCTCGCATCCAGCGCAGCGTCGGGCGAGACTGCGTAACCAGCGTCTCGGTCAAGGCCGGGTCCGTCCGAAACTGCGTGATGCGGGCCATATCGTGGAAAAAATCCGCCTCTCGATAGGCCCCGAAGTCCGTTGTGGCGAGTTGCCCTGCACTCAAATCGGGACAGAGCGCGCGAATATCCGCTACGCCGTCATAGACGCACCGGAAAGCCCCGGCGGTGAAACGACTATTGCCACCGTTATGCGTTTCAGGAGCACGCTCCAGCACCACCACCGAGGCCGCCCCCGCTTCTCGAGCCGCCAAAGCCGCACATAAGGCGGCATTGCCGGCTCCGACGACGACAACGTCAAAGGGCTCTTCGGGAAAACGTAACGTACCGACCATCGCTCTAAAACCTATCCTGACATGGACCTCAGATCCGGTGAAGAGGCATCTCGGCCCGACAATCCGTGTTGAAAAGAACTTGCAGGACCGCCAAGTCCGCCAGCTTCATGCCGGCTGCGCAGGCTAGTAAATAGAAGCTCCACATGCGCTTGAACCTGTCGTCGTATTTTTGAGGGTCCAACTCGTGCTGGCGCGCCTGGAAGCCCTCGTGCCACCGCAGAAGCGTGAGCGTATAATGACGCACGATGTTCTCGACATCCAGAATGGGCATATAGAGGGCCTCTAGATGGCCGGCGATGCCAGAGAGAGTCGGCAGACTATAGCCGGGAAAAATGTATTTCTGGAGGAAAAGATCGCGGTCGCCCCCGGCTTGCGGCTTGCGATTGAGGCAAATCGTGTGCAAAAGGCCAAGCCCCTCGGGTTTCAGTAAGGCCCGAGCCCGTTGGAAAAAATGTCTGTATTCTGAATCGGGAATGTGCTCCATCACGCCGACATTGGCAAATTTATCAAATTTTCCCTCAATGGCCCCATAGTCGGCCACGTGAATTTTGATTTTCTCGGCTAACCCGGCCTCGAACACGCGTTGCTGAGCTTTCTCGGCCTGATTGCGACTCAGCGTTGCCCCGACCCCGGTGATTTTGTAGGTCTTGGCGGCATAGATCAGCAGACCGCCAAAGCCGCAGCCAAGATCCACGAGGGACTCGTCTTCTTTCAGGCGTAATTTACGACAAATCCGCGCCATTTTTTGGCGTTGAAGCGTCTCTATATCATCTTGGGGGGTGTGCGCATAGCCACAGGAATAGGTCAGGGACTTGTCTAGAAAAAGCTCGAACAGGTCATTCCCGATGTCATAATGATGGCGCACGTTTCGCGTCTTGCCCGCCGCCGCCTCTCTGAGACGCTGCCAAGCAATGAAAAAGCGAACGGTGGCGTGGCTCCTCCACGGAAAGTTTCGACCTCGATGAAGCCGATTGCGCAGCAAAATTTCCAGAAAAAGGTATAAATGGCCCTCTTGGATTGTATAGTCGCCATCCATATAAGCCTCGGCGAGTCCCAGACTCCCGTGGCGTAAAATGCGTCCGAAAAGACGCTTGCGGTGGACTTCGAGGACGACGCGATGGCCGGTCTCAGGGGGGCCTGCCTCCAGCATCTGCCCGTCCACTACAAAACCGAGCCGGTCCGATACTAAATGACGCGACAAAATTTCTTGAAAAAGACGTGGGGACATCCAGTTCTACTCCCGTTAAACTCGCGTTATTCCCGTTCTATTTGCTGCTGAGCTGCGTCCGCACTGAGCCTAGCCTCAAGTACAGCCCCGGGGCGACCCTAGCACGCGGCACAGAAGGACGTCAAGGCTTTCCGACATGGTTTCTGAACGATGTCGATGGGCTCTATGCGGCGGAAAAAAGCGCGCAGAGGGAGAGCCTCGGGAAACAGAGTAGGGTTTTTGAAAAAGAGGCTTGACGCGTGTTTTTTTCTCTGGTAGGACCCTGGTAGGACCCTGATAGCATCCCGGGCCTGTTCTTTATTGCCGGGCGGGAAAGAAAATGAGAAGATTGTGCCGCCATATTTCAGGCTGTCAGGCCTCTGGCTCTCGAGCCTCCGGCTCTCGAGCCTCTGGCTCTCGGGGTTTTTCGGCTCTGAGGGTCTGGGTCTCCTGGGTCTCTGGGGTCTGGCGCGGCTTGGGAGGCTCTGGGTTTCAGTTTAGACCTCGGCCGGCGGCGGCCTTCAGGCAGAGCCTGCTGAGTCGGCCGAGTCTGTTGAGCGCCGTGGTGCTGGGGGCAGGGCTGGGGTGGAACAGCCTGGGGCTGGCTCAGAGCCTTGTCCTCTATTCCTTTCGGCAACCCCATCTGATTGAGCCCGTTTTGGATAGTTTCACGGCTCAAACGGGGGTGGAGGTCAAACTGCTCTATGGCGAGACCGGTCTCTTAGAGCGCATCGCCATCGAAGGCGAACGCTCGCCTGCGGACCTGATTTTGACCTCCAGCCATGCCCATCTCGAGCTGGCGGTCGAAAGGGATCTGGTCGCCTCTATCCCCCCCGACGCGCTTTTCGAGCGTTTGGACGCTTTTCTCCGAGACCCGGACCGGCACTGGGTTCCTCTGACGAAGCGGATGCGCGTTTTATTTCTCTCGAAGGAGCGTGTTCCTCAGGGGGCTCTTGCCAGCTATGAGGCCCTGGCGGACCCCGCCTGGCGCGGTAAAATCTGCATGCGGAAAGGCATGCACCCCTATAATATCTCGCTTTTTGCCTTCATGATAGAGCATCTGGGGGACGAGAAAGCTCGCCAATGGATGGCAGGCCTGAAAGCGAACCTCGCCCGGCGGCCTCAGGGCAATGACCGAGCTCAGGTCAAAGCCGTCTGGCAGGGCGAGTGCGATGTGGCAATCGGGAATTCCTATTATTACGGCCGCATGCTCGAGGACGCCGAGCAACGAGCCTGGGCCGAAGCCGTGCGCCTCGTCTTCCCAGACCCCGTCCACGTCAATATATCCGGCATCGCTATGACCAAGGCGAGCTCTAAGCCCGAGGCGGCTCTGGCTTTGATCCGCTTTCTGCTCGCCCCAGAGGCCCAAGCCTTTTTTTCAGAGGTGAACCACGAATACCCCGTGACCACCGATAGTGAACCCTCGGACGTGGTGAAAGGCTTCGGGCGGTATCCTCAGGACTCGACGCCGCTGGTGGCGGTCTTCGCGAGACACCGCCAGGCGATCGCGATGCTCCGAGAGCTCCGTTTCGACCAATAAGCCGACGCTACTCAATAAATGGGCGTCAGATCGGTCAGATCGGCATTTGGCTGATTTGCTGATAGGCTTGGACGATTCTGTCTCGGAAGGCGACGACGGCACTCAATTGCCTTTCGGCCTCCAGGACGGCGGGGATGACCTCGGTGAGGTCGGCCTCGCCGCGCAGAGCCTGCTGCGCAAGCGTCTCGGCGGAGGCATTCGCTTCAATGGCCTGTTTGGAAAGCGTTTGAACGGTCTCTAGAAACGAGCCCGGGGTGCTCGCGAGAGCGGCCGCTTCGCCAGGCGGACGCGCCGCTGCCCCCGAATAAACTCCGGCAAGACCCGAAAGATCCGGAGAAAGCGCACTGGTCTCAAGAATATCACGTGCCACGACGAACTCCTTTCACGCTATACAAAACGAAACAAAATAAAACAAGACAAAAAAACAACAAAAGCCCTATTGCGAGCGCAACAAGTCGACCGTCTGGCGCGCAAGCTGGCGCGTCTGGCGCAAAGCATTCAAGCTCGCCTCGTAACTGCGGGAGGCCTGGCGATAATCGTTCATCTCTATGAGGGCGACCACATTGGGATAGCGGACGTAACCGCGCTCGTCCGCGGCCGGGTGGCCAGGCTCATATTGGAGACGAAAAGGGGAGGGGTCCTCGCGAATTGCCCGAACTTGAACGGTCTGTGTCCCTAGAGTCCGGTCCAAGACATTGTGAAAATGAATGGTTTTGCGCCGATAGGGCTCTGAGTCCGGCGTCAGGCCGGTCGTGTTGGCGTTCGCGATATTCTGCGCAACCGTGCGGAGACGCGCAACTTGAGCCGTCATGCCCGCCGCGCCTATGAAAAAAGCTTGCTGTAAAGGGTCCATAGTAGAATGTGTTCTCTGGAAAAGGTGTCTAAGGGTTTCTAAATAAGGGTGTCTTAAGGCTTTAGGCTAGGTCTGTGTCTGAAAGCCGAACGCCCTAACGGGCTCGGGTCGCCTGCAAAATCATCGAGTGATAGCGCGACATCAGATTCGTCGCAAGGCCATATTCGGCCTCTATGCTCGCCAGTTTGACGAGGTTTTCCTGCAAATTGACGTTGTTCCCAGAGAGCGTCTCTTCGAGGAAATCCGGCGTCCGAGTACTTCGGTAAGGCCCCCGCGCGGGGCCTCGGGCGTCCAAATGCCCCGTGTGCGTTCGCGCCAACCCCCGGGCGACGCCTCGAGCGACGTCCCTAGGCCCGCCCGAGCTGCGGGTCTCATCCAGGACGTCCCGGAAGCGGAGCGGCTTCAGGTCCCGAGCCTGATAGTCAGGGGTGTCGACATTGGCAATGTTCTGCCCGACGACAGCCTGGCGCGCAGCAAGCCACTGGAGCTTGTCAGAGGCATCGCGCAAGAGGGATAGAGAACTCGCCATGGGTTATTTCTGGTTATTTCTGGTTATTTCTTTTCACAAATTGGAGAAAGCATCAATCATGCCACTCTTTTTCTAGTCTCTTCTCTCTACAGCCTTCTTCAAAGTCTTATGTGTCATAGCTGTCGCGACGCAGGCCGGTACAAAAGGCGTGATGTCACCGCCTAAAGCCGCAATCTCTTTAACCAAACGCGACGAGACAAAATGAGACCGCTCGCCCGCCATCAGGAAGACGGTCTCGAGAGACGGGTCCAAAACAGCGTTCATGCTCGCCATTTGAAATTCGTACTCAAAATCGCTGACGGCTCGAAGCCCTCGCAGAATGACCCGGACATTCAAAGAGCGCGCTAAATGCGTCAATAAGCCTCCGAAAGAGACAATCTCGACCCGGGACGAAGCCGAGGCCGCTAAACGCTCCTGGAGGGCCGCCTCCACAAGTCCAACCCGCTGGTCCGCCGAAAAAAGAGGACTCTTCTCACTATTTTGCGCCACGCCTATGTAAAGACGGTCGAAAAAAATCACCGCCCGAGAAATCAGATCTACATGCCCGTTGGTGATAGGATCAAACGTCCCCGGGTATAAAGCCGCTCTAGAGCTGCTCTGCATCAGACCGCGCGCCCCGAAAAAAACCGTGTCACCGTGTCGTTTCTTCCGTTTCTTCGATGGAGGCGACGGCTTCTCTGTGTGCCTCTGCGGGGGCTGTCGGCTGGCCTGGGCCTGCTGGGTTCGTCTCCGCCGTTTCCGCCGCCGTTTCCGCCGTTGCTTCCGCCTCGGTCGCGTCCGCCGTTTCTTCGGCGGCCATGGCGGCCTCGACGCGGGCGACGGAAATGAGACGCTCTTTCTCGGCCGTGCGGAAGAGACGCACGCCTCTTGTCACGCGCCCCGCCGGTCGGATGCCCGCAACAGGCACACGTATGGTCTGCCCAGCGTCCGTTATCATCATAATATGATCCCGGTCCGAGACCGGAAACGCCGTCAAAAGAGAAGTTCCATCTACGTTCATGGCTTTGACGCCCTTGGCATAACGCTGACAGTGCCTGTATTCATAAGAGGACGTCCGCTTCCCAAAACCGTTCTCGGCAATCGTGAGAAGCCATTCCTCCTCTTGTTCGAGCTGGCGGAAAAGCTCTTTTTCCCGTCCCGCCTGGAGTTCTTCGTATTCTTCCGGCTTGAGAGGCCCGTCGCCTAAAGAGACCGGGGCTTCCTCCGATTCCTCCTCGTCGTCCGCCGGCGCCGGCGTCGGAAATCCTTCCGCAGAGGACACAGCCGCCTCGGTTTCTGCCTCGGTTTCTGCCTCGGCCGCCTCGGCCGTCGCCGCCTCAAAGGCCTCCTGGCGTCGCGAAAGAGCCGCAAATCGCAGATAACTGTGTCGCGTTTCTGTGTCTTGAGAACTCCGGTTCAGAACGCACAGCGAAACAAGCCGGTCGCCCGAGGCAAGCCGGATGCCGCCGACGCCCGCCGAGCGCGTGCTCTGAAAAATCCGCAACGAGGCAAGCGAGAAACGAACCGCTCGCCCCTGAGCCGAACATAACAGAATATCATGCGCCTCCGTACAGAGCTCTACGCCGACCAGCCGCTCTTCTTCTTTGAGCTGAATGGCGATCTTGCCATTTTTTCTCAGATTGGTGAAAAGATCCAGCGTGTTGCGCCGGACAGACCCGAAACTGGTCGCCATGACAATCGAATAAGGGGTCTCGAGAGCGTCGGCCGGGACAGGTAGAAGCGTCCAGACAGTTTCTCCCGGCTCCAGAGGCAAACAATTGACAAGCGCCCGGCCTCGCGAAGCCCGAGTCCCCTGAGGCAAACGCCAGACTTTCAAAGAATACACCTGCCCTCGGTCGGTGAAAACAAGCAATAGACTATGCGTGTTCGCCACAAAGAGATTCGCGACAACATCGTCGTCACGCGTCGTGGTGCCGCTGCGCCCTCGACCGCCCCGCCGCTGCGAGCGGAACTCCGAGAGCGGGACGCGCTTAATATAGGCATTCCGCGTGACCACCACCACGACATCTTGCGGCTCGATGAGGTCCTCTATGTCGGTTTCGGCACCGGCTTCTTGGATTTCCGTCCGCCGAGGCGTCGCAAAACGGTCCGAGAGGTCTTGAAACTCCTGGCGCATCAGCTCTAGACGAAAGTCTCGGTCCGCGAGAATCCTTTGATAGTGCCGAATGGTCTCGGCCAGCTGGTCGAACTCTTGGGTGATTTTGTCGCGCTCCAAAGCCGTGAGCCGATGGAGCCGCAAATCCAAAATCGCAACCGCTTGGGCCTCCGATAAGCGATAAGCGGGGGCCTCTTCGGAAAAAGACGGGTCGTCAATGAGACGAATATAAGCCGCCATAAAACCCGCCTCCCACGTCTGAGAACATAGAGCCTCCCGCGCCTCGCGAGGCGAGGTCGAACGACGAATGAGCTCTATGACGCGGTCCAGATGACGCACCGCACACAAGAGCCCCAATAATTCATGCGCCCGAACCCGAGCTTTCTGGAGTAAATAAAAGGTCCGCTTTGAAAGGACCTCTTCGCGAAAACGCAAAAAGGCTCGCAGATATTTGAGCAGATCGTAATGGGTCGGCTTTCCGTCTTCGTCCAGAGCCAGAACATTCGCACTGAAACTGGTCTGGAGCGGGGTCGAATGAAACAATTGAGCCTCTACGACCTCACAGCTGGCCTCTTTTTTGAGTTCAAACACCACCCGAACGCCGTGTCGGTCGGACTCGTCGCGTATATCTGTGATGCCCTCCATTTGTTTATCGCGCACCATCGCGGCGATGCGTTCTATGGTTCGAGCCTTATTGACCTGATAAGGGAGCTCTGTGACGATGATGGCGTCGCGATGATTGACCGTTTCGAACGCCGTGCGGGCGCGTACCACAATAGACCCGCGCCCCACTTTATAGGCGTCTTGGATGCCAGACCGGCCTAGAATAATGCCGCCTGTGGGAAAATCGGGCCCTGGGATGATCTGATTCACCTCGGCGAGCGTGGCCTCGGGGTTCAGTGTCAGGTGAATACAGGCACTCAAGAGCTCGCCTAGATTATGCGGCGGAATGTTGGTCGCCATCCCGACCGCGATGCCGTTCGCCCCATTGGCGAGTAAATTCGGGAAAGTCGCCGGTAAAACAACGGGTTCCTGCTCGGATTCATCGTAATTGGGCTTGAAAGAGACCGTCTCGTGCCCGATATCCTGCAGGAGCGTCTCGGCGATTTTCTGGAGTCTCGATTCCGTATACCGCATGGCGGCTGCCTTATCGCCGTCCATAGAACCAAAATTCCCCTGCCCATCAATGAGGGGGACTCGCATGGAGAAAACCTGTGCCATGCGCACGAGGGCCTCGTAAATGGCCGAGTCGCCGTGTGGGTGATACTTCCCCATCACCTCCCCGACAATCCGAGCCGATTTGCGATAGGGCCGCGTCGAGAAATAACTGTTCTCGTGCATCGCATGGAGAATCCGCCGATGCACCGGCTTGAGCCCGTCTCGGACGTCGGGCAGCGCCCGAGCAATGATGACGCTCATGGCGTAATCGAGGTACGAGCGCTTCATTTCGCCCTCGATGGAGACCGGGCGAATGATTCCTTGAGTCGTTTCGATAGACATGCGCTTCAAGAGGCTCTAAAAAAAACCGGGACCAGAGGGAAAGGCCCGGCACACGCGCCCCCGCGCGCCTCAGAGCTCCAAAAAACTTACAAAAAGAAGCCTAGAAGACACACGGGGGCGGAGGCAATCCTACAAAAACTGGCCTCTCGATGCAAGCTTTTTCAAAGCTTTTATTTCGGTCCGGGGGGCCCCGGGAGGCGTCCCGCTCCGAGACGCGCCCGCGAGACGTCGCTCTCGGGGCGCGGCGAGTCAGAATTTAAAGAGATAGTTCACAGAAAGTTGAGAAGAGACAAAAGACATCTCGCCATCGATCGGTATTTCCCTATTGTTTATCATAGCAGTGACCGTAAATTCCTCACTTACCTCTCCACGGAAGACGTAATCTAGCATCAGGGCTCCCGAGGAGAAGTCGAAAAGAACCCCGAGGCGGAGACTGGGGGCAACGCCACTTACTTCAATCGCATCTTCGTCCCAAGATACAGTATTATTATCGACCGCTTCTTCTTCGTAGGAAACAAAGCTCAGACCTCCCCCGATAAAAAACGGACTTTGCGTCTTATAAAGGGCATGCATGTCCAGAGATGAGTGGTATACCTCGCCCCCGTCGTCGCCTTCCTCCAAGAATACTGAGGAAAGACTCGGAGCAATCCAGAAGCTCTCATTTACAGCATAAATATAAGATAGATTGAGCCCTACGCCATCATTTTCAATTTCGCCTGAACTCGAAGCTGTCTGAGTACCCGCATCCGCTTCGGCAGTCCCCTCCCCTACGATAGAAAGAAAAGCCAACCCCCCCCCCCAGATAATGCTTCTTCGTCCCTTCCCACTGCGCGAAAGCAGACGTGCCTCCCCCGACCCCGAGGAAAAAGACGGACGACACCAAAAGAAAGACCCCCCCTCCGAGGAGGCCGCGCAAGAGAGTCTGCAAAAGACTCTGGTCTGAAAAACGCCGATTCAGAAAAAATGCCGAAATAGTCATAAAATTTCCTTCCCTTATCTGGAATTGATTCAAAAAAAACGCCTCTTTCCTCGGAGGCCTCTAAGACGCACGAAGACGCCTAGAGAGCCGCGGGGCAGGGCGTGGAGGTATCTCTTACGATAAGTGCCACCCCTATGCAAGCTTTTCCAAAGCTTTGGCTCCGGCAGGGAAACCCCGGGGGAACAAGCCCGGGAGACGCCACGCCCGGGACGCTTCCGGGCCATCTCCAAGCCACGGGCGGACAAATGGGCTGAGAAGTGGGCGGACAATGGGCGGAAAAAAACACCTCGGTTTTTTTCTTGACCTCAGAGTCCTCTTCGTTGTAGGGTGTCCCTCTGTGCGCTGCGGCGAGGAGAGTTGGCAGAGCGGTAATGCAGCGGATTGCTAATCCGTCTACCCGATAGGGTAGCGTGGGTTCGAGTCCCACACTCTCCGCACAGAACCACTTGGAGGATCCCGGCTAAGTCAGCCGGCCTTGTACAAGAACTTTCAGCGGGATTCAAGGAGAATTATCGGCTGAGAGTCTATCTTTTATAATTTTTTCCCAAAAAGTGAAAAAGCGACCCAGGACGGCTATCCCGGGTCGCTCTGTGTAAGGCAAAAACCTAGCTTGTTTCTGTCTACCATACGAGCTGTGCCCTGTCAAGGGAATAAACCGAAAAAAAGAAACTTTTTTCGTCCCAAAACCCACGGCTTGACACCCAACGGAGAACATCAAGCAAGCTCGTAAGCCGTAATTCCAGAAAGGAATTATGGATAACTCGCACAAATCCCCTGCTACGGCCTGCTCCGGAGGCCGTGTTCACACCCTCCAGCATCAAAATATGCTGGAAATTGCCCGAAATTTCGCGCAAAACCCCAGACCAACGCGTCGATTCGAAATTCTGCGTCTCCTCAATCTGGGAGCCCAGGGATTGGGACTCACCCGGGCAGAGCGGACTTATCTCTTTTTCCTGGTCGACAAGACCCAGGAGCGAGACTGGAGCGACGGGGCCCCCATTGTGTGGTGGTCCGTCCAGCGCCTCGCGGACAGTCTGGGGGTCTCGGCGCGCCAGGTCAACCGTCTAGAGACAAGCCTCATCGCCAAAGGCTTCCTCACGCACCAGGACTCTGCCAATCACCGCCGCTGGGGGATCCGAGATAAAACGACGGGCAAGATCCTCGAGGCCTATGGGGTGAACCTGGCGCCCCTGAGCGCGCTCTACGACACCTGGAAGACCCAATGGGAGACCCAACAGAGCACGTATCTGGTCTTGAAGCAACTGAAGGCTCGGATAGGGGCTCTTCGTCGCCGCCTCCGGGGCGACCTGGCAGGCCAGGAGACAACCACGCCGTCTTCCCTCGCCGACCAGGTGTCGGCTCTCCAGGCGCGCTGTGAGACCCTGCCCCCGACCAAGAGCCTCACAAGCCTGGAAGAAGCCAAGCGTGTCTTCCAAGAGCTCCATGCTCTGACCCAGGAGACCCAAGCTCTCTGGCAGCCCTCCCTTTTTCCACCTCGGGTCCCACAGGAAACCCCGGGGGAGACCCCATCAGCACCTGCCTCCGAGACGACCTCGGCAGGCCAAAAGACGAGCAAAAACGTCCTCCTAGGCGGACGTAAACGTCCGACACATAGAAAAGAGCAATTGAAGCAAAAAAAAACGTACGTAGCGGACGCTAACCAAATGGAGCAAGCTGGGGAACAGGAAAAAAGAGAAAAAGAACGTCCACCGACGCCCCGGCAAGTCGAGCCATCTCCGACCATGACCCCCGAGGAGGAGAAAACCGCCGCCCAAGAGATACTCACCCCCGAGCGTCTAGCAGTTCTCCTGCTAGCCGACCAGGCCCCCGAGACCTGGAACGAGCTCCTCGCCGCTGTGAATGGGAGAATCCAGACCCAAGCCGAGGACTTGTCAGAGCGGACTTGACAGCTGACTCTAGAGCAGCTGGTCGTCCCGAGAGCCCTCCTCTGTCTAGGACTGGCTTTCCACCAGCACCGAGAGGGGCGAACCCGCTCTCCGGGAGCCTATCTCTACGGGCTTATGCGCCGCCTCCGATGGGCGCGGCGGGAGGCGTGGATTACACGCTGGAAAATGATGCGTGGTATCAACTCCAGAAGCAACGAACGGAGGCGCTCTTTGCGAGCTATGCTGAGTGCCGCCGGCAACGCGCTCTGGAGAGCCGGCAAGAAGCGGGTCAGCCCGGGGCGGGGTGATTTCGACGCCGTGCCTGAGACAAGGCTCTCCGCAGCCGAGGTGGAAGAGGTCTCAATCGGAGGGTGAGGATCAGGCGGGCTTGACGAGGCTTCGGTCATTCTCTAGACTTGCCGGCGTCGTCCGGTGTTGGCCGGCACAGAGACGCACCCTCGCATGCGTTTTCTTGTTGTTCTGCTGTTGTCGCCTCTGAAAGATTACGGGATGAAAAAAGAAAACTCCTGTCTCCGTCGTTTTTGGATTCTTTTCCGCCGTCGCCTCCGCCACTACCGTCGCCTTTTGGAAAAGAACTGGCGCAAGGTCAAAGCTTGGTTCGGCCGCCGTGTCGCCGCTCTGAAAGCTTCCGACGATTACGGTGTTCGTTTCGTAAGGGAGACTCCCTGGCGTAAGTTTCGTTCCATTCTGTTACTGCTCGTGGCATTTGTCGTGTTGGGGGGAAGCTTTGTCCCTGGCCTGCTCTGTTGGTTTGGGGAGCTTTGGAACTCGGAGGACATGGACGGGATTTATTATTTGCGTTCTCCTCTAATCACGGCGGGAGCGGCTTTGCTGGCTGCGTCCATTGCGGCGGGCTTTTTCGCTTGGCGCAACTGGATTGCCGGTAAACAACTGAAGAATACCAATAAACAGCTGGCGTATACCAATGAACAGCTGAAGAATGCCCAGACCTCGCTGCAGGAGGAGCGGTATAAGAAAGGTGTGGAACTCCTGGGGCACGCGAGCCAAGTCGTCCGCATTGGAGGGCTCTATGCGCTCCACCAGCTCGCCGAGGACTTTCCCAAAGAATGGGCTCTTCCGGTTATGGAGCTTATGTGTATTTTTGTCCGCACACCGCCTCTCGATAAGGACAAGCCTGAAGAGATCGGGGAGAAGCCGCTTCGTCGGGAGCTCCAGGAGGCCGTCCCGTTTTTTAGGAGCGAAGAGAAGCCGCTCCGTCGGGATGTTCAGGAGGCCGTCCAGCTTCTGGGGATCCGGAGCCTCGCCCGCCGTGAAGAAGAAAAACGCGAACGGGATAAAGCCAAAGAAGGGGGAATAGGGAAAAGCCCGGGAGGCGGAGAGCTGGATTTTCACGGGGCCGACCTTGCAGGGGGCAGCTGGAAGGGTGTAGACCTTGGGGGGGCAAATTTTTGGAAAGCCAAGCTCGAGGATGCGAATTTCTGGAAAGCCACGCTTGATGGGGCGGATTTCCGGTGGGCTACGCTCACGGATGCGAAATTCGAGGGGGCCACGCTCACGGGGGCGAATTTCTATGGGGCCACGCTCACGAGGGCTTCCTTCTTTGAGTCCACGCTCCCGAAGGCGCGCTTCATAGACACCAAGCTCGAGGGGGCGATTTTCTGGGATGCCATACTCACGGGGGCGTCTTTCGAGGGGTCTAAAATCCCGCAAGCGAATTTCTGGAAATCCAAGCTCGAGGGGGCGATTTTCTTGAAAGCTACGCTTCCGATGGCGTATTTCGGGGAAGCTACGCTCACGAGGGCGATTCTCTATCGGGCCATGCTCGAGAAGGCGGATTTCTCTGGGCGCAAGCTCGAGGGTGCGAATTTCATAAGGGCCACGCTCACGGGGGCGTTTTTCTCTGGGGCCGAGCTCGAGGGGGCAGATTTCGAAGAGGCGGCGTTATCTGCGGCTGATATCGCGGGAGCAAACCTGACGCGCGCCAATTTATCCGGGGCGATTTTGCTGGTCCACAAAACAATTATGGGAAAGGCTATATCCGACCCTGTCAAGGGGGCGACCCGAGAGCAATTGGAGGCGGGATGGATCGAGGAAGGCCGGCCACCCGTGAAAGTCGTAGAGGAGGAGGATGCACACGGGCGGCCAACGCGGACGACAATGACTCTGACGGAGGCGGACTGGAAAGAACTGGGCCTGGATGCGCCGCCACGCTTGAGACAAGGCCCCCCGCCGGGGTGGAGGCGAAATCTCTAGCGGGAGGAAGGCGAAGGCGCCGAGCTCGGCCGCTAGATTCCCGGCCCCTGCTCCCGAGACGGCGGCACACACGGCACAGCGAAGGTGCCTGGGGCAGAGGCGGGGCTGTCGTTGCCTGGCCTCTGCCAGGTGGCTTGTGATGGGAGAGTTCGGGCGTTGTTTACAGGCCGAGAGCTCTTTAAGGCTGTCCGTCTTTCCGACGCACTTCCCTCAGGCGAAGACGGCGCAAACAGAGAAAATAAACAAAGCCCTGAGGAACGGACTCTCTAATCCGAAGAGAACGCAGACAGAGAGGCGTTCACCGACACGCTTTTTCTGTCTCCTTCTCTCCCGTCCTCTGCTTTATTGTTTCCTTCCACCGGAAGCAGACTGGAGAGAACTGGGCCCGAATTCGCCGCCGTGCTTGAGACAAGGCTCTCCGCAGCCGAGGTGGAGGCGGTCTCAAGCGGAGGGTGAGGGCCAATCGGGCGGCGGGCTTGACGAGGCTTCGGTCGTTCTCTAGACTCGCCGGCGTCGGCCGGTGTGGGCCGATACAGAGACGCACCCTCGCATGCGTTTACTCTTTGTTCTGCTGTTGGTGCCTCTGAAAGGTTAATGGATGAAAAAAGAAACCTCCCGTCTCCGTCGTTTTCGGATTCTTTTCCGCCGTCGCCGCCGCCACTATCGTCGCCTTTTGGGAAAGAACCGGCGCAAGGTCAAAGCCTGGCTCGGCCGCCGTGCTTTTTACGTAAGGGAGATTCCCTGGCGCGTCAAAGCCTGGTTCGGCCGCTGGTTCCGCCGCCGTGTCTATGCTCTGAGGGCTTCCGACGATTACGGTGTTCGTCTCGTAAGGAGGATTCCCTGGCGCAGGCTTCGTTCCATTCTGCTCCTGGTCTTGGCCTTGGTCGTGTCGGTGGGATGGTTTGTCTTGGAGCTTTGGTTTGACTCGAAGGCCCAGGGTGAGGCTTCTGATTTACGTTCTCCTCTGATAACGGCGGGAGCTGCTTTGCTGGCTGCGTCTGTTGCGGCGTGCTTTTTCGCTTGGCGCAACTGGATTGCAGGTAAACAGTTGGAGCATACCGGTAAACAGCTGGAGTATACCAATAAGCAGCTGGAGTATACCAATAAACAGCTGGAGTATACCAATAAACAGCTGGAGAATGCCGATAAACAGCTGGAGAATTCTCAGAAGCAGCTAGAAAATGCCCAGCTATCACTGCAGGAAGAGCGGTATAAGAAAGGCGTAGAACTCCTAGGGCATAAGAGCCAAGTTGTTCGCATTGGGGGGCTCTATGCGCTCCACCAGCTCGCCGAGGACTTTTCCGAAAAATGGGCTCTTCCGGTTATGGAGCTTATGTGTATTTTTGTCCGCACCCCGCCTCGTGATGAGGAAATGGTTGAAGAGACTCCCGATCAAGACAAGGTTGAAGGGAGCGAGAACAAGCAGCTCCGTCGGGATGTCCAGGAGGCCGTCCAGCTTTTGGGGATCCGGAGCCTCACCCGCCGTGAAGAAGAAAAACTCGAACAGGAGAAAGCCGAAAAAGAAGGGATAGGGAAAAGCCCGGGAAGAGGGAAGCTCGACTTTCGCGGGGCTGATCTTGCATGGGGCAGCTGGAGGGGTGTGAACCTTGAGAAGGCGTATTTCTCTAGGGCCACGCTCGAGAAGGCGGATTTCAGGGAGGGCACGCTCACGGGAGCGAATTTCTTTCAGGCCACGCTCACAGGGGGGCACTTCTCTGGAGCCACGCTTGATGAGGCGTATTTTGAGAAGGCCACGCTCACAGGGGCGTGGCTCTTTGATGCCACGCTCGAGAAGGCGGATTTTTCTAGGGCCACGCTCACGAATGCAAACTTCCTTAGGGCCAAGCTCGGGGGGGCAGATTTTACGGAGGCCACGCTCACGGGGGCTCTTTTCTCTGATGCAAAGCTTGAGGAGGTGCAGTTCTTTCAGGCCACGCTCACGGATGCGAGGTTCGGGAGGGCCACGCTCACGGGGGCGAATTTCGTGGATGCCAAGCTCACGGGAGCGAATTTCTCTAGGGCTACGCTCATGGATGCGAAGCTCTCTGGGGCCACGCTCACGGGGGCAAATTTCTTTGGGGCCACGCTCACGGGGGCGCATTTTGAGAAGGCCAGACTCACGGGGGCGAACTTCATGGGGGCCACGCTTGAGAGGGGGCATTTCCTTGGGGCCAAGCTCACGGGGGCAGACTTCTGTGGGGCCAGACTCACGGGGGCGGATTTGGTTGAAGCCGATATCACGGAAGCAAGCTTGAGGGACGTTAATTTGTCCAGGGTGATTTTGCTGACTAGCAGATTGTCTAAGGGAAAGGGAGAGGATGAAATCAGACATGTCAGGGGGTTGACTCGAGAGCAAGTGGAGGCGGCGTGGATTGATGCAGGCCGGCCACCCAGGAAAATCGAATGGATAGAAGAGGATGAGGGTGGGCAAGAGGGGATGATAACGGATATGACGGAAGCAGACTGGAAGAAACTGGGCTTGGATCCGCCGCCGAAATTCAAGGTGAGGAAACGTCGCTAGCGGGGGGTGAGGGCCAGGAGGGCGAGGGCCCCAGCTCGGCCGCGAGGTTGTCGGAGGTGACACCCCCGGCGGGGCTTTCGTTACCTGGCCTCTGCCGGCGGCTGGTGGCGGGCTTGACGAGATTTCGGTCGTTGTTTACGGGCCGAGAGCTCTTTAAGACCATCCGTCTTCTTTCCGAACGCTTTTCCCTCTGGCGACGACGGCACATAACAAACAGAGAAAATAAAAAAAGCCTTGAGGAACGGACTCTCTAATCCGAAGAGAAATCAGACAGAGAGTCGTTCACCGACACGCTTTTTCTGCCTCCATCTCCCCCGCCTTCCGCTTTATTGTTTCCTTCCACCTGAAGCAGACTGGAAGAAACTGGGCCTGAATTCGCCGCCGTGCTTGAGACAAGGCTCCCCGCAGCCGAGGTGGAGGAGGTCTCAAGCGGAGGGTGAGGGCCAGGCGGGCTTGACGAGGGTTCGGTCGTTCTCTAGACTCGCCGGCGTCGGCCGGCGTTGACCGCCGGTACAGAGACGCATCCTCGCATGCGTTTGCTCGTTGTTCTGCTGTTGGTGCCTCTGAAAGGTTAATGGATGAAAAAAGAAACCTCCCGTCGCCGTCGTTTTCGGATTCTTTTCCGCCGTCGTCTCCGTCACTGTCGTCGCCTTCTGGGAAAGAGCTGGTTCGGGCGCGGTGTCAAGGCTTTGTTCCGCCGCTGTATCGACGCTCTGATGACTTCCGACGATTACGGTGTTCGTTTCGTAGTTTGTTTTGTAAAGAAGATGCGCTGGCGCAATGTTAAAGCCTGTATCGCCTCTCTGAGGGCTTCCGTTGATTGCGGTGTTCGTTTCATAAGGGATATTCTCTGGCGCAAGCTTGCTTCCATTCTGTCCCTGCTCTTGGTGGGGGTATGGGTTGGCCCTGACCTGCTCCTTTGGGCTGATGGGCTTTGGAACCAGGAGGCGCCGGACGGGGGTTATTATTTGCGTCTTTCTCTGATAGCGGCGGGAGCTGCTTTGCTGGCTGTGTTCGTTTTGGTGTGCTTTTGCGCTAGGCGCAACGTAATCAGGGATTCCGATGATTGCGGTGTTCGTTTCGTAGGGGCGATTCGCTGGGCGATTCGCTGGGTCCAGCCTCGTTTAATTCTGTTCCTGCTTTTGTTAGTCGGGTTGGGGGGGGCTCGAGCCTCGTCCTGATATTTTGGTTTAGCTTGAAGGTGGCGGGGAAGGATTATTATTTGCGTCCTTCTCTGATAACGGCAGGAGCTGCGCTCGTTGCAGCGATTTTTCTCTTCTGGCGCAACTGGATTTCCGAAAGACAGCTGCAGGAGGAGCGGTATAAGACAGGCGTAGAACTCCTGGGGCACACGAGCCAAGTCATCCGTATTGGGGGGCTCTATGCACTCCACCAGCTCGCCGAGGGGTTTCCCAGAACATGGGCTCTTCCGGTTATGGAGCTTATGTGTGCTTTTGTCCGGACGCCGCCTCGTGATGAGGACAAGGCTGAAGAAACTCCCGATCAAGATAAGGCTGAAGAGACTCCCGATCAAGACAAGGCTGAAGAGACTCCCGATCAAGACAAGGCTGAAGAGACTCCTGATCAAGACAAAGCTGAAGAGATTCCCGACCAAGACAAAGCTGAAGAGACTCCCGATCAAGACAAGGCTGAAGGGAGCGGGAAGAAGCAGCTCCGTCGGGATGTCCAGGAGGCCATCCAGCTTTTGGGGATCCGGGGCCGCACCCGCCGTGAAGAAGAAAAACGCGAACAGGAGAAAGCCCAAGAAAAGAGAAGAGGGAAGAGTCCGGGAGGCGGAAAGCTGGACTTTCGCGGGGCCGACCTTGCACGGGGCAGCTGGAGAGGTGTGGACCTCGGGGGGGCGTTGTTCTTTGAGGCCACGCTCACGGGGGCGAGTTTCCAGGATGCCACGCTCACGGGTGCGGATTTTTGGGGCTCCACACTCACGAATGCGTATTTCCGGGAGGCTAAGCTCACGGGGGCGAAGTTCTATGGGGCCACGCTCACGGATGCGATTTTCGAGGGGGCCACGCTCACGGGGGCGAATTTCGTGAGGGCCACGCTCGAGAGGGCGAATTTCTTTATGGCCAAGCTCGCGGGGGTGTCTTTCTTTAGGGCCGCGCTCCCGGGAGTGCGTTTTGACGGGGCCACGCTCACGGATGCGCATTTCGAGGAGGCCATGCTCCCGGGAGCGGATTTCGTGGGGGCTGGGCTCAAGGAGGCGCATTTCTGGTCGGCCACGCTCACGGATGCGAAGTTCGGGGGGGCTACGCTCACGGATGCGGATTTCTGGTCGGGCACGCTCGTGGGGGCGGATTTTGAGGAAGCCACCACGCTCGGGAAGGTGCATTTTGTCGGGGCTACGCTCACGGATGCAAAGTTCTCTAGGGCCACGCTCCCGGAGGCGAAGTTCGGGGGGGCTACGCTCGGGAAGGCGAAGTTCTTTGAGGCCACGCTCGTGGGGGCGGATTTCGGGGGGGCTATGCTCGAGAAGACACATTTCTCTTCGGCCACGCTCACGGATGCGAAGTTCGGGGGGGCCACGCTCACGGAGGCGAGTTTCCGGGAGGCTACGCTCACGGATGCGAAGTTCCAGAAAGCAATGCTTTGGAGGGCGAATTTCGAAGGAGCCAATATCAAGAATGCGGATTTCAAGGGAGCCGATTTGTCCGGGGTGATTTTGCTTGCCGAAAGCTCGCTTGAGGAAGGAAATAAATTCAATCCTGTCATGGGGGCGACTCGAGAGCAGTTGGAGGCGGGACGGATTGAAGGAGGTCGGCTACCCGTGAAAATGGTAGAGAATGGGGATGCGTCCGGGTCGAGCAAATGGACGGCAATGACTCTGACGGAAGCAGACTGGACGGAAAAACTGAAACTGGATTCGTCGCCGAGCTGGAGCTGAGACCCCTCGCCGCCGGCGTAGAGGCGAGGTCTCTAGCGGGGGACACGGAGGGCGACGGCGCCCGGGGCAAAGGCAGGGCTGTCGTTGCCTGGCCTCTGCCGGCGGCGGGAGGCTGGGTGGCAGGTGGCAGGTTTGACGAGAGTTCAGTCGTTATCTACAGGCCGAGAGCTCTTTAAGGCCATCCGGCCTTCCGGACGGACGCGCTTCTCTCTGGCGACGACGGCGCAAACAGAGAAAATAAAGCCTTGAGGAACAGAGTCTCTAATCCGAAGAGAACGCAGACAGAGAGGCGTTCACCGACACGCTTTTTCCGCCTCTTTCTCCTCCGTCCTCTGCTTTACTGTTTCCTTTTTTCTGCTACGCACACGTCTCGAGGGCACCGCCCGCCCCTCCGGCCACAGCGTGTGGGCCTTCCTGAGAAACGCAGGCCAGCCCTGGTCGTCCCAACTTATTTCTACGACCTCGCCGCGATAATTCGACGCAAGAGGCTCACACGCCACACGCGCCACGACACAGGGCATCAAAACTCCATAGGGAAGCCGAGACTCATCGGGAGAGGGCTCTGACAAAAGCTGTAGAACGCGACGCGTCTCTCCCAGAGGGTCTGTCCAGACAGGGTCCTCGGCTTCCTCGACTCGCAGCAGGTTCGCTAAGTGCTGCCGGCGCTCCCGCAAAACCGCCAGGCGAGCCTTGACAACGTCCAGCTCTAGACCGTTCTCTAGAGCCAGGACGAGGCGCTCGATCGCCACCTCCGTCCGCTTGAGTTGCCTTGGCAACGCGCCCTGGAGCGACAACACCCAACAGGTCAGCCCGGGACAAGCTGATCTTCCGGCCACAGGGCTTGTGCCTTCCTGAGAAGCTCGGCCCAACCCTTGTCGTTCCAGCTTATCTCCATCACCTCACCGCTGCGGTTCTCGTAGACAGGATAGCAGTCTATCCGCTCCACCACACAGGGCCATAAAGCCGCATGGTGAAGCCGAGCCTCTTGAAGGGGAAGCTCCGCCAGAGCCTCAAAAACCCGACGAGCTTGACCCGCAGGGTCCGTGAAGTCAGGCTCTCGCTGGGGTCTCAACAGGGTTTGCAGGTGCTTTTGGCGGTCCTGTAAAACCTTGAGTCGGGCGGTGGAGACCTCCAGCGGGGACCTCTGGAGCGCCTCGCGGGACAGATCTTCGCCCACAGGCTCAAGACCGGCCGTAAGAAAACTTGGCAACAATTCTCCACCCCGCCCGCTATCGGCGCGTCTATGGTGGAGCTCGCCCAACTCTGTCCCGAGCACAAAATCCTGGAGCCCTCTGCCGGCAACGGGCTCCTGGCCCTCCAGCTGAGGCGAGCCGGCGGGCCGCGTCTCTATCTCAACGAGCTGGAGGAGACCCGCTCTAGCATCCTGCGGCTGGTGTTTCCTGACGCGCCTGTGGCTCGGCTCAATGCCGAGTATCTGGGGGTCCTCAAGAAGGACTGGCCCCGCATGGACCGGATCGTGATGAACCCACCTTTTTCCAATTCGGCCCCCAGCGGCTACCGCCGCCAGAGACGAGCCTCCATCTGGAAGGGGTGGTGCCTCTTCTGGCTCCAGGAGGACGCCTGGTCTGTTTGACAAGCCACGCCTTTCAGCCCGAGCAAGACCGTCAGCTGATGGATACGCTCGGACGCTTCCATGTGGCCTATCTGGAGCACCACCCTATCCCAGGGCGGCTCTATCAGCGGTTCGGGACGACCTTCCCCACCGCCATCCACGTCTTCGTTCGGAACGCAAAGGAGACACCCAAATGAGAGGACGGAAAACCGACTCAAGTCCTGGAGCAAACGACGAGACCGGAGGAAGCGTCCGCGCTCCTCCGGTTCTTGGCCCGGTTCCTGGTTTATGTACGAGCAGGAAAAAGAAAGAGGTCTTCTGATTTTCACGGCTTGCTCTGGCGGTCCCCTCCCTCTGACGCTGCCATGCGTTTTGTCGGTCTGGAGCTCCTCTTTGTGCTCTAGGCTCGCCATGGGCTAGGCCGTTCCACTGCGGCTCCAACACCTAAGGGATGGGGCGGGACGACGGGCTTGAGCGGATAAGAACAACGGCCGCCGGGGACAAACCAATTGACACTTTTTTGAGTTTCTAATAGAGTCGATCATGGTGCTTTGTGTTTCAGAAAACACAGTACAAAAGAGCTTATAGTTCTGCCATTGTCGCTCCCCCGGTGTCTTTCGCCGGGTGAGCAAAGTTTTAGGTTTTATAGAGGAAAATGATTATGAAAGTCCACAAATCCGAGGAAAGAGATATGAAGGTCTACGCGTTCGAGGGGAGAGACCGGAATGTGCCTGAAAAAATGATACAGGAGGCATTCAAAGATATTCAGCCCGACTTGTCGGATGTATTTTCAGAGTTAAAAAAAAGCGTCTTGCCTGATGACTGGAAGAAGGAAGTGCTTGACGCAATTAAGAATATGGGGCGGGGGAGAATCGTCCTCGTTCTCTTGTTTCTTCTTCTTTGCGGTTTACAAATAAGAAAAGATAAAAGGCCTTTTTCTAGGAAAGAACGTGATTGGCTCAAAAAGAAATTAGGACTGGCTGAAGAAGCGGCACGAAATTCAAATCAGGAAGAAAGGGTACAATCGATTTATAACGAGGTATCAAGTTGTCTGGAGAATAACAACAAGCTCACAGACGAAGGCCGAGCTCTCATAAAGTCTGCTTTTCTAAGCGTACTTGTCCGTTCCTACGCAATTTCGGGAAAACGGAACCATACCCTCAAATTTTACAATGAATTGTCAGAATTTAGGGAGCGATTTCCATCTAAAAAGCCAATTCTTGTTGCCTGGGCACTTGCCAGCCACTTGATACCCCTTTTTTATGCAACAAACAACCAGATGGAAAGGGAAAAAGCTCGCAAGATCTACGACAATTTAGTTAGCCTAAACTCTTTTTATTCTAAAGATAAACGCTTTTTGACAAGCCTGTGCGTCGTGAGTGTTAACATGCTTACCGTTTCTTGGCAGGAAAAGGAGGTGAAAAAGGCGCAGGCAGTTTATGACAAACTGGTCGGACTTACCGAAGAACATCTTGGTGAGCAAAATTGGGTAAAGCGCGTTGTCTTCAAAAGGCTGGTCCGATGTATCAGGAAGCGCGCTGGGGAAGCAGGACTGCAAGAAAAAAAACTGCTCCTGGCCGCAGGTTGTGTCGGCATGACAGCTGTTTATACGAAAGCGGGTCAGGTGGAAGAAGCGCGAAAGGTCTATGGTAGGCTCGTGTCTCTTTGTGAACAATACCCTGAAGATAAGCAAGTGCGGGTCCTTTGGGCCCAGGGTAGCCTCAGCATGACAGCTGCTTATGGGGAAGCGCAGAGTTTGAAAGCGGCGCGGGGGATTTATGATAGGCTCGAGACTCTTTCCAAACAACATCCTGAAGATAAGGAAATGCGGGAAGTGCTGGCCAAGGGTAGCTTCAACATGATACTCGCTTATGGGCAGGCCGGGGATGTGAAAGCGGCGTGGGGAATTTATGATAGGCTCGTGTCTCTTTCTAGACAACACCCTAAAGATAAGGAAGTGCGGGAAGAGCTGGCCAAGGGTAGCGTCAATATGATGGCCGCTTACATCCAGGCCCCGAAGCAGGATTTGAAAGCGGCGCGGGGGGTCTATGGTGAGCTCGAGGGTCTTGCGTCAAAACACCCTGAAGATAAGGAAGTGCGGGAATGGCTAGCCCAGGCTAGCGTCAATATGATGGCTGCTTACATCCAGGCCCCGAAGCAGGATTTGAAAGCGGCGCGGGGGGTCTATGGTGAGCTCGAGGGTCTTGCGTCAAAACACCCTGAAGATAAGGAAGTGCGGGAATGGCTAGCCCAGGCTAGCGTCAATATGATGGCTGCTTACATCCAGGCCCCGAAGCAGGATTTGAAAGCGGCGCGGGGGGTCTATGGTGAGCTCGAGGGTCTTGCGTCAAAACACCCTGAAGATAAGGAAGTGCGGGAATGGCTAGCCCAGGCTAGCGTCAATATGATGGGCGCTTACATCCTGGCCCAGGAGCAGGATTTGGAAAAGGCGCGGGGGGTCTATGGTGGGCTCGTGGTTCTTTCCAAACAACATCCTGAAGATAAGGAAGTGAGGAAAGAGCTGGCCCAAGGTAGCTTTAACATGATAACTGCTTATGGGCAGGCGGAGAAGGTGAAAGAGGCGCGCAGGATTTATGCTAGGCTCGAGGGTCTTTCAGAGCAACACCCTGAAGATAAGAAAGTGAGGGAAGCGCTGGCCGCGGGTAGCTTCAACATGATAATCGCTTACATTCTGGCCCCGAATTTGGAAGAGGCGCAGGGGGTCTATGGTGGGCTCGCGACTCTTTCTAAACAACATCCTGAGGATAAGGAAGTGTGGGGAGCACTGGCCGAGAGTAGCTTCAGCATGATAGGTGCTTATGCGGACTCGGGACGGGTGAAAGAGGCGCGGGAGGTCTATGGTGGGCTCGTGGCTCTTTTTGAACAGCACCCTGAAGATAAGAAGGTTTGGGAAGCTCTGGCCAAGGCTAGCGTCAATATGATAGGTGCTTACATCCGGGGCCCGAATTTGGAAGAGGCGCGGGGGGTCTATGCTAGGCTCGAAGCTCTTCTTGAACAACACCCCGAAGATAAGGGAGTGCGGTTCCTTTGGGCCAAGGGTAGCTTAAATATGATACTCACTTGCATCCGGGCGCAGGAGATGAAAGAGACGCGGAAGCTCTACGACAAGGTTATAGCACGGGCGCAAGAATACCCGGACGATGAAGAACTGCAGAACGTCATTGCCGAAATAAAACAGCTCAAGAAGAGACCTGACGACGAAAGCCAGGGAGGCAACTAGACAAGCTCCGTAGAGGGCAGAAGCTCGCTCGTGGCGCGGGAAAGTTTGTAGTTCTCCCCGCTGTGGAGCCCTCCGCAGCTGTATCCTGGTTGAGGAAATAACCGTAGAAACAAGCAGAAGGGTGTTTCAGGCCTTTGTCGGCTCGCCTGGGTGCCAGAGCAGAACAGGAAAAAGAAAAGAGCTCCCTGATTTTCACGACTCTCTCTTTTTCATGCTCCGCCCTGGTTCCCGTTTTCAGGGTCGGAGCCCTCCCAGTGCTTGTGTCCTAGACGAACGAGGTGCTCAAACCCGTCCGTCAAAGACCAATCTCGTTCTGATACCAACTCATAGAGCAGGTCTAGCACCTCCCGAGACGCCCGAAACGTGATGCCCGACCCTTGCGACGACGACGCAACACAGGGTGGCTCGTCTCGTTGTGGGTGTAGCTCTGTGTCCGTCCGTTCCTCTGAGCTGGCGCGAGGGCGTTCCCCAGAGCTCGCTTGTGGCTCGCCTGCTCGGCGGGGAGCTCAAAGAGAGATTGCCCCATCGCAAACATCGTCCGATAGACCTCCCGCTCCACGAGACGGACCGGCCAGGACAGGTACCTGGTTGGCCTCTAGCTGCACCACGAGATGAAGCTCATTACGTGTCACCATACCCTCGGGTCGGGCCTGGGTGAGCCCGGGTGAGCCCCGGGTGAGCTTCGCCACGCAGGGGATGGAGCGACGACCAACTCGGCGGCGCTGATCGCATAGGTCGGATGGTCTCGGTCCCCGGTAGGTCTAGGAGGACGACATCTCTTTGAGCCCGAGCCTTGTCATAGAGCTCGTAGAAATTGTCCAGAGTGACGGGCGCATAGGTCAGAAGCTGCAGTCGGTCGAGTTTGTGGACCCAGTTGGCGAGGTGTTGGTTGGGGTCGCAGTCTAGGACGGCGATGCTCCGTCGGGTCTGGAGAAGCGCGGAGAGACAGAGCCTCGCACAGGTCGTCTTCCCGACCCCGCCCTTAGACGAGAGAAAGGCGAGCGAACAAGGGCAGCTCGGGCGTGGGCGGGGAAGAGGCAGGCTCGGACGAGCCCGTCGGCGTTTCCTCCCTGGTCTGAATGTGGAGGTTTGCCGTGACTTTCAGAGGACTCATGGCTGGTTCGGTCTATGTGAACACACATAGCATTCACATAGCATAGAGTAGCATTCGCATAGCATACACATAGCATAGAGTGCAATATGCATACACATGCATGTCACATGCATGTCACGTGCATTACAAAAACGCCGAGGGCTGGAACGACGAGGAAATAAAGAAAAGAGACGAAATAAAGGGCGATTTTAACGCTTTCTGATCGTCAACGGGCTCCACAATCGCCTCAAAGGGCTCGAGCGCGACATCGACGCCCAAGAGCGTGCCCTGAAAGAGCTGCTCGACAGCTTCGCCAGCCCGACCCCCGTCAGCGGCATCGACGACGACAAGCTGCTCTCGCGGCAAGCCAGCATCGCTCGTCTGAACGACACGCTCGACAGCCACCTGGCGATGTTCGAGGCGATGCAGGACGTCTACGACCGCCACTTCCACGCCTGGGAGCCTCCCACCGCCTGGCGCAGCGCGGTCAGCCCCACCGCGGCAATGATCGACGCTCGCGCCTATCTGGCGAACCGCCAGCGGGCCCAAGTGCTCCGCAGCGCTCCCGCGGGCAAGGTCATCGCGGTCATCGCCGAGCGCGGCTACGGCGACCGCCAAGCCGTCGACAAAGCCCTGGACTCGCTGAAGGCGAAGCACGGCGAGATCGTTCTCGCCCTGACCGACGACCCGAAAGCCAATGTCGCCGTCATAGCCTGGGCGAACCGCCACCAGGTGACCTGCCTCGAGGCGAAGCTGGACAAGCGTCTGGGCAAGCGAGCCGCCTTCGCTCGCAACGAGACCATGCTCAGCCTGAACCCCATCGGTGTCCTGGGCTTCGGCAAGCTGAACGGCATCGGCCTCAACCTTCTGCAGAAAGCTCAGGAGCAGGGCATCCGCTCCCACAGGGTCGCATGACCCGCCCGGGCGTCTCGGCGGACTCCTCGAGAGTTCGCCGAGATGTCCTTGTTTCGGAGAGCCAATGACCTCCAGCAAAGAGCAGCCGAACCTCTCGCGAGATGGTCTGTCCCTCAGACGCCGGGTGCTCACACGCCGCACGGGCTTCTCTCTCCTATCAAGGGCTGGGTCAAGGCAGGTGAGACCAGAAACTAAAGGGCTCGAGCGACGCAGGAACGCTGAGATTGAGCTATACACGGCCTAAATCAAGGCCATTTCCAGCTTGTGTTTCCGTTTCATCCAATCAGGCATGGTGTGCTCCAGCAGTTTATAAAACTCAGTCCCATGATTATGATGAATGAGATGGCATAGCTCATGAATAACGACATATTCTATGCATTCTTTGGGTGTCTGAATGAGACGCACATTGAGATTGAGCTGTCCTTTTCCTGACAAACTTCCCCAGCGCTTATCCATTTTCTGAAGTCTCAAATTGGGCTTATCTAGATCGCCTTTTTTGAAATCTTCCCAACAATCATCAAATATTTTGTACAGGTGCATCTTGGCACGTCTTCTGTACCAGGCGTCCATGAGCTGCTTTACGTGGTCAGGCTGCTTAGAAGTGGCCTCGATGCAAAAATAGCCATTTTTCAACAGCAGCTTATCTCTATCAGATGTTTCAATCTTTAATCGGTACTTTCGCCCAAGATAAAGATGGCTTTCGCCGCCAACATATTTCCTATCTGGTGTTCTCGGGTCAAACTGATTGAAATAAGTAATCTGCCGTTTTATCCAACGAGCTCTTTTCTTTATCTTTTCCTCAATCGCTTCAAGCGTCGAAGAGGAAGGAGCTTTGACCACAACGCTTTTATCCGGATGAACCGCAATTTCGAGCGATTTGCGATTCATGATCAGAAGCTCATAGTCGATTTCAGTTTTCCCGTAACGGATGGTGCAGGCCATGCTTTTCACGAGGCGTGGCTCCTGCTTTTGGCGATATGAATCACTTTTCCGATGACTTCATTCATCTGCTCCGAGCTTAATTTTATACCAAATTTGTCTTTCACTTTAACGCAGAGGAAATCATCTATGTCATTGCTGACAGAGTTTTGAGCCTCCTCATCCGTCCGGAAATCAACCTTCCAGTACTTTTCAATCATGCACGGAATAGCCAAAGACGTCTCAGCTAATACAGCTTCGATGTCCTGTGCCTCTGCTTCGTCTTTCATGAAGTATGGTTTGATGACACCATAATAGGCACAAGCTTCTTTGTTTTTGGTAATACTGTCAGGAACATCCTCATGCTTTCTGAAAACGACCGAGTCACGAATATCAATTGCCCGGCTGAGGTAATCGAGATCGGATATACGGCATGTCTTAAAGTCATCAATAGCCTGCTGGATCAGCTTTGAAAACTTTTCGTAGAAAGCCGGGTCTTCATCCATTTTTTCATGGATGACCTTTTTCGTCGCATGCGCGATAGTGTCAGCCTGAGCCGCTATCGATTGGCCAGCGTGAATACCTCGCCCTTGTTTGACAGCCTCAAAACTTTGATCATCAAGGATATCGACAGGTTCGTTGAGCTGAATGACCTCATTTGCCTGAATGTGCGTATCAAGTAGCTTTTTGATTTTTGGCTCATAGTCGCGGTAGTCGATGGCTTCGGCATAGCGGAGTTGTACAGATCTTTTCAGGTTATGGAATCGTTTCAGATCAGTCTTGTAAGTTCGTAATTGGGCCTCATCTGTTTCCATGACAAATCTATGGGTCGAGAGCGCAATCCCGAGAGTCTTGCTGTATTCAGCCAGTCTCTCGTAGAAATTTTCACGCAATTCATCGTCTGCTAGAAAAACCTCGAGAGTCTCTTCATCATGCTTGTTTTTCACGCCCCGAAAAACGTCCCATAAATCGGAATAACGCTGCGGGAGTTTTTCTACTTCTTCATGAACCGAAGTCAGTGTGCCCAAGAGGTCCTCTTCGTCAAAACCCCCAAACACATCATACATTGTTAGAGCTTTATCCAGTTCGCCCAGAACGCTGGCGTAATCGACGATATAACCAAACGCCTTGCCCTCATGCAGTCGGTTCACCCGAGCAATGGCCTGTAATAAAGTGTGCTCGCGCAGTCTCCGGCAAAGATAGAGAACCGTGTTTCTAGGCGCGTCAAAACCGGTAAGAAGCTTATCAACAACGATTAGAATTTCTGGCTCTTCACAATTTTTGAACCGGTCGATGATCCGTTTGTTATATGCCTCTTCAGAACCAAAGCGTTTCATCATTTCGCTCCAGAATTTGTTGACCTCATCTTTTGGCTCTTCATCGACTGCCTCGTGGCCTTCACGGGTGTCGGGCGGCGAAATGATGACCTCAGATGTGACGGAGCCAATCTCTTTGAGGCATTCGTGATACTTCAGCGCAGCAAGCTTGCTTGGAGCTCCTAGCTGAGCCTTAAAGCCTGTGCCTTGCCAGTTGGCGCGATAGTGCTCGGTGATATCAAAGGCCCGCATGTAAATCACCTGAGCCGATTTGTTTAACGTTTCGGCTCGGGCATATTTCTTTTTCAAGTCAGCTTGCTGACTTTTGCTCAAATCAGATGTATGACGGTCAAACCACAGATCGATGGTAGCCTCATTTTGTACCATTTCCACATGACGGCCTTCATAAAGTAAAGACAGAACAGCCTTGTCTTTCACCGCCTGTCGGATGGAATAATGCGGTCGAATTAGCCCTCCGAATTTCTTGAGGCTGTGCTTATCTTTTTTGAGCAGAGGCGTTCCTGTAAAACCCAGATAGCATGCGTTGGGTAGCATCTGGCGCATTCTGGTGGCAAGAATTCCAAAGTTTGTACGATGACTTTCATCGACTAGCACGAAAATGTCAGGAGATGTATCGACGTATTTCTCAGATATCCAGCCTTTATCAAACTTGTGAATCAAAGTCGTGATAATGTCGACTTTGTCTCTCAGGTGTTTGACAAGATTGCGGCCAGAGGTCGCCCGCTCTTTTGAAAAGTCACTTGCACACGCGACAAAAGTACTGCCCAACTGCTTGTCTAGATCGTCCCGGTCCGTAACCAAGAGAATGCGTGGGTTTACGATTTCTTTATCCAAGAATAAGGCTCGTGTCAGCATGACCATGGTCAAAGACTTACCGGAACCCTGCGTGTGCCAGATAATGCCTCCTGTTCTGCGACCTTCGCGGTTGCGGCGTTTTACGCGTGCGACCGTCGAGCGAATGACAAAGAACTGTTGATAACGAGCGATTTTTTTAGTTCCGTCATCAAACAACGTAAAGCGATACGTCAACTCTAGAAGCCGTTCCGGGCGGCAGAGACTATACAGCACTTTATCTTGTTCGGTAAGCATGCGCTCGCCTTCGTTTTCCAGCGCCTCCAAAGAGTCACGAGCATGGGCAAATCTGCCCGAGAACAACGCCCTTTTCTGCTCATCACTCAAAGGCGTGTTGAGGATGGTTGCGAGCTTGTCTTCTTTGTCCTCCAGCTCATGCCACACACTCCAGAGTTTGGCAGACGTGCCTACCGTCGCATATCGAGCCGCATTCTTATTGACTCCTATCACCAATTGCACATAGGTGAACAGTTGGGGGATGTATGCCTCGCCCTGGTTGCGAATGTTTTGGGAAACGGCTTGCTCCACTTCCACATGAGGAGCCTTGCATTCAATCACCGCCAAAGGGATGCCATTCACAAAAAGGACAATGTCGGGTCTAGTCGTTTCCGAGCCTTGCTTACGCTCGACCGCGAACTCAGGCACAACATGAAAGACGTTCTTCGCCGGGGTTTTCCAGTCGATATAATTCAGATTAAAGCTCTTGTTGTTGCCTTCGACCGTTTGCTCTAGAGCCGTCCCCAGCGTGATGAGATCATAGATCGCCTCGTTGGTTTTTTGCAGGCCGTCATATTTGACATTTTTGATCTTTTCAATGGCTTCCTGAATATTGGCCTCAGAGAAATGATAGGCCTCGCCCTTATACTGGATGCGATTGATTTTTTTCAGTTGTTCACACAACACCGTTTCCAGAAGAACGTTTTTCTTCTTGCCGCCGCGCGAAGCCAACGCCTGCTTGGGCGAGAGATACACATAGCCAAGAGCTATCAGCTCTTGCAACGCAGGGATTTGCGAAAGATATTCTTCATTGAAAAGAAGGCCTTGTAGAGGGCTCTGTGACATTACGTGTCCTCCTTGTTGTTGATGTGCCTGATGTGCCATGTGCCCGACAGCAGTTTTTGCATCAGGCCACGCTTTTGTTTGCGATACTGATGAGTCAGCTCTTTGAGTAGGTTGATTTCTCGTTGGGCCGTGTTGAGAATTTCGGCAATGCGCTTTTGTTCTCCCAGTGTTGGAAGTGGAATTACTATATTTTTCAAGTCACGGACATAAACATGAGGCTGACCGCCACCAGACTGAAACGCGTATATTCTGGATTGCTTTGACTTTAGTGCAAAATAAAGGTATTCGGTCGAATGATCTGTAGAGTAAATAACATTACAATCTGATGCCCAGATAGGATAATCATGGTACCAAACATATCCTGCATGTGCGCCCGATGTGCTTATTGTGATACATGGGATTGAATGCGTTAATTGGTCATGATTGTAGGGCGATGTTTTCCCGCCAGCAATCACCGGAATATCCCCGTTTTCCGCAATATGAGCCTTTGTAATAGTTTTCCCTTTTTCGACGGTAATGCTGCTTCCAAAATGGTCACCTAGTCTTGAAAGATGTGACGTCTGTTCCCCTATTAATTTGACGGTTAACCACATGAATTGACGCTCTTTGGCCTCAATCAACGCTTCGGTTTTTTCGATTGCGTGTTCCCACATATCCAAAATTGAGACAATCTCTTTTTGCTCGTCCACTGGAGGAATAACAATCGGGACTTTTGACAAATCTTTTTGACCGATATTGGCTCTAATCACCCCCTGACGACGGCGGGTCATTTCTTTTCTGATCGTTTCGTTTTTAAAGCAATATTTTGAAAACTCGGGAAGCAGCAGTTGTTTCGTTTGTCTGCCGCGAATAACAAAACCTCCAAAGGTTATTTTTTCTTCACCCAAATACACCGAAGAGAATGCAGTTTCTGCGGGTGTCCCATGTGTCCTGTGGAACAAAATATCTCCCCGAACAACAGAAAATTCTTCTAATTGTTTGTCGGTAATCTCTACAGACCCAACCACATCATCACTGGATAGGTAATTGTTACGAACAATGTCCATCACATTGACAAATTTGATGCCTTTACCGTACGCCTCTTTGGCAGCATTGATCCCATTTTTGAAATCCATGAACGCCCCGAGCGTCGTTCTTGTCCAGCCCTCTGGAAGCTTTAAGCTACTCATTTTTGCCGCTCACGTTTTTTTAGTTTCTTCTCGACGGCTTTAATGTGTTTATCAAAATCCGACTCTATTTTTTGTTGCTTGTTAAATTTTTCATATTCAGCAATGGCTTTTTTTTCTGCCAGTTTGCGGGTCACTCTGCCGTAATTTTCCAGGACCTTATATTCGTTGAATTTAAGAAATTTGTTCACGCTCTCCGCAAAGCCTTTCATAGTGAAGGTATTGCGGCGCTCAATAATGCCCTCAATATAGTCAAAGAAAGCAGATACAGCGCGTTCCAGTCTGCGTATTTCTTCTTCGGATAAGTAGTTCTTTCCGATAGTCGTGTCAGACTTTAAAACGCGGCCATCAGGCGCATGCTTGAACGTCTTCAGTCCCATCAGCGGCTTGGCACTGTCTACCGAGTTGTAAATCTTTTCCGATGAGGTTTGCCCTGTGATGGCATAATGGAACTTATCCTGCACGTGGGCAAAAAATAGCCTGGTTGTTTCGGATCTTGGATCGTAATCAATGCTACACTCAGCAAATATATCGGTAATTTTCTGATAGATACGCCGTTCACTAGCACGGATGGAACGAACGCGCTCTAACAGCTCCTGAAAATAATCCTTGCCGAAATAACGTCCGTTTTTCAGACGCTCATCATCCATGGCAAAGCCCTTGATGATGTATTCTTTCAGTATTTGTGTTGCCCAGACCCGGAACTGTGTGGCTCGTGAAGAATTGACGCGGTAGCTTACTGAGATGATGGCATAAAGATTGTAGCATTTTGTTGGGTATGTCTGGCCAGTCTCCCCCACATGTTCCAAAATGGAACATGTGCTCTTCTCATCAAGCTCGCCAGATTCATATATGTTTTTCAGATGCTTAACGATTGCGGGGCGCTGCACGCCGAACAGGTCCGCCATACGCTGTTGCGTGAGCCAGATTGTTTGGTTGCCTAAGATAACCTCAACTTTCACGCCACCGCCGGGGGCGGTGTAGAGCAGAAATTCCGAGACTTCATCCTGAACAGTCAGACTTTGGGACTTCTTTTTGCTCATACTGTTACCTCCTTGAGAAGATTGGTCATCCTGCTCCGAGCTGCTGCCAGTTCACCCTCCAGCGTATGGATTTCTTGCTGAACGGCTTCGATATGGATCTCGGCTTCTTCCTCAAAGGTATCGACGTAACGCGGGATGTTGAGGTTGAAGTCGTTCTCTTTCAGCTCGTCATAGCTCGCGAGATGAGCATATTTCTCAACGCCTTCTCGCTTTTTATAGGTCTTCAGGATTTTCTCTATGTGCGTATCCATCAGAGTATTTTGGTTTTTACCCGGCTGGTAGTCTCGGCTGGCATCTATGAACAGCACGTCTTTGCGGTCCTCCTTGGCGCCGCCTCTTTCGCGAGAGCGGTCAAAAAGCAAAATAGCAACCGAAATAGAGGTCGTCGGAAATAAATTACTCGGCAGACCAATGACGGCATCAAGGAGATTGTCTTCGAGTAGCTTTTCGCGGATGCGTCCCTCTGAAGCTCCACGGAACAGCACGCCATGGGGCACGACAACAGCGACGCGGCCTCTTTTTTCAATAGCGGCCTCAATCATGTGACTGATAAAGGCATAGTCGCCTTTGGATTTGGGCGGGACACCGCGCCAAAAGCGGTTGTGTGTATCGGCTTCGGCTTCCTCGGCACCCCACTTATCCAAAGAAAAGGGCGGGTTTGCGACAATATTGTCGAATTTCATCAGGCGGTCATTTTCCACCAACGCCGGAGATGTCAGCGTATTGCACCACTCAATGCGCGCAGAGTCAGCCCCATGCAGGAACATATTCATACGGCACAAAGCCCAGGTGCTGCCGTTAACCTCCATCCCGTAGAGTGAATAATTGCGACTCCCGACGGCGTTAGCGAACTCAAGCAACAGACCGCCCGAACCACAAGCAGGGTCGCAAATACGCTCGCCAGGTTGCGGGTTGCACAGTTTAGCGACCAGCTCGGATACTTTGTGTGGGGTGTAGAATTCTCCAGCTTTCTTGCCAGCATCTGAGGCAAAACGCTCAATCAGATAGATGTATACATTGCCGATCACATCTCCTGAAATGCGGCTTGGACGCATATCAAGCTGGGGCTTGTGAAAGTCTTCTAAAAGCATTTTGAGGCGACGGTTGCGGTCTTTGGTCTCGCCCAAATTGGCCTCTGAGTTAAAATCAATGTTGCGGAATACGCCCTCTAGCTTGTTTTTGTTAGACGTCTCAATTGAGTCTAGAGCGGTATTGATCAGATCGCCGATACCATTTTCGTGGCGCTTCTCATAAAGGTCATAAAAGCTGGCACCTTCTGGCAAGACAAAGCGCTCACGAGCCAGCTTGCGGCGGATACGCTCGTCATCCTCCCCATGCTGCTCGCGGTACGCTTCATAATGATCCCTCCATACATCCGAGATATACTTAAGGAAGAGCATCACAAGAATGTAATCCTTGTACCCAGCCGCATCCATGACGCCTCGAAAGGTGTCACAAGCCGCCCACGCAGCGTTGTTGACGTCTTGTTGTTTTATGGCCTCATGTGTCATTTTTTGCTCCTTGTGCCTTATTTCTTGTCTTTCGGTGGGTGTGGGTCGTTGCCATAGCTGTTACCAGCCCGGATTTTGCCGTTACAGCCATGAATTTTGGTGTCTGACCGTTGGTTGCGGGCAATTTGCTCGGCATGTGCAATCGCTTCTTTCTGCGTACTCGTGACTTTCGTTGCCTTGCGGTTGCCTGCGCCCTTAACGGCCCATCCGTCCGGGTGCTTTACCACATGTTGATTTTTTCCTCGTGTCATCGTATTAATTCCTTGTTGGGTGAGATTCGGATGCCATCTGCATCAAAATGCCTTGAGTGTAGACCGCTTTGCAGTTTTTAATCTCTTCAAGGAGCTGCTGCTCCCGCACGGCCAGGCCGAAAAAATCAGCTATTTTTCTTTGTTTTTCTAACGAAGGCAGGCTGACTGCCAAATTCTTCAAATCTTGCTTATCGACCATCTTGACCATGGTGCCTTCTGAGCGCGAAGCTAAATAAGCCTGTGAAGAGGGCTGATTGATCCACCAAAGTAAAAACTCTGGCACAACCTTTTCAATATCTGGCCGCACACGAAATAACGGAGCCGCTACGATTGTGCTCTCCGCTTCTTCATTCAATAGAGCAGCTGTGTGGACCCGGCCACGCGAGCGGAAAATAATGTCTCCTAGCCTAGCCAGCTGATGCGGCTTGGGCCTCGGGTAATCGATGCGAATGCTTCCACCTAGGTGCACAAAATTGTCATCCCCTAGGTCTTTCATCTGAATAACTCTAACGCCGCCATCCTCGGATGGCTCAATCCGAGAGCGAAACGTCACGCCCGACGAAATCGTGGATATATTTTTCAACTTCAAAATCATTTCGAAAAAACTCTGTAACGAGATTACTGTTACCACCAATGTATCGCGGAATTTTCCGTATGTCAACTATAAAAATACAATAATAGCGTTTTTGTAAAAAAAATATGCAGCAATATAGTAACGGTCAAATTCTCTACGCCCCATCGGACTTGGTCACCTTTCTGGGGTGTCGCCATGCCAGTTTTCTTGATGTGAAAGCCCTGCGTGAGGATATAGACAAGGCCGAGACCAGCACAATCAACCAACTGCTGCAAAAAAAAGGAGCGGAGCACGAGGCAGCCTATCTCCAGCGGCTCAAAGACGAAGGCAAAACCGTCATTGAAATCTCTAACCGTGCCCCTCTGACACTTGAGGTGATGCAGTCTGGTGCTGATATCATCTATCAGGCTGTGTTTTTTGCGCCTCCTTGGCGGGGTAGGGCGGATTTTCTGATTACAAGATTTGGCGGAGCCACGCTCACGAAGGCGAATTTCCAGTTCGCCACGCTCACGGGGGCAGATTTTGAGGGAGCCAACATCACGGGAGCAAGCTTGACGGACGCCCATTTGTCCGGGGTGATTTTGCTGGTCCACAGGGAATTTATGAAAGAGTATAAATCCAACCCTGTCAGGGGGACGACTCGAGAGCAATTGGAGGAAGGGTGGATTCATAAGGAAGGCCGGCTACCCATGAAAATTGAAGAGTATACGTATGTAGGTGAGGATGGACCCGAGTATACGACGCAGACGGCAATGACTCTGACAGAAGCAAATTGGAAGGAACTAGGCCTGGATTCGCAGCCGAACTTTAGCCGAGATCCGCCGCCGCCGCCGTAGAGGCGAGGTCTCTAGCGGGGGGCTCGGAGGGCCGGAGCGCCCAGCTCGGCCGCTAGGGTGTCGGTAGGAGCATCCGGGGCAGAGGCAGGGCCGTTGTTGCCTGGCCTCTGCCGGCGGCTTGTGGCGGGCTTGACGAGAGTTAGGGCGTTGTTTACGGGCCGAGGGCCGAGAGCTCTTTAAGGCCATCCGGCCTTCCGACGCGCTTCTCTCTGGCGACGACGGCGCAAACAGAGAAAATAAAAAAAAACCCGAGGAACAGACTCTCTAATCCGAAGAGAACTCAGACAGGGAGGCGCTCACCGAAACGCTTCTTCTGCCTTCTTCTCCCCCGCCTTCTGCTTTATTGTTTCCTTCCCCCTCTCTATCTTTTTTCTGCTACGCACACGTCTCGAGGGCGCCGCTCGCCCTTCCGGCCACAGCGTGTGGGCCTTCCTGAGAAACGCAGGCCAGCCCTGGTCGTCCCAACTGATCTCTACGACCTCCCCGCGGTAATGCGACGCAAGAGGCTCACACGCCACACGCGCCACCACACAGGACATCAAAACCGCATAGGGAAGCCGAGCCTCATCGGGAGGGAGCTCTGACAAAAGCTGTAGAACACGGCGTGCCTCCCCTAGAGGGTCTGTCCAGACAGGATTCTCGGCTTCCTCGACTCGCAGCAGGCTCGCTAAGTGCTGCTGGCGCTCCCGCAGAACCGACAGACGAGCCTTGGCAACATCCAGCTCTAGACCGTTCTCTAAAGCCAGGACGAGGCGCTCTATCGCCACCTCCGTCCGCTTGAGTTGCCTTTGGGTCTCCACCCGAGCCCGCCCGGTTTCGTCACACCCCCGATGCGCCACCGCCCCCCAGATGTCCAGGCGCTCCAAGCGTGCGAGCGCCTCCCGAACAAACTGGGCGCGCAAGGCAGCCTCAGGGGTACTCCGAAAATTGCGACAAGTTCCCGCCTGCTTCGCCCGAGCACAGATATAGTGCTGCCTGCCCGACAAGATCTTCCGAGAACCACACGGCTTACAAAATACCAGACCCAATAGCCGCCCTCCGGACTCCGGGAGCAGACCTCTCAGGAGACGCGCCGCCGCCTCGGACGAAAGAAGCGTGTCCTCCGAGCGCCGGCCCTGAAGCCGCCCCGACGCCTGCTTCGCCAACGTCTGTTCTAAGCGAGCTTGAACCTTGTGCCACACCTCGTCCTCCACGATGCGGAGATCCGGGCGGTCGGCGACAATCCACTCTTGTTCGGGATTGAGAAGAATCCGCCGATGCCCTCCCGGCTTCAGGCGGGTGCGGTTATAGATCAACTTCCCGATGTAAAGACGGTTGTGGAGGAGACCACGGCGCTCTTTGATACTGCCTAACAGCGAGCCAGGACTCCAGGAGCCGCCTCGTTGTGTCGGGATCTTATCGGCGTTCAGACGCCGGGCGATCACTTTGAGTGAAAAGCCGTCGGCATATTCTCGGAAGATGCGCCGGACGATTTCGGCCTGGTCTGGGTCTATAGTACGCTCTCCCGTCACCATAACCCCGCGGCCATTCCGGTGAGGCGGCACCACCCGATAACCATAAGACAGCCCTGCCGGAAAAAGACCCCGAGTTGCTTTGCCTTGATGACCGCGACGCGTCTTCTCGGCTAGGTTCTCTATATGGTAAGCACTCATCGCGCCTCGGATGCCGAAATAAAGCGTGTCCAGAGCGTCAGGACGCTCTGTGGTGTAGAGCACCGCCCCACACGTCCGAATATGTTTGAAGATCTGAGCTGCATCTAGCTGGTCTCGGGCCAATCTGTCAACGTGTTCGGTGACCACCGCTGTGAAAGTGTCCCGGGTCAGGTCTCGGGCCAGGCGCTGGATGCCCGCCCGATGTTCCAGCGTCCGACCCGACAGTGCCGCATCCGTATAGACCTTGATAACGGGAGACCCCCGCCCCAAAACGCCGTTCTCGATGTAGCGCCGGCACAAGCTTATTTGGTCCTCCAGAGAGGTGGGCTTCTGTAGGTCGCTCGAGTAGCGAGCGTAAATCGCAAGCCGAGTCGTCATGCGTTCGGTTGGTTTCCTCCAGAGAGTTGGTCTCTTCCGAGTAACTCCGACACAAGCAAGAAGCGTGCAAAATATGAGAGCAGGCAGCCTCAAAAGAAAAGGTCCGAAAGCAAAGGGTGCTTTTTTTCACTTCTTGAAAGGACTTTTTATGACCGCTTATTTAGCTCAAGACTCTGCGATCCAGGAGGCTCTGGAGAGCTTCGCGACCCAACTCCAGCAGGGGGTGCGGCTGTTGCCCTCCACCACCGTCGCTCAGATGGAGGCTCTGTTTCCGAGAGGCTGGGACAACATTTTGTTGCAAGACCTCTGCGAGGGAGCCCTCGTCAAGGCGGCTCTGGCGACACAGATACCTCTGGAGCGCCTCGCGGGACAGATCTTTTCTCACAAGTTCAAGACCGGCCGTAAGAAGACTTGGCAGCAATTCTCCACCCCGCCCGCCATCGGTGAGTCCATGGTGGAGCTCGCTCAACTTCGCCCCGAGCACACAATCCTGGAGCCCTCCGCCGGCAACGGGCTCCTGGCCCTCCAGCTAAGGCGCGCCGGCGGCCCGTGTCTCTATCTCAACGAACTGGAGGAGACCCGCTCTAGTATCCTCCGGCTGGTGTTTCCTGACGCGCCTGTGGCTCGGCTCAATGCCGAGTATCTGGGGGTCCTCAAGAAGGACTGGCCTCGCATGGACCGGATCGTGATGAACCCACCTTTCTCCAACTCGGCCCCCAGCGGCCATCGCCGCCAGAGACGCGTCACGAGCCTCCACCTGGAGGGGGTGGTGCCGCTTCTGGCACCGGGAGGACGCCTGGTCTGTCTGACAAGCCACGCCTTCCAGCCCGACCAAGACCGTCAGCTGATGGATACGCTCGGCCGCTTCCAGGTGGCCTATCTAGACCGCCACCCTATACCAGGGCGGCTCTATCAGCGCTTCGGGACGACCTTCCCCACCGCCATCCACGTCTTCGTTCGGAACGCAAAGGAGACCCCTAAATGAGAGGACGGAAAATCGACCCAAGTCCTAGAGCAAACGACGAGACCGGAGGAAGCGTCCGCGCTCCCCCGGTTCTTGATTTGTGTACGAGCAGGAAAAAGAGAAGAGGTCGCTGATTTTCACGGCTTGCTCTGGCGGTCTCCTCTCCCTGACGCTTTGCCGTGCGTCTTGTCATTCTGGAGGCCCTCTTTGTGCTCCCTGCCCGCCATGGGCTAGGCCGTCCCACTGCGGCTCCAACACCTATGGGAGTGGGACGGGACGATGGGTTTGAGCGGATAAGAACAACGGCCGCTTTGGACAAATCGATTGACACTTGTTTGAGTTTCTCATAGAGTCGCCCAGAGTGCTTCGTGTTTCAGATAGCACAGTACAAAAGGGCTTGTAGTGCTGCCCGTGGTCGCTCCCCCGGTGTCTTTGACCGGGTGATCCAAGTTTTAGGTTTTTATAGAGGAAAACGATTATGAAATTTCACCCGTTCGAGAAGAGAGACCGGAAAGAGCCTGAAAAAATGATACAGGAGGTGTTCAAAGCTATTCAGCCCGACTTGTCGGATGCATTTTCAGGGTTAAGCAAATTCACCTCGCCTGATGACTGGAAGAAGGAAGTGCTTGACGCACTTAAGAGTATGGGGCCGTGGAGAGCCGGCCTGTTATTGCTCGTCGCCTTTATTTTATTTCTTGTTCCCTTTCCTGATTGGTTTATTTTTAATGCCATTAAGAATGCTGTTTTTTGGGCCGATTTAACCTTCCTCTTTTTCTTTTTTCTTCTTCTTTTCAGTTTAAAAATAACAATAGATAACAGGCCGTTAACTACGAAAGAACGTGATTGGCTCACAAGGAAATTAAGACTGGCTGAAGAATTGACACGAAATCCAAACCAGAAGGAAATAGTAAAATTGATTTATAACGAGGTATCAAGCTTTCTGAAGAATAAGAAGAATAACAAGCTAACAGATGAAGGCCGAGCTCTCATAAAATCTGCCTTTCTAAGCGTACTTATCCGTTCCTACGCAATTTCAGGAAAACGGAAACATACTCTCAAATTCTACAACAAATTGTCAGACCTTAGAAAGCAATTTCCATCTAAAAAGCCAATTCTTGTTGCATGGACACTTGCCAGCCCTTTGATACCCCCTTGTTATGCAACAAACAACCAGATAGAAAAAGCTCGTAAGACCTATGACGATTTAGACACCCTAAACTCTTTTTATTCTGAAGATAAACGCTTTCTGAAAAGCCTATGCGTCGCGAGTGTTAATATGATACTCGCTTATGGGGAAACAAAGGAGATGAAAGAGGCGCGGACAATTTATGACAAGTTGCTCGGGCTTACCGAAGAACATTTTGGTAAGCAAAATTGGATAAAGCACGTTGTCAACAAGGAGCCGGTCCGATATGTCAGGAAGCTCGCTGGAGGAGCAGGACTGCGAGAAAAAAAATTGTTCCTGGCCGCGGGTTGTGTCAGCATGATAGCTGTTTATACAAAAGCGGGTCGGGTGGAAGAAGCGCGAAAGGTCTATGGCAGGCTCGTGTTTCTTTCCGAACAATACCCTAAAGATAAGGGAATGCGGGTCCTTTCGGCCCAGGGTAGCGTCATCATGACAGCTGCTTATGGGGAGGCGCAGGAAGTAAAAGAGGCGCGGGGGATGTATGCTAGGCTCGAGGCTCTTTGTGAACAACACTCTGAAGATAAGGAAGTGCGGGTTCTTTGGGCCGAGGGTAGCGTCAACGTGATAACTGCTTATGGGAAGGCAAAGGAAATGAACGAGGCGCGGGGGGTCTATGATAGGCTCGAGGCTCTTTCTGAACGACATCCTGAGAATAAGGAAGTGTGGGTCCTTTGGGCCGAGGGTAGCGTCAACATGATAGCTGCTTATGGGGAGGCAAAGGAGGTGCAAGAGGCGCGGGGGGTCTATGATAAGCTCGTGTTTCTTTCCGAACAACACCCTGAAGATAAGGAAGTGCAGGAAAATTTGGCCAAGGGTAGCGTCAACATGATAAGTGCTTATGGGAAGGCACAGGAGGTGCAAGAGGTGCGGGGGATCTATGATAGGCTCGTGTTTCTTTCCGAACAACACCCTGAAGATAAGAAAGTGCGGGAAGCTCTGGCCAAGGGTAGCTTCAACATGATACGCGCTTACATCCAAGCCCCGGAAGAGGCGCGGGGGGTCTATGATAGGCTCGTGGCTCTTTCTGACAGACACCTTGAGGATAAGAAAATGCAGGAATGGCTGGCGAGGGGTAGCGTCAACATGATAGCTGCTTACATCCAAGCCCCGGAAGAGGCGCGGGGGGTCTATGATAGGCTCGTGGCTCTTTCTGACAAACACCCTGAAGATAAGAAGGTGTGGGCAGAGCTGGCGGCGGGTAGCGTCAACATGATAGCTGCTTATAAGCAGGCGCAGGAGGTGAAAGAGGCCCGGAGAGTCTACGATAGGCTCGTGTCCCTTTTTGAACGGCACTCTGAAGATAAGGAGGTTTGGGAAGAGCTGGCGAAGGGTAGCACCAACATGATAGCTGCTTACATCCAAGTCCCGGAAGAGGCGCGGGGGGTCTATGATAGGCTCGTGGCTCTTTCTGACAAACACCCTGAAGATAAGGAAATGCGGGAACAGCTGGCGGCGGGTAGCTTCAACATGATACGCGCTTACATCCAGGCCCCGGAGGAGGCGCGGGGGGTCTATGATAGGCTCGTGGCTCTTTCTGATAAACACCCTGAAGATAAGGAAATTTGGGAAGAGCTGGCGAAGGGTAGCGTCGACATAATATTATCCTATATCCAAGCGCAGGATTTGAAAAAGGCGCGGGGGATTTACGATAAGCTCGTGGCTCTTCTTGAACAACACCCTGAAGATAAGGAAGTGCGGGCAATGCTAGCGGCGGGTAGTGCCATCATGATAATCACTTATGGGCAGGCCGGGGAGGTGAAAGAGGCTCGGGGGAGCTATGATAGGCTCGCGGGTCTTTCTGAACAGTACCCTGGGGATAAGGAAGTGCGGGAAAATCTGGCCAAGGTTAGCATCAACATGATAGGTATTTATGCGCAGGCGCAGGATTTGCAAGAGGCGTGGGGGATTTATGATAGGCTCGTGGCTCTTTGTGAACAACACCCTGAAGATAAAGAAATGCGGGAATGGCTGGCGAGGAGTAGCTTTATCATGATACTCCCTTACGTCCAGGCCCCGGAGCAGGATTTGAAAGCGGCGCAGGGGATTTACGATAGGCTCGTGGCTCTTCTTGAACAACACCCTGAGGATAAGGAAGTGTGGGAAGCACTGGCGAAGGGTAGCGTCAACATGATGCTCGCTTATGGGGAAACGCCAGGAGGTGAAAGAGGCGCGGGGGGTCTATGATAGGTTCGTGTCTCTTTATGAACAACACTCTGAGGAAAAGAAAATGCGGGAAGCGCTGGTGATGGGTAGCATCATCATGATAGGTGCTTACATACGGGCCCCGAATTTGCAAGAGGCGCGTGGGATTTATGATAGGCTCGCGTCTCTTTCAGAACAACACCCTCAAGATAGGAAGGTTTGGGAAAAGTTGGCGAAGAGTAGCTTCAACATGATAGCTGCTTACCTCCAGGCCCCGGAGCAGGATTTGGAAGAGGCGCGTGGGATTTATGATAGGCTCGTGGCTCTTTCAGAACAACACCTTGAAGATAAGGAAGTGCGGGAAGTGCTGGGGGCGGGTAGCGTCAACATGATAGCTGCTTATGCGCAGGCGAGACGGGTGGAAGAGGCGCGGGGGGTCTATGATAAGCTCGTGTCTCTTTGTGAACAAAAACCCTGAGGATAAAGAAGTGCGGGAAGTGCTGGCCAGGGGTAGCGTTATCATGATAGGTTCTTACGGGCAGGTGAAACGGGTGGAAGAGGCGCGGGGTATTTATGATAGGCTTGTGTCTCTTTGTGAACAACACCCTGAGGATAAGGAAGTGCGGGAAGTGCTGGCCAGGGGTAGCGGCATCATGATAGGTGCTTATGGGGAGGCGAGACAGGTGGAAGAGGTGCAGGGGATGTATGATAGGCTCACGGCTTTCGCTGACAAACATTCTGAAGATAAGGAAATACGGGTCCTTTGGGCCATGACTAGTGCCAGCATGATAGGTGCTTATAAGCAGGCGGAGGATTTGAAAGCGGCACGGGAGATTTATGATAGGCTTGTGGCTCTTTATGAACAGCATCCCGGAGATAAGGAAGTGCGGGAAATGCTGGCCAGGGGTAGCGGCAACATGATACTCGCTTATGCGCAGGCGGGGCGGATGAAAGAAGTGCAGGAGATCTACGATAAGGTCACAGCATGGGCGCAAAAATACCCGGACGATGCAAAACTGCAGACCATCATTGCCAAAATAAAACAGACCAAGAAGGAACTTGACGACGCAACCCAGAGAGACAACTAGACAAGCCTTTTAGAGAGGGAAGTTCGCTCGTGGCGCGGGAAAGGGGGAAGTTCTCCCCGCTGTGGAGCCCTCCTCGGCTGTATCCTGGTTGAGGCAATCTCCGTAGAGGCAAGCGGAAGGGTGTCTCAGGCTTTTGTTGGCCCGCCTGGGCACCAGCACAGCACGGTTGTTCGGAAGATGAATAAAGGCGGAGGGAGGGGCATGCCTCTCCTCTCCGCTGGCTCGTGGCACGCACAACCAGAGCCGAGCAGGAAAAAGAAAAGAGCTCCCCGATTTCCACGACTCTCTCTTTTTCATGTTCCGCCCTGGTTCCCGCTGTCAGGGTCAGAGTCCACCCAGCGCTTGTGTCCTAGACGAACCAGGTGCTCAAAACCGTCCGTTAAAGACCAGCCTCGTTCCGATACCAACTCATAGAGCAGGTCCAGTACCTCCCGAGACGCCCGAAACGTGATGCTCTGATCCCGACCCTTGCGGCGGCGACGCAGCACAGGGCGGCCCTCTTCGTTGTGGGTGTAGCTCTGTGTCCGCCCGTTCCTCTGAGCCCTCTGAGCCGGTGCGGGCACAGACTCCGACTCCGAGACCGGTGGCAGATCCGAGGCGATGGAATGACGCGATTGACTCAACAGCGCCTCCCGAGAGGATGACTTGTTCATAATGCTAAACTCCAGATTGAAAAAAAGTCCCTAACGCTTTGACAAAAGCGAGGGCGTTCCCCAGAGCCCGCTCGTGGCTCGCTTGCTCGGCGGGGAGCTCAAAAAGAGACTGCCCTATCGCAAACATTGTCCGATAGACCTCCCGCTCCACGAGACGGATCGGCAGGACAGGCACCTGGTTGGCCTCCAGCTGTGCCACGAGATGACGTTCATTGCGTGTCACCATACCCTCGGGTCGGGTCTGGGTCAGCACCGCCACGCAGGGGATAGAGCGCCGACAAGTTCGGGCTTGCTGTCGGACCAACCGCACTCCCTTCAAAGCCATCACTGCATCCATATGCGAGGCCCGCAACGGCACGACGACCAGCTCGGCCGCGCTGATCGCATAGGTCGTCACGATGGTCTCGGTCCCCGGCAGGTCTAGGAGGACGACATCGCTCTGAGCCCGGGCCTTGTCATACAACTCGTAGAAATTATCCAGAGTGACGGAAGCATAGATCCGGAGCTGCGGTCGGTTGAGTTTGTGGACCCAGTTCGCGAGGTGCTGGTTGGGGTCGCAGTCTAGGACGGCGATGGTCCGTTGGGTCTGAAGTAGAGCGGAGAGACAGAGCGCCGCACAGGTGGTCTTCCCGACCCCGCCTTTAGACGAGAGAAAGGCGAGCGAACAGGGCAGCTCGGGCGCGGGGGCGACAGGCGAGGACGAGCCCGTCGGCGCTTCCTCCCTGGTCTGGATATGGGGGTTGGTCGTGACTTCCAGAGGACTCATGGCTGGTTCGGTCTATGTGAACACACATAGCATTCACATAGCATAGCATTCACATAGAGTAGCATTCGCATAGCATAGCATTCGCATAGCATAGCATTCACATAGATTAGCATTCGCATAGCATAGCATTCGCATAGAGTAGCATTCACATAGAGTAGCATTCGCATAGCATAGCGTTCACATAGAGTAGCATTCGCATAGAGTAGCATTCACATAGAGTAGCATTCGCATAGCATACACATAGCATAGAATGCAATATGTATACACATGCATGTCACGTGCATGTCACATGCATGTCACGTGTATTACAAAAACGTCAGGGGCTGAAACAAGGAGGAAATAAAGAAAAGAGACGAAATAAAGGGCGATTTTAACACTTTCTGAGAAAGGAATACGCCCATGGCACACTTACGAAAGTCTCATAAACCCCGTCGCGACATCTTCCAAGAGGTCTCCCAACGCATCCTGGAGAGCCTGGAGAAGAGCATCATCCCCTGGCGCCGCCCCTGGAGCCTGAACCACAACACCAGCCGTCCGTACAATGTGGTCTCGAAGAAGGCCTATCGCGGGGCGAACATTCTGCTCTTGTGGAGCTGCGCGGCCGCCCGAGGCTATCGCAGCAACGGCTGGGTCACGTTCAACCAGGCCCGGACTCTGGGAGGTTCGGTGTGCAAAGGCGAGCGCGGCACCGACGTCATGTTCTACAAGCGCTACAAGCTGCAGAAAGACGCCGACACGGGCGAGAGCCAGCTCATCCACGACGACGAGCCCGACCCGAATGCGTTCCTCGTGACCGACCCCGAGGACCAAGGGTGCGTCTATCGTCTGTTCGCGCGCACCTACAAGGTGTTCAATGTGGACCAGACCACAGGACTCCCGGCTCGGTTTTATGAGCCACCAAGCGAGCCCCCTGTGAAGGACTTGACGATCCTGGTCCGAGGTCGCCAGGACCCACTGCTGACCGAGGTGCACCAGCTCGCCGACCGCTACTGCCAGCGCGAGAGCCTCCGGCTGACCCTAGGTGGCAGTTCTATGAAAGAACCTCGGTGTCGGCGGGTCTTCGAGCGTGTCGGCGTCCGCTCAGCCAAAGAAGAAGAGCTCGTCCGCCCCGCCCGGGAGGGCCTCCTCGGCGCGGGTGGCGGCCCCGCCTAGGTGCGCGCCGCCATAGATGATATAGGCCTCTCCGGCCTCCGTCCCGCCATCATCGCCATAACGGGCCCCGGCGATGAGGTCGTCGTACCCGTCGTTATTGATATCGCCCGCTCCCGAAACCGAATGGCCCAAGAGGTCGCCACGCTCATCGCCCTGGAGGATGAAGCCGTCGGTCGACGCCAAGCCTGTGGTGTCCAGAACCTGGCGGCCTCCCACCTCCGTGCCGAACTGCGACCCGGTGCCGGCTTTGCCATAGATGATATAGGCCTCCCCGGCATCACCCCCGCCATCATTGCCCCAACGGGCTCCGACGATGAGGTCGTCGTAGCCGTCGCCATTGAGGTCGCCGGCTCCCGAAACCGAAAAGCCCAACTCGTCGAACGACGCATCGCCCTGGAGGATGAAACCAGCCGAGGGGGCGAGATTCGTCGTATCCAGAACCCGGCGGCCGCCCACCAGCGTGCCGAACTGCGACCCGGTGCCGCTTTCCCGTAGATGATATAGGCCTCTCCAGCGTCCGTCCCGCCATCATCGCCCCAGTCAGCCCCCACGATCAGGTCGTCCCGCCCGTCGCCATTGATGTCGCCGGCTCCCGAAACCGAAAAGCCCAACTGGTCGACCCTCCCATCGCCCTGGAGGATGAAACCATCGGTCGGCGCCAAGTTCGTGGTATCCAGAACCCGGCGGCCTCCCACCAGCGTGCCAAATTGCGACCCGGAGCCGGCTTGGCCATAGATGATATAGGCCTCTCCGGCATCACCCCCGCCATCATCGCCAGCCCAGGCTCCGACGATGAGATCGTCGAACCCGTCGCCATTGATGTCGCCGGCTCCCGAAACCGAAAAGCCCAACCCGTCGAACGACGCATCGCCCTGGAGGATGAAACCAGCCGAGGGGGCGAGATTCGTCGTATCCAGAACCCGGCGGCCGCCCACCAGCGTGCCGAACTGCGACCCGGTGCCGGCTTTCCCGTAGATGATATAGGCCTCCCCGGCACCGGAGCCGCCATCATCGCCTCCCCAAGCCCCGACGATGAGGTCGTCGTAGCCGTCCTTATTGATGTCGCCGGCGCCCGCAACCGAACTGCCCAAGAAGTCGGGGAAGGCGCCCCCCGCATCGCCCTGAATAATGAAACCATCGGTGGCGGCGAGATTCGTCGTATCCAGAACCTGGCGGTCTCCCACCTTCGTGCCAAACTGGGTCCCGTCCGTGCCGGTTTTGCCATAGAGGATATAGGCCTCTCCAGCGTCCGTCCCGCCACCATCGCCCCAGTCAGCCCCGACGATGAGGTCGTCGTATCCGTCGCCATTGATGTCGCCCGCTCCCGAAACCGAAACGCCCAACCGGTCATATAACCTATTGCCCTGGATAATAAAACCAGCCGAGGGGGCGAGATTCGTCGTATCCAGAACCCGGCGGCCGCCCACCAGCGTGCCGAACTGCGACCCGGTGCCGGCTTTCCCGTAGATGATATAGGCCTCCCCGGCACCGGAGCCGCCTCCCCAAGCCCCGACGATGAGGTCGTCGTAGCCGTCCTTATTGATGTCGCCGGCGCCCGCAACCGACGAGCCCAAATTGTCGCCCGCCACATCGCCCTGGAGGATAAACCCCTGAGCCGGCGTTAGGTCGCTGGTGTCTAGGACAGTTGGGACAATTGCGACAACAGTCAGCGTCACCGTGTGGACGGCCGTCGCGTCCGAATCGTCGCTCGCCGTCACCGCCAGCGTGTGGCTGCCGACTTGAGCGGCGTCCGTCGCTCCAGCCGCTATCGTCAGAATCGCCATCGCTGTGTCCAGCTCGAGCCAGTCCGGCAACCCACTCGCCGCAAATGTGAGCGAATCGCCCGCGTCCGGATCCGAGAACCAGGCCGAGACATCCCAGCCGGCCGCCATGCCCTCGGTCGCCGTCAGGGTCGCCGGGGCCCCCGCCGCTACGACGGGGTCCTCGGGGTCGTTCTCGACCTCCAGCGTGAGCGTGAGGACGGCGGTCTCGCCGTCGCCGTCGCTCGCCGCGAGCGTGAAAGTATGCTCGCCCACCTCGGGGTCGTCCGTCGCATCGGACGCAATCGTCAGAACCCCCATCGCTGTGTCCAGCTCGAGCCAGCTCGGCAACCCCGTCGCCGCAAAAGTGAGCGAATCGCCGTCCGGGTCCGAGAACCAATCCGAGACAGTCCATCGTGCCGAATCACCCTCGTCCGCCTCGAGAGACGTCGTCGGGGCGTCCGTCGTCGTCGTCGGGGCAGAATTCGAAGACGCAGGGTCCGGTGTCGGCGCAGGGTCCGGTGTGGGCGCAGGGTCCGGGTCCGGTGTGGGCGTCATTCCGTCCGGCGTGGGCGTGGGCTCAGGGTCCGGGTCCGGTGTGGGTGTCATCCCGTCCGGCGTGGGCGTGGGGTCCGGGTCCGGCGTGCCTCCATCGCCTGAGTCATCCTCAACCGTCAGCGTCGTCGTGTGGACGGCTGTCTCGTCCGCCGTGTCCGTCGCCTTCACCACCAGCGTGTAAGTACCGAGCTCGGTGTCGGCCGTCGCGCCCGTCGCTATCGTCAGAGACCCCGTCATGGCGTTCACATCCAGCCAGTTCGGTAAAGCGAACTCCATCGCTCCCCGCAGCACACTCACCTCATAGGTGAGCGAATCGCCCGCGTCTTCATCGTCGAACCAGGCCGAGACATTCCAGATGGCCGCCACGCCCTCCATCGCCGTCAGCGTCGTCGGGGCATTCAACTCGGGCAAGGGCGCGCTGTTCGCCGTAGGCGTGGCCCCGTTGTTCCCATTGTTCGTATTATTGTTGTTGACGTTAACAATGTTATCACCGCCGCCATTGTCGTCGCCTCCGCCCCCGCCGCTGGCTAGGACCGCAACAGCCGCGAGACCGCCTCCGCCGCCGCCGAGCCACCAGCCTAATTTGGAGGAGCCGCCTTCTGCACTGCCGGACTCTGAGGCCTGAGACAGGATGAGGTCCTCCGAGCGGTCCGAGAGACCCGAGAGATCGTCCACCGATACGAGCGGTAAAGCGTCCTTGCCTAGGACAACCAAGAGCTCCTCGCGAGGGGTCTCTGGGAACGCCGGGAGGGCAGCGGCGGCTTCGCCGCCGTCCAGAGCCAGAGCCGAATCACAGCTCGCCGGCGGGCCAAGAGCAGCTCCAGCAGGCACAAGACACGGCTCGCCCGCCAAGGCCACGTCCCCAGACCAAGCCCGCAGAGGAAAACTCAGCAGCCCCGCCGCCGCGCCCAGACCCCAAAGCGATAGAGACCGCCTCTGAACAAAAGAGGACTCTGCGCGTACCGAATCGACAGAGCCAAACATAGAATGATGGTGATAAAGCATAGCTTTCTCCCTTACGTAACGTTCGTAAACTTTTTGCCAAAAAGGCACGATGGGCCGCCTGGGGCTGCCTGGGGCCTTGCCGAGAAGCCCGACACTCAGCCGGCAAGCCGGAGAGGTAACGCCAAACAAGGCGACCTTATCACATAAACGTGAATGAAACAAGAGCCCATTCCTCTGGACGCGTGATCCCGTGCTATCGGCTGGCGGGCGTGCGCTATAGCGAACTCCTGACCGAGAACCCGCGGAACGAGCGCGGGCCCTGGGAAGAGCTGAACGACCTCTCGCAAGCGCAGGAGCTCTGGGCAGAAGCCTATCAGCGGACGCCCGCTGTGGAGACCTTCACCGCCCCCAAGATCGTCGGAGCCGGGCTGGGTCTCTGGAAACGCCTGCCGAGCACTCATCAGAAGATCCGGAGAAGATCTGGCGTCTGACTTGTTCGGACGGCGAGGGCCTCTTGGGTCGGGTGCTGGACGGCGGCGATGTCTTCGAGTTCGCCAAGTCCTTGGGCGTCCAGCTGGACGCCGAGGTCGGAGCCGCCGCCATCCTGCGGAAGCTCCGCCAAGCCCGCGACTCGCTGTTCTCCCAGGAGCTGTGTCCCGGCGTGCGGTTGCGTCGGCGTCCAGGGCCGACCCTCACGCTGGAGCTCAAGCACAGGGACACCGCGCTGCGCGACGCGCTCGTGCAAGCCGGGAGCGCGCTCGTGTACGAGCCGAACGCCCTGGCCGCGGTGTCTGTCCGCTTGCCCCTGGAGAAGCTCCCGAGCATCGCGAAAGTGCTCTGGCACCACCTCGACCGCTGAGCGGCGGGGGCAGAGTCTCCTCCGGCCGACTACGCCTGTTTCCATTCTGGGTCAGTCGTACCTCAAAGGTCGGAGGACGACTCCTGATGAAGCCCGAACGAGCCACGGGTGGCGCGGCGTAGATGAAACACAAGCTCGGGGTCTGTCAAGGGTCGGGGCTACGCCCCGCCGCTGCGCGTGGCGATTTTATTTCTTAAAGGTCAAAAAAGCAGACGACCGTGTTGGGCTACGCCCTGGCCCGCACCATCGTCTGCTTTTTTGCGCCACCCTTGACATCCCCCTTCCGCTTGGTTGGGTCGCCGCTTAGCCACCCGTGGCTCTCGTTTTTTTTTTCATCAGGAGTTCACCATCATGACCCTTTACAACGAATTGACCGGCGAAATGGAAGACTTTAGTCTCATCGAGCTGGAGGCCATGACACCCCCCGACAATGACGCTCTGCGGGCTCTCGTAGTCAGCAAGAGCGAGCAGCTCATCGAGCTGTTCGAGGGTTCCCTGTTGGGGGCCAACCAAGCCCAGAAACTGCTGTGGCAGTTCGTCAATGGGCTCCACAATCGCCTCAAGGGGCTCGAGCGCGAAATCGACGCTCAAGAGCGTGCTCTGAAAGAGCTGCTAGACAGCTTCGCCAGCCCGACCCCCGTCAGCGGCATTGACGACGACAAGCTGCTCTCGCGGCAAGCCAGCATCGCTCGTCTGAACGACACGCTCGACAGCCACCTGGCGATGTTCGAGGCGATGCAGGACGTCTACGACCGCCACTTCCACGCCTGGGAGCCCCCCAGCGCCTGGCGCAGCGCGGTCAGTCCCACCGCGGCGATGGTCGACGCCCGAGCCTACCTGGCGAACCGCCAGCGCGCCCAAGTGCTCCGCAGCGCCCCGGCAGGCAAGGTCATCGCGGTCATCGCCGAGCGCGGCTACGGCGACCGCAAGCCGTCGACAAGACTCTGGACTCGCTGAAGGCGAAGCACGGCGAGATCGTTCTCGCCCTGACAGACGACCCGAAAGCGAATGTCGCCGTCAGAGCCTGGGCGAACCGCCACCAGGTGACCTGCCTCGAGGCGAAGCTGGACAAGCGCCTGGGCAAACGAGCCGCCTTCGCTCGCAACGAGACCATGCTCAGCCTGAACCCCATCGGCGTCCTGGGCTTCGGCAAGCTGAACGGCATCGGTCTCAACCTTCTGCAGAAAGCTCAAGAGCAGGGCATCCGCTCCCACAGGGTCGCATGACCCGCCCGGGCGTCTCGGCGGACTCCTCGAGAGTTCGCCGAGATGTCCTTGTTGATGATCTGCCCCTCAGACGCCGGGTGCTCACACGCCGCATGGGGCTTGGGCTTGCAAAACAGAGGATCTTAGGAGAACAGAGCAAGAGAGAAATTTTTGTCATGCAGAACGCCTCATCGGCGTTTTTTTGTTGGTACACCCATAGAGAAACCCGAATAAGGCCTGGGGCTCTAGAGCACCGCGATGGCCCACGAGTCGCGTTTCGGTCGCGCTTCGCTTGAACAAGGCGACGATGAAAGGTCTCCGTAGCGAAGAGACCTCTGTCCGGCAAGCGTGTTCCGGTCCCAGCTCAAGAGCTGATTCAGCTCTTGCAAGCGAGAGGAGCAGTCTGGGCTCCCGCGTCATCCGGGTCGCCCGGGTCATCCGACCGAGCCCCCGGATACTCTGGGCATAGGAAAATCGGCGGAGGCCTCCGGGAAATGTCACCCAGGAAAGATTGAGCCGGCTATATTGTCTGAATTATTTGCGTACTCTGGTCGAGAGGCTTGTTGTTTGGCCTTCGAACCGCTCTGCAAAGCCTCAATGGAAGGGGCGAAAAACAGCCGCCGCGCCTCGCACCCCGCCCGGGCACAACGAGAGTCTCTAGCACATTGAACCGAGTTGTGCCTAGACCCGTGCTTTCCTTTGTTTCGTTGTCCGGCAAGGAATGACTCAACCTGTGTTTTTTGTATCTTTTAGCCTCAGATCAATGACTTCATTTTTCCCCGGACTTGGGGTCATTCTTGGAGGAATCGCTCTTGGAAGAGTCGTTTTTGGAAAAAATCCCCGACAATATGTCGAACAAGCCTTTTTTCTCTATGTCGTAATAGATAGACCTGGGCTTTTCTTCCACAGTATCGAGCGCAATTTTCAAGAGTCTTTTTTTATGTTCTGAGATCTTACTTTCATCCGTTTCTTTCCTGAAGGAATCAAATAAGGTCATGACCCTTTGCTTGTGGTTATATTCCTCATAAAGCAGCCTTTTCCTTCCGATAGACCGAAATCCAAAAAAAGCAATAAAGACGGGGCCAGCATTCCTAATGAAAATTCCAAGTAAATCATAAAAATCCGTGGTGCCTCTATGTCTCGATTTATCCAGAAAATGGCTATAAGAGGCAACACAAAGAAAGCTAAGTCCGCCAGGACGTGTAACGACGACGACACAACATGCTGAGCCCATCGCCAGATATGCTTAATCAATGGCCAGAGCTTGTTTTAGAGACCAAAAATTTCCCCCATTCTGAGAACTCCCCTTATTCTGAGTATCTTTGAATGTTCAGCAATCTCGTGGTATGGGACATACCATACCTACGGCTTCGCATGAAAGTAATCTCCTGCCAGTTTTGCAGTCCCGGCACTAGGTAGAAGTGATTTTATTTCCTTTTCAAGCTCCTGCATTTTTTTTGTGTGGACATTCATGCCCTCCTCAAACAGTTTCCGATTTTGAACTATAAGCTCGCCAAAAGTCTTTTTTTGCTCTTTAAGCAGTTGGTCATGTTGAGTTGCAAAGCCTTGCGATTGGGTGTCATAAGTCCCCTTTTGTTCTTCAACGAGTTCGTCATGTTTATCTGTAAAGTCTTGTGACTGGGTGTCATAAGCCGCCCTTTGCTTTGTAAGCAGTTGGTCATGTTGAGCTATAAGGCTTTGCGATTGGGTGTATAAGCCTCTTTTTGCTCTTTATAGGCCTCAACCAGTTCCCAATGTTGATCTGTAAGGCTTTTCGATTGAGTTTCATAAGTCTTCTTTTGTTCTTCACATCCTCAACGAGTTCTTTATGTTGAGCTGTAAGGTCTCGCGATTCATCTTCAAAAGTCTCTTTTTTTTCACGAACAAAATCCGCAAAATCAGCTTGCTCTGCTTTCAAATACTCCTTCGACGCACTTTCTTGCTCTTGCCAAAATTTTTTGAGGTTCTCTTTTTGTTCCAAAACAAGATCTAGAAAATAAAGTCCATATATCCTTATGGGATCCTCAATGTAGCGTTGCAAGGATGTCAAATAGGATGCTACTTGAAGTACGATGCGTGTTATTATTTTTTTCGTTTTCCAAAACACGCTTTAATTTCCTATAGCCTTCATAGAGGCTTATCAGATCATGTTTTTCAAAAACATTTTCTGTTGCACATGCTGCGATTGGCCGGAAAACAGCCTTGGGACTCCTCCTTGGACCTATATGACGCTCAAGAAATTTCTGACGTCAAGATTGTCTTTATGCTCCTCTAAGAACGCTGCCAAGCCTTCAAGAAAGTCTGTACAGGTTTTGAAGTAATCTCCAAAGATTTTTTCCGCATTCTTGAATTTTGCGGCTTCTAGTTCTGTAGCTAACGCTTTCAGTTTCCGACGGAGTTCGTTTAATCTTTGTTCTGTCATGATCTATTTTCTCCTGTTGATGATAAGGAGTTCTTCTCCAATCGTGCTGACGATTCTGAGAGCAAAAGCCGCCTCTGCACGCGGGAGGGTAATCGTGTGCTGGACTCGAACCAAGTCTGTGTGTTTCTCTGGCGTGTCGCACCCCCGAGATCGAAATACACGGCCGTCATAGTCGTTGTCCCAAGAAATCGACTCAATCATGGCACGAAAATCATCGATCTCTTCCTTAAAAATCGAATTCTTGTCTTTTCTGAGTTGCGACATAATGTTCTGGACTGTAGAAGTCCTCTATCTGGAACGTGATTTGATTTCCGTTTCTCTCAAACTTCACTTTGGCACTCGGAGATTCCGATACCACGAATCCATCTTTCAGGATATCTATGACTTTTATTCGGCTGGGCGAGCCCTTGAGTCTGGGTCTATCCAGCTCCTCATGGACGGCAGGTTCGACGCCACAACCGATGAAGTGAATGGGCCTCTGTTCGTCTGCCGCGTCGCGAGCTCTTCGCGCAGATTCTGCAAGTCAAGTAAAGACAAAGGTTGCGTCAGACTGGCCATTTTGACAAGGGCTCCCTGCCTTCACCATCAAAAAAAAACGTCATTGGGGCGCGGATCTATCCCATAAGAGACACGAACCAGTTTCTCCAGCTCTTCGATTTTTTGAAGTCGTAATTGTTGACTTGATAGATTGCAAATCCGTGATGTGTATGTCTGTGCTGAGAACTACTTTGATTTTGCTTTTTCAAGATAGTCTCCAGTCGTTTGCGAGTGTTTGGATAGCCCCTGCGGTTCATGTCGGCGCCATCCAGCGCCGACCCAGTCTCTGGGCAACGGCGAGGGTGTTCCGCTTCCACAAAAACAATCCAACACGATGGAATCCTCGTTGCTGGAGGCTTTGATAATTCGTTCTAGCAACGCTTCGGGCTTTTGCGTGGGGTAGTTGAGCCTTTCCGTTTATCGTTCTGAGAAATAATTCCTATTTTCCAAACATCATCCTCCACTTTTCCATCAGGATGATAATAATGTGCTTTTGATGGGTGGAATGTTTATAGATTCACTTACAGGGGGGCGACGAACTTCGTCTGTATTAAATATAAATCCCTTATTAGCTTTTTTATATAAGAAAAGAGTGTCATGCCTGCGTCCAAAAGCAGCACTCCGGGCTCCGCTGTTATAATACCAAACAATTTCATTGACGAAATTTTCTTCGCCCGATATACCTCGTCGAGTAAAAAACGCAAGTGATGCGATTTATGCCAGTCACAATGGAGATAAAGACTCCTCGGTTACTCAGGAGTTCACGGAGCAGAATAAGACGTTCGTACATATACTGCAGATAAGTATCGTTTCTTCCAAATATCTTCGTATTGGAGATCCTCTAAAACGGATTGGCCTTGGCTTTCCAAATTGTTGGCTTGAAACTTTTTACCTCTGAGCTTGAGCTTGCGCGTGTAATTTACACCCGAAGCAAAAGGGTGGATCTATGTAAATGAGGTCAATTTTGCCTTTGAAACCATTCACGATGAGGGTCTGTAAAATCTCCTTATTGTCGCCGTGAAGCAGAATGTCGTGCCAGTTTTTGGAAAAATTGTTCCACTCGAGCGTGGGATGATCTAGGGCATCCTCCGTGCACTCGATCCGCTTTTCTGGAAAATGATGCGCCAGTTCCAGAGGCTTCTTCCCGTACCAGTAGGTTAATAGCTACTGTAGCTTAAATTGAGACCTAGTTTCCTGCTTACATACACAGAGAAACTATACCTCTTCTCAGTACAAGAGGCCATACAAACACCATAAGATTATCTTGTTGCTACACTGAATTATTCAAGTCATCCATTGTGGTTTAAAACCCCTTGTAATTTTCTATTAGATCCTGACACATGATACTGTATATGATGTTTAAAAATTAAAACTTGAATTCATGCTGTGAGAAATCTAAGCAATACAAAGAATGCTGTATCTGTGTCATAATTATATGATAACAAAGATGTTAGCTACGTATAAAGCTAACTGTGGCCACAGATATAGAGGGTGGTCTCACTGTAGCATATGAGTGTATGGGTACTGTACATTTACAGTATTAGCTAGTAATTACACACTTTGCAACATATTTACACCGGATTTTGATCTTCAAATTAGTTGTGATTGATTAGTGAAAGCTAGCTTTGGCCACATTCTCCAAAACTTGTTCCTACGCCCCTAACGTGCAGTCTTGACATGTGCTATGAAGGCCACAAGAGCTGGGTTCTATAACTCTCTACATTCAAACTAAATTTAAAATGACTTTACACTGCATACTGTAGCAAAGAGTTTCATTCCCACTAGGATCTGTGGAGGTCATTAAGGATGAGGCTTGTCTACCATACTTTTACAATTTCCAACAACTCCCTATATTACTAACAGCCACCATTACAATCACTGTTTTGTTTGTGAAGTTGAATGGTCAGATCAGGAAGCTTCAATTAGGATGGGTGGAGAGTAGTAGGGCAGGCAGTTTTTCAAAATGGAAGAAAAAGTGCATTAGACCATGTAATGGGCTACTAATGACTCAAAACCAGATAAAATTTACAGTATTTGTGACCATATTTTACAGAAGTGATTACAATTACACTTCAGTCAAAAGCCAACTAACATTAACATTGAATAATCCAGATTATTGCTCATGAGGCTTGTTTTGAGAGCTGACCTTTCTGACATACAATACTTTAATAATAATAATAATATCTGACCCTGGTTATAATAAGGGCATATTGTAGTTTGGTAGGAAGTACAACTATAGCGGTACATGGGAGGATATCCTTGAATACAGTTTTACAACCAGTAAGAAACCAGCACACCAGCAACACACTTTTTGTAGCGTTTACCAATTTCAATAAGTTTAATGAGCATCATGTCAAGTACAGTGTAAAAGGAATAATTAGGAATATTAAGGATCATAGGAAAAAGTAGGGAAACAAGGGAGGTCTCCTACACCTGCAGATATACTAGTGGACATTTAATCCCTAATTCAGTCTATATCCATGAATAGATTAGGGATTAAATGTTCAGGTGTAGGCCACCTCCCTTATTTTACTACTTTATATTTCTATAAACTTAAAATTCATAATTTCCTTTTACTTGTTTGTTTACTTTTTTGCAACTTTAATATACGTAACTGGTGAAACTGCGCATAAGACAGAGGCTTATTATTTTCATCTGAATGTGTGTCCCAACTATCAATTACTGAAAAACAGAAGTTGCCATTGTGCTTTGTTTTAGTTATGTTCAAACACTACACAGCATTACAAATGAAGAACACTACAAGAAGCACTTCTGCAATCAATCCAGTCTGTCCCAGTTACTACAAAAACTCAAATAATTCCTGCATGTTAAGAATTCCATCCCACTGCAAATCAACACCTTGAGCTGTCAGCGAAAAGAAATGAAACACTAAGGAGGACAAAGGTAAGTCCATGCACATATTGCATGTACTGTGGTATGAAACTAAGAGGCACCTGTTGGCTGAAGTGACATTGAACAGTGAAAAAATCAAGCCTGTTTAGTATAGCCTTAGTCATTATTGAGTTACAATATGCTTGTCTGAAGGAATCAGTCAGTCAATCAGTCAGTAGAAAATTCCACTGAATAAAAGCTTTTTAAATTTTGTAACAACCTACTGTATTGGAAATGGTCATGGTTATGCCTCACCATTGCTGCCAAGGGACCATGAAAGAATTATGAGGCTGATTTCTGGTCAATATTTTGTGTGATAAAGTGCAAACCTAACAGTACTACATTACTGCCATAAACACCAATGGCCATATTTGATACTAAATCATCATGAACATAGCCTTATTTTTAATACATACAGCCCCTTGGTATTTTAATTATGTATGTGCTAATCTCACTTGTGTGCACAATTATACTTACCATATTGTGTTTTGTCAGTTCCCCTTCCAGAGATTTTAAGACCACTGAAAAATGTTACCGTTCGATTTCAGCAAACTGTCAGACTGTACTGCCTTGCTTTAAGTCGTGGAGCACTGATTTATGACTGGAAAAGATTGGATGGAAACCAGTTGTCTTCAGCTTCCACTATATCTTATATTCATAAAAAGTTTTCTGATACTAAACAGGTCACTATCACATATGAGTTGAAGATTCGCAAAGTCAAACTATCAGATGAAGGATGGTACTGTTGTGTGGCTACTAATGATGGTGGATATACTGAGAAATATGTTTGGTTAGAAGTGGATAGTAAGTTAAAGTTAAATACGTACATCTTTGGGAGTATAACATGGTTATTTACTTTTAGCTACTCCAACTATTACTCAATCACCAAAGTCAACTACAGTCAGAGCTGGCAGTGAAAATATTACTCCATTATGGTGTTCAGCTATCGGAATGGGTCCCATTCACTACCAGTGGGAGAAATATCAACCATCTGATGGTAGCTGGATAACACCTTCCAATAGAGTTGTTAATATCACATCACCTGAACTGATATTTAGTGTGATCAGAGAAGAAGATGAAGGTGTCTATCATTGTATTGTTACTAATGATGATGGTAGTGTAGTATCTGATAATGCTACTATTACTGTGTATGGTGAGTGTAGTTTACTGTGTATGCCATTTGTGTTATTATATATAGTCCATAATGTACCCAGTTCTGAGACTCAGCTAGGGGTATACTATTTGTGTGCAAATGTTTTTCAGAGTTTATAACTCCATGACTACTATGTAGCTAACAAAAGTATTTATTCATTATCCATTAGCATTATCACAATTTGAATTTTCCTATATACTTAATTTTGGCTAGCCTAGCTAGTTTGAAAAATTAGGATACACAGTAAGTGTGTCATGTCACCAAGAAAGCAGGCATGTGTACACTGTGAGTATATTGACAGGAAGAAAGAAAACAGCATTTCCACACATGCATAGTTTCATGATCCCTTCTCCCATTTTTGCATTATACTGTATGTAACTGTCTGCCAAGTAGGGTAGGCCACTCTGCAAATTTGATTAAATTTCCACCAGACATTTGCAAGATATGGGCATTCAAAGTTTCAATTTAATTTCTTCGTCTTTTTCTTCTGAAGTCATAGGGGGGTTAAGAGGGCTTTGATTTATTTTTGCACACTCATACAGTACGATAGTACTGCATGCATGTATAGTACTGTATAGTGAGGACCACAAAGGAGTAGGTGTGGCCCATGAACAGTGTTGGGAGTAATGCATTACTTATGTAACGCATTATGTAATATTATTACTTTTATGGTAACTAAGTAATATAACGAAATATGCTATAATAATAGGTAATATAACTCAAGTTACTTTACTTACAAATGTAACGCGTTATCTAAGTAATATAGTTACTGTAACAAGTCTAATATTACGTAATATTATTACTACAAGTAACGAAGTTACTAATCTCGTTTGTTATCCTCTGAGTAATGCCTAGCCATAACGAAGTAATGAGGCCTACTGAATGAAGCTTATTCACCAGCTTCTTACTTATAACCAAGATTTGCATATTGCCCAACAACGCAATCATGTCACGTGATAAGGTGGTAGTTTCACATGTGACAGCTTAAGGCTGTGGACACAAAGTAATATAATATGTAATATTATTACAGTTACTTTATTTTATGGGTAATATGTAACTGTAACTAAATAGTTCAGTTGCAAGTAATATGTAATATGTAACTAGTTACTTTTACAAAGTAACTTGCACAACACTGCCCATGAAATAACTTCACCCAAAAACCAGCCTCAATTTTCCCAGATGACAATGAGGCAGTATTGGTTAAGTAAAACTAAACCCGAACAAACCTTCAGATCGACCCAAAGCGCTTTCAACAAGTTGCTACAGAATTTTGAAAAAATATTTAATGAAATTTTCTGCTGACTGACTGACTGCCTGATGACTTCAGACAAGTGTAACTCAATAACAGCTAAGACTACGGGCTTGATTTTTTCACTGTTCAATGTCACTTCAACCTGACAGGTGCCTTTTGGCATACCACAGTATGTAGAATGCATTCTTCACTTACTAGTGTCCTCCTTTGTGTCCCATTCATCTTTGTTGACAGAAAAAAGTGTTGATTTGGTGGTAGCACATGATGGCTTCCCTTTGTAATGGAAATCATTCGTATTTTTCACAGTGGCTATTTTAATTGCAGAGGTGCTTCTTGATTCGTACTGCTGTGTAACAGGTTGAACATAGCCAACAATGAAGCGTAATGGATACTTCACTTTTCAGATGATGATCAATATAACTGGGGTGCATGGTGCCATTTCTTTCTTTTGGTATGCATGGATTGCAGAGGTGCTTTTCGAAAAGTTCTTGCTTCGCAATACTGTGTAACGGGTTGAACATAGCTGACAACGAAGTATACTGGATACTTCACTTTTCAGATGATAATTGATATAGTTGGGTCGCACGACACCATTTCAGATGCAGTATGCGTGGGTCACCAGTCATGATAAACGTTAACAAACAAATACACAAAAAATTGAAATTTTTATCTAGAGTAGGGACCATAACACATCGATAAAAAGTACTGAAAAAAGCTGGAGTAGTGCACAATGTTCAATCACAGTAAAACAATAAGAAGTGTTATATCCCTACTGTGCTAAAGATACCATAATGGAAATGCACGGTAGGGATATAACACTTCTTAAATCACAGTGTGTGGTAGTGTCAAAGTGCCTTGCTGGGTTATAACTACCATACAGCTAGACAGAGCAGCGCTGCTACCATGCGATATAGTATTTGTCACCCATTGATAACACCCTGTTGCGAAGTCACTCAGCCTCATTTGTGACATCATAATGACTGCGAATGGTATTGTTTACCAATGGAACAAAGAGCCAAATAAGGAAATATTAATGCAAAACACACCACTACCGCACTTAAACCTGCTAAATCATACAAGAAAACTATTAATCCTTTACACAGTAACACTACAATTACCAATACGATAGTTTAACAAATGTCAAGAACAATCTGTGCCGATTTTCACTCCAGCAATCACTCCCAACAGTCACTATGGTGAAGAAATAACTTCTTTTGATAAATCTCTAGCTTCATTGTTCTTTCTCAGACTACAGTAGCCACTTGTTGGTCTTTTTTCTCTTGCACGCCATGCGACACCACCATGTGAACTTCTGACAAAGGCAAACCATACCTGGAACTGCTGCTCCATAACATCGCCCTTCACTACAGTTTATAGGCAGTATGCAGGGTCTCTGTTGTAGCTATGAAATTGAATCTCCACACAATTCAGACAAAATCTTGAGCAATGACAGGAACTCAAACCGCAACTTAATTTACTATCCGTAAACTTCCGCGCACTCTCACACACTGGGATATAAAATAGTTATATCCCATATACTCTGATGACATCATTGTTATTACACTTGTCCTCAGCTTTGCCTCAGATTCATGTAATAACAATGATATCACTCTCGTAATGGGATATAACTATAACTTATTGTTTTACTATTGTGCACTACTCCAACTTGTTTCAGTACTTTTTATCGATGTGCTATGGTCCCTACTCTAGTTGAAAATTCCAAAATTTTTGTGCACTTGTATAAATGCAAATGTGTAACTTAATTTTTTTGATCTTTTTGGACAAATGAAGAGCACATATAGGTGAATTCAGGTACCAAGTTTGCTATGAATCTGGTGAATATCAAAAAAGCTATGAACATTTATTTACATAAAAATATCAAACTTCTGCCATGGCTACAGAGCAATCCATGGGAAATCGGTATGTGCGTACATAGGGTTATCACAGTAGCAGTGCCTTCTGATGATTTTTAAAGCAATAGACTTACAGCTACAAAGTTATAGGAATAGCACATACTTATGTATACCCCAATACCATTTCACACTTATCCAAGTCTTTTGCAGTCATGTGTTATGATTGATTGCTTATGTACAGTAATGAAGTGCCTGTAATATATTTTCCATGCTATGGTTGTTGTACAGGATTTCTAACTGCCTGCACTTTCAAGCTTGTGTAACTACCTCTCTGTTTACAATAATAATGAAATTAATAAATGAATAAATAAACTGTCTGTCACCATCACTTTAAGATTATATATGAAACATGATGACTGTAAAGAGACTTAGAATAATTCATGAAAACTGCTAGAAAATTGAGCAGCACTTGATCAGTGACTTTGAGAATCATATTTACGTACTTGGTAAAATGCTTCATCTTCAACAGTAGCCAAATTTGCTACCAATTTTGAAAATAAGGGCTTCGACATTGTTTTCAAGCATCAAATGGTGGTCCAGTTTGAATAGTCACTGCATTGATTTTTAGAGCAGTGTTTAACCAAGTAAATACATTATGTATCAGTCTTATGCCATTCCACTGTTTTATTGCTATTCGTTACCAATTTCTTTTAATTGTTTTGTAGTTAAAGGTGGTATACCCTTGTAAAGGAGCTAAGTTGAATCCTAATCCTTTATTACACTAATGATAATATTACAGAATCAATGAAAGAAATTTGAAAAGTGTTCAAATGTAGAGAGTTTTCACTCAGTCTAGCATAATAGAGTAACTTGGATATCTAAAGTGAAACATCATCTTGTTTAAGCACATATATCCCGATGATGACTGCTACACTGCATGAGAAATGTGCTGAACAATTGTACCACGATAAGCCTATCTACACAAGTGTGTTAGGATATAGTTGGATTATGTTAGCATATTTCATGTAATAATGACCACTAATTTTCCATTGCATGTAGGTCCGCCAACCATCACTTCAGTGAGTAGTGATACAACTTTAGTTGAAGGCAGTAAAGTTAGCTTGATGTGTAATGCTACCAATGATGTTGATGCCTTAAATGAAGTGAAGATAGTTTGGCTACGTAAGATATCAAAAGATCTTAAAGAGGAAATCACAACAGGAGGGAATATTTTGATGTACAACAGGACTGATTCATCTACAGACAAAACACACTCAGTGTTACTCTTTGATCCAGTTAATCACACTGATGATGGAGAGTATATATGTCGAGCCTTCAATCATCCTCAGTCCTACAGTGAAGGAAATATCACTCTGAAGGTTAAATGTAAGTAAACATGCAGTAGTGTTCAGATGAAAACTCCACCAAATTACATTTGTGTACATTTTGGTCAGAAAAACAAAACTAACATCAACCACTTTATTTCAAGCATGTCATGAGCAGGATTTGTACTGAATGTGAAAACTTTATTTTATCTACAGTTTGACCCTATAGAAGGGCACTGGTAACTGGTGGATATGCTATGACTGGCTTGTGTATAATTATACAAATGAAAATAATAAGAAGTGTTATATCCCTACTTTGCTCAAGCTACCATAATGGAAATGTACAGTAGGGATTATCACATATCACTTCTTATTGTTTTACTGAGATTTAATATCATGCACTACTCCTGTTTGTTTCAGTACTTTTTATCAATGTGATATGGTCCCTACTCTAGTTGAAATTTCCAAAAAATATTTTTTTATTGTTTGTTAACTTTTTTTTGTAAAATAAAATTATTATGACTTATGAACCCACACATACTGCATCAAAAGAAATAAATGGAGCCGCACTGCACTCCCCAGCTACCAATTATCATCTGAAAAGTGAAGTGTCCATTATGCTTTGGTGTCGGCCATGTCCAACCCATTACAAAGCATTATGAATCAAGAACTGTTCAAAAAGCACCTCTGCAATCAAAGTAGCCACTGTGAAAAATACTGACGATTTCCATTATGAAGGGAAGCCATGACTCGCTATTACCAAATCAACATCTTTCGCTGTCAGCAAAGATGAATGGGACACAAAGGAGGACACTGGTAAGTCCATGAAGATTGCCTTGTATGTACTGTGGTATGCCAAAAGGCACGTGTCCAACTCAAGTGCCATAAAACGGTGAAAAATCAAGCCTGTATGTAACCTTAGCCATTATTGAATTACACTTGTCTGAAAGCATCAGTCAGTCAGTTACTCGGTCAGTCGGTAGAAAATTTTGTTTGATAATTTTTTTTTTTAATTCTGTAGCAACTTGTTGAAAGTATTTCTGGTCAATCTGAAGGCTTGTTTGGACTTAGTTTTACCTAACCAATACTGTCTCATCATCATCAGGGAAAAGTGAGGCTGGTTTTTGGGTGATGTTTTTCATGGGCCACACCCACACCTTTGCGGTCCCTACTATACAGTACTATCAAACTGTATGATATCAAAATCCAGTCACAAGTTATGCACATACTATAATTAGGCCAACATTTATTAATTCCTTGTTTCCTGTCTCCAAAAGAACATTCAGCTAGTGTAGGAAGGTGGATATATTTATTAATAACTAAAATTTTATTATTTTTGAAAATCATTAAAACACTGCAAAAACAAGTATCAGATAGTCAACTGGCTGCCTCAGTGAAGAGAAATGAACCATCTGTAGGATCAAACAACCTTTGGTTTTGCTTGTGAAACTCCAATAAACAATCATATTTGTGTGCTGAGATATGCTATGTAACTTCATAGACAAATGCTGGAGCCACACAAATTACAAATAATTTCCATATTTTTGATTATATATAAATGCCAATTGCAATAATAATTACCAATGTGGGTGACAAAACTGGACGTAGGTGGGTGACAGAAAAAGGTATTAACAAATGTTGGTCTTATACTGTAGTAAATTTTGTAGTAGTAAAATGAAGAATGAATAATGTGTATGGCATTACTCCATGTAACACTTTCACACCTCAGATCAAAGCAGCCACTCAGGGTATGCAGCCCAACTATGAAATGTAGACCAGGCTACATATGGGCAGCAATTATTTAGACGTTAAGGCCAAAAGTCGCTTATGTTGATCGATTAATATTCATGTGATTAGTATGCATGACTTGGATTTTACCATGAAAAACATCGCATTTTGTATTCCTCAAAGTTGAAAAATGTTGGGCTAATATTAGAAACTGTGCTATAGCTTATTAACCAATCATTTCTGCACGTTTCCAAATATGGACCACACCCCCATCACGAAGTTACCACTTTGCACAAAGTAACCACTCTACAAACAAGTTTACCATAATTATTCCACAAACGATTCAATAGCACTGATAAAACATTAAACTAGCATAAACGAAATTCTCTGTGATTTCTCTAGGATTTGTCTATTCATCGCCAAATATAACCAGAACATACTAGCTGCTGACCCATACTCTAAATTATAATATATCTAGTGGTTGCACTTGTGTTGGCTTGGGTGATTGATCATCCTGTGCAGGCTATCAGCCTGATATGGATGGGAAGTGTTACATATTAGTATTGTTGTAACACAAAGCATTTGGGCTTTTGCCTGACATGTACTGTATACCTTGCCCTCAGGCAGTTGGGCATACATGTCAGGCAAAACTCTTATGTCCATGTTACATTGCTTGTATTATGTGTGTACATTAATTACACCTATTTGAAACATGTATACATATACAGTACAACACAGAGTAATGAAGTTTGTGTGGAAACACATTAAAAATGATAATCACAAAAAATATTCCAGTTGTTCTTATGAGAGTATCCACATTTGAATAGTCCATGTGTGCCAATACTACATATGTATCTCCACTTTGCACAATGAAAGATCTTAATTTTGTGCTTTACACAAAATACATTGTACATTCTGTACATTAATTGGTGTTAAGAGGTTTATTATAGGCAAGAATGTACACAAGAATGCATGTATTACTGTTGCTTTGAATTCATGTAATTACAACTGTGTGAGCTAATAGTATAGGTAAACATTTCCTTTCAGTTCTTGAGTATTGTGTTGATTGTTTTGCTAATTGTATACAGATCCTCCAATACTCACATTTGTTCCTGGAGACTCCCCACATCATGTTAATGTCAATCAACATGTTGAAGTTAGTTGTATAGCCAAAGGACTACCTCTTCCTACTGTACAGTGGTTCAGTAATGGTATTGCTGTATCTAGTATTGGACAACCACAAGTTTCTGTGACTGTCCAAACCAGTTATCCACATACTGCAGTGTACACTTGTGTGGGGATTAACAAAATTAACAAGATGGAGCACAAAATAAATGCTAGTATTACAGTGATTGTTGGACGTAAGATTGTAAATGTTTTACATGAACTGTACACATGTACATAACTATTATCATTATGATAGTACTGTATAGTAGGGACCGAGAAGGTTCAGCAAAAAAACATCAACCAAACAACTAGCCTCAACTTTCCTTCACAATGACCCAGTAATTGATAAGGTATAATCTCAAGTCCAAATGTATGACCCTAAAATATGCTCCTGCTGCAGAAATATTTATTCAACAAAAATTTTCAACTACATTACTAAGGCCAACTGCTGACTAGTATCTTCAGACCATTCAGTGTAACTTTAAAATGGCAAATGCTGTATTATTGGCTTGATTTCTTCGGATCACTTGGGTCTGAGAAGTACCTTTTTGCCAACCACAGTACCTAATAGCTATACAATGTGTACATCATGAACTTACCATTCTTCTTTTGTGTCCCATTTCTTTTTGCTTCTTCTGCAAACAAGTCAATTTTTGGATAAAGCTTCAATGAAATGAGATTGCAACCACACCCTTGCAACAAAGCTAGGTTACTTTATAATTGCTGCACAGCATATACCTGTTACAGTTTGTGAAATAAAAGTAGACTGAATTTGCATACTGTCCCCAATGATCTTGTTTAATGCAAGACCATGCACTCAGAAGGCATCACCACAATAATAGATATTTGAACACAAAAACTACAAATATCAGTGTTAAATCTATAAAATGTTTATGGCTTCTGTGTCCTCCAGATCCCCTGCTTACATCCTGGTGCATCTCCCCTCTTCAAACCCCCTGAAAATAAAGTATTCCTGAAGTCAATCCACTTATGTAGTTCAATTGCTGGAAACATAGTGCAAATGTTATGGATGCTTTTCGTAATTTGCATTGCGTGATAAACAACACATGAACCCATTGTTGTACTACTCACCCACACACCTTAGTATAATATATATATATAATATTACTGTATAATCTGATTACAAATGACAAGTGCAAGTCCATAGTTCATACATTCCTCCTCTTGGGAGCATGCTGCATGGGCCAAGCAATGTCTTGAGCATCTTTCATTACTGAGTCATGCTTGTCTGTATGAAGGATTCTGTTAGTTGGCTGTGGATTGGCAGTGTTAGTCATTTTAATAAATCTCATAATAATAAATTTAAGCTGTAAAGGACTTTGTGGGAAATAAAATACACTTTCTTTTGCTATAAAAGAAGTTAAACAAAAATGCAGTACATATTAAGGTTTGGGCTTTTATGGTCAATAAAACCAGTCCCAATGGCGCCTTGGCTGTATTGAATGCTTCCAATAGATTGCTACATTTAAAATATCAGTGGAATTTTCTACTGACTGACTGATTGATGCCTTCAGACAAGCATAACTTAATAATAGCTAAAGCTACGGGCTTGATTTTTTTCACTGTTCAATGTTGCTACAGTTGCCTTTTGACATACCGCATTACATACAATGTATGCTTTATGGACTTACCTGTGTCCTCTTTTGTGTCCCATTTATCTTTGCTGACACCACAAGGTGTTGATTCATGGTAGTGCCACATGGTGGCTTCCCTATACATTTATAACAGAAACCATTTGAGTTTTCCAGTCGTTCTTGTATTTATCTTTGTTTGTAACACTGTATAAGGGTTGAACATACTGTAGCTGAAAGCAAAGCATAATGGCCACTTTGTAAGCTTGTAGGGACTATGCTCTAATATTTAGATGTTAATCCCTGTACTTGTTCTAGCTATTTGAACTCACTCTTTTGTTTATTGCTACATACATATCATAAGTCACTACAAGATAAAGAATTTTAAAACCTACTTAATAAATATTATTCCTCTCTTCCGTATTTCATGTTTTAAAAATTTCCATAAGAAATTGTAAATGTATTCTTCATTGTGTACACTATTTACAGTCCTGCCATTTTAATGCTAACCTTATTTTTTACTGCTGTGTATATTAAAAACATTTATTGTTACAGAAACTTGTCCAACTCTTGCTAATCCTGCTAACGGAAGAGTGATTGTTGTGGGTCAAAGTGCATTCTATGTTTGCAATACTGGATTTACTGTAGTTGGAAATCCTTTCAACACTTGTGTGGGTGGAAAGTGGATCTCTCCACCAGCAATGTGCAAATGATTTGCAAGAACATCATAACATTCCCCTTTTGTTTGAATTTCTATATTTAACCACGGTAGTTTTCATAGATACACAGTGTGACATTCATTTTAGTGACATCATTATTGTATCATTATTAGTTAGCCTTAGGATGTTTTTGACAGAAGGTATTATTCTGTACCTGGCATATTCTGAGTTGTGTTATCACTATTGTGACCATGATACACCATGTAGTATATTGGGTACATAATTGTGATTGGATCTGTGAAAAGAGGTCTATAGCCTTTCCAAATTCCCTACTTTGACTAATCGTAACTCCTCATCCATTACCTTCATAATTACACCAAGCAATAATGGTATATTACGGGTACAATGTGATAATGTTTTGAGCTGGTACCTTACTTACATGCAAGTCAATTAAGTTGTGGGTTTCCAGATACATACAAACAATTAAAAGACTATAGACTCCTTTTCACAGATCCAGTGTGTATTATGTGAGACCATCTGCAAGCCTGAAAAAAGGGGCACGTGGGCACAAACTTCACCCAGTCACACAACAGGTCACATCTCAGTGAATCAAATATCCTCCTTCATTGTCTTGAGTCAAATATTCCCAAAATTAGGGACCCGCCGATTATGCTGGCATAATTATGGGCATAATAGGTGCCTGAAGCATTGAGCATAATGCTAGCATAATATTTCTGTAATAGTATGAATTCTTACTTATAAAATAGCTATCACAGAAAGATCGATATACTCTAATAGAACAGTCAGTAATTCTAATAGAACAATCACATAGCTGACTGTTCTATTAGAGTATATCGATCTTTTCTGTGATGTGCATTTGACAAGTAGGTTTGTGCTTCAGCCACTTATTATTTCTCCATAAACTGGAAATTATTAGCAGAGCATGAGAACTGAGGGATAAATAATTGAGCATAAATTTAAGCATAATAGGTAAATTTTTGAGCAGTGCAGCATAGCATAATAGGTAAAATTATGAGCATAATCGGCGGGTCCCTACCCAAAATACTTTCAGAAATTTCCCAAAATTTTCATGCTCTTCAGTGTTTCCATTATGCTTGCATTATACTCCTAGGTTAGCAAATTTCTTGGAACATTTTAATCAGTGAATGCTCTATTAGAGTATTTCACTACAAAGTGACTGTTCTATTAGAGAGTGTGAAACATTATGATAGCATAGCACTCCAGCCAATTAAATGTTTAAGAAGTGATGAAAATTGTATTGCCATAGCAAGTCATGAAAGTTTGAAAACGTTGGCTAATTTTATATGAACACGTGCCCTATTTTCACAAGCCAAGTCACATACAGTATGGTGACTGATGTAATGGACATTGCAGAATACAGTAGTCTCATGTAGTACAGTCTTGCTGTACTGGTACTTCAAATACAGTGCAAGCTTTGGTTACAATTATGAATCCAAGCTAGGTTGTGAAATAAATGGCTATAACAGTACTGGCAATCACATTAAAAAATACATTCTTGGAACATATAAGACTTGGTTCGGATGGATTTGCATGCTATTCATTATCACACAACAAGAGTAAATAATGTGGTTGTTAAAGTGGTTAAATACATAGCAGATTATATACAACGGCAACAAAATATTTGTATATGTTTATAATAGATGTCACATCCATGCAATTCTTGGTGGCTGAGGAGCAACAGTTGCAGTGTTGACCTGTTGTAAGCACACAAGTCCTCTAAAACATCTCATCATCGGCTCACGGACTTGTTTGAAGTACAACCCATACACCAGTGGATGAAGAAGGAGGACTACAAAAATAATATTAGGAACAATGATAAATTCCATAAACTCATTATAAGCTTTAGCTTCTATCAGATATCTACCCAACAGATACAGAAGAGGAAAGAAAAGATTAATAAATGCACTCCCCAATACAACAACTAATATTGTTATGATGGGCTTAAAATGGATTTTGTTGGCTTGCTTCTGGTTTGAACTATCAGTGTTTTGATCTCGGTGGTTAATTCCTGATAATCTGGTCTCCCTTTCAATTTGCTTGTGAATCTTATATGCCTTAACAGCCATGAACACATTGATAACAATTGTAAGAAATGACGACAAAATAATAGGTAAAATGTATATCAAAGCTGCTTCAAGGAAAGCATATCCAGATGCAAGGCAGGTGCCATATGGGACTGCAGTGTAACCATCAGGATCACAGATTAGTCCAACTACAGTAGGAACTGCAGCCAATAGCCAGGAACCTCCTATCAGACAGCCAATAGCACGAGGTGTCATCATTCTCATGTGCTTGAAAGGAAATGTGATGGCAAACAACTTATCAAGTGATATTGTCAAGTATGTGCAATTGATCACATTTGCTGGAAGATACAAAACCTTGTGAATATTACAACTGGCAAAATCTTCCTCTCCAACCGCAAAGGCTAAGGTCATTGTAGTAGATGACAGACACGCATAAAGTGCCATTATCATATCAGCAGCCATCAAGTTAGCCACAAAGATATTATGAGGCTTGTGCAGACTTCTTGTAGCTTTGATAGTGTAGAACACCCAACCAGCCATCAGCAAGATGATGGCTGTAGTAATCAACCTGAATACCGAGGACAGGTAAGTGAAGTATCCTGGGAGGACAAATCCTTCAAATTTGCACTCAGAAGTGGCCATTTCCTCATTGTTTCCCAAACCAGAATAATATGCTCCGCTGCTTTTGCCCTCTTCATTCTCCGTCATCATAAACATCATACACAGTTCTGTATTGTATAGACAAGATCTCTTAAGCAACACACACACACAGTGATACTTGTAAACTGACACTGTTGTCAGAATAGTCACAATATAAATTATGATAAAGCCTTAGCTTTGCACTTATGTCACAGCCAGTCTGATAGTTTGCACTATGTGTCTGTATACACACAACATCATAGCTGTATAGTTGAGCCATCTCTCATGAAATTTGTTATTATATTATTCTGTAGATCCATAGCATTCCAACATTTAGCATCTTTCTGTGTAAATTGTGATGAGGAGATCCTAATTATATAATGTTTGGATCCTATGTAAGCTGATCTTGTGGTTTGTATTTACCAAAGTCGACCATACATAATGGGTGACCAAAATCAAACCTAAATGTATACCATTCTTGGCTACAATGATTGGGATACATGATTATCAAGTGTATAGTAATTTAGAGAAGTACTTGTACAATGCAGGGGTGTACACAGGAATTTTGAAATGGGGATTTCCACTACAGCCTAATGACTGTTACATTAGATTACCCTGGACTGTGTATGCTTTATTAGAATCTTTCAATCTTTTCACCAAATTTATTGTTCTGAACAATCTACAAGTGTTGCTATTTGTATGAAAAACCACTACAGTGGAACCTCAGTTATCTGAAATCCTTGGGACCAGGGGTGGTCCATAAATTTAAACCTCTGAAACTGTGTATAAATAACCTTAAAATAGCATAAAAGCATTTTTTTTTAAAAATTAGTATTATCTAATAGAACAGTCACTATTCTAATAGAGCAGTCATTTCCGTAGTTCAGTTAACTGAGATTTTGGATACATGGGGTTAACTGAGGTTCTCTGTACTTAAGGATAAATTAATGTGTTCTTGTTCATGATAGATTTCATTCAGATTCTGGAAATATGAAGATTCAATTTCTCATTGTTTAAGTATAGTGCATAAACTCCAAAGGGGTTTCTTGATGCCCTCTTGGGTATGCCCCTGGAATTTGCTGTCACTGCCAGAGAAGACAATCAAAATAATACGGTCATTATGGGATTGAGCAGCTATGTGTTACTGTAACATATGCTCCAACAGGATCTGTCACGGTCATATTTTATATCCACACTTTTTATTGATCATTGTTTGTGAAAAGGTGTGTACTCTATAATAGCTACTTGAATAGTCAACTACTCTAACAGAACATTTACTTTTTTAAAATCTACAGGTACTGCATAAAATATTTTGTACATTTTATCTAGAAAATGTTTGCATTTTTGCTTACATAACCTTAAACATTTGTCAATTATAATCATTACTTGTAAACCTGGTAAAAGTTTGTCCCTTGAAAATTTCTGGCTATACAATATATCTTCTAAGAGTTTCTAATACTTAAAATTTACCCACCCCCAGAATGGAATCTACAGTATTGTTTGTTGAATGATTCAAACTCTTCAGTATATCTCACAATTGTTAGTGGTAAACAAACTATCATGATCATACAATGAACAACATTGACTTGTAACTACTGAAACGACATTAGTTTTTATGCAGAAAAAAAACATCTCGGCATCGGAAATGCTGATGTAGAGCAACCAAACTACTGACACAGCACCACCACTATTTCAATACATTAAACACAATACTTTGTGAGTGTTTACAGCCTCTTATACTATGGCAATGTTACAAACAATTTAAGTAAATAATAAACAACAGTTAATTGCTCTCTACGTAAACATTGACTGTTCTATTAAAATACACTTCCATGCTGAAAAACATGATAAGACCTCCTAAAAAACCAAGTACATATATATACATGCATGATATGATGATCATGTAGTGTAAAATCCAACACATTGTAATACAATACAGTAACACTATACCTGATAGTATGAAAATGTTAGGATACAAAAATGACTAAAATGAACATACGTACATGCAAAAGGCCATTAAACCTCAAAAATGTACACCTTCAGAATGTAGCTACCTATCTATTATAGTTGTAGTTAAAAACCACTACTACTACTATCTACAAGATTAAATTGGCATACTAAGTATTACGTAACACTTTATCTCTGGATACAAACAGTCCATGTTTATTCTTGCACTTGAAATATACAACTCCATTGAATGTTCCATTGTTAGTACCTGAAATTAAAAATATTATATCACACTTGTATTATAGATCCACAAGCAAAACTTTCAAATTCCCTGATAAAATATCATCTATAGTAGCTGTGATAAAAAAGGTGTAGTCTCCTAAAAACCAGAGAGTTAATAAAGTTGTAAAATCAAAGTTGACGGCCAAGAAATGGCTGCAAAGATGAAATGCCAATCGATCATCATCAAAATGATAATTGGTATTAACACCATTGCAGCCATTTCTTGGCCGCCACTTGATTTCACATTTTTTCACCCTGGGTGCCACACATTTTTTCCATAGCTTGGCTGTTTTGGTATAGATATCACTTCTTTTAACCCAATCCATTGAAGCTTGTCTTTTTTTCTTTACTACGAGAATAAGGAAGAGTGGAGATTTTTTTTGTCTACTGTATGTGTCAGCTTGTCCTATTTTGTTACACTGAACTCAACATTTTATTTAATGGTGATCACCAAAGTATTGTGATTGATTCCATAAGCGTGGTTAAATCACGTGAACTATTGATCTTTGCTGATTACAATGGATTCAGGAGTCATGTATGAAGTAAACAGTGACGCATCACGTACAGTATGTAGCCATAGTCAATAGCTAGTGTAAATAAGCTTGCACACAGACAGTATGCATATCACACTTTTAGTAGGAGCCCATAATGAATATGGGTTCCAAAATGCATGCAGACTCAAACTGTGTGTAGGCTCTGCTGCCAGCAGCTGGGCATTAGAAAGCACCATTAGAATATCTCAATTGTGCACCTGCTACACTTTTCGTTTTATGACACAGTGGTTTTTAAGCCAAATAACTATAAACCACTGAAAGGCCTTCCTATCATGCCTACAGTGTATAAGTTTTGGCCAAGTAATCATATTTTATCAGTAAAACTTGATCATGCCAACTTTGGCGCTGAATCTTCATGGCGTTCCAAACAACAAAGGGTACCCACGTATGGATTTTCAGCTTTTCCCCTTACCCAGACAACATGTTACTAGAGGTGTACCGATATGGGTTTTTGGCATGTACCAGTATCCAATATTGATGCCACTAAAGAAACTGATAGCCAACAATCAATCCGATATTTGCATTATAGTTAAAAGTGTACATTTACCTATCCTACGACATGTGCATGTATTCATTGCTATACTCTGCCTGTGGTGGTATACAGCTTGGGTTTCTATTGTGCAATCCAGACAATTAGGCACCCACAAACATTTTTATGTATACTCCCATGAAGCCTTAAATATATTTCTGCATTACTCCACATTCTAATGGCTTGTGAGAAAGCTGGTACAGGTTTCCTTGGTTATCCTGTGACCCTTCTTTTTATTACAAGGTACTCTATAACTGCTTCATTTGTAAAGACTAAGAGATTTCTAGAAATTAAGCCAATATTTGAAGGCTCGTATCTTGAGAATTCCTGGAGCAATTATTAGACACATGGAATACTGAAGGTGGAGGACATTTCCATAGCAAAAATCACCTTATTTGTAAAAGCTATATTTGCATAAAATTGCACCATTGTTCTTCCTGTCAATGACACACAGGTGTGATGAGCTGACTTCAAAACACCTACCAAGTGTCTTGATAATAGAGGAAAACATGAATAGACTACAGCACATAATTGTCTATGAATAAACCACAAAGTTTACCCTAAACAATAGTTTATATAACAATGTACACTGATACCAATAAACACCAATGAGGTATGAAAGGTAAAGGAGATGCTTCTAAAGGGATTGTGTTTTGTACATCAAAATAAACTTAACAGTTGACAGTACTATAACTAAAGTCTTACCCATTGATTTATCTAATTCAATTCCAATCTGCTGATCATCTTTGGTTGGTACATGACCGACATATCTAACCAAACCAAACAAGATGCGATTTTTATGACTCACAATCACTCGTTCACCAATTGCAAGATTGTCACCATTGTTACTGCTGGCATTGCCATTCAGTGCATCAGATACATGGTTATCTTTGTGTGACAAGTCAACATCATTTTTCTTGGTCTCTACATCTTGAGGTTGATTTTGATCGTGTGAAAGTTCATTTTCGTTATGAGAATGTTGACTGTCACCATTTGTCATGGTGACACTGTGCTTTGTTTCTAAGTCTTGATGTTTGTCCTTCTGCAATGATTGACCACTGATGTCCTTTGTTTCTAAGTCTTGGCATTCGTCTTGCTGTGACAACCTGCCATTGTGCTGCGTTTCTATACATGGAAACTCATCTTCCTGAACTTCAGTGGTCGCTGGTTCAATCTGCACATCTAGATAGTTTATACTTGTCTGCCGAACAACCTTTGGAGAATGTGATGATGGTTCATCAACTTCCTCATCAGAATCATCAGATTCAGATTCAATTGGCATTAAGTCAGTAATAGAAGATTTAATGCTACGCTTCTTGCGCAATTGATGGACATACCTCAATCTTTCTTGAAACTTGGCTACTGGCTTTTCATCTTGATATAATTCAATATAACTTGTGCTGTTACTACGGAGCAATCTTTGTTTCTGCACAAATACAAGTTAAGTCAACAAATATATGCAGGCACACATAAACACGCACGCACGTACACACATGGCATTTTAAAACTGCTATCAGAAGTAATGCCCCAACAGAACACGTAAAGTCACCTCACAAATCACTGTGTGTAGATACTGCATACTTACCTCAGATGAAAGCTCAAACAATGCACCACTCCGTGTACCTATTGTTTTCCCACCAAAGCCAGTAATGAATGATGTGTAGTTGTCAACATGTTTAGGATTGAGAACTTTTAGAGAGAGATCTTTCTTGAACACCAGCATCTCTGTACAGTTAGTTCGCAGCTCAGCAGTGACTACCACTTCACAATACCAAACAGCTGCACAACTAGCTTCGATATCATCAAAGTTGGAATCCCACTCAGCCACGGCTTCATTCTGTATAAGATACAGTATAGTAATAAACTGGACAGTGGTAATTTGTAGTGCCAGTGTTGTGTAAGTAAGTACTCTCAACTAACAATGAATAAACAAAAATTATGTATATTCCCAACAAAGAGATGTAGCCAGAAAAATTTAGAAGGCAAGGCACACTTGAATGCTCTATAGTCAAGTGTATGTGACTGCTCTATTAGAGTATTTTAATCTTTTGCAGTACTATATACTGTATACGTGGTATTCTTCAAGGGACACTTTCTGTGAAATTTTAATCGTAAAAATGTCAAAATTCCAATACACTACAGGCAGTGTCATTAAAAATGCGAAAGTGATGGAAAGTGAGCGCTTGGGAAAATTACATACCTCGAAAATACTGCACACAGTGGCCCCTCAATTATCCAAACTCATTGGGCCCTGAGGGTGTTCAGATAATCGAAAAGTTTCTAATAGAACAGTCACCTCCAGAGTTGAAAATTTGGATAATCAATGGCTGGATAATCAAGGAATCACTATCTAATCAAAAACAGCCAAGCAGTAAAAAAAGGTGCGGCCCCCAAAAAGGCCATGGTGAAAAAAGATGTGAAATCCAAGGTGGCGGCTAAGAAATGGCTGTGATGGTAGGTTAACGGTTACATTTTAATAACAACAATTCAGGTGAATTTGGTGCCAAGACCAAGCGGCACAAAATTCACCTGAATTGTCGTTATTAAAATGTAACCATTAACCTACCATCACAGCCATTTCTTGGCCGCCACCTTGGATTTCACATCTTTTTTCACCATGGCCTTTTTGGGGGCCGCACCTTTTTTTATAGCTTGGCTGTTTTTGATTAGATATCACTTCTTTTTGTATTTGTATACTGCAAAGCCAGCCTATGGCTGGCTTTGGGGCTTTTTTAACCCATGTGTTTTTTCTTTACTACAGGAAGAAGAAAAGAACTTAAAGAAGAATTTTAGTACTTCAATTATTTTTGATTTTATTAGTAATTATACAAATTATATACATATATTTATTACATGCCCATTATTCCCCACAGGATATTTTTTTGCAGCTGATCTCTCTATTGGGTGACTTGAAATGTAGCTGAACTATACACAGGATGGTTTCTTTGTAGCTGAACTCTCTACAAGGTAACCTCTTCTAGCTGGTCTCTCTACAGGGTATTTTGTTTGTAGCTAAACTCTCTACATGGTGGTGTCTTTGTAGCCGAACTCTCTACATGATGGTTTCTTTGTAGCTGAACTCTCTATAAGGTGACTTCGTCTAGCTGAACTCTCTACAGGGTGATTTTTTTGTAGCTGAACTCTCTGCAGGGTGATTTGTTTGCAGCTGAACTCTCTACATGATGGTTTCTTTGTAACTGAACACTCTACAAGGTGACTTCTTCTATAGCTGATCTTTCTACAGGGTGAATTGTTGTAGCTGAACTATCTACAAGGTAACTTCTTCTAGCTGATCTCTATACAGGGTGATTTGTTTGTAGTTGAATTCTGTACAGGTGGTTTCTTTGTAGCTGAACTCTGTACATGATGGTTTCTTTGTAGCTGAACTCTTTACAAGGTGACTTCTTCTAGCTGAACTCTCTACGGGGCAATTTCTTTGTAGCTGAACTCTCTATATGATGGTTTCTTTGTAACTGAACTCTCTACAAGGTAACTTCTTCCAGCTGATCTTTCTACTGGGTGATTTGTTTGCAGCTGAACTCTCTACATGGTGGTTTCTTTGTTGCTGAACTCTCTACAAGGTGAATTCTTCTACCTGATCTCTCTACAGGGTGATTTGTTTGTAACTGAACTCACTAAAGGGTGATTTTACTTGTAGCTGAACTCCTTGCATTGTATCTAGTTTCTAGCTGATCTCTCTACAGGGTGATTTGTTTGTAGCTGATCTCTCTACAAGTTGATTTGTGTGTAGCTGATCTCTCTGCAGGTTGATTAATTTGCAGCCGATCTCTCTACAAGGTAATTTGTTTGTAGCTGAACTGTCTATAAAGTGATTTATTTGTAGCTGATCTCTCTGCAGGTTGATTTGTTTTAGCTGAACTCTCTACAGGGTGTTTTGCTTGTAGCTGAACTCTCTACAGGGTGATTTGTTTCTAGCTTATCTCTCTACAGGTTGATTTGTGTGTAACTGATCTCTCTACAAGCTGATTTGTTTATAGCTGAATTCTCTGCAAAGTGTTTTGTATGTAGCTGACCTCTCTTCAGGGTGATTTGTTTCTAGCTGATCTCTCTACAGGGTGATTTTTTGTAGCTGACCTCTCTTCAGGGTGATTTGTTTCTAGCTGATTGCTCTGCAGGTTGATTTGCTTGTAGATGAACTCTCTAAAGGGTAACTTGCTTGTAGCTGAACTCCTTACTTTGTGTCTAGTTTGTAGCTGATCTCTCTACAGGGTGATTTGCTTGTAGCTGAACTCCTTACATTGTGTCTAGTTTCTAGCTGATCTCTCTACAGGGTGATTTGTTTGTAGCTGATCTCTATACAAGTTGATTTGTGTGTAGCTGATCTCTCTGCAGGGTGATTTGTTTGTAGCCGATCTCTCTACAAGGTGATTTGTTTGTAGCTGAACTATCTATAAGGTGATTTGTATGTAGCTAATCTCTCTGCAGATTGATTTGTTTTAGCTGAACTCTGATTTGTTTTTAGCTTATCTCTGTACAGGTTGATTTGTGTGTAACTGATCTCTCTACAAGCTGATTTGTTTGTAGCTGATCACTCTGCAGGTTGATTTGTTTCTAGATGATCTCTCTACAGGTTGATTTGTTTGTTGCTGATCGCTCTAAAGGTTGATTTGTTTGTAGCTGAACTCTCTGCAAAATGTTTTGTTTGTAGTTGATCTCTCTACAAGGTGATTTTTTGTAGCTGACCTCTCTTCAGGGTGATTTGTTTCTAGCCGATATCTCTACAGGGTGATTTTTGTAGCTGACCTCTCTTCAGGGTGATTTGTTTCTAGCTGATCGCTCTACAGGTTGGTTTGTTTGTAGCTGAACTCTCTACACGGTGATTTGCTTGTAGCTGAACTCCTTACATTGTGTCTAGTTTCTAGCTGATCTCTCTACAGGGTGATTTGTTTGTAGCTGATCTCTCTACAGGGTGATTTTTTTGTAGCTGACCTCTCTACAGGGTGATTTGTTTCTAGCTCATCTCTCTACAGGGTGATTTTTTGTAGCTGACCTCTCTTCAGGATGATTTGTTTCTAGCTGATTGCTCTACAGGTTGATTTGTTTGTAGATGAACTCTCTACAGGGTAATTTGCTTGTAGCTGAACTCCTTACTTTGTGTCTAGTTTGTAGCTGATCTCTCTACAGGGTGATTTGTTTGTAGCTGAACTCCTTACATTGTGTGTAGTTTCTAGCTGATCTCTCTACAGGGTGATTTGTTTGTAGCTGATCTCTCTACAAGTTGATTTGTGTGTAGCTGATCCCTCTGCAGGTTGATTTGTTTGTAGCTGATCTCTCTACAGGTAGTCTGTTTGTAGCTGAACTCTCTATAAGGTGATTTGTTTGTAGCTGATCTCTCTGCAGGTTGATTTGTTTTAGCTGAACTCTCTACAGGGTGATTGCTTGTAGCTGAACTCCTTACATTGTGTCTAGTTTCTAGCTGATGTCTCTACAGGGTGATTTTTTGTAGCTGAACTCTCTTCAGGTAGATTTGTGTTGATTTGTTCATTGCTGATCGCTCTAAAGGTTGATTTGTTGCAGCTGAACACCCTGCAAAGTGTTTTGTTTGTAGCTGATCACTCTAAAGGGTAATTTGTTTGTAGCTGAACTCTCTCCACAGTGACTTGTGTGTAGCTGAATTCTGTGTAACTGAATTCTCTAGAGAGTGACTTAATTGTAGCTGAATTCTCTACACAGTGCATGACTTGTTTATAGCTGAACTTTCTTCAGTGTGACTTGTAATGTTCTGAATCTCTATAGTGATATATTTGCTTAACTCTCCACATGGTGACTGTCTTCTTGCTGAACTGTCTATAAGATTAACTGTATGCAGCTGAACTCCCTACAGAATAACTTGTGATGTAATAAAATTCTATAATAGAGTAAATAAATTAGCTGAATGCTCTATTAGGGTGACTGTTCTATTAGAGTATCTCGATCTCGCATTTGCTACACGGAATTGGCTTTCGAATCATAACTCAGTGG
>CBDBCS010000005.1:0-33349 GCA_965203415.1 Alphaproteobacteria bacterium | reverse complement strand
ATAACAAAAGTTATAACTTGTTCTGCCCTCTATGGATTGAATGCCGTTTAGGAACTTATGGGCGTTTTCGTGGTCCTCTTGGATGGTTTGCAACCATTCCTCTTTGACATCTTCTTTCCTGAAGATGTCTCTGAAGGAGGCACCCTCTGCCGTAGACCCTATGGGGGCTCCAAATTTTTTCTTCGTATTAAAAGGAGGGTCTAAATAGATGAGATCTATGCACGCCGAGTTGATGCCTCGAAGAACGTCTAGATTATCAAGGCAATAAATAGTCCTGTTCGGAACATTCAAATTAAGCACGGGTTGTTGGCTCGAGAACGCCCTACCAGAGCGTCGGCCCCGCCGGGTCCGTTGTCGGATGAACCAGATAGAGGCTCGACGTCCCCCGCTCGTGTGGGAGGAGACGCCGCGTTAAACCAGGCGGAATCAGACAAACGTCACCAGGCCCCAGCCAGAGCGTGCCTCCCGGGTCTTCTCCTGGGTTGTCCGCCAGGTTTTCTGTTCGGCCCCAGGTCCACTCGAGACGCCAGTGGCCGCAAAAGCCCATCAGAACCTCCGGCGTGCCAAGACGCCGGGGGTCATGGCCGGAGGCTCGGGGGACTCGGCCGCCGCCCGGTCCATGATCCGGGGCCTGGTCCGATGCATGGCTCGTCATGAAAGAGAGCTCAAAGCCGGGGCGGTCGCGCAGAACGCCGTTCTCACCAATCACCACGAGCGGCCCGTCTCGAGCCATAGAGACCAGGTCTAGATACCGCGCGACGCTCTTAGGGATAACAGACCGAGCGGGATAATCGGGATAAGCGTCGAAGGCCTCGGCCGTGAGTTCCGGCATCGGACGTATGGTCTCGGGGAGTTTTTCACCCTTTCTTGTGTCATAGATCCGGCCTGTTTCGGCTAAAATCAGCCCGTGGTGCCTGGCTTCCTCCAGAACTTGAGGCGCCCAGACGACGCCGCCTCCCGCATCGTCGCCGCCCAAAACGGCCATGAGCACACCATAATCCGTTCCGATGTTCTCGAAGCCCCGGAAAATACCGGTCGGGATGTTGAAAACATCGCCCGCACCCAGCGTCACAGACCCTGTTTCGCCTTGTTTTCCCCAGAAAAAGCGCCAGACGCCTGTTAAAACGAAAAAAACCTCGGCGGTGCGGTGCGCATGGAGCGAATTCCGACACCCCGGTGGCTGCCCGGCGGCTCCTATATTGAAGCCCGGGGTCTGTGGAATGTGAACGTGTTGGTCGGGACTCTCGGATACGCCGCCGCCGATGATCGTGAAATTTTCTTTTTTATCCGAACCGGGCGTATGCGCATCAATAAAAGCCGTCCGGCAAGGGATGAGCTCGGTGGTGCGTACCAGCCAGGGCCGCCGCTGTTGTGGGTTTTCTCGAGACATCGCCGGGTCTATTTTTGTGTCCATTTTTGCATGTGGAGCCGGAGCCCGTGCTGTGGCTTCTCTCACCCGGTTTTCAGAATGATTTGCTGCCACACGGCCGTCTCGTCTATGAGAATCCACTCGCGACGCAGACCCCGAGGGCCAAATTCGGCATGCGAGATGCCCATAATATAGACCATTCCTCCAGACGGCGGCCCATAGCGTCCAAATCCGGCGTGTTTGCCATAAAGCGCCCACCGCAGAGCCGCCCGAGGCGGCATCTCCGAATCGCTCGAACGCCCGATTTGATGGTGAAGGCGGAGCTCCGCGTCGGGGAAGGCGGCTCGGAGTCCCAGCCAGAATTGATCGGCAGCGGCTCGGCCGTGAACGGTCTGGCCGCCGGGAAGCTCGAGCTGACACGCTCTGTCGTAATGGGGCTGGATGGCGGAAAAATCGGACCGCCACAGACTCTGTAGAAGCTCGGCGTAGTCTTGGCCGGCTTGGTCCGCATTTCCGGTCCCCTGATAAACGCCCGGCAGGTCCGTGTCAGGCGTCAGAGGCTGACATGGCGTGTTCGTTCGACGGGCACGCTCTATACAGTGCCGCGCATAATCCGGCAAGGTCCAGCCGATCTGAGCAACGAGGGCGCCTTGGTCGCGCACGATCCACTCGTCATAGACCTGGTTGTTTTTGGCCGCACAATCGGCTATAATCCGATAGACAAGAGCTCTCTGCGACGCAGGGCCATACCGACCATCGCCTCGATGCGTCGCCTGAGACAAAATGCGGTGCGACGAGAGATAGACCTCTTCTTTCTCGGCTTCGTCGCGGCCGTTGTCGCCCGCCGACCAGATGACGTCTTCGCCCAAGAGCGTCCGGTCCGGAAATTCGGCCAAAGTGGCGACCGTGTCTCGGAGGACCTGCGCGTTCCCCTTGACCACGCCGTCCGGCGAGCGGACAAGAATGTCCGGGGCATAAAGCCGCTCTAAGGTGTGAATCCGCCGCGCTTCCCAGATGTCGTGGGTGATGCCGAGAATGAAATCAGGTAGATTATGCCATTTTGTCTCAAAATTTTTCATAAAAATCTATCCACACGCAACCCCTGGACAACTCCCGGGCAAACTAAACATAGAGCAAGCACCTCTAAAAATCAAGAAATGAAATACCGAAATGAAATACCGGAAATCCATCTCCATGACGTAACACGTGTACGCGAGATACCTCGCTAAAAAGAGGATTCTGCTTGACACGCCGTTCAAATTCGTGCTAGCGTCGCCTACGCCGTTCGGGTGCTCTTACAATTACAATAGGGATGGGCCCAAGGATGGACGACGGGATGGACGACGGGAGCGATGGATTCTACCCGTGCCGTGTCCAGGGCAGAAGGCGTTTTGTGGGAGGCTCGAGTTCGGGATAGAGAGAGAAAACTGGTGGCGTAAGGTAGATCTCGAAGAGGGCGACCTGCACGATTGGGGTTATCTCATCGGGATTTTGGCGACTTCTTAAAGAAATAGGATGGATATGCGTATGCGGCCAGTAACAACAATAGGAGGCGGGAAAGAGCCCCAGAAGCGTATCCGAGATCATATCCCGGGCGGTCTGTGCCCGAGGATTCCGGATGGGGGGTCGGTGCCTCTTCACGGTGAGAATTCGGGCCGGGAGGAGGTCTCGGGAGTCTCGTTTCCCCGGCAGCATCCCCGGCAGAGAGGCAAAAAGCTTACGATTTTTGGACTCCATGGAACGGCTCTGGTGGGCCTTTTAGCCGCCTGCGGCGGCGGCGGCGGCGGTGGAGGCACCCCACCCGCAGACCCAGGGGACGACACGCCTGAACCCATGGGCATGAGTGCACCACAGCCGACGCCGACACCGACGCCCTCGCCGCCCTCGCCGCCGACGCCCGTGGCTCGGACCCTGGTCTCGTTGTTACCCGACGGCAATCTTCGGACGGATATTGCTCAAACGGTAGATCTGTCCCCTTTCTTTGAGAATCCGGCTCAGGGAACCATGCTCACTTTTGATGCCTCGGGCTTGCCCGAAGCGGTGCGTTTGACGCCAGAGGGGCTCCTGATTTCCGAAATCCAGGCGAATCTGGCACCGGGGGGCCCGAATGTTTTTACAGTTACCGTGACCGCTTCAGACGGCACAGGCAATCTGATAGATGAATTCTCGTTGACCCTGACAGACCAAAACAGTCCGCCCGTCTTGTTAGGAACCGTAGAAGACTCGTCGTTCGACAAGAAGGATCTCCCCGAGACTGTTTCTCTTGATTTGTCGGACCATTTTCTGGAACGGGACTTGGCGGATGGCTTGACATTCACGCTCAGCGGTCCGCTTCCCGAGGGCCTGGTGTTCGAGGGGCCGACGTCCGACCAGGCTGGACTTTTGCACGGAACCCTTGGGGCGAATTTGGATGTGGGAGCTTATTCTCTCACCATAGGGGCAAGCGACGGTTTTGAAACCACAACGTCCACTTTTATCATCACAATTGAAGAGAATGCGCCGCCCGAAGTGCGTCCCGGGGCCTCTAGCCTCTTCCGAGTGCCCGTCGGCGGCGAAAGCGTGATCGACCTGGAGGCCCTGTTCCAAGACCCGGACGGCGACGAGCTCGTTTATAGCCTCTCGGGGGTGCCAGCGGCCCTGGAGACCGCGATTTCCTCGATGAGCGATGGGGAGAGCATCACAATTATGATTCCGGACGATGTGGCTCCGGGGCTCTCATGGACTTTTTCTGTCATTGCCTCCGACCCGGCCATGGAGGAGGCGACGCTTCTTTTGACCCTGGAGACGGTGGAAGCCGGAAACCTTGCGCCTTTTTTGCACAGTGACGCCATCCCAGCCCAAACGCTGCTGGAGGGAGTCGACGCCATGACGGGTCTCGCCGACCCCAATTTGGCGAGTTTTTTCTCTGACGACGCGGGCGACCCCATTGTGCTCACTGCGTCCAATCTGCCGGCAGGTTTGACGCTGGAGGCGGCGACAGGGCTGTTGAGCGGGTCGGTGACGGATGATACGCTCATCGGGACGCATACGGTCATGCTGACGGCCTCGGATGGGATGAACGCGGTGGAGGTCACTTTTGATTTGACCATCGTGAATGTCAACGAGGCCCCGCAGAGCTCGGGCTTGCCGACGACGCTGGAGCCTTTCGAAACCGGAGAGAGCCTGACATGGGACCTCTCGGATTGGTTCGACGACCCGGATACGGACGACACGCCGGCGAATTTGACCTATCGTGTGACGCTCCAGAAACAGGGAGACGCCGCCGCTGCGAGTCTCGAGGCTTTGAGTTGGCTCACGCTGATGGGCTCGATGCTGGTCGTCTCAGACCAGACAGGGCTCGCAGAAGTTGGAACTTATACGCTTTCCATCACGGTTTCGGACGACGGAGATGCGGTCCCAGCAGGAACAACGCCGCCTGCTGTCCCCGTCAAGCCTCTGTCGGTCCAGGCTCAGACGGCTTTTGTGATACGGCTCGAGCCGTTGCCTCCAGAACTGACCCCGGCCGGACAGGCGGCCTTCAAAGCCGAGATTCCAGAAGGAGATGCCTATAGTCTTACGACGGTTTCGGACTGGTTTACAGACCCCAACGGCGACACCTTGACGTATCGGGCGACGATACGGAGTCTGTCCAGAGCGGGGCTCTCGATAGGGTCACGGATCGAGGATATTCCTCCCGGCGGCTTGCCGCTTTCTTCGGACCCGAGCGGCGTAGATGGACTGCCCTTTCAGCTTGTGTTCGGGAACGAGCATTGGCTGCAGCCCAATTCAGACGGAACAAGCCTCACCATCGCCGCGGGAACCACAGACGACACCGAAATCGGGGTTTATGAGATTATCGTCTCGGCGTCGGACGGACGAGAACAGGTCTCGCGCACGCTGACTTTGGAAGTCACAGACGTGGTGGAGACCGTCAAACTGGTCGAACCCTTGCGCAATCTTTTGCTTTTGCCTGGTGAGGTTCCGGCGGCGTATATCTTTGACCTGAACGACCGTTTCACGATCACGGACGCAACCGACCCCGATTTAGTCTTTGAGGCCTCAAGCCAGTTTGCCGACGACAGCGATGAGAATATCGTCTCGGTCGAGCTCGATGATGCCGGCACCCTGACGCTATCCTTTGCGGCCACGCCTCGGCCGACGGGGGCTCTGGAGGCTGTCACGGTTACAGCTTTCGATGCCGAAAAAACAATGAGCCTGCCCCACGTTCTCTGGGTCATAGACGGACGCGACAATAATCTGAACGTGGTGGATATCCCTACGAAAATCGATTTTGTCTTTCCAGAAAGACTAGATTTTGACTATCTGGAGCACGGGCTCGGAAACATAGGCGACATAGACGGCGATAATCAGCCGGATTTTGCGCTGGCTTCTGTGGGCGATGGTTCCTTGGCGAAGGAGACCGCTAGGATCAATAGGGGCTTCTTGTCCATCAAAGACTTCCCAAGCAGCAGCGGGGCAGGCGAGCTCTTGGTCATCCACGATGCCGTTCAATTGCTGGACCCCAATACCGAGCTGGGCGGAGGCTTTTTCAGGACACCAGACCCGGCTTTCGGCTTTTCGATAACCGGGCCTCAAGCGGGGGCTCGACTGGGGCATGCTTTGGCCTCGGCGGGCGATTTCAACGGCGATGGCCTAGACGATTTTGCCGTGGGAGCTCTCTTTCAACGCTTCCAACTCAACGGCATGGAACACAAACCCGGGGGAGCTTATGTCTTTTTCGGAAAACCAGAGACACCGACAGCCGACGGGGCGCAATTCGGGACAGCTCAATCCGGCGGCAATCGCCTTCTCGAATTTGGAGATAAAGGCGCCCCTCAGGCTTCCGACGGCGTGCTCTTTCAGGGGAGCGGCCAAGACGATTATCGTCCGGGGGGCGACAGCGACCGGTTCGGCTGGGACGTCAGCTCGGCCGGAGACATTAACGGCGATGGCTTAGACGATCTCATTGTCTCAGAGCCCCGCGGGATGGATACCGCCTTGCCGCACTCGATAAACGGAGGCGCGGTCTATGTCTTTTACGGCACGCCTCAAGCCTCCGCGATGCCGACCATCGACACGGGTGCTTTAACACCGGCTCAGGGTTTTATCGTTCAGACCCATGCCTATTGGGATTATTTCGGAGCTTCTGTGGCAGACTTAGGCGATATCAATGGCGACGGGCTGGGAGACTTCATCATCGGGAACCCGAATGCAGAAGAAAATATCGCAGGCCACGACCGGGGCTTCGCTTATGTGATATTCGGCAAAGCCGACCCGAGCGATGCAGACGACAAAGGGACGCAGTTCGGCCCCATGGCGGCTGCCGGCGACCCTCAAATCCTGATGGCCGACGAGCTGCTTCCGCAGGATGGATTCGTGATACAAGGCCGAAGAGGAGGGAGTTATCTCGGGGCCTCGGTGGCCGGGGCGGGCGATGTCAATGGCGACGGGCTCGACGACATCCTGGTCGGAGCTCCCGGTCCCGGTGGGGTCCCCGGGGAGGCCTATGTGATTTTTGGCAAACCAGACCCGTCCGACCCAACAAAAAAAGGCGAACAATTCGGTTCGGCAATGACAATTGAGATTACGACTGTCACGTTTGTTGGAGACGAAGATGGTGTGTTGAATGTGCCGATGACGACGACGCTGGCAGGGCCTTTGGACCGGCACGTCGTGAATGTCGGAGAGCTTGCGCCAACGGATGGATTTACATTGAGAGGGCAATTAGAGTCTTTCTCTGCCCCTGTCTCTTCTATGATGGTCCGTAAAGAACGTGGCGCTGGCTTTGAGACAGTGTATAAATTTGGCACCTTTTTTACCGGATTCTTGGGAACATCGGTTGCCTCGGCGGGCGACGTCAATGGCGATGGGTTTGGCGATTTTATCGTTGCCGACTCGGTACCTCGCCTCCCTGACCCTGAACGTGACTCGTACCATGAACGCCAGATAGCCAATAAGACGTATCTCGTTTACGGCATGGCTGCCGAAGCGGGAGGGACTTCTCCTCACACTGTGGACGTAACAGACTCAAACGCATGGAACGCCGAGATAGGCTTGACGCTGCACGGCAAACAAGAGGGCGGCGACCTCTTGATGACGTCGGCCTCTGGCGCCGGCGACGTCGACGGCGATGGGTTCGACGACCTCCTGGGGGCCTATATCAACGAAGTGCGAGGGCAAACAACCGAGGGGTCTTTCTATCTCTTTCGAGGCATGGCGTCTTCGGACGGGCCCGTGCCGAGGCCTGTGGAGACGACCTCGGCCGACGGCGACCTCGTTCTGAGAGGCGGGCCAGGCCATGATACGCTCACCGAACACAGCACCGGCACGAGCCCCGGGTCGGTCCGAGTCTTCTATGGCGGGGCCGGCAACGACCACTTCAAACTCGCCAATCACGATTTCTTGCGTATAGACGGCGGCCACGGTAACGATACGGTCGAACTGGCAATGAGTGAAAAGCTCGATCTGATAGAATATGAAGCCAGCTCGGCGTCCACCGGGTCTGGAAACACCGCGCGGTACAAACTGCGCAGCATCGAGACCCTGTCTTTGAACGACTCTGAGCTGATGCTGGACCTGTTGTCTGTCTATCGGATAACCGACCAACGCGACAATGGTGGCGAGCTCACCACGCCGGGCCAGGTTTTACTCCGGCTCGCGGGAACGGGGACGGTCGATCTATCCGAGGACGTGGCAGGTGCCCCACAAAATGGCGAGTGGGTGCTGGATACAAGCAGCACCACGCCCGAAAATACAGAGCTCTATCGACTCGAGAACGCTGCTTTGCTCGTGGATGCGGCTCTCGAGGTCATTTAGATTAGAGCCCGCCCCCACAGGGAAGCGGAGGCTGCCGAGACGGCCGAGGTAGCCTCCGCTTGTTCACGGGGAAACAAGTTCCCCCTCCTCAGACCACGAGAATGCCTTCGTCCACCAGCACAAGCGCGTTCTCCAGCCGATACGCATCGGGCCGACCATCGCCCGGTGTACCCTCCAGTTCCCACGCATTCGGGGTATCTGCCGCGACGCCCTCTTCGAGTTCAAGAACGCCGGACCCCACAAGCGTGAGGATAAGCTCGCCGCTCGCCCCGCCACGGTCGTGCGGGTCGGTGATCGAACGCACCGTCGAGAGATCTAACGTCACGCGCGTTGCTTCTGCCTCCGTGCTGGCCTCTCCGAACGCCTCGGCGTCGGACAGAGACAAGGTCTCTATGCTGTGCAGCCGATGGGCTATGCCCGAAAGAGCCTCACCCGGGGCTAATTCGACGGTATCCTGTCCCGACCCACCATCTATGCGTGTGAAAGCATGGTCCGTGAGTCGGAAATAATCCGAGCCGGCTCCGCCATAAAAGGCCTCTACCGTGCCGTCCGCGTTCTCCGAAAGCGTGTCGTCGCCCGCCTTCCCGATGAGACTCGTCTGCCCCGCCTTTGCCTCGAGGTTCTGGGCATGGATGACATTCGGCCCGTAATGCGCTCCGCCATAAAGAACATAGGCTTGTGCTGAGGAACCAGAAACGGCGATATCGTCAAAACCATCCCCATTCAGGTCGCCCGCGCTCGCCACATGGGAACCGAACTGGCTATTGGCGAGGCGGTTGGAAAGCGAGAAACCCTCTTCGGGCCCAAGGGTCTCCAGGTCTAGAACGGCTCGGGTATCCACGGACGCCAGAGCTGTATCGTCCTGCATGAGAACACCTTGTGTAGGGGTGCCTTCTTGTGGCGCCAACGTCACGCTGTTTTGAAACTGAGCGTCCGCCGTCAGCGTGGCCCCGACCTCCAGAAGCGTCCCGTCGGCAAGCGTGACTCGAGCGTCGGTCAGATAGCTGGCGAGAAACAGGCTCCCTGTACCGAAAGCCTCGTTTGTCCCGCCGCTTTTGCCATAGAGAAGATAGGCTTTTTCGGTGCTCATTGAGGCCGCACTGCCCGGAGCTCCGATAAGGATATCGCCGAGTCCGTCTCCGTTAAAATCCCCTGCAGAATTAAGCGCGAGGCCGGTGCGCTCGGTACCTGGCTCGCCTCGCACTTCAAAGCCCTCTGTGGCGGCTAGGAGATTCACATCTACAACGCGCTGCGTCAGAGCTATGGTGCTGTCACTGGGAGCCGGAAGAACCGCCATGCCGTCCAGGGCGATGGTCTCACCCGCCGCATTGTGCGCAATCGACAGGCCAAAATCGGTCTGAGAGTTCTGCCCAAAAACCACATAGACGCCTCCCGACACAAGTTGACCTCTTGAATTCCCGATGAGCAGGTCCGCGAGCCCATCGCCATTGATATCGCCGGCTCCCTCTGCCGAAAGACCCAGGAGGAAATTGGAACTGTCCCCCCGAATGGTAAAACCGTCTTCCTGACTCAGATGCTCGACGTCCACGCTCTGGCGGGCGGTGCCGGCTTTACCATAGATCACATAGGCTCTGTCGCTGCCGGAGGCTCCGACCAGGAGATCGCCGATGCCATCGCCATTGATATCACCGACTCCTTCGCCCGAGGCGCCAAGCCAGCTGTCCGAACGAGACGTTTCGAGGACGAAGCCCTCACCTGCGGCGAGGTTCTCGACGTCAATCAGGGGGGGCTCCCCGGATTGTGTGCCGGATTGTGTGCCGGGCAGGCCGCCGGCTTTGCCATAGATGACATAGGCTCTGCCCGCTCCATTTGCGGCTGAAAAGTCTCCGATAAGGATGTCGTCCAGACCATCTTGATTGACGTCGCCCGCCGGAGCCACCCAGCTAAAGCCCGCGCTCCTTTCAGACGTTTTCTGCAGCACGAACTGACCCGATGTCTGCAACGCCCTATCGGCAGCGGTCCCAGAGTCACCGGAATCACCGGGAGCACCGCTAACCAGATAAAAGGTCTCTGCGACACGATTGTTCTGACTATCGACTTCCTTGGAGCCCCTAATCAGAAGATCTTGAAAAGCGTCTCCATCAAAATTCCCAAGATGGATAGCCTGATCTATAGAGACGTCCATGTCCTGGTGAAAGTTGAAAACCTTCTCGGCGGTGCTCAGATCCAGAGTCTGACTGAACTCGGTCATGCCATAGACGAGATAAACAGCATCGCCGGGGCCTGTGACAAGGAGATCCGCCACACCATCGCCGTTGAAATCCTGGCTTAAGACGCTCTTGACGAGGACACGACCACTTTCGAGTCCCGAAACTTGGAACCCTAGGTCTGGATTGAGTCCTTGTTCGGGATCGATCTCGAGATGGTTGGTGGTGCTTGTGACGAGAAAACTGACCTCTTTTTGTCGGACTGGCTCGGCGGCGTCGGTGCCTCTTGGGCCTGGCACCTGCTCTGTGAGCGTGACCGCGACCGTTTCATGGGCTCCGAAGGAAGCGGCCTCCGTCGAGGACAGGGTCACCGTGGACGCATCTGTCGACAGGCGCACCGTGACAACATTTTCGGCGGGGCCGTTCAGGTGGCTCGGCACACTCTCGGTGACCGCAAAATGGAGCGGCCCCGTGACCTGTTCGTTCGCGAAAGCGGTCTCTAAATCCAGGGTGAAAAACCAATTGCTGGAGGCAAATTGCGTCTCTAGAACGCGATGCGAGGGCGCGACATCGATCGACAGCGTCAGAGCGTGTGTGGCTTGAGCACCGCTCTGGTCGATCGCCGTGACAAGCAGCTGATAGGGTTCTGCCTCCAGTCTGCCGTCTTTGGGGCCAGGGTGAGTCGTCACAAGACCGCGTTCGCCGTCCAGATAAAGCCAGGAATCCCACGCAACCGAAGAGCCGTTCGCCGCCTGTAGATCTAGGGTGTAGCGAAGCTGGTCGCTCGCATCCGAGTCGCCGAACCAATCCGATACGGTGAGCGTTTCCGCAAAAACCTCCCCGACCGTGAGGGTCTCGTTCGACGGAGCCCCCTCAAGCGCAACAGGCACGTCATTGACATTCAAGAGTTCCAACGTGACCGTATGGACGAACGGTTTGGCCGAGACACCACTCTGGCCACCATTCTGCGCGGCATCGAGGACGTCATGAATCGTAACGAACAGGATATGAATGCCTAAAGACGCGTCATCCGTATGCTCTAGAACCGTCAGCGTATCGGTTTGAGACGCCAGAATGAGCCAATCGGGTGCCGCCGCTTCCACGCCTGTTTGCAGGATGGTCGCGCTGAAAGAAAAGGTTCTGTCTAGAGCCTCGCCGTCATAGAGAAACCAACTCGCGACGTCCCAATTCGCCGTCGAACCCTCTCGAGCCTCCAATCGGAAGGGGGCCGCGGCCGCAAGCCGAAAAAGAGGCTCGCCCGGTAAAACCGTCACAAGAAAAGCGTCCTGGACACTCGACTGGCCGTCGCTGGCTTCAATGGTAATCGTGTGCACGCCAATAGCGTTCGGGTTCGTCACCTTGCCAGCGAGAACGTCACCCGTGAGCCGAAGACCTTCTGGGAGCCCCTCGGCCGAGAAACTCAGAGAATCTTCCCGGTCCTCGTCGCTGAAATAGTCCGAGAGATCTAGGGAAAAAAAGCTCTTCCGGTTGAAAAAGCGGTCCGGCAGGGCGAGCTCGAGGTGTGGGGCCTCGGGCTTGCTCTCGATGACGAAGTCTAAAGAGTGCGTGAGATGCTGGCCGCTTGCCGTGCGCGCCTCGACGACAAGGACATATGTGCCAACATGCGCATCATCTAGAGCTGCCGCCTCGATGGTCAAAACGCCGTCGCTCCATTGAAACCAGTCGGGGGTCTCGGGGAGTGGACGTGCCTCTTGCGAGGGGGCCGCCCCGGTCTTATCGCCGGTCTTATCGCCGGTTTTATCGCCGGTATCGTCGCCGGTACTATCGCCGGTAAGACGAATTTCGGCGGCTGGCTGGGAAGGTTCTTGAGATTCTGCCGGGGAATCTGATGGGGAATCCACGGTTGCAAGCGTATAAAGCGTCGCGTGATAATCCAAGATCTCGCCGGCTCTGCTCTGAAACCAGGGATGTACCGAAACAGAAAGAGCCTCCCCTTCCTGGACGACGAGAGCCTCCCGGAGAACCGCATCGGTGAAAACAAGATCGGGCACAGCCAGCGGAGGAGCAAGCTGGGGCTCGTCGCCGGACCCGTCGTCCGATTGTGTATTCATGGAAGGCGGGGGCGGGGCGGGCGGAACCGCGGCAGGCGGGGGCGGAGCAGGCGCGGCCGGGGCAGGCACGGCCGGGGTGGGCGTGTCCATGGAAGACATGTCCGCAGAAGGCGTGTCCGTGGAAGACGCATCTGCTTGAGAGCCCGAGTCTCCGTTTTTACCAGAACCGAAAGGATTCTGAACGACCAGAAATAAACCCGCAAGTGTTCCTCCGCCAATCACGGCGACGAGCCCCGGTGTGGATAAGGCGGGACCCACGCCCAGAAAAGACAACGCGTTTTTGTCGGTGGCGACCTCATCTTGAGATACGGCTGGAGCCGCCTCCACCTCATGCGCATAATAAGTGTCCGCATATTCGCGCGTAGGGACAAGGTCCGACCCTATTTCTTCCGCTTCCGTGGAGGCCTCCGCATCTAGACCGCCAGAAGCATCCGGCCGAGAGGCCTGAAACGTCGCGTCAGAATCCTCTTCTGGATGGCCTTTTGGCAAGGCCGGTTCTGGGGCCGAGGCTGTTTCTTCCGGGGCCGGGGCCGTTTCCGCCGTGTCCTCTAGAGCCAGAGCAGGCGTTTGCTGGCCCCAGCTTTTTTGACTCCAGGCGACAAAGAAAAGCGACAAAAGAGCGGAACGCCGCCACAATTGGCGAAGCGGACGAGCCGAGGCTAGGGTGGACGCAATAAGAGACGTCTTTTGAGAAATCTGGAACATGATATTTTCCTCCTTGAATGGTCTAGAACAAAACGAAACCGTGTATTTGTTAGATGTGTGCTCCGTACGCTTTCGGAATTCCCTCAGAATCCAAAAAGGTACAGATACACGCATACACGTATGCAAGGAGCCTATACACATACACAAATACAGATACATCTATCGTACAGACACAGTCATACACTTCAGCTGTATAGCTGTGAATACACCTATAGATCGGACACGTGCGGACTCAGGATGGATCCCGGACGCCGTATGCCCGCCGCGCACATACACGCGGGCTCAGAAATTGGAAATGTATGTCTCCTTCCTTCAAAGAAGGAATTTAATCCCCCCCCCAAAGTTATATCATACGATTTTCAGAGACTGAGTGTACCAGGGCTCTGAAAAAAAACAACTCAAATGAATTTGAAGGTGCTTTGGAGAGGTCCCGCAGACCATGACTGCAGGAGGGGCTGCAGACGCATACAGAACGGAGACGGCTCGGCGCAGAAAAGCTAAAGAGCGCCGGCGCGGGAAAAAACAGAAAAACGGATAGCCGAAAGACGGGAGAACGCCACCGCACCACGACGCCCCCTCGAGATCAAAGCGGGCACCCCGACCGGATCTCTTTTGAAAACGTTTCCTCTTCTCCCCGATCGGGGGCCCGCTCCAAGTTTCCTCGCCTCAGAAGGGCTTTTTGGGTGCTCCGAGGTCCATTTCTTTCAGGCCACCTCTTCCGGGTGGCTTCTGTTCTAAAAAAGTCTCCTTAAGGTCATCAAGACCAGCGTGGCCCCGTCCCTTAAAGAAATTCCCTATCACGTTTTTTTTAATTTTGCAAGGTTTTTCTCAATTTTTCGTTCTTTATATCCCTTTATAGCGTCCGTTAGGCGATATCAGGCGACATAAAGACCCTCGTCGACGATTAAAAGAGCATTCCCAAGGTGCCATTTGTCCATGGTGGAATCGGTGGCGTCTTCCAGGTCGGGCGTGTGCGTCCAATCGGGCCGACTGTCTCCGAAGGCATTTTCAGCCAAGAAGACCGACCCGCCCGACCCTCGGATGTCCAGCAGAACCTCGCCCCGGGAGTCCTTGTCACGCTGATTGGTTAAAAGATATAAAGCCCACTCGTCCAAAATCAGAGAGGAACCCTGCGATAAAGTGATGCGCTCTATGCTCTGGAGCCCGCGATTTTGCACCAAGTCGAGCCTCACGCCGCGTGGCACGACTACGTGATCGGTGCCGCTTCCGCCGTCTATCCTGAGAAAATGAGCGTCCGTCAAGATAAATTGATCGTCGCCCGCCCCGCCATAAAAGACTTGGACGGCTCCGTCTGGATTTTCGGTCAATCGATCGGGACCCGGCCCGCCAAAGAGGGCGGTCTCGCCCGCGGCCGACACCGCGACGACAGGCTCAAGAGACCCCGTCGCACCACCATACACGATATGGATATCTGTTTGTCTATCTCCGGAGGTCCCTCTTGGGTCAGAGGGTCTGGACTCGATGGCAAAATCGTCGAAACCGTCGTGATTGAGGTCGCCAACACCTGCGAGGTGCTCGCCGAAACTGCCCGAGCTGCCCGACGTAAAAACGCTGCCGCGGTCTCCTGTCAATTCCTTCAGATTGACCAATGGCCGGTCGGGCCGGTCGGGCCGGTCGGGCATGGCCGAAACGAGTGGCGTCGCCGTGCCATAGACAAGATAGACGGAGGCCTCGGCCGAGGGGGCCCCCGGGCTAGAGGCAATCAAAAGATCCGCCAGCCCGTCGCCATTGACATCGCCCGCCGAGGCCACCGTCCTGCCGACTCGGTCAAATGTTGTGCCCGAAGCTGCGTAAAAAACGGCTCCCTCGGTGGGCGAGAGCGTCGCAAGATCCAAAGTCTGTTTCGTCACTTCGTCTAGAATCTCTGAAAAAGTGAAAGACAAAAACCCAGAGCCCTCCCCCTGACCAGCATGACCGGGACGCCGCAAAGAAAAGCCCGGCTCTGTGGCCTCCTGTTGTTCCACAAAAAACAAGAGCTCTTCGGCCGCTTGTTCGTCCCAGCTGGTGTAAAGACGTCTCTGAAAAGCCTGCCGAGTCCCCAACGAAGCCGAGCCGTAAATCAAATAGACAGACCCAGCTAGGACGCTATGAGCCAGCGATGCCAGTGTGCCGGACTCGGAATTGGAATTCGTCCCAGCAGCACGGCGTTCCAGAGGGGCTCCGAGCAAAAAATCGTCCAGCCCGTCGCCGTTAAAATCGCCTAGGCCCGCGACCGACCAGCCGGCCCCCGCCCCGGTATAGTCTGCGTCGTCTGCCGAGCTTTGCTCGTCGGCGGGGAGGGCGGAAAAATCCGTGAGAAGCTCGCCGCCAACGCCGCGTAGGACGACGCCCTCGTCGGGTTTCAGAAAGCCTACATCCAGAACCACTCTCCCGGTGACATCATCCGTTTGTCCAAAAGCGTGGCTATCCCCCTGACGTCCATAGATGATATAGATTTCGCCCGCTCGAAGCCCGCCGCCGCCTGCCCGAGAAGCTCCCAGAATCACATCCTCATAGCCGTCACCGTTCACATCGCCCGCCCCGGTCAAGGCCGTGCCGAGTCGGTCGCCATAGCCTCGAACATCCAACCCATGCCCGCCGAGAATCACAAAACCGTCCTCGCCCGCCAGACTCGAGACATCCAGGCTTCCCCGAGGCGTCGCCGTGCCAAATATAAGATAAACCTCGCCGGCTTGGTCTTTCGTGAGACCCGCAAGCGGGGCTCCGACAAGAATATCACCTAAACCATCGCCGTTTATGTCGCCGGCGGGACTGACACTGTACCCTAGGCTCGAGCCGTCCTCGAGGCCCGGAGGCTGCGTCGCAACATGAGAGGTGGACAGACCAAAACCCTGTTCGGGTTTCAGCCTTCGGACGTCGAGAGCCACGGGCTGGCTCGTTCCGAAAACAACATAGGCCGTGTCCTCCGAGGGAGCCCCGACCACCAGATCGTCCAGCCCGTCGCCATTGACGTCGCCGAGTCCGCTCACCCGAGACCCAAAACCGTCCTGGGAATTCGGCGTCCCCGGCGTGTGCGTGTACCCGCCGCCCGTGAGCCACAGAACTCCAGGCGGGGCCGTAACCGCATGAAGCCTGAGCGTGGCAGGCGGGGGAACATCTCTGCCATAGAGGAGAACCGCCTCGCCTAGGGTCTGATGCCCGCCGGACCCTATCAAAAGATCGCTACGCCCGTCGCCGTTAAAATCGCCTCCGGTGGCAAAAGAGGTCCATAAACGCTCTGCCGAAAGCTCAAGACGCACCGAATACCCCCGGGACCCGTCTAAAACGCCGCCGCTAAAAGGCAGAGGCACGGCGTTGAAAGAGACCTCCAGGGTCTTGTCCGCCAGAATGAGGGCTCTGTCGTGCCGATAGAGCGTGGCCGTCGCACGTTCTTCGACCGTCCAGTTCTCCGCCGGTAAAGAAACCGACCCCGACCCACGCAAACGGAGAAGCACCTCGCCCGGGGATGTCAGAGCCGCTCCGCCATTATCCCGCTGTTCCGTCAAACCATAAAGCGCAGCGAGATCCAGACGGAGCTCGGCACTTTCGGCCAATTCTATCGTCTCCACAGAGCGGACGCTCTTTTTGAACCCATGGAACGTGATATCCGAGGACTGGCTTGTCAAATCGAGCGTGCCGCTCTTCAGCTCGAGTGTATCGTTTCCGCTGCCGCCATCGATACGCCTGAAAGCAGCGTCAGGCCGTGTGATAACATCGTCGCCCGCACCGGCATAGACAAAAGCCGCCGTGCTTGTCATATGAATTTTGTTGTCGCCTTCCCGGAGGATGGAGCCCTCGAAACGAAGACCTGAGGGCGTGTGCGTGAAAGAAACGCTCCGCACGGCGGGGGTGCTGTAAAAACCATAGACTTTCCCCACGCCGCGGCCTCCGACGAGATCATGGCGGGTCGCCAGCGGGACTCCGGCGAGAATGTCCGCAAAACCGTCTCCATTGAGGTCGCCGCCCGCCGCCGGGCGAAAAGATACGCCCCGCTCCGAGGCCAGAAAAAGAACACCCTGTTTCTCAAAGGCCCCCGAGGACCCGTCTGTGGTGCCGTCCGGTACGGACAGGTCCGGTACGGACAAGTCCGCCGGAAGCGGTGAGCCATACACAAGATAAAGCTTGCCGCGCGAATGGGGAAAAGAGCCCTCCGACGAGGGGGCCTGCGTGATAAGAATGTCGTCAAAACCGTCGCCATTGACATCGCCGGCCGCGGCCACCGCTTCGGCAAAGCCGGGGGAAGGAGTCTGCGTCTCGACTGTGAAATAGGCTTTTCCGTTCTGGCGGGGCGCCGCGAGATCCAAAGGCATGCTTTGCTGAGACCCGTAAAAAAGAAGAGCTCTGGTTGTTTTTTCGTCAGAGTCCCGCAGCCCGACCAAAACATCGTCGTATCCATCGCCATTGACATCGCCGGCATGCTCTAGAGCCTGGATGTGCCCATGCGTTCGAATGACGAAACCCTCTGAGGCGTCCAGACGAGCCGTTTCAACAGGGGCACGCGTGCGCTCTGGCCGGCCGTAAATCACGAAAAGGAGATCGCCGTCGCTCTGTCCGGCTGAGGCGGCAATCAAAAGGTCGGCGAAGCCGTCGCCATTGATATCGCCGCCGCCGGCGACGCGCGCGCCGAATAGAGACGCCGTCGTCGGCCCCTGAATGACAAAGCCGTCATAAGCATGGAGATCAGACCTCGACCGCATTTCGGGTACAGAACGAGACGTTCCATAAAGAACATACGCCGACCCAGACTCAGAGAACCCCAAAAGAACATCGTCCAAACCGTCGCCATTGACATCGCCGGCGCCTGTGACCGCAACAGAATCCGGGGCCGCCGAGACCGCCGTTTCTGCCGATGTCGCCATGTCTTCGTGAAGAACAAAGGCAGGGCGCAGGAGGCCGCCTGCGTTTGCGCTGGTATTTTCTGACGTCTCGCCGTGGAAGAGATAAAATCTAGGGCCCCCGTTGTTGCCGGCCGAACCGGGCTCTGGTGTCACGCCCAGGATGAAATCCTGCTGGCCGTCTCCGTTAAAGTCGCCTATACCTGTTCCCGTTGTGCCGCCCTCGATGCCGTCTTCGGTGCCGCCTGCGGTACCGTCTTTGATTCCGGGCGGCGGCGTTCCAGAGGAAAACAGGCGGACATCCAAGACTCGACCCTCTGTTGGGCCGAGTTGTTCTATGGCCCCGAGTTCCGAATGGAACTCGGGCCGGCCGTACATGAGATAAACGTGGCTCCGAGCGTTCTCTGAGCCCGGCGAGGCCATAGGCGAGAAAGAACTGGCAAGAAAATCCGCCAGACCATCGCCATTGACGTCGCCGACTCCCGCAACCCATGCGCCCAATTGTGTGTTGTCTCTAGAACCCGCCCAAGCGAACCCAGCGAACCCCTCTTGGCCGGGGATGAGCTTGTCGAGCGTTTTGACGGACGGCGGGAGAACAGGGGCGGTGTGCACAACAACCGTGTCCTCCGTCGTGCGCACGAGGGCAGCCCCAAGGCGGTGGAGCGTCGTATCGCCGGACGGCACTCTCTTCCAGGGCTCCCCGTCCGGACCCGGGCGAAGATGGAGATGCCCAGACCCTTGGACCTCCAGCAGAACCTCGCCCGGTTCCGTGAGAAGACCACCATTGTCGCGCTGTTCTGTCAGCTGGAAAACAGCTCTTGGGTCTAATGTCAGAACGGTGCCCGTGTCAAGCGAGAACGTCTCTATGGATCTGATTTTTTGGCGAAAACTTGTGTGCTCCAGAGAAGACGTGGCCGTGAGGTCCAAATAGACGCCTCTGTCGAGTTCAAGCGTGTCTTGGCCGCCTCCGCCGTCCACGCGCCGAAACAGAGCGTCCTTGAGTAAAAAAACATCATCGCCGGCACCGCCGAGAAAGACGCTCACGTCCGAAGCCGAGGGCTCGTCAGTCGGGGGCTCCTCTAGAAAATTATTATCCCCGGCATCCCCGATGAGAATCCCTTTTCTTCCCGTGCGAGAGCTCTCGCGCGTCTCATCTGCGTGTCCCAGCGTGCGGTCTCCGTAAATCAGATAGGCCTGCGTTGTGCCTGTTGCGTCGGAAAATCCGCCGAGAACAAAGTCGTCGAAACCATCTTGGTTGATATCGCCTGGGCCGCTGAGCCCGGAAGGCGATAGAGCAAAACGTGTGGCCTCTTGGTAAAAAGAGATGCCCTGTGAACTGTCTAGATCCTCGACGGCGAAAGAGGAAAAACCAGGCATGCCGAAGAGTAGAAAAACACGCCCGAAGTCTGCCGCATCGGGGACCGTTAAAAGAAAGTCCGCAAAACCATCGCCATTGACATCCCCCGCACTAGAGCCCTCCAGAGCGGGGCCACCCGAGCCCGTCGCTCCCGCCTGTGCCCCCGCTTGTGTCTCGTGCCGGATGATGAAACCGTCTTCCGGTTCGAGCGCCTCGAGCTTGAGGGTTTGTCGAGCGCGGCCGGCTCTGCCGAAGAGCCCGTAGGCTCGTTCTCCGGCGGTCAGCAGGACATCGTCCAGACCGTCGCCATTGATATCGCCTAGGCCTGTGAAAGCCGTGCCCACGCCTGGATAGCGTTTCTCGCCCTGAACCATAAAACCGTCCCGAGGCCGCAGGTCTGCCAGGTCCGTCAAGGTTGAACGAGCCTTGTCAAGGGCGGCCTCTCTCGGGTGGCCGTAGAGGATATAGGCAGAACCCAAGTCGGAGGCTCTAGAACCGGGAGCTCCGATCATAAAATCGCCCAGGCCATCGCCATTGATATCGCCGATACCTGCGACGGTTTCTCCCAGGCGCCTGCCGCCGCCGCCGCTATCCGAAAACTCGAGAGCCTCGTGCGCCTCGACAAGAGCCGATAAATCTAGCGGTGCAGTTGCACGCTCGGCCCGACCAAAAACGAGATAAACTTTGCCAGATGCCCCAGCCTCCGCCGCTGTTAGGCCGATGAGGAGCTCACTCAGCCCGTCGCCGTCGCTATCCGGCACCCAATCGAGCGAGCTGGCTCGCAGCGAAGCCGCCCTGCCGACCTGGAAAAGATGGAGCTCGTCGGGGACTCTAGAGTCGGAGACGCTTCCATAAACGAGACCTCCGACGACAAAAGCACCATCGTGTCCGGAACTCTGTTCGGCATAGGGCCCCACGAGAATATCGTCCAAGCCATCGCCATCGAAATCCCCGAGACGCCGGCTCCGCCCCGTGAGCGCGCCGCCGTTATCGTCCTCTACGGACGCGGGATCCAGAAGGAAGCCATCGCCGGGGCCGAAAGACTCCAGAGAAAAGTCAGAAAAATCATCGCGTCCGAACAGAACATAGAGCCCGTTTTCGCGCGACACCAAGAGATCCGCACGCCCGTCGCCATTGACGTCGCCGCCCGTATTGAGGCCCAGGACGTTGCCCTGACCGAGGGCAAAAACCGAGACCTCCAGCTCCGCTGAATTGCCGGACGCGAGTTCAATAGAAGCGGCCTCTGTATGGACGGTTATCTCTGGGGCCACGCGTACAAGAGCCCTCTCGAGTTCGTAAAACAGCGCGTTTTCATCGTCGCTGAAAGAGGTGAAAAACTTGAAACGGTCCGCCTGGTCGCGGCCCGCTCGCAGAGACAGCGTGCCCGAGCCCTCGATACGGAGTGCAAATTGCCCCTCTGTGGTTTTTGTGCTATCGTCTGTGCCATCGTTTGTGTTATCGTGTGAGCGGGGCTCGACCATGCGATAAATCGTCGCCAGGTCCAAGGTGAGTTCCGCACGATCATAGAGCGACACTGTCTCGATATGCCGGACGCGGTTTCGTGTTTCTGGCTGCGTGAGATCCAATCTCAGATAATTTTCCAGCACCAAGGTATCGTCGCCGCCGCCGCCGTCCACGCGCCGAAAGAAGGCATCCGACAGCACGAGCACATCATCCCCGGCCCCTCCGTATAGAGCCTCGATAGGATGGACCTCGACGAGTCGGTCGTCCCCGGGGCCGCCGTGGAGGCGGCGAGTGTCAGCCTCCGAACTGCGTTCGACGCCGGGCCTTTGTCCCGACTCCAGGCCGCCATAAAAGGCGTGAAAGCCGACGCCTCGCTCGCGCGTGCCTCCCGTGAGAAAATCGTCAAAACCGTCGCCGTTCAGATCTAGAGCTCCAGATACAAAGGCACCGACAAGAACGTCAGGGGCTCGGCCGGTCAAAACAAAGCCCTCTGTTTTATCGAGGCGCGCTAAATCGATCCTAGACGGGCCTCTTTCTGCCCCATAAATAACATAAACCCGACCGCCCTGAGACAAATCCGAAAACCCTATGAGAAAATCTGTCAGACCATCGCCATTGATGTCACCAGAACTCGTTACCATGCGTGTGAAATCGCTTTTGCCGCTTGTGTCCTCTAGGATGAAGCCCTCTTCTGGGGCGAGTTCGTCTAAAACAAGGGGGAGCCTTTCTTCGCGCCCATAGAGCAGATAGGCTTTCGACAGGCTCCATCCATGCTGCGCATGGACCGGGGCTCCGATGAGCAGATCGTCGAACCCATCGCCATTGACATCGCCCGCCGAATTCACATACCAGCCCATCAGAAGATTGGTCTTGCGAAGCTGGATAGACAGAACGTTCGCCTCGTCGGATGTAACGTCGATAGATGTATCCGCATCGTGCGCTTGTGCCATCCCGTAAACGAGATAAACATGACCTCGTTCCCCGAGAACCCTCGAGGGCGACCCAATGGCAAAATCACCGAACCCGTCGCCGTTAAAATCTCCCGCCTTCGCTAGAGTCCAGCCAAAGAGCTCGCGTTCATTGGGGCTCGAGAAATGAACGGCACGCGTGTCAAACTGTGCCAGAGGCCCCTCGTCGCCCTTTTGGCCGAATATCAGAAAAACGCCTGTGCGGGTCGTGGGGCTTGCGCCCGACGAGGTTGCGAAACGCGCAGAAGCCCCGGAAATCCCAGAAACATTCAGCAGCATATCATCCAGCCCGTCGCCATTGACGTCGCCGACAGGAACCAGAAACGGATCCGACAGGCGAGGGACTCTGGGGAAGCCGTCTAACACGCCGGATAGGGCGTCCGCCCCGGTGAGCTTGATGAGCTCGGCGAGCTTGTTCGTCTCGAGTGAATCCGGAGCGACCCTCTCACGGAATACGGAAAACCCATCCGCCGTTTTCAGCTTCTCCAAATCCAGGCCCTGCGAGTCAAAAATGGCCTTGTCTCTTCCGTAAAGGACGTAAAAGGATTCCGAGCCTCCGGTGGCGTCAGACTTGGGGCTCGTGTGGAGTACAAAATCCTGGAACCCATCTCCATTGACGTCGCCAAGCGGCCGAGCTTCAGGCCCAAACAACAGAGCGGCGGGTGCGTTCAGAACAAAGCTCGCCTTGAGATCGTCCGGAGGGAGGTCGGACTCTTGAAAGACGCGGGACGCGCCATACACCAGATAGGCCGTGCCAGCCATGCTCGAGCCCGTTAAAAAATCGTCGAAACCATCGCCATTGATGTCGCCGAGACCAACGCCATACACAAAATCCGAGGCGGCGTGAAACTTTCTATGAGACGGAAAAGTTTCCGGAGACACTAAATGATCGGGCGTGTGGACCGTGATGGCCGTATCGACTTGCAGAATAACCCGGCCGCGCCTATAAAGACTGGAGTCAGCCGCATGGTGCCACGGTCCATCGTTCCACGGCAAGCCAGCGTATAAAAACAAACTGCCCGTGCCTTGTACGGCGATAAAAATCTCGCCGCTTTGGGTGAGGCCTTCTCGATTGTTTCGAGTCGTCGTCAGGGCATAAAGCGACGTCAAATCTAGCGTCACCTCCGCGCCGTCCTGGAGCGACAGAATCTCCACCCCGCGCACAACGTGCCGCTTGGACGTCAGGTCTAGCGTGACGCCGGCCCCCAGCACGAGACTATCGACGCCATGCCCGCCCTCCAGCCGGCGAAGGTCCGAGTCGGCTAAAGAAAACGTGTCATCGCCCGCGCCGCCGTAGAAAACCGCCACGCGATTGTCCGGCGTTTCTTCGAGGAGGTCTGCCTCTGGCGAACCGATGAGGACGCCAAGTTCATGGTCGGGCCCACGTCCATCGAGCATTGCCGCACGCGGGCCGCCGAGAAACGCCTCGCCAAATTGAGGCCCGCCATACAAAATATAAACCTTCCCGGCCGACTGGCCAGAGGTTCCTACAAACAGGTCGTCAAAACCGTCTCCCTGCCAGTCCCCCGAGGCGAGGCTGAAGCCAAAACCGGCTTCGCCGGCTTCGGTGGCGTCGCCCTCGATCACGAGACCCGTGGCTCGATTCAATTGGGCCAGCTCGAGGCGGGGGGACTCGGCGAAATCTGTCCGACCGAATAAGAGATAAATCCGCTCTGGGTCGTCAGAACGCCAGGCGCGCGATGTGATGGCAAAATCTGCCAGACCGTCGCCGTTAAAGTCGCCGACCGGAATGGCTTCCGGACCTAAAGACCAACCCGCTTCGGCCCAAAGCTCGAACCCGTCACGGGCCGAAAATTCCGAGAGGCCCGTCTCTTGGCCCAGGGTGAGACCGCCCCGTTCGAGCGGAGCCCGCCCATACACAACATAAGCTCCCGGATAAGCCCCCGGGCCATCAGATGGGCCGCCAGATGGGCCATCAGGGACTCTGCCCGTCGTCACCAGTAAATCGGCTAGGCCGTCTCCGTTAAGGTCTCCGATCCCCGCGACGCCGATAGAATTTTCAGACAAAGAGGACGCCAGCTGAATACGATACCCATGAGGGCTATGAGATCCGGGGCTGTGGGCGAATGCGCTCAGGTCCAGGGCTCTGGTCTCGCGCAACGCCGCCCCATAGACAATGAGAAGCTCGTGCCCGGAGGCCTCATCTCCAGAACCCCGGCTCAACACAATCGCAATATCGGCCAAGCCGTCGCCGTCCACGTCGCCAAGCCCCGTGAGGGTCACGGGGAGGCCTCCGGATGAATAGCACAGAAGCGTATAGGGCTCGGCCGTGAGACGCTCTGGAGGCGCGTCCTCCCCGGTGTTCCCGGTCGCCCCGGTCTCCCCGGTGTTTCCCTCGACCATGCCGTAGCGTATATAAATGGCCCCAGTCGCCCCAGTCTCCCCAGTCGCCCCGGCCGAGTCCGCAGAGGTTCTGCTGATAAAGCCTAAGTCATCCAGCCCGTCGCCGTCGATGTCTCCCAGGACGGAAACAGCTAAAAGAGCCTCGGCGGGCGCAACGAAAACGCCCGGCTCTTTCAACCCCCGCGTGCTGAGATAGAGCGAAATCGTCTCAGAGAACCGAGCTTCTCCCGGGGCGTCCCCCGGGGCGTCCGGGGCGTCCTGCGCACCGACAGCATAGGCTCGGCTGCTCACCAGGAGGTCGTCCAAGCCGTCGCCGTCCACGTCGCCGGGATTGGCGAGATACCACCCGCCATCCGTCCGCCCGTCGCCGTCGGCAAGCTTGGAGACCAGCGTCTCCGACCGATGCCGATAGAGGCCGCCGCCCGCTGCACCGACATAGAGGTCCAAACCGCCTCCACCGCTACGAAGAGCAGCTAGGCCGACGCCATAATGTGTTTGTGCCCCGGGGTCTGAGTGCGGGCCGGCGTACGTCAACGTCAGTCCGTCAAAGGCCCCCGAGACCCGCACGGTATGGGCCTCGAGGGCGAGGACCAGAGACGCCGTCATCCGGCCGCCTCGGGCATCACTGACGGTTACCGTCAAGATCTCGTGAGACAAACTGGACGCCCCCGACGTATTGGCTATAAATTGGTAGCGTCCATCTTCTTGCGAGCCCCGCCGGAAAAGAGGACCGCTCGGAAAGGAATAGACAAGCTCGTCGCCGTCGGGGTCCTCGAAATAGTCGTCGAAGCGGATATAGGCCCCATCGGCCCCCTCGGGGACCCAGAGCACCGGCAGAGGCTTCCTCAAAACAGGCGCGTCATTGACGTTCCGGATGGTCAGGGTGAACGAAATGTGAGCGATGCCGCCTCGGTCGTCTGTGGCGACGAGCGTGATCGGATGGACGCCGACATCCGCATCGTCCAGGACGCTGCCTGTAATAACGCCGTGTTCTATATCTATCGTCAGCTCGGCGGGCAGGCCTTGAGCCGTGATGACCCAGTTATCGCCGTCTCGGTCCGAGAAAAGATCGTGCACGGGGATCGATAAGAGCTCTCCTTCCAGATAGCTTCTGTCGGCGAGCCGCTTTTCGACGACGGGGTTTTGGTTGCTTCGCCCGGGTTCGAAGTGCAGGGTGTAGAGGCTCTCTCGCTTCAAGCCCGCCAGGTCGGTCGCCGTGAGCGTCGTCGTAAAAGACGCCCCGGCCGGGCCAACCCGGTAGGCGAGGAAACCTTGAATCGAGTGGGTCTCTTGTTCCAGGCCGGGCGGCAGGCCCTCGACCTCGAACGAGAGCGCATCGAAAAGGTCCGGGTCAAAAAACAGGTCGTTCAGCCCCAGATTGATAAAATCGCCGCTCTTGAGGCGGACTTCGGCGGGTGCCGCCGAAAAAATGGGCGGTCGGTTCTCGGGGGCGATGTGGAGCGTGACAACTTGAGAGAGGTGGATACTCCCGTCCGAGGCCCCGACGGTCAGCAGGTAAGACCGCATCTCGGTTGCGGCGACGGCTCGTCCTATCAGGAGGCCCTCATTGGGCTGGCTGTTTTCGAAGCGGAAGCCTATGGGCAGCTCGCCGCCGAGCGAAAACGTCAGGCGGTCGTTGATATCCTTCTCGAGAAAATAATCGTTCAGGTCTATCGAAAGCGTCGGCTCGGTGAGCTTCCTCAGGACCATGGGGTTGTCCAGCAGCTTCAGGAATACAGGCGAGGTATTCGTCGGGTGCGTGGTGACCTCGAAGCTGTCGGTGGCCGAGCGGCCATAGGTGTCCGTCGCCGTGATGCCGATGGTGTACAAGCTGGAGGTGAAGGCCACTCGCTCGTGCACGCGCCCGATGAGATGGCCCGTCGGCAAAAGCGTCAGACCCGGCGGCAAACCCGAGCCCGTATAGCGAACGCCGTCCTCTTCGGCGGCGGCGAAGTTTTGCGACAGGTCCAGCGAAACCGAGACATCCGTCCTCAGGTGGCCGTTGCTCTGATAGGCGACCAAAGAGACGGCGGGGCCAGGGGTGGCTGCGGGTTCGGCCGTTGTGCTCGAGGTCGCTATCGGCTCGGAGGGGGCGTCGTCGCTGCCCGTGCAGGCCCCAGCGAGGGCTGCTAGGCTCGTTCCCAAACACAGGCTGCGATGCGGGCCCGGGCCGGAAAACGGAGAAAACCGCGCCAAAAACCGCTGCGAGAGATGCGTGCGCATGCTGCCTTGAATTCGTTTTCTGTGCGCCTCTTGGGGTGCCTGGGAACGTGTGGCACGTGGGGCACCTGGGGTGCGAGGGGTACGTGGTGTGCTAGCATACAAGCCGGGGCTCTGGCAAGGCGAATTTGGATATAATTCGGCATAGTCTGTCTCTGGGAGCGTCTTTTTGTGGTCTTTATTTCACACACGCCCGGATCACGGATAGGGCTCGTCGTTGAGATACGCTTTCAGATAGTTCCAACACAGGTCTCGAGGGTCGGGCTCGCCGTGCGATTTCTTCCTGGCCTTGGCCTCGCGGCGGAGAATCGGGAAGTTTTCGTGCACATGGCACACAGATTTGGGCTCTGTGATGCCGTAGAGCAGGAAAAAGAGGGCGTCTAATCGAGCCCGCAGAGTCCGGCGTCGGTCCTCATCCCAGCTCCATGGGGTGGGTAGGGCAGGGGCCCCCGGAGGGGGGGTAGGGAAACCCGGGGTACCCAGGAGGCCCGGAGTCGGCAGGATGCCCCAGGCAGGTGGAGGGGGGGGAACAGGGGCGTCTGGGAGAGGGTGGTTGCCCTCGGCGGTGAAGTCCCAAGCGAGGGGAGCTAGGTCCCACGCCGTATAGGTCAGCTCGAAGACCATGGAGGCAATCAGATCACCCACCGGGACCCCGCCGATTTTGAACTCGTCATAGAGGGACGACGGTAAAAAAGGCAGCTGCTCCATAATAAAGAGGCTCAAATGCGCCCCTTGAATTTTATTCCGGGCGACAAAATCCATCACCAGAGCATTCATGTTCGCAAGTAAACACATATAGTGACGGATAGACGTGTTTTTCTCTAGCAGAAAAATGCCTAGAGTATGGCCTGCCCCATAAAGGGGGAGGAAACTTGCTAGCAGTGTACGTTGGTCGGTTGCACGGGCGATGTCTCGGTAGGCGATGAAATAGGGACGGATAGCGTGCGCCAGACTCGCGCTTTTGAACGAGGACGACAAGGACGTTCCCGGCACGTACCCCGGCAGCACGGGGGCACCGGACTTGGGGGCGGTGGTGTCGGATTTGTTCCGGCCGTTCTTCGTCTGCGGGAGCATCTCTTTCCGGACCTGTTCTCGCATAGATTCGGGCACCTCTTTCCAATGCGCGACGGTGGTCGCAAGTCTCCGCTCCAGTTCTTTTTGTGTGACCCAGCTATAGGGCGTGGGCAGAACATGCGGGAGGCTTTTTTGCTGGGGTGTGAGGCTCTCACTTACGTAAGGGTTTTGAGGATTCTTTGGATTGACCCGAATTGAATTAAAGCGATGGTCATAATTCCCGATCATTCGAGCTTGATAGAGCGGTAGAAAAAACTCGGTTTTGGTTTTATAGACCCTGCCGTATCCGGCGTTCAGTTTCCAGGCCCGTATTCCCTTCTCCAGCTGAATCTGCTCGTGGAATAAATGCGAATCATTGGTCTGGTCAAAAAGTCTCGTGAATTTGATCCGCCACTCAGCTGGCGTGTCTTGTGGCGTGTCTTGCAGATGCAGGATGGGGTGGCCTGTTTGGCGGGCGGCGTTATAAAGGGTGAGGACCAGCTCTTTATCGCGGCGGGTGACGAACATCGGCAACGTCTTTGTATTGGGATTACAAAGTTCGAGATCCTCGTGACGGATAGGAACACGGCGGTTGGGTTCTTCTAGTTCCTCTGGGCCGTGGAGTTTCACCGCATAATCGATAGCCCGGCCCCAGAGTTGTTTTTGCCAGACCAAGGCGCAGAAACGAAAGAGTGAAATTACATCCGGGAAAAGTCCCTTTTTGTTCTCAAAATCGTACAGACAGCACAGACGTTTCTCTCGGACGAGACGGTTCAGAAAAACCGCATTCGTCTTGTCTGTCGCAATCCCTGACGGCATCAGCATGCCGACACGTCCTCGTTCATTGAGGAGACTCTCTGCCCGTTCCACAAAAAGGCGATAATAGTTCAAATCGCCCGACCCCATGACAGGATAGGCCCCGCTCTTGATGGTATAGGTCCGTTTCCTTTGGTGGTTTATCTGGTCACGTTTATAGGCCGCCAGCTCGAGGTCGTCTAGATTCTGGATAGCCTTCTGACGATCGGCGGTATAGACCGGCCGGGTGATGTCATCATGTTCGACGAAATACTCGTGCTCCTGGATTTTGACAACCTCCCAGGGGGGGTTGCTGACGATGGCGTCAAAGCCGCCCTCGGTGAGGACGGGGGCGTCGTCGGGGCTGCCGTTCTGGAGACTCCGTTCAAAACCCCGCCAGACGCCGAGGAATTCGATTTCCCAATGGAGGAAACGCTCTTGACGGGCCAGCATGAGAAAATGCCACAACAGACCGACGACAAGCACCCGAAAGGCGTGTTCGAACTCAAAACGCAGGGCCGCGGCGTCCTCTGCCGCGAGAGCCGCCTCGAAAACACCGGGCGCCGGAAACGAATCGGTGCGAACGTGGCCTTGGGGGCAGGGGGGCAGGGGGCCTAAAGACTCGAGTTCGGCCAAGGCCGGGGGCGGTGGCGGGCCCAGAGAAACTTCTTGTATCGCCGCTTCCCGCAGAGCTGGGGTCAGTTTCGCCTCTAGTTCCTCCAGAATCGCCCGAGGGTCTCCAAATTGGGCGTCAAAAAAAGGCCGGAGAAGAGCGGTAGGCTTCCCCGGGAGCCGGGCGCGGATCTTTTGGCACTCGGACAGGAACCCGCCGTTGATTTTGGCGACTCCGTTGCCGTTGCCCCCGCCATTGCCCCCGCCGTTGCCATTGCCGTTGCCGTTGCGAACGGCGTCCAGCAGCCGCGCTAGAGGCCAGAATTCTCGAATCGGGTAGGGCTTCTTGAGGTCGCCCGAAGCTCCGTCCTCGCTGCCGGGCTTGTCCGGCTTGTCGTGCTTGTACCAGTCCATCGCATGAAACACATGGAACATCCGCCGAAGAGGACGGACTTTTTCCTCATAGGCTTCGAAATACTCTTTGGAAAGATGGACGGTGTCTAGATCGGTGTCCACGGCGGCCTCTATGCTGCGCATATCTGCAAGGGCCGTCTGGAGCGTCTTCCCTAAGTCACGCGTGAGAAGCCCGCTCGCCTCGTCGCGCTGAAACCCATGCGCACTGTAATCCGTGCCGTCTGGACCCTGAGGTATCAGCCGCGCCCCAAAAAGAGAGTCTCCGCAACGCAAGTGGTGGTCCAGAAAACTCAGAGGCACGCCGACCGTGAAAGTGTGGAGCCATAAAGATAATTTGGTCAGCTCGACGGCCATCTCGTTCTTGTCGACGCCGTACACACAACGCTTCAAAACCATGCGCTTGACAAGATGCTCGTTTATGAGATGCTTTTTCTCAATCTGCCAGTCGTGCTGTTGCGCCTGCTGCTCTATGTCCTGGCGCATCTTCTCTATTGCCGCCATGAGATTCTCTGAGTCGCTAGGGCTAGGGCCAGGGCCGCCTTTCTGGGCCAGGAGTTCTAAAATCCTGTCGGAAAGATAGTCTACAACCTCCACAAGAAAATGACCCGAACCCATCGCTGGGTCACAAACTTTGAGCTTTAGAACTCTGTTCGCAATTCGATGCGGGTCGTCGTCCTCGTCCGCCGCCGCGTCCGGGGCCGGGCGGCGCCGACGACAGTGCTCGAGAAGCGGGTCTAAAGTCTTGCGAACAAGAAGCCGGACCAGGTCGGGCTTGGTGTAGTAAATGCCGTCTTTCTTGCGAGAAAAAATCTCTATGGTGTGCTCGAGTTTTTTGGTGTCCAGTTTCTCATAGGTCTTCCAGGAGATCTTGTGGTCTAAAAGCTGCTCATAGAGCGTGCCAAGCTGCTGGACACCTAGGTCGCGATAATTAATATAGTCATTCGTCGCATCCATTTTGCCGCCATGCTCAAACGATAGATCTCGGATGAGTCCGTAAATCGTCATGTCCGAAAGCTTGAAAAAATCATCGTCTAAAAGAGGCGTGTGCTCAAATAAACCGCCGTTGTAAGGCGGTAAATGCCACTGAGGCCGCCCATTTTTAATCGCACCAAAAAGACGATTGAGCTTGTTCCACAGAACGTGGTCGTCCTCTGCATACCCCGAGTCTCTGCCGGAAAGCACCTCGTGTAGAGCACCGCGCACTTCGTCCCGAACAGAACGGCGGAAGGAAAACCTCGAATACACCTGGTGGTGAATCGGTAAAAGAGCCCTGTCCTCGGCGTAGAACAGAAATAAAAGACGGTACAGTAAGGTCAGAACGCCGCGACGAATGATCTCGGGGTCTGTCAGGGTCGGCAAGGCCCGCCTTTGCGACGCCTCGCCAAAGGCTCTGACAAGACGCGGGAAAACATCTTCTAGCACACGCTTGGATAAATCTATGGTTACATCCGTCTCGTATTGGAGGCACTTGTCATGATACGCCTCTAGAAGCGAGGTGGTGAAAGAGCTGCGCGCGAATAAAAGAAAAAAACATTGCAGATAATGCTCTAAACGCTCGGGGCTGCACTTCGATGGATCGAAAAGCGTGCGAAAGTCCAGACCAAAATAAGAGCTGGCAACAGAAGGAGCTCCGCTGAAATAAAGCCGCCAAACCACGCCGTTCGTTAACAGACCCCACCGCCCCCTCGAACCCGAGACGCCGCCACGATCATAGGGCGGGTGCGATAAAACTCTCAAATACCACAAAATCTGTGCATGCGAATCGTCTGGGACCTCGGAACCGCCCGGGGCCTGCTTGCGCTTGAAGATGTCTAGAGGAAAATCCCATCTTTTGTACTCCATCACGCATAGCACTTCGGCATAATTACCGCTTGAATCAGCCTGTAGCTTGGCTGCTTTAGAAGCAAAATGGAGCTCATCCGGACGAGGCCGCCTCCCCAGGTGCGTCGGGAGTTCTATCTCGCCCAGACCGTCATGCCAGCCAAGCCACTTTAGGACAGGCTGAATGATGTCGGTTTTTGTGTTTTCCTCATTGGCTCGAGACCCCGGCTCGTCGCTGGGCGGCCTGTCTGTTTCTGCGCGAATTTTCTCGTATAAGTCTAATTTCTTGAAGGCGGTGTATTTTTCTTGGAATAGTGGATCAAGAGCCTCCAAGGTGCACTCTGGTTCGTTCTTGATCTTCTTGTCAATGAAATTGGTCGTGAAGAGCGTCCCATCAAAGAGCGGGTCTTCGATGGGCGGTATGGACCGCCGGGGGAAGAGAGCGCCTCTTGGGCGGGGTCGGGCTCGGGCGGCGGCAGATCGTCGTTGTGCATGCCAGTACGGCTCTGGATTGAGAAAACCAGAGCATAAAACATAAAACGCCCAGAGACAAGAGCCTCGGAGCCCGCCGGCCCGCCGGCCCGACCGCTCGACCACCATGGAGAGGGCGGCGAAAAGAGCCGGCCTACCGCGACCGAGAGGGCGGGGGATGGAGCGGTTGTGCATCACCCCAGTCCTCTTTTTCCAGCACCGCTAGAGGTAAATTTTCTTTCTCGCCGTTTTCTTTGACGAGAACAGCAATCGGTGGGTTATTCTCGTCGCTCCAGGCGCTGTCCACTTGTGTCTGTGTCAGGCCTCGGACTATGTCCCATTGAGGGTCCGACTCTTTTCTTTGAGCGAAAATGGCTCCTGAAAGATCGGCGCCCGTCAGAGTGGCGTTTGAAAGATTGCACGCCAACAAACAGCTATCCGAAAGATCCGCCTGTGTTAAATACGCGTTCGAAAGATTGACGCGTCGCAGATCCGCATGTGCCAAATGAGCCCCATGTAAGCGCAATTGAAACGCGCCATGCTCTTCTAGTTCGAGGCGCTCGTTGCGTCTCCGGCCTAAGAGCGTCAAAGACAACTGGACGTCGTCGCGCAACCGGCCTGCTCTTTCTATATCCAGGTCTGTGGTGGGCTTCTTGATGAAGCGGCAGAGGTCCTCTGAGACTCGTACATGCCATTTGTGCGGAGAGACCTCGGCAAGGTCGTGGAGAACGTGAATCGCTTCAAGCCGCGCCGATAAATCGGACCGACTCAACATGTCGATGCTTTTTTGATAGCGCTCGTCGTGCAGAGCAATCCACGTTTTTTGGAAGTTCCTGTCAATAGCGTCATTACGCACCAGCAGATAGAGAATTATTACAATCCCGATGACACCTAGAATTAGATCCAAATGCGGGACTAGAATCTGGATTACATCCCCGACGGGCATTCTGGAACGTATCCCAGAGCTCGCCGATGTTATCCGAAGAGGAATTAGCACTCATAGGAAATCTCCGAGTAGGGTGGGGGAAGCAGAGGAAAACAAAAAGAGGGGGCGGGAAATAGAGGACTCGTCTTGGGCGGCCTCGGGAGGAGGCGGGTCGTCGTTGTGCATGCCAGTACGGCTCTGGATTGAGAAAACCAGAGCATAAAACATAAAACGCCCAGAGACAAGAGCCCGAGACTACGCACGATGGAGAGGCGGAGGAGTCGGCCCGGGGAAGGCTCGGGGTCGGGGAGGCCAGAGGGCAGGGCACCTCAGAGAGGCGCCCCGCCGTGGCCTCGTGGCGGGCCGAGAGACCGCGCTTTACGCTAGCGGCTCGGCGGGGCCTTCACTTCCGCCGGGCAAGTCCAATTTACTGTCAAAAAGCTCTACTTTTTTATCTTTAAAGTATCTTCTGATGCGATCTTTGAACTCTTTTTCGTCTTCAATAGCTTTGTTTTTAGCAGCTTCGTCTTCAAACTTTTCGGGTTTATAAAGAGAGATATAAACTTCTTTTATCTCTTCATTGTTGTTGATTGCCTCCCAGATGTGTGCATCATTGTGTGCGATGTCGAGGCCATAAATAAAAAGAATCCCTCCAGCTCTTTCCAACTCTTCGAAGCAGAAAGACGTGTATTTGTTGGCATCGATGGCATCCTTTTTTTCTTTGGAAGAAAACTTCATAATACAGCCACTTAAGGCTCGCTGAGACTGAAGCTGTATCTTCTTAAGTAGGTCTTCTTCTTCATGGGTTTGTTTTATTTTTTTGATTTTCGTTTTGTCGCTATTTTCATAGATGTGCAAGGCCCCATGTAGGTAAAACAATTTTTGCTTATAAAGCTCTTTCGTATACAAGCTGGGAAAAATTTTCCTGGGGTCTTGCCATA
>CBDBCS010000004.1:0-525996 GCA_965203415.1 Alphaproteobacteria bacterium | reverse complement strand
CGGGCGGCGTAGATGTCGCGCCGGAAGGCCTCTATCAGGGCGCGCGGGTCGATTTTCTCGTGGGTGTAGATCATCGGCGGAAAGGGGTCCGTGCGCGGGCCGCCGGTGGCGGTGGCCTCGAGCTTGCCGCGCCAGACGAGCTGCGGGGTGGGAAGGTACTCGGCCCAATTGGCGCGGACGAGACGGTCGGCCGCCGCCGCGATGGCCGCCGGGGGTAGCGGCGGGGCGGCCGGCGCGTCGGCCGGGGCGGCCGGGGCGTCGGCCTCGTCGGCGGCCGGGGTGTCGGCCGGGGGCAGGGGGTTCTCGGAGGCCTGAGCGCGTTGCTCGGGGGTGGGGATGTTGCGGCGTTTGGCCTCTTTGTGCTTATAGCTGTCTATGCGAGTACCGACGGAGGGCTTGCCTCCCTTGTCGGAGTCGGCAGCAGCGTCAGCAGAATCTTTGGGGTTTTTCGTTGTCATGGTGGGTTGCACTCCGTTTCTAGGGTTTCTCTGTTAGGAAGCTGTGTTCTCGCGGTGCCTGCGAGGTATTGCTGTGATTTTCGCCAATTCCTGGCGAAATTGGTTTATATCTTTGAATTCTACGAATTCCCAGCGTCCCCAGCGTGGGGCGGAGATGCCGGTGAGGGGGTCCTCGCGGGTCCAGGCATTGACGGCCGGGAGCCACTGCCGCCGCACGGTCTCGGCTTTGGCGCGGTCGCGGTCGTCGTATTCGCCTTTGGTCTCGATGATGTAGAACACGGTCTCTTGGAGCCCCGTCCGAATGCGCGCGATAAAGTCAGGGTAATAGAGACTGGTATCTCCCTGATACGCATAGGGGATCGAAAAATCAAGCGAACGACTGTTGCGAGCCCAGGCAAGAACATCTTCGTTTTCCTCTAGCATCTTGCAGAGCACATACTCCCAACCGGAGTCCGTGACCGCCTTGTTGAGATGCGATTTTTCGGCGCCGCTCCAAATCGTTTTTGGGTCTCTGGACGTCCTGTAATGGACGTCGTGGGTGGAGCCCTCTTCCTCACCGGACTTGAGAAGCGGAATAACACGCCGAGGACTCTGTTCTTCCGCCATCGGGAGTAAAGCCTTGTAAATGGTGTGGGCCGCCTCGGCCATGTAGGTGCCGTTGATGTCGAGATGCTTCCTCGTGATTTGTCCGGGGGGGTCGAAAATGTTCCAATACCAGTGCTCGACATGAGGATAGAGCTGGGTGAAAATCCTCGCCCGACCAAAAGAAGCATTCTTTTCACCCGTCTCACCTTGGAGATAGAGCTCTAAGACCTTGTTCGCTAATTGGAGAATGACATCTTTGTCACGGGTGTTGGCAAGCTTGTCCTCGAGGGAAACCGTCTGGCTTTGGCCTTTGATGCCCTGGATGGTCGTCTTCTCGGGCGTCTGAGAGGGGTCGGGGTCATAACGCGACCCGCCCTCTGGGTCAAAGCGGCAGACGAGGCGCCCCTTTTTGTTCTCGAGCGTGTAGCCGACGACTTTGGGGAAACACAAGGCGAATCGCTCTTTTTCCGGGACGGCGTGAATGGCCGTCGAAAATACCCCCTTCGGCACCGAGGGCGCCGAAGAATTGGGCGCAAAATCAAACGGAATGCCGAAAATATCGACGTATTCAGCCGAGAATCTTTGCATTTCATCTAAACTATAGCTCATGCGGCGGAGGCCCCGCCCGACGATTTGCTCGCATAAGAGGCGCGTGCCGAAACTCCGAATGCCGAGGATGTGGGTGACATTGTTCGCATCCCAGCCCTCGGTGAGCATCGAAACCGCAATGAGACACCGAATCTGCTCGCCGAGTTCGCCAGACTTGCCAACCGTGTTGACAGTCTTTCGTAGGATTTCGCCTAAAGACCCGCCCGGGGAAGCGCCCGGGGCCCCGCCCGGGCCCCCGAGTTCCGCTTCGTTCAACGCCCCTGCTTCTCTCTTTTTTTCCAGGAAGGCTTTGATGTGTTTCCTAAAGTGCTCGTGCTCGGGGTCGACAGAGGCCTTCTCGCCGCTTTCCAGCTTCTGGAGTTGCTGGCTATCCACCAAAAGCGTGCGTAAAGGGCCGCCATGCTGCGGGTCTTGCGAAAATAGAGCCAGGTTTCCCTCTTGGAACGACCCGTCTTTTCTGGAATAGCCGGCAATGTAATCATACATTATCCTCGACAGAGACGTGTTGTTGCAGATCACTAAGAACACCGGGGGAATCAAGGGCTCGGTTCCATGCGACTCGCCAGACTCGCCCTGCTGCCTGTGCCCCTGCCAGGTCTCATAGGTTTCTTTGTAACGCTCGTACAAAGTCTTGAGAGCCTCCTCCAGCAGGGCAGGAGGGTGCGCCCGCTCCCCATGCGAAAGACTCAGTTTTTTCCCGGACCCGGACTTGGACCCGGATTTAGACCCCGGGAGCTCATGGCGAATGTGTTTATAGACCTCTCTGAAAACGGGGATTTTTTGGGGCGAGGTGTCCTTAACAGGAACACGCGGCAATTTGACAAGCCCCGACTCAATGGCGTCTAAAAGCGAGAAATCTGAAACAACCCACGGAAATAAAGTGCCCTCGGGATGCCCTGAGCCCCTCAGATAAAACGGCGTCGCCGATAAATCATGAACCGTTAAACGCCAGGCGTTTTTTTTCTGCCTTTTCGGTTTGAGCTCTTTGGCGAGGGCCTCGATACCCGAAAGCCAAACGCGAGCCCGGGTCTCCTCTTCTTTCAGATTGAGACCATCGTCGTCGTCCGAGCTGGCCTTCTTCTTCGAACGCTTGGGGCCGTCCGAGGCGGGTTCTTGGTTCTGACTCTGGCTCCGGCTGCGATAACAATGGTGGGCCTCGTCGTTCAGAACAAGAAGCGGCGAACCCGGCCGAAGGGCCTCGGCTCCCAAAAGCCTCGCCAGAACCGCACGCGGGGACTCTTCCTGGAAGACGGGACTGTCTTTTCCGAGGATTGCCTTGGTGTTCGCATGGATTTTCTCGAGCTTCTGCGGGATGAGCTTGTGGTAATTCGCCACAATCACCCGCGCGCCGACCATGCCGTTGCCTCTGGAACGGAACTCGGGCGGGATGAGGTCTTTGGCTTGGTACTCGTTCGAGGCGACTTCCGGCAGTAGAACCTCCAGACGGTTCTTGATGGTAATCCCAGGCGTGATGACTAAAAATTGGTTGGCATAACAAAAGCGCGGGTTCCTGTTCCGACCATGATTCAAATAATGCCACGCGATAATCATCGCCATCACCGTCGTCTTACCCGTGCCCGTCGCCATCTTCGTCGCAACGCGCAACAGAAGAGCAGAGGCATCGGCTTCAGCGAACCGCTCTAGTTTTTTGATTATGTCTTCGCCGCTGGGGAGGCCTGGTTGCCTTTTCCGGGCCCTAGGGGCGACCTCGGCAAGCCAGATGAGCGTCTCAATCGCTTCTAGCTGGCAGAAAAAGAGCTTGAATTCTCTGTCCGGATCGCTCCAGTACTGTAGCAATTTTCTGGTCGTGTCCGTAACACCTCGAGACCCAAGGGGGAGTTTGCGCCAGGCATCCAGATGGCCTCGGACCTGATTGATGAGCCGATTGGTCTCGGACTGCACCTCGTCGAGCATGTCCTCGTCGCTTGGGGAGGAGGAAACGCCGTCCGCCTGGGGCACGATGATGGTCTTAATCTCCGATGGACGCCTGCCCGGTCTCTTTTCCGCCGTGAGACGACCGTTTTGATCCTGTGCCCAATGCTCTCGGGGAGCCTCATAGGGCGAGTTCAAAGCGGAATCATGCAATTCGGTCCGTATGAGGCCCCTCATGGAGACCCCTCTTTTCTTTTTGCCGCCCGTAGCTGTGTTGCCTGTGTTGTTTGTATTCACGCTGTACCTCGAGTCGATTATGCAAAGGGCTCCCTGCAGAGCTTGAGCAGGAGGAATACCACAAATTATGTCCGATAATCAAGTCGGGTCCGGACAGAGCTCTGAGCGGGCGGGTGCCTTGCTTGCGTGCGAAAAATCAGCTCGCCCCGAGCTGAGCTGCTGGTTGCTGGCGCTCCAGAGCGCGTTGCCGGTGGGGCACGTCCTCGTCATAGCTCGCCAAGAGCGTCTCCGTTCGTGGCTTCTGGAGAAGATACAACGCACCGTTCGCCAGTGTGTAATCCACCGCTCCCGCGCCCAGCGGGGGCGGCGTGAGCTCGCCGGCTTGGTAGCGGTGCATAAACCCGTAAAGATAGGCTCCCGGGGAACGGGCTCGTCCCTCCAGGTGCTGGTGGAGAGCCAGTCCTAGATAGAGGCGGGCCTTCAGGACGCCCAATTGCTCTAGAGCCAGCTGCCAAGTCTGCTCTGAGGCGGCGGCGCAGGGCCTCTATAGGTTTTGGAGAGCTTGGGACGAAAAAAGTTTGTTTTTTCCGGCTTATTCCCTTGACAGAGCATAGCTCGTGTGGTAGACAGGGGCAGTTGCGGTTTCTGCCTTACACAGAGCGACACACAAAGCGACTCGGGGCGACTCGGGGCGACTCGGGACGGCCGTCCTGGGTCGCTTTTTCACTTTTTTGGAAAAAATGATAAAAGAGAGACTCTCAGCCGATAATTCTCCTTGAATCCCGCTGAAAGCTTGTGTAAACACGGCTTATGAGCCGAGGTCCTAGACTGGTTCGAAGAGGATGGGACTCGAGCCCACAGGTAGAGCAGGGCTCTATCGCACGGTGCCATGGTGCCAGGAACGGAGCCTTCCGACTCTCCCGGTGAGACCCGGCGAGGAGACCCGGCGAGCGGAAAATTGTCAAAGGAGCCCGCACGCCGGGCGGGCCGCGGGCAGACGCCGCGCGGACACCGAGCAGAGCAACCTAACGACAATCGACCTGCTTGTCAACCCGACATTCACCCCAGACCGGTCAGAGGCTATCGGGCAAACAGAGGCACACGCGACGGACGAGGCTCAAGTCGAGGTCCACACCCTTGCGGCGCGGAACCGGCGAGCGACACGACGACCCGGACGACCCCGGCGGCTCAGACGACCCGGACGACTCTGACGACCCCGGCGGCTCAGACGGCTGTGCACACGGCGACGGTGACGGTGATGGTTATAGGCGGGGTGGAAGCGCCGATTTTGTCGGGAGCCTGGTCGGATGGGGGTGGCACTGGCCCCGGCCGAGAACCTCGTTTTGGACTTGACGGATTTCGCCACCGGTCTCTCAGGAGGACGGGACGCAGGCCTCGGTCAACGCCCTCATGTTTGAGATTTCGGACGCCATTCTGGACACGGCGGCGGCGTACGTACATCATCGCGGCCATGCTCGCGAGGTCCATACTGACGCTGCAGCCCGGGATGCCTTCCGGAGCGGCCCTCGGAGCGGCCTCCGGGGCGGCCTCCGGGTCGGCCATTGGCGAGCTGTGGCAAAAAGAGACCGTCGCCCTCACAGCGACGTACAGCGACAGAAAACAGACAGAGGTGTCCTGTGCCGTGGCGACGCGGGGCATGTCGCGGGGGCATGTCGCGGGGGCATGGCACCTAGACACGAGCGTGCTGATCTCGGCTCGTGGGTTTATCCTCCAGGGCGATGTGGAGGCAATCCTGTAGGCGTCCCCCATGCGAGGAGAGGCAATCGGTTGGGCTTTTCGATTTCAGGAGCAGGCACTAGCTCTATTCATGGCGATGGGCTGGCTGACCTCTTCGTCGGAGCCTATTTGAGCAATAAGGATAGCACCGATGGCGGAACGAACGAGAAGCCTCTATCCTCTATGGCAAAGCCGCCTTTCTTTTTCCTGTTCTGCTCTGGCGAACAGGTGAGCCGACAAAAGCCTACGGCGGCACTCTTCCGCTTGTTTCTATGGGGATTGCCTCAACCAGGATAGAACCGCCGGAGGGGCTCCACAGGGACCCACAGCCGCGGGGTGAATTTCAACCCTTTCCTGTGCCACGAGCCAACTTCCCTCCCTCTAAAAGGCTTATCTAGGTGCCTCCCCGGGTTGTGTCGTCGAGTTCCCTCTTGACCCGTTCTATTCTGGCAATAATGCTTTGCAGTTTTTCATCATCCGGGTATTCTTGCTCCCATGCTATGACCTTACCCATGACCTTATCGTAGGTTTCCTGCACTTTTTCCATCCGTCTCTCCTGCGCATAGGCATCTAGCGTGATGCTGCTACCTCAGGCTAGCCCTTCCCGCGCTCCCTCATTTTCGGGGTATTGTTCTGAAAGAGACACGAGCCTCCGCCTAGCGGCCCCGCCCTGCGCCGCCCCGGCCGCTCGGCGGTCGAGGTGGTACAGCGCCCTTTCGCGATGCTCGGGAGCTTCTCCAGGGCCAAGAGGCACTTAAGGAACATCTTTGACGCCGGGCCGGATAGGCTGTCTTGCTCGTGCGTCCGTCGACAGAGCGCAGCCTCGAAGCGTAGTGGCGAACGGGGTGCTCTTGTCCAGAGGCGGCCCTAGAGGCCAATGGGGTCTTGTTTCACGCACGTTTGTGTGCTAGAGTCGCCTCGCGCGGCTTTCACGCGCCGGCTTTCGGGCGGGGTGTGAGGCTCTCGGCGAGGTCCCAGGCCTCCGTATAGCGCATTTTTGACCGAGGACTCACGGAAAGGAGAACCCTATGTTTTATCATGATCGTTTTATGTTTGGCTCTATTGATTCGGCTTCGGCGTGCGCGGAGTCCTCTTTTATTCGGCGGCGGCGGCGGCGGGCTCCATCGCTTTGGGGTTTCGGAGCGGCGGCCGGGCTGTTGAGTTTTCCTCTGCGGGCTTGGTCCAGCGAGTCGGACTCGGGCCCAGACCCGGACCCGGAGCTCGCGGGCGAGCTGTGTCCTGTCCTCACGGAGGGCGCGCTCCTGGCCCCGCCAGAGAGCTGCGACCTACCGGCTGAGGCGGCCTCGGCCTCTCACGAGCCGGCTCTTCTGACGGTTCTGGGGAGCGACGTGCGTCTAGAGGACCTCCCCGGCCTCCCCGGCCTCCCCGAGCAACAAGAGGATCTCGTCCTGCCGCAGGCCCCCGAGGGCACTGCGGCGAGCGGAGGCGGTCTCTTTGGCTTATCCTGGCCGGTTGTAGCGTTAGTGGGCGGAGGCGGTCTCCTTGTGGTTGCCGTCGTAGCCAGCGGCGGGAGCGACAGCGACGATGACGGCGGCCCCAGCCCCACTCCTAGCTCGAACGAGGCCCCGACGGTTGTCACGACGGGCGCGATGCCTGCCCCGACCACGCCCCTCACGGCGACGGAGGAAGACGCAGCCAGCTGGGATATTTCGGACTGGTTCCGTGACCCGGACGGAGACACACTCACCTTCACGGTATCGGGCAACCCGAGCTGGCTAGTGTTCGACGCGGCGATGGGCGAGCTCACGATAGCGGAGGACGCCACGGACGACGCTCAAATCGGCTCGTACACCCTCACGGTGACGGCGACGGACGATTCCGCCGCGATGGCGAGCATCACGCACACCGTGACGCTGACGATCGAGGACGACCCGACGGATGGAGTCACACCGGCCCCGGATGGGATGACGCCGGCCCCGGGCGCCTCGAACGAGGCTCCCGAGACGACGACGCTTGCTCTGGCGTCTCTGACGGCGACGGAGGGCGAAGCGGCGACCTGGACCGTCTCGGGCTGGTTCTCGGATCCGGACGCGGGAGACACGCTCACGTACACGGGCACGCTCCAGAAGACGGATGCGGCGATGGCGGCGGGTCTCCCGGACTGGCTTGTTTTGAACGCGATGACGGGTTCTCTGACGATAGCGGCGGACGCGACGGACGACCCCGAGGTCGGCTTTTACACGCTCGTGGTCACGGCGAGCGACGGGACGGCGAGCACCCCGCACACAGTCACGCTGTTGATTTCGGATGACCCGAACGACGGCATGGTGACGGACACGGGCCCCGAGCCGGATACGACCCCGGGCGGCACCGATTCGAATTCTCCCCCGGTGACGACGACGCTTGCCGAGACGTCTCTCGCGGTGGACGAGGGCGCGGCGGCCGACTGGGACGTCTCGGACTGGTTCTCGGACCCCGACACAGGAGACACGCTGACCTACACGTTGTCGGACGAGCCGGACTGGCTCGAGCTAGACGATTCGAATGGAGAACTCACGATTGCGGCGGAAGCGACGGACGACGGCGACGTTGATTCTCACGTTTTCGTGATAACGGCGAGCGACGACGACGGCGAAGAGGCGACTCTGACGGTGACTCTGACCGTCGAGAGCACCAACGTCGCCCCGGCCGTGGTGACGGGCACGATGGCCCCTCCGGCGACGGTGACGGCGATGGAGGGCGGCTCGGCCCAGGCCCTCACGGTTACGACGTGGTTCTCGGACCCCGACGGAGACACGCTCACTTTTGCCCTCGCCGCCGGAGGCCCGGACTGGGCGACGTTCGATGCAGCGATGGGCGTCCTGAGTCTAGCGTTCAATGACACAGACGACGCCAACGTAGGCAGTCACACGCTAGCGATAACGGCGACCGACCCCGGGAAACTAGCGGTGACGCACTCGGTAACGGTAGCGGTCGCGAACGTAGCCGAGGCCCCGGTGACGACCACGCTTGCCACGACGTCCCTGACGGCGACGGAGCACCTTGCGTTCAGCGAGGATGTCTCGGCGTGGTTCACCGACGAGGACACGGCCCTCCCTTCGAGTCCTGATGCACTCACCTATGCGGCGATGGTGTTGGAGGGATCAGGCGAGTCTCAGACGTCGATGGATCTGCCGGACTGGCTGGTTTTGGGCGCGATGACGGGAGCTCTGACGATTGCGGCCGCAATGACCGACGACGACGAAGTCGGCGTCTACACGCTCGCGGTGACAGCGAGCGACAAGGCGACGGCGATGGCCGTTCACATGACGACGCTCACGGTTGAGAACGTCGTAGAGAGGCCGGTGCTCTCGGTCGCTCTGCCGAATCGGATTGCCCCGGTGGCGGCGATGAGTCTCGTTCTGGACGACCTGGCGTCGTTCTTCACGGACCTCCAGGAGGACGGCACCCCGACCCCGGACGACGACCTCACCGACGAACTCACGTTTACGGTTTCGAGTTCCGTTGACGATGCCGTAACGGCCGCGGATGAGAACATCATCACGGCCATGATTGTGAGCGGGATGCTGGTCCTAACACCAGGGACAGGAGCAGACAGTGCCAAGCTCTGGAAACAAGAGACCGTGTCCCTCACAGCGACGGACAGCGACGACAAACAGACCGTGGCGGAGTTCGCCGTGACGACGCGACCGAATGTCCTAGACGTCGGCGAGCTAACCCCGGCTCTTGGGTTTATCCTCCAGGGCGATGCGGGGGACGACGAGCTCGGCAGGTCGGTCTCGGGAGCCGGCGATATCAATGGCGACGGGCTGGCCGACCTCATCGCCGGGGCCAATCAGGGCGATGATGGCGGGATGAATGCCGGAGAGGCCTATATCGTCTATGGGAAAACCGGCAACGGCACCCAGTTCGGGGAGGCGATGGGAAGTCGACAGGTTCTGGACACAACGAATCTCATCCCCGCGGACGGTTTTATAATCCAGGGTGATGCGGCAAACGACCTGTTGAGCGCTTCGGTCTCGGGAGCCGGCGATGTCAATGGCGACGGCCTAGCCGACCTCATCGTCGGGGCAGTCAACGGCGATGATGGCGAGAGCGATGCCGGAGAGGCCTATATCGTCTATGGAAAAACCGGCACCGGGTCGCAGTTCGGCACGAAGGTGGGACCGGAGGGGATGGAGCGCCAGGTTCTGGATACAACGAATCTTGCCCCCGCCGACGGTTTCATCCTCCAGGGCGATATGGCGAACGACAATTTTGGCTGGTCGGCTGTGGGAGCCGGCGACATCAATGGCGACGGGATCGGCGACCTCATCGTCGGAGCTCACGAGGGCGATGATCGCGACATAGATGCCGGAGAGGCCTATATCGTCTATGGGAAAGCCAACCCCACCACTGAGGCTGATGCCGGCACGCAATTTGGCATGGCCGATTCGACAACGGCGATGCGCCAGGTCGTGGATACCACGGAATTGTCACCGACTGATGGTTTCATCCTCCAGGGTTCTGATGGAAACGGGGAGTTGGGCATTTCTGTCGCGGGAGCCGGCGATGTCAATGGCGACGGCCTGGACGACCTCATCGTCGGGGCCCGGAACTCCCATCGTGGTGGAAATTTTGCCGGAGAGGCCTATATCATCTATGGCAAAGCCGACACCGGTGGCACCCAGTTCGGCACGGAAGTCCGGGTTTTTAAGTCAAACGGCGCGATCGTCGGAGACGGAACAACCGATAATACGACGGTGGTGCGCCGGGTTCTGGAAGTAGAGAAGCTCGCCCCCGCCGATGGTTTCATCCTCCAGGGTGATATAGACCAGGACCGGTTGGGTGTATCGGTCTCGGGAGCCGGCGATATCAATGGTGACGGGTTGGACGACCTCATCGTCGGGGCTCCTACGGGCGATGATGGCGGGTCCGATGCCGGCGAGGCCTATATCGTCTATGGGAAAGCCGGCGACGGCACCCAGTTCGGTACGGCCGTCCGGATCCATGTCTCGATTGCGACGGGGTTGACGACGACGATTACGGATGGCAGCATGCCTGCCGGTTCAGTGGTGCGTCAGGTTCTGGATACCACAAGCTTGTCGGTAACCGACGGTTTCATCATCCAGGGCGATGCGGCGGACGACAATTTGGGTACATCGGTCTCGGGAGCCGGCGATGTCAATGGCGACGGGCTGGCCGACCTCATCGCCGGGGCCTACTTGAGCGATGATGGCGGAATGGACGCCGGAGAGGCCTATATCATCTATGGCAAAGTCGGCACCAACGGCACCCAGTTCGGCACGGAAGTGACAGCGGCTGGGGAGACGCGCCAGGTTCTGGATACCACGGGTTTGGCACCGACCGACGGCTTTATCCTCCAGGGCGATACGGCGGAGGACGGTTTGGGTTTTTCGGTCGCGGGAGCCGGCGATGTCAATGGCGACGGGTTCGACGACCTCATCGCCGGAGCTAACGAGGGCGACGATGGCGGGGGTAATGCCGGAGAGGCCTATGTCGTCTATGGAGGCACCCACCTCGGAGAAGTCGTCTCGCACGACCAGACGCTCGTGGGCGGGATGGTGCCGGCGCTCCCCGATAGCCCCACCCCGGCGCAGACCGAGGCCGCCGCGCGCATGGCGTTTCTCCATGGCGGGGCGGGAGACGACCGGCTCGAGGCCCACGCCGACACGACGGTCCTCTACGGCGGCGCGGGCGACGACGTCCTCGAGCTGGCGGACGCGTCGTTCCGCCGCGTCGACGGAGGCTCGGGCTCTGACACGCTCGTGCTGGGCATGGACGTGGTGTTGGACTTCACCGAGGCGTCCGACCGCGGCCGCGTCCGCGGCATCGAGACGGTGTCTCTGTCCGACGACGGTGCGATGGTCACGTTGGACTTGGTGTCGGTCTACGCTCTGGTCGAGTCCCGAAACAACGGAGGCACCCACACCTCCCCTGGCGAGGCCTTCCTCCGCCTCGAGGGCACGGGCATGGTCACCCTCGATGGCACCTGGACGACGACCGCCGACGCCGAGGGGCCCGACTTATACACCCAGGCTTCAGCGAAGCTGTTGATCGACGACGGCCTCGTCGCCTAGCCCCCTCCGCCCGAGCGGCGCGAGGAGACAAAAAAAACCCATGCCTCCGTGGCATAGCCGTCGAGTCGGACTTCACCGAGGCGGCCGCTCGCGGCCGAGTCCGCGGCATCCAGACGCTCTCCTTATCCGACGCCACCGCCATGGTGACGTTGGACCAGGCGACTGTCTTTGCGCTGGTCGAGTCTCGAGACAACGGAGGCACCCACACCGACGCCGGCGAGGCCTTCCTCCGCCTCGAGGGCACGGGCATGGTCACCCTCGAGGGCGGTGTCGCGGCGGGGGCGTGGACCCTAGAGACAGCCGACGCCGAGGGCCCCGACTTATATGCGCAGGGTTCGGCGAAGCTGTTGATTGACGACGGCCTCGTCACCTAGCCCTCTGTCCGCTCGAGCGGCGCGAGGAAACAAAAAAACCCCCATGCCTCCGTGGCATAGCCGTCGAGTCGGACTTCACCGACGCGTCCGTCTCATTGGACTTACGTCGAGAACACGGCGGGCCTCTACGTGCTAGGTTCGGCTCGTCTGCTGATCGACGACGGTCTTGTCGCCTAGCGGCCAGCGGCCCAGCCGCCCTCAGTCCCCTCGGGTCTAGGCAGAATCTACGAGATCTTGCCTTTTGCACATTTGTGTGTTAGGGTCACCTCGTGCGAATTTTGTGCTCTGGCTTTCGGGCCGAGTGCAGAGCTTTTCGGCTTTGTTCCAGGCGGCCGATGACGTATTTGTGACAAAACGCACGGAAGAGGCGATTTATGCTTTATCCCCATCGTTTTATGGACGGCTCTGGCTTTCGGGGCGCGCAAGAGCCCTCTGTCTGGCGGAATTATAGCCGTTTTTTCAAAAAACCCCGCAGAGAGAAGAATTAAGAGAGGACTTATGTATACACAAGGTTTGAAACAATGGGCCCGTTCTTTTGAGAACAGCCCAGGTCCGAGTCTTCCGATTCGTACAGTTTTTGGTCCCGGTCCCGGTTTTGGTTCTGGTTCTGGTCCCGGTTCTGGCGTTCGGTCTCGCGGTTTCTTTTTAGGCCGAGAGCGGTCGTGGTTGGTGGGCACGGCTCTGGGAGGCTTCCTCGCGGCGTGTGGCGGCAGCAGCGGCGGCGGCGGCGGCGATACGTCCGAGACGATGTCTATGTCTATGTCTATGACGATGCCGGATAACAGCGGGATGAATCCGCCTGCATCTACGCCAGCCACCCCCTTCAGCGTAGAGACGGCTCCCTCGAGTGGCACGCTCCAGCGGACCAAAGTGGAGGACCTGGACTTTTCCAATGTCTTTTCGTCGACTCCCACGACGTATAGTGCCACGGGCCTGCCAGAGGGTCTGACTCTAGACACGACGACGGGCAGACTCACGGGGGCGACCGAGAGGACAGGTCCGCACGTTGTCACCCTCACGGCCACGGCGAGCGACGGCCAGAAGGCGATCACCAGTTTCACGCTGACCTTGACCGATGCGAACTCGGCTCCGGTGCTGGCGATGCCTCTAGAGAATTTCACGCTCCGTCAGGATCAGCCTGTGTCGGTGAGTTTAGCTCTCGATTCGTTTTTCACGGACACGGATGTGACGGACATGCTCCTTTTCCGGGCGAGCGGCAGCCTCCCGGCAGGTCTAGAGTTTGAGGGCCCGAATGCGACCATCGAGGGCGAACTGTCAAGCACACCGACCTCGGCCTCCGCGGACGGCCCCCAGGCGAATGCGGTGCTTGAGGGGAGCATCGACCAGGCTCAGGAGGGTTCTTACACGCTCACCCTCACGGTGAATGACGGAAACAGCGACGGGCATCTCATCGAGGAGCTGGTTATCACCGTCGCTCCAGGAAACACGGCTCCTATTTTGCGTCCGGGTCTCGTTCTGGAGCACGCTTTCAAACGGGACGAGGCTCTGAGTCTCACATTGGCTGAATTTTTCACAGATCCGGACTATGGTTCTGAGGCCCCGACCTATGCGGTCTTGGAGTCGGAGCTTCCTGCCGGTCTGTCTTTGAGCGACGACGGCACGATCACAGGCATGGTCTCGGCCGAGGGCGTCGCGGGCGTTGTGGTTGTGACGGTGACGGTTTCGGACACGGAGGCCAGTCCCGAGTTTGAGTTCTCTCTGACGCTCATAGAGGAAGGAACGAACCGCCCCCCGAGGGTCAAACAAGCTCTTGGCGACCAGATTTTACCCGAGAACCGTTCGTTTACTCTAGACCTTGAGGACGTGTTTGAAGACCAAGACAGTGAAGATACGCTGACCTATCAGGTTTCGGCGGAGCGAGCTGGCGTTGAGGGTCCTATTGTGGGACTCCCGGCGGGTCTTGTTTTGTCCGGGAACAACCAAATCCTTTCGGGAGCCGTCACAGAGGAATACGCTCTAGGAGCGTACACGTTCACGCTGAGAGCGACGGACGACTCGGGAGACACGGGGATGGATTCGGCGTCGTATGTGTTTGAGCTCAGAGTCGTGAATGTGAACGACGCCCCCGCGGGGGCAATTCCGGCTCGAACGGTTGCTCTAGAGGCGGCGATTGAGATACACCTATCGCCTTTCATTTCGGACGCCGAGGGCGATGCTTTGACCTACACTGTTGCGTCCTCAGACGTTCTTCCACTGACGTTGGGGGGTCTGTCGGAGTCGGTTCTCATGGGGACGGCTCCGGCGACGGCGGGGAGCTTTGAGGTCACCGTGACGGCGATGGATGCTCATGGTGCCGCGTCCGAGTTTGTTTTTATGCTTGAGGTCGTGCCGGCCGACCAGCTCCCTGCGAACCAAGCCCCGCTTGTCGTTACTGGGGATAATGCCCCGCCGTCGTCTTTGACGGCGCCGGAGAGCAGGGCGATGACGTGGAATGTTTCGGACTGGTTCACCGACCCAGACCCGGGAGACCCGCTCAGCTATACGGCGATAGTTCTGCAGGGTGCAGCGGGTTCTCAAACGGAGGCAGCTTTACCCAGATGGTTGACGCTGAACGGGACGACGGGGGCTCTGGCCATTGCGGCGGGCGCGACGGACGCCGGCGAAATCGGAACCTACACGCTGGTAATCACGGCGCGCGATAAGGCCAACGAGACGGCCGTCCACACGGCGACGCTCGAGGTCAGGACCGCGAACACCGCCCCCGTGCTGACGAACGAGGCCCCCACGACGATGACCCCTCTCACGGTCGACGAGGCCGCGGCAGAGACCTGGACCTTAGCGGACTGGTTCTCTGATCCGGACGGAGACACTCTGACCTACACGGCGGCGATGGACGGTCTCCCGACTTGGCTCGAGCTGGACACAGCGATGGGCGAGCTCACGATAGCGGCGGCGGCGACGGACGACGCCGACGTCGGCGAGCACAGTTTCACGCTCACGGCGACGGACGAAGTCGGCGAGTCGGTCGTCCTCGTGGCGACCCTGACCGTCGAGAACGTCGCCGAGGCCCCGGTTGTCGTGACGGGCGCGATGGGGGCTCCGGCGACGGTGACGGGGATGGAGGGCGGCACGGCCCAGGCCTTCACGATCTCGGGCTGGTTCACCGACCCCGATGGAGACACACTCGCCTTCGCCCTCGGCGATGACAGCCCGGACTGGGCGACGTTCGATTCGATGACGGGCGTCCTGTCTCTAGCGTTCAATGACACGGACGACGCCGATGTCGACAGCCACGCGCTCGAGGTCATCGCGACCGACAGCGGCGGCGAGTCGACGGCGCACACGCTAGCGATCACGGTGTCGAATGTCAACGACGCCCCTACCGCGGCGGCGGCGGCGATGGTGAGGCTGGAGGCGATGGAGGGTCTTGCGGCCAGCTGGGATGTCTCGGAGTGGTTCAGCGATGAGGACACGAACCTTCCTTCGAGTCCTGAGGTGCTCACCTATGCGGCGATGGTTCTGGAGGGGACTGGAGACTCTCAAACGTCGATGGAGCTGCCGGACTGGCTGGCACTCGATTCGGCGGTGGGGGTTCTGACGATAGCGGCGGGAGCGGCGGACGACGCCCAAATCGGGCCCCACACGCTTGCGGTGACGGCGAGTGACAAGGCGGGAGCGATGGTCGTGCACATGACGACGCTGACGATTACCGACACAGAGAACGAGCCGACCTTGTCGAACCTGGCCTTGACGAATCCGAGGTTTGTGCCAGCGATAGGCGAGAGCCTCGTTCTGGACTTGACAGGAGCCTTCACGGACGACGATGAGGCCGGCGAGGACGCGGCCGACGCGCTCACGTTCGAGGTCTCGAGTTCCATTGACGACACCATGACGGCCGAGAACATCATCACGGCCATGCTCGCGGCCGAAACGCTGATGCTGACCCTGACGCCCGGAGAAGGCAGCGGGCCCAGCGGCGGGTTCGGACAACAAGAACAACAAGAGACCGTGACCATCACAGCGATCGACGCCGAGGGCGGGCGTGACACGGCGACGTTTATCGTGACGACTCGACCGAATGTCCTAAACACCAGCGAGCTAGCCCCGACTCATGGGTTTATCATCCAGGGCGATGCGGCGGGCGACCAGTTGGGCCGTTCGGTTTCGGGAGCCGGCGATGTCAATGGTGACGGGCTGGCCGACCTCATCGTCGGGGCCCATTTTGGCGATGATGGTGGGATATGGGCCGGAGAGGCCTATATCGTCTACGGGAGAGCCGGTGACGGCACGCAATTTGGAATGGCCGATTCGACAACGGCGAGGCGCCAGGTCGTGGATACAACGAGCTTCGCCCCTTCAGACGGTTTTATCATCCAGGGCGATGTGGAGCAGGAACTGTTGGGCATGTCGGTCGCGGGAGCCGGCGATATCAATGGCGACGGGGTCGGCGACCTCATCGTCGGGGCCCATTTTGGCAACGATGGCGGGTTCTTGGCCGGCGAGGCCTATATCATCTATGGCAAAGCCGGCACCGACGGCATGCAATTCGGAATGGAAGTGACAACGGGTACAGCGATACGCCAAGTTCTGGACACGACGAACCTCGCCCCCGCGGACGGTTTTATCCTCCAGGGCGATACGGAGGAGGGTATGCCTGGGAGCGACCTGTTGGGTGTATCGGTCGCGGGAGTCGGCGATATCAATGGCGACGGGATCGGCGACCTCATCGTCGGGGCCAATGGCGGCAGTGATGGCGGATTCTCTGCCGGAGAGGCCTATATCATCTATGGCAAAGCCGGCACCACCGGCACGCAATTTGGCATGCCCGTCCATGTCACGGCCATGGGGGTAACGATTAACGACGGGATGACGACGACGGTCACCGAAACGCTCGACACCGCCACCAATATGATGGTGACGGTGACTCTGGATGTCTCTGTTTCCGACGATGTGCTTGCTGCCTCGTCGATGCGCCAAGTTCTGGATACGACAAATCTCGCCCCCGAGGACGGTTTTATCCTCCAGGGCGATGTGCCGAACGACCAGTTGGGCGGGGCGGTCTCGGGAGTCGGCGACATCAATGGCGACGGGTACAACGACCTCATCGTCGGGGCTCAATACGGGGATGATGGCGGGGGAGGCGCCGGAGAGGCCTATATCATCTATGGGAAAGCCGGCACCACCGGCACCCAGTTCGGCATGATGGTCGAGACCATGGTTGGCGGAAATACAATCATGCGCCAGGTTCTGGACACGTCGATGCTCGCCCCCGCGGACGGCTTCATCCTCCAGGGCGATGCGGCGGGCGACGCTTTGGGCAATTTGGTTTCGGGTGCCGGCGATATCAATGGCGACGGGATTGACGACCTCATCGTCGGAGCTAACTGGGGCGATGATGGCGGAGACATGGCCGGAGAGGCCTATATCATCTATGGCAAAGCCGGCACGGACGGCACTCAGTTCGGAATGGAAGTGACAACGGGTACAGCGATGCGCCAGGTTCTGGATACGACGAACCTCGCTCCCACGGATGGCTTCATCCTCCAGGGCGATATGGGAGAAGACAGTTTGGGCAATTCGGTTTCGGGCGCCGGCGATATCAATGGCGACGGGATTGCCGATCTCATCGTCGGGGCCCGTGGGGGCGATGATGGCGGAGACATGGCCGGAGAGGCCTATATCATCTATGGCAAAGCCGGTACCGACGGCATGCAGTTTGGCACGACCGTGACAGACGGTGGGGGGACGCGCCAGGTTCTGGATACCACGGGCGGCTTGGGGCCGAGCGACGGGTTCATCCTCCAGGGCGATGCGGGAGAAGACAATTTGGGCTGGTCGGTCTCGGGCGCCGGCGATGTCAATGGCGACGGGTTTGATGATCTCATCGTCGGGGCTACCGGAGGCGATGATGGCGGGGAGGGCGCCGGAGAGGCCTATGTCATCTATGGAGGCACCCACCTCGGCGAGGTCGTCACCACCGCCCAGACCCTCACGGGCATGACGACCACCGCGCCCGCGGGTGCGGACGCGGCGGCGGTGGAGGCGGCCGCGCGCGCGGCGTTCCTCCTGGGCGGAGCGGGCAACGACCGCCTCGAGGCCCACGCCGACACGACGGTCCTCTACGGCGGCGCGGGCGACGACGTGTTGTCTCTGGCGGACGGCGATTTCCGCCGCGTCGACGGAGGGTCGGGCTCTGACACCCTCGTCCTAGCGGCGAGCCTCACGCTAGACTTCACCGACGCCGCTGTCCGAGGCCGAGTCCGCGGCATCGAGGCGGTCTCTTTATCCGACGGTGCTGAGGTCTCGTTAGACTTGCTGTCGGTGTACGCTCTGGTCGAGTCTCGAAACAACGGAGGCCCCCACACCGACCCCGGCGAGGCCTTCCTCCGCCTCGAGGGCACGGGCATGGTCACCCTCAATGGCACCTGGACGCCAACGGTGAACGCCGAGGGCCCCGACTTATACACCCAGGCTTCAGCGAAGCTCTTAATCGACGACGGCCTCGTCGCCGCCTAGCCGCTCTTTGCCGCCGCCGCCGAGTGCCTGGGGATTGCGTGTGCGTGTGGCTCGGGCGGTGGTGCCGTTGCGTTTGTCACGAGCCCGTAACGCCGCGGTCGGAGCCTCTGCTCTGCCTGCGTCGCTGCGGAGTCGCACATATCCGCTCGCCCGCGCTCGCGCGCCCGCGCGCCCGTAGAGACATCCAAACAAGGCCTTGGGGCTCTAAGAGCCCCGCGATGGGCCACGAGTCGTGTCTCGCTTGGCCGAGGCGCACTTGGCCGAGGCGACGCTGCGTGTTCTGTGTCGCGAGAGCTCTCTGTGTGCGGCGAGCGCGTTCGGGTCTCTCCCGATGCGAGACCCGATTCAGCTCTTGTAAGCGAGAGGCCCGGTCTGGTCTCCTGGGTCGCCCGGGTCTCCCGGGTCCTCCGGGTCGCTGTGTAGAGCCTCAATGGAGGGGGCGGCAAACGGCCGCTCCGCCGTTCCGCCGTTCCGCGAGGAATGACTCAATTTGAGTCCTCTGGCTTCGAGGGGATGCGTCGGTTGATTGTTTCTCGGACTTGGAGTCTTTCTGGGAGGAGTCGCCTTTGGAACGACCTCCCAAGAATCTGTCGAGAAAACCCTTTTTCTCTATGTCGTAATAGATAGATTTGGGCCTCTCGTCTACAGTCTTGAGTGCCACTTTGAAGAGTTCTTTTTTCTGTTCCGGATCTTCCTCCACTTCTTTCTTGAAGGCCGCAAATAAGGTCATAACTCTTTGCTTGTGGTTATATTCCTCATAGAGCGACCTTTTCCTTCCAATAGACTGTAATCCAAAAAAAGCAAGGATGAAAAAGCCAATGTTCTGAACGATAAGCCCGAGTAAAGCATAAAAACTCTCTGGTGGACCTTTATCGTAATTCACCCAGATAAGAGCTATAAGAGGCAACGCAAAGAAGCCTAAGTCAAACAGAAGGTGTGGCGACGACACGACAACATGCTTAGCCCATTGCCCGATACGCTTAGCCCATTGCCAGAATTCTTTTACATTCCCAGAATTCCCCTTGTCATGAGTATCTTCGGATTTTTTAGACATCTCGTGATATGGAACATACCCATACCTACGCTTCGCATCAAAATAGCTTTTTGCCAGTCCTACAGTCCCGGCCCCAGGTAGGAGTGCCTCTATTTTATTTTCAAGCTCTTGAGCTTTTTGTTCGCGGTTACTCCTGTCCTCTTCAAATAGTTCCTGATGTTGAGCTATAAGCTCGTCAAAAGTCTTTTTTTGCTCTTCATAGTCCTTAAGCAGCTCATTATGTCGGGCTGTAAGACTTTGTAATTTGGTGTTATAAGCCTCCTCATACTTTTGCGACTGGGCCCTGTAAATTTCCCTTTGCTTTGTAAGCAATTGGTCATGTTGATCTGTAAAGCCTTGCGACTGAGTTCGATAAGCCTCTCTTTGCTCTTCATAGTCCTCAAGCAGCTCATTATGTCGGGCTGTAAGACTTTGCAATTCGGTGTTATAAGCCTCTCTTTGCTTTTCATAGTCCTTAAGCAGCTCATTATGTCGGGCTGTAAGGTTTTTCGATTGGGCGACATAAACCTCCCTTTGATTTTTAAGCAGTTCGCCATGTTGATATGTAAAGAGATGAGATTTGGCGTCAAAATCCTTCTCTTGCCTTCGCGATTTGGCGTCAAAATCCTTCCTTTGCTTTTCATAGTCCTCAAGCAGCTCATTATATCGGGCTGTAAGGTTTTTCGATTGGGTGCTATAAACCTCCTTTTGCTTTTCACAGTCCTCAACCAATTTTTTATGTCGAGCTGTAAGGCTTTGCAATTGAGCGTCAAGAGTTTCTTTTTTTTCATGAAAAAGGGTCTCAAAAGCAGCTTGCTTTGCTTCCAAATAGCTCCTCGACGCACTTTCTTGCTCTTGCCAGATTTTTTCAAGACGCTCTCCTTGTTTCAAAAGAAGAGTCAGGAAATAAAGTCCATGTCTCCCTATAGAATCCTCAATGTGGTTTTTCAAGAATTCCAATTGGGATTGTATTGAAGTACTATGCGGCTTCTTATTTCGTTCGTCTTCCAAAATAGATTTTAATTTCTTATAGCCTTCATAGAGTCTCGCCAGATTATGTTCCTCAAAAACATTTTCTATTTCATATACTGCGATTGGGCGGAAAACAAACTCGGAATCCTTCCTTATACCTATATAAGGCTCAAGAAATCTTTTTACGTTAGGATCATCTTTATCCTCCTCTAAGGCTTTTGCCAAGCCTTCAAGAAAGCCTGCACAGGTTTTGAAGTACTCTCTGAAGATTTCTTTCGAATTTTTGAATTTTGCGTTTTCTAGTTGTGCAGATAAACTTTTCAGTCTCTGATAGAGCTTTTCTAATTCCTCTAGTTCTCCTAGTGTTGTCATGATCTATTTTCTCCCGTCGGTGATAAAGAGTTCTTCTCTAATCAGGCTGACGATTCTGAAAGCAAGAACCGCTCCTGCACGCGGGAGGGCAAGCACGCGAGGAGCTCGAACCAAGCCTGTGTGGGGCTCTGGCGCGGCGCACGCGGCGCGCGCCCCAGAGCACAATACACAGCCCTCGCTGCGTTCCGCCCGAGCCCTCAATGCCAGTAGGGTTCTTATGGCTCTAGGGCTGCAAAATGGGCCCGGCGTCAATGAGCTCATTTTTTTTTCTGTTCAAACGCCGCCGCTGCCGGACACGGATTCAGAGGCCTGGTCTCTCAGAGCTTTTGCTGCCGAACGGTCCACAACTTCTTTTAAGTTCTCTGGCGAAAGAGAATCCAACAAAAGCACGCCGCCCGCAAGATTGAGGTATTTAAACCATTTGCGATAGGTACTTTTCTTCAGGAGGCCGTCTTGTCTTTCGGATGATTCCCGTAAGCACTCATAAATGGCTTTGAGTATTTTCAGGTTTCTTGACACTGTTGGACTATAAATAACTTCGCGCCAAAAGTCTGACGGCAGAACAACTTCCAGAAACTCCGCAGGGGCATCGGGAACAATTTGATACGCATAATACCCCAGCCACCAGAGTCGCGAAAGCGCATTATCGCGTAGAAGACCTACTGTACTAGATCTTCCTCCAGACACAAAACAGTGCATACGTACGGTATGGACCGGGTCCGCAGCATGTTCTATCCAGCGGTGATAGACATAAGCTTTGGCCTCAAAATGCGTCAGACAAGCCCAGACTCGCTCATCGCTCGCCTGTTGAGGGGAAAGGTTTCTCAAACTCTTATAGACCTTAAGCGCATTCTTTTTGTCGTCGGCCGGCGCGTAAGAGTCTAATGCCAAGGCACTCTCAAAACGAGCGTTAGATTTTTTTCTCTTTATGCCCTCTACGCCCTCGAAAGAGGCCGACCTATCACAATAGAGCTCTATATTCTTCTCGACATTATGCTGTAAGTCTTTGACATCCTGACGACTCAGATAGGGGATATAGTCAGTCATTGTGGAAAAACCGGTTTTCGGAGACTTGCAAAAACTTGCCCTGTGGATACCCAAGGAGGCTCTGAGCATCCGAGAAACGACTTTCTACGTTATCGTCGCCAGGCTTGGGTAGTTTTGCTTTTTCTAGTTTGTCTAAGAAGGCTCGCACCCATTTCAAACCGTAGTCAACACGACCCTCTTTTGCCTCCTTATCCAGCTCATAGAGCAGGCTGGTTATAACGGGCAAGTAGAGGGCCTGCAAGAGCATCGCTTGTCCCTCTGTCGTCTTGCGCATCGAGACAAGCCTCGCGTAGTCGGCCTCTGACACAGAGATCACGACATGGTCCTCATCTCTGTGAAAGCAACACGTTTCGTCGCTCACATCTTTGGAGCCTTGGATATCAAACACCGACCCCAGAGGCGTGGCGTCCTCCACGTAAATGGCCTTGGCCTCACCGATAGCCAAGACCGTGCCGGCTCGAAAATCAAAGGTACGCTCTGGGAATTCCGGATGGATGTGTGGACTCGTGAAGCCTGTTATGTCAACACAAGCAACGACATAGGGTGAAATTTCGACCCTTCCTCCGAGCATGCCTTCTTCCACAAGACACTCGAAGCAGCTGGCATCAGATTGCGATACAAGGCGACGAAAATTGGTCGAAATAGATTTTATAAGAACAGCATACGCCGCTTTCTTTTCTTGAAGAAGCTCAAGAAGGGCTGGGTCCGATATACCAAATTCAAAGCTAAATCGTATCCCTTCGCTTTCTGAGGTTTCCTCGGAGTTGAAGTGAAATTTGCGCCCTCGATAATCGTCGCTCCCTGGGCGTAAGACAGGATGAGGAAAAACTTTCTTAGAGCTATACCGCATAAAAGAACTCCACAATTTTGGCGACACCGGGGAGTGGTTCTGCGGTCCTGATTTTGATGCAATAACGCTTTCCTTTTTCGACTTCCTGCGGCAAGGCAGAAGTCTGGACCTCGATCTTGAAGTCCCCTGCGTCTCCGGCAAGCGAGAGGCTTAACGCGCCAATCACGCCCGTTTTTTTCGGCGTGAAATGAATAAGGTGGCACCTTGTATCGCCCTCCATGGATACAAAGCGGATGTCATGAACAGGAAAGCCGGATTTCCCCGGGGTCTCTTTACGGTTTTTCATGTCATCCTCCCATGAGTCTGGAGGCGTATTGCCTCCGTCATCATGCGTCTCGTTTTCTGCATCTTTCGCGCTATTTGCGGGCCCACTATTTGTCAGGTCGCTATAGAGTGTTTCGCCTGGCAAGTTTCCCTCCTTATTGTCTTCCTCGGTAGGTTCTGTGCCTTCCGCGTAGTGCTTCGGTTTTCTGGAGGGGAGGGGCGTGATTCTCTGCCGCCCGCCGAGACTCGCTTCGGGCCCGTCTTTAAGCCCACCGCCGGGGAATCCATCGTCCGAGTCGCGGTCGGGGTCGGGAAAGAACTCGGCCAATTCCCGGACGTTCTCGCCCACATTGGATTCGAGCTTTCGGCCGGCGACTTCCTTTATTTTTTCCCTTATCCATCGTGTCAAGGCATCAAACTGTTTTTTCGATGGGTCACCATCCTTCAGTCGATCTCTTTCAAATTGATTGTGAGCTGGATTTTCCATTGAACGGAGGATCTCATTACCGGATAGGTCAAGGCATCGAAAGGTGGCATAAAAATTGTCCATATCCCGGAAGAGCTTCAATCTTTCCTGCTCTCGGGTTATCAGCATACCGGCCCGCAGAAAGCTGACGCGCTTATCGCCGTCCTTATGGACGTGCACACGCAATTCACACATACCGAAGCCTGGCATTTCTTCCCTGATAATCTTTACGCCGTCTTCATCGTCGTCACGAGTCATCAGCTCCCAATCGATTTTCGATCGCTTGACAGACTTGTCTTTTTTTCCAAGAATCTCAAAGAGTTCCGGCAGCTTATCGGGCTCTATGAAACAATAGTTATCAGACTCGTCATCCGCCAGGTCTTCGGGTTCGGTTTCGATCTCGATTGTAGCTTCCAGTTTTTTCTCGTGGATAGCGAGGAAGAAATTAGCAAGGATTGCGGACGCTATTTCGCGCCGCCATTCATTCTTTTTCTCGAAGCCCGCAATCCAAAGAGCCAAGCCGGGCTCTAGGTCTCCATTTGGGTTTCGCCCGTGTCTGAAGAACGATGGGATAGCCGCAATGTTTTCCAGGGGCTGGCAGTTATCTTTGAGCCCATAATAGCCGATCCCCTGGCGGCGTTCCTCTGGGGTTCCGTGGGAAACGAGCACAGCTTTGCCTTGGAACCGCTCACAGAACGCGTGGGATGTTTCGTCTTCTCTGTGACGACTCCAGTAGAAGACCGTTCGAGGCTTCGAGACCGCAAGCGTCGCGTTTTTACCTATGCCGAAGGACCCGCCAGAGGCCTCATTCGAGGCCCCAGAGGTTCCTTCTTGTTTGCGACTTGTGCCTTGTTGCTTGACCAGAGCCTCCCAAAGGTCCGGTTTCAGGCCCGATGTATTATAGTCACGAATGCACAGATAGTCACTGTGTTCTATTTTTTGGTTGGCTTCTTCAAAATCTTGCGCACCTTTATGGTGCCCTTTGAGCTCTTCTGTGCATGTCTCGAGGACTGGCTTTAAGTCACGCAGGGCCTGCAGGCCCCCATTTTTCGGTTTGACGAGTTCAAACACGATTTTGACTGGCTTATCGTGGCTCGCGCGCGCATCAAGAGAATTTTGCACCGTTTCGCGTGCGAGGCTTTTATAGGGGTCTCCTTTATAGAACTCTGTTGCCGGGTGATTATAGCCTTGTTCTTCTCCCCCGCCGGTAGGGGGGAATTTCCATCCCATGTCTTCTTTCATGCCGTTCGCTCCATCTTACGGGAATGCCTCTAAACGTATGCGGGGCCTTGTTAAACCAAAACGCAAGATTTTGTCAAGCTTAATTTCGTTCGCTTTTTATATTTCCGAGCATTTCTCTGTCGTGAGTTCCGTTTTGGTTCTGGGCGGTCCGTGGGACGCCGGTGGGACGCCAGAGCAGACCTATACCGAATACCGAAGAGACACGGCAGATGTCACGGCAGATTCACACGATAGTTGCATACGTGCAACGATTTACTCGTCGGTTCGTGGTCGTTTTTCTTTATTTTTCGGGCAATTGTTTCAGCTTGTTTCAGTTTGTTTCGGTTGTTTCCCCTATTTTTCGGTTCTTTTTTCGTGCTAGGCTGCTTTTGTTCTGCCGTTTTTCTGGGCGAACTCTTCCCTGACCGAGGGCTAAAATTCCCTGTTTTGCCGTCTTTTCCCGCTCCTCCAGAGGTCGTAGGGGCTTGATTTTCGTCTTTTCGTCTTTTTGTCATGGACGGTCGTGTTTTTTCACTTTTTTTAAAAGTTCATAAATTTTACTATTTTCGGGTTTCAAATGTATTCCAATCGTAAAATTTATGTGCTAGAGCTTGACAACGCTTCCGTGGTGTTCTCTAGAAGAGGCTGCCGGAGAGGTGTTCCTATTGGGGCTAGAGGCTGTTGTAGCAGCTCTTGCCTCAGGGTTGATTCCGCTTGCTGGGTCGCTCTTTTCGGGCTCGAGCCTCCGTGATATCGGTGTGATATCGGTCGTTTTCGAGGTTCGTTTGGCTGTCCTGCGGCTTCTCATAGAGTAGCTCGGGGGGCGCGCGAGCGGCGGGCGTTTTGTCGTTTTATTTATAGCCGGCGGTTTTTTTTCACCGCGTTTTTTCAGAAAATCCCATAGGGGGATGTTTAAGAGAGGTTTTATGCATACAGAAGGTTTGAGGAATTTTGCCCGTTCTTTTGAGGGTATTTCGGGTCGGAGTCTTTCGATTCGCACAGTTTTTGGTCCCGATTCTAGTTCCGGCGTTCGGGCCCGCGGTTTATTTTTATTCCGGGGGCGTTCGTGGTTTGTCGGCACGGCTCTGGGAGGGGTCCTCGCGGCTTGTGGCAGCAGCAGCAGCGGCGGCGGCGGTGGCACCACGTCCGACTCCTCTATGACGATGTCCATGTCTATGACGATGCCGCCGGACGGCGGGACGATGTCTATGACGCCGGCCCCGGCCCCGACGATGACGATGTCTATGACGATGTCTGTGTCTATGACGATGACGACGCCGGACGGCGGGATGGACCCGGACGGCGGGATGGACCCAGCCGTCACATTAAGCGTAGAGACGCCCCCCTCGAGCGGCACGCTCCAGCGGACCAAAGTGGAGGACCTGGACTTTTCCCAGGTCTTTTCGTCGACCCCCACGGCCTATAGTGCCACGGGCCTGCCGTCGGGTCTGACTCTAGACTCGGCCACGGGCAGACTCACCGGGGCGACCGAGGCCACAGGTGCGCACATTGTCACCCTCACCGCCACGGCGAGCGACAATCAAACAACCGCGACCACCAGTTTCACCCTGACCTTGACCGATGAGAACGCGGCTCCGGTGCTGGCCATGCCTCTGGAGGACTTCACCCTCCGTCAGGACAGACCTGTCCCGGTCACTTTAGATCTGGACTCGTTTTTCACGGACACGGATGTAACGGACTCGCTCACCTTCCGGGCGAATGGGAACCTCCCTGCAGGTCTAGAGTTTTCGGGCCCGAATGCGACCATCGAGAGCGAACTGTCAAGAACCCCGACCGAGGACGACCCCCAAGCGAATGCGGTCCTCGACGGGGCCATCGCCGCCCAGGCTGCGGAGGGTGTTTACACGCTCACCATCACGGTGGAGGACGGCAACAGGGGCGGGCGTCTCATCGAGGAACTGGTTATCACCGTCGCCCAAGGGAACACGGCCCCGGGTTTGCGTCCCGGTGTCGAGGAAGACGCTCTGACGGAAGCCTTCAAGCAGGCAGAGACTCTGGACCTCGATTTGAGCGAATTCTTTACGGACCCGGACTACGGAACCTCGGCCCCGACCTACGAGGTCTCGGGCCTCCCGGACGGTTTATCTTTGAGCGACGGCAAGATCATAGGCATGGTTGCGGACGGAGTTACCTTGGGCGTTGTGACGGCGATGGTGACGCTTTCGGACACGGACGACGGGCAGAGCGTTTTTAACCTCTCTCTGACGCTTGTAGATGACGACGCGAATCGGGCCCCGAGGCCCACACAAGCAGCTCCTCGCGACCAGATTTTATCCGACAACCAGCCATTTTCTCTAGATCTTGAGGATGTCTTTGAAGACCAAGATGGCGACACTTTGACCTATGAGGTCTCGGCGGAGCGGGCTGGGGCTGATGGCGGTTCTGTTGTTGCGGGTTTACCGGCGGGTCTGACCTTGTCCGAGAACAACCAAATCATTTCGGGTGCCGTGGCAGAGGAAGCCGCTCCGGGTGCGTACACACTCACGCTTACAGCGACGGACGACTCGGGTGCTTCGGCGACGCGCACGATTGTCCTCACAGTCCAGAGTGTGAATGACGCCCCCGAGGGGAACATTACGGATCAGGAAGTTGCTCTAAGGGGGGCGATTCGGATAGATCTATCGCGTTTCATCACGGACCGCGAGGGCGATGATGTGACCTATACCCATACGTCCCCGGGGGCTCTTCCTCTGACGCTTGATTCGTCGGGGGCGGTTCTGACGGGGACGGCCCCGTCGACGGCGGGGAGCTTTGAGGTCACCGTGACGGCGACGGATGCCCCTGGGGCTGCGGCCGAGTTTGTTTTCACGATTGAGGTCCTTCCCGCCGACCAGATTCAGAACCGACCTCCGTCTGTTGTTCCTGGGAGTGCGACGGCTTTGACGGCGATGGAGGGCGAGGCGTTCAGTCAAGATGTTTCGGATTGGTTCACCGACCCCGATGGAGACGCGCTCAGCTATGCAGGGACGCTTCGGAAAGAGGGCGCAGATTCCGCCGGATCTCTGCCGGCTTGGCTCGTCCTGGACGGCGCGACGGGTTCTCTGACGATAGTGGCCAGTGCGACGACCGACGCCGAGGTCGGCGTTTATACGCTTGCGATAGTGGCGAGCGACAACACTGGCATCGCCTCGCACACGGTTATGCTGACCGTCGAGGGCATCAACGATGCCCCAGTGACGACCTCGGACGCCCCGACCGTGGCCCTCACGGCGATGGAGGGCGAGCCCGTGGGCTGGTCGGTCTCGGATTGGTTCTCGGACCCCGATGGAGACACGCTGACTTATGCGGGGACGCTTCAGAAAACGGGCGACGATTCCCCCAAAGTTCTACCGTCGGTGGATTGGCTCGTCCTGGACACCGCGACGGGGTCTCTGACGATAGGGGTGGGCGCGACGGACGACTCCGAGGTCGGAGCCTACACGCTTACGATAGGGGCGAGCGACGGCAACGGCGGCACCGCCATGCATACGGTTGGTTTCACCATCGAGAACGTCGAAGAGCCCCCAGTTGTGAACACTTCGCTTGTGAACATTTTCGCCACGGCGGGGACGCTCACGGTGGCGGAGGAAGAGGGGATGTCTTGGGCTATTGCGAGCTGGTTTATGGACCCCGACGGTAATCCGATGACTTTCGCGGTGACGCTTAATAAGGCGGACGAGGAGCCGTTCGAAGAGCTACCGAATTGGCTCATCCTGGACGATCTCAACGGAGCTCTGCGCCTCGAGTCCGTAACGGACGACGACGAGGTTGGTCTGTACTCGCTCACGATAACGGCGGACGACGGTGTGGCTGAGACGGAGAATACCGAGCACGTGTTATGGCTCACCATCACGGACGTCGCTGAGGCCCCAACGCTGACCAAACTTGCGCCGGTGGGTGGTCAAATCGCGGCGATGGAGGGCGCGGCCGCCAGCTGGGATTTCTCGACTTGGTTCATCGACGAAGATGGGGATGCGCTCTCCTTTACAAGAGTTAATCTTGCTGCGCATCCGCGGGTCGGGGCCTGGCTGACGTGGGATTTTGACACGAGCATGCTTTCCATCGCGGAGGGAGCGACGGACGACGCTCAGGTCGGTGAGCACGTCTTCGCGATAGAGGCGACTGGTAAGTCCTTGACGCCTCTAACAACGAGATACACGGTCACGTTAGACATCGAGGACGCCCCCGAGGCCCCGACTCTCACCGACGCCGCCCGGACCGAGCGGTTTGTGGTCTCGGGAGCCCCGCTCACCTGGGATGTTGCGACTTGGTTCGCTGATCCCGACCCGGGAGACACGCTTACTTTTGTGTTGTCGGGTTTACCGCCGGCTTTACCGAACGAAGACGGAGGCTGGCTGACGTGGGATAGTGCCACGAGCATGCTCGCCATCGCGGACGGAGCGACAAACGCCGTCCCCATTGGTGCCCCGCACGTCTTCACGGTAACGGCGACCGATTCGACGTCTCTATCAGAGACACTAGAGGTAGAACTCGCCATTGTCGACCCTCCTTTCATCCAAGTGCAGGAGGGCCTTGCGTTCGGTATGAATGTTTCGCGCTGGTTCGACAATCCCTTTACAGGGCTTTCTGGCAGCATTGAGTCGCTGACCTTTACGGCGATGTTTAATAAGGCGGGCGAGGCGGCCGGAGAGCTACCGGGTTGGCTCGTTCTGGACGGAGCGACGGGAGATCTCACCATTGCGGCGGGAGCGACGGACGACGCCCAGGTCTCTGGAGCATTACCCGGCGTCTTGGCCGAGGTGGCCCCTCTGCCGGCTTGGCTGGTTGCGGATGAGATGGGGATGCTGACCATCAATGTGCCTGCCGAGGACTTGGGTGTTGGGGCGTACACGCTCACGGTCGTGGCGCGCGACACGGACGGCGCGGAGGCAGCGCACGCTGTTCTACTCTGGGTCGAAGACACGCAGAACGAGCCGGTCTCGGCGTGGCGTCCCTTTGTCCTGGGGGCTCCCCCGGCGGAACCTGTCGAGGGGCCGGTTCCGGATGTACCTGTCGAGGACCCGGTTCCGATTCTTCATCTGAATTTGTTGGATTACTTTACCGACCTGAACGAGGACGGCACGTCGAATGCCTTTACCTTCGTCCTCGAGGACGAGAAGGGAGTGGACCCTCCCATTACGTTCACGTTCCCCAATCTCACGTTTGAGGTCTCCAGCTCCATTGGTGACACGGCGAACGGCAACTTTGTCACGGCCATGGTCGTAGAGTCCCCGCTAGAGTTCCAGCTGCTGGATGATATGGGCAATCCGTTTCCGTTGCAGCTCTTGCAGCTGACGTTCCCGGAGGGAATCCATGAAGACATAGCGGAGACCGTAACGATCACGGCCTCTGACCACGAGGGCGGTCGTGTCGAGGTAGAGCTTGTTCTCGGCACGCCTGCCCCGACCAACCTCTCTCCGGTGATGGAGGGCTCGTCGTACGCCTCGAATATTTCGACTTGGTTCATCGACCCTGACGGAGATGCTCTGACTTTCACGGTATCGAGTAGCACGAGCACGGTCGAAGGCTGGCTGACCGTGAGCGGCAACAAACTCACCATCGAGGCAGGAGCGACGGGCGACGCCCAGGTCGGCGTGCACACCGTCACGATAACGGCGAGCGACGGCGTCGACGCAACAGAGGATGCCGAGCACGTAGTCACGCTCACCATCGAGGACGTCGACCATGACCCGGTGACGACCACGCTTGCCGAGACCTCGCTGACGGCGACCGAGGGCCTTGCGTTCAGCGCGGATATCTCGGGCTGGTTCGAGGACCCCGATGCTGACGATGCTGACCCCACCTTTGCGTTGGCGGCGGGGGCTCCGGCCTGGCTGACGTTGGCGGGGGGCAATATGCTCACCATCGAGGCGACTGATACGAACGACGCCCAAGTCGGCGAGCACGTCTTCACGATAGTGGCGAGCGATGTGTCGAACTCGAATCTCACGACGACGCTGGGTGTAACCCTGACCGTCGAGAACGTCGACGAGCCCCTCGTGACGACCACGCTTGCCCCGAAAGTGCTGACGGCGAGGGAGGGCGCGACCCTGAGCGTGGATGCCATGGCTTGGTTCGACGACCCCGATCTAGCGGCCCCTGCCGGCACGGATTCGCTGACCTTCACGGGGACGATTCAGAGGACGGCCGGGGATACAACAACGGTTTCTCTAGATTCTCCTTCTACTTCTTGGCTGACACTGAACGACACGACGGGAGCTCTCACCATCTCGCTCGGTGTGACGGACGACACCGATGTCGGTGCGTACGCTCTTGTGATAACGGCGATGGATTCGACCGGCAATGCGTTACCGCACGTGGTTGTTCTGAACATCGAGAACACCCCCGAGCCCCCAGTGACGACCACGGACGCCCCGACCACGGCGCTCACGGCGATGGAGGGCGAAGCCATGAGCTGGGAGGCTGGGATGTGGTTCGACGACCACGACCTGCGGGTCCCTGACACCGCCGAGACGCTGACCTACTCGGGGACGCTTCAGAAAGTGGGCGGAGGAACTCCTCTGACTCTAACAGCTTCGACCTGGCTCGTGCTGAACGCCGAGACGGGAGCTCTCTCCATCGCGCCCAATGCGACGGACGACGCCGAGACCGGCGACTACAGTCTCACGATAACGGCGACCGATTCGACGCTCGAGGGGACTCAGTCGGTCGCACACGTAGTAGGTCTCACCATCGAGAACGTCGAAGAGGCCCCCGTAACGACCTCGCTTGCCCCCTCCGTGACTAATCCTCTCAGGGCGCAGGTAGGCTTGGCGTTCAGCGCGGATGTTTCGGACTGGTTCATGGACCCTGACGGGAATGCTCTGACCTTCACGACATCGACCTTGTCGGGAGCATCCTGGCTGATGTTCACGGGCGGGAACATGCTCACCATCGCGGCCAATGCGACGGATGACGTCTCACCCGACACGCCCTTCGTCTTCACGGTAACGGCGGACGACGGCGTAGCTGGGACGGATCCTACCGAGCACGAGGTCACGCTCACCATCAAGGCCGTTAGCGCTGCCCCGACGGTGACCAATACCGCGACGGCGTCTCTCACGGCGACGGAGGGCGAGGCGTACAACCAAGATATCTCGGACTGGTTCACCGACACCGACACTGCACCTAACGAACTGACCTTCACGACATCGGCCTTGCCGTCGTGGCTGACCTTGGCGTCGGGCATGCTCACCATCGCGGAGAGTGCGACAGACGACGCCCAAGTCGGCGAGCACACTTTCACCTTGTTCGCGGACGACGGCAATGCTCTTGTTTTGCCCCAGCATGTTGTCACGCTCACCATCGAGAACCTCGACGAGCCCCCAGTGACGACCACGAACGCCCCGTCGCCGATCCTCATTGTGGACGAGGGCGCGGCCGCCAGCTGGGATGTCTCGGACTGGTTCTCGGACCCCGACGAGAACATTCCTGACGACCCTGCCGTGCTGAGATACACGGGGACGCTTGAGAGGACGGGCCATGCGGCCGGAGATCTACCACGCACGACTCTACCGGAGGCGGCGGACTGGCTGGTGTTGGACCCCGCGACGGGAGCCCTCACCATTGCGGACGGAGCGACGGACGACGAAAACACCGGCACCAGGTACACCTTGACGATCACGGCGACGGATAGGACAGGCGGCACGGCTCAGACGGTCGAGCACAAGGTAGGACTGTCCATCACGGATGTCTCCCCCGAGGCCCCGACGGTCACCGATGGTGCCCCTGCGGCCATCTCGGTCGCGGAGGAAGTAGCGATGACGTGGTCGGCTTCGGATTGGTTCGCGGACGGCGACGGAGACGCGCTCACCTACGCGGCGACGTACACGTCGACCGTGCAGCAGACGGCCGCGGCTTTACCGACTTGGCTCGTTCTGAGCGCCACGACGGGAGACCTCGTCATCGAGGCGGCCATGACGAACGACGCCGAGGTCGGCGTGTACACGCTCGAGGTCGTGGCGAGCGACAGCAACAACGCAACGGACGATGTCACGCACACGCTAGAGCTCACCATCACGAACGTCGCCGAGGCCCCGACGACTGTCTCCGCTGCAGTCTCAGATGATATTGCGGAAACGCAAAAAGGCCGGGTGAACCTTGTGGACGGGGAAATCGCGATAGATGAAGGAGAGGATCTGACGATAGATGTTTCGGACTGGTTCAACGACGAAGACATCATGCTCCCTAGCAGCACCGAGACTCTCACCTACTCGGGGACGCTTGAGAAGTCGGGTGCGACCGTGACCCTATCGGAGGTGGACTGGCTCGTTCTGAACGCCTCGACGGGAGCCCTCACCATTGCGGAGACCATAACGGACGACGCCCAGGTCGGAGCGTACACGCTGACGGTCACGGCGACCGATACGACCAACAGAACGATAGAGCAAGAGATTGGATTAAACATCTTGAACATCGACGAGGCCCCGGCTCTCACTGGTTTCGAAATGGCCGCGCTGTCTGCGGACGAGGGCATGATGTTCAGCCAGGATATTGCGACGTGGTTCAAAGACCCCGATACTAACGATACTACGTTCAACCTTGCGTTGATGGCTGCTCCGGCCTGGCTGACGTTGAGCGGGACTACACTCACCATCACGACCGGAGTGACGGACGACGACGATGTCGCCACGCACAACTTCATGATAGTGGCGAGCGATGTGAACATGCCGAATCTCGCGACGACGCTGGATGTAGCCCTGACCATCACGAACACCCCCGAGCCCCCGACTGTTGACACCACTGCCTTCGGCAATGACGTCTCGAGCGGGACCATCTCGGTCGAGGAGGAAGCGGCCCTAGACAGGACTGTCACGGCGTGGTTCGACGACCCCGACCCCGATGCTGAGCTGACCTACACGGGGCAGTGGAAAGAAGCGGGCGCAGACGACAACACTTACGGAGATCTACCGGGCTGGCTGACCCTGAGCTCCGCGGGCGTTCTCACCATTATGCCCGATGCGGCGAACGACCCTGCTGTCGGCACGGACGACGCCGAGGTCGGCATGTACGCCCTCAGGATAACGGCGGACGACGGCGTAGCCGCAACGGGGACTGCCGTACATGTGGTTGGTCTAGACATCACGAACGTCGCCGAGGCCCCGACTGTTGTCTCTGGTGCCCCGGAGGCCCTCACGGTGGCCGAGGGCGAGGCGATGACGTGGGATGTCTCGGACTGGTTCATGGACCCCGACGGAGATGAGCTCACCTTCACGGAATCGAACTTACCGAACTTTTTTGAGACCTTCAACGGCGGGCCTTTGCTCGTCATCGATGAGGACCAGACGGACGACGTCCACGGCGATGTCGGCACGCACACTTTCACAATAACGGCGACCGATGACTCCTCGGGGACGCTGGCGTTAAAGCACACGGTCACGCTTTCCATCACGAACGTCGACGACGCCCCCGTGACGACCAGTGCCACCATGACCGAGCTGTCTGTGGCCGAGGGCGCGGCGTTCAACATGGATATTACGACGTGGTTCAGAGACCCTGATGCTGACGATACTGCGTTCAACCTTGCGTTGGGAGATAAGCCGACCTGGCTGACCTTGAACGGGAGCACGCTCACCATCGCGGAAAGTGCGACGGACGACGCCGAGGTCGGCACGCACAATGTCACGATAGTGGCGAGCGATGTGTCGGACTCGAGTCTCACGACGACGCTGGTGCTCGCCCTCACCATCGAGAACACCCCCGAGCCCCCGGTGACGTCGTTCACGGACGCCATGACTTCCTTCGTGGCGACCGAGGACGCGACGGAGATGTGGAATGTCTCGGAGTGGTTCACGGACCCCGACACAGGAGATTCGCTGACCTTCACGGTGACGGGTATAGGTCCCAACTGGCTGACGTGGGATGGCACGAACATGCTCACCATTGCGGGGACGGACGACGACGATGTTGCTGCCACTGCCACCAACCAGCACACGGTCACGGTAACGGCGACCGACACGACGCCCGGAACGAATCTGTCGGCGACGCTGGAGGTCGCCTTCGTCATTGATAACGTCGACGACGCCCCGACTCTCAACGACGCCGCCTCGGCCATGCAATCTGCGACGGAGGGCGAGGCGTTCAGTTTAGACCTTTCGACCTTGTTCACCGACCCCGACAACGACGACAGTACGTTCGACCTCGAAGTGTCGGGCGACCCGACCTGGCTGATGTTCGATGGTACGAATATGCTCACCGTCTCGGTCAGTGCGACGGACGACGCCGACGTCGGCCCGCACACCTTCGAGGTAACGGCGATTGATGCGGAGACGGCGACTCTAACAATGGTGGAGACGTTCACGCTCACCGTCGAGAACGTCGACGAGGCCCCGACTCTCAACGACGACGCCTCGCTCATGCAATCTGTGGTCGAGGGCGAGGCGTGGAGTTTGGACCTTTCGACCTTGTTCACCGACCCCGACGGCAACGACACGACGTTCAACATCATGGTGAATGAGACCCTGGACTGGCTGGAGGTGACGGGGGCGAATATGAGTACACTCACCATAACGGCGACAGCGACGGACAGCACCCATGTCACCGGCGGCCCGTACAGCATCACGGTAACGGCGATTGATGCGAATAATGCGACTCTAACAACGGTAGAGACGTTCACGCTGACCGTCGAGAGCGACAACGCTGCTCCGATGACGACCGATGACGCCCCGGCCGGGCCTTTCACGGTGGCCGAGGGCGCGGCAATGATGTGGGCTGCCTCGGGCTGGTTCACCGACACCGACGCGGATGATACTCTCACCTACTCGGGGACGATTCAGAGGGGGGCCGAAAATGTCGTAACTCTAACGGACATGACTTGGCTCACGCTGAACCCCACGACGGGAGCTCTCGACATTACGGTCAGTGCGACGGACGACGCCGAGGTCGGCGAGTACGCGCTCGTAATCACGGCGTCCGACAGCATGGCGCCTGCCACGCACGAGGTCGCGCTCACCATCGAGAACGTCGACGAGGCCCCGATTCTCAAAGCCGGTGCCTCGGCCATGCTATCTACGCTCGAGAACTCTACCAGGACCTGGACTCTCTCGGACCTGTTCACCGACCCTGACGCAAATGATAATTCGTTCCGCCTCGAGGTGACGGAAGATCTGCGCTGGCTGACGTTCGATGCGAATACGAGTGTGCTCACGGCAGGTGAGACGGACGACGCCGACGTCGGCATGCACACCATCGAGATAACGGCGATTGATGCGGATGATTCGAATCTAAAAACGACGGTGTCGTTCACGGTGACTGTCGACAACACCGCCGAGTTCCCGACTCTCACCGATGCCGGCCGGTCGGCCCAGGGCGCGGGCCTCAGTGTGGCGGAGGCATTGGGGATGATGTGGGATGTCTCGGATTGGTTCCAAGACCCTGACGATAACATTCCTGGCAGGTCTAATACTGTGCTGAACTACACAGCTCAGTTGAAAGAAGCGGGCGCCGACGACAGCACTTACATGACTCTACCGAACTGGCTGACGTGGGACGGCACGACGGGAATGCTGAGCATCGCGGCGACTGCGACGGGCAACGACGAGGTCGGCGAGTACGTAATCAGGATACAGCCGAGAGCAGGGGGCTCGGACTCCGGGGATGCGCAAGCGTTCTCGCTCACCGTCGCGGACGCCAACGAGCCCACGACGGTCAAAGCAGGCGTGACGACGTCCCTCACGGCGGCGGAGGGCATGGCGTTCAGCCAGGATGTCTCGGGCTGGTTCACCGACCCCGACCCGGATGAGATGCTGACCTACTCGGCGACGCAGTTGGGTGGAGCGGCTCTACCGGGCTGGCTTACGGTGGCTGACGGAACTCTACGTCTTGCGGACGGTATCACCACGAACGACGCCGAGGTCGGCGAGTACACGCTCGTGGTAACGGCGACCGACGACGAGAGCACACCTGCCACGCACCAAGTCACGCTTTCCATCACGAACGTCGAAGAGGCCCCGGCTCTCAACAGTTCCGCCTCGGTCATGCAATCTGCGACCGAGGGCGCGACGTTCAGTTTGGACCTTTCGAGCTTGTTCACCGACCCCGACATGGGTGATGATTCGTTCGACCTCGAAGTGTCGGGCTTACCGTCCGGAGACTGGCTGATGTTCGATGGTACGAGTATGCTCACCATCTCGGTCAGTGTGACGGACGACGCCCAAGTCGGCCCGCACACCTTCGAGGTAACGGCGATTGATTCGGATACGGCGACTCTAACAATGGTGGAGACGTTCACGCTGACCGTCGCGAACGTCGACGAGAAACCGACTCTCACTGACGCCTCGAATCTCATGCAATCTGTACTCGAGGGCATGGACTTCGCGGCGGATGTTTCGCTCTGGTTCGACGACCCGGACACCGGCGACAGTACGTTCGACCTCGAAGTGTCGGGCTTACCGTCCGGAGGCTGGCTGACGTGGACGGATGCTACGAGTATGTTCTCCATCGCGACAGGAGCGACGGACGACGCCCAAGTCGACGAGCACACCATCGCGATAACGGCGATCGATTCGGATACGGCGACTCTAAACACGATAGTGTCGTTCACGCTCACCGTCACGAACATGGAAGAGGCCCCGACTGTTGACTCCACTGCCTTCAGCACGGACGTCCCGAGCGGGACCATCTCGGTCGCGGAGGAAACGGCTCTGAGCCAGACTGTCACGGGCTGGTTCACGGACCCCGACCCTGGAGCTGAGCTCACCTACACGGCGCAGTATAAAGAAGCGGGTGCTGCCGACTCCGAGTACGCGGCTCTACCGGGCTGGCTGTCCGTGAGTTCCGGAGTTCTCACCATTGCGGCGATGGATATAGACGACGCCCAGGTCGGCGAGTACGATGTCAAGATAACGGCGAGCGACGGCGTCGACGCAACGTCCAATGCCGAACACGTGGTCGGTCTAGACATCACGAACGTCGCCGAGGACCCAGTGACGACCACGCTTGCTCCGACGTCCTCTAGCAACCCTCTCACGGCGATGGTGGGCAGAGAAGCCAGCTGGAATGCCATGGACTGGTTCTCCGACGAGGACACCATGCTCACCACGAACCCTGATGTGCTGACCTACGTGGCGACGGGTGGACCGATCGGAGACTGGCTGACGTGGGATGCCGCAAGTGGTGGGCTCTCCATTGCGGCTGATGCGGCACCCGTCGTCGGCGAGCACGCTTTCACGGTGACGGCGAGCGACGCCGACGGCGGAGCGATGGTCTCGCACATTGCGACCGTCACGATCACCGACGTGATGAACCCGCCGGAATTATCGATGACTCTACCGAATCGGATTGCCCCGGCGAGCGGGAACATCACTCTGGACCTGGCGACGTACTTCACCGACGACAACGAGGCCGGTGACGTGCAAGACTTCAGCAAGCTCACGATCAGCATTTCGGACTCCATTGACGACGGCATGACGGCCGAGAACATTGTCGTGGCTACGGTCTCGGACGACGCCCAAACGCTGACTCTGACGCCCGGGGCGGGCGCAACGGCGTCCACCGCGCGCTGGGGAATCCAAGAGACCATCTCGCTCACGGTCACCGACGCCGAGGGCGGTCGTCTCGAGGCCGAGTTCACAGTCCAAACGCGTCAGAATGTTCTAGATGTCGGCATGCTAGACCCGGCTCATGGCTTCATCGTCCAGGGCACGCGCAATGGTGGCAATTTGGGAGACATTGTCGCTGCGGGGGGCGATCTGAATGGCGATGGCACAGACGATCTCATTGTCGAAGAGAGTGGCGATAGCTATATTGTCTATGGGATACCCAACCCCACCGATAGCGAGCCTGGCACTCAGTTCGGCATGGCGGTCCATCTCACGGCCACGGGGGTAACGATTACCAACGGTCAGACGCTGACGACCACCATGGTACCCGACCCGAACGACTCGAATGAGATGGTGTCTACGCTTACGTTGGTAGATGTCCCCCAGGATGTGCTTGCGGCCTCGGTCATGCACCAGGTTGTGGAAATTTCGCCCTCGGCAGACCCGGGGCCCTTAGGCTTTAGTTTTAGCCCTCCTGCTGGAGCAAACATAGAATCGTTTGCGGAAGCCGGCGATATCAATGGCGACGGTTTTGCCGACCTCATCGTCGGGACCCCAGAGGGAGACCGAGGCGGCACGGTAGGAGACGGGGAGGCCTATGTCCTCTTTGGCAGGGCACCGTATGACCCAACCGACAACGATTTGCCACCGCGTTTTAACCTCGTGGCCGCACAGGGCTTCATCATCCAGGGCGGCGCGGCACCGGTGGAACAACTGGGTGGTTCGGTCGCAGGCATCGGTGACATCAATGGCGACGGGCTGGACGACCTCATCGTTGGAGCAAAAGGTCGTGATCACAGTGACCGCGGGCATGCTTATATCATCTATGGGAAACCCAACCCCACCGACCCCGACGACGCCGGCACTCAATTCGGGACGGGCGAATCGTTCTGGGTCTTGAAAGCAGAGCAAGTAACCGGAGGTATAACGTACCATGCGGGAACGATCTTTACGCCGTTGGTTCCGGGTAGCTCCACTAGTAATCTCGTCTCCACGCTTGGACCGGCCCAAATACCCCGCGAAGACGATAGGTTGAACGAAATCCGAGAGCAGACCATAGACACAGCGATGCTCGCCGCCGACGACGGCTTCATCCTCCGGGGCGACCTCTTCGAAAGGGACGGGCAGCAGCTGGGTGATTCGGTCGCAGGAGCCGGCGACATCAACGGCGACGGGATCGGCGACCTCATCGTCGGAGCCGCAATGGATAACGCTGCCTTCGTCATCTATGGGAAAGCCGGCGACGGCATGCAATTCGGCACGGACGAGAGCGGGCGCCAGGTTCTAGACACCAACTCCCTCGCCCCTATGGCCGGTTTCGTGATCGAGAGCCGCACAAATACTCGACTGGGCGAGGCGGTCTCGGGAGCCGGCGACGTCAACGGCGACGGATTCGACGACCTCATCATCGGAGCCCCCAACGGCCACGCTTCGGCCGGAGAGGCCTATATCGTCTATGGTAAAGCCGGCGACGGCTCCCAATTCGGAAATGTCAATGAAAGTCGCCAGGTTCTGGATACGGCGATGGATCTCGCCGCCGCCGCCGGTTTCGTCATCCAAGGCGATGGGGCGGGCGACGGATTGGGTGTTTCGGTCTCGGGAGCCGGCGACATCAATGGCGACGGTCTAGACGACCTCCTCGTCGGAGCCCTTGGGAGCGACGATGGCGGGGTGGCGGCCGGACAGGCCTATGTCATCTACGGCAAAGCCGGCAACGGCACCCAGTTCGGCACGGCCGTGACGGATAGTGGAGCGACGCGCCAGGTTCTAGATACCACAGGCGGCCTCACCCCCGAGGCGGGTTTCATCATCCAAGGCGATATGGCGGGCGACAGGTTGGGCAATTCGGTCTCGGGAGCGGGCGACATCAATAGCGACGGATTCGACGACCTCATCGTCGGAGCCCCCGGCAGCGACACTGACGAGATGAATGCCGGCGAGGCCTATGTCATCTATGGCGGCACCCACCTCGGCGAGGTCATCGCTCACGGCCAGGCCCTCACGGACCCGCATTCGACCGCTATGTTCCTCTTGGGCGGGGCGGGCGACGACACCCTCGGCTCCTTAAACGCCCAGGTACTCTATGGCGGCGCGGGCGACGACACGATAGAGCTGCTGTCGGTGGGCAGCTCCCTTCGCCGCGTGGACGGAGGCTCGGGCGAAGACACCCTCTTGCTAGGGACTGGCGTGGATCTGGACTTCACCGACCCCACCGTGCTAGGCAAATTCCGCAGCGTAGAGGTGCTGTCTCTATCGGACAGCAATACAACGACCGGCACAACGGTGACGCTAGACCTGGCGGCGGTTCATGCTCTAGTCGAGACTCGGAACAATGGCGGGACTCTGACCGACGCCGGCGAGGTGCTTCTCCGTGTGCAGGGCTCCCCGGGGGCGATGGCGACGCTAGAGGGCGACTGGATGGAGGAGATGAACGGCGATGACGCCACCGACTTATACGCGCTGGGTTCGGCGAAGGTCCTCATAGACGACGGGCTCTATACCGACGGCTGACGGAGGGAGCCGCGTGCGGGCGGCCTCGAGCTGCCCGGGCGGCTTGGTGTAGCACCGAGCTGCCCGGGCCGGGGCGGCCGTGTTGGCCCCCGGGTGCGTGCCGGGAGCGTCCGTCTTTCCGTCCGCCGCGCTGCTGGCGGAGACGAACTCCCGGGGGCCGGGTGGTGTGCCGCCGTGCTAGAGGCCGCCGAGCCGGCCCGGGTGGCGACGTGCTAGAGCGTGCTGCTCTGTGTGACGGCCGCCGGGGGCGTGCCGGGTGCCAGCCGAGTGTCGGCAAAAGCTTGTTGCTCTTTTTTGAGGATAGATGCCAGAGTACCTATTCGAATTCGTCCCAAGAGGCCGCTTTATCAAAGTGTCCGTCATCGAGCCGACTCAAAACCTAGAGGTCTCCATTTTAGGTGACAGCCGCATGCCCCGCTCTGTCCTAGAGCGTCTAGCTTTAAGGAAGTTATTTTATGTCCAGCGGCGGCGCGCTCGAGCCGGCGACGCCGCCGCCGACGGCCCCGACGGCGGGGCAGAGTAGGGGGGGACTCGGCGGACAGCGACCCCGACGGATAACAGACCCACGCACCCCCGTGTGAGACTCTCAACTGTGGAAGAGCTTCTGAAGAAATTTCCAGCCGCTATAAGAGCAAAAGCAGAAGAGCTGAAAGCGTTTAATAGTGAGATTAAGAAAGAGTGCCTCGAGGAAGAATTAAGTAAGCTACCTCATTCGGCCTATGTCATCACCCATCTGATTGAATTTGCTCAAAACCATAGGTCTGCCATGAAGCTGAACCTGGAGAATGTTAGAGCTAGATTGTACTTGATGCATAGCGACCCCGTGGAAGGCAGGAAGAAAACCATCTCAGAGATCGAGGCTCTTATTAAGCAAGAATCCGAATATACAGACGCCCTGGATGCCCTGAAAAGCGCAGAGGCGTTGTTAGCCTTTTTCAACCCGTATTATGCCGCTTTTCTGGCTAGGAAAGAGAGCATCAAAAGCCTCGTAGAACTCGTAAAGGCTCAGTTGAGCTCTCGTCCGCCAGAAGCACGCCCGACGGGACGATGGCGACGGGGCAGGGTAGGGGGGCCTCGGCGGACAGCGACGACGACAGCCGACGTGAGTGCCGACTAGAACGGGACGACCGTGGGTTGCACGCCTCGGAATTGAGGCATCGTCGCTCCCGCATTGGCGTTCACATAGGTCGGGTCGGCGATGGTGTAGCTCCTGTTTTGCCAGGCAACCATGTCGCCGTCTTGCTTGCCAGGGATATAGACCGCGAAGCTCAAATGATTCGGATAGAGCAACGCAATCGCAGGGAGCTCCAAAACATTCGCAACCAGCCAGGCCATCAGAGCCACCCGGTCCTCACAGTCGCTGGCCGCAGCCGTGAGAGTCTCTTGCGCGAAAAGATAGTTCTCCCGACCATAGTTGTCCGCGTCCGTCTGATAGTCGAAAGCCGTCTGGACAAACCGAAGTAAAACATTGATAGCCTGCTCCGGCGAGAGCCCCGTCAGTAAATCCGAAAACTGAGCCTTCAAAGCCGCCGCTGTATCTTCGCTCATGCCGGCTCCGAGGAAAATGGCGAACTCTGTTTGAGGATATTGCGCCATCAACTCCAGCGAAGACGCATGTAAGGGAATGTCAATCTGATACGACCCGGCCGTTATACGTGAAGGATTTGGATAGAAACCGGGTCTCGCCGAAAAAAATGGGCTCCGAGAGGTCAAAATCCACGGGTCTCAGGTTCGTTGCCGCCCCGGGTTCGCTGTAGGTGCGATAACGCCTCTTCTGGCGAGTCTGGCCGCTCTGGCCGCCCTGGCCGCCAGAGGCGGCCTGGAACAGAAAATAACGCCGGGAATCCAGCGTGAGAAAAGGGTTCTCGTGAACGGTCGAGCGGCTGGCGAAAAAAACAAAAGCTTGCCGGTCCGCAAGCCCAAGCCGAACATCCATCCGAGCCTGACGCAAAAGAGCCCACAGAAAAATAGAACGCGACGGCGATGCAGGGCGGAAAAGCGCCTCCGTCAGCCGATCCGCCAATAAGAGAACCGCCCAATCATTGAGCCGATACGCCTCACGATATTCCAAAAGCTGGGTCGACAGAAAGGCTAAACGCACGCTTGCGGAAGAGCCGCCTTGAGACGGGCGCGTTAAGCTTGTCCAGCTTGCTCGTACGACGTCCTCGGTGGCAGCGGAAGCCCGAGGCATACGCTCGGCGAGTTCCCGAGCCCCCTGAAAAACCCAGTCGCTCCCTAACCACGAGACCACGGTTTCAGAAACCCCGGGGCGGCTTATCGCCGGGCGAAACTGGGGGGCAGCTTTCCCCGTCCCCGTCCTGGGACGAAGCCCGCGACGAGTCGCGCCCCGGAGCCCCCGGAGCCCCTGGGTCCACGGGGTTCAATTGAATGCGCGCATCCGCCGCCTGCCGAAGAGCCGGCGGGTCCCGAGGCTTAGACTCTCGATAAGGTCGAATCCCTGCTTGAATTTCGAATTGCTTCCATTGTTTTTCCAGGAATTGTTCGAAAGCCTCCCACTCTTTTTCCAGGCGGTCGTCGAATTTCTGTCCTTCTTTATCGAAAAAGCCGTCAAAATTATCGTCGTCAAAGAGCCGCCCTTGAGAAAAAGCCACCCATGGCGAAAAACACAGGACAAGCCACGGCACCAGCAAAACAGCACGAGGCGAAAAGACGGAGAAGGCTCTTTTTTTTCTGGAATTCGTCATATGTCTTCTGGTCCTTTTATGTCTGTTATCCCTCTCCCTGTGCCCCTTGTGGTCTGCTGTGGTCTGCTGTGGTCCCTGTGGTTTGTTGTGCTGGCCCCCGTCCTGCGCGATGCTATGCCTCCGAGTGCGCACCTCTCGTGCACACCCAAGTCAAGTGTCGTAAGGCGGCGTATAGGTCGAAGTCAGCACGGCTCAGCACGGCAGAGGGACAGAAACACGACGCCTCAAACACAGAACAACCAAGAGGCCCGAGATGATTTCACAAGTCTCTCGGGCCTTGCCGCCCCCCCGGGTGTCTCCCGGGGCGGGGCGTTTAGTCTGTCTTGTCCCGCCCTCGTCCCGACGCCACACCTGCGACACGCCTGCGTTTTGGGGGCTCACGCCCCACGGGGCAGGGCTCTCGGAAAAGCGGCACCCCGAGCGTCGCCAGAGGCAGGTGCCGCCGCCGCCGAGGGAGGCGGGCCTAGTTCCCTACATTCTGGAGGTCGGCGGCGAGTTCCTCGTGTGACCTTCCGGCCTGCAGGCGTTGCCATGCGGCTCTTTCGTCGCCCTCGGAGGTTGTAGAGGCCTCCTGGACGAGCGCCGCCAGCGCCGCCAAAGTCCGTTCTTCCCCGATTCCAACCAAGACGAACAGAGTCCCTGTATTGGGATTTTTCTGACTCCGATAGATTCGGGCGCCGACCAAGCGTTCTTTTGTCAGCACCCGCGTGGTAGAGGCGTTAACACGGTCCACGGTTTCGCTATCGCCCGTCCCGGTTGTCTCGACGTACTGTTTGACGAGGTTCCCCACGCGGACCTGGAAAGTCTGAGCCAATTCGACATAGGCGGTCGCTGCGGCCTGTTGGCGTTGAAAAGCGACGCCTGCCTGCGTATCCTGGTGCGAACCGACTGCCGTCAACTCCACGCCTTCAAGAGGGGCTCCGCACACCCATAAAGGCGCATCTGTCTCACCGTCGTCGGGAAAAGTACAATCTTCCACGAATTCGCGCGCCGGCAGAGCGACGACTTCTTCCTCACCTCCGCACGCTGCAAGCACCGCCAGAGTCCCGAACAAAACGAAAAAAGAAACAAGAAATTTGCGTGTCATCATAACTCTAACCTGACTATTTAAAAAAACGAAAAATACCGAAAAACCGCAAGAACATCGAGACGAATCACAACTTTCACCCGTGCTGCGGCACCCGTGCTGCGGCGGGGCTCTTTCCCAGAGAGGACCGGAATGACCGGAGACCGACACGAACCGGCTCTCATTCGGCTGGTATTCCGCCACCCTTTCTCCTGACGCTGTCTGGGGCACTGCCTGGGGCGTTGCCCTGCTCATGCAGAGAGGCCCTCGACACCGACTGCCTGGTCTGTTCCTTCCTCACCTGGCGACCCTATCTTGATTTTGTAGGAATGTCAACATTATTTTTTGTTTTTTTCTGGTGTATTTTTTGGATACCTCGAGAGTAAAATCCCGAAAGGCGAGGGCGGGGCATATGGGCCGTGCCCGCCCGGCACGAGGTGTCAAGTTAAGAACAAGTTCAGAATAGGTTCTTGCTTTTTGGCGTTATAGTCTGCTAGGGTCTCCCGCGGCCCTGTGTGGCCCCGTGTGGCCTCGTGTGGCCCCGTGTGGCCTCGTGTGGCCCCGTTTCCGAGACTTCTAGCGGCGGGGGTTGAGGAAAATTCTCCGAAGTTCTCCGTGGAGTCCGTCTAATGGATTATGTTTGCACGCTTTACAAATTGGACCGGCGCTTTCCAGGAGGCAAGCACGTCCTCAAAGAGATCAGTCTTTCTTTTCTACCCAAAGCGAAGATAGGCATACTCGGCACCAATGGCGCCGGCAAGTCCACGCTTTTACGCATTATCGCGGGGTTAGACGAAGCCTATCAGGGAGAGCGTCGTCTGGCAAATCATGTACGTTGCGGTTATCTGCCTCAGGAACCGGTTCTAGACTCGAGTCTATCGGTCCGAGAAAACATTCTTTTAGGCAAAGCCGATACGGCGGCCTTGATTCGCGATTTCGAGGCGGTCTCGAGTCAATTGGCCGTCGTGGAGGACCCGGATGAGATGACTCTTTTGCTAGACCGCCAGGCCGACCTGCAAGAGCGTATCGACGCCGTGGACGGCTGGGACCTGGAGAATCAAGCGCGTATGGCCATAGAAGCGCTTCGTTGTCCGCCCGAAGGGGCCTCTATTGACGCGCTGTCGGGGGGCGAGAAACGTCGGGTTGCGTTAGCTCAGCTTCTTTTGTCTAAACCCGAGCTCCTTTTGTTAGACGAGCCGACCAATCATCTAGATGCGGCGACCATTGCCTGGTTGGAGCACCATTTGCGAGCCTATGAGGGAACGGTTCTGATGGTGACGCACGATCGTTATTTTCTAGACAATGTCGCCGACTGGATTCTAGAGTTAGACCACGGCAGTGCCTATCCTTTCAAGGGCAATTACGCCGCTTGGTTAGATTACAAACAGACGCGTCTTGCGCAGGAGGCTCGGCACGAGGCGGCTTTCGCCCGCCATCTCGCCCGGGAGCGGCTCTGGATGCAACAGACGCCTCAGGCGCGCCAGTCGAAAGCCAAAGCTCGGGTTCATCAATACACGCAAGCCCTGTCTCAGCAGAACGCGGAGGCACGTCCGTCGCGTTCTCAGATTGTGATTCCGCCGGGAGAGCGTCTGGGGTCGGTGGTTATCAAATTCTCGGACGTCAGTTTCAAACGAGACGCCCATGCAGACGCCCATGCGCTGATTGAGGGGGCCTCTTTTGCCATTCCCCCGGGTGCCGTTGTCGGTATTATTGGGCCGAATGGGGTTGGCAAGACGACGCTCTTGCGTCTTGTGAGCGGCCAAGAACGCCCGGCCTCGGGCACGATAGAGCTCGGGACGACGGTGAAGCTGGGGTATGTAGACCAGGCTCGCGACACGCTGGACCCAGAGCAAACCGTCTGGGCCTGCATCGCCGAGGGCGAAGATATGCTCATGCTGGGCAAGCAGAGCGTCTCTTCGCGGGCTTATGTGAGTTCTTTCAATTTTCGGAGTCCGGACCAGCAAAAGAAAGTCAAGATGCTCTCGGGCGGCGAGCGCAATCGTGTCCATCTGGCTCGTATTCTGAAAGAGGGTGCCAATGTCCTGCTGCTGGACGAGCCGACCAATGATTTGGACGTAGAGACGCTCAGGGCTCTCGAGGATGCGCTGAACGATTTTCCCAATTCGGCTTTAGTCGTGAGCCACGACCGATGGTTTTTGGACCGGATTGTGACTCACATTCTGGCTTTTGAGGGGGAAGGGCGTCTCTTTTTTTTCGAGGGCTCTTATCAGGACTATGTGGAGGATTTCCTCCAAAGATCCGGCCAGGAGAGTCTAGAAGAGCGATTCAAATACCGCAAACTCACCCGTTCCTGAGCGGTTCGCAACCGTTCTGCAAAAAAACGATGCAAATGGCAGAAAACAAAATCGGCGGCCAAATCGGTAGCAAAATCGACGTCGTCGAGGGGATGGATTTCCGGGCAGGCGGCGTGTTTTTGAAACACGAGGTCCCTCTTTTGCCCCGGCCCGAAGCGGCCGAGGCCTCTGGCCTCACCGAGGTCGTAGCGGGCGTGGACGCCTCTGGGCGTGCCGTCCGGATCCCCGTTGTGACCGAGAAGCCTCTTGTTCTGTTCCTGAACGGGCAGGAGATTGTCACACACATGACGCTCGGCGATTATCCTCTGTATCTAGCGGTCGGTTTTTTAGTCAATCAGCGTATGCTTCTCCCTGAGGACGTTGTAACGGGTCTTGACTATGACCCCCAGCTGGGAGTCGTTGTCGTTCGGACAGAGCGCGAAACCAATTATGAGGAAACCTTGAAAAAAAAGATCCATGGGTCGGGGTGTGCTCAGGGGACGCAGTTTGGGGCGATCGTGGATTCGCTAGAGGGACTCCGCATGACGGATTTGCGGCCTTGTCTCCCTGTTTCGAGGCTTCACGCGATGCTCAAAGAGCTCAATGTTTTGCCTTCGCTTTATCTGAAGGCGGGTGCCATTCATGCGTGTGCGCTCCTGGAGCATCGGCCTGAAAAAACGGAGCTTCTCCTTTACATGGAGGATGTCGGTCGTCATAACGCTCTTGACAAGATAGCGGGCTGGCTGTATCTTCACGGCGTCGGGCCACGAGGCAAAGTGTTTTACACGACGGGGCGTCTCACCAGCGAGATGGTCATCAAGACGGTCCAGATGGGTATCTCTATTTTAGTTTCGAGGTCGGGTTTCACGGCTTGGGGCGTCCAGCTGGCGCGCGAGGCTCAATTGACGCTCATAGGTCGGGCGCGAGGGCATCGTTTTCTCGTTTTGTCGGCTCCAGAGCGGCTTCAATGGGACAATGATGGGACCCGGGGGACGGTCTAGCCGTCCTCTAGGGTTCGCAGAGGGGCCTGGGTTTTTAGGTGTTCACGGGTCTCATTTCGCATAGGGCTCGGCTGGTTCGAGCCGCCCCGGCCCTCGTTCTAGAGCTGGAGGAGGCGCCTCTTCCGGGCAAAGACACCTTGGCGGACACCCTAGAGACCCTAGAGACCCTGGAGCTTGGCCAATCGGTTTCGTGTGACGGGTGTTGTCTGACGATCACGCACAGGGCGGAGAGGCGTCTCCATTTGGACGTATCCCCCGAGACGCTTCAGCGCACGATTTGGCCTCGGCGGTGCTTGGGGGACCGGATCAATCTAGAGTTCCCGCTGCGCATGGGTGACCGGCTAGACGGTCATTTGGTCACCGGCCACATAGATGGTCTCGTGGAAGTCCTCCATCGCGAGCCTATGGGTGTGAATTTACTTATGCGCCTTGCTACCCCCGAGGCTCTGCGTCCTTTTATCTGTTCGAAAGGGTCGGTGGCTCTGAATGGCGTGGCTCTGACGGTGAACGAAGTCCAAGAGCGTGTTTTCTCGGTCATGCTCATCCCGGCGACGTGTCGTTGGACGAATTTGCCTCTTTTTGAGCCCGGGTCCTATTTGAATCTTGAAATAGATCTCATTGCGCGCTATATTCACCACAATCTCCGTCTGAGGGGCGTTTCTGAGCCTTTCAAAGACGGGGACGTTTGTAAAGCTTAAGAGCTCTTTTTGCGAGCTCTGTACTGGAGACCTATCATGACTGTTTTCGTTGAGTCCTTAAGAGACGACTCTACTGTAGGTGACCCCCAAATCGCACTTGTGGTATCAGAGTTTTACTCTGACATCGCAGAAAACCTGGTCCTGGGTGCCAAGAATGCGCTCTCCAAAGAGGGTTTTGCCCCGTCCCTTATTTATCCTGTTGCCGGCGCACTTGAGATCCCTCTTGCCATCCAATTGATTCAGGAGCACAATCAGGGTTTCGACGGCTATATTGCCCTTGGCTGTGTCATTCGCGGCGAGACCTATCATTTTGAGATTGTCGCGACGCAATCGGCTCAAGCTTTGCTCCATCTGGCTCTGCAGCCGGATTTTCCACCGATTGTCAATGGCATTCTGACGGTTGACACCTTGGAGCAGGCTCGGATCCGTTCAAGGATATCTGAAGAAAACGACGACCGAGGTGGCCGTGCGGTCCGAGCCCTTATCCCGCTCCTTCGCTTGAGGGAATAGATGTGTCGCTTGCGCGGCAACGGCGTCACAGCCGTCTGCTTTTTATTCAGGAGAAATACAGCGACAGTTTTTTCTCATCTTTTCCTGTTGGCTCCGTTGGTTCCGCCGTGCTTTCGGACAAGCGTGTTCCGCTGCCTTCGCATGCGGCTCTGACTTTTGAGAAACGCGTGCGCGAGCCGCCCGAGCCCACCCTCTTGAGACTCCTTCGCGACAATTGGCACCCAGAGGCCTTCACAAAAGCCTTAGACCGGCATTTGTCGCAACAAGTTTCGCCTCGGACGATGCGGCGTCTGGAGCGCGTGCTTCAGATTCTTTTGATGACGGCGTGCGCCGAGAAGCGGGCGCGTATCAGCTCCGCCGCTCTGATTACCAGCGAGTACACGACGCTCACGGCTTGTTTTTTTGACGCGCCGACGACGCATTTTGTCAACGGGCTGCTGGACCATTTTTTTCGAGACGACAAGGCGTTAGAAGGAATTTAAGCAAATTCAGAACAAAAGCCGAGACGCCGCAGGCAATGTCTCATAGAGTCTCGCCAAATGGAGCATCAGAAACCGCATTTGCCCCAATCGGAACCAAGTCAGAGCCACATCCAGCGACGTCGGCGCCCGCTCTTCGGCTCGGGCGGCCTGGGCTTGAGCAATCGCATAAAAGCGAAAAAGCGCATAAATCTGCCACCAACGCAGCCTCTGCCAGTCCAGAGACGTACCGCTCGCTTGTTCATAGCGGGCCAGGAAAAAATGAAAGCGTGTTTGGTGCTCTTCGGCGGCTAGCGGCGGCGGCGGCAGCGGCGGCGGCGGATACCAGCAGGGAGCCAGAAGCCACCCCAGTTCCTCCAGAGGCGATGAAAGGCGTGCGAACTCGAAATCCAGGAGCGTAACAGGGCAGCCATTGAGGTCCGTCAGGATATTATGAGCCCGGACATCGCCATGAATGAGAACTTCGCCAGAGTCCTCCCCGGAGGCCTCCCCAGAGTCTTCCTCTGGTTCTCGGTGGTCCAGCAGCCATCTTCCCATCCATTGGACGGTTCCATCGGCAGCCGTGCGAGCGTTCCGTTCGAGCTCACCCTGGATGCGTTCCCGGATGCCGGTTGCGGGAAGCGGCGGCAGAGCCGGCAGGGCGGCCGGAACGGGTCGGCAATGCAAGGCGGCAAGCCACTGGGCGAGCTTAGAGCTCTGTTCTTTTGTGAAACGGTATTGATTCGCTCTGCCGGGGGCTTTCGCATAAAGAGCCATGGCTCGGTCGGCCAGGCAAACCAAAGGCGTCGGCACAAAAGCGTGGCGCGCCCTCAGAGCCTCAAGCAGACGAAATTCCTGACGGACAGATAAGCCCAGCTGCATGGGTTTTGGCCCGGCCCATCTCAGGATGGTGGCGGGGTGTTGCCGCCAACCGAGTTCCCAATGGGCGTGGAGAGCCCCTCCCTGAAGCTTGCGCAGCGAGACAATCTCATCCTGCCGATAGGCCTCGAGCCTGTTTTTCAAGTGCGGCCAATCCTCGGGCCGTTCGGGCCGTTGAGAAGCGGACGCCACCAAGGGGGCTTCATGTCTCAGGCAGAGCGAATATCCACAGGTCCAGTCCGTCCAATCCGTCCAGTCAGACACAATTTCAAATAGGCTCTTCCTCGGGGCTTTTGCTGTCATTTTTGCTGGTGCTGCCGGTGCTATTGTCGTTCTCGTCCTCCGCGTCCTTCTGGAGTTCGTGCATCACCAGTTTTCCGTTATGGACCTTCAGGGCGATGTGTCCCTGGCTGATTTTTTCGGCCCATTGCCCGAAGGTTTCATACTGCCAGGGCCGCGCCAAAAAGGGAGCTTGTTTTGTTCTCACAAAGGCTTCGAGGTGCGCTTGATTTGCCAGCAGGTCGGGGGAGATTTGATAATCCTGACTCTTGGCCTGCAGGGCGAGTTTCAAAAATTGACACACATTTTTCTGATTTTGTGTCAGAGGCTCTACGACCTGAAAGAGCTCGTCATAGCTAGCATCGCCGCGTACGCGTTCATAGAGCGTTTCAAAGTTCTCACAAGCCCGCAGAATTTTTCGTCCCAAGATGCTATCTATGAATCTTTTTGTCAAGAAACCGGCATAGCGCACGCGTTTGATAGCATCGGGTGCGGGGAGTATCTCTGCCAATTTGACGAGATTCTCGTCAGATTGCAGAAAAGGGCGAGGGATATCCTGTTCCAAGGCCACTTCTTCGCGCAGAGCCGCAAGTTTCTGAAGCGCGAAACGCTGTCGGGCCGTGTAGCGAGCCGGCACCTGCATCCGGCGCCAGGCTTTCTCGGGGTCGGGGCGAAATCGGGCCTCGGAGCCGTATTCCTCGAGCGCACGGGCGGCGTACCACGGGTATTTATCCTTTTTCTTGAGTAAATCTACAAGGCATTCGTAAAGTTGGTAAAGATAGACGACGTCGTCTCTGGCATAACAGAGCTGCTGAGACGTGAGAGGACGGCGATACCAATCCGAGGTCTGTTGAGTTTTGTTCAAGCTTACGCCCAGATACTTCCGGACCAGATAGTCATACCCTGGGCTTGCTCGGGTTGCTAGAAACATACTCGCCAATTGGGTATCGAAGACGGGCTCTGGAAAGACGTTGAGCCCACATAGACAAGCTTCAATATCGTGAGAAGCTGAATGAAAAACTTTCAAAATAGTCTTGTTTTTGAGCAGCTTGATAAGCGAAGTTAAATCTATATTATGCGCAAGACAATCTACAAGAGCCGTTTGCTTTGGACTGGCAATCTGAAAGAGACACAAGACGGGGTAAAAGGTTTTACGCCGCATGAATTCTGTATCCATGGCCAGGACTTTGGCGTCGGCGAACCCTTGACAGGCCTCGTCCAGCTCTTTGGTTGTTGTGATGCAGGTAACGGCGTTTTTTTGCTCCATTTAGCTTAGGCTCCGTCGCCGTAGTCGAGGCATAGGTCGGGCTCTTCGCATATCTGACTCATCGTTAGATTCTATCATGCTCTGATGTTTTGTGCGAATTCGCAGCCCTCCGAGGCGTACGTGTACGTGTGTACGTGATTTTCCTGACACACTTGACATACACGTATACATGTCCATGTACGTGTCCGGAAATACCCGGGCCCGGCTCTCATCCGAGCGGCTTTTCAGCGACGAGCAAATAATTAATACGCAGATTGGTTCTCGAGAGGCGCCATTGGTTCGGATAAAAAGCGAACTCTGGCACAAAACCGATTGTTTCCACGACGCGGAGGTCTGCCTTTCGAGCCATGGCGGCGAGCTCGGCGGGTTTGAGGAACTGGCGCCAATCGTGCGTCCCGACGGGCAAGAGGCGTAAGACGTATTCGGCTGCCAGAATTGCACCCAGATAGCTCCACCAGTTTCGATTGAGGGTCGAAAAAACCAAAAGCCCCCCGGGGCGGACACGTCGAGCCACCCGAGCCACAAAAAGAGCCGGATTCTCGACGTGCTCCACGATTTCCAGCCCCAGAGCCCCATGGAACAAGACCTCGGGGTCCAGGCTGTCATCCAGAGTCTCAATCGTTGCGACTCGATACTCGATGGTGAGTCCGCTCTGCTGGGCGTGTTGTTGAGCGACATGGACGGCAGTTTGGCTTGCGTCGATGCCCATGATTTCTCCGCCGAGGCGCGCCAGAGGCTCGCACACCAGCCCGCCGCCGCAGCCCACATCCAGCAGCTTGAGGCCCGCCAGAGGCCTCTCCGGGTCCGGCCCCGGCGCCGGCCCCGGCCCCGAGGCCGGCTTGTCCGACCCGTCCGGAGGCACCGCCAAAAAAAAGTGTTCTTCGATTTTTTCGCGTATATAGGTCAGGCGGGCTGGATTCATCGCGTGGAGCGGTTTAAATTTTCCCTCGGGGTTCCACCATTCTCGGGCGAGGGCAGAAAATTTTGTCACCTCTTGCGTGTTCAGGGTCTGTCTGCTATCTTGAGGCTCCATGAGGGTCAAGGTAGCCCTTTTTTTGAGAAAAGCAAGCTAAAAAATGCCTTTGGCTCTATTTCCGTTCGTACAAAAATGAGATTCGTGCAAAAATTCGGCGGGACTTCGCTTGCGGGAGCGGCGCGCTTGGAACGAGCGGCTAGTCTTATTCAGGCTCAATGGCAGGCAGGTCATGAGGTTGTCGTGGTTGTCTCTGCCATGGCTGGGGCGACGAATCGCCTCATCGAGCTCGTTCAATCCGTGAGTCGCTTCCACGACACGCGTGAGTATGACACGATTGTGTCGAGCGGCGAGCAAGTTTCTGCGGGTTTGCTAGCTCTGGTGCTGCAAAAAAGAGGCATTCCGGCGCGTTCTTGGCAGGGGTGGCAATTGCCTATCCATACGGACGGTCTTCATGGGCGTGCTCGGGTTCTATCGGTGGCGACGACTCGGCTCGAGGAGCAACTCCGAGCCGATCGGACGGTTGCGGTTTGCACGGGCTTTCAGGGACTTTCGCCGGCGGGTCGTTTAACGACGCTGGGGCGAGGCGGCTCGGACACGACGGCGGTTTTGCTAGCGGCGGCTTTGCGAGCCGACCGGTGTGATATTTACACCGATGTGGAGGGCGTTTACACGGCGGACCCGTTTTTAGTGCCGCGAGCTCGGAAGATGGACATTGTTTCTTATGAAGAGATGCTAGAGCTCGCCTCGGTGGGGGCCAAAGTTCTCCAGATCCGGGCCATAGAGGCGGCTTATCGCCATAGTGTGCCTCTACACGTTCTTTCCAGCTTTACGGGCAAGCCTGGCACGCTTATTTTGGACGAGAAAACCATGATGACAGAGAATCCAGAAGAAAATCCACGAAACCCTTCAGACCCCCCCATGTCAGACCCCATGTCAGGGCCAATGATGGAGAAGCACAAAGTTGTTGGCATTGCCTGCGATGCCGGCGAGGCTAAGATCAGTGTGCGGCACATTCCGGACCGGCCGGGCATTGCCTCGCGTCTTTTTGCCCCGATAACGCGTCAGGGCGTGGTGGTTGACATGATCGTCCAGACCGCCGCCCCGGCCGAAATAGAGCCCGGCCAAGAGCCTGGCCAAGGGCCTGGAGGGCCTCTCACGGATATGACATTCACGGTCCCGAAACCGGATTTGGCTCGAGTTCTCCGCATTATCGAGGATTTAAAAGAGGACCTCGGCTATGCGCGTTTTGACTACAACCAAGACATTGTAAAATTGTCTGTTGTGGGCATTGGGATGCGCTCGCATTCGGGGGTTGCTCAGACGATGTTTCAGACTCTTGCGGACCAGGGGATTAACATTCTCGTCATTTCGACGTCTGAGATCCGGCTGTCGGTTCTCATAGAGGCCGCTGCTCAAGAGCGGGCAATACGGGCTCTTCACACGGCCTATGGTTTAGACGCCCCGGCCGCCCCGGCCGCCCGGACTTGAGTCTATTTGTACGGGTGACGAGAGGGCATTCCTTGTTTGTTTATTTGGTGGTTCGGTGCGCCCTCAATCGTTTTCCTACAGGCACTTTGTTTCGTATCAGGTCCGAAGGCCGTTACGAGGACGAGGTTCTCTTTCTGGAGAACCAGATTTCAAAGGGGGAGAAAGCTCGGCCTCAATGAAACGTGTCTCGGGCCGAGAAAGGAAACTTTAAAGAGTCCATAAAGAACAAAGACACCAAAGACACAGCACAGACGGGAGAAAAACAACGCACAAGGCGTGGGGAGGGCGTATAAATGTGTTCAAGATTCCGTGAAAACGAGACAACAGGCCTTTCGAGAACCTATTCGAGCCCTTATCGGATTTTTTCCTTGTTATAAAGCCCTTTTCGACCGATTTCGGTCTTGACGTCTAGGCCATCCCGTTGTAAATTAGGACCTGGCTCGAGCTGTGCCTCCTGTTCACGTTCCAGAGGGAGGCCTTTACACAGCACGAACAACGAGTCAATAGTGCGAAAATCGTACAAAGCTTGAGGAGTGCTTTCATGTCTATAGACTCACGCAGGGCTGTCCGTCCGGAGACCTCGGAGGGAGAAAACGCCTCAGAGAACCTGGCAAAGGCGAGACAACCAGAAAAGACAAACGCCCACAGAAGAGCGACTCTGTTCGCAACGGGCACAGGCATTTTAACGGTTCTGGCGGCCTGCAGCAGCGAGCCCGTCCCCGTGAGCGATTTTTCCCCTACCAGCACGGATGTGGCAGAGGCGGCGACGCCGACGCCCCGAACTTCGACCCCGACCTCGCCTTCTGCCCCTCCGCCTCCTGCCCCCCCTGCCTCGATGGACTCGAATGCGGCCCCTCGTTTGCTGCGTCCGATCGAGGACATGACGCTCCAAGTTGAGGACGGGGTGCCTCTTTCTCTAGATTTATCGTCCTATTTTGAGGACCCCGATGCGGACGACACGTTGAGCTTCGAGGGAAAGGGTCTTTTGCCCACGGGGCTTCTCTTTGACGACAAACAGAACGAGAGCAACGCAGCACTCCGAGGCTATTTCTTATCGGGCATGTTGGACCCTCGGGTTGGGAGCGGCACTTTCACCTTATCCATTGCGGTCACAGACGGCAAAACGCCTATCATCGAGCAGTTCGAGATCATCGTTCTCGCCAACAACCGGCCGCCGGCTTTTTTGGGGCCGGCTGGCCAGAATCTTCAACTCAACGAGGGCGTGACGCTGGACCTAGAGACGCTTTTCACCGACCCGGATGCGGAGGATGTCCTCACGATTTCTGTGACGGACGGCCTACCTGAGGGTCTCACTTTGGCGGCGGACAGCGATGGGGTTCTTCTAGAAGGCGAGGTGACCAATAAAGCTCTCGTGGGCACCGAGCAGACTCTGACGCTCTCGGTCACGGACAGCGAGGGCGCCGGCGGCGACAAGCTCCATTATTACACGCTGACGATTCTAGACGCCAGCCCCGATGCTTCTGAAGAGGACACAAGTGACCCGGAACCGATCATCCCGACCGAGGGGGAGGTCGCCCCGCCCGAGGAGCCGGGTCCTCCGGGCACGAATTCGCCGCCTGTTTTTTCGAGCGTGCTGACAGGGCAAGAGTGGGTGATCGGCGAAACTTTAGCCCTGGATCTGAACACGCTTTTCACCGACCCCGACGGCGATAGTCTTGGTTTCCGGGTTAGGTTTAAGGGCGACTTTTCGGCTCTGGGGCTCAATAACGGTGTTTTCGCGAGTCCTGCAGCGAACAGTTCTCTAGTAGGCGAGACCCGAGTTTTAACCATTACGGCGAGCGACCCGTCCGGAGCCACGGGGAGGGGCTTATACACGCTCACCTTTGTGGCGTCGGCGAACCGGGACCCAGAGCTCACGACGCCTCTGCTAGACCAGACCCTCAAGGAAGAGGAAGCTTTTTCTCTAGATCTAAACGCTCATTTTACGGACCCCGACGGCGATGATCTCACGCTGACGGTTTCGGGCCTTCCCGAGCATCTTGAATTTGAGAACGGGACGATTTCCGGCGTTTTCCCCTATGATTCGTCGCACGAGCCCACCCGTCTATACACCATCCAGGTCCAGGCGAGCGACGGACGCGGCGGCGTCCTCGAAGAGGACTTCGTCCTCACGGTCGAGAATGTGAATCGCCCGCCTATTCTGACGCAGGCTCTTCCTGTTCGTTTGGTCCAGACGACTCGAAGCACGATCTTGGTCCCTCGAGAACACTTTGAGGACCCCGACGGCGACACGATCAGTTATAAGATCCTGTTTAACAATGTCGACAATGAGGGCGGCTATTTCCTGTATTTCAAAGCACCTCCTGGCGGAGCCGGGTCTTGGGACGTCAGGGGTTTAGAAACGTTCCAGGGGGGAGTCATCGGTGCGCCGGGTCTTTGGTACGACGTGCCCGGCCCCAGAGGCCCTTCGTGGGATTCCTCGCTTGTCGAGGTTCCTGACAAATTCTATTTTTCGGTTGCATACACGGACCACGGTGGGGCGCGCAACGGCTTTATCTTCCGGCCTTTTCCCGACAGGCCTTTTGGGGCTCATATTACGGTGACCCTAGAGGCCTCCGACCGCAAAGGCGGCGTGCGCACTGCAGAATTCATTCTCACCTCGGACGTGGCCACGCTCGAGGCCTCTGCTGTTCCTGAGGACACGGCTGCGGCGACGAAGCTCTCTGGGGCGGAGGCGGGCAAGCGTCTAGGGCTCGACGCCGCCTGGCTTGGCGACGTAAACGGCGACGGCATGGGCGAGTTACTCGTTCGCACGCAAGGCGATCTGCTTGTCGTGGCTCCTGATTTGGCTTCGGACGCGGGTCTCGAGATCACAGGCCGCATCGGAGGCGACCTCATCGACCTCTCTGACGCCGTTGTCGCGGGCGCCGGCGATGTCAATGGTGACGGCTTTTCGGACGTTCTGGTAGGCGTTCCTTTTGCGACTCATGGGCGGTCGGACTATTTTGACATGTTCAACAGTCGCGGGGCTGTTTATGTTTATTTCGGAGCCTCGGACTTTCTCACCGACTGGACTTCGGGCGGCGAAGATGACGACCCGCGTCTCTTTAGTTCGGTTCCCGCCGAAAGAGGTTTTGTTCTGGTTGGCGACCGGCCGGGTTCCTTTTTCGGTATTTCTGTTGCTTCGGCGGGCGACCTAGACGGCGACGGCCTCGGGGATTTCATCGTCGCCGACCGGGTGGGCGAGGGAAAAGACGGCAGCACGAGCCGAGCCTATGTCATTTTCGGCCAACAAGACGATATGTTCGGCGAGGCCACTCGGATAGACGCCGAGGGCATGGTTGTTTCGGACCCGGACGCTCCGCCCGAGTCCTATATTGCTCAATCCGTTCTAGACATAGCGACTCTGAAACCGCACCAAGGTTTCATCATCCACGACTCGGCGGAGGATGATTTTGTCGTGCAGGACATTGCTTCGGCGGGCGATTTTGACGGAGACGGCTATGACGATTTGGTGATCTCGCTTTATCGGAATGTAACGAAGCCTCTTGCGATGTTCGAGGGCGAGGTCGTGGTTTTATACGGCATGCCGGGCCAGGAGGGCTTCGGCGAGCCCGGAGAGGACGGCAGGTATTATCTAGACCTGGATCTTTTGACGCCCGACCGGGGTTTTATAGGCTATTTCAGAGACATCTCTCCGGGGTCGAGTCGCCCCTCGACCGGTCTTGTTTTCCCCGAGGACGACAGCATTGAGGCCTCGCCTGATCTCCGGGTCTCGCAGGTCGAGGGCATCGGCGATTTCAACGGCGACGGTTTAGACGACCTCCTCGTCCGATACGAGCGCGCAGACGGCGACGGAGCGCGCCAAGCCTATGTCGTCTTCGGGCGAGAGGGTAAAAAACAAGCGGGTCTCAATCTGGGAGCGACGTTCAGAGCGTCGGATGGTTTCATTCTCTGGGCGGGCCCTGGGGAGCATCTCGGCGTCGAGATGGTTTCTCTGGGTGATTTCAACGGCGACGGTTTTTCGGACTTCGCCATCACCGCCGCCCGAAACGAGAGCGATACGACCAACCCCAACAAGGTCTATGTTGTCTTCGGTCGGCACGATTTAGACGTGTGGCCGGCAAGAGCCGTGGAGGACTATTGGGCGGGGCGCATCGGTTTTGCCCCGTACGTATTCAAGCTGGAAGACATGGACATCGACGAGGGCTTCGTCTTCATAGGTCCGGATGGCGATAGGTCTTTCGGGCGGGCCCTGGCGAGGGCTTCGTCGGGAACGGGTTTTGACGACCTTATTATTGGGGCCTATGACGGCGACGGTGCGACGTCGGGCGACAAAGCAGGCGAGGTCTATCGCGTCCGAGGTGGCCCTCAATACGGCAAGACTGTCATTCACGACCAGCAATTGGACTCGGAGGACCACACCAGGCAGTCCCTGGGGCAGCAGAAAAGCCTATTGGGTGGAGCAGGACCGGACGAACTCTTAGAACGCCCGGGTGCCTCCGTAGATGTCTTTTACGGAGGCGCGGGCGCGGACGTTCTCATTCTTTCGGACGCCGATTTTCTCCGCGTGGACGGGGGGAGCGGGGTCGATACCTTGGTTCTCGGCGAGTCGGTCACCTTGGACATTCCCGCTCGGCGCGCCAGCGTGCGGAGCATCGAGAATTTTTCGCTTTCCGACGGAGCCCTCCTGCGCATAGACCCTTTCAGTGTTTATGGTCTCACGCCGTTGCGAGCCCAGGACGGCGCGGAGGCGGGCGAGACGAAAATCAAGATTAACGGCTCTGGGACGCTCGTTCTAGAGCTGCCGCCTTCGGGCGACTGGGTTCTCGAGGGCGATCTGACCGACGATGCTCCGGACCTCTATCGTTTCGAGAACGCCATTCTGGAGGTGGCGAGCACTGTCACGGTTATCCGGCCTGCCCCGACGAAAGAGCTCCTGCCTCCCGACGAGGCGGACGATACATCGGTGAAACTGCCTGACATTTTGGCCTCGGCGGGCGTTGGCGATGTAGACGGAGACGGTCTGCCGGACTTGCTTCTTGGCGTCTCTGTTTTCAAGCCGGGCCGTTTTTCGTACACGCACAGCATAGATCGGAGTGAAATCGTTCTGCTCCGCGGCGATGGGTCGGACTCGGTTAAGCAGATAGACCAGGCTCTTCTGGACCGAAGCACGCATTTTGTGGTGCAGGAGGGCTCAAAAGGAGGCCTCGACTTTGTCATCGCCGGTGGATTCTACATACGGAGTGCGGAGCTTGCTGGTGTCGGCGATTTCAACGGCGATCTATTGGCTGACTTCGCGGTTGGACTCCCCTTTGAGCTCCCTTATGGAAAACCGACAGACAAAGACTTTGGTCGAGCCTATCTCTTTTACGGCAAAACAGACTTCGAGACCAATCCTCTGAGCCTCGATAAGTTTGACACGACCCTTGGCCAAAGAGACGGTCTTCTCATCAAGGGCATTTACGACGACGAGGGCGATACGGCTCGTCGCGGCACGTCCGGGTTCTCTGTCGCCGGAGCCGGGGACCTGAACGGCGACGGTCTAGACGACCTCATCATCGGAGCCCCGGGCTGGGGATCTAACAAGGAAGCCAGCGTGAACACGGGTCGGGTCTATGTTATTTACGGCGACCCCTATCTCAAGGAAGTCAATCTGGACAATCTTTACTTTGGCGACGGTTTCGTCATAGAGGGCCAAATTCGCCAAGAAAGATTAGGTCTCTACGTCGAGGGCATCGGCGATTTTGACGGCGATGGTCTGGCCGATATCGTTATAAATGGTGCTTCCGGCGTCAATGCAGCGGGCGACGGCTTGGATATCCGGAAAATCGGTTCCTATGTCATTTACGGCATGGAGGGGACTTACACACCCTATTTCGATCTTGTAACGCGCACTAAGAAGGTCGATGTTCTGAAACTCGACGAGCTTGAAGCTCGCCATGGATTCGCCATTACGGGCAACAAACAGCCTTCACCAGTCTACGGCCCTAGGGCACCCGATGTCAAGGCGGCGGGTGATTTTGACGGCGACGGGTATGAGGACCTGCTTGTACGAACTTGGGTTAATGACCGTGGTCTGTTTGTTCATCTCATTTACGGAGGGCCGGGGCGTAGTTCCAAGAGCTTAGACCTATCCAAACTGCCCGAGGACGGTCGGCTCTCGTTCACATCAAGCGCACCTCACAGTTATTTCCACCGGGTCGCCTCGGCAGGAGACCTCAATGGCGATGGTTTAGACGATATCATTCTGGGGACCACTGTTCCGCCCGCTTCGCTTGTACCGGGGGCCCGCAAGGGTGAAGGCCAGCAAGCTTTCGTCATTTACGGCCGAGAAGACCGAGACCCGCGTTCTATAGACGTCTCCAAGCTGGCCCGCGAGGACGGTTTTGTCATTCTGGCCTCTGCGATGAACGACAAGATACAGTTTCATTCCTTTTCCTCTCTGGGCGACGTAGACGGCGATGGGTATGAGGATCTTTTAATCGGCGTGACCTCGGACGGCGTTCGTATCCAGGAGGTCATTTTCTACGGGTCGGCTTCCTCGGACGGCATGCTCAGTGTTTCCGACTTAGACAAGGTCTCGGGGCTCGATGACTTTCGTTTGCGAGGCGGGGCGGGTGCCGACACGCTCACAGAGCACAAAAACGGCGCGGTCGAGGTCTTCTATGGCGGCGCGGGCGACGACACGTTCGTGCTCTCGGATACGGATTTCCGCCGCATTGACGGCGGAACGGGCGACGACACGCTTCGTTTAGGCCCGCACGTTATCTTGGATTTGACCGAGCGCGGCCGAGGCCTCCAGCTTCGAAGCCTAGAGACGCTCTCTATATCGGCGGAGTCTTCGTTAACGTTAGATCTCAGGACGATCTATAATCTCACCGAGCAACGCGATAACGGCGGTTCCAAAACCGACCCCGGCGAGGTTTTCATCCGCATAGAAGGGGCGGGCAAGCTTGCGTTGCTCTCGGACAGAGATGACTCCATGGGCCTGCCCTGGGAGTTCGTCGAGGCGGACACGACCACCGAGACGTGGCGACTCCATAAGGCTGTTGTCCAGATTGACAAGAGCATCCGTCTGTCTTTCCAGGCCCCGATTATCAATCTCAAGAGCATGACTCTGACCGAGGGCTTCTATGTGGATAACATAGAATGGGAGTCAACCAAAGCCGGGCTCGGTTCGGTTATCGCCACGGGCGGCGATGTGAACGGCGACGGCTTGGGAGACTTTCTCGTCAGAGGCACCAAGCAGGAAGGCGGCGATTGGAACCACAACATTTACGTCATCTATGGCAAAGAGGGAGAGCGTCCCTCGTTCAATTTAGACGCGTTTTCCAAGGCCGACGGCTATGTGATACGGGGCCTGAAGGGTCTTTTATTTGGCGATTACAGCGTCAGTTTTGGAGGCGACCTCAATCGAGACGGCTTTTCGGACATTGTGATAGGTTCGCCGAACCGAGCGGGCTCGTCAACTTATGACGGCGGTGTGTATGTTTTCTTCGGGCAAGCCGACCCCGTAGACATCGATTCCGAGACGCTTCGGACGGCGCCAGACGACGACGACGGTTTTGTTCTGAGACACGATAAACACTTGGGTTACGGGACAAAAGTCATTTTAGGAGCACGTTATCCTGTCGGCGATTCGGATGGCGACGGCTATGACGATCTTCTTGTGTCGTGGGGTTCGCCTTATATTACCTCTGACGGCGGGGGAAGAGCCTATCTTTTTTACGGCATGTCCGACTGGACTGGCTTGCCCGACGAATTTTTCTCGACGCCGCCGGATGTCTCGGAGGCCTTTACGCTTTCGCACCCGATTGGGCACAACCGTTCGGCTTTCGATGGGGTGACTGGGATTGGCGATTTCAACGGCGATGGTCTGGGCGATTTTTTAGTTCAGGGGGTCGTTTTTAGTGGCCCGGGGGCGCCGCCGCATGGGACTTCTTATGTCATTTACGGAAAAGCCGGACAGAAGCGGGCTCTCCTTCAGCCAGAGGCCTTAAAGGCGACCGATGGTCTCAAAATCATTCATGCAGACGATGGAGGTTCTTATCTCGGCAAATCGGGGGCCGCTATAGGCGATATCAATGGCGATGGTTTTGACGATTTTGCCTTCCAGTTTTCGGGCCCTGAGGACGGTGGACGCGCAAGATCTGTTGTTGTTCTGTACGGAAGAGAAGATGGAATCGCCGAGATAGATGTGGCGGAACTTGATCCTTCGGATGGTTTTTCCATTTATCTTGGTGAATACAGACATCTGACGCAGATTTTCCGAGGCGGCGATGTGAATGGCGACGGCTTTTCGGATTTATTTATCTCGGATTTCGGTTTCGAAGAAACGGGTTTGCGGGCGGGGCGTGCTTATATCATTTTCGGCATGGAGGCCTTTGAATCGGACATTCACATAAGAAAGCTTGATGAATCGCAGGGCGTCATTTTTGAAACGGGAGACCGATACGAATATGTCGGAGACTCGGGCTCGGCGGGGAGCGACCTCAATGGCGATGGGTTCGACGATATTCTGATAGGGGCTCCTGGGTCCAAGACACTTGTGTCGACGCGCCCTCCTGACCCTGACGGCACGCCTCATCTTCCGACCTACCGGGATGGCAGAGTCTATGCTGTCTATGGCGGGACGCATTTGGGCGACGTCTCGGACGATGATCAAGACCTGCGTATTTTTGACTCCCCCTATGCGCGTGGAGCGGCGGGCGACGACGTCCTCACAGAGCACGAAAGCGGCGTGATCGAGGTCTTTTATGGCGGAGCGGGCGACGATACTTTCACGCTTGCGGACGCCGATTTCCGCCGTGTAGACGGCGGGCGGGGGCGTGACACGCTCGTTTTGGGCGAGGATGTCTTGTTAGACCTCACCCGGATTCCGCGTTTAGGCGGTCATCGGGGCCTCATTCGTTCGACAGAGGCCTTCGTGATAAGCACTGGAGCCGCGCTGGCTTTAGACCCGGCCTCGGTTTACGCGCTGACGGAGCAGCGCAAAAACGGAGGCACACTCACAGACAAGGGTCAAGTTCTCATCGATATTGAGATCGAAAAGGGGGCAAGTTTTTTCTTGGCGGGGAAGACCGCCGACGACGAGGCGTGGACCCAAGTCTCCAGTACGCGGGACGGCGACGTTGTCACACGAGTTGTCCGTTCGGGGAATGCGCTCGTTCGTTACACCACGGAAGTCCCCGAGGGCGTCGTGCCGTTAGATCCTGCGGCCTCGTTTACCCTTGAGGCCGATACCTACAGAACAATTCTCGGCGAAAAGAACTTGAGCCTTTTAGGTCTATCTGTAGGCCATGCAGGTGACGTCAATGGCGATGGTCTCGCTGATTTTGTCATCACGGCTTTGGGGTCTCACAACAGGCACTCCAGAAAAGCTTTCGTGATTTACGGCCAGGAAGGGACGAGCGTTCCGGACTTGAAACTAGAGGCCTTGGCCCTAGACGGCACGGATGGCTTTGTCATCCACGACGATCCTATGGGTTCTCTTCGGTCGTCGTATTTGACTGCCTATGAGCCGCGCAGAGGCGATATCAATGGCGACGGTCTAGACGATTTGGTGCTTTCGGCCTATCTTCTCTCGGATTCGTCTCATGCGGGGGCTTATGTCATTTACGGCAGAAGCCATGAGACCGGCAGTGGGCCCGGGCATGGGCCCGGGCGTGACGATATCATAACCTCCGAGTTTTCCTTTCCCCTGGGTTTTAAAATTGCAGCCGCGAGCAGGCATCACAAACCGGCCCTTGCCATCATCGGCGATGTCAATGGCGACGGGATAGACGATATTGCCCTCGGGGCGCGAGTCGACGGACCAGGTTACGTGAATAGAGTCTATGTCATCTATGGCGACAGAGACCCCCGGCGGGATTTTCTAAATCTCAGAGAAGATCTAACGCCAGACCAGGGATTTGTGTTGGAATCTCGTCATGAAGATGTGTTTAGATGGGACGATTTTTCTCGCTCTATTGCTTCGGCGGGTGACATCAATGGCGACGGTTTGGAGGATCTTTTAATCACGGCTCGTTTTGCCAATGATTTCCGCGGCGATGTTTACGTTGTTTATGGGGAAGCCGGCACGAGCCGCACGACGATGGACATCTATAGTTTAGACGCTGCGGATGGTTTCAAGATTTCCGGAAAAGGCGAGGAGGCTCTAACGCTTGAGATGGCCTCGGCGGGTGATTTTAACGGCGATGGTTTAGACGATATTCTTTTGCACATTCGTCCTTACATTGGAACCTATGGCGACGATGGGGGCGAGGACTCGGTCTATATCATCTATGGCAAGGCGGGCCGAGCGCGGGCTGATTTAGTCATCACCGACCTCACTGCGGAGGACGGCTTGAAAATAGAGAGCTCCAGTCCGACGACCACCCCCATAAGCGGTTACAGAGACACCTATCTTGCCTCGGCGGGCGACCTCAATGGCGACGGTTTAGACGATATTTTCATCGGCTCGCATCGAATTGAATCGGATGCTCTGAGCGGTCGGCGTCTTTCCTATGTTCTCTACGGCCATTTTGAGCCCGGGTCTCTAGATTTAGACAATCTTGAGCCGTGGCAAGGCGTTGTCATTCCGGGGCCTCGAGTCCGGGACCCTCTGACGGAGTCGGCTTTCGGAAAACATGCGGCGGGCGTAGGTGACTCGAACGGCGATGGTTTTGACGATCTTCTGATTAGCGACTATCGCTGGACGCGCACGGACCTCACACCTGGCACGAAGGCGGGGGCGAGTTTTCTGCTATATGGCGGCCCTCATTTTCTGATAACAGATCCCGCTGTGGTCGCCGGCCTGCCGGCCAAAGAATCGGGCCACACTTTTAAGGAAACGGTCCCGGGCACGTCTATGACCCAGGACGTACTCGCGCTGAGAGGCCTTTCAGGCCCCGACCGGCTGGGAGAATCAACGGCCACAGACATAAGCGTGTTCTACGGAGGGGCCGGCGACGACATCATCTCGCTTTCGGACGCGAATTTCCGTCGCATTGACGGCGGGAATGGTCTAGACGCGCTCCATTTAGGGCCGGATGTTACGTTAGACCTCACGGCGGTCGACCAGACAGAGCACACCTCTGCCCGGCGGCAGGTTCGCTCTATAGAGACGGTGTCTTTGGATACGGATTCGCGTCTTGTGCTGGATTTAGCGACGATTTACGGCCTCACCGAGCTTCGCAATAATCTGGACGAGGTTCCCGGTCTCGAGACCTTTTTCCCTCATTTCGCCATTGGCGGCGGCGGCCCTCAGGGCTTTTTCCTCCTGCGTATAGAGGGCAGTGGAGCTCTAGATTTAAAGGATCCCTCTTGGACGTCCTTTGTTTTAGGCGACACGCTTTTCTACCGTCTGGGCCGAGTTTTCCTCCAGGTCGATAAGACCATAGATGTGTCGCTGATTCATCCGGAGGTTCGTTTTGACAAAGTGCCTTTTCCGTCCGAGAAAGGCTTTTCGGTCCGTCTTGGTCTGCCTTTTGATATAGAGGCTCACAGGAAAGCTCCCATCTATTCTTTCGATGGAGCGGGCGATATCAATGGCGATGGCATCGGCGATTTCATCGTGGGGGCCTATGGGTCTCTTCCCGAGTCTCAAGCTCGCAGTGCTTTCATTGTCTACGGCCAGCTTGGCAAGACTCGGGGGCAGCTCCTTCTGGAGTCTCTCACAGAGTCCGAAGGTTATCCGATTTTGAAAGTAAACGACGGGGGTAATTTTGGCACCTCTGTGGCTGGGATTGGCGACTTCAACGGCGATGGGTTCGACGATGTTGCGATTGGGGCTCCGAATGCGAGCGGCCCGAGCGGCCCCGACGATGCCCCAGGTATCGAGAACACCGGCGAAGTCCATATCATTTACGGCACAAAGGCGGGGAGGGCTCTAGACGCGGATGCCTTGCGCCCAAGCGAGGGCTTCGTGATACGCGGAGCCCTTCCCAGCGGCGGAGCCCACGCGTATTTTGGTTTTGTCTTGAGCGAAGCCGGTGATATCAATGGCGACGGTTTTGAAGACTTGGCCATCACGGCTCCGGCCCAGGACCGAGCGGCCACGCCCGCGCGGGCCTATATCATTTACGGACGTGCGGAGTCTCCTGCTGCCGCCACTGGGGCCGCCGAAGGCGACCCGCGCGTTCTAGACATAGCTTCTCTCACGAAAGAAGAGGGCTTCATCATTCAGGGCAGGCAACGCGATGATGGGTTCGAACGTAGCATCGCTTCAGCTGGCGACGTCAATGGCGATGGGATAGACGACCTTATTCTCGGGGCTCGGGATGCCAGTAGCCATGGGAGTCCGCAAGGAAGTACAGTGGGCGAGGCCTATGTTCTTTTCGGCAAAAGAGGCGATGGCTCGCAATTCGGAAGCCCTGAGGCCCCTCTGGCCGCCCCGCCGGGGACGGCTCCGAGCCCAGAGCGTCAGCTTGTGGATCTTGACAAGCTCGGCCCCTCGGATGGTTTTCTCATTTTCGGTAATTCTTTGATTTCTTTTTACTACGGTAGTGTTGGGGAGACCATAAGCGGCGTGGGTGACGTCAACGGCGATGGCTATGACGATATTCTAGTCGGGGCTCCCATTAATAGGGGCACCTCAGGTGAACGCGGGGGCGCCTATTTAATTTACGGCATGGAAACAGAAGAACTAGGGTCGGTGGAAACCGTTCACAATCTTCTTTATGTGCGCCCCTCCGACGGCTTCGAACACGAGATGAGTCATCTGGATTCGTATGGTACGATCCCCTCTGCGATCGGTCATACGACCGCCTTCGGGTCCATTGAGGCTCTTCAGCTCAAGCAAACGCTTTCGAGTCTCGAACAACGCATCGTAGACCTTGAGGCCCTTACCCCCGAGGCGGGTGTCATTTTTACAATTTCCTCGTCTTATCCCAATTTTGGATGGACCACAGCTGGTAGTGCCCTCGGCGGCGGCGGCGACATAGACGGTGACGGTCTCGCGGATCTTCTGATAGCAGATAGAACCGCTCCGAGTGTCCTGGGAGATGGCGTCGTTTATCTTGTCTATGGCCAAGCCGGCTCAGGTCTGGGTTCGCTTGCCTCGTCAACAACGGGTCGCCCTGCACTCGGCCATCTTCGTGACATCCCCAAGTTTGCCATTCCGGAGAGCTCTACGGTTGTCTATTTAGACAAGCTGGAAGATGCCGGATTCGGGCAGAGTTTCGAGACGGAAGCAACCAACGACGTCTTTGGCTGGAACGTTGACGTCCTGGGCGACCTCAATCGAGACGGTTTCGATGATTTCGCCGTGGACAGCTCTAGGGTCGACCCCCCCGAGCCCCACATAATCCTAGCGACGGGAACGACCTTCGGCGGCCCTGCGCGAGATGTCTTTGTCGTCTATGGCGAAGATAGAACCTCCCGCCCTTCGGTCGAGGCCCCAGAGGGCTCTTTTCTGGGAACATCGGGCGACGACACCTTGACTGAAACGGCCATGGCACCCGGCGAGGTGTTCTATGGCGGCGCCGGCGACGACACCATTGTCCTCATAGACGAGGACGTGCGGCGCGTCGATGGCGGGAGTGGCATCAATACTCTTGTTCTGCAAAAGGGCATCACGCTCGACCTCCGAGAAGAGCACGATGTTCAGAATATCGCGTCTTTCAGGCTCGAGGATAGAGCGCGGCTTTCTCTGGACGAGGCCAGCCTGACGCGTCTGACAGAACGAGGCCGCTATGGTGACACGAATGTGCGTCTCCAGCCTGGAGAAGACTATATCTCTATCGCGGGCCAGGGTCGTGTCTCGTTTTCTGATGAAGCCGAGCTAGAGGTAGGTTTTTCTCCGCTCAACGGTCTATCGGGCAAGGTCTATCGGGTCGGCGACTCTCATTTGGTGGGGGTAACGGGCGATGTCGTCGTAGATATTGCGTAACCGAGGGTGACAGCAGGTTAGGGTAGGGTAGAGGTGCCTCGAGCCCGAACAGGCGGGAGGCGGCGGCCCGTAAGGTTTTTCTGGGTGCGTTCCCCGGGTAGCTCGGATGGCTCGGACGGCGAGCCCCGAGCAACCTCCGGGCCCCAGGGGGTGAACTCTGGGTAGGCTGTGGGTGCGTTTTAGAGACAACAGCCGCGTGGCTCGAGTCCGGCGGCCCCAAGCTGGCGGGTGCACGGCGGGCGAGCCCCGAGCGAGCCCTAAGCGAGCCCCGGCCTCGAGGGGTGAACTCTGGGTAGGCTGCTAGGTGCGTTTTAGAGACAACAGCCGCGTGGCTCGAGTCCGGCGGCCCCAAGCTGGCGGGTGTGCGGCGGGCAAGCCCTAAGCGAGCCCTAAGCGAGCCCCGGCCTCGAGGGGTGAACTCTGGGTAGGCTGCTAGGTGCGTTTTAGAGACAACAGCCGCGTGGCTCGAGTCCCCGGCCTCGAGCTGGCGGGTGCACGGCGGGCGAGCCCCAAGCCCGGCGGCCCCAAGCCCGGCGGCCCCAGTCTGGCGGCCCGGCGGCCCAAGCCCGGTGGCTTCGGTCTGGCGGCCCTAGTCTAGCGATCAGCCCGAGCCCGCCGGCCCCGCCCTAGCGGCCCGAGTCCAATGTGTAAACCTCGGCACCTCAATTCCGCCAGTGCGTTTTTTTTGAGGCGTTTTTTCCTGCTTGCCGGCTCCCGGCTTCCCCCAGCATCAGCCGAGTCTATCATCGGGACTCTACCGCCGTCCAGCGGTTCGCCGCCCAGCGGTACGCCGCCCAGCGGTACGCCGCCCAGCGGTTCGCCGCCTAGCCGGTCGCTAGGCACCTAGGCGCGGGCGTGAGTGCCCGGGGACGGAACAAGACCGAGGGTGACAGCGGGATAGGGCAGGGCAGAGGCGACTCGAGCCGCACAAAAAGGAACTAGAGCCCGAACAGGTGGGAGCTGGCGGCCCGAGGTTTTTCTGGGTGCGTTCCCCTGTCCCCCGGATGGCTCGGATGGCGGGCGTGCGGCGGGCGAGCCCCGAGTGAGCCTCGGCCCCTCCTCCGGAGGGTGAACTCTAGGTAGGCTGTGGGTGTGTTTTAGAGACAACAGCCGCGTGGCTCGAGTCCGGCGGTCGGCCCGAGTCTGGTGGCCCGAGCCCGGCGGCCCTAGTTTGGCGGCCCGGCGGCCCCGAGCTGACGACTCGAGTCCAATGTGTAAACCCCGGCACCTCAATTCCGCCGGTGCGTTTTTTTTGAGGCGTTTTTTCCTGCTTACCGGCTCCCGGCTTCCCCTGGCATCAGCCGAGTCTGTCATCTGGGACTCTACCGCCGCCCAGCAGTTTGCCGCCCAGCGGTTTGCCGCCTAGCGGCTCGCCACCTAGTGGTGCGTCGCCTAGCCGCCCCGCCCGCCGCCTAGCGGGTCGCCCGTCCAGCGGGTCGCCGCCTAGCGATTTGCCACTTAGGGGTCTCTATTTTTTCTTGGTGTCGCTGCTCTTTTTATCGCCCCGGCCTTTAAATTGCGGCGGTTTGATTTTCACAGTCTTCCTCGGAGGCACCGAGGCCCGAACAGGGGCAGCCCGAGAGGCCGCCGGAGGAGACGGCGGCGTATATAGGCTTTCCCCGCCCTGGCTTGCCCCGCTCTGGCTTGCCCCGCTCTGGCCTGCATTGTGGCTTGCGTTGCCCACGTTCATGTCGTTCGTTCTAGCATTGTTCGCCTCCCCGTCGCCATACGGCTGCCGGGTTGGCACAAAAGTTCCGCTGTCGGTGGACCAGACGTCGTTGTCTTCGGGGGCTCTCTGCTGGGTCAGGACGCGCGCATTCGGCGCAGAGACAACGAGATTCGGAATGCCTCCTGCGGCGACAGCCGTGCCGGCCCTCCCATCCTGAATGATGTTGTACTGTCTGCTGGAACCGAGTGTCAGCGTCCGTTCTCCGGAAACAAAATCTTGCGAAACGGGTTTTTCCTTGAGAATCGCCTTCGCAGGGTCATAGGGTTTATCGGAAAAATCGGTTTCGACCTCGAAATGTTTCAGAGCCTCGGCGACATTGGCGATAGGCACGGTCCAATCCAGATAGCTTTTTTGCCTAAAGAGCCGCACCGTCGGATACCATGGCGTATCCGAGCGGTCTCGAAGCCAACGCCAGTCCGGGGAAAAACATGTGAAAATCCAGGTCGGTCGACACAACCCTCCCCCGACGTGGCCAACCGACGTATCACAGGTCAGGATCAAATCCAAATCCATCATGAAACAGGCGGTGTCGTAAAAATCGTCTATGAAGGGGGTGAGGTCAATGACTCGGTCTTTGAATTGCGATGTTTTCAGTTCCTCCTCGCGCGGGCCCTTTTGGATAGAGAAAAACTGAACATCTTTGCGAGCCCCGAAAATAGGCCCCCACGACTCAAGAGGCACCGAGCGAATCCAATCATTGGGAAAATCCGGATTGCCTCCCCACACAATCCCGACCTTGAGCTTCCCGTCGAATTTGCCGATCAGGCTCTCGAGTCGGCCGGGTTCCGCTCTGAGATAAGGACACACTTGCGGCACGGTGTCCGGCGTTGTTTTGAACAGACACGGCAGATCGAAGAGCGAAACCTTGAACCCCCGGCGAGGCCATTTTGTCGCCGAAACGATAGACCCTTATCGAACAAACCGCTGTAGTTATACAAGCTTGAAGAGCCGATCATCCGCGAAATAGACGATTTTCGCCCCCATCTCTCGGAGGAGATACGCATAGCGTATCGTCATAATATTATCGCCGATACCTTGTTCCGGGAGCAGAATGATTGTTTGTTGCTCTATGGGTTCGACCCCGGTCCAAACGGAGACCTCTTGGTCCAGTTTGACCTGCTCCATGTTATAGGCTTTGAAACGGAGGCGGAATTCATTCCACGACCGCAAACCACTTGCCCATTCTGAGCATAATCAGAGAACGATTACACCGGTAGCGGTAGTAATTTTTCCACAGCTCCTCTTTTTTCTCCTCGTTCTCCTCGCGTTTGAGGCGTCTTCGAGCGGCCGCGATCGCTTTTTCGAAGAACTCGATGGCTTTGGCGTCGTTGCCGCTGACGTTCCAGACGCGCCCGGCTCGATTCTGGAGGAAATCATCCTCTGGAGCCTCCTGAGCCATCCAGGAAAAATAATCCAGAGCCCTCTGATACTTATTATCGTAATAGAGCGCATTGGCATAATTCCGGACGGTTTCGGCGACGACGGGGTGGTGCACTTTGTCGGGCCAGGCCTTTTTGACGGCGGGCTCCAGGAATTTAATCGCCTTGCCATAGTCCTGATGTCGGGCGAAGGTTCCTCCGAAGACGCGCAGTGTGTCAAAATCGAGCGTTTCGGGATCCTTTTCAAAGGTTTTCTCGAAATTTTTGGCTATCTCGAGAGCCTTATTCCAATCGTCCTTCCGAACGACGTCCAGTATATTTCTTGCCTCTTCCAGCATAGCTACCCTGAAATGTTTTTTTTAAACGAAAAAAAGAAGCACGCCCTGGCTCGAGCTCAAACAGAGCCCGACCCAATTGTGACGCCTCACCCAAGCCCCCGCCGCGGTCGGGGCCCCCATTATGCCAGAAAAAAAAAAATTTATTCAAGCGAAAATTCATGCTCATTCTTCATTCAGAGAGAGAGAGAGAGAAATCTTGAGAGGCGGCTTGCCTCTAGAGGCGAGCCTCTAGAGACTCCCGCCGTCGGGCGACATCCGCCAGGGCCTCAAAAAGAGCCGATGCTTTATTGAGGCACTCTTGGTCCTTCGTGTGCCGGGCTGCGAATCGGCGACGATACCGGCGCCTGCTCGGATGTGGATAAAGCCGTCCGAGATCACAGCCGTCCGCAGCGTAATACAGCTGTCCATATAGCTTCCGTCCGCGGACCAATAGCCGACACACCCGCCATAGATACCTCGCGGACTGTCCTCGAGTTCATCGATCAGCTCCATCGCCCGGATTTTAGGGGCTCCCGTGACGGTCCCTGCGGGAAAACCGGCGAGCAAAGCCTGTAAAACCGAGCAATTGGCGTCCAATTTCCCGACGACTTCCGAGACCATATGCCAAACGCGGCTATATTTTTCCAGGAAAAAAGAATCGGTTACGCGGACGGAACCTGGCTGGGCGACTCTGCCGACGTCGTTTCGAGCGAGATCCAAGAGCATCAAATGTTTCCGAGCGTTCTTTAGGGTCTTTCAAGAGTTCCTCGGCAAGTTTTTTATCTTCCTCGGGCGTGATGCCGCGGCGGCGTGTCCCCGCCAGAGGCCGAATCGTAACGTCTTGGTCTGCGCACCGCACGAGGATCTCGGGGCTCGAGGCCGATAAGCTGATGCGTATGAAAATCCATCCAGAACAGAAAAGGAGCCGGATTCAGACGCCTCAAAGAGCGATAATACTCGAAACGGGTCTGCCGTATAAGGCGCCGAAAAAGCTTGAGACAAAACCACCTGAAAGACGTCTCCCTGTAAGATATGGTCCTGAGCCTGACGCACCTTCCGTCTATAGGTGTCGGGAGTTGTTTCTCGAGTCATGGCGGCGTCGGCGGGAGACGGACTCGGCGGGCTGCCGGGGATATTGCCGGGCGTCTCCAGGGCTGGAGGATTTTGAAACAAGGCTCCGAAGGCTTGTTCGAGCAATTGGTGTCCTCGGGCCAGAAGAGCCGGGGCGTCTATTCTATCGTGGTGTCGTGGGTCGGGAGGATACAGACTCACCGACAGCCGGAGTTGGTCGGACTAATCGGTCGAAAATAACCAGGAGTTGAGGGCGTAAGAAAAAAGCCATCATAGCCTGACTCTGGCGTTGCGCCCGGATTCGTCCCGGGATTGGCTCCCGGGTCGGACGCCGGGTTCGCCCCCGGGGCGGACCCCGGGCCCGGGGCGGGTCTCGTAGAAAAAGGGTCTGGCAAATTTTCGACCAGGCGCACGGTATTATAGCCGAAATAGCCGAACAGCCCGGCCGACATTTTTGGGGAGCGAGGCCGGAAAATTGCAACTGACTGGCCTTCAGGAGGTCCTCAAAAGCCGCAAGAGGGGGTTTCGTCAGAGGCCGCCAGTGGGTTCCGTCCAGGCTTTCCTGGGCGTGGGTTCCTCGGTAGCGCCACCAGAGGTCTGGGCATAAGCCGATAAAGCTAAATCGGCCGCGTTGTTCGCCGCCTTCGACGGATTCCAGGAGGAAGCTCCAGGGGCCGCCGAAAGCCCGTCGGAGGCGCAAATAGCCCAAGACAGGGGTCAAGAGATCCCCTTCGCAGCAGGTGTGGATGAGGCTTGCCTCGCCGCGCCGCAAAGCCTTGAGAGCCTCGGTTTTACCCTCTATGTGCATATTTAGGTGCATATTCTTTCACCGCCTCCATGGGCAAGCCTCCAGGTCCGAGGCGCGAGCACCATCCATTCAAGTTACCCAAGCACAGCGTCGCTTTTCCAAAACGTTTCCCATCTTTCATACGGATTATGCAATAAGCCTTGTTTTTGCCAAAAAATCCCTTGTCGAAAAGTGTCAGGAGACTCTTTTAGAGAGTGCATGGCTTTTCTAGATATACTTATGCCTCTATGGTTGGTGCCCACGGCAGCTTTCAAAAATTCATCCTTTAATTCTGAAAAGACTTTGGATAACACTTCCAAAGGGATATAAAACACACTGTCTTTTTGCTGCCCCCAATCGGCAAGCCTTTCGAAAATTTTCGCATTTCGGTTGCATTATTAAATAACCGCACGAGACAAGTGTTCACGCTCGCGCCACACGCTCATGAGCCAAAGCAACATAGTCGGGAGATGTCTCATACCCTACAAAAAACCTATCTTTGTTTAGAGCCGCCACGGCTGTCGTGCCGCTACCCATAAACGGGTCAAGCACAATGTCGTTTTTGTAACTATACAAGTCAATCAAGCATTCGGGTAAGGTTAAAGGAAATGGAGCAGGGTGACCGACCTTTTTAGCCGATTCAGCTGGAAAAGTTCCACATGCTTTTTGTAAACTCTAAAAAGTCTTCTCTGCCGATGGTTGAGACAGAATTGTTCGTTTTTTTTGCGAGCATAATTTCCTTTCGAAAAAATAAGAATATACTCGTGCACGTCCCTCAAAGTCGGATTGGAGGCCGACCGCCAACTTCCCCATGCACAAGAAGTTCCAGCACTCGCCCCTTTATTCCAGATGATTTCGCCTCTCATCAAATAGCCAAGATCGATCATAATTTCAGAAAACATTCCATTAAATGGAATATACGGCTTGCGCCCTACATTTGCGATATTGATACACGCCCGACCGCCATCCACGAGCACACGAAAGGTTTCTCGCATCACGGTGCGGATTAGATTTTTATATTCTTTCAAACTCAAATCGTCATCGTAATCTTTCCCTACATTGTACGGGGGAGACGTAATCATCAAATGCACCGAATTGTCAGGCAATTGCTCCATATTTTCACTTGAATGGTTATAGATTTTATTGATTAAATCCAGGGAAAGAGAATGCTGAGTCTCGGCGATATACGCCACACGCTTAGGGTTATCAAACAAGTTTCTTTTGTAAAATGGACTCGAGTCGTGCCCGACACGTTTTGAAACACCAAATTCTCTCATGGAGGTTTTCATCATCATGCATCCCGGCCAAGTTTCACGCGTCAGGGCTCGGCTTAGTAATCGGCCAGAAAAATAGCGATAGCTCTTTCATTGAAACGGACGTTGTAGTGCGCCCGCAGCCTTTCAGAGCGCGCCTCTTGCAGGGCGCGCAGCCAGGGCTGCGTCACAGAAAAAAGAGCATTGTCCAGACTCTCCTCGCTGAGTTCGGGCGTTCGCACGCCCTCCAGATACACGAGCCAGACTCGACCGTCGTGCACCAGACTATCGGCTTTGCCGGTTTCGAGCTGAAAAAAGGTTTCTCGCACGCGTTCGGGGACGTCCTGCGTATGGCGCCGCAGCGTCGTGATGTCGTTTCTTTCGAACTGAAACCTTGTCGGTTGGCCCGCGGGAGGCCGCCAGTTGGCTCCTGATGTTTCGAGTTGCGGCAGAAAAGCCTCAAGAGTCTCTTGCGTCGCCTGAAGCCGGGCCTCGAGCTGCCAAGAGGCCCTCACCTGCTCGCGCGCCTCATCCAACTGGAGCGGGCGGGCGGCGTCTGTGGCTTGCATCTCCACCAGCCAATAGCCGTCGTCCCGGGAATCATCCCCGGAGTCATCCCCGGAATTACCCCCGGCAGAGCGTATAAAATCCGTCCGCGTCCCCGGAGCCGTTTGGAAGACAATTTGCAAGAAGGACTCTTGCCCTGCGTTGGTTTCCTGGCGTGGCAGGTCTTCGAGGGGCAGGAAGTTTTCGTCGAGTCCTCTTGCACTCGTCCAGAATTCGCGCAGAGTGACGGCCTCATAGGTTTCGGCGACTTTTTCGAGCGTTTCACTCAAGAGCAGGTCTTCGACTTGGTCGAGCAGGGTAAAGAGTCTCTCGTCTATTTTCCCGTCCAAGAGCTGTTTTTCAGCCTCCGTCCGGACGTCTTCGAGCGTCGGATTGAGGGCGGGTAGAATATCCACGATTTCCACGGCGAACCATCCGAGGGTTCCCGCCACCGGCTCGGGATAGAGTCCGGGCTGGCTCGAAAAAACGGCTTCGGCCAAGGCTGGGTCCAGGATAGCGTCTCGTTCGACGCGCGTGTGGTATTCGGCTTTTTCCGCCTCCAGAGCCCCGCGTGCGAGCACTTCTTTGATGGCCTCTTCCGTTTGAGCCAAATGCGTTCGATAAGAGCGACGTTCAGGTCGGGTGAATTGGTCGGCGTTTTCCTCGAACCAGGCCCGCAGTTCATCTTCTGTGAATCGGACCTGTGTTCTGAGGGCCTCTGTTTTGATTTCCAGCATTCGGACACGCCGGAGCTCGGGTCTCTGGAAGCGTTCTGGATAGGCGGCCATATGGTCGGTCAATTGGGTCTCGGAGGGGTCGGGCAGCTCCACCGTCACGGGCGCAAAACGCCAGGCAACCCCAGAGCGTTCTTCTATGTTTTGCCGAGCCAAAGCTTTCACGAGTTCGCCTTCGAAAGCCTGCTCCAGCAAGAGCACCTCGTCCAGCCGCCTAGACAGGATTTGGCGGCGTTGGGACTCGAGAAAGGCCTCGGACGAGGTGCCCGTTCGACGGAGCCAGGACTCCAGGCGGGCTCTATCCAGCTGGCCTGTTTCGTTCTGGAATTCTGGATTGCTCGCGAGGTAAAAATGGAGCGTTTCCGGTGACAGAATAAAACCCTGTTCCTGGGCTTCTAGGTCCAGCAGTGTCTCTTGGACGAGGCTATCGAGCAAACGGCGAAGCACGACCGGGTCGCGGAAAAAAGCACGAGGCGTAAACCCGCGCGCGGTCAGCTCATAGGCGTACTGGTCCAGGCGATAGCGGAAATCGTGGGCGTGGATCTCGGCGCCCTCCAGGTACACGAGGGGCTCTTCTCGACTGGTCGAGCGGAGTAAATCGGTCGCTCCCCAGAGCGCAAAACTGGCGACCAAAAGACCAATCAGAACAACCCGAATCCAGAGACTTCTGAGTCCGGAACGAAGAACTTGGAGCATTATGCCTCGCTTATGGGTGTCGTGTTTGTTGTCGTGTTTCTAGGTGGATCCGGAAGTATCCGGGGTATCCGGGTTCTCCGCGGGCGAATCCAGCAGAGCCATGAGACTAGAGGTATCCCATTGGCTTTTATGCTCGGCGGCCAGTTGCGTGTAGAATTGGTCCACCAGAGCCGTCACGGGCAGGCGGGCCTCGAGTCGATGGGCCTCGGCCAAACAGAGTCCCAAATCCTTACGCATCCATTTGACAGCAAAGCCAAAATCGAACGCGCCTTCTAGCATAGTGGCGGCTCGATTTTCCATTTGCCAGGATTGTGCGGCCCCGGTTGAGATAGCCTCTAGGACGCGTGTCATATCCAACCCGGCTTTTTTTCCAAAATGGAGTCCCTCGGCTAGAGCCTGCAAGAGCCCTCCGATACAGATCTGATTCACCATTTTGGCGAGCTGACCGGCCCCTGTCTCCCCGATATGCGTTATTTTTCTAGCATAATGCTGGAGAACAGGCAAAGCTTTTTCGAAGGTCTCTTTTGAGCCGCCGCACATAATGGAGAGCTGGCCTTTTTGAGCCCCCATCTGTCCGCCCGAGACAGGGGCATCCAGAAAAGAACACGCTTGACGCTCGCAGCTTGCGGCGAGTTCCTGAGCCAGAGGCGCCGAGCCCGTCGTGTGGTCGATCAGCACGGCCCCGGGCTTCATCCGGTCCAAGACGCCCGCCGCCCCCGTGCAGACCGAGCGGACGTCTTCGTCTCGGCCCACACAGAGCATCACGAAATCGGCCCCGTCGGCGGCCTCGGCCGGCGAGTCGGCGAGAACGCCTCCGTGTTGCTTGACGAATTGTTCGGCTTTAGCCTGCGTTCGATTATAGACACAGAGGCGTTCCGACGGGCGCACCAGAAATTTCGCCATTTCGTACCCCATGGTCCCCAATCCGATATAAGCTAAATTCATGGCATGGGTTCTCTCTGTTCGACGGGATGGACGGGGGCACCGGGATGGACGGGGTCGATTTGGTCGAACACGCCTTGGAAGCGTGTCCGGACGCTGGCTGTGGTCGCCTCATCATAGCAGGCCAGCAAGCCATGCACTTCTTCCAGAGGCGCAAGGTCTGCGATTCTTTTGGCGGTCCGAGAGAGCGTTTCCACAGCCCCCCCGGCGATACGGAGCAGATAACTCCCGGGGGCGTGGTCCCAAGCGTGCAGGCGTCGGTAGAAACTGGCGTGGTGGCGTCCTAGGGCCATCCAGCACAGATCGACGCCGACGCTCCCCAGGCACATGTGTCGGCTTTGGGGCACGGTTTCGAGGGTTTCTCGAAAAGCAGTCCGGACGCGAGACGAAAAATAGCGCAAATTGCTCTGGACGACGAAGCCTGTGCTCTTGTCTCGGACGAGCCTTTGGCCGTTCACGAGGACTTCCATGGGGGTTGCTTCGAAGAACATATCTTTCTCTGGGATGTAAATCCAGCTGTGATAGGTCTCGAATTCGGCACTCACCTGGTTTTTTTTGAGAAAACTCACCATGGTGCAGTAGTTTTCCTTCCCCGAGACGAAATTTTTCGTACCGTCGACGGCGTCCAGCGTCCAGACATAGTCGGCTTTCAGGACGCGCTCATAGAGCGTCGGGTCGGCGCTATAGGCTTCTTCTCCCAGGACCATGGAACTCGGCACAAGAGCCATCAGAGCTCGGGTCAAAAAGGCTTCGGCCTCCAGGTCTGCGCGCGAGACCACATCTGATTCGCCTTTAGGAAAGACCTCAGAGGGCTTGAGATTCCGAAATCTGGGACGAATATAGGCCCCTGCGGCCTCGTATATAGAGGCACAAACCGCTTGGCGTTCTTTTCTGGATAGAGTCATACCATCATCTATAGCACAAGAAGCCTCATAAAGGCCCCTCCTGAAAATTATTTTCGAGAGATCTATTTAAGATCTCCCCCGCACAATAGAGACTTGTCTGCGCTGTTTTTTCGAGCTATAGAGACGGCACGATTCTACGAGACCGATGATGAAAACTATTCGAAGCGTCCATGCGCGCGAAATTCTAGACTCCAGAGGCTTCCCGACCCTCGAGGTCGAGGTTCTGCTTGAAAATTCGATTTTGGGTCGGGCTTCGGTTCCCTCTGGGGCTTCGACGGGGGCGTTTGAGGCTCTGGAAAAGCGAGACGGCGATGCTGGGCGTTACCGTGGCAAAGGCGTTCTGAGTCTCGTAGAAAGCATCGACACAGAGATTCACACGCTCCTCCAGGGGCAAGAGGCCGACCAGCAAGCTCGCATAGACGCTTTATTATGCGCTTTAGACGGCACGGAAAACAAATCGAGGCTGGGAGCGAATGCGATTCTCGGGGTTTCCCTGGCGACGGCCCGAGCCGCGGCGGCGGCTTATGGTTTGCCGCTCTGGCGTTATCTTGGCGCGGGTCTCGGGATGCCTTGTCTGCCGGTTCCGATGATGAATCTCGTGAATGGCGGTGCCCATGCTTCGAACGGGCTAGATTTTCAAGAATTCATGATTATTCCGCATGGGTTTGGCTCTTTTTCCAGAGCCCTCCAGGCCGGCACAGAGGTTTTCTATGCGCTCAAAGCCGCCTTGCAGGAGGCGGGGCATCAGACTCACGTCGGCGACGAGGGCGGTTTTGCCCCCGAGCTAGCTTCCCACCGCGAGGGGCTTGATTTTCTTCTCACCGCCTGTCGGCGTGCGGGTTACGAGCCCGGCTCGCAGATTTCCTTTGCCCTGGATTGCGCGGCGAGTGGGTTTTATCGCGACGGCGCCTATCATCTTGCCCACGAAGGCAAGACTCTGTCGACCGAAGCCATGGTCGCCTATTTGGTCGAATTGACCAGAGACTATCCCATCCGTTCCATCGAGGACGGCCTCGCCGAAGAAGACTGGGAGGGCTGGCAGGTCTTAACGCACCAAATTGGCGAGAATGTCCAGATTGTGGGCGACGATTTATTCACAACGCATCCGCGGCGTCTCGCTCGGGGCATAGAGTCCGGGGCGGGCAATGCCATTTTAGTCAAACTCAATCAAATAGGCACGCTGACCGAGACGCTCCAGACGGTTCGTTTGGCCCGCTCGAGGGGGTTTGCGACGGTTATATCGCACAGGTCCGGCGAGACAGAGGACTCTTTTATCGCGGACCTGGCTGTGGCGACCGAGGCCGGCCAGATCAAATGTGGAGCTCCGTGTCGGTCGGACAGAACGGCGAAATACAACCAAGTTTTGCGCATCGAGGACGAATTGGGTGATCTGGCTGTTTACGGCTCTGATCCTCTGGCGGCGGCCGAGTCTTTTCACCAGCTCTATAAGGAACAAGGCCCTGGGGGCAATTGAGGGACGTCTTGCCCTGCGGGGAATCCGGGGAAAACTATTCTTTTCAGCGTACGGCTCGAAATGCGGCATGATTTTTGCTTGAAATCCTTCTATCCTTCTGTCCTTCCGGCTCTCTTCGGAGGCGATGGTCGGCTTCGAGCTGAAACAAGAATTTTACACGTGCTCCAGATTTTGACTTCCGCTCTATCTTTTTTTCGGGCTTTTATCCGGGTCTCTTCTATTCGGAGTGCCGCCGGTGCTCCTCTGGGGCGGGTGGTTTTGCTGCTGGTCGGGTTAGGTCTGGGGGCGGGCTTGGGAGCCTGCCAGAATCGAACGCCGGTTCAACAGAACTCGGCCGTAGATGAAGCCTTTCAGCAGACGGGTGGCGGCGGGGTGACGCAAGCTCTTGATCTTGTCAGCGATGTGCCTGTACCGTCCGGCTCTATTTTAGACACGAGTCGTTCTCTTGTTCTGGGGCGCGGGACGCAGTGGACTGGGCGGCTTGTTCTCCGTATCACGCTGGGGCCAGTCCAGACTTTGACGCTTTTTCAGCGCGAGATGCCATCGTTTGGGTGGACCTCCATTCTCGCGGTTCAAGAAGAGGTCGGGCGGCTTGTTTTCACCCGAGACAATTACGCCATCTCCATTGTGGTGGAACCCCAGGGGCTGACGGGTTCTCGAGCTGTTCTCACCAAGCAATCCCGCCAGGATGAGCCCTCGGTCCCATTCCGCTAGAAATCAGAGCTGGCGGGCAGAAAGGGCGTCGCCCAGAATCATGGGCGCGCGCGCGCAGAGAGCCTCGTCTAGAAAAGACACGGGAAGCTCCTTGTCCGAGACCAGATTCGCAACGGAACTGACGCGCGCCTCGAGCGGATCAATCCCACAGGGCACGATGCCCTCGTAGGCTGTGAGGTCGGGGGCGATATTGAGACTCACCCCATGGAGGCTGATGCCGCCTCGGATACGCAAACCGACGGCTCCGATTTTGAAATAGGTCGCCTGCTGGCGTATCCAAACGCCGATATGGTCTGGGTGCAGCCGGGCTTCCTCGACCCCCTTGTCTCGAAGAGCCGCCAGCATCCACGCCTGAAGACAGGCGACAAACCGGCGCAGGTCGCCTCTGTGGCGTCGGAGGGCGAGTAGCACATAAACGACCCGCTGTCCCGGCCCGTGATAGGTATACTTTCCGCCCCGCCCGGCGGCATAGACCGGGTAGCGTCCGGGCTGCAGGAGTTCCTCGGGGCGCGCCGTCGACCCCGCCGTGTAAAGAGGCGGATGCTCCAGAAACCAGACGAGCTCTGGTTTTTTTCCCTGACGCACGGCTTGGTGGTAGGGCTCCATGGTCGATAGAGCCAGCGGATAGGGGACCGGCTCTAGGCTCCGGCAAAAAACGACCCCGTCCAGAGGCGGCCGGAACTCTGTCAGAATTTTTTTTTCGTCTTCCGTCATTTCTCTCTTGCTTATTTCAGAAAAAATTGCCACTATTCTCGTCAGCTAGCCGGGTTGCGGTCGTGGCGGAACAGGTAGACGCGCAACGTTGAGGTCGTTGTGGGCAAAACCCGTGGAAGTTCGAGTCTTCTCGACCGCATTTGCCTTTTCTCCTCCGGGTGTTTTCCCGGGTCTTCCCGGGTGTCTTCCCCGGGTGCGGCGAGGCCCCCGTTGGGGAAAGGGCAAACGACCCTCTAGACAAGACACCAAAGATAAAACCAAAAATAGAAGAAGAGAGCTCGAAACACAATGACAAAACAAGCGACAGAAAAAGCGACAAAAAAGGCGACCCAAGAACAGAAAGAGCAGACCTTGGATCAGCAGGCTCTTTTGTACCACAGAGGCCCGCCTCGAGGGAAGATCACGGTTGCCCCAACCAAACCGCTCGAGAATCAATACGATTTATCCTTGGCCTATTCGCCGGGCGTTGCGGCGGCCTGTCGTTTGATTGCCGAGAAGCCCTCTGAGGTCTCGGAGGTCACAGCTCGCGGCAATCTTGTTGCGGTTGTCACGAACGGCACGGCGGTCCTCGGTTTGGGCCCCATCGGCCCTCTCGCCGCCAAGCCCGTCATGGAGGGCAAAGGCGTCTTGTTCAAAAAATTCGCCAACATAGACGTCTTCGACATAGAGATAACCGAGACCGACCCAGACAAATTTGTGGACATTGTGGCGGCTCTAGAGCCCACTTTTGGCGGGATCAATCTAGAGGATATCCGGGCTCCCGAGTGTTTCGAGATCGAGCGTAAACTACGCGAACGCCTCAAGATTCCCGTTTTCCACGACGACCAGCACGGGACGGCCATCATCGTCGGAGCCGCCGTCCTCAATGGTTTAGAGATCCTCGGCAAGACCATTGAGTCGGTCAAATTGGTCGCTTCGGGGGCCGGAGCGGCCTCCATCGCCTGTCTCAACCTGCTTGTTTCGCTTGGCATGAAGGCGGAGAACATTTATGTGTCGGACAGTAAGGGGCTTCTAACCACTAGGCGCAACGATACCAATTCGTATCAGGCTCCCTTTTTGAAGGATACGCCACATTCGCGTTTATCGGAAGAGATGCAAGACGCCGATATTTTTCTAGGTCTTTCGGCGCCCAATGTTCTGACGGCGGCTGATCTAGAAAAAATGGCGCCCAAGCCGCTGATTTTAGCCCTCGCCAACCCCATCCCCGAGATCATGCCCGATGTGGCCAAGAAAGCTCGTCCGGACGCGATTATTGCCACCGGTCGGTCCGACTATCCGAACCAGGTCAATAATGTTCTGTGTTTTCCGTTTCTTTTTCGTGGAGCTCTAGACGTCGGCGCCACCGAGATCAATGATGCGATGAAAACGGCGTGCTCTCAGGCGATTGCCCGGCTCACGCGTTTAGAAATCCCCGAGACCGTGGCCAATGCCTATGCCGGACGAGAGCTCGTTTTTGGGCCCAACTACATCATTCCGACGCCTTTCGACCCGCGTCTGGTGATGGAGCTCCCGTGTGCCGTCGCCCGCGCCGCCATGGAGACAGGGGTCGCTACACGCCCTATAGCGAACTTCGAGGCCTATCGTCGAACGCTCTCGCAGATCATATTCCGCGCTGGTTTTGCGATGCGCCATGTTGTGGAGGCGGCTCGAGAACGTCCGGCTCGCATTGTCTTCGCGGACGGCGAAGACCCACGCGTTCTGCAGGCCGTTCAGACCATCCTGGACGAAAAACTGGCCGAGCCCATTTTGATAGGCCGCCGTCGAGTCCTCAAGACACGCGTCGAGCGGGCTCATTTACGCTATCGCCCCGGGGAAGACGTCGAGATCTGCGACCCAGAGTCCGACCCTCGTTTTCGGCGGTATTGGGAGACCTATCACGCGCTCATGGGGCGCCGGGGGGTGACGCCGGCGAGTGCGCAGCTTGCTGTTCGGACTCGAAGCGTGGCTATCGGGGCGCTCATGGTGCAGATGGCCGAGGCAGAAGGCCTTGTCTGCGGGCTTGTCGGGCGTTTCGCGCAAAATTACACCTATGTCCGAGACATTTTAGGCCCTGCTCGAAAAGGGCAGCCTCTAGCGGCGATGGTAATGCTAGTCACGCCTGGCACGACGCTGTTTCTGGTGGACACGCATATTGGGGCCTACGAAACCCCAGAGGAACTCTGCGACATTGCCTTTCTCGCCAGTCAGGAAGTGCGGCGCTTCGGTCTGGAGCCCAAAATTGCTTTTGTCGCCTGCTCCAATTTCGGGAGCAATGACCGAGGGAATTCGGCTCTGATACGCCAAGCGGCGCGTTGTTTCCGCGAAGCCCATCCAACCATCCAGGCGGACGGCGAGATGCACGCGGATGCGGCTTTAGATGACTCTATTCGGCAGGCTCTCTTGCCGGATTCTCTGTTGAAGGAGCCCGCCAATATCCTCATTTTCCCCTCGATGGAGAGTGCCAATATCGCCTATAATTCGCTCAAGATCCTAGCCGAGGGACAAGTTGTTGGGCCTTTAATTCTGGGAGCCTCGCGCCCCGTGAGTATTCTGACCAATTCCGCCACGGTTCGAGGCGTTTTTAATGCGGCCTCTGCGGTTGCTGCGGATGTAAATCTCACGCGTACGGGCGGTAAATCCGACGCCAAACGGACATAAGAGCCGCGGGTACGCCAGAGGTGGCCAAGAATGAGCCAAAAAAAACAACCGAGGATCTAGCTGAGGGTCTATCCGGGGGTCCATTTGGGGGTCTAGCGGTTGCCTCGGGTGCCTCGGGTGCCTCGGGTGCCTCGGCTGTACCGGTTGAGCCGGTTGCCCCGGTCGTATCGGCTGGTCTTGTCGGACAGGCCTCTGCGGGCGGCGATGAAGAGCTTGCCGGCGCCGTCCCTCTCCCTCTGGATGGAGCCCTAGATACGCCTCTGACGTCGGCGGACTTACGCCTTCTCTTAGATCAGGCGGCTCGGGACGAACAGGCCGACCGGGGGGCCGACCTCGAGGCAAACGCGCAAGGGAACGAGCACGAGCTTCTCCGCCACAAATTGTCGGTGTGTCATCCTTGTGACATTGCCGGTTTCATTTTAGAGCTCAAGAAAAAGGACGAGCGTCAAAGGCTTCTCCGTCTTTTGCCGCCGTCGCTGTATCCGAAAGTTTTTGCCGAGTTAGAGGACGGCGTTCGAGAAGAACTCACGGCGTCCATGTCCGCCCAGGAGCTGGCGGACATCGTCCGAGCTCTAGACGGCTATGACGCCATCGGCGTCCTCGAGCAACTTGGCACCAGCGAACTGGGCGAGGTCTTGAGTGCCCTCACGCCTCAGACGCGGGCTCTATTCGAGGAGAATCTGAGTTATCAAGAAAACTCCATCGGCCGCTTGATGCGTCGAGACATTGTCACGGTTCCGGCGTTCTGGCGTGTTGGGCAGGTCATTGACTATTTGAGGGCTCGTCGGGCGGATTTGCCGACTCATTTTTATGTGATTTTTCTAGTAAACCGGCATCATCGTTTGATTGGGAGCGTCCCACTTTCGCGTCTTCTTTCGACGCGTCGGGGGCATGGGCTGCGTGAGGTTTCTCAGCCTGGTTCTGGTTTTGTAGCGACGCAATCGACGACCGAGATTGCGTCTCTTTTCCGGCGTTACGGTCTCGTCGAGGCCCCCATTGTAGACTATGACAACCGCCTACTGGGGAGCGTTACGATTGACGACATTGTAGAGGTTCTCGAAGAGGAGGCGGCGGAAGATTTACTCCATTTATCGAATGTGAGCAGCGATGATCTTTATGACAATTTGTGGATAACGACTCGGGCTCGGGGGACGTGGTTATTCATCAATTTACTCACGGTTCTTTTGGCGGCTTTAGCGATTCACATTTTTGACCATGCGATTGAAGAGATCGTTGCTTTAGCTGTTTTGATGCCTGTGATTGCGTCTATGGGAGGCAATGCGGGGACTCAGACGTTAGCGATCACGGTTCGGGCTCTTGGTTCGGACGACGGTCTGACGCCTGCGAGGCGCAATCGGCTTGTGCTGAAGGAGCTCGCCGTCAGTTTTTTCAACGGTCTTATTTTTGCCTCTATCTCGGCTTTGCTGACTTTTGTATGGTTCGACCGTTTAGATTTGAGTCTCCTGATAGCTTTTGCCATGGTCGTCAATTTGATTGTGGCGGGCTTAACGGGAGCTCTAATCCCGATTTCCCTGGACCGAATGAAGCTAGATCCGGCCGTCGGAGCCGGCGTCATTCTGACGACCATCACGGATCTAGTTGGCTTCGGCGTTTTTCTGGGGCTAGCGGCTTGGCTTCTGCTTTAGTCCGTGTTCTCTGGGGGGAGCTCGGAGTCTCGCTCCTCACTTTTTTCAAAACGATCGCGCCTGTCCCAAAGTATCTCATCTTCATAGACCCAGTATAAGGAGCCAGAAACAGCGGAGGGATTCCGATCTTCATGGACTTCCTTGTATGCCCTCAAAGCTGATTCTGAAAGAGAGGTCTCCTCGCCTTCGAATTCAACCCGCCTATTATCTATCACCTTGGCCGTGATGTCCTTATGGATGGTTCTTCCCAAATCTGGGGTAAAATAAAGAGTCTCTCCAGGAGCAATTCCAATACGCTCCAAGTCGATTCTTGGCCTGCGCTTTTTTTTCCTGTCGAGTGACCGCTGTTCTTCCGGGTTTTCAACATAGTCCTGACCCGGCGTGACGTTCTCAAGTTCCACAACTTTGAGTATCGCAACAATTCTCTGCGGATCGATCCTGAGAAACTTCACTCGGTGGTCTGCAAATCCCTCGAGAAGAGCTTTCTCTACATCTTTTGAGTCGTCTACGGAACAAGCATAATGGAGCTCAAAGGGGGCAGGGATGTCCGAAGGACGAGACAGTTTTTGCCCTGCAGCTTTCAAATTTTCCGCCTCGCCAATCTTCACGAGACCGGGCATAACAGGATTGGTCAAAACATAGATGATTTTAGGCATAGCTTGGTTCCTCTGGTTTTGAAAGTAGAAAGTACGACACCTATAAATGATCTAATCTATTAGAGTCAAATTCTATTTTTAGAGTCAAGTTATATTTTCTCGCACTACTCCACTGTGACGGATTTGGCGAGATTACGCGGCTGGTCGATATCCGTGCCCTTGGCCAACGCCACATAATAGGCCAACAGCTGCACCGGCACGGCGTATAAAATGGGCGCGAGTACCGGGTCGCAAGCGGGCATCTCCAGGTGCCATATGGTGCCGGATTGGCCGGCTTCTTGAGTGAAACGAGCGATGCCCTCGGCGTCCGAGAGAACCAAAATGCGGCCTTTGCGAGCCAAGATCTCGCGCGCATTAGAAAAAATCTTGTCAAAAAGAGGCCCCGAGGGCGCCACACACACCGTACAGACGTGCTCATCCACCAGCGCGATGGGGCCGTGTTTCATCTCACCTGCTGCGAAGCCTTCGGCGTTTATGTAGCTGGTTTCCTTGATTTTTAGAGCTCCTTCTAAAGCGATAGGATAGAGCGCGCCTCGCCCGAGATAAAGCACACTCCGGAGCGCCGCAAAGGGTTCGGCGAAGGCCATGATTTGTTCCTCGCGGTTCAGGCACTGCGAGACAAGCCCAGGCAAATGACGGAGGACGCCGCTATAGTGTTGCAGCCGTTCGTCGGACAGCTTGCCTCTGGTTTTTCCCAGGGCCAGAGCCAACATCAACAAAGTCAGCAATTGCGAGGTAAAAGCTTTCGTCGAAGCCACGCCTATTTCCGGACCGGCCAGGGTCGGGAGGACTAAATCGGCCGCTCGAGCAATCGAAGCATCCGGCACATTGACAATCGCAATGATTTTCTGCCGATGGGCTTGAGCCCGTTTGACGGCCTCCAGGCTGTCCATCGTCTCGCCGGACTGCGACAGCACCAAAAGCGCGCCCTTGTTCTCCCAGCGATAGTCTCGATAACGGAGTTCACTGGCGATATCGATATCCGCCGAGAGCCCCGCCAAATTCTCGAACCAATAGCGTCCGACCAAGCCCGCGTAATACGAGGTGCCACAAGCTGTCAAAACAAGTCTTGAGAAGGTCTCTAGGACGGGCCGAGCCTCGGGCTTCAGCAAGATAAGGCGTTGTTCTTCGTTCCAGTTTTGTCGGACACTCTGAGCCAGAATATCCGGTTGTTCGTGGATCTCTTTCAGCATGTAGTGGCGATAATTGCCCTTGCCCGCCAGAGGCGTAAATTTCTCTATGGTTTTGCACGGGCGTTCGATGGGTTGGTTGTCTCGATTAAAGAGTCGGTAGCCCTGGGCGTCCAAAAGAGCCCAATCGCCGTCCTCCAGAAAACAGATTTGCTGGGTGTATGGCGACAGAGCTATCGCGTCCGAGGCGACATAGACGCCGTCCTCGGCCTGCCCGACGGCGAGAGGCGACCCCGACCGCGCCACAGCGATCGAGCCGGCGTGTTCTCGAAACAGGACCGCCAGAGAATATGTTCCGACCAATTGTCTCAAGACCGTCTGCATGGCCTCAAAGGGCGAGGCTCTCTGTTGCAAGGCGTCCTCGAGAACGTGAGCGATGATTTCCGTATCCGTGTCCGAGCTCAGAGAAGCCGATTGCAGGTGTTCTTTCAGGTTCTGATAGTTCTCTATGATGCCGTTGTGCACCAGAGCCACCGATTTCGTCAGGTGTGGATGCGCGTTGGTCTCGCTGGGCTCGCCGTGGGTGGCCCAGCGGGTATGCCCGATGCCGCACCGCCCCGGTAGAGGCGTCTGCTGCGCTTTCTCGACAAGCGATTCGAGTTTGCCTTGGGCTCTGTGCAGATGGAACGCCGACGCGTCTAGAGTCGCAATGCCTGAAGAATCATAGCCTCTGTATTCGAGACATTTGAGTCCCTCTAGCAAAATGGGCTGAGCCGTTTCGGAACCCACATAACCGATGATGCCACACATATCTGTTTTCTCTTATGTTGTTTCTGGTTTTTGACACGGGCCGCCGCCGCCGCACGACCCACAATTGTTCATTCTTTTTTCTGTTTCAGTTTCTGTTTCAGGCGGCGGGTTTTACGGACTCGGTGAAAGCGAGTCCCGCCGTCGGGCCACGTCTGTAGAGGCGGTCGCGACACAGCCAGGTCGCCAGGCTTAACTGTTTTATGAACCACAGAGCCGGCCCCGACCACGGCTCCAGAGCCGACCGTCAAAGGCGCGATAAGCGAACAGTTACTCCCGACGAAGACGTCGTCTCCCAGCGTTGTTCTGTGTTTCTGGGAGCCGTCATAGTTACACGTAATCACCCCGGCCCCTATATTGGTTCGAGTCCCGATCTCTGTATCGCCAAGATAGGTCAGATGGCTGGCTTGAGCAGCGTCGTGGAGCGTCGTGTTTTTCACTTCCACAAAATTGCCTATTTTATTGCCGCCTCGCAGGACGGTCCCGGGTCTCAATCGAGCGAAGGGGCCGACGCATGCGTCATCGCCGATGGTGGTGCCCTCCAGGTGCGAGAAGGCTCGCAAAAGCACCCGTTGGCCGATGGCACAGCCGGGCCCCAGCCACACGTGCGGCTCGAGGCGGGAGTCTACGCCGATGCGGGTGTCTCTGGAAAAATAGCAACTCGCTGGGTCTGCCATAGACACGCCTTGTTCGAGAAAAGAGGCTCGATAGCGGTGCTGAAGCCAGGTCTCGGCCTGGGCAAGAGCCGCCAGGTCATTCACCCCGAGTCCCTCTTGAGCGTCGATTTCGACCAGCGTGCCTTGTCGGCCGTTTTGGACGGCCCACGAGACCCCATCCGTGAGGCGGTACTCGTTTTGAGGGTTCTGTGTATTCAACGCACACACCCATTGACGCATCAGCCCCAGAGGGGCCGCCATGGCGCCGGCATAGGCTAAAAAAGGCTTTTGGCGTTTTTTCTGTTCCTCGGCTTCCCCGGCTTCGACAATCCCCAGGAGTCTCTCTTGAGCATCCAGGACCAGGCGGCCGTACGCGGTCCCGGGCTCGGCGTAGAATCCCAGACAGGCGAAGTCCCGGCATGGCCCGGGTGTCCCGGGTGTCCCGGGTGTTAGGACGGCCTGTTTCAATTTTTCGAAACTTGCCGGCTGTATCAGAGGCGTATCCGCCATCGCGATAAGCAGAAAATCTGTATCAGGGAGGTCTCCCATGCGCGTCAGAGCCTCCCGCACGGCGTCGCCGGTTCCCATAGGCTGCTCTTGGACGACATAGGTGACGGGCGGCCTGTCGGACCGTTCGTCAGGCTGCATGTCCGGCCGTATGCCGAGTTCCGAGACGATTGCAGGCGAAACGACAACCAGAGTCTGGCCTGACTCTGCGGGCGTGGCGGCCTGGACGACATGGTCCAGCATAGAAAAACCAGCTAGACCATGAAGAGCCTTCGGGCGGCGCGTTCGCATACGAGCACCTCTTCCGGCGGCGAGCACAACGAGATGACAACGCATCGTCACAAAACGAGTCGCAAAAAGAATCTCGGGCTCGGGGCGATCCTCCCAACCCGTCTCACGACGGCACGCCCCTGGACGAGCGTCTTCGAGGACGCCTGGAGGCGGCCGGCGAATCCGCGCTAGATTGCCGCCCCGCCGCCGGTTTCGCGCCGACAGGCGGGCCGAGCCGCTGGATAATTTCATCGTGTCCGGGCAGGGTGCCGGGAAGCGTGCCGGGCAGGGTATTGGGCGGGGCATCGCGCGCCTGGAGGGCGATGTTCTCGAGTTCTGCTGCCATGGCCGCCGTGTGAGCCTGAGTCGTCCCGCAACATCCGCCGATAATTTTGATCCCCATTCGGGAGCTCAAAGCCGCATAGGCGGCCATCAAAGCCGGCGACCCGCTATACACGATTTGCGAACCGAGGAATTGCGGTATACCACAATTGCTCTTGGCCACCAGGTGAAAGGGGAGAGGCGCAGGGGAGGGCTCTGTGTGCTTCGTGTCTCCCCCCGTGTGCCCTGCTTGCTCGAGGGTCTGGCGTATTTCCAGCAAAGCCAGCAACAAGTCCGAGCTTCCCAAGCCACAATTGCCTCCGATTGCCCAGGCATCGGGAAGCGATTCGAGACAAAAGCGTGCAAAATCCGCCGGACTCAAGCCCATCATGGTTTTGCCGTGGGTATCGAAACTCATGGTGAGGGCGAAGGGCAAGCCAATGTCGCGGCAGGCCTGGGCGGCCGCGAGGGCCTCTTCTTCAGAGGACATCGTCTCAATCCAAGCGACATCGCACCCGCCTTTTTGCAGCCCCTGGGCTTGTTCCAGAAAAATAGCTTTGGCCTCGGCGTGGGTCATGGGGCCCAGAGGCTCGAAGAGACTCCCTGTTGGCCCGATCGACCCGGCGACGAGGACCGCCTCGAAGCCCCGAGCCGCCTGACGGGCGATTTCGGCGGCCCGCTGATTGAGTTCCGCCACACGACCCGTCAGCCCGTCGTTTTCCGAGCTATGCAAAGCGAGCCTCGCTCGGTTTGCCCCGAAGCTATTGGTCAGAATAAGGCGAGCACCGGCTTCCAAGAAGGCTTGATGCACGGCGGCGACTTTGTGGGGTTGTTCCCAAAGCCACAACTCGGGGGGTGTGCCGGTGAGCAAGCCTTGCTCGAACAGATTCGTCCCCATGGCTCCATCTGCCAGGAGCGTCGGTCTGCCCTCGAGCTTTTTGTTCAGCTCTTTCCGGAGATTTGACCCGGGATCTGATCTGGCGTCCGGCCTATTTTTTGCTGTGGTCTCTTTCAAATGGACGGAAAGGCTTGACATATATTTTCTTTTTGGTAAAGTCTGGCGGGCGTCCTCACGGCACCGAGGGTGTCGTGGCACACGCGATAGGATAGGGCGTAGCGGGTCCGGCTCACACAGAGTGGTGCATGCTGGACCGGTCGTTAGGAAACTGGCACAAAAGCCCGCAACACCAGGAAAAAAACAGACGGAACAAAAGCATGGCAGTCCCAAAATCTAAAATCACCCCGTCGCGTCGAGGCATGCGACGGTCGCATCTTGGCCTCCAAGCCGGCACCTGGCACGAGTGTGACAACTGCGGCGAGCTCAAGCGTCCGCACCATCTGTGCCCGCACTGCGGCTTCTACCGAGGGACAGAGCGCGTGGCCGCCAAGCCTCCCCCAGAGGACGCTCCAGGGCCGTCCTCGTAGCACGTTTTTTCTTTCGTGTCAATTTTTTTCGCTTATCAGGCTGGTCGGGCTGGCGGTGCCGTTGCCTCGGGTCTATCGCCGGGGGAGGGGGCCCTCCGCCGAGCCCGCCCGATTCATAGGCGAGACCGCCTCAAAATGGTCAGAGCCTTAAGGCGCGTTTTAGACGTTTTTCCGGGACTTAAGCTTTATCTCCCTGAATTGGCTTTAGGGCCGGCGTTCTCCGAGACGAAATACGCGACGACATACGGCTCGCAGCTTTTTTTCGTTTCAGAGACAAAACAGAAACAGGCCTGGACGCACATGCTTGGTTACGAAGAGGCGGCCTCCGACAAGGTAGAAGATGAGACACCCGTTCCTCACGCACCAGAGCCCGAACAAGGGGCCTGGCCGCCCCTCTGGCCGCCTATAGGTCTTGCGTGTTTCAGCCGAGACGGCACTGAATTGACAGGCCAGCCCTTCGGGCGTTTTTATCCGACACAGACGGGTCATAAGCTCCTTTTGTGGCCTGCGTCGTTCCCGGGCGTCTCGTCCGGAGCCTCATCCTTTTCCGAGAGGCTTTTACAGAGAGGGCGGGCTCTGTTCAAAGCCCAATTGGGTATCGCCTCTCCTTCGCATCTAGATTTGTCTCAAGCGGCGGAGCTGAGCTCGCTGAGCTCGCCGAGCTCGCCGGACTCGCCGAGCTCGCTAGATTCGGTCACGGACCAGGCTTTAGACGCGGCCTCTATTGTGATTCTCCCCGCCGCCAGTCAGAGCGGCGACTCCGACCTCGCCCCCGGCTCCGACCCCAACTCCGACCCCGGGGACCCCGAATCGAACCGCAGGCAGGCTCGGGCCGAGCAGCGCGTTCAAGCCTGGTACATCCAGCGCCGCTCGAAACGTTTTTCCGGTTTTTACCCTTTTTTCGGCCTCGAGAAACCCATCGCGATTTTGCCAGAGAAGCTGGCAGGCCTAGAGCTTGCGGTCTCGGACCTACTTTACAGCCTCTCCCTCAATCTAGAGCATTTTTTTCTAGCCCCGCCGCCCGGACAGCGGCGTTCGGAGACGTTGCTGGACCCCTTTTACGAACCTGCTCGAGCCCCCGGCACATGGACCGGCACATGGACCGACACATGGACCGGCGGGCAGGGCGAGACCTAGAACCATGCACAAAACGAGGCGCTCTGTTGTGCTCGGGGCGGGAGGCTATCTCCCGGAGCGGGTTCTCACGAATGAAGCTTTGAGCCGCCTCCCGGGTCTAGAGACCTCGGACAGCTGGATTTATCGGCGGACGGGCATCAAGCAGCGTCATATTGCGCACAGCACAGAGAATTGTTCGGACCTTGCTTCTCATGCGGCGCGAGCGGCTCTAGAGCGCGTCGGTCTGGGCCCTCAGGACATAGACCTCGTTCTTGTTGCCACGACGACGCCAGACAATACGTTTCCTGCGACGGCCTCCAGAGTCCAACATGCGCTTGGCATCAACAAGGGAGCGGCTTTTGACGTTCAGGCGGTTTGTGCGGGTTTTATTTTTGCGCTAGCGACAGCGGATAATATGTTGCGTTTAGGTCAGGCTCATTGTGCCCTTGTCATTGGAGCCGAGGTCTATTCCAGAATTCTAGACTGGACGGACCGCAAGACGTGCATTTTATTCGGCGACGGGGCGGGTGCCGTGGTTCTCCAGGCTCAGGAGCAGTCTCCGGATGAAAAGAGGGGCCTTTGGGCCAGTCGTCTTCGCACCGATGGTTCCTATTACCACTCGCTTTATGTGGACGGAGGCCCGGGCGAGGGTCCCCAGGACGGCGGCGGCGGCGGTCTCCCGGCGCGCGTCGGGGTCGTCCGCATGAACGGGCAAGAGGTCTATCGGTGGGCCATAGAATACATGGTCGAGGTCGTTCAGGAACTCACCCAGTTTGTTTCTCTAGACACACGTGCCATTGATTGGCTTGTGCCTCACCAGGCCAATCAGCGCATTATTGCGGCGGTCGGAGAGCGGCTGACCATTCCGATGGAGCGCACGGTCTCCACGGTGCACGAGCATGCGAACATTTCGGCTGCGACGATTCCTTATGCGCTTTCACGGGCGCAGGATCGATTTGCGACGGGCGATTTGATTGCTCTCACGGCTCTGGGAGGCGGCTATGCGTGGGGCGGCCACTTGCTCTATTGGTAGAGACAGGGACAGACAGGCGTATGAAAGAAGAGCGCGACGTTCTGACACGGCGTTCTTTAGCCAGAGCCCTCGCGCGGCGTTTGGGGCTCTCCGAGCAGGCGGCGGAGGATTTGGTGAATCTCGTTCTCGACACCGGCATAGAGGGCTTGGTCCAAGACCGGAGTCTCAAGATTGCGGGCTTTGGGACTTTTCTGGCCCGTCACAGAAAGGAGCGTCTGTGTCCTGGCCACTTAACGGGCATCACCGTCGCTCTGGAGGCTCACACAAAAGCCGTTTTCCGAGAGAGCCTACAGTTACGAAAGCGTTTAAACACGCCCTCATGATGCGAACGGACGTATGATGACTCTCGAAGAGCCCCTCTATCGCAATATCACAGAGGTCGCCAAATTGGTGAATGAGCCCGCGCACGTCCTGCGCTTTTGGGAGACAAAGTTTTCTCAAATCCGGCCCATGAAGCACGCCGGCGGCCGCCGCTATTACCGTCCGAGCGATATTGAGGTCATTCGACGCATTCAGAGATTGCTCCGCGAAGAGGGACTCACCATCCCGGGGGCCCAGCGTCGTCTTCGGAAAAGGAAAAAGCACTTGGCGGCTCCGTTCGTCGGGGCGTCCACAGAGTCGTTCGCTTCGGATTCTTCCGCCGGGTCTGCCGCCGGGGCCGGGGCACAAGCCCTCCCTTTACCGGGCACCCCCATGGATGAAGAGGGCCTTTTGGCTCTTCTGGAGCGTCTCCAAAAAGCACGGAAGGCTCTGGGCTCCTTCCCGGGGGCACCGTAGGCACCCCCCCGCACCGGAGGTGCCGGGGGCACCGGAGGGGAGGCTGGGGGTAGGCTCAAGGGAGTTGTCCTCTCTCGATAAGCCGTCTCTGAAGTCTAGCGTCAGCTAGGGGGGGGTAGGTTGGGGGGAGTTGTCCTCTCCTGTCGGACTTGGTCGCCGCCCTGGTCCCGGCTAGGGGGGTAGGCTTAAGGGAGTTGTTCTCTCAAGCTTTCGTTCTAGAACCGGCTTTACCGGCGGCCCGACCTGCGGCCCTCCCTGTGCTTCTGGGCGAGAACAGGCTCCTCAGGTCCTGCACGGCGTTCAATTGCTTAATCTGCATAGACTCGAGGGGCTTATTACGTGTTTTATCGATTCGTCCGCCGATCCAGGCCTGGCGATAGCCCAATTTCAGAGCCTGCTCGAGACGCTGCGTCGTAAAGCTCGCCCCGCGGATTTCGCCCGTGAGACCGACTTCCCCGAAACAAACCAGGTCCAGAGGCAAAGCCTGATTGTGAATCGAAGACAAAAGCGCCAAGGTTGCCGCCAAATCGATGGCGGGCTCGGTCACGCGCATGCCTCCGACGATGGTGATATAGACATCCTTCCCGGCAAAATTAAACCCGGCTCGGGCGTGGAGAACCGCGAGAATCATGCTGAGACGATGCGTGTCCCACCCCACAACCGAGCGCTTGGGGGTCACGTAGAAACTGGTTGAAACAAGAGCCTGAATTTCTAGCAAAATAGGGCGGGTACCCTCCATGACGACGAAAACACATGAACCGGGTGTGTGGGTTTCGTCGTCCCCGGTTTCATTCCCGGCGGTCTCGTCCCCGGTTTCATTCCCGGGGTTCGCGCTGGCGTGCGTTGCGGCGGGGCCGCGCTGCGAGAGAAAAGGGCTCGACGGATTCCGGACGGCCTTCAGTCCCTCTGGGGTCATGTCGAAAATACCGACTTCATTGGTGGCTCCGAAGCGATTTTTGACACAGCGCAAAAGCCGGAAATCGTTTGTTTTTTCGCCTTCGAAATACAAGACGGTGTCGACCATGTGCTCCAGGACGCGCGGGCCGGCGATGAGGCCCTCTTTGGTGACGTGACCGATAAAAATCAAAATCGTCTGATATTCTTTTGCGAGCCGCATGAGCTCAAAGGCAGAGGCTCGGATCTGACTCACGGTCCCTGGGGCCGCCTCCAGAGCCCCGCTATAGCACGTCTGGATCGAGTCTATCGCCACAAGCCAAGGATGCGTTTTACGCATATGTCTCACCAGGTCTTCGATCTGCGTGGCGGCGACAATCGGCAGAGGCGTCTGTCCCAGCCCCAGCCTCTGGGCCCGGAGGCGAATTTGCGTCAGACCCTCTTCCCCGGAAACATAGAGAATCTTCCGTTCGGCTGACAAATGGCACAACACCTGGAGCAGCAAAGTGGATTTTCCGATACCTGGGTCGCCGCCGAGTAAAATAGCCGCGCCTCGGACGAGGCCGCCTCCCAGCACGCGGTCCAGTTCTGAATTCCCTGTTTCGTGGCGTTGTAGTGCATGCGGCTCGGTCTCGGAGAGCAGCTCTTCCTCGAGGCGTTTCCTCTGGTGGCGCGCCGAGCCGCCGCCGCCGCCGCCCGCCCAAGCCCCGGCGGGCGGTGAGACGGCTTCTTCCTCTTGGATAGTGTTCCAGCTTTTGCAGTGGTAGCACTGGCCGGTCCATTTGTGATGGACGCCGCCACAGGACTGGCAGACAAAGTGACTTTTAGCAACCACGATAGAGCGGGCACGCGCCAGAGGCAGCGACGGGCGCGATGGCTTCTCTTAAGGACGGGGGAGCGGTTTTGTTCTCATGCCGCTTCTCATGCCGCCCCGCCATAGGCGAGAAATTGCTGCAAATCGGGGTCGGGGCTTGTCTCGACTTGCGAGACGGGCCCGTGCCACCCGACCCGCGTATCCCGGAGCATCATCACTTGATCCGCAATCTGAGCCATAGAGCCCATATCATGCGTAATCGTAATGGCCGTCGAGCCCAATTGCTTGACCTTATCGTGGATGAGCTGGTTGATGACCGCCGACATGACAGGGTCCAAACCGGTGGTCGGCTCGTCAAAAAACAGAATTTCTGGATTCCCCACGACGGCTCGAGCCAGACCGACGCGTTTGCGCATCCCACCAGAGAGTTCTATGGGCATCAGGTGAGCGTCTCTTTCCCCCAGCCCCACGGATTCCAGAACGGCCAGGGCTCTATGATAAGCCTCCTTCGGAGCGACACGCTGAACGTGCATCAGGCCGAAAGCCACATTACGCCAGACATTCATCGAATCAAACAGAGCCGCATTCTGAAACAGCATGCCGATTTGGCTGCGCATATCGACACGCTGGTCGGTGTACACCAGAGGCACGCCATCGACCTCGATACGCCCGTCATCCGGATCCAAGAGTCCCAAAATGAGCTTCAATAAAACCGATTTTCCAGACCCCGACCGCCCTAAAATGACGAGCGACTCGCCTCGAGCCACTTCCAGCTCGATATGGGTCAGGACGGCTTTAGTGCCGAAGGCCTTGGAAAGCCGGTCGATTTTAATCTTGGGAGAGGCCATGCTGTGTCGAGCTCAGTTCAAGAAAAACAAAGAGGTGATAAAATAATTACTAACCAGAATCAGAATAGAGCTATAAATCACGGCATTGGTGGTTGCCCGTCCGACGCCCAGAGCTCCCCCGCCGGCTCTAAAGCCCTGATAGCAGCCCATCACGCCGATGATAAACCCAAAAAAGGCGGCTTTGACCAGACCTGAGAAAACGCCGATAAACTCCAGAGCCTCCCAGCTTTTCACGATATACAGGGCCGGATTCAACCCAAGTTGATACACGCTAATGAGATAGCCTCCTGCAATCCCCAGGACATCGCCGATCAAAACAAGGACAGGCAGGACAAGCATTGTCGCCAAAATCCGCGGCCCAATGAGATATTGCCAAGGGTTGACTGTCATGGTCTCCAGAGCATCAATCTGTTCGGTCACGCGCATAGTCCCGAGCTCGGCGGCCATGGCGGCTCCGACGCGTCCTGCGACCATCAGGCCGGCCAGGACGGGAGCCAATTCTCGCGTAATGGCGAGGACAACCAGAACGGGAATGGTTTCGCTCGCCAGAGAGGTACTAAAACCGCCGTAAGACTGGAGAGCCAAGACCATGCCGGAAAAAATGGTCGTCATGCCGATAACAGGCAGCGAATAATAGCCTGTTTCCACACAGAGGTTCAAAAAGACACGCCCATACCAGGGCGGCATCAGCATGGCTCCCGTGCCGCGGAGAGCAAAAAGAAGCACACGCCCAAACGAGGCTACGCCCTCTACGCTTCGGGCCCCGATGGAAGCAAGGAAATTCACGATAACGAACCAACAAAAACCCAGAGAAACACCGGACCGGAAAAAACCTGGGAAACCCTGCCACAGAATTATTCGATTTGTCAAGGCCTCTCGTGCAAACGCCTGCGCCAAAGACACACATCTCCCTAAAAAAAACCCACGAGGCCATCCGGGCTAGCACCGTCGTCGAGTGCCGCTCCGGTCCAGTTCCACCAGTCCCGGGCACCAGACCCTCGGCCTCGCCTCAACGTTCAACCCGAGACCCCTTTGGAAAGTGACTCTCCGGCGGACAGATACATCTGATGCGTCTAACGCGTCAGACGGATACGCTTCTATATTCTGTTTGTTACGGCGTTTGTCCGTTGTTTATCTTGTGGATTGCCCCTGTTGATGCCGCCGACAGGACGCGTCCTCTTGTTGTTTGTCGCATGAACGGCGGCAGTTTGAGAAGCTCTATGAGCCCCGCTCCGAGCACTCGTGGAACACACCGTTACACGCCCGAGGCCCGGCCTCCATCTAATACGCCTTCATCTAATGCGCCTCCGTCTAATGCGCCTCCCCCTATCGAGCCCTCTATTTCGGCGATAGGGTGGCGATAAGCCGGCAGTACGGCCTAGAACCGGCTTTATGGACGCCGGGTCTCTTTTATGCCACATCCACATAGTTGGTTTGGGTTCGGTTTGCGGCTCCCAGGCGGCACAAAATTTCATAGGGCGTCGTCTGAGAGGCCTCGCCAAGGTCTTGAACGGTGTAAGCGTCGCCTAGAAGTTCCAGCTCTTGAGGTGGGGTCGGATGGTGCGCCATATAGGCCGTCAGGTCAAACATACTATAATCCATGGTGACGCGGCCTCGCAGAGGCAGACAAAACCCTTCTGCCATGGCGCGGGCTCTGTTAGAGGCGCCCCAGGGATAACCGTCGGCGTAACCAAAGCCCACGACGGCGAGCACGGAGGCTCGAGGCGCCCGCCATGTGCCCTCATAAGAGACCGTCTCGTTTTTGTGGACGCGCCGTACATCCAGAACAGGCGCCGTCACACGCAAAATCGCCCGGGGAATTGCCGTTATTTTCCCGGGGCACGGATGGACGCCGTATAAAGCCAAACCAGGCCGAACGGCGTCGAACAAAAAGGGACGATGGTTCCAGAAAAGCCCTGCCGAATTACACAGCATCATTTTGGCCTCGGGAAAAGCCTGGCGCACGGACTGCATCTGTTCACATTGGGTCGCCGAAAAACCCAGAGCCTCAGGCTGCGTATGGACAAAATGACTCAGACACGCTTCGACGGGGAAGGGGAAAGGAAACGCCGGGGAGAGGGAGAGCTCCGATTCGGAGGGCTCGCGTCTATCCCGAGGCGTTTGTTCCTCGGGTCGGGCTGGCGCGGTGTGGTTCTCTGCGGACGAAGACCCCCGAGACCGCTGAGCCCACACCCCTGCCCACGCCATCGGAAGCCCCAGGCGATTCATGCCGGTATCAAAATGGAGCAGCGCAGGTTTTTTCTTTCCTTTTCGGGCCCATAGGTCTATTTGATAAAGTGAATTCAGAACAGGCTTCAGAGCGTATTGGTGAAATAGAGGCAGCTCACCTTCGAAGGGCCCCGACAAGACACAAATGGCCGGTCCCTCGGTTTGCCGAAGTTTTTGCCGAAATTTTTGGCGGGGCATGTCGCAGAGAATTTTGCGGAGCTGAGCCCCTTCCCGCGGGTCCGAGACAAAAAAATGCCGCGCCCCCTCCTCCACGAGACACGGGGCAATCTGTTGGACGCCGCAGCCATAGGCATTGGCTTTGACGACGGGCCACAGCTCGGCCCCGCCGGCGAGGCGGCGAAGATGGTGGTAATTCTCTCGGAGCCGGTCCAGAGCAATAATCCGCCGAGCACGCGAAAACGGCGGAGGACGAAAGAAAAAAGTCACATTCAGAGGGTCAGTCGAGCAAGCTGACGCCGCAAGCTTCCGAGACCTCGCCGGCCGAGTCGCCTGGAACGTGGCAAGAGCGACCGACGATAGGCGGACCATCTGGGTCAAAACAACGAGTCACCGAGGCGTACAGACTAGGCACGCGTCAAAAACAGGGGCGTTCGCAGACAAGGCGGGCGCGTCCCGGTGGTTGATGGTGTGGCGGTTGATGGTGTGGCGGTTGATGGTGTGGCGGTTGAGGTAGGCGTCGTCGTCCAGCTTCCGCTTGGCTCCTGTCACCAGCGGGGCTTCCAAAGCCAAGATACGGCACCCGTGGGTCACCCCCGTGGGTCACCATGGCCTCGTCCAAATTTAGCGCAGGCGATTCGATGGGCACCCCCTGCACCAACGCGCGGTTTGCTGCCATCGAGCCATTGCCATGGACGCTTCCTTGGTTTCGACCGTCATCATGCGGATAAAATCAGCTCACATAAGATCAACCCGGCAGATCAGCCCGGCAGACCGGCCCGGTGCCAGTCCTTGCCGAAGCGGGCACAATAACAGAAAATCGGATAAGCACAGCTCCACCGTTTGGTTCTGGGCCACTCAAGCATTTTCGTCCTCCAGACGGGTCTCCCATGGGCTCATTTTGTGTTTAGCTTCCTAAAAAGAAATGGATTCTTCGGGCGGCTCCTCGGGGTCGGAAACCCTAGGGTCGGAAACCCTAGGGTTGGAGCCCCCACCGGCGTTCGAGGGGCCGCCCGGAGAACCCGGGGAACTCTCGGGAGCATTCGGCGGCATTGCGTGACCTCCTGGATTGTTTTTCCCGCCTGTTCTGTCTGTTCTACCCGGGGCGTAGCTTTCTCGAGCTCTATGCGCCGTGCCCGTGCCGTAAGTTCCGGCGTACGCGTCCGAGCCGGGAAACGACGAGGTCGCCGTTTCGAAGCGTGTAATTTCCTTTATAAAGTTCAACTCGATCGTACCGGTTGGGCCGTTGCGGTGTTTCTGGATAAAGATTTTCGCCAGATTGCGCTCTTGGTTCATCTGGTTCTGCAATTTTTCGCGCCGGAGGCGATATTGTTCCTCGCCTTCGGCGGGGTAGCGCGGGAGCTTCAATTCCGTATAGACCACAGGCCGATAGATAAACATCACGACATCGGCGTCTTGCTCTATAGCCCCCGAGTCGCGCAGGTCGGCCAATTGCGGCACAGGAGGCGAACGGCTCTCCACTTCTCTCGAGAGCTGCGACAGCGCAATGACAGGCACATTGAACTCTTTGGCCAGGCGTTTAAGACCGCGCGAAATCATAGAGACCTCTACGTTTCGGTTATCTCGAAAGCGTCTTTGGTGCTGGTCGGACTCGATGAGCTGGATATAATCCACAATCACCATATCGATGCGCTGGTGGTCTCGCATGGCGCGCCGGAGCACCGCGGCCATTCTAGAGACACTCGACCCAGGGGCGTCGTCCAGAATAAGCGGAATATCCTGCAGAGCCCGATACGCCTTGAGAAGGTTCTCATAGTCCGTCCCGGACAGGACGCCGCGGCGGATACTGTCGCTCCCCAGGCGAGCTTCGCTACTCAGGACGCGGCCGGCGAGCTGACTGGACGACATCTCCAGCGAAAAAAACAAAATTTTGCCGCCCCGCCCCGAGCTCTCTTCGCCTTCGAAATGGGTCTTGGCATCGCGGAAAGTCCGCGCGCAATTCACGGCAATGTTGAGAGCCAAAGCCGTCTTGCCCATAGAAGGCCGAGCCGCAATGATAATGAGATCCGAACGCTGAAACCCGCCCAGCAGGTCATCCAGAGCTCGAAACCCACTCACGACGCCGGTGAAAGAGTGCTCTTGGCTTCGGGCTTCGTCCAGCTGTCTTTTGGCTTCTACGAAAGCCTCGCCGAGGGTCTGGATGGGGCGCTCTTGAGACCCCTCTTGTCCGATTGAAAATATCTTTTGTTCGGCACTGTCCACCAGGTCCTGGACCGAGCCCTCGCGTGTCAGGTCGCGGGCCTCGTTAATGAGCCCCACGCCCAGCCGCACCAATTCGCGTCGAGTCGCCAGCTCGACCAATTGCCGCGCAAAACCATCGGCGTGGGCAATCGTGACGATATTATTCGCCAGTTTGAAAACATAGGCGCCTCCCTGAAGCTGGGCGAGCAGAGGATCCTTATCCAGCACAAAGGCCAGCATATCCGGCGTGGCAACCTGGTTCCTGCCGTAAAGCTCTCGGAGTTTTTTCCAGATAATCCGATGGGCTGGGTTATAAAAATGCTCTTCCTTGAGGAACTCGCCGATTTTATCCATCAGGCTATTGTCGCGCAGGACGGCTCCTAGGAGGGCGGCTTCGGACTCCAGGCTATGGGGTAAAACCGGCGAACTCTGGGTACTTCGAGCCCCTGTTTTGTCCGCATCGGTGGGGGTGATGGTGGGGGCGATGGTGGGGTCCGTCTCGTCGAGGCCGTCCTGGTCCTGGGGGGTGGCTCGGCGGGCATTCAAAGCCGAGGAAAGATCAATCTGTGCCATGCTGCTACCTTTTCATCGCGTCTTGTGGAGGATGTGTTGCCGGCGTCGTTTTCGTGATGGCTCGGGCGAAGAGATCTGGCTCGACATTTCCGCCCGAGACAACCACGAGCACGGCTTGATTGTGCCATCTCGGCAGCTGAGCCAGCAAGGCGGCCAGGCCGGCGGCGCCTCCCGGTTCGGCGACGAGGCGAAAATACTCGAACAGGACGCCCATGGCCTCCAGAGCCGCCTCGTCGGAAACAGGCGGCGGGCTGGTGACGCATTTCTGGCAAATCTCAAACGCCAAGGCTCCCATTTGGGGAGGCGAAAGCGCATCCTGTATCGTGTCTGGAGCCGTTTTTTTGTCTATGGCTGTGCGAGTTCCGCTCTGCAGCGAGACCCTGATTTTGGCATAGTGCAGAGGTTCGCACACAAAAACAGCCACTCGAGGATCATAGGTTTTCGCCACAAGAGCCGTCCCCGCCACAAGCCCGCCGCCGCCGCCTGGACAAAAAACGGCGGCCGGGCGTATCTGGCGGCTTTTGAGAAACTCGAACATTTCGAGGCCCACGGTGGCCTGCCCGGCAATCACCGTTTTATCCTCGAAGGGGTGGACGAAAAGGGACTCTGGGCTGTCTCTGTGCCATTTTGCGAGAACATCGTCTCGGCTTTCCTGGCGTGGGTCATATTCCACCAACCGAGCCCTCCAAGCCAGAGTCGCCCGCCGCTTCACCGCCGGTGCCGAGCTGGGCATGATCACCGTCGTCGCTATAGCCAGACGCCTGCCCATATAGGCCACCGCTTGCGCATGATTCCCCGACGAAAAAGCTAGAATAGACGGAATTTTACGCTTTTCGCGCTCCAGGAGGATTTTGTTTGCGGCGCCTCGGATTTTGAAACTCGCCGTGATTTGCAGATTTTCCGCTTTGACGAAGAGCTGCAGCCCCAATTTCTCATTCAATCGAGGCGACGTCAGAACGGGCGTCACTTCCCGATAAGCGGCAGTCCGAGAAACCGCGTCCAAAACATCCTGGAACGTCACGGGCAAAGAGGACAAGTCAGCCGTAACAGGGTCCTCGGCGGGGGCGGGGGTGTTTTTTATAGATTCCATTATGTTTTCCTGTTTATGGTCCGGCGTGTTTCTCGTTTTCACCGTCCGGCGTTTCGCCACCCGGGGTTTCATCGCCCGGAGGTCTATCCAGGATTGCCAGAAAATCCTCTTCCGAGAGGACCGAGACCCCCATGGCCGCGGCTTTTTTAGCTTTGGTGGTGGCGGTCCCGGTGCTCTTGCCGCAGACCAAGTAGTCCGTCTTCTGAGAGACAATATCCATGACTCGGACGCCCAGGCGTTTGACGAGCTCTTTCGCCTCCTGGCGGGTCATTCGAGACAGGGTTCCCGTAAAAGCCATGGACTTCCCCGTCAAGGCCGAGCTTTGTTCTCGTGTCTGTGTTTCGTGCGTTATGGTGAGAAGCTGTCCCAATTCCAGGACCTCTGGGCCCTTATGGTGCGCGAAGGCGGCGATCTCCTCGAGCGTTCGGGCACCGATTCCATCCAAAGCCAAGAGATTTTTCCAAATATCGGTCTCGGGTGAGAAATCGCTCAGGAGTTTCGTAAAGGTTTCCCAAGACCCCAGAAAACTGGCGAGCTGAGCCGCCAAAGTCGGCCCCACCGTCGGCATGCCCAGAGCCGTTATCACCCGGGTCAGCCCAACAGAGCGGCGGGCTTCAAGACTCTCGCACAGGTTCTGAATGGATAGAGCTCCCCATCCTTTTTTCTGAGCCAGCTCTTCCCGGTGCTGAGGCAGACGGAAAAGATCGGCATACGTCCGGACCCATCCCCATTCGAAAAAAGCCTGAAGAGCCTCCTGCCCCAAGCCGTCGATGTCTAGGCCCTGTCTAGAGACAAAATAGCGCAGACTCTCCAGGCGTTGGCCTTGGCATCCGGCTCGGTCGGGGCAGCGATAGACGGCCTCTTGGCGCACCAGAGGCGCACCGCAAGCCGGACAATGGTCCGGGAAATGAAAGGCTCCCTCGCCCTGTTCCAGGACAGCGACGATTTTGGGAATGACATCGCCCGCGCGTTTGACGAGGACTCGAGCCCCCGGTTGGATAGCCAAACGTTCGATCTCGTCGGCATTGTGGAGAGAAGCTCGTCGAACCTGCACTTGACCGATGGTCACCTCTTCCAGTTCGGCCACGGGTGTCACGACGCCCGTCCGTCCCACGTGCACGACGATATTTTGCACTCGAGTTGCCACCTCTTGGGCGGGAAATTTGACCGCCAGAGCCCAACGCGGCGAACGCTGCACGATTCCGAGACGCCCCTGGAGGCCTCGGTCGTTCAGTTTTGCGACAATCCCGTCCATTTCATAATTGAGTTTTTCTCTTTTTTCGGTTGTGGCTTTCCAGAAGTCTATGACTTCGTCGGGATGCCGGCACAGGCGCATGGCGTCAGGCAGCCGAAACCCGAGGGCTCGAAGGCGTTCCACCAGCTCGGCTTGGGTCGCATCGGGGAGTTCCTCCAGAGGAGTCGAGGCGGACAGGGAGGTCCGGACGCCGCCTATGCCGTGGGCGAAAAACCGCAGGCCTCGTTTGGCGGACAGCTCGGCGTCGAGGAGTCGCATACTACTGGACGCCGCATTTCTGGGGTTCGCGAAAGGCTTAAGGCCCTCGGCCCGTTGGTGGGCGTTGAGGCACTCGAATTGCGTCCGTTCCAGATAGACTTCGCCGCGTATCTCCAGAAGAGCAGGGAAGGGCGGTCGAAGTTGCTCTGGGATATCGGGAATTTGACGCAGATTTTGCGTGACGTCCTCGCCGGTGGTCCCGTCGCCTCTAGAGAGGCCCCGAACGAGTTTGCCGTCCTGATAAAGCAGAGAAGCCGAAACGCCGTCTATTTTCGGTTCCGCCAGATAGTCGAGGGTTGTCTCGGGGGGCAGGCCCAGATAGCGTTTTATTTTTTTGTCGAACTCGAGGACAGATTCGGCGGAAAACCCGTTCTCCAAAGAGAGCATCGGGGATAAATGACGGTGATGGCTATACGCCGGCTGAGGGGCTGCCCCGACGCGTTGCGTGAAACGCTCTTCGGCGGGGATTTGGAGTTCTTCCTCCAGCTGTTCCAGGTGCCGGAACAGAGCGTCATATTCGGCATCCGAAACGATCAGGGTCGATTGATGAAAATACGCATCCCGATAAGAGGCTAGCCGCTCGCGCAGATCTTGCATACTTCTTTGAAGGTCTGAGGGTAAATTTTGAATACTTTGCACGCTTTCTTGCATGCTTCTTTGAAGGTCTGAAGGTAGATTTTGAATACTTTGCACGCTTTCTTGCATGCTTCTTTGAAGGTCTGAAGGTAGATTTTGAATACTTTGCATGATTTCTCGCATGCTTCTTTGAAGGTCTGAAGGTAGATTTTGGAGGTTTTGTGCCCTTTTTTGCAAATTTAAGGGTAGGTCTTGCAGGATTTTTCGCAGATTTTCACGTAGATCTTGCAGATGCGCCTCATCATATTTCCCCGAGTCGCTGGTTTTGTCACCGGTCCCGCTACCGGTTTCCCCGGTTTCTATCACGAAACCATCCTCTTCCCCGGGTTGTTCTCCGAGTTTTTCCCTGGGCTGTTTCCCGGATTGTCCCCCGGATTCTTCCCCGGGCGTGGGCGGCCTGGAGGGCGGTTCGGTATCCTGCTCTAGCTTCGCCACGACGAAAAGCTCTCCTTCACAAAAGCATCTCTGGTGTGTGTGTTCTCGGGCGTTCTAGCGGTGTTTCTGGCTGCGTTCGAGCAGGCTCTCGGCGGCGGCGAGGGCCTCGGACGTAATCTGCGAGGCCGACAAAAGCCGCGCAATTTCGCTAGTGCGCTCTTGGTCGGCGATTTCCCGCACGTAGGTCTCGGAGCCCTCCGGTACCTGGCGTCGTTCGACCACAAAATGCCGAGACCCGCAAGAGGCAACCTGAGGCGAATGCGTAATCACCAAAATCTGGCGTTGCTGTGCTAATTTCACGAGGCGTTCTCCGATAGCAGCGGCACTGGCCCCGCTGAGGCCCGCGTCCAATTCGTCAAAGACGAAAGCGGTATGAGAGCTCTTATCCCCCAGTCCGACTTTGATAGCCAGCAAGAAGCGTGACAATTCGCCGCCCGAGGCAACCTTATGCAGAGGCATCGCCTGACCGTTCTCCAGCGTCCGGGCGAAAAACTGCACGGCGTCCTTGCCGTGTTCGTTCCAGGTCTCGGGAGGCTTGGGCGTGATTTGTGTGGAAAATTGAGCAGCCGGCATATGCAGCTGCGGGAGTTCCGCATTGACAAAAGCGTCCAGTTTTCGAGCGGCCTCCAGGCGCAAGTCTGAAAGCGTGTCGGCGGCTTGCTCATAGATTTGTTTTTTGGTCTCGACGTCTTCGGCGAATGCCTGGAGGGCCCTTTGAGCTTGGTCGGCCTCGTCCAGCTGGCTCAGAATCATCCCCTGGGCTTCGAGAAGCTTTTCAGGCGGTACATGGAGCTTGCGGGCCAATTCTCGATAGGCGACCAGGCGTTCCTGGAGCGCATCGCCCGCCGCAGGGTCGTATTCGAGAGCCTCGGCCAAGGTCTCCATTTGAGTCCGGGCTTCCTCTATTTCTATATTGGCTCGAGACAAGGCTTTAAGAGCCTGTTGCCCGGGCGTCCCCAGCAGGGTCTCCTGGCGTTGCAGGGTGGCGAGAGCTCGGCCGATAGGGTCGTTCACCTGGTCCAGGTTTTCCCGCATCTCCTGGAGCACCGCCGCCAGCCGAGCCGCCTGAGCCAAGAGCTGATGCTTATGTGTCAGCTCTTCCAGTTCGCCGGGCCGGGCACCAAGTATTTCAAGCTCCTGGCGTATCCGCACGAGTTCCTCGGCTTTGGCGGAAAGTTGGTCACAGGCCTCTTTTTTCCGAGCCAATTGAGCCCGAGCCTCCGACCACGCCTGCCACGTTTTCTGGACGGAAGCCGTGGAGACCGCCCCATAGTGGTCCAGGACTTCTCGGTGCCGGAGAGGGTCCAAAAGACCGTGTTGCTCGAATTGGCCCTGAATTTCAATGAGCTCGGCCGCCAGAGCTTGCAGCCCTTTGAGCGTTACAGGTTGGTCGTTGACCCAGGCTCTGGATCGGCCGGAGCGCTCTAAAACGCGTTTGAAAAAAAGCTGGTCCTCTTCCACGAAAATACCCAGTTCGTTGAGAAGCGTCTGCATGCTCGCTGAGTCTGGGAGCTCGAACACAGCGACGACCGAGGCTCGGTGTGCGCCCTGTCGTATGAGCGTGAAATCACTTCGAGCCCCCAGCACAAGCCCCAGCGAGTCCAGCAATACAGATTTGCCGGCGCCTGTTTCTCCGGTTAAAACGACCAATCCCGTGCCAGGGCGCAGCGTCAGCGATTTGATGAGCACAACATCCGTGATTTGAATCTCTGTCAGCATGGGTCTGTTACATCTATATCGCGTCTACATCGTGTCCATCACACCGCCGCCGTTAGGTTATCTGGCTCACCCGGATCACCCGGACCTGGCGTTCTGCTCCAGAAAGAGCCCCAGAAAAAGGCCTCGGGCGGGCGGATACCAGCTAGATTGGCTATAATTATGGATCAGCACAAAAAAGAGTCGCTCGACCTCTTCCTGCCGCCCCAGTGCTTTATAGCACTCCATCTGTCGGTATAGGGCCTCCGGGGTATGCGAAGAACTGTCATAAACCTGAGCCACCGTTTGGAAACGTTTCAAAGCCGCAACAAAGCGATTTTTTTTCTGATAGAAACGGCCGACCTCCATTTCGTGTCCTGCGATGTGCTCGAGGGCGAGCACGCGTTTGCTCCGTGCATCCAGAGCGTAGGGCGTGTCGGGATAGAGCTCGGCCACCAGGCCGAAGCCCTCGGCGGCGGCGATGGCGAAAGAGACATCGTGCCGGACGGACTCGATTTGCTCGTAGAAAATCATGGCGCGCAAGTAGAAAGCATACGCGATATCTTGGTGAGTTGGGTAGCTCTCTATAAAAAAATCGATATTCTGTTCGGCTTCGGGAAAGTTCCCTAGGTAAAAATTCGTGAACGCGCTCATGAGGAGAGCCCTCGAGGCCACAGCCGCATAGGGAAACGTGCGGTGAATATCTCGAAAATCTTCGGAAGCCTGTTCGACGAGGCCTCTGGAGAAACGGTGGAGAGCTTCGTCATAGGCGATCTCGGGGCCCAGGAGCTCGGCGAGCGTGGGTTCCTCCTCGTCGTCGCCGCCGCATCCGGCGAGCACAACGAGCCCCGGCCCGAGCCCCACGGCCAAACAAAGGGCTCGAGCCCACCGCGCCCAGGCCTGCGGCCGGCTGTACCGGCGTCTGTGCCGGGCGGTGGCCTGATGCGCCGTGTTCTGCTGGTCTGTGTTATGCTGCGTCATGTTGTTCTGTCTCGGGGTCTCCCAGATATTGGGCCGGTATCGGGCCGGTGTCGGGCCGGCATCGAACCCATATCAGACACCAAACATCAGACATGGGGACTCCAGAGGCCCAAATCTCACGCCTGGGCTCATGCCTGGACTTCTGTCGGGGTCCGTCTCTCGAATCCGTCCCGGCAGTCTGTCTCGGCAAACCCATTCCCGTGTCCAGCCTGACGGCACTTGATACATCGACACGTTTCGTGCTATAGGCACGCTAGCTGTTTGGTTGCCGGTGCCCTCGCCGGGTCCTCTGGCGGGCGGCGGCCCGAAACGCGTTCCGGGCGTGTTTCGGGCACGTCCCGGGCACACTCTACTTTAGCAGGGTGCGGGTCTAGACGCAAGAGTCAAGAACTTTGTGCGGTACGTTTGTGCGACACGTCAGACTAGAGCGGCACGCATCGGACACCAGGCTACACCGGCATACACCGGCAAGTCTATCTCGGCAAACCCATCCCCGTGGAGCGGCGTCCAGCCTGACGGCACTTGATACATCGACACGTTTCGTGCCCAGGCGGTGTGCGGCCGGCTGTACCGGCGTCTGTGCCGGGCGGTGGCCTGATGCGCCGTGTCTTGCTGCTCTGTGTTATGTTGCGTTATGCTGTTTTGTCTCGAGGTCTCTCGGATATCGAACCGAGGCCTCAGAGGGCTCAAAGTTCACGCCTGGGCCCACGCCTGGACTTCTGTCGAAGTCCGTCTCTCGAATCCGTCCTGGCAAGTCTGTCTCGGCAAACCTGCCCCCGTGGAGCGGCGTCCAGCCTGACGGAACTTGATACATCGATACGTTTCGTGCTATACGCACGCTAGCTGTTTGGTTGCCGGTGCCCTCGCTGGGACCTCTGGCGGGCGGCGGCTCGAAGCGCGTTCCGGACACGTTCCGAGCATGGTTCGGGCACGTTCCGGGCACACTCTACGCTAGCAGGGTGCAGCACGTCAGACTAGAGCGGCACGCATCGTCGGACACCAGAACACACCGGGACACACCGGGACACACCGGCATACAAGAGACCATGAAAAATAGATTCGTGCGAATCTGGCTCTGGGAGCCCGCTTTGGGAACGGACTCTTGGGTTCGCGTCTGGCTTTGGCTCGTTTTAGCGGCTCTTCTGGATTTATTTGCCATTGGAGCCATCACGCGTCTCACAGATTCGGGTCTCTCTATGGTGGAGTGGCGTCCTCTGATGGGGGTGGTCCCCCCTTTCTCTGATTCGGAGTGGCGGCGCGTTTTTGAGCTCTATCAAGGCACGTCCCAGCACCTTTTGAGCTATGGCGGCGCCATGACGCTTTCGGAATTCAAATTCATTTTTTTCTGGGAGTGGCTCCATCGCCTCTGGGCCCGAGGCCTGGGTCTTCTTTTTTTTCTCCCCATGGTCTGGTTTTTGTGGCAGAGACGGCTTTCTTTCAAGGCGTGGTCCCGACACGGTCTGGGGCTGTTGGGCCTTGGAGGCCTCCAGGGCTTGATTGGGTGGTGGATGGTCCAGTCCGGCTTTGCGGATAGAGTCTCGGTTAGCCATGGGCGGCTGGCTATCCATTTTGGGCTGGCTCTTCTTGTTTTGGGCTGGCTTTTTATGTTGGTCTCGACGCCGCCGGTCCCGACGCCACGGGTCTCGACCCCGGGGGCGCCTCGTGCGTATCGGTGGTGCCGCGTTGACAGGGGCGTCTCTGGCCTGGAGACCGCCTTATTCGCGAGTTTTGTGTTCTGTCTCCTTTTGTCGGGAGCCCTGGTGGCGGGCTTGAAAGCGGGCTTGCTTCACCAGAGTTGGCCGCTCATGGGCGGTCAATTCGTCCCGCCGGACTATTTTTCCGCCCCCCAGAACGGCTTCGAGAGTGGATTCCGGGGCGGCTTTTGGTATAATGCGCTGCATTCGCCTGCGGCGGTGCAGTTTCATCATCGCATGCTGGCCTATGGAGCGGTGGCCTGGGGGTTGTGGCTGGCGTGGCGCACGAGAGGCCCAGCTGCGATGCTGTTGGGAGGCCTCTTAGGTCTTCAGCTTTGTGTAGGCATCCTCAACATCGTCCTGAGCGTTCCTCTTGTTCTAGCGGTTCTTCATCAATTGTTGGGGTGTCTCCTTTTGCTTGGAGCCCTCAATCTGGGCATCGCGAACGCCGTGGCGGGGGCAGGGCACGCTGCGACGAAACAGAGCCGGCGGCTCGAATCGTCGGCCCGGCTCGAATCGGCAGAGGAAACAGAAAAAATATGAAAAGTCCAGCGTTTGATTCAGCGTTTGATATCGAGCGTGCTGGCTAAGAGGTCGTTTGTCACGCTCAAAAGGCGCGACAGGCTGGCGTAAATATGTTGGTGTTCTATGACTTCGGTCATTTGCTCGGCGATGTCGATCGCGGAACTTTCCAGATGGTTCTGATAGATTTGAGCTCGTTCTGAATCGCGCAAATCATAAGCCAGGAGGGTGCCAGAGGCCGCTGTCGCGACGAAAGTTCCATTTTCGGCGACTGCCAGTCCGTCTCGGTTGGGGACGTCGACCAGCGCAATCTGTCCGATGGTTCGCGTCAAGCCGTTCGAGAAAATGCCTTCGATCACGCCGTTTCTCTCGACACGCCAGTCTGTGAGGCGTCCCGCTTCAAAGCCGTTTTGTGTTTGCTCATAGGTTCTGTACTGCTCGCCCGCGGCAAAAGAGTCCGTCAAATCGAGACTGAACTGGGCTGAACTCGCCGCCAGGGTTGAGCTGTCATCCTCGCTTGGGTCGGCCGTGTAATCCACAGAGAGCTCTAAAGCGTCGGGCGACGTGAAAGTTCCCGTAAAGGGGTCAAAGACCAGAGCGATATCCACGACCTGCCCGGCGTCAGCGGCGTCGGGCGGCGTGGCGGCGGGACTCGTGCTTGTGGCATCCGTTGCGGTGGGGCCGAAATCTACGCGGAGCGTCCAGCGATGGGGCTCATCCAGAGCCAGATATGTCAAGCTCGCGCTTCGCCGCTGCCCTGCTGAGTCTATAAATTCCACATCGTCCAAATAAGAGTCGCCCTCTTGAGCATTGCCGGGCAGGTGCACCTCCAGGGCCACGTCTGTGGTTGGGGAAAAGGGGATGCTTTCGCGTCCGGTTTCGAAACGAAAGGGTGCCACGGTCGAGATGCCGCGTGTATCGGGCAGGTTCCCCTCGTCATCGGCGTACCACCCCATCAGGCGTTCGCCGGCGGCGGTTTCCAGATAGATGTCGCCCGTGTCGGCGGCGGCGCCCGTGTCGCCCGTGTCGGCGGCGGGGGGGGCCAAAGCCGGTGCAAAATCGCCATTGCGTGTCAATCTGTTCTCAAAGCTTACGCCGCGCTGAGCCTGAACGAGAAAATAGCCGTCGCCGTCAATGGCGAGATGGTGACTCTGCGCCGAGGCCACCAATTGCCCTTGGGTGGCGTGGTCGATTCGGAACGAACTCGCAATGCCGAGCGGGGTCGGCGCCCGTCCCTCCGACGAGGGCGTGAGTAAGTCTCGAAAAAAGACACGCTCGGCTTTACGGCCGGGCGTCCCGCTATTGGCGAGATTTTGGGCAATAGATTCGAAATTTCTATTGTGTTGGAGCAACGAACTGCCAATCAGACTCAGATTTCCAAAAGCGTTTGCCATAAGTTTTATCCAGTGTTTCTTTGTCTCGTAACGGCGGTTCGGTCACAAGGCCGTGCGACGAGCCACCTCCCGGCCCCATGATGCAGTCCGCGCCGTGTAGAGCTGCAAGCATATTCCATTCCATTCTATGATGCCTCTGCTGTGCCTCCCGGGCGGAGCTGAGGCGACGCGCCGTGTTCTTTATTTTTGCAAAACTGTCCCGAACGCCCTCATCAGAGCTTGACAGACAGAGCAGAATCCTCTAGAGTCGCCCCCTGCCCCCTGCCCCTGACTGCGTCCCCATCGTCTAGAGGCCTAGGACACTGGCCTTTCACGCCGGCAACACGGGTTCGAATCCCGTTGGGGACGCCAGCCTCTTAAGCCGCCAGCCGCCAGCCGCCAGCCGCCAGCCGCCCGCGCCCAACGGAGGGGTCAGGTGCCGTCTTCCAGCCCTTCCAGCCATAGGTCTCTGTCGTCGAGGGCCAGGCCGGTCTGGTTGCAGTAGTGGACGAAAAATTGCCAGGCCGAGCGCCCCGAACGCCGACCTCGCCGCGCCTGCCACGTCAGAGCCTCGCCGCGCCAGGACGCCACGGCGGGCGGCGCATCCGACGGGGACGCAAGAAGCCTCTCGAAATAGAGCTCCAGGATCTCCAGCCAGACCTGTTGCGAGATCGGGTGAAACCCAAGCCAGAGGCCGAACCGGTCCGAAAGAGCTATTTTTTCCTCGCGCGCCTCGGTTTCGTGGAGCTCGGCCTGCTCTTCCGCCACGGAGCGTCTCATAAGATGACGCCGATTGGCCGTCGCATAAAGCAGATAACGCCCAGAAGAGGCCCCCATCGTGTCTCCGTCGCCATCTCCCTGGCTTCCCGTGCGGCCCTCCCCGTGACCGCGACGAGTCCCGTGAGGCATGCCCATGCCGGCAAGACCGCCGTCTAAAAGAGACTTGAGTTCCCGAACGCCGCCGTCTAGAGTCTCAAAGCCCAGGTCGTCACAAAACAAAAACGCAGGTCGGGCCATAGCCCTCACCTGAGCCAGCACAAGAGGCAAGTCTCCCAGATGACGTCCATCTATTTCTATCAAAATGGGTTTGAGAGCCCCCTTCAAAACAGGGGGCGTCTGCGTAAACAAATGGCGAAAGACGGCTTTAATCAGCATAGACTTTCCCGTCCCCGGCACGCCCCAGAGCAAGCCATGATTCCCATAAGCCCCCCCGAGAAAAGCACAACTGTTTTGTAGAAGAGCCTCTTTTTGTTTGTCTACGCCGCGCAACATGTCCAGAGGAAAGGCGAAAAAGCGCGCCACCGGCTCTATGCGTTCCGCCTTGGGGTTCCAGACCCCCGCCGGAACGCCAGACAGAGCCCGCTGCCGCTGCCGGCGGGAGACGCCAGAGCGGGACTCGTCCGGATTCTCGGAAGCACCCTCGGGGGCCCCCTCAGAGGCGAGCCGCTCCAGGGCCAGGGCAATCCTGGCCAGTGGTGTTGAATTTCTTCCCATTTCTTGCTAGACGGAGAGATAAACCCAATCCATCCCCTCCAACCCACACCCTAGAGGACCCCAAAATATGTTGTCAAGTGCTTATGCTCAAGCGGCAGCGCCCGCCGGCGGCGGCGAGAGCCTGTTTTCCTTTTTATTCCCGCTTCTGCTGATTTTCGGCGTTTTTTATCTTTTACTCATCCGCCCTCAGCAGAAAAAGGAGAAAGAACGCCGGGCCAAAGTGGCGTCTCTGAAAATCGGAGACTGGGTTCTCTTCGGCGGCGGCGTCTATGGTCGGGTTGCCAAACTCATAGACGAGCATCGCGTCAAAATAGACATCGCAGACCAAGTGCACGTCCAGATTCTCCGGAACGCCGTGACACAGGTCCTCCCGGAGGACCCTTCCAGCTCTGGCAAGTCGCCTGGGAGGCTCTCTGGGAAAGCGTCCGGGAAGGCCTCTGGGAAAGCCTCTGGCAAGGGGCCCGGTAAGGCATCTGGGAAAGCCTCTGAGAAATCATCGGATAAGGGGCCTGGCGGCTCCGGCAAGCTCAAGGAGCCGCCTGACGCGGACTCAGGCGCGGACCCAGGCGCGGACTCAGGTGCTGATCCGGGGCCGTCTCAGAAAGGGGAGGGCGGCGATGCCTCAAACGACGAGCCTCACGATGACGCCCGGGATCATACTCCGGATGATACTCGGGGTCATACCCCGGATGATACTCGGGACCATACTCGAGATGATACTCGGGGTCATACTCCGGATAAAGTTTCCAAATCTGAGCGGAGGACTCTTCAATTCTGGTCCGGGATTCTCGCTGGTGGCGGCGGCAAGACTCGGGCCTATCCGACTCCGAGGCGGACGCCGAGGACCTGGCTTAAGCGGCCAGGGTGGATAGGGTGGACGGAGTGGACGGGCGTGGCGGCTCGGTTGTCGGGCATGTGCTTATCAGCCAACGCACCATCTCTCCAGCCTCGCCGATAAACAGAACAACAGGTGCTTGTTGTGTCACCCTTCGTGCTCTGACCCATTCTGATCCATGGGACGTTGGCGCAAGATAGGAGCCATTTGCGTTGTTCTAGCGGCGGTTGTTTACGCTGCCCCGAATATATTCGAGCCCTTGCGGTATGAGGAGACTCTTTCGCTCATGCCGGGTCGGAGTCTCAATTTGGGTCTAGATTTACGCGGGGGAGCTTCTCTGCTTTTGGCGGTGGATGAGAATTTTGTCTTTGACCAGCGTCTAGAGGCCTATGAACAAACCGTGCGCGAGCTCGCCCGGCGCGAAAGCCTGTCTATTACGCCGCCCGTGAGTCAGAATCAAATTCTGAAATTCGAGGTGAGAGATACCGCACAACTCTCTGTCCTACAATCCTTATTGAGGCGCGATTTAGGTGATGCCGTGGTTGAAGTTCTCCCTCATAGCAAGGGCGAGGGCGAGGGAGAAGCGACAGGCGCGTGGTTTCATCTGACCCTATCGGAAGAGGAAAAAATCAATCGTCTCAACCAGGCCGTTCAGGCCTCTATAGAGACGGTTCGCCGCCGCATAGACGAAACTGGGACGCTCGGCCCTGTGGTTCAACGCCAGGGCCGAGGACGCATTCTTGTTTTACTCCCGGGCGCCAGCGATCCGGAGCTTGTGAAAAGCTTGCTGGGTCGGACGGCGAAGCTCACTTTCCACCTGATTAGTCTGGAGTCTCGGGCGGGCCCGACGGTGCTGCGCCTTCCGAGTGCCGAAAAAAACCCGGACGGTTCACCTCGCCAGACCTTTTTCGTGGAGAAACGCACGCGTGTCGGCGGCGAAAATCTCGTGGATGCGCATGCGAGTTTCAGCGACAATCTCCCTGTTGTCTCGTTCCGTTTTGACAGCGAGGGCGGGCGGCGTTTTGCCAATGTTACGCGCGATCATGTGGGCAGGCTTCTGGCGATCGTTCTGGATCAAGAGGTCATCTCGGCCCCGCGTATCCAGTCCCCCATCCTAGAGGGCTCAGGCATCATCACGGGTCAGTTCACGACCGAGGAAACCAATGAGCTCGCCCTCCTTTTGCGTTCGGGAGCCTTGCCGGTCCCTCTCACCATTCTCGAGGAGCGCACGATTGGCCCGAGTCTAGGTCAGGACTCCATTGCGGCGGGGAAGTTTGCGGCCTGGGTCAGCCTTGTTCTTGTTCTGGGGTCTATGCTGTTCATCTATAGAGCCTATGGTGTTGCGGCGTGTGTGGCTCTTTTTTTGAACATTGTGCTTCTTATCGGCGTTTTGACGGCTCTTCAGGCGAGTCTGACTTTACCGGGCATTGCGGGCATTATTCTGTCCATCGGCATGGCTGTGGATGCGAATGTCCTCATTTTTGAGCGCATGCGCGAGGAACAGAACCGCGTCAAAGAGATCGCCCAACGCGTGGAGGCCGCTTATAAGCACTCTTTGACGGCCATTTTGGATGCGAATATCACGACTTTGCTAGCGGGCTTCATTCTGTTTGTTCTGGGGTCGGGGCCGATTCGAGGCTTTGCGGTTACGCTCACGTTGGGGATTTGCACCTCTGTTTTTGGAGCTCTTGTTTTGACGCGTTTGATTTTGCCTTACACCGTCCGGGGGCTCGCCGAGCGGTCTCTTGCCGGGGGGCGGTCGCCCGGAGGGCGGTCTCCTGCCGCCGGGCGGTCTCCTGCCGGGAGGTCTTTGCGGAAACAGAAAAAACCTAGGCGAGACCGGGGATTCTGACGTCCTTCCGGCAAGCCCCTAAAAAAAGCCGAAAATCCCAGAGACACTTATTTTGGGGTTGTGGCCATCATTCTGAAAGGATCTGATTCTGTGCTTACTCTTTTTTCTCAGACGCCCGAGGTTCCTTTTCTAGCCTACAGACGCCCTGGTTTTTTGGCCGGTTGTGGTTTCGTTTTGATTGCGCTTTTGGCTTTGTTTCTGGGTCGGGGTCTCAATTTAGAAACAGATCCTCGAGGTGGGGTGCTCATGGAGGTACGGGTCAAACCGGATACCAGCCTGCCTGCGGTTCGAAAGATACTCGCCCAAGCCAATGTAGGGTATGGCGAGGTCCAGACCTTTGGAGCACAGGACATATTTCTCATTCGTTTTACGAATGCTCCATTGACCTTTGGGAGCCCGGTTACCTCTGATACGCCGAGGGATGTCGGCTCTGAGAACCCGTCGAGCCCGTTGAATCTGTTGAGCCAGTCGAGCTCGTTTAACTCCTGGAACCCGTCAAGCCCGTTGAAAGAGACACACATTCTGGGGTTGCGGCCATCATTCTGAAAGGATCTGATTCTGTGCTTACTCTTTTTTCTCAGACGCCCGAGGTTCCTTTTCTGGCCTACAGACGTCCTGGAGTCCTGGTCGGGTGCGGGCTCGTTTTGATTGCGCTTTTGGCTTTGTTTGTCGGTCGAGGGCTCAATTTAGGCATAGATTTTCGAGGAGGAACGCTCATGGAGGTGCGGGTTAAACCAGATGTCAGCCTGCCGACAATCCGAGACCTGCTCGCTCAATCCAATGTGGGGCAGGGCGAGGTCCAGACTTTTGGAGCTCCGGATGTCTTTCTCATTCGTTTCACGAATGCTCCATTGACCTTTGGGAGCCCGGTTACCTCTGATACGCCGAGGGATGCCGTCTCTGAAAATCCGTCGAGCCCCTTTAATACCCGAACCCGTCGAGCCCGTTGAAAGAGACACTTATTCTGGGGTTGCGGCCATCATTCTGAAAGGATCTGATTCTGTGCTTACTCTTTTTTCTCAGACGCCCGAGATTCCTTTTCTAGCCTACAGGCGTCCTGGAGTCCTGGTCGGTTGCGGGCTCGTTTTGATTGCGCTTTTGGCTTTGTTTGTCGGTCGAGGGCTCAATTTAGGCATAGATTTTCGAGGAGGAACGCTCATGGAGGTGCGGGTTAAACCAGATGTCAGCCTGCCGACAATCCGAGACCTGCTCGCTCAATCCAATGTGGGGCAGGGCGAGGTCCAGACTTTTGGAGCTCCGGATGTCTTTCTCATTCGTTTCACGAACGATTCTTTGAACCCTGAGACCCCGGATACCCCGGCAGACCTGGCCCCGGAAGATCTGGAAGGCGAGGGCGTTTCGGATTCTTCTGCCACGCGCGGCACGGCTCAGGCCTCGGTTGCGAGTCAAAACGCGGCCATTGCCCGCTTGAAATCCCAGCTCGAGCCCTTTGTCCTCGAGTTCAGACGCACCGAATTTGTCGGCCCCGTCGTCGGAGCGGAACTCCGTGAAACGGCCTTTTGGGCGATTATGGCGGCTCTTGGGGCCATTCTCGTCTATATCTGGTTTCGCTTCGAGTGGCAATTCGGCCTCGGAGCCATCCTCGCCATTTTTCATGATGTCGTGACGACGCTGGGTTTTTTCGCGATCACAGGGCTAGAGTTCACCCTCGCGAGCGTCGCGGCTCTTCTGACGATTGCGGGCTATTCGGTCAATGATACCGTCGTGATTTACGACCGAATCCGAGAAAATATGCAAAAATATAAAAAACGCCGCTTCATAGAGATTGCGAATCTCTCTTTGAACGAGACCCTGTCTCGGACGATTGTGACGTCGGCGACGACCTTTCTGGCTTTGCTGGCTCTGGTTCTTTTCGGAGGCCCTATCTTGCGAGGTTTTGCCCTAGCGATGCTCTGGGGCATTGTGATTGGGACCTGGTCTTCTCTGGGTTTAGCGGTTCCGCTCCTGGTGGCCATCGAGCCCCAGCCGCCGGATGAGACCTCGGAGTCGGGCTCGGGGCCCGGCGAGGACGAGAACGCGATTCCGGCTCAATTCAGGTGAAGGCCGGGGCCGGGGCGCGCCCGGTCGGGGCGGCCTTTGAACGCCAGAGCGATTTGATACACCTCTGGCGAGGCTTTTCGACTCGCCGGCGGCTTAAAGTGTCTGACTTCCTGGAAATGGGTCCGCAAAAAACGCCGCATCGTGTCCCGAGGCCCGCCCTGAAAAAATTTCACACAGACGGTGCCTCCTGGACGCAAGTAGCCCAGGGCCAGTTCATAGCTTCTCTCGGCCAGATGTTGCGTGCGCAGACTGTCCGTCTGGCGATGGCCTGTCGTCGGAGCCGCCATGTCCGACAAAACCAAATCTAGCTTTGGCTCGCCGCCTAAAATCTGATGAAGCCATGTCTCGGCCTGAGGCTGACAGATATCGGTCTGGATGAAACGGACTCTAGTCTGGTGGGTCTGGTGGGCCTGATGAGTTTGATGGGCGGGGAGGGCGAAGGACGCCATGAGCGTCTCATCCAGCGGCACCCAGTCTAGACCAATCAGTTGTGATTCGGGATGCGTTTTTTGAGTCAGAACCTGAAGCCAGCTTCCTGGGGCTGCTCCCAGGTCTAGAATGGTCTGCGGACGTTTTGTATCAAATAATTTGAATTTCTCATTTATTTCTAGAAGCTTATAGGCGGCTCTTGAGACATAGTTCTCCTGCCTCGCGCGTTCTTTATAGGGGTCTCGAAGCTGACGCTGGAGCCACCGCTGCGAGGAAGCTTTGCGCTTTTTCACGAAGACCGCCGCCGAACCCCAGAGAAACCCGAACCCGAAACTAAGCCGCACACAAAAAACGAAAAGCCAAAAAAGCGTCGGGGAGAAGGTCTTTCAATTTTCGCTTGCCTTTTGTCTCGATTTTCGGCTATAGCCATGAGCGTGTCGGACGCTTCCATCCAATTGTATTCATCCTCCCGCGGTCTCATAGAGTCCTATGGCTCGGGCGGTTTTTTGATCGCAGGCGTGCGCCACCCCGAGCCTATTTTGGTCTCCAAAGCCGCCGTCGTGCCCTGGGACGGGCAATTCACCGAGCCGATGACGGCTTTGATTCTCAAAGCCGTCCTGGATTCGCAAGCCAAGGTCGTGCTTTTCGGCATCGACGATCTCGCTATGCCGCTTGCTGCTGCGCCGCTCTCGGAGCCCACAGAGTCCACGGAACCCACAACAGCCGCAGCAGAGGCGATGACGGAGGTTTCTCCGCCGGAACCGGTCTTGAAACGCCCTCCGGCTTTACCCCCGGCTCTGTCTCGAGGCCTCCTGGACTTAGCCGCCGGGTGGGAAATCATGAAAATAGGGCCCGCCTGCTGGAGCTATAATCATCTAGTCGTCCATGAATGTCAAGTCCTGGCTGTCCTGCAGATGCCGGAAAGATACCGGGACAAAACATAAACAACACGTAACAAAAGGCGCGAAAACAAGCTATACAGGGCAAAAGATGACACAGCCTAGAGACCTATAGAAACCCAGACGGAGACCTATTTTGAAACTAGAAATCACGATATTGGGCTGCGGGACCTCCAGTGGCGTGCCTATTGTAGGGCTCGGCTGGGGCCGGTGCGACCCTGAAGAGCCGAAAAACAAGCGCCGGCGCTGCTCGATTCTGGTGAGGTCGCCTCATGAAACGCTCTTAATTGACACGAGCCCCGATTGCCGAGAACAGCTTTTAGAGGCGCGCGTGCAACACTTGAGTGCTGTTTTATACACGCACGACCACGCGGACCACACGCACGGTCTTGACGATTTGCGTTGGCTCAACATCACCATGCGGCGTCCCATTCCGTGTTACGGCGACACCACGTGCCTGGCGAGTCTGCAACAGCGTTTTGCTTACGCTTTTACGCCGATTTCAGGAGGTTTTTATTATAAACCTGTCTTAGAGCCTCACACGATTACGGGCCCCTTCCGTATCGGAGAGCTCCTGATCACCCCTTTCGAGCAAGGTCACGGGGCCACAACGACTTTAGGCTTCCGTATCGGCGATTTTGCCTATTCTACGGATACCAATTATCTGAGCGACCAAGCCCTCGAGACGCTGTCCGGCACAAAATTATGGATCGTGGATTGTCTGCGCTATAAAGAGCATAGTACGCACGCTCATTTAGACCAAACGCTCGAGTGGGTCTCAAAAGTCCAGCCGGACCTGGCTGTCACGACTCATATGAACGCGGATATGGATTATCGAGAGCTCTCTGGCCGGCTCCCCGACAATGTCATTGTCGGCTATGACGGCTTGTGTCTTAAAGCCTGAAAACGCCGCAGAGCCGAGCCCTCTCGACACCCGACCCGGGTGTCCCGACCTCGACACGGGGGCCGGTGCCCCGACACGGAGGCCCCGACAGCCAGGCACAAGCTAGGCATAAAAACTAAAAAACGCTCCATCGGACGCTCATTCCGTCTTAAAAGAGAAGCGGCTTGACATCGGCTCCAAGGTTTGGACTGCCGAGACCGCAAAAACTATATATAGTTTTCATATACTCTGAGAAGGCTATTTTACATCTATAGAATGTCTAAAAATACCTTATTACCCAAAAGAGCCTTTTTACATAAATTCCATAAAACAATCGAAAAAAATACCAGCTATAGGCATCATAGCTTATTTTATAGATAAAATTATGCTTTTTGCGTTATACAAAGACGGGTAGGGCGAGGGCTGCGCGTGTCCGTTGGGAGAGCCTTGATGAAGACCGGGTCGAGACTGGCATGCGGTATGCCGTTCCGCACATCATTCCGCATACCATTCCATGAGCGCAACAAAACCAGAGACACGGGCACGACAAAAATCGCAGAAGAAGGGTAGGGATGATGGCTCTCCGCGGCGGATAGCCTTTGCTGTGCCCTTGAATCGCCCTTGAATCGCCTGTCTGCTAGGCTCTTGGCAGGCTTTTAGTGGGTCCAGGTGGAGGAAGGAGCCCTCCTTCCTCGTTGAATTCAATCCCCGAACAGCTTGACGACACAACACGAGGCCGGGAAGTCCATGCTCCAAGAGAATGCCGCCCTTGCTTGTCTCGCAGCCGAGGCAAGCCTGGAAAGAGCGTTTATGAGGGAGACTCTTGGCGAAATTCTGAACGAGAGAGGGCTCTTTGGTTTTGTTTAGAGGGCTCGGCGACAGGAGGAGTCGGCTCGTCGGGCGCGGAGGCTCGGATTCGATATTGGACGACACTCGGTGCCAGCAAAGATGCCTACAAATACGCCTGAAAAAGAACAGATAGAGGCACCAACACACCCCAAGAGTCCCCCTCAGACGGGCTTCTCAAAGCATAGGTCAAGGGAGCTTGGGCTGGATTCTCCCCCAGGCCAGCTCCCCCACACGGCCCTATTGGACGACACCCTGTGCCAGACAAAGATGCCCACAAATACGCCTGAAAAAGAACAGATAAAGGCACCAACACACCTCAGAAACACGCCCCAGGAGTCCCCTCAGACGATTTACGGGCGGGCCATCCGCCATACCCTGGTCGCCACCCCAGGAACACACCCCAGGCCGTCCCCCCAGGCGGGCTTCTCAAAGGCTTCAATGTGTTACGCTATGCGGATGATAACGCCCCAGGCTGTCCCCTCAGATAGGCTTCTCAAAGGCTTCAATGTGTTACGCTATGCGGATGATAACACCCCAGGCCGTCCCCTCAGACAGGCTTCTCAAAGGCTTCAACGTTACGCTATGCGAATGATAACGCCCCAGGCCAGCGAGCCCCCGGCCCCGGCCTTCTCAAAGTTAGGTATCCAGTCCAGAGCTCTCCGGCGACCCTATTTTGCGTTATTTTGCCTAAAATGGTTCGTGCTTCCCGGATCTTCTCGACGAGCAGATTTTCATCTGCCTCCTGGCATCTCCCGGCATTTTTCCAGTATCCCTCGGCGTTCTTCGGGGCTCTGAAGCGGCGCGTATCCGAATAGAGGCCTCTCTTCGCAGACGACGCGTGCCAAGACGAGGATGGAGACGCTGCCCCGCCCGAACGCCGATCCGGACCACCATCCGGCGGGGGAGAGGCGTTCATCTATTACATTTCAATCGCATAAGGTATATTATGGAAAATAAAGAAACGAGATGAAGGCTTCGTGCAAGCACCCTTTAGGCCTGTCATTTAGAGACTTTCTCAAGTCTTTCAAAGAAGCTCTTCTTAAACTAAAGGTATAAGCAAACGACATTAAGACAAATTATAGAAAAGCACGAGGACTGGTATAAAACAAATCCTCTGGGTTTGCACAGAGCCGGCCTCAAAGCCAACCCCAGGGCCAACCCCATGAGCCAACCCCATGGATGCGATGCAGAGGCCTCTTGATCGGACGAGGCAAGGCATCGCTGGACGAGATACCTATGCCGCGATGGACCCCTCGCCAGCAGCAACGCCGCCGGCTCTGCCGGAAAGAGCGTGAAAGCCTCCCGGGGCCAATTCCAGAACCGACTCATGGATGCGATGCAGAGGCCTCTTGATCGGACGAGGCAAGGCATCGCTGGACGAGATACCTATGCCGCGATGGACCCCTCGCCAGCAGCAACGCCGCCGGCTCTGCCGGAAAGCGTGTGAAGCCCCCCGGGGCCAATTCCAGAACCGACTCATGGATGCATGGATGCGACGCAGAGGCCTCTTTATCGGATAAGGCAAGGCATCGCTGGACGAGATACCTATGCCGCGATAGACTCCGCCAGCAGCAACGCCGCCGCCTCCGCCGGAAAGCGTGTGAAGTCCCGCGGGTGTTTTCGAGTGTCTTATCTCTTCTGTGTCTGCATCTGTTTTTCTGCCCCTCACCCCTCGTAGGACTTTATCGGGCTGGAATCGGCTGCTCGTGGAGGCGCGCCGGACGCCGAGAAAACGCCTCTTGTGTGACGATACAAATGGATGGGTGTGCGGTGAATCGAGACGCCTGACGTGCTCGGTCGGTCGAGGTCGGGTTTCTCGGCGCCTTTTCCCCGTGGAACCAATGGAGCCAATGGAACCCATGAAACCCGAGACACCAGGTTTAGCGGCGGCGTGTTTCCCAGGCATGCGGCCAGCATGGCATCTCATTCCAAAGGGTCTCCAAAGGGTACCTCAAGGGAGGGCCAAAGTCGGGGTCTCCATAGTGTGAAGTCCCGCGGGTGTTCGTGGGTGTCTTCGAGTGTTTTATCTTTTCTCTGTCTGCATCTGCTTTTCTGCCCCTCGTGAGGCTTTATCGGGCTGGAATCGGCTGCTCGTGGAGGCGCGCCGGACGCCGAGAAAACGCCTCTTGTGTGACGATACGAATGGATGGGTGTGCGGTGAATCGAGACGCCTGACGCGCTCGGTCGGTCGGGGTCGGGTTTCTCGGCGCCTTTTCCCCGTGGAACCAATGGAGCCAATGGAACCAATGGAGCCCATGAAACCCGAGACACCAGACTTAGCGGCGGTGTGTTTCCCAGGCATGCGGCCAGCATGGCATCTCATTCCAAAGGACCCCCAAAGGGTACCTCAAGGGAGGGCTAAAATCGGAGTCTCCATAGTGTGAAGTCCCGCGGGTGTCTTCGAGTGTTTTCGAGTGTCTTATCTCTTCTCTGTCTGCATCTGCTTTTCTGCCCCTCGTGAGGCTTTATCGGGCTCTGGAATCGGCTGCTCGTGGAGGCGCGCCGGACGCCGAGAAAACGCCTCTTGTGTGACGATACGAATGGATGGGTGTGCGGTGAATCGAGACGCCTGACGCGCTCGGTCGGTCGGGGTCGGGTTTCTCTTTCAGAAAAAGAGGGCGCGTTTTCTCCCTGTTTTCCCCGCATTTTCCCCATGGAGCCCATGAAACCCGAGACACCAGACTTAGCGGCGGTGTGTTTTCCAGGCATGCGGCCAGCATGGCATGGCATCTCATTCCAAAGGACCCCCAAAGGGTACCTCAAGGGAGGGCCAAAGTCGGGGTCTCCATAGTGTGAAGTCCCGCGGGTGTCTTCGAGTGTTTTATCTTTTCTCTGTCTGCATCTGCTTTTCTGCCCCTCGTGAGGCTTTATCGGGCTGGAATCGGCTGCTCGTGGAGGCGCGCCGGACGCCGAGAAAACGCCTCTTGTGTGACGATACGAATGGATGGGTGTGCGGTGAATCGAGACGCCTGACGCGCTCGGTCGGTCGGGGTCGGGTTTCTCGGCGCCTTTTCCCCGTGGAACCAATGGAGCCAATGGAACCAATGGAGCCCATGAAACCCGAGACACCAGACTTAGCGGCGGTGTGTTTCCCAGGCATGCGGCCAGCATGGCATAGCATCCCATCTCAAAGGGTCTCCAAAGGGTGCCTCAAGGTGGGGCCAAAGTCGGGGTCTCCATTCAGACGACCAGACAGACGGTCCGACTGAGCGAACGCCGCAATCCAGTGTGTTGTGGAGCCATCAGGGCTCAAATACACGCGCAAAACGCACGTCAGAGACCGTTCTCTTGCCGGTTCCAGTAGACAACGACGGATATGGACGGATGAGGCCTGTTTTTCTTCCAAATTTTACTTTCCGAACTTTAGCCTAGCTCCGGTTTTTTTCCTGCCTTTGTGCTGACAACTAACGGCCGCGCCCGCCTGGGGCGGGCATGTGTGCCTATGGGGTCGGGTTTCTCTTTCAAAAAAAGAGGGCGTGTTTTCTCCCTGTTTTCCCCGCATTTTCCTCATGGAGCCCATGAAACCCGAGACACCAGACTTAGCGGAGGCGTGTTGTGAAACGAAACCAAAGGACACCGACGACGGAGAGACGACGGATGGACGGATGATGGGTGGGTGGGTAGCCTTTGACGGGCGGCCTCTTTTTCTTCGCTCTAGTCTTGTTTCTGTCTTCTATGCCGACGGTCAAGCCACACACGCGAGTGCCTCTACACGGGCCTCTCGACGGCGAGCGCGAGGCCCCTGCACGCCTTCTATTTTGCGCCCTCTTCTGAGACTTCACTGAAGCTTATATTTCTTTCTTTAACTCTCTTTTTTATTTTGTTTTTTGGAATAGCTCTAAGGCGTTACGTGTCGTCAGTTCCATGAGGTGTTGTGGTTCTAGGTCCAGCTGAGCCGCGACGAAATGGCCTGTATCTGCCAGAAAAGCGGGCTCGTTTTGTTTGCCTCGGTGCGGCACGGGCGCCAGAAAAGGCGCATCTGTTTCCAAAACGAGCCGCTCAAGAGGGATTTTTTTCAGAGCCTCCCGCACGGCATCGGCTTTTTTGAAAGTCACGATGCCCGAGAAACTCACATAAAGCCCCAACTCGAGGGCACAGGCGGCAACCCGATACGCCGTGCTGAAGCAATGGAGAACGCCCGAAAAAGGCCCAAAAGACTGCCTCGCCCACAAGAGCAACTCTATGGTGTCATCGTCGGCCTGGCGCGTGTGAATGACAATCGGCAGATGCGTCCGCGCCGCTGCTTCCAGATGAGCCTTGAATTGCGCGATTTGGATGGCTCTGGGAGCGTTATCATAGTAAAAATCCAGCCCTGTCTCGCCTAAAGCGACGATCCGGTCGTGGCCGTTGCAGGCATTGACGAGCATGTCGGCGGACAGCAAGGGCTCTTTGTCTGCCTGGTGGGGATGAATGCCGAAAGAGCTCCAAATGGCGTCGTGCGTCTCGATAAAAGGCGAGATTTCTTCAAAACTCCTGGAACGCGTCGCGATGGTTATCAAACGCGTGACGTTCTGTTCAGAGGCGCGTGCTAGAATCGCTTCCAGATCTTGTTCTCGAGCGATATAATCCAGGTGGCAATGGGTATCAAACCATCCCCCCTGCTCTTCTGGTTCTTTTTCTTGGGTCATCGCTTTGTTTTCTGTCTCGGAGCTATCCCGGAGCTGTCCCGGAGCTATCCTGTTGGTGCCGCCGGGTCTGTCTCGGTGAAACGCGGGAAGATAGGCCGAGGCTGAAGGAGCGGCCTTGGGTCGGTCATCTCTTGGTAGAGGTGCACCAATTGGCGTTCCTCTTGAGGCTGACCGAGCGCATCGAGGATACGTCCGGCGCCTCCCGGCATAAAGGGCAGCAAAACCAACCCGAATTGGCGGATGGTCTCACACAGCGTCCACAAAACCGTTTGGAGCCGCTCTTTATCGGTCTTATAGAGTTGCCACGGAGCTTCCGTATCTACATATTGGTTGGCCGCCCGAATTTTTTCCCAAACCAGAACGAGATATTCTTGGAGCTTCTGTGCGTCCATATACGTCCGGAGCGTCTCTATTTCGGAGCGCATAGCCTCCACCAATTCTAGGTCTCTAGGCAATAAAACCGTTTTTTTCGGCGTTTTTTTGTTGTAATACCTAAAAGAGAGCGTCAAAACACGCTGAACAAGATTGCCCAGATCATTGGCCAGATCCGTGTTGAGACGCGTCCGTATGCGGGTTGTTGAAAAATCACCATCGGCTCCGAATTTGATTTCTCGGGCCAGAAAATAGCGGCACTGGTCCAACCCAAAGCGGTCCAAAAGTGCTAGGGGGTCTATCACATTCCCCAGCGATTTCGAGATCTTCTGCCCCTCGTTCGTCCACCAGCCGTGGGCGAAAACCCGCTCGGGGAGCGGCAATTCCGCCGCCATCAGCATCGCCGGCCAATAAACCGTGTGAAAACGCAAGATGTCTTTGCCCACAACATGAAGCTGTGCCGGCCAGGCCGGACAGAACGGCGCCTCGACGAGGACGTCTGCCTCGCCGCCCGAGGAAGCCCCGCCAGCGGCGGGAGCGGTTTTCTCGCGGTTCTGGGAGGACGCATTCAAATAATTCAGCAGGGCATCGAACCACACATACATGACGTGTCCGCCTACGTGGCCGTCTTTGGGGTTCTCGTTTTTGCCCCGCTCTTTGCCGAGAGGCCCCCCCTTCTCCGGTGCCGGCACCGGTACCCGCTTCACAGAGGGCGGGACAGGGACTCCCCAATCGTAAGAACAGCGCGAAATCGACAGGTCCGACAGGCCTTGCTCTACAAAAGAGATAACCTCTTGTTTTCGGTTCGGCGGCCCAATAAAATCCGGGTGGCGTTCATAAAGGTCCAGCAGGCGTTGCTGGAAGGCGGACAGGCGAAAGAAATAGCTGGGTTCGGCGAGCCACTCGACGGCGGCCCCAGTCGGCGCCAACCAATTCCCGTGGGCGTCTCGGACGAGTTCGCTTTCGGCATAGTAAGTCTCATCGCGCGTGGCATACCATCCCTCATAGCTTCCCAGATAGATATAGTCTTTTTCCTCCATAGAGCTCCAAAACGTCTGGCAGGCGGCCAGGTGGTCTTTCTCGGTCGTCCGGAAAAAGCGGTCATAGGAGATCTCAAAACGTTCCGCCAGATGAACGAAGGTCTTGCAGACTTTATCGGTGAAGGCTTTCGGGTCTAGGCCTGCTTTATGAGCGGCTTGCTGGACTTTTTGCCCGTGCTCGTCCGTACCCGTGAGAAGAAAGACTCGATACCCGTCCATGCGTTTGAAACGCGCCAGAATATCACAAGCCACAGACGTATAGGCGTGGCCGATGTGCGGCTTGTCATTCACATAGTAAATCGGCGTCGTGATATAAAAGGGCTTCATAAGTTGAAAATCAGGACGATGCCGAACCCTCGAGGTCTGTAAAGTGGCGCCAAAAAATGGGAGCTAGATATAAATTGTTTTCTCTGGCGAAGCGCATATCGGCTAAAAAACGCATCGCCAGCGTTACGAAGCGGGCTCTATCCTGCAGATAAACGAGCGAATCTAGAAAAACAAGCATCTGGTTTTCGGCCGGCACCGTCGTGGTCATGTCTGGAAGATCTCCTCTTTTGGTGGCGGGAGCTTGCTGCAACGAAGCCGGGGCTGATTCTGTCGGACTTATGGTCCGGCTTCTCTGGTCCCCCGCGAGGGCGTCTGTCGGAGGCATCATCGGATGGGGAGCCGTCGTGGTATCAGCACCGGCATCGGCACCGGCACCGGCACCAGCACCAGCACCAGCACCGGCAGGTTGCTGAGGAAAACGCCGATAGGGCGAGGCAGAGCGACTCGTAACGTTGTGTCTGGAATTTTGTGTGACATGTTCTGTTTCTTCAGAGCTGTTCGGCGCAACGAAATCCTGACTCAACACGCCCCCCAACATAAGCTGAAAGAGGTCCAATAACAAGGGCAAATGCGTGTGGCGGTCGGGATGGCTTTGGTAAAATCGGATACATTCCAGTTGTTTTGTTTTGTCCCAGCTCGCTCCGGCCAAGAGCCTGACGTCCTCGAGAATTCTGGAAGTTTTCTCTGTAGCCAGGATACGCGCCAAGGTCAGAGAGCCTCCTGAAAAGCGTATGGCGGCTTTGTAATTTTCTGGCGAAAGTTTATCTTTTAACGTGCTGTTCTTCAAGACTTCTATGACTTCAAGTTTCTTAAGAACGTCAAATCGCAGCGAATAGCAACGCGAGGCAATCGTCTTAGGGAGAACGCCCTTGTTGGGGCTAATCAGAAACAATAAAAATTTTTCTGGAGGCTCCTCCAAGAGTTTGAGAAGTGCTCCAAAAGCCCCTGGCGTTGTGTTCTCGATGCCATCCACCAGGACGATACGCCAGCTGTCTCGGGTCGCCGTGTGGTGACTAAAGGCTTGAATCGCTCGAATGTTCTCGGCTTTGACGGGGCCGGCGGTGGCACTGGTGGCACTGGTGGCAGTGGCGGTGGTGCCTCCCCCTACCCCGCTGCTGGCCCCGCCCGCGGACCCGGCATTGGATCCGGAGGGTCTCCCGTCGAGTCCGGGACTTTCGGCCTCTGTACCGGAGGCGAAGGGAAAATAATTCTGGAGGCGCCCGCCGGCTCGCATGCGTTTCAGAAACGCATGCCGAGTCGAAACCGCCAGGTGCCTAGTCTGACACGCGGCTTCGAGTTCCTGACGCGTCTCGGGGAGCTGCTCGCCCAAGAGAAGAGCCGCGGCGAGCTCGGCAAACAAAAATTTGCCGACCCCCTTAGGCCCGAACAAAAGCCAAGCGTGGTGTAATCGGCCGCTCTGATAGGCTTGGAGAAATTCGCGCTGCTGGTTCGTGTGCCCGACGAGCCTCACGTGCTGGTTCATGCTAAATTCAAGCTGATTTCAAGCTAGTTTCAAGATTCCGACCTCGCCAGGGCCTCTATTTCCTGATGAATGCTCTGGCTGAGCGTCTCAACAGGAAGAAGACCGTCCAGGAGTCTATAGAGCGGGGCCTTTTTTGTCAATCCGGGATTTTGTGTCAATCCGGTATAGTAATGTCTCAGGCGTTCGAAGAAAGCCGCATCGTCGCGCGCACTATAGCGGTCGGTCATGTGCCGTGTGCGTTGTCTGGACACCGCGACAGGGACATCCAGGACAAAAACGAGGTCAGGCACAAGCTCATCGTCCGTCCAAGAAATAAGCGGCTGGGCTCGGGGAATGGCCTCGCCGCGCAGCTGGTAGGCGGTGGTGGAGTCCGAAAAACGATCGCCGACCACCCAGCACCCCTGCCGGAGAGCCGGCCGGATCGCCTTGTCAATGAGCTGGCGTCTCGCAGACAAAAATAACAAAAAAAGGGCTTCTTTGGACCAATCCCTGTCTCGGTCGAGGGCCAAGGCTCGCAGAGCCTCGCCTTCGGGCGTTGTACCCGGGTCGCGGACATAGAGAGCCTCTATCCCTTTTTTTTCCTGAAGCCAGGCTTGTAAAGCCTTGGCCTGCGTCGTCTTACCAGAGCCGTCTATACCCTCAAAGACGATAAATCTGGCTTTTTTCCCCAAGTTTTTGCTCTCCGGAAGGATGGCAGCGTGGCTGGTCTTATGGGGTCGGGCGGTTTCCGGCGGTAGCCGGCCCCCAGTCAATCGAGGCGAGGCACGGGTGCCGCTACCGACCCAAGAATTTTTTCTCCCGAGGCGGCGGCAGAATCATCGTCGCTATCCAGACTATCCAGACTATCCAGGGCGAGTCCCCGCAGAGACCCCGTCATAAAATAAGCAAGCGTTGACCCCGCCCGTCCCAGAAAAGAGTGCTCTGGCACAGACTCTGCCGCGACAAGCGGGAAGCGTTTGAGTTCCCCAGCCGGCGTCTCAAAAACGAGATCGCCCAGCGGGGCGTGCCGAGCAATGGGAGCCGTCAAAGGCATTTCGTGTTCGACATAAACGCTCAAGTCGTGACGTTCCAGCACCGAAATGGACAGATCGATGCTTTGAGGCGTCTTCAAGCGAACGGTTTTAGCGGGACTCAGATAGACCGGCAGTTCCAGGACGACATCCTCCGCCGCATAATAACGCCTGTAGTGCCAGTGATAGAGCCCCAAACGTATCAGACGCGCGGCTTCCGAGTTCCGTTCTCGAGACGACGGAAGCCCGTGCACAAAAAGAAGAACCCGCCGCTCGTCCTGGAGAGCCGTCGCAACCAGACCATAACCCGAAGCCTCGGTGTAGCCCGTCTTGAGACCATCCACACGGATATCCGTCAATTTTAACAAATTATTGCGATTTTCTTGTCTTATGCTATTATGGGTGAAAGCGGGCTCTGAAAACAGAGCGTAATAGTCCGGAAAATCTTCTATCGTACGTTGCGACAGCTCAACGATATCGTGTGCTGTCGAATAGTGTCCCGCCTCCGGCCAACCCGAGGCGTTCTTGAATTGCGTGTCGTTCAAGCCCAGTTCTCGGGCCTTTTTGTTCATGAGAGCGACGAAGCTTTCTTCGCTGCCGGCGATGCCCTCCGCGAGAACCACACTTGCGTCATTGCCGGATTGGACGATAACGCCTCGGAGCAATTCCATCACAGAGACACGGCTATGCTGTTCCAGAAACATGCGCGAGCCGCCCATGCGGCGCGCTTTTTCCGAGACAACAAACGTATCGCTCCACTTGAGCGTCCCTTTCTGCAGATAGCCGAACACAATATAAGACGTCATGATCTTCGTCATCGAGGCCGGGTGAAGCCGACTGGAGGCGTTTTTCTCCATGAGGACTCTGTCGCTGGCTAAATCCACCAAAAGGACCTGTCGAGCCGTCGTTGCAACCGATTCGGCCCGGACAGTCCCGGCGGTCCCGGCGAGCCCGGCTGTCCCGACCAGCCCCGCTGCCACGGTCAAGCTGACGACACCGGTGAATCTCAAGCTGGCGAAAACGCTGTGCCACACACGCATTTTGTGCATTTGGACACCTACGCCTTTCATTAAGAGGACCCACGACCTGACACTGGCGCGACGGCTTGTTTTCTGGCTCCCCGGACCATCCGGACCAGGCAATCCGAGCCATATTTCTCGTATGTTTTTTCCTGTTCTCACTTCTTTCGTCCCTTTATGCTTCACTACGGACGCACCGAGCTGATAACGCGAAGACCTAACGCGAGGCAGAAACGGCCTCCGTCGCCTCCGTCGCCCCCGTCGTCTCTGTCTCTGTCGTCGCCTCTGTTCCCGCCTCCGACAGATACACGATACGGCTTTCGGTGTAGCCAAAAGAAACGAGTTTTGTCAAAACGTCTTCCAAGGCTTGCTCTTCGAAGGGGCCGACGCGGATTCGCTGGAGCACCACCCCGCTCTCGTGGTGCCGTATCTGGTCGATGCGGTAACCCATTTTCAAAGCGCGCAGACTCAGCTGAGCCCGCAGAAAATTGTCGGAGTCCTCAAAAGCCCCAATCTGAACAAAATAGCCTGGCGAAAGCGGGTCAGGCGAGGTTCCGCCGCCGCCACTTGGTTCCTGCTCTTCTCCGAGCAGGTCCTCAGCCTGTTCGTGGTCGTCATCATCCAGAACTCTTCTCACATTGGCGAGTAAATTGAAAGAGCCATGGACCGTCTGCCCCGGCTGTCTCGGTGACTCTGGAGATTCTGGAGATTCCGGGCGTTCACTGGCGGCCTCATGACTTGTCGGCCCTCCGTGGCCATCGTGGAGGCTGGCCGAAGCGTCCGTTTCTTTCGAATCGAGAGGCGCGGGAGCGGACAAGACGGGCTCGGGTGTGCCCCCGGGTGTGCCCACGACGGGGGCGGCTCCGGCATTGGTCCGAAGACTGGGCTCGTAAAACGGGACGATCCCGACCGTGGGGCGCCCCGCGGAAGCTTGCCTGGCAGCAAGGCCGCCTGGAGGGGCCGCCGCCACCGCTGCCGTGGCGACCGGTGCCTGTGCCGGCGCAAGATTTTCGTCTATTTGCCCATCGGTCAGGGTTGCGGCGATGACTCGGCTCGGGTTTTCCAGAATACGCACGCGGACCAGAGCCGTCCCTTTTTGCTCGAAGCCCAGCAGCTCGGCTCCTTTTCTGGAGACGTCCAAAATACGCTCGTGCGCGTAAGGCCCACGGTCATTGACACGCAGCACCAATTTGCGTCCGTTCTCCAAATTGGTCACCTCCACAAAACTGGGCAGAGGCAAGGTTCGATGCGCGGCGGATAGGTCTTCTTGGTCGTAGACCTCCCCGTTCGCGGTCAGCTTGCCGTGAAAATTCGGCCCATACCACGAGGCAATGCCCTCTTCTTCATAGGCGTAGTCTACGGCGGGATAATAGGTCCGGCCCTGAATTTGGTAGGGCGTTCCGATTTTATAGCCTCCTTTTCCCGGCACAGGGGGCGGCAGGGCAGCGAGAGCCTCGCCAGATGGCGGCGGCTCTGCACCCAGAAAACCATCCGGGGAACCATCCGGGGAACCATCCGGAAAATCATCCGGGGAACCTGGAGAACCCGGAACACCGGGCTCGTCCGCGCGCCGGGTTGTTTGGGACTCCGTGCCGGACGTCTTGTAGGCCGTACTGGTGGGGTCGGCCTCGGGCGGGAGCGTCGAGCGCACCGGCACACCTTTGGAAAAATAATTATTACTCCCAGACTCGCAAGCCACCAACCCCACACTCATCAGGAGCAGACCTGCGACAAACCAGCTGCCACGCCATTTTCCTACCGGTCTATGGGGTGGCTCCACAAAAAAACTCAGACAGCGCATTTTCGTTCGATACTCTTTGACATCTGTTGGGACACCTGTTTGACACCCGTTTGCTCGGCCCCCGCACAACCAAGAGAGCTTTTAGCATGATTCAGACCAGCAAAATTCGCGCCAATTGTTTGATGTCACCGCTCGCATCCTTTGTATCAACCGGGGGATGCCGCGGAGAAGCCGTCAAAATACGGGTGTGGGGCTCGAAGAGGCCCGTTCAAGCGCATGTGCGAGGGCTCCGACCGTCAGAGCAAAATGATGCGAGCGATTCCACAAAAGAAGCCGCGTGTAATTGTGAAAAATAAGATAGACTTCGTTCTCTCGGGCGGGCGAGGGAAAAACGAGCTCGGCTTCCAGGGCTGAATCCAAGGCCACGGTTTCCGTGTTCCCTGGCTGGTTGGCCGGTTGGTTGGGTTTAGCTCTCTTGACGGGTGCCCACTCGAGTCCCATCTGACGCCAGAACGCCAATGTTTGGCGTCCCAGCTCCTCCCCCCACGCTTTCAGAGCCGCACGGTCCTGGTCGGCCTTGTCCGTCGGCAGTGCCGTGACGCGCCGAGTCCAGGGTTGCCCGGCTCGCCACCCCTGAGAACTCAGGTAAAAAGAAGCCGAGGCGAGGCCGTCCTGCTCGTTCTGCCAGATATCGGCGAATTGGTCGCCATCGCCATCCACCGCATACGCCTGAATCGAGGACGGAATGAATTGAAAATGCCCCATCGCGCCCGCCCAAGAGCCCCGCATCCCTGGCAAAATCTGCTCAAGAGGACGATGCGCCAGGTTCTCTGTCACCAGGTGCAGGCTAATCAAAAGCTGTTTGCGAAAAAAAGCAGCTCGACGCCCCTGCCAGGCTAACGTCGCAAGCGAAGGGATGACCTCATATTTCCCTTTGTTTTGTCCGAAATCGCTCTCTATGCCCCAGAGGGCGACTAAAATATAGCGGGAGACGCCGTATTTTTCCTCCAGCTGGGTGAGTTCTTTCTCATAGCGTTTCAGCAATTTTTGACCTCGGAGCAGGCGGCCTCGGACGACGCGGTTTTGGCGATAGTCGGAAAAATCCGTCGTGAATTCGACCTGACGATTGAAACGTGCGAGCGTCTGTGCGTGGGGCTCACGTATTTTGTCTAGGGTCGCCTCTAAAACGGCCTCTGGGATGCCCTGCTCGAGGGCTTCCTGACGAAAGCCTTGCAGGAAATCGAGAAAGGACGCTGTCTCTGCCGTCTCGGCCCGGGCGGCGGGCACCAGAGCGAAAGACGCCATCGCAACCGGGACAGACACAAAAAAGGCGGGGATGGCGATGGCAACGGCTCGTAGAAGGGCTCGCCGTGCGAGCCCGAGACACACCCCAAAAGCTGGAAAAGCTGGAAAAGCTAGAAAAAGACGCCGCACCTTGGCACAGACCAGCTCGCTCCAGGCACGAGATGAGGCACGAGGCAACAGCCGGCGGGCGGCGGGAGCCGCCGGCCCCGGCGGCGAAGGGACTCGCTCGCCCCAGGCACGGGGCGACGGCCGGCAGGCAAGGGAAAACATCACAATGGCCCCAGCATTTTTCACCTTTTGGACCCCACCCCCTCTTTTTGCAGAGAGACCTCGACGCATCCTGGAACAGGCTAACTCGCCCCAGGCACGAGATGAGGCACGAAGCAACAGCCGGCGGGCGGCGGGAGCCGCCGGCCCCGGCGGCGAAGAGGCTCGCTCGCCCCAGGCACGGGGCGACGCACGAGGCGACGGCCGGCAGGCAAGGGAAAACATCACAACGGCCCCAGCATTTTTCACCTTTTGGGCCCCATCCCCTCTTTTTGCGGAGAGACCTCGACGCACCCTGGAACAGGCTAACTCGCCCCAGGCACGAGATGAGGCACGAGGCAACAGCCGGCGGGCGGCGGGAGCCGCCGGCCCCGGCGGCGAAGAGGCTCGCTCGCCCCAGGCACGAGACGACGGCCGGCAGGCGGAGGTAGACGGCCCCGGCGGCGAAGAGGCTAACTCGCCCAAGGCACGGGGCGACGCACGAGCCGACGGCCGGCAGGCAAGGGAAAACATCACAACGGCCCCAGCATTTTTCACCTTTTGGACCCCACCCCCTCTTTTTGCAGAGAGAACTCGACGCATCCTGGAACAGGCTAACTCGCCCCAGGCACGAGATGAGGCACGAGGCAACAGCCGGCGGGCGGCGGGAGCCGCCGGCCCCGGCGGCGAAGAGGCTCGCTCGCCCAAGGTGCCCAAGGTGCCCAAGGTGCCCAAGGTGCCCAAGGTGCCCAAGGTGCCCAAGGTGCCCAAGGTGCCCAAGGTGCCCAAGGCACGAGGCGACGGCGGCCGCCGGCACACAAGATAGGAAAAACAGGAAAGCGTGGGGAGTCCTCTTTGAAGCTTTCTTCGAGAGCTGTACTCGAGCCTCTGCCTCGGTGCGAAACCTGACCCTGTGGCTCCCCTCGGTGCGGCCCTCGATGTGGCATGAAACAAGATGGTCAAGCTCTGGGCCTCTGGTTTTTTTTGTAACCCATGCCGCCGGCTCTCCCGGTTCGGGGGTGCGTTCCTGCCGGTTCTGTCAGAGCGATACAGCCCAGAGCCAATCGCCACGGCTGCCACGACACCGGCTTTTTTCACCTTGTGTCTCCTACCCCATTCTACAAAAAGAGCTCGCCTCATCTTGCCCCGCCTATCCTATGTAATGGCCGCCAGGTCGTGGCGAAACCAAGATACCACCCCGTTCTCATGTTCGATTCGTGCCTGTGTTTTACATTCCCGTCGTGCTGGCCCCTCTCCGCCTGGAGAGGCCGGCGGCACAGAGGTGGGGCCACAGGCCAGGGCCGGGTTCAAATCCGGCCTAAAGGCCGAGTTTGCGCCGGCGCAAGTTCCACTCGCGTTCTTTAATCGCGTGCCGTTTGTCGATTTTGCGCTTGCCTTTGGCGAGGCCTATCTGGATTTTCAAAATCTGGTCGTCGTTGAAATAAGCCCGCAGAGGCACACACGTCATATGCTCGCGTTGGATGGCTCCGATGATTTGGTTCACTTCTCGCTTGTGGAGCAAAAGTTTTCTATCTCGTTTGGGGTCGTGCTGGAGACCCCGATGCGCATGCGTATAAGGCGCAATGTGACAGGCTCGGAGCCAGAGCTCGCCGCCTTGGACATCCGCAAAAGCCTGCTTGAGATTCAACTCCCCGCTGCGTGCGGCTTTGACCTCGGTGCCCCGCAGGACGAGCCCGGCTTCATAGGTCTTTGTAACCTCAAAATCATAGCGCGCCCGGCGATTTTCGAAACTCGGGGCCTGTTTGAGCCCCGGCTTTCGGCTCTTTCGGCGACGCCCGGCCGAAGCCGCCGACGACGACGACGACGCCGAAACAGCAGAAACAGACGGGCGCGGCCGAACCGGCTTGGAGACCCACTTACCACGCGTCTGTTCCGAGCCCGCTTTCATGGTTTCCGCCTCGTTTTTGTCTCACAGCCAGCTGGCGGCGTCGGCGCGCATGGTGTCTATGAGGCTCTTGGCCGCCTCCGAGGCCGGGGCAATGGGCAAACGCGTGTGCGACGTCATCCTATCACCCCTCGTGCCCCCCCCTACAGAAAGCGCATATTTCGTGGGAGCAGGACTATTGTCGGCAAAACAGGCGCGCTGCCAGCGGGTCACGAGCAGGTTGAGACGCAAGAATGTCTCCAAGTCTGCAGCCTTCCAGGCCTCGTAGCAGGCCACGACGAGCCTTGGGACGACATTGCTCACCACCGAGATGGCTCCATGACCGCCCAGAGCCAGATGCCCCGCAAAAGTGGCATCGTCGCCCGACAGCTGGACAAAAGCGTCTCCCAGCTGGTGGCGTGTGTCGGCAACGCGTCCCAAATTTTTCGAGTCCGCATCTTTGATACCAAAAACCCTCGGACACGTCTCGACCAGACGCCCCAACGTCGCCACCGAGATATTCGAAACCGTCCGCCCAGGCACATTATAGACCATCAAAGGCAAAGACGTCGCCGACACAATGGCTCTAAAGTGTTGATAGATGCCCTCCTGCGAGGGATTATTGTAATAGGGAACGACGCTCAGCAGGCCGTCGACGCCTAATTGCTCGGCCTGTTTCGAGAGATAAATGGCTTCCTTCAGCGCATTGGCCCCGACGCCTGCCAGCACCGGGACTCGCCCTCCGGCGACCTCTAGGCAGAGTTCTATGACGCGGAGATTCTCTCGATGAGACAGGGTGGCCGACTCGCCCGTCGTGCCCGTGGGCACGAGGCCGTGGATGCCCTGGCTTATCTGCCAGTCTACAAAACGCCGAAAGGCCTCTTCATCGAGCGCCCCGTCGAGCGTCATCGGCGTCACAAGAGCCGTGAAGACGCCTCTGAATCGGTCGACTCCGGCAGGCGATGTCACAGACGGATTCATCACAGAAACAGACGACACAGCAAAGAGAAAGACTCGGGAAAAACAAAAAGAAACGGAGCTAGAACACAGGGCTCACAAGTCCGTTCTGGGGGCCGTTCTGGGGGGGCGTTCTGGGATGTAGCCGCCTCCCCTGCCCTTCTGCTACAGGCCGTCATAGTCTTCCAGCCTTACGTTAACGTGGGGCCCCGCCACAACCCCGAATCCGTCATCAGAGTCTTGAGAGACCAAGGTGCCAACCGTGTACAGTTTATGGCCGTTAAGGGTATTGCGTGCGCTCCAACCCCCACCGACTAAAAAGAGGTCGGAAGGTGCTACAGACTCGTTTAGAACCGTCACGAACTTACCCCGAAAGAGTTGCGAGGAACTACCACTGTCTAAAGAAACGTCGAAAACCCGCGCCGGATCATCGCCGACAAGCTCCTGGACTCGGTCATAGTCTAGGACGAGAGTCTGATTGCCTGTCCCGAAAACGAATTTCTCTATGTCCTTGAGATTATTCTCGTCATAATCGGCTGGGTCTATTCTTTCTATCTGGGTCAGGGATTTGGAAGCCGTGCCGGCTCGATAAACGAGGTCTATATAGACACCCGTACTCTCGTTCAGATAGAGCGTATCGATGCCGTTCCCGCCATCTATGAATTGCGCCGTTTGCCGATTGGTGAGATGAATTGCGTCATCGCCTGCCCCGGCTCGGACGACACTCTTCGTGCCGACATTCTCGAGGGTATCATTTCCGCCATAGGAACGGACCAGACTATAGGCACCCACGTCATAGGTATCTGCACCGGTATCGCCCTCCCCGGAATCGAAAAACGAGGGCATCGCCCCAAGCGGCAATTCCGGTGAGGAAAGGCCGTAAACGGACTGACCATAGTTATGGTCGCCAAAGACGACTCGCACGGAGCGTCCCTCGGCACCGCCCGTATATCCCAGAGCAATATCGTCAAAACCGTCGCCATTGATATCGCCCAATTTCTCGATCACGCCTCCGAATTGGCCCGCCGCGACGGCCCCGTCATAGATGAAAAGAATATCGTCATAGGCCAGGATGTCACTGCGGTCGCCTCGCAATAAATTGAGGTCCACAGGCCGCCCCAGAACGACATAAACGCCCTTTTCCCGAGGCGACCCAATCGCAAAATCCTCTATGCCGTCGCCGTTGAAATCGCCGATGCCCTCCACGGCTTTTCCGAAATTTTCTTGAAAGGACCGAATCTCAAAGAGATATTTGTCGAAGTTCCTTGTAGGTACGCCAGATTCCTCGCGAGCCGCATTGACCCGATAATAGTCCCCCCGATTGTGTCCCAAATACACATAGACGCTCCGCTGACCTAGCACAGAGAAGGCAAAATCGTCTATGCCGTCGCCGTTGAAATCGCCAATCCCAGAAACGTCATAGCCTAAATACGTATTGCCTCGACCAACATGGGCCACGCCATCAAACGCGGACGCCCTGTCAGCGTCAATCGTAAAGCCCAGCGGAACATACTGGTCCGGTGCGATCCAATGTGTGTAGAACTGATTTTTCGAATAAGCATCGAGATTAGGGTCATGGAGCGTATCCCCGAAATCTTTTCTGTTCAGTTCCTGGTAATCCACCTCCCTGGGAAGGTAAACGTAGTCGGCAAAGTACTTGACTCTGTGCGTGTGTGGATTACCCAGGTCCCGGAACTCCTGATAACTGTCACCCATGCCGTGGGTACGGACTGTCCCGTCGGGCACCCCGAAAACGACAAAAATTTGCCCGCTGTTTTCCCATCCGATGTTGCCAACCTTGATGACCTCTTTTTCTGGCAGAGCAATGGCAAAGTCGTCCACCCCGTCGCCGTTGATATCGCCCAGAGCATGGATGCCTCCTGTTTCCCCAAGCCCGCCTTTATCGCCTCGTTCGGCGATACTCCTGTGGCCATAGTTTTCCTCGACCCGGAATTGGAAACCATTCGCCGTCGGAATGGGAAAGCCGTTGTCCAACTGCCACTTCTGAATGCTATCGAAACTGCTAATTACGTGCGGCGGCCCGCTGAAAAAATACCTTGTATGCCCACCGCTGTCTGTGTAAGCATGCAGGCGAGGTGCCAAAGCGTTCGAGCCATACAAAATGCCAATGCGCCCATCCGATGCATTATTTGCATCTGCATCAAGAATGAATCCAAAGTCATCATAACCATCGCCGTTAATGTCGCCCAGAATCTGGAAGCTGGCTCCTAATTGATGCTCGTTCCCATAGGAATTATCGCCCCCAAAACGAAATTGTTCGCCTGTGAGATCTTCGTTTAGAGCCCCTATGACAGATTTGTTTTCGACATAGAAAAAATCGAGGTCATCGTCCGGATCTGAACCCGGTGGCATCCCGAGGTGGCCGACATCCCCGCCGCCCTCCACGGTTGGGCCATAGGCGGGAGCCATGACGGACAAATTTCGAAACGGCGTGTCCCAGGCGTCGGCTTCGCCTGTGTAGCTCATGCCGTGATAGGCCTTAACCCTGGTCGTGCTGGCGATGGCAAAATCGTCGAACCCGTCGCCGTTTACGTCGCCCAGCCCTGTTATATAGTCGGCCCTGGCGGTATAGCCCATGGTGCCGTCTTCCTCGAACAGCGTCTGGAGGCTAGAACTCAAGCGGCGGACATTAATCTTGACTCGGCTTTCCGTTTGAAAAACGGTGATGGTGCTGATGGCGTCGGGGGCGTCGCCCGAATCGTGTTTGAAGTCGGCTTGGACCTCCAGCGTCACACTTCCGAAAGCATGAGACCGGGGCAGCGTCGGATAAAGTTCCCACACTCTGAGGATATCTCCCGAAAGGGCTTCATCGGGCAGCGGGTCTGTCTCGCCCACAATCCGAAGCGAGAAATCAAAATCATCCGCATCCAGGAGCGTTCGATACGCAACCCCCAGATTAATCTCGGGCATCGCCGTTAAATTCACAGGGCCGCTGAGGAGCTCTATGGGCAGACGGGCTACAAATTTGTGCTTGATCACACTGAGAATGGTCGAGACCGTGAGGGGCTGATTGAGCGACGTCGTCCCAGGACCCGTCGCCGTCACGTTCAACTCAAACCGCGCATCCCCGGTGATAAAAAGCTGCTGAGCCGTTACCTGGCCATCGTCACTGATGATAAAATCGTCCGTCTCAGAACCCGACGCAAAAGCCTGCAAGCTATAGGTCAAAACCGCCGTGTCGTCCGTGTGTCCGAAATATCTCGCGAAATTAATCGGTGCAATGGCAAAATCAAATCCGTCTGCAAATTCAAAAACTTGGAGCGTCGACGGAAGACTCTGGGCCTGATAGACGCCCTGGAAAATGACCTCTAGGTCCCATTCATTCATGCCGCCCCGCCCGTCCGAGACCGTCATGCGATAGGTTTCTGCCCCTGCCCGCTCGCCCGTAAACGTGTGGGTCAGACCGTCCCCAGAGGCCGCGTAATCTGACACATTCACAAAGTCCGTGCCCCGAGGAGGCAGAAGAACTTGACCCAACGAGTCAATCGAAACCGTCAGAGGATCCCCATCGCTGTCCGTTATGTCTGCCAATAACATGGCACTCGCGACCTCGAAAACCGGGCCCGTCCCGGTTGCGACAACCGTCAGCGTTCCGCCAGGGGCAACAGAGGCATGAACAGGAGGCGCATTCTGATTATTGCCAATTGTAACCTCGTGGACAGATTTGTTCTCATAGGTATCGACGGCCGTTACGGTCAGGGTTTCTAGACCCGCCATGCCATTCGAGGCGGAAAAAGTCAGATGGCCATTGTTATTCTGGACAGTGAAAATATCATCGGCGTGTGTCGGATCGTCGATCTCTTGAGACAATTCATAGCGATTAATGCCGCCGGCGTCCTCGAAATAGGCGGCGAGATCCAACATCGCCAGCTCGCCTCCCATCGCAACGAGAGACGAAGAGGAAATAAAATCAGGCAGAGCTTTCCCCTCTGGAATAGACGGCCCCGCCGTGTCTATCACCAAACTCGTCAGAATGACGTCCGAGGGATCAAACTGATTTTCCGCATGGTCCCGAATGTTCCGGTCCGTGTTGAAGCCAATGGTATAAGTTCCAAAATCCAGACCGTCTACCGGCGTGATGTCTATGGTGAAGGTCCGCTGTCCCACGCCATAGTCGGGAAGCGAGACCTGGAAAAAACCCGCCAAATCCAGCTGAAGCCCCGCCGCACTATAAGCCGAAAAATCTGTCGGGTCCAGACGCAAAAGCGGGTCTGCACTGGCGTGGATTTCGTCGTCGAAAACCAACTCGATCTCGGCCGTGTCGTCGAGCGGCTTCAGCACGGCGGGGTTTTTCAGGAAACGCCACGAGACCAACTCGGGCCTTTTATTATCCAAAATAACCCCATGGTCCAGAGCGTCTAAAGCCAAAGCAACATCATAGACGCCCACGCGAACCGTTTTGCCGTCCGTGGCTATGAGCGAAACAGGAACCTCCTCCAGACCGCTGTCAAGGGCGACGGTGACGGTGACCATAGCTCCTTTCGGGATAATACTGGCTCCTGTCAGACCGACGACCGTTCCATTGGCGGCCTCAAAGTGGCTTTGAGACAGACCCTCCACTTCTTCCCGGAGCGTCAAAGTGAATTCGATGAAATTATTCGGGATATCCCGCGTGTAATAATTGTCTTCGTCGATTTCGAAAAGGACTTTGATATTTCGGAAAGAAAATTCCTCGATCGTTGAATTGCCCAGGTCATCAAAGAGCGTGACGGTAAAGAGCTCGGTGCCCTCGTTCCCGCTGGAGATAAAAGTGAAAACACCGTGGGTTTCGTCTTGATAGACGTCGAAGATGTTATCAGCCTCGCCGGCTGGGGCCTGTTCGGACCAGGACACCGTCAGAGCCTGACCGTGCGCATCGAAAAACAAGGAAGGGTTGCGTTGCCCAATCGTAGCTCCGCGCCCAAGGGCGAAAATGGACCCGAAAGCGACGCGGCTGTCCTCGCCGTCCTTGAGATTCGGGGGTTGCGTATCCACGGTGAACGTCACAATGTCCTGCCTGGAGGGCTCCAGCACGAAGGGATTGCCGTCGTCATCCGTAAAGCCAACACTGTCCCGCCACGCGAGCGTCAGCTCTTCATAGGGCACGGCGTTATTGGCTTGGAGGACGACTTTCACGCTCTCACCCGAGGCTTCGTTATCGGCCACCAAAGCCACGACGCTATCCACGAGCGTGCCGTCTTTGAAAACGCCCAGGTCTCGGTCCTCCAGCTTTTCGAGACTGAGCCCGCCGCGTGTTACAATCGTATCCGAAAAATACAAAGTCAGCTCGTGCTCGCGGGCGTCGGCGGTCAGGACGATAGCCTCGCCGTTCTCCACGAGCCTCAGTTCAGGCCCGACCTCATCCACTTTATACTCATTCAGCGGCAACACGACCCGAGCGTCAATGCTCCGCAAATGCCAGAGCGCATCGTCGGCCGCCCTCAGAGACACATATTCATCGTCCAATAATTCTGGGTATTCGACGGTAACGGTGATGGTCTCCCCGGCCATAGCCTCGGCCGCGTGGACGCCGAGGACAGCTCCATGCGACGATACAAAATCCTCTGCCTCTATTTCGCGGGTGTCGTAGAGAAGCGTCAGTTCGAACTCCAGGAGCCGTCCCGACGTTTTGTTCACAGAGACGTCCGAGACAACGGACTCGACGGCACTGATGGTGAAAATCTGAGCAGTCCGGTTGCGAACCGCATCATAGGCTTCCAGCGTGAAGATATCGGCTCCAAAGCCCTGCTGCCCCGCCCCGTGAATGGCGAGGAAACCGTCTCGCAACAAGCCCTCGACGGCCCCTACGCTGCTGCCATCTTGCGTTAGACTATAGGTCAGTGCCGTCGCATCGGCAAAATAATCCGACAAATCAAAAACAGGGATCAGACGCTCGGACGTACCCCCGGCGGGACTGGGGACATAATGGTCGCCGATGTCGTCTAGGACCTCCGGAGGTTTGGTGTCCAGAATGTAATTGGCGAGGACTTGTCCCTGCCTCGTTTCGGCGAGATCCACGCCGCCCGCACTGTCGAACGAGCTGTCCTGCGAAAAGCGGAGACTAAAGTGTTGAAAGTCCTGGTCGGCCTCGCCCACGACGAAAAGCGTGACTCTATCGTCCGCCCCGCTTGTGTCCAGCGTCACGCTGAAGGCGGCCGAGGCGAGATCGATCGTCTTATACGCTGCATCCAGAAACAGAAAATCATCCCCCAGGTCCAGGCTGGATAAATCCATGGGTTCCCCGAAAATAAGCGTGAGACTCGTCGCAGGAAAGGCCTCGGTGAGGTGAAGCAAGCCCGGGGTCTCGTTACGGTTGAACGAAAAATTCGCCTCGTGCTGGACGAGGTTGTAAATGGCAACGCCATTTTTTTCCAAAATGGCCTGAGGATGGAGGCCGTCGGCATTGGAAAGAGACGCCGTGGAACTGAAGTCCACCCCAAGGGTCTCGCCGGTGAGGCCTTCATTGGGAAGGACCGTGACCGTAAAGATTGTGCCTGCGGGGTCGCCCGGGTCGGCGGGACCGCCTGGGTCGAGGCCGACGACGATACCATTGCTTGTGCTGACCTCAAAATCGGTCAGGTCCAGTCCCGTCAGAGCCTCCGTCGCCGTGACCGTGAAAAGCGCATGGAGGCGATTGTTTAGAAAAGCCGTGCTCTCCGAGACCTGATAGACGGCCGAGACCACCACCGAAAAGACCTCCTCGATGGCATTGCCGAAGGCATCTCGGACGGTGATGGTAATATCCTCGCGTATGGTCGTGTCGTCCAGAGCGAGCGTGTTCAAGTCCTCCTTCAAAACGATCGTCAGAACCCCCGACTGAGACACCTGGACAGAGTCGGAATTGGAAAGCATCCCACTCGAAAGCGTGACGAGGTCAATCGCCCCCCCTTGCGCGTGCTCTGAGGTCGTGACGTCAAAAGAGAACGAACCCGACCCATCCTCGAAATAGTCCGCAAGACGGAGCTCTGCGAGACGGGTCCCAGGGTCTTTCCCATGGATGCTGATATCGTCTAAATCCTGGAGTTTATAGGGGTTGGCCGTATCGACCTCCAGGACGGCGATTTCTGTGCCCGGAAAACCGCTGTCCGAGTCATTGCCAGCGTCGTCTTTGAAAGACGCATCCGACGCAAACATCAGCGTCCAGCTGGTTTGTTCTATGGCCGCCTGAGCCGTCAGCGTCAGAACCACCGTCTTGGGGGTCTCGCCTTCGGCTAGAACCACATCGTAAAGGTCCGTTTGTATGTTGAAATCCTCTGCCGTCAGAGAGGATAATTCCAACACATCGTCGAAAGAGAGCGTTATAATCGTCTTGTTCTTCTCGTCCGAGACCCGCATGCCGTCCTCGGCGACGACAGACCCGGGGACCACCAGACGCGTCCGAGAGGCAACCGCCGAAAAAGCACTGCCCGACTCAGGGCCGACATTATCGAGGATAAGAGCCGGGTCCGCCCCAGGCAGGGCCGACAGAGCCATCCCGAAGACCAGTTTTTCTCCATCGCTATTGACGAATTCGGCCGCTTCGCTGAGGCTCAAGAGGGCTTCAATGTCGTTGTATTTCCCCTCGACGGCGACCTCCAGCGTGGCGGTCTGGCGGCTGTCATCGCCAAGAGCACTGACGATATTGCGCAAGACGCCTATATTGGTTCCGAAATCGGATACGTCTACGTTCTCGAATTGGTTCGAGAAATGCAGCGTAAAATAAACCTTACCCTCTTCTTTGTTTTCGCTTGCTTCGACCAGAGAAACTGCGGGAAGGGTCTCTTCATCGTCGTTTGTTCTGGGCGTATTGGCATTATTAGGGCTATTGTCATTGTTTGGAGAATTGTCTGCCGGATTACTCGGCGGGGTCGGACTCGAAGGGGCCGGGGGCGGCGGGGTCGGCGTCGAGGTAGAGGTCGCACTCGGGGTCAGCGTCAGCGTCAGAGGAGGAATTTCCTCGCCGGGACCGATGTGCACGACGGAATCGCTCGAAGGCGAGCGACTGCAGGCCGCCACCAAAGCCGAAAAACACGTCGTCCAAAAGAAACGCCGTGGCGTCCACCTACGCGTCTCGTCGGCCTTACGGCGGGATATTTTGTTTTCAAAGCCAAAAGTTAACATTACAGCCTCTTTTCCGGTCTCGGGAATCGGACATATCAAGCAGCCAATTCTTTCAAAGCCTTCAAGACTTTTTTAACAGTTTCATCGCCACAAGCCTACACGTGTAACATAGAGTTGAGACATCCCCGCCGCACAAGGGGTTCGCCCCCCCGCTCCAGACAAAAACGCCCGGAAAAAGGCGAGACCGGACACGAGGCCCGAAAGACCCCACGAGAGAGGCCGGTCCTTCAAAAAAAACCGATAAAACTGAAACTGCGCTTGTGCCACACCTACGCCACACCCCCGGGGGTGTACACGCTGTGTAGGCGTGCCATACAGGGATGAAATACCGGATTTTCCCTTCTCTCCGCCAGAGCCTTTTTAGCTCTCCAACTGAAGAACAAGAGCCGATCCCGTAAGGAGGACCATAACAATTTTCCAGGCAATCTTCCAGGCGAAAATCAAGTTACACCTTAAAAAAACGGAAAAATCAAGTTTTTTTTCAAAATTTGAAGTCTCTCGGCGAGCCTTCACCGTCCTCTACCGTCCTCTGCCGTCGTTGGAACCTGAGGGCACTGCCTCCATGTTTTGAAACAAACGCTTCCGTATGCCCATGAAAACGCCGCAAATGACTCCTAGTATCAAGAAATCGCACATAAACCATACCAGAATCAAGCGTTTCGGGTCCGAAGTTATGTGAGAAATCCACAACAACACAGGCACAAAAAGAACCCACACATAAATGAATTTGAGATAAAACCCCAGCCGCCCCTCGCCGAGACCGTACAGAAAAGCATTGAACAGAACGAGAATGCCAGACCCCAACGTCGCCACAGGAATGAGAAACAAAAACGTCTTGGTGAAAGCAATCGCTTGAGGGTCCTCCACGAACTGACGCACGAGACTGTCAGCGAAAATCCAGAAAAAGAGACTGCCCACAACCGTCCAAACAACCGTGATAAGCCCGACATGACGCAACATTTCTAGAATACGCCCCGTCGTCCGAGCCCCCCAGTTTTGACCAGAAAAGGGCGTTACAAAAATGGACAGACCGTAATGGACAGAATACATGATCGAAATCAAACGATGCCCAAGCCCATAGGCCGCGATGATAGCCGGCTCATAGCGCGAGAAGGCGAATAAAAGGAAAAAATCCGCGATGGGCTCTGCGATTCTATCCGCCGTAATATAGATCACCAGGCGCAAATAGGTCCGGACAGAGACTCGAAAAACCTTCCAATCGACGCGAAAAGGTAAAACAATGACTCGTTTTTGACACAGAAGGACTAAATTCATCGCGAACATCCCGCCTCGGGCGATCACCGTTGCCCATGCGGCCCCGGCAATCCCCAGCTCTGGGAAGAAGAACCAGCCGAATATCAAAATCGGGTCTAGAATGATATTGACGACCGACGCTAGGATGAGCGTCGCAGAAGGCCAGAAGCTCTCGCCGTGGGCCCGCAGCACATGATTGCCCGTTATCGGAACAGCCATCAGAGGGATGCTCCAGAGCCACAAATTGGCATAGGCTTGGAGACTGGCCAAAATCTCTGCCTCTACGCCGAAAAGCCTGTAGAAAAAGGGGAGCAAAAAAGGAAAAAAGAGAGCCAACCCTAAAGCGACAAAAAAAGACAGCAGAATGCCGTCGATCGCCAATTGCCTGGCATAGAGCTTTTCTCGCCTGCCAAGAGCTCTGGAGACCAGCGAAGAGGCGCTTTCGCCTAAAGCCAGTAGGATCTCGATGAGTAAAAAAGTAACCGGTAAAAAAAACGTATAGGCCGCTAGCGGAACAATCCCGATTTTGGCGATGAAAAGCGCGTCCGCCAGCCCGAAGGACATCACCGAAAGGAGCGCAAGCCAGCCGGGCGTCCCGCCTCGGAAAATGTGCCCCCAAACCGAGCCTCTTGTGTAGAGGGCCGGCTCGCCCTCGTCCGAGAGGGCCCCGAGAGGGCCCGCTGTACCAGAAAGAGCCCCTGCTCCCGCGCCCGCCCCCGCAGCGAGAGCGTCCGGTCTCCGGCCGCCCTCAAGAGGCCCAGCCAGAGACCCGGGGGCCGCCTCGGCCTCGGCTGTCAGCGGGTCCGCCAACGAACCGGCCGACGATTCGGATAAGTCTTTTGTCATCGAAGCGAAGACTCTGCGGCTCCGTGAGCCGCGGAAAAAGTCATTTTGATTGGTTTGGCCTGTCTTTCGAGGCCTCCCGGTCGAGGCCCTCCCGGGGTTTTGTTTCCCGGGGCCTCTTCAGCGTATATCCGGATTCGATTTTCCGGATTCAAGGACGGGCTCTATTTTGTTTCGATTCCGTTCCAATCTGGCCCGTTCTCATCTGGGAGCTTCGGGCGTTGCCTCGTGCCCCCGTTCTAAACAAGAGGGTCCGCTAAGAGAAAACGACAGAGGCCCCGCACCCACAGCTCGCCTGAACGTTCGGATTGGTGAAGCTGAGACCCGCTTTCAAAGGTGTTTCCTCGAAGTTAATTTCCGTGCCAAGCAGGAAAATAGACGCAAATTTATCGATATAGATCCGGACGCGGCCCTGTTCGAACAATAAATCGCCGGATTGAGGGTCTCGGACCGGGTTCAAGTCATAAGCGTACCCGGCACAACCAGAATTTTTCAATGAAAGACGCAGAGCCGACACGCCGCAATCGCGTGCTACGTTCTCTAAGTAGGTTTCTGCGCTAGGCGTCAGCTTGATCACATGCCCCTCCGAAACGTGGGACTCGTCCCGGACAGACAAAACAGGGACGAGAAGCTGGTTTCTGTTGCCGGGTACCAGCCAGACCTCGCCAGGGGTTGCGTAGACCTCTGGACTTTAGAGTAGGCAACCCCGACTTTAAGCAGCGAGGGCAACCAAACGCTTGTTATCGTTTGCACGTATAACATTTGACCCGATAACGGCGGGATCCCACCGGGTACCGACTTCACCTTTACTGTGGATGTCGAGCCTATTTCGGCCCCAGCCTTCCCGCGAGAGCCCTCTTCAACAAGAGCCCCCGGCTCGGGAAAATCTGGTGGAGCCGCCGGGTACTGCCCCCGGGTCCACCGCACCTATGCCGCAAAATCGTTCAGCACCATCGTCTTGTGTTCTATCCTTACTCGATTGCTCAATGAGGAGCGAACGCCGACACAGAGAGTACTAGCAAACAACCGACCCGTCTGTCAAGTTTTTTTTTTTAAAATTCAATTTTTTTTCGAAAAAGAAGTCCGGAAAACAACCGACGAGCGAGCTGCAAACAACATGTGGCCGCATGACATGATATTACGTCGCATACTATCATGACAATAGACCGTACCGCTATATCGTGCCGAGCCCTAAACGACACTTGACAAACGAAAATTTATGTATTAACCTTGCTTCGCGCTTCGCTTTGGCGAGGCAAGGGTCGTCCTCTTTTTTAACAAAAGCGTACAACAACACAGAGACATTATTTCTCAGACAAGGGTGATACGGTTCATCTCATCGCCCGCCCCGGATAAATCGGCACGTAACCGGGCAAATTGCACGCAGGCGGCGTTCCGATTCGAAAACTCGAGGAAATCCACCGGCGGGACGCCGGTGCCATGACGCCGGCGGGATGACCGGCGCAACGGAAAAAAACCAGAGAAAAAAAGCAACGCAGGACACAGGGCAGAAGGAGAAAGAGAAAAAAGGAGAAGCGGCACAAGCATCGCCTCTATCGCCTCCTTTTTTTCTTCCTCACCGAGCGTAGTCAGGCTGTCGGTTCCGTCATGATATCCCCATCCCCATGCCCATGCCCTCTTCAACCAGGGGTGCCTTGAGGCGTCCCATCCCCATGCCCACCCCCTGACGGGTCTCCGTCCGGCCGACCATCCCCATGTCATACCCCCTCATCCCAGTGTCATCCCCGCGGGAATTTCAAAAAAAGAGTGTGATTATTTTGAAAAAAAGGCTTTTTTTTCGAAAACAGGTGCAAAATAGACACAAAAAGCCCATTCCTCCATCAGAGAGGCCCTTGCAATGCCTCCGGGCTTCTGCTAGCATCGGCCCGTTGAGTCTTCTCGTTGGGCCTTCCAAAGGCGGAGGCATGTCTTGGTCTGTATCCGGTTTCCCAGCCCTTGCCAGCCTTGAGTCGATCGTGCCGGTCTCGATTCGAGCCGGCGGTTCAGGTTCAACCCGGGCCCCAGAGAAAGGCAGCAGACCGGTGAGGCAGGCCGCTCGAAAAAGACGAAACAAAACTGGCGGGCGGGCGTGGCGTAGCGGAGTGCCCTAAACGCTCTTTCCTCCCGCTGCCAGGCGGCCCCGGGCGGCCTGCAGGCGGGCCCCAGGCGGCCTTGCGTGGGGCGGACGGGTCCGTGTAAAAACCCGGGGAGTTCCTCAAGAACCCGCCGGGAGGCGAGGGGCACGTGGGTAACACATATGACACTGGATATCTTGGTACTGGCCATCGTAGCGGTTTTTTTCGGCGTTCGCCTCTTTTTGGTCCTCGGCCAGAAGTCGGACGACGGGGCCAAAGACGACGGCAAAGAAAGCATCATCAATCGCTTGAAACAGCGCTTCGAAAAAACCTCCGAGGGCGAAACCGAGCGCATGGAAGAAGAACTCACCTCGAGTTCGCAGGCTTTCCGAGACCGCATTCTGGACGTCGAAGCCAGAAAAGTGTCCTCGCCGGAATTACCTCCCCCGCCGGAGCTCTTTCCTGAGGCGTGGCAGCGGCTTGTCCGCTCGGACCCCAGTTTTACCTGGGAGTCCTTCCTGGAAGGCGCCGAACGCGTGTATGGGCTCGTCTTAGAACACTTCAGAGACGCCGATAAAGACGCCCTCCGAGCCCTGACCAATGACGAGGTCTATGAAGCCTTCGCCGAAGAAATAGACCGCCGCCGCCAGACAAAGCAGTATCTGGAATTGACCCTGGTTGGCATCGAAAAAATGACCCTCGAGGACGTCAAAGAAGAGGAAGGCTTCGTCCGAGCAACGGTCGTCTATGAGACAGCCCAGATCGTGGCACTCTGCGACGCCAATGGTCAAGTCCTGGAGGGAAACCCCAAGAAAACCATCCAGATCACCGACCGCTGGACCTACGAAAAAGAAGTAGACACGCCAGACCCCAATTGGTGCCTCATCGAGACCGGCCGTTAAAAAGCCAGCTCGAACCGGTCCAGAGACATCGGACCTGGGGTCGGGTGGCGTCGGGTCGGGTGGTGTCGGATCGTGACGACCGGAACGCCCAGGGCGCGACGCCGCGGCGAGAGGTTCCCGTGGTGAACCGGTGTATAGACCGAGGATGGGGGCGTAAAAAACCGCGGGCGCAGACGTAAAGAACGCGAGAACCCCCCGGATACGGACTATAGTGAAGACCAGCTCTGATATCAGCTCTCGTCCGTCGGCAGGCGGCGAGAGGCGGGGGAAGAGGTGTGGCTGCCGCCGCCAAGCATACAAGCTTGCCTATATCCCCCATCCAGCTCGAGCATCCGTCGCACGCTCCCCTGTCTTTTGAATCCTTTTTGACTGGCCCAAGCACCCTTTCCCGAGACAAACGCTTTCTCGGGCGCGGCAGAGACACCACGGGGACACCACAGAAAACAGCATGCCGGAAGCCCCATAAGGAAAAAGCCAAAACAAGACAGCAGAGGCATAAGGCCATAACCCCCATAACCCCATGAAACCCGGCGAACCCAGACCCAGACGAGACAAAACTCGGCGCGCCCGTGCGCAACAAAAAAAGAACCCACAGAGTTCCTCTGCGTCCGCGAGAGGGCGTTTATTTTCCTTCGACTGGGGTTTTTCTTTTCTCGCTTCTTTTGTACCGCCGCCTCGGGAGCGCGCCTATCTCGGGCGCCTTTACAGAGACTATTTTCGCAAATGGATGCGGCTCTTGTTTCTCTCTTTTTTTTTGCTTTTCGTGGTGATGGTCTCGAATTTTGCGTATGTCAGGACGATCGAGCCCGTCTTTAACGAGATCTTTGCAAGCTCGAATCGATTTCTTGTTTTTTTCCTTCCTCTTCTGATTTTCTGTCTGATTGTCATTCGAGTCACAGCCTATTACTTCCACAATCTTGTCGGCCAGCACATTATCACGCAACTTTCTGTCCAGATGCGTTCTGATTTATTCCGCTCTTTTCTCGGCAAGGATCTGGAGGATCTGGACTCGAACGACCCCGGCGGCGTCCTCGCGCGTTTCAACGCCGACATAGACCGTGTTCTAGCGATGATTGGCACGTTAGCTTTTGATTCGCTCCGAGACCTTGCGCTTTTGCTATCGCTTGTTGCGAATTTATTCTACACGAATTGGCAGCTTGCTTTGTGTTCTTTACTCATCACGCCTCTTTGTCTGTGGCCGATTCAGGTTACGGGCAGGCGTGTTCGCAAACTGGTTCCGCTGCTCAATGATTCTTTAGCTCGGACCTATGGGTTTTTCATCCGCACGCTTGAAGGTCATCTCCACGTCAAAGTCTATCAGAGTGAGGCCTATTTTGCCGACATTGCCGCCCGCAATCTTCAGGAGTTAGGCAAAATAACGTATCGGAATGCCAAGCTCCAAGCCCGTTTATCGCCGCTTGTGGACGCCGTAGGAGCTCTGGCGATTGGGATGGTGATTTTTCTAGCAGCCTGGCAAATTGCGGCGGGGACGTCGAATGTGGGTGCTTTTATGTCTTTTCTGCTGTCTCTGGTGGCGTGCTATCGCCCCATCAAGGCTCTGGCCAAAGTGAATGTCAGCGTCCAAGCCGGCCTTGTGTCTGCCGACCGCTTTTACGACGTTCTAGACAAACGGCCGGCCATCCGGGCGGTTCCGGCGCCCTCGCCCGCCCCCGCCGCCTCGGAGGCGGCAGGCGAGGCAGGCGAAGCGGGCATTCGGCTCGGTTTGACGGGCGGGCGCATCGTCTTTGAGAATGTCTCGTACGTTTATCGCAAAGACGTCCCGGCGGTCCACAATCTGAGCTTCACCATTCAGCCCGGCCAACGCATCGCCTTGGTCGGCCCAAGCGGTGCGGGCAAAACGACTGTTTTCAAACTCCTGATGCGGCTTTACGACCCTGCCAGCGGCGTCATTCGATTCAACGACCGGCCGATAAACCAGTATCACGTCCAAGACTATCGACGCCAGTTTTCGATTGTTTTGCAAGACACACGCCTTTTTCCGGGCACGCTTGCTCAAAACATTGCGTTCGGCGAGCGGTCTCCGGATATGGCCCGCGTGCAAGAGGCCGCTCAGCGGGCTCATTTAACTTCGTTCATCGACACCCTGCCCGAGGGCCTAGAGACGCCGCTCGGGTCGGCCTTCAGCAATTTATCGGGCGGCCAGAGGCAGCGTGTCGAGATCGCGCGCGTCCTTTACCGGGACGCGCCCATTCTTCTGTTGGACGAGATTACCGCCTTTCTCGACGCCCAATCCGAGCACGAAGTGGTGCGAAACCTCGAGGCAGCCATGGCAGGACGCACCGTCATTTTGATTACCCATCGCCTCCAGAGCGTCCAAAAAGTAAACAATATCCTGGTCATGCAGGACGGCACGCTTGTCGAATCCGGCACGCACGAGGAACTCTACGCCAGAGAAAACGGGCTCTATCGGAGTCTGAGCGACTATTTTGAAGCTTGACGGCTCGTGTATAACTCTTGGGCATGGCTCGTGGTGTATGCGTGTGCTTCGAGTGTTTACTTTCTAAGTTTTCTGGGCTAACTTGCCTTTGAGCTTGAAAAATCGGCTCTTTCTTCCGGGCCTGCATGAAAAACGGGCGGCGGACTCGGGAGAGCAGGCCAAACAGGCGGGCCCACGGCATGCGTGAAAAAAGGCGTCAAAAAGGATGAGAAGTATGGAAAGGCTTTCTGCCTCAAACCCCTCGGTTCAGTTTTTGTCTCTCATCGCGCGCCTAGAGGAGATTTTACGTTCCCTGGATCAACACTTTGAGGCCTGCGACACAGAGTTGCAAGACCTCCGTCGTCAAGTGTCTCAGTCTCGGGCTCGGGCTCGAGCCCTGTCTGAAGAGGGGGCTCAGAAAAACCAGCAGAGCCAGAATGAAACGGAAAAACGCATCGAAACCGATAAGGAAAATCGCGTCCTGAGAGCCGCTTTGGATGACGCCATCGCCTGCTTGTCCGCCTATCTGGAGGTCCAATCCGGTCCAAAACACCAGATGACCCGGGCTCCCGAGGGCCAAGACGAAGACAAGAGCGAAGACAAGGGCGAAGACAAAAGCGAAGGCAAGGATGCCCTGCCGCCCTCCCCGTCCTCGGCGCGTGTCGGGCGCGCGGATAAAGCGAATAAAGCGGATAAAACGACCAAAACGGCCAGGGAGGCGGAGGCGGAGGCTCTGGTTATCTCGGGGACTTCTTCCTCCTCCTCTTCCGGCGTTCTGCCTGCGGGGTTATCTCGGCTCGAGGCGCGGGCCGGGCCCGGCACCGGGGTCGGGCCCGGGGTCGGAGCTTTTTTCGGTTCGCCTTCGAGGGAAAAAGGCGAATGGAACGAATAGAATAGCTCGAACAACACAACACAACACACGATCCAGGCCAGGCTTCCACTAAGGATAAAAAACCATGCACGTTTCATATCTAGAATCGCTTTGGTCTGGTTTCTCAGAGACCTTAACAGTCCTTTTTGTAGGAATTGTTTCCCTATTTTTGCGTAAAACCACACGAGTTTTGGTTCTTGAGCACCAATTAACCGAACTCATGACAATGCAGAAAACCATCACGCAAAAGGTGGAGACGAATGGTGCCACATGCCAGGCTCTGTTTTTTTCGGTTCAAAACCTACGACAGGCGGCCACCTCCTCGCAACAGGAGACGCAACGCAGGGCTCGGTTCTCACAGTTAGAGGCTGGACAAGCGGAGAAAGCGGAGCTTCAAAGCACGATTCAGGCGCTTCAAACCTCATGGAGGTCTTCTCGCAGCCGTCCTGCTCCCTTGGTGGATAAAGGGACAAGAAAAAAAATTGCCACACGGCAAAATAGACGGGTCGCAAAAAAGAATTCGGCATAGAGGTGAAACGTGAAATCTGTTTCTATCAAAATACTCAATCAGCCTTTTAGTGTTCAGGTCTCGGAGGAACAGGAGGAGCATTTACAGCGTCTGGTCGCCTTTTTTGACGGGCGCGTCCGAGACCTCCATACGCGCAACAAAAGTGATTTCTCGACGCTGCTTGTCCTGGCGGCTCTGGGCATCGTCGATGAATTGAGCGACGAGCGCGACAAAACAGCCCGCTATGCCAATCGTATCAAAGACCTGGAGTTTCGTGTCGATAATCCGGCGTCGCTGACGGTGGAGCGTGGAACGCTCCAGCGGCTCGAGGCCGTCACCAAAGCGTTTGAAGGCCTTGAAAAAAAACTGAAAACCGAATAGACTCCCGCAGGGGGGTGTGCTGAGTGATTCGACAAACTTTGAATTCCGGGGGCGACTCTTAACTTTAGAGGCCTGCGCTGGCCGGGTCGTGGCCCGGTTATAAAACAGGACCTATATTGGCTTCAGGGCCACCAGGAAAACGAAGACCGGTCAATTTGGCCTCTCCCTACGCTCCCTTTTTTTCTCCTTTTGGGGTTGGTCTGGTTTTGTCTCCAGTGTTGGAAGATACCGAGCTCATCCGTTACGGACGCCAGATTGCGCTAGAGCAGGTCGGCGAATCAGGGCAATTACGGCTCAAAAAATCGAGCGTCGCCATTGTCGGCGTCGGGGGGCTTGGCTCGCCGGCGGCTCTTTTTCTAGCGGCAGCGGGTTTAGGAGAACTTCATCTCATAGACGGCGACCTGATCGAGTCGGGCAACCTACCCCGGCAAATTCTCTATGGGGAGGCCGATATCGGGCACCCCAAGGGAGCGGCGGCTCAAGCGCGTTTATCGACGCACCGGTCTGATTTGCGTCTCGTCGTCCACCCAGAGATGCTATCGCTCCGCAATGCGCCGTCGTTTTTGCGTCATTGCGACCTTGTGCTGGATTGTTCGGACAATTTTGCCACGCGCTATTTATGCAATCAGGTCGCCTGGGATATGGGCCGGCCCGTGCTGGGAGGCGCCGTCCAACTCTATGAGGGCAGAGTCTGGCGGACGAGCCCTCAAACCGCGTGTTATGCGTGCATGTTTCCCTTTCGGCCCGACGAGCGTATGGTCTCGCGTTGTGACACGGTTGGCATTTTGGGCTCTATGACGGGGATGATCGGCACGCTGATGGCTCATGAGGCCCTCAAATATCTCCTGGAGATCCCGTCGCCGCTCCAGGAATCGCTGCTCGTTTTTGATTCGAAGAGTCTTTACACCACCCTTCTGAAAACCAAGAAAGACCCGCATTGCCGCGTCTGTGGCCGTGGCGGAACGGCCTCTCGAGACCCCGTTCCGGTGGTCCCGGTGGCCTCGGTGGTCTCTTCCTGAACGGCGGCGCACACGGACCCGGGCCTATGAGACAGAAAGACGCGATGCTCGTCATTCTAGCGGGCGGAAGAGGACGGCGTATGGGAGAACGCCAAAAACTCTTATGCCGCGTGGGGCAACGCCCCATTTTATGCTGGATTTATGAGCGACTCGGGGCGCAATTCGAGCACGTCGCTATCAATTTATCGCCGCATCTTGGGTCGGTCGCGACGCCTGCTGGTGGGCCCCCTGCCCCGGTGGCGGACCGGGAGAAGCCGCGGACGAGTCCGCCTCGGCGACGGGAACGCTTTTTCGGACTCCCGTGCCTGTATGACGAGGCGTTTCTAGGGCAGGGGCCGCTGGCTGGTCTACTGACCGCTTTGACCTGGGCCCGCAGGCGAGGCTTGTCTTATGTCATGACGGTTCCCTCGGACACGCCTTTTTTGCCTGTGGATTTATACCTGCGGCTCCGGGAGGCTCTGGCGACGGCGACCGAGCCCCACGATTCGGTCTGCGTCGCCACACCGCACCGACACCATCCGACCCTGGCTTTGTGGCGGGTCGAGCTCTATGCCGAACTCCAGAAAGCCCTCGCCCGAGGCACACGCAAAATAGACGATTTCACGGCCGGCCACGCCCATGGGCGTCTGCTCTGGCCGGTTTCCTCGGTCCCGGCGAGCGTCGGTCCATCTGAGGATAAATCGGTGGGTTTCGACCCTTTTTTCAATCTCAACACGCCTCGAGATTGGGCTTATGCGGAGCAATTGAGCTGTCTGGAGGAGGTTCGGCCTCGTTTTCCGGAGCCGGAGCCGGCGCCGATGGCGGAGACAAGAGCGGCGGCAGGCTCCCCCTGCCCGCCTGAAGAGCCGTCCGCGGACGAGTCTGCAGACTCGTCCGCCGACCCGCTTGCAGATTTAGCCCGCTTTCGTCAAGAGCACCCTCATCCGCCTGTTTGGATTTTCGCTTATGGCTCTTTGATTTGGAAGCCGGCTTTTCAGGCGACCGAGGCGCGTCTGGCGCGTTTAGCCGGCTATCGTCGGTGTCTGGGACTCTGGTCGGTTCACTGGCGAGGAACGCCCACGCATCCGGGCCTCGTTTTTGGCCTGGAGGAAAAAACACGAGCCCATTGCTGGGGGATGGCTCTGCGTATGCCCCCCCCGGCGGAGTCGTCGTCCGATTCGCCCGGGTCATCCGATTCGCCCGGGTCATCTAGGTCGTGTGAAGACCGAGACGCTCTTTTCGAGGACCTATGGTCGAGAGAAATGATCCAATCGGCGTATCGGCCGGCTCTGGTGCCTTTAGAGCTCGACGATGGGCGGCGCGTGCAGGGACTGGCTTTTGTTTTGAAACCCGGTCATCCTCAGATGGCTGGGCCTCTTCCTTTTGAGACTCAAGCTCATATTGTGGCCACAGCCACCGGGACAGGCGGCACCAATCGGGCTTATTTTTTTGAGTCGCTCGCCTGTTTCGAACGCGCTCAAATTCCGACAGGCCCCTTCCAGAGACTCGCCAGACGCGTGCGCCAACTGACCGAATTCCGGGAATCTCAGGGATCTCAGGACAAAGCCTGAAAGGACGCTCCACCGGCAGGGTGTATGTCTCGAGGCGTATGTCTCAAGTGTATGTCCGGAGGCGTACGTCGCAAGGCGTATGCCCCGAGTGTATGTTCGCATCGGCGATTTTATTTGCCGCTCCAGACGGGGTCTCTTTTTTCGGCGAAGGCTTTGGCGCCTTCGGCGTGGTCGGCACTCCCATAGAGACGGTCCACGGTCGGGAGCTGACGTCTCGTCACGCTATTGAGCACTGTTTGAAAATCTTGCCCCTCGGCTTTTCGGACGACCTCTTTGACGGCCTGAAAAACGAGCGGCGGCCCGCCCGCCAAGAGCTCCGCCAGCTCGCGGGCCCGCGCCATGAGGCGCGCAGCCGGCACGATTTCCTTCACAAGCCCCCAGTGTAGAGCCTCTTCGGCGTCCATCCAGCGCCCCGTGAGCAAAAGATCCATGGCAACGTGATACGGCAGGCGTTTGGGGAGTTTGATGCTCGCGGCGTCGGCGAGCGTCCCCGCCCGGATTTCCGGCAACGCAAAACGAACATGCGGGGCCGCAAGTATGAGATCCCCAGCTAGAGCCAACTCGAACCCGCCGCCGACGGTCATGCCGTTCAAAGCGAGAATGACGGGCTTATTCATGTCGCGGAGCTCTTGGAGGCCTGCGAAGCCTCCGACGCCATAGTCGTCGTCCACCGCATCGCCCGCCGCGGCCGCCTTGAGGTCCCAGCCGGCACTGAAAAATTTTTCGCCGGCGGCGGTGACGACCACGACTCGGACGGTTTCCTCGTCGCGCAATTTTTGAAACAGAGCCCCCATCTGGCGGCTCGTTGCCAGATCGATCGCGTTCGCCTTCGGGCGGTCGAGCGTGACAAAGCCGATGCCGTCCTGGATATCTAGGTGTAGAGGGCTCATAGGGCTGTATTCCTTTCCGTATTGGGTTATCAGGCTTTTGTCCGCAACATAGCGTCTACACAGACGATTTTTCCCTCACCGGCGGGGGGGACGAGCAGCGGATTGACTTCGAACTCCACCAGAGTCGCCCTCGACGCCGCGACAAAATCACACAGACGCAGGATGCACTCGATGAGCTCTGGAATGTTTGCTCCTTTGCGGCCTCGGAATCCTGCCAGCCGTGGCCAGATTCGCAATTGGCGCAGGGTCTTTTCGATCTCCAGAGCCGAAACAGGAAAAGGGAGGCATTTGGCGTCGCTCCATAACTCGGTCTCGACGCCGCCCTGCCCGAGCGTCAACATCCAGCCGCAGACCGGGTCACACAGAGCCCCGACTAAAAGCTCGCAGAGGCACGCGGGGACCATTTCTTCAATCAGGAGCGTCTCGGATAAGGGGGCTAGAGCCTCATAAGCCTCTTGCAGGGCCCGGGGCGTCTTTAGGTCGAGCCATACGGCTCGGTGTTCGGTTTTGTGAGCCAGGCCGGAAGCCTTCAGCACAAGGGCCGGAAAGTCAGCGTCCGACGCAAGAGCACCGCGTTTTGCAAAATCAAGAGCCTGCTCAAAGGTCCGGACGAGCCGGCCAGCCGGCACAGGGAGGCCGGCCGCCTCCAGGCGTTGCTTCGCGGCGTGCTCGGTGTGGAGCACAAGCTCGCCCGGGCCGCCGTTGCCCGCGCCAACAGCCCCAACAGCCCCAACCCCGTCGGTCTCGGAGGGCTGAGCTGACAAAGACGGTGGCAAAGACGGCGACAAAGACGGGGGCCACAGAACCTGCGAGGCCGCAATAGAACGCCTCGACTCCGGGGCCTGCAGAGGAATACGCTGGCGAATCAGGGCCTCCAGAGCTGCTAAACTGGCGTCCAAGTCTCCGAGCGGCACAAGATGCCGCTCGGTCAGAGCCAGAGCCTCGGCCTCGGGCATGTTTTCCGGCATGGTCGCAACCACCAGATACAGAGGCACCTCCACAGAAGACGGAGCCGAGTCCGACGAAGACGGGCCGTCCGACGAGACCGCCGTCTCGCCGGACGCCGTCTGAGCTGTTTGTGCGGTTTCCTCTATAGCTCGGACAAAAGCCGTACAAGCGCTGGTCCAGTCGGTATTATCGCAGGAGGCGCGCGGAAAATCCAGAACGAGCATGAAAACATCGAACTGCGTGTCGGTCAGCATGGCCAGAAACATCCGATAGAGGCCCTCGGCATTGCCCCACAAAAAAGTGTGATAGTCATACGGGTTCTGGACGCCGACGATGGCGTGCTGAGTCGCCCTCAGAGCCCGCTGTGTCGGGGCAGAAAAAGGCGGAAGCGTCAAATGAGGATGCCCCAAGAGACGGTCGGCAACCAGGCCAGCCTCGCCTCCAGAGCAGCTGATACTACACAAACGCCCCCCCCGAAGCGCTCGAGGGTGAAAAGACAGCCGATACGCCAATTTGAGCGCATTGATGAAACAAGGCAAAGTATGAACCACCGGCAGCCCAAGCCGGTCAAAAAGAGCCACCATCGCCGCATCTTGCCCCGATAGCACCCCCGTATGCGAAGCAAGAGCCCGCTTGGCTTGAGCTCCCGTTCCGACTCTGAAGATAAGGAGCGGAATCGAGCGGTCTCTGGCCAGCTCGGCGAGACGGACAAGGCCGTCTAGGTCGCGTATGCCCTCCAGATGCAGACCCAGGACTCGGATGCGTGGGTCGCCCAGCAACCAACTCCCCAGGTCGAAGAGACTCGTTTGAGCCTGATTCCCAAGAGCCCCGACAAAAGCCATAGGAAGTCCGCTCTGCTGCATGGAGAAATTCATGGCAATGTTCGAGGACTGAAACAGAGCCGCAATCCCCTGGTCCAGGACTCGTCCCCCGTGCTGGTCGGGCCATAGGACGACTTTCTCCAGATAATCGACATAGCCATAACAGTTCGGCCCCAAAAGAGACATCGCACCAGCGCGTTGCACCAGCTCTGTTTCCAGAGCCCGACCGTCCGACGTCTCGCCGAATCCAGAGGCGTAGCAGGCGGCGCCTCCGGCACCCAGCTCGGCGAGACGCCCCACCACCTCCAGCGTTGCGTGGCGATTCACGCCGATAAAGCACGCATCGGGCGGTTCGGGGAGCTCCTCTAGCGTCTGAAAATAGGCGATTCGGTCGGCACGGCGCGGCTCTTGGTTCGGCGTGACAGCCCATAGAGCCCCCGTATACCCCAGACGCAGATTGGAGAGGGCCACACGCTGAGCCACGGCGCCTCCGAAAACGGCCAGAGTCCGAGGGCGCAACAAACGGTCCAGACGACCGAGATCCGGACGGGCGTCCGGATTCCGGGACGGCGAAAAAGAGGCGGAAGACACGGGCGAATCAGTCATAGTCAAGGCTTAAGGATGTCTCATGCGTTTACGCAATCCGGCAGAAACCCGCTCCAACGAGCCCACAGCTGTCTGGGGTGGTGTGCCGAGCAAACTCCCCGGACGCCTCGAGAATCCTCGAGAACCATAGGCCGGAACCACCGGAACCATAGGCCAGACTATAGGCCGAATCATAGACAAAAATACGGGTCGGGGCCTATCTATTTGCACGTAGAATCTCCCGTGCGATGATGTGGCGTTGGATCTCAGAGGTCCCATCCCAGATGCGTTCGACTCTAGCGTCCCGCCAAAAGCGTTCCAGCGGCAGGTCTTTCATCAGGCCCATGCCGCCGTGAATCTGCAGAGCCATATCCGTAACACGAGCCAGCATCTCGGTCGCAAAGAGCTTCGCCGAGGCAATGGCCCGCTGCGACGGTCGGCCCTGTTTGAGGTCCCAAGCCGCCTTCAAAGTCAGGAGGTCGGCGGCATCGATCTCGGTTACGGCGTCGGCCAGTTGGAAGCCGACTCCCTGAAATCTGCCGATTTTCTGGCCGAATTGTTCGCGCGTCGCCGCCCAATTGGCTGCCATGTCGAAAGCGCGTCGGGCTCTTCCGACCGCCATGGCCGCAACCGTGAGGCGCGTGGCGTAAAGCCAGCTGTCCATCAGAGCCCAACCTCGATGAGGCACGCCCAAAACACAATCTGGAGGCAAAACACAGTTCTCGAAGCGCAGAATGCTGTTGGAATACCCCCGGTGCGAGACGGACTCATAGCCTTTGTCTATGGTGAAGCCGGGCGTCCCGCGCTCTACGAGAAAGGCGGTCAGAGCCGGAGGCGGCCTTTTTCCGGATGATTCCCCGGGAGGCGGCCCACTGACGACGAAACAAATGACAAAATCGGCGTATTCGGCTCCCGATATAAAGTGCTTCAGGCCGTTGAGTTCCCATTTTGTTGTCTCGGGGCGGCTCGGGTCCAGAGGCCGCGCCCGAGTACGCATCGCGCGCAGGTCCGAGCCCGCTTCGGGCTCTGTCATAGCGAGGGCGTCCATTTTCTCGCCTCGGACGGCGGGATAGAGAAACCGTTCTTTCTGAGACCCCTCGCAGGCCATCAAGATCGTCTGGGGGCGTCCCCAAAAATGCGTCAGAGCCATTGAGCCTCGCCCCAGTTCTCGTTCTAAGAGCGTGAAAGCAAAGGGGTCGAGCCCGCCTCCGCCGAGCTCTGTCGGAAAATTTGGGGCATAAAACCCCATGTCGAGCACTTTATCTCGAATAGTCCGCTGTCGGTCTCGAGGAACGAGCCCTAATTTTTCGACTTCGGCCTCGTGAGGATAGATCTCGTTTTCGAGGAAGCGTTGCGTTGTCGAAACGATAAGCTCGTGTTCGTGAGAAAGGTCAAACATGGTCAGACATTCTGATGAATAGATCGCCCCACCTGTTTTCGTCTGTTTTCACGGGCCTTTTTGAGAAAGTCCCGGGAGGGGGCCAGAAAATCCCGGAGCCTCTCTGAGATTCAGCAAAATCCCCCTTGGCCCGGAGGTCCATCGGGCTTGGCCATGCTTGTCCGTACCTAGTCATGGTTCTCTCTCCATTTTTTTATCCGACTGTTATCTGACTTCGGTTCCTCGCGATTCTACTATAATTCTGCTCTGGCGTTTTTGCCTAGAATCTCCGCCCAGAACCCCGATAAACACCGATGGCTCTGACAAATTCTAGGCAAATTCAGAAAAAAAGCAAGAAAAAAGCAAGCTTACGCAGAGAATTTTAAAGAAAATTTCCCCGGCAAAGAATCATAAAGAATCATCTGAATCATCTTGATTACTTCAGACGGAAAGACTATACTCCGCCGGGCTTATAGGGGGGTGGCTTAAGCGTCCCCCTATACTTTGGGCACCGGTTGCCATACGGATTGGATTTCGTGGTGCCGCCCAGTGGCGTGATTTTGTGCGTCTTTGTTGTCTTTTTGCGACGAGGACAGGGGTTTTTTTTGTTCAATTTGCGTGCATTCCGGGTGTCTCGGGTGTATCATAGTGTCCCCGTCGCGTCGCAAGGCCTCCCGGGAGGTCTCTCCGTCAGTCCCTCTGGCGGAGGCGTGCAGACGGGCGGGAAGCACGCAGGGCTCGGGGAGAAGCCAGGCCCCGTGGTGGAAGCGGGGACAGCAGCGGAGAGGAATGAAACAATGTATTCGGGTTCCATTGGAACAACCCAAAAAAGGCGTGAATTTTTCGACGAGGCATCCCGATTCGGACTTTTGAATTTCTTTTCCCCTGTTTTTACCCTCGTCTCGAGCCGTGTTTCGCTCTTTGTATTCCAGTGTTTCAACCGGAGCGTCGGTCCAGAGACCCGTCCGATTTTCGCTTGGTTCAAAGAGAATTCGGCTTGTGTGCCCCGAGCGGCAGCTCGGGCAGCTCTGTACATCCGGCGGAAGAACCGGCAGAACCGGAAAAATGTGATAAGCTCCCCCTGTGTCTGATAGCCTCTATTCTGTGGATCCGGATTTAGAACCGGAGGCTCTGCCCGTCGGCCGGATGGGAGACCAGCCTCCCGGAAGCCCAAATGGAGGCCCGGGGCTCGAAGGCCTGGCTGAGATGTTCGCGAGGCCGCCCAAACCCTCCATCTCCGCCAAGTCTTCCCGGGCCAAATCTGCCAAATCTATCCGGCCGAAAGCGGGAGGGGCCTCCAGCCGTTCTGCGAGTCAGCCGCCGGTTGCCCACCAGACCGAATCGCTTTTCAGCCAGGTTGTATCTGTCAAACAAAACCCTCAAGGCATACGCGTTGTCTCCGACCCGAGTCGGGATGCGAGATTGACGGTCTGGGGTAGGGACACGCTTCAGGACCGGTATCTCCTGCCCAACGAGACGTATCAGGACCTTTTCACACGCGTCGCCTTGGCCTATGGCGACGATGCCGCGCATGCGCAGCGGCTTTACGACTACATGAGTCGTTTATGGTTCATGCCAGCAACGCCGATTCTGTCCAATGGAGGCACCGGACGAGGCTTCCCGATTTCCTGTTTTCTGAACGAAGCAGAGGACTCTCTGACGGGAATTTCCGCCCTGTGGCAGGAAAATGTCTGGCTCGCGGCGCGCGGCGGCGGTATCGGGTCCTATTGGGGCAATCTCAGAGCCGTGGGTGAGGCCGTCGGCGAAGTCGGAAAAACATCGGGCGTGATTCCCTTCATCAAAGTATCGGACTCTATGACGCTGGCCATCTCGCAGGGGAGTCTTCGCCGGGGCTCGGCCGCCGTTTATCTTCCGATTTGGCATCCCGAGATAGAGGAATTCATAGAACTCCGCCGGGCGACCGGAGGCGACCCCAACCGCCGCTCGCTGAACCTGCACCACGGCGTGGTCATCACAGACGATTTCATGCGAGCCGTGGCCGGGGATACCATGTTTTCGCTTCTGTCGCCCAAAGACGAGCGCGTGGTCAAACAAGTCCAGGCTCGAGCTTTATGGGTACGTCTCCTCACGGCCCGTATTGAAATGGGAGAACCCTATCTACTCTTTATCGACCACGTCAATCGCAATGTGCCGGAACACCAGAAGCAGCTGGGTTTACAGGTCAAGACCTCCAATTTATGCTCTGAGATCACACTTCCAACGGGACCGGATCACCTAGGCAAGCTTCGGACGGCAGTTTGTTGTCTCTCGTCGGTCAATCTAGAGTATTTCGACCAGTGGCGGCAGGATACGCGCTTCATACAGGATATTTTCCGTTTTCTGGATAATGTCTTGACGGATTTCATCAAGAAGGCCCCGGCGAGTTTCGGGAAGGCGACCTATGCGGCCGAGCGCGAACGCTCGGTCGGGCTAGGCGTGATGGGATTGCACGCCCTCTATCAGCAAAAGAGCCTCCCTTTCGAGAGTCTCGCCGCCAAGCTCTTGAATCAACAAATTTTCAGCCATTTGCGGACTCAGGCGGACCAGGCTTCTCAAGACCTGGCTCGGGAGCGGGGAAGTTGTCCAGACGCCAAAGAAAAAGGCGTGCTCGAGCGCTTTTCCCACAAATTAGCCGTCGCCCCAACGGCCACGATTTCGCTGATTGCGGGCGAGTCCTCGCCAGGCATAGAGCCCTATCCGGCCAATGGCTACACCCACAAAACGCTCACGGGGAGCCGGCCCATCCGCAATAAGTACCTAACACGCCTCCTAGAGACCAGGGGCTTTGATACAGAGGACGTCTGGACTTCGATCAGCGTGCACCAAGGGTCGGTGCAGCATCTGTCGTTTCTCACGCCCGAGGAAAAAGCTGTTTTCAAAACGGCTTTCGAGATCGACCAGCGCGCTCTTCTGGACCAGGCGGCCGACCGAGCCCCGTATATCTGTCAATCACAGTCTCTCAATTTGTTTTTACCCTCGGATGTCGATAAAGGTCTGGTGCATCAATTGCACTATGAAGCCTGGAAGAAAGGTCTCAAGTCGCTCTATTATGTTCGGTCTCTAGCCCGCAAGCGTGTCGAGACGCTGGCCCCGAGCCTCGTCCACACGCCGGACTCGACTGAGTCATCGGTCTCATCGAGGGCCCTGGGGGAACAGGGAACCCAGAGCGGGACCTCGCACGATGGCGTCCTCGATGATGATACCGGGCCAACGCTTCTGGACGATTGCCTCTATTGCACCTGAGGAAGAACCCCAGCTCGAGAGCAACTATGGGCGTGTCTTTCTCAGACGAGCTCTCGATAGTTTCATCTAACATCCCAATCCACAAGGAAAAAATGTGAGTCTTAAACGTATCCGTCAAAGCTACAAACCTTTCGAATACCCCTGGGCGTATGAGGCGTGGCTTTTGCAGCAACAGATTCACTGGATCCCCACAGAGGTCCCCATGGGCGAAGATGTCCACGACTGGGCGACGAAACTCACCACGGCCGAGAAAAATCTTCTGACGCAAGTGTTCCGCTTTTTCACTCAAGCCGACGTGGAGGTCAATAATTGCTACATGCAACATTATAGCCGTGTGTTCAAACCCACAGAGGTCCAAATGATGCTCGCGGCTTTTTCGAACATGGAGACTGTTCATATTGCGGCGTATTCTTATTTACTCGACACTTTGGGCATGCCCGAAAGTGAGTATCTCGCCTTTCTATCTTTCAAGGAGATGAAAGACAAACACGAGTACATGCAAATCTGGAGGTCCGAAACGGATGCGGATATCGCCCGCACGCTCGCTGTTTTCGGGGCTTTTACCGAGGGCCTCCAGCTTTTCGCCTCTTTTGCGATTTTGATGAATTTCCCTCGGTTCAACAAGCTCAAAGGCATGGGTCAGATCATCACGTGGTCGATTCGAGACGAATCGCTCCACACAGAGTCCATTATCCGGCTCTATCACACTTTTTTGATGGAGAACCCGCATATCGATCGGGAGGCTCTGCATCGCGATCTGTATGAGGCGTGCCGCCTCATCGTTGAACACGAGGACGCCTTTATCGATCTGGCCTTTGAGCTCGGCGGCGTGGACGGCCTGGCGAGTCAGGACGTCAAAGCCTATATACGTTATGTCGCCAATCATCGGCTCCGCCAGCTGCATCTAGAGCCCCTTTACGACCAGAAAACGCAGCCGCTTCCGTGGCTGGAGCAATTGATAAGCGGGGTCGAACATACGAATTTTTTCGAAAATCGAGCCACAGAGTACTCGCGCGCGGCGACGACAGGCCTGTGGAACCAGGTCTTCGAGAGCTATTTCGAGAAAAACCCGCCCTCGTGACATAACCTCTCGAGAGCCCTGCTCCGGCGGGCGGCACCCTCTGGTGTGTCCCGGGTGTCTCTCTCGTGAGACCTCGCGCGGCTGCTATTCCCCTCCCCTATTTTTCTGCTCTCGGCTTATTTCCGGATTTTTTTTCTATGATTTCATCGGTCTCCTTATCGGGTTTAGAAAACAGCGTTCTCTCGTATATTGTTCGCGTAGACTTCAATGTCCCCGTCGATACGGCGGGACGCATCACCGATGCCACCCGTTTAGAGCGGCATCGGGCGACTGTGAAAGAGCTCTTGACGCGGGGCGCGCGTGTAACCTTGCTTTCCCATTTCGGGAGACCTGGAGGTGCGCCTCACGCCCGGTTTTCCTTCGCCCCCCTCGTCGACCAAATCGAGTCCTATCTGGACCTAGAGCCCCCGCATCGGCTTCATTTTGTCCCCTATGACGAGGTGCCTCGGGGGCCCCGTGGCCATGAGGGCTCTTTGGTTCTGTTGGAAAACACGCGTTTCTGGCCGGGCGAGACGACCAATGACCCGGATTTCGTGCGCATGCTGGCTCGGTGGGGGCAAGTTTTCGTCAATGACGCGCTTTCTGTCTCGCATCGGGCGCATGCGTCTGTTGTGGGTCTCGCCCGGGTCTGTCGGAAAGCCGAACAGGGGGCGGGGCTCAAAAACGAGCTCGACGCTCTGCAAGGGTCCTTGTCCGGCGGGAAGAGCCCGAAGAGCCCGAAGAACACAGCGGCGGGGGCTTCCCAATCGAGGCCTCGTCTTATGGCGGTTGTAGGCGGCTCCAAGATTTCCACGAAGCTCCAATTGCTCTATCATCTAGCGTCGTATGCCGATTATTTAGTCGTAGGAGGGGCTCTTGCGACGCATTTTCTTCTGGACCGAGGACACCCGATTGGCAAGTCGCTCTATGAATCTTCAGAGCTCTCTAAAACCGAGGCTATCGAGAAGCGTGCTCAAGAAACGGGCTGTCGACTCCTCGTGCCGGAGGACGTAGGCGTCGCCCAAAGCCTCGAGAGTCCAGATTATAGCGTGCGCCGCGCCGAGGACGTCCGGCCGGACGACATCATCGGCGACCTTGGCCCTGAAACGGTGAAAAAAATAAGAGCCTGCCTCCAGGAGAACCACAGAAATTCTTTTGTCATGAATGGCCCACTCGGGGTTTTCGAGAAGCCTGCTTTTGTGCGAGGGACTTTCGGTTTATTTTCGCTCCTCGGCCAGATGCGCCAGCGGACGCGGGCGCCTGGGTCCGACCAAGCCGAGCTCGTCTCGGCGGTCGCCGGTGGCGGCGATAGTCTTGCGGCCCTCGCCTTGTATCAGCAACAAACCGGCGAGGCGGACCCATTTGACTTTGTGTCGACGGCGGGCGGGGCTTTTCTGGCGTGGTTGTCGGGCGAGACTCTGCCGGGCCTCGAGGTCTTGGCCGAAGTCTCGGGTTCGGGTTCGGCCGCCGCCTCGGCTTGACCTCTGTTTGATTCGGACAGGTCTATTCTCTGTTTTGCTTTTCTATGCTAGAATAAAGCACAGGAGACAAGGGGGATAGGGATGCAAAATCAAAAAAGTGACTTTAATCCAGATAGACGCGAGGGGCTTTTTGTTCTAAGCTCTCTTGAAGACAAAGATTGGCGGGTGCTCCTGCGTTACGCCATCCACCGGACCTTTGCCCCCGCCGAGGTCCTCATCCAGATGGGAGACGCCGACGATTCCGTCTATATCCTGCTGGAGGGCAAGGTGGAGGTCATTCGTCCCGGGTGGCTCTGGGGTGCCAGGCGGATTGCGATTATCACCAAGGGCTCTGTCTTTGGCGAGATGGCCTTTTTTGAAAGCAAGCCGCGCAGTGCCACCGTCCGAGCCGTCACAAAAGGGAGTATTCTGTTGTTGACGCGTAAGTCTTTCAATAAGCTCTCGCAGGACGAGCCTTCTTTAGGCCATAGGCTCTTGTTTGAATTCGGGAAAATTTTATCGCTCCGCAATCGTAATGTGAGGCCGCTCGTTTTGCGATAGAGGCATCCTGGTTTATACGGAAACAGGAGACCCGCTCTAGGCTAGGCTTCCGGCCGCGAGCTTCCAGCCGGGGGCTTCCAGCCGGAGGTTCGGGTGTCTGTTTTCGGGGTCCTTCCTGCCGCGGTCCTATGGAGTTCTGTTTGTCCTGTGTTTTCTAATCCCTCTCGTCGCCTTGAGCTCGCCCAGTCCAGGCTTTTTTCCAGGCGCGCTTTTGTTCTGATGGGTCTCCAGGGTGTCGCGATGCTGGGGCTTGGGGCGCGTCTCTATCATCTGCAGATTGTCCAACAGAATCACTATCAGCTTCTGGCGGAGGGCAATCGTCTGACGACGCAAATTCTACCGCCGCTGCGGGGGCGTATTTTTGACCGTTTCGGGATGGAGTTGGCCGTTAATCGATTTTCCTACCAGGTCCATATCGTGCCCGAGCGCGCTTCGCCTCTTGAGAAGACGCTCCATCAATTGGCCGACATTCTGGACATAGAGCCGGAGACTCTAGAACCGATTCTCGAGAAGACCTCGCGTCTGACGCGGCACATTCCTTTACTCGTCCGAGACAATCTCACCTGGGAGGAAGTGTGCAAAGTCGAGATCTTTTCGCCAAGTCTAGCAGGCGTCGAAATTCAAACGGGCTTTCAACGCTTTTATCCCGTGGGGATCGAGGCTGCTCATCTCGTCGGGCACGTCGGGGCGGCCAATACCAAAGAGGTCGGCACCCATCCTCTCTATCCGCTTCCCGGTTTCAAAATCGGCAAAGTGGGGATCGAACGCAAGTTCGAAGACCGTCTCAGAGGCATCCAGGGAAAACGCACCATCGAGATTAACGCCGTCGGCCGGATCATCAAAGAGGTAGAACGTACCGACGCTCAGCCTGGCCAGGATATGACTTTGTCGATCGATCTGGCGATTCAACGCATTGTTGTCCGAGAGCTCAATCGCTATAGGCGAGCCGCGGGCGTTGTCCTGGACGCCACCAATGGCGAGATTTTAGCTCTCGCTTCCATTCCTTTTTATGACCCCAATTTTCTGACGCGCGAGCTGGACCAGGACTTGTGGCGGAGCTTTTCCGAGAACCCAGATCACTCGCAACAAAACAAAGCGCTCTCGGGTCAGTATGCCCCTGGGTCGACGTTCAAGATTGTCGTCGCTCTGGCGGCTTTAGAAAAGGGACTGAGCCCAGACACGGAGCACCATTGTAACGGGAGCCTCCGTTTTTACGACCGACTCTATCACTGCTGGAACCGGCACGGCCACGGGCGTATGAACCTACACGAGGCTCTACGCGAGTCCTGCGATGTCTGGTTCTATCGCGTCGGGCAAGAACTGGGCGTGGACACCATCGCCTATTATGCCAGAGAACTGGGGCTCGGCCAGGTCCCGGGGCCCGAATTTGAAGAGGCACGGGCGGGGCTCATTCCGACGGTCGCCTGGAAAAATGAAAGATTCGGCGAGACCTGGTACGGCGGCGAAACGCTGATTGCGGCCATCGGCCAGGGGTATTGTCTGGTTACGCCTTTTCAACTGGCTGTGATGATGGCGCGTTTATACAACAGCCAAGGCCTCAAAATAGAGCCGACGATTCACAAACGAACGCAAGCTCTGGGAGCCTTCCAAAAAATGAATATTTCGCAGCCCCATCTGGAAATCATACGAGAGGCTCTGCATGCGGCCGTGAATCACGAAAAGGGCACAGGCTATAGAGCCGTCCTGCCGAGTGCCAATTGGCAAATGTCTGGCAAAACGGGGACGTCTCAAGTCCGCACGATCTCGCTCCGTGAGCGCCAGAGCGGCGTCCTCTCGAACGAGGAAGTCCGCTGGCACCAGCGCGACCATGCGCTTTTTGTTGGGTCGGCGTTCACCTCTTCGCCGCGCTATGTGATGAGTACGGTTCTGGAACACGGGAAAAGCGGGCTGGTGGCGGCTCTATCCACGCGCAATATTTTGACTCAAATCCAGAAGCTGGACAGAAATCACCTGGCCTGAGGGGTTTGGTCTCTGGTCTCGAGCCAGTGGGTGTAGTGCCACCGCACGCGATGCGCAATGAGCTTGTGCTCGGCCAGCCCCAAATTATAAACCGACCGACGCAGCGAGGAAGAAAGTAAAATCTCGGGCATGGGCGACATGGGCGACGAAACAGGCGGCACCGCCGGCAGAGTGGAGACTCTGTAATACGTCTCGGTCAGCGTGTGGAATTTGGATAAACGCCGGCTTTTGGTCGGCACGAAAAAACGCCAGACGGGCTTGCCTGTAAAGAGGGCCTCCGAGACCATGGAGACCGAATCACTCGTCACAAGAAAAATATCGCCAAGCCCCAAGAGCGCGAAATAAGGATTCTCGCCGTCGCCGTGCCAGCTGTAACACGGATAGGTGCGAATTTTAGCTCTCAGAGCGGCGGGCGTGCGCCGCGAACTCGTAACATAGAGTTGGATGTCCTCCAGCGCGGAAAAATACGCCAGCCAGTCTGCGATGTGCTCCGATTGAGCCCTCGTCCAGCGATTCGACCCAGAGGGCCCGCCGATCAAAGCAACCACTTTGCGCTTGCCGGCTTCGGGGGCCAGGCGGTCTCGCCATTGGTCCAGAGCTTTCGCCGTACGCTCTGTTCGGACCCGGTGGAAGGATAAAAGCGTGGGGACGACTCTGTCGCCCTCGCAGGCGTCGTGATAAGAGGGCAAAACAAGATGATAAGCAAACGGACGCCCGGGCCGACGTGCGGACAGCCGGGACAGCCGGTGCACAAGCCGCGAAAAAAAGGGATCCGGCGGCGGCTTGTGGATATAAACGACAAAGCACCCCTGTCGGCCGAACCAACGCGCATGCCGCGCCACACGGCGGCCACAGGCCAGAATAATGTCGGGAAACGGAGGGCTTTTGTCGTCCGACGGCCTGATTTCCTGGAATGGCAACCCCAGGTGCTCGGCTAAACCGAGAGCCTGGTTGCGCATCCCGCCCTCGCCTGCGACCAGAACGCCTAAGCGCGGGACGCCTAAGCGCGGGCCGAGGGAACGGGAGGAACTGGAGAAAGAGGGGGAACCGAGGGATGCCACCGAAATACAAGGCGCGGCGTAAAACGCAAGCGTAACGCACGCGCAATATGGGTTTGAAACCGACTGGCGTTTTTATTGAGACCCGCAATCAGCTGGGCTCGGACGGCCGCCTCGGCGGGGGGGAGGGTGTGCACCCAGACCTCGCCTTGACGCAGGTCAGGACTCAGCCGCACGCGGTCTACCAGAATCAAAGAGCCTCTCGACGGCACGGGCCACGGCCCAAGAGAAGCCCAATCCGAGGAAGGCAAAGCCTCCGGCGAAGCCTCCGGGGAAGGCAAAGGCTCCGGCGAAGCCTCTGCCCCTGCCCCTGCCGACACCTTTGACCCTGCCGCCGGCGGGGCCGCCAGACCAGGGGGACCGGCCGAGGGAACGCGGCCTCTGGCGAGTTCCGGAGGCCGCGCCTCTAGAGGCCATGCCTCGGCGAGAGAGGCAGCCAACAGGCGTCTCACGGCTTCGCTCACACGATCCTGACGACGCGGCGTCATCTCTAGGCCTCCCCCAGAAGGACGGACTCTGGCTAGCGGACCCGCCCAAAGAAGCGGGCGAGAGCCGCAGCCATGCTATTTTTTCTTCTTAGGCGGCGAAGCTCCGGCAGCACTTCCGTTTTTCGTGCTAATCAGAGTCGGCGGCGGGGTACTCTCGAGGCCGCTGCTATCCGAAAGCGAATCGGTGGAGCCCGTTCCCGCCCGCGGCCGAATCACGCCACGGTCGGAGAGCTCCTGAAAGACCCGATTAAACATGCCGTGCAGCTGGAGAAACGTATCGGGCGTCATCACGAGCTGTGTCGACGGAATGGCTCGCGCCTTGATTTCGTCGTTCTCTTTGACCTGGCCTATCAATTGCAGGCAGTTCACACGAACGGTCCCATTGGTGATGGCAACATCCTGGATGCTGTCGATAAAAGTTTGACTCATAAATAAGGCTCCTTCCTTTGAGGATAAAAAACACAAAAAAACAATAAAAAAGGAAAACGACCGTCCCCGCCCCAGACGTTCGCCTCCAGTCTATAGGGCCTCTCGAGGTGTGTCAAGGATAAAATCTCTTTATAGAGGCCTTTCGTCCAATTTTCCACCGGGTCTGGACCCCCCGGGTCTGGACCCCACGCCGCCGCCATGGCTTTCCCTTCTCGTCGCCCCGCCTGCTGCGTCTTGGCTGTGTCTCACGCGTCCTCGCGGCCCGAAACCGAGACAGGCTCAATAGACTGCCCGGCGGACTGTTCGGCGGGCTGTTCGGCGGGCTCGACAGGCAGCTCGGGGGGCGCAACAGGCTGTTCGGCGGGCGCGGTGGTTTCGTGTCGTTGAGGCGACGTCTGTTCCTGCGAGAATTCAGACACTGTATCCTCGGCATGCTCTGACGAAACGGCCACAAGCGGAGCTTGCTCCGCTTGCTCCGCCTGCTGGGCTTGCAGAGCTTGCCGTTCTTGCTGGGCCTGTTGGGCTTGAAGAGCCAGCTCTTTGGCGCGCTGCAATTCTTTGTCGCGCTGCATCGCGGCGAGGCGCGTCCGCATCACCACCGAGCCGGTTCCTGCCGGCACCAAGCGTCCGACGATCACATTCTCTTTGAGCCCCTGGAGTTTGTCGCTGCGCCCACCGACGGCGGCTTCGGTCAAAATCCGAGTCGTCTCCTGGAACGAGGCCGCCGAGATAAACGATTTCGTCCCCAACGAGGCCTTGGTGATCCCCAGCAAAATGGATTTAGCCGTGGCAGGTTTACGGCCTTTCTCGAGCATGGTCTCATTGATTTGCTTGAGTTCCTCTTTGTCGATTTGCTCGCCTTCGACGAGGAAGGTGTCGCCTGCTTCGACGATTTCCACTTTCCCGAGCATGCGGCGCATAATGACCTCGATGTGCTTATCGTTGATCTTGACGCCCTGGAGTCGATAGACGTGCTGGATCTCGGCACAGAGATAGCTTGCAAAGGTCTCAATGCCCATGATTTCCAGAATATCCTGGGGCAGCGGATTGCCGTCCGTGAGGGCCTCGCCTCTTCGGACAAAATCGCCCTCATTGACGACGAGATGGCGGCTTTTCGGGATGTGATATTCTTTTTCTTGGCCTTCTTCCTCCTGGTTTGGAGGCTCCACCACGATGCGGCGTTTGTTTTTGAAATCCTTCCCGAAAATCACGCGCCCGTCGATCTCAGAGATAAAAGCCTGGTCGGTGGCTTTTCGGGCCTCAAAGAGCTCGGCCACCCGCGGCAGGCCGCCTGTGATATCTTTAGCTCTGGAGGCCTGGCGCGGAATCCGGGCCAAAATATCGCCCTGGGCGACTCGCTGCTGGTCATTGACCACCAGCTGCGCGTTGACGGGCATAAAATGGCGAGCTTCCAGGCCGCTCTCCAGGACTAGAACCTCGCCGGCTTCGTTGCGGAGCGTGATTCGAGGCTTCAGTTTCTGCCCAGCATCGCCCGCATCCACCACAATGCGGTTGAGAATCCCCGTGGTGTCATCATAGTCCTCTCGCATAGAGACGCCTTTGGTTAAATCCACGTAATGCGCGATGCCCTCTTGGGTCGCAATGATGGGGGTCCAATAGGGGTTCCACTCGGCCAATTTCTGGCCAGAGGCAATCTTTTCGCCGTCCCGAACCGAGACACGCGCCCCATAGGGAAGCCGGTGGCGCGCACGCTCCTGGCCCTGCATGTCTTTCAGAACAAGATTGGAGCTGCGGTCTAAAATCACGAGATTGCCTTCTCTGTCTTCAAGACCCTGCGTGTAGCTTATCTGAACGATGCCGTCCAGAGCGGCCTCCACCGAGGACTGCTCCGCCGTGCCCTGAATCGCGCCGCCGATGTGGAAGGTCCGCATGGTGAGCTGAGTCCCCGGCTCGCCGATGGACTGGGCGGCGATGACCCCGACGGCCTCGCCGATATTGACGAGTTTGCCTCTGGCCAAGTCGCGCCCGTAACATAGTGCGCACACGCCGACTTCCGCCTCACAGGTGAGAATCGAGCGGACTTTGACGCTATCCAGCGAGATCGTGGAAATCCGTCCGGCGCATTCCTCGTCGACGAGGTCATTGCGCTTGAACAGGACTTCGCCGCTCTGGGGGTCTATGATGTCCTCGGCGAGGACACGGCCGAGGATTCTTTCAGACAAAGACTCGACCATTTCCTCGCCCTCAATCGTTCCATGGATAGGCAAGCCGCCCTCCGTCCCGCAATCGTGGACCGTGATGACGCAATCTTGAGCCACATCCACAAGCTTACGCGTCAGATAACCCGAACTGGCCGTCTTCAGAGCCGTATCCGCCAAACCTTTGCGGGCCCCATGCGTCGAGGTGAAATACTCCTGCACCGAGAGCCCCTCTTTGAAATTCGAGATAATGGGGCGCTCTATGATTTCGCCCGAGGGCTTCGTCATCAGACCTCGCATACCGGCCAGCTGTTTAATCTGGGCCTCGGACCCGCGGGCTCCCGAGTGAGCCATCATGTAAATCGAATTCACCTGGTCGCCTGTCCCGCGTTTGATGCTGTCCATCATCTCATTGGCGACGAGGTCGGTGCAGCTAGACCAGGTATCGATGATCCGATTGTATTTCTCGGATCCGGTCAGCAAGCCCTGCTGAAATTGCGACTCAAATTCCTGGACCTGTTTTTGAGCGGCGGCGACGTGTTCCTTTTTCTTCTCGGGGACCAGCATGTCGTCCTTGCCGATGGAGATCCCAGCTTTACAAGCCCATTTGAACCCAAGACGCATCAGGTCATCGCAGAAAATGACCGTCGCTTTCTGACCGCAATGGCGGTACACGATGTCAATGATGTTCGAGACCTCCTTCTTGATCATCAGCTTATTGACCACCGAAAAAGGAATGTTGGGATGAGGCGGCAAAATAGAGGCGAAAATCATGCGCCCCGGTGTCGTTTGGACGCGCGTTCGTGTCCGGGCTCCCTGCGTGTCTATCGAGCGGAAAAACGTGTTGATTTTATCATGAAGCCTCACAGAACCAACCTGGAGCGCGTATTCGATCTCACCCAAGGTTGCAAAAACGGGAACACGATACGCATGAGCCTTGCCGGTTTGCAAAAGCTCCCAAACATGCGCCGGGTCGGCGCCTTTGTCGTAAAAAAGACCGCTCTCTTCGGGGCCGCTGTGTGTGCCCACACCGTTTGTGCCTGCATTTGTCTCCCCTGTGTCCTTCTCTTCGGAGGAAGCCGCCCCGGAAGTACCCCCCCCAGGGGTTCCATAGACACTGACATCGCCTTTGGCAAGAAAACGCTCCAGAGCCTCGCGCGATTCCAGAGAAACACGCCCCCCCGAAGGCCGCGTGTTCACCATCGTCAGATAATAGAGCCCCAAAACAATGTCCTGAGACGGCACAATAATCGGCTTGCCATTCGCAGGCGAGAGAATGTTATTGGTCGACATCATCAAGACCCGAGCCTCAAGCTGGGCCTCCATGGAAAGCGGCACATGGACCGCCATCTGGTCGCCGTCAAAATCAGCGTTGAAAGCCGCACACACAAGCGGATGCAATTGAATGGCCTTGCTATCTACGAGAATGGGCTCGAAAGCCTGAATGCCCAGCCGATGGAGCGTCGGAGCCCGATTCAGTAAAACAGGGTGCTCATTGATGACCTCGGCCAGGAGGTCCCAGACTTCGGGTTTTTCGCTCTCTATCATGCGTTTGGCGGCTTTGACGGTCGCGCTCTTGCCGTAGAGTTGCAATTTGGCAATCACAAAAGGCTTGAAAAGCTCCAGAGCCATTTTTTTCGGAATGCCACACTGGTGCAAATTCAAGGTGGGCCCCACCACAATCACAGACCTGCCCGAATAGTCGACACGCTTGCCTAGCAAATTTTGCCGAAAACGACCCTGTTTGCCTTTGAGCATGTCCGATAAAGACTTGAGAGGCCGACGGTTCGCGCCTGTCGCGACCCGACCGCGCCGACCATTGTCGAAGAGGACGTCTACGGCCTCTTGGAGAATCCGCTTCTCATTGTTGAGAATAATGTCCGGAGCATGCAGCTCTATGAGCCGCTTGAGACGATTGTTCCGATTGATCACACGGCGATATAAATCGTTCAAATCCGAAGTCGCAAAACGACCGCTCTCCAGAGGAACCAGAGGCCGCAAATCAGGCGGCAGAACAGGTAGGGTCGTTAAGACCATCCACTCGGGGCGGGTCCGGGACTCTTTGAAGCCCTCTAGAATCTTCAGACGCTTGATGAGCTTTTTCTTTTTGGTCTGAGATTTCGTCGTGTCCATCTCTTTGACGACGGTTTTGATTTCCGTGTCCAGCTCGATGGCACCGAGCATGGTTTTAATGGCCTCGGCCCCGGTCTGAGCCTTGAATTTGCCGGCGTCGGGACCCGCTTGAGAAAGATAATACTCGCGGTCGGTCATGGTGTCGAAGCGGCTATAGTCCGAGACCCCAGGGTCCGTGACAACGAATTTCTCGAAATAGAGAATCTGCTCGAGAAGCTTGAGAGGCCTGTCCAAAACAAGCCCAATCCGACTGGGAAGCGATTTGAGAAACCACACATGAACCACTGGGGCCGCCAGTTCTATATGCCCCATGCGTTCGCGCCGAGTCTTCGCGAACGTCACCTCCACATTGCATTTCTCGCAGATGATGCCTTTGAATTTCATGCGCCGATATTTGCCGCACAGGCACTCATAGTCTTTGACGGGCCCGAAAATGCGCGCGCAAAAGAGACCATCGCGCTCGGGCTTGAAGGTCCGGTAATTGATGGTTTCGGGTTTTTTGACCTCCCCATAGCTCCAGCTATTGATCTGCTTGGGCGAGGCGAGCGAGATCTTGATCTCGTCAAAACTCCGCGGGGGAAGCTCCAGAGACGCAGGTACAAATTTTTGGCTCATGGCATGATTCCTTAAAAAAAACTTACCTTATAGAGAACGCAACAGAGAACGCACAGCCCGCAATCGTCGCAATCGCAAAGAACTCACAGAGACGGCAATGATCACAAAAGTTCTATATTGAGCCCTAAAGAGCGCAGCTCTTTAACCAGCACATTGAAGGATTCTGGCACGCCGCTCTCGCCCGAATCTTGGGCGTGAATGATCGCCTCATAGGCTTTGTTGCGTCCCGAAATATCGTCCGATTTGACGGTGAGCATCTCTTGGAGCGTATAAGCCGCCCCATAGGCTTCCAGGGTCCAGACCTCCATCTCGCCGAAACGCTGCCCGCCGAACTGAGCCTTGCCGCCCAGAGGCTGCTGCGTCACCAGCGAATACGGCCCAACCGACCGAGCATGGATCTTGTCATCCACAAGATGGTTCAATTTTAACATATAAATGTAACCAACGGTGACGTCTCGGTCGAAATACTCGCCTGTTCTTCCGTCTATCAAACGCGACTGGCCTGTTTTTTTGACATGGAGTTTCTCTAACAGATCGCTGATCTGAGACTCTTTCGCACCGTCAAAAATGGGCGTGGCGAGCGGGACACCGCGACGGAGACGCCCGACAACTTCCGTCAGTTCCTTTTCTGTCAATTGCTTTATCATCTCGCGCAGCTTGGACACGTCGCAGACGTCGCCAACCAGAGCGGAAAGCTCGCGCAGAAAGGCTTTCTCCCGGGAAGTCCGCCCGCTGCTCGAGGGCGAAGCCGCAGCCGGGGAGGTAACCGGGGAGGCAACCGGGGCACTCGGAACACTCAACGAGCCTCCAGGGACCAAACCGGCTGCAGGGTCGGCCTCTGCCCTGGCGGCGGCCTCCGGTGCAGATAGCGCTTGGGGAGGCCGCATGTCCTCTAGATTTTTGGCGAGTTTTTTGCCTAAATTGGCACACACCCAGCCGAGGTGGGTCTCTAGGACTTGGCCGACATTCATACGACTCGGCACGCCCAGAGGATTCAGCACCACATCCACAGGCGTCCCGTCTTCGAGAAAAGGCATATCCTCGACGGGCACGATTCTCGAGACGACCCCCTTATTGCCGTGCCGCCCCGCCATTTTGTCACCCGCCTGGAGCTTGCGTTTTGTCGCCACAAAAACTTTCACCATTTTGACAACCCCAGGCATGAGGTCGTCTCCGAATTGAAGTTTCTCCACCAGATTGCCAAAACGGTTCTGAGCCTTCTCCATCGAGGTGTCAAATTGCTTTTTAAGCCTCTCGATTTTTTCGGCTTCCTCGGGGTTCTGCAGATTAATCGTCCGCAACTGCTTTGTCGTCAGAGGCCCCAGCATCTCTTGGGTCAGGATCGCGCCGGGTTCGAAGCCGCACTCGCTGCTGGCGAGGATTTTGCCAAGCAGAAAATGCCCGAGCTGCTTCTTGAAAGAGGTCTTGAGAATTTTATATTCGTCGTCTCGATCTTTCGCAAGCTTCTCTATTTCGAGGCGTTCTATCTGAATAGACCGCTCGTCTTTCTCGATGCCGCGCCTCGAGAACACACGGATATCCACAACGGTTCCAGAACTCCCCGGCGGCAAACGCAAGGAGGTGTCGCGAACATCCACAGCTTTTTCGCTGAAGATGGCCCGGAGCAATTTTTCCTCGGGGGTCATGCTGGTTTCGCCCTTGGGGGTCACTTTGCCGACGAGCACATCGCCTGCCTTTACGACGGCTCCGACGTAAATAATCCCGGATTCGTCTAGGTTACGCAGACCCTCTTCGCCGACGTTCGGAATATCGCGTGTGATCTCTTCCTGGCCCTGCTTGGTATCTCGAGCCATCACATCGTATTCCTGAATGTGAATGGAGGTGAAAACATCCTCGCAGGCGACGCGCTCTGAAATGAGAATGGAGTCCTCAAAATTATAGCCGTTCCAGGGCATGAAAGCGACCAGGACATTGCGCCCAAGAGCCAATTCGCCCAGATCGGTCGAGGGGCCATCGGCAATAAAATCGCCCGCCTGAACATAGTCCCCAGGCTTCACCAGAGGCTTCTGATTGACACAGGTGTCCTGGTTGGAACGCTGAAATTTGCGGAGATTGTAAATATCCACGACGGGCTCGTCGGCCTCTTTGATGTCGTCTTTGCGGATGATGATGCGGCTGGCGTCCACAAAATCGACGAAACCCGAACGCTGAGCCTGCACGCACACGCCGCTGTCGGAGGCCACTTGAGCCTCCATCCCTGTCCCCACCAGCGGGGACTCGGCTCGGAGCAGCGGGACAGCTTGACGCTGCATGTTCGACCCCATCAAGGCTCGATTGGCATCGTCATTCTCCAAAAAAGGAATGAGAGAAGCCGCCACAGAAACAATCTGTTTCGGCGAGACATCCATCAAATTGATTTTGTCCGGTGAAGCGAGCATATACTCGCCATCTTTTCGGCAAGCGACTTGGTTCTCTAGGAAGTCTCCTGTCTTTTTGAGGGCAACATTGGATTGCGCGATGGTTTTGTCCGCCTCGTCCGAGGCCGACAAAAGAAGCGTCTTGTTGCTGACACGCCCGTTTTTGACCAGGCGATAAGGCGTCTCTATGAAGCCGTATTTATTGATCTTGGAATAGGTCGCCAAAGAGCTGATCAAACCGACATTGGGCCCCTCTGGCGTTTCGATCGGGCACAGCCGCCCATAGTGGGTCGCGTGAACGTCGCGGACTTCAAAGCCTGCCCGCTCCCGCGTGAGCCCGCCAGGACCTAACGTCGAGACCCGCCGTTTATGGGTGATCTCCGATAGCGGATTGGTCTGGTCCATAAATTGCGACAGCTGCGAGGAATTAAAGAATTCGCGCACGGCGGCCACCACGGGTTTGTTATTGACCAGGTCCTGGGGCATCATATTATCCAGCTCCACGGCCCCGGAAAGGCGTTCTTTGATGGTGCGCTCCATCCGTGTGAGCCCCATCCGGTATTGGTTCTCGAGCAATTCCCCGACCGAGCGCACGCGCCGGTTCCCCAGGTGGTCTATATCATCCACGTTCTCCATATTCTCGCTGGCCCGGCAGAGCGTCCGGACGATAGCGACAATGTCCTCTTTGCGCAAAGTGCGCTGGGTGTCGGGCACTTTACGCTGGTCGAAACCCAGCCGCGTATTCATTTTGACGCGGCCGACCGCCGAGAGGTCATAGCGTTCTTTCGTGAAAAAGAGATCTTGGAAAAACCGCTCGACGGGTTCGCGAATGAGAGGTTCTCCAGGACGGAGAATCCGATAGATCACCTCCAGAGCTTCATCGCGGGAAGTCACTTTCATGGTCGTCGAATTCATGGTCGCGAGCGTGCGCCGCAAATGCTGTTCTCTGGACCCCCGAGCTGCATCTACGTCCAAAATAAAAATTTGGTGGATGGCGTATTTTTCGACCTCTTCGAGAAGCTCGGAGGTGATCTCGCTGCCTGCCTCGGCCAGCACGACGAGCGTTTCGGGTATCACCACATCCCGCGCAAGATAGTGCTCCAGCAGATAGGTTTTGGGTAAACGGACTCTCGGGGCCGGTCCTTCGGCGAATTTTTTGATCTGCCGGGCGTTAAAACGCTTATCTTTTTCTAGAAGAATAGCGCCTGTGTCGGCATCTACAAGCTGATGAGTCGTCTTTTGACTCCGATAACGTTCGGGATTCAGCTTAAAACAAACAGACTCACTTTCAAGCTGCACTTCAAGAATTTTATACGCAACGGCAAGGATTTCTTGAGGCGTCATGCCCTCTAGGCGGGTCGGGGAGAGCTCGGTGCCTCGTTTTTCGGCCGCCCGCTGGCGTTCTATGTCGCCGCGCGAAGGCAGAATCCGAAGCAAAACCGTCGCGGGAAATTTGCGCTTACGATCGATACGTGCATACAGCACGTTGCGATTATCGAACTCAAAGTCCAACCAGGACCCTCGATAGGAAATGACACGAGCCGCATAAAGGTAATCGCCTGCGACACTCGGATTTTTTTCCCGAGCGAAAAAGACACCCGGCGAGCGTTGCATCTGACTGACGACCACGCGCTCTATTCCGTTGATGACAAAAGTCCCGTGCGACGTCATCAGAGGAATATCACCCATATAGACTTCCTGCTCTTTGATGCTTTCCAGGGTGCGTTTCTCTTCGCTCTGGGTTTCTTCCTCCTCGATGGACCACAGAACGAGACGCAACGTCACACGCAGACCAGCCGCATAGGTTTGACCGCGCTGGCGACACTCTTCGACCGTGTATTTGGGAGTCTCGAGGCGATAGCTGGCGAACTCTAATTCGGCGGTCTTGCTGTTGTTCTGGATGGGGAAAATGGAGGAAAAGACCTCACGCAGTCCGAAATGGGCCTGGCTGGAAAAATCCTCGCCGGCGCCCTCTTGCAAGAAGGCCTCGTAGGAAGAACGCTGGACGTCGATCAGATTCGGCATCGGAATCTCCGTCCCAACGGAGCCGAAACTCAATCGAACGCGTTTTCTGTCTGTAAAAGAAAGTCCGTTTGCTTTGGTCTTCATGGTCCAATTAACCTTTCATAGAACGCGTTTCGGAGAACGCGTAAAGAACAAAAATGCCCCAGAAAATGCGACAAGGAGATGCAACAAGCGTTCCGTCATCAGTCCGAGAGCCAGAGACTCACCAAGCCCGAACCGGCACGCCCAAGCGGAACGCCAGCCGGCCCTCTAGCCAGGCGTCCACCACGGAGATATCTTATTTCTCTGGCCCGGGCAGGCCGGACGCGCCCTCGTGGGCTTCTCTGGTTTAGTGCCAGCCAACAGATTTTCTCCGATATGCCACCGACAAAACGACAAGTTGCCCCCTAACCCGCTAGGGCCCCGCTCGGCCAGAATTCCGACCCCAAAGCACCACCGCGACCAAGAGGCCTCCCCAAAGGTCTTCATGGGTAAGAAAAGAAAAAACAAGTTTCCTAAAAAAATCTCAAGCTGCCTCCGCGAATCCGGTATGAAGTCATAGACAGAAGGCGGCCGCAGAAGGTAAAGAACAAAACACAAACATAAACCCAGGCCGGAACCCAGGCTGAAAACGAGCTCAGAAACAACACCAGAACAACACCAAAAACAAGACCGGGCGTAAAACCGGAACTTAAACCAGAACTTAAACCACAAAACCCGGTTCTGACAGGGGGGCTCGAGACTCTTCCGGACGACCCTTTCAAAGCCTTTCAGAGACTCCCGAAACCCTCTTTCCCAAAATCAGACTCTTGAAAAGCCGAAACTGCGAGAAAACCACAACAAGACGACAAAAAACGACAAAAAGACGACAGAGACCACGAAAAAGCCGGAAAAAAGTCGCACGCACCTCGCATCTGCCTCCACACCGCCGAGGTAAGCCCCGAGGAGGCGAACCTCGAGGAGGCGAGCCCCGAGGGGGCTAGCCCCGAGAACCATCTCAGAGAGCCCAACCGGACCGGACACGAAATCGGCACAACCCCGGACGTAATCCCGGATATAACACCGGATATAACACCGGGAACCCCCCCGAGCATGCCACGGCCACGGCGGCGTGTGCTCGAGACATATATCTCGCCCCGCCCGTCGCAGCACCAACTGCCCATGTTTATGTCCATGGGCATGAGCTGCTATTTCAACTCCACGGTGGCGCCGGCTTCCTCTAATTTGGCCTTGATTTTTTCGGCCTCTTCCTTGGAGACACCCTCTTTGAGAGGCTTGGGCGTGCCCTCCACCAGGTCCTTGGCTTCTTTGAGCCCCAAACCCGTGACGGCGCGTACCTCCTTGATGACATTGATTTTCTTTTCCCCCACGACCGTGAGAACAACGTCGAAAGAGGTCTGTTCTTCGACGGCCTCCTCGGGCTGAGCGGCTGGCCCCGCCGCGACAGCGACGGGCGGTGCCGCCGAAACACCCCAGCGCGTCTCCAGAACTTTGGACAGTTCGGACGCCTCGAGAACCGTGAGAGCCGATAACTCGTCCGCGAGTTTTTCTAAATTATTAGCCATAATGGAACTCCAATCAAACTTTGAAAACAAAAAACAAAAAAATCACAAAAAAGCGGCGGATGGAAACCCGTTCAAGACGGAACCGTCAGAGACGGAACCGCCAGACGCGCACACAGACATGGCCGGCACGGCCGAGAACGACACGTGGGCGGGTACAACCACACCCTCCCCCGCTTCTCCTCCCAGGGCCGCGAGAGACATTCCGAAAGACACCCGAAGTCTCGGAAGTTCCGGAATTTCGGGGGCAGAGACAGGCCTCCCCCCTAGATCGATCGGATAGACTGGACAGGCCACCGGCCGGCTCGCCGAAAAATCATGCGCGTTTGTCCGCCTTTCTTCCGTCTGTAGACGTCGCAAGGCTGCCAGATTTTGGCGCGCTCTTTGTGTTCGGGATGCCATGGTTTTAGCTCTGGTCATGCTCTATTCTGCCCCGGCCCCGGCCCCTGCCCCCGCCTCGGCGCGAGCTTTCAAGACGCGGGCCACGACGGCAGCGGGCTCGCGCGTCAGACGAGCCAGCTTCACGGCAGGGGCCTGGAGAAGGAACGTAAGCTGTCCTCGCAAGCTATCCAGGTCGGGCAATGTGGCCAGTGCCTCGATATCCTGAGCGGATAGATATTGATTTTTCCAGCTCCCGCCCTGGACTTTGATTTTTTCATTCTCTCGAGCACACTCGACGGCGACTCTGGCGGCGGCCACGGTGTCCCGGGAATAAGCGAGCGCCGTCGGGCCAGATAGACGCGATTGCAAGCCCTCAAAGGCCCCGTCTTGCCCCCCACTTTGCCCTTGGAGAGCTAAACGAGCCAGCCGATTCTTGACAACACGAAACCCGACGCCTGCCTCGCGCGCGCGGGCTCGAAGAGCTTCGCTCTCTCGGACGGTCATGCCATGCTGATGGACCAAGACAACGAGAGAAGCCTGACCGAAAATGGTCTCTAGGCCCTCGAGAATGCGTTTTTTTCTTAAACGTTCCACCTGGTTCTTATCCTTGTCTTGGCCTTTAGGCTTGCCGAGTCTCGGCATCTGAGCCGCGGTTCTTCTTCAGAGCATCCCCCAAATCCAGATGGATGCCCCCGCCCTGCGTCGAAGAGAGCGCGACGCTTTTCACATAGTGCTCCTTCGCCCCGGAGGGCTTTGCCGATAAAAGAGCCCCAACGAAAGAGCGAATGTTGGCCTCGATGTGTTCTTCCGAGAAACTCATGCGCCCGACGGCGGCGTGGACAATCCCGCCTTTTTCGGCTCGGAACTGGATTTGGCCGCCTTTAGCGGCGGTCACGGCCTCGGCGATTTTGGGCGTGACCGTCCCCAGCCGCGGATTGGGCATTAAATTACGCGGCCCGAGAATTTTTCCCAGCCGCCCGACCAAACCCATCATATCCGGCGTGGCTATGGTCCGGTCAAAGCCGAGCTCGCCTGCCTGCACTTTTTCGATCAAGTCCTCGGCCCCGACCATGTCGGCACCGGCTTTTCGCGCTTCCTCGGCTCGCTCGCCCCGGGCGAAAACGGCAACGCGTATCTTCCGGCCCGTCCCGTGAGGCAGCTGAACCGTGCCACGCACCTGCTGGTCGGCATGCCGAGGGTCCACGCCTAAATTGACAGCGAGCTCGACGGCCTCATCGAATTTCGACGAGGCACAAGCCTTCAACACCCCGACCGCTTCGAGCACGAGATAGGCTTTTTTCGAATCAATGGCCTCCAGGAGGCGTTTTCTTTTTTTACTCAATTTCCGGGCCATAACATTCCCTACATTCCCTCAAAGATTTTCTCAGGCTTCCTCTTCCAGGACGAGGCCGAGCGAACGCGCCGAGCCTTCAACGCTTTTCATGGCCGCCTCTAGAGAAATGGCGTTCATGTCCTCTTGTTTTTCGCGGGCGATCTCCTGGACTTTATCGCGCGAGACTTTTCCTGACACCAGGCGTCCGGGGGTCGCAGACCCCTTGGAGACATTCGCAGCACGGCATAGATACCAACTCACAGGCGGCTTTCGTGTCACGAACGTGAAAGTTCTGTCCTCATAGGCTGTGATGAGGACTGGAATAGGCGTCCCTTTCTCCACGGATTCGGTTGCCGCATTGAAGGCTTTACAGAACTCCATGATATTCAGGCCGCGCTGACCTAGAGCCGGCCCTACCGATTGAGACGGGGCTGCTTGCCCGGCCCCTATCTGGAGCCGAATCAAGCCCGTCACTTTTGCTCTTTTACGGGGCTTTGCCATAATTTAAACATTCCAACACGCATAGGGCTCTCTGATAGGGGGGCTCTCTGACAGGACACCCCTAGGGTTTGCCAGGCAGACCCGAAACAATCCAAAACAAACAGGCCAAAACAAGCAGGCAGACAGAACACAAAGCCGGGCGAGACAGACGGCATCGCCTCCGTTCCGCCCTACCCTTCTTCCAGGCCTTCTTCTAGGCCCCAGACCCTCTGGGGTCACGCGCCCTTTTTGCTGCGCAGCTGCCCTTATCTATCTATCTGTCTTTCTACACCGAATTCAAATAAAAATACACCAAAAAAACGAAAATACGCTCAAAAATGTATCAGGAGCGTTCTACCTGAGAAAACCCCAGCTCGACAGGCGTCGCCCGCCCGAAAATGGAGACCAGAACCTTGAGACGGTGCCGGTCGGTATCGACTTCCTCCACGTCGCCGCTGAAAGAGAAAAAAGGCCCGTCTATGACGCGGACAGTGTCGCCCACGTGATAAAGGTCGCCCTTTTCGACAGCCGACAAGCCGGCTTCTAGTTGCCGAACGACGCGTTGAGCCTCTTCCTCGGAAATGGGAACGGGCTGTCCTCTTGACCCCAGAAAGTCGGTGACCTTCGGGATATTTTTGACTAAATGCCATATGTCGCCGCGTAAATCCATCTGAATGAGCAGATAACCTGGAAAAATGCTCCGTTCTCGCTCGATTTTCTGGCGACGTCGGACTTCGGTGACGCGCTCTTTGGGCACAACGATGCGCCCCAAACATTCTTCTAGACCGTGCTGGGCGGCTTTGTCCTTAAGCGTTTGAGCTATTTTCGACTCGAAACCAGATTGGACGTTGACGATATACCATCGGAAATCAGGGTTCTCGGAACTCATGGATCGATTCGACACTCCATCTGCAAAAACACGACACGCACCACAAACACACCAAACCTACAAAAAACCTAAACTAGAAACACAACAAAGACGATGCGGTCTCGCACCGTGGCCTCACGTGCCCACCGAACACACCTAACCGGCGAGACAAGACCCAGACAAGACTCCACACGGGCGACGGCGTCCTTACACGCACCCGGGCACATCCGGGCCCTCAAGAGGCATGCCGCTGGGTCATGAGAACTTCTGGTTTGATCCCCTTCTGTATCTCTCTTTTGCCTTTTTCGAGCCCTTTTGTCAACCAAGTAAAAACTGAATGAGTGTGCCTATAATCTGGTCCACCACGAAGAAAAAAAGAGACATCAAAGCTACCATGCCTAAAACCATAAGCGTGGCTGTGAGGGTCTCTTTGCGTGAGGGCCAGCGCACACGACGCGTTTCCTCGCGCACCTGCCGCACGAAGCGCGCGGGCGTTATCTTTAGTTTTTCTGCCACAATTTTTCTGCCACGATGGTTCCCACGATGATCCCCGCCCTCCAGCCCGGCGGCGGAACTCAAAAAAAACGAGACGGTCCAAACAAAGACAGACTCCCCAAGACCCTATCCCCCGCCTAGCTAGGCTAGCCTAGCTGGGCTAGCCAGCCAGACCCGAGGCCCAAGCCAGGACTAGGAGACGCCCCCGGAAAACACCAGGCCCCAGACGAAACACAAGGACGAGACACACGCAAGGCAAAGGTATGGGGAAAGAATCCCGAAATCCCGAGAGCGAGCCTAGATCGTCAAAGACGGCTTGTCAAGCTTTTTTTATGAGTTATTTTCATTTTTTTCTGTTTTTCCGTGTTTTTCTCTTTTTTTCTGTTCTTGCCGCTTGAGCGTGTCCCTGAGTGTGTCCCTAAGCGTGTCCCTGAGTGTATCTTTGGCATCCTCCGTATCCGTATAAGGGTTCGGCGTTCGGCGAAAAGTAAAACGAACCGGCAAGCCCGCCAGCGCAAATTCTTCTCGGAGCGCCTTCGCAAGATAACGCTGATAACTCACAGGCACAGCCGCAGGGCGCGACGTCCACAGTAAAAAAGAAGGCGGGCGCGTCGAATGCTGCGTTATATAACGAATTTTAGACCGAATGCCGGGCCGATTTCCAGCTCGGGTTCGAGGTCCGGTTCGGGTGCCTCCTGACCCGTGTCTCGAGCCGTGTCCCGAGGCCCCCCTAAAACTTCCGATCAAAGGCGGCGGGTGCCTCTTCAAGCATTGAGCCAGCCACCGATTGAGCCGATTCGTCGAAATACGCTCGGACCATCGAGCCTTGAGGGCGAAACAGCTCTGAAAAAACGAATCAAAGTCTCGATCCCGCAAAGAAGACAAATAAAAAAAGGAAACGCCCCCCAAAAGAGGCAGAGCCCGAGCCACCGCATCCTGATAAATCCGCTTCTGCTTGCTCTGAGAAGCCCGGTCCTTTCGAATCAGTCCCATTTATGAGCAACCACGACCAGGATACGCCCGTGCTCCTGGACGAAGCGCGCCAGAGCAAGATCTTGACCCGTCAAGCCCTCTTGAGCGTCGAACAAAAGCGCCACACAATCGGCAAAACGAACCGCATGGAGAGCCTCGGCGGCGGCTTTTTTCTCTAAAACCTCCCGGACAAGAGCCTTTTTACGCAGACCCGCCGTGTCAACGAGACGAACCGGCCGACCAGACCAAACGAAAGACGTCTGAAGCGCATCACGCGTCAAACCGGCCATAGGGCCCGTCAGCATCCGCTCATACCCGCTGAGCCGATTGACAAAGCTCGATTTTCCCACATTGGGACGACCGATAATGGCTAATTTGAGAGGCTCTTCGTCTGAAAGGCGTTCAGCCGGAGCCGAGACGCGTGCGTCCGGGATTTCGTCCAGGATTTCGGACGGCGGCAACGCGGACGCCGTGGACGCCGGAGCCCTCCGGGCGGGCTCCCGGCAGGCGTATGTTTTCAGAGGAGGCAGGCTCGTCAGAAACGCATCTATGCTATCCAAGCCCTCCCCTTCGCGAGCCGAAATGGGATGAGCCTCGCCGAGTCCAAGACGCCAGGCTTCCTCTAGGGTCATTTTCTCCCCGTCGGATTCGCATTTATTGACGACCAGACAGGTGGGCTTATGGGCGCGGCGTATCAGAGCCGCGAGAGCTCTGTTTTCAAAAAAAAAGGCGTTTTTTCTGTCCAACACCAGCACAATCGCATCGCTGGCCGCCAGGCCCTCCAGCGTCTTGGTGCACATCAGAGCGGCGACCTCTGAGTCGGGTTTCATCACCCAACCCGGCGTGTCTAGAAGTCTGAAGCCCTGTTCTCCGCGCGACACAAAGGCCTCACGCCAGTCGCGCGTGACGCCGGCTTGTTCGTAAACAATCGCATGATTCTTGCCGGTGAGCCTATTAAAAAGGCTCGATTTCCCGACATTGGGGCGACCGACAATGGCGACAGTCACAGTCGCCGTAGAAAAAGACATGATTTTTTCTCTCGGAAGGATTCTTCCCCGAGGAGGGTGTGTCGTTCTGTCGCTCGGTTTCTCGTTCTATCGGTAAAGATTAAAGAAACCCGTTGCGTCCGTTACGTAAAGCCCTTCGGCGGCAAAAATGGGTTCGGGCCCCATCGGAGCTCGCCGAGTCACGCCGCGATAAGATACCGAGCCCTCATACGCATCCAGAACCGCTATCTGCCCGAAATTCGACAAAACCAACACACGCGAGTCAATCAAAAGAGGCCGAAACCAACTGAGGCGTTGACGACGGCCGTCCTCGCGGTCGTCGTCGTGCGTCGGCAGAGCCGTGCGCCAGAGTAAAGCCCCTGTCTCGGCGGACAGGCAATAGAGAATCGCATCCTGGCCAATCGCGTAAAGAAGCGTCCCCCCCAGCGTCACGCCCTGTAACGTTGTGATCTCGCTCTCCCAGAGCTTCTCCCCATCCAAGAGCCGAAAAGCCGACAATTTTCCAGAAAAACCGGCGGCATAGACAACGCCGTCTGCGATGACGATGGGAGCTTGGACGCCTCCGATGCGGCTGATGGTGTCAATGCGGCGCGCCGTGAAGAGGTTCTGTTCCCACAAAATCGCCCCCGAAAAGGCGTTATAGGCGACGAGCTCGCCACTGGCGTAGCCCGCAACGAGGACCTCATTCGCATAGGCAGGGCTTGGCACGCCTGCGAACCGCACATTCGACTCGCCCGCTTCGTGAGACCAGACCAGAGCCCCAGTGTCGGCATCCAACGTCACAAGCCGATTGCGAGCCGTCTGAATATAAAGACGGTTCTGAGCCAACGTTACCCCGCCGCGGAGCGGCTCTTCCACCGGATTCACCCGCCAGATGAGAGCCCCATCCTCTAAAGAGAGGGCCGAGATAAAACCAAGCCCATCGGCGACATAGAGCCTCGAATTATCCAGAGCCATCATCCCTCCAAAGCCTGTACGCCCATACGGGTCGGGCCCGTAATCCGCAACGGCGTGGCGCCATTTTTCGCGATGGGTTTCTCGGTCCAGAGCCCGAACTTCGCCCGCCTCGTCAAACAGAAACACCGTCCGGTCCGACAAAACCGGCGCCGCTTGCTGCCAGCGGTGGTTAAAATTAAAACCGGAGAGACGCACGCTTTTGGGACGCTCCCACAACCACCACGGCTCGAATGCCCCCCCCGGCGTGCCAGCCGGCTCCGGCCCTGGATTCCAGCCGAGATGCGGAATGTGATTGGAGGCCGCATAGTGAAACTGAGACCAAACACGCGGCGTGACGGGCTCTGGCAGAGGATAAAGGTCTTGCAAAATGGTGCCCGAAACATTTTCGGGCGTGTCAATTTGTCCCTCCTGGAAGCCCTCTAGCGGGAGACGCTCGCCGGGGAGAATCTTTTCCTCCTCGCACGCCCCCAATGAGACCAGCAAGGCGCCCAGCAAGGCGCCCCAAAACCCAAGCAGAAGCAGACTCGAGAAAAGACCCGGGAAAAAACGGGCTCGACTGGTTCGAGGGCCCAGTCTCTGCCCCCGTGGGGGCGGCCGCCCCGGCTCCGGCCCCGGCCCCGGCCTCTGTGCGGCTTCTCTTTGCGCCTGCCAGGTGTTCTTTTGTTTGTTCGCCATGCGCTCCGCCGAGCGTGCTGGGAGTTTCGGCTTCAGAGCCCCTTCCTTGTGGTCATAGGTGGTCATGGGGGTGGTCGCCTGATGCGTCCACGGCTCTGTCACGGCTGCCTGAACGGTTCGAAGGAAAGCCGTTCGAGCAAATGCTGTGCCTGCTGACCCAGTGCCCCCGTGTCCTCTTCCGCAAGCGTTCGGAGAAAATGGCGCGACTCGTCCGGAGCGGCTTCATACAGACGCAAAGCCGCAAGATAAAAAAACAGAGAACGAAATTGAGCCGTCTCCTCCTGCGCCTCGCGAGAGACGGGAGACCCTCCGGTCTCTTCGTCCGTCGCCAAGGACGCCTCTGGCTCCCCGGAATCAAACCCGGAATCAAACCCGGAATCAGACCCGGGCTCTCGTAATTTCAGAGCCATCGCCTGCCTATAGGCAGACAAATCCGGCTGGAGTTGAAGGGCGTAGAGCTCCGCCAGTTCCCGATAAAAGGACGGAAAGCTCTCGTCCGCGGCGAGGGCCTGGAGGTGTTGGACGGCCTCCTGCGGCCGTCCCTCCCTCAGCAAAAGCCGGGCGAGACGCAGAGACGCCAGCAACCGATAGCCAGGCGTGCCCTCCTGACTTAAGAGCTGGAGAGACAAAAGCGTGGCCCCTGTCTCGGCGGCCGGGGCGGTCAGAGCCCCGACATAGCGGGTTTCTTCGTCCAGCCGCCGGGCTTCTCCGGCCGACAGCCAGTAAGCCCGGCCTCCGACGACGAGGACAACCAGAGCTATCAAGCCCAAAAGAGGATACCGATACCGACGCCAGAGCCGGACAAGCCGTTCTCGACGAAGGGCTTCATCGACCTCGCGCGTGAAAGAAGAGTCGTTCGTCATGATGATGCACAGCCGCTCGCCCCAAGACGTTGACTAGGGGCTCTCTAGAGATTTTCTGAAACTTCCCCGAGGAGCCTTCTGAGAAGAGGCCTTCTAAAAATTGTGGCACCGCTCAACGAGCACAACGCTCTGCAAGCCCCGTCCGTCGTCTGGCGCGTCCGCCCGTCAGACCAGAAAAATGGCCATCCCCAAAAGCACGATAACGGAGGCCGTAATAGAAAACTTCACAAGACGCAAAAATAAGCCCCACGTGTGAAGAGACTCCTGGCTCGCCCGTTTGTAATTGAGTTCATCTGTCTGAGACATCGCGAAAATTTCTCTCTACTGTTCAAAGTGTTCAGTCCATACCCGCCCATCCTAGAGGACGCCCCTCATCGGGATCTCGCCGGGGTTTCACCGGGAACCGGCACAAGAGGAACTAGCACAAATTCTCGTTCGAGACAAGCAAAAAAGAGAAAAGTATCTTGAAATTGTCCCGAGGTCTTTGCTATTCTAGCTCAGCTTGTACCGGATTATGCCGGGTCTTTGTCGAATTTTTTGTCGAAAATGGCAAGAAGCTCCGGTCGGTCTCACGGTCGGTTTAGGATGAGGCACGCTCGTGCGTGCAGACCCCCTGTGTGCCGGTGTGGGGCTGTCTTGCCGGCGAGTTCCCGCTTGCGTGGCACCGTTTCCTCGCCGGGGGAGCTTTGCGAAGGGCGGAGAGGGGCTCTGCAACCGCCTCTCTCGTGAGAATTGGCGAGGGCGTGTGTGCCTGGTGGAGCTTTGTGATGTGATTTGTGATGTGAATAGGGTGTGTTTTTCGGCGTGTTTCGGTCTCGGATGCGACCCGTCATCGCCCCGGAGCCTTTATTTGAGACCTTGATTTGAAATTTGAAAAGAGCTTTTCTCATAAGCCTCAACCAAAGAATAAATTTATGCTCTTTCGCGTGTCGTGTTCGATGTCAGAAATTGTAGGACTCTTAAAACTGGGAAAACTGGGAAAACTGGGAAAACTGGGAAAACTAGGACAGAGCTCTGACCAAAAATTTCGACCGATATTCGAATCGAACCGTTTCGTTCGAAAAGTGAAAAAAAAGTGAGGAAATAAAAACAGATGTCCAAAATTGCTTCCATTTTGATTGTCGACGATTACCGGACGATGCTTCGGATTATTCGCAATTTGCTCAAGCAGATTGGCTATGAGAATGTGGACGAAGCCGGCGACGGGCAAGATGCTCTGCGTAAAATGTCTCGAAAGGCCTATGATCTTGTGATTTCCGACTGGAACATGCAGCCGATGAACGGGCTTGATTTTCTCAGAGCCGTTCGAGCCGACCCAAGCCTCCGACACGTTCCTTTCATTATGGTCACCGCCGAGAGTAAAACAGACAACGTCCTGGCAGCCAAAGAAGCCGGCGTAGATAATTATATCGTCAAACCTTTTAACGCCGAAACCTTACGGCTCAAGGTCTCGGGCCTTTTGGGGCGCTGAAAGGGATGAAATCTCGACCCCGCCCCACACCCAACACCCTGCCATGCCATGGCGGCGCGAGGGCAGCGCGGCGGCGGCGCGGGGGCGGGGGTGGTTTTCTTATCGTTCTCCCGCTGTTTTGATGAGGAGATAATAACATTATGACTCGAGAGCGTTCTTCATCGAGCGACGAAAAAGTCGCCGAATTCGACGGCGACAACGGCGACACCGCGGATATTCGTTCGGCACACCTTCGGAGTGCTGTCAGCCAGATTGTGGCCTCTATTTTGAACGCGCCGCGCCCTGGGCAAGAGGGCGGTTTTGTCCTCAAGACCTCCTCAGAGTCCGCACAATATCGTGAAGAAAAAACTTTGGATATGAGCGGCTTAAATCGTACACTTCAAAAAGAGCTTGAAGGAAAATCCTTCCCCGATATCCGCGAAAAATATGTTCCTTTTATTGTGAACCAGCTCTTGGCGATCCAAGACCTGGTGGACCAAGCGGCCGAGACGCTTCTCACATCTGTGGAGTCCATCCAGACTCTGGCGATGCAGCTGGACCCCCACCGGCGCGATGCGGTTCTCGTTCTCGTGACGCGCCTGTTCGAGGCTTGCAGTTTTCAGGATATCACAGGCCAACGCATCCAGAAAATTATAGACGCCATGGCTCACATAGAGGGCCTCGTGGATGCCGTGCGCTATATCTCGGGAGAGCGCAACCAGAAAGAGGCTTTTGAAGCCTATAAACAAAAGCTTCGTCGGGACGCTCCAGAGAGCACCAGGTTGACAGGGCCGCAGGCGCACACCTCCGACGCCTTGCAGAAAGAGATTAACAAACTCTTTGACGGGCCCTCCTGATCGATGTCGATGCGTACAGACTTTCGTACAGACTTCCGGGGTGATTTTTCATGCTGAACGACGCGTTTCGAAAAGAAATAGACAGCCTCTCTGAAGAGGAGGAAAACCGGGATAAAGCCCGGAGTCTCATGCTTTTGAGCCTGTTCGTTCTGATCTTGGCTTTTTTTATTGTTCTCGTGGCTCTGTCGGTCCTGGTGGAGGAAAAAGTCCGGGTTGGTCTCGCCTCTGTGCGCGAGGTCTTCCAGGCCATTAATGACGACAGCGAAATCGGGGTGATTTTGCCAGAGGACCTCTCGCCGGGCTTCACGGCGGGCGATATTTTGGAGGATATCGCCGTCGTGATCGTCGGTGAAATCCAGGTTCTAGAGCTCACCATGGCAAGCGATAAGCGCAATCTTGTGGTTCGTTTGCCTCTGAGCGATTTTTTCGACCTGAATTCGGGAGAAATTCTAGAAAATCGTCGTTTTTTGCTTCGACGCATCGCCGCCGCTCTGGAACAAGGCGATGGCGAGATCACCAGCCATATTCTCGTCCGAGGACCCCAGAGCGAGGCCTCGGTCACGGGGATGCCTTCGCTCGCCATGATCCGAGCCGGGGCTTTTGCCGAATCGCTCGAAAGCCTGGGAGCCCAGGCTTCTCAGATTTACGCAGGCGTGGAAAAAAAGGATAGACCCGAGATCTTCATCCACTTCACGACCAGGTCCGAAGCTGTGCCTCAGATCCATTTTCGGGCTCTGGCTTTGCAGGAATCTTCTGGTCAGACGTCCCCCTAGAGGCGAGCTCTGTGCGCACACATACACATACGCATACACATACACATACATATACATATACATGCATACGTTGAACACCATGCGGAGCGGCACTTAATGAGCGAGCGTGAATTCTCTGATATTGCAGAGTTCACCCAGGAACAGGCCGAGCGGCTTGCTGCGATGAATTCGCGTGACTCGGGTCGCGCCCCGGCGTGGCTGACGAGCATGGGCGATTTAATTGCGCTAATGCTCACCTTTTTTGTTTTGCTCTTTTCGCTTTCGAGCCTAGAGACGAATCAGAAGATCTCTATTTTGACGGCCCAGATTGAGAGCGCAAGCGATATCCGAGTCCGCAGTTCGTTGCTCCTGCAGCGGAATGTCTCGGCCGTCACGTTTTCGCAGAGCTTCGCAAGTCACTATTTCGCAGAGATCTTGCGTCAAAAATTAGCCTCAGACGTCGTTTTATCTCGAGCTTTCGTCACCAACGGCCAAGATTGGGTTGCGATTTCTCTGCCGCAGGACGTTCTGTTTCTTGAGGATGGTTTCGATCTTTCTTCGAATGGGCGCATTGCTTTGGCGGCTTTGGGCGATGCTTTAGCTCCCTTTGAGGCGCGCTATGATATTGTAGGCCACACCGGTTCGGGGCCCGTGGCTTCTTATTTGCTTCAATCGCGCTGGGAGCTCGGCTTATGGCGGGCCGTCGCCGTCGATGAGGCCCTCAAAGCCAGCAGTTTTGCGCACACCACGCGGGTCGTTTCGCACGCGGATGGGGCCGTCCCAGTGCTGGAAAGGTCGCTCTCAGAGGCTCAGAAAAATCGCCTGGCTAACCGGGTCGATATTTTAGTCCTCAGAAATTACACAAATGAAGCGAATGTCCGCGATTTGCGGCCCTGAGAACGCCCGAATTTCTCTGGTCTGGCCTCTGGTCTGGATGAGCGTCTGGCTGGCTTTTCTTGGCCCCGGATTTCACGCTGGATTTCACGAAGCCTGGGCCCAGCAGGGGCAGACACCCGCCGAGTCTCGGGTTGAGCCCCGGGCAGCGGATGGCTCGACCGAGGGGATCTCGACCGAGGCCTCTGTGGTTTCTGCGACGGGGACCGTTCTGGGTTCGGATGCGCAATTGGCTCTGCGTTTTAGGGGCGTTCCGGCGTATCGGAGCGAATCGCTCGAAGGGCGTTTGACGTTGTTTTTCTCGGCTGCTCTGGAATTTGACCTGACGGCGGCGAGACGGCTTTTGCAACCCGATTTTATCCAAGACTTTGTCGTCTCGCAGGAGGGAGAAACGGGGACACAGCTTCAACTTGTGCTCGCGCCAACGGTGGAGGCGACGCCCACGACGGCCGAAGGCGGGCGGTCGTTGCTGGTGAATCTCACATCGAGCCCCAGCACAGCCTCGCCGGAATCGCCGGAATCGCCGGAATCGCCGGAATCGTCCGGGGCACCTGAGGCGCCTGTCTCTATTCTTCCGGATCTCAACGCCCCCCCGACTGCCAGCAGCGAGACCGCCAGCGGCGAAGGCGTCCGTGTGCCGCTCGCCAGCGACGAGACCGCTAGCGGCGAAGGAGTCCGTGTGCCGCTCGCCGCCAATGAGACCGCCAGCAGCGAGACCGCTAGCGGCGAAGGAGTCCGTGTGCCGCTCGCCGCCAATGAGACCGCCAGCGGCGAAGGCGTCCGCGTGCCGCTCGCCGCCAATGAGACCGGCGAAGCGACCCGTGTAGATCTGACCTTGGGCGTCCGAGCAGGCATTCACCCCAATTTTGGGCGTCTCGTTCTAGATTTTCCAGGCCCAACGACCTATCAAGTCGTGCGTATAGAGCCGACGGGAGAGGTCCATATCCAACTCTCCAGGTCTCACAATGCCGAATTGAGTCGGGCGGCACGCACGCTGAGAAGCTATCTCGGAGCCCCCGCCCCGACCCTGAGAGCCGGCCAGTTGCGAGCTCGCATGAGGCCAGGTGTGACCCTGCGGCATGCGTCCTATGACAATAAACTCGTTCTGGATTTTGTCGCCCCGAGCCCGGAAGGACAGGAGGCACAGCCGGAAAACACCGAAAACACCGGCGAGCAGTCCGCCTCGACGTCGCTGCCGGTGGCGGAGCCTGCTCTGGTATCCCCTTCGGGGCTTGAAACGGTGGCGGTGCGCTCTGGGCAGACACAGGAGCACACGCGTCTTGTTTTCGACTGGGCTCGCCCCGTCAATTTCATCATCACCCAGGAGCAAGGCCTGGGGTTGCGTGTCATTTTTAATCAGCCGGCGCGTTTAGACTTCAGCGCGCTGACGTTCGGAGCCCTCCGAGGCTATGGGCCGCCCAGTCAGACGAATTTCCAAGATAACACCCATTTTCTCCTGCCCGTGCCTGAAGGTGCGCAATACCGCTATTTCAGAGCCGGCGATAAAATCATTTTGGATTTATTGCATACGCCCTCGGAGCGGGCTCGCATTCGGCCGCCGTCGGGCACGCCGCCGCCTGTCGACCGGAGCGATTTCGCCTTGGAGGCCCCGGCGCCCGCCCCGCCGGGGGCCTTGTTCGAGCTCGATTTAGTCCTCCCAGAGAAAACATCGCTCGCCGCGTTTGAACGCGGCCCGTGTCAGTGGCTTGTCTATTCGCGAGAGCTGCGGCTCGTGATAGAACGCATGCTGACGACGCCTCCGCCTCTATTTTCGGATGTTCTGCAGCTTGAGGACAATCAAAATTCGCTTTTTTGTTTCAAAACGCGTCAACCGGTTTATCCCCATCTGTCTTTGACGGCTCTGCGTTGGACGTATCGATTATATCCCGAGCCCCCAGCACTCCCAGAGAGCGAACCGGTTTTTTCGGTGCAAAAAAACAGGCAATTTGAGGATATTCTGCTCTTGAGTCAAATTGAATCCGGGGCGTATGCCTCCCTGAGAGACCCGCATTTTGGCGATAATCTCTTTGTGATTATGACGCTGGAGCCTCTTCAGGGGATTCGAGCCAAACGCGTTTTTCCCGAATTCGAGATTCTAGAAACAACCCAAGGCGTCGTGATTAAACCCTTCGCCGAGACCATCGAGCTCGAACAACTCGGCCAAGATTTTGTTCTGTCGAGACCCGGGGGTTTGAGTCTCTCGGCCGCTTTGAGGCCGCAGGGCAACGACGTTCTGGGCCAGAGTCTCCGCAAGGACCCCATTTTCGAGCTTGTCGGCTGGGCATGGCCCAACCAGCACTATTTGGAAGTCGAGGGCTCTTTCCACAGACGTCTGGCGAACCGAGACGCCCAAAGCGACCTCGAAGAGATAGAACTGGCTTACGCCGGGTATCACGTCTTGAACTTGTTCGCCTATGAGGCTCTGGGTATTCTGGAGGTCATGCGTCAGAACAATCCGGACATCACGAGCGATTTGAGATGGCGTCTCCTTTATGCGGCCGCGAACATTCTGGCCGAACGACCCGAGCCAGCCGAGGCAATCCTCGAGGATTCGGATCTCCTGTTGTATCAGGAAGGCCAGCTTTGGATTGCGGCTCTCCACGCCATCCGGAAGGATTGGGAACTCGCCAATCTTTATTTTGAACGCTCTGAGGAGGTTCTGAACCGCTATCCGCCTCGATTGCGGGCTCGGCTGGGGCTCTGGCGTATTGAGAGCGCGCTTCGACAAAATCGGCACGCGCTCGCCCGGATCTGGGAGCGGCAACTAAACGCTATTCGGCACGACCTGGACTTCGATGTCGCCACGGGGCTTCTGTTTTATCTCGGCTGGATTGAGGAATTGACGGGCGAAAGCCAGCAAGCCGTTGCGAATTACACCCGCGTGGAAGAGGGCTCCGATGCGCTGTGGGAGGCCCGCGCCCGTATCCGACGCATCGCTTATCAACGCGAGCTCGAAACCCTGGATTATCCGGCGGCTCTAGCCCTGCTGGAGGCCTCCAAATCCCAGTGGGAGGGCGACCGTATCGAATTGCAACATCTAACGCTGCTGGGACGTCTTTATCTGGACGAAAAGGCGTATGAACAAGGCCTGTCCGTGTTTCGAGATACCCTCATCAAGTATCCCGGTGTCCCCGAGGCTCAAGATCTCGCCCAGTCCATGCTGGAGGCCTTCCAAGAGGCCTTTCTAGGCGAGAACGCTCAGGACCTAGGGCCAGAAGAAGCCTATGCACTTTACGAGGAATTCCAGGAATTGACGCCCGCCGGCCAGGACGGCAATCGTCTGATAGAGTCTCTGGCCGACCGCCTGTCCGCTATCGGAGCCTATGATATTGCCGCCGAACTGCTGGACCAACAGCTTCAGAGACGGCTTCAAGGGGATTCTCGGGCCCGGACGGCTCTGAAAATAGCCCTTCTCTATATTCTGGACGGCCAATACGAACGGGCTCGCCAAAGAGCCGATACAGCTTCTCGGGTGCTTTTCGATGTGAACGCTCAAATCGCCCGAGACGCCCGCCTCCTGGACGCCTATGGTCTGCATCGCCTGGGGCGAACCGATGAGGCCCTCACGCGCCTGGCGGGCGACGTCTCACGAAGCGCAGATTTACTCCGTCTCGAAATCAATTGGGAGGCGCAAGACTATCGCGAGGCCGCCCGAGTCCTGCAGCGTCTCGCAGGCGAACCGCCCGACACGCCGCTGGATGAGACCAACAAATGGACGATCGTCTATTGGGCGATTGCTCTGTATCTGGAGGACGATACCGAGGCTCTGGGCACCCTGCGACGCCGCTATCGCCCCTGGTTGGGCGATAGTCCGCTGGACCGAACGTTTCTGTTTATCACAGGAAACGAAGTGGAAAATCCCGAGCTTCTGCTCTCGGAGATTCTGGAACAGCAGCGTCAACCTTCTTTTCTGGACGCTCTGAGAGGACGCTACATGGTGGCACCCTCTTTGCCGGCGGGGGCGGCAGCGGCAGCGGCGGCAGCGACCTAAAACCCGGCCTCTGGCATGGAGACGGAACCCAAGCTAGGATGGCGGCAAGTCTGGAGAGTCCAGAGAACGAAACATACGCACAAAGGCGTCTAGAGCCAGAACGCGCCCGTCGTCTCGCTCTGTGTGCGTGGCGTGAGGCCGCCGGAAGGTTACATTGTAACAAATGTGCGGGATGCCGCGTCCGTCTTTCGAGAACCCCGTCACTTGCGCAATTTCTCGGACGGACTCGTCGCGCATGCGCCAGAATCGGGCGCCCTTGCGGATATAGGCCACAGAGACTCTAGACTGGCCCAGCAGAGCCCAAACCGAAGAGGTGCCTTTGGTGGGGGCCCCTTCGAGTTTTCGCCCGCGCGTCGTGCCGTGCAACAGGAGCGGAATGGCCTCTATGGGTTTATCTGCCGTCTTGATGTCGCGCATCGTCTCAAAGGGCCCCGTCGTCCCGCATCCGCATCACCTCATCTACCACCGTACACTCGTCTTGTTCAGCTCCGTTTTGGCCTGTCTTGACTCGTTTTGGAAGCCATGCTTGTCAAGCCATGCTTTTCATCTGCCCGAGACCCCGCTCCAGAGTCTCGCAGAGACCGACCGACCCGCACGCTGCGTAAAACAAGCTAGCGTGGAACACGCCAGCGTGGAACAAGCCAGCGTGGAACACGCTAGCGTGGAACATGTCAGCATGAGGCGTGCCACTTCACGACGGCTTCACACCGGGCCTTGAGGCCCCCATGCTTTGAGGTTCCTTGGGATTCTTTGGGGGCGACCCTGTTTTTGGGGTTCTCTTGGTGTCCTATTGGCACCCTATTGGCACCCTATTGGCACTCTATTGGCACTCTATTGGCACCCTATTGGCACTCTATTGGCACTCTATTGGCACCCTATTGACACCCTTTTTATATTTTATATTTTGGCAGGGTGCCTTTCTGCGGGCGGGGTTTTATCTACAGAGCGGCCGCTCTGGGTGCGCCTGGCGGAAGCGCCGGGCTTCCTGGAGGAAGGCGGCCAATAAAGACTGGCTCTCCTGTGGCCCCGGGGCCGCTTCCGGGTGAAATTGGACCGAACGGACGGGACGATGCACGAGACGAATGCCCTCCACGGTGCCGTCAAAGAGGGAACGCTCTGTCAAACGCACCGAATCGGGCCAGGTCTCGGGTTCTTTCACCACAAAGCCGTGGTTCTGAGAACTAATACACACCCGTTTTGTCTCCAAGTTTTGGACGGGGTGATTGATGCCGCGATGGCCGAATTTCATTTTTTCGGTCTCAAGCCCCAGAGCCAAACACAAAAGCTGATGACCTAAACAAATGCCGAGCACAGGAATAAAGTGCTCGGGCGGCAGAGCCAGAAGCTGCTTGAGAACAGGCACCGCATAACAGCCCGTCGCCCAAGGGTCGCCAGGCCCGTTGGAAAGCAGCAAACCGTCGGGACTGAGGGCTCTGAGAGCCTCGAACGAACTGTCAGGGGGCACCACCGTGACACGACACCCCAGCGAGACAAAAAGCCGTAAAGTCTGCCTTTTAACACCGTAATCCACCACAACGAGATGAAAGCCCGGCTGGACAACCGGGACGACCGAGGCTAAAGCGGGCTCCCCGCTCCATCCCCCGGGATCTCCGTATCTGTCGTGGTCGGCGAGAGCCTCTTTCCAGACATAGGGCGTCCGAGTGCCGACGCTCCGGGCGAGGTCTTGCTTTTCGAGCCCCGGCCAAAGTCTGACTTTGGCTAAGAGGTCTGTTTTATCGAAAAATGTTTCCGCGGGTTCGCCCGCCGGCGTTCGAGCAAGAAGGGCTCGGAGGGCACCTTTCTTGCGAATCAAATGCGTCAGAAAGCGGGTGTCGAGCCCGGTGCTGGCGATTAAGCCTCGAGCCTGGAGCCAGTCGGCAAAAGAGGACTCGGCTCGGTGGCTGGAGGGCGACGTTATCGGCTGATTGATCACACAGCCGCTGACGTATCCCTGAGAGGACTCATTATCGTAGCGATTGGTGCCGACATTGCCGATGTGAGGCGTGGTGAAAACTAGAATTTGGCCGGCGTAAGAAGGGTCGGTCAGAGCCTCCTGATACCCCGTCATAGACGTGCTAAAGCATAATTCGCCTGTTTTCTCGCCGTGGGCTCCGGCTCCGTGTCCATAGAAGACCTGGCCGGTCTCTAGGACCAGCACGGCGTCGAAAGACGGGAGAAAAGAGCGAATCTGCATAAAACTCGATAAAACTCGGAAAAAACGAGACCCTTGAGCGGGGCTCTCGAGAAGCGTGGCCGGAACTTATCTCGGGGGTTTACTGGCCCGGACGCACTCTGTCAAGGGGCCGCGGGCAAAACGAACTCAAAAGTGTGTGCCCCGGTGTTCATTCTTGTGCATCCCGGCGTGCATCCTGGAGTTTTTCTCGCGCTCGAGGGCCTCCGAGGGGTCTCCGGAGGGGCTTTCAAATCTGTTGTTTCGATCTCTTTGTGAGGTAGCGTCCTCCGTCCGATTCCTCTTGAAACCATTTTAGAAGAAAAAAATTCTGTCTCATGGCGTATTTTTGCGTATTTTCTTGAATTTTTTTACAAATTCGCCCATTTTTTTCTTGACCCCGTGATCTTTCTTTTGCCATACTCGCCTCCTGGTTCTGTGTTTCGGACGTAGGATCACGGCGGCCTCGCAAGGGCCCCGAGGAAGGACGCCCGAAAGACAACCCGGGGACAACCCGGGGCGAGGCTTCGTCGAGAAGACTCTTTTGGGGCGTTCCCGCCCCGGAGTTCTCTGGGAGTTTTCTCTGCCCGGGTCTGCGACGGTGTTCTCTGGCGGAGGACCGGGGCGGCCGTATGGTGAGCCGTGTGGTTCACACAAACGGCTTTTGTTGAATACGTGCATTTGTTTATTCGGAGGAAGGAAAATGGAAGAAAAAAAATCTGGAGCTTTGGCGGATACAGAATATACCCCGCCTCTTCCCCAAGCTACGGCTTTGGGCGTCCAGCATGTTCTGGCGATGTTTGTCGGCAATGTGACGGTTCCCTTTATCATTGCTTTGGTGTTGGGCAGTTCGCCTGAGCAGCGGGCTCTTTTGATTCAGGCGGCTCTGTTAGTTTCGGGGATTTCGACGCTCATTCAGACGGTCGGGCTTGGGCCGTTTGGGGCGCGGCTCCCTGTGGTTCAGGGCACCAGTTTCGGATTTGTTCCCGTTCTTGCGGCTCTTGCCGGCAAAGGCGGTCTGGGTCTTGTCTTTGGCTCGGTGATGGTCGCGGGCGTTGTGCAGATTTTTCTAGGCTTTACCCTTAAGTGGATTCGGCACTGGTTTCCGCCCCTTGTTTCGGGGCTGGTTGTTCTCGCCATCGGGCTTGCTTTGCTCCGAACGGGTTTGACGTATGCGGCCGGTGGTCAGGGTCTTCTCAACGGGGCTATCGCGGGCCGAGCCGAATTTGGCGGGCTCTGGGGCTTTGGCGGCATGGGCCATCTTTTGCTGGCGAGTATGGTGGTCTTTGTGACGCTTATTCTGCGTTTTGTCGTAGAGGGCTTCTTTTCGCGCATTGCCATTTTTCTAGGTCTCGTGATCGGATACCTGGTGGCTATTCCGCTGGGGCAAGTCAATTTCGGTATTGTAGCCAATGCGAAACTGGTGTCTCTTCCCTCTTTTCTAGACTTCGGGTCGCTTCAGATTGCGTGGGTTGGCGTCTTTTTGATGGTCATCATGGCTATCGTGACGACTGTGGAGACCGTTGGAGATATCTCTGGGATCACGATTGGCGGAGCTAATCGGGAACCCACCTCCAAAGAATTGCGTGGCGGCATTCTAGCGGACGGGCTTGGGACTTTGATTGCGCCTTTTTTGAATGCTTTTCCGAACACCTCTTATTCTCAGAATGTCGGTCTTGTGGCTTTAACGGGCGTCATGAGTCGCCATGTGGTTACGATTGGAGCTATTTTTCTTATCATTCTTGGCTCTTTTCCGGTGGTCGCGGCGTTAGTTGCCGTGACGCCTCAGGCGGTTTTGGGAGGCTCTTCGGTTATCATGTTCGGGATGGTTGTCGCCGCCGGCATGCGTCTTGTGGCGCGCCAGCCCTTTACGACCCGGAATTTAACCGTCATTGCGGTGTCTCTGTCGCTGGGGCTTGGTCTTCAGCAAATGGTCCAAGCCATTCCTCAAGCCAGCGTTTCGGCGGTCTTCCCCGCTTGGCTGGAGATTTTTCTGGAAGCGGGACTGGCTGTGACGGCTTTGACGGCCATTGTTCTCAACGCCGTTTTGCCTAAAACCTCCGCTGACACGGAAAGAGTGGTGGACGAATCGGCACCGGGAGCCTAACCGAGCGGCCCCAACCTCTGCGCAGTCCTCGGACGGGAGGAACGGGGGCGCGCGCAGAGCTAAAACCATAGGCCGGCCTATCATGCATGGGTCGGTCTATGGTCGTCCTCGCCCCTCCCCCTGCCGGGCGGCTGGCGGCGGCTCTGAGGAGGCGAGTCTCCACGGACGCGACGGATGGCCGCCTGCTCCCCCGCCCCCCGCCGAGGGGCGGTGGCTCGGTTTGCCGGAGTCGTTTTGGGCGGGCGTACTTTCGCGGCGGACGAGGCCTCCTGCTCGCGCGAGTCGTTGATTATGTCCATGCCCTCAGATAGAGCAACCCTCGTGCACGGAGACTGCATGGACGCCTTAAAGGATATTCAAGAGAACAGCGTCCATTTGATATTGACAGATTTTCCTTATGGCTGCCTTAATCCTCGCAACGGGTGGGATAAGGTTCCGGATCTTGAAAAAATATGGCGAGAATTGTATCGGGTCGCTAAGAAAAACGCCGCTATTATATCGACCGCAAAACAACCGTTTACGTCTCAGCTCGTTATGAGCAATGTCGAAGATTTTCGGTATTCTTTGGTATGGGAGAAGTCCAAAGCTACGGGCTATCTAAACTCAAAGAAAATGCCGTTGGTCGCTCATGAGGATATTGTTGTCTTTTATCAAGAAATGCCGACGTATAATCCTCAAATGACAAATGGGAGGCCTTACAATAAAGGCGTGGCTGTTCGAGATACAGAGTGCTATGCCAAACAAACCAAGGCCATAGAAGTGAAAAGCGAAGGCGAGCGTTACCCTCGCAGCGTTCAATACTTTAGGACGGCCGAAAGTGAAGGTAATTTTCACCCGACTCAGAAGCCAGTCGATTTGTTTAGGTGGCTCGTTAAGACCTACTCGAACAGGCATGATGTTGTGCTGGATCCTTTTATGGGCTCGGGGACAACTGCAGTTGCGGCTCTAGATGCAGGTCGCACGTTTATAGGCATTGAAAAAGAGAAGAAATATTTTGATATCGCTCGTCAAAGAATTGCGTTGAAGGAAAAAACGAGGGAATTGGCGTTACTTTGAGTTACATTGTCAATAGTTCCCCTTTTTATCCTTCTGCCCGGGCGCGACGGCTGCTCCTGGGGGACGGCGGTGGCGGTCCTGTTGGCCCCGAGGAAAACACGGCGGCGGCCATTCGCATAGCATAGCATTCACATAGAGTGGTCTTATTGGCCCTCGAGGAAGACACGGCGGCGGCCTGACCGTCCGGCGAGGTCGCTTGAATCTGGGTCTTATTGGCCCCCGAGGAGGACACGGCGGTGGCGTTAGAGTCAAACGATTCCGGCTTCAAGTTGGTCTTATTGCCCTCCGAGGAAGACACGGCGGCGACCCCCCGACAGCCCTTTCAACGCCACGCTCTGGTCTTATTGGCCCCCGAGGAAGACACGGCGGCGGCACCGGACAGGATAGGGAAAGCCGATCAGCTGGTCTTATTGGCCCTCGAGGAAGACACGGCGGCGGCAAACAGCCGGGGCTCCGTCCGCACGGAGCGGGTCTTATTGGCCCCCGAGGAAGACACGGCGGCAGCGCAGTCGAGGGCCTCGTTCGGCCGGTGCGAGGTCTTATTAGCCCCCGAGGAAGACACGGCGGCGGCTCTGCCCCACGGGGGCACTCTACGAGCTGAGGTCTTATTGGCCCCCGAGGAAGACACGGCGGCGGCTTGCATCTGTGAGCCCGCTGGCAAAGGTATGGTCTTATTGGCCCCGAGGAGGACACGGCGGCAGCACTCCTGTTGACCACCGTCCGGGAATGTGCGGTCTTATTGGCCCCCGAGGAAGGCACGGCGGCAGCGCAGTCGAGGGCTTCGTTCGGCCGGTGCGAGGTCTTATTAGCCCTCGAGGAAGACACGGCGGCGGCCTGCATCTGTGAGCCCGCTGGCAAAGGTATGGTCTTATTGGCCCCCGAGGAAGGCACGGCGGCAGCATCGTTAGCACGCCAGAGCTCGACGTCGAGGGTCTTATTGGCCCTCGAGGAAGGCACGGCGGCAGCGCAGTCGAGGGCCTCGTTCGGCCGGTGCGAGGTTTTATTGGCCCTCGAGGAAGACACGGCGGCGGCTTGCATCTGTGAGCCCGCTGGCAAAGGTATGGTCTTATTGGCCCCCGAGGAGGACACGGCGGCGACCCCCCGCCAGCCCTTTCAACGCCACGCTCTGGTCTTATTGGCCATCGAGGAAGACACGGCGGCAGCCAACAGGGCCTGGTGGGATGGCGGCAGAGGTCTTATTAGCCCCCGAGGAAGGCACGGCGGCGGCAGCCAACAGGGCCTGGTGGGACGGCGGCGGTGGTCTTATTGGCCCCCGAGGAGGACACGGCGGCGGCTTGCATCTGTGAGCCCGCTGGCAAAGGTATGGTCTTATTGGCCCTCGAGGAAGACACGGCGGCGGCAAACAGCCGGGGCTCCGTCCGCACGGAGCGGGTCTTATTGGCCCCCGAGGAAGACACGGCGGCGGTTGGTTTTGTTGCCGTCGAGACTGGCAGGCGAGACTGGCAAGGAGACTGGCAAGCCGTTTCGAGATTGTGGGGTCGTATTGTGGGGTTGTTTGGCTGGCGTGTGTTCCTTTGTGCCGTGTCTCCTCTCCCGGATTGATTTTGCCCGGATTGATTTTGCGATGGGTTTCCGCTGGCGGGCCTCTCTTCTTTCTGCCTTCTTTCTGCCTTTTTTCTGTTTGACTCTGCTTGCCGCCCTGCCCTGTTTTTTGAAGCTTCTCCGGTTTAAGAGATTCTGTCAGCGTGACTATGGCGGGTGCCGTATTTGAGCAATAAATATAATTTGCCCGTGTCGGAACTGAAAAATAACTCTTTGAGAAGCCCACTCGTGTCAAAAAATTCCAAAGAGTTCGTAAGTTCCTCGAAAGCGTTAACGTAACGCATCATGTGCGTTCGAGTCTCCGGGTCGTTCCGGTAGCGCGTTACGATTTTCTCGACGAGCGTTTTTTTATCGCGACGAGCAAGCCAGCGCGTGAAAACAGAGGTGTCTCCCGTCGAGAATTGCTTCCACATCGTTTCGTCGACATCGTTGTAAAGGAGCTTGGCCAGATCATACCCTAAAGAATGGAGCTCTTGCGTGATGAATTGGGCCGAGTGTAAAAAAAGAGCCCGCTGGTTTTTCTGCTCATTTTTCCGGACGGCCTCCAGAGCCGTTTCGGCTTGGCTCGCCGCCGCCTGGAGGGTCTCGGCTTGAAGCTGAATCGCCTCCATCACGGTCGTAGTTTTCTCGCACACGACGGCCATGTGATTTAACAAGTGCCGCCCGCTTTGATGGAGGCGCTCTGGCGTCTCCCGGACTGTTTTTTGAATTTCTTGTCCGAGGGTCTCTATTTTGCGTCCCTGCCCGTCCAGGATTTTGGTAGCTCCCTGTAGGACCTCACAGCTGGTTTTCAGAGCCCGCTGGCTTTCCGCATAGCGCGCATCCAGACCCGTTAAATGGACGCCGAGTCGTTTTTCTAGCTCTTGAAAACCTTCCTCAAAGCCCCTGAGGTCGCGCAAAGCCTGTTTTGTAACGATTTGGACCTGGTGACTCTGGTTCGAGAATTCTTGTCCGGCTTTTCCGAAATCTGCCAGAAAATTCGTTTTCGCGCCCTCGAATTGACGAAATTGACCCGTCATATCGGTCACGACGTTTTGGACATGGCTGGCGGTCTCCAGGAGGCTCACTTTAATGTCGCCTGAAATTTTGTGCTGTTTCTCGCAATTCGTCGCAAATTCCTGGAGAGCACCTCCCGTTTGCGCCGTTTGATGCTGGAGCTTTTGAGAGGTGTCTAAAAACCATTTTTTCAGCTCTTCCACACTTTCTTTCTGGGTTTCCCAGAACCCGTTTGCGTTCGAGAAATAGGCTTGAAGGGTCTGCAGATGGGTCTCTTTTTGGCGTTCGAGATGGTGGCCGTTGTCTCGAAGCTCCGTGAGCCACGTCCGCGTATTGGCTTGCCAGCGGTGATTTTCCTGGCGAAAATCCGTTAACAGGCTCGATAGGGCCTCAAGATAGCCTCGAGCCTCTTTCTGGACGTCATCCACGTCTCTGAGAACGTGCGTGGTTTTTTCCAGAGATTCTCCGTAACGGACCAAATTCAGAATAACTTTCTGACTCTGGTCGAGATTGGTCTGATTTTTCTCTGTGAGCTCGTTCGCGAATTGGTGGAGTTCCTGCCGAGCCCGCTGGATTTCGTGGTGAAAATGGCGTTGATGATCGCGGAGTGTCTGAAGCTGTTCGAAATGCGTTCGTTTGATTTTATGGGTATACTGCTCCTGTTCTTCTTGGTCCTGTTTGGTTTGGGTGAGGACGCCGCTCATGTGCTCGTGGAGTTGCGTGGTCAGATTCGTGCCTCGCTGGTGAAAGGCCAGGAATTGCGTCTCTAGGTCTTTCAAGAACTCGCGCCATTGTTGAGTCTGTTGCGCGGTCCGCTGTGCTAGAGCTTTTTCTTGCGTCTCAAAAAATTGAGACTCGGTGGCAAAGTGTTTCTGTAGAATAGCGCGCTGTTTTACATTTTCCTCGGTATAGGCCTCGACGATTTCCATCATTTCGTCGCGATTTTTGGTGATCTCGCTGCGGAGTTTTTGGACGTTTCGGACAAAATCCTGCTCAAAGGTCTGGATTTTTTCTTCGGTCGCACGAGTCAGTTGCGTGAAAGCCTGGAACTGAGCCCCCGTGGTGTCCAGAAAAATTTCGCCCCTCTGAGAGACGTCCTCTATGGTTTTGTCAAAGATATGTCTGACTTTAGCCAGGTTTAAGACAAATTTTTCCTCATTTTGAGCCCATTGCGCCTGCATATCCGTGTGGCATTGGTGCCACGTCGCTTCTCGGGAAGCGAGGGTCGCGTCGAAAGCCGACTGAGCGTGGTGCAACTGGTCTGCGAGTTTTTCAAAACGCTGCTGATGCTGAGTCTCAAAATGCCCGAGTTTTACGTCCAATTGTCTATTGATTTCCGCTACGTGTTCGTCCAGACTCTGGAGGAATACCTGTTGACTCTGGGTCATTTTGCGACTCTGACTCGCGATAAGCTGGGGGGCGGCGGCGAGCATTTCTCGTATCTGTTGCGTCAGGCCCGTGTGGTCGGAGGTCAGGAGCTCTTTCGTTTTATCGAAGGTTTCCTGGAGTTGGCTTTTTTCCAGCGTGAGTCTCGCCATAAGCTTTTCGGCCGTCGTGAGCATGCCGGTTATCTCATCGTGCCAGGTCCGTGACAAGGTGTTAAATTGCGTGCGGAACTGTTCGTCTGCCGTCCTGGCGGTACGCTGGATGGCATGGAGTCGTTTGACCAATTGCTCATCTAGGGTCTCGAGTTCGCTGGCGACCTGGTCCAAGCCGTCGCGCGCATCGACCACTCGATGAAAGCGCAGACGCGTTGCGACGATTTGCTCTTGCCACCTCAGAAAGCCGACACAGACTTGTCCCAACAAACAGAGGACCAAAGCCACCAGAAAAATATAAAGAGGATTGGTGTAAAGCCTCTCGCCCAGCCAGAGCCAGACCAACCCGCCGAAAAATCCCGCAGCACAGAGAAAAAAGAGCCCGAGCCGACGAACCAATTGATCCCGGCCGAATTCGACTCGGGCTCCCAATTGCGATAAAGACGAGTCCGGGTTGCTATAACGCAACCCACGAGGACCGGTAGGCCCGGTCTGACCGGTCTGACCGGCTTCCCAAAGACGGAACGAAGCCCGAGCCTGCGCTTGCACCCGGGGTTGACCCGGGGGTTGCGCCCGGGGTTGCACCCGGGGTTGCATGTGGGGAGCAGTGTTTGCATTCTGGTAGGCCTCTTCAAGGGGGACTCCCCGCCCTGTCAGGACTTTGCGCCAGCGTATCCGCAGCAACCAGCTTACCGACCGGGTTATCAACCGGACCCCTTGAGAAATACGTCGTTCCAATTTCATACCCTCGTCTTTTCACCTTCCATTTTTTTGCCTGTATGAGGGGTCTACGCAGGGGTCTGGCGCGTGCGTGCAGGGCGCGTTCGCGCAGGGTGGGTCTTTGGTTCGGGTCAGGGTTTCTCGGGGCTTTCGTGCATATATTTCCACAATATATTTCCATGCGGCCCTTGACCCCTTGTGAAACGCCGTGCTAGGTTCGGGGCCGGGCGTCGGAGGCAGGACGTCCCCCGGGCTATGCCGGGCTATGCCGGGATACGCCGGGGGCTGGAGGGTTTCGTCCAGCTGGGCTGCGTCGGTACACAGGCATGCCAGTGTACCGGAGGCAAGCATGAAATGTGCCGGTATGACTCGGAATTGGACGAGAACAAGGCGGACGGCCCTATCTGCGAGACCTCGTGAGGCGCGCGTGGATGTGTGTGTCTCTTCTTCCGGCTTTTCCCGGCTTTTTCTTGAGCCTGTTTGGGGGTCTCGGTTAGGGGTCCCAGGCCTACTTGGCGGAATTGGTAGACGCAAGGGACTTAAAATCCCTCGGGCTTATCGCCCGTCCCGGTTCGAGTCCGGGAGTAGGCATATTTTATGGCCGGCGAAAACGCAACGCTTCACGAGGACAGGTCTCCTATGGCACACAAAAACCGAGAGCTCTCCGGAATGTTCCCGGAATGTTTCCGGATGTTTCCGGATGTTCCCCCCAGACCCGTATGGTGTAAACATCCAACATATATCAGGCGCAACGGGCTCTATGTTTATGTCTGTCTTTAATTTATGTTTGGCACGCTCCATGCTGTTCATGCATCGCGCTGTTCATGCTGCGTGCCTGCCGCGGCGCGAGGGTCTCCTTGTTTCCTGGTCTCCTGGTCTCCTGGTCTCCTGGTCTCCTGGTCTCCTGGTCTTCGGACGGACCGTCGCAGAGCTTGCTTGAGATTCTCCTGGCTTCCCGGCTTCCAGGGTTTCTGTGGTGTGAAAACAAGGGGTTGCTAAAGGGTTGTTTCTGAGCCACTCTGCACCGTTCACGCAACGTTTCGTTTTGGGTTTCGTTTCGGCTTTCGTTTCGGTTCGTTTGTCTGTTTTTTTCTGAGTCCGTATGTCGCCGGGCTCTCTCCGCCACGAGGGTCCGGTGAAAGGTCTATTTTATTTATGCACAAAATGATTTCGAGAAAAAACATCGTTGTACCGTGGGTCGTATGCTCGGGTTTTTGTCTTTTTTCCGGCTTTTTTGCCAGATTTTTTGCCAAATTTTTTACTCGGGGGTTCCGTATTTCAGGAGCGAGATTGCTTGGTCTGCTCGTTGTTTTGTTTGCCAATGCGTGGGGTTTGGCGGCGGCCGCGGGCTCGCCTCGAGCCCTCGCCATTCAACAGCCCGACCCTTATTTGTCGTCGCCGGTTCTGGACCTGGAGGGGCCTCTGACGCCTGGAGACATCGCTCAGTATCGGCGCGTCTTCGAATGGCAGAAAAAAGGGAACTGGAAACAAGCGGCCCTCGAAGCCAAGAAAATAAATAACCCCGTGCTGGAGAGCTGGGTCGTCTTTCAAAAGCTGTTTCATCCGACGCACTACAGAGCCAGTTATTCGGAATTGCAGAAATGGCTTCAAGCATGGGCTCAGCATCCGGCGAGTCGCGATGTCTATGCGCTTGCTCTGAAACGGCGAGCGGCACGTCAAGCCTATCCGCGTCGGCCTGTGCCGTTTACGCTTCCCGTTGCAAATTCCGGGCAACGTTTTTTGGGCCAGACGACAGCTCCGACGCGTCGAGACCTCGGTCGTTCTGGGCATAGCACCCTCGAGGTGCCCGGGCCGACAAGCCGCCTCGCCCCCGCCACCGGGGTCGGCCCGGAGGTGGCTCTGAATCCTGCCAATTCTGAGGAACCATCGACTTTCACGGATAGATGGTCTGTGACGGGGCAACAGTCCTATATTTCGACATCGTCGTCGCGAATGCAGAGTTTGCCTCCTCCGGTTCCGATTCCGGCGGCAGCAGCGGCGAGGCCGCCGGAGCCGGCGGCGAGTCGTGTGCCTCTGGCCGCGGTACAGACGGAGCAAAGCCATGTCGACGGTGACGGAAACCTCCAAGATCCCGATACCCGGGTACTCGTGTGTTATTTTCCCGAGATACGGCCTCTCCCTACCCTTTCAAGAGCCGGGGCTCGCGAGGTTCGCGCCATCCGCAACCTCATTCGACGCGAGCGGCCGACGCAGGCTCTCCGGCGCGTCCAGGAAAAAAAGATCTATAGAAACAATCCAGTTGCCAAGGCTCAAGCTCTTTTTCACATCACGAAGGGCTATGTGCTGAACCTCAAAGATGCCGAAGCCTTAAAGACTTATCGGATTGCGCGTGACGAAAAACTCCTGAGGCACTATCCCGCAACCCATTGGTGGGCGGGGTTGGCGGCTTATCGGCAGGGGGACTATCGACAAAGCGAGGCTCTTTTCACGAACGCTGCCTATGATAAAGGCATGGCACCCGTCTTTCGAGCCGGCGCAGCCTATTGGGCCGCTCGCAGTGCTTACGAGAACGGTCGGAAGGAGACCGGGCGGAAGCATCTTCGGCACGCCATGCAGCATGGGTTGCATTTTTATGCCCTCCTTTCCCGGAGGGAGCTCGAGAGCGAACTGGATTTAGGAGGGGCTCTGGCTTCACCGACATCCTCGACAGCCTCGACGTCCGCGACGTCCTCGGCATCGGCGGGCACGCCTCCTCTCGTGGCGGCGAGGTCGTTGCAGCCCGCCAGCCCTGTCACACCTGCTGGTGGCACGTTGCGCTATGCGACCATGCGTGCAGCACCCGGGCGCGTTCTGACCTGGCGCGACATTCATCACGCGTCTGGAAAGCGGGCTCTGGGGCTGGCCCAGGCGGGCTTAAAGAACTGGGCTCTCGTGGAGATCAATCGCTTCATCCACGACGTCCCGGTGCCAGAGCAGTTCTATTGGCTTGGCGTCCTGCAGCACATGGGCTATTACCGTCACTCGATCTATCTGGCGGAGAAAATCGCACGAGATTACCCCTGTTACGACCTCGCCATCCTCTTCCCCGACCCAAGCTGGAGTGCCACGAGCGATTACCAAGTCGATAAACCTGTTCTTCTGTCTATGATCCGTCAGGAGTCGCTTTTTTCGACCCGGGCGCGCTCGAGGGCGGGGGCACGAGGCCTGATGCAAATTATGCCGGCGACCGCCCGCTTCCTAGGGGGCAATGGGTTTGCTCTGGAGAAGCTCTTTCAGCCAGAGTTCAATTTACAATTGGGACAAGATTACCTCTTATTTCTGCGAAAAGAGCCCTATATCGGCGACAATATGGCCTTTCTACTGGCGGCCTATAACTGGGGACCGGGCAATTTGAGGCGGTGGATGAAAAAGAACGCTCACGTCTCGGACCAGCTTCTTTTCATGGAGACGCTGCCCGTGGAAGAAACACGCGATTATCTGCGCAGTATTTTTCGGAATTACCTCATCTATAACGAGCGCGAGAAAAATGAAAGCGCGGCTTATGTTCGAGCACATTCTCGGGCGGCCTCCTTGGACCGTATCGAACCGAGGTGGGAACTGCGCTTTTTAGACGCCGATTTGAGAAACAATAAGTCGGCTCCGGATGTTTCCAAGCCTGTCTCCAAGCCTGTCTATAGGAAACGCATCGGGCGTTGAAAGAAAGGCCTAAACCAAAGGACGGGGATACAAAACGGATGCAAAACGCCGTATTCCAGCCGCTCGGTTGCGGCATTTTGACGGTTTCGGACAGCCGCACGCGGGCGACGGACCGCTCGGGAGCCTATCTGGAGACCGCTCTAGAGGAAGCCGGCCACAACGTGATAGAGCGCACTTTGTGCCCAGATTGCGCGGAAACCATAGAACACCATCTGAAAAACTGGGTCCAGAACGCCGCCATCCAGGTCATCGTGACAACAGGCGGCACAGGCATTACAGAACGCGACGTGACCCCAGAGGCCCTCGAGCGCGTTCGAGAAAAACCTATCCCGGGATTCGGAGAACTGTTTCGTTTTCTCTCTTATAAAACGATTGGCAGCTCGGCCATCCAGAGCCGGGCCGATGGAGGGCTCGCCGGCGGGACGCTGATTTTTTGCCTGCCCGGCTCGCCAGGGGCCTGCCGAGATGGGTGGACGCTCCTTTTGAAACCTCAGCTGGATAGTCGAACTCGACCCTGTAATTTCGTCGAGCTCCTGCCCCGATTGTCTTCATTATCTTCTAGACTGCCCGGATAGACAACCCGGATAGACCACCCGGATAGACGACCCGGTGAACCTATGCCAGAATAGAGACCCGGAAAAGAACGGAGGAGGGAATTGTGCTTTATTTATGCCTCCAGACGGCAAAACAGGAGGGATTTGTGGCTCTTGCCACGCCGGAGCGGCTTGTTTCTTCGGCCTCCTTTTCCACAGAAAGAGGCCGGCACGGCCCGTTATTCAGGGCTCTAGCCGACATCCAGCACCGGCACAAAGACCTAGCGGGCCTTTTGGTTGTGACGGGCCCCGGGTCCTGGACCAGTATTCGTGTGGGGTTGGCTGTCGCATGGGGGCTCTCTTTTAGTCTGCGTGTGCCGCTGCTGGGGATGAGTGGCTTCGAAGTGCTGGCTCAAAGTCAAACACCTCAGGACGAAACACGCCGGGGGGCTCTTTTCTGCAGCTGGCGGGGCCCCAGGCATTCTTATTATTCTCAATGGTTCGACCCGGCGGGCGGGCCTGTCGAGGACGCCGCTCGAGGTCTTCGTGCCACCACGCTGGAAGACCTGTTGGAACAGGTGAGGCGTGCGTCTAAGCCGCTCCAGGTTCACAGCGATTGTCCGGTTTTTCTCAGAGCCCTTGCGGACGTTCCGGGGCTTTCTTTTCTTCGGAAAGAGCTCGATGGGGTCGGCATGGTCCGATGGGCTTTGGCGCGCTATGGGCCGGCGAGCTGTTGGCCCCGGGGGCATCCGTCTTCGCCTTCGCACCCTCGGCCGCTTTATGCGGATGCGAGCCGGGGGTCTTGACCCGGAGGGTCTTAACCCGGAGGGTCTTGACTTGGGGGTCTTAACCCGGAGGGTCTTGACTTTTCGCCAGCGTTCCTCTAGACGTTCCCGGGTTGGGAGAGGTCTGGCGGATGCTCGGACACGCCCCCCGACGTCCGTGCAGAACAGGAAAATAGAGAATGCGAGCAAACACATACACAGAACGCATACACATAGAACACATACACAGAACGCATACACAGAACACATACACAGAACGCATACACGGAGTACACACACAGAGTACACACACAGAACACATACATAGAGCACGCATTCGTTTTTCCTTCCGCTTTTTTGAATTTTCTTAATCCTTTCATGTTCATGTCCTTCTTATGTCCTTAAATTTTGATTTTTCCCGGCATCTTCATCCTTTCACCTCTTTTGATAGTTTCGAGGCCCAGCCGCCTCGAATTATCGAGTCCGCCCAAGGCGTGTTTATTTATGACGCCACCGGGAAAGCCATTTTGGACGGGATGTCCGGCCTATGGTGCGTGAATCTGGGCTATGGGCAGGAACGTCTCGTCCAGGCTGCCGCCGAGCAAATGCGGAAATTGCCTTTTTACAACACTTTTTTTAAGACGACGCATCCTCAGATAGAGGCCTTGGCTCATAAACTTGCTTTGATAACGCCTCAAGGCATAGAGCACTTTTTTTTCGCCAATAGCGGGTCCGAAGCCATCGATACCGCCATGCGAACGGTGCGACTCTATTGGGCCTGGCAGGACCGTCCCGAGAAAAACGTTTTAATCTCGCGTAAGAATGCCTATCACGGGTCCAGTCTGGGCGGCGTCAGCCTGGGCGGCATGGCCTTTATGCATAAGCAAGGTGGGCCTCTTTTGACGAACATCTGCCACATCGGCCAGCCCGACTGGAACCGCGAGGGACGCCACACCGACCCCCAGACCTTCGGTCTGGAACGAGCCCGCGAATTGGAGGCGAAAATTCTGGAAATCGGCCAAGACCGCGTCGCCGCCTTCTTTGCCGAGCCCATCCAAGGCGCCGGAGGCGTCATTATCCCGCCCGAAAGCTATTGGCCCGAAATTGTGCGTATCTGCCGGGCCTATGATGTCCTGCTGGTGTCGGATGAGGTGATTTGTGGGTTCGGCCGAACGGGGGCTCGTTTCGGCTGCCAGGCCTTCCAATTCGAGCCCGATATCATGACCATGGCGAAAGGCTTGACCGCGGGCTATTTTCCGATGTCGTGTATGGGACTCTCGGGGCGTATCTATGACGTCCTGAAAGAAAGAGGCAAAAGCCAGGAATACGCCCACGGCTTCACCTGGTCGGGCCATCCCGTGGGAGCGGCCATCGCCCTGGAGGCCCTCGCTATTTGGGAAGAAACAGACCTCGAAACACGCCTGCGCGAGGAAACCATCCCCGCTTTTGCGCGCCACGTTCAGGCTCTGGGGGACGAGGCTTTTTTTGACTATCGAGATTCCTACGGACTCCTAGGAGGCGTGAGTTGGCGCCGCGATTTGACGCTTCGCCCGCCCTATGACACGGATGAAAGCCTGCTGGCGACGCATCTGCGCGAGGCTCTTTTTGAGGGAGGCGTCGTGATGCGATGCGTCCCAGGACGCGCCTTTCTTGCCCCGCCTCTGACCATCAGCCTGGCGGAACTAGAGACGCTCTTCGAGCGGGGGCATGCGGCTCTCAACGGGTTTTTCCGAAAAATTCAGGCGTAACGCAGGCGTAACAAAAGAGAGCCCGCCCAAAATGAGGCACAAAAAAGGGCAGCGATAGATTAGCACGGCACCTGGTTTCATGCGTTCTCCTCTTCTTGACCCCTATTTTCTTCCTTTTAAGTCTATCAAGGGCATAGGAGCCACCTACGGCCGTCGCCTGGAGTCCAAATTTCCAGGGGGCGGCTTGATCGATTTATTGTGGATTCCGCCGCGAGCTCTGCGGCTGCGCCACGAGGTCTCGCAATGGAGCGGCCTGAAAGAAGGGACCTATATCGGCATGTGGGTTACCGTCCGGGATCACAGGTCTCTGGGCGGGGCGCGGAGCCGATTCTCAAAAGCCCGATGCGTCGTGTGTGAAACCGAAGCTCTGGAAAGAATAGAGCTGATCTATTTCAATTTTTCCCCCAACTGGCTTCGAAAGATTTTTCCGATGGGCTCCAGGCGTTTTGTCGTCGGACGGCTGGATTTTTACAACGGCAATGCGCGCTTGGTGCATCCGGACCCCGTCATCGACAGCCCGGACGATATGGGACGCTTTATTCGACGCGAGGTGCTCTATCCCGTCCAAGCGAGTCTTCCTTCCAGGACGCTCGCCCGGATTATTCAGGATTATCTCCCGCAGCTGCCCGAACTGCCCGAGTGGCACCGACCCTCGTTCGTGACGTTTTTCAACGCCTCCCCGGTAACGGTACCGGCATCGGGTACCGAAACAACGCCCGCAGAAACAACGCCCGAAACAAAATTGCCGAGTTTTCTTGAAGCTCTCACGCAGTATCATCAACCTCAAAAGCCGGCGGACCTCCATCCGGAGAATCCCTTTTACCGGCGCCTCGCCAGCGACGAGTGGCTGGCGCATCAAATGTCTCATGCGCTGGTTCGCCGGCACATTAAATCCAAAATGGGGACGGTGCTGCGGGGAGACGGCCAACTGACGCACCAATTACGACTCCCTTTTGCTTTGACATCGGCTCAAAAAAGAGTCCTGGATGAAATCAAAAGAGACCTCTCGAGTCCCGGGCGTATGTTCCGCCTGCTCCAAGGCGATGTCGGGTCGGGCAAAACGCTGGTGGCCTTCCTCTCCATTCTGGTCTGTCTGGAAGCCGGCGGGCAAGCCGTTTTGATGGCTCCCACCGAGATATTAGCGCAACAACACTATAAACTCGCCCAAGAGCTCCTAGGCCCGATGGGGGTTCACCCTGTTTTACTCACGTCGAAAATAACGGGCAAGGCTCGAAAAGCGGCGTTGCATGACCTTCAAACGGGGGTGGCCTCTGTGGCGATTGGCACGCATGCGCTTTACTCGGAGGCCGTGGCGTTCCGGAATCTGGAGCTGGCCATTATCGACGAGCAGCACCGTTTTGGGGTCGGCCAGCGTCTTGCTCTTTTGAACAAGGGCGAGGCGCCTCATGTTTTAATGATGACGGCGACGCCGATTCCTCGGACACAGTTATTGGCTCTTTTTGGCAATATGGATATCTCCACTTTGGACGAAAAGCCTGCCGGACGCAAGCTCATCGAGACGCTCGCCGTTCCCAGTGCGCGCCTGGACGAAATCTACCAGAGTCTCAATCGCCTGCTGGCCGAAGACCCCGAGGCTCAAATCTTCTGGGTGTGCCCCGCCATAGAAAACGAATCCGAGCTCGTCTCCGTGGAGGACCGCTACCGAACCGTTCAAGAAAACTGCCCGAACTATGCGAGCGCGATTCTGCACGGCAAACAAACGAGCGACGAAAAAGAAGCCACTATTCAAAAATTCGCCGAGGGCTCGCTCCGCATTCTCGTCGCCACCACGGTCATCGAGGTCGGCGTGGATATTCAGTCGGCGAGCCTCATGGTCATAGAGCACGCCGAGCGGTTCGGTTTGGCTCAACTCCACCAGCTTCGAGGGCGCGTGGGACGGGGCCAAAAAAAGGGTATTTGTTTTTTACTCTGGCACCCGCCTCTCACCGAGGTGGCGACCAAGCGTCTCCATTTAATCCGCCACAGCAATGATGGGTTTTATCTGGCCGACAAAGACCTGGATTTGCGGGGCGGCGGCGACATGCTGCGCACCAAACAGAGCGGCCTGACAACGTTTATCTTCGGAAATATACAGACCGACAGCACGATTATCCGAGAAATGATCCGAGATACACAGGCTTTTTTGGAACAGGACCCGGAACTCCAGTCCGAAAGAGGCCGGGCTCTGCGGATTTTACTGGCGCTCTTCCGACGCGACGAGGGCTTTCACCTGGTCGATATGTAACCCCATGTAACCCCTGTCTCTGGACCCCGCCGTCTAGGCCCTCGTATCCGCCGGTTGTATCCGGTTGTATCCGCTGGGACGGGGGCCGCAAGGCTGCAAGCTTGTGTTACGGGTTTTCAAAAAGAGGTTACTTGCAAATCTTTCTTCTTTTTGCTAGGCCCTCCCGGGGGTAGATCCCGGGACGTTCCGGGAAGAGAAAGCCCAGAGAGAAGACCCCGGAGAAAATCCAGGGAAGGAAACATCTGTCGTAAGGCCATGTGCCAGGAAGAGCTCCGGGAAAAGACCCGGGAAAAAACGTTGTCCAGAAAAGGGAGCTGGATGAAACTCGAGAATCTCGTGCGGGAGCGAGAACCCCTTGCCTTGTCCGCTCTGCTGAACGATCCGGCACGCGTCGGAAGGCTGCGGCATTCGTGCGGCGGCGTGACGCTGGACCTGACGCACCAGCTTCTGGATGTGGCCGTGCTGGAGGCCCTTTTAGAGCTCTATCACCAATCGGACATAGACGGAAAGAAAGAGGCTCTTTTCGCCGGAGAGGCCCTCAATCAAACCGAGGGGCGGGCCGTGGGTCATATCGCCGCCCGCACGCTTGCGGGTCAGGCCGCCCTGGAACCCGTTCTGGCTTTTGCGCGAACGCTGCGCCGAGAAAAACGCTTCAAAGATGTCCTCGTCCTGGGGATTGGAGGCTCGCATCTGGGGCCGGCTTTATGTCTCGAGGCTCTGCAAGAGGCGGACGTCTCATGGGGTGGCCCGGAACAGCCGTGGCAGGAAAAACAGACAAATACATCCGAGGCAACATCCCCACGCATCCATTTTCTGTCGAGCCTGGACCCGGAGACTCTGGAAACCCGTCTGAGACGCTGCGACCCGCACACGAGTTATTGTCTCGTTGTATCGAAAAGCTTCACGACTCTAGAGACGGCTCAAAATGCGGCGCGCGTCCGCAGCTGGCTCGAGAACGCCGCCTGCAATCCCGACCAGCACATGGGAGCCATAAGCTCGATGCCCGAACGGGCACAAGCCTTTCAAAAGATCTTTACTTTTGACGAGACCATCGGTGGACGCACCTCGCTCTGGAGTGCGGTTGGCCTGCCTATCATGCTCGGGGCCGGCCCCGAGGCCTTCCAGGATCTGCTGGAGGGGGCTCGCACCATGGACCACCATTTTCAAACCGAGCCGCCCGAAAGAAACTTACCTGTTCTCATGGGGCTTGTGGCCGTGTGGAATCGGAATTTTCTGAACATTCCGGCGCGAGCTCTTGTGCCGTATGGGGCACGTTTGGCTCTTTTGCCGGCCTGGGCGCAACAATTGGAGATGGAATCCAACGGAAAATCGGTGACACGCACAGGCGAGGCCGTAGCGTGGCACACGGCTCCCGTCCTTTTCGGCGGGACGGGTCCCGAGACGCAGCACTCTTTTTTCCAGCACCTCCACCAGGGGACGCAACCCGTCGCGACAGAGTTCATCCTCCCTCTGCGCCCCGATTTGATGCGTGCTCGGGACGCTTGGGACGCTCTTCCGGCAGAGAAACAGGCCCGGGAACAAATACGGACGCGCACGCGCCAGGCAGCCGAACGCTACGAGCACCTCGTCGCCAGCGTGCTCGCCCAGTGCGAGGCTCTAGCGTTAGGTGAAACCAGGCCGAATGCGCCTCACCAGACGCTTGGGGGCAACAAACCGAGCTCTCTTATCCTTCTCGAAAGGCTCTCAGCGAGACATCTGGGGGCCCTCTTGGCCATGTACGAGCACGCCACCATCGTAAGCGGCTTTCTCTGGGACATTAACAGCTTCGACCAATGGGGCGTGGAGCTGGGGAAAAAAATGGCGCGACGCTACCACACCAGCCTCAGAGCGAAAAAACTGGAGTCGTTTCAGTCTCTTGCCATGCAGCAGGTGCTCCAGGGGCATATTTTCCCGTCGGGCTCGAATGGAGACAAACAGGTGAAAACACGTGAAAACGAATAAAAAGTGCGATGACATCACGACACGGCACGGCACGGCCCGGAAAAGCTCCACCGTCGGGACGAGTCACAACGATATCGGCGAGGCCCCCGCGTCTCCTGATGTTTAGCTCACAGCATTGTGTGTTGAGAATTCCCAGCATATCCCTTATTTTTTGAGACGACTTTCCCTCGTTTGCCCCTCTTCCAGTTCCCTCTTTTTGCATGAAGCCGCCATTGACATCACCAATGACATCACCGGGCATCGATTCTTTTTTTGCCGCCCGTAGGCCTTATAGACGAGGCCCGTGGGGGCGAGGCGCCCAGACCGGCCTGCTGAGTCTGCTCGTGTGGGCGTGTGAGGGCGAGGACCAGCAGCCGCCTCCAGAGGAAACAGCGTCGTCTGACGACACCCCGACGCCGACCCTCACCCCGGCTCCAGGGACGACAAGCAGCCCGGATGTCCAGCCGAGTGCCCAGCCGAATGCCCAATCCAGGGATGCGGAACCTTATACGGGGCCGATTTTCGTCTTTTTTCGCAAAAGCATCTCTGACCAGACGCTGATGGAGAACGAGGCTTTTGCACTCTCGCTCGAGCCCTATTTCGTGGGACGCGGCCCCATTTCGTACGAAGTCCGCGATTTACCCGAGGGCCTCTATTTTTCAGAGGACACCATGCGCCTGGAGGGCGTCATCACTCAAGACGAGGCCATCGGCACGCACGCCATCACGGTGGTGGCTCGCGCCGAAGGAGGCACGACAACGGTCTCGCAGTTCTTTGATATCCAAGTCCACAATATCAATGAGACGCCCTTTCGGACTTCTCAGCCTGCCGGCCCGCTGGAATACGCCTGGAGCGTGCCTCTAAGCCTCGAATTGAGCGGCACGCCTGCGTCACTTTTTAGCGATGCCGACCTCGGCGACACTTTGGCCTATCAAGTGGAGGGTCTACCCGACTCTTTCCAGGTCGTTACAAACGCAGACGCGACCGTTCTGAGCGGCATGGTGGACAACGAAGATGCCCTCGGTGTCCATAGCTTCACCATCAGAGTCCAGGATAGCGCGGGTGAATTCGTCACGGATACGTTCACGCTCACGCTGACGCCCAACCATGGGCCGCGGGTGGGTCAGACGCTGACCCAGCTGGAGATCTACGAAGACAGACCCGTCTCTGAAGATCTCCGCCCCTATTTCGAGGACGACGATGTCGGCGATATTTTAACGTTCAAACTCGGCCATTTCCCGCCGGGCCTGACCGTAGAGGACGGCGTTCTCACCGGCGTCGTCGAGCAGGCCGCCGAAGTCCATAGCGTCGTCGTAACAGCTTTCGACGGCGCCGGCGAATTCGTCCGATTACAATTTGACCTCAAAGTCCACGAGACCAACCGCGCCCCGCTGCGTCGAGAGGACTTCACAGGCACGCTGACCCTGACCGAAGATGTCTTGTTTCAAATGGACCTCGCGAGCCTGTATAGGGACGAGGATAGGCTCGACCGCCTCGTGTATAGTCTGGAAGGCGAGATGCCCGAATTCCGACTCCTGGAACACGAGTCCCTGCACCCGGTTTCCTCGCGTCCTGTTACCGTGACCCTCCTCGAGGGGCGCTTCACAGACGAGGAACGCCTACGAAGCCTCCAGACTCTCACCCTGACCGTCCGAGACCAAGCCGGCGAAACGCTGTCGGACACGCTGATGGTCACCATTCAGAACGTGAATGACGCCCCAAGCCGTGTTCTCGAGACACCTCACGTCTTCACCGTCGATGAGGGCGAAAGCTTCACCCTCGATTTGGCGGAGCTCTATGAGGACGACGATCCGGACGATGTGCTCTCGTTCCGTCTGGGAGGCCAGCTGGACCGCCTCGAAGAAGCCCGGATTCTCGAGGGCGTCCTGACGGGGGTCTTTGAGAGCGAATTGGCCTCGACGCGGCCCCAGCGGGTCGAAATAGAGATCACCGACGGCCAGGCGCGCCTCGTCGACGAAATAGTCTTTGTCGTCAACGAGGTCAATGAGGCACCCCTTGTGACAACGCCCCTGCCTCTGCAGGTTTTTGAGGAATTCGAGACGATTCGCCTGGATTTGTCCGACCTCTTTTCGGACCCGGACGAGGAAAATGGACGCTTTCTCACTCTATCGGTCGAGGGGCTTCCGACGGGACTCGCCTGGAATGCAGAGCGCAAGCATATCACGGGCGCGGTGACCGACCCGCTTCTGGTCGGCCTCGAGCACCTGATAACCGTGACGGCCGTGGACCCCTATGAGGCTCAAGGCACGGGGTATGTGACGGTCTCTATCACGGGGGTGGACGATCCTTTGAGGCTCGTCGAGGCTCTACCGGACCAGCAAGGCTTTAGCACAGCTTTTGACCTACAGGCCTATTATGTCGACCCGGACGGCGACCCGATTGCCTTCACGTTTTCGCTGGAGGGACCCTACACGCCCGACGTGACGTACGATGCGCCCCGCCTCTCGCTGAGCTGGACAGAGGCCCCCGGGACGTTCGGCAGTGTCACCATTCACGTAGAGGCCTCCAGTACGTCGTTCACGCTGACGGACTCTTTTGTCTATCGCCATGTGGGAATCCGGCTGGAAGAACATAGGAGCACGGTGGACTCTGTGACCTGGTGGAATCTCCGAGACGTCCAGGAAAATATCTGGGCGACGGATAATTTCATCCCAACCGGCGTGCCGAATGGGCTCGGCGACATAGACGGCGATGGCGTGCCGGATATAGCTCTGGCGGCGGAGTACCTCTCGCCGCCGGGCCGCTCGACCGAGGACCGGGCGTTTGTGCTTTACGGCCGGCGCGATTTTGCCTCCATCCAGGGGCCCACCTATCGAGGCAGCCTGACTCCCGACGCGGGCTTCGAGCTCGTGGGGGCGGCGAACCAGCATGTCGTGGCTCTGGGAGCGGGCGACGTAAACGGCGACGGTTTGGCAGATATCCTCGTCAATTATCTGGACCCCGCCTATCAGACCGAGTCCTATGTCGTCTTCGGCGTCGAGGAACGGACACGCTCTTCGGTGGACCTGAGCTCGCTCGCCCCGTCGGAGGGCTTCGTTATTCAGAAAAAGGCTCGGGAGAGCACCACCGCCGCCGCCGATACAGCCGATGAGGACGGCTTTTGGGTTTCGCCGGCAGGCGACCTCAATCGCGATGGGTTTTCGGACTTACTCCTCGAGGACGGGCGCGGGCGGTTCGAGATGATCTTCGGACAAGACACGCCCATCGGGCAGCTGGTTGCGGTGGACCCTTATGCCGCGGCCTCGGATGTTGTTTTTCGGCAGGTGTTTACGACGGGGGCTCCCGAGGGACGCGACCTCCAACTCGGCTGGACGGTTCTGGGCCCGGGCGTGCTGTCGCCTCTGGCGGTCTGGCCTTATGGCGATGGTTTTCTCGGAAAACAGTATCTGGGCAACAATATCGTGAGAGCCCACGGCGGCGTGGCGGGCGATGTCGATAGAAAGCGCAACACGGATCTCGCTTTTTTCGTCCAGGAAACGCTGCAGGAGGACAATCCTACGTCGGATACGCCTCTTGTGCGTTTATATGTGCTGACCTCTTTGGGGTCATCGGCTGAGGCTCTGGCGGTCGCCCTGCCCTGGCTCGTGTACACCAGCGACACCCTGAGTCCCGTGTTCGGCCCCGTTGGCGATTTTGACGGCGACAGCTATAACGAGTTCGCCGTGGCAAGTCCAGACGAGCTCCACGACGATACGGATGACACCGCCGGCGACCCGAGCGACACCACCAGGCCGAAGGGCGTCGTCCGTCTTTTCTACGGCAGACAAGAGGATCATTTTTCCTTGCCGCCCATAACTGGCCTGTCGGCGGGCACAGGGATTCCGGCGCGGTCGGTAGCTTTTCTCAATGATCGGCCGGAGGCTGAATTGGGTCGGGCTCTGGCGAGCACGGACCTCAATGGCGACGGGCTGGCGGAGCTCATCATCGGCGCTCCGCATCCCGACGCCCCTGGCCGCGTCTATATTCTATTCGGCAAATCCGATAGACCAAAAATCCACGTAGAGACCGGGGAATACCTCGGCACCACAGAGTACCGCTTTGATCTTGCGACGCTGGCGCCCGAGGACGGGTTTTATCTAGAGGGCTCTGGCAATGGCGACATGTTCGGGCGCAGCCTGTCTCAAGTGGGCGATGTGAACGGCGACGGGTTTTACGACCTCCTCATCGGAGCGTCCGGCACGCATCGAGGCTTTTTGTTCTACGGGAGTGCCGCTTGGGGCATGGTGTCCACGGTTGGGATGTCTCTGGACGCGACGGAAGAAGATTCGCCCAGATGGCACAATTGGCGCGGGCGAGCGGGCGACGATGTTTTCACGAGCCACGAGGGCACCTCTTATTTTCATGGCGGCAGTGGCGACGACCGGCTGGTTTTCAACAGCGATGTTTATCGTTTCAGGCTTTTTGACGGCGGCTTGGGCGATGATAGCGTGGTTGTGACGTCCACGACGCTTTTGTTGGATGATATCAATGTGGCTCTGCGCTTTCGCTCGGTCGAGAGCTTCACGCTTTCAGACGCCACGCTGTATCTAGAGCCTCGTTCGCTTTTCCACCTGACCGAACAACGCCACGAGGGCGAAGCGCAGCTCCATCTGTACGGGACCGGCACCGTTCACCTGACGGGCGGCTCTGATTGGCACTTTGACGCCGCCTCCGAGAGCTGGTTCTTTGAAAATTCCCGCTTGGTTCTCCACGGGGCTGCTCCCGGTGATCTCCAGGTTCATGCGTGGCGAGACGGGCCTTCTCTGACGATTAATCTGGACGGGCCCTCGAGTTCACCCGAGGTCAGCCAGCGTTTTTTCAACAACAGCCACTTAGGCGACGGTCAAGTCTATACGCAGGGCGGCGATATCAACGGCGATGGCGGCGTGGATCTACTGGCTCATGTCGGGCGGACAACGGCGCCCCGCACGGACGTTCTGCCTGTGTTTTTCATCGGGTCGGATGTACAGGACCGGACGCAGGTCTATACCATCACCGAGGGACGGGTGACGCTGCAAGACGGCTCGGTTCGATACAAAGGCGACTCGATTCGAGGCGACGCGCTCTTGAGCGATGGCGAGCTCATAGAGACCTCCGAGACGGACATCGTTGCCCCGCGTTTCACACAAGTCGGCACGCTCGAGACGGTTTATCAGCTTCTAGACGGCGCATTGATTAATTCGGAAGCGAGTATCTGGTTGCGGCCGACGGCTCATTTCGTCGGCGTCGGCCCCAGGCCTCCAAGCGCCACGGAGGCCTGGGTTTCAAACACGCTCGTAGACACAGACGACGGCGATAGGCTTGCAGAGCGGGCGCCTCTTTTTCAGCTGACGTCGGGGATGATTGCGGCTGGCCCGCTCCGCCTTGCCTCGTATAATGATGTTCTTCCGGATAATTTTTTAACCCACGACGGCGAGTCCGAAGTTCCCTCGTGGGTCACCGTTCGCCAGCGCGGTCGCATCCTGGAGGGCACCATAACCTTGACGATGAATGACGGGGCAGAAATACCCTATAGGCCGGGCTCGGCGCTGCGCTTCGATCTATTGGCACTTTTCTACCCTGATTTTGAATTAGTCCCTGCCGCATCCGGAGAGCCCGGAGAGCTCTGGGTCATAGAGCCCGGGACCGACGACAATGGTGGCATAGACCTGTTGCACGCCAAACTGAGAACAGAGACCGTCGTCGACTCAGGCGAATTCGCCTATTATCGCGTAGACGACACGCAGCTGGGGCCAGGAGATTATATCAAACAAGGTCAGCCGACTTTTGACGGGTCGTTTCTGACGATTACAGACGACGGGCGCGTTCTCAACGACGCCGGGGTGCTGCTGGGCGAGGCCGCGCCCGTGCGCCACCTCGAGGCGGACTTCTTTACTTTGCCCGACGGGACGTATTACACGGGGCCGGATTCGCTCGAGGAAGCCGGGTTCGATCTATCGGGCCGCCTGCTTGAGGAACGCGAGGACGGAGGGCTCTTTGTCTATGAGAGCTCTAGTGCCAAACTGCAGCCCCTCGAAAGAGGCAATCTGCAGGGCTTGGCAGAGACCTTCTCTATCGACGCAGAAAGCCGCTCTATCGCGTCCCGAGATAGCCTGGACCTCGGAGGCGATATCAATGGCGATGGGTTGCCGGATCTCCTTTTAGGCCTGCATCCCAGACTCGACGGGACTTCCTTTTATGCCGCGGGCCGCATTGGCCTTCTCTACGGCGACCCCGATTTTGAAAACGGACGAACCGACGACTCAGGAACAGCCGACTATCAGCAAATCGTTTATAACAATGCGGTCCGCCCATTGGACTATTTTGGAGTCTATACGCGCCATCTGGGCGACCTTGATGGCGATTTGCTGGACGACTTTGTCGCCTGGGGCCGGGATAGGCTTGGCCCGGAAGACACATGGGTCGGGGTCGTGCTGTCCGGACACGAAAGTCAATACGACGGGGCCCAGACAAATATAGCGACCTTGTCTGAAAGTGAGGCTCTGCACATCATCACACCGTGGCGTATGTCATCGGGCGTGAAAGCCGTGCCGGCCGGGGATGTCAATGGCGACGGGCGGGCCGATTTGATTGTCAACGCCAAATTCGAGTACTCCGGCACCTCTCAGGGGGCTAAAAGCTGGCTGATCTACGGAAGCTCGGAGGGCCTCGGCACACTCTATCACGAGATCCAGACGCGCACGGCCACGTCAGAGATCCGCGTAAACGGTTCGGGTCAGGCCGTAGGCGACCGCTATGAAGCTGGCAGTGCTCTGACGGACGGCGAGGGACGGGCGATACGAACCGTCGGGACGAATCTCGTGGACGCCGATGATGAAATCCTCGGGACCATCGTCGTGCGTCGTCTGCTCGATTTGAGCCGGTTGTCTCCCGAAGAGGGGGTCGTTTTTAAAACGACGCCCTGGACCGAAGAGACACTCTGGGCGGGAAACTCTCCCGTGAATGCCGACGGCTCCGTCACCCAGTATTTCGAGGACGTGAGTTCAGCAGGCGATATCAATGGCGATGGCTATGACGATCTGATGTTTTCCTATGAAAAATCAGACGCAACAAACGTGGGCACAGGGACATACACAAGGCACGTCGCCGTCTTGTTCGGCTCGGCCGACGGCGTGCCAGCCCAGGAGGAAACGCAAATTCTGTCCGGTTTCCCTCAGGTGCTCGCCACACCGGGATGGGGATTGGACGAGGCGCGGACCCTTACCCTCAAACCGGGTAAGGGGCTTCCTTCGGATACGGTCCTTCTCGGGGAGGGAGCGATGCGCTCCACGGATGGCTCCACGATCACCTTCGACGAAGAGGCGGACGTGCAGCTGGTCCAACAAAATGTCCTGTATCTGGACCGTTTGAGCTCCGAGCAGGGCTTTTATCTCGAGCATGCCACCCCTGCGGCGTGGTTCGGCGACGACATCGGCTCGATTGGTGATATCAATGGCGACGGGTTCGACGATATCGCCGTGGGAGCCCGCGGAGACCCGCTCTATTATCAGCCCTCCAACGTGCCCGCAAGTTCGAATGCGCTCAGAGGACGGGGCCGAGCCTATGTGGTCTATGGCATGGAGGACTCGTTCGGCACAGAGGTCACCGCCTCTATCCCCGGACCCGGGGCCCTCCGCGCCACCCCCGAGCCCTGGGCCGTCCATAACGGTGGGGTCTTGGACCAGCGCACCCTGGACGCCGTCCATCTGAATGCCGACCAAGGGTTTGTCGTGCAAATCTCTAGCCAAGAAAACGTCGGGGGGAGTCTGGCGGGTCTCGGCGATGTGGACGGCGACGGGTTTGACGATTTCTCCGTCGCCTCCAAATTCGCAGAGCGCGCCTATATCGTCTATGGGTCGCCCGCCTATCGCCCCGGCGGCCAAAAAATCGCCTTCGAGGAACCCGGCCCTATCACGCAAACGGGCGGCCTCATTCTAAGAGGCGACTTGAAGGACGACCGACTCACGGGGGGGCTCGAGACGGAAACGCTGCTGGGCGGAGCCGGGGACGACCGTCTGGCCGTGGCCGACAATAGCTTCGTCCGCGTGGACGGCGGAACCGGCCTGGACACGTTGGCTCTGTTGAACGACGTGACGCTGGATCTAGAGGCAAATGTCGGAAAGATTCGCTCCATAGAGGCCCTGTCTCTGACCGATTCGAGTCATGCGCAGCTCACCGCCCGCGTCTTCTACCGCCTGACCGAGGCGCGCCATAACTCGGACGAGCTGACAGCGCACTTCGATATCCGGCTTACGCCTCCTGCGGAGCCCGCCGCCGATACCGCCGCCGAAGCCGCCGGTTCCATGCCCGGGGAACTCTGGTTCTATGTCCAGGGCGAGGGGACGCTCGAACTGCGAGAGGGCTATAATACAGCAACCGAGAGTCATGATTCGCGCTGGACGCCTCTGGAGAATCTCGCCGAAAACGACGGCACCCCGCTGGTGGCCTATCGGTTGGACAATGTCGTCCTGCTGCTTGACCCAGATATAGACCTGGTGTAGACCTGGTGTAGACCTGATGTAGACCTGATGTGAAATCCGAGCAAGGCCAAGGGTTTACACGCCTACAAACATGTGATATTACAAGAACACGTGATATTCATCACGCAAATGTGTACCTTATCGTGCCAGTCCAAGCATTGACAGAAACGGCGTGTGAGTGGTACGCTTGAGTTCTCTTTTCTGGGGGGATGGCAATGGGCTCACGGAAGCCTCTGAAGGTCTGGATTCGGTCGTTTCTGCGGCGGGTCTCCGGTGGCTCTTTATGTCTTGTGGCTCTCTCTGGACCGAGTTCTTTTTTTGTCTATAATTTAGTTTGAGGATTTTTTTAACATGGCCCGTTCGTTTGAGATTGAAAAAAATGCTGGTGTGACTTCCCGTGGTTCCCGTGGTTCGCTTCCGAAGGCAATCGGACGGCTGTCTCGGAAGGCTTCCAAGTCTGGCTGGCTTCTCGGAGGAGCTTTCCTGGTCCACAGGGGCGAGGCCCTCGCGGAAGAGGCGACCGAGTCCGCAGAAGGCGCCGCCGCGGCGGCGGAGGCTCTTCTGGATGCGCCGGCTGACCCGGCTGTGCCGGCCGGCCCAGCCGAAGCCGGGCTAGCCTCGGCTGCCCCGGCTTCGGCGAGTCTGCTCGACGGGGGCGAGGGCGGCGACCTATCGGCTCTCGCCTGTTCGGTCGAAGATGGTCCCATCGCTCTGTGCGACGAGGGCACCATCGATGGGTTCGCCTCGGACGAATTGGTGGCGGTTCTGGGGAACTCTGTCTCGATCGAGGACGCCCCTGTGCTCGGCCAGGCGGATGCTTCCTCCATGATTTTTGAAAATATATCCGGCGTTGGCGTCCTGGCTCTGGTCGGCGGCGGAACAGCCGGAGCGGCCGTCCTGCTCGACGACGGCGGCGGCGGCGGCGGCGGAACGCCTAACGAGGCTCCGACCGTCGTTGGCGATGGGCCGGAGAACGACACCTTGGTACTCGGAATGGCTTATACGCTTTCTCTCGACGGCGTTTTCGATGATGACAGCCTTAGAGGCACCGACACCGACGGCAATGACACCGACGGCAATGACACCGACGACACCGATGACGATGACACCGACGACGACGACGACACCGATGGTCTGACTCTGACGGTCACGGGCCTCCCCCCTGGACTCACGCTCAGCGAGGTAGACATCGGCGGCATCCCAACCCGTGTCGGGCCATACACGGTGACGCTCACGGCCACGGACGAACAAGGCGAGAGCGTGGAAACGACTTTCGTCCTGGAGGTGACAGCTCCCGCTTCGCCGACGCCGCCGGCGGCGGGGAACACGGCTCCGACCGCCGCCATGGCAATCGCCGACCAAACGCTGAATGAAGACACGTTGTTCACGCTGGATATTTCGAGCTTTTTTACGGACGCCGACGCGGGCGATACGCTGACTTTCACGAGCGAAATCCAGCAGAACGGCATGGCGGTCCAGTTGGGCGATATCGCTCTGAGTGAGAGCGGGGTGTTCTCTGGTTCTGTCGCGGACGGGGCCCTGGCGGGCGATTATCAGATCGTGGTGACCGCCTCGGACAGCAGCATGGCGACCGTCACGCAGAGCTTCCAATTGACCGTCAACGAGGTCAATGACTTCCCGACCTCCGAGGCAATCCCAGACCAGAGGCTGAACGGAAGCTCGGCGTTCGCGCTGGATATTTCGAGCTTCTTTACGGATACGGACGCGGGCGACACGCTGACTTTCACGCACGAAATCCTGCATAATGATGGCGCGCCGGTCGAGTTCGAGTTGGGCAATATCGCTCTGGATCCGGCGAGCGGCGAGTTCTCTGGTTTTGTGTCGAACAGTACCCAGGCGGGCGTCTATCGGGTCATGGTGACCGCCTCAGACAGTGCGGGGGCGATGGTCACCGAGCTCTTCCACTTGACCGTCAAATGGGGCAATGTTGACCCGACCGTCGTGGCAACAATCGGCGACCGGACGCTGAATGAAGACGCTCCGTTCACGCTGGATCTTTCGGAATTTTTTACGGACGACGACCCGAGCGATACGCTGAGTTTCTCGCACGAAATCCGGCAGGGGGGCGACGTTGTCCCGCCGATGGTGGGCTTCGGGATCTCTCTGCATTCGGACGGGATGTTCTCTGGTTCTGTCGCGAACTCGGACGGCATGCAAGCCGGCGACTATGATATCGTGGTGACCGCAAACGACGGCACCTCGGTCGCCAGACAGAGCTTCAAATTGACCGTCAACCCGGTCAATGATGCGCCCACGGCCAGAGGTATGCTGGACGATCAAACCTGGGGAGAGGGCGATACCATCACGCCTATAACGTACAGCGAATACTTCCTGGACGAAGAGACGCCCGCTCAAAGCCTGGCGTATAACGCCTTGGTTACGGGGCCCGACGGGAACAAATTGCCAGGCGGCATCTCCTTCGCCCAGGGTGTGCTCTCGGGGACGATTTCTCCGACTGCCAAATCGGGGACCTATACCATCGACGTAACGGCGACGGACGATGGAACCGGAGGCCCTGGAGGAAGCAAATCAGCGGTTCAATCGTTCAAAGTCAATGTGATCGCGCTTCCGCCGTCGTTCACGGTGAGCGGCCAGCCGCTATCGGCCGAGCCCCTGTTCAATGACGAGCAGTATACGCTGACGCTGACGGCGATGGAGGCCGTGAGTGGCTTGGATAAGGACGACCTCATTCTGATGGAACAGACCGGAGATGGAAGCCCTGGGAGCTCCAATCGGCTCGCGGACAATAATCCGACAACCGACGGCGGCCCGGCCTTCAACCCCGATTTCGAGATTGTGTCTCTGACGAAAGTCGCCGATTCGAATGCTTATGAGCTCGTTATCGGCAATGCGCCCACGGCCCGCAGGGGTGACTTTGCGCCGGAACTGACGCTCAAGTTCAAGGATGACCACGGCGTCACAGACGCTTCCGGGACGCCGTTGGCAGTCAATGAAAACGGCTATGACCTCGGCGCATACAAGAGCAATGTCTTTGTGAAATACAGCGGGACGCCCCAGGAAGCGGGAGATCATGACGCGCTGGGGACAGGTACGCCTCTGCAAGTGGAGATTCACTTTGTCAGTCTTGCTTACACACTGCAGGACGTTGCAAGAGGCACTGACCTCAAAGAGCATTTTGTAATCAGAGGAGAAAATAGCGACCAGTTTGAAATTACTGAAGCTTTTTATCAGGATGGCAGCTCCGGGGATGGGGTGAATCCCGTCATTCCTCTCGCACTGAATCTTGTGCGAGGTCATACGCTGGCGGATGATAGCTCCCATCGTCTGACTATCGCCACGACAGCCGCCTCTGACCTGTCGGTGACTGTGGCCGACAGTGCCGGTGACGAAGCCGGTACGTATGACTTTGACATCGCACGAGAGGTCGATATCGTCGTTGATATCGCGTGAGGGTTCTCTCTCTCTCTCGACGCGACCCTCGAGGGGCTGCCCTCGGGGGGGCGGCGGCGGCGGCGGCGGATAGTCCGGGGCGGCACACGGCACAATGGACCCAGATAGACCCGGCGAGCCCGAGGCCCCTGCCCCTGCCCCTGCCCCTGCCCCCGGGGACGAGACGGCTCCCTCTTTTGTTATTGAGCCCCGTCGTGTCTCGGGCGATCGGGTCTCTGGCATGATGCCCGCCGAGGGCGTCTTTGTAGCCCCGACGCCCGCCATGCCGCCCGGCACCTTATCCGGGCAATTTTCAGGAGACTTCTCTTTGTCTCCCGGTTTATCTCCCGGTGCCGCGAAACTCCGGAACGTCTAGAGCACTTCCAAACCATCTGTCACCAAGAGGACGGCGTTCTCCAGGCGATAGAGGTCCAGCGTCGGAGCCACATCTTGCGTGTGCGTCCAGCGCGTTGCGTCGTCCTCGGTTTTGGTGTTGACGCCCTCCAGCAGCCTGAGACGCCCCGAACCGCTTATATAAAACCAGAGCTCCCCGGCCTCCGAGGCCACATCCTCCCCTAGGTCCAAATCAAAGGCCTCGGCCAGGTCCGAGCTCTGGTGACGCTGTTCGGTCATGCGGTACAACCCCCGAACCGAGAGCTGGACGTCACTATTGGTCTTCAGAATCAGGGCCTCTATGGAGCGCACTTTGGCGAAATCCTCGTCCAAATCGAGCGTCGCCCCGGGTCTCACCAGGAGCGTATCGGTCCCCAGCCCTCCCGAGACTCGCACAAAAGCGTCGTCCGGGACGCCCAGCACATCATCGCCGCCGCCGCCCAAAAGCACCCGCACGCCTGGGTCGCCGACCAGGCGGTCCGACAGAGCGTCTCCGCGTAAGACGGGGGCGCTGCTTTTCATGCGCACGGGGTCCACTCCCGTAAAGTCCTCGAGCTGCCCGCCCGGACGATACTCGAGCATGCCCCAGACGGTGTCCAGTTTTCTCGGGCTTGAGAAAATCTGAAAATCCGCCAAATCGTCGCCATTGATATCGCCTGCGGGGGCGACATTGGGTTTCTTATCGGGTTGTGTATGGACGACAAAGCCCTGGTGTTGGTCTAGTTCGCTCAATTTCAGGACTTCCTCTTTTGCGCCACTCGGCGTCAGGCCTGTCCCGAACCCGTCTGTCATGCCGTACAAGACATAGGTCTCGGTGGGTTTAGAGCTGGGCAATAGATAAGAAGAGGCAGAAGGCTGATAGGCTAAATCGTCGAAACTGTCGCCATTGATGTCGCCGATAGCCACAAGTCGGCCTTGTTCTAAATAATTGTCATTCGGCGCTATATCGTCCTGGATCGCAAAGCCCTGAGCAGACGTCATCTGGTTCAAATGCAAAATAGATTGGACCTCCAGTTCGGCCAGCGTCCGCCCGTCATCATTCGCCGTGACCGCCAGCCCGTCCGAGGTAAAAGCCGCCCAGGGCCGCACGTCAAAGAGCGTCTCTTTCCAATAGGCCCCCGTGTGCAGATAGCGTGGATGCGCTCGAGTGCCCTCGACGGGGATGGCCCCTGAGATGATAACGGTTTCCTCGACGGTGCCGATGCCGTCTGGAGACCCAAACACAACCCGCAATTTGTTCTCGTGGACGCCCGAGCCCTGAAACTGGACGAAAATATCGTCGAACCCGTCGCCATTGACATCGCCCGCAGAGCCCAGGTCTACGATAGCGTTCGTCCTAAGAGCATCGAATCCGGCCCCCGCCTTGAGAATAGGCTGATTTTGTTTCACCAGGACGCCCTGTTCTTTGGAAAAGCGGACCAGTTCTAGAACTTGCCGTTCTCGGACGGTGGCCTCGACGGTCGAGTCGGGGGTCTGGAGGTCCGTGCCCTCCAAAGTGAGACGCAAGCCGTCTCTATTATATAGAGTCTCATCCTCGTGAAAGCGGTCGCCGAGGTCCAGATTTTCCCCCGACCCGCCCCAGGTGGAGGCATGCGTCGCCGTGCCGCGCGGCCGAACGCTGTCGGCAGAGTCAATGTCGTAAGACACGGTGCCGGGTAGAGTTTCGATCTCGTAAAAACGCTCCCCGAGGGCGTCGTGGCTCCCGTAAATGAGCCAGACGAGATCGTGTCCCGGACGCAGACGGTCCTCTTGATGCTGCACGGAACTGATGAGAAAGTCATCCAAGCCGTCGCCATTGACATCGCCCGCCCGCTCTACAAAAAAGAGGCTATAAGCTTTGTCTTTGGGGTGGATGAAATCCATCGGAATAATCTGGAGGCCCTCGGCGGGGGTCAGGGTGTGGAGATTGGAGCGCAGCTCGCCGCCTGGCTGGCCTCGTGTTTTGGACCCGAATACGACGAAAACGCGCTCCTCGAAGAGCTTTCCGTCCAAAGCCGTCAGACCAATGTCATCCAAGCCGTCGCCATTGATATCGCCCAGGACTTTTTGCTCGAAACCCAGATGGGTGAGCGGGCGAGGCGCATAATCGTACGAAAACACCGTGCCATAGTCGGCTTCGAGGTGTGCTAGATCGGAACTTTTCGGCAAGACCTCTTTTTCTAGAGGAATCCAGGTCGTCACCCAAGCCGCATCCGGATCATTTGTCAGAACGCCTCGGACATTGATGACGGGTTTCTCGCCCCCGGCGAGGATGTCGCGCTCCGAGATAAAATCGCCGGGGCCCAGAACGCGTCCGTCTTCCAGTTTCACCATACCCGATTGGACAACATGCAAGGGGGCGACGCTGCCGATTTCTCGGTTTACGCCACTTCCACCCGGCAGTTCTTCGAAACTCCAGAGCTGTCTTCCCCTTCCGGCGTCCAAATGGGCGATCATCCCGTCTAAGAGCGGATAATGTTGAAAATTTTGGATAATCTGCCCGACCTCGAGAGACGGCGTGTAACGCAACTCAAAGGTTTCACTCAAATCAGAGACATGTAAAAAATTCACCTTCCACAAAGGCGTAACAAGACCAAGCTGGTCGATCGTGCCGTCCGATAGACGCGTCCCTAGAATGGAAAAAGCATCCTCTGCAGAGACTCGGAAATTGTAAATCGCTTGGTCGGCGGATAAAGCCGTCAGAAGGTCACCAGGGTAGGTCTTGGCTCCTGTTTCTGAGTGAACCACGGGGTTGTGCATGCCTAGACCTTCCAGGCGATAGACGCGTTCGAGACCCGCAATTATTCGTTCTTTGTCGCCCTCGCGGAGAAAGAGCGTCGCCCTTTGCGCATCGGCCGCCGCCGCCGAGAACCGGAAAGGCTCGGAAATCCAGGATTCGTCCAAAACAGAGCCCGGAACCACTTTCAGTTCGAGGCTCCGTTCGGCTAGGCGTAAATCTGAGGACCCCAAAAGCGATGTCAGGACGTAATAGTTATCCAGGTTTGCAATAAAGCTGCCATCTTCACGCGCTGCCAGATACCCCTCCAGCTGGCGGAGGAGCCCCGAAGGCGTGTCGAACATGGCAGAGGCACGCGCGGACAGGCCTTCCGCCTCAAAATTGTGGATAGGCAGAAGTGCCCCGTCCGCAAGAGTCGTTCCATCCGATAAAGTGAAGCTCCTATGCAGGTTTTCCACGAACCGAGCCCGATGCGTGATGACTTTATCCTGTAGGGTGTTGGAAAAACCAACGTTGGAAAAACCGACGCCGAGTTCCTCGTGTTCTATGATGTTAATGGGGAGTCCATTTTCCATCAGGATACGGTTATCTATGCGGGCTCCGGGCCCGAAATATTGCTCATCTGCGGCGGTTACCGTGATGCCCTCGGCGACTCGGAACACGGTCGCTGGGGGGCCTCCGGGCGGGTGCTCGCCTCCATACAGGACCCAGACCTGGCCGGATGTCTCAAAGGCCGAAGCGTGGTTCGGCGTAAAAGTGTGCCCGCCTGCCAGAAGATCCGGCAAGCCGTCGCCATTGAAATCTCGGGCTACGTCCAATTCGCGGCCGAGACGCAAAGTCGCCCCCGGCGTGCCCGGCACCGGCGAGAGAAAAGTCTTCGCCACATTGGGCTCCCAGGTTTCCAAGGTGGTGGGCTCGACCCGTGCCGACGAGGTCTCGTAGACGCCCAAATGAGAACCGACCCTCTGGAGACCTTCACGCGCTGCAACGGAATCGAGCGTGCGCTCTATGAAAAAATGCTTCCCATACGTGCCCTCTGCCACCGAGCGCAGGTTTACAAGGGGCTCGGCCTCCGCCAGAGACCGACCCATGCCGTCCTGTACGATGCCCTCATCCGTGATTGTCGCCACCGAAAAACTGGGCTCACTCTGACCCGGGGACGGCCGAAGGAGGATGACCTGATCTTGCGAAATAAAGTCACCGGTGTTTCTTAGGCCGCCATACGACTCAAAATAGCTGAAAGAGCCCCTCGTCACCACGAGTTTGCTATACCCCAAAAGCAGGGGAATCGTGTTTGCCTCCGGATCATAGACCTCGACCTCTCTGGGGCCGTGTTTTAGGAACGTTAAGCCCGCTTTTTTCATGCGCTCCAGATCCCCGGATCCGAGCTCATCGCCAGACTTGAAGCTGGTCCCGTCCTTCAAGTCCAGAGTTCCGTTCAAAACGGCCAGCGTCGCCTCCAGTTCCGGCTGGAGCGGCGTTCGAGTGCCCGTCGTAACTCTGAAAGTCGTGGGAAACTTCAGCCCAGAGGGCGTGTCTTTTAATTGTATGAGCGGCTCGCCTTCAAAATTGACGGCATCTAAAGCGATGGTATAATCGGGCCAGGCTTGTTTGGCGGCCGCGACTATCACCTCGCCGGATGTGATCTGATAGGCGGGGGCTCGACGGGCATAGGTGGTATGGCCGTCCTGGAAGTATAAAGTCTGAATACCCGCAGGGTCGCCTCCCCAGTGATAGGACGCCGGGTCGAAGCCGTTCATGTCAGGGACCTTGAGAAGTTGTCCTATGACAGACTGCTGAGCACTGAACTTAAAAGAGGCGGCCAGATACTGATAACCCGGCACGACCTCCCACACGGGCGTCCAACGAGGGTCGAGCTCGCCCTCGGCCGAGACGGTCGCAGGCTTTCCATCCGACAGAGACTCTGTGCTGGCGAAAAACTGACCCGGAAACCGCACCTCGCCGTCGGCGAGCGTGACTCGCCCGTCTAGAATCGTGAAGCCCTCGACGGCCTGGCGGTCTAGGCTCTCGGAGAACACGAGGGAATCCACGAGACCAGGTTGCAAAAAATTGATTTGGGCGTCGAAGGTGGTGGACCCCCTTAAAGCAAAACGGTTGAGAAAAAGTCCGGCGACGTTGTCGGGCTGGCCGTCTCCTTGAAAATCCACGCCGCCCGTTAGGCCGCCTAAAAAAGTCGTTGAGTCGAGCCTATACACATGGGGGACGGAGGAAAACACAATCTCGAAGCCGTCTTCGGGTCGGACCGTGCCCGTCAGATCGAGCGTGAAATCCGGACGCGTCCGCCAATCATAGACGTCAACCATACCAGACGTCGTAACGCGAACATTGTCATAGGTCCAGCTGCTGGTGGCTGGGTCGGACGCCCAGTGCTCGGGGCCGACAAAATGGAGTTCCCCGCTGTTCTGGACGTGAAGAACCGTCTCGCCAGCGAGCCGCTGTTCGGTCAGAGTCCGAATCGCGTGCGAATCGAGCAAAAGCGTCGAATCCTCTAAATCGAGGGTCTCCACCGAGCGTAGCCGCTTCGTCCATCGGGAATCCGTCAGGTCCAACGTCAGGCTGGAAAGCACCAGCGTGTCGTCCCCGCCGCCCGCGTCGAAAAAACGGAGATTCCTGAGCTCGTCCAAAAAGAGCCGGTCCGACCCGCTGCCTCCATAGTAAAACCCGCCCGCCGCCAAGCCCGTCAAGTCATCCGACCCCGCCGTGCCAAATAAATTGAGCATCCCCGGCGTCGCCGTCAGAGTCTCGCCAACAACAGGTGTCGCCCCCGCCCCCGCCGCTCGCCAGTGCGGCCCGCCATAGACGATATAGCCGGGGCCCCCAGCCGAGCCGCCCGAGCCGGTTTGGGCCGGGTCGGTCTCGGCCGGGTCGGTCCCGATCAGCAGGTCCTCGAAGCCGTCGCCATTGAGGTCGCCCGCCGCCGAGAGACTCGTGCCAAAATGCGCGTCGTTACCCTGGATAAAGAGGCCCTCGTCGGGGCGGAGCGACGTCAGAACCAAGTCCTCGGTGCGGCGCGTGCGGGTGCCGTAAAGAATATAAACACGGGCGAGGTCGCCGGCGGCGGCGGCGGCGGCACTGTCACGAAAGACGAGCTCGTTGAGGCCGTCGCCGTTTAAGTCTAAAGCTGCCAATTCGTGTCCTATGGCCCGCTCCGCTGTTCCCTCGAGGATACGAAACCCGTCCGGAAGAGGCGCATCCGCTCGGATTTTCTGGTTTTTCGTCAGGCGGAAGGTGTCGTAAAAGACCCAGACCTCGCCCGGTGCCCCGGAATTGGTACCGGCGAGGACGACCGCCAAGTCCGCCCTGCCGCTTCCGTCTATGTCGCCTATCGGCTCGAGAGGCCCTACTACTTCGCCTTGGGCCTCGTCCAGCCCCAGATTCGCAAAATGGTGCCCGCGCTTTACAAGACCATTTTTTGCCGTTTTCAATTGCGAGCCGTCGACAAGAAAGAGGCTCATTTCGTCTGGAGGCGGCACGCCGTTCATCGGGCCGGCGGTACTGGGCCTCGAGACATAAAAAGCCAGATCATCGCTATAATTCCCATTGAGGTCTCCGACAAAACCCGCGTGCGAAGACCACATACCCTCTAGAAAGACTCGAAACAAATCACCCGTATGCAGTTGGTCGGTGTAAAGGAGGCGGCGAAAAGCAAGCTCGTCGCCTGTGTGGCCTGCATTGTGAAGTGGCTCTAAATCCGTGGCGACACGCTGGCCGACGGGAGCCCTGCCACCCTCCACGAGAATGTAGCGGTCTCCTCGGTCTCCTCCGACCTCAAAGAGCAGGTCCTGAAAGCCGTCTTTGTTCAAATCGCCCGCAGAGACAGCTTGGATGCCTCCTGCAATCGTATTTTTCAGGACGAACCCATCTTCCGGAGCCAAGGCCTCTAGGGAAAGCGTGGTGCGCGTGCGGGCCGCCTGGCCGTAAATGAGATAGGCCTCGTCGGAAAAACGCACGCCGCTCTCTTCCCGCCTGGAGACGGAAACCGCGAGATCCACAAAACCATCGCCATTGAAGTCTCCGACCGGCAGAACGGTCAGGCTATCGCCCGCCGCCGCCTGTAGGTAATACCCCTCGGCAGGGGTCAGAGCCTCGACAGACGCGGGCAAGGTCGCGCTACTATAGACGACCGCAGCGAGGCCCGAAGCCGAAGCCGTATCCGAATCCGCATCCGAGGGGTCGGCGGTGCCAAAAGCCAGGTCGCTCAGGCCGTCGCCGTCGGTGTCTCCGAGACCGACGGGAGAACCCCAAGCTAGAGCCGATGCCACCCCAGCAGCCGAACGGACTCCTTGAGCCCCCAACCCCAGAGACAAAAGAAACCCAACGGATAAGCCGTTATAATGGTACTCGAAATGGTCCGAGACAGACTCTATGCCGTCGCTGGCGGTGACGTGAACCGTCACAGCCCCAGCCTGGACCGTTTTCCGTGTGAGACTCAAAGAGCCTTCGGGACTCAGAATAGCTTCGAAAGCGGCTCCAGGATCTATTCCCGGGGCGGCCTCGATTCGAAAGGCATAGGTCAAGGTGTCGGATAGATCCTGGTCTCTGAAATAATCGGCTAGATTGAGAACAAGACGCTCCTGAGAGGAAGACACGTCCGGCAAGTCCCGGAGGAGCTCGGGTGCGTCGTTCACATTCGCAATGCGGAGCTCAAAACTGAAAAAACCCTGGAGCCCGACTTGATCCGTCGCCGTGAGCGCAACCGTATGGTCCGTATCGACCAAAGCATCGGCATGCACGCGTCCGACGAGGGTCTCGTCCACGATTGTCAAGCCCGCGGGAAGCGCATTAGACGTCAGAACCAAGGAGTCTGACTCGTCGGCGTCGGTGAAAATGCCGGATAAATCGAGACGAATGGCCTCGTTTTCCAGAAAGACCTGGTCTGGAAGCGTAAAGACGACCTCTGGTTTTTGTTCTACGGTCTCCACCTCGAAAATGAGAACCTGGTCGGACAAAATCGTCGTCCCGTCCGTCACCGTGAGCGTCACATTTTGCCGACGAGCCGCCGCCGCATCGTCGTTGAAGACACCGACCAGAAGCGTGCTCGAGACAAGGCGGGCTTCTTCTAGGCGGTCGGTCTGGCCAAGCGTGTAAGAGAGAACGGCTCCAGGGTCCGGGTCTGCGAAATGATCCGATAAGTCCACCGTCAGCCAGATGTCCTCGGTGGCGGCTAGAGGGGCCTCGGGGGCCGAAAACCGGAACGGCGTCTGGTTCACATGCGTAAGCTGGAAGACGAGAGCCTCTGTCAGAGTCAGGCTTTCGCGGTCTGTGACCTGTAAATGAATGGTGTAAGTGCCCTCTTCAACCTCTTTATCTTCAAGAGAAAGAATAAGATTATGATGATTTACACGAGCTATCTCTGAAAAATGAGCCGGGACGTCCGCAAGGGCATAGGTGATCGCATCCCATAGGTCCGGGTCGGTGAAATACGCATCCAGGTTCAGGGTTACGTCTGTGTCCTCGGGGATGGCGAGGGTCGTCGTGACCCCGTCTCGGAGGTGGGGCGGGCGGTTATTCGGCACAACCGCAAGCTTGAAGGCGTGGCGCACAAAAGCCCCGCCGCCATCCGAGGCCGTGAGCCAAATGCTGTGAATCTCGGTGGCCTCGGCAATTTTGCCGACGAGATGATTGTCCTGCACGGTCAGGCCCTCGGGCAGGCCCATCGCCGTGATGACGAGCTTGTCGCCTTCGTCTGGGTCTGTGAATTGGGAACTCAAGTCTATGGCGATGGCTTCGTTTTCCCGGACGGCAAGTCGTTCCAAGAGAAGCGTCTCGGCGGCGGGCACCGGGCGATGGTTCTCGGTCAGACGAAGCGAAAATTGACTTGAGACGCCCTCGCCTTCCCTATCACGCGCCGTCAGCGTGACTTGAAAAGCCAGAAAGAGCGCGCCGTCCTGGGACGGGTCTCCTTGGTCTCCTTGAGAGTCTCGGGGGCCGGGGCCGGCAAGCGTCTGTAGACGCGACGCCGTGATAAGCGTCTGCCACGCCTGCTCGGAGAGCATGCCCGTGAGAACCGTGCCCTCGGCTTGCGGCAGAATGACAAAATCCGACGGGAGACCCTCCACGGTATAGACGAGCCGATCTTCCGTGTCCTGGTCGAGAAAAAGCGGCGTCGGCCCATGGTCCAGATGAAGATGGAGCGGAACACTCCAGGCCTGACTCACGTGCGTCATCGGGTGGGCCGAACGCGTCGGCGGGTCGTTGACATTCTCGACCATGAGGTCGAAAACCTGGGTGACTTGAGGTTCGTGCCCTTCGGCCTCGGCCACAACGGTGATCTGGTGCCGCCCCAGCTGGTCGTCGCGTGTGACCGTCCCTCTAATCGCCTGCGTATCTGGGGAAAAATCCAGCTCGCTAGGTAAATTCAGAACTTCATAGCGGATGGTGCCGCGCCCCGTAAAATAGGGCGTTACATCAAAATAAAAGGGCTCGTTTTCAACCAGAGTCTGGTCTGTCAGAGTCTTCCGGAAAAAAACGAAGGAAAAATCCACACCGTCGCCGGGGTTGGAGCTGGTGCCTCCGGGGCTGGGGCTGGCTCCTCCGGGGCTGGGCCCCGTCTGTCCGGCGGTCTGTCCGGTGTTCGGCCCGGTATTTTGCCCGGTATTCTGCCCGGTATTTTGCCCGGGGGCATCGTCGTTGTCGCTCGAAGAGGCCTCCAGGGCCTCATCCGAAACGGTCGAGGCACAGGCCGACAAGACCGCCATCAGGCCCGCCTGACCCAACCATAAGCGCCGTTTCACCACGATTTCACCACTGCTCCACCAAGGCTTCAAAAATGGCGGGGGGCTGTGCTCTGGTTTTGTTTTTCTCAAGACTGCCCCTCACGGAGGCGTCCAAGTCGGACACGCTACCGGAGACGACCTCCGGACACGATCTCCGGACCTACATCCGGGCCCGCATCGCATCCCTGACACACAAAACCAAAATGAGAAAGCTGGGACCATCCACGAACATCTCGCAGATGCAAGAGGGCACCCCCGGCACTCATTCCGTTCGCACCCCAAATGCCGTCTCTGTTCTGACGTGAAACCGCCCGGCGGCGGGCCCACATCGGGAGAGCGATAACACCTTAAGGCGTTTGAGACACAAAAGCTCTCTCAGCCGGAGAGTTACACAGGATCTGTTTTTTTGCAAGCCTTTTTTGAAACTTATCTCAGAAAAAAATGGAAACCGAGCCGTCAAGCCGGACCCATCAAACATGAGGGGGCCTCACAGAACCTCAAAAAACGCAATAATTCGGGACGGATTCGTTTGTGAAAGCCACCCGTCCCATGCTCTCTAGGGAGTCTTCAAGGGTCTTTTTCAAATTTTTTTTTGGAGTTCACTTTTTTTTGATGTTTTTAGTGTATAATGAGCTTCACGACTTTCGCCGTAGAGGCTGTGCTTCCCCCCGGTCGAGCCTGAACTCCCACAGGCGACGCCGCATGCCTTTGGCGAACGCCCCTCCTCGGAAACACCCGAGGACTCTCGAAAACAGAAGTTCTTCGTGAGTTTTTCGCGCACGGGCAAGCGCATACACCTTAAGAGAGACCTCGGAATGAAAAAAAATACGCGCCTATTTTCTAGCATGTCTTCTAGCCGGCTCGGACGCAGAGTCAGCCTCACCAGAGGCAGCTCTGCCGGTCTGGGTTCTGGTTTTTTGTGGCTTTCTACGCTTTTGAGTGGGAAAGCCCTGGCCGCTCCCACGCCGACCCCGAGCCCGGAGCCAGAAGTCCCGGAGCCCGAAGCCGGGGCGAAACCAGAACCGGCCGCCGCCTGCTCGACAGCCTTGGAAGCGGGCCTCTATGAGGCACCGCCGCCGGCAGCCGCCGCAAGCTGGTCAACGCCATGCCTGGAGTCCTCTTTCGAACCCGAGGCCTTGCTGGTCGTTCTAGGAGACTCTTCGCTTGCCCAAGAGGCCCTCGACGCGTCGTCTGATGTATCCGGATGGCCGGCGCTCTCCGGTTTTCCCGGGGATTTTTCCGACACCCACGCCGAATTAAGCGAATTAAGCGAATTAAGCGAGCACGAGGTTTCTCCCGTTCTCGGCCAAGCTCAGAGCGGAGACTTGAACAGCGGCGGCGAAAGTAGTGGCTTTTTTTGGTTGGGCTTGAGCCTCGTCGGGGGAGCTGGCCTGGGTCTTATCCTGGCCAATTCAGGAGACGATGCGGAAGAAGACCTTGCATCTGATGACCCAACCCAAGCCCCGACTCCAACTACGGCCCCGGCCACGAACCCGGCCCCAACCTCAACCCCGGCCCCGGCCACGAACCCGGCCCCAACTTCAACCCCGGACTCGACCCCAACCCTAACCCCAATCTCGGCCTCGACCCCAACCCCCACCGTAACCATAACCCTACCCCCGGATCCGGCCCCGGACCCGGCCCCGGCCCCCAGCAATCCAAGTGACCTTCTCGAGCCTCGTTCTGGCACAACGCTCCAGCCTTCAGAGACCGTTTTAGACCAGACCCTCATGGAAAACGAGCCCTTTTCTCTGATTTTATCCACCGTGTTCACGCATTCGGGTGAAAACGACCTTGATTTTAGGGCCTACCACATGCCCCGAGGCCTGCGTCTGGTGGAAAATAACCGGCTGGTGGGCCAGGTCAGCGACGACAGAGAACTGGGGACACACACCATCACGCTCACGGCTCGGGAGACAGGCACAACGGAAGTCGCGCACAAGGTTTTCACCCTAGATATCCTCAATGTCAACGATAAACCTTTTCTTTCCGAGACCTCCAATGTGTTTTTTCTGCTCGAGAATCAGCGGGTAGAGTTCCTCGATATCAATTTCTCGGATATCATTCTGGACGACGATCTTCTAGACGAGCCGGCTCTTTTGGAAGAGAATATAACCCTGCCCGAGGGCTTAAGGCTCGCCCCCAACGGACGGCTGGCAGGCCAAATAACCAATGATAATTTCGTGGGGACCAACGAGCTCCTCATCACCGTGAATGACGACGGCGGGGAAGAAAAACAGGTCGTTTTGACCTATACCCTGTACGTTCTCAACCAGAACGACGAGCCCTTGCTGACACAAAACGCCGAGACAGCGGCCGAAAATGCCGCCATCCAAATAGATTTCAGAACTCTAGTCCGCGATGATGACCTGGCAGATGAGCCAGAGCTCACCCTAGTCAGCGTCCTGCCGGCGGGGTTGCGCTTCGAAAACGGGCAAGTTCTGGGAGCCCTGACCGATGATAATCTGCTGGGCGTCCACGAAATCGTCGTCCGAGGAAGCGATGAAGGCGCCGTTTTGCCGGAAAACGCTTTTCAAGACCTGACCTATACGCTCACCGTGACGAACGTCAATGACGCTCCGCGCCCCTTAGCCCCGGAGCTCTTCACCCTCACCATCCTCGAGGAGGCACCGGATGCGCAGCTTGACCTCACGACTCTGTTTCTGGACGATGACCTGGTGGAGGATGGGGATGGGACGAAAACAACGGCTCCCCTCGTTTTTGGAGCCCAATGGATTCAAAACGACGGGCCTCCAGGAGACGCCCTACCCGCTTTTTTGACCCTCGCAGAGGACACCTTGCATATCCGTGCCAGCGCAACAAACGACGGCGACGTCGGGACTTATACGCTGGGCCTCACTGCCCAAGACGACGAGGGCCTTGGCGCCGAGCACCGTTTCACGCTGGTCGTGGACGATATACCGGAAGACCCGATTCTTATAAGGCGTATCTCCAGCTGGGCCCGCCCCGCACCAGAAGAGAGCCTGGAAATCGACCTGAGTTCCTATTTTAGAGACGAAGATATAGGCGATACCCTCACTTTCAGCTTCACAGAGGCCCTCCAGCCGGGCGAAGAAGGCGATTTTGTCTCGGCGAGCCTGGGGGCCCCGGGGTCATTCGGGACCCCTTTCCTTTTGAGCATCACACCCGTCGACCCCAGCACCGGACTGGGAGAATCCATCACCGTCACCGCCACCGATTCAACCGGAAGAACAAGAGAAGAGGCTTTTTTCGTGTATCTCCCGCAGGAGAGTCTGGGTCTCCAGGCTCTTCGCACGGATGAAACGGTCGGTTTTGTCGTTCAAGGCGCGCAAAACTATGGCCGATTCGGCCGAGCCGTCTCCGGACTCGGCGATATCAACGGCGACGGCCGGTCCGATTTTATCGTCGGAGCCTATTGGGAGGATGGCCCATCCAGTATGTTCAACGTAGACGAAGGAAACGCTTACATCTTTTACGGAGCCTCGGAGGCCCCTCCGACCGCCTCGGATGAACTGACCGCCGACAGAGGCTTTATCCTGCAAGGACAGAACTCAGGCGATTGGCTGGGACGGCACGTCGCTCCAGGCGGCGACGTCAATGGCGACGGCCTGGCAGATTTTATCGTCGGAGCTCCCGGCCGAACGGGAGATGACGGGAAAAAAGGGATCGCTTACCTCGTTTACGGCACGACAGAGAGAGAGGGTCTATCTTTTTCTCCCGGTTCTTCGGATGACGCACCGGACGGCGCCCAAATCGAGGGAGGGATGCGGTGGGATCATCTCGGGCATGCTGTGGCCTCGGCGGGCGATATCAATGGCGACGGGCTGGACGACCTTATCGTTGGAGCTCCTTACGACACGGCAGGCGACCAGGCAGGGAAGCTGTCTTCGGAAGGGTTTGCTCTTGTCGTTTATGGGATGAAAGATGGGGCACTGAGAGACGACTTCACGCCCGCTTCTCTGACACAGGGACTTGGCTTCCAGATTCAAGGCGATGTGCCCGGCGACCAGCTCGGTTGGTCTGTGGCGCCGGCGGGGGATCTCAATGGCGACGGGCTGGGGGATCTCGTGGTCGGAGCCCCCAGCGGCGACGACGGCGGCACCGACGCGGGCGAGGCTTATGTCATTTTCGGCAAACTGGACCCGGACGGAACCCGATTGGGCGAAGCTATGTCTGACGCTATGTCTGGCAGCGACGAGACTGGGTCTCTAACCGGGGCTCTGATTTACCAGGTGCTGGATACGAATTTTCTGGAGCCCACCGCAGGCTTTATCCTCCAAGGAGCGCGGGCGGGGGACGGTTTGGGCTCTCAGGTGGCCGCCGCCGGCGATGTCAACGGCGACGGCTTAGACGATTTGCTGGTCGGGACAGGCCCCGATGGCACCGGAAACACACGTGAAGCCTATCTCTTATTCGGCCAACGCACCATAGAGGATTTTGGACGCATCGTCCATATTTCTGCCGAAAACAACGATCATACGCTGTCTCCGTCGGAGGCCGCCAGCGACGAGCACGACGCCATCGCCCGACGCGTCGTGGAAATGAGCCGCCTTTCTCCTGAAAGCGGTCTTGTAATTCAGGCTCCGGCAAGTCCCCCGGGTTCTAGTTTAGACCACCACCTTGTGTTTGCCTCGGCGGGCGATGTCAATGGCGACGGCCTGGCCGATACGCTTATCGGTCTGTCGCCCGCCAATGAAAACAAAGATCTTTTTAACCAGCCAATGGCAGGAGGCCCGGGCTTCGACGAAGTGTATCTCCTATACGGGACGCAGGGGATGTTTTACGGCTCGCTTGAGGCCGCCGCCCCCGCCGCCGCCTCTGAGGTGGCCGCCTCTAGCCCTGTCGAGCGCCATATTCTGCCGATTGTCGAGCTGGAACCTCAGGACGGCCTTGTCCTGCAGCTGCCTGCGTCTGACCCGTCGGTGTCGAGTTTGTTCCATGACAACGGTCTCTCGGTGGCCGGTGCCGGCGATGTGAACCAAGATGGTTTTGACGATTTCCTCATCGGCCTCTACAACACCGATGTTAGTTCGACGTTACAACAAACAGGCGAGAGTTATCTCGTCTATGGCAATTCGCTCTGGCGTGTCGGTCGTCCTGCGTCCTCTTCCACTTCCGAGACACCGTCAGACACCTCCGACCCGCTTTCGACTTTGATAGGAGGTCCCGATGGCGACAGCTTGACAGAGGCTCTCGACGGCATGGGCGAGGTCTTCTATGGCGGAGCCGGCGACGATGTCATTCTTTTGACGGACGCCTCTTTTTTGCGCGTGGACGGCGGGTCGGGGCAGGACACGCTGGAGCTCGGTCAAGATGTGACGCTGGACCTGGCCTTTGGGCCGCCGCCTGCCGCCGATGCAATACCTGATTCTGCTTCTGCCGGACGGTCCTTCGGGCGGGTGCTGAATATAGAGACGCTCACCCTCCAGGAGGGTGCCTCTGTGCGGTTAGATCTTCTCGCGCTCTACCGCCTGACCGAACAACGCGACAATGACGTGCAGCTGGGAGAGGTCACGCGAGAGGATTTGACAGACCCCGGCCAGGTTCTCGTGCGCATTCTGGGCTCATCGAGCGCCTCGGTTACGCTGGTGGAGGGCCTCCACGATGCGGGAGACCCCGCTTCCGACCCTGCCGGACTCTGGGCGGCCGCAGAGGAGGCCGTCGACGGGCATACGCTCTTGCAGCTGGAGAACGCTCTTGTGCTCATCGAGGACGGGGTCCAGATCCTGCCCGATGCTGCTTGAGACCTGGGCGGCGGGGCGTGTAGGGTCATGTAGGGTCGGGCGAGGCCTATAGAAAAAAGCGGAAAAAAAAGTATTTTTTTCCTATAGAGGTCTTGACTGGGTTTAGATTTCTGCTACAATCTGGCTGTTGTGTGCCGGCTCTGCCGGTTTTTGTGTGCCGTTCGGCATGCAAAAGCTTGGAGGTCGCCACACCGAGCTGGGTGCTCTTGCGCCTAGTGATTTTATTGAAAGGTTTTCACAGATGATTAGTGAATTTTTTTATTACTCAAAGCATTTTTTACGAAGGGAGAGGTATTATGCCTATGTCAACGAAAAATGAACGATTGCCAAAGAAAGATTGTAGCAACAGCCAACGTAAAAACAAACAGAAAGAAACTAGAGACAAAAAAGAAAGGTCCTCGAGAGAAAAACCAGAGAAAAGGCCAGAAGTCATCCTCGCTTGGGGGTTGGTTCTAATAGGAATCATCTTCGCCTTGGGTGGGGTTGTAATAGGAATTCTCCTCGCCTTGGGCGTTGTCGAACCAGAAGTCATCCGAGCTTGGGGGCAGGTTGTAATAGGAATTATCCGCGCCTCGAGCGAAGCTGGAACAGAAGTCATCCGCGCCTCGGGCCAAACTGGAGCAGAAATCATCCTCACTTTGAGCTTGGGTGTAGCATTATGTATCGCCGCCTGGCGGGACCCCGCCGCATTCTTCCGGTTCCTCCAGGGGGACCGCTCATTTCACACGGCGGACCGGGTAGATGCGTTCAAAGAAGAGCCTCCCCCAGGGCGAAAAAGGCAGCGATTAAGGCAAAATTATATAAAAAATCACCGAGTTAAAATAAAAGTAAAAGCGAAGAAAATGGAAATAGAATTGGAGATAGAGCACAATGAACATACATCATCTAGTAGAGAACGGCGGGCGGGGCCCGGATCGGGGTCGGCGAAACAAAGAGTCCGAAGCAACACCCGCCCCACAGACGGAAAAATAAAGAGACGCTCGGCCGCCAAAACCCGAGGCCCGTGAAGAAAAGCCGAGGCGGGCATAGAAGCCGAGGCAAACGCCCCGGTAGATGACGATGTTCCTCCACTGGCCGAGGTCTGCCCATGTTGGGCCGGCCTCGGCTCGTTTTTTGATAGACGACGGACTTCTCGCCGCCGCCTAACTCCCCGGCATGCGCCGCCGCGCCCCGCCCGTGAGAGCACCGTGCCTCCCCGGCTGCCTAGCCCCTGTCGGCTGAATATTGTCTGCCTCTGTCGGCCGAGCGTCTGGTTTTTTCCGACAGAGACCGACGTTTCCAAAACAAAAGCACCACCTCGAGGCGCTCTCTTCTGGCGCGCGCCCGCACAGAGGATGGCCCTCGGTTTCGCCCGGGCCCGGGCTTGAACAGGCCCAAGCCCGCCCTCTAGAGCGGTGTTCCCCGGGGACGACTCCCGTGAGGCAACAGGCAACACCTCGAAGCGGCAAGCGTCGAGCTCTGGTTCCCGCACGATTCCACAGTTCCCTTGGCCGCAACCTCGGAAGAGGGACAGACAATCCACGGCGATCTGGCGGTCTATAGACGGTCGGCATCTACAGAGACCTCCCTCCCTCGCCGCAGAGCTCACCGAAAGAGTCTGTCTAGCCCGGACTTTGCCTTGCTCTGTGCCTCGATTCGTGCATGTTTGGAGCAAGTCCACCTTCCCGGACAAAACTTCCCGATTCGATGGGGAGGCCTGACAGAATCCGTGGTGAAATGAGCTGATATAGGTGCTAGTCTGTGTTTATTTTTTACTCTGGCTCTTTTTCAGGAATTTTTTTTTGGTAGAACCTTGACAGAGCTTTTGAATATATGCTAAGAGAGATTCATTCGCCGCGGGCGGCGTTCGTTTTCCTTCTCGGATATGCCTTCGTCTCCCGCGTTTTTAATTTAATCAATCGATTTTGGGAGATTCTGTCTGTGCGTGTTATTCTCTTTTTGATTCTTGTTCTATCAAACAACCCTTTCCAAATAAGAAGGCTATTTCTTTTTTTGATTTTTCGTTCTTTCAAAAAGATGCTCCACATGATGGATCTTCTGCCCCGGCGAGAAACATTGAGGAGGCGTGCATCGAAGATACGAAAGTACCTCTGCAAAAAACTAGAGCCGATACACCGACACCGCTATTCAGCTCAAATAAAGGAGAGCTTAAAAAAAGACATGCTCTGGGCCGGAAGCCTCATCCCTCTCATCGTTTTAGACGAGTCAATACGAGGAATAATACGAGAAATAATTAGCTTGATGTCCGGATGACCGATGTTTATCCCCTAGCCTCCCGATTTTTATTCACCTCTCGTATGAAAACATCGCCGAAATCGCTGAGACTTTGAGAAAAGTGAGTGTCCGGCTCGATCTGGACAGCTCTGCAGCGGTCTGGAGCAGCGTAGAAAACAGGCGTCGGAAATATCCGGGACTCGCACCTCATTTCTTCTTTGACTCATTTGGGGAAAGATAGTATAGTGGACTCGATTTGGAGGGGTTGTTTGAGCTCCTGTTGACCGCCCCCGAGGGCATGGTCGCGAAGTGTGTTGTCAGAGTGCTCGTTTTGATATCTCGGAACATTTTGTGTTTTCTGAGATTTTTTTTAGACTTTGTCCAAAAAAAAGCTTGACAAGCGTACACTTCCGACCTAGACTTCGGGCTGGTGGTCGTCTCAGGTAGCAAGGAGACCGCCGCGAGCGGTACTCCGACAAGAGGCTGGTTCTGGATTCGTCCGGAGCCAGCCTTTTTTCTTTTTGCCTTTGGTTTTTGTGACTCGGCTGGCGTGCCGAAGGCCGCTGCAATCTGTAAAAAACTGCGCGGCAGAGCCGTCTCGAGGCCGCAAGCGAGGGCGCCGGAAATGCCAAACCCCTGGGAGTACCGCGCCCGAATGCTACATGTGCCACGGCCGCGGCTTGGCCCTGCCGCCGAGGGCGGGGTCCGTCTGCCCGGGTCTGCCTGGACCTGCCTGGACCTGCCTGGGTCGGTTCAAAATATTTTTGTATTTTCTGAGATTTTTTCGAACATAGTGCAAAAAAAGGCTTGACAAGAGCCCTTTTCCGACATAAGCTTCTGGCTAGAGGTTGCTAGCACATCCTTGGACGGTGGTCGCCTCAGGTAGCAAGGAGACCGCCGAGAGCGGTACTCCGACAAGAGGCCGGTTCTGGATTCGTCTAGAGCCGGCCTCTTTTTCTTTTTGCTCGCCCTCGCTGCCCGATAACAGAAGAGGAAAACAGATACGAGTTACCCTAACAGCCCTGATGGCCCTGCCCCTGAAGCCCGCCCGACTCCCCTTGAACGCCGCAACGCTACGAGAATCCCGAAAAAGTGGAGATCCCGACCTCATTGTGGCATCATCCGCAGCCCACAAATAAATAGGCACGAAAAGCAGGACAAAGACTGGGCCGAATGGCAACCCGAACACAATCGATGCCTTGTCGCATTCAAAGTGGTTCGGATAAAAAGAAAATATGGACTCACGATTGACGCGAGAGAGCATGCCGCTTTGCGACGTACTCTAGTCGCATGCCTGGGCCGCGACCCGGCCACCTCGGACCCCTTCGTGAACCCAGATGCCGCCCGCGCATGGGATTGACCCGACCTGGCCTCATCCATAACAGGAAAGAGAAAGCTCATGATGCGCCTGACCCTACCAATCTCTAGTCGCTCTGCTGGCCCCAGCCTTTCTGAGGCCGTCAAAGCGGTGTGCTCCTGTTGACCACCGTCCGGGAGTGTGCTAGACCCCATGGACGAGTCTGGCGTCGCTGCTCCTGTTCAACCACCGTCCGGGAGGGCTCTAGAACCATATTGACCTTTACTCACCCCCGGGCAGGAAGGAAAAACACCATGAAAAGACTGACGGCACCTCTGATCCTTGCCCTTGTCATCACTGCCTGACCCTGCTAACGACGCCATGGAGACTGCCCTAACCCTCGCCACCGCCGTTATCGCCCTTATGGTTTTGCTGATACTGGCCCTTGGCGCCCCCTATGGTATTTTGAAACTCGCCGATTATGTAATTAGCGGGACAAGCGCCACCATCACCCGCTGGACGAGCGGCCTAAAGATTGCCATGACCCTGGCCTTTTTTGTCGCCATATTTGCAATGCTAGGCCTCTTCGCCACCGTGATTATCGGCGGAATCGCCTATAATGTAAAAGAGCGTTATCGAGACTATGTCGACGCCCGGGCGGCCGCCACGGCCCTGCCGGTAGACCCTTACGCCGGCCAGGGCACAATAAGGGCCCCCGGCGGTGCAAGAATCGCCCTAGACTATATTTATCGCCCTCGCCCACCATGGAACCTAGCCCGGGAGCCCGCCGATCTTAATTTTTTCGAGAAACTTGTCGCCGACCCACCGATAAAAGCAGACCCATACGCCGGCCCGTACATGGACCCAGCCGAAACGCCCGGCACGCCCCGCCGGAAGCTAGGGACTGTCGACCTTATTTTCGACTATGTCGACGCCACGCACCCGGACATCCCCTCGCCGCCACGGCCTCCTCCCGGCCGCCCGACACCCACCCGGATGTCGCCGCCCGAAGAGCCGCCCGACGTTGCGACGCCACGACCACAAGCCCCCGGATGGAGCCCCCCCCAGGGCAGCACCATCCGGGACCCCGACCGGGATCTTTACCGATAACATACTCACCCTATACTCACCCCGCCAGGGCGATAAGAAAGGAAAAAGACCATGAATCCATTGAGATTGACCATGCTAGCCCTGGTGCTTGTTGCCCTCACGGCGGCCGGGCGCGCGCACGCCCAGAGCCAAGAGACCCTCGACAAGGCCCGATCCACCCTAGAGAACGGCCTGACCGTAGCCCCCGAACACCGTTGCGCCCCTTATGTTCGCAAAGAGTACAAATATAACAGCCGGAAGCTCGAAGATGCCCTCATCGAGCGGCGGGGCGAGCGTATTATATCCCGCTACACGGGCGAGACTTTTAGCAGCCACAGGGAAACAGACCTCAGCCCTCTTATTGCCCTGTCCGAGGCTCACGACAGTGGCGCATGCGCATGGGACAACGACAGAAAAAGCGATTTTGCCTCAAATATAGACAATTTTGAACTGGCGACTCCGACCATGAACCGCCACCAAAAGAGCACCAAAGACTGGGCCGAATGGCAACCGCCGCAAGGCCGCTGCTATTTTGCCGCCAAGATTGTGATCTTAAAATCGCTATACCGATTGACAGTCGACAGAGCAGAATACGACGCCCTCGCCCAGACCCTTGCCGCATGCTAGACCGAGCCCGCGCCCGGGCCTACAGAAAGGAAAGCATCATGAAGCACCCGACCCTGGTCCTCGCCCTTGTGGCCCTTGTCGCTCTGGCCGTCCTGACCCCCTACGGGTCCAGAGCCGACGACGCTACAATTGTGCAGCTGGAAACAAGACTCGAGATGGCCGCCCAAGCCCTCGCCCAGGCCGGAAGCGCCCTCGAAGATGCAGCGCGGGACCTCCGGCGGACGGCGCGCTCCATGGACGAGGCCGACAGCACGCCCCTCAACGAGAGCCGCTCGCCACCTGGACGAGGCCGGCGGCGAGCTCCGAAGAGCCGCCCAAGACCTTGCTCCCTAGACCACAGAGTGCCAGACTCAGCCGGACCACGGCGCCACACGGCGACACGGCGCCACACGCTCCGGGAGAGCCGGGGCGAGAAAAAAGCCCTCCCGCTCAGGCCCCGTCACGGCGAGACCACCGCGGTGGAGCTCCTCTTGGCCACCGTCCGGGAATGTGCTAGAACTTACCGAAAGGGCAATACCATGACCCGATTGAGCATAACCCTACTAGCCCTCGCCCTGGCCGTCGTAGACCCCTCCAGTGCCGTAGCCGACCTCAGACAGGCCGCTTATGATCTTCAGGCTGCCGCCAAAAACATGAGCGAGGCCGCCAAATATATGAGACGATCTGCTAATAACGACTCAAGCTATCTCAAGAGGCAAGCAGCCCAGGAATTCGAAGAGGCCGCCCAAAAGATAAAAGAAGCCGCCTGGCACCTCGCCGACTAGCTCCGCCTGAAAGAAACGCCATGAAGCACCCGAACCCGACCCACGCCCTGGTGCCCTGGTGCCCGACTGCCCGGAAGAGCCATCCGGGCACTTGTCGCCCTGGCACCAGACACTCGCCGCCATCCCGGCCGGCCGTGGCATCCGGGTGCCCGGGGCGAGCTATCTGATGATATACTCACCCTATGCTCACCCGCCTCCGGAAAGAAAACACCATGAACCGCCCGATCCTTGCTCTCGCCTTTATCGCCCTCGCCCTTGTCGCCCCACCCGGGAGCGCCCCCGGGCAAGCAAGTGCTGACCTGGACCTCGCCGAACTCAAAGCCACCCACGACCGGACCCACGCCGCTTTAATTCGGCTTATAAAAGCGAACCAGACCATATACGAAAAGCTCGCCGCCACGATCCCTAATAGCACCGGGCAACACAGAGAAATGCTAGGGCAACTTGAAGACTCTTATCGCCTAACCGCATTTAGCATAGAAGGAACCGTTTTGAGTTTCGAGACCATGGCCCTGACCATAGACCAGCTTGCCGGCCCGACACGGAGATAATACGCACCCTGGATTCATCTCCCGGGCACCGCCCGCCAGAAAGGAAAAACGGCATGAACCAATTCCACCCCCGAACCTCGCCGACGCCGCCCGCCTTTTTATGGCCGCCGCCCAAGACATGCAAAACGCTGCCGTGAGCACGCAACGAGCCGCCCAGAACATCGCAAGACAACCAAGCGACTCGCCCGGCCACCTGGCCGACTGGCCCAAGCTGCCCGATATTTCGCCACGGCCGCCCAGAACATGGAGCAGGCCGCCAAAAACCTGACCGGCCCACCCACCGCCTGAGATTGACCTCGAAGCCGGGAGAGTCCCCGGGCGGGCCGGGTGCCCGCTCCTGTTGACCACCGTCCGGGAATGTGCTAGAACCTGCGTCAGAAGGAAGCCACCAATCTCCAGGCTCCTGTTGACCACCGTCCGGGAATGTGCTAGAACCTATCAAGAAGGGTTTGACGAGCGACTTAAGCTCCTGTTGACCACCGTCCGGGAATGTGCTAGAACCGCTAGGACCAGAGTTTCAAGCGATTTACCGCTCCTGTTGACCACCGTCCGGGAATGTGCTAGAACGCGGCTCGCAACGAAAAAGACCGAGTCACGGCTCCTGTTGACCACCGTCCGGGAATGTGCTAGAACCGAAACCGAAACCCGGGCAAGACCCTCGCCGCTCCTGTTGACCACCGTCCGGGAATGTGCTAGAACCTTGTCTTTCGCCGGGCGACCGGCGTCGGTGCTCCTGTTGACCACCGTCCGGGAATGTGCTAGAACAGACGAGGAAAGCTTTTAGCGTTTTGGGGTGCTCCTGTTGACCACCGTCCGGGAATGTGCTAGAACTCCAGCGAGGTACATCTCGTTGGCGTCTCCGCTCCTGTTGACCACCGTCCGGGAATGTGCTAGAACCCCCCGCGGTTGAGCTTGTCCGCATCTGCGGGCTCCTGTTGACCACCGTCCGGGAATGTGCTAGAACATTTTTCCAGCACCGACAACGCCTCTGTCGGCCTAGCTCCTGTTGACCACCGTCCGGGAATGTGCTAGAACAGAAGCATTAATGTATTGACTCAAATCGGAGCTCCTGTTGACCACCGTCCGGGAATGTGCTAGAACCGGTGCAGATCAGGCCGTCCGCTCCGTCCTGGCTCCTGTTGACCACCGTCCGGGAATGTGCTAGAACGCCCGCATCGAACGCCGGCTCTCGGCTATTGCTCCTGTTGACCACCGTCCGGGAATGTGCTAGAACCGTCCCGGCCTTCACGCCGCCACCCCCGCAGCTCCTGTTGACCACCGTCCGGGAATGTGCTAGAACTGTTGGGAACGGACATGCAGGGGGCTGCAGGCTCCTGTTGACCACCGTCCGGGAATGTGCTAGAACTCTATGCAGACCCTCCATGGGACTACGGTAGCTCCTGTTGACCACCGTCCGGGAATGTGCTAGAACCCCGCCAGCACAGGACAGCACAGGACAGCAGCTCCTGTTGACCACCGTCCGGGAATGTGCTAGAACCTCTTGTTGCCAAGGGCAACCGTTCCCGCAGCTCCTGTTGACCACCGTCCGGGAATGTGCTAGAACCACGACAGGTGTCATGTAGTTGCAGTCGATGCTCCTGTTGACCACCGTCCGGGAATGTGCTAGAACTCCAGCCAGGGCGAAGTCAATAGAGTTGTTGCTCCTGTTGACCACCGTCCGGGAATGTGCTAGAACCGTTTTTATTCTGGTTGTCTTGTTTTACATGCTCCTGTTGACCACCGTCCGGGAATGTGCTAGAACCCGTCGTCACCGTCCTCGGCGCCGTTCTCAGCTCCTGTTGACCACCGTCCGGGAATGTGCTAGAACGGGCTTGACCCAGATAGCCCCAGCCGAATGGCTCCTGTTGACCACCGTCCGGGAATGTGCTAGAACCGGCCCAGCCTCATACGCCCAGCGTTTCTCGCTCCTGTTGACCACCGTCCGGGAATGTGCTAGAACCGAGGACCTGGACGCGCCGCCAATTGAAGGGCTCCTGTTGACCACCGTCCGGGAATGTGCTAGAACTGTCCGCCGCCTTCATTGACTATTTTGGTAGCTCCTGTTGACCACCGTCCGGGAATGTGCTAGAACTTCTATGGCCGCGGGATGGCGCGGTTTCTTGCTCCTGTTGACCACCGTCCGGGAATGTGCTAGAACCCTTCGCCAGCACCGTCTCCACGGCGGCGGGCTCCTGTTGACCACCGTCCGGGAATGTGCTAGAACATTTGAGACAGCCTAGGCTGTTGCCTCCTAGCTCCTGTTGACCACCGTCCGGGAATGTGCTAGAACCTTTTGATTCGGAGGCACAGATCTGGGAGCGCTCCTGTTGACCACCGTCCGGGAATGTGCTAGAACAGGCGTGTTAGGGAGGCGAGGGAGCTGGCTGCTCCTGTTGACCACCGTCCGGGAATGTGCTAGAACGCCTGCAGGCTGGTCTGAACAGGCTGACATGCTCCTGTTGACCACCGTCCGGGAATGTGCTAGAACGCCACTACACTCTAGCAGCGGATCCGAATCGCTCCTGTTGACCACCGTCCGGGAATGTGCTAGAACGGCCGAAACGACCCCGTCTAGAAACGCCTCGCTCCTGTTGACCACCGTCCGGGAATGTGCTAGAACCGGCGTGAGCCGATTGACGGGTATCGTGTGGCTCCTGTTGACCACCGTCCGGGAATGTGCTAGAACGTTGGGACCTTGGGAGAGGGGCGGGCCTTTGCTCCTGTTGACCACCGTCCGGGAATGTGCTAGAACAAGGTGTGACCCAGATAAACACGGCTCGTCGCTCCTGTTGACCACCGTCCGGGAATGTGCTAGAACATTTTAAGCACAGAGCCCGAACTTGATTTTGCTCCTGTTGACCACCGTCCGGGAATGTGCTAGAACCAAGTTGCCAGCAGCGTCACGGAGGTTATTGCTCCTGTTGACCACCGTCCGGGAATGTGCTAGAACCGGCCCCGAGGAGCTCCTCCCCTCGGCCTCGCTCCTGTTGACCACCGTCCGGGAATGTGCTAGAACACATCCAAACTCACCACGACTTTATTTCCAGCTCCTGTTGACCACCGTCCGGGAATGTGCTAGAACTAAACGCCCTCACAATCGCCCTTTTGCAGGGCTCCTGTTGACCACCGTCCGGGAATGTGCTAGAACTGACCGAAATGTTCACCCTTCCAGTCGTCCGCTCCTGTTGACCACCGTCCGGGAATGTGCTAGAACCGCTTCATTCGAGTGATCATGGCGTCTTCGGCTCCTGTTGACCACCGTCCGGGAATGTGCTAGAACGGTGTCTCTCCGGGTTGCAGGTAGCGGCTTGCTCCTGTTGACCACCGTCCGGGAATGTGCTAGAACATTCAAGCGTGGTAGAATACCTAGACCTAGGCTCCTGTTGACCACCGTCCGGGAATGTGCTAGAACACGCCGCCTCGGGTCCCAGAGCCCGGGCCCGCTCCTGTTGACCACCGTCCGGGAATGTGCTAGAACGTTCACGATGACAGGGTCTTGCGTGACCTCGCTCCTGTTGACCACCGTCCGGGAATGTGCTAGAACAACTGTGGCCGAGACGGCGGCCCAGGTTTGGCTCCTGTTGACCACCGTCCGGGAATGTGCTAGAACGACGGCCTCGAACGATGGTCCAGACGGTATGCTCCTGTTGACCACCGTCCGGGAATGTGCTAGAACAGGCATCACCGCCATTTGGCGGGGAGGCTTGCTCCTGTTGACCACCGTCCGGGAATGTGCTAGAACGCCTTGCCGTGCGGGTCGCCGTACCACGCCGCTCCTGTTGACCACCGTCCGGGAATGTGCTAGAACGCGACGCAGGCTTGCAAGCCTGTCCGTCGTGTTCCTGTTGACCACCGTCCGGGAATGTGCTAGAACTGATCGAATCGGACGGACATCAGCTTGCCCGCTCCTGTTGACCACCGTCCGGGAATGTGCTAGAACAGTCGGCTGGTTGTTCGTTCCGGTGCCAGCAGCTCCTGTTGACCACCGTCCGGGAATGTGCTAGAACACTTGATGCGATCCACGCTAGATTTTCACTGCTCCTGTTGACCACCGTCCGGGAATGTGCTAGAACCCTCGGCTTGGGACAATACTAATGGACACTGCTCCTGTTGACCACCGTCCGGGAATGTGCTAGAACGATCGCCTACTGCCACGCGTGCGGTGGCAAGCTCCTGTTGACCACCGTCCGGGAATGTGCTAGAACACATTCGGCACGTGGCCAACCATCGCCTCGGCTCCTGTTGACCACCGTCCGGGAATGTGCTAGAACGGCTTCCACAGGCACACCGTTGACGCGCGCTGCTCCTGTTGACCACCGTCCGGGAATGTGCTAGAACGAGGCCGGCTTGTTCCGCGCGAACCAGATTGCTCCTGTTGACCACCGTCCGGGAATGTGCTAGAACTCTATTCCGTCGCAGTCGTCCAAGCTATATGCTCCTGTTGACCACCGTCCGGGAATGTGCTAGAACCCAGCGGTGTATTTGAGCTTCAGATGCCAAGCTCCTGTTGACCACCGTCCGGGAATGTGCTAGAACGGCCAACCAGAGCAGAGCCCCAGCCCGCCAGCTCCTGTTGACCACCGTCCGGGAATGTGCTAGAACGAACGAGCACATCGCCGTGCACGAACGACTGCTCCTGTTGACCACCGTCCGGGAATGTGCTAGAACCCCCTTTACGGCCGAGGAATGGCTCGGCTCGCTCCTGTTGACCACCGTCCGGGAATGTGCTAGAACTTCTCTTTTTCAAAGACGTAACGATCTCTAGCTCCTGTTGACCACCGTCCGGGAATGTGCTAGAACGGCGGCGATAGAGTCCCGCCTAGCAGACCCGCTCCTGTTGACCACCGTCCGGGAATGTGCTAGAACATGAGCGGCTGGCTATCAAGCGTTGGTGGCGCTCCTGTTGACCACCGTCCGGGAATGTGCTAGAACAATGGTTCTGAGGTAGTCGATCTCAACGCTGCTCCTGTTGACCACCGTCCGGGAATGTGCTAGAACTCCATAATCGCGCTATTGAAAACGTCGGCTGCTCCTGTTGACCACCGTCCGGGAATGTGCTAGAACGCATTGTGGTTTTGAGCCAATATCCCGACTGCTCCTGTTGACCACCGTCCGGGAATGTGCTAGAACACCCCGATTTGATATCAGCGTCCGTCAACAGCTCCTGTTGACCACCGTCCGGGAATGTGCTAGAACATCTAAAAGGAACTTCGCACCGAACTTACCGCTCCTGTTGACCACCGTCCGGGAATGTGCTAGAACATGTCATGTTTCCCGAACGTGGAATCTAGGGCTCCTGTTGACCACCGTCCGGGAATGTGCTAGAACGGGAAGTTCATGAGAATGGCGAAGCTGGCGGCTCCTGTTGACCACCGTCCGGGAATGTGCTAGAACCTTTGTGCGTGCAGGGGCTTGAGGCGGCGTGCTCCTGTTGACCACCGTCCGGGAATGTGCTAGAACGTTTTTTGGAGGCATGGGAACTTGCACAGGGCTCCTGTTGACCACCGTCCGGGAATGTGCTAGAACCTAGCCCAGTCGTGCCGTGCGTGACGAGTATGCTCCTGTTGACCACCGTCCGGGAATGTGCTAGAACCCGATTTAACTGCGAGTTCATCTTCCTGAAGGCTCCTGTTGACCACCGTCCGGGAATGTGCTAGAACTTGGCATTCAGATTGAAGGCTTCATCCAAAGCTCCTGTTGACCACCGTCCGGGAATGTGCTAGAACGCTTACACATCAGACGAACTCCGAGGCGCCGCTCCTGTTGACCACCGTCCGGGAATGTGCTAGAATCGATTGAAGGCGTGCCGAATAGGCGTTCTGGCTCCTGTTGACCACCGTCCGGGAATGTGCTAGAACGGCGGCGGCGGCGGGAGTGGTGGTCATAAGTTCCTGTTGACCACCGTCCGGGAATGTGCTAGAACTTCTGTGTCTCTGTGCTCCTGTAGAGGCGTGCTCCTGTTGACCACCGTCCGGGAATGTGCTAGAACCCCCAGGAGACACAGGGGCCCCAGGAGCACGCTCCTGTTGACCACCGTCCGGGAATGTGCTAGAACACATTTTTGACGAAGTATGAGGCGGCCCTCAGCTCCTGTTGACCACCGTCCGGGAATGTGCTAGAACCCGAACCCTGTGGACCCGGCCTCCGCCGCTGCTCCTGTTGACCACCGTCCGGGAATGTGCTAGAACCTTTCTTCACCCTCAGGGCGAGTATAATTCGGCTCCTGTTGACCACCGTCCGGGAATGTGCTAGAACTAGTTCGGCGGTGAGACCGCTAGTTTTCTTGCTCCTGTTGACCACCGTCCGGGAATGTGCTAGAACGAAGAGACTCTTCTAACTCGTCGCATTCGAGCTCCTGTTGACCACCGTCCGGGAATGTGCTAGAACGCACGCGACAGGGGTATCAGCCGAGCTGGAGCTCCTGTTGACCACCGTCCGGGAATGTGCTAGAACCATGCGGGGGCGGCGGCGTGAAGGCCGGGGGCTCCTGTTGACCACCGTCCGGGAATATGCTAGAACCGAGGCTGGCTCACGGTCATAGCCAGCGCGGCTCCTGTTGACCACCGTCCGGGAATGTGCTAGAACTTTATTTTGGCGGCGGAGAATGAATTCTTTGCTCCTGTTGACCACCGTCCGGGAATGTGCTAGAACGGCGAGGGCAACTGCCACGACTGTGGTAGCGCTCCTGTTGACCACCGTCCGGGAATGTGCTAGAACTTCTAGCACCCGAGGCCTCTGGGGTTATGCGCTCCTGTTGACCACCGTCCGGGAATGTGCTAGAACCCGATTTTGACGAGGCCGCTCAGGCTTTTTGCTCCTGTTGACCACCGTCCGGGAATGTGCTAGAACCTGGGACGAGAAAACGGACCCGGGCGCGCTGCTCCTGTTGACCACCGTCCGGGAATGTGCTAGAACGTCAACGGCACGAAGGCCGGTAAGCGCGTCGCTCCTGTTGACCACCGTCCGGGAATGTGCTAGAACACGCCGGCGTTGGTGTCCCGCTTGAAAAAAGCTCCTGTTGACCACCGTCCGGGAATGTGCTAGAACTCAAGGGCAGCGTGACGCCCTTATTTACAAAGCTCCTGTTGACCACCGTCCGGGAATGTGCTAGAACGTCAACGGCACGAAGGCCGGTAAGCGCGTCGCTCCTGTTGACCACCGTCCGGGAATGTGCTAGAACACGCCGGCGTTGGTGTCCCGCTTGAAAAAAGCTCCTGTTGACCACCGTCCGGGAATGTGCTAGAACTGGGCCTGTTGGCTTTTTCTGGGTGCCAAAGCTCCTGTTGACCACCGTCCGGGAATGTGCTAGAACATATCACGGTCACCATCGTCGAGGACACGCGCTCCTGTTGACCACCGTCCGGGAATGTGCTAGAACGACGGCCTCGCGCTGTTCGGTTTGTTTTTTGCTCCTGTTGACCACCGTCCGGGAATGTGCTAGAACTCCGCTCAACGGCTGGCTTTTGCTTTACGAGCTCCTGTTGACCACCGTCCGGGAATGTGCTAGAACTGCCACGAACAGACTGCTGTATGACTTCCCGCTCCTGTTGACCACCGTCCGGGAATGTGCTAGAACGACTGGTCGAACAAGGAGCTTGAGTTTGCCGCTCCTGTTGACCACCGTCCGGGAATGTGCTAGAACCCCTCCCGAACAACAACCCCCGCCCCACTGGCTCCTGTTGACCACCGTCCGGGAATGTGCTAGAACGAACTTCTCGTCGGCCCAGATGGCTGGGCTGCTCCTGTTGACCACCGTCCGGGAATGTGCTAGAACAAGATCAATATCCGTCCGCGCGTAGTGAGGCGCTCCTGTTGACCACCGTCCGGGAATGTGCTAGAACGAACAGCCTAGTTTCCGCCCTCGAGACCCTGCTCCTGTTGACCACCGTCCGGGAATGTGCTAGAACACCAGACCAGATGGAGCCTGCAAGATGCAGGCTCCTGTTGACCACCGTCCGGGAATGTGCTAGAACCGCGGTTGCGTCCTCCTCACAACTATTTTGGCTCCTGTTGACCACCGTCCGGGAATGTGCTAGAACCGATGTGGCAGGGTGTTCGGCGATTGTTCGGCTCCTGTTGACCACCGTCCGGGAATGTGCTAGAACATTTTTTCTTCGAGAGATTGTACGCCAGAAGCTCCTGTTGACCACCGTCCGGGAATGTGCTAGAACCTGAATCAAATTGCCACTGGCATCGTAAATAGCTCCTGTTGACCACCGTCCGGGAATGTGCTAGAACCCCTTGGCGTCAGACCCGCCTTGCCAACACGCTCCTGTTGACCACCGTCCGGGAATGTGCTAGAACGCTAACAAATGCAGGTGGTGGGAATAACTAGCTCCTGTTGACCACCGTCCGGGAATGTGCTAGAACATTCAAGACACCCCCATTCAAGAGGCCGAAGGCTCCTGTTGACCACCGTCCGGGAATGTGCTAGAACACATACGACGGACGGCATACGACATCAGCCGCTCCTGTTGACCACCGTCCGGGAATGTGCTAGAACAGAATGACAGAACAGCAGGCCTGTTTTCTCGCTCCTGTTGACCACCGTCCGGGAATGTGCTAGAACGGGGCCGGGGCATTCTTGGTAGATCTTTTAGCTCCTGTTGACCACCGTCCGGGAATGTGCTAGAACGGCGGCCGTCGGTTCGCAAATCGAATCGCTGCTCCTGTTGACCACCGTCCGGGAATGTGCTAGAACCGTCCTTGACGCCACTCGAGGGCGACTGGTGCTCCTGTTGACCACCGTCCGGGAATGTGCTAGAACCTATCAGAGATACAGAATACAGTCGAATCGGCTCCTGTTGACCACCGTCCGGGAATGTGCTAGAACGTAGTGCTGCAGCCCTACTGCAGTTTCCTGGCTCCTGTTGACCACCGTCCGGGAATGTGCTAGAACGCACGCAGACACACCCGAATCCGAACTACAGCTCCTGTTGACCACCGTCCGGGAATGTGCTAGAACGGGGCAATGCCTGTCCTGACAAGCAGACTGGCTCCTGTTGACCACCGTCCGGGAATGTGCTAGAACAAAACCCCCGTTGAATTCATAGACCACGCCGCTCCTGTTGACCACCGTCCGGGAATGTGCTAGAACTCAAAATTCAACCGTCCGAGTGGCACCACGGCTCCTGTTGACCACCGTCCGGGAATGTGCTAGAACTGACTGGTGACTGGGTTAGTCATCGCATCGGCTCCTGTTGACCACCGTCCGGGAATGTGCTAGAACGTCAACGGCACGAAGGCCGGCAAGCGCATCGCTCCTGTTGACCACCGTCCGGGAATGTGCTAGAACCACCCGAGGGGCGGGGTGACCCTGCTCCTCGCTCCTGTTGACCACCGTCCGGGAATGTGCTAGAACGAGTTGGAGGACGCGTAAAATGACGACACGGCTCCTGTTGACCACCGTCCGGGAATGTGCTAGAACGCTCCTGGCCCGGAGGTGTCTGTTGTGTCTGCTCCTGTTGACCACCGTCCGGGAATGTGCTAGAACAGAACAGCTCTATAGCCTTATAAGAGCCTATGCTCCTGTTGACCACCGTCCGGGAATGTGCTAGAACTCGTCCCCGGCCCCGCCCGAACGAGGCCGCGCTCCTGTTGACCACCGTCCGGGAATGTGCTAGAACAGCGGGGCCATGGGGATGACGAGGGCGTGCGCTCCTGTTGACCACCGTCCGGGAATGTGCTAGAACCGGATGAAAAACAAATCGTTCTGTCATCTTCGCTCCTGTTGACCACCGTCCGGGAATGTGCTAGAACAATATGCGTTCATCACCAGGCTCCATGTCTTGCTCCTGTTGACCACCGTCCGGGAATGTGCTAGAACTCACCCCCGCCGAATGTTAGCTTCTTGTTTGCTCCTGTTGACCACCGTCCGGGAATGTGCTAGAACTCGGGCTCGAATCGGAGCCCCAAAACTTCTAGCTCCTGTTGACCACCGTCCGGGAATGTGCTAGAACTACCATACTCGATACCCATTCGGCACTGCCGCTCCTGTTGACCACCGTCCGGGAATGTGCTAGAACCGTGAAACCTCCCGAATCCAGATCTTGTTTGCTCCTGTTGACCACCGTCCGGGAATGTGCTAGAACCAAAAAAAACGGCTATATTAGGCTCGTTAAGCTCCTGTTGACCACCGTCCGGGAATGTGCTAGAACAACGAGCTGGAGGGTCAGGCGGTCTCATTTGCTCCTGTTGACCACCGTCCGGGAATGTGCTAGAACACGAGCCGACGGCTCCGACAGCTCCGTCATGCTCCTGTTGACCACCGTCCGGGAATGTGCTAGAACACGAGCCGACGGCTCCGACAGCTCCGTCATGCTCCTGTTGACCACCGTCCGGGAATGTGCTAGAACCAGCACCGACAACGCTTCCGTCGGTAGGGCGCTCCTGTTGACCACCGTCCGGGAATGTGCTAGAACTCTGAAGGGCAACGATGAGATTCGGGCTCTGCTCCTGTTGACCACCGTCCGGGAATGTGCTAGAACTGAAAACGCGCGCACCGTTGCGAAAGCCCAGCTCCTGTTGACCACCGTCCGGGAATGTGCTAGAACCGACGGGAGGGGGTATTGGAGGGGTATGCGGGCTCCTGTTGACCACCGTCCGGGAATGTGCTAGAACATGGGGCGTAGCACGCGTGGCAATTTCTCGGCTCCTGTTGACCACCGTCCGGGAATGTGCTAGAACTGGACAGCGCCGACTGTCCAATTGGCGTTAGCTCCTGTTGACCACCGTCCGGGAATGTGCTAGAACAACTTTCGCCAGGGGCAACCGGCCCCAGCGGCTCCTGTTGACCACCGTCCGGGAATGTGCTAGAACCCTATCCCCTAAAAGATTGCGCGCATCTCTGCTCCTGTTGACCACCGTCCGGGAATGTGCTAGAACCATCGCCTCTGGTCTCGCCCAAGGCGGTAGGCTCCTGTTGACCACCGTCCGGGAATGTGCTAGAACGACACTGGGCGTCAATTGACAGATCACGCGGCTCCTGTTGACCACCGTCCGGGAATGTGCTAGAACCTTTTCTGGCAGGCAGGTACCTAGGAGGCCTGCTCCTGTTGACCACCGTCCGGGAATGTGCTAGAACGCCCGTCTTCGCGACACCAACGAACTCACCGCTCCTGTTGACCACCGTCCGGGAATGTGCTAGAACCGTCGGAGCTTGCGGGCGTTGTGTCTTCGTCGCTCCTGTTGACCACCGTCCGGGAATGTGCTAGAACGCCCACCGGCGGCCTCAACCAGTGGTCGCCGCTCCTGTTGACCACCGTCCGGGAATGTGCTAGAACAGACCTGGTGCGGTAATCGTCACAATCCTTGCTCCTGTTGACCACCGTCCGGGAATGTGCTAGAACTGAAAACGCCAGCATGGTAGCAAAGGCTCAGCTCCTGTTGACCACCGTCCGGGAATGTGCTAGAACAGCAGCAGCAACGTTGGACTGAGACGCGCCGCTCCTGTTGACCACCGTCCGGGAATGTGCTAGAACCCTGAGCCTTGGGCGTGATCAGCTCTCTGTGCTCCTGTTGACCACCGTCCGGGAATGTGCTAGAACAGGTCTAAACAGGCTGACCTGGAGGTATCTGCTCCTGTTGACCACCGTCCGGGAATGTGCTAGAACAGGCTCAGGCCTGGCTAGGCCTAGCTCTGTGCTCCTGTTGACCACCGTCCGGGAATGTGCTAGAACATTTCGCGCAGAGCCCACCAGAGCCCAGCAGCTCCTGTTGACCACCGTCCGGGAATGTGCTAGAACGACAAGAACGAGCTTATACTTTACCTCGAAGCTCCTGTTGACCACCGTCCGGGAATGTGCTAGAACAGATTGAGAGGACACCAGTATGAGAGATCTGCTCCTGTTGACCACCGTCCGGGAATGTGCTAGAACCGTGTTAGCTAACGCAAAGAGCCTGCCCATGCTCCTGTTGACCACCGTCCGGGAATGTGCTAGAACGGTGAGAGACAGTTTTCCCTCATGATATCTGCTCCTGTTGACCACCGTCCGGGAATGTGCTAGAACTCAAGCTATCGGCGTTCTGAATGGACTGAACGCTCCTGTTGACCACCGTCCGGGAATGTGCTAGAACCGTTGTCTGCAGGGACACCGATTCTCGCCTGCTCCTGTTGACCACCGTCCGGGAATGTGCTAGAACAGCTCACGAAGAACACCATCCAGCAGGGTGGCTCCTGTTGACCACCGTCCGGGAATGTGCTAGAACCCTCCAGGACGGCCTCCATATAGTCATCTGTGCTCCTGTTGACCACCGTCCGGGAATGTGCTAGAACGAAGCAATATGAGGACGCCTTGTTTAGGCTGCTCCTGTTGACCACCGTCCGGGAATGTGCTAGAACTCTTTTGTTTGAGTCCGTGGTCACCGGTCCGCTCCTGTTGACCACCGTCCGGGAATGTGCTAGAACTCTGACCGGCCTCCCTATGGGAGGGCACAAGCTCCTGTTGACCACCGTCCGGGAATGTGCTAGAACCGCCGCCTGTGGCAGAATCCGATCCAGAAGGCTCCTGTTGACCACCGTCCGGGAATGTGCTAGAACTTCCAGGTACTTCTGATGGGGTGCTGGGTTGCTCCTGTTGACCACCGTCCGGGAATGTGCTAGAACCAACGGCGACGGGTTATGATGTGGCTACTCGCTCCTGTTGACCACCGTCCGGGAATGTGCTAGAACCCTTATCCGCCTGACCCACCTGTTCCCGGTGCTCCTGTTGACCACCGTCCGGGAATGTGCTAGAACAATAAGTATCGAACTTAGACCATGTCAAGCGCTCCTGTTGACCACCGTCCGGGAATGTGCTAGAACTTGGTGGGTCGGGAACTTCGAGCCATCTACGCTCCTGTTGACCACCGTCCGGGAATGTGCTAGAACCTAGTTCCTTTCTCAAGGCGGTCGCCTCTCGGCTCCTGTTGACCACCGTCCGGGAATGTGCTAGAACTCGGACTCGGGCGTCCCGACCGATGGTCGCCGCTCCTGTTGACCACCGTCCGGGAATGTGCTAGAACGACACGCTTCGGGACCGGTATCTTTTGCCCGCTCCTGTTGACCACCGTCCGGGAATGTGCTAGAACCCGCCTTCTCGAACGCCTCAAAGAATCTTTGCTCCTGTTGACCACCGTCCGGGAATGTGCTAGAACAAATTTGAAAACCAGCTGCAAGAAGCGCGTGCTCCTGTTGACCACCGTCCGGGAATGTGCTAGAACTATGAGCGAAAAAGGCATTTGGGAGCAGCTGCTCCTGTTGACCACCGTCCGGGAATGTGCTAGAACATTGCAAATCGAGAAGCTGCGGCCAAATTCCGCTCCTGTTGACCACCGTCCGGGAATGTGCTAGAACAAAATCCTGCCTTATGGCGGGGATGGATATGCTCCTGTTGACCACCGTCCGGGAATGTGCTAGAACCGTAGGACTGGCCAGCGCGCCCGAGACGCCGCTCCTGTTGACCACCGTCCGGGAATGTGCTAGAACGCCACTTGGTCGAGCCGACTGCACCACCACGCTCCTGTTGACCACCGTCCGGGAATGTGCTAGAACGCCAGAGACGGCTACGGCGACCCGGCCAGCGCTCCTGTTGACCACCGTCCGGGAATGTGCTAGAACAAGCTCTGGCGAAGATCGACTATCCGTTCGGCTCCTGTTGACCACCGTCCGGGAATGTGCTAGAACTGCGCCTGCGCCTTGATTCGCTCCTCGTCTGCTCCTGTTGACCACCGTCCGGGAATGTGCTAGAACAAGCTCTGGCGAAGATCGACTATCCGTTCGGCTCCTGTTGACCACCGTCCGGGAATGTGCTAGAACCAGTCCATCTTTTCACCAATAAAAAACGCCGCTCCTGTTGACCACCGTCCGGGAATGTGCTAGAACGGCGTCCGATAGAGCTCCGCCAGCCGCTCCGCTCCTGTTGACCACCGTCCGGGAATGTGCTAGAACACGATGCCCCGCCAGATCTGCTGTCCGTCAGCTCCTGTTGACCACCGTCCGGGAATGTGCTAGAACCGCCGAAAAACGGCGAGACAAGCCTTTTCGAGCTCCTGTTGACCACCGTCCGGGAATGTGCTAGAACCTAACAGCCGAAGCATCCAAATCCATTTCAGCTCCTGTTGACCACCGTCCGGGAATGTGCTAGAACGACGACCTGCGTTCATCATTCCTGAATTTTGCTCCTGTTGACCACCGTCCGGGAATGTGCTAGAACTTGCGGTCGGGATCATATGAGTGTCTCGCAGCTCCTGTTGACCACCGTCCGGGAATGTGCTAGAACAAGAGGCTCTTATACAGCAGGGCCGCACAGGCTCCTGTTGACCACCGTCCGGGAATGTGCTAGAACTTCTGGTTCTATAGACCGGTCGAGACTTTGGCTCCTGTTGACCACCGTCCGGGAATGTGCTAGAACGGGTTTGCGAAAAGAGTGTTTTCGCGGTCGGCTCCTGTTGACCACCGTCCGGGAATGTGCTAGAACTGGCAGGCACAAATAACGGATTCACACACAGCTCCTGTTGACCACCGTCCGGGAATGTGCTAGAACAGCGGGACTACCTCTACTTCGTCTAGCGGGGAGCTCCTGTTGACCACCGTCCGGGAATGTGCTAGAACTGCCTATGGTGGGTGGCATGGTTGCTTTTGAGGCTCCTGTTGACCACCGTCCGGGAATGTGCTAGAACAACCTCCGCCGAAGGCCGACCCGTCCCATAGCTCCTGTTGACCACCGTCCGGGAATGTGCTAGAACGGTTGTCGCCTGGCTTGTAGAGAATGGTTATGCTCCTGTTGACCACCGTCCGGGAATGTGCTAGAACTACTTCTTTCCCTAGCTCTACGAGTTCCTTGCTCCTGTTGACCACCGTCCGGGAATGTGCTAGAACCGGCCTCGCCCGCAGAGCGTCGCTCTCCTTGCTCCTGTTGACCACCGTCCGGGAATGTGCTAGAACACCGCGGCGGGGGCTTACACCCTGCCCGCGAGCTCCTGTTGACCACCGTCCGGGAATGTGCTAGAACTTGGCCGCTGCTGTGGGCGCGATAGTTCCGGCTCCTGTTGACCACCGTCCGGGAATGTGCTAGAACAATCCATCTTCCGGGCTCTCCACTATTTCCGCTCCTGTTGACCACCGTCCGGGAATGTGCTAGAACCGAGACCGCCGCGACCCGCATCATGGAACTGCTCCTGTTGACCACCGTCCGGGAATGTGCTAGAACGTTTGCTCCCGCAGATCGAGGAGATCTGCGGCTCCTGTTGACCACCGTCCGGGAATGTGCTAGAACTGTTTCCAAGTTCGACGTTCGACCTGTTGGGCTCCTGTTGACCACCGTCCGGGAATGTGCTAGAACGGGCGGCGGGTCTATAACTCGTTGACTCAACAAGCTCCTGTTGACCACCGTCCGGGAATGTGCTAGAACGAAAATCCGCCGACTCGAACGAGGAGGCGGCTCCTGTTGACCACCGTCCGGGAATGTGCTAGAACGGTCTTCCCCGCCTCGTCCGCAAGGCGGCGGCTCCTGTTGACCACCGTCCGGGAATGTGCTAGAACAAGAACGGCGTCTATGTCGAGGCGTCCGCTGCTCCTGTTGACCACCGTCCGGGAATGTGCTAGAACCCCGGGTATAGCCCAAGCTTGCGATTTGTGGCTCCTGTTGACCACCGTCCGGGAATGTGCTAGAACTGACATTTCCGGGGAGTCTCTTTCTCCGGAGCTCCTGTTGACCACCGTCCGGGAATGTGCTAGAACCGGTCCACATTGCGACGCTCGGCTTCCCGTGCTCCTGTTGACCACCGTCCGGGAATGTGCTAGAACCGACTTGATTTCGGTCACTGGACCGACATTGCTCCTGTTGACCACCGTCCGGGAATGTGCTAGAACGCACGCTCAAGGCGTGTCTTGCACGAACAAGCTCCTGTTGACCACCGTCCGGGAATGTGCTAGAACTTCTCGGTTTTGATATCGATTCTTTTGGACGCTCCTGTTGACCACCGTCCGGGAATGTGCTAGAACACATGAACCGTCTCGTCCGAACTAACACAGGCTCCTGTTGACCACCGTCCGGGAATGTGCTAGAACACCTACAATGACCGACCGCTCGAGATTGCGGCTCCTGTTGACCACCGTCCGGGAATGTGCTAGAACCGGAAAAACCTCCCCCAGGCCGAAGCGACTGCTCCTGTTGACCACCGTCCGGGAATGTGCTAGAACCCCCTGCGGAGTGTGCACGGTCGCTGTGTTTGCTCCTGTTGACCACCGTCCGGGAATGTGCTAGAACATGAGATGACATCAATCTACGCAAAGTTTTTGCTCCTGTTGACCACCGTCCGGGAATGTGCTAGAACAGCTACAAAACGATTGTCAAGTGTTTTATAGCTCCTGTTGACCACCGTCCGGGAATGTGCTAGAACATACACCCCCGCCGCCCCTTTAGGATTTTGGCTCCTGTTGACCACCGTCCGGGAATGTGCTAGAACCCGGAGGAGATTCAGCCACTCATCGAATTTGCTCCTGTTGACCACCGTCCGGGAATGTGCTAGAACTTGAGGGCCGTCCTGTGCGGTCCTGCTGTAGCTCCTGTTGACCACCGTCCGGGAATGTGCTAGAACAAGAGAGACTGCCGTATGCCGTCCTTTTGACGCTCCTGTTGACCACCGTCCGGGAATGTGCTAGAACTCGTGAGGAGCGAGATCACCTTCTTCGAATGCTCCTGTTGACCACCGTCCGGGAATGTGCTAGAACTTAGCTCGAGACGGAGGAGCTTGCAAATAAGCTCCTGTTGACCACCGTCCGGGAATGTGCTAGAACACAATGTCATGGCCATCGACTCCTAATTCCGCTCCTGTTGACCACCGTCCGGGAATGTGCTAGAACGTCGGAGTTTCCTGGTACACAGGATAAACAGCTCCTGTTGACCACCGTCCGGGAATGTGCTAGAACGCCGCCCTCCAGAGCCGCCGCACAAAGAAGGCTCCTGTTGACCACCGTCCGGGAATGTGCTAGAACCCGCAACCTGCCCATTGAACAACGCCAACGGCTCCTGTTGACCACCGTCCGGGAATGTGCTAGAACCGCCGACACCCCGCCGACCCGAGAGTCCGAGCTCCTGTTGACCACCGTCCGGGAATGTGCTAGAACTTATCGTGCAGGAGGCCGGCTCCCAGCGGCGCTCCTGTTGACCACCGTCCGGGAATGTGCTAGAACTGGGAGCTATTCAGAGATCGTTACGTATTTGCTCCTGTTGACCACCGTCCGGGAATGTGCTAGAACTCATCTGGCGTTTGGTGCCCTTGGTCCCTTGCTCCTGTTGACCACCGTCCGGGAATGTGCTAGAACGATGCCGTATGACGCTGTCCGTAACGCTTAGCTCCTGTTGACCACCGTCCGGGAATGTGCTAGAACATCCCTGGCTTCGCTATTAAGGGTGCCACTGCTCCTGTTGACCACCGTCCGGGAATGTGCTAGAACGTCTCTGAACGTGGGCAACCAGGCCTATCTGCTCCTGTTGACCACCGTCCGGGAATGTGCTAGAACCCGAGCTCGCCCGCCGCCGGGGGGCGAGCTGCTCCTGTTGACCACCGTCCGGGAATGTGCTAGAACTGTTTTCCTTGAGAAAACAAGGGAAATCTTGCTCCTGTTGACCACCGTCCGGGAATGTGCTAGAACCCGGCAGCCAGCTGGCCAACTCCATAGCCTGCTCCTGTTGACCACCGTCCGGGAATGTGCTAGAACGGCCAAAAAGGATACCCATCAGACAAATTGGCTCCTGTTGACCACCGTCCGGGAATGTGCTAGAACAGCACCAATGGCCGGTTGTAACAATTCTCAGCTCCTGTTGACCACCGTCCGGGAATGTGCTAGAACCGGGGTCGAATCAAGGTTACCGTGTTGAAAGCTCCTGTTGACCACCGTCCGGGAATGTGCTAGAACGAGATGAACGCCGTGGTGCGAGGTACCCATGCTCCTGTTGACCACCGTCCGGGAATGTGCTAGAACATTGATTTATTTGCCCTCCACCCCAAATTGGCTCCTGTTGACCACCGTCCGGGAATGTGCTAGAACCAGAAAGAACTGGAAACAACCGAAATACCAGCTCCTGTTGACCACCGTCCGGGAATGTGCTAGAACAATAAAAAAAACGGGCTCCTAGGAGCCCGTGCTCCTGTTGACCACCGTCCGGGAATGTGCTAGAACGGATTGCCACGCGCATGCATGAAACGGTCCGCTCCTGTTGACCACCGTCCGGGAATGTGCTAGAACCGGCTATGACGACGCCTACTTTGATTCACTGCTCCTGTTGACCACCGTCCGGGAATGTGCTAGAACACACCGGACCCCGACCGGCTGCTATCGGGCGCTCCTGTTGACCACCGTCCGGGAATGTGCTAGAACAATTTAGAGCAGTTTAAGGAGCTCCTGCTTGCTCCTGTTGACCACCGTCCGGGAATGTGCTAGAACTATGCCATAACGCAGACAGAACCTGGGCTTGCTCCTGTTGACCACCGTCCGGGAATGTGCTAGAACTGCTCGACCGTCGAGCCCGATTCGAACACGGCTCCTGTTGACCACCGTCCGGGAATGTGCTAGAACGGTGTCAAAAGTGGGGTTGGTGGTTCTTCTGCTCCTGTTGACCACCGTCCGGGAATGTGCTAGAACTGCTCCCACGGCGAGACAAAGAGCCGGCTAGCTCCTGTTGACCACCGTCCGGGAATGTGCTAGAACACTCTCGACCTCGTTGACAGACCCAAAGCCGCTCCTGTTGACCACCGTCCGGGAATGTGCTAGAACGGCGTCCGGGCAGCTGCCCCGCTCCCGCCCGCTCCTGTTGACCACCGTCCGGGAATGTGCTAGAACTGAGATTGTTCGATGGGACGGTAGTCGTCCGCTCCTGTTGACCACCGTCCGGGAATGTGCTAGAACCGTTGGCCAATGGCAAGAACGCGACGCAGTGCTCCTGTTGACCACCGTCCGGGAATGTGCTAGAACATGCGGCCTTGTCGGGCTTCAAGGCTCCCAGCTCCTGTTGACCACCGTCCGGGAATGTGCTAGAACGAGATAACGCATGAGGTCATTCCATGGAGTGCTCCTGTTGACCACCGTCCGGGAATGTGCTAGAACCTCTGGTGGCGGGTTTACCCGCCCTCCCTGGCTCCTGTTGACCACCGTCCGGGAATGTGCTAGAACGCTGGGGCATTAGAAGTGCTCTGAAGTTCTGCTCCTGTTGACCACCGTCCGGGAATGTGCTAGAACCTGACGAACCTGTCATTGAATCTGTTTGAAGCTCCTGTTGACCACCGTCCGGGAATGTGCTAGAACGTACCAGCGTACAACCTTGCCAATTTCATAGCTCCTGTTGACCACCGTCCGGGAATGTGCTAGAACAAAGCCGCATGGTACGCTGGGGTAGTTCAGGCTCCTGTTGACCACCGTCCGGGAATGTGCTAGAACTTGGAGCAGTATCACCCACTGCAAATGTCGGCTCCTGTTGACCACCGTCCGGGAATGTGCTAGAACATCGTCGCAGGTCGGAGCGTCCTTCAAGCCGCTCCTGTTGACCACCGTCCGGGAATGTGCTAGAACTTCTCGGCTTGCTGGTGCGCGTAGGCTTCAGCTCCTGTTGACCACCGTCCGGGAATGTGCTAGAACTTTATCAGGATGACTTAACTCTACCACGCTGCTCCTGTTGACCACCGTCCGGGAATGTGCTAGAACGCCGGCCTCGGCTTGGTCGTTGTCGATCACGCTCCTGTTGACCACCGTCCGGGAATGTGCTAGAACGGGCTATTTGGCCCAACAGCAAATGAATCGGCTCCTGTTGACCACCGTCCGGGAATGTGCTAGAACATTCACGACGCGTTTAATCGCCTGCCCACCGCTCCTGTTGACCACCGTCCGGGAATGTGCTAGAACGGGTTCCAGTGTCGGCCGGGATAGCCGGCTGCTCCTGTTGACCACCGTCCGGGAATGTGCTAGAACGACCAAAACGAGAACGCGCTCACCACGCGCGCTCCTGTTGACCACCGTCCGGGAATGTGCTAGAACTTGCGGCCGACGCCGGTCGAGATGGTCGGCGCTCCTGTTGACCACCGTCCGGGAATGTGCTAGAACCTTCAGAATGGAGCTATATCGCTTGGGATATGCTCCTGTTGACCACCGTCCGGGAATGTGCTAGAACCAGGTGAAAATGAAGAGCTCGACGCCGTGGGCTCCTGTTGACCACCGTCCGGGAATGTGCTAGAACTCGACCCGCGCGAGGGTCGCATTCTGCTCAGCTCCTGTTGACCACCGTCCGGGAATGTGCTAGAACTGGGAAAATCCGAACACCATTCTCTTTAACGCTCCTGTTGACCACCGTCCGGGAATGTGCTAGAACTGCTCGACACGGATTTGCCGCAAGCGTCCGGCTCCTGTTGACCACCGTCCGGGAATGTGCTAGAACCGGGGCCGGATCCAGCGCGCCCAGATGGTCAGCTCCTGTTGACCACCGTCCGGGAATGTGCTAGAACGTCAGTTTTCATCGACGGAGTTTGTCATTTGCTCCTGTTGACCACCGTCCGGGAATGTGCTAGAACGATGGAGTGTTGTGGGGCCTCGATCCTACAGCTCCTGTTGACCACCGTCCGGGAATGTGCTAGAACGCCCCAGCTCGACGGGCCCCGGGACATTCCGCTCCTGTTGACCACCGTCCGGGAATGTGCTAGAACCTCCATCGACCGGGACGCGCTGTCGTCCCAGCTCCTGTTGACCACCGTCCGGGAATGTGCTAGAACAGCGTTTCTCGAGGGCCGCCAGCGCCTCCGGCTCCTGTTGACCACCGTCCGGGAATGTGCTAGAACATAAGCGGCGGGCGGGTCTACTGCCAGACGCGCTCCTGTTGACCACCGTCCGGGAATGTGCTAGAACATTTTCAAGCGTGGTCGCATTCCGCAACCAGCTCCTGTTGACCACCGTCCGGGAATGTGCTAGAACTCGCACCGAATAGACGAGAAGGATAGCCCCGCTCCTGTTGACCACCGTCCGGGAATGTGCTAGAACCTTACACGCGCGGCCAGAGTAGCGTTCTCTGCTCCTGTTGACCACCGTCCGGGAATGTGCTAGAACACCCCCGTCCATATAGCCGTTATGGCCAGAGCTCCTGTTGACCACCGTCCGGGAATGTGCTAGAACAGAGGTTCTCTTCATCCCACCGCTAGCTCAGCTCCTGTTGACCACCGTCCGGGAATGTGCTAGAACTGATTTTAAACGAGCACCTGGAGTACAGCTGCTCCTGTTGACCACCGTCCGGGAATGTGCTAGAACGGAGCCAGCTTCTAACCGAGGAGCAAATCGGCTCCTGTTGACCACCGTCCGGGAATGTGCTAGAACGCCTCGGTCGCCGGCCGGCCGAGAAACGCCGCTCCTGTTGACCACCGTCCGGGAATGTGCTAGAACCACATTTGGCCCACCGTCGCGAACTATCCCGCTCCTGTTGACCACCGTCCGGGAATGTGCTAGAACAAGGAACAGCACCATGAAGACCATCACTTAGCTCCTGTTGACCACCGTCCGGGAATGTGCTAGAACGGCCGGGGCATGGGCCCCAAGGTCGATGGTGCTCCTGTTGACCACCGTCCGGGAATGTGCTAGAACTGGACCGCGCCAACCGTCCAACTGGCGTTAGCTCCTGTTGACCACCGTCCGGGAATGTGCTAGAACCAGACGCAGCGCAGATCCAACTTAAGACCGGCTCCTGTTGACCACCGTCCGGGAATGTGCTAGAACGAATCGCCTTCTGTTCGCACAGACATAACCGCTCCTGTTGACCACCGTCCGGGAATGTGCTAGAACGGCGTGACCGTCCGCGTGACAGATCCCTCCGCTCCTGTTGACCACCGTCCGGGAATGTGCTAGAACGGTATTGATGCGAGTCTTTCCGATATTGAAGCTCCTGTTGACCACCGTCCGGGAATGTGCTAGAACAAGCCAATCAAGCTATCTGGAGTACCGCCCGCTCCTGTTGACCACCGTCCGGGAATGTGCTAGAACAAACCTCATCGAACTTCAGCCCATTTTTCAGCTCCTGTTGACCACCGTCCGGGAATGTGCTAGAACTTGGGGAAGGAAGAGCACATTGTTTTCATCGCTCCTGTTGACCACCGTCCGGGAATGTGCTAGAACCGTCTACGTGAGCGTTACCTTGATTATTCTGCTCCTGTTGACCACCGTCCGGGAATGTGCTAGAACACCATATTTGTCACATTGGTGACGCTCCTAGCTCCTGTTGACCACCGTCCGGGAATGTGCTAGAACCGGGCGGGGGCGCGGGCAGGCGGCGGTTTTGCTCCTGTTGACCACCGTCCGGGAATGTGCTAGAACCTAGCTTACAGCTCACCCGTGACCTTGGTGCTCCTGTTGACCACCGTCCGGGAATGTGCTAGAACGCAATGAAGGGTGACGATGCTGATTTTCCGGCTCCTGTTGACCACCGTCCGGGAATGTGCTAGAACACGATGGAAGTCGTATGTATAATTCTTTCAGCTCCTGTTGACCACCGTCCGGGAATGTGCTAGAACCAACGAGCGGACCCGCTGCGGACGTTGACCACCGTCCGGGAATGTGCTAGAACTAGGGACGGATTTACCACCGGTCTGTCTAGAACACGAAAAATGCGCTCCTGTTGACCACCGTCCGGGAATGTGCTAGAACAGTCTGGGCGTAAGTTCTTGAATGGCATCGTTTTTTGGCCGGCTGGCCTCAGCGATGCGGGGCTTTTCGGCATGTTCAGCATATTCCTGGGCGGTGGTCGTTTCTCAGGTAGCAAGGGCGTCTCGTCGTCGTTTCCGACGGTGAGATAGCCCGAAAACAGGAAGGCCTCTTCCCCGCGAGGGGGGAGGCCTTCATTATTTCCAGCTCGGTATTGTTTCCAAGACCCTCCTGGCCTGGAGCCCGCCTGAAGAGGGAATCGACCGAAATCGGCCTTCCAGCCAGGACGCCTGGGGCGACAGAGACAGACCGATCTTGCCGATTGATTCGACACCGACGCGTTCCTCCCGCGAAGAACCGAGGCCTTCCGAGGTATTTTGTCTCTAGTATGGCTCTGTTGTGCCGAAATTTCCAAAAAACCATCTTTCTTTTTGTGTTTCATTGTGTTTCCCTTGGGAAACTTTTGGGAAATTTTGGATGCCGTAGCGCCGACCGAGGGCCCGCCTCAAAACTATTGTCCCACGAGTTTAACGCTTTAGCCACATTATAGCCACATGATTTTGTCTCTTTTCCTTTTGTCTGCCAGCCTATCCGTCCGCACGCTTCCGGCACGGCACGGTACCCGGGCCTTCAGAAGAGCAACACCTGCTCCGGGACTTTCGGAGGAGTCTCTCGTGTTCTGCCATAGTAATTCGTTGTCATCCCGAATTGCTTATCGGTAATATAGTAAAAACTGACCTTGCCACCGGCGGGAATAAATTTGACCAGGAGTTGAACATCCGCTTTAGCTTTTGCAAAAGTGGGATAGTGACGCAAATAGACGGAATACTGAGAAAACGTGAAGCCTCGTTCTAGGAGGCGTTGGCGGAAGACTGTGTAGCGATGGCGCTCCTGCTTCGTCCCCGTGGGAAAATCAAAAAGAGCCAGAACCCACATAATCCGCCAAGAATTAACCTGTTTCATGGTCGTTTTCTGCTTCGTTCTCCGCCTCTTCTTCCGGGTCCTCCGGCGCCTCCGGTGCCTGTTCTTGAAGAGGCACGTTATCATAGGGAAGATGGAGCCCTCTTTTTTTGTACTGCAGACAAAAACCGAACCTGGTTATCATCGCGTCGCACGACGGAATAAAGCGGTAAGAGCGGCCTCCCAATTGCACGGGTTCCTGCAGGACCAGGCGGACCAAATCAACTTTGGAGCTCGATTCGAAAACTAAATCTGGATTCTTGGTATAAAGACCAAAAACGGTCCAGTCTACAAGAGGACGAAAGGGCTCCATGAAGTCCTCGACCAGATTGAAGGGATTGTCACGCCGGCGATGACCCACCCCAAAATTCATGCAGAAACCGCCCGCAACAAGAGAACGAGCCACTAGAGACCGAATAATCGCATACCCATAATTCAAGTGCTGGTTCACCGTATCGCGAGCATTTTTCTTGATGCGTTTCCCGCTGCCTCTCAAAAGCTTAAAATACTCTTTCCAGTAAATCTGAGCCGCCAGAGCCTCATGATTTTTTGAATCGCCAGGCATTGTGTATCGCATTAAATAATCCAGGCGTGTTTTGTACGCGCTGTGGAGGCGTTCCAGATTGTGCTTTTGCCCCTGTATTTTGGCTTGGATGATCTCTTGCCACCATACAGACGGCAGGTGCGTCTGACGAACCTCGGCTTGCATGAGAGGCCGAGAACCTCCTTGTCTATTCCCCGAAACAGGTAAGGTGAGAGCAATGGGAAAATGCTTGGCATCGGTCGTGATTAAAACAACGCCGGCCTCGGCACAAGAGGCCAGAGCAGCTTGCGTAACCCATATGGCCCGATGGTTGAGAATGACCGACGCACAGTCCGAGAAGGCTAAATAATTCTTTTGCCCCGTTTCGGTATTGTTGATCTCCAGACGCTTATTCGAAACCGACAAACGACACGGCGTGTCTATATGGACAACGTGGAAAGACAATCAAAACTTCGGCACCGTTCTCAATCCAATTCTGGCGGAGCGAACGCACTTCACCTCAAGGAGACCCGCCCGAGAGAGGCTCCTTTGGAGGCCGCAATTGCATGACTTTATGGGCAAGCTGGCTGCGGGTCGCTAGAAGCTCTGCGCCTTTCCATTTTCCGAGATTACAGTAGAGAACCGCTTTTTTTTCATCGGGAAATCTCTTTTTGAAAGTGTTAAAAGCCGGTGACAACTTCGCATTGAGCTCTCCGTATCCAGCCGTCTCATTCGCAAGTTTGAGTCGAATTTCAAGCTTTCCGGTAGCAAAAACCGTGAAGGAGGCAACTTGATAAATGGCCTCTCTGCTGGCCACATACACAAAATCACCCGGAAAAACACAGTTCTGAGCATTCTTGAGATAACCGGCGTCTTTTTGTTTCCTTTCCGCATATTCCTTTCTGCTCACGACACGGATTGTGCCATCGGAGTCCCACTCGGCGTGCGAGTGTCCACTATTGCGCCTGACAGCGATAACTCTCGGAGGGGAGGCGTCCTTGAGGTCGCCATGGTGTTCTCTGAGGGCGAAATCGCGTTCTTCGGAAAAGAACACCTGTCCGCGCTCGTGGTACAAACAACGCACTTTTTGGACCCTGTTCCGGCTGCCTTCAGGGTAATAGAGATTCTTGACGGCGTCGTCGACTTTCATGTCCGCCGCCTCTTTTTCCTCCAGCTGCCTGAGGAGGCTTGCCTTCAGAGCCTGACCGACAAGTTTCTTTTCAATTTCCCTTTTCAGAGACGCATAACTACCGCCTTTTCCCTTCAAGGAATCGAGGGTCTTACGCTGTATGAGCCCCTGCCCGTCCGAGGCAAGGCCGTAAAAATTGTCCTTGAAGAGCTGGCCGTCTCCGAAACGGTCCGGTTTGTGCCAGACGACATGGCCCTCCAGCTTCTGCCGGAGTATTTCTGGAAGCGATGCAACGACAACGGGAGGCGATACCTCAAAGCCTTCCAATGGCGAATTTCCGGACGCGTTGCGAGAGTTGTCTCTGTGGTGGTCGCTTGCCCCTTTGAGCATGCTCCGGCTCACGAGACCCACGACAGCTGCATCTACCAGATGGTGCCGATGGTCCACGCGTTTATCAAATTCTCTGCTTTTGTTTCTATGGTCTTTCGAGGCACGGGCTTGCTCTTTGATTTCCTCGAGGGTGAGGAAAACACCTTCACTCACCCCTTCCCGCTCTTTCTTCAAAAGAGGGCGGCCTTCCCGGTGCCTGATTTCGGGCAAAATCAAATTCATTTTCCACTGTGTGCGCAAATAGTCCGTCAAAACACCTCTTACGGGCAGAATGTCAGCATCCCTGAGAGAACCTTTTGACCATTTTTTCAACTCCTGACCGATCAGGCGCGCGATAAAAGAGGTCTCTGTGAACCTGCGTTCCATGGCCTTGTCAGAAGAGCGGATTTCTGTCTTCTCCTGGGTCAGCAAAGCCCTCGCTTTTCTGCTGTAATAGTCTGTAGGCCCCTTCCCTTTGGCCTCTTTCGCTTTTTTTTCGAGATTCTCGGCATAACTCTTAATGTGGGTCCAGTCGCGTTCACTCAGAAAACCCTCGCTCATGGCCCCATAAGGCGTTCGATTGCCTTTTTTACGATTGACGTCTCCGAATGCCAGCACTTTATTCGAGACCCCGTTCGAACCTCCCTTCGCACGAGGAATAATGTGATCAATTTCCGTTGCCTGAAGCTTTTCCAGAGGAATATATCGTCCCGTGTAGGCACACTTGTGATCCTGCTCTTTCCAGAAGCGATAACGCGCGATATTGGCATCCGTCGGTTCCACACCGTCATACCCGTCAAGTTCTTTGCGGGCGTCTCTTCTTTCTTTTTCTTTTTTGCGCATATCCATCTCGCGCTCGCCCCGCGAGGCGGCGGAGTCGTGGAGCTCCCGCATATATTCAAGACGTACCTGGGCGGGATGCGACCCCATCACGCTCACCATGTGTCGATAGAGCTTCTCGGCTATCTTCAAAGAGCTTTTCACAATGGGATTCCGGACTTCTCCCATTTCGTTGATCACCACCCTTCCCTCTTCTTTAAGCTTCTCTCTGAGGGCCACCTCTGCACCGGCTTTATCGCAATCCTCTTCCTGCATGATCTCGACGAGCCGCCGACACGCGGTCGCACAATAAGAAGACCGCCCTTTTTCCAGACCCAATTCCGCCAGAGACTGATACACCCCCCCCTTTTTACCGCCTTTCGCTCTGCCGAGATTGGTCAGAAAATCTGCCACTTTTTCGCAATCCAGCCCCCGGCCGTCTGATTGACCGTCTGATTGACCGCCCGGTTGCTTGCCCGATTGTGTATCCGGCTCCAGTTCAGAAAAATTTTCGAGCATTTTGAGCAAATCAGGTCTTTTCTGCTCTCTGAGCGTTTTCAGGTCCGACATATTCCCAAGAGCCACCATCGCCAGCCCCTGTTCGGCCTCCGAGAGTTCGTCCCAACCCGCCGCTTTTTCTCGCATGGCGGCAGAGGTTTTGTCCCCCTGGAGCCCTTCTTTTTCGTTCCCACTCTTGTGCCGCCGGTCGTGCGAGAAGCGCCACGCCTGAGAGGAACACTCCAAAAGCTCGTACATTTTCTTAAAAGGGACCTCGCTCTGCGGGAGCAGGGCTTTCCGAAGTTTGTTCTTTTCCTCTCGGCTCAATTTACCGGGAATTTTCGAATCGATCTCACCGCCGACAGGCACCCACTCCAGGTCCTGGAGGCGTTGCTCTAACCGAAATCTCTGAAACAGAGGATGACACACGGGGACGGCCTTATAGCCTTTTCCATATAAGTCGCAATCTCCGATGGTCTCTACATCCCACTTGATCGGACGCTGATAGGCGAGCGTGTGATACAAAACATCCGCATAGCTCGGAGGAATTTCGTCCTCGGAGGCGGCGGGGGCGGCAGGGGCTCCGTCGGAGGCCTCCGTTTTTTCCCCCTCCTCTTTGTCTGACGCACTGTCCGACACACTGTCCGCCGCGCCGAGTCTCATAATCACCCCCGCAATTCTGTCGGGATAGGGATAGATTTCTTTCAGAAAAGCGTGATGCTTGCTCTGTTCATGGAGGATCCTCTTTAATTCGTCCTCGAATTTGAATCTGGCGTAGAACAAATCTTCTGCTTTTAGCTTTTGGTCCTCTTCAGCGGAATCCTGCAATTTACGCCAGCGCTTGTAGGCGTGAAGCCCTATTCTCTTGCTCTGGTCGCGGGAATCCGTGCCGGATTCCCCACCGGAAGACGTTTTGGAACAGGCCTCCCGTTTTCTATCGAGCAAGTATTGTCCGATAGTCGTTTTGCCACGAACTGCCTCATTGATCTGGCCTTCCTCCTGGAGATAAGCCGCCCCTCTATTCTGAGCCAAATGCAGCAAGACTCTGAACAATTGGTAGGGTTCTACCCGCCGGTCCAGAGCCTCAACCCGCAACTGGTGAATAGACCGCGAGAATTTCCCGTGGTCCTTCAGTTTTGTCTCGTCCAAACCCAGGGTCTTCGCGATGTGGAGCAGCGTCTTACGCAAGCCCGCTCGTCGGCTGATCTGGCGGCGTTGCAGGCGTCGGCGGCGTCTTTCGGCGTTTCGGGTCTCCCAGCCGCCCCCGCTCGGATTGTGGAGGGGTTCCGAAAAGATAACGCCATCCAAATGAGCGAGCTCTGTCGGTTCGGGTTTGCCTCCAGACCCCAAACGGCACCGATACGCCGCCGCCGCACAAGACGCGGTCCCGATATCCATGCCCAAAATCCACTTTTGTGTTTCTTTCATTGTTTCCTCTCCGTGCAGACGTCACACAACGCGCCGTTACGAGCTGCTATGCCTCGGCAGGCTCAAATTCTCCCGGGATTCTATTCCGGGATTCTACCCCGGAATTCTACTATGGGGAACACCCTCGGGTAGATTCAACTACCGGCTCGATTTTACCTTTTCGACGTCATAAATCAAGTGATTTTGAAAAAAATTATGCTTTCAGCCTCTTTTTTTGAGAATCGGTGGCCCTATGTCAGAATCTCTATCGAGGGAGAGGGGCGGGAGGGCGTGAGGTCTCAAGAGGACGTTAGAGCTCACCCGGAATTCAGAGGGAAGCTCTGCCAGAAGACGAAAGAGGCTTTATACTTGTCCCACGGCCCCTCCCGTCCCTCGCCCCCCGTCCAGCCGAGCTAAAACTGACGCTTCTGTCTTGCGCTCATCGGCGCCTTGTGCTACAGGCGCACCATAAGAGACCGTCGCCGCCGCCCGAGTCCAAATAGAAGCAGGCGGCAGCCAGGCGGCCACTAGCGGGCGTCGGAACGCCGTCGGAGGGAGTTCGAGGAATTTTACGCGTCACGGACGCGTTGTGAGACAGTTTATGCCTCTTTGTGCTTCTTGGGTCTCGTCTGTTCGTAAGGCCTTCGCCGCCGGCAACCAGACCGCAGTCCTCGCTGGGCCTGCCCGGGCGTGGCCCCAGATACGGCCCCGGCAGGCAGCTCGGATGAGCCCGAGTCTCGCAGGCCTGCTAGCAGGCCTGGTGGGCGGGTGTGCCTCCGACGACGACGCCTCCGACGCCGACGCCGACGCCCCGAGCCCCGACACCGCCGCCGCCGCCTCGAACCCCGAGCCGACGGCCAGCCCGCAGCCGTCTGGTTCAACCTCCGCCGCCGGAGCGTCGCGTGCCCTCGAGAACGATGCCTCTTGGTCGGGGCCGTCTTTCGTGGCCTTCCGCCAGAGTCTCACCGACCAGACCCTCCGCGAAGGCGAGACTTTCGCGCTAGACATCCGCCCTTATTTTGCGGGACGCGGCGTCGTGAATTACACGTTCTCGAACCTGCCCGAGGGGCTGGTTTTCTCGCCCGACCAGATGCAGCTGACGGGGGTCGTCACCGACGACGCCGAGCTGGGCGTGCGGCTGGTGACCGTCACGGCCCTAGCCGACACCAGCGCGGTGACTCAGAGCTTTACGCTGGACATCCAGAACGAGAACGAGGCTCCGGAAACATCGGGTTCGCAGACTTTGGTTCAGTCCTGGAGTGCTCCTTTTTCTCTGGATCTGGACGGCGGGCCCGGGGCTCTTTTTTCGGACCCGGACCCTGGAGATTTTCTCGTCTATGATCTGACGGGGGTCTCGTTTTTAGAGGTCGCCCCCGGAACAACGTCGGGGTCGATTTTGGTCGGGATGGCCTCGGGGGTCGGCGAGCACGTGGCGACTCTGGTGGCTCGAGATAGTTCGGGTCTGACGGCTGTGTCGCATCTGACTTTGACGCTCACAGAGAACCACGCGCCCTCGGCCATCGGGCCGCTCGACACGACGCTGTTCGTCACCGAGAGCGTTCCCGCTGCCCTGGAACTGAGCACCTATTTCGCCGACCCCGACGCAGGAGACCGCCTCGCGTTCACGGCCAGCGGCCTGCCGGCGGGCTTGTCGGTTTCGGACGACGGATGGGTTCGCGGCGAAATCCCGGAACCCACGGCCGAGGTCTATAGTGTCACCGTCACCGCTCTCGACGGCGGCGAACTGTTCGCGCGCTATGCCTTCGAGCTGCACGCTCGACGCATCAACGACCCGCCGACTCGAGTCGGCGAAGCGTCTCTGCACTGGACGCTGACAGAGGGCGCGGGGGTGTCTCTGGCGTTGACAGAATTGGTGGCGGATCCGGACGCTCATGATTTTTTGGTGTATCGTTTTTCGGGTCTGCCGGCGGGGCTGACGCTAGAGACCTCGGACGGGGCGGCCTGGGTCGAAGGTGTGTCGCCCTTCGCGCCAGAGTCTCAAACGCACACGCTCACGGCGAGCGACCGCGCCGGGGCCAGCGTCGAAACAACGGTGACGTTCTTCTTCGAAGAGAAGGTCACCGCGCCGCATCGAGTGGCGGGTTCTCCCGAGACCTGGACGGTGGCCGAAGGGGAACTCGTGGCGTTGACGCTCGGGGATTTTTACACGGGCTCGGGCGCGTTGAGCTTTCGTTTCGGGTCGCACTTGGACCGGTTTACTCCGCTGGATTCTTTGGGTTCCGGGTCGCTCTTGGCGGCGGGTGTTTTGCGAGGACACTTTATCGACGACAAGGCCTCGGCGCGCGTCCAGACGCTGGAGATCGTCGTGAGTTCCGATCAAGCGACGGTGACCGAGTCTCTCTTTTTCGCGGTGACCGAAGTCAACCAACCGCCTCAGGTTTTGAGAACCATCCCCGACAAGACCTTCGCTGAAAACGCGACGGTAACCGTGGACTTGGCGCGCGTTTTCACCGACCCCGACGAGGACCACGCGCGTTCTTTGACGCTCTCTGTTTCGGGCGTGCCCGAGGGCTTGGTGTTCGAGCCTCGGCTGCAACGTCTGTCGGGGGCCGTGACCGACGACGCTTTGGTGGAACAGCCTCTAGAGGTACAACTGACCGCGACCGAAACGGCGGGGTTGTCGGTGTCGGTCTCGTTCACGCTGTATGTCACGAACGTCAATGATCCCGTTTCTCAGACCCGCGATTTTGAACCCGTCCAGAGTCTCGGGACGGCGGCCGCCGCCGGCGTGGTTTTGGACCTGGCCGACTATGTTGCGGACCCCGACCCCGGCGAGGTCCTGTCTTATGCGGCATCGGTCTCGGGGGCCTCCGTCGTGAGTCTGGATCTGTCCGGCTCGCAGCTGGGCTTGAGAGTCGCGCCTCTGTCGCCTTATCACTTCGGCGAGGCCGAAGTGAGCGTCACTATCCAGGACAGAGCCGGCAGTTCGGTGTCGGATAGTTTCGTTTTTCGGCACACGCATTTGACGCTGTCGGACGACCTGTTTTCGGACGGAATGTTTGGTTCTGTGTATGAAGGCGCGACGCTCTGGGAGGTCGGTGATATAGACGGAGACGGCTTCTCGGATGCCGGAGGCTTCACGTCCGGGTCGGGGTTGGCTCTGTTTTTCGGGGGGCCCGATGGGGTCTCGCGCGGGGTCTCGATTTCGTCTGATTCATCCGTGTCGGATTTCACTTTCGGCCCGGCCGGCGACGTAAACGGAGACGGACTCGCGGACGTGTGGCTGACCGAGGGCCGCGATGAGGTCTATGTGTTGTTTGGCTCGCCGTCTCTGCGTTCGCTCTCTTCTTTGGACCTGGAGACCCTTTCCCCGGAGGCTGGTTTTGTCCTGGGCGTGTCGGGGATGCTCTTCGACTCGGTTCGTGGCGGCCTCGACTTCAATCAGGACGGCTGGAGCGATCTTCTGGTGTACGATGCGCATGGGTTCTGGATGGTATATGGGGGCCTTCGCCCGTTAGGTCAGGAGGCCTCGGTATCGGGCCCGGAGTCTCCGGAGGCGCCGTCGATTTTTCGCCAGTTTCTGTCAGTCGACCGCCCCGGCCCGGACGGGAATCTGCATCTGAATGCGCCCGATAGTTGGAAATTGGGTGAGTTTCCCTATCGTCCGGGCGGGAGTCTTCTGCCTCTGGTTTTCGGGGTTAGAGAGTATGTTTTTGATCTCACCGCAATTAGGACTATTTATAGTTTTATCACACATAAAGCTCTTTCTGATTCGGCGGAAACTTCGTCGGCTTTTGGTTTGCTCGGCGACCTGGACGGAGACGGACACGGCGAACTCGCCGCGGAGTTATCCGCTCTGGCCGGGGGCGAGAGCCGGGTCGGGGTGTATTACGGTGCAGCGAGCTCGGCCTTCGAGACCGGGTTCGAGATTGTCAGCTCGGAGCCCGGTTTCGGCAAGAGTCTGACGGGCGTGGACCTCAACGGGGACGGGCTGGATGAGTTGGTCGTGGCGTCCTCGGAGACGGTGTACGTTCTCTACGGGCGCGCCGCGCAGAGGACGGGGACGGTGGTGCTCTCGGACCTGTCGCCCGAGGTCGGGTTCGCTCTGGTCCCGCAGAGCGGTTTGGTCGAGGGAGTCTCGGCGGCGGGGGATGTCAATGGCGATGGGTTCGAGGACCTCTGGGTCCGGGTCGCTCCGCCGCCTGTCGATGCGAGCGAACCGGCCGCGCCCGCCGAACCGGCCGAGTCGATTTTGGTGTATGGGAACGCCTCGTGGGGCGCGGCGGATCGAGTGCCTGTTCCGACTCCCGGCTCGACGACTCTGGGGACGGCGGTCTCGCCGTATGGGGGGTCGGGAGCGGACAGCTTCACGCTGTCCGTCGAGGAATTGTTGGCGGACCCGGAGCTATTTCGTCACGGAGGCCTGGGGTCAGACAGCCTCACTTTGACCCGCGGCGAGGCGGCGGCTGGGGGACTCGGGCCGTCGGTGGACCTGAGCGACATGACGCTGACGCAACGTTTGCTCTCATTCGAGACCCTCGTTCTAGACGGCGTGGATTTGACGCTGTCGGCCGAGGCGGTCTATGAACTCTCGGAGGCCCGGCGCGGTGGGTTGGCGACGCTCGAGTTGGGTGGTCGGGGCTCGGTTCGTCTGAGCGACGCCTCGCCCTGGACGCAAGATCTGGCGGCCGACCCGGGCGGCGATGTTTGGTCTCAGGGGCGGGCTCGAGTCCGAGTCGCCTCGGACGACTTGTCCGTATCGAGTTGGACGCCCGAGCCTATTCGGACGTTGACTCTGGGGTCGAATCTAGAGCCGGACCGGGGTGTTCCTCTCTCGCTGCCGGTGGCGCGAGCCGGTGCTTGGGTCTCGCGAGTTGGCGGCGACGGCTCGCCGGATTTCGTCTTCGAGGCGCAAGGCCAAGGCGGCGTCCCCGAGCTCCGCGTCCTCCGAGACTTCGCGCCCGACACGACCGAAACGGTACGCTACCGCCTCGAGGAGGGCCGAGTGACACTCCAGGACGGCCGAGTCGTCGTACCCGGCCAACTCTTTGACACAGATGCCACCTTACGCGACCGCCAGCCCATCGCCGTAGAGCCGGACGGAACTATCGCCCCCCGCTACACCGAGCTGGGCCGTATCGAGCCACTCTATCAGATCGTCTATGCCGACGAGGACATCATGGACGCCTATGGGACTCCCTGGCACGAGACTTTTCTAGGAACGGTTCTGAGCGGCGACTCCCTCGAGTACAAAGTCTGGAATGATGGAATGTACTACCAACAAGAGGCCCCACCGCCTGAGGGCTCGTCTTGGGTCGACAATACGTTGGTTGCCCAGGACGGCTCGAAGTTGGCCGTCCGGGAACAGCTTTATCACGTCCGTTCGATTGTAGCGGGCGAACATGATGCATTTAGTCTCCTCCGTTTCGCTGGAGCGGGACAGACGCTTGCACCTGGGGATGTTGTGATGACCTATGACGGTGTCACGGTTACGGACACGTTGGTGGTGAACCAGGTCGGAGAGGAACTGGCTCGTCTTGCTTTTCACACTTTGATCGAGTTTGGGACCATCACGCTGACCGATGGGATGACTCTGGAGAGCAGCGATGGCACGACTCTGACCCCCGAGCTTCTCGCGGACCTGGCCTCGAGTCAAACTCTGGGGGAGCTGACGGACGACGGGCGGACGCCTGTGTGGACCTACGGGGCCGAAGGCCAGGGGAATCAGGCCGCGCTCCTTGTCACACAAACTCTCGTGGAAAGCGGGGAGTTCGCCTATTATGATGAAAATCCTTCAGGAGGCCTGCATTTGTCATACTGGCCTAGCCACCTTATCAGTTATTTTCCTTTTCGCCAGGGGCAGCCGACGTTTGACGGGTCTTTTCTTACGTTCACCGATGCGGGGCAGATTGTGGACGAGGACGGCGTTCTCTTGGGAACGGGCAGGCCTCTGGAGACCGTAACAGGCCTGCCGGACTGGGCGGGAAACAGGGGTAATTTCGTCCGTGTAACGCACTACGATGGTGCTGCATTTGAACCGAACTCGCCGAACAATTATTTACTTTCTCATCCCACTGCGCTGTCTTACAAGACGTCCGACCCTGATTTTGCCTCCGGTTCTTACCACGGCAGTATTCGGGCTTCGGGCGACACGGTCGGGAGTTATGACACCTCGTCGGGTCGGGTCGTCGAGGAGACGCTCTACACAGAGGCGACTCCGCCCGAGACCGTCACCGCGCTGACACTGGAGGTCCTGGAAACGCCTGACGGAGAAGTGTCTCAACCCTTCGCTCCAGTGGGCGACGTCAACGGCGACGGCCTAGCGGACGTTCTGCTGGGCGGCACAACGTCGGCGTTACTTTACGGCAAAGAGGACTTCGGTCGCGACACCGCTTTCCGGCCGCACTTGCCAAGGGGACAAGACCTCGTTTTAGAGAACGGTGCCCCTCTCCCTCATGGGGAGCGTCTCGGCTATGACATCGACCTGCCGGGAGACGCAACCCTGGCAGGTCTCCAGCAGCAGGAAGAGGGGCCCTATGGCTTTGCGCTCACCGTCGGTATGGAAGGCGACGCCGTGACGGTCAGCCGCTCGTCGGCGTACGTTATCGTGAATCTGGCTAATAGAGCTTCGTCCTCTAATCGTCAGGGGATCCCCGAAGAATTGGTGCTTCAACTCGGCGACAGGTTTGACGCAAGCTGGTTGCCAGAGGACCCAGACGACTCGGACGATTGGACGCCGCTGACAGACGGCTATGGCCTCCGAGAGAGCGGCGACGGGGCCGAGGCCACCATCTTCCGGGAAGGCGGGGCCGACCCTGTGGCCATGCTCCAGCGGGTTTATCGGCTCGTCGACTATGGGACCGAAGAGCCTCTGCTCTACACGACAGAGGGGCGGCCCCTGTATCACGGTAGTTATTTCTCGGGGGCCTCCGAAGGTCTGCCCTCCGGTTATGAGATTCTGGAGACCGATGATTATCTCATCGTCGGACGGACCCTGGCGGATGGCCGAGTCGTCCAAAGCGTGTCTCTGACCGAGGCCTGGATCGTGACCGATTTAGACATGAACCCAAACCCGGCCATCACCCTCGAGAAAACACCCCGACTGGAAGTCGGGCAGACTTGGAAGTTTCCGCTGACCCTCTCAGAGGTGTGGAACCCCCATATACATATAAACGTCCTAGATTTTTACCCAAACGGAGACTTGTTGCAAGTCTGGGACAACGGAAATTTAGTTCGCCTGAGAGCTTTTACATACGACCCGAGGCCGGGTCAGTACGGCATGATTGAGTACAATGGATTTTTCTATAACCATACAATAGGATATACACTCATTGGCGACACCAGACCTCTTCGTGTCGTGGAGAGCGGGGCCGTGGAACTAGAGGACGGACGCCTCCTGCTGCCGGGCCACGTTATCCGAGAGGACGACACGCTCGCCAATGGCCAGGCCGCTATGTTCGAGGACGGGGTGCTTGCGAACCAGACCTCTACAGAGGTGGAGGTGTTTGTGCCTCTGAACCGGACAGAGGAGGAATTGAGTGTGCCTCATCTCTCGCCGCAGGCCGGGTATCGAGTGATCAATACGCCGCACACGCCGCCGCCGGACGGCGGGGACGACGACACCGACGAGGACGAAACCGACGACACCGCCGAGCCCGAAGCGACGGGCTTCGGGCAGATCGTCGCAGGGCTCGGCGATGTCAATGGAGACCTCGTCGACGACGTCGCGATTCTGACTCTACCGCCCGACTCGGCCGACACCGCCACCGTCTTCGGCGTGGCAGGAGAACGAGGCAATGACAGAGTGCTCTTGGACCTGGCCGAGGCCCCTGAAGACAGCTTCTTTCAGCTCGATCTCGCTGGGCTGCCCGAGGGCCAAAGCCCCGCCGTCCAGGCCGCCGGCGACGTCGACAGCGACGGCTACGGAGACTTCCTCGTCACTGCTCCCGCCGCCGACACCGGTGCCGGCACCGGCGCCCGAGTCTGGTTGTTCTATGGGAACCGCACGCTCTTCGAGAGTCTCACGGCTGAGGACGCCGAGCTCTTAGTGTTCGGCCCCGAGTCCGTCGGGCTGGGCGAGCAGCCTCTGCTAGGGTCGGCGGGAGACTTCAACGGCGACGGCTATGACGACGTGTTTGTGCGTCTGACGGACCCCTCGGCGACTGACAGCCCCACTCGTCTAGCGGTTCTGTTCGGGTCGGACGAAGGGCTCGGCGATCTAGCGGCAGTGGTCGCCGGCGGAGCGACTCTGATGCCAGACACGCTCCCCGCCGGGCGAGGCTTCTTCATCACCCATGCGTCAGGAGAAGCGGTCTCTTTCGCGAGCGACGCGGCCTCGGTGGGCGACGTCAACGGCGACGGGCTGTCGGATTTGGTCGTGGCCTCGTCGGGCCAGAACTGGCTGCTCTACGGCAGCGAGACGCCTGCGGCCTCCGTCGAGGTCACCCAGTTGCGAGCCGGCCAGGGCCTCGTCGTGTCGGGCCTCGAGGCCCCCAGCGGCGACGCTCGCTCCGCCGCCGCCAGGAGACCCAAGGCCCGACACGACCAGGCCTTGGCCGGCTCGTAATTGGGTGACCTCGAAAGAGGCCGCAGGCGTTTCACTGCCGTAAAGTAGCCAACTCTGGCCCGACGCGGCCACGACGAAGTCCGACAGCCCGTCGCCGTTGACGTCGCCCACCGAGGCCGCGTCGCTCGCAAAAGAGACCGACTCGCCGGAGGCGTGCGTGACAAAAAAGCCTCGCCCGGCGGGGAGCGTGTCCGGCGTCAGAGTCGCTCCGCCGGCGACCAGATCCCCCAGGTCTCCGAGCCCCTCGTCCGACCCGAACAGAACGGCTAGACGAGTGGGACTCTCGGTCGCCGAGGCGTCCGTCAGACGCACAAACACGTCGTCATAGCCGTCGCCGTTGAAGTCTCCTGCCGACCCTAGCAGAGGCTGCGTGCCCAAGCCGACGGACTCTGGGCCGAAAACCAAGAGCTCGGCGTCCGCAGCAGAGAACCCCTCGAAGAGCGTGCGGTTTCCATAGAACAACCAGACTCGGGCACCGGTGTCGGCGGCGGGAGCGGTGACGAGGAAGTCTCCGTAGCCGTCGCTATTGACGTCGCCGGCGGCCTGGACGGCGGGGCTTTGGCCCTCGGGCAGCCCAGCGAGCTCGAGCTGGAAGAAAGTGTCTTCGGGGGCCTCGGCGAGATCCAAGAGCACGCGGTTGTTGCCTCGTTCTCCTGCCACGCCGAAGAGCGTGGCGACTCGGGCGGCGGCCGGGTCGGCAGGGGGCGGCGTCGCGAGAATCGCGACGTCATCGACGAGGTCTCCATTGACGTCGCCGAGCCCCGCGACGATCTGTCCGAAGCCCGTCTCCCCTGAGTCGTCCCCGGCGGGCGGTGTATTGATCACTCGATACCCGGCCTGAGGCGAGAGGTGAGGGACACTCAATTCCTCCTCTGTCCGGTTGAGAGGCACGAACACCTCCACCGCCGTAGAGGCCTGGTTCGTCAGCATCCCGTCCTCGAACATAGCGGCCTGGCCATTGGCGAGTATGTCGGCCTCCGAGATAAAATCGCCGGGCAGCAAGACGCGTCCGTCCGCCAGTTCCACGGCCCCGCTTTTCACGACATAGGTATGAATGGGTGTGCCGTCGCCAACGCTTGTTCTGTATCTAGAGATAGTTTCTAAATAGAAATAATTCTTGTACGCAAATGTGTCCGAATAGTAAGCGGTCCCAGAATTCGGCGGCCCCGGTCTTGTCTCATAAGCAAACAGACGCACCAATTCTCCATCTGCCCGGATGTGCAACAAGTCTCTGTCTTGATAAAAATCTAGGGCGGGTATCATCTCTCGATGAGCAATGTTCGAGATCGAGAAAGTCAGCGTAAAATCCAAAACTTCCCCTTCTTCCAGTCGGTGTGTTTTCTCGAGGGTGAGGATCCGACGTGCGTTCAACTCGGTCACGGCCCAAGCCTCTGTCAGAGAAACGAGTTGCACCATCCGGCCGTCCGCCAGGGTCCGTCCAACGAAGAGATCGTCATCGGTCTCCAGGATTTCGTAACCGGGAGGCAAGTTCTCGGGCGCATCCGAGAAGTAATCGCCGTGATACAGAGGTGTGCCGTCTCCCGTCAGGAGCAGACGTTCAGTGCTCCCATAACTGTCGAGGCGATAAACCCGTTCGAGCGTCACCGCGGGGTCGGTGTCGCCCTCCCGGAAGATGGCGGCCTCCGAACCGTCGCCGCTTTCTCGGATGTCATGGCCGTCTGGCAGTGTCCAGCTTGCGTCGAACTTCGCGCCGACCTGAAGCGCCAGCGTCTCGGACATTCCCACATAATCAGAGTCCGGATTTTCAGAATCCAGATTTGTGATCTCGATAAAGCGCGACGGCGTGCCGCGGACGGTCACGGGGGCACCTTCCATGCCGACGGGGAGGAAGAATCCATCGAGGCCCTCTTCCTGCACTTGGATGGCCGCCAGAGTTGTGTCTCCCGGCAGGTCGATGTCATAGCGGAGGCGTCCTCCCTGACGGAGCGTCGTCCCGTCTTCTAGCACGAGGTCGTCTCCTTTCGTATGCCCCGCGGCAGGTGCGGGCGGAAAGCCGTGTCGCGGGCGAGATCCTCTTTGCCATAGAGCAGAGCCGAGGTCTCGCCGCCCACCAGCACGTCGTCCAGCCCGTCGCCGTTTACGTCGCCGACCGAGGCGAAAGGTTGAGGCACTTGTCGCCGTCGGGCGTGTCGAGGACCTCCAGCGTCAGCGCGGTGAGGGCCTCTTCTGTCGTCGCCTGCTCATAGAGCGTTTCCTCGACGACTCGGCCCGAGGAAGTGTCATAACTCCCGACCGTGTCGCCGACAACACGGAGGCTGGGGTGGTAAGCATTGTAGGAAAAATCAGGATTGGACCTAACGATAACGCAGCATAAAGGGACCGACTGAAATAGCGTGGTTACATTGCCCCGAGTGCACGTCCCATGGCAGCACCATCATAGTGCGTTACGTGGACGTGTATGTAGTCCAGTTTCCGGCCCAGCTTGGCAGGCCGCTTACGGTCTTCAGAGGCCTGCCCCATCCCAAGAGCGTGCCATCGCCATCTAGAATCTGCCCTCCGTCGGTGAAGGTGAGAAAAGACCCGTCAAACGTCGGCTGCCCCTGGCGAAAAGGAAACCGATAATCTGTGAAGCCAACCAGCCCAGTGGGTCGCTCAAAGACAAAGTTGTTTGGGAAGGGTCCTCTTCGTAATAGGCGAACTCGCCGCTTTCCACGACGGTTTGTTGGATGACGAGGCGTGCGGCCCGGTCCTCCTGGCCTTCGTCCCCTGTGGACCAACACATGTATCCGCCCGTCTTCCGACAGTTCCCCCGTTGTCTGATGCGGGGCCAAATTGGCGAGGTCCTCAGGGGTCAGAGTCGTGCCGCTCGTCAATCGTTTCGGTCATTCCATCGGCCACGAGTGACGTGTTCCAAACTCGATCAAAGTGTGGAAAGCGAGACGAGCCAGTTCGTCTCCGACCTGGTTCACAACCAGCGTGTCCGTTATCGTCACGCCGTCATAGGTCATCAGCAGATCCCCAGGCGCAGAGGATATCGCCAGGCCTGCCGAAACGGAGGAGACTAAAGGCATCCTCTTGACCCGATACAATCGAATCGACGTAATAGAGCTGTTCCCGAACGGCCAACGTATCCCCGTCCTGAGCGACCAAGGTATTGTCGACCCAAGACGAACCCTCAGGCAGGCGGGGCCTCTTGTCGGTAAGTTGCTGGGCTAGCCCGATACTATTCACGACTTCGTACTCGAGGGAATCGCCATTGAGAACCGTTCCCAGAAAAGTCTGAGTGCCAGGGGTTCCCATAGGCGTCCATGTCCTCGTCGGCATAGACGACCTGATAGAGCGGCTCGATGCGGCCTAGTTCGGTGTAGCGAGGGGCGACCGTGCCGTCCGCCTCCACGGCGATGGGCTGGCGGTCGTACAACGTCGCGTCTGTGTCAAAGAGCTGGCCCGGCACGACGACACGCGGCCGTCCTGGAGTGTGACGCGGCCCTCCTCGAGGCGGTAGCGTACGGTCTCGGTTGTCTCGGGGGCGAAGTCTCGGAGGACGCGGAGCTCGGGGACGCCGCCTTGGCCTTGCGCCTCGAAGACAAAATCGGGCGAGCCGTCACCGCCAACCCGCGAGACCCAAGCACCGGCTCGCGCCACAGGCAGCGAGAGAGGCACACCCTGGTCCGGTGTCTAGGGACTCGCCGAGAGTCAATGTCCGAATAGGCTCGGGCGTCCAACTCGCCACGGCCAAATCGTCCGAGGCAATCCGGACTCGAGCTCGCCCTTGAGACCAAACGTCGCCGCCGGGGTCGGCCGTGAGATCCTGCGTCCAGGGCTCGGCGTCGCTCAAGCGGACCGAGCCCTGGCCGCCCAGCTCGAGCGTCGCTTTGCCGCCGCGCCGGGCCTCCGAGAGTTCATAGACCGCCTCGGCCGACAGCGTCAGATCCACGCCGTCTAAAACGAGGGTCTCGAATGAGAGCAGCCGTCTGCGTGAGCGTCATGTCGCGCAGGTCCACCGACGGCCCGAGCACGCCGCTCGCGGCGCCGCCGCCGCGGGTTAAAGTGAGACTGTCTGACCCCAGGCCTCCGTGACGAAAGAGCTCCGGGTCCGCCAGAAATTCCCCGACGGAGAGCGTGAAGCTGTCCGCTCCCGAGCCTCCATACGGCGAGACCGCCGTCCCCAGAGTCGTCGAGCCAGAAGCCGGAGCGGGCACTCGATCCGCCGCGCCCCATGAGGCGTTGCCGTACACCAGAATCGACTCGGCCGGACTCGACTGGCTGCGGCCGGTTCGTCCGAATCGGTCGAATCGCAATCGAATCAGGCGGCGGAGCAAGCCGGACCCAGAGGTCCTCGAACCCATCGCCATTGACGTCGCCCGCCGCCGAGACCCCCTCGACCAAGCCGCTCTGCGGGACCAGCCCGAACCCGACCTCGGGCGACAAGTCCGAGAGCACCACCGTCTCGGTCCGCTGCGCGGCGCGGCCGTAAAGCACATACACCGTCTCCGAGGACGCCACGACCAGCTCGTCGAGCCCGTCCCCGTTGAGATCCACGCCCGTCAGGTCTTTACCGAAACCGGGCTCCGAGCTGACAATTTCGAACCCGGTCTCGAAGGCCGGGAGAGTTCCGCCGTAATACACACCGACCCGGGCCTCGCCCCCATCTAGAGCGGACAATCCCTACGGCGAACTCGCCGTGCCCGTCGCCGTCCAGATCGCCGAGCAAACCAAAAGCCGACGAAAGTCCCTCTGCCGCCCCTGCACGAATAGGAACTGGCGCGGGGACCCCAGGCCTGAACACCAGCCTATAGGCTATGACATCGTTCAGATCATAGAAATTTGTGTTCCCCTCGATAACCAGAGGCAACTGGCTCCCGCCCGGACGATAGGGAGACACGCCCACTTCCCAACCTCCAACCCAGGCGCAAACCCAGCCTTAACCCATCCGGACCGGGGCGATCGACCGAGAGAAACTGGCGAAAAATCGACGGCGACTCCGGAGACCCCGGGCCCGACACCGAGACCTCCTGACCTAACGGGCGAAGGCCCCCATACACCATCGAGAACACGTGCGGTTTGACCACCAGGATGATCGCTCCAGCCGTCCTGATTGACGTCGAGGCCGCCGCGAACCGAGACCGCCCCCTCTAACCCCGCGAGACAAGCCCAGCCTCCGGAGAGTCAGAGTCTCCAGGTCCACAGAACCACCCGAACGCAGAGACGGCGAGCCAAACAACACATAGACCTCGTCGCGGCCCTCGGTCAACCAGACGTCCGCGAGTCCGTCTCCGTTTACGTCGCCGGCCGGGCCGAAAGTGAAAGACTCGAGCGACTCGATGAATCAGACCGACATCGAGAAACCCCGCGCGAGACCCCATCGGCCCCTCCGAAAAACAGAGCCAGCCCCGAACCAGGACGTGAAGCCTCCCGCATCCGAGAAGCCGTCTCCATCCACATCGCCGACCTCCCAGAGTGTCGCGTCTTCATACACAGCACCAAACATTCCGTCCGAAAACAGATCGTCCGACAGAGTCAAATGCGTGTGCCGATAAACGTGAAACTATCCGACACCGAAGTGCCGGCTCTGTCCTGAATAGTCACGCTCACTTCGGCGAGGCCAAAGTGATAGGGCGACGTCAGGAGCGGCCCTCAAGCCCAGCTGAGACCCCGACACATCCAGACTCACGACGGGGGCTCCCCGAGACCGACGCCGTATAAGACAGGACCTCACCGGGGTCGGGGTCCGCCACATAGTCGGCCAGGTCCAGAACGACCCCCGCCACCGCCGCCGTCCCGAGACTCTTGAACGGGCTCGAAAGCCCGAGTCTGCGTCACGGGGTCGTTGGCGTTCGTGACATACAGCGTGAACGACACCGAGACCGACACGCCCGAGGCCTCGGTCGCGGTCAGCTGCACCTCCAGAGGCTGCTCCACCAGACGCGTCCGACGGTCACGACTCCTGCCAGACGCTGCAGTCGAGGCTCGAACACCAAGCCCTCGGGCACGCCCGAAACAGAGAGCGTCAAAGAACGCGCGTGGCCCTCGTCGGGGTCGGTGAAGACGCCGGTCAGATCCACGGTCACCGACGTGTTCTCGGCGAAGGTCCGGTCGGGGATGGTTCGCAAAATCATGAGGCGGCTGGTTCACCTCGGTCACCGCGAAAAACAGAGACTCGGTCACCGTCGCTTGGTCGGAACTCACGACGACCTCCAGCGTCTGGACGCGCGCCGAGGCCTTATCGTCCATGAACCGTCCTCGCACGACGCCCTCGGCCAAGAGCGACCCGGAACCCAGAGAATCCTGCGGGTCAAAGCGGTCCAGGTGCGACCCGAACCGGAAAGCTCAACGCGCCCGAGCCCGTGTAAAAATCCCCGAGCGTCAGCTCCACGAGTTCCCCTTCGGCCACCGTCCAGGTCTCGGGGGAACTCCTGCCACCCGGTGCGGCGACGGTGACCCTTTCTTCGAAGAAGAAAGTCACGGTTGTCTCGACGCTGGCCCCGGCGCTATCGCTCGCCGTGAGCGTGTGCGTTTGAGGCTCGGTCGCGAAGGGCGACGTCAGCGCGCCTTCGACCCAGGCCCCGGGCCACCCCGGGCTCGCCGTCCGAGGTCTCTAGCGTCAGACCCCGCCGGCAGACCCGAAAAACGATACACCAGAAAATCATGAGCGTCCGGATCCGCCACCAATTCCGTCAGCTCCAGAGACACCCCCGCGCCCTCTGTCAGCGTCCAGTGCAGAGACGATTCGCCGACTCGAGACCGGCGGGTCGTTGATGCGTCGAGCGTGCAGCTCGAAGGCATAGCGCGCGAACAGTTCGCCGCCGTCTAGAGCGGTGACGGTGACGCTATAGACCTCTGCCGTGGGCTCGGGGATCTCGCCGCGAACCCACCCGTCGTCCGAGACCGACAAGCCCGCCGGCAGGCCGCTGGCGGTGAACGCCAGGCGGTCGCCTGTCGTCGGGGTCGGCGAAATAAGAGCGGACCTCCAGCGCAGCGGGAACGCTCTCGGTGACGAAGAGCGTCGTGTCGGGCGGGCCGATGGCCGAGGGCGCGTGGTTCTCCGTGAGCGTCAGCGTCAGATGAGACACAGCCGTCAGACCCGAACTATCTCGAGCCACCAGAGTCGCCACGTGCTCGCCGACCCCCGAGGCCATCCCAACCAAAACCGACCCCGACTGCTGTCCCGGGAACGACCTCTAGAAACGAGACACCCGTCAGATCATAGACGAGAAAATCTCCAGGGTCCGGGTCCGAAAAAAGAGCCCCGGGCCCGCTGTCCAGATCCAGAGAAAAGGGAGCACTCCAGGCCTGGGTCCAAAGTCTGCGAGACCCGATGTTTCCGGAGCTTCGTTCTCGTTCTGGATGTCCAGCGTGAAGCTCTGAGTCACCGCGCTGGTGTCGGCCAGGGCCGTGACGGTCACCAGCCGCACGCCCAGCTCGGTGTCGTCGGTGACGACCCCCGTCAGCTGCATCTGGTCGGGCGAAAAAACCAGTCCCTCGGGCAGGTTCGAGAAGGTGTAATTCACGACTCCGCGCCCCGCAAAATAGGGGCGGATGTCTAGCGCGAAAGTCTCGCCCTCGCGGAGGGTCTGGTCGGTGAGACTCTGGCGGAAGGCCACGAAGGACGGCCCCGACCAAGAGGCATCGTTCTCGAGGGCGCGCGCCGCTCTCGGCGGCGGAGGTCGAGACAGAAACGGCTGCGGGCTGGCCGTTGGCTCGGGGCTGGGGGTGTTGGGGCTCGAGGTGGCGGCGGAGGTGTCGGGGCTCGGGGCGACGGCGTCGGCGGACTCGGTGGCGGAGTCGTCGTCGGAGGCACACCCGCCCACCAGGCCTGCTAGCAGGCCTGCGAGACTCGGACTCATCCGAGCTGCCTGCCGGGGGCGCATCTGGGGCCACGCCCGGGCAGGCCCAGCGAGGACTTTGGGCTCGTTGCCGGCGGTGGAGGCCTTACGAACAGACGAGACCCAAGAAGCACAAAGAGGCATAAACTGTCTCACAACGCGTCCGTGACGCGTAAAATTCCTCGAACTCCCTCCGACGGCGTTCCGACGCCCGCTAGCGGCCGCCTGGCTGCCGCCTGCTTCTATTTGGACTCGGGCGGCGGCGACGGTCTCTTATGGTGCGCCTGTAGCACAAGGCGCCGATGAGCGCAAGACAGAAGCATCAGTTTTAGCTCGGCTGGACGGGGGCCGTGGGACGGGAGGGGGCCGTGGGACAAGTATAAAGCCTCTTTCGTCTTCTGGCAGAGCTTCCCTCTGAATTCCGGGTGAGCTCTAACGTCCTCTTGAGACATCACGCCCGAAAAAGAGATGACTCAAGAACACGTCACAATTCACATAAAGTTCATAGAAACGCCCCGTCAGAACACGCAGAACATAGGCAAGAGATTTATACTAAACGTGACCCTCGTGGTCTGTCCGTGGGTTCGGCCAGTGACTCGGGAGGGGCGAAGGGGTGGCGAACAAGACCGCCCAGCGGCGGGCGAGAGAAGAACAGAGAAGAAAAGAGAATAGAAGAGACCAGGCATTATCGGAGGATTTTGTGCGTATCATGCATCGTATACGCGTTGCGACAGTTTATGCCTCTTTGTGCTTGTTGGATCTCGTCTGCTTGGTCGCTCGCGGTGGAGACCTGCGGCGGAGGCACCCCGGATGAAAATGCCTCGTAAGTTCTCCACCGGCGGCGAGCCCACCACCCTCGTGAGGACTTTAACGGGTTCAGGGCTGGCGGGTCTTCTAGTAGGCTTGCTGGGCGGGTGTGCCTCTGGCGACGACGACGACGCCTCGAGTGCCGACACCGCCGACGACGACCCCGCCGCCGACACCTCGAGCCCCACCCCTGCTTCCCGACCATCGCCTTCTGGGTCAACTCCCGCCGCCGGGGCCTCGCGCACCCGAGAGAACGACGCCTCTTGGTCGGGGCCGTCCTTCGTGGCCTTCCGCCAGAGTTTCACCGACCAGATTCTCCGCGAGGGCGAAACTTTCGCCCTAGATATTCGCCCCTATTTTGCAGGGCGCGGGGTGGTCAATTACACCTTCTCGAACCTGCCCGAGGGACTGGTGTTTTCGCCCGACCAAATGCAGGTGACGGGAGTCGTCACCGACGACACCGAGCTGGGCGTGCGGCTGGTGACCGTCACGGCCCTGGCCGACACCAGCACCGTGACTCAGAGCTTCACGCTGGATATCCAGAACGAAAACGAGGCTCCGGAAAGTTCGGGGTCTAGGACCTGGACCCGAGCCTGGAGTGTCCCCTTTTCTCTGGATCTGGACAGCGGGCCTCGGCCTCTTTTTTCGGACCCGGACTCCGGCGATGTTCTTGTCTATGAGCTCACGGGCGTCTCGTTTCTGAAGGTCGAGCCCGGGCCAGCAGGGTCGGTTTTGGTCGGGATGGCCTCGGGCGTCGGAGAACACGTGGCGACACTGGTGGCTCGAGATAAGGCGGGTCTGACGGCTCGTGACTCATCTAACTTTGACGCTCACAGAGAACCACGCGCCCTCGGCCATCGGCCCGGCCGACACGACGCTTTTTGTCACCGAGAGTGTCCCCGCTGCGTTGGAAGTCAGCTCTTATTTCAGCGACCCCGACGCAGGCGACCTTCTGGCGTTCACCGCCAGCGGTTGCCGGCGGGTCTGTCGGTCTCGGACGACGGGTGGATTCGCGGCGAGATTCCGGATCCCACGGCAGAGGTCTATAGCGTCACCGTCACGGCTCAAGACGGAGGCGGGCTGTTCGCTCGCTATGCCTTCGAGCTGCACGCTCGACGCATCAACGATCCGCCGGTCCGAGTCGGCGAATCGTCGCTGCATTGGACGCTGACAGAGGGCACCGGTGTGTCTCTGGACCTGACGGAATTGGTGGCGGATACGGATACGCATGATGTTCTGGTGTATCGCTTTTCGGGTCTGCCGGCGGGGTTGACTCTCGAGACATCCGATGGGGTAACCTGGGTCGAAGGCGCGCTGACGACACCCTTCCCGACGGAGCCCCAAACGCACACGCTCACGGCGAGCGACAACGCCGGGGCCAGCGTCGAGACAACGGTGACTTTCTTCTTCCAAGAGAAGATCACCGCGCCGCATCGAGTGGCGGGCTGCGCCCGAAACATGGACGGTGGCCGAGGGCGAAGTTGTGGCTCTGACGTTGGGAGATTTTTACACGGGTTCGGGCGCGTTGAGCTTTCGTCTTGGGTCGCTTCTGGATCACTTTGAGCCTCTGGATTCTTTGACGGCGGGGTCGGTTTTGGAAAAGGGGGATTGTGCGAGGGCGGTTCGTGGACGATCGGGCCTCGGCGCGTATCCAGACGCTGGAAGTCATCGTGCATACCGACCAGGCGACGGTGACCGAGTCGCTCTTTTTCGAGGTGACCGAGGTGAACCAAGCCGCCTCAAGTTTTGAAGACACTCGCCGACCAGACACTCGCCGAGAACGAAGCGGTGACGGTGGAGCTGGCCGGCGTCTTCACCGACCCGGATGAAGGCCACGCGCGCTCGTTGACGCTGACCGCGTCGGGGGTGCCCGAGGGGTTGGTGTTTGAACCTCGGCTGCAGCGTCTGGCCGGAGTCGTCACGTCGGACGCGCTGGTCGACCAACCCCTAGAGGTGCAACTGACGGCGACCGATGCAGCGGGTCTGTCGGTCTCGGTGTCCTTCACGCTGTATGTTGCGAACACCAATGATCCCGTGGAGCAAGTCCAGGATTTTGAACTCGTCCAGAGTCGGGGGACTCTGGAAACGCCGGCGGCCGCGGCGGTGGTGCTGGCGTTGGCCGACTATGTTGCGGACCCCGACCCCGGTGAGGTGCTGTCTTATGCGGCGTCGGTCTCGGGGGCCCCCGTCGTGAGTCTGGCCTTGTCGGGCTCGCAGCTGAGTTTGAGCCTCGCGCCGCCGTCGCCTTATCACTTCGGCGAGGCCGAAGTGAGCGTGACCATTCAGGACAAAGCCGGCACCTCGGTGGCGGATAGTTTCGTCTATCGCCACACGCATTTGACGCTTTCGGATGACCTGCTTGCAGGCAGCTCGTCGCCGGGAGCGATTGGTTCTGTGTACGAAGGCCCGACGCTCTGGGGCATAGGCGATATAGATGGCGATGGCTTCTCGGATGCGGGAGGCTTCACGCCCGGGTCGGGTGGTCTGGCTCTGTTTTACGGAGGGCCCGATGGGGTGTCGAAGACGGTTTCTCTTTCATCCGATTCATCCGGTTCGGCTTTCGTCTTCGGCCCAGCGGGAGACATAAACGGAGACGGACTCGCGGACGTCTGGCTGACCGAAGGACGCGACGACGGTCTATGTGTTGTTTGGGTCTCGGGCACTGCGTTCGGGCGGTTCTGTGGATCTGGAGACACTGTCTCCGGCAGCTGGACTTGTCCTGGGCGTGTCGGGAGCGGTGTCGGTGCGCGGGGGTCTCGACGTCAATCAGGACGGCTTGAGCGACCTCTTGGTGACCGATGCCAACGGGGTCTCGTTGGTGTATGGAGCCTCGCGTTTGTTGGGTCAGGCGGTCTCGGTGACGCCCCCGGATTCGTCGCCGGTCTTTCGCCAGTTCCTGTCGCTCGAGCGTCCCGGGCCCGACGGATTGAAGCTGGGTTTGTATGCGACCGTGAGTTGGGAAACGGACGTGTCGCCCTATCGGCCGAGCGGAAATCGTCTGCCTCTGGTTATCCATTCGGGGGCGAACTTCTATGATCTGGACGAGGTGATTGCGCACAAGCTGACGCCGGGTTCTGACTCGCCCGCGCCGTTTCTGACGGTCTCTGAGTCGACAGGGGTGTCGTCGGCTTTCGGCTTTTTCGGCGACCTGGACGGCGACGGACACGGCGAGCTCGCCGTAGGATTGTCGGCTCTGACGTCGGCTCTGGCCGGGGGCGAGACCAGGGTCGATGCCAGGGTCGGTGTGTACTATGGTGGCGGACGCTCGGCCTTCAAAACCGGGTTCGAGATTGTCGGCTCGGAACCCGGTTTCGGCAAGAGTCTGACGGGTGTGGATCTCAACGGAGACGGGCTGGACGAACTGATCGTGGTGTCCTCCGAGACGGTGTATGTGATCTACGGGCGGGCGTCGCAGCGAACAGGGACGGTGGTGCTCTCGGAGTTGTCGCCTGCGGTGGGGTTTGCTCTGGTGCCGCAGAGCGGTTCGGTCACGGGGGTCTCGGGGGCGGGCGACGTCAATGGCGATGGGTTCGAGGATCTCTGGATCCGGCTCGACCCGGCCGCTGGTTCGACCGAGCCCGCCGCCTCGGTTCTGGTGTACGGCAACGCCGCTTGGGGAGCGGCGGATCGAGTGCCTGTTCCGACCCCTGTGTCCCCGACTCCGGGGACACAGGTCTCGCCGTATGGAGGAGCGGGGGCGGACCGCTTCACGCTGTCCGTCGGAGAATTGCTGGCGGACCCGGAGCTCTTTCGCCACGGAGGCCTGGGGTCGGACAGTCTCACTTTAACGCGCGGCGGGGCGGCGATCTGGCCGTCGGCGGACCTGCGCGATATGACTTTGACGCAGCGTTTGCTCTCGTTCGAGACCCTCGTTTTAGACGGCGTGGATCTGACACTGTCGGCCGAGTCGGTTTATGAACTCACGGAGTCCCGGGGCGACGGCAAAGCGACGCTCGAGCTGGGCGGTCAGGGCTCGGTTCGCCTGAGCGACACGACGCCCTGGACGCAAGATCTCACGGCCGATCCGGGCGGCGATGTGTGGTCTCAGGGGCGGGCTCGAGTCCGGATTGCCTCGGACGCTTTGTCGGTGTCGAGTTGGACGCCGGAACCTATTCTGACGCTGACTCTGGGGGAGGAACTACCGGCGGACCGGGGTGTAAGACTCTCGCTGCCTGTGGCAGCGGCCGGCGGTTTTGTCTCGCAGACTGGCGGTGCCGGGTGGCCCGATTTCGTCTTCGAGGCCGAAGGCCAAGGCGGCGTCCCCGAGCTCCGTGTCCTGCGAGACTTCACGCCCGACCCGACCGAGACGGTGCGCTATCGTCTGGTCGAGGGACGCGTGACACTCCAGGACGGCAAGGTCGTCGTGCCGGGCCAATTGTTTGACCCCGAGGCCACCTTGCGCGACCGCCAACCCGTCGCCGTCGAGCCGGACGGCACGATAGTCCCGCGCTTCACCGAACTGGGCCGCCTCGAGCCCGTCTATCAGGTCGTCTACACCGCCGAAGACCTACCAGCCCCCCAGAGCGATCGCGACACGCGCGACGCCATTTACCAGACCTTTCTGGGGAGCGTTTTGAACGGCGACTCTTCGGCACAGAGCTATTCATACGAAGACCTCCAAGGTTACAACTTGTTTTATCTTTCGAGAAACTTTTTCCCCCTCGGAGACTCCAAGCCTGCGGGGTCGGCCTGGGTTGGTGATACGCTGACAGCTCAGGACGGGACGAAGCTGGCCGTCCGGGAAGAGCTCTATTACGTCGACTCGGTTGTATCGGGTCAAGAGGATGCCTTTAGTTTCCTCCGTTTTGCGGACGCTGGAAAGACGCTCTCGCCCGGAGAACCTCTGATGAGCTATGACGGCGTGACGGTCACAGACACGCTGGTTGTGAACCAGCTCGGCGACGAGCTGGCTCGTCTTGCGTTTCACACTTTGATCGAGCATGGCACGCTCACTTTGACGGATGGGATGCTCCTGAAGAGTGGCACGACTTTGACCCCCGCGCACCTCGCCAACTTGAAGTCGCACCAGACTCTAGGGGCGTTGTCGGACGATGGGAGAACACCTGTCTTCACCAAGAATGCTCAGCCTGCGCGCCTCTTCACAAAGACCGTCGTGGAGAGCGGCACGTTCACCTATTACCAAGACGAGTTTTCGCTGGCAGAGCATCCGGATTATGCGAGCTCGCTAACCTTTCGCCAGGGGCAGCCGGTGTTTGACGGGTCGTTTCTCACCTTCACCGACGAGGGGCAGATTCTGGACGGCGACGGCGTGCTTTTGGGAACGGGCAGGCCTCTGGAGACCCTCACCGGCCTACCGGACTGGGCGCAGCATCGGCATACGGGTCGTTTGATACCGTTCTTCTCTGGTCATGGTGACTCGACGCTTTTTTATTTCGACCCAGAGCCCTATCTAGAGCGTCCTGAAGACTCGACCAAGCCTCAGCCCGGCGTGTATTTTACCGCATATAGGTGGCAAGGTTACGCCGAGCGCTTGCTCGAAATTGACCTGGAAAAACCGGGCTTACACGCTGCGTCGATAAGGTATTCCATCCCTGGTGGGGGGTACCTAAAGACCAATGTTTTTTATTCCCATTCGGACTTTCGTCTGCCGGGCTATTACTACGATCTCGAGGCCCGCAACGGGCTGCGTGTTGTCGGCGACAAGGTCGGGACGTATGACACCTCGTCGGGGCGGGTGGTCGAGGAAACGCTTTATACGCAGGAGCCGCAAGAGACCCTCACCGCGCTGACGCTGGAGGTCCTCGACACGGGCGACGTGTCTCAACCTTTTGCCCCGGTCGGCGACGTAAACGGCGACGGCTTGGCCGACGTGTTACTCGGCGGCGAGGCCTCGGCGGCGGTGCTCTATGGCGGCGAGCACTTCGGCCGTGATGTGACGTTCCGCCCGCTCTTGCCGGGAGGCAGTGACTTAACGTTAGGCGACGGCACCGTCCTCCGCCACGGGGAACGTATCCGCCACGATACCGACCTGCCGGGAGACACAACGCTGGTGTCTCTTCAGCGGCAAGAGGAGGGCCCGTATGGATTCCAACTCCCCGTCGGCATGGCGGGCGACCCCGTGACCGTCGGCCACCCGTCGTCGCGCTTTGTCGAGATTCTGACAAAACCGTCCGAGCATTTCGAGGGAGCGACCAAGACGTTGGACCTGCAGCTCGGCGTGAAGTTCGACGCAAGCTGGACGCTGCCAAGAGGCTACGAAATCCGAGAGAACGGCGACGCAGAGGCTTCGATTTTTCTGCAGGGCGATGCCGACCCTGTGAGCATGCTCCAGCGTGTTTATCGCCTCGTCAGCTATAGGAGCGACGAGCCTCTGCTCTACACGGACGGAGGGCGGCCGTTGTATCACGGCGATTATTTCTCGGGGGCATCCGAGGACCTGCCCTCCGGTTACGACATTCTAGAGACCGACGATTATCTCATTGTCGGGCGGGCTCTGGAAGACGGCCGCGTGATCCAGAGCGTCTCTTTAACAGAGGCCTGGCTTGTAACCGATTTAGACCTGGCCCCAAACCGGATCCTCGCCCTGGAGAAAAAACTCCGACTGGAAGCCGGGCAGATTTTGGAGTTTACGTTGGCCCTCACAGACGTTAATGGTCGTAAGATAAACGTCCTAGATTTTTATCAAGACGGAGACTTGTTGCAAGCCCAGGGAGGTGGAAACTTGGTTCGTCTGGTCGCTCATACAGAAAAAATGAAATTGGTCTCCCGAGTTACGCACAATGGCCTTTTCTACGCCCACATACCCGGCCTTGCGCCTTACCATGGCCACGAATACAGATCAAAACCACTTGGCGAGACCACACGCGTGCGCGTCGTGACAGACGGAGTCGTCGAACTGGAGGACGGCCGTATCCTCCTGCCCGGTAGTTTTATCAGAGAGTCCGATACGCTTGCCAATGGCGAGACCCCCGTGTTCGAAGACGGGATGCTGACGAACCAGACCTCCACCGAGACGGAGGTGTTCGTGCCTCTGAGTCGGACCGAGGCGGCCTTGAGTGTCCACCACCTCTCGCCCGAGGCCGGGTATCGAGTGACCTATACACCGCCCGCCGGGGACAAGGGCGAGACAGGGTTCGGGCAGATCATCGCGGGGCTCGGGGATGTCAATGGAGACCTCGTCGACGACGTCGCGATTGTCGCTCTGCCGCCCGACTCGGCCGACACCGCCACCGTCTTCGGCGTGGCGGGCGAGCGGGGCCGCGAGCGAGGCCTTTTGGACCTCGCCGAGGCCCCTAAAGATAGTTTCTTTCGGCTCGAGCTCACTGGGCTGCCCGAGGGCCAACGTCCCGTCGTCGAGGCCGCCGGCGACGTCAATAGCGACGGCTTCAGAGACTTCCTCGTCACCGCCCCCGGTGCCGGTGCCCGGGTCTGGTTGTTTTACGGAAACCGCACGCTCTTCGAGAGTCTCACGGCTACGGACGCCGAGCTCTTGGTTTTCGGCCCAGAGTCCCCCGTCGCTCTTGACCCGGCCGAGTCCGTCGGGTTGGGCACGCAGCCTCTGCTGGGGTCGGCAGGAGACTTCAACGGCGACGGCTATGACGATGTTTTCGTGCGTTTCACGGATCCCTCGGCCGCCGACAGCCCGACTCGTTTAGCCGTCCTGTTCGGGTTGGACGACGGGCTTGCGGATCTGGGGGCGGTGGTTGCCGGCGGAGCGACTCTGACGCCGGACACGTTCCCCGCCGGGCGAGGCTTCTTCATCACGCACGCCTCGGGCGAGTCGATCTCCTTCGCGAGCGACGCGGCCTCGGTCGGCGACGTCAACGGCGACGGGTTCTCGGATTTGGTCGTGGTTTCGTCGGGCCAGAGTTGGCTGCTCTACGGCAGCGAAACGCCCGCCGCCTCCGTCGAGGTCACCCAATTGCGAGCCGGCCAGGGCCTGGTCGTGTCGGGCCTTGGGTCTCCCGGCGACGAGACGCCCGTCGCCGTTCGAGCCGCTGGAGACCTAAACGAGGACGGCTTCTCAGACTTCTGGCTGGGGGCCCCGGAATCCGGATCCGGGTCCGGTTCGGGGTCCGAGTCGTATACGGTTTACGGGTCGGTCGAGTATCGCTCGACTGGCCAGCGTTCGGACTTTACGCCTCCTGGGCCCGTCGTGACTCCGGACGGAGGCGGCTCGCCTGGCGACCGGATTCTCCGCGGAGATGCGGACGACGACACGCTGGTCGGAGGCTCGGACACGCGCGTGTGGCTCGGAGGCTCGGGCGACGACGTGCTGTCTCTGACCGACTCTGAGTTCGTCCGTCTCGACGGAGGCCTGGGCGTAGACCGCGTCGGTCTGGGGCTTTCAATCACGCTATCGAGCGACACTTTGGCCGGCCGAGCCCGCTCGATAGAGGGCTTTGTTTTATCTCAAAAATCGCGCCTAGAGTTATCGGCCTCGAGTCTCTATCGCCTGACCGAGTCTCGAGACAACGGCGACTCTGTCGCCGAGGCCGTAGGCCTTGGGACGGCATTCGCGGCCCTCCCGGCCTCATCGTCCGAGCCGCCCTGGGGTTCGGTCTGGTTCCACCTGAGCGGTTCTGGCACGGTATCCCTCACCGAGCCCGGCTGGTCCGCCGAGACAAACTTCCTCCCGAACCTGCATGCCTACCGCCTCGAGAACCTCGTCCTCCTTGTAGAGGACGCCCTCCATCTCGAGGCCGCCTAAAGCTCTGTCGCTCTATAAAAGAAGAACAGCCTCGTCCGCAAAATGAAAGAGCGGCGTGTCTGAATACGGCCCTGTGCTGTCGGCCGGCTCTTCTGGCCTGGTCGGAAGACTTTGCTGCAGGTCTGAGGGATCCTCTGTCGGTGTCTGTGGCTCTGTCTCTAGGATGATTTTCTGTGCCGTGCATCGCACCGGAGTCCCATCGTCTTGAGCCACTAGAAAAAGCTCTAGGGCGCGTCCTCCGCCCGGTTGCTCCAGGGCCTCCGGATGCATCGCAAGCTCCCGAGGGTCCAGGGTGAGAACGCCTGCCTCATGGTCGATGCCGACAAAGGGAGGCTGTGTTTTTTCCGAGTCCCCCGCTACATAAGCGTCGTATGTCAGAGTCTGGCCCGCGTCCGGATCTGTAAAGAAATCGGTCAGAGGGATGCTGTGGGGCAGCCCGCCCTGTGTCAGTTTCACGATCATGCGGCTGCTGTTGTCTGGGTCGACCCAGTTGTCGTCTTGGAATTGTGGCTTCTCGTTTCTCTCCAGGATGGTGAGGGTGAGGGTGAAGGTTTGATTCATGCTTGTCTCCTCGAGCTGGAGCAAGTGTGTCCCGACATCGGGGTCATCTGTTTCTCCTTCTTCGATACTGACCAGATACTCTAGGGTCTCTAGGTTGAAGCTTTGGCCTTCCGAGAAGAACTCGTTCCAAAACAATAACCAAGGCGGAAAATCTTGGGTGAAGTTTTCGGCCTCGGCCTGGGGAGTGTCCCTTTTATAGAGCAGGTTCGTATAAGTCCCCTGTGGGGACAGCGTGGCGCCTGTGAAATCTTTGATGGAAAAAAGTGCACCCTCTAGAACCGTTCCTGGTTCCATGCCCTCCATAGCCGTTCCTTGCTCCTTGTCGGATTGACCCGACGGTTCGTCGGAGTCACATTTTGGGAGAACCTGTTCCGGGTCGATGTTCCCCTGCGTCTGGCCGTTGGTCGTCTCCAGGGGCTCCGTTGGTTGGTTGGAGTCCGGTGATGGGTTAGGCGTCTGACCTGGGGGGTCCGGTGATGGGTCGGGATCCGGTGTTGGGCTGGGGTCCGGTGATGGGTCGGGGTTTGGTGATGGGTCGGGGTTTGGTGATGGGTCGGGGTTTGGTGATGGGTCGGGGTTTGGTGATGGGTCGGGGTTTGGTGATGAGTCGGGGTTTGGTGATGGGTCGGGGTTCGGTTGTGGGTTGGGGCTCGGTGCTGGGTTGGGGCTCGGTGATGGGTCGGGCGCCGCCGGTTGGTCGGGTGCCGCTGGCTGGTTGGGGTCCGTTGGTTGAGCGGGGGGCGTCGTTGGCGAAGGTGTCTCTGCCGGCGGGGGCGGGGCGTTGCTGCCGGTGGGCGTGTTGGTCGGTGTTTCGTCCAGTGTTTCGTCTGGAGGCTCTGGTGTCACTTGAGCGCGTTTTGTCTCTTGACCTCGGAAGACATGCAGCCCGACGGCTAGGATGCCGATGGCGGCTCCGCCTGCGATGAGCCAGGGCCAGGGGCCATGGGAGAGCTCCTGGGAGGAGCTCCCAGGCGGGCTCTGAGGCGTCCCTGCCGCTCCCGGTTCGTCCAGAAGTCCCTCGAGACCCTCGGTGAGGGCGTCTTTCTGTTCCTGTTCGGGGGCTTCGGGGTCAGGAGGCTTTTCTGCATCGTCTGCATCGTCTGCATCGGTCGGCTCGTTCTGCGTGAGGTCGCACAGAGCTTGGGCGTGGGGGCGTCTCCGCGTTGCGTCGGGGCGAGGCGACGCGCCAGGGCAGGAGTCTGGCTCTTGGGCCCGGTCGTGGTCGGGCACCGGGGGTTCTGTCGGGAGCTCCGCCGGGGGTTCTGTCGGGGGCTCTGTCGGAGAGGCGTTTGCCGAGACTTCCGCTCGGGTCTGGCTTCCCGCCGGGAGCAGCAGCCCTAGGAGCCCCACGAAGAGGCTGGGTGTTTTGCTTTTGTGGCGCGCTCTGGTTGGCGCGGCGTGGGGAGGCAAGGGAGAGAGTTTCACGGCGTGCGATAACCTTGTTTATGTCAGAAAACGACCATAAACGTGTATTATCACAAAGATAAATGAGAATCATAGGGTAAAAAAGTCCTGGGATATTAGATGGGCGCAAGGTCCGTGGGCGAGCTCTAGGTCCCGGCGCGTCCGGCACAAGGGCGTCTGGAAAAAGGCCGATTCCTCCTGTTTGGAGTGTTTTTTCCTACTCTGAGATGCCCCGGGCGATGCCCCTGAAGAGGCCAGGCCGCTAGGCCAGATCCGAATCACCCCGGGAAATGCCCCGGGAGATGTCCCGGAAGACGTCCCGGGAGACGCCTCCGAAGCTAATCCGCCGACAAGCTTAGAACAAGCTTCTCCAGGATTTTTGTGTTGTCGGCAGTTTTGTCCCGGGCGTCCCGGGCGTCGCTGTTGTCGCTGTTGTCGCGGTCATTCTGGGCGGGCGCGGCGGCGGCGGTTGCGAGTCTCTTTCGTGCGTTGTTTTTGGCGCGTTGTAGTTCCCGTCGTGTCCAGCTCTCCGAGACAGCGGCGACGGCGTTATTCAGAGTTGTCTCACCGGCTCGGGCGTCGAGGCAGTCGTCCAAAAGCTGGAAAGCCACGCCGAATGCGCGCCCGAAAGCCGCGAAATCGGCCTGCCGAGAGGGGGCACTCACGAGGCTGCCCAGCTGGCAGCTCGCCCCGAAAAGAGCACCTGTTTTCCCTGCGTGAATCGCAAAAATCTGACGCGGCCCCGGCTTCAGAGGCGCGGCGGGCGACGGCCCCGGCTCCAGGTCGGGCCGGCTGGCAGCGTGTTCTCGGAGTCGTCCGCTGGCCTCCAGGTCCAAGTATTGTCCGGCTAGGACCTCTTTATGCGTGCGTGTCAGAATGGTTGCGGCGGCGGCTCCGACGCGTGTGGCTAGGGCGAGCTCCAGGCTTAAAGCTGACAGATAACTCCCTGCCAGGAGGGCACTTGGTTCGTCATAGACACGGTGCACGCTCGGGCGGCCGCGGCGGGTCTCGGCATTGTCTAAACACGGCAGGTCGTCGTGCACCAACGTGTAGAGATGGAACAGCTCTACGCTCAGAGCCAGTTTCAGGACGTCTGGGTTTTTCTCGGGGGCTGCCAGACCGCAGGCTCGAGCGACCTCCACGACCAGAAAAGGCCGCAGGCGTTTCCCTCGCCCCGATAGAGCGTAAAGAACAGGAGGAAGCAGGAGGGCGACCTCTCGGAGGCTAGCCTCTGGGAGGTGCGCCTCGTCCTCCAGGCGTTGCTTGAGGGCTTCTAAAGCCGCCTCCAGAGCCGCCAGAGTCGCATGCGGATCGTACACTATACAATCACGAATTTCGCAACGAATGTAGGTTTGGCTCTTTGGCTCTTTGTAAACGCCTTAACCCGAGGGCCAGGGAGACCCCCTTTTATGAGCTTTTATGAGGCTTCTATGAGGATGCCGACGAGAACACGCCTCGAGCACGCCCCGTGCTGCGGAAAGATTCCAGGCCAGGCACGCCGCCCTAAGGCCTAAGAGCTTCAGTAAGGTATATTACCATCCAGCCTGTCGTTGTAATCCGGGCTAGCCGCCTCGCGTGTTGCGTGCCTGTTGCCCGAGGTTCCGCTAGCGGTTCCGGTTCCGCTGTCGGGCTCTTCTGGGGTCAGGGTCTCTATGCGCTTCTGGGCAGCGTCCAACAGCACCGTGCATCGCGCCTTGAGCCGTGTGGCTCGTTCAAAAGCCGCCAGAGCTCCCTCCAGCGTCGTATCGCCGGATTCGAGCCGCGCCACCAGGTGTTGCAACTGCTTATAGGCCGCCTCAAAGTCCATTTTTTCGATATCGTCGAGGCCGGCGGTTGCCCTCGGACTGGCCGTTGTACTCGAGCGCGCAGGCATCGTTTGGCCGGCCGGCTGGCCGCTTTGGCGTTTTTCCATATCGTTCATCGGGCCTTCACCGGGTCTTCATCGGGTCAACCGGGTCGCTTTCCAAAATTCTAGACACACACGAGGCACCCGGGCTTTAAGGCCCTATCATGCGCCCGAAAGGGTTCGCCAGGGCTCGCCAGGGCTCGCCCTCGCCCGGGGGGTGCCCACCGAACCAGGAGGAGGATGCTAGGCCGGAAAGAGTCGGGTGTCAAGACGGAAAATCGTGTAAACGTGTGTAAAGTAAAGAATATGTGTTGCTTTAATTCTTGCTTTTGGGAGATTTGTGTGTTATCACCGAAGGAATGCGTCCCTTTTGGGACCTGAGACTGGGAGGAGGGCTTTTTTCCACATCTCGCACGGGTTGCCTGCACGTTTCTGCACGTCTCCAGGAGGAGCCGTTCGTTGGCATGCGTCGGTAGGCTGGGCGTCGTCTCTGGTGTTCTTCTCTCGGGATTTTTTGAAAAGTTTGTTTTCACTCATAGGGAGCTATCATCATGTCGCTTCATCCGTTCAGTAAGTCTATTTCCATGCGTGAGGCGGCTGTGCAGCTTGACGCCCAGGTCAAAGTACCGGGGCCGGTCTCCGCCCCCTCCGCCCGGATCTTAGCGCCGGTACCGTCGCCGTCCTCGCCGTCCTCTCTGACGAAAGCGGTTCCGCATTCGCAGCGTCCGGCTCTATCGCCGGATTTGTCCCCGGATTTGTCCCCGGATCTGTCCTCGGGTCCTTCGTCGGACCCCTCGCAGTTTGCCGAGAGTTACGGGCGTCGAGCGCGACAGGCCTGGCGGATTTTAGCGTCGTCGTCCTCTATGCTGAAGGATCAGGCTCTTTGGCGGGCGGCGGGGCAGCTTCGCCGTCGGGTGGATCAGATCCTCGAAGCCAATCGCAGAGACCTGGCCTTTGCCCAAGAAAAGGGTCTTTCGAAGCCGAAATTAGAACGCCTCACCTTAAACGAAGCGGGCGTAGAGGCTATGGCTGGGGCCCTGGAGGCCATCGCTTCGCTGGAGGACCCCGTGGGGAAGGTCACCTATCGGACTCAGCGTCCCAACGGGCTGCGCTTAGAGCGCGTCGCCATTTCGCTCGGTGTGATTGGCATCATCTATGAATCGCGCCCCAATGTCACCGCCGAGGCCGCGGGTTTATGTCTCAAATCGGGGAACGCCGTCATTTTACGATGCGGGTCCGAGACGCTCCACAGTGCCACAGCCATCGCAGACTGTATCCGGCAGGGTCTGCGCGACTCGAGCCTGCCAGAGGATTGCGTTCAACTCATCGCTTCGCGCGACAGAGCTTTCGTCGATGCGATGCTCAGAGCCGTGGGCACCCTGGATGTGTTGGTCCCGCGGGGCGGCAAAAGCCTGGTTGAACGCGTCCATCGAGAAGCACGTGTCCCTATTTTCGCGCATTTAGAGGGCGTCGTGACGGTTTATATAGACCGAGAAGCCGACCTGGAGAAGGCCCGCGATGTCGTTTTGAACGCCAAAATGCGTCGGACGTCCATCTGTGGGGCAGCAGAGAACCTGCTCTTGGATCAGAATCTGCCGGACAGAGCGAAAGTGCGGATTCTCAATGATTTGATAGCGTCCGGATGCGAGGTGCGTGTCGAAACGCCTTTACTCCCTATTGATTCGCGTTTGGTCCACGCCCGGCCAGAGGACTTCACAACCGAGTATCTCGACAAAATCATCTCGGTCGGTCTGGTCTCGGGCGTGGAGGAGGCCATCGAACGCATTAATCGAGACGGCTCGCACCACACGGACGCGATTATGACCGAGAACACCTACACCGCCAGACGGTTTTTAGAGCACGTCGATTCGGCGATTGTGATGCACAATTGCTCCACGCAATTTGCCGACGGCGGCGAATTCGGCTTCGGAGCCGAAATCGGCATCGCCACCGGCCGATTGCACGCGCGCGGCCCCGTGGGGGTCGAGCAGCTCACAAGCTATAAGTACAGAGTCCACGGCGATGGTCAATGTCGCCCCGTCTGAGGGGGACTCGTTTGGCTGTTCTCGGTCTCGGGACGCGCTCTGTGTGCTCCACCGAGAACTGGCCTGGCTGCGCGGCTTGAACGAGGTCGTGCTGTTCGGTGGCAGTTTTGACCCGCCCCATGGGGGTCATTTCGAGCTCGCCAGAAATGCCGAGAAAGTTTTGCGCGGCCCCTCGACCCGTGGCAGTCGATTGGTCTGGATGATGACGCCTCGGAATCCTCTGAAAAAGCCGCCTGTCCTGAGCGAAAAAACAAGACAGATGCGGATTGACGCGCGTCTTTCTCACGGCAGGCAGAGGCTTCTGCGTCTTGAGTGCCTCCAGGGCTTTGTGGGGACCCGCCAGACGCTTGCTTTTCTCAATCGGCGCTGTCCGCGTCTGGAGGTCGCTCTTTTGTGCGGGAGCGATGAGCTCGGTTCGTTGCGCCGCTGGCGGTCATGGTCCTTTCTGCGAGGCCAATTGCGGCTTTTGGTCGTGCGTCGGGCTCTGGGGCCGGATAAGCACGCGCTCGCCCCTTATGTCCAGAATTTGGCTTGGTCAGCGCGGCGTTTTTACCATCAGCCGGGACGCCTGTTTCGAGACGCCCCGCCGCGCTGGCTTATTTTGAAACACGGGCGTTATATGCCTCAGAGTTCTAGAAAACTCCGAGGAGACGGGCCGCCCCGGCCCCGGCAGGGCCGCCGGCAAGAACCGGCCATGGAAGAGCTCGACACGCTGGGCCAGCCGATCCGGGACGACACCTATCCGTTCCAGCTTGCGGCGGCGGCGAGGGGCTCTGCCAGAGAGGGCGGGGTGGCGGCGTGAATCCTCTGTCTGACGCTATGTTGGCTCGCCCCTCCGGGTCCCGAGCGGTAACACAAACCGCCCCGCCGAGGCGGACGACGGGCAGCACGACCGCCGAACAGCTCGAGGCTATTTTGGAACTTTTAGAAAACCACAAAGCCACAGAGGTCGTTGTGCTCGACTTACGCGGACGCTCGGAGTTGGCGGACCATATGGTGATTGCCTCTGGTCGTAATGCGCGCCACCTTCTGGCTCTGAGTCAATATCTGGTCATGTATCTCAAGAAGCACCGTCGCCGCGCCCCGGCCGTCGAAGGAACAGAGACCGCGAACTGGATTATCCTAGACGCCGACCGAATTCTGGTCCACCTCTTTCGCCCGGAGGTGCGGGACTATTACAAACTGGAGGACATGTGGCAAGCCTGGGCTCTGGAGCCGGAAAGTCGTCAGTAGAAAACAGACCGAATGAGGGAATTGTTGTAAATTAAAGAGCCCGCCAACTGCAGGAGAATATACTCTTTGAGGTGGCGTATGAGGTCCGGGTCCTTTCGATAGAGCTTGTTATAGGTCTCTCTATCCAGCACGAGGACATGGGTTGTCTCGGCGGCCTGGACGGTGGCCGAGCGCGGTTGGTTCAATAAAAACCCGATTTCGCCGACCACGGCCCCGGCTTTGATCGTTAGAAACGCGGCCGATTTTTGATGAGGCGTCTCGGCCTGGAGCGTGACGGTGCCTCGTTCTATGAAGAACATTCTGTCTGACTCGCCCATGCCTTGGGTGAGATGGTCGCCTCGGGCGAATTGGGCCTCTGTGAGATAAGAGAAGAAAAAATCGCCTTGATCGGGGCTCGGCATGATATTTCGCAACAGAGCATTCCACCCTTGCCATACGCCCTGATTGGTTTCTCGCCAGCTCTGGCCGCTGAGCGAGCGGACGGGGGTCAGCCACTTCTGAGTCCATTTTTGCCGACTGGCGATGGCGTCTATGAGCCGGTCCTCGGCACTGGAGAGAGCCTGGTTGAATTGTTGAAAATGCTGAACCCACGGCGAAAGCGGCACCAACTCCGAGAGGCTCTTCTTGAACCGTGTCAGGCGGTTGGGCACCGATAACATCAAGGTTATCTCGCGAGCGGTGCAGAATTTGGCAATATGAGACACAGAAGCCGCGAAATGTGTCTCTACGGAGGCACAATTGGTAAAATCCAGCACAAGCCATTGCGTCTGCGGTTCTTTATAGAGGATCTCGTCTAGGATCTGGTGGACTTTTTCGGATTGGACCTGAAACAAGTGATTGCATAGAACCAGGACTTGGATGTGATGACCGTGGTGAAATAAGATATTGGTGTGACTATGCGAGCGCGACGTCTGCGAGTGTACAGAAGTCCCGGCGTAGAGCCCCTGGACAAAATTGGTCTTGCTGTATTTGCGAGCCAAATCGACAACGGCGACCAGCGTTCCAATTAAAAGCCCATACCCTAAGCCGAAAAGTAAAAAACAAGCGGCGATTCCACCGACCATGACTCGGTCGTGAGGCCGCAGACCGTGGCGTTTTCCGAACAAGATAGACCCCAGAATAGCTCCGCCTGTTCCCAGCAGAATCGCATCGCCAAACCAGAGCGGGATCGCCTCATAGAGCGAGCGATAAGTAAAAATGGAAAGAAGCGGAAAAAAGATAAGCCCACAGATAAGAGCTCGTCTTTGAGACGAATTGCGACGGAATTTGCAGGGAATGACGGCTTGAATGGCACTCACGCCCGCGAGGCTGGAGACGAATAAATTCGTTGTCTCGGAACGCAGAGCCGCCGGGGCGGCCGCCTCCGGCTCGTAGACGTTTGGGGCGGGCGGGGGGCGGCTCAAAGAAGCCTGTCCGGGCGGACAGAGAAGCGGCTCTAAAGCGTGGACGAGGATCAGAAAAAAACACGTACTCAGCGTCGCGAGATACCCAAGTTGGACCGTCAGAAGCGACCAGTTCTCCCAGAACCCGTCTGACAAAGCGTGAAGACGAAGCGTCTGATAGGTCGCATGCGACCGCGTCAAATCGTCGAAAGACAAAAGGGCTAGGGTGAGTTCGCCCTCCATGGCGGTGGGGAAGAGGAAAAAAACGGCAAACAGGCTCGCCAAGAGCAGATGTCGATGAGGAAAACCGTGCGCCAGCGCGAAAACGAGAGCTAAAACGCCCACCACCACCATCGAAGAGGTCTGCTCTAGCAGAACGGGGGCCATCTGGAAGCGATTCTCGAACAAAAAGCCGACGGGCGTATGGTCCGTGAGAACATAGGCTATCATCAGGACGGAAAGCATGGCTTTCAGGCCTCCCAGGAGGTGAATGGGAGGATTATTGAAATGTTTCTCTGAAAGAAAGATCAGCCCGAGCAGAAAAACCAGAGCCGCGCCTCCAAGACAGAGCGACAATAAAGCGAGGCGGGCGAATTCGTCCTGGAGGACGGCGTGTCCGGCGTGGGTCTCGGTCAGATGGTGGAGCAACAGCGCGAAAAGCACCACGGCCGACAAACGCGGGGCCGGGAGCGTCTCGGCATGAGGCGCGAGAAAGAGCGATAGAAAAATGCAGGCCAGAGTGGCGAGCAAAGCCACCAGAAAATAAGACGAACCCAGGGCCTCCAGCGTGGAGATATTCAGAAATCGAGCCCCGGTGTGTGTCAAAAAAACGATGAAAACACCGTAGTAGAGGCCGGCTCCGAAGGGCACGAGAACGCCGGCTCCGAAACGGCGGAAAAAGGGCACCGTCGGCGAGGCGAAATAGGAAAAATCAACGCTCATTGGGGTTCAGAGGCGGGTTCATGCGGGTTTTCTGGCTTGGGTCTCGTGGGGATGGCGGCGCGCGTCTCGGCGGGCACGGGTGTGGGTGTATGTGTAGGTACGGGTGCAGGTGCGGCAGTAGAGGCCGGTTCCGAAGGGCACGAGAATGCCGGCTCCGAAACGACGGAAAAAAGGCACCGTCGGCAAGGTGAAATAGGAAAAATCAACGCTCATTGGGGTTCAGAGGCGGGTTCATTCGGGTTTTCTGGCTTGGGTCTCTCGGGGGTGGCGGTGAGCGTCTCGGCGGGCAAGGGTGTAGGTTCGGGTGTGGATACGGATGTATGTGTGTGTACGGGTGTATGTGTGGGTTCGGTTTCGGTCCTCTGGGCGGGTTGGGTGTCGAGTGTCTAGGTGGGTTTGGTGTCGAGTGTCCAGGCGGGTACGGGTATGAGCGCGGGTGTAGGTGCGGCTTCAGGTACGGGTGTATATGTGGGTACGGGTGCGGGTGTGGGTGTAGGTGCGGCAGTAAAGGCCGGTTCCGAAGGGCACGAGAATGCCGGCTCCGAGACGGCGAAAAAAAGGCACCGTCGGCGAGGTGAAATAGGAAAAATCAACGCTCATTGGGGTGTGGGTGCGGGTTCATTCGGGTTTTCCGGCTTGGGTCTCTCGGGGGTGGCGGCGCGCGTCTCGGCGGGTTCGGGTTCGGGTGTATGTGTAGGTACGAGTGTATGTGTAGGTACGAGTGTATGTGTGGGTTCGGGTTCGGGTGTGGGTGTAGGCACGGGTGTATGTGTGGGCACGGGTGTATGTGTGGGCACGGGTGTATGTGTGGGCACGGGTGTATGTGTGGGTACGGGTGCGGGTGTGAGCTCAGGTGTAGGTGCGGGTGTGGGTTTGGTTTCGGTCGTCTTGGCGGGTTTGGTTTCGGTCGTCTCCGCATGAGCGGGTGCGGTATAGGCCGCCAGAAGTGCTCCGAATTTATGGGCAAATTCGTGCAGAAACAGAGCCCCTTTGACCGTCCGGGTCACAAGGACAGAGCGTTTGTCCTCGGGGTCGGGCATCCGCCGCACAAAGCCGTGTTTCGACAAACTGTCGAGACACCGCGTGACGGCGGGCTTGGAGATGGCGAGCCGACGACTGAGGTCTCGGACTCGATGAGGCGGGGCTTCTAGATAAATCGTCAGCAACACCGCAATCTGACGCGTGGTCAAATCGGTTTCCCCAGGCGACAGAAAATAGGCGTTCACAGACGCCCACAATTTCAGAATCGCCGACACGTTCACAGCAGTCGTCGCAGGTACACTAGAGGCAGCACAAATTCGCACCGGGATTCACACCGGGTTTACTCCGGGACAGGCACCGGAGGCACACCAGATGCACCAGAGGTCCGACCGGGAGTCTGACCAACGAGTCGGCTCGGCCCCGCCGGGCTCATCCGGGCCAACGCCCAGAGGGATGGATCTACCCTGTTCCCCTTGATTGCTTCGCCCTGAGGACTGCTTCGCCCTGAGGACCTAGCTGACGACCTCTTGCCGGTCATCGGAAGAAGAGGCGGACTCTATCCCGCGTCCGCCACACAGAAGGTGGCCCGCGGCCGGCCTGCTATGACGGATGACGGCCCGCCGTGCATGAATCTCGAGCTCGGGCCGACGTCCCCGTCTGCTGCGGCCCAGGAGGTCACCCCTCTGCAGGGCTCCTCGAAGGCACGCCGCAAAAGAGCGAAAAAAGCGGCCGCAGGAAACACGAACCAGACGATTGTAGTTTATTTCAGGTGTCCTGTCAAATATCTTTCCGGAAATCTGCCGGCTCGTTTGCCGGCGGTTATCTGCCGAGTCGGTCTTCGAAGCCGCCTTGTTTCCTTTGACGGTCATCGGAAGAAAAGGAGGACCTCCGTCCGTCGCGGGGCAAGCACAACTCCGACACGAGCCCGGGAGACGAGCCCGGGATGAAACCGGGATAAGCCCAAGGCGCGGTCTGAGGACGGGACGCCTCCGCCACACAGAGGACAGCTCGCGGACGGCCCATTGTTGGGGCCCGACAAGCCCCGCGCACGCGCTCGACTCTGTCCCCCAACTTGCAAAAGCCACTAGACCGTGTCCGACTATCGGCAGGGTTGTCGTCCCCCGGAGTCCCCCGAGACCCAATCGATGAGGAACTCACCGCCGGCGCTTTTGGAAGCCTCTTTGAGGTTCTTGGCTTTGCCTCTCCGCCACACCGGCGGCACTCGCCCAGGTGAGCCGGCTCGCCGTCGCCGTTGGCGATGGCGAGCCGGCCTTCTTGGAACGCCGCGTCGCTCCACAGGTCGCTCGCCAGGTTTTTTTCAGAAACAAATATCTTTCCGGAAATCTACTGGCTCGTTTGCCGGCGGTTATCTGCCGAGCCGGTCTTCGAAGCCGCTCGATTCCAGCGGCGTACGCACGCCAGTTTGTTCGGTTTCGTTTCGGTGGTCTCACGCAGGGCCTCGAGCGCGCGTTCGACTCTGTCCCCCAACTTGCAAGAGCCACTAGACCGTGTCCGCCTATCGGCGGGGTTTTCGTCCCCCGAGACCCACCGGGAGCCAATCGATGAGGAACTCACCGCCGGCGCTTTTGAAAGCCTCTTTGAGATTCTCGGCCTTGTCTCCTCGCCACACCGGCGGCACTAGCCCAGGTGAGCCAGTGGGCGTCGACAGGCCACCCCTCTGCAGGACTCGGTAAGGCATCTCTCCAAGGAGCGGCCAAAAGAGCGGCTGCAGGAAACACGAACCAGACGATTGTAGTTTATTTCAGGTGTCCTGTCAAATATCTTTCCGGAAATCTGCTGGCTCGTTTGCCGGCGGTTATCTGCCGAGTCGGTCTTCGAAGCCGCTTGACTCCAGAGGCGTACGCACGCCAGTTTGTTCGGTTTCGTTTCGGTGGTCTCACGCAGGGCCTCGAGCGCGCGCTCGACTCTGTCCCCCAACTTGCAAAAGCCACTAGACCGTGTCCGCCTATCGGCGGAGTTTTCGGCCTCGGCCTGGTCGAGGATGCCCTCATTCGGCCAGAAAGTGTCTCCCCGCCACCAAGCCGACCGACTGAGCTTGCGCCCCGTCTCGGACGTCCTGAATGCATGCGTTCAGAGATGGCCTCACGCCCGCCCGCGCGCAGAGGGTCACACCACAAAACAAAACAAAGCGAACCTCGGCCGACGACCGAAAAGAGTTGCGCCTGCTCGCCTTTGGGCCTAGACTGGGAAAATTTGTGAAAATTTGTAGCCGGCTCGCCGAGGCTCCGGTGGATCTTGGCCGGGTCTCTGGAAAAAATATGGACAATCCCAATCTAAGAGGCTGCTGGCTCTGCTGTCTGGCGATGTTTTGTTTCGCCTGGCAGGATTTATTGACGAAATACGTTGCGGGCGTGATACCTCTGCCTCAGATTTATCTGATGAGGTTCTCTTTATTCCTGTTGTTTGTTTTGTTCTGGCTCTATCGTCGAGGGGCTCTTGGGCATTTCTGGCACCGCGTGAGTTGGCGTCTTCAAAGCTTGCGGATGACGTTTTTTCTCTTTGAGTCGTGGCTCTTCACCTTTGGCTTGAGTAAATTGCCCATCACGAGTTTTCATGTAGTTTTCTCTTGTTTTCCTGTTCTAGTGACGGCTCTTTCGCCTGTGGTTCTGGGCGAAAAAGTCGGCTGGCGGCGGTGGGGAGCCGTGTTGGTTGGTTTCAGCGGCGTTCTCTATATTTTGAACCCGTCGTCTGGGCATTTCAATGTTTGGCTTCTCGTGCCGGCCGCGAGTGCGCTCTTATTTGCTTTTTATATTTTATTAACGCGCTCTTTGTCGAAGACCGATTCGCTGGAGGGCTCTATGTTTATGTTCGCGGCCACGGGGTTTGTCTCGGCTTTAGTTCTGGTGCCTTTTTTCTGGGAGCCAGTGCCGTGGGATCAATGGGTGGCTCTGCTCGGGGTCTCGGTTCTGGCGATTTTGGGGCATGTACTTTTGATGCAGGCTCTGACTCTGACGGAGGCCGTGGTGTTACAGCCTTTCAATTATTTTATTTTTGTGTGGATAGCTCTTTTCGGGCGTCTGCTGTATGACGAGGTCCTGACGCTCAACGAGTGGTTGGGGGTGGGTCTCATTCTGGCGGCTGGGCTCTATATTGCCCTGCGTGAGATACAATTGGCGCGGCGTTCTAGGCTCCGCTCGCCGCGGCTGTCCCCCGTTTCGACCGTTGAGCCTCCCATTAAACCCGGCCTCTAGAGGCTCTGAGGCAGCTCCGGTGCGTTTCTGCCGGGTCCCGGATCTTTGACGGATCTTTGCCGGGCGGGTCTCTGGAAAAAATATGGCCAATTCTAATCTAAGAGGCTGCTGGCTCTGCAGTCTATCGATGTTCTGTTTCGCCTGGCAGGATTTATTGACGAAATACGTTGCGGGCGTGATACCTCTGCCTCAGATTTATCTGATGAGGTTCTCTTTATTCCTGTTGTTTGTTTTGTTCTGGCTCTATCGTCGAGGGGCTCTTGGGCATTTCTGGCACCGCGTGAGTTGGCGTCTTCAAAGCTTGCGGATGACGTTTTTTCTCTTTGAGTCGTGGCTCTTCACCTTTGGCTTGAGTAAATTGCCTATCACGAGTTTTCATGTAGTTTTCTCTTGTTTTCCTGTTCTAGTGACGGCTCTTTCGCCTGTGGTTCTGGGCGAAAAAGTCGGCTGGCGGCGGTGGGGAGCCGTGTTGGTTGGTTTCAGCGGCGTTCTCTATATTTTGAACCCGTCGTCTGGGCATTTCAATGTTTGGCTTCTCGTGCCGGCCGCGAGTGCGCTCTTATTTGCTTTTTACATTTTATTAACGCGCTCTTTGTCGAAGACCGATTCGCTGGAGGGCTCTATGTTTATGTTCGCCGCCACGGGGTTTGTCTCGGCTTTAGTTCTGGTGCCTTTTTTCTGGGAGCCAGTGCCGTGGGATCAATGGGTGGCTCTGCTCGGGGTCTCGGTTCTGGCGATTTTGGGGCATGTACTTTTGATGCAGGCTCTGACTCTGACGGAGGCCGTGGTGTTGCAGCCTTTCAATTATTTCATTTTTGTGTGGATAGCTCTTTTCGGGCGTCTGCTGTATGACGAGGTCCTGACGCTCAACGAGTGGTTGGGGGTGGGTCTCATTCTGGCGGCTGGGCTCTATATTGCCCTGCGTGAGATACAATTGGCGCGGCGTTCCAAGCGCAGCAAGCGCAGCTCGCCGCGGCTGTCCCCCGTTTCGACCGTTGAGCCTCCCATTAAACCCGGCCTCTAGAATTTGAAAGCCGTGGAAACGCGGAGCGTCTCCATGGAAAAAGAGGCATTCACCTCTTGGATTTGGACCTGCTGGATGAGGGATTGATAGAGTTTATCATAAGCCTCTATATCGGCGACGACCGCTTTGAGCAAATAGTCGTAAAACCCTGCGAGGCGATGGAACTCCATCACGGGGGACAGCGCGAGCACAGAGTCGGTGAAGGCTTTCAACCATTCCTCGTCGTGCTGGTTGGTCCGGATGAGCACAAAGACCGTCGTCTTGAGCCCCAATCGGACAGGACTCAACAAGGCGACGCGGCCTTGGATGACGCCATCGCGCTCCAGGCGTTGGATGCGACGCCAACAAGGAGTCCGAGAAAGATGGACGCGCTCAGCAATGGCATCGATGGTCAAAGTGGCGTCCTCTTGCACGATACGCAAGATTTTCTTGTCTATTGCGTCAAAACTACGCCGATTCACGTTTGTTTCCTCATGCCTGACGGAAGTGACGGACACCTTCTCTCTCTCTCCCCTCTATGGACGCATCACAAAAGATGTATTGAAACGAGGTTTCCCTCTCGTGCCTACTGTAGCACAATTTTTCCTAGAGATCAAAAATCAAAGCAAAAATACCCTTGCCATGAAGCGTTTTCGATTTTAGAAAAACCTGGCGAAACTTTAGAGGAAGGCTGAGGAAGACTCTTGAAGCGGGCAGGGTTCTCGCGCGTTCCCGGACGGGTCAGGCCTTCCCGAATGGGTCCAGGCAGAGGGCCTCGGGCGGCGCGTGTTTGTCCCCGGCTTGGCGTCCGGCCTCTAGGTTTGGACCTGTTTGGCAGCAGGCAGCTGCTGTGTGCTTGACCTGGTGGGTGTTCGTGGGATAGTGGAATGGGCGTGGCGTTCTTCGTGCGGGTGTGTGAAATCGGGCAGAGAAGAGCGGCAGCAGGGAAGTGCCCCGAAAAAAAACTTCTCTTTCCCCCTCTGGAAGGGTATTCCGGAAGGGTATCCCGGAAGGGTATATCGGAGGCCCCTTTGGTGCCTTTAGAAAAGACTCTAGTCGGGGGGCGGCGGGGCGTTTTTTTCTTGGTTTTTTGTGAGGGATACGGCTTATGTCTACGATAGCCTTCTATTGCGAGCGGACGGACGCCAGTTTCTGGAGCGAACCTTGGAACGCTCTCACCAATCTGGCCTTCATTCTGGGGGCGGCCGGGGCGGCTTGGTTGTGGTTTCAATACCGCGAGACAGCCGAGCAGTCAGTCCTGAGGACGCCTCGGGCTTATACGTGGTTTGCGTGGCTGCTGATTGTGGACCTGGGTCTCATTGGCGTGGGGAGCTTTCTGTTCCATAGTCTCGCCACGTTCTGGAGCCTCTTGGCGGATGTCATCCCCATTTTTGTTTTTATTTTCCTCTATGTTCACGGAGCCATGGCTTTTTTCTGGAGGCTCCAAGGGTGGCGTTTGGCTCTCGCGGACCTGGCGGGGGCGGGGGTTGTTCTGTTGCCTGCGCCTTTTTTGGTGGCTCTGGCCCGGCCAGAGTTTCAGGGCTCTATGGGGTATGTGCCGCCTCTGTTATTTCTGGCGGGCGTCGGGCTTTATTTTCTGGGGCGCACGCCGCAATTGGGACGTGATCTGCTGATTCCAACGGTGATTTTGACGGTTTCTCTGATTTTTCGGTCGCTCGACCTGCCGCTGTGCCAAGAGGCTCTATCCGGTGCGTCCGGCACGCCCGGTATGTTCATGGGCGGCACGCATTTCATCTGGCACATTTTGAATGGCTTGGGTCTTTTCCTCTTGATTCGGGTGCTCTTGGTTCCGCGTCGTCTCTCGCCCCCGTCGCGGCCGTGAGTCTTGTGCCCGGCATGATGCCCGGGATGATACCGGTACCGGGTCTTCTCCAGGGGCTCACGGAATTTCTGCCGATAAGCAGCTCTGGGCATCTTCTTTTGTGGCAGGTCTGGTCGGGAGCTCGTCCCTCGCTTTTTATGGATGTGGTCCTCCATGGGGCGACTTTACTGGCTCTATTGGCTTTGTTCTGGCGTGATTTTTACAAAATCATCGCCAGCGTTCCCGGATGGGGCAAGCCCTGGCACCGAGACCCCGACGCCGATCGAGGCCGCCATTTGGTTCTTGCGACTCTGCCCATTCTGGGGGTTGGTTTTCTCATCCACCAGTTTGCGCCCGAGACTGCCTACAGGAATTGGACGTTTCTAGCGGTCAGCTCGATTGTTTTTGGTTTTTTACTGGGGTTTGCGGATTGGGTTGGGGTCTGGGTTCATCGTCGGCGGGCTCGGGGGACTCGGGGGCGAGCTGGCGTCGTCGCTTTGAACGGTGTGGACGCTCTGTTTTTGGGTTTGGCTCAGTGTTTGGCTTTGATTCCGGGGGTCTCGAGAGCCGGTATCGTCATAACAGCGGGGCGGTTGAGGGGGCTCTCGCGCCGCGAATCGGCGCGTTTTTCTATGATGCTGTCGGCACCAGTCATCGCCGGAGCCATCGTCTTGGAGGGGGCAGAGCTGCTCTGGGGCCAGAGTGCCGAGAGCCCCGCGACTCTGCAGAGCGAGCTCCAAGCTCTAGGCGGCGGCCTCTGGCTTCTCACGAACGCTTGTGCGGCGGGCATCACGGCTTGGGTGACGATGCGTCTTTTTTTGAAACTGATAGAGCGGTTCGGTCTTTGGCCTTTTGCGCTCTATCGTATTGTTCTGGGCTTTTTTTTACTGCTCTGGGCGGGCCCCGGCGTTTAACCGGTGTTTAATTTGCCCCCGTGCGCAAAATCCGCGCGAAAAACCAGAACCGATCGAGAAGTTTTTGAAAATTTTTTGAATTCAGTTGAGTTTAGGCGGAGGTTCGAGTATAGGTCTCTACAGGTGTTTACCAGGTGATAATGCCGGAGGAATCCGGAATGGTGCCGGGCCTGTCGGGCCCTTGAAATGAATCTCTGCGAGTCTTTATCCATGCAACAGTTTTATGCTTTTTTTCGAGTCGTTTTTTCTCGCTTGTCCCCGGGTCTGTTTCCGGGTCTATCTCCGGGTCTATCTCCGGGCCGCTCTGGGCGGGCCTTGAGGGGTCCGGGAGTTTGGGGAGCTCTGGGCCTCGTGGTGGCTCTGGCGGCCGGCGGCGGGTTCCCCGGAACCCGAGCCGAAGCCGCTTGTGCCTATGAGAACCAAGTTACCCTGAAAGCTCTAACCGCCGGGTTCGAGGCCTGGAAGGCTGTGACCTCGGCCATGGCCGAGTGCGGTAATTTTACCGCCGATCTGGACCAGGAATTCCGGCAGAAACAGCCTGCGGCTTTTGCGGCCGACCCGGCTCTTTACCATATAGGCGGTGTTGCGAATGCGACTCTAGTGCCGCTTTTGTCGGACGGGACGATTCGGCCTCTGGATGATCTTGTGGCTCGGTATGGGCAAAATCTTAGACCCAATCAGCTCGTCAAAATCGACGGCGAGGTCGTGGCGATTGCGATGATGGTCAATGCTCAGCATCTCATGTATCGGCAGGATATTCTGGCGGCTCATGACATTCCGGTGCCGGCGACCTATGACGAGGTTCTCGCCGCTGCGGAAAAAATCAGAGCCTCGGGGGACATGGCGTATCCGCTCGGAGGGACCTATAAGACGGGATGGAATTTGGCCGAGGAATTTGTCAATCTTTATCTCGGATTTGAGGGCTCTTTCTTTGATGCCAATTGGAACCCGACCGTCCGTAATGACCAGGGTGTGGCGACGTTGGAGCTCATGAAGGCGCTCACGGCCTATATGGAGCCCGACTATTTGTCGGCGGACTCTTCGGTGGTTCAGGTGCAATTTCAGAAAGGCGAGATCGCCATGGCCAATCTGTGGGCCTCGCGGGCTGCGGCGATGGACGACCCCAATGAGAGCGATGTCGTCGGGAAAGTCTATATGGCGGCGGCTCCTGCGGCTCTAGAGGGCGGGCCGCCCGCTTCGACCCTGTGGTGGGACGGGATTGTCCTTGCCAAAAATATCCCGGACGACCACGCGGAAGCCGCCTTCCGGGTCGCCCTGGAGGGCATGGATACCGACATGGTCCAGGCGAATAACGACGTTGCCGTCTGGCTCATAGAGGGTTTTGAGCCCGGCCGCCTGGCTCAGGGTGCCAGTGAGACCGCCGCTCGAGGCGCTGCCGGCTATCCGAGTTCCCCCGCTATGGGTATTATGCATACGGCTCTGGGAGACCATATCGCCGATTATCTCCTGGATAAGGAATCCGCAGAGCAGACGCTGGAGGATATCGAGAAAGCCTATATCGACGCCGCACGTGAGGGTGGCATCCTCTAGCGGCGGCGTTTTTCTCTTGGCGGGGCTGCTGCCCTGGGGGCTGCTGGTCGTGGCTTGTTCTGTTGGCAGAAACGGGCCCGCGCGCGGTCCTCGAGCGGGCGAGGGGGGCAGGGCAGAGGACTGTTTTTTCTGGCCTCTTGCCTAGCCTGCCGGCGGCCGGCGGCTGATAGAAGAGTCTCGTGCGTTTGGGCCAGTCCGGGTCGGGCCGACCCCGGCCCCCGCCGTCCGAGACCGCCCGAGCCTCGGGAGACCGGAGACCTCTAGGCGAGCCGCTTGCGTTTCGTCTGTAGTGTGGTCGGCCGGTGCGAGCCTTGCTGTCGTGGCCCCGGTGTATGGTGGGTGTGTGCCCGGCGTGTGCGGCGTCCTCGAACGGGCGAGGGGCGGGGCAGGAGGCCGTTTTTTCTGGCCTCTTGCCTGGTCTGCCGGCGGCTGACGGCTGATAGAAGAGTCTCGTGCGTCCGGCCCGGGTCTGGACCGGGCCGGCTCCCGGCCGTCCGAGCGTGGAGAGACCGGAGACCTCTAGGCGTGCCGCGTTTCGTCTGTGGCGAGGCCCCGGCGTGTGGTGGGTGTATGGTCGGCGTGTGCGGCGTCCTCGAACGGGTGAGGGGTAGGGCAGGGGGCTGTTTTTCTGGTCTCTTGCCTAGTCTGCCGATGGCTGATATAAGAGTCTCGTGCGTCCGGGCCAGTTCGGGCCGGGCCGCCCGAGCCTCGGGAGACCGGAGGCCTCTAGGCGAGCTGCTTGCGTTTCGTCTGTGGAGGCGGCCGGTGCGTGCTCGGTGCGTGCTCGGTGTGCGGCCCCAGATGCTTTGTCGGGAGGGGAGGAAGACTCTGTCAGAAAACCGTAACGGAAAACTGTGAAACTCAGAACTTTTTTCATTTTCGTTTCGCCGTCTCTTTTTTTGATGGTGCTTTTCATCGCTCTGCCGATGGTGAGCGTGCTGTACCGGAGCTTTTTTGTCACCAAAACCGAACTAGAAGCCGTCACTATAGAGGTCTGTACGCCCGGTTTCACAACACAAACCTGTGTCACGAAAACCGAGATGCAACCGAAATTGGACGCCTCTGGTCGCAAGATCACGGAGACGTCTTTCGCAGGCCTGACTTTTTACAGACAATTGCTGCGCCCCGATGTCCTTGGAGGCCTCTTCACGCGTTTCGGCGCGTCTTTCGAGACTTTACAAAATCTAGATTTTTACCGAGCTCTTCGGTTTACGTTCACCTTTACGTTGGTGACGTTGCCTCTGATTCTGGGGATTGGTCTGATTTTGGCTCTAGCTGTGGATCGGCTTGGCGAGCTCTGGCGTGGGCCGGTCATTTTTGTATCGCTTTTACCTTTTGTGATTACGCCGGTCATTGGAGCTCTTTCCATTAAGTGGCTTTTCGAGAAGGACGGTCTGATGACGGCTTTCCTGGAATTTCTGTTGCAGCGCGAGCCTCTATTCTTGTTTGCTCAAGGGTGGACGGTGGAGGTTCTGATGCTCTTTTATCGAGTCTGGCACGTCGTTCCCTTTGCTTTTGTTGTTTTTTTCGCGGGCCTCCAGACGCTCAACCGGGACAGCATGGAGGCCGCTATTATCGATGGGGCCTCGCGTTTTGAGCGTCTCCGTTATGTGATTGTGCCTCATTTAATGCCTCTTTTCATTTTTGTGGCTCTGATTCATCTGATGGACGCCTATCGTGTTTTCGAGGAGGTCGTGGGCTTTTCCAGCCAGGCCCATCGAATTTCGCTCCAGTGGCTGACCTATCAGTTTCTGACGCCGGACGACAGTGGCAATCGGCAACTCAGCAGTGCGTCGGCCTCTTCGGTTTTGACGATGCTGGGCGTTATGGTCATCCTGATTCCCGTCTTGAGGCAATCTTGGCGCCAACGCTGGACACAATAGCTCCTCGCCGGTGTCGTGCCGGTGTTCTGCTGGTGCCTCGCCGGCAGCGATAACACAGAGAATTAACGTCGGATGTCGCCCCCTGTTCAGAAGCCTCCGGATCCAGAGACCTCCCCCCCGGATCAGCCGGGTCAGCCGGGTCAGCCGGGTCAGGCGTTTGCCGCTCCAGCGTCCGGACAAACGCCCGGACGGATTCCGGCGACACCTTTGGCGACCCCTTCGACATCGGCAGAGCCCTCGTCCGAGACCCCGTCGTCCGACCCTTTTTTTCTGGCTGTGGCGACTCGGAGCGTCGTCTGGCTTTGGGCTTTGATGGCGCTTCTCCCCATTGTTTGGGTTGTCGTGATGTCGTTCAAACTGCCGGTAGATGCTCTTTCGGGTCATTTCTGGCGTGTTTTCTTCGGTTTCACGACCCTAGAGCAGCGGGGCGGGCTTTCGATTTTGACGCTTGCGTCTTATGGGCTGCTTTTTTTCTGGCTTTATCGTCTCCCGCGGCGGCGTTTTTTGATCTATTTTTTGACCCGTTATGTTCCTCGGGGGCTTTCGTCGGCTTTATTCCGCTGGTTTGTGGTCTGTTTGTTTTATCTTTTCCTCGGCTTGGGGTTGGGGCTGGTGGTTTTGCCTGTGCTTTTGTCTTTTCTCCATGCGTGGCTGAGTCATCTTCCCGTGTTGCGCTGGCTTATCTACCCATTCTGGGGCTTCACCCTAGAGCACTATCAAACCGTGTGGGTCGAGCGCGAATTTTATCGTAATTTTCTCAATTCGCTTTATGTGACATCGTGTGTTGTGCTGGTTTCTCTGTGTGTGGGGACGTTGGCGGGCTATGGTCTGGCGCGGGCGGGCGGCCAGCTGGCTTTTTGGCTTCTGATTATCGCGCTTGTTTTCCGAGCCCTGCCTCATTCGGTTCTTGTATCGGGCTATCTCCCTGTTTTCATCCACTCGAAGGCCCTGCTAGAGCCGATTTTAGGCTCTTATGCGCCGACGTTATTCGGGCAACCCTGGGCTGTGATTATTGTTTTGGTTTCGATTAACCAGCCTTTCACCATTTGGATTTTGCGCTCTTTTTTCCAGAACGTCCCGCGCGAATTGGACGAGGCGGCTCAAGTAGACGGCTGCACTCCCTTCGGAGCCTTCTGGCGCGTGATCGTTCCCGTGATGTGGCCAGGCGTGATTACGGCGGGGCTGTTTAGTTTTCTGCTTGCCTATAACGACTATATTGTGACGTCGCTTTTATTGAGTTCTCAAAATCAGACCATGGTTCCGGCGATTGTGGGCTTTTTCAACCGAGAAACGACCTCGACGGACCAAATGGAGGCGGTCGCGGCGGCGGTTTCGATTACGGCGCCTTTGTTTTTACTGGTGATGGTGTTTCAAAAGCAGCTTGTCTCGGGGCTTGTCCAGGGAGCCGTGAAGGGATAACGTAACGTAAGAACCTCTAGAACAGAGCCAAGGAACAGAGTCATGAAAGCTTCGCAAGCCGATCTCACGCGTGAGAACGATCTCTCCAAAACCGAGGAAACGCGGCGCGTTATCGCCGCGATGACAGAGGCCCTGGAGGCCAATGCCGACAATATGGCCGATTTTTTCCACGAGGATTTCTGCTGGTACGGCAATTTCGGATGCGGCGTCAAGCGGGGCCTGGCGGCCTTCCGAGCGGGCTGGCAAATGCCCTTCAGAGCATGTTTCACCGACCGTGTGTATCGGGACCAGGCTCACCTAGTTCAGGGCGAGTGGATGTCGTGTTTCGGCTTTATCGAGGCCACCCATAGCGGTGTTTTTATGCAGATTCCGCCCACGGGCACGCGCGTCATCATCCGCTATACGGACTTCTGGCACGTCCAGAGCGGCCTCATTGTCGGGAACTGGGTGACCGTGGATTTCCCGTTCCTTCTGGCGCAACTCGGTAGAGACGTCTTTCAAGGCCAGGGGTGGGAGCATTTCACACCAGCCTCCACGGAGACGCCTACAGGGGGCGGCAGCAGCGGCGGCAGCGGCGGCGGCGACCCAGTCTGACGAGCCTCAAAGAGGCCACAGCTCGAAAAAAATCTTGTTTTTTCTTGTTTTTTATGACACCATCTCTCTAGCTGCTTTTAGGTCTCGGGCCTTCGCCGACCTCTCTTTGATACGGCCGCCGGGGTCTTCAGAGACGAAGAGCAAAACAATATAATGGGGGGTGTGCGATGCACTTTATTTTTCTTTTTATTTCTCGGATTCGTGCCGGTGTTTGCGGAAGCGGCCGGTTGGGGTTCCGCTGGTTTTCTCTTCCTCTTCTTGTTTTGGCGGCCTGGAGTCTGGCGGTCTTGCCCGCCGGTGCCGGAGATTTTTACCTTGGGGCCTCGCACCAAGAGGAAATTGACGACAAAAGCGAAGGCGAAGTCTGGCTGATAGAATTCGGATGGATTGACGATAAGTTTTTGTTTAGTGGGGCTCTGGGGTTCCGGAACGGGGCCTATGAGATCACGAACGGATATGACTATGACCCGGAGGACCGGAAAGAGGTTGTCAACCACGAAGCCCCCGAAGGCACAGATGTCACGCCGCTGTGCCAGGAGGTGGGCCAGGAACGGGGCTGTGATACGGGAACCTCCGTGCTGAGACTCGGCGGCGGTTATCAGGTTTTCGCAACAGAGCGCGCGTTCCGAGCCTTCGCGACGCTCGATTTTGTGGCGGTCTCCCAAAGCTATTCAGAAATCGTCCGAGACGATGATAACGGTTGGCAGTATTTGCAGTCCGACAGCGACAGCGATTGGGACGATGATTTCGGGCCCGGGCCCGCGGCCGGCGATGCTCTTGTGACGGCGGGTTTGTCGCCGGGCTTGTTGCTGATGTTCTCGCCTTTCGGCGAGTCCCGCGAGAAGAATGCGGTCGGGTTTATCGCGAAGGCCTCTTATTATCCCGAGCTTGGGCCTGCTTTCATGGTGGGGCTCCATTTTTGAAACAAGCCCGGGTCTAGACCCGGGCTATACTGTACCCGGGCTATACTGTACCCGGGCCCGCGCCGATTTGAGACCAACCTGAGAGCCCGAGCGAGAAGATAAGTCCCTTTTAAGCCCGTTTCTTGCGTGTCCGATGCGTGTATGACACGGCGCGACACGGCACGACACGATGGAGGGAACGTCTTTCTACTGGACGGTGGCCGAGGTCGGTGAGCTGCGACCGAATCTACAGAAATCTACCGAATTGGTCGCCGACCCGGTGCCGGTTGAGCCGTCCGGACCGGTCGAGCCGCTCGAGCTGGTCGAATTGAGGAAAGCCCGCTCTCAGCCGAGCTCTGGCCGAGCCTTGGCCGAGCATGAGCCCGGGAACCTTGAGACCAGTTTTTCTTGCTTTTTCTATCTTTTCGTCTGGTCTGCCTGGAAAATTTACAAAAAAAGCTTTACAATTTCGTGTGATAATTGTAAAAGAGGCATGCCAGGTGGACCAGTGCTCTGCTCCTGTCTCCAGTTCAGGAGAGGCCCAGAAGGGAGGCTCCGGTCTCTTCTGGTCGATTTTTCTGTGGTGTGCCCTGGGTGCGGCCCCCGGTTTGTGGTGTTGCATGCGTGAGGCGACCCCACAGAAAGAGTTCCCGGACGAATGTCTGATGAGGAGTTTGCCCATGAGAAAAATGTTTTTAGAGTCTATAGTGCCCGCTACATTGCTCTGGGGGGCTGTGTTCCTTGGAGCTTCTTCTGCGTATGGTCAGATTTCTGTGCCCGTCACAGACGAGGGGACGTGCGGAAAATTGTGTAGCCGCAATTACTGGGTCATGGTCCCGAGTCTCGATGAGGTTCGCACCGAGCTGGAGGTCGGGGAAGGCGTGGCCGGCAGAGATTCCTCTGGGGCGACGCCGCTCCATTGGGCCGCCGAGGCCGGCACGCCAGACGCCGTTAAACTCTTGCTGGAGGCCGGGGCCGATGTCACCCTTTATGATACAGCGAATCGGACGCCGCTCCATTATGCGGCCCGTTCCCCGTTCACCGAGTCTGCGCAATTGCTTTTGGAAGCCGGGGCCGATGTGGAAGCTCTAGACGTCAACCGGCAGACGCCTTTGCACGTCGCCGCTTCCAATCCGACGCCTGGCCTTGTCGAATTTCTCCTCGCGGGCGGGGGCTATGTGGCGGCTGCCGATAAATACGGCGAGACGCCTTTGCACCTTGCCGCCGGCTTTGGCTCTGCCGCGTCCGTGGAAGCCATCCTCAAGGCCGGGGCCGACATGGAGGCGCGGACGGTTTACGGGTGGACGCCGCTCCACGCCGCCGCCTGGCACGGCAATCCCGAGGCCGTCCGCGTCTTTCTGGGAGCAGGGGCGAACCCCCGAGCCCGAGCTCTGGGGGGCCAAACGCCCCTCGACTTCGCCCTAGCCAGCCAGAGGCGGGGGGGAACAGAGTCCTATAGGCTCTTGCAGCAGGCTCGAGCTCAATAGCGGGGCTCTGTTGGACGGGCCTCGACGCCGCGTCGATGGAGGCGCGCCGAGACTGTCCGGGGGGCTAGCCGAGGCTGGCCGAGGCTAGCCTCCGGTTCCGGAGACCCCGTGACCCGCGTGCGGGGCGGGCGAGAGGCCTTGTGCCCCCTGCCCTTGAGAGGACTCTCACAGGAGGGCATCTGTCGCCGACCCGGTGCCCCGTCCGTCACCGGTTGAGCCGGGACCAGTTTTCCTTGCTTTTTGTGCCCTTATCGTTTGGTTCGCCTGAGAAATTGACAAAAAAGCTTCACACATTTGTGTGGTGATTGTAAAAGAGGCCCGCCTGGTGGACCCGTGCCCTAGAAGGAGTTTCCGGACATCTCTCTGATGAGGGGTTTGCCCGTGATTGGAGCTTCTTCTGCGGATGGGTCAGGCTATTGCGCTCGCCACGGATGCGGGGACGTGCGGGCAATTGGGTAGCCGCGAGTTCTGGGTCGCAGCCCCAGGTCTCGAGGCGACTCGAGCCGAGCTGAATGCCGGCATAGAGATGCTGTCGGCCAGAGATGCCTCTGAGGCGACCCCGCTCGCTCCGTGCCGCCGCCTGGCACGGCAATCTCGAGGCTGACCGCGTCTTTCTGGGACCGGGGGCTAAGCTCCGAGTAAAAGTCCCGGGCCCGAATTCTAGGTGGCAAAACGCTGCTGGACTTCGCTCTAGCCAGCCGGGGCTCACCAGCCGGGAGGGCGTAGGGGAACGACGTCTGGACGGCGTCTGGACGGCGGCGTCCTGGCTCTTGAACAGGCTCGGTCTCGATAGTGGGTCTCTGTTGCGCGGGCCGCACCGTCGGTGGCACCGGCGCCGGCACCGGCGCCGGCATCAGAGTCAGCGTCAGCGGCAGAGTCGAGGTGGCGTCAGAGTCGGGCCTTGTTAGGTTCCTCTTCGTTTTCTCTGCCGCGCTTTTGGACTTTCCTTGATTCTTGGAGGCAAAACGCACGTCCGAGACCGCCCGTCGACGCACGTCTTTGGCCGTGAGGGTGCCTTTTGTGCCCTTTTGTGCCCTTTTTGTGCCCTTTTTGTGCCCTTTTGTGCTTTGTCACAGACCTTTGCCTTTACGGAAGTAGGTGGGCTGTGCTATGGTCTGGCTGCGTTTTCTGTTGCTTGTGTTCGAACCCGAGGAGGCTTTGTGATGATGGACTTTTTTTCTTTTTTTCAAGGGCGTGCCGAACGCCATCCGGGAGACAACGCCCTCGGAGGGCCCAACCCAAGGCCTAACCCGAGAGGGCTGTTGAAGCAAAGCGTATTTTTGTCCTCGGCTCTGGTGGGCGTGCTTGGCGCGTGCGATTCCGGCTCTAGCGGCGGCGGCGGCCGTTCCACCACCACGATGGAGGAGGACGCCGATGAACCCACCCCCACCCCGATGAGCCCGGCCTCGGCCTCGCCGGCCCCAGTCCCGCCGGCCCCGGCCCCGACTCCCGCCCCGGCCGTCAGTCCAGAGCCGGCCCCCGGTCCGACTTCCTCGGGAGACCCTGACTCGGATGACGCCGGGCCTGCGGTGGGGGCTCCCGAACCTGCGCCCGCGCCCGAGGGGCCAACCTCCGACACCAACGCAGCCGGTGCTCAGGCCGCTCGCGATATCGAGGTGACCCGCGCGCAGCCCGGGCACACGAGGCTGATTTTTCGCGGACAGACCGAGGATGCCGCGCTGGGCGAGGCCGTCGCTAGAGCCGGCGATGTCAACGGCGACGGGCTGCCGGATTTCTTGCTTGGCGCGCCCCAAATCGGGAGCGAAACGCTCCCGGACGCCGGCGAGGCCTATCTTGTCTTCGGGACATCGCGCGTCCTCAACCCGGCTTCGCTGCCAGAGCCCAGAGGGCTCGTGTTTCGCTCCACCGAGGAAGGAGCCTTTTTAGGAGATGCGTTGGCCTCACCGGGAGACATCAATGGCGACGGGCTCGCCGATATTGTCCTCGGGGCTCCTTTTGGCGCATTGGGAGACGGCGTGGCTTACGTCCTCTACGGACAGACGACGCTGGCAGATGAGCCCGTCCTAGAAATCGGAACGCCGGGCCCCCGTGAAGGTTTCGTCCTCCAGGGCGATGTGCTGGCGGGGCTGGGCTGGTCGGTTGCAGGAGCAGGCGATGTCAATGGCGATGGCATCGAGGACCTCCTGCTTGGGGCCATTGACAGCTCTATCGAGGTAGAAGACGAAAACGGGGACCTGGAAGACGTCAGTGTCGGCCGAGTTTATCTCATTTACGGCATGGCGGACCAGGATGGTTCCCAATTCGGCGAAGAGGACGAAAATGGAACCTATGTGCTGGACGTCACCGACCTGGAGGCCGCCGAGGGTTTTGCGCTTATCGGCGACCTGGAAGGCGACCTGCTTGGCTGGTCGGTCGCAGGAATAGGCGATATCAATGGCGACGGGTTGGCGGATTTTGCGGCAGGAGCTTCCAATGGATCAGATGGCCGAGATGATGACTCGGATGACCAAAACGACGAAGACGAAGGCGAGGGCGAAGTTTATGTTATCTTTGGAAGAGCCGATAGAACGCGCCAGGAACTGGATAGCTCTTTCCTAGCCCCGCAGGACGGATTCGTCATAGAGGGCTCTCAAGCAGGAGACGCTGTCGGGTTTTCGGTCGCCTCGGCCGGGGACGTCAATGGCGACGGCTTGGATGAGCTTTTAATCGGGGCTCCCGAGGCCAGCGACGCCGCAGGGGAGGCCTATTTAATCTGGGGACGGCCAGGGCCCTTCGGAACAGAGGTGGACGTCCATCGAGAAATCGGCTTTACCTATACAGATGCCGACGACCCGGCGAATCCAGACCCGGATCGAATCCCGCGGCGGGTCTTGGACCTAGAGCAATTAACGCCCACGGACGGCTTGATGTTCCGAGGAGCTCCGGGAAGTCATTTGGGGTGGGCTGTGTCCTCTGGCGACGTGAACGGCGACGGGCTCGCCGACCTCCTCATAGGAGCCACGAAACCGGCAGAGCGTCGGGCCGCCGACAGCCAGAATAGCGGGGCAACAGACGACAACGATGGGCAGCAGGGAAGCTCGTCGCCTTCTCATGGTGACGGCGACGCCAGCGACGGGGACGCTAGCGACGGGGACGCTAGCGACGGGTCCGATGCGGACGAGGCACCTCCTGCATCGGAATCGGACTCGCAGGGTGCCCAAGAGGATACGCCTGCGCCTCCGTCACCTGGCCTCACGCCTCTTCCTCCCTCTGATTCGGTCGGTGTGACGAACACCGCCCCGATTCCCGAAGGCGGAACCACCGAGGGCGGAACCACCGAAGGTGGGACCTCCGGCAGCGGCGGGGGGACTCCGGGAAGCGACGGGACCAGCACCGATGCTGGCGTGCCGGGTACTTCTGTTTCATCGCCCCCTGTATCCGTCTCTGAGCCCGCGCCTACGCCTACGCCTGCGCCTGTGCCCGCGCCTACCCCTGACCCGGAACCAGCGGCCCCCGCCTCTTACGTCTATATCGTCTACGGCCAAGCGGCAGACGCGGCAGCGTTTGGGGCCCAGTTTGGAGACCCAGCGCAAGACGGTCGACAGATCATAGACCTCGCCGATCTAGATTTGGTCCGGGAATCGGCTCAAATCGCGCGGCTCTCTTCGGTGGACCCCGAGGACGGATTCGGCAGCGCTGTCGACGCGGTCGGCGACGTCGATAACGACGGGTTTCTAGACCTGCTGGTGGGAGCCCCCTCGGCGGCCCGTCAAACGGGGACGCCGCCGCAACCGACCCAGGACGTCGGGGAGGCCTCTTTGATTTATGGGGAGTCGGCTTTTGGCAACATAGCTTCTGGGGCTCTCCAGAAGACCTCCAGCCCGGGCGACGAGGCCCTCTATGGGGCGGCGGGCGATGACACGCTCACCGAGAACGCCGATGGAGCCGTCCACACCTTCTACGGCGGCCGAGGCGATGACCGTTTCGTCCTGGCCGATGTGGCCGATGCCGATTTTCGGCGCGTCGATGGCGGGCTGGGGCAGGACACCCTGGTCCTCTCCGGTGGCATGCTAGATTTGACGGCGACCCGGGCCGCCACCACAGACGATGGGGGGGCTAGCTCGCGAAACCTTGTGCGAAGTGTCGAGACGCTTTCCTTGAATGACGCCGCCGCCGAGCTCGAGCTCGACGTGCACGCCGTCTATGCTTTGACCGAGCAGCGCGACAATGGAGGCGCGCGGACCTCGGCGGGCGAGGTCCTTATACGAATTCAAGGCACAGGCCGACTCATTCTGTCGGAAAATACCGACGAGGATGACACAAATGACTGGACACACACCGCCGATGCCGAGGCCCAAGGCACCTCTTTATACCGGCTTCAGAATGCTGTCTTATGGGTCGACGATGGCCTGATGAGTGCCTGATGGGGCCGCCCGACCATGGCTCGCGCCCGATTCCGGCTTAGGTCCGGATAATAAAATAAACTCTCAGATAGGGGGGCATGACATCCCTGACGAAGTGAAAATGGCTCGGTTGGGAGAGCGTCTCCGTGTGACTTGTCGAGCTCCCTCCGTGGGTATGGGCTTGTCCGCCGCCTTCCGTCAGCAACGAGCGGCTTTCTGTCAGCTTGGGCCTCTTCGAGTCCAGGCCGCCGCCAGAGTAGAAACTGTCTAGGCTCTTGCCGTCCGAATTCTGCAAAATTTGTTTGAAATCCCCATCGGCATGGGCGTGCGGGGGCATCTCGTTCATGGTGAGCTTATGAGGATGAACTTGAACCGCGTGCTTATGGGTGGAGCTATGCGTCCAGGCTTGCGAGGAGGTCGTCATATAAGCCGTTTCCCGCCCGCCGGAAAGGCCAACCTCACCGATAGAAGAACCCCTAGGAAAGCGCGTGGTCAAGTTCGGCAGATTGAAGCTATTCTCGTCTTCCGACCCGTAAACGGTTCCAATCGCATTGAAAAGATCGGGGTAAGTCTTTCGTTTGAAAGAACGCCCGTTACAAAACAACCAACCGCTTGGGATGTTCGCCGAGGACCATATGGCGATTAAACCGGGGGGGACCAGCGTCCGAAGAGCCGTCAGAAGTTGATAGCTCCCCTTGATACCCGGACGAAGCGGCTTGGGGAGCAACCCAAGGCCTTCAATCACATTGACAATTTCGCGCATCGGGTGCTCGATCGCCGCCGCAGGCACGACCGAGCCGACCTCGCCGGTTCTCTCATTCCCGTCCCGATAACTGGCGTCCAAAGCCTCGCCTGGTGGATGTTGGTATTTCATGCTTGTCCTCCTGATGAAATTACGAAAAAGATGTGGCGGAAAAAATTTTCGCCCCGGCGACGCCAATGAGAACGCTCTGGTAGCCAGGACGCTTCGGCGGCGGGGTGTTGTTACGAAAACGAAACTGGACCTGGCGTTCAAAGCGGGTCTCGGGCAGACGCACCGAGAGTTTGCCGCTCCAACGCCCCAGGACTTGATTGTAAGAAGAGAACGCAATGGGCGGGACCGCCTGGTCGAATAAGACCGTCCAGTCCTCGGTGTGGCCGTGACGGGCATACAGATTGTCTGAGACCAGGAAAGCGGCCGACGTCACACTCGAATAGGGCCGGCCAAGAGGATAAATCTGAACCAGATCAAAACCCGTGTGAGGCAAGAGCGTCACAATCACATAGACATAATCTTCGTCCGTCCGGCCGCCCACGCCTCGGTTGGCCAGAACCCCCGCCGATTGGAGACCTCGAGCCAAGGCCTGTGACGGCATGTACCAGAAATTTTCATCCGAGACACGACGCCCCGCCCGCGTGAGATTCGACACACCGCCCTGCGGATGATCCGGGGCATAGAGCGTTGTGACGCTTCCATGGCCGCCCCATGCGTGGACACGGCCGTCCACGAGAAGATTCAAACGCTGTATGTTTTGCACAGGCTGGAGGCTCAGATGGGCTGGGGCACGGTGCTCCAGAAAACAATGGATACGGCCAGACGGCGAGTCGGGCAGAAACTTAAAATCCAGCAGCGTTTCGCTGCAGCGTCCCGTGCCGCACCGGAACGGCACATAGGTGTCAAAAGGCACACGGAGGTGTAACGCATGGGTGTCAGCTCCTAAAGATAAAGACCCCGCCTTCCCCAGAAAACGAAGCAAAGCGTAAAGCTGGGCTACGGTCCCATCCCAGCTATAAACCAGCTTCGAAATCAGGTCCTCCAGGCGGCCTTGAGGCTCACGCCTCAATTGTCTGATGCAACGATCCGGCAGACCGGCCACGCGTTCCCAGTCTTCAAGAAGAGGCCCCGCCTCAAAAAGGTGACGCTGTCTGGCATAAGATTTCAGACTCTCCAGAAAGATCTGGATCTCTTGGTCAAAAACGGTGGTCACGGTTTCCAGAAAGGGCATGGACCCCGCGACAGAGCTCTCGGCTTCCACACGCCATATCGTGCCGCGCGGTAGAAAATGCTTCAGATAAGCCGCCATGGTCAATGGATGTCAATGGGTGTTAATGGGTGAAAAGTGTGGGAACTGGGACAAAAACTCTCAGAAACGGATTCCGAGCCCTCCCAGGACTGGCAGCTCACCGGCTCGGACGGTTCGGTCGCTCGACGGGTTTAGAATGGTGTAATGCACGACGCCGCGAGCCCCTGCGACCGCCTGGTGGAGATAGCTCACAAAAAAAGAGGCCCCAGGCTTGGTTCGCAGCAGGAAAATATGCTCTACGGCCTGGCGTATGTTTTGTTCTATGAGACGGATGGGAACATCTTCCCGATATTCCACGATACGCAAGGTGATATCGATGAGTACGGGAGCAGGACTCAGGATTCGAAGGTCGGCCCCGACAGGGGCAACGCTCCGTATATACGAAGCCACCTGCTCTCGTTGAGAACGATTCGGAATGCCGGCGATGGTTGGAACCTCCAGGGCAATATAGACGTCCACGGTGCCGACCCCTCGGGATCTCGGCACAACCCAGGCTCGTTGGACGGGAACGTTGTGCTCCTGTTGAGACAGAGCCCAGGCCTCATAGTCTTCCACACTGCCGGCGGCCCCAGGCGTGCGGATGCGGTGTAAGAGGCGGGCTCGATAGGCGGCGTCGGATTCTAGGTCGCTCCCGCCGACGAAACCTGGGGCCAGAACGCGCGCCGTACGCGGCAGCCCCGCTACCGAATTCACCAGAGACAGCTCTGTAGACGGGGCAAGATTGCCCGCCGACGAGGCCGCCTCCTGGATGAGGGGAACCGCCACCTCTCCGTTGGTATCAGACGGAACCTGAACCGGCGTGTCGACATAGAAGACCTCCCCCGTGTCCGAGCTGTAACGAGTCCCAGAAGGAATGACACTATCGGCGACAGCCTTTTCTACCCAAACCTGCCCCGAGGCTCGCGTGCCCGTGATGCGTTTGAGACCCCAGACCCGCCCGTGAGCCTCCAGCGTTGCCCCCACCGCTCGGTCGGGAAAAGACGCCTCGAGCGTGCGTTTCATCGTGGCGTAACACCCGTGAAGAACCCCCGACGCCGAGGTGAGAATCACATTGGCTGGATGCGTATCATGACCCAGCGTTTCGTCTCCGGAGAGGCGAATGGCTTCCTGGACCATACGCGTTTTAAGCTCGTTCAGCGAGGGAATGACAACTGGCATAAAGGTCTCAAAAATAAGGGTCTCAAAAATCTATGCTTTGCAGCGGAAGGTCTAGCGTCTCGAAGGACAGATCCAGGCGCACGGCATCTCCGGTGCCCCCGGTACCTCCGGTACCTCCGGTGCCCCCGGTACCGCCGGTATTCCCGGTAATACCGGCGGGGCCACGCCTGTTTAGGACCAGGCTCCGGATGGGCGGGACCAGCCCCGCCGCAATCAGAGGCTGAAGGGCCTCTCGAATGTAATGTTCCAGGCGTTGTAAGCTGGTGGCCTCCAGGCGGCCGGACTCCAGGACGGTCCAGACGAGCGAGCCAGGGTTTTGTGTCGCCAAAAGATCGCCCCACCAGCCTCTGGCCGACCCGTCGCTCCGAGTATCAGCCGGATCGCGCCCGTCCGTGAAGAGCGCACAGGCCACAAAAGCCGCCTGGCGATCCGACGCCAGAGCTCCCCCGGGCCGGACCGGCCGGACCCCCCAATGGAGCCGCCCCGTCGCATCTTTCAAAGGAAAAAGACTGTGCATCATCTAGCTCTAGACGTCGAATACGTTCCGGTGCGACACGCTTGAGACACTATTTCAGGCCGCCTGTCGCGACAATCGGATTGCCACCGGCCTGATCGCCATGGACGGCAATGGGATAAAGAGGGCCTCCTGTGCCGTTTCGAACAAAAACGCCATCTTTGCGAACCAACAGGGCTATAGGCCCGGTCGTCAGGCTCATCGTGCCGTCCGCGTGCATGCGGAGCGTCTGGCCATGCGCAGACCAAACCGCGACTTCGTCCTCTTGGAGAGCCGGGGCCTGTCTTGCGTGCGCAATCGGTGCCACGACAAAGTCGCCTGTCGAAACGGGGAGAGCGATAAAAACCTCGCCGCTTTTGGGGAGGCTGGTAAAACCATAGGTCTCACAGACGGGGGCGTGTAAAAAACCCTCTGGTGCCCCGACCTGGACTTCGGCGAAAGAGGCCCCGGAAGAGGCCCCGGCACGCCGGGCGTCTCGGCCGCCGACGGCCGGCATGGTCCGCCGAGAAATCACACCAGACTGACGAACTAAAAAAGAGATAAACCGACGCGCCATGGAATTGTTATGGAATTGTTATGGAATTGTTACGGGATTTTTAGACGATTGTTCCGGAAGGATTCCCGGAAGGATTCTCGGCGAGACTGTCAGGGGCCTGGACTCCGTGGAGATAGCCGTGTTCAGAGGTCAGGTCTAAATGCGTCAAAACGGCTCGTTCCTGGCGGTCGCCCGTGAACTGAAAAAAGACGGATTTGACCAGCAGAGTCCGAGGAAGATGCGCGATGGCTCCGCCGAGGGCTCCGTCCTCGAACGACACCAGAGTCCCAGGCGCAAAGAGTTGGCCTCTTTTGTCGTACCATCCCGGCACGGTGACGGTCAGAGTTTCACTATCGGCTCTTTTTTGGTCTCGCACAAATCGAGCGCACGTCCGTAAATCCGAAACAAGAGTTTGACGGGAACAGGCCCAGACCGGCCAATCGACGGACGGGTCCTCGAGGACAAGGTCATGCTGTAAAGGAACCTCCGGGGAAGCACCCGGGGAGGCGGCGTGCCACGAGTCTTCTGCGAACACGCGGTACCAGCGGGCTCTTTTGGTGAAGTTTTGTTCGAACCGGAACTGATGGAGCTCTGAGGCCGCATAGCTCAGCGGTGTCTCGCGCGAGGGCTGAGGGTTGGTCAGCGCGCCGTGCTCTGTGGTGCGGAACAGCAAGCCCGTGCTCCGGCCGAGCTCCAGCACGTGATCATACAGACTATGCGTCGGTTCTAAAACAAAAGACGGCAAGGGCGTCTGATTATGAGCGTGCGTTGGATGGTACTCGATAGCCACGAGCTCGCATAGTTTTTGGATAAGCGTCCCGACATCGCGGACGTCCGGGACAAGACGAGACATGGTGCGTGGCCCCGGAATCGCACCCGGACCCGAGGCCCGTTTCTCCAGGGCCTCTGGGGAAAATTCCAGAGCCGCATGACTCTGAGACAATAAAATGGTTTTAGAAGCCCCCTCCAGGATACGAAAATACCCTTGGTCGGTATGCGTCAGTTTCTGGCTCAAGATATAGCCCGTCAAGAGGCGTTGCTCGCCAAAATAAATCTGGAGAGCCTTGCCCGCCCCCCAATCGCAACTCGTGTCGTGCCCCGGGAGCGCAAAACAAAACCTGTCCGCCATCTGGTGAAAAGAACGCTTGAGATAAAATCGATGAAACCCCGTCGCGGTTTTCCCGTCCAGCTGCACCAAAGGCCGAGTATGTAAAGATAGAGCCCTCATGCGTTGCGAGCCGCTCGCAAGAGTCCGGGCGAGATGAAAAAATAGTCTTCGAAAACACGGCGTTCCCGAAGAGCCTCAAGTCGAGTCAGAGCCCCGTCCGGATAACGATGATAGACAAAAGCGAGTTGTGTTACGGGGGTCTCTATGGTCAAGGTTTCTTCTTCGGGGATTCTCTCCAGGCGTTCTGTCATGAAGTTGCTTGCCAGCTGGATCAGGGCCTCGATATCCGATTTGAGGGCTTCGCCCGCCACGCCCCGCCCGATGCGTTCCAGAGACCTTGTCAGAGTCTGGCGGAAGTGCCGGGCATCCTGTTCGGTCTCTGGGGGGACAGAGGCCTCCAGAACGGGACGCAAGACATTGGCCGCCAGAGCAAATTCGCCATAAGCCCGTAAGCTGGACCGAGTGGCTTCCGACAGAGCCTGGCTGCCCGGGTTTTCACGGGACGCACCTGGACGACGGTAGGGAAATCTGAAGGACTCGAGCACCACGCTCGCATCCTGCAAATTGAGGGAAACCGGGCGCGACAAATGACGAAGCTGAGCGGCTAAGCTGCCAAAATCGGTCAGATACGTCCCGATTTGGCCTCCCAGAGGATTTTCAAGAAAAGCTCGCATAGACGCATAACGGTCCAGGACGTCTTGAACTGTGGATAGAATTGACTCATAGAGACCGCTCTGAAAAGTGCGGGCGGCGAAACCGCCTGGCAGCTGGCTTGCCGAGGTCCCGTCCAGGTCCTCCCAGATGGGCGTCAGGCTCTTGTGAAAACCGTCCTCGACCTGTTGAACCTGTTCTCGGACGCGCTCGGGAGCGGCGGTGAGTTGGCGAGTTTCGGCGTGAGTTTCCTCCTCTACGAGCGTCAGGTGTAATTCCGTCCACGCCCGCTTCCGAGCCGATTGGTGAAGTGCCCAGTTCTGACAGAAGACTCTCAGCGTGTCGCCGTAAGAACTATGCAGAATAAACGCGTTGGAACGCTGAAACAATTTCCGAAAAACATCCAGACTCGAGGCCTTTTCCGACAGAACCACCGCCTGAACCTGCCACCGCCGAGCGCGCGGCCCCAAAACTTGATGGCGCACGCCACCCGAAGCCAGATAGCTGGTTTGCAGACGCATGCCGCCTTCGGGTGTGATACGACGCACGAGAATGGGGTGGCCTCCCAGCGTCGTGCGTCCAAAAGAAATCGTCTCAACCATGCGGGTGTGTGCCGTGTGTGCCGTGTGTGCCGTCGGGTTTGGCAGCCTTATTGGCCGCCGAAATGACCCAGAGGCGCAATCGTGACGTCGAGCTCATCGTCGAAATCGGTGCCGAACGCCGTGTCAGAAAAGGATTGTTCCAATTTTAAGCCCTCATCCAGGCGTATATCCAGCTGGATGACTCGTCTGTCAGGTGTGCCCTGCGGTGTGCCCTGCGGTGTGTTCCGTCCGATGGGAGCGACGGGCTCCACCGAAGCGTTTTCACGCGCAGCGTTTTCGCGCGAAGCGTTTGGAGAGGGGAAGCTAGGGTTAGGGGAGGGGGGTTCTCTGGACGCCTGTCCGGTGGGTGTGCTTTCTGCCCCGGTGGCCCCAGGCGTCGAGCCCGGGATTTCGCCCGCCGGGAGAAGCTGGCGAGGCACCTCCTGAGGCTCAAACGCCACGAACGTTTGCATCTGGCTCGGATGCCGCTCTGGAGACGTCGGGTTGGCCCTCCCCGCCGCCGCCGCGGCGGGGAGCGGGGGGCGTGCTGAGGCCCCAGAGGCCCCAGAGGCCCCATGACCTACGAGACGTATCTCGGCTTGTGTCTCTGTAGAGCGAGCCCGACCTCGGCCGGGGTCTGCTCGAGACGCCTCATGCCCTCGAGAAACCACGCGAGCGTCCAAAAGACGCTCTGCGGGTGAAGCGGCCGAACGAGCTTGGGTCGCCGCTGTGTTCTCTATGGAGGGTCCGAGGAGGCTCGTCGGGGCCAGACCCGGGCCTGATACCGAGCCTGATACCAAGTTTGATACCGGAGCAGCGTCCTCCGTTTCTTGAGTCCTCAACCACAAGCGGATCTCGCGCCACGAAAAGGCCGAGACCTCCCGGGCAGACAAGCCCGTCATGCGCACCATGAGGGCGAGGAGACGTATCAAGCTTGCCGCATCGTCAGGAGGCGTCATTGGGCGTCTTCCCCCGGGTTTGTTCCCGGGTTCATCCCTGGCTTTGTCCTCGGTTTTTTTCCCATTTTTTTCCCCGGGTTCGTCTTCAGTTTTTTGGCGACTTTTTCCTGTTCGCCCTGGGCGTCGCACAGCATCATAGCCTGGATGAGGCTCCCTTTGTCCTCTTCGGACAGGCTCTCCAGGTCCGAGGGCTGGAGGCCCGCCAGAGGAGCCTCCGTTTTGTCCAGACGCCGATAGAGGTGATGTTTAAAAAGCTCGGCCTCCATCTGTTTCGACCCCTGGGTGATATCGTCCTCCAGGATGCCCTCCCGGAGCGTGAGCGTCACAACGCGTTGGTCCGTCTTTTGCACCCGTAACCCGTGCTCGAGTTGCACCGTGACTTTGTGATAAGGCAGCATGAGGTTCTCCTCAGATGGTGGTGGCGGCGTTGGAACAAAACACGAGCCTGACAACGCCATCGCCCGGACGCAGCTCGACGGGGTCGCGTATCCAGGCGTTATTCATAGACCAGGACTGGCCGGTATCCAGCTTCACGATGACGGTGGCGTCGTCCGCCTGGCGGAAGCTCTCCAGGTCCGTCGAGGCGGTGACAATGATTTGGATCTCGGCGACGGCCATGGTCGGGCGTTTGGCGAAATAAATGCCCGCGTCCAGCTCTTCGGCCTCGCGCTGGAAGCCGCCTGGCCGGAAGGACCCCGTCTCGCGCAGAGGCAGAGGTTCGCCGTTAAAGAATATCTCGACGATAGACAGTTTTTGAAAGGGATTAGGCATAGATACTCCTCAAGATGGGTGGGCCAGAGTCCGAAATTAGGGGCCGAAATTAGAGCCTGAAATTGATGGAACTGAAAAATTGCCGCAACTGCCCAATCAGCGTTGGCGCCAGATGAATCAGGACACGCCCGCTATGATTGGGGTCGGGCTGGACGGACAGTCCGGCTTTGAAGGCCTCCAGGTTCTGGATATAGCCATTGTTGAGCCACTCGGTCGCCAGAGCCACGAGTTCGGCTCGGACGTCGCTCGGCCGCACGACGCCGCGCCGCGCCGGGTCGCTGTCGTGTCCCAGACGAGCTCGCCGATACCGCTGCAAAAGCCTGTTGTTCAGAGACCAACGCAAATAACGCAAATTGTTCAGGTCCGCGACGTCCTGCCAGCTGTAGTCGCTGTTATTGGAGTCGTTTTTCGTCCGAGTGGTCACGGCGCGCTCTATGAACATCTGGCCGTTGAGTTCCTGCCGGACCGTCGAGACACCCGTCTTTAAGAGTTGATTCCGAGCCCCATCGGTAAAGACCTCTTTCCCGCCGAGAACGCCCGGAAGCCAAGTATATTGAAGCGGTCTGCCCGGACTGGCCGAGGCCCCGACCGCGACGCTCATGGCATAGCTGGCGGCGAGCACGCCTTCGGGCGTGGCACTGTCTCGAACGCCCAGGAGGGACTCGTGGCGGCTGTTGCTGTTTTGGGCATCTTTGCTCAACTCGGCTTGCGTGTTGACGCGGGCTCGATACAGGACGCCTGCTTTTTGGAGCGTGCCGCCGTCGCGCCGGGCCAGTTCCTGGAGAATGCTCGCGTTCAAAGCCGCATCCGACCCCCACATCGAGACCAATTCGGTCCACCACACGTCGCCGAATTTTTCGACGATGGTGCTCCCCAGAGGGGCACCCGTGCCTCCCGAGAGGATGACTTTTTCCGGAATCGTCAGCCCGGCCGGCGAAAATTGTCCCGGCTGCAGATTGACTTGAAGCGACAGCCCGTTGCCGATCGTTCCCAGATCTTTCGCTTTGAGCGTCAGGCCTCTATTTCGAACCTGTTCCGACGAAACCAGAAGATTCTTATCGTCCGTGAGAAGCCGATGAACGGACGCCATGACAGTTTCGGCCGCTTCATCCTTATCTACGGCAACCGTTCTGTAACGCCCCGCTATGTAAAGGTGCAGCGTGCCCTGTTCTTGAGAAGTCCCCGTCAACACCCATGAAGCCGATGCCGCCTTGGCAGCGTCCGGCTGAGCTAAGGGGAGCGCATAGAGCTCTATAAAATTTCCGACGCGTCGGGCGGCTTCGCAGGCGGCGGTCAGCAGGGACCCCTGCCCGAGATGCGCCTCTTCGCGCCCCGGCGGAATGAGGTGAATGGTATCCGCCTTGACGCGTGGGGCTGGGCTCGTGCTGCCAAGCTGGCCGAGAATGAGTAATTTATGCGGCAGGCCGCCCGTGCCTCGGAAAGCCTGAGAGCTGTTGAATTCGGTGAAACTGCCGGGGATTTGTAAATCCACAGGAATGGTCAGAAAATCAGAGGCCATCGTTAGGAACTCCTGGATAGAGAGAAGAAGAAAGGCACAAAAGAGCGTGGATGGGGCTTAAGTCGGGGCACCGGTCAGGAGGAGGGTGTCTCGGCCAGGTCCAGAGCATAGGTCACACGGGCCGTCGGGCTGGACGCCTCGATGCGATCGATTCTGGTGAGAGGCTCGGACTCGGCATAGGGCAGCAAGGCATAATCTAGCCCAAAGCGGACCTCTATGACGGAGACGTAAGAGCCGCCTATTTTTCGGGCAATGTGATTGTCGCCTCCTAGAGGCATCAGGGAACTCGTCGCCGAGGGCGGCTTCCACCGACCGAGCAGACGGACCATATCATCTGCTAGACGATACGTTCCGGGACGGCTCTTTTGAGACTCGGGGGAGACAAGGCGCGGGGGCGCGACAGCGGGTCCCCGGGTGTCTGTGTCGTCCGTGCGCCTCGCGGTCGAGGTCTTGACGTGCGAGCGGCCGTGGCGTGTGGGAGCCTCTGTGATGGTGTTCATATCGGCTCCGAAGATCGAGACCGTCGCCTGGACGCGCCAATTTTTGGTCAGCCACACGACGCCGTCGGCCGTCGGCGTGATAGACGCAATCCAGAGGGCCGGAAACTGCTTCATGACGTCGCGCCAGTCTGAGTCGTCTCGCCACAGCTGCCGCGCGTCAAAAAAAGAGGTGTGAATTTTATACCCCAATTCGGCGGTCTGGAGACGCTGCATGATTTCTTTCTCGATGAGGTCGCGCATCGCTTGAATCGCCTTAATCGCCTTAATTCGTGTGCCACCAGAGATAGGCTTGCTGGGTCTCTTGTTCGAAGTCGCTTGCGGCGCCTTTGTGTAAGAGGCCGGTTCCCGTCCCGTGTACCTGCGTCGAGGGGGCACTCTCGGTGAGTCGTAAAAAACCCTTGGCGAGTCCCTCAAGGTCGCGCTGTGCGTTCTCCATATCGCGCGCGGCGTAATCAGGAGCCCCGTGGCGAAAACAGCCATACCAGACCAGGCGTCGCATGATACTGACGACCAGGTCGGGCGGCGGGGCGAGCGGCACTTGATAGCGTCCCGCCAGAGCTCCATCCACGCGGGCGCGCGCATCGTTCTCCAATTGGTCGAACAGCGTTTGGAGACTTTCGGGGTTCTCGTTTTGGGTTGAGCTTCCCTCTTCCTGGTCCCCCGGGTCTGTCGGGCCTGTCGGCTCTGTCGACTCCGGGCGGCTCAGAGCCGCCGCCACTTCCTCGCGGCCGTAGTGCCGTTCCAGCTGTTGCAAGGTGAGATAAGCCATAAACAAGCTTTCTAACTGGGGGGGCGTACCGCCGCGCCAACCGCCCGGTGTTACCCGATGTTACCCGATGTTACCCGGCACCTAGGACGGCGCGTTCTCAGGCGATGACATTGGTGAACAAATAGCCGACGTGCGGCGCCACGACCTGTTCCTGGCAGGACATCCCGACGCGTATTTTGACAGAGCCCCGCAGGCCTGTCTGGTTTTCGTCAAAGGCTCGCACGAATTTTGTCCCGAATTGCACGGTATAGCCCCAGCTGATCCCGTTGCCGGTACTCGCGGTGGGGTTGATGTGCAGGAAGGCGGCGTGTTTCCCCCAGGTTCTCTGGAAAGCGGGCGACTGCCCCTTTCGGGAGCTATTGATAAAACTCGCCCCGACGAGGACTTTCGGGATCTCCAGCAAATCGGCGAGCTGGCGTGTTGTGATGGCTCCCTGTTTGCCGTCATTGCCGAGAACCGAACTCACCAGAGAGGGGTGCTGGCGTAGGATCGTCCAGGCCTCTTGGCCGATGACCATCACATTGGGGCGCAAGAGCGGCACATCCAGAGCCTTCAGGATCACCTCCCGGGGTTTGCTTTTCTCATAGTTGCTCCATTGTGCGTCGCCTGCGAGAGCCTGTGTTTGGCCGCTCGCATAGTTCTGCGTGTTCTGAACGACCTTTGCGACGCGTTTTTCACGGTCCAGCATCAGCAGGTCGGTCAGCAGCTCTGTGGCCCGCTCTTGAGGGTTAAAACCCCAGTCGTCTCGTTCGGCCTGGATGATTTCGTCTCGGGGGAGAATATCGTCCAGCCCATAGTCCAGCACAGAGCCGCTTTCTTCGGTTCCGAACAATTCGACGACTTCGGGCTCGCCTTTACGGCCGACGAGCGTATTGGGAATGGTGAAATTCTGCTCGCTGGAGAAGGACATCCATTTGTAGCTTTTGGTGCCCACCATCGTCGGCGGCATGACCTCATCGGCGATCAGAGCCATCGCCGGATTCCGATAGGCAATGGCGATTTGCGTCAGTTTGGCGTCGATCGGGAAAGCAGAGATGTGCGAAAATTCAGTCGGATTCATGGGGAAGAGACTCCTTGGGGGGGTGAAACTCGGGATGGTTGAGGGTTGGAAAGGGTCCGGCCAAGGGCCAGGAACCCTAAGAGCCCGTCAAGCCTGGACGATTAAGATCTGCAGATAGTCGCCGGCTTGCGCGCTCGTGCCCAGAGCGACGCCGATTTGGCGTTCATTGGCGTTCTTGATAGCGACGACGCGCCCGTTTTTGTCGCTCGTTAAGCGGCTGCCATAGGCGATTTCGCCGCCGGCTTCGGCCTCGACCTCGCCGGCGACGTGGAAGTCCACGGGTTTGCCTTTTTTGACCGCCAGAGGCGTGGCGACCCCGACGAGGGACTCGGTATTGGCTTTAGCCATGGTGGCTTTCCCGCTCTCCGAGTCCAGGGTGAGAACGCGTCGACCGACGATGTCCTTGTCGGCGAGGCGGGTTTTAACGAGCAATTGTTGCATCTTTCGGACTCCTATAAAGGCAATGAGACAGATAAAACGAAATCAGGTGACAGAGGGGTCGCCGGAGATTCCCGGGGTTCAAGAGGGTTCAGGCGAGACCGTACCGGCTTCGGACGTGGCTCACGGCGGCACTGGTGCTGATTTTGCGACCGGTTTCCGCCATCTTGCGACAATAGGCTTGAGCCTCGGCGGCGATGGTTTCGTGGCTGAGGGCTTGGTGGTTTGGCCCGCCGCTCTCCAGGCCCGAGAGCTCGTTTCGGTTCAAGCGCGGCGGCAGTTGCTCGACAAAATTCCTGAAAGACGTGGCGGCCTTCTCGAAGTTTGGTGTTTCGGAGAACTGGAACGAGGGGCCGGGGTGTTCTACCGGGTGCTCCCCCGGGTGTTCCAGATGAACCAGCACCCGCTCGGCATGACGCCGCAAAGCGGGCGGGAGTTTGCCCTGCTGAATTTTCTCCTCGAGCCATTGCGTTCGGGTCCCGGCGTTCGAAGGCGTGTTCGAAGGCGTGTTCGAGGGCGTGTTCGGGCTTGTTCTGGTGGACGCTTCAGAGTCCGTTTCGACGCTTCGGTAATTCAGCGTATAAGCATCGCCTCCGGGGGCCGCAAAGACGACGGGCGTCAGATTGGGAATCGCAGGGCTCGCCCCGCCCAGAAGCGCGATATGACGGAGATAAGGCTCGCCCAGCCGAGGATTGGCGAGACGGTCGGGGTGGAACACCGAGATACTCGGCCGGCAAAAACGCCGCGCTTTGAGATCCGCCACAAGGTCTGGGGCCAAAAGCTCGAGGGCGGCTTTCATTTTGGCCCCCTCGCGCCACAGTTTCCGGACCCAGCCGAGGGCGGGGCTATCGTGTTCGGGGTGCCCGCGTGTGACAGGAGCAGGTGCCAGCACCGGGTCATAATTGGCGATGAGTCTGTCTATGAGGTCTCTGCCGTCGATGGTCGTCTCGCCGGAGCTCTCTGTCCAAGTTCCGTCGGCGAAGACCTCCAGTTCGAGGGTCTGGGTTGGCGCGGCGGTCTCGGCGGCCAGGGCATTGGCCAGGGCATTGGCTTGCCGGTTGGCCTGGTCGGCCTGGGTGTCGGGCCGCAGCGTCTTAACAGGAGAATGCATAGCGAGGGTGCCTTTCAACGGGTTGGATGTCAAATCCGGTCGGGGTGAGGTGTGAACCATAAGCCCAATAGTAAAGCTGTTCTTTGGCGGGAGCTATACCAAAAAATGCGACTTTTTTACGTATCGGCTACGCGTTCCGGTGCGGGGGCACCGCCGTGGGCGACTCTGTGGGAGCCTCTGTCGGCCGTGTCTCCGAGTCGGCGGTCTCGGTCTCGGTTTTGCGGGTCCACTGCCCCCATCCGATTTTAGCTCGCAGGGCTTGAGCGTCGATCTGCCAGCCGGCCGAGGCGAGAATCGCGGTGATTTCGGCGGCCTCTTTTTCGTCCATCTCGCGCGTGAGCTTCCGCCACACCGACGGCAGAGCCGTTTCAGCGGGGAAATTATACGCGATGAGTTGACGGACGACCTGGTGTGTGAAGCTCTCGGACACGAGGTCGCTGTCGCTTTTAACCAGAGCGTGCAGGGCCTCTTGGTGGACCTGCGCCTGCGCCCGCGACGAGCCCTGCTCCAACGTCATAGAGGACCCCAGAATGATCTTCGCAATAGACTCATTCATGGCACGATAGAATTCTCTATAATCGTCGCCGGTGCCCCGCCTGGAGGACTCCAGGAGCTCCAAGCGCACCGTGTCCGGCATCACCAACGAGGCGTCTCGGCGCAGAGCCGCCACGAGGTTCAGAAGATTTTCCTGCTCTTTCCGCGGCGTCCCGGGCGGATATTTGCCGATGGCCGTCGGTTGCGCGAATTTTTCCATCGCGAGCCGCCAGTCTCGGACGCAGGCTCGTTTGAACCGCACGGGCCAATAAAGCCAGTGCGCCAAGCCACGCCCATAGGGGTCGTCGCTGTGCGAGAAATAAGCTCTGAGTTGCCAGAATTTTTCGTTCGGCATCGGCACCCCGTGCGGCTGCGTCCGCGTCAGCAGACGGAGGTCTCCTTTTTCATCGAAGCCGAAACGCCGATAATTTCTGGGTCGGATGTCCTTGAGACACCAGACGGTGTGCCCTTGATAGCGCGCCGTCTCCCACAGCAATTCTGCGACGGCATACCCATGCATCCGAAAATAGAGCATTTGCTCTGTGATTTGGTCCCAGGGGAGCCGATCAAGCTGCCACTCCAGAAAATGAGCAGCCGCTTCTCCCAGGGGCGTGTCATCGCCCGAGACCACAAACGTCGGGGCCAAGGTCACGCCCTGAGTGCGTTGCGCAAAAGCAGATTTGACCTGTTCGTCGGACAGGACAAACTCATAGAAGGACGTGCCCGGATAACGTAACAGGGGGTCTGAGGGCTCCCGGAGCCAATTTTTACCCGGGGTCTCCCAGGGGAGCGTGCCGTCCAACGCCCCCAGCGAAGGCGAGAGCTCGGCTAATAAGCGTGCGGATTGGGCCTCCGAGAGTTTGCGCCCCCGGTTGTCTCCCTGATTTTCTCCCTGGTTGTCGCCGCCGTGGTTGCGGCGGCGTCTCCAGGGGGCCCAGGGGACATTGGAAAAAAGCGTTTGTGCTTTCATAGATAAGAGCCTCCAATAAATGAACCAAAAGTGTCCGAGCCCGAACGTTCTCGGCCCCGGGACATAAAAGAGAAATTCTCGTGGGATTCCGTAGATTCAGCCCGGGCGGCCGCATGCACGGCCAGAGCCAGCGCCCAAAATCGGTCGCCGTGTCCCGCGTCCGAGTTTCGGGCACCGTCTCGGCGGACTTTGAGATACGGGATCCCGCTCCAGCCGGCGACGCGTTGCACGGCGTGCAAATCCGCACGGAGAGCCTGATGCTCGGCGGGCAAACGCAGCGTTCCCTTTTGAAGACGCGCTTTGAGTTCGCTCGCCATAGCGTATTTTCGGGCCTGGGTGAAAGAGACGCCAAGGACGAGCGTATTCCTATAGCGGTGTTTGGCATCCTCGACGGGTTTTTCGCCGAGCCCGGTCTGGTCCATGGCCACACAGTGAGGGCGATACTGCCCCACTAATTTGTCCAAAAGGAAATCCTGCTCGGAAAAAGAGAGCGCCCGGTGGGCCATGATGTCTCGTGTCCATAGGATGTGCCCGTGGCTCTGTAAAACGACGATGACGAAGAGATCGTTGCGGATTGCGATGTCCACGCCCATAAAAACGTGATAGAGCTCGTCCGGATCGCGGTTGGACCCCGAGGCCGCCGTGTGAAGGGGGTTCGGCGTCGGGAAGGCTTCGGGCGGGGCCTCGGCTGCGCAGATAAGCTCCCAGGAGAGCCACGGGGTGGTATCGTCCTGCCAGCCCAATTCGTATTCCTGCCGCCAGATAGTTTCGTCCTCCATGCCGTCGCGCAATTCGCGAATGTCGCGAGGCAAGCCCTGCTCGACGGCCTGGTAGATATTGCATTGGTGGCGGGACCAGAGGCTGGAGTCTCCCGTCATTAAATCATAAAATTTATTGCGCCTGCCGTTCGGGGTCGAGATCACGCGCAGTTTCAGGCCGGGCTCAGAGATCACCGGGAATAGAGCCGCCCAAATCGCCCGGTCCTGTCTGTGGAAGGCGAATTCGTCTAACAGCAGATTGGCACTATAGCCTCGGGCCGTGTCTGGATTGGCGGGTAGAGCCGTAATTTTAGACCCATGTCGAAACGTCAATTCGGTGGCGCGGCGCGAGACCAGGTTCTGACTTTTCAGACGACTCAAACCCGGGGCGTGTGTGCTGTCCTCGAGCAGCACGCGCATGGCCTCGAGGAACTTCAAGACGCCTTTCGCCATGGCCTCACGCGCCTGTCTTTCGCCGCGCGAGAGGATGACCCAGTGGACGGAGCGGTGATGGAGCTCGGCCCTCAGGCATTCGCGCACGATTTCGGCACAGGCGGTAAAGGTTTTGCCCGTTTGACGGGCAAACATCCCGACTTTGAAGCGGGACTCGTCGGCGAGCCACGCCTTTTGATAGTCGTAAAAACGCAGAAGAGGCCCCGTCATACGAAAAAGGCACCCGAGAATGGACGTGCAGCGTTGATGAAGGATGGGAAGGATGGACTCACGTGGGTTCCTCTGCGGATTCATCGGAGTTCTCTAGGGCGAGGCCCAGGATTTTGGAGGCAGCTCGGATGTTTTTCGAACAGATGGCCCTCTGGTCGGACTCCCGGTCGGACTCCCGGTGCAGTTTCTCGAGTTCCTCTTTGAGGACGCTGGCATTGTGGAGAATCCGCGTGTGGGTATGAATGGCGTTGGTGAGGTTTTTGACAGCCTCCGAAAGCGTTTTGAGATTTTTGGGTGTCCCCTTGGTCCCTTTGTGGTGCTCTTCCTCTAGGAGTTCCAGCAGATGCGACAGATTGGCCTGGAGTCCCTGCAGATTATGCCAATTGGGATGCGCCGTCTCTTGCGTATCTTCGTGTTGTTCCGGCACGAGCACGTCCGCTGGCATGGAAGAAGAAGCCATCACTTAAAACAGGCGAGCCACAAAAACGTCAAAAACTAGAGTGTGCGGCTCGTTTTTCTGGACTATATTCTGGCGTCTTTTGGGCGGATTTGGCGGGTTCAGGCGTCGTATTCGGGCGTCAGGCGGGACTCGATGCGTTTGAGCGTCTGGTTGGTCGCCTCGTGCTGCGAGGCGATGCGCGTGATAATGAGTTCCAAGCGGTGGAGGTCCTCTTTTGTCACGGTGATCGTCTCCAATTTCAGGACGCGGTGTCTCAGAGCTTCGGTACTTTCGCGGCTTGTCCAGTGTTTTTTCATACCCCAGCTTATCCATATAAAGACGACGCCCAGGGTTACGAGCAGCCAGTCTGACAAGATATTGACATAGCCTGGGTCGGATAAAATCATAGAGACGCCTCTCTTTTGGGTTTCTTCCGGCAGGCCTCCGGAAGGCCTATTGGATTTTTCTTTTGAAAATCGAGCGGTCCAGAAAATAATAGCTTGTTCCCGCCGAAACGAGGTCGGCCAGAATGAGCGTGATGCTGTTTTCGAGCTCTAGAATCGCGAAAGACACCAGAGCCAAAAGCGATACAACCAGCACGCTCGGCCGGACGAGAGCTCGGACATTATCGACCCAGACAGAGGTCTTGAGGCCCGTGTCCGCTTGATGAACGGCCCCCAGAGCCTGGGCGTAGCTTCGGCTCTGTTCTGTAGCGAGGCCGCTGCTATGTTCGTAATAGGCTTGTTGTGTGTTTTGCTCTGCCTGCATGGTGTCGGTTTGGTGCTGGCGTTCTAGCATGCGGAGTTGGTGTTCTTGGTCCAGTTTTTTTTCCGCCAGTTTCTGTTGGAATTGCTTTCTTTCCTGGTATTGCTCCAGGGCGGCTTGGCCCAAACGGATAGCTCCGCCGATGGCGCCGCTGACCAACCCGCCAGAGAAAATGTCGGTGAGCATATGAATTTTTCCTCGGATGGTGAAATTGTGCGTTTGGCACTGCGTTTGGCACACCGAAACGGCTTGCCCAAACGCTGTGAACACGCCTCATTCTAGGGGGTATTTTGTTTCGGGCTATACCAAAAAAATGCATTCGCCGCGGGGAGCGGTGCATGAAGGTTTTGGCGTCTATGCCTCAGGAACAGGCGGGCTCGAGTCGCCTCAGTCTCTGTCTGGTGCGCCTGTTCGGGCGAAAAAAGGGGTTTTTCGCGAGGAATTCTGTACGGAACGGAGGCATATACGGAATATATACAGAGCTGCTCTCTCTCTGTTTTTGTCCCTGTTTGGGTGTCTGGGCCTGGAGAGGCCCGGCCCCCGGTCAGTTTTCCGGGAAATCTCCCGGCGGCTTTTTTCTAGAAAGCCTATTTGACTCCTTTTTTGAAAATAGAGCGGTCCAGAAAATAATAAGCTGTTCCCGCCGCAACGATGTCGGCCATAGTACGCATTACCACGCCTTCCTTAACCTCTAGAATCGCGAAAAGAACAAGAGCTAAAAGTGAAAAAATAAGCACGGTGGGCCGAACGAGAGCTCGGACATTATCGACCCAGACGGAGGTCTCGAGGCTCATTTCAGCTTTATGAAGAGCCTCCAGGGCCTGGGCATAGCTTGGGCTCTGTTCAGCGGCTGGATTGTCTTGGCTCTGTTTTGGTGCGGTGTCATTTTGGATCTGGGTCATTTTGGTTGGCTCCGTTTTGGTGTGGTGTCACTTGGGGTCTGTTCAGCGTCGGGGGAGCTGCTGGCCTGTTCGGTATTTTGCTCTGTCTGCGTTTTTTCGGTTTTGCATTTGGAACAGTGTTCTAGTTCTCGCACTTTGAGTTTGTATTCTTGGTCCAGCTCCAGCTTTTTTCCCTCCAGTTCCAGCTTTTTTCCCTCCAGTTCCAGCTTTTTTCCCTCCAGCTCCAGCTGCGATTGTTTTTTTTCCTGGTATTGATCCAGAATAGCCTGGCCTAAACGCAACAAGCCGCCGATTATTATGCCGCCGGGCAACCCCCCTCCAAGTAAAAATTCCATATCAATCATTCCTCCGACGATAAGATTATGAGTTTGGCACACCGAAACGGCCCGCACAAACGCAACGAACACGCATCACTCTAGAACGTGCTCCCTCCTAATAATAGAACAAAAAAAAGAATTTGCAATTATTTTTAGTGTATGGAGGTCTATCTATGCCGCCTCTCTTGAGTCCTCCTCGCGGATAGTTCGTGGACAGGTTCCAGATAGAAACCCAGGAGAAAGCTCAGGAAAGGGGGGCGAAGAGCGAGGCAATCTCGCACAAAGAGGGCTGGGGGGGTCTAGGGTCTCAGTCCCCGGGTTTTGTCTGAGGCTCCTGTTCCGGGGCGAAAAGGCACAAGAGCGGCTGTTTTCTGAAAAATTTGGGCAGAGGTCTCGACAAATGGTAGTGCACGGTGCTTTTAGAGACAGCCAGTAAACGCGCAATCTGCCCCGGTTTGACCCCAAGCTGATGGAGCCGAGCTACGAAAAGAGGCCGTGTCAACAGACTCATTTTGGGCACATAGAGAAATAACCCCCCGTACTCCCGAATAAGCCGGTGCTTGGCAGAAAGCGAAATCGGGAGATGGGCGAAAAAAGGAGCCTTCCTCGCAAGAGATTCTGCATAGAACGGAATATAGAGCCGCTCTCGAGTCCCTCCCCGGTCCGTCCTCCGGTGCGTCCCCCGGGGCGTCCCCCGGTAAGTTCCCCGGTGGCATGCTTCTGACAGGCGAATAGCGTCCAGCAAACCGATGCATTGGACCAAGTCTGTTTTTTTCATCGTATGGGCTCCTGATTCTGGGATAGGTCCGCGCCTTCTCCTTCTGGCGGTTGCGAGGGTGGAGGAAGTGCGTGTTGTTCTTCCGTAGGTTCCTGCGTCTCTTCGGCGAGTCGGAGCAGAGCCGTGAAAAAAGACCAGCACTTTTGTTTTTCGTGTGCCGACAAATTTTGATAGCTCGCCAGAGCCTTCAAGACTCTTGGGTTCGCCTGGGCGCGCCAGAAAAGCTGTTTTTCATCCGTTTCCAGGGCGCCATAAGACTGGAGAGCCCTCGATAAGGCCTCTTCTTGCAGGTTCCATTGGAATCTCACGGCCCTCGGTTTCGTTTCGGCGCCGCTAAACCTCCGAGTCCCAGGCCTCAACGGAAGAGCCCCCTGAAGCCGTCCGTACCGGTGGTGGGGTTGGAGGGTCTCGGCTTGCTGGACGAAACTGTGCTGAGACTCGATGCCGAAGGTGCTCAATTTTTTCATAAAACAGGAACGCCGTTTCGGATGCGCGCCAATATAGGCTCGCAATTCCGGACAGAGGCCTCCATAGGCACGCCACGTCCGCTGATCGTATTGGCGACTCGCTGCCGAGACCGCCTTCACCAATTCCCAGAAGACCGGCGGCGGGGACTCGTCCAGAGACTCAGGGCTCAAGGGGAGAGGCTTGGGGAGCGGCCCGGAGAGAGAATTGGGCAGAACAGACGGGAGCCCTTGTTCTATTTTCCGCGCCGCCGCGCGGTCATAGCTCTTTTTGAGCAGATCGAGGCATTCCCCGCGCACGAAAGGAGGCAGGCTAGGGTCCGCAAGATTGCGCGCAATATGCCTGAACCAGCACCGCTCTAGGGCTTTGTTTTTCTTCGAGACATACAGTTTTTGCCAGGAGGTCGTCAGAGCTTCAAGGGCCGAAGGACAAGAGACCGCCGTTTTAGACTCTGTTTTCTTTCGCACGTTTTGTCGCACATTGGGGTGCATGTTTCGTGGCAGAGTCAGATGCTCGGGCGTTCGCTTCACATTTTTTCGCCTCCCACGAGGGGCCCGGAGAGGGAGGGGGTGTCGTGGCCGGCGTCAGGAGCGTCGGCTTCCCACGGTCGGCTCGAAAGCCAGACAAGCGGCGAGGGACACGGCGACAAAAACGGCAGACGTAAAGCTGTGACAACAGCCAGAAAATGGAGGTTGACGCCGGCATCGCTCAAGAGTCGGTATTGTTTTTTCACTTCGGCGCGCTCTTTTTGGCACGTAGGCGGGAAAAGAGACCAAAAAAGCTCGAACCCAGCCGGATTTTCATTCGTTTCGTCTTCGTGTTTCGCAGATTCTTCGAGTTTTTCCGGCTTTTCGAGCGGAGATGGCGGCTTATGTGGCATGTCATCGTGTTCCTGTTTGAATTTCAGGGTTGTCCCGGGTTGTCCCGGGTTGTCCCGGGTTGTCCCGGGTTGTCCCGGGTTGTCTTGGTCAGATATTCCAGCGCATGGGCTCGTCTCGAGGGAAGGCCAGCAGCACGTAATTTTTGCTCTGAGGGAAACTTTCGTAACGCCCGAACGTTTTAGGCCAGCGCGCGCATTGAGGGTGCGGTCGGTCGATATCGTCGGGCCACGGCGTGTCGTGCGGCCAGTGGTTCGAGAACCACTGCAGGACGTTTCGGGCCTTTTTATAGGTCACGGTATGGCCGACCTCCAGGCGTTCGAAGAAGTAGCTATGGTTGCCTCCGCACAATTTGGCGATGGTGGCGGTTGTTCGATTCGATCGGGCCGAGAAAATTCTACCAATTCGAGCCAGATGTTGTTCGGAAATGACTTTCATAACAGAAATATAACCCCCTCTGAAGCTCTTTCAAGCTATTTTTCAACTTATTATGGGAATAAACTACCATCTTCTATTTTTATTATTCTATATTTGGTATCCGTGAGTTTCAATCTATTCCCTCCGGCTGAAATCTGAGACGAGGCTTTCCTACGATGACGCGCTCTAATCCGCCCCCCGGTTCTCATTCCGGTTCTCCTTCTGGTTCGTCCCCCGGTTCCTCTTCTGGCGCGAACCATTTTCTGGAAGCTGTCAAAAGAGAAATAAAACGGCAAGGCCTCACGGTTCGAGCCGTTGCCAGGAAAGCTTTTGGGAATTCGGAAGCCCTCAATAAAAACATGAGCGGCAAATATGAGCCCCGCCTCAGTCGGGCCGAGGCCATTTGTCGTGTGCTAGGTTGGGAGCTTACCTATGGCCCCCCCTATGGAGGCTGCCGAATTCCCGTTTTGGAATTCGGCTCTTTACCGGACAAGAGCCTCTTTCAGCCTATCCGGGACGTTTCCCAGAATCCGTCTCACGGGGATGTATCCGGCGATGTATCCGGGGATGGGCCCGGCGATGGGCCCGGAGGCCTCAACCCGTTGGCCTCTCTTCCTTTTCTGGATCTCTCTTCGAGTTTCGAGCGTTATATTGCGTTTCGGGTTCTCGATGATGCGATGCATCCGACGCTAGAGCGGGGCGACTATATGGTTGTAGATCGTCTTCCGGCCCCTCGGTGGGATTTATGGCACGGCAAGGTTTGTCTCGTAGAGACAAAAAAAGAGGGTTATTTTCAGATTTGCCGCCTCATCCCCGAGCTCTCGGCGGGCTTTTACATGCTTCGGAGCGACAATCGGTTATATCCCGAGCTTCGGGGCATCCGGCTGGCTTCGGTGCGTCCCCTGCGCTTCATCATGAAGTCGGCGGCCATGGGCCCGAAAGGAGGGCGCACTCGGGAGGATTCGAACCTCCGACCTCTGCCTTCGGAGGGCAGCGCTCTATCCAGCTGAGCTACGAGTGCCCGAGTGCCTATGGGTCCTCTGTGTCACCCAAGCCTATTGAGGCTCGGCTCTTTCGTCAAGCATGTCGAGCCCCATAAGCGGCTCCTGCACCTTTTTTTTCTCTTTTTCGCCCGTCTTTTTTTCATTTCGCCCTAGATTTCGCCCCGGCCTCTGTTCCGGGTCGCTATTCTGAGCAAAAAGGGGAAGAGGCGGCGCGGTTTCTCTGGTCAGCTTGTGTTTGGTGAGCGTCTGGAGGATATCCTCGGCGCGGTCCGTGACCTCTTGAGGCAGGCCCGCCAGGCGTGCCACCTCGATGCCGTAGGAGCGCGACGAGGGCCCCTCGGCGACCTCATAGGCGAAAATGAGCTGGTCCTTCCAATTTTTCGCCCGCATATGGAACGGCCGCAGAGCCTCCAGTCCCTCGGCCAGCTGATTGAGTTCGTGATAGTGCGTCGAAAACAAAGTCCGATTCCGGAGTCGATTATGGAGATACTCGATCACGGCCCAAGCGATAGACAGACCGTCATACGTAGCCGTGCCTCGTCCGATTTCGTCCAGAATCACAAAAGAGTGCCTCGTAGAACCGTTAAGAATAGAAGCCGTTTCCAGCATTTCCACCATGAAGGTGGATTGTCCGCCTGCCAAATTGTCGCTTGCCCCCACGCGGCTATAGACCTTGTCGGCCAGGCCGATTGTGGCTCGGTCGGCAGGGACATAGAGCCCCGCTTGGGCGAGAACCACCATGACGGCATTCTGACGAAGCCATGTACTCTTGCCCGCCATGTTCGGCCCCGTCAAGAGGACCATCGGGACCTCCAATGTGCAATTATTTTTGACGAATTTTTGAGGATTGGCAAAGGTCTGTTCGACGATGGGGTGTCGGCCGCCTTGGACATCGAAAGAGGCATCTTCCACTAATTCTGGCCGGCAGTAATTCTCGTGATGAGCCAGCCATGCGGCCCCCATGAGGCTGTCCAAATGCGCGAGACTTGCCATGGTCTGTCTTAAGGTTTGTTCCTGGTCCAGGAGTCTCTGGCAGAGTTCCAGATAAATTTTATGCTCCAGAGCCAGCACTTGTTCGCGTGCCTGCACGCTTTGGCCCGCCAGTTCTTCCAACACCGCCGTCGTGAAGCGTCCCGCCTGAGAGATGGTCTGCCGGTGTTGAAAGGTCTCTGGCAGGAGGTCTGCTTGTTTAGCGGGCACCTCGATAAAATACCCCAGGATATTATTGTGCCTGATTTTGAGTTTATCTACTTTAGTTTTCCGGCGGTATTCGAGCTCGAGCCTGGCGAGTTGATTCTCGGTGTTTTTTTGTCGGTCCCGCAGTTCATCCAGCGGGGCTGAATAGCCCTCTTGGATCAGGTTACCGTCGCGTATATGCCCCGGAGGGGGGTCCTGGAGAGCCCGGCGAAGAAGCTCTGCCAGTTCGTCAATCCCGTTCAGCCGGCCGACCAGCGTGCGGAGAAGCTCCGAGAGCCCCGGCAGCCTCGACAGATCAGGGCTCTGCAATTGGACCCGCAAACGGAGCGCAATTTGCAAACCGTCTCTCAGAATAGCCAGATCGCGCGGCGTATTGTGCTGAATAGCCAGACGTGCCAGGGCGCGTTCGGTATCCAGGAGCGGCTGGAGATGCATCCGGCCTTGCTCGCACACGGCCGGATTGGCCACGAAAAAAGCGATGGCGTCATATTCCATTTCCAGCTCGCGGCGTTTTCGCAGAGGCTCACGCAGGCGGCCGATCAGAAAGCGTCGTCCCAACACGCTCATGGTGCGATTGACGCACGAGAGCAACGTAGGGTCGCGTTTGCCGTTTTGTGTTTCGAAGACCTCTAGATTACGCAAGGTTGCGGCATCCAGCTGGAGGTAATCTTCGGTTCGATACAGCTGAGGCTTTTTCATCGTGGCTTTACGCCCGACCTGTGTCAGCTCGATATAGTCCAGCAGCGTGCCCAGAGCCCCGATTTCGACGGTCTCGTGCAGGCCCAAGCCCTCCAGACTCATCACGCCGAAAAAGGCTTGAGCGACCTGGTGGGCAGAGTCCAGAGAAAAACGCGATGCCGGCAAAAACGTCAAAGTTTTCTTCCATTTCGCCAGAAAATCGAACAGGTCGGGGTGTTCTTTGGCGTGTTCCGGCAGGAGAATTTCAGCAGGGTGCAAGCGTTCCATCATGTCGCAGACGGCGGCCTGGGTTCCGTGAAAGACGGCACTCTCCCCGGTAGAGATGTCCGCCCAAGCCAGACCGTGCTTATCTGGGCCGCCTTGTTTTCGAACCAGATAGAAACAGACGAGGTAATTCGTCGTTTTTTCTTTCAAAAGCGAGTCCTCGACCAGCGTTCCCTGCGTGACGATGCGTGTGATCTCGCGGCCCAGAGGCCCCTTTCCGCCGCGGGCGCGCACTTGGTCGGGGGTTTCGACTTGCTCGCAGATCGCGACTTTATACCCCGCCTGGATGAGGCGTTCCAGATAGCCCTCGCTGGCGTGGAGCGGCACTCCTGCCATAGGAATAGGTTTGCCGTTGTGGTTGCCGCGTCGGGTGAGAATAATCCCTAGCGTGGTGTGGGCTTTGACGGCGTCTTCGAAAAAGAGTTCGAAGAAGTCTCCCATGCGATAAAAGAGCAGGCAATCCTCGCCGTGTTTCCCAGAGACCTCCTCGCGTATCGTCAGGTATTGCTGCATCATAGGGGTAACAGGCATCCCGAAGGGTGCCCGTGCCGGAGGCACTTGTGCCGGGGGCTCGCCGCCAGCACCGGAGCCGCCAGCGCCGGAGGCACTCGTGCCGGGGGCACTTGTGCCGGAGGCTGCGAGGTGCGTCGATTTGTTTTTAGCCGGCACGATAATCCCTTATGCCTTCGTAGAAGGTGTCCACACAATTCCCCTCCGAGAGTTCCCGGGTTTTCCCCGGTTCAGGAAAACTAGCAGAGAAAAGAGACTTGTGCAACGGGGTGCGGCGCATGCGCGTGCCGAATTTTTGTGACAGCGTCCCGGACAAGCCCAAAGAGCCCTCGGATAGACTCCGGATAGACCCCCGGCTAGACCTCGGGAGCTTTTTTTCAGAAACGCTTGAAAATCCGGCCTGATTTTTGCTAGTCCTGTCTGTGTGCTGTGTATGTCGAGCGTGCATGCATCGCTCGTGTGAGGACCAGCCTTCCTTGATAACCTGATAACCCGGCGTTTTTGAGGATTTTGAGGAATATGCATGCGTATTCAGGCCTTTTTCGGAGGCTCCTTCCAGAGTCCCGGCGATTGAGAAAGCAAGCTATGGCATTTGTCGAATTTGTCGCACGACCCCACGAATGGTCGCATACATCATCGAACGAGCCCCCGGGAAAATATGCCGGAAAGCCTTCCGGGAAACACGCCGAGCTACGCTCTGGCGAGCACCCCGGCCCATGCCCCGGCGGCGGCGGCGAAGCTGCAGCGGCTCTATGGCCCCAGCCTAGGCTGCCCCAGTCTAGGCTGCCCCAGTCTAGACTGTTCCAATCTGGATTGTTTCGCCGCCCGGCTGTTTTCTTTTCGGGGCTGTGCCAGCCTAGGCTGTTCCAGTCTGGACTGTTCCAGCTTAGGCTGTGTCTCATTTTGCTCTTGGTTCTGGCGGGCTGTGGCGGCGACCCGCCGCCTCCGCCCGTGGACGAGGCGGATGTATTCCAGCCGGACAATGCCTCCATTGCCAATACGCAGCCGGACGATGGCGACGTTCCGCCGCCTCTGGAGGAACTCAGTCTCTTCGAGGAGGAAGTCCGCTACCCCAACCTCCAAGAGGGCGACCGGTTCGTCTTCGACAATCCCCAAGTCGAGTGGGAAGTGATTGCGGTCCGCGACAATCTTGTCATTATGGTGAACGAGTTGGGCGACCGTTTTGTGCGCGACCGCAACATTCTTTTGCCGCCTCTAGAGTGGGAGTCCTGGTCGCAAGGGTCGGGTCGGCGTGTCATTTTGGACAGTGTCGGGACGCTTTTTCCTTTGTCTGTGGGGGCTCGGATTGAATTTCGGACTCAAACGACGGTTTTGGGCTACACCGACGTCTACACCGCCAATTGGGAGTGCGAAGTTCTAGACGAAGTCACGCTCAAAGTTGGAACTCTCGACATCGATACCTATGAGGTCGTGTGTCTGCGGAATGGAGCCGACCAAGTGCGTCAGTATTATGCCCCTTCGCTCAATTACATTGTGCGCTATGAAGCCGGCGGCGTTGGCACGCAGATTTTGGCTCGCTCGGAGCTGATTGCCTGGGATACGCATCTGAATCGGTATGTGGAGGCCGTCCCGACTTTGGCCGAGCGCGTGGACACCGTTGGGCCCAGCGACGCTCCCGTGACGAGCGTCTATAGTCGTCCCGAGACCGGGGCTCTTGGCTTGACGCCTGTGCCCGGGTCGCCGGGGTCACCGGAGGGCGATCCGGCTTTGGCGACAGATTTGACGCCGCCGCTTCCGCCGCTTGAGACGATCCCGAATCCTCAGGTCAATGCTCAGGCTCAGCGCGGCGCGGGCTCGGCGGGCTCGGCGAGCGGCGGGACCGCGCTCGGGCGCACGTCTCTGGGAGGCCTTCTCCCCCAGGCTCAAGCGGCGGTGCCCCCGGCACCGGTTCCCCCGGGCCCCTCGGTTGGTCAGGGGTCGGCTTTAGATGCGACGGGAAGCTGGGGCGTCCATGTCTATTCTTACCGCGACCTTGAGCTGGCACGCAACAATTGGTCGCTGGTTCGAGCCCGCTTCGCGCCCGAATTCGACGCCAAAAACCAAGAGATACGGCGGGTGAATCTGCCAGGCCAAGGTATTTTCTACCGGACCTATGCGTGGCCGTTCACCTCTCAGGCCGAAGCCGAGGCCAGCTGCCGCCGGATACGCCAGAATTTTAATATCTCTTATTGCCGCGTCGTGAGATTCTAATCACGAGACTCTTGAGACTCCAGGTGGGATTCGTCCGGAGAGACCCTCCAGAAATGAGATATTGTGCGTCTTTTCGTGCTGGCCGGTGAGGCTTCAGGCGATGTTTTAGGAGCCGGGTTAGTGGCGGCTCTGCGTTCGCTCCTTCCCAGCGGCGAGGCGTTGCAATTAGCCGGCCTTGGGGGCCCGGCTCTGGCTCGGGAGGGACTCGTCAGTTTTTTTGATTACCGCGCTCTGTCCATCATTGGGCTGACGGGTATTGTGAGGAGCTATCCTCGCCTTCGTTTCATCTGTAGAGACCTCGTCCGTCGGGTTTTCGAATGGGACCCAGAGCTCGTTCTCACCATAGATGTTCCGGATTTTTCGATCCATTTCACCGAGCTTCTACGCCGCCGGGGTTGGCGTCGTCCGATTATCCACTATGTTTCTCCCACGGTCTGGGTGTGGCGTCCCGGCAGAGCCCGGCGTTTTGCCCGTGTCTATGATGGTCTTGTGTGTCTCTATCGTTTCGAGCAGGCTTTTTATCGGCAGACGTCTCTGACGACGTGTTTTGTGGGTCATCCGGCTTCGGTCCGGCGGCCTCGTTCTGTGAGTCCGCCGGTTTTTCCGGGCCACAAGAAATTGGCTCTGGTCTTCGGGAGTCGAGCCTCTGAGCTTCAGACGCTTGGGCCGCTCTTGATAGAGACGGCCAACATGCTGGCGGATCGCCTTGGCCGACCGGGCGAGCGATCGGGTGGCCGACCGGGCGAGCGACCGGGTGGACCGGGTGGGCTTGCTATTTTGGTTCCGCCGGCTCCTTTTATGCGCGAAGAGCTGGAAACATTGTGCCGGCAGTTACGGATGCCCGTCTGGCTTGCCCCTGAGTCCGCCGCGTTGAGCGACGTTGTGGCGGCGGCGGATGCGGCTTTAGTTGTGGCGGGCACGGCGGCTCTGGAGACGGCTTTACGCGGCGTCCCCCACCTGGTGACCTATCGAGTCTCCTTATTGACGTGGTGGGTCATTCGCCTGCTGAGGCTCAAGCAGCGGGTTCATCTTGTGAACATTGCCTCGGACATGGATTGCATTCCGGAATTTCTCCAGCATCGGGCGCGTCCGGAGTTGATGGCGCCGGCTCTGGCGCAATTTTTGACAACAGAAGAGGGCTCCAGACAGCGTCGGCGTGCCGCTCCTTTTTTGGAGCATTTTCAACCGCCTCTGGCGGTGGCGGCACCGGATGACCCGGGCGACTCGGGCGACCGCCAGGAGAACCCCAAGACTCCGCCTCTTCGCACGCCGTCTCGGCTGGCGGCCGAGTTTCTCCTGAAATTTGCGGAGCCCCGCCCGGCGACCCCCTCAGAGATATACCCGGCGCTTCAGGACAATCCAGAAGAGCTCTGAGACGGCCAATCAGACGCTGCCGCCGGAATCCTTGAGAAGACCTGGGTCTCGAGAGAGAGGGCAAGCTTCTAACGAGACGCCAGAATTGTTTCGATCTCGGCGATGTGTTCGGGTTTATCGACCCCTGGCGGCGCGGACGGTGTTCGCACGGCTCCGATGCGCCACCCCTGGTCGAGAGCCCGAAGTTGCTCTAATTTCTCTCGTTTTTCCAGCTCCGAGGGCGGCAGAGCCGTAAATTGACGCAGAATCTCGCGCCGATATGCGTATAAGCCGATGTGGTGCCAGAGGGGGCCTTGGCCCCATGGGACGGGGGCTCGCGAGAAATAAAGGACGCGCGCCGTTTCAAGGCGACGAGACCCCCGGGCCCGCCGGGCGGCGGTCCCGGGCAGTTCGGAAAAGTCGGAAAGGTCGGGAAAAGCGCAGACGGCTTTGACGCAGTCCGGATTGGTGGCCTGCTCGGGCGTTTGGAACGGGGCGACGGCGGTTGTGATATCCCAGGCTTGGTCCTGGACGAGAGCGTGCGCGACCCTCTGAATCGTTGCCGCGTCGAGCGTCGGCAAGTCCCCCTGGAGATTGAGAAGCACGTCATAAGGCTCGTTTATGTCGCGCTGATAAGCCTGCCAAATGCGGTCCGACCCCGAGGGCAGAGCCGGGTCTGTCAGGATAGTTCTCAGCTGCCCTGTCCGATGGGCTCGGGGGAAGGCGTTTTGGGCCAGCTCGCAGAGTTCTCTTTCGGCGGCTGCCAGCACGACGGGGCCTAATTCAGCCTCGAGCGCGCGGCGGAGCACGTGCACCAACATCGGTTCGCCGCGGATCAGCGCAAGAGGCTTATTCGGAAAACGCCGCGCCCCGAGGCGCGCCGGTATCATACAGAGAATGTTCAGGACAGGTCCCCCGGCGTTTCCCCCGGCGTCTCCCCGGGTGTTTCATAGAGCCTCTGAGGCGTCAGCGGATAGGCCGACAGCCCCACCAGCGTCTCATAGAGCCTCTGACAGCTTGGCGTCCTGTTATAGGCGTTTGCGGCGGCGGGAAACTCGTGTCTGAGGCTTTTCTGGACGCGTATCCAGCTTTCCTTTCGGGCGAGGAAACGCACCAGTTTTGCTTCGAGCTTGTTGATAGTCGTCGCAGTGAGACTCTTCAGGCCAAATTGGTGCAGGACAAGAGCCATCAAGCGATACCCGACATTCTGTCCTTCGAGGCAAAACACGGGTTTTCCGCTCTGCAGCACCTCGAGTCCCAGTTTCAAATCGCCATAATAGTTCAGGTCCAGATGCGCATCCACGCGGCGCAGATAGGCAGAGCGGTTTTCGCAACTCTCGAGGCGTTTCGGGTCTATGCTTGCCTCTATGAGGCGTTGGATGATGAGTTCACTCCGCATCAATTCGGCGTCGTTTTCGGCGAGAAGGATCAGGTGACTCGAGGTCTGTTCCAGCACCGCCTGGAGCACGGGCACAAGGAGCGGGGCCTGCAGCCCTCGCGTCCCGAGGACGAATTGCCCGAATTGCCCCGGGTGTTCCTCTTTGGGAGGAGCAATGCTGTCCAAATACAACCCAGGGAACGAGACATCCGGCAAAAGCGTGAAGCCCGGGGTAGAAACCGGGGAAGAGGTGCCAGCATAGAGAAACGCCGGCCCAAGCACGCCCTGATACCCCAGGACTCGGGCGATAGAGGGCTCCCCGGCGTACAGATAGAATCGTGTTCCGACGGGCGTATTTCGGAAGTCGCGCCCCTGCTCGCAGCGCGCCGAGAGCCCCAGAACGACATCCAAGCCGTCCGCTTCCATAACCGCGGCGAGCGTCCGAGTGTGATAGTTAAAAACTTCGCGGCAATGGTCGGCGTGGACAATGAGACTCTGGAGAACCTCTTTCAAATGCGGGGCATCCAGATACAGAAAGACAGAGGTGAATTTGGATTTCACCAGGTCCTCGAAGGCTCGCAGGAGCATGGGAAGGCTCGCCTGAACCATGGGCTCGTCCACATAGAGGCCGAGCCGTAGTTTATCGCCCAGCTCGGCTCTTTTCACGGTGAGAGGCACAAAATCACGGTCCGCTGCCGCCGCTGCCTCTGCCGCCGGTGGGGTCGGGGAGGCGGGCGTTCCTTCGTCTGGATTTTCGCCCGGGTCTTCATCGGGGTTTTCGTCTCGCAAGAGGAACCGGTAGCTGTGGGCCAAGCCGCGCTCTGTCCCCAGAGGGGCTCGTTCCACGGCTTCGTCGTCCAGGCCAAAATGGAGCAAAAAGCGCCAAAAGCCTGGGTATCGCGGCATTTTATTCTTTTGAAAAGCCTCTTTGACCCAGGGCAAAGTGAGGTCCTGGCGTCCCGTTTTAAGAGCACTCTCCCAGCCATAGGTCAGGATTTGGTCTGGATTCGCGTAAAAGGGCAAATTATCGGCCACGATATCGAAGAGCCTCTGGTGTTCGCCCAAGAGGTTCAGGCGTTCGAGAAAGAGCGTCAACCACGCCTGTCTTGGGGCGACGACAAACATAGACAAACGTTGCCACCAGAACGGCTCTATGGAGAGCTCGATTTGGCCTTGGCTCCATTTTTTTTCGTAAATTTCGGCGAGCACAGCTCTCTGGCCTTGAGGCGTTTTTTCCTCTTGTTCGAGGCCGCGTTCGAGCCCGGTCTGGGGCGTGGCACTCGTTTCATAGTCGGTTCGGAATTCCCATGCGCATTCTGTAACGCGCCGGATAAATGCCGGCGTGTGGATGGCTTCGAGCAAAGGGGAGGTCTGCCGCGCCATCTCCGCCAATTTGAGTTGATACAGAGCCTCCGCCCGGTTCCCTGCAAGAGCATAAATCCGAACCAGGATAAAATAGGGGTCGCGCCACTCTGGGTGGCGTTTGATGAGGTCTTGCGCTCTCCAGGCGGCCTGGGGCGTTTTGAGGTCGCTCAAGGCCAAAATGGCCTCAAGATAGTCGAGATGGGCGTACGTACGCCTCGTCTTGCCGCCTATCGTTGGGCCCGGGGTTTGGCCCGGGGTTTTGTCCATAATCCGCCGGACTGCGCTCAACGAGTGCCACGCCAGGTCCGAGCGTTTCGCCAGCATAAGAGCGTAAATTTGCCGATAGGTCTCCAGCATCTGACGCAAAGAGTCGTCTTGCTGGGCTTCAGGGAATTGCTCCGGGAATAATTCTTCGCCGGTGAGGCCAGAGGAAAAACTCATAGATGGGTCTTTTTCGGTGCTACGGAGGTGTTGTTACGAGTGGCTTCTCAAGATCGGTGCCTGTCGGATGTCAGCCCCGGAAGTGTCCCCGGAAGTGCCCCCGGCACTTTGGGATTCGACGAGGTCGTACCAATAAGAGCTCGTCTGGTCTTTTTCCAGTAAAAAGGACAATTCCAGAGTCGTGATTTCCTCCATAAAGTCTATGAAGTCCAGAAATCGGCGATGGAAGGCGGTTCGGACGGCCTCCCGTTTTTGAGCCCGCCGAGGCGTTTTCCGACCGGTCTCGGCGACCGCCTGCCACCATAAAGCCTGATAGCCATAGCGAATCAGCCCCATGGCGACTAAATTAAACGCCGCCATCTTGAGAAGCGCACGCGGGACGGGTTTGCCGGAATGACTCTGGGCTAAAAGCTCCAACAGAGCGTCCGGCTGGAGAGCCTCGGCTGTCTCAAAGTGCTGCCGGAGCCACTTAAACAAGGCTCGGACGCGTCGGATGAGCTGACTTAAGCGTTCTTTTTCCAGCTCTGGGTCTAGCAGGAAGCTCTGGGCTTCGAGCTCGGCGGTCAGGCGTTTCAAATCACTTTCTTTGAGCGCGCCCTGTTCTGCCTGTTCTGCTCGTTCTGTTTGTTGTGCGCTTGCGTCCCCGGTATTTCCGGTATTTCCCGTGTTTCCGGTGTTCCCGGCATGCGCCGTCCGAGGAATCAAATTCGGCAAAATGGGGATAGCTCCCTCTATTTCGGCCCCGTCCGAGGCATTATAGACAATGGCTCGGGCGTGTGCGAGCTGGCCGACCAAGCACGTTCGGAAAAAACGAAGGAGCTGACTATCCTGGACGGGGCCGCCCAAAGAGCCTCTCAGGCGTGGGGTTGTGGTCGGCTCGTATTTGCCAAAGCGCGCATCCGATTCCGGCAGAGCGTGCCTGGAGCGAAAGACCTCTTCCTTGGACCCTCGATCAAACCCAAGGAGATAGAGCTTCGTCCCGCCCAATTTTTCGGCCAATTCCACGGCGGCACTCCCGGCGTCGGGCGCAAACTGGCCGGCGTGGAGAAAGGAGCCTCGCCAAAAAAGATGCGGCGTCAGCGTCTCGCGGCTGACGAGACAGACTTTTTCAAAGGCCTGACACACGCTCGTCTGGACTGTCGTGGCGGCCAAGAGCCAGACTCGGGACAGGTCCACCATCTTGGATTGCTTAATTTCCAACCAAGCGTTTTCCTGGCCGTTTTCGATGACGACGTGAAAATCGGGCGTCACCCCATGGCGCGCGAGAATCTGCAGAGCCGACCCGCAACTCAGGACGATCGATTGAGCCAGCTGCTCTTTCAGATACGGGAGCGTCCGGTCCAGAGACGGCCCCGACCCTACAATAAAAACCGGCGTTCGCAGCGTCTGTATCGTATTCACATTGAGGCCTTTGGACCTCCCGTAACAGAGATTGGTCCATGCGTTCCGGAACATGATGAGCTCGTCTTCCCAGAACCCGGGGCCGAAGGGCATGGACTCGCCGACGTATTGTTCGAATTTCTCTATGAGTCTCTGGTGAAAGATAGAGCCGCCATAATTCCCGATAGACAGGCTGTGAAAAACGAGCCCATAGTTCTGCTGGAGCGCGTGATACATGGCTTTGAGGGCGAATTCTTTTTCCTCGACGTATAGGACGAGTTTCGTCTTTTTTTTCGCCATTTCGCGGCTCAGAGCCACGAAATCGGTCTCCAGCATGGCGTACCAGAGCACGTCCAGCGAGGGCTCCCACACAAAAAGAGCCCGTAATCCCGGAAAAGCTTGGACTATTTTTCGCAAATGACGCCCGAATCCCATCCCGAATTGGACGACGACGGGCGAGACGCGTCGGAAGGCTTGTTCTCTTTTATTGGGCCCGCCCGAGGCCGTGCCTGCGTCCGCCCGGATATCCTGGATATAACGAGCCATGTCGTCCGAAAACCGGTAAAAAAGATCCTGCGAACATATTTGGTCATACGTTACTTTTTTCTCGAAATAGAGAGAAAAAAGAGAATCGGGGTCGCTATAGGGTCTCGTGAGCAGGTGATGCCGCATCGTCGTGAGACACGTTTCACCATTTTCGCTGTCGTTTTTTTCGAATTTTTCTTTTCCCCCGGCGCGTAGGTTCTCCAGTTTATTGTCCTCGAACACCGGCACATTCTGGAGCTGGTGCCGTTTCAATTTTTCAGCCAAAGCGGGATGCGAGTTGCGAAGCCACTCGAAATTGGCATCGAAACGCCGCCGGCGGCTGAGAAAATAGGTCTCTGCGGTTAGGCTCGTTTGGCTCATTTGAGATATGACCATCTTGTGTTCCCGGGGTTATTCCCCGGGGTTATTCATTGGGTATTCGTTTGGGGTCTCTGGGAGCTTGCATTTCGGCTCTTTTCGTGCTAGCCTCGTGGTGTACTCATAGTGTGGCTTTGCCGTTTGTCCTGCGGATGCGGACGAGACCTCGAGAGGCCCGGGAGGCCTCGGCGGTCTCCAGAAATCCCTCAAGCGGACAGAGCCCGGGAGAGAAAAAAAGCCTGTGTTCGGGCTCTCTGTGGGGAGTCCCGAGTAGCGGGCTCAAGGCTCCGAGGCTTCGCTTCATCAGGCCCGTGTCGTCCTGGGGGTGGGGCTCGACGGATGGAGGTTTCTGATGGCGCTATTTCGCCGGAACTCGCAGAATTTGGAAGCAATTTTTGTTCCATGTACGCCGCTTATGCCACGGGTTGTGACGGGCCGTGGCCCGGATCATGCTTGGGAGGATGCCCGGGCGTGGTATCCGATGGCGTGGTACCCGGTCGGTGCCCCGGTCAGAGTCCCGGTCAGAGTCCCGGTCAGAGTCCCGGTCAGGGCCCCCGTCAGAACTTTGAGGGCTATTTTGTACGAAAATCGAAACACGCGCGGAGCCTTATCCCCATGAGCTTCACCGTCACTTTTAGAGGCGTGCGCGGGAGTATCCCAACCCCCGAGAAGGAATTTCGCAAATACGGAGGCAATACCAGTTGCATAGAGGTCCTCTGTGGCGATCAGGTTCTGATTTTTGACTCTGGGACGGGCATTCGCAAAGTAGGCCGGCGTATCCTCGCCGAGGATATTAAACGCGTTCATGTTTTTTTCTCGCACACGCATTGGGACCACATTCATGCGTTTCCGTTTTTCATCCCGGCCTACGACAAAAATAGAGACATCATCGTTCACGCAGGACATCTGGGGGCTCACAATGGCATCAGTCATGCGCTTTCCAATCAGATGGCGCCTCCTTTTTTCCCGGTTCCCATCGAAATCCTCCGAGGCTTCAAAGAAAGTATCGATTTTGCGGCGGGCGACGATTTTCGCTTCAGTCCCGAGATTCGCATCCGGACGGCTCCTCTCAACCACCCGAATGGCGCAACGGGCTATCGCGTGGACTACAAAGGCAAAGCCTTCTGCTACGTCACAGACACAGAGCACATCATCGGAAAACCAGACCAAGCCATTTTGGACCTCATACAGGGAGCGGACCTGGTGGCCTATGATTCGACCTACACAGACGAGATGTTCGCCGGTAAAATCAACTGGGGCCACTCGACCTGGCAGGAGGGCGTCCGGCTATGCCGTCTAGCCGGGGCAAAAAGTTTAGCCATTTTTCACCACGACCCCGACCACGATGATGCGATTATGGACGGCATTGCCTCTCAGGCCAAAGCGACTTGGGACGAGACCTTCGTCGCCCGCGAAGAAGAAACCATCGTGCTAGTTCGCTGATTTTCGGCTCGAGAGGATGATAGAACCCGGATAAAACCCGGGCATAACCCGAAAAAGAGCACCCGAGCCTCCCCCTCGTACTTCGCGGCACAGCATTCAGGACAATCTCATGAAAATTACGGTCACCGACAGAGCGGGCCACCCGCACGTCGTCGATGGATTAGAGGGCTGGACTCTGATGGAGGTTCTGCGCGACCACGGTATGAACAAGCCGGCTCTGGCTCTCAAGGCCGAATGCGGGGGAGCCCTGAGTTGTGCCACCTGCCATGTTTATCTGGACGCGACGGCTGGGGGCCCGGCTGTCGTCCCGGATTCAATCCCGGATTTAATTCCGGCGCCGAGTGTCGAGGAAACGGAACGCCTCGACGATGCTTTTGAGCTCCGTCCGACATCGCGTCTCAGTTGCCAGATCGTTCTGAGTGAAGCTCGACACGATGGACTGCACGTGACGCTCGCCCCCGGGACGGAGGTGGACCACAAGGCTTGACACGCTTTGACACGCTTTGGCGCGCCTTGGCGCGCATAGTGTTGGGATTTAGTGTTGGCATTGCGGGGATGAAACTGTGGCTCGCCCGGAACTGGAACTGGTCGGAGTTAGCCGGGGTTGGCCAGAATTATCCGGAGCTGCTGCCTCTCCCGTGCTTGCCGGGCTGTGCCCGCCGGATCCGCGCCCGTGTGTGGGAAAGAAACGCTGTAGGGACAATTAGGGACAAGGCTTGGATGGCGGTGCGGCGCGGGCAACGCTATCGCGGATAACGCAGCCCAGATAGCGGTACCGGATAATGGTGCAGACGGTGGCGAGACGTTCCAGACGGTGGGATGACGTTGCAGATGATTCAAGACGGTTCAGACCTTGGCAAGACATTGCAAACGCTGCAGACGATGGTGACAGCTCTGTTCCATGTGGTACGTTGAGGCTTCTTCTCGTATTTCTCCTAGTTCTGGCTGGCGGATTACGGATGGGTCGCGCGTTCTCCGCACGCCGGCGGGTCGGGCGATTATTGTGCCTCTTGAGGGCTTGGCCTCTAGGCTTGCCGAACTCGCCAATGAGAACACCGTAGCAAACCCGGGGAAAAATCCGGGAAAAAAACCTGGGTCGGAGCAGAAAATCCGTTCTTTTCTAGCGTATCAATGGGTATCGACGGCTCTGGATGTGATGCCCCGGGCTCGAGCCCAATTCTTGACGGAGGAACTCCCAGAGGGCTGCCGTTGCGACACGCTTGGGTTCTGGCATACGACGCCCCGGGCTCTCGCCGAGTTCCAAGCCCGTCACTGGCGTCCCTGGCTGGACTGGAGCACTCGACAATTCGGCGTGCCCCTCGAAGTGAGTTTCAACGTCTACCCCGCCCGTCAAGACCCAAGGTATGGCGCAGCGATGCAAGCGTTCTGGAGGCGCTTGGACGACCTCACCTTGACCTTAGGCGTCAATGTGTGGCGTTTATCTGGGTCGCTTGTCCTGGCTTCGGCGGTTCTCTGTCGGCGTCTTTCTGTCCAGAAGGCTTTATGTCTGTCGCGCCTCGAAGAGACCTTCCAGCACCGCCAATGGGGCCGCGAAGCGGCGGCCGCGCACCGCCGCCGTCTGCTTCACGCCGAAGCGTGCCAGTGGCAGGCTCTTTGGGACGTGATGCCGCCGCTGGGGCTAAATTCGACGGAGGAGCCCTCGGAAGGGCGGCGTCTCGGCGTGCCCCAGGCGCGAGAGCCACTGTGACTTATGCCTATAAACGCAGAGCACCAAGCCGAAGCCCACCATAACCGTCATCATGGCAGACCCGCCATAGGAGACTAACGGAAAGGGCACGCCGACGACCGGCATGAGGCTCATGACCATGCCCATATTCACGAAACAGTAAAAAAACAGCGTCGCTCCGACGCCCGAGGCCAGCAGACGCCCGAAATGGTGCCGGCTCGTGAGCCCCGTCCGGAAGGCAAGGCCAACCGCAAGAACAACCAGGGCGACCGTGAGAAGAGACCCAATCAGACCGAATTCCTCCGCCAGCGTTGCGAAAATAAAATCGGTATGTTTCTCGGGCAGGAAATTGAGGTGACTCTGAGTCCCCTGCAGGAAGCCTTTGCCGTTCAGCCCGCCGGACCCCAGCGCGATTTTAGACTGGACAATATGATACCCGGCTCCCAGAGCGTCTTTATCGGGGTTCAAGAAAGCTAGAATGCGCTCTTTCTGATAGGGTTTGAGAATAAACCATACCAGGGGTAGAGCCGCCGCACAGGCCAGGCCGCCGCCTGCGAACCAATACCTTGAAACGCCGGCTAAAAAGAGCATCGTCGCGCCCGTCATCAATAAAATCACGCCGGTTCCCAGGTCCGGTTGCTTCAAAACCAGGCCAACGGGCAGAAGAATGACGAGAATCGGCAAGACGAGCTCTCGGATTTGAGAAATCCTGTCAATATCGCGGCTATGGTACCACCGGGCCAGCACCAGCACCAGAGCCACCTTCATGAGCTCAGAGGGCTGAAGATTGATGACACCAAAGTCTATCCAGCGCACCACCGACCCTTTGCCCGTCGTTCCGAACACCTCGATATAGACGAGCATCCCGAGCGTTACCCCATACGCCGGCCAGGCGAGGCGTGTGATCCACTCTATGGGCAGCGTGCCCAGCACGAGCATGGCGCAAAAACAGACAACAAACCGCACCAGATGCACGCGCGCCCAGGGTTCCCAGCTCCCCCCAGCCGCCGAGTACAAAACGGCCGTCCCCAACAAACCAATGAGCGCCAGAGTCCCAATAAGAACCCATTGATATTTCAGAAGATAGCTGACCATTGTTCTTTATATGCGAAAAGCTTTCGCTCTATCCGTGATCTGTCATAATCCACGGGGGGCGACCAGGTCTCTGGGTGCGGTTCGAGTCCTACGTGGCAAGGGGCTGGAAGGCGTGTTCTTGAGTATCCCGGGCATCTTGTCGTGCTTTTTGCTGGCGCTCCCACATCGCTCTATAGAGGCCGTCCGGTTGCTCGAGCAAAGCCTGATGTGTGCCGTGCTCTCGAATAGCCCCTCGGTCTAGGACGATAATTTTATCGGCGTTCACGACCGTGGAGAGCCGATGCGCGATAATGAGACTCGTGCGTCCTTTGGCGACGAGTTCCAGCTCGCGTTGAATTTCCTGCTCGGTGGCGGTGTCCAGAGCACTGGTCGCCTCGTCAAAAACCAAAATCGGCGGATTCTTCAAAATAGTCCTGGCAATGGCGACCCGCTGTTTTTCGCCGCCCGAGAGCTTGAGGCCTCTTTCCCCGACTTCTGTCTCCAGGCCCTCGGGAAGCGAATCCACGAATTGACTCAAATGGGCGGCTTTCACGGCGTGCTCTATCGCCTCGGAGCTCGCCGAGGGGCAGCCATAAGCCACATTATAGCGGATGGATTCATTAAAGAGGACCGTGTCCTGAGGCACAATACCCACAAGCTTGCGCAGGTGACTCTGCGGCATATCCCGGATATCCAGACCGTCGATTTGGACAGAGCCTCGGGTGACGTCGTAGAAGCGGAATAAAAGGCGCGACAACGTCGATTTGCCCGCCCCCGAGGGCCCCACAATCGCAACCGCCTGCCCCGAAAGAACCTCGAGGTTGAAATTCTGCAAAATAGGCCGCCGGGCGTCATAGGCGAAAAAAACATTCTCGAAGAAAACCGAGGGACTCGGCGTGCGTTCCGCCGCCTCCCCCGCCGCCGCTGCCACACCAGAGGGCGAGGCAAGGGGCTCGGGGCTTGTTTTGTCCAGAATGTCGGGCTGTTCCGATAGGAGCGACAACATCTCGTCCATATCCGTGAGAGACTGGCGAATCTGTCGATAAACGAATCCCAGAAAACTGAGCGGCATATAAAGCTGCAAGAGATAACTATTCACCAGCACGAAATCCCCCAGAGTCATGGTGCCGTTTTGGACGCCTCGCGTCGCCATCCAGAGCAAAATCACCAGGCCTCCAGAGATAATAAACCCCTGGCCGACATTCACAACAGACAAAGACTGAATAGACCGCACCGAGGCTTTTTCATAGCGGCGCATGGCCATGTCGTAGCGTTCGGCCTCCCAGGCTTCATTGCCGAAGTATTTGACGGTCTCGAAATTGAGCAGCGAATCCACGGCGTGGCTATTGGCTTTGGTATCCTGCTCGTTCATCTCGCGTCTGTATTTGAGCCGCCATTCGGTACTCATCAGCGTAAAGAGAATGTACAAAACAATGGTCGAGACCGTAACAAGAGCAAACCAGAAATTAAAAAAGCTCCAGAGAATGCCGCCGATGATGAGAATCTCCAGGAGGGTCGGGACAATGTTGAACAGGGTGAAGGTTAGAATAAAGTCTATGCCTTTAGAGCCGCGCTCTATGACTCGGGCGACGCCGCCCGTTTTTCTGTCTAGGTGAAAGCGCATAGACAGGCGGTGCAGGTGTCGGAAGGCCTCTAGCGACGCCTGCCGGATGGCATTTTGAGCCACGGGGGCAAAGGACCACTCGCGGAGTTCCTCAAAAATGACGGTCAAAACGCGCGCCAGCCCATAGGCAATCACAAGCCCGATGACCAGCGTTGCGCCCGCCGCTGCTGCTGCTGGCCCGGGCCCCGCGTTATCGGGGCCCACGTTATCGACCATGTATTTGAAAAGAATGGGGGTCAGAACGCCCGCTATCTTGGCGAGGACCAGCGACCCTAGGGCAAGGAGGACGAAAAAACGATAGCGCGGCCGGTCCGGCTGCCATAAATAGGGGACAAACCGCCCCAGAGCTTTCCAGTGATTGCGCCCCGATTTGAAGCGTAGGTTTCCCTCGTTCACGGCGTCGATTCTCTCAAAGAGCCCGTGCCAACCGGTTGGCCAACGGGTTGGCCGATCGGTTGGCCGACCGGTTGCGGCTCGGGTTTCAGAATCGTTTCTCGGCCTTTATCTGGGGCTCGGGGGACCAGCAGCGAAAGCAAGAGACTCCCCAGAGCAAAGCCTGCACCGACCACAAAAACGCCTCCCGGTGTCTGGATCCACATATAACCCAGCAAAAAGGGCAAAACAACGGCGGCGATGTGGTTGATAGTGAAACTCACCCCCGCCGTCGAGGCGATATCCCCCTGATCCGCAATCTTGTGAAAATAGCTATTGATAGCAATAGCTAGCGCAAAAAATAAATGGTCCAAAATGAATAGAAAAGCCGCTAAAGGTCCATACTCCACGGCCGCGTAAGACAAAAAGATGCAAATAAGAGCCGTATACTCGAAGAGTAACGCTCGTCTTTCGCCGAATCTGACAATAAATTTCCCAATCGCGGGGGCAAGCCAGATATTGACGACCTGATTCACCAAATAGAGCAACGCGATGTCGCCGACGCTATAGCCGAATTTTTCGACCATGAGCAAACCAGCGAAAACAACGAAAATTTGACGCCGAGCCCCACTCATGAAGGTGAGGGCGTAAAAGAGCCAATAATTCTTGCGGAGGACAATTTTTTTGCTCTGAAAAGCCGTGCCCGGCAGAGCCGGAAACGCAAAGATCCCAAACAGACTCACCAGGAAGGTCAAAAGCCCCCCGACGAGATAGACGCTCGCGAAGCCCAACTGCAGGTATTCCCCGAGAAACACCAGGCAAAAGGCGACCACCGCTCCGCAAGAGCCGGCTCCAAACAAGCGGCCCATTACAAGAGCCGAACGATGCTTGGAAATCCACTGGAGCGTCAGAGAAAGCTGTAAAGTCGCGAAAAAATGAAAGCCGATGGACTTAAAAAAGGTCGTGGCGTAAAACCCATAGGTGGTCGGAAAAAGCGGGGTCGCTGCGACGAAAAGCCCCAAAAGAGCCAAAGATAAAAGAGCCAGCCTCTGTTCGGTAACAATGACTAGAAAGAAAACGACGGTGAAGGCCAGAAAGCCCGGAATTTCTCGAATGGCGTGCAGAAAGCCTATCTCTTTGCCTGTGAAAGCGATAATCTCGACGGCGAAATTATTGAGCTGCGCGTTCCAGACCGCAAAAGAAAACGGCATGGAGAAAGCCATGAGCAACAGAAGGAGTTCTGGGTTACGGCGGGAAAAAAAAGAGGACGCCTCCGGGGGCATCTTCACCTTCACGAGTGTTTCCAAAAACGTTTTCAAAGATATGCTTTCAAACTGAGGTCAAACTAGGGGAAAATTCAGAAAAGGACTCGAATCCAATCCGAATGTTCCCGGAGGGCTTCCAGCACGCTCACGCACGGAAAAACCAAGAAGAGAGGCGAGAAATCGCGAGCCGTAATCGCCACGAGGCGTAGATTCATCTGGTGTTCTCGACGCCAGGCTGCGCGGTTCCAGGCTTGGACGGGCCATCCGACCCAGCGAGGCACGGTTTGACAATAGTCCAGATAGGCTTTTTCGAATCGATGGCGCAAATAGGTCTCTTCCTGGAGGATGGAGCGCCGGTGGACATAAAAAGCCGTCAGTCCCAAAACGACGGCGGGGAGCCAATGCCCGAACCCCAAGCCGAACCCGGTCATGCCCAGCGTAGAGGCTACATAAAGAGGATTGCGCGATAGACTATACGGCCCCGACGCGACGAGCACTTTGTTTTTGATGCCTCCGATATAGGCGGTGCAAACAAGGCGTAGAGCCAGGGCACATCCTAAAAACACGGCTCCCAGTCCCTGCAGAGCCGGCGACGGCCCCGGCAGCGGCACCGCGAACCATAAAAAAATCCATGAAAAAACGGTCAGACTCGTGAGAATCAGAATCTCTTTTTTGCGTCGGTAAGCCCGCACAGGCCCGGGCCCAAAGCTCATCTCTAAATTTTCAGACACGGTGCCAACAAGAAACTCAAAAAAACAAAAGGGTTCAAACAGAAAAGCCTAGCGTGTTCTGGCCCGTCCCCGGTATGATTCGGGCACGGCTCAGACTGGCGAGCCAGAAACCCGGGCGTAACAGGCCACCGGCCTTGCGGCCCGGGGCGAACCGGATAGCCGGATAGATAGACACAATCTAACAGGCTGGGCGACAGGCTGGTCCGCTCTCCGTGCCGCCAAACGAAGCACCCAAGACGACACTCGAGACATCCCCGGGCACGCCGGCGGTACCCATCCCACGACAGACCAAGAGACCCGCTCTTGAGGGCTGGTCCCGGGAAATGTGCTCCCGGGGGTTCGCTCCGAAGTTCCGCGATCTTTCGTTTTTCAGGCAGAACCCTCGCCAACGCCTCTTCTATCGCATTCTGCCCTCGTTGTCAAGGAGCGTGTATCCATGTATCAAGCACCCCGAGGTCGTCGGCGTGGCCGGGCGTAACAGGCCACCGGCCTTGCGGCCCGGGCCGAACCAGGCTAGGTAGACACAATACTAACAGGCTGGCCGACAAGCTGGTCCGCTCTCCGTGCCGCCAAACGAAGCCCCTAAGACACCCGAGGCACTCCTTGGGCACCTCGGCGGCACCCATCCCGCGACAGACCAAGAGCCCCGCTCCTGGGGGTTCGCCCCAGGGGGCTCGCCCCGGGAAGTTTGCCCCTAGGGGTTCGCTCCGAGGTTCCGCAATCTTTCATTTTTCAGGCGAAACCCTCGCCAACGCCTCTTCTATCCCATTCTGCCCTCGTTGTCAAGGAGCGTGTATCCATGTATCAAGCACCCCGAGGTCGTCGGCGTGGCCGGGCGTAACAGGCCACCGGCCTTGCGGCCCGGGGCGAACCAGGCTAGGTAGACGCAATCTAACAGGCTGGAGGTCCAGCTGGTCCGCTCTCCGTGCCGCCAAACGAAGCCCCGAGGACACCCGAGGCACTCCTTGGGCACCTCGGCGGCACCCATCCAGCGACAGACCAAGAGCCCCGCTCCTGGGGGTTCGCCCCTGGGGGCTCGCCCCGGGAAGTTTGCCCCTAGGGGTTCGTCCTGAGGTTCCGCGATCTTTCATTTTTCAGGCAGAACCCTCGCCGACGCCTCTTCTATCCCATTCTGCCCTCGTTGTCAAGGAGCGTGTCTCAAGAGGGCTGCGTGTGAATCTCGAATTGCACTTTGTCCCCGGGACTCAGGCGCGAAGGCGGGTTCTGGTGGGGATAAAAATTGAGGAAGGACGTCCGCCCCAAGACCCACCACCCCGAGGTCGTCGGCGTGGCCGTGAGGCCTAGCATCTGGACCGCCAGCAAAATCGCTCCGGGCGGGAGAATGGGACTGAGACCTTCTCGCCGAGGGATGGCATACCGGGCCCCCAGAGACCCCAAATAGGCAAATCCAGGTGCAAAGCCCAGCATTTTGACTTCCAGCTCTTGTTTGGTTAAGTCGGCTTTGAGCTGCTCTATGGAGCACGCCAGGGCCCTGCACAACTCCGGGAGATGGTCGCCCTCGAGAAAGAGCGGGAGAACCCAGCGGGTTCTCGCCGGTGCCCGAGGCCGAGGCCCTTGATGCCGCACAGCATCAGCATCGCCTGCGGTGCGCTGGCTGCCTCCGCCGCGCCGGCTGTTCGTCTTGATTTTGCTGTTATAGTGCGCGTTGTATTGCTTTTGGAGTTGTCTCAGAAACATTCGGCCCGTCGTGCGTCTTGGGTTAAACCCGACCAGGACGGAGTCCATGCCCGGAACGAGCTCCGTCTGGCCCGGTACGGGGGCGTCTCGATAGAGCTGTGTGACGGTGTACACCCATCCCTCGGGCGGCGTGGGGCGGCAGGCGATGCGTATAGCTCGGTCGGCGACGCGCTCGAAGAGGGCGTCCTGCTCTCCCGCCGCTCGAGGCCCGGACGCCAAAAGCACAGCGGGGGGCTCGGCGACCAGGGCGCGGCTAATTTTTAGCTTTATCGACCAATCGGTTGGCGCCGATCCAAGGCATCATAGCGCGCAGTTTGCTGCCGACCTGCTCCAGAGGATGCTGAGCTCTCAGGCGTCGTTCCGCCTTGAAATGAGGCTGACCCGCGCGGTTCTCCAGCACCCAGTCGCGCACAAAACGGCCGGTTTGAATTTCGGCCAGGATTTTTTTCATTTCCTCGCGTGTTTTGCGCGTGATGATGCGCTGGCCTGTTTTATAGTCGCCATACTCGGCCGTGTTGGAGACCGAATACCGCATATTCGCCATGCCGCCCTCGTACATGAGGTCCACGATGAGTTTGACCTCGTGGAGGCACTCAAAATAGGCCATTTCGGGGGCATAGCCCGCCTCGACCAGGACTTCGAAGCCCTGGCGAATGAGCTCCGTCAGACCGCCGCAGAGCACGACTTGTTCGCCGAACAGGTCTGTTTCGCATTCCTCTCGGAAGCTTGTTTCGAGAATCCCGGCGCGTCCGCCGCCCAGAGCTACGGCATAAGCCAGACCGCACTCCAGAGCCGTCCCGCTCGGATTATGGGCCACCGCCAAGAGACACGGAACGCCGCCGCCTTTGAGGTACTCGGCTCGGACGGTATGGCCGGGGCCTTTGGGGGCGACCATGAAGACATCCAGGTCGCTCCGTGGTTCGATGAGTCGAAAATGAACATTCAGACCGTGCGAAAACACGAGTGCCGCTCCGGGCTTGAGATGCGCATGCAGCGCCTCTTGGTAGATTTGCGCCTGCAATTCGTCGGGAGCCAGCATGACCAGGATGTCGCTCTCGGACGCCAGTTCGAGCGGCGTTTTACAGGGAAACCCGGCCTGCGAGGCCTTCTGTCGGCTCGCCGAGTCCTCTTTCAGGCCGATGGTGATATGTTTCACGCCAGAATCGCGCAAATTGAGGGCTTGAGCGTGTCCCTGACTCCCGTAGCCGATGATGGCGACGCGTTTGTCCAAGAGCACGGCACTATCCGCATCTGAATCATAATAGACTTTCATAAAAACCACCTTTCTTTTGAGTTTTTAGACTGTGAAACCGTGAATTAAACTGTGAATGGGATGGATGGATGGACCGACCGGCGCCCGGTCTGTTCGAGTCACGTATGGTGGGTCTGATTGCCTCGTGCCATCGCGACAAGACCCGAGCGGACAATCTCGACGGGCCCCAGACGTGCCATGAGCTCCAAGAAAGAGTTCACTTTAGCCCGCCGTCCCTCCACGATAAAAATGAAGGAATTCAAAGTCGTATCGGATACTTTGACGCGATAGATGTCGGCAATCCGAAGAGCCTCTCGCCGCTGGGGTCCTTCGGCGATGAGCTTCACCAAAGCGAGCTCCCGTTCTACATGAGCCCCCAGTTCTGTCAAATCCCACACGCGGTGAACCGGCACCAGGCGTTCTAGCTGCGCTTTGATCTGTCGAAGAACGGCGAGCGTTCCCGAAGTCACGACCGTGATCCTAGAGATACGGTCTCGTTCATCGATTTCGGACACCGTGAGGCTCTCTATATTATAGCCCCGCCCTGAAAACAGGCCGATCACGCGCGCGAGCAAGCCCGGCTCGTTGTCTACAATCAGAGCCAGCGTGTGCGTCCGTATCTCGGTGCTTTCTCTTTCAGAAGCCTGCCCGGCGGCGGGCGGTGTCGCCCCCTGTACTGCGCCTGTCATACGAGCACCATGCCCTTTTCATCGATGCCGGCCGTCGCCGCGATATCCGAGGCGTCTTTGGTCGGGTCGCTGACCTCGTCGCCGAAGATCATCTCGTTGTGGCATTTCCCCGAGGGGATCATCGGAAAGCAGTTTTCCTCTTGAGCCACCACGATATCCGCCACAACGGGCCCGGGGCAGTCCATCATGCGCGTGATGACGTCGTCCAGCTGGTCTGGTTTTTCGGCTCGCAGTCCTGTGACGCCATAGGCCTCGGCTAATTTCACAAAATCGGGCAGAGAATCCGAGTAAGAAGCACTATAACGCCCCCCATGGAGCAATTCTTGCCACTGGCGCACCATGCCCAGATAGCGATTATTGATGATAAAAATTTTCACCGGCAGTCGGTATTGCATGACCGTGGAGAGCTCTTGGATATTCATCTGGATAGAGGCCTCGCCTGCGATATCGATCACCAGTCCCTGTGGATGCGCCAATTGGACACCCATAGCGGCAGGGAGCCCGTAGCCCATGGTTCCCAGGCCGCCCGAGGTCATCCATCGGTTTGGCTCCTGGAATTCGAAGTATTGAGCGGCCCACATCTGGTGTTGGCCGACTTCGGTTGTGATATAGACGTCGTTGTGTTGGCGTGTGAGCTCCCACAGGCGGCGGACGGCGTGTTGCGGTTTGATAATCTGCTCGTCCGGTGTGAAGGCCAAACATTTTTTCTGACGCCATGTGCTGATCTGGTCCCACCATGCGGTCAGAGGCTCTGGCTTGGGGCTCTTTTTGAGTTCCGCCAGCAATTGTTTCAAAACGAGCCCCGCGTCGCCTACGATGGCGCAATCCACCGGCACGGATTTATTGATAGAGGTCGGGTCTATATCTATATGGATTTTCCTGGACCCAGGCGAGAACCCATCCAAGCGGCCTGTGACGCGGTCGTCGAACCGGGCGCCGATGGCGATAATGAGGTCGCTCTCATACATGGCCATATTGGCTTCATACGTGCCATGCATGCCGAGCATCCCCAGAAAATGCCTGTCCGAAGCAGGCAGAGCCCCCAGTCCCATGAGGGTCAGCGTACAGGGAAAATCCGTCCAAGCGACGAGTTCTCGGAGATAGTGGCTCGCCTGCGGGCCGGCGTTGATGACCCCGCCGCCCGCGTACAAGACGGGGGCTCGTGCCGATTGGAGCCACCGAGCCGCCCGGGCGATTTGCGTTTCGTCGCCCTCTGTGCGGGGGCGATACGAGGGACGTCGCTTATAGACGTTCCTCGCCGTCTGCCCCGTTTCCTGAGAAAACGATACCGAAAAGGATACCGACCGGGCAAATTGAACGTCTTTAGGAATGTCGATTAAGACGGGCCCGGGTCGGCCTGTTTTGGCGATATCGAAGGCTTCTCGCAGCGTCGAGGCGAGTCGCTCTACGTCTTTGACCAGGTAATTGTGTTTGGTGCAGGGGCGGGTAATGCCGGTTGTGTCGCACTCTTGGAACGCGTCATTGCCGATGACATGCGAGGGAACCTGACCCGAAATGCACACAATGGGAACCGAGTCCATCAAAGCATCCGTCAAGCCGGTCACCGCATTGGTCGCACCGGGGCCCGAGGTGACTAACACGACGCCGACTCGGTCGGCGGAGCGCGCATAGCCCTCGGCGGCGTGGACGGCGGCCTGCTCGTGCCGGACCAGAATGTGCCTGAGTCGATTCTGCCGGAACAGGGCATCATAAATCGGCAAAACGGCTCCGCCGGGATAGCCGAAAACCACCTCCACGCCCTGTTCCAGGAGGATTTGGACAAGAATATCGGCTCCCGTCAGGGGTTGGGCGGGGGCGGCGGAGGGTGCCTCAAATTGTTCTTGAGAACTCATAGTGACTCATCCAGGGGGGCTTATTATCTAGGCAAAAACAGACAAAAACATGTCGGAGCGGCGGAAAAAACTTTAGAGCTCGGGACGCTCATGCAGGATATCAGGCGGGACGCAGGCGGACGTGCAGGCTTGTCTAAAGGATTTTTGCCGGCGTGTCAACCCGGATGAGTCCGAAATCCACCTAGGTTGGTCTCTTTTTTGCCCTCGTTTTTTGAATTATTTTTGTATCATCTTGGCACCCGTGTCGTTTGCAGACATGAGAGTACCCGGGCGTGCCCGGGACACGGCGGTACCGAGCTGGCTCTAGGCTTCGGGCCGCTTGACATAGCTTGACGTAGAGCGTTTTTTGTGGAACCTTGAGGGCCTGCATAATTCTGGGCATGTGTGGCGAGGCTATCCGGGCTGATGAGAAGAAACGTCATGGAACGTTATGGGGGACTCTTAAGAAAGGTGAGGTCGCAATGAAAAAGCATGGGAGCGAAGCGGAACGCTGGCGGTCTGCCGAGGCGGATAAGCGGCCGGAAGACAACAGGCGGCTGGGCGATGACTCCCGTGTTCTGTTTCAGCATTTAGAGCCCCGGCGTCCTTCCCGGAACCGCACGGCAGCCCTAGAGGGCTACCAAAAGGAGGACACAGACTATAAAGCGGCTCCTAAAGCGGGTTGCCAAGCTCATGATGATAAAGCGGGGCATCGGGCTCGTCTGCGGGCGCGGTTTCTCAGTCAGAGCGAATCTCTCGCGGACTATGAACTCCTAGAGCTAGCTCTAGCGATGGTTCAGCCTCGTAAAGACACGAAGCCTTGTGCCAAGGCTTTGTTGCGCCAATTCAAGACTTTAGCGGCTGTCTTGAAGGCTTCGCCGGCGGACCTCCGGCAGGTGAAGAATCTTGGGGAGATCTCCATTGTTCAGCTCCGTTTAGTTCATGCGCTGGCGTTGCGGCTCGCCTGGCGTGAGGTCAAGAACAAAAATGTCATTGGCAGCTGGGAACAGCTTTTGTCGTATTGTCTTCATCTCACCGAGAACGAAAAAAGAGAACTCTTTTGGATTATCAGCCTGAACAAGCGTCATTGTGTTCTCAACACGCATCTCATCGCCGAGGGCACCATAGACCGCGTCTCGATTTATCCCCGCGAGATTGCTCATAAGCTTTTTTCGGACGGGGCCACCAGTGTGGTTTTGCTGCACAACCATCCCTCTGGCGACCCGACGCCCTCGAAAGCCGACATCCAGCTCACAGAGCATATTGAAAAGGTCTTGCGGCCCTTTGAAGTGTCGGTTCACGACCACATTATTGTCGCCGACGGCGCGTATCAAACGTTTCGCGCGCTGGGTCTTTTGAAATGATATCCGGGACGACCCCCGGCGTGACATCCGGCCCGAGGCGAGCCCCAGAGCCGGCCTCGACGCTGGTCCGTCTGATCCTGGATATAGAGACCATCCGGCCGCGCACGCCTCAGATCGAGCACGAACGCGCCGTTGCTGTTCACGACTTCATCGGCGACAACCGGTTCTATGACAAAGAGGCGGCGATGGTCGGGCCTTTTGCAGCCTGGCTCGCTTTTGAAGAGGGCAATCGACTCCGGTTCTGTTTTTTTCCGGCTCGACGTGCTCCAGCGGAAGCTGCGACGGAGGCCGGGGCCGGGGCGGGCGAGTCGTCTCCAGGGAGTTATCCGGACTATTATTCGGCTCCTTCGGATTCTTCGAGCCACGGAGACCATGGCGAGCCGCTTTATGCGTTAACTGTCCCGATGGACCCGCTCCGGCGCCCTATTCGGGACTATGTTTGTCTCACTGAGACCTATTTTCAGGCCATTCGGACGTGGACGTCGTCTCAGCTTGAGACGGTGGATATGGCTCGGCGCGCCCTCCATAACGAGGCCGCCGAGCACCTGTTAGACCTATTGGAGGGGCCTCTCGGTTCCGACCTTGCAACGATGCGCCGTTTATTCACGCTCATCTGTGTGTTATGGGTCCACCGATAAGATGAAATAGACCATGTGCGACCAAAAAACAGGACATGAATCTGGGAAGCGGGCTCTAAAAGGCACGCGGCCGGAGGCCTCCAAGACCTGGTCGTCGGTTCTGTTTTGTTGTTCAGAAAACGCCATACGTTCGCCGATAGCCGAAGCGTTGCTCAAACGCCTTGTCGGGCGGCGCCTTTATGTGGATTCCTGCGGCGTTCGAGCCGGCGATATAGACGGCTTCGCCGTCGCGGTTCTGCAAGAATTGGCTCTGGATGTGTCGAGGCACCACTCGAAAAGCTTTGAGGACCTGTTAGACGACTCTTTTGATGTGATTGTGGCGTTCTCGTCCGAGGCGTATCATCGGGCTCTCCGTTTTGTGGGCCAGAGCAGCCCCATAGACGTTTTTTATCGCCCTGTGATGGACCCCTCTCGGGTCCGCGGCAGCCGAGACGAACGCCTGGCGGCCTATCGCCAAACGAGAGACGCTATTTTAGCCGAACTCCAAGCTTTTTTTCATCTAACGAGCCGGTCTCTGACGGGTGTCTCGCCGGAGACTGCCCCGGGTGCTGCCCCGGAGACGGGTCTTCCCCCGGATTCTGTGCCGAGGTCCTCCTCTTCCTCCTCCTGAGTCCATGCAGCGTTGGCGCATTCGCCTCGAGTACGATGGGACAGCCTATGCCGGATGGCAGCGTCAGGCTCGTGTTCCGACCATCCAGAGTCTGGTCGAAAAGGCCATTTTCGCGTTCTCTCAAGAGCAAGTCACGCTTTTCGGAGCCGGACGCACGGACGCCGGCGTCCACGCGCTCGGTCAGGTTGCTCATTTTGATCTGGCCAAACCCTTTGAGCCCCCCCGGTTATGTGGAGCTTTAAATGCGTGGTTACGGCCTCATCCGATTGCGGTTCTGGAGGCGACGCCTGTTTCCGGTTCGTTCCATGCGCGTTTTGAGGCGCGCTCGCGTTTTTATTGCTACCGCATTTTGAATCGGCCCTCGGCTTCGCCTTTGTGGCGTCACAGAAGTTGGCATGTGCGGGTGCCTCTGGATCTAGCGTCTATGCAGGCGGCGGCTCGGGTGCTCTGTGGTCGGCACGATTTTTCCAGCTTTCGAGGCAAATTCTGCCAGGCGCGTTCGCCTATTCGGACACTGGATGTCTTCGAGCTCCAACGCAACGGAGATTTCATCGAAGCTTGGCTTGTGGCACGCTCTTTTTTACAGCATCAGGTTCGCAATTTAATGGGGACCGTTTGTCTTATTGGCCGGGGACGCGGGTCGGTCGAGGACATCCCAGCCATTCTCGAGGCTCGTTCGAGGTCGGCTGCGGGGCCGATGGCACCGGCGTGCGGCCTCTATTTGGTCGGCGTGGGCTATTCGGATTGTATGCCGGCCTTTATCCCGGACGCGGCTCTAGATTCGGCACGTTCTTTGCTTGACTCTCCGCATGCGCGTGTTTTCGAGTTTTATTCTTCGTAGCGTTTCCCCCGGTCTTCCCGGCCTTCTCGTGTTTTTGTCGGTCTGGGTCTGGGGAGGGGCGGCTTTCGGGCAGTCTCGAATCAAGGACATCGTCGACATAGAGGGCGTTCGAGACAATCTGCTCATTGGCTATGGGTTGGTCGTGGGGCTGAACGGGACAGGAGACACCCTGCAGAACGCTGTTTTCACCCGCGAGTCTCTCGTCGGCATGCTAGAGCGTCTGGGTGTCAACGCGCGCCAAGGCAATTTGGACACGGATAATATCGCGGCCGTGATTGTCACGGCGACGCTGCCGCCTTTTGCGCGCCAGGGGACCCGCATTGATATTCAAGTTTCGGCTCTGGGAGACGCGACGTCGCTTCAGGGCGGGACCTTATTGGTGACGCCTCTGGTGGGTGCCGATGGCGAGGTCTATGCCGTGGGACAAGGCCAAATCGCCGCCGGAGGCTTTCTAGCTCAGGCGGACGACGCCAGCTTTATCCGAGGCGTCCCAACCGCCGGCCGTGTCTCGAGCGGAGCCCTGGTGGAACGCGAGATCGCTTTTGCCTTTCACGAACGCCGTCGCGTCCATTTGGCGTTAAAGAATCCGGATTTGACGACCGCGACGCGCATTGCTCAGACCATCAATAGTTTTTTAGCCGCGGATGCTGCTTTCGTTCAGGACCCTGGGACGGTTCAACTTCAGACACCGCTCGCCTATTCTGGCACGACTGTAGAGCTCCTGACCGAAATCGAGCAATTACGCGTGGACGCCGACCAACCCGCTCGAGTCGTCATCGACGAGTCCACCGGCGTCATCGTCATGGGCCAAAATGTCCGCATTCTCCAAGTTGCCGTTGCTCAGGGGAATCTAACGGTGCAGGTGGGGACTCCCTCGCCTTTAGCGATTCCCTTCTCGAACACGGGCGAGACGCTGCCTGTGCCGCCTGAAGTTGCCGGAGTCCCAGGGGAGGAAGGTGCCCTCCCGGCGACTCTCGCCGAATTCGGGCGCGAGACAACCCTACGAGAACTCGTTCAGGGGCTCAATGCGCTTGGCGTTGGCCCTCGAGATATGATCGCTATTTTACAGGCTATCCGGGCCGCTGGAGCTCTTCAGGCCGACATAGATGTCATTTGATTGGCAGATGATTTGCAGACAATGACGTCTTCTGTTTCGCCCTCGGCTTTTTCTGCGTTCACCGGACAGGCATCCGGATCCGGATACAAACTCGACATGGCCGGCGGGCCTCTGCGAGCGGGCGTCCGAACGACCCAGGCACCCCAGGCAACTCAGCAGCAGAAAGCTCGGGCGGCGGCGCAGGATTTCGAAGCCTTTTTTCTACGCACTTTTCTGGACGACATTCAACCGGATTTATCTCAGAACGCTCTTTTTGGCGGCGGCCACGCCGAGTCCGTCTGGACTAGCGAATACAATGCGGCTTTGAGTAAACTTCTCGCCGAGCGCGGTGGTTTCGGCTTGGCCGATGTGCTTTATCGTGATATCCTACGCCTTCAGGGTGGGGCTCAAGCCGGTGCTGAGACCGGTGTTGAATCCGGACTCACCCCGGGTCTTACCCCGGGTCTTACCCCGGGTCAGCGGCTCGACCGGGCGCGGGAGCTCTATGGCCGGGGGGGCTCGCTGCTGCCGGGTGGCCAAATTTGACTCGAGGACGGAGCTATGACGGACGAGCCAGCTGAAAAGACCGGCGAAAAAACCGAGGCCCCCGGCACTTCAGAGACCTCCGGTCAGGCGGTGCCGCCCGATCAGGTGCTACCCGAGCGGGGTATGGCGGACGTGCTCGGTGCGCTCGTGGCGGCCACACGGGCTGAAAACGAGGCCCTTGGGGCTCGCCGCTATAGAGATATCCAAACCCTTTCCGAGAAAAAAATAGCTCTGCTCCGCGACTATGAGGCCCTTATGAAAACCTGGAAGGCGACGCCGCCGGAGGGGCTCTCGGCGGGGCAAAAGAAAGAACTTCGGGCCCTCGCCCGAGCCTTCGAAGCCGAAAGCCGAACCAATCAGAGATATCTCAAACTGGGCTTGGAGGTCACAGACCTGCTTTTGAAAAGCTACGTAGAGGCCGCCCGAGTCGCCGACAACCCCGCCATCACATACGGCAGGCGAGGCCAACGGCAAGTCAGTCACTCGGCTCGGGTTGGCGTCGGGATAGAGAATAAAATATGACCCTTGTTTCGGCTTTACGCAATGCCTCGCAGGCGAATCAGGCGATTTCGACGGCTCTCCAGGGTGTCGCCGAGAACATAGCCAATGCACAAAATCCTGCTTATGCCCGCCAGCAAATCGCTTTCAGCTCGGCGGCGGGGGGCGGCGTGAATGCTGTGGTTCTGCGGCGTGCGACGAACCGCATTTTGGAGAGCGTTTACGGGACGCAGATTGCCTCGGCCGGCCAGGCCGAGACGTTAAATCGCTACCTTCAGGAGGTGGCGCGTCTGGTTGGCCTCCAGGATTCCTCGACCCCGGCGGGCGGCGGCACGCGTTTGGTGCTTCCGCAGGCTTTCTCGGATTTTGTCCAGGCGTGGACGGACTACCAGGCGTCGCCGGAACTCGAGGGAGCTCGCGAGACGCTGCGCCGGGCTTCGGCGGACCTTGTTTCGCGTCTACACGATCTGAATGCGGGTCTAGACGGGCTCGAGACCCAGATTCGAAGCGATATTTCGGACTCGGTCCAGCGCGTCAATGGTTTGGTGCGTCAGATTGCGACTCTCAACCGGGCGGTGGCGCAGCGTCAAAACACAGGAGGCGGCAACACAGCTGCGCTCGAGGCAGAGCGAGAAACGCTCGTTCGGGAATTGTCCACCTATTTTTCGCTTCAGTTGCGCTATGACGAGAACAACAGCCTGGATGTTTTTCTAGAGAGCGGTTCGTCTCTGATTACCGGGACGCTGCGAGCTTCTCTACGCTACGACCCGAATCGGCACGAATTGGCGATTGGAGGCCGGCTCCTGGCGCGCAACGAGTCGGTGGAGGCTCTCCCTTCGGGCAGTTTATTGACTCAGTTCAATCTGCTCAGAGACGGCGAAGACAATACTCGGCAGAATGCGACGGATGTGGCTCTGTTGGAGAAACTACGCTTGCAGCTGGACGGTTTCGCCGAACAGCTTCTGGATACCGAAGAGGGGAGTTTTAACCGGGCGGCTCAATTCACCGATCTTGCGGACGAGACGCAGGATTATTTTACGCGCGATGAAACGGCCGAGCGGGCTTCTCTAGCGATTACTTTCAACACGCTTCTGGCGGATGGGACGGTGCCGCCTCCGACGGAGAATCTCAATGTGGATGAGGCGGATCTCAACATTCTAACGGTTTTGGGGCGCACGACGCGTTCTCTTGACCCGTCTGTTCTGGCTTTGCCTGCCTATCTGGAACAGAGCAATGTCTCGTATGAGGGTCTCGCGCGCGGTATTTTCAATTTCGTGAATATCGACGTCACCGAGGCAACCGACAATGTGGAAATCGCAACAAGACGCCGAGACACTCTGCGCGATGAGCTTCTCAACAGTTCGAACGTCAATATAGATGAAGAGCTCGTTCTTTTAACGGAACTCCAGAACGCTTTTGCGGCAAACGCACGGGTCATTGCGATAGCCGGAGCTCTTCTGCGGGACCTCATAGACATCGTCGGCTAAAAAGAGAGCCGCTGAAAAAACAAGGCTTCCGGAAAGAGACGGCGGGCTCGCCCGCCGCCCGGCCCCGGCCCGCCGCTTAGGAAGAAGAGACTCGCGAGGCACGCCTGTATGTGTGGCGTGTGTAGGTCGGAGCCGGCCGGTAGAGAGCCGAAGAGTCAACTAGGGGTGGCCCATCGGACACGCTCTCGGCACGCTCCCGGGCGGTCAAATCGACGGGCAAATCCCGGACCCGGACAGACGGTGCTCTGTTATCTGTGGGTTCTGTGGAGCCAAACCCCGAGCAGGCCGACAGGGGCTGCTCTGAGGGCATGCTCGCCCGCCTGCCCGCAGGCGAGCAAAGCCGCCTACTCGCCGTCATATCCGCCGACAGGGGCTGCTCTGAGGACATGCCCGCTCGCCCGTCCGCAGGCACGGGTTTCGCCATCAAGCGGGGAAAAGGCAGTTGGACTGCCGCGTGCCGTCTTCGTCCCGCAGAGGGCAGCGTCCTCCATACATGATACATGCGGCATACATGCGGCGGCGCCTATTTTTTCGTATTTTTTCGGCCCAATCCTCGCAATCCCTGAGCGAACCCTGGCCCCGGCTCGATTCCCCGTCTCGATGTTCCCTGTGGGCTCTGTGGGGCCAAACCCCGAGCAGGCCGACAGGCTGCTCTGAGGACACGCCCGCCCGCCTGCCTGCCCGCAGGCACGGGTTTCTCGGTCAGGCGGGGAAAAGGCAGTTGGACCGCCGCGTGCCGTCCTCGTCCTGCAGAGGGCAGCGTCCTCCATACATGATACATGCGGCTATGCGGCGGCGTCTGTTTTTTCGTATTTTTTCGGCCCAATCCTCGCAACCCCTGGACAACCACCCCTGGGCAGCCTCTGGCCCCGGCTCGATTCCCCGTCTCGATGTTCCCTGTGGGCTCTGTGGGGCCAAACTCCGACCAGGCCGACAGGCCGCTCTGGAGGCCCGCCCGCAGGCACGGGTTTCGAGATCAAGCGGGGAAAAGGCAGTTTAACCGAGCGTGCCGTCTTCGTCCCGCAGAGGGCAGAGTCCCCCTATACATGATACATGCGGCCATACGGCGGTGCCTATTTTTTCGGCCCAACTCTCGCAACCCCTGGGCAGCCTCTGGCCCCGGCTCGATTCCCCGTCTCGATGTTCCCTGTGGGCTCTGTGGGGCCAAACCCCGACCAGGCCGACAGGCCTCTCTATGGGTACGCCCGCCCGCCCGCCTGCCTGCCCGCAGGCACGGGTTTCGAGATCAAGCGGGAAAAAGGCGGTTTAACCGCAGTTTGCCGGCCTACAGAAGGCCCATTTTTGGCCCAAATGGTCCAATTGGCCTAATTCCCGCCAGGGCCCTGTCCATTCTCGCCAACCCCCGCAACCCCTAGTTCCGGCTCGATTCCCCGTCTCGATGTTCCATGTGGGTTTCCGCTTCTGTGGGGCCAGACCCCGAGCAAGCCGACAGGCTGCTCTATGGGTACGCCCGCCCGCCCGCCCGCCTGCCTGCCTGCAGGCACGGGTTTCTCGGTCAGGCGGGGAAAAGGCGGTTTGACCGCGTGTGCCGGCCTCGTCCTGCAGAGGGCAGAATCCCCCATACATGATACATGCGGCATACATGCGGCTATGCGGCGGCGCCTATTTTTTCGTATTTTTTCGGCCCAATCCTCTCAATCCCTGGGCGACCGGCAGCCTCTGGCCCCGGCTCGATTCGGTTTAATTCAGGTCTAATTCGGCCCCGACAGAGGCGAGGACCGTTTAATCGGGATTTTGGTGCCTCGTTCTTCGCCGGGCCCACCGCCGGGGCCCCCGCCGCCGCGCAGAGCCCTCGCCAGTTCTCGCGAGTCACGCGCCACCGGTCTCGGCGGGGCGGCGTGGTGGAGCCCGCTTGAGGCCGAATGCCTCGCAAAGGGGTCGCCGCCGGACGTCTCCCCTCTGGACGCGTGTCTGGCGGCCTCGCGCGCGGCGAGTTCTCTATTGCCTCTCGGGAGTCTGCCTGGCGTTTCGGGCCCGCCGCCCGTCGACGCGGGAGGCCCTCCTGAAACGCCGCTCGGCGGCGGCGGCCCGTCCGAGGGCGGCAGATTCCGCCGCACGGGGAAGGTACGCTGAGGCCGCGCCTCGGGCGCCGCCGCCGGCCCCGCATGCCCGCATGCCCAGCATAGGCGTCGTAGTCGCCTCCTCGCGTCAGGCGAAAATAGTGGTCCGCGTGCTGGAAAAAATTTTCGGCTAGCACGCGGTCGCCCGAGGCCTGCGCATCGCGTCCCATCTGGACGTACCGCTCGGAGACCTGGGTCGCATCGCCGTGGGCTCGCGCGCCATTCGGCCCGGTCGAATCTAGAACCGTCCGTCCGGGATAAGAGGCAGGGCGCCGCAAAGGCGTCACACGCGGCCTTACGCGTCTGAAATTTTGCATAGATACTTTTCTCTCTTGAAAACGACAAAAAAACCGCCCCCGGAGTGATAGAGGGGTGATAGCTGGGGTGATATAGGGGTGATATAGTGGGATGCTATATCTGTGACGATAGACCCGCTAACGCACCCGACGAGACCCTCCGAGGATTTGTTTTGTTTGAATAAAGGCTGAACCGACTCTAAAAAAACACTCAAGAGCCGACGCCGGAAAGTGCCTTCGCCCCATCGTAGCATTTTGACGGAGCCATGTCAAGGATGATGTGAAGCGGTCTCGGGTTTTTTTGAAAGGTCTTTTTGAAAGTCAAAAGGGATTTTTTTGTACTAGAAGGACTCTGTTTTGGCCGGCAAAATCGATTCGGCTTTGAAGGAGGCTCCAGGGCGGCGCGTTCGGTCGAGCGCGTTCTGTAAGCAAAGCCTGGACATCGTTTTTTTGAAAAGCCCCGTGTTCCAGCACGGCAATCCCGTGGGGGGCCAGCAGGCCAAACAGGGCCTGAATCAGAATTCGATAGGCCTGGAGCCCATCGGCCCCGCCGTCCAGAGCAAGCGGCGGGTCATACTGCCACACCACCCTCGGCAGAGGCTCGGCCGTTTTCACATAGGGCGGATTGGTCAAAATGAGGTCGAATTGCTCGTTTTGTGCCAGGCTGCTCGTCCAATCGGCGCGCACGAAAGAACACCGAGCCTCTAGTTTCATGCGTCGGGCGTTTTCCCGCGCCTGGGCAAGTGCCCAAGCCGACGTATCTGTCAGAACGCCCGAAGCTCGTGGCCAGTGCCTCAGGGCGGCGAGCCCTAAACACCCACTGCCCGTGCCGAGGTCTAAAATCCAGCTCGGCGGTCTGTGAGCCAGGGTCTCCCGGGCGGTCTCTAGGAGCAGTTCGGACTCCGGGCGCGGTTCGAACACGCCCGGTCTTATTTTGAACACAGCCCCCTCGAAGGAGATCCGGCCCAACAGGCGCGATAAAGGCACGCCCGACGCCAGCTGCCGACAAAGCGTCGTCAGCTCCGAGACCTGATGCGGGGCTAAAGACGTCTGCGGGGCCATCAGTTGCGCCGAGACCGACAGACCGCTCACATGGGCGATCAAAGCGCGGGCGGGGCGACGTGGGAGGCCTCGGCCCGCTCCCGTCGTCAAAAAAGCCTCGAGCGTCGTCACAGAAGCGTCGTCACAAACGGCCTCGCCCGTCCACGCCTCTAAAGGCCCCCGGCGTCTTGTTTGGCGTCTGGTTCCGCCGTTCCCTCGGGGGTTTTCTTGGGGGCAACGAGCCGCGCAAGCGTCTCTTCCTTCCCGAGCAGGCGCATGGTCTCGGCCACGTCCGGGCCGTGAGGCTTCCCCAAAAGCGTGAGACGACACAATCGAGCCCCCTGGCTGAAATTATCCGGCAGATTCCGGCTTTTTTGATACGTCCTCACGGCTTCCTTGAGGCGCATTTTGAGCGAGTCTGTCTCTGCAAAATCCGAGGCGTCCTCGACGACTTTCCGCATGTCGTCTTCGACGACTTTTCGCATGGCGGCCAGCAAATCCGTGGCCTCTGAGGGCGTGAGCGAGCTCGCCTCCAGATTCGTGGCCCACGCCGTCGCCGAAAGAGACGGGCGGTTCAAAAAAGCCCCCGCGGTCTCGCCGAGCTCCACGAGCGTTTGGCACCGCGTGCGTAAAGCAGGGAGAAGGGGCTTCAGACGGTGCCTCAGGCAGCGTTTCAGGTCCGGGCGAGGCGCGCCAGCATCGCCAGAATGAGCCGCCTCGCCAGCATGAGCCGGAAGAAAAGGCACGACGCGTGCCACCAGAGTCTCCAGAGTCGTTTCGTGCCGAATAAAATGCGCGCTGTAAAATTTGAGCTTCTTCAAGTCAAACCGAGCCGACGAACGCCCGATGGCTTCGAGGCTGAAGAGAGCCGCCGCTTCCTCGAAGCTGAAAAATTCGCGGTCGCCGTGAGACCAGCCCAGACGGAGCAAATAATTCACCAGAGCCTCCGGCGGCACGCCCTGCTGCCGGTACCAGCCGACGTCGGCGGCGCCGTGGCGTTTGGAGAATTTCTGCCCGTCCGCGCCGTGAAGGAGCGGTATATGGGCGAATGTCGGAACTCGCCACCCCAGAGCCCGATACAGCCAGACTTGCTTAGCCGCATTCACGAGATGGTCGTCTCCACGAATAATGTGCGTCACGTCCGCCTGGTGGTCGTCGGCGACCACGGATAGAGCATACGTCGGCGTCCCGTCCGAACGGAGTAAAACAAAGTCCTCGAGCTGGGCGTTTTCGAAGGTGACCAGACCTTGGACGGCGTCCTCTATCTGGACATGCCCCGACAGCGGAAGCTTGAGACGACAGCACGTTTCTCCGTGTTTTTCCTCTATTTTTTGGTCCCGGTAGGGGCTTTTGAAGCCGGTCGTCCCCGGACGTTTTGATGGCCGTCCTGACGGACGTTCTGAGGTGGGGTCTCGGCTATCCGAGCGGTGGGGTCTCCCGGGGTGTGTATCTGGATGTGTATCTGGGTGGGTACCGGCGGGGCGGACAATCGGGCACCAATAGGCTTTTTCCTCACGGACGAGCCGCCGAGCCAGAGCCCGATGCGCCTCGGCCTGGTGCGACTGAAATTGATACGGTCGGTCCGGGGCCAGGTCCAGCCAGGCGAGGCCCTCTTGGAGATTCGCCAGAGCCTCGGGCGACGAGCGTTCTCGGTCTGTGTCCTCGATACGCACAAGATAGACGCCGCCATGCCGCCGCGCATAGAGTTTGTTGAAAAGAGCCGTCCGAGCCCCGCCCAAATGGAGATAACCCGTCGGCGAAGGAGCAAAACGCGTGACAATCACGAGGCGGTTCGACCAGGTGATGGCTGCGAGTCCAGGCTCTTCAGAGCTCGACCGCCCGCCCCAGAGGTCTCGAAAAAACGCAGCGCATGAGGCGGCACATGAAGCCCTATTTGGGCCCCGACAGAGGCTCGAAACTCCTTCGGAGCCCTCGCCACGACCAGCGTCCCATCGTCCAGACGGAGCGACAAAAGCGTGGCATCTCCAAGCAGCTCCAGCCCGTAGAGCGGTGCAACTACATGCGCCGCCTCGGGGGGGCAGACCGAGACATCTTCAGGCCGAAAGCCCAGCGTGACGCTGGCGACGTGCTGGGCGGCCTCCGCCGCGGCCTCTGCCTCTGCCGGACCGAGAAGCCTAGGAACATCGGTCAGGCGGATATTTTTGTTCTGGAACAGGCCGTCTTCCAGGTCTCCTTCGACCAGATTCATCGCCGGCGAGCCGATAAATCCCGCCACAAAAAGATTCCCCGGATAGTCATAGAGAAGCTGAGGCGTATCAATTTGTTGAATCGCCCCATCTTTCATGACGACCACGCGGTCGGCGAGCGTCATCGCTTCCACCTGGTCGTGCGTTACGTAGATGGTTGTGATTTCCAGGTCTCTTTGGAGCTTTTTGATCTGAGCTCGCGTAGAAAGCCGCAATCGGGCGTCCAGATTGGATAAGGGCTCGTCCATGAGAAAAAGCTGCGGATGACGCACAATCGCTCGTGCCAGAGCCACACGCTGCCGCTGCCCGCCCGACAGCTCTTTCGGGAGCCGGTGTAAAACCCCCTCGAGCTCGACCCGCTGGGCCGCCTGGAGGACTCGGACCCCTTGATGCGCTTTGTCGACTTTGCGGACCTTGAGCGGAAATCGAATGTTCTCATAGACGGACAAATTCGGGTAGAGACCATAGTTTTGAAACACCATCGCCACATCCCGCTCGCGAGGCTCGAGTTGGTTGACGCGGGTCTCATTGATGAAAATGGAGCCCGTCGTCGGTGCCTCCAGCCCTGCGATAATGCGCATGGTCGTCGTCTTGCCGCAACCCGAGGGCCCAAGAAAAACAACGAATTCCTTGTCCTTGATCGTGAGATCAACGCCGTGCACCGCCACGGTCTGGCGCCATTTTTTGCTCACGTTTTCCAAGCGTACTGTCGCCATTGGTTTTGCGCCTTGTGCCTTTGCGTCCGGGCCCATGGCCGCGGGTTCATGGCCGGGTCATGGCCGGGTTCACGCCGCCTCCCCCCGGAAAGAGAAAGTGCTCTTGACCTAGCACATTTTTTTTCTTATGTCGAGTGTCGAGCCGGTGCCAGCTGCACCAAGTGCAGCTGAGAGGGATGCCACCGATTCAGGGCGACTCTGTTCGAGGCGTTTCTCGTGCTCCGTGCGGTTGCCGTGGGTGTTGCCCCTGGTGCCTTAGTGCTGGCGCCTCGCCTGTTTTTTTCCGCCCGGGCGTCCCCGGGCATCCTCTGTATCTGTCCGTCCTCTATCTGTCGAGACCTTTTCTGTGCCTTCTTCTTCGTCTCTTTGGAGCTTTTTGATCTGAGCTCGCGTAGAAAGCCGCAATCGGGCGTCTAGATTGGATAAGGGCTCGTCCATGAGAAAAAGCTGCGGATGACGCACAATCGCTCGTGCCAGAGCTACCCGCTGACGCTGCCCGCCCGACAGCTCTTTCGGGAGCCGGTGTAAAACCCCCTCGAGCTCGACCCGCTGGGCCGCCTGGAGGACTCGGACCCCTTGATGCGCTTTGTCGACTTTGCGGACCTTGAGCGGAAACCGAATGTTCTCATAGACGGACAAATTCGGGTAGAGACCATAGTTTTGAAACACCATCGCCACATCCCGCTCGCGAGGCTCGAGTTGGTTGACGCGGGTCTCATTGATGAAAATGGAGCCCGTCGTCGGTGCCTCCAGCCCTGCGATAATGCGCATGGTCGTCGTCTTGCCGCAACCCGAGGGCCCAAGAAAAACAACGAATTCCTTGTCCTTGATCGTGAGATCAACGCCGTGCACCGCCACGGTCTGGCGCCATTTTTTACTCACGTTTTCCAAGCGTACTGTCGCCATTGGTTTTGCGCCTTGTGCCTTTGCGTCCGGGCTCATGGCCGCGGGTTCATGGCCGGGTCATGTCCGGGTTCACACCGCCTCCCCCCGGAAAGAGAAAGCACTCTTGACCTAGCACATTTTTTTTCTTATGTCGAGTGTCGAGCCGGTGCCAGCTGCACCAAGTACAGCTGAGAGGGATGCCACCGATTCAGGGCGACCCTGTTCGAGGCGTTTCTCGTGCTCCGTGGTGTTGCCCTGCCGTTGTGGTTTTGCCGTGGTGGTTTTGCCCCTGGTGCTGTTGCCTTGGTGCTAGCACCTCGCTTGTTTTTTCCGCCCGGACATCCCCCGGGCATTCTCTGTATCTGTTCGTCCTCTATCTGTCGAGACCTTTTCTATGCCTTCTTCTTCGTCCTCATCCTCTTCTTCGTCTTCGTCCTCGGGTGCTTCTGCCGCCGCCGCCGCCGCCGCTGCAGAGTCGGGCTCCCCGGCTTATTCCCCGGCTTATTTTGCGGACCTCAAGAGGTCCTTCCACCGTCGTTTCTATGAACTCGCAGCGGCCCCAGCCCGTCAAGAAAACCTCGAGAAGGTTTATCATCCGGCGATGCGCTGGTCGGGGTCGCACCCGCTCGGGCAGGGGCAGGGGACGGACTGGTTTTATCACCGGATATGGACGCCTTTGAAGCACGCTTTTCCAGACCTAGAACGCCGAGACAATCTGCTTCTGGCTGGCACTTATAAAGGACAGCTCTTTATCGCGGCTCTGGGGCATTATTGTGCCACCTTCCAACGGGACTATCTGAGTATTCCCGCGACGAAACGACCGATTTATCTCCGATATGGCGAGATCCACCGCCTGAAAGACGACCGAGTCGTCCAGAGCTATTGTCTGTGGGATATGCTGGACCTCATCCGGCAAGCTGGCTTTTGGCCTCTGGCTCCGAGCCTCGGGACCGAGGGGCTGTGGCCCGGGCCTCTGACGGGGGATGGGCTGGACTTTACGCCCTCGGACCCGGCAGAGTCGGAAAGATCCATTCGGCAGACGCTGGCCATGCATAAGGCTCTGGCGGACTATGACGACCGTGCCCAGCTGTCTCGAGAAACACTCTTGGAGATGCCGCAAAAAGAGTTCTGGCACAAAAACATGATGTGGTACGGAGCCGCGGGCATCGGCACAACGCGCGGCCTGGCGGGCTTTGTCGATTATCACCAGCTCCCCTTTCGTGAGGCTTTTCCTAATCGACAGGGCGGAGACCAATGGGAAACGCTGGGAGACCTCAAACATCAATATGGTGGCGGCCATATCCTGCAGATCGGCGACGGCGCTTTTTCGGTAACCGGCGGCTGGCCGAGTGTCTATGCCGAACATCTCGGCCCCAATTTTCTGGGTGTCGGGCCGACAAAACAACCCGTGACAATGCGCGTCATGGATTTTTACCTCCACCACGAAGGGAAAATACGAGAAAACTGGGTGCCTCTAGATATGCTGGATCTTTTGGCTCAGATGGGGGTCGATGTGCTGCATCGAATGCAGAGCCTCTTTCAGAGAGGGACGCTGCCCGCCTCGCCCGCCGCCCCGCCTGCCCCGCCTGTGTCCCCGCCGCCGCCCGCGTAAAGGCCCAGTAAAAACGCCTTTTTCGTCTCTTGGGTGCGTATGTGTATAAGTTTCAAGTCCTGTATGTGGATATCTTTATGTACGTATAGGCGTGTCTATTCGTGCGTTTTTTCGTACGTGCCTATGTGCATGCCGGGTATAGGCCGGCGTCTGTTGACGCGTCCTTTTGGGTGTCAAAAAGCGGATAAGTGCTCGCGTCGTCGGAACGAGGAGGCGGGAATTTTCATAGACTCCCGGTATTTAGCGACGGTTCGGCGCGCCAATTTGATTCCCTCGCGTTTGAGTTCATCGGCGATTTTCTGGTCTGACAGCGGCCTGCCGTTTTGTTCCTGCTGAATGAGGGTTTTAATCTGGTGTTTCACGACTCTTGCGCTGATGGTGTGCTCGTCTTGAGCGTTTCGGAGCGCACTGGTGAAAAAGAATTTTAACTCAAAGATCCCGTGCGGTGTAGAGACGTATTTACCCGAGCAAACCCGGCTGATGGTGCTTTCGTTAAAGTCGGTATCTTTCGCGATGTCTCGCATGACCATAGGCTTGAGGTGCTCCACGCCATAGCGCAGAAAGCTTTCCTGCGTTTTGAAGATCGCCCGGCTCACCTTGAGGAACGTCCTGCGGCGTTTTTCTAGAGCACTAATCAGAAAATTCGCCTCTTTTTTGCGTTCGGTCAGATAGAGCCGGTCTTCCTCTCGCCCCAGAATCAGACCTTTCCGGAATAAATTCGGAGTGTCTCGGTGGAGTCTAAAGCGTCGTGCCCCCGCATCATTGAGCTCTATGCTGAAGTTTCCGTCGTCCAGGCGGCGTACAAAGGCCTCGGGGATCAGCGGCTGGAGGAGGTCCGATTGAAAGCTGGAGGTGGGCGAGGGATTGAGGTTCCGGATCTCCTTCACCATATCGCGCAGGTCTTCCATAGAGACCCGGCAGATTTTCAGAAGAGCCTTGTCATCCTTTTGGGCGAGCAGCGGTAGATGGTCTAAAAGAGCTCGCATCGGCGGGTCCAGCCGATTCTTCTCGGCCAATTGCAGGGCGAGACACATGCTGAGGTCCTCGGCGAAGAGGCCGGTGGGGTCAAATTGTTTCATCTTCTCCCACACTTCGTTCAGAAAAGCGGGCTCGAGGTCCAGGTCGTGGCAGATTTCCTCTTGCAGCGTTGCGAAAGGCCGGGCGAGCCACCCGTGCGCATTGAGCTCATCGGCAAGCCTGAGGGCCGCTTGGCGTTCTTTGCCGGACAGAAAGGTCTCGTAGATCTGCTTCTGGAGGTGGTCTCGAAGCGATAGAGGTTCTCGCTCGGTTTGTTCCAGGATGTCGGTTGGCCCGAGCGCGCTCTTTTGTCCCTGGTTTTGGTAGCTCAGGGCGTCGTCATACATCAGCTCGGGTTCACAGTCCAGGTCATCGGGGTCCGGCGGTTCATCGGCTGTTTCGGTTGTTTCGGCTGTTTCGGTGTCGCTGTTATGCTCGTCTAGATTATGGTCATCTGGTTCGGTTTCGGCTTCTTCGGCCGCTTCGGTCTCCTCTGTCTCCTCTGCCTCCAGGAGCGGATTTTCGAGGACCTTCGCCTCGATGAAGACCTCAAGTTCCTGGCGGTTCATTTGCAGCAAATCGATCGATTGGCGCATCTGAGGCGTGAGGTTTAAAAAATTGCCGTGACGCAGCTCCAGACGAGGGGCTCTGTGTTTGGCCATAAGTCTATAAATCTATAAGTAAATCTATAAGTCTATTCTGGGTCTTATATCGCGCCTTTTCGAGCTTATCCAAACCCCGAGGCCTCCCATCGTCGTCTTTTTCCGGTCGTTCCCGGAGCCCGGGGGCCGGGAGCTATCGGGAGCTATCGGGAGCTATGACTCCAGCGCATCGCCCAAATAGAGTTGACGGACTTCGGGGTCTGAGGCAATCACGCTGGCCTGGCCGTCCTTCAGGACCATGCCGTCGTACAGAATATAAGCGCGATGACACAGCCTGAGGGTCTCGCGCACTTGATGGTCGGTAATCAGGACGCCAATATCGGCTCGTGTCAGAGCCCGAATGATGGTCTTAAGGTCCCCAATCGCTAGAGGATCTACGCCTGCAAAAGGCTCGTCCAATAGAATAAAACGCGGCTCACAAGCGAGACAACGGGCGATCTCCAGCCGGCGGCGTTCGCCGCCCGACAGCGACAGCGAAGGCTGTTTGCGCAGAGAGGTCAGCTTGAAAGCGTCTAATAAGGACTCCAGCCGATCTTGGCGGCGTTTTTTGTCCTTTTGGTTGAATTCCAGAAAGGCCATGATGTTTTTCTCGACGCTCAGGTCGCGAAAAACAGAATGCTCTTGAGGCAAATAGCCAATGCCTTCCCGAGCACGCCGATGCATGGGGTAGTGGGTAATGTTCAGCTCATCCAGCCACATGGCACCCGTGTCTACCCCGATCAGACCGCAGAGCGCATAAAAACAGGTCGTCTTGCCCGCCCCGTTCGGCCCGAGTAAACCGACCGCCTCTCCGCGTGCCAGCTGGAGAGACACACCCCGAAGAATCTGCTTTTTGCCGTAGGATTTGGATAAATTCTCGGCCCGAAAGAGTTTCGGCGTGGTTGGTTGTTCGGAAAAATGGCTCTCAATCAAGGAAAAACAGCCCTTTCACCTGCTCCGAAATTTGAAAGCGCCCAGAGGCAAAATCATAAATAAGACATGTCCCCGAAAGACGCTGGGTCTGATAAACGGCCTCGACGCCGCCACATAATTCCACCCTATTTTTCTCGAAATCCAGTTTTAATTCCTGGCCTTTGAGGCTCAAATCGGGCCCCTCGAGCACCACCGGCCCCGCCATGCGGAGCTCAAGCAGTCGAGAGGGGTCCGGAAGCGAGAAGGTGTTCTTCTGTGCCCCGGTCGCAGCCCGAGGCTGCCATTGGACCGCCACGGCTCGCCCGGTCAAGCGATAGACGTCGTGCTCGAGCGTCACGCGCCCGGGAAACCAAAGCGAGGCCTCCTGACCATCGAAGGAGACGCTGTCCGGCGTCCAGAAACGCGACCCCTGCACGAGGATCTCCGTCCCGCCTGCGGCGAGAACCAGGCGGCTGTGCGGAAAAGAGATCTCCATTCGAGGCGTCGTCATGACCATAGACTCGCTTTCAAGGCGCACGCCCCCCGACAACAAGCCCGTCTGAATCGAGGTCTCCCCCGAGGGCTCGTCGGCCCCGTCCACCCCGTCCACACCGCCGCCATGCGTGAGGCGGAGTTCGCCAGCCTGGAGTCGATAGGGGCCGGCCTCCAGAATCGTGGGGCCCGACGTGACGACTTCGCGTTTGTTTCTATCATAAAACACCCCCTGAGCCGCCTCTAATTTGAGGGCGTTCTGAGCCGTCAAAAAGGCAGTCTGAGAAGAGGAGGGGACATCTATCCGCGAAGACGTTGGGTGGCATCCGGGGGCTCTTCTTGGCTGGAGTCCCGAATCGTCCCTCAAGTTGTCTCCCGGGTCGTCTGCCCCCGGGTTGTTTGTCTCCGGGTGGACGCCTCTGCCGAAACAGGCCGTCGAGAAGCCCTGCATCTGGATCAGCAGCCCTCTTCCTCCGGCGGCACGCCCGGCCTCTTGGGAGGGTGTTTGTTCCGCCGTCTCCCCGGTTTGTGCTCCGGTTCCGGTTCTCAGGAGAAGGCCTCCCCGAGCCTGCAAGTCCATCTCGGGGCCTGAAAAACGCGTTGTCCCCAGCGTTTGCAGCACGCCACCGGTTTGGGGCTGGAGTTTGAGCCCATTCTCGGCCTCCAGCCTGTAGCCGGGGACCGTCACGAGGACCGGCCCCAAGGCCCATAAAATTTGGTCCTGAATATGGTACTCAAAATGAGTTCCGACCAGCATTCCGGTAAGAGCCTCAGTTGTTCCTATGGCCCCGGCTTCCCCGGCTTCCCCGGTTTCTCCGGTTTCCCCGGTTTTTTCAGACGTGCGGTCGGGTGCCAAAAATTCTCTCAACATGGCACTTTGCGACGCGGTCGGAAGAGATGTACTTCCTCGGATGTTGTTCCAGGCATCCGCCGAAGAGGAAGAGGCGGCCGCTGTGGAGACGTTCTGAATGCGCAATTGGACTTCGGTCGCTCCCGTCAGGGTGAGCGTGGAATCTTGAGAGGCGATGCGCTCGGACGAAATGAAGAGATCGCCTTCCCGGCCTGTCGCCGGATTTTTTTGATAATGCATGCGTGTTTTGCCGGCAGCCCACTGCGACGGCACCGAAGGTTGAAGAGGATCAAAGGAAGTCTGGAGCGTCTCAAAATAAAAACGGAGCACCTGGCCATCCTGCTCATAGCGTTGCATCTCGCCGGCCTGCAGATAAACAGCTCCTGGGGCGAGGGCCTCCAAACCATGCGGGGCCTCCAAACCATGCGGCGCATGCCGGGACGTGGCGGCGTGCTGAGCTTGTCCTCCAATTCGTGCCGTGAGGCTCGGGGCGGCGTCCGGCCCCGGTCCCGTGTCCAGGCCTGGCATGAGAACGCTGAGACTCGCCAACCCCAGAACCCAGAGCACCCCCCAGCGTAGACTCCAGCGGCTTCCCCACCGCACGAGCCTGAAAAACGGCGTGTCATCCGGCGTGTTATGCTGTGTTTCCCTCGTCATGCGGTGTCCGACCCGCGGCTTATTGTCTGGGATGCTGCACCTCGCCCGCGTTGTCTCGCGAAGGTTTTCGTGGATTCTAGCGCGTCTTTTCCTGCATAGTCCGCATATGGTGTTGCAAAGAGCGTCGAAGGGCTTGGCTCGGCGGCCTGGCGGCTCGGGTCGGCTGGGTTCGGGTCGTCAGGGTCCGCCATTTTTGCTTCCGGCCCTCAGACAATCGTGGATGTGGACAAACCCCACGGGCCGTTTTGTGGCAGCCGATTTTGTGGCAGCCGACTTTGTTGCAGCCGGGGTCGAAGGACCGCACACGAACAGGCCGGTGAGCTTATAGCGATTCAAGAGCGCAAGGGCCTCTTCAATGAGAGCATCCGGGGGAACCGTCTTGGGACTGGAGGTCATAATCTGATGATTGAGATCCGTTAAAAGGCCGCCTTTTTCGACCCAGCGTCGCAGGTCGCCGTCGGTGAGAATACCACATAATGCCTCCTCTTGGACGATTCCGACGCAGCCGAACGATTTTTCCGACATCACTAAGAGCGTGTCGGCCATCGATTGGCCGACTCGACAGAGCGGCATGCGGGGGCCTCGGTGCATAATATCCTCTACGGTGAGGAGTTTCTGCCCTAATTTGCCGCCGGGATGGAAGCGTCGGAACTCGCCGGGCGTAAAATCGCGCGCATAGAGCAACCCAATGGCGAGGGCATCGCCAAGAGCCAAGGCCATCGTCGTCGACGTCGTCGGCGCCAGTCCCATCGGACAGGCCTCGGGCTGAGCGGGCAGGGCGAGAACAATGTCACAATGACGCGCCAATGTCGAATCGAGACAGCTGGTCATCCCCAGTAAAGGCACGCCAAACCGGCGGGTGAAGGCGATCAAATCCGCGAGTTCATTCGTTTCACCCGAATTCGAAATGGCCAGTAAAGCATCCTGAGGCTGAAGCATCCCTAAATCCCCGTGGCTCGCTTCTCCGGGGTGGATGAAAAAAGAGGGCGTGCCCGTCGACGCCAGCGTCGCCGCGATTTTTCCGCCAATATGCCCACTTTTGCCCATGCCCGTGACGATGAGTCGACCTTGAACGGACAGAATAAGCTCTAGAGCTGCATAGAAACGCACGTCCGTGGTGACGGCAGCGAGCTCCTGGAGGGCTTGTGCCTCCAGGAGGACCGCCTGCCGAGCCTGCTGGCACGCGGCCCGAAGTTTTTCCTGATCCTGAAGGGGCGACATATCGTTTTTTTTGCCGTTTTTTTTGAAAATAGAGACAACCTGCCCCTCCTCGAAGGAAGGGAAGGAACTGAAAAGAAGGACGGCCTTTTTTGCACCAGTCCCCCCCCGAGAGATAGCTCCCCGGGAGACGGGCCTAGGAGGCCGCCTGACGTCCGTGCCCCGCCTGCTTGACACTTTTGGCGACGCTTTTTGGCCGCTGCGGTTCTGCCGGCCGGCGTTCGAGCCCGACCTGGGCGTACGGCAACAGGCGGCAAGAAAAAGGCTAGAGTCGGAACGCCTCGCCAGGTCAGCTCCAAGCTGGCCTAACCTGGCTAACTTGGGCAAAAATGAAAGAAAATGCAAGCCATCTTGCTTTTTTTCCTTTTTTTGCTAGTTTTGGATAAGCAGCGAGGGCTCTGTGCCCTTGGTTTTGGCCCGGTCTGGTCCGGTCTGTAATCCGGGGGGCGCACGCTTTGTTTGTGCTCTCCCCCCGTTTCCGAGAATGTCTCTGAGAAGTTTATGGTTTCACAAAATCAAGATCTGGCTGCCAGGCGTCAGGGGCGCCGGCGTCTCGGGCTTTTGGTTGTTCTGATGTCGGCCGGTTTGCTCGTCGCTGGAGGGGCCCTCTGGATGTTGGTCGGGGCCGGCGATGTGGTGGAGTCCATGATCGAAAGAACGCGCAGCTCGACGGCCGCGGATGAGACCGGGGCGGCGGCGACACCTCTGCTCGAGGGGAGTCCTAAATACACCATGAACGATATTTCCCTGGCCATTCGCCGCGAGGATAGCATCCATTTTGTGACGGTTCGCCTCGTCATCGAGCTGCAGAACAATCTGGACGTAGGACGCCTGGCCGATTATGAACCCAAATTGTCCGAGGCAACGACGCGCCTTCTGCGCGAATTGTCCGAGAGTGAACTCCAGGGTTCTGCAGGGATTTATCGGCTCAAAAAAGAATTGCTGTATCGATTTCGCCGCATTATCGAGCCTATCGAAATGAATGATTTGACCTTTGCCGTTCTGAGAGTAGAGTAGGGTAGGGTAGAATAGCGTAGAATAGAATAGCGTAGCGTCGTATCATCGTATGGCTTTCGAGGACGATAAAAAGAATTCTTTCATTCCGGGGCCTCTCCCTCGGCTGCCGGGTGGGGGTGGAGGGTCGGCGCGGCCGGACGACGGGGGCTTTGGGGCCGCCGACCCGGAGTCACCGGGGGCGCCTGGGTCATCCGGGTTGTCCGAGTCGTCCGAGTCGGCGTCCGAGGCAGGGGGCTCGTTTTTTCAGTCCGGGGCGGCGTCGACGGGCGAGGCCGACGATGCGTCGCTTCTGACCCAGGAGGAGATCGATTCGCTCCTTGGTTCGGACCCGACCCCCGAAAAAGAAGAGGCAGGCCTGCGTTCTTTGCTCTCGACCTCCCGTGTCACGCGGGAGCGCATGCCGATGCTCGAGGTCATTTATGAGCGCTTCGTGCGTGTTGTGTCGAATTCCTTGCGCCATTTCACCACCGAAAATGTTGAGGTCAGTCTGGATGGCGGGGTCTCTTCGGTACGGTTTGGCGATTATCTCAACCAGATCCCTGTGCCAGCGATGATGATGGTCTTCAAGACGCAGGAGTGGGACAGTTATGGGCTCATCAATGTGAATAATCAGTTGGTTTACTCTATGGTAGACCTGCTCTTGGGCGGCCGACGGACGCAGCAGGTCCGTGTCATCCCCCGCGCCTACACGCAAATCGAAGCGAGTCTCGTCGAGAAAATGGTCGCTTTGATCTTGGAGGACCTATCGGCCTCTTTTGCCCCCGTCACGCCCATGACATTCCGCTATGAGCGTATGGAGACCAATCCCGTCTTTGTTTCCATTGCTCGGACGACCAATGTCGCCGTTCTCGCCCGCTTTTACGTCGATATAGAAAGCCGGGGCGGCTCGTTCGACATCGTCCTGCCCTATGTGACGCTGGAGCCGGTCCGGCCTTATCTGTCGCAACTGCTACAGGGCGAAAAACTTGGCAAGGACCATGCTTGGCAGAACCATGTCAAGGACTCTGTCGAGACGAGCGAACTGGAACTATGGGCGATTCTAGCCGATTTTCGACAAAAACTGGGCGAGGTCGCCGCTTGGCGGGCCGGTGATATCCTGAACCTTCGAATGACCGAAGAAGCCGATATTGTGCTTACTTCTGAAGGGGTGGACCTCTTTAAGGGTAAATTGGGGCGGCTGAACAATAATTTGGCCGTCCAGGTTACAGGCCGCGTTTCCAAAAAAGGAGAGTGAAGGACAAACCTGTCGAGATGCGTTTTCCATGACGTTTTTTTCCGCCTTGACGACTCATCTGATCATAGACTTGGTCTTGGTGATTTTGTTGCCTCTCACCTTGGTCTATTGTTGGCGTTTGGGGCGTTCGTTGCGTTTGTTGCGCTCGGGGAGTGACCCTCTGGAGCGCACCATCGGCGAGTTTTCTCAGGCGACCGTCCGGATGGAGGCCGCTTTGGCTAAGCTCCGAACCACAGGCCAGGAAAAGACAAGCGAACTCGAGACCCTCATCCAAAAGGCCGAAACCGTGATAGGCGACTTGGAGCTCTTGCTGGAAAAGGCAGAGCAAAAAGCAGACCGACTGGAAATGCTGGGCTCGCACGCCAAACCAACCGCCGCCGACGAGCAGGATTTTTTACGCGAATTGAAGGATTTACGCTAGATGAAACTGAAAATGCGCCTTTTTCCTGTTTTGTTGGTCATTTTGGGCCTCTCTTTTCTTTTGCGGGTCAATTTGGCCGACACCCGCCTGGAGGAGACCTTGCAGGCCTGGACGCGCCCTCTTCATGCCCAGGAGTCTCAGCAAACGCAGCAGTCTCAGCAGTCTCCGATTTTTCCTACGTTCCCCGCCGCTCCTGCCCCCGCCGAAGACGAATCTACGAGAACAACGGCCAATGAGCCGGCCGATACACCGCCCTTAAACACAGAAAACACGGAAAACACAGACCGGGCCCCCTTGGCGCCTCGCACAGGCGGGGGCGGCGGCGCAGCAGGCGCAGCAGGCGTAGCCTCGGCTGGCCCAGACCAGGAGCCCGCCAGGACGACCGGCGGTGGGGCGGGCCTCGAGGCTTCCCCGGCCCTGACGCGGCTCGCGCGCTCGCTGCGGGAGCGCGAAACGGACCTGGAGGACCGCGAACAGCAGCTCTTAATCCGAGAGTCCCTCGTGAAAGTCATCGAAGACCGCCTGGCCGCCCGGCAAAAAACGCTGGAGGCCGAATCTGCGAGACTCAACACCCTCCGGGATGAAAAAGAGCAAATGAAAGATGCGGAACTCACCCGCCTGGCGTCCATTTATGCCACGATGAAGCCTCAGGAAGCAGCCGCCATCTTTAACGGGCTGGAGTTGGCAACGATTTTAGAGGTCATCCAGCTCATGCGCCCGCGCCACGCCGCGCCCATTCTAGCCAATATGGCACCGGAACGCTCCCGCGAGGTGACGGAGGCTCTTACGGCTTTGGCTCTGGCCCCGCCGCCCGCCGCGCTTCCGTAAACGTACTCGACTCAAGCAGAGACGCCCTCGGCGGGACCTTCGGGACGCCCCGCCGTCAGACCCGCAAGAGCCAGCGAAGCCAGAAGAGCCGTCGAACTATCCGACCGGCTGGTCAAGACGAGGGGAATCTTGAGACCTGTGACAAGGCCGGCACTCACGCCGCCTCCCATCCAATTGAAGAGCTTGAACAACGCATTCCCCACCTCAATGGAAGGAACCACAAGCAAATCGGTGTCGCCCGCAAGCGAGGATTGATAGGATTTGAGGTGCGCGGCGCGCTCTGACAGGGCGATGTCCAGCGCAACGGGCCCAAAAATATCGAGCTGAGAACCCAGTAAATCTCGAGCCTGCTCGACGATGGCGACAGCTTCCACGGAGGACGGGACGGACTCATTCGGCTTCTCGGTGCAGGAGAGAACCGCCACAATGGGTTTTTTCCGCCCGAATCGACGCAGAATCGGCAGACTCTGCGCGATCATGGCGACTCTTTGGTCGACTGTCGGGGCGATATTCAAAGCCCCATCCATAAGAAAAAGAGGTTTGGTCAAGCCAGCCCCGCTCAGGCAAAAAAGATGGGCTGCGAAATCTCGGGCGACCAGGCCCGCTTGCGTTTTCAGGAAGCCTCTCAAAAATTGATCCGAGCCCAATTTGCCCTTCACCGCAATGTCGATGCGGCCGAGCTGTGCGAGCGTGACGGCCTCTGCGACGATTTTCTGAGTCGTCTCGTCGGGAAGCCGATAAGATACGAGCTTGTGTGGACGGTGGGCTGAATCTGGCGTTGAATCCGGCGGCGGCGCAGACGGAACGGCCAGAGGCTCGGGCTCGGCGATGGGGTACCAGTGGAATTTTTCCTGATGATGTTCCACGCCGGCTTTCTGGCAGGCGTCCAAAAGAGCCACTCGAGCCATCCCGAGTTGCTCCGTTGTGCCGATAAGATAAGGCGTCTCGATCCAGTCTCGAGCCAGGGCTCGAGCCACCATCTTCTGGACCGGCTCCTCATAGGGACACAGGACCGCGATACGAAGCCGCCGAGAAGGCTTATAGCCCAGCACCCAATCGGGTAAAACGGGTTCTCGAAAAGGAAAAAGAGCTTTCATCGCATCGTCTCACCGTCAGAGTCGTGAAACCGTTACCCGCACCACAGGCCGCTTGCCGAAGTCGTTCCGGCACTGCGTCGTAACGAGCTTGCTGACTTTTTCGCACAGAAAGGTGTCGCTTTTTTTGTGTTCCGGTTGAGTCTTTTCTAAAAAGCGTGTGATCTCGTCCCCCAACTTATCACATAGGTCCTGGAGGTCAAAAACAGGGAGCCCCAGACCCTCCACGGCCGGGGGGCTCGCCAGGACAGAGTCCTCCGCCTCAAGGACAAGATGCACAAGCACAAGGCCGTATACATGGAGCTTCCGGCGGTCCGCTATAGACACATGGTCCGAAGGGATCAAAAACTTGGTGCCGTCTATCCCCCATCTGCCGTTAGGAATAGAGTCTATTTTTTTCGCAGAGACAACCCCCGCCTCGTCGAGGGTCAATTGCAGCATGTCGCCGTTTTCAAGAAGAGGCGCAGAGGCAATGCCAAGCTCGCGGGCTAATTTGCCGTGTTCTCTCAAGTGGCGGGGCTCGCCGTGCACCGCGACCGAGAGCTGCGGCCGAACCCAGCTGTAAATCTGCCGCAATTCTTCCCGATTGGGGTGCCCAGAGACATGTACATCATCGTCCCGTGGGACAACGCAATCTATGGACGCTAGAGCCAATAAATTCTGGAGCCGACCGATGCGAAGCTCGTTGCCCGGGATTTTACGCGATGAGAACACAACGACATCTCCCTCTTCTAGGCGGACGTGGCTGTGCGTTTTCCGAGCAATCTGCATCAGAGCCGCCCGGGACTCCCCCTGAGAACCCGTGCAGATAAACAAAACTTTGCTCCTAGATAGAGCCATGCCCTCCTGAGGCGTTAAAAACGGCTCTATGTCCCTGAGATAGCCGTGTTTCCGAGCCGTTTCCTGCATGCGCCACAGCGACCGTCCGACCAGAGCCACCTTACGCCCCACTTCTCGGGCGGTGGTTGCAATCGAAGCCAGCCGAGCAACATTGGAGGAAAACGCGCCGACAAGAAGCCGTCCCTTTTGGCCCGAAAAAACCTGCTTGAGGTTCTCTTTCACCTTGGCCTCCGAGCCCGCATACCCCTCCTCGAACACATTTGTGGAGTCGCAAACCATGGCCAAAGGAGCCGCCTCGCCAAGCTCTTTGAGCCCTTTTTCATCCGAAACCGGCCCGACGACAGGGCCGGGGTCCAGCTTCCAATCGCCTGTGTGAAGGACATGCCCCAGTTTCGTGGTGACAATAAGAGCCTGCTGCTCTGGAATGGAGTGCGTGAGACACACCGGCCGAATTTTGAACGGGCCTATCGCGATCTCCTTGGATTTGGACAGATCGTGAAAAGGGCCCGAGGGCACTAAGCCCTCGCCCTTGAGTTTATGCTCTATGACGCCGCGGGTGAAGGGCGTCGCATAAATCGGACACCGGAGCAAGGGCCACAGATAGGGGATGGCCCCGATGTGGTCCTCGTGGGCGTGCGTCAGCACCAGAGCGAGCAAATCGTCGCTTCTCTCCGTGATAAAGCTGGGGTCGGGCATGAAAATCTCTATGCCCGCATCGGCGTCGGTCCCAAAAGTAATACCGCAATCTATGATAATCCATTTTCCATGGTGACCATAGCAATTCATGTTCATGCCGATTTCACCGACGCCGCCCAGAGGAACAAACAAGAGCTCCTCTGCTCCGGCGACACTGGCTGTCCGCCAATTCATCGCGGAAACCATGTTTTTAGATACGTTCGTGCCATAATCTGTAAATCCCGTCCAAAGTTAAATGAGGTTCATAACGGAGACCGAGATGGGGTGCGAAAATCTCCCCCAGGCCTCCGGTCGCCAAGACGGAAGAGGGAGCCATGGCCAGAGTCTCTGTGATACTCGCGATGAGGCCCTCGACCATGGCTTTATAGCCGAAAAAGAGTCCGGATGCCATAGCCTGATGCGTGTTTTTTCCGATCAGAGCTCCAGGCACGGAAAAGGTGATTTTAGGCAATTGCGCCGTGAATTGCGAGAGAGCCCGCATGGAAAGCTCGGCACCTGTGGCGATAATACCGCCAATATAATGCCCATGCGCGTCCACGACGTCAAAATTGGTCGCCGTGCCGAAATCTACAACGAGATGGGCTCGACCCAGCAGAGCCCAGCCTTGAATGGCATTGGCAATCCGGTCCGCTCCAAGTTGATGCGGCGTCTCTATGTCGAGACGCATGGCGCGAGGGATGAGTTCTTGCCCGACCCGGAGAGCCTGGCAGCCTAAGTAATGCTGTGAAAACCGACAGAGTTCCTCCTCGAACTGCGGGACAACCGAGGCAAGCGCGCAAGCGGAGATATCCCCAAAAGATAAGCCTTGGGCCGCCAGGAGCGGGGCTAGAAAACTGGCGTACTCGTCCGAACAAACATACTTTGAAGCAAAACGCCACACAAAACGCAGCGACGAATGAGGCTCCTTCGCCTGGATATGTGCCTGGGGGTCTGGCCGGGCAGCATGACGGGCGTCCAGCACAGGTGTGCCTCCGGAAAGCACCGAGGCCTCCGAATAAAGCCCGAAAGAACAATGCGTGTTGCCCGAGTCAATGACTAAAATCATCGTAAAATCATAGCTTCATCGTGTCTGTTTTCGTCCTTTTCCTGTTCCCCCCGTTCGTCCGGTGGGCCCCGGGCGGGGCCCCTAGGAGGCGTAACCTCTAGCCAGGAAGCGGAGCCTCTAGAGTAGGGTGCAACTGGATAATCTCGCCCGTCGAGAGGTGTCTTTCTCTGCCTGTGGCCCGCTCTTCAAAACGGAGCCGCCCATCCGAAGCCAGCCCTCGGACAATTCCCTCTAGAGCCGGCTCGTGGGGCGAAACCCGGAGGCGCGCCGGCCGATGAAGCCCGATGAGTTTCTCTTCAAGGCACGCCAACCCCCTCTGAGCTCCATTTTTGTGCCAGAATTGAAAACTATTGTCAAAAGCCGAGACCACCCGACTCAGCACATCGAAGGGCGAAAAAGACCGGCTCCCCGGGTCTATCCCCGGGCCCAGGTGAGCCTCCAGACAGCCCGCTTCAAAAAGAGAATCCGGTAAAGCCTCTGGGGCGTGCTTGATATTGACGCCGACGCCGACAAGAATATAGGCCCACGACGACACCACACAGGTCTCCAAGAGCAAACCAGCTATTTTTTTGCCCCCCAAGATGACATCATTCGGCCATTTTATCGCCAGCGTCCCCGGGTGGAGGCCAAGTGTCCCAGGAGGGTCGAGACCAAGATCGAGACCAGGGTCGAGGTGCTCCAAACAGGAGGCCAGACCCGTCCAGACGGCTAAAGCCGAAATCGCCGCGTAAAAACGCCACGCCGGATGGAGGCCGCCAGGGTGTCTGTCCAGCAAAAGTGTGAAATATAAATTCCCCGGCTCCGAGACCCAAGACCGCCCCAGACGCCCCCGTCCTTCGCTTTGTGCCCGAGCCCAGATGATAGAGCCGACCGTGGCTCCCTCGGGTCCTGTCCGAAGGAGATGACGTTTCATCTCTAGATTCGTGGAATCTATGGTCTCAAATTCCAGGAACACGAAAAAGATGAAAACTTGCTAAACCCGCAGGGGTTAGCAAAAAATCCTGGAAAAAGAAAAAAAGCAGGTTGAAACCCGCCATCGCAACCAAGAGAGAACTCAGGGCCGGCGGGGCGGATTCGAACTTCAACGAGGGCTCTTCAAAATACATCAGGCGAATCAGACGGAGATAGTAAAAAGCCGCGACCACGCTTGTGAGAGCTCCGATAATGACCAATCCGTACAGTCCCGCCTGCAACGCCGCCGCAAAAACATACAATTTTCCAAAAAAACCGCCCAGAGGCGGAATCCCCGCTAGAGACAACATCAAAACTAAAAGAGCCAAAGCCATCACAGGCCGCGTTCCGGACAAACCGGCTAGGTCCTCGATGGATTCGAAATAAACTCCCCGAGACTTCATGGAGAGAAGAGCCGCAAAAACACCAAGACTCAGCGTCAGATAGAGGACCATATAGACTAAAACGGCCTCGACGCCTGTCTCGGTGCCGGCCACCAGCCCCATAAGCGCATACCCCATATGACCGATGGCACTATAGGCCAAGAGACGCTTTAATTTTTTTTGAACCAAACCGGCGAAGGCTCCTAAAACCATGGAAAAAATGGCGACAAGCTGAAGAGCTATCTGAATATCCGGCAGCCAAGCCTGAAAAGGTCGCCCCAGAACCAGAACCAATAAACCCATGGCAGCTAATTTCGGAGCAACGGCAAAATAGGCCACCGTAGAACTTGGGGCTCCTTCATAGACATCCGGGGCCCACATATGAAAAGGCACCACCGCCAGTTTGAAACCGAGTCCCGCTAAAATCATCAGAAAGCCCGCGGCAAGACCCACCGTCCACGGCCCCGTTCCCGCTCCAGGGAGCCCCGAGGGCGAAGAAAACGCCCCGGAACCGACACTTGCGGTCTCTATGAAGGCTCGAATCGCGTCAAAATTCGTGCTGCCCGTGAACCCATAGACAAAACTACACCCATAGAGCAAAATGCCCGACGAGACCGCTCCGAGAATGAAATACTTCAACCCGGCCTCGGCAGAGGAACTCTGTCTTTGGTTGAAGGTCGCCAGAATATAAGCCGCCAGACTCTGGAGCTCGAGCCCTATGTAAAACGTTATGAGATTATGAGCCGACACCATGACGAACATGCCGACCGTGGCGAGACCGATGAGAACGGTGAACTCAAAACGATAGAGCCCATGCGCACGATTATAAGCCGTCGCCATCTGCAAGGTGACCGCCGAACCCAGAAGAATCAGAACTTTGAGAAAACGCGAATAAGCGTCTATCTGTAAAAATTCGTTCCGGACCGAAACCGAGGGCTGAGCCACAAGAACATAAAGAACCACCGCACAAAGCAGAAAAAAGACTCGATTGGTCCACGTACTCGCCCGATGCGCAGGCCGTATGTAAACGCCGCAAACCAAGAGGCCTACAGAACCAAGGGCTAAAATAATCTCGGGAAGGAGGGCAGAATAAAGCACGTTTAGGGCTCTCCAGGTCCGGTGAAACTAGACCCGGTGAAAGAGGAAAAGGCCTCAAGCGAAGAGGAGGGCCCCTGAACCAACGGATACGTGTTCTCCAGCACAGGCACGAGGCTCGCTTCAATGGGTTCAATAAAGGGCTGCGGGTAAATCCCCATCCAGAGAATCAAAAGAGCCAAAACCCCGAGCATGAACACCTCGCGCGCGCTACAGTCCGCCAGAGCCCGAATTTTGTCGCTGACAAGCTTGCCGAACAGAACGCGCCGATAGAAGTAAAGCATATAACTCGCCCCTAAAACCAGGCCCGTGATTAAAAGAATCGCCGCCCAAGGCGTGTGTTTCCAGACGCCGAGAAGGACTAGAAATTCGCCGATAAAGCCGCTGGTCCCCGGCAAACCAACCGAGGCCAACAGAAAAATCATCACAAAAAACGCATAACGCTTACAGACCTGCGCGACCCCCTGATAAGCGGCAATCTCTCGGGTGTGGAGCCGATCATAAAGAACGCCGACACACAAAAACAGAGCCGCCGAAACAAGACCATGGCTGAGCATCTGCATGACGGCTCCAACGACGCCCTCGGGGGTTGCCGAAAAAATGCCGGCCGTGACAAAACCCATATGCGCAATCGACGAATACGCCACCAGCTTTTTCATATCCGTCTGAACAAGCGCCACATAAGAAGCAAAAATCACCGCAATGCCCGAAAGAACGAAAATGAGAGGCGTGAAAAGGAGACTCGCTTCCGGAAATAAAGGAAGCGAAAAACGCAAAAACCCATACCCGCCCATCTTGAGAAGAACGCCTGCTAAAATCACAGACCCCGCCGTTGGAGCCTCCACATGCGCGTCCGGCAACCAGGTGTGAACCGGCCACATGGGAATCTTGACCGCAAACGAGGCGAAAAAAGCCAGAAAAAACAGACTCTGCTGAAGACCCGAGAACTGCGTATAGTGCAAAAGACGGAGATCCGTCGTCCCCGTTTCACGCCAGATGGCCAAAATCGCCAAGAGCATGAAAATGGACCCCAGTAAGGTGTACAGAAAAAACTTAAAACTGGCATAAATGCGCTTCGGGCCGCCCCATACGCCAATAATGAGAAACATCGGAATTAAGATGCCCTCGAAAAATACGTAAAATAAAATGAGATCCAAAGCGGCAAACATGCCGACCATCATGGTCTCCAGCAAAAGAAAGGCGGCCATGTAAGCCCGAACTCGCCTGTCAATCGAACGCCAACTCGCGATGACACAGACCGGAACCAAAAGCGTCGCAAGCAAAATGAAAAAGAGCGAAAGTCCATCGACGCCGACACGATACCCGATAGATTGGCCCTCAATCCAAGCGAGGTCCTCTACAAATTGATACCCCACCGCCCGAGCCGGGTCGAAAAAATACCACAACGAGAGCGACAACAAAAACGTCGCTCCCGAAATCAGCAGCGCAATCTGCTTCGCGTTGGTGTGGTTCATCGGAACAGCCACGAGTACGGCTGCCCCGACTAAGGGTAGGAAAATCAGGACACTCAGAAGAGGCCAGGAGAGAAGAACATCGACCACCGCGGCTTTACCGAACGAAAAGAGCCAAAAGCCCCGTCAAACCCAGCAGAAAAAGAAGCACATAGTGATAAATATAGCCGGTCTGAAGCCTGGAGAACACACGCGCAACCCACCTCGAAAGCCACGCCAGACCATCCGGTCCGTAAGGATTGATAACCCCATCGTCCACGCGGTGCCAGAAAAAACGGCCCAAAGCTAGAGAAGGACGAATAAAAAGAAAATGATACAGCTCGTCTACGTACCACTTATTGTGAAAAAGAAGATAGAGAGGGGCTAGATGTTTGGAAAGAAAAGGAGCTCTTGTTTTTGAAAAATGCCAAATCCAGTAAGCCAGACCAATGCCCGCAAGGCCGGCTCCGACGGGAAGCCATTTGACCCATAGAGGCACATGATGGGCGTCCTCCATCGCGTTATGGTAGTCCAGAACCAAGAGCGTATTGCCCCAAAATTCGGACATCGAGTCACCGATAAAACCGTCTTTGAAGAGAAAACCGGCACTCAGAGCCCCTACAGCGAGCACGATATTGGGGATTGTGATGAACCAATCCGACTCTCGGACGCGACTCATGACGTGTTCACTGGCTCGAGCCGGGGCGTGAAAGGCCATGATCAAAAGACGCCAACTGTAAAGAGCCGTCAGTAAAGCCGTCACAATGCCCAGCCAGAACGCATAGAGCCCCACGCTCGTGTGGGCTGCAAAAGCGGCCTCTAGAACAAAATCCTTGGAGTAAAAACCCGCAAAAGGAGGCAAGCCAACCAGCGAAAGCGACCCGATGAACATCAGAACATAGGTCAGAGGGACCCAAATACGGATGCCTCCCATCCGGCGCAGGTCCTGTTCGTCTGACATCGCGTGAATGACCGAGCCGGCTCCCAGAAACAGCAGGGCTTTGAAAAAAGCATGGGTGAAAAGGTGAAACATCGCCGCCGGATAGGCAGACACCCCAATGGCAAAAAACATATAGCCCAGCTGCGAACACGTCGAATAAGCAATGACACGCTTGATATCGTTCTGCGTCAGGCCGATGGTCGCCGCAAACAGAGCCGTCGTGGCTCCGACGAATGTAATGACTCCTAAGGCGGTCTCTGAGTACTCGAAAAGAGGCGACAGACGACATACCATAAACACACCGGCGGTGACCATGGTTGCCGCATGAATCAGAGCCGAAACAGGGGTGGGGCCCTCCATCGCATCGGGGAGCCAGGTGTGGAGCCCTAATTGAGCCGATTTGCCCATCGCTCCAATGAAAAGGAGCAGGCACGCTAAATCCAAAACGGACAGGCCGCCCCATCCGAGACTCTGTTCGGCTAAAACGGGGCCGAGTTGGAACAGGGTCTCAAAATGGACGCTCCCCCCCGCCGCATAGAGTACACAAATCCCCAGGCCAAAACCAATATCGCCGACTCGATTGACAATAAAGGCCTTCATCGCCGCCGCATTGGCCGAAGGCTTCTTATACCAGAAGCCAATCAGAAGATAAGAGGCCAGACCGACGCCCTCCCATCCCAAAAAGAGCTGGACTAAATTGTCCGCCGTCACCAGCATCAGCATCGCGAAGGTGAAGAAACTCAAATAGGCCATAAAACGCGGCCTGGAGCCGTCGTGCGCCATATACCCCATCGCGTAAAGATGCACTAAAGCCGAAATGGTCGTCACAACGACCAACATCACCGTCGTCAGCTGATCGATGCGAAGGGCCCACTCGAAACGGAGCTGGGCAAGCTGAACCCAGTCGGCGAGATAAATCTGATAGGCCTCGCCGCCAAAATTGAGGTCGAAAAAAAGACGCCACGAAAAAAAACAAGCGAGCCCGACGGCGGCGGTCGTGACAATCTCGCACCCGCGCGCCCGAAGAACCGAGCCTCCAAACCCCGCCAGAAGACTGGCAACAAGAGGCAAAAAAACAACCCAGACGGCAAGCATAGGCTCTATTTGGACTTTCTCTGTTGGGCCGGTTGTCTCGACTCAGCCACGAAGGCGGTCCGCTCGACGGACCGCGATGGTGCCTTTGACCCGGAAAAAGACGACGAGAATCGCCAGACCGATGGCGGCCTCGGCCGCCGCCACGCCCAGGATGAAGAGCGTGAAAACCTGCCCAGTCAGATCGTTCCATACGCTCGAGAACGTTACCATATTGACCGTGACGCCCAAGAGCATCAATTCTATCGACATGAGAATCAAAATGACATTCCGACGGTTAAGAAAAAGCCCCAGGAGGCCCGTGGCAAATAAAACCGCACCGACAATCAGAAAATGCACAGGGCCGACTTGTAACCACATTTTGGTGTGTCCTCTCGAGTCCTAAGTCCTAACGTTCCGACTCAAAATCAACAAGACGCACCGTTTTACGAGCATCTCGATGCGTTTGTCGAGCAATGTTTTGGCGTTTCACACCTTCTCGAGTCCGATGGGTCAAAAGAATGGCTCCCAGCATCGCAACGAGCAAAACCAGACCCATGAGCTGGAAAATCCAGAAATAACGCGTGTAAAGAATCGCACCTAGGGCCTTGATATTGAAGACCCCGGTCCCGGTTGAAACAGAGTCCCCAGAGACCTGGCCAGTCGAAAACGGCTCTAGCAGGCGGTCTCGGCCCCCGGCCTCCAGTTCTTGCCAGCCTAAAAGCACGATGGCGAGCTCGGCCGCAAAAATGCCCGCAACCAGAGTCCCCATTAAAATAAAGCCATCTGCCCGTTTTCGTTCTTCTCGGACGTCTATGTCTAGCATCATCACAACAAAGAGAAATAAAACCGCAACGGCTCCCACATAGACCACAACCAGAATGAGAGCCACGAATTCGGCTCCTGTCAGCAAAAAAAGCCCGGCTCCATTGACGAAAGCCAGAATTAAAAACAACACGGCGTGGACCATGCTGCGACTCGTGACCACCATCGCGCCCGATAAAACGGCGAGACCCGCAAAAAGATAAAAACATAAATCAAAAAGGACCACAGCAAGCGTACCTCAGAGATTCAATCTCGATGCCGATTGTAATGCCGACTTTAACGCCGATTTCACCGCCAGGGGGCGTCTTGCTCGAGGGCCTGAGCCAATTGTGCCTCCCACCGGTCGCCATTTTCCAAAAGGCGCTCTTTATTGAAGAAGAGCTCCTGACGCGTTTCGGTGGCGAACTCGAAATTGGGACCCTGGACGATGGCGTCGACGGGGCAGGCTTCCTGGCAGAACCCGCAATAGATGCACTTCGTCATATCTATATCATAGCGCGTCGTGCGCCGCGACCCGTCCTCCCGAGGTTCGGACTCGATGACGATGGCTTGAGCGGGACACACCGCCTCGCAGAGCTTGCAGGCGATACAACGCTCTTCGCCATTCGGATAACGCCGTAAAGCGTGTTCACCCCGAAACCGAGGCGAAAGAGGCCCCTTCTCATAAGGATAATTGAGCGTATGAGCCCTCCGAAACATAGACCGAAACGTCAGCCAAAGCCCAGATAAAAGATCCAGCAGAAGAAAAGAGCCGACTAAACGAAAAAAGCGCGCCCATGGAGATAGCCGGAGGGACCCATGGTCGTCTTTTGCGTCCATTTTCGCTATTGTGTTCGTTGATTTATTCATGTCACGGTGTCCATTGGTGTCCATTCTTTGCTTGTCTTGGCTTGGTGCTTTTTTCATCTATCCTAGATTTTGTCGTGCCAATAGAGAACGCTGGCAACCAGAACCAGCCAGAAAAGCGAAATCGGCAAAAAAACCTTCCACCCCAGACGCATGAGTTGATCATACCGATACCGAGGAAACGTCGCTCGAACCCAGATGAAACAGAATAAAACCAGAGCCGTCTTCAACGCAAGCCAGAAAAAACCGGGAATCGAACTGAAAGGCGGCACAGAAACCGGCGGAAGCCAGCCTCCTAGAAACAGAATGCTGGTTAAAGCCGACATCAGAATCATATTGCCGTATTCGGCTAGGAAAAACAAAACGAAAAGAACGCCAGAGTACTCGACATTATAGCCGGATACCAATTCAGATTCGCTCTCCGGGAGATCAAAGGGAGCCCTGTTCGTCTCGGCCAGAGCCGAAATGAAAAACAAAACAAACACCGGAAAAAGAGGAATGCAATACCACATCGACGCTTGAGACCTCACGATCTCCGTGAGATTCAAGCTCCCAGCCGTGAGCAAGACACTGATGAGGATGAAGCCCATCGAGACCTCGTAGGATATCATCTGAGCCGAAGAGCGGAGGGCTCCTAAAAACGCGTATTTGGAATTCGAAGACCACCCCGCCATGATGATGCCGTAAACGGCGAGAGAACTCACGGCAAAAATATAGAGAACCCCTAAATTGATGTCGGCAATCACAAGCCCATCGTCAAGCGGAATGACAGCCCAGGCAACGAGAGCTAAAAAAAACGTCAACAAAGGTGCTAGAAAGAAAACAAATTTGTCGGCGAATTGAGGAAAAAGAGGCTCTTTGAAAAGCAGCTTGATCGCATCGGCAAAAGGCTGAGCCAGACCAAAAGGGCCCACAACATTCGGGCCCTTGCGGCGTTGCATGAACCCCATGATTTTGCGCTCTGCCAGCGTCAGATAGGCCACGCATAAAATGACGCAGACCATCAGGGCGAGACTATAAAACACGAGAACCAAGCCAGGAGCCACATAAGTCTGCCACCATAGGCCTTCAAACCAGGTCTCGAGCTCTAAAAATCGAACCTGCCCCAGCCGAAGTTGGGCCGAATCTATAGCCCCCGCAGCGGGGTCTGCAGCGGGGTCTATAGGCACATTCTTTGAGGAAAAACTCATATGGAACGGTCCGCGAGGCTCAAGCTGCTGCCCCGGGTTGTCCGGGCTGCCCGGGCCGAGAAGCAAGCTCTGCCGTGCATTTCGCCATGGTTGCCGAATGGCGCGAGATCGGGTCCGTGCGGTAAAACGACTTCAGAGGATAACAAAACGGCTCGTCAAGACGGGAAGAAGACGAGGAATCTCCCAGGATATCCCCCGAAACATCTTCCGGGAAAGGTGGCAGTTCCATCGCTTCAGGCTTCACCGACAGTTCCCGAAAATGAGGATGAGCCCGATAAAGAGCCTGCCGCAACGAGGTCAAATCCGTCCAATCCAGAGAAACACCCAATTGCCGAGCCAGAACATACAGGATTTTCCAGTCCTCCCGCGCTTCGCCAGGCGGAAAAAGAGCCCGATGCGCCATCTGGACGCGCCCCTCACTATTGATATATAAGCCCGTTTTTTCACACCAGGCGGCGCCCGGGAGAATTAAATCGGCACGATGGGCACCTGTATCGCCGTGATGCCCTTGATACATCACGAAACAATTCCGCGTCGGCGTGAAGTCTAACTCGTCGGCCCCGATGAGCCACAAAAGCTTGATGCGGCCGGCTCGGATAGCGTCGGGAAGCTGCCACGCCGCATAGCCCCGGGAGCCGGGGACAAGGCCCAAATCTAGACCCGCGACCCTCGAAGCCGCCCGATGGAGAACATTATACCCATTCCAGCCCTCGCGTCTGAGACGGTACCGATGCACAAGCCGCCCGATGAGACATAAAACGGACTGAACGTCAGGCCGCGTGAACACGCCCGATCCCAGAATCAGAGCCGGATAACGCGCACTGCGAAACGCTTTCACGAACCCGCCGCCTTTGCCCCCGCCTTTGCCCTCGGCCAAAAGCTCCAGAGCCTCCAAGCCCGTCCCTAAATGGGTCTGCGTAAAATTCGTCTCGAGTTCTTCGCCGATATAGGCCACCTGGAGGTGCCCGCTCAACCAAACACGCCGCAGGCGTGCGTTCAGAACGGGGGCCTCGTGGCGTAAGTTTGCGCCGACAACTAAAAGCGCATCGCACTGTTCGAGATTTTCGAAGCCGCTGTTGAAAAGATACGCACTGCGCCCTCCTGCCGCCGCCGCTGCCCCCGTCTCCGGCGTCATGCGCGCCCCGTCCTGGCGACAATCCACCGACGGAATGCCAAGCTTCTCTGCGAGGAGCTTGACGGAAAACAAGGTCTCGGCCTCCACTTGGTCGCCCAGAACGATGGCTACTTGTTCCGGTTTGACCTGTTTGAAACGCTGGGCAGCCTGAGCTAGAGCCTCCGACCAAGAGATGGCCTCAAAGCGCCCGGCTTTTGTATCGGCTTTTGTACCACGAGACCTAGACTTGGCAGGGCTAGCCCTGGCAGAACCGGTCGGCACGCGCCGCCAGGGCCGGTCCAAACGCTGGAGACGCAGCCCATCATAGGCGAAACGAACTTTGTCCGAGATCCACTCTTCATTGATGGCCTCGTTGAGGCGAGGCAAAACCCGCATCACCTCGTTGCCCCGCGTGTCAATCCGGATGTTCGAGCCCATCCCATCCCAGACATCAATGGAATTGGTCTGACTCAATTCCCAGGACCGAGCCTGAAAAGCGTAGGGCCGCGACGTCAGAGCCCCCACCGGGCACAAATCGATCAGATTGCCCGACAGCTCAGAGCGCACCGAGCGTTCGAGCGAGGTGATCTCGGCGTCCTCGCCTCTGTGGACGAGACCTATATCGTGCGTGCCGGCGATCTCGGCGGCGAAGCGGACGCAGCGCGTGCAGTGAATGCAGCGCGTCATCACCGTTTTAATCAGAGGCCCCATGTATTTCTCTGAGACCGCCCGCTTGGGTTCTTGATAACTCGAGAGGTTTTTGCCGTACCCGAGTGCCTGATCCTGGAGGTCGCATTCGCCGCCTTGGTCGCAAATCGGGCAATCTAGAGGATGATTGATAAGCAAAAATTCCATCATGCCCTCACGAGCCTGGCGCACGAACGCCGAATTGGTCGTAATCTGCATGCCCTCGGCGACGGGAACCGCGCAGGAGGCCTGCAGCTTGCGAGCTCCCGATGGCTGTATCTCCACCAGACACATGCGGCAATTGCCGGCCACCGAAAGACGCTCGTGATAACAGAAGCGGGGGATTTCTTCGCCTGCCAGCTCGCAGGCTTGCAGCACGGTGAGCCCCGCCGGGACAGAGAGCTCTAAACCATTAACAGACAGTTTGATCACAGCATCCGACCTCGGGCATCACGCCCTGCGAAAGAAAAATGCAGGGCAAAGAGAAAAGCCCTGAACTAGACCTCTAGCCTTTTTTCCGTAATTCGTCAAGAGAAACAAGCGAAAATTAACAGAGAAATGCCGGGGAGATGCCCGGGGAAATTCCGGGAATGTCCGGGAAATCAGCTCTTCACTCGCAGCAAGTGGACGCCTGTGGCCTTTATTGAGGTTTTGGCCTTAGGGTTTATCCCGGATTTTGACGGACGGCGGCCAGGAGTTCTCTCAGGTCTTTCCGGGCGTAATCCGGTTGGAATGCCGCAGGCGGTGCCGCCGGCTCCTCCGAATCCTGCCGAATGAGCCCCGTCTGCACGCCACAAAGCTTCGCCGTGACAAGATTTTGAGGCAAATCATCCACAAAAAGGGTCTCTCGGGCGTCGTTCGTCAGGCCGAAATGAGCCAACATGGCTTCAAAAGCCCTCTGCGACGGCTTGGGAAGCAGCCCCGAGTCGTGTATATCAAAACAACCGCTCAACCAGTCTGGTGTTTCTTCTATATCACGACCATGAGAGGCCGCCGGTTCTTGTTCGCTCCCGCTCGAGCCGCTCCCGCCGCTCAATTGGTGGAGGACTCGGACAACATGGGCACGCGAGGCATTGGTATAAATGTATTTAGGCCCCTCCAGACGCTCGAGACACGCGATTAAACCAGGGTCAGACGGAATGAGACGATAGTCCACATCATAGACAAAACGCTGATAGACGTCTGGGTCTATGCCGTGCTTCTCCACGAGACCCTTGAGGGAGGTGCCATATTCTGAAAAATACGCTTTTTGGCGCGCATGGGCCTCGGTGCGGGAAACCTGCAGGTAGGTCTCTATGAACAGCGTGATGCGCGCGTCAATGCGTTGCCACAGCCCACAGGCCTGGCTGTAAAGCGTGTTGTCTAGGTCGAAAATCCACGCTCTGGGGGACGGGAGCGCCGGGCTCAGAGAAAAAACCGGGGACAGAGCCTCCCCGGCCCCGGCAGGAGGCCGACTGGATTCGACGAACATACGCTCAACACACGATCCAGAACACGATCCAACGCATGGTCCAACACACGGTAGGATAGACGCCCGACGGCTAGGCGGAAGAGGCGGACGTCTTCTTCTTGCCCTTGGCTCGTTGAGTCCGCTGCACCCGTGGAGCCGGCGCCTGTTGCACCTGCGGAGCCGGCGGTTGGTGCACCTGTGGAGCCGGCGGTTGTTGCACCGGCTCTTGTTGCATGGGGTCGGCGACCTCTATCCAGCCCTGTCGCAAATAATGTGCGGCATTGACCTTGCCTATCATGAAAGCGTAAATCACACGAAGCGGGAGGGCTAAGATATAAATACTACCTGCGCTCAAGAAGAAAACTATCAGAAAATGCCGATAATTGCCCTTGGCTAACAAATAGAGCTCAAGCCACAATAACGCAAAAAGCCAGCTGAGAGACCCGCTGGAGGCCTCCATATAGCCGTTGGAGGGATTCTTGAAATAACGCATACGGAATTCTCTTTCTAAAGCATGTGTCCTCTAGGGGGAAGAGGAGGACGTCGTCTCGGGTTTGGTTTGTTGGGGTTTTTACGCCGGCGGTTGTTGCATGGGGTCGGCGACCTCTATCCAGCCCTGTCGCAAATAATGCGCGGCACTGATCTTGCCTATCATGAAAGCGTAAATCACGCGAAGCGGGAGGAGCAGAAGCAGGGGGGCCAAAGGCGGAGGCGTCGGAGGCGGGGGGGCCAGAGGCGGGGAGGTCAGAAGAAGGGGGCCCAGAAGCGAGAGGGTCAAAAGTGGGATGATGAAAAAAGAAAAAATAATCGAATTTAAGAAGAAAGCTATCAAAAAATGCCGAAAATTGCCCTTGGCTAACAAATAGAGCTCAAGCCACAAGAACGCAAAAAGCCAACTGAGAGACCCCTTGGAGGCCTCCACATAGCCGTTGGAGGGATTCTTGAAATAACGCATACAGAGTTCTCTTTCTAAAACGTTTGTCTTCTAGGGGGAAGAGGAGGACGTCGTCTCGGGTTCGGCTTATTGGGGCTTTTACACCGGCGGTTGTTGCATGGGGTCGGCTACCCCCAGACCTCTATCCAGCCCTTTCGCAAATACTGCGCGGCATTGACCTTGCCTATAATGAAGGCATAGATCACGTGAAGCAGGAGCCTCAAAAGAAAACAAGCCTCTTTGAGAAGCGGGGCGGTGTCAAGGAAAAAACTACCCAACAACAAGAAGAAAGGTAGCAAAAAATGCCGAAAATTGCCTTTGACTAAAAGATAGATCTCAAGCCATAACAACGCAAGAAGCCAGCTGAAAGGCCCGCCGGAGGACTCTATATTGCCGTTGGAGGGATTCTTGAAACAACGCATACAGAATTCCCTTTCTAAAGAGGGTTAAAGTCCATTATAGGCATAGCCGCACAAAGGCACATCCCCGGCATGGGCCCGGTATGTACCTGGATGGACCCCAGCCGGGTTTCAATCAGCCTCCCGACTCGACGTCCAGAGCCACCCGGATAGAAAGAACCCGGTCCGGATTGACAACCAACCCATTCGGCCCCGTTCCGCGCTTGAGAGCGTCCACCCGCTCCATGCCCGAGGCCACTTTCCCCACAACCGTGTAAGCCCCATCCAACCACGGGGCCGCATCGAACAAGATGAAAAATTGCGAATCTGCACTATCAGGGTCTTGAGCGCGTGCCATAGACACGACGCCTCGAACATGCCTGGCGTCCGAGAACTCGGCTTTGAGTTTCTTGCCACTCCCGCCACTGCCGGTCCCCGTCGGGTCTCCCGTTTGAGCCATGAAGCCATCTATGACCCGGTGAAAAGGCACGCCATCATAAAAGCCCTCTCGAGCCAATTGCTTGATGCGCTCAACGTGCCGAGGCGCAAGATCCGGTCGTAAATCGATGACGATCCGGCCGCTTTCCAGCTCTAGATAAAGTTGATTCTCCAAATCTGCTGCTCCGGCCGTCCGAAAGAGGACGAAAAAAAGAAGAAAAAACGCGCCCGCCGACAAAAGAGCGGAACGCCGATGCCACCGCCTTTCACACGGACTTCTACCTCGGCTTCTACCCGGACTCCCACCCGGACTTCTGTCCTGGGCTAGAGCTTCGGATAGGCCGCCCCGGGTGAAAAACCTGGCGAAAAGCTGGATGAAACGCTCAAAAAATAGGTGCATGGAACAAAAAAGCTTCTCCCGCGCCCTTACGTTACGTCGCATGGGTCTCGTAAAGCCGCCTGACTGCCACCAGTGGTCATGACCGGTGGTTCTTAGACAATGCGCTCTTTCAGAGCTTTCCCCGCCTTGAACTTGACCTGCTTAGACTCAGGAATGTCAATTTTCTCGCCGGTGCGGGGATTTTTTCCCGACCGAGCCGCGCGCGTCGCCGCCTGGAACGTTCCAAAATTCGGAATGCGAACGATCTCGTCCTGCTCCAGAAACGAGGCAATGACCTCGAAAACATCCGACAAAATAGCACTAGACTGAGCCTTTGTCAAATCCGATTTCTCGGCGATTGCGTCGATAAGATTGCTTTTACTCATCTCAATTTTCCTCTCCAGGTGTTCCAGCTATGGGAACTCAATGGGCACATAAAAAAACAGAACGAACCAAGTCGAACTCTAGGGAGCCTACAACGTCGCGCCTCTGAATGCAAGACCGCAAGCGAAAAATTCTGATAATGTTCGAAAGACGCCCGCCAGCTCGCCGAGAGGCAAAAAACAACAGCCCTCTAGCAGCCCTCGCCGCCCGATAGCGGCTCTAGCGGCTCGTCAGATGCGCGTTTTTTCGAACGCTCGCCAGTATTTTTCAAAATCCTCAAACGCCATGCGCTTGGAAGCTTGCGTCTGCCTATGGTCCCGGAGGGCGTCCAGAATCTGAGCCTCACTGCGTTGCAGAGCCTCAATATGAACATCCATGCGCGGAAGAAGCTCCGGAGGAATAATCACAGCCCCGTGCCGGTCGGCGTGGAGATAATCTCCAGGCCGAATCGTCAGGCCAAATAAACGCACAGGCGTGTCGAGCTCTGTGACATGGACAAAAGCGTGACTCGGCCCCAGCCCGCCCGCTAAAATCCGAAAATCCGGGGCGAGAGCGTCTAAATCCCGCACAAGACCGTTCGTGAAAACGCCTCTGAGGCCGAAAGCTTGGTGGATGTGGCTGTTGATTTCGCCCCAGAAAGCCCCGACACAATGCGGCCAATCGGTGTCCTCTATCGCGAGAGCCGCCGGTAAAGAAGCTCGGGCGACCATCCGATAATAGGCCATACGTTTTTCTCGGACGGTTTCGGGAGGGTCCCCGGGCGGTTTTTGAGCGCGTATTTTCGCCGTGACCGCAAAGCCTGCGAGGACGTCGCGCTTCTGTTCCTGGGTCGAGGGCCCCCTCACGCTGACGCCGATGGGTTCTTTCGTGAATGCGTCGAAGCCTCTTTTTCCCTGAGCGTATTCGATGGCGTTGCACACCGTGGGCGTATCGGTGGCCTCGAGAAGGCTCTGGACTTCGGGACGATAAGGCACGGGGTTCTCTGTCATGGCGTCATGGCCAACCATGCCTGGAGGACCTGATTGACTTTATCGGGCTGTTCCAGCGTGGCCATGTGCCCGGCGTCAGGAATGATATGACACCGAGCCCGAGGCAAAAGAGCCGCCATTTGTTGGTGGTTCTCGGGGGAACAGAGCTGATCGCCATCGCCACCAGCGACCACGCTAGGACGGTGCACCTGGGGTAAGAGGGTCTCGTAAGAGGGACGGTCGCGCAAAGCCTTCGATTGGGCGATGAAAACATCCTTGCCCAAATCTAGAGCCATCTTCGTCACGATGGCCTCCATCTCGGCCTGGTCCGAGGCGTGGCGTGTGTCCTCGGCTCCCGAACCAGACCCAGACCCAGCCCCCGACTTAGAATCGGGTTTCCAATAGATGGGTTTGATCTCCTCGAAAATCGGTGCCAGCTCTCTGCCGCTCTGAAGCTCGGCGATGTGCTGGTTGCGGAATCCTATGGCCTCGGGCGTGTCGGGGTGGAAGGTGGTATCTAGAAAGCCGACTCTTTGGATCCGCCGAGATAGGTTTTCGTCCGCACGCGCCCAAAGAGCCAGAGCCACAAAACCACCCATCGAGAACCCAAGGATATTGATAGGGCTCGCCTCTGGTGTTTCGCTTTCGATGGCTTTCAGAACGGCCTCTGCCATCTGGTCTATCGTCGAAGCGAGCCCGTACTCCGGCACGCAAATCGTGTAATCCTCCCGAAAAAAGGCGATCTGAGGCCCAAAAATACGCCAATCGCACATCAGACCGGGTAAAAGAATAAGACTCTCACGCATCCTAAAAAAGTTCCTCACACATTATAAAACAACCATTTTTTGTCTCTGACCCCGGGGGCCCCGCCGGGGGCCCCGCCGGCCGCCCCCCGGCCGCTCCGGCCCCGGGTCGGGTTCCGAGAGCCTCCTACGGCGACCGCGACCGGGGGGAGTCGAAAAGTTCCCGAGACGCAAGCTTGGCTCCAGCGACGAGACTCGCCAGTTTCTCATAGGTAATCGCGGCATCCACGGCTCCGAATCCGGCGAAAGTGCCAAAGCCGCAATCCGTCCCGGCTATCACGCGGTCGGGCCCGACCATCGCCGCAAAACGCATGAGACGCTGAGCCACCAAACGTGGGTGCTCGACAAAATTCGTCGTGCTGTCGATGACGCCTGGTATCAGGATTTTGTCCTCGGGGATGTCGTGTTTCCGGGCTTCAAAGACTTCCCACTCGTGGGCGTGTCGGGGATTGGAGGTCTCGAACAGCAACATCCGAGCCCTGATTTTCATCAAAACGGGAAAAAGCAGAGCCATCTCTATGTCGCATGTATGGGGGCCCTCGTAATTGCCCCAACAGACGTGGACTCGGATTCGGTCGGCGGGCAGGTCCGCCAGAGCTCCATTGAGAACCTCTACATGCTGCTCGGCTCTCTGAATAAATTGAGCATCCGAGAGATCATTGCAAACCATATGGCGCGCCAGAGCTAAATCCGGACAATCTATCTGAAGCATGAGACCATGGTCTAGAATCGTTTTATACTCCGACCGCAGCGCAGAGGCAAGAGCCTCTAAATAGGCCTCGTGCGACCTGTAATACCGGTTCGGCAGAAAAAGAGCCACAACGCCGGGCGAGGCCGCGTTCATAAAACAATCCGTGTGCGCATGGCTCCAGCCCGCCGCCGCACGCTTGAGATTGGCAATGTCCGTCAAAAGCGGCACCGCTGTCCTGAGAGCGACAGGGCCCGTGCATTGCGGCCGCGCATAGCTCGGCGTGCCTCCAGAGGAGGCGATTTTTTCCAGAAAACTGGGGAAATCCTTCAAATCTTGAGGCGCATTCCGAGGACTGTCGCCCTCGAAGCCCGTGTAGCGGTCCTTGACATACGTCGCATAGGAGATTTTAGAGGTCTCTCCGTCCGAAATGAAATCCACCCCCGCTTTTTTCTGGAGCTCGACCGTCCGGCTCACGGCTTGAGCCATGGTCTCTTCATAAAGCGTTTCCTCGTGGGGCTCGTTGCGTTCTCGGGCAAAAAGCAGGTCCGCCACGGCCTTCGAACGAGGGAGCGACCCAACATGCGTCGTGGCAATTCTCTGTGGCGTGGGCATGATAGTTAGATCTTCTGTGTGACTCGGGCTTTGTTTTCTGCGGCTTTGTTTTCCGTATCCGCCGCCGGGAGAAGCGCCAGACCGCCGCCCTCCGAGGCCGCCGCCGCATTTTTTAGAAGCGTCTCAAAAAGGTCTAGCCCGAACCCCCGCAGAGGCGGCGGCGGCTCTAAAGCCGTCCGTGCCGCCAATTGTTCGGGCGTTAACTCGACCTCCAGACGCCCTTGCTCGGCGTCCAGCGACAAGATATCGCCATCCCGCAGAAAAGCGAGGCGGCCGCCTCGGGCCGCCTCGGGCGTCTGGTGGAGAACCGCCGGAACCTTGCCAGAGGCCCCCGACATCCGGCCATCCGTAACAAGTGCAACCTGAAACCCCAGCCCCTGGAGAAGCTGGAGCGGGGCCGTCAAAGCGTGTAACTCTGGCATGCCGCAGGCTCGGGGGCCCTGATAGACCAAAACGAGGAAGACGTCTTTGTGGAGGGCTCCTTTTTTGAAAGCCTCCTGGACTTCGGTCTCGCTCCGAAAGAGCATAGCCGGGGCTCGAACCCGCCAATGCGCCGGGTCTAAAGACGAAAGCTTGAGAATCCCTTCCCCTAAAGGCCCCCGGATCAGCTTGAGGCCTCCCGTCGCTTGAAAGGGCGTCGAAACCGGCCGGAGCGTCTTTACATCCCCAGAAGACTCACGCGGGGGCCGCCAAGCCAGTTTTTGCTCTTCGTCTAAAAAGGGTTCTTGCGCATAGGAACCCAAGCCCGTCCCCCACACCGTCGCCGCCTCGGGGTGGAGATGACCGGCCTCGAGCAAGGTCCGCATCAAAAAGCCCGTCCCGCCGGCCTGGTGAAAATGATTGACGTCCGCCGCCCCATTGGGGTAAATGCGGCACAAAAGAGGCGTCTTATCGGATAAATCTGCAAAATCCTGCCAATTGATCCTGAGACCCGCACAGGCCGCCATGGCGACAAGGTGCATGCTGTGATTCGTAGAGCCTCCCGTGGCCAAAAGCCCCACCATCGCGTTCACAAAAGAACGCGCGTCTAGCATAACGCCTATAGGCTTGGGCTTTGAAGCTTTGAGGCTCACTTGGAATAAGTGCCGGCAACACGCGCGCGTCAGAGCCTCTCGCAGCGGCGTGCCCGGATTCACAAAAGAACTGCCCGGTAGGTGCAAGCCCATAAACTCCATCAAAATCTGGTTGGAGTTCGCCGTCCCGTAAAACGTGCACGTCCCCGAGCCGTGATAAGAGGCGCACTCGGCCTCAAGAAGAGCCTCACGCGAAACCTGACCCGCCGCATGAGCCTGACGCACTTGGCTCTTTTTGACATTCGACAACCCCGACGGCATGGGGCCCGCGGGTATAAAAACAGCCGGAATATGCCCGAAAGCGAGGGCTCCCATCACCAGACCCGGGACGATTTTGTCGCAAACTCCCAGATAAAGCGCGCCGTCAAAAATATTGTGACTCAGAGCCACTGCCGTCGCCATCGCAATGACGTCTCGAGAGAGCAGCGATAAACGCATGCCCGGCCGCCCCTGCGTGACGCCGTCGCACATCGCGGGGACGCCGCCAGCAAATTGAGCCGTGGCTCCCAGACTTCTGGCCTCCTCTTTGATGAGGTCCGGGTAATCCTTCAGAGGATGATGCGCCGAAAGCATGTCATTATAGGCGCTGATGATCGCAAAATGAGGCCGACTCTCCGTGCGGAGAGCCGACCGATCTTGTTTCTCGGCCCCCGCCGCCGCATGAGCGAGATTGGAACAGCCAATCTGAGCCCGCTCGCCATCGCTGCTGGCCGCCATCAGACCTATTTTTTCAAGATAGGCCGCACGTGTCGCTTGGCTGCGGGCCTCTATGTTTCGAGTTACCGTTTGGATATGTCGAAGCGTCACAGCAGGGACGAGCCTATCGGATGAACCGAGACCTGCTCTTGCCGCAATAAAGCCGTCAGAGGAAGCTCGAGCGGGTCCGACGAGGGCTCCTGAGCCCGCGTGAAAACGGCTCTTTTCGCCGGCGAGCCGATAAGAAGCCCTAAAAAATCGGTCCGCACTAAAAGAGACAAATTCATAGACCAACGCGGACAAGCCGGAGTGCCCATCGCTTTCCCAGTATAAAGGAGACCGGGCGGCGTAGACAAGTCTAAATGGTGGGCCAATTGGGGGTCTCCAGGAAAAAGAGAGGCAAAATGCCCGTCGCCTCCGAAGCCTAGAATAACCGCCGAGAACGGCATAAACGGCGTAAAAGAAGCTAGACCGTCCGCAACAGCTCGGGGGGCGTCGTCTGGAACGGCCCCCAAAGCGGCCAAAGATGCGTAAGAGACGAACTTCGCCACGCGGGCCTCGCGCACCAAGAGCCGCTCTTTCACGAGTCGGGCATTGGTATGCACCCCGTCTCCGCCGCCGTCGTCGCTGCCGTTCATGTCGCGCTCATCGGCTAGGAGGACAGCGACTCTGTCCCAAGCGAGACTCTGTCTGGAGAGGCCGTCGAATAGACCGAGCGGACTGGACCCGCCACAGACCACGAGAGAGGCTCTGCCGTGCCCCGTCAGAGCGTGCTCCAGAACGCCCGTGACCTTCTCAACAGCCTCCTTCAGGTCTAGTTCCCGATTCAACATCATATACAAAACTTTATCCGCCCGGATCTATCCGTCCGGATCTATCCGCCTGGGTCTATCCATCGGGGTCTATCCACTGGCGTTTGTCGCCCGCCATCAGGCCAACGGCCCCAGACGGGCCCATCGTCCCGGCCCGATAAGGCTCCGGCGGAGCCTTCTGGCTCGCCTGGATGATGGGGTCTATCCAACGCCAAGCGGCTTCCAATTCGTCATAACGCATGAAGAGCGTTTGGTTGCCCTCCACGACATCCATCAAAAGACGCTCATAAGCCCCGAGAGAAACCTCAGACGCTTGGTCGAAGAGCAGATTGAGCTTCACAGGCCGCAAATCCAGACTGCCTCCGCCTCGCCGCTTGCTGTTGAGAAGAAGCTGGAGCCCATCCTCCGGCTGAAGCCGGATGATGAGCTGATTCGGTAAAGCATTCTTAGAGGCCAAATCAAAAACCTTGTGCGGATTTTTCTTGAATGTTACGATAATCTCGCTTGCTCGGACGGCCATTCGCTTCCCTGTCCGCAAATAAAACGGTGTCCCCGCCCATCTGGCGTTATTGATCCCGATCTTCAGAGCCACAAACGTCGGCGTCGCAGAGAGTTGGCCGACCTCTTCTGCATATGCGGGCACTTGTTCTCTATCGAGCGTCCCCTCGGTGTACTGCCCTGTGACGACAAAATCCGAAAAATTCGCCGCATGGACGGGATTGAGGGCCTCTAAAACGCGTAGTTTCTCGTCGCGAACGGTGTGCGGGCTATAGTGCGAGGGCGGCTCCATCGCCACAAGACACAGAAGCTGAAGAAGATGGTTCTGAACCATATCTCGCAGAACCCCATACTTGTCGTAAAAAGGGGCGCGCTGTTCGACGCCGACCTGTTCCGCCACCGTGATCTGAATGTGATCCACATAGAGATTCGACCATTGCCACTCGAAAATCGTGTTGGCGAAGCGCAGAGCCATCAAATTCTGAACGGACTCTTTCCCCAGATAGTGATCTATCCGGTAAATCATGGCGTCGTCAAAGCGTTTGGTCAGATGCGTGTTGATCTCTTGGGCCGAGGCTAGGTCGTGGCCGAAAGGCTTCTCTATGACCAATCGACTCTGAGTGTTGCGTAATTTCGCTCGGGCGAGGGCTCTACAGGCGGGTTCAAACAGACCCGGCGATAAAGCCAGATAAATGACATTGAGCCGAGAGGGGGCTTCTTCCGCTTGGCCGCTCGATAGAAGGAGAAGGAGTTTCTTGAACCCGGACCCCTTCACGACGTCTAACTGCACGACATAGAGAAGCTCTAGAAATTGCCGCCACGAGTCGTCCTTGAGCTCTACGGGTGCCGATAAAGAGCGCAAATGTGCCTCGCAAAAGGGCCTCAGCGTCGCGGCAAAAGCGTCCTTCTCCGTCGCAGAGCGCGAACAGGCAATCAGCCGATCGCCCGGCCCTATATGACGGTTCAAAAATAAAACGAGAAGCGCCGGAAAAATCTTCCGGACAGATAAATCACCCGTCCCGCCGATGATAATATAGTCGCAAAAAGAGCGAACAGACGCCTCGGCCTCTGCGGGATCACGGGGGGGGTCCTGTTTCATGAAAGAGTCTGTTGTGTCTCGACGGATGAGCCTCGCGATGGTCTCCCCCCCCTCCGCTATGATTTCCGAGAAAAAAACAGGAAAAAACAGAAAAAACACGGAAAAAAGATGCCTCCCGCCGCCGCAGCCACGACGATCCGGCATCCGGGACCGGCAGGCCCAGCGAGTCTGCCTCATGCGCCCGCCGCTTGTCAAGCAAAAAATCTCGCTTCTGAGGTCTCTGCCGGTTCCTGCCTCGTGTGTTCGTCCCGACCACGTTCCTGGGCGCCGACGGGCTTCTAAAAATAAGACGCTCTTCACGACAGGAGAAAGCTGGGCACAAAAACATGCCCCTGCATGATTTTCCGAGCCGTCCGGAGAACGCCCGCGCTCACAAAAGCCCCGTCCTTATAGGTGAGATGAATCGATATCACGCCGCCGGGGTGTTCCAGACGTATCTCTTGGCTCGTCAGAGGCGCGCCCGAGGCCGCCGCTTCGTCGTGAAGAAGCGTGCCAGGCGTGACCGCGCCGGCGGCTCCACAGACGGCTCCTGTTACGGCATGGGTCGGGTGACAGGCCTGAGGCACAAAATAACGACTCGCCATGTGTCCGTCCCCTCGAGGCGGCCCGACAAGACCCATCTTCGGCACCACCCGCCCCCGAGCCTCGCCCAACCCCATGCGCCGAGACGCTATCAGACGCACCGACTCCATACGCGCCAGCAAGGGCGTATTCGCATTCAATTCCTGACTGGATTCCGAACCCGTCAGACCCAATTGCGAGGCTCTGAACCACACCATCGGAACGGCAACATCTATGAGCGTTACATCTAAACCCTCGATAGACTCTGTCTTGGCCCCCGTCGGAAACATGCCGCCGCACTTCGAGCCGATAACATCCAGAAAATTCAGGCGAACCGGCGCGCCGCTCCCAGGAACACCGTCTAGACGCGTCTCGCCTAGATAAGACCATCGGCGCCCCGGTGTCAGAATACAGGACTCGATCAGAGTCCCAGTGTTTACATTGCGGATGCGCAGACGCGTTTCGTCTTCTTCTGCCTGGACGAGCCCCATCTCTAGAGCCGCATGCGCCACCCCAGCGAGAATGTTCCCGCACGAAGGCGCCGTGTCTACAAAACACCGGTCCAAAGCAATCTGAGCAAAAAGATAGTCAATATCAACGCCCGAAACTGGACTCGGCGAGAGAATCGCCGTTTTAGACGTAACAGGCGTCCCTTTGCCTAAACCATTCAGCTGGCGCGGGTCGGGCGTGGCGTCCGTGCCATCACAGGTCCCCATGGCTGCTAATAAAACAGCGTCTCGCTTCGAGACATCCCCAGGCAAATCAGCCGCGTTCCAGTATAGACCCGAACTGGTGCCGCCTCGCATGAAAAGAGCCGGTAAAGCTGTGAGGTCGCGCCCCGTGTCTTCTGTGTTTTCTGTCTGCATCTTAGGTTATTTTGGAATAAATGGAAATTGCGGCGTCTGCAAATACGATAAGAGGGGCTCTGCAAAAGCAAACTGAGAAAGAATAACGCCTAGAAGGCCCGTCAGCAGAAACGGGTTCAAGAGATCACACAGAAAAATGAAAAACGCCACAAGACCCAGCGTCAGATAGGCTCGCCCTAAAGAGCCGAAAGCGCATTTTTTGAAAAAAAACAGGCTCGCATAGGCGGCGGTGCCTACCAAAAATCCCAAAACCATCACAAAAGGGAGATACAAAGCAACCCAGCCATAGGCATGCCACAGCGATGTGTGCGGAAGACGCCGATGGAGGCACTCTTCGTCCTCGACGAAGGTGGAGGAACGCCTCCGTAAAACCTGAAATAAACCGAAAAGAGCCAAGGGAAACATCAGTAAACCTAGAAAATGAGGCATCTGAGCATCCGTGACATTCTTGCCAAAACTATAAATAGGCCGCCCATACCCCAGAGGCTCTAGCAGCGCAAACAAAAAGAGACCCGCTACAAAAAGGGCGAAACAAAGGAAAGGAAGCCGCTCTTTGAGGGTTTCGCCGGGTTCTACAACGCCGGCAAAGCCGGCGACCCCGGAGACTCCAGCACCCCCGGCGGGGCCCCCAGCCCCAGCAAACGCCGGGGATGCCTCAGGCCTCCCCGAACGCTGGAGCCGCATCGCAACCAATAAAGCCAAAAGCGTGCAGACTAAAATAAAGCCCGCTAAAAAAAGATCTACGCTCGTGACATTGCCTCGCACAAGAGTCTGCGAGGCGAAATTGAACTTTGTCTCTAGAGGCGTCGCCAACACAAAGCCAATCAAAAAAGCAGGACGCGACCATCGGAAACGCTTCATGAAAACGCCCAGCAAGCCGAGCCCCAGAAACGTCAGAATCGAAAAATAACCGATCGTGCCGGATATCTTGTAAATGGCGAAATAGAGAACGACAATTAAAAACGGGGCCAAAACCGGAAAAGGAATCCGAGTCAAATGTGAAATAGGCGTCGCCAGACCAAAACACAGACCCGTCCCCATCACATTCGCCAACATAAGCGTCCAGGCAATGAAAAAGGTCACCATCAAGCCCGTCACAACCAAATCCGCACCCCCGTATTGAAACGAGGCACTCAGAGGGATTGTCTGAAACATGGGCAAACCCGCGTCTAAACCGAAAAAACCCAGAATGCCCAGAAAAATCGCCATAGACCCCGATCCAGGCAGGCCCAACAAGAGCGTCGGAATCAGACCTCCGCCTTCTTTGGCGTTATTGGCGGACTCGGGCCCGATGACGCCTCGGATGTCGCCGTGACCGAACTTCGACGTATCCTGGCCGCTGGCCGCGACTAAAGCCTTTGTCTGACCATAGGCGATCCAATCCACGACAGAACCGCCTAGGCCCGGCACAATGCCGACCAACACGCCCGTGAATGCATTCCACAGAGAAAGACGCTTATGACGAAACCAGTCGCTCAAACCGACGCGCCAGCCTTGTCCTAACGTGCCGGACTCGGAAATAGGCCTGTCGCGGCGCAAAAGATCGGTGATCTCGGGGATGGCGAACATGGTGAGACCTATCATGGCCACGCCTAGACCGTTATTGCCTAAATAACGTTGAAAGGCCTCGATGGGACCGCGGAGTTCTCGGCCGTCCGAGGGAAAATAGAGAGCTAAAAAATCGCTGAAACTCTGGAGCCACTCGACGTTCTTGCCGACCAGCCGGACAATGCCGTCCAAATTCCCAGGGCCAATGAGACCAAAGAAAATGCCCATCCCCGCCGCCAAAAGTCCCTTGAGAAGCGAACGCCCCGATAAAAGACCAACAAGAGCAATGCCGAAAACCGCGAGCATAAATTGCGCCGGTGAACGAATGTAATGGATGATCTCATAGGCGAACAGAATCAGAAACGTTAAAATCAAAACACCGAAAATGCCGCCAACAAGCGAACTGATGAAGGCCGCCGAAAGAGCCCGAGCCGCTTGACCCTTTTTCGCGAGAGGAAAACCGTCCAGAACCGTCGCCTGACTGGCACTCGAGCCCGGAATCCCCAGAAGAACCGAGGCAAAAGTGTCCGACGTCGGAATCACCGCAACCATCCCAATCGCAAGCGCAATCCCCGTTAAAGGATGAGCCTGAAAGCTCGAAAGCAGGGAAATCAAAATCGACATCCCCGCAATGCCTCCCAGACCCGGGAGAATGCCCAGCAAAAGCCCCATGCCAACGCCCAGAGCGACAAAACTCAGGAGCCCTGGGTGAAAAATAAGCAGGAAAGCTCCTGAAAAACTGGTGAGAACTTCACCCATGCGTGGTCTTTATTGGGGGTTTGATTTTAGGGGACTCTTTTCATGGATGCTAGTTCGTTTGTCACCCCCACTCTTTGTAACTACGTCGCAGCCACACGCCCCGCCCGGGAAGCCGGCACAGCCGAGCGGCTTTCTCCCTGCTGTTGGGCCGAGGAACCCTCAGAGAACCCCTACGGAAGAGAACGGAAAAGGCTTCCGTGCGTACACCATCCCCGCCGAGACACCGGGGCCGGGCTGCCTCTAGCTCGCCGGGCTTCCCCGGGAGGGCAGGGCGACCTCCCACCGCTGGGGACATGGGGACATGGGGGCGGCGGCGGGCGGGCGGCCTATGGAGCTCTGGCTCGAGCAGAAAGGGCTCGCGGCATCCATGCCCCCCGGTCCTCCGCGCCGCGGCACCAGTCGCCCCCTCGCCCCCTCTTCTCCGGGCGGCGTTTTCCTCTGGCTGGCCTCTCTGGTCTCTGGGCTGCGTGCCCTCAAACAAACGGGACACGCAACACCAGAGCCTCCGCTCAGAGCTAGAGCTTCACGTCGAATTCTTTACGGAGCCAGTCTTTGACCCACGTCAAGGATTGTGCGTCCACCTCGATGGCGAGACTCAGCAGTTCTTCGGCCTTGCCCTGCAGTCCCTGCGGATAAACGCCCAGAGTCTTGCCCGAGGCCTCGGCGAAGTCAGACTTCTTTGTGGCGGCCTCAAAGGCGTCGCGATAGGCTTGAACGGTGTCCTGGCTGGCGTCGCCCGGCAAAAAGACCATTTTCTGAGCCGCAAAACCTGCCGTGAAAAAGGCTCTCCAGGCTTTATACCCAGGTTCCTGGAGAACGGCATCCGACCCGTGATGTGCCACTAAATACTCTGTAAAGTGGGGAATATCGGGAAAAGTCGGGTCGCGAACCAGTTGGCCTTGCGCGTCTACGGCTCCCCAGGAGAATAAAGCAACCGCCTGACCCTGTTCCACAACGGGGGCAATGTTCGACAGATACGAAGAGCTCGTCTGGTAGTCGATATTGGTCTCATTCTGGAGGAAAGCGGCGCGTCCGGCTCCGCGGCCGTCCAGACCGAAGATGGGCTCGACGTTCCAGCCCAAGAGCTCAAAGGCCAGCAGCGGGACGAGGTCCAGCGAAGTCGCCCCCTGAGACCCATAGACCAGCGTCATCGAATCCAATTTATCCACAAGGTCCGGGCGCGTATAGGCGACGCCTCCTGTCGGCGTCGCTAGAACGATTTGCCAGTCTTTGTACTCATAGTCGACGCGGTCGTCGCCAAGGAGATACGGAAACTGCGTCGACCCCGAAGACCCGAAAATGGTGCAACCATCGCCGCGGACCTCGTTATGGAAGAAATTGGCCCCCGTCGTGGAGCCAGCTCCGGGCATATTCTGGACGAGGACCTCGGGGTTGCCGGGCAATTCCGCCGCTAAACGAGGCGCCCAAAACCGAGACCATCGGTCGCTCCCGCCGCCTTCGCCAAAGGGAATGATCCAAGTCACCCGCCCCCCAGAGCAAACTTGGCTCCAGCCGACCGCGGGTACAAAAAAACCTATGAGCCCTATACCGAGAAGAGCTAGTAAAAATTTCCTGAAATAACTGACAAATTCTGCCGTGAATCCTGCTTGATGAGCGAACTTCATGTTGCGTTCCTCCGCATTGAAAGTAAAAAACGATTGACCGTCTCATTCTTTTTACGAGATGTCAAGTGTTTTTTTGGAATTTTTTATCCGGGTCTCCATTGAGATTCTACGCCCGCAGAGCATATCTCGCAAGAAACGGCACAAGAAGCAGAATGAAAAGCAGACGAGCCACATGATGAAAGGCAATGAAGGCGAGGTCAAAATGGAACAAAACCGCTAGGAGACTCATTTCGTAAATCCCGCCCGGGACAAAAGCGAGAAAGACCTCTAAGTGCGCGTTCGACACAAATCGGGCGGCAAAAACGCTCGCCAGACCGTAAATGCCCAGAACCATCAAGGCCACGACGAGACCGTCTAGAAGACAGGCTTTTAGATGCGCTCGACGGACCTGTCTCAAACGGAGTCCCAGATAACTTCCCAAAATGAGCTGAGCCCCTAATAGCAATTCCTGGACACCAGGCAAGGCAATGAGCCGAAACGTATGCAGGACAGCACTCAGAAAAAGAGGCCCCAAAAGCTGCGGCGAAGGAAGACGACACAGACGCCCCAACCCATACCCGCTCACGCCGAGAACTACGTATAAAAACAGATTGTCCGTCCCCACTTCCCAGAACGGGAGGGCTCTGGAGACCAGACCGGGCGTCTCCGAGGTCGCCAATTCGGCGCCCCGGGAGACCTGCTGGGCGGCCTGAAAAGAAGAACTCGTCTGAGATTCTGCCTGGAATCTCGAATAAATGTCCGTTATAAAAGGCGCAAGCCCGAAAACAGCCACAACGCGAACCAAGTGACACAGACCCACGACATAGTCCTGGCTGCCGGCGTGAGTTTTGGGGCTCTTTTCGGCCCAGCTGCGGGCGAGGAAACTCATTTCGGCCTGACCGCCCGGCACCGCACACAGCAGAGCTAATCTTCGGTCATACCTCCGAACCTTGACGAGATAACACCACGCTAGAAACGTCACAAATCCCGTGAGAAGCAAGAGCAGAATTAAAGTGAAGCTCCACGCCTGCATGCGCCCGAAAAGCTCCGGGGAGAAAAAACTGCCTATAAAAACGCTCAACAGGGTTATGACGGAAACCTGGACGCCCCGAGGAATCTGGAGAAGGCCTCTTGGAAAAAGGCTCTTCGAAGCCGAATCGAGAGGGCCGAGGAGCAAGGCACAACTCCAGACCCCGAGCATGCTGCCAAGTAGATAAGGCACCACAAGACCGAGCTGCTCGAAAAGCCAGCCCGACCCAAAGGCAAGACCGAGCGTCAGAAATAAGCCCAGAACGCTCCCGAGAAGCTCGCCGAGCCTCGCACGCTTCGCACGGAACGCCGCCCGAGACCACAACAAAAGCAGAAATTGTTTCAGAGTGTGTCTTCGAACCAAAAGACACTTACGACACGATGCGCAACACGATGCGTTTCCATCACAAAAGGCCTTTCACCAACATAAAAAAAGACGCCTCCATAAGGTTTTATGGCCTCTCACGGTTTCATTGGCATAGGTTTTGCGCCTGGAACTGCCGTAAGCTCTAGATTTCTAGATATAGTCTAGAGCTCATGTCGTTTCGACCTTTAGGAAAGGTCTTGGTTATATCTCACGATTATTGAGACACAGGAGACGCTTCCGTGCGTTCAGGAGGATTGACCTCGAAATTGAAAATAGGTTTTTTTTTCAAGAGATCAGCCTCAAAGGCTTGATTCAGGCGGAATTCAATCAGTTCCTTGGCTTTGGAGCTCACATCGATGCCAATCCAGTTGCGTTCCAGTATCTCTGCAGCCACACAGCTTGTGGCACATCCACAAAATGGATCTAAGACAGTGCCGTGCTCTGGACAGCTTGCTTTGATGATACGCTCCAATAATTTGAGGGGCTTTTGGGTCGGATAGCCTATATTCTCTTTTTTGCTCCTCACCACGACGGAAATATCGCGCCACCATGTTTCAGGGACTTTTCCTTTTTCTCGCATGGCCTTGATGGATTCTTCTTGAAAAGCCAAACCCGTGTCAAAAGCCCTTCGAGGTCTCTGGTTCGGGTCTTTATAAGGCAATCTGATTTCGTCAGAATTAAAAACCCATTCTGTGCCTTTATTGAACCACAGCAAAACATCATGCTTTCTGTTGAATTGTCTCATTTTGGGTGAGCCCGGCCCTATAGCACCGAGTTGATGTAATATAGCACCGAGTAGAAGTAACAAAATTTTCAACTAAGTAGTGAATCACGTGACTCATTTTACTGAAAACGGTCTATTTCAATTATTGCCCCTTCCCATTATTGCGAGGCTTCATAGCTGGTTTGTAATTGTGCATTTATAGCTACAGTATACGCAATGTGTTGCTATGGCTAGTACAATATAGATCGTTTGCTTTAATTGAGGATTGGAATGGTTTTTTGATGAAATCGGCAGCTTTGTAAGGACAGACTTGGTTTGTATGCAGTGTGTTGGTTCGTTTCCTTGTGTTCAGAGGACGGACATGGAGGAATTAAGAGCCAACATCTGATTTGAGTCGCTTCTTAATGCTGGGGATCATCTGCCAGCATGCACAGGTTGTTGGCAGACCATCAGTAGAGCTACACTTGTAGATCTATTGTAAAACATTAGCTAATAATAATCTCTGAATAATGAAATGAGTCACGTGATAATTCACTTAGTTACAAAAATCTGATCCACTCGGTGCTATATTACACCGAGTCAATGCTATTATTGCGTTGCAACTCGGTGTTATATTGCATCAACTCGGTGCTATATTACATCGACTTGGTGCTATATTGCATCGACTCAGCGTTATATTACCGTATATGACCGTATTAAAGCCGGGCTCAAATACACGCAGGGGCTCAAATATACGCCGGGTACAGCTAGGAGACTGTCATAATAAACGCCGGGGCTCATTTAAACGCAGGGGTGCTAATGATATGCACTGAAAGGGGTTCTAAACTCGTGTCAGCTGCTAACTATACAGTGATGTCTCGTCACCACTCTTATGATGTCTTGTCTTGTTCGACTATGCCTTCTCTTCTGGTGATGGCCATAGCGTATTTATCGTGGTCATTGTCATCTTTCCACCCGACTTCCAATGTTTCACCCAGCAGAAGAGTCCAAATCGAGGTCCAAATGGGTTTATGTACGTAATGGGCTATGGATTTCGTAAGTACTTGTACTGACACCTGTCATTCTCAATGAGTGGCTAGTAAGAAATAAACGCCCGGGTCCAAATTAACGCCGGTCTCGTTTAAATGCCGGGTCAAAAATGATTTATAGGAAATAAACGCCCGGGCTTCTATACGGTCATATACGGTACATTGACTCAGTGTTATATTACATGGAAGCTCGATGCTATATTACATTGACTCGGTGCCATATTACAATGACTCGGTGCTATATTGCATCGACTCGGTGTTATATTACATCGAGTCGATGTTATTATTACATCGACTCAGTGTTATATCACATCAACTCGGTGTTATATCACATCGACTCGGTGTTATATTACATCGAGTCGATGTTATTATTACATCGACTCAATGTTATATCACATCAACTCGGTGTTATATCGCATCGACGCGGTGTTATATTACATCGAGTCAATGTTATTATTACATCGACTCGGTGTTATATTACATTGAGTCGATGCTATTATTACATTGACTCGGTGTTATATTACATGGCAGCTCGATGCTATATTACATCGACTCGGTGTTATATTACATTGACTCAGTGTTATATTACATCGACTCGATGCTATATTGCACCGATAACGATCGATGCTGTAGGATTATTTTTTGTTACTGATGGCGTGCCATATGGTCGCTATACCGAACCCACCATTTAAAACTAGACCATTGGTAGGCTCCATCCCCTGAGTTACAAGTTATTCCAAAGAGGGTCGATTTTTGCATTGCCAACCCTATTAATCAAGACTCACGGTAGTGAGGCGTGGGGGCATAACTAAACCCAGCCTACCTGGGCCAAGGCCCTAGTTCCAGGAATCAAGTCACGCCCACGGAATTAGCAATAGAGTAGTAGAAAAAGACTATTTCACCGAATAATCGATCGAGACCTTGAAAACAGCATAAATTTTGGTTGCAAAACAGCTATGTTACCTTTCGATATTGTGAAATCACTTCAAACTTCCATGTTATTGGTATAAGCACCTCCAGAAATAATTATTGTTTCGATAATTCCACTACTTTAATAACTTTACTTGTGAATACGACTTCAACTTATTGCACTGGGCCCTGGTATCGGTGCAAGTATAGATACGCCACTGGCCAAGAAACTATCAAGTGCACGCCCAATTAAAAGACGTGTGGCCACTACTGTGAGTTATTTTCGAGTAGGAACGGTTTTGCAATATTAGCCCTTGATTATGCAATGTCTCTCAATAGGTTTGTAGGGCAGGAGCCACCTCCAAAAAACTTATGCTATTGCAACCATAGGAATATAAATTCATTATTGACTGCTCTATTAGAGTGTGAGTGAACTTTGATTTCTTTATATTGCTTAAAAAGCGTCATCTATCTATTTGTTACCTGTGATAGTTTATAGTACTATTGATGACACCACACACCCATAACCGGGATTTGTGAAAGGAGGATTCAACTTTGATATGATGGCAGCAGGTGCCGCCACTGGCAACACTTTAATATTTGACTTCTCATATAACTGGCCTTTAAATTGATAGTACCACTAATGACTCCAAAGAACAGCTGTAAGTGCAAAATTCTGACAATCCCAAGAAATCTGACATATAAATTGAAGTTAATCTCAACTTCAGTAAGTGCAGCAACTATGTGTGTTAATTTTAGTAGCTATAGACACATTTTTATACATTGAAATAATCAACACAGTTAGCCATTTACTATCTAATTATCAGTGTTTTGCTCAGTACTCCTCTGCTCAATCAATAGCTATTTTTCCTTTGTGTCACACTTAAGTGTCATGAGTTATCTAGGTTCTTGGTTGGACTGAACAATGTTGTGGTTTCTTAGGCCAGAGACTAAGTAGGTTTACAGTGCACATGCAGATACATAGCTAAATACACAGGGAATTTTTCCAGGTTGGTTCCCAAATTTGGTGGTGATTCATAAATGCAGGCATGTGGGGGCATATCCCCCACCACTGACACATTTTGAACATTAAAATACTTCATGATTCATGATTTCTTATTGTATGGATTAGTAGTGCACCGATAATCGGTTCAATAATCAGTATTGGGCCGATATTGGGTACTAGCCGATTAATTGGTTTTGATTAAATCAAAGCTGATGTTAATCTCCACTGCGCTATGCTGTATAATGATGTGGGGGAGGCTAGACATAAGTTATTTGGCATTTTAATTAAGATATGTGTTGATGGTTTAGTGGTGACTACAAGCCAAAACCCATAATAAACTGTCAGGTTTTAGCCCATGCCCAACAGTAAACTGAAATTTTAGGTTTCTATGTAGTACCAGCCACTTGTCTCAGCTGTATAACAGTAGTATAATTTACTGTTTACCATGAGTAACTTTTACTTGTGGTATATATCTAACTTGACATTTTAGCCTAGAATGAGCTGTATATCAATGGTTATGTCACTAATATTAGTCATTTAATCATGATGAGGATGAGTGTTAGTGTCATTAGTGTATAATGGATCGGTTATCGATGTTGGCTTATTCTGTTGATTAATATTGGTTATAAGAATAATCGGCTAATTTGGATATCAGTGCAACACTAGTATGGATAGTTCTTTATCAATATTATTACAGCTTTTAGTTTGAATTTTCAGAGGGGAGTTTCCAGAACCCCAGGAAGCCTGCCCATATACACCCTGCACATCAGTGAAAGAGCTAGGACTTTGCAAATGATTATATTCATGCAGATATAGTTTTTATTGTGAACTTCTTTGCTATAATCAAGACACACGGTAGTGTGTCGTGCGGCCCAAGAAGCTGGTGCGCCACACCCGTGAGTATATTGACAGGAAGAACGAAAACGTCATTTTCACACATTTGTATCTCGGTGATCACTTATCTGATTGGAACCAAATTTGCTACACAGTTGCCCGCCAGCCAAGGGAGTCTACATTCCAAATGTGAAGGAAATCGCTCCAGCCATTTCCGAGATACGAGCTGCCAAAGTTTGGTTTTTTTTTCTTCGTTTTTTTCTTCTTCTTCGTCTTTTCGCACACTTGCAAAAATTGCTATAACAAGCAAACGCGTACTCCGATCGCCTTGAAATTTGGCGCACAGAAAGGGAGTCCAAAGGCGAATCCTAGCATCAAATGTGGTGCAAATCCGATGAATGGTTCAGGAGTTATGACCGATTATTCGCGTAAAACAAGATCGATTTGTTGTCACGCCTACAGGGTAAACCGCCTCATGGAATGAGTTGAAAATTGCTATGTAGATGGAGTAACTATCGTAGGAGTGCCTTTTGGTGGTTTGAAAGGAATCGAGATAAAGACCATGGAGATATGACACAAAACCCAACCTGTGTCACAATTACGCGATCGATTTTTATGAATAAAAAAGTATTAATTTTCACGCCTACTAGGCAAACCGCTTAGAGCAATGAGCTGAAAATCGGTGTATAGCTGGAATAATCTTCATAGAAAGTCCTTGCAGTAGTACAGAAGAATCGGATTACAAACCACTGAGTTATGATTCGAAAGCCAACTCCGTGTAGCAAATGCGAGATCGAGATACTCTAATAGAACAGTCACCCTAATAGAGCATTCGGCTAATTTATTTATTCTATTATAGAATTTTATTACATCACAAGTTATTCTGTAGGGAGTTCAGCTGCAAACAGTTAATCTTATAGACAGTTCAGCAAGAAGACAGTCACCATGTGGAGAGTTATGCAAATATATCCCTATAGAGATTCAGAACATTATAAGTCACACTGAAGAAAGTTCAGCTATAAACAAGTCATGCACTGTGTAGAGAATTCAGCTACAATTAAGTCACTCTCTAGAGAATTCAGTTACACAGAATTCAGCTACACACAAGTCACTGTGGAGAGAGTTCAGCTACAAACAAATTACCCTTTAGAGTGATCAGCTACAAACAAAACACTTTGCAGGGTGTTCAGCTGCAACAAATCAACCTTTAGAGCGATCAGCAATGAACAAATCTACCTGTAGAGAGATAAGCTAGAAACAAATCACCCTGTAGAGAGTTCAGCTACAAAAAATCACCCTGTAGAGACATCAGCTAGAAACTAGACACAATGTAAGGAGTTCAGCTACAAGCAATCACCCTGTAGAGAGTTCAGCTACAAAAAATCACCCTGTAGAGACATCAGCTACAAACTACACACAATGCAAGGAGTTCAGCTACAAATAAATCACCCTGTAGAGAGTTCAGCTAAAACAAATCAACCTGCAGAGAGATCAGCTACAAACAAATCACCTTTTAGATAGTTCAGCTACAAACAAATTACCTTGTAGAGAGATCGGCTACAAACAAATCAACCTGCAGAGAGATCAGCTACACACAATTCAACTTGTATAGAGATCAGCTACAAACAAATCACCCTGTAGAGAGATCAGCTACAAACTAGACACAATGTAAGGAGTTCAGCTACAAGCAAATCACCCTGTAGAGAGTTCAGCTACAAACAAACCAACCTGTAGAGCGATCAGCTAGAAACAAATCACCCTGAAGAGAGGTCAGCTACAAAAAATCACCCTGTAGAGAGATCAGCTACAAAAGTAAGGAGTTCAGCTACAAGCAAATTACCCTGTAGAGAGTTCATCTACAAACCAATCAACCTGTAGAGCAATCATCTAGAAAAAAATCACCCTGAAGAGAGGTCAGCTACAAAAATCACCCTGTAGAGAGATCAGCTAGAAACAAATCACCCTGTAGAGAGTTCAGCTACAAGCAAAACACCCTATAGAGAGTTCAGCAACAAAGAAACCACCATGTAGAGAGTTCAGCTGCAAACGAATCACCTTATAGAGAGTTCAGCTACAAACAAATTACCTTGTAGAGAGATCGGCTACAAATTAATCAACCTGCAGAGAGATCAGCTACACTCAAATCAACTTGTAGAGAGATTAGCTACAAACAAATCACCCTGTAGAGAGATCAGCTAGAAACTAGACACAATGTAAGGAGTTCAGCTACAAGCAAATCACCCTTTAGTGAGTTCAGCTACAAAACAATCAACCTGCAGTGAGATCACCTACAAAAAAGCACCTTGTACAGAGTTCAGCTACAAACAAATTACCTTGTAGAGAGATTGGCTACAAACAAATCAACCTGTAGAAAGATCAGCCACACACAAATCACCCTGTAGAGAGATCAGCTAGAAACTAGACACAATGTAAGGGGTTCAGCTACAAGTAAATCACCCTGTAGAGAGTTCAGCTAAAACAAATCAACCTGCAGAGAGATCAGCTACAAATAAATCACCTTATAGACAGTTCAGTTACAAACAAATTACCTTGTAGAGAGATCGGCTACAAATTAATCAACCTGCAGAGAGATCAGCTACACACAAATCAACTTGTAGAGAGATCAGCTACAAACAAATCACCCTGTAGAGAGATCAGCTAGAAACTAGACACAATGCAAGGAGTTCAGCTACAAGCAAAATCACCCTTTAGTGAGTTCAGCTGCAAACAAATCAACCTGCAGTGAGATCACCCACAAAAACGCACTTGTACAGAGTTCAGTTACAAACAAATTACCCTGTAGAGAGATCAGGTAGAAGAATTCACCAGTTCAGCAACAAAGAAACCACCATGTAGAGATTTCAGCTGCAAACAAATCACCCAGTAGAAAGATCAGCTAGAAGAAGTTACCTTGTAGAGAGTTCAGTTACAAAGAAACCATCATATAGAGAGTTCAGCTACAAAGAAATTACCCCATAGAGAGTTCAGCTAGAAGAAGTCACCTTGTAAAGAGTTCAGCTACAAAGAAACCATCATGTACAGAGTTCAGCTACAAAGAAACCACCATGTAGAGTGTTTAGCTGCAAAAAATCACCTGTAGAGAGTTCAGCTAGAAACAAATCACCCTGTAGAGAGATCAGCTAGAAGAGGTCACCTTGTAGAGAGTTCAGCTACAAAGAAACCACCACATAAAGAGTTCAGCTGCAAATAAATCACTTGTAGAGAGTTCAGCTACAAGTAAATCCCCCTGTAGAGGGATCAGCTAGAAGAAGTCACCTTGTAGAGAGTTCAGCTACAAAGAAACCATCATGCAGAGAGTTCAGTTACAAACAAATCACCCTGTAGAGAGATCAGCTAGAAGAAGTTACCTTGTAGATAGTTCAGCTACAACAATTCACCCTGTAGAAAGATCAACTAGAAGAAGTCACCTTGTAGAGTGTTCAGTTACAAAGAAACCATTATGTAGAGAGTTCAGCTGCAAACAAATCACTCTGTAGAGAGTTCAGCTACAAAGAAACCGCCATGTAGAGAGTTCAGCCTCAAACAAACCACCTTGTAGAGAATTCAACTACAACAAATCACCCTGTAGAGAAGAAGTTACCTTGTAGAGAGTTCAGCTACAAAGAAACCATCATGTAGGGAGTTCAGCTACAAAGAAACCACCATGTAGAGAGTTTAGCTGCAAACAAATCACCTGAAGAGAGTTCAGCTAGAAACAAATCACCCCGTAGAGAGATCAGCTGGACAAAGTCACCTTGTAGAGAGTTCAGCTACAAAGGAACCATCATGTAGAGAGTTCAGCTGCAAACAAATCACCTGCAGAGAGTTCAGCTAGAAACAAATCACCCTGTAGAGAGATCAGCTGGACAAAGTCACCTTGTAAAGAGTTCAGCTACAAAGGAACCATCATGTAGAGAGTTCAGCTGCAAACAAATCACCCTGTAGAGAGTTCAGTTACAAAAAAATCACCCTGTAGAGAGTTCAGCTAGACGAAGTCACCTTATGGAGAGTTCAGCTACAAAGAAACCATCATGTAGAGAGTTCTGCTACAAACAAACCACCATGTAGAGAGTTTAGCTGCAAACAAATCACCTGTAGAGAGTTCAGCTAGAAACAAATCACCCTGTAGAGAGACCAGCTAGACGAAGTCACCTTATGGAGAGTTCAGCTACAAAGAAACCATCATGTAGAGAGTTCTGCTACAAACAAACCACCATGTAGAGAGTTTAGCTGCAAACAAATCACCTGTAGAGAGTTCAGCTAGAAACAAATCACCCTGTAGAGAGACTAGCTAGAAGAGGTCACCTTGTAGAGAGTTCAGCTACAAAGAAACCATCCTGTATATAGTTCAGCTACATTTCAAGTCACCCAGTAGAGAGATCAACTGCAAAAAAATATCCTGTGGGGAATAATGGGCATGTAATAAGCATATGTATATAATTTGTATAATTACTAATAAAATCAAAAACAATTGAGGCATTAAAAATCTTCTTTAAGTTCTTTTCTTCTTCCTGTGGTAAAGAAAAAAACACATGGGTTAAAAAAGCCCCAAAGCCAGCCATAGGCCGGCTTTGCAGTATACAAATACAAAAAGAAGTGATATCTAATCAAAAACAGCCAAGCTGTAAAAAAAGGTGCGGCCCCCAAAAAGGCCATGGTGAAAAAAGATGTGAAATCCAAGGTGGCGGCCAAGAAATGGCTGTGATGGAAGGTTAATGGTTACATTTTAATAACGACAATTCAGGTGAATTTTGTGCCGCTTGGTCTTGGCACCAAATTCACCTGAATTGTCGTTATTAAAATGTAACCATTAACCTACCATCACAGCTATTTCTTGGCCGTCACCTTGGATTTCACATGTTTTTTCACCATGGCCTTTTTTGGGGGCCGCACCTTTTTTTACAGCTTGGCTGTTTTTGATTAGATATAGTTAGCTGGCCAACACTATAAAGCCTAATAACTAAACATTTAACTAAACATCAAGAGCATTACACACCAGCATTTCTTAGGTATACTAAGCAATAACTACAATTTGTTGCCTAACAGCTATATAAAACACAGAACTCTTCAGCTACACCAGTAAAAGGAGCCACAAATTAATAATTTGGGTTGTCTACACTTTACTAATAATATGTATAATATTATTATATTAATTGCATCAAGAGTACATATCTGAAAAATAGGTATAGCACAGTTTTCAGATAAGCACACTATAAAGAAATATTGAGAAGTTGGAGAGGTTTAGGTCTTGTTAGCAAATTTTGTGAAAGCCTTAACCATTCATGATTAGAATATTTGAGTGACTACTTTATCAGAGCATTTGAGTGACTATTGTTTAGAGTATTTTAGTGACTCTTCTATCAATCTTTTTAGCAAATTTTTATCCCCACCCAGATTATTAGATGTGTAGAGGTGCTGCGTAGGTCTACTTTAGTTAACATGTCAGAGCAGCCTTTAATGCGCTACCTACCTTTCGGGTGCTCACGTCTTATTGTGCCAGCATAAAAAAATTGTATTCCTGATGGGTTCATCGGAACCACTCAAACCCCCCTGGTTATGGGCCTGCACTATATACATAATTAGTATTTAATTATCATACAATACAGTAGTACTGTACATATATTAAACATCATGGAGGTTTGTGTACATCTGGCCAAAAAATTATCCAAAAAGCAGCTTTACAATACCATCCTGCACTTTGGTAGTATTGGTTAGGTATAACTAAGCCCAAAAGTGCCTTCAGCATGACTCTAAATGCTTCTAATAGATTGTTACAAAATTAAAATATATATATTTATTGAAATTTTCTACTAATTGCTTGCCTGCCTACCTGCCTTCCTGCCTGATGCCTTCAGGCAAGCATAACATGATAATGGCTAAGGCTACGGGCTTGATTTTTCCCTGTTCGATAATGCTTCATCGCAAGACATGCCTTTTGGTATACCGCAGTATGTACAGTGCATGCATCATGAACTAACCTTTATCCTCCTTTGTGTCCCATTTCTTTTTGCTGACAACCCAAGATATCAATTCACTGTACCACAATTATTTATTATTAACACCATATATATACTTTAAAGCATACATACAGGAGATTCAAATCAGTGTCACTCGAGTTCAACTTGAACTTTTGAGTGAGAGATGTTTCCTCAGCATTATGTCAGTCTTAAGCAGCACTGTCTTCTGTAGTTGGTGAACACTAACTTCTGTTAACTGGAGCTGTTGAAAATTTTTGACAGTCTTTTCATGTAGTGCACCCAGAGCACCAAAATCTAATGGTACTACCTCAACATTGGAGTTCCACAATACCTGCAGCTCAATTGCCAAGTCTAAATACTTTTCAATTTTCTTCTTATGCTTATCAATCACATGGCGATCCATCACACAAGCAATATCAATAATTTTGGTACACCTGGCCATCTTATCTACCAAAACTAAATTAGGTCGTCTAGCAGCAATACCACGATCAGTATAAATGTTAAAATCATAAAGCAGTTTATAACTAATATTGTCCAAGACAGCTTCTGGGTGGTGGCACCACCACTGACCTGAGTGTTCAAAGCCACACACACCACTCAAGCACCAATGCACAGCAGAAGCCACTGCATTGTGTCTCTCTAGGTAAACAGTCTGTGCTACTGATGGGCAACCAGCTACTATATGTTCAATTGTTTCAGGATACTGGTGACATCTTCTACAGAGATCAGTACTACTTGTACCAAGGATGTGGTACCCAAGCCAGTGAGTGTTCAATGCCTGGTCCTGGGCTGCAATGATCATTGACTCCGTAACTGGTTTTAGATGTGCATGCTGAAGCCAGCTGGAAGAGTCTGCCTGCAACTGGTTCATCAGGTTTGGCCATTGGCCATGGATGGATTTTCCATACCACTGGTCCCTGTGGGTTGCGATCACAGTTGATCTTGATGTGTTGGTAGAGGATCTATCATGAATTAAAGAGAATTCCTTTATTTAGCCATAATTGGCTCTTGGCACTTACTCACATACAAAGCCAGTGAATGCTTCTCCAGACATACTGCATCAACAACAGAGAGTAAACCTCTACCACCATCCCCACGGGGCACATACAGCCAAACCACATCTGCCCGCGGATGCAGAGCCTTGTACAAAGTCATTTGCTTTCGGGTCACTCTATCCAGCTCAGCACATTCACTTACTGTCCAATTTATGATACCAGCTGTGTACCGAATCACAGACACAGCAAAGCTGTTTATAGCTCTGATTTGGTTGGAACCACTAGGCTTAGATTTCAATAGTAAACACAACCTCTGTTTGTAAACTTCCTTGACTTTACTTTTCACTTCATCATGCTGAAATCCCTCTGATTCCAGCACACCAAGGTATTTGTAAGACATGCCAATTGGCAATGCTTTGATAGTTCCAGTGGGTAACACAATTCCTTCACCCTCCACCATCACTCCTCTCTTGATTATCAAGGAAGAACATTTATCAAACCCAAATTCCATCTGAATGTCAGACGAAAACACTCTTACTGTATTTACCAAAGCCAGCATCTCCTCGGTTGATTTGGCATACAACTTCAAATCATCTAAGTACAATAAATGGGAGACAACAATACCATCAATGACAAATCCCTTATTGAGGATGCGTAACAGATTAGTCAATGGAAACAAGCACATCACAAAAATAAGTGGGGACAGTGTGTCACCTTGGAAAATACCCTCCTTATGGCCACATCACCAAGCACACTCCCATGCAAAGTAAGAGTAGTCCTCCATGACAGCATACTCTTCTTCAGAAATTGCTGTATATTATTAGCAACTTTATACATAGAAAGAACTTTAGTGATCCATGAATGGGGGACAGAGTCATAGGCCTTACGGTAATCAATCCATGTGATTTGTAAATTTCCGTGCCATCGTCTTGTCAAAAACATCACTAATTTATCCACTAATAAATGTTCTTTTGTTCCTCTACTTTTCCACCTGCACCCCTTCTGTTCCCAAGGCCACACTTGGTTGTTTAGATGGTGTACAATTGTATCAGATAAAATGGAGGTGATCAACTTTCAGAGACGTGATAGGCATGTAATTGGTCTATAGTTTGTCACCATTTTTAGGTCCCACCTCTCTATTTTTCATAATTAACACAGTCCTGCCTGCTGTAAACCATTTGGGGACTTCCCCATCAATAACGTCTTGTATCTGACTAGCTAGCCTGTTGTGCAAGGTGGACAAATGTTTTATCCAAAAATTGTGAATGCCATCAGGGCCAGGCGCTTTCCAATTCCTCAATTTGCATGCTGCACTGGCAACCATGTTAGTAGATATGTGAACACACTCCTGAGATGGCATGTCTTGTAGATCTGTGGCCACTTGTCCTATCCAGCAAGCAGATTCATTATGTGGTGTACTATCACCCCATAGAGTGCTCCAGAATTCAACAGCATCTTTGTCATTTGGTAATGTCATTTTCAGCGGATGAAGACAAAGATGCATAAAACTTATGTTGGTCTGCATCAAACAATCTATTTTGGTAGAATCCTTCAGTTCTAGCTGTGTAACGGGCAATCTTTCTACTGGTTGCTGTAATTCTCTGGCGCAGAGTCTCGATGGCCACTGTTAAGTGCTGCCACTGCTGGCCAAATATTTGTTGAACAGAGCATCAATGGTGCTTTGTGATTTCAGATGACCAGACTGCATAGCCACAAGTCTGTTTAAATCCTTGCGCAGTGTGGCAAGTTTATTTTGCAGCCGAAGTTTCCAAGGGTGACCAGACTTTGACAAACGTCTCTGACATGACAGTCCTATAGCCTCAGTTACCACCTTTGCTGCAGCATACATAAGGTTAGCTGTAGCTGTTAGGTTTGAAGTATTTATGAATTGACATAAGTTATTCACACAATTGACAGTACACATTAACCTGTTTCTCTTAACATAACGTAGTGGTGGTAACATTGGCCGCTCAGAATTGTCCTCCTCTGTTAAAATTCTTAAGTACTCATTCAGCTTATTAAACATGGGTCTATCATCACATTATTATTATTATTATTATTATTATTATTATTATTACTAGGACCACATCACATACAACCAAGTACATACACCAACGTGACAGCCTCCTGGTGAGGCTATTAGGTGGTGAAGGCACAATCCCCAAATCACCTCAATATGTCACAGTAGTGACAGATACAACACAATAGTGGCATCATAACTGAAGGCCACCAGTAGCTAAGTGCCAGTACATCATTGGTGTGGTAATGGCACAGTGATGTGTACAAAGTATATGCATACACAACGTACAGGAGATGCACAATACTGTAGGAGTATACAAGCCAGGTGAACCAGATAAAGGAAGACAGCCAAGCCAGCCAGAGCCTAGTAAGCTAGGTAAAGGAAAAATATAGAATAATACAAGAAAACATTTAAAAAAATACCACACTCTTTACAATACATTAGTACAAACAGACAACCAAACGAACCAGAGCCTAGCAAACCAGAAAAAATATAAAATACAAGACATATGTACATTACAATACAAACAAACATACCTGTCCTTGTGCAGCTGGCATGTCAAACCTATTCAGGTGTCCTGCAGCCATAGATACACGGAGTGCATCCACTGGCAGCTGGCATGGCGACTTGAGACTTAGTGTGCCAGCTGGCAACGCTTTCAAACACAATTGAACAGCAACTCGCTCGTCTAAATAGCCATTTGAATCTGCTCGATTGGTAGTGGCTATACCACGTGCTATTTTGATCGGCATTAAATAGAATTGTCATACGTTTCTATCACCTTCACGGAAACATTCACCCATTATACGATTATCTCTTCATACAACATGGATTCTATTCCCGGTGAGTGTGAAGCTTTAGGCCTTGTAGTTTTCTAAAACATTCTTTATAAATAATTATTAATTATTTATTTATTTGTTTATTTATTTATTTCATTTTTAATGACATAATTTTAACCGCATTTCGTATTATTCTTAGTACTTGGTTGTATAATTATTATGCTGGGCAGACAGCACCAGCTGATTGTGCCCAGGGGACAAGGTCTGTCCCAAACACAAGGCTGGAGTAGACGGTCCGGTTGATCAGGCCTGAGCCGGACCAATAATCTGGAGTTGAACCAACTAACTGACCAGCTTGAACTACATTACTCTCGTGCAATCTTTGGACCATCACATCTACATGTAGCTATGTACATTTTACAGATGTTATTGAAAATGCATGACACGAGTAGTTACCTAGTTTCTCAGCCTAACTAAAGCACAGAACTACACGTATAGTACCTCCAATTACCTACAGTGCAGCATAGCATTTGTATCATTTCGTATAAAAATGATTGTGGGTTCTACGTACAGTATCACGTGTGCCGACAGTTGGCATTTATCACGTGTAAGGCAGGTGCCTTCTGTGATTCTAAACCAGCACACTTATATCACAATTCAATCTTCATAAAATAATCATTAGCATTCCTTGGCTTGTCTCTCTTGGCTTCTTTTAATGGGCGAAGGGCTGGCAGTGACAAACCAGATGACTCATTCCGCGGCAAGAAGCTGTACACCCATACTGACCTCACCACCAAATGATCACATCACAACAATTGTTTCATCGTACCTTAATGAGGAAAAAGAGAGGTCTAAAAGACGACTAAACCTTATTGTGCACAACTTGAAGGAGCCATCTTCTGAATATGGTGCCACACGTAAGAAGGAAGACATCAAACAGATCAATGACTTACTTCAAAAACATGTGGAAGTGACTCCCTCTATAACTAATGCAATCAGGCTTGGGAAATGTGGAGATAGGCCAAGGTTACTAAGAATCACTGTCTCCACTGAATCTGAGAAGGCTAATGTACTAAGGAACACATTCAAGTTGCGTAGAGAACAAGAAACCAAGAATATATTTATCTCACCTGATATGACACCTAGGGAACAGGAACTGAACAAGAAGTTGCGGCTTGACGTGAAAGAACTAAACAAAGACGGAAACCGATACCAGATAAAAAATGGCAAGATTGTGCAGCGGAGGGGGCAGTTTTAGCTCCTCTCCCTGCATGGATCCCCCATACCCTTGACTTTGATAACAATGTTGAGCACATATCTGATCAGGAATATAATCCGAAACCCCTTTCCTTTGATTATGAAAATCACTGTACTCCCTCAGATGACCCACCCTGTTTAGCTTCTCTAAAAGTAATCAGCTTAAATTGTTGTAGCTTAAGAAGTTTAGGAAAGAGAGCTGTATTGAAGGCCATGGTTGATGAACCTAAGCCTGACATTATTATAGGTTGTGAAACTCACTTGGATGAAACATATATGAGTAGTGAAGTGTTCCCACAAAGTTATTCCATCATTAGAAAGGATCGATGTTGTGGAGGTGGAGGAGTATTTCTGGCAATATCTCAAAGTATTCCTTTCCTTAATGTGTCAATGACTACTAACGTAGAAATGATCTGGGCAAATGTTTACCCAGTACATGGAGAACCCATAACTATCTGCTCATTTTATAGACCACCTGACAATAATGTTAATCCTATGGAAGATCTCAAACACAGCCCTAAGTATGGTAACCAACATTAACAATATAATCCTAGCTGGAGATTTCAACTTACCTAGCATAATATGGAAAGACGGCATTGGACAAATTGGAGCAAACCCAGTGTATGGTAGAGAAGTAAATAGTATGTTTCTAGATTGTAGTATATGAATTTGGACTTGAACAGCAAGTTTACGAATGTACCAGAGAAAATCACATATTAGATTTGGTGTTTGTATCCCAACCTAATACAATAAATAAAATAGATACAATTCCAAGTATGTCAGATCATGATGCTGTGAGCTTTGAAGTGCTCACTAGTTTAGAAAAGCACAAAATACAAAGAAGAAAAATATTCCAATTTCACAAAGCTGACAGAAATGCATGAATTTTGTGAAAAATTCTTTGAATACGATCCATACCGTCGAACTATCCAAGATAATTGGCATCTCTTTAAAACTATTTGATATCATCGAGAAATTTGTATGTTCCTTGGCTAAATCAGTTTATCAAGCAAAAAATGAGACTTCGAAACAAATTATATGTTCATGCTAAACGCACACAAGTAGAATCAGATTGGTCCGCATATAGGCATGCAAGAAACGAGGTTAATAACGTAATGAAAGATGCCTATCATAATTATTGTACACATCTATTTGATGATTCTCATACTAATAATCTTAAAAGATTTTGGTCACTGATTAAATTTTTTTACTTTCTTTACAGATGAAAATACTTCATTCTCAAACTTAGAACCACTTTTCCACTAATTGGAAATCTTAGTTTTTCTACTAAGGAATTGAAAATGTTTTAAACAATCTGTCTACTAATAAATATCCTGGACCTGACTGTATCCCTAACTTTGTACTAAAACTCTGTAGCTCAATCATTGCTCCAGTACTACAAGTAATTTTCACTCAAAGCCTTAAAAATCAGACACTTCCTACAGACTGGCTATCTGCTAACATCGTACCAATCCACAAGAAGGGTAACAGAAACCTGGCATCCAACTATAGGCCTATTTCTCTTACATCTACATGTTGTAAAGTAATGGAGCATATTGTGTTTCATTTCATAATGGAACATCTCAACAACAATAACGTCATTAATAAGCAACACGGTTTCAGGCCTTCTCATTCCTGTCAAAGTCATCTACTGCTACTAACCGATGATATTCTTAAAGCTATGGACGAAAAGTATCAAGTAGATCTGATCTTTTAGATTTTTGTAAAGCCTTTGATAAAGTGCCACATAGACGGCTATTAAAAAAACTAAAGCACTATGGAATTACTGGTAACCTTGTTAAATGGATAGAGCAATGGCTGACTAAAAGAAACCAACAAGTAACTCTAGAAAATCATGTGTCAAGTAAACTACCGTAAAGTCTGGAGTTCCACAAGGAACCGTATTGGGACCTCTCATGTTTTTGTTGTACATTAATGACATTGATGAAAATATTTCCTCAAATGTTCGGCTATTTGCTGATGATTGCGTTATGTATAGGATAATTGATTCCTTAGAAGATTCACTGTACCTTCAAAGAGACCTCAGTACCATTCTTAACTGGACTAAAAAGTGGCAGATGCAATTGAAAATTGACAAATGTGTAGTATTAAGGTGTACAAGATCAACATCTCCCATTAATTATGACTATAATTTAAATGACGAAACTCTTCAAGTAACAGAACAACATCGATACCTGGGACTTATTTTTCATGAAAGCATGTAATAGTCGCATCATATTCAAGCTATGTGCATTAAAGCAAACAGATCCTTAAATTTTCTTCGGCACAACTTAAGTAAATGTAGTAGTAATGTCAAGCAAAATGCTTACATTACCATAATAAGACCATTGTTAGAGTATGCAGCTTGTGTCTGGGACCCTTATCATGAATACTTAATATATGACATAGAAAAATCCAAAGACGTGCTGCAAAATGGGTCCTTTCTGATTTTAGTTGGTACAGTAGTGTGTCAGATATGTTGAACTTCCTTGAATGGCCAACCCTACAAGAGAGAAGACACATTAATAGGTTAAGCTAATTTCACAAAATTGTTCATCAGCTTACTCCTTCCATTCAGCTACCATCTTATTTCTTACCAACTCAGTATCCAACTAGACAGCTTCATCAACATCGATTTATCATCCCAGTCAGTTCCACTGTATCATATCAGAAAAGTTTCCTTCTGAATACTTTAAGAGAATGGAACACTTTACCTAACAACTTTATTGAAGATCAATCCTCAGAAATTTTTACCAACCACCTTGTCATCACACAATAAATAATTTTATGTATGCATGTATGTGTTAAATGTTTTCTTTTGTTTGTAATTACCTTGGTCAATTATCAGCTATGCTGTCTCGACCCAGTTTATAATCATAATCATAACATTACATGGTGGCCATCTGGACGAGATGTTGAGTAGAAATCACTCCTCTTCAACTATCCACTCGTCCTGTCGAGATACTGAGCAAACTCTCAGTCTCACCCACCATCGCGCCATTTTCGAATACTGATTGATCTTGTGACTGTCCACCAGTATATTTACGTGATGATCCGTTCACTTTATACAAACCAGTATAGTAGTACAGTATACTGTATTTTGTAGCTGTGTAGCTTTTTATTTTAGCTGTGTGAACTCACTGTATAGTAATTATATCCTAGCTAAAGGGGGCCATGCTGCATGGGTTCCCTGTGAAATTAGGGGGGAAAGTTGCAAGTTGCTAGCTAGTTTTACTTTAAAATTTAGCATCAATTTTAAATCTTAAGGCATTTTCAAGCCTTTAAATTGCAAAATTCTGCAGCTCCTGGCGGTTGCACCCCCAGACCCCCCTTGAACGTCTAATTGCTAGCTATAACTAAATGAACCATACAGCAAGTTCCATGCTGTGTCCCCTGTATGTCAGGTCTACAATTATACATAGCATAGAAAGTCTGAAGAACAACAGATAGGCTTGAGCATATTTATATAGCTAGCTAGAAGTGAAATGTCACTAAAATTGCATATCTGAGTGTCTAATTTTCAAAAATTTCCTGTGGGGGCATGCTCCCAGACCCCCTTAGAATGCTCATGCTTTGCACTTCGCAGAATGTGCTTCACACACTGTGCAACAACTCCTCTCTCATTGGCATGTATATAGTAACAATTTCAACATTATAGTCAATGGCCTGACCAACTCAATTTTCCCTCCTCCGGCCCTGAAACAATTACAAAAAAAAATCAATAATTGTGACTGTCTCTGGGAAAACCGGTCTTATCGCCCATTTAAAAGTATCGAGAAACGTCGGTTTTAAATATTCTGTGTGTTGTAGCTGGCCAATGGTGGTAGCTACGCATGCCAAATTTTCACACGTTTCACAACAATTTCTTACCTTCCTGATCATCCACTGAAGAAGTAGTCAACAGCTAAGTTTCCCGCCATTTTAGATAGTTTTTAAACCGAGGTTGTCTGTATCAGGCGAGCTCCAGAAGGGTGGGAGGTGGGGGCCCTGGAAGGCGGGAAAGATGGTGTTCAAATATTGAAAAGAGACGTGCTGGGATGAATTAGGCCAAGTTATAGGCCATTCAGGGCTCAGAACTGGCTAAAATGAAAGGAAATTTACAGCACAGGTCATTGTCCAACACCACAGAGCTGTACAGCCACACACAGCCATCTCCTGGTTGGCCAGGGCTCCATCAAGACCCCAGACCACTCATACGGCTCGCCACTGTGCTCTAGAAAAGCAGCCAGCAAAAGCAGACCACTTCACTCTGGTCGACTGTGGCAGTGAAACTTGATAGTGCATTCATTAAGCTTTGTGTTTGTGTGAAAAAATCAAACTTCCTGTCTTGGGCGATAAGAACGGTTTTCGTAGATCCAGTCACAATTACAATAAAGCAGTATTAAGATAAGTATCAATGCATGGCTTCCAGACATTTGTAACAAGAATCATACGTATTTCCCAAAGTGACTGGACTAATTGCAGAGGTACTTCTACATATTTGACATTGCTTCTACCACTTCATGCAATTCTAGATACTGTTCATCATTTGTAATGGGCTTAAAATAGGTGAAAACAAACTGTAATGGCCACTTCAGTTTTGAGTCAGTAGCTAATTGATAGTTGAGACACACAAATTGTCCATTCTTTTTGTGGTGATTACATAGATTGGAGAGGCACTACTCCTATTGTAGCACCTTGTAATGGGCTAAACATAGCTGAAAGTGAAGCATAATGGTCACTTCGCTTTCAAGTCAGTAGTTGATAGCTGCAGCACATGTTCAAACAAAACTGGCATCATCCTTTATTTAGATGTGGTTCACTAGTTACAATAATATTACAAAAAGGTAAACTGACAAGCACAAGATAATTAGAAAGTTTTAGTTCGATTAGGGGTGAAGTATGGAAACAAGCATACACCTGCACATAATATTATACTAGTGAACATTTAATCCCTGATTCAGTACAGTAGGACCTCCATTATCTGAACACCTGTGTGCCAGCTGAATCACAAAAGTGTTCAGATAAGTGCAGATAAATGAAGCCCATTGATTTATATACAGAGCTCTGTTGAACTACTCTAATAGAACATACACCTGTGACAAAATACTTTAATAGAACATACACCTGTTGACAAAATACCATAATAGAACAGTCACTGCTAATGTTCTGATAATCAAAGTTCAGATAATCAAGGTCCTACTGTACTGGTTTAGACAGAATTAGGGACAAAAATTCCATTGGAATATCTGAAGGTGTAGGCGACCTCCCTTGTTCTCTTTGTTCTTTTATAAAATTAATATGATCCCTAGTTGAATTTCAAATTCAAAATTCACTTGTTAAATGAAAGGCGCAGCTAAGAAATGGCTACCATTTGTAATGACAATAGTATCATTAAAAATGAAGGACAGTAGCATCATTGAAACCATACTTTGGCCGTCCTTTTCATTTTCATAACTTTTTCACCCTGGAATTTTAGAAGATCACATTCTTTTATCAGAGCTTGTGTAGCTGTAATATATGACAAGTACACGAAAAAATTAGGAATTTTCAACTAGAGTAGGGACCATAGCACATCGATAAAAAGTACTGAAACAAGTTGGAGTAGTCCATGATATTAAATCACTGTAAAACAATAAGAAGCGTTATATCCCTACTGTGCTCAAGATACCATAACGGAAATTCACAGTAGGGATATAACACTTCTAATTGTTTTACAGTGATTTAATATCATGGACTACTCCAACTTGTTTCAGTACTTTTTATCGATGTGCTATGGTCCTACTCTAGTTGAAAATTCCCCATTTTTTCGTGTACTTGTTTGTTAACTTTTTTTGTAAATAATTTTATTATGATTGGTGAACCCACGCATACTGCATCTGAAAAGGCACTGCGCGCCCCGGCTATATCAATTAACATCTCAAAAGTGAAGTATCCATTACGCTTCGTTGTCAGCTATGTTCAACCCATTACACAGCATTTTGAATCAAAAACTGTTCGAAAAGCACCTCTACAATCCACGCATATACCAAAAGAAAGAAATCGTTCCGCGCACCCCAATCATATTAAAAAATAAATTAAATTAAAAAACATCATATTAATTATCGTCTGAAAAGTGAAGTATCCATTACGCTTCGCTGTAGGCTATGTTCAACCCATTACACAGCAGTACGAATCAAGAAAGTACCTCTGCAATCGAAATAGCCACTATGAAAAATACGGACCATTTCCGTTTCGAAGGGAAGCCATCACGTGCTCATGCCAAATCGACACCTTTCCCTGTCAGCAAAGATGAATGGGACACAAAGGAGGACACTGGTAAGTCCATGAAGAATGCATTACACGTACTGCGGTATGCCAAAAGGCACCTGTCGGGCTGAAGCGACGTCGAACAGTGAAAAAATCAAGCACGTAGCCTTAGCCGTTATCGCGGTACGCTTGTCTGAAGGCATCAGTCAGTCAGTTACTCAGTCAGTCAGTAGAAAATTCCGTTGAATAAAAAAATTTTTAAATTCCGTAGCAACTTGTTGAAAGCATTTCGGGTCGATCTGAAAGCTTGTTTGGGCTTAGTTTTACCTCACCAATACTGCCTCATCGTCATAAGGGAAAATCAAGGCTGGTTTTTGGGTGATATTATTTCGTGGGCCACGCCTACTCCTTTGTGGTCCCTACTATACAGTTACTATCGTACTGTATGATAACATTATTTAATTTTTATATGTAGGTATTTTTATAGACAGTGTAGACAGCACACAAGGGTATCGTGATACTATTGAATATCCAATACTAAGTGATGTTACTTTGAGATGTAGAATTCTTGCATATGATGGTAGGAGTGATTTGACTGCAAGTGCATATGAGTGGAACACTGAACGATGCTTTACAAATGAAGATTACAATGGCGGCAATCCAGACTGTTTTCCAAATGGTCAGATAACACGAGATGTGACTGGCTATCATCTGACTGCGAAAGATGCTGGTACTATGACTTGTTCTATTATTACCTATGGTGGAGATACTTATATTAGCAGGACAGCAACACTTCGAATTACAGGTGATAAGATATACTTGTAATTGGAGTACTTTTGATCCTGTAGTTGCACTTAAGGAAAATATGTACTACTAGTACAAATTTATGACACTGTATTGTGATATCTTTTTGTCATCACAACTACCTAAAGGTTTTCATTTTGCATGTCATCACAAAACTGCTAATACAAGGATAAGATTGATTTCCTTGAAGAAAATACACCATTTTAGTTGTAGAATGTATACAATTGAACTAACATCCATTAGCTGTACCTATTACACACTCAACAATACATTTTAGTTTGCCTCCCACTGTATAAAAGCATTGAACTAAAGTAATTACTCTAATACAACAATCATAGCTAAAGCTGAATCTTAACTGATAATTAAAATATCAAATATCAGAGCTTCTAAAGTCTTAAAAACTTCTGGAGACATGTTCTTGTTTATTTACACTATGCTCACTTATACACATCATAAACTTATAGCTAGTAATGTTTGCTTGATGAAAACAGTGGGAGAGCATCGGTACTTCACAAGTCAGTTCTTTGTATTGATAAGCACAATACCACATTGATACTGAATTATTCTTTAGGTGTTAAATAACTGCTTGGTCATAACACAGGAAGAGCTTTATAATTGTCAAAAGTACTAATTCACAGGTGTGACACCTATCATCATTAATAATAGATTGTATTCAGGCAAGTGAATTCTTTTCCAAGTCACATTCGTGCCCTGGAAAATATTATTGGAATACTTTGGAATGAAGCACTAATGTATATACCTGTCTGCAATAAATAACTACCATGACTTACATACATGAAACTATGAATGATAGAGGATATGGGGTGGGACTAATACTATTAAGTTATAATTTTTTTGGTGAGGTAAACCCATTGTGTGACACACCCGAAACTGTATACACATTTTAAGCTTAGTTTTAGGAATAGATTTGGCTTCAGAATGGAATCTTAACCAGAGGTATATTAATTTTACACATGTCTGGTTGGGCTATCCAAAAATTAAGCTACTTGATGACTAATTAAATGCATGGGCAGTCAATCATTTTCTACTACTCCTATACCAAGCAAACACACCCCTTGAAGCTTTATATTACTACTGCTATAATCAAGGAACTTTAGCCATCCAATGCATGATGTATAATAGCCAGTATAAACCGGGGTGCTTGTAGTCTAGTATCACATCATTTAATTGTGACAGGGCCTCATTTGTTGGTGTCCTCTTTATTGTTCCCCACCGTTGACATTAAGGTAAGCACATTAACAGTATAGCTATTGTACAGCTATCAGCCCACTAAAATCATAAAATGTTGCTTTTACAAACATGCAAGCATCACAAAAACCCTTCTTTGTTCTATAGTTTCAGTATACCCCAACATAGCTACATCTAAAGGAATTTGTAAACACAAACTTCAACTTATCCGAAAACTTTCTTTCCTGGCTTTGGTATTCTATTGGTGAGAAGTTGATAAGTGAAGTGACACTTTCATGGTACCACCGCACAGGCAGAGAAGAACGTCTTTGTATGACTGCCATTTCAGAGGCCATATTTATTCCATTAGCACACGAATCAATGGTTTGCAGCCTTAGTAGAGAATCTATGACATCATCAGCTCTCCTCTTGCAGTCAAAATCAAATAATGTGTCTTGCTCTTCCAATTTTTCCATTAGGGTAGGTTACACGAATGAGCATGCACATTTGTTATAGATTACAGTCCTATCATGCACATGGCATATTATTACCATGTTTAAATTTACAAGTATTTTCAATCACTTTGCTGCTACTTACAAAATGGATGGTGTAATGTATGAACATGACATATAAAAAGTGAAGTTGTAATCAGTCAGCACATGAATTGGATTTATGTTCTAATTTAGGGATTGCAATTACTGGAGGGGTAAGAAGTACAGGAAGCAATGAGATTATATCTAGTAACATGATTAGTAATTACACTCACTTCACTCCACTGAGTGGCTCTGGCATATTATTTCGTTGTGTAACTGGATTGGGACCTAGTGGTGATAGCAATGATGAACTGGGTGGATTGTATTTTGGTGGCTCAATGTTACAAATTGGAAATTGTAATGGTCCTCCTGTAATTCAACCACGTGATGAACCTATTAGTAGATCAGTTGGAGTTATTAATGCATTTATATGCCAAGGACTAACTGCTGCTGCAGAAGGTGTTTACACTTGTGCCATGAGAAATAGTGATATGGTGAATGAGAGCATGAGTGTTGGAGTGTACTTTTCAGACAGAAGTAAGTCATTACCATTTTAATACGTACATGAGTCAATTTTTATTAATGCATAACAGCATCTCCAGTGATAACTGTGGAATCATCTACTGTTTACGGAGTCTATGGTTCTCCACTTACAATATCCTGTACATCCAGTGGTTCTCCACCACATACATTCATTATTATGAAAAATGGTATCTCTCAACCATTATCAAGAAATTTTATAAGATTGGTTCATAACAGAAATACTGCATTGTTTCGAATAGATTACAGCATTAGTAGCTTTCGATCAAGAGACCGTGGAACTTATAGCTGTTCTGTGAGTAACCCAATTGGAAGTGATACTCGGATATTAACAGTGCTTCAGCATCCTTCTATTTACAGTAAGCAAATGTTTAGAATTAAATGTGCATGTGGTATTATCTGTCTCTGGTAGAAAAGTATGTATTTAACTAACCATTACAAACTATCAATACAATTATGCATCTCCAGTGCTGAGAGATGCTCTGACAGTTATTACATGTGCAGGCAGGCAGGCAGAGGCAGAAAGGAGTGCAAGAGGCAGGCAGGCAAGCAGGCAGAATGGCGATGTTATTCTGTAAATATGATGTTTATTACATAAGATGCCTGCCTGCCTGCCTGCCTGCCCGCCCGCCCGCCCGCCCGCCCGCCTACCCGCCCGCCCGCCTGCCCACCCGCCCGCCCGCCCACCCGCCCATCTGCCTGCCTGCCAAGCATAACTCTATAGTGGCTAAGGCAATGGAATTTCATTTTCACTGCTCAACATTGCATCATCCCAAGACATTTCTTTCGGCATACTACAGTATGTACGTACAATGCAAGCATCATGTTTATCCTCCTTTATGTCCCATTTCAGTTTTGCTGACAGCCCAAGGTGTTAATTTACAATGCCACGATGCATGGCTTCTCTTTTTTTTATGAATTGTCATGTATTTTCCATGATGACTGAATCAATTGTAGAGGTGCTTCTAATAAATACTGTTTATTATTTGTAACACTGTGTAACGGGCTGAAAATAGGTGAAAGCAAAGCGCAATGGCCACTTTGCTTTTAAGTCAGTACTTGAAAGTTCGGATGGGCTAATTATCCATATTTTATTTTGATGCAGTATGCACAGGTTCACCAGTCATAGTATTGTTATTTAAAGTATAAGAAAAATTTGTTAAGTTTAATTATAAAATTAATCATAATTATAAAAAGTAGGGAAATAAGGGAGGTTGCCTACACTTGCAGATGTGCTAGTGTACATTTAATTGCTAATTCAGTATGGGTATAGACTGAATTAGATTATGTCACACAAAGTATGCTTTGAAGTTTAGTCAATAATGAGGTATTTAGAATCCAACAAATACCCATGAATAGGTATCTAATCTGGTTAGATACCCATAACAAACATTTTTTGTCATGTGTGTCATGTGCTGTTTATGATTCCAATCACAACAGCCATCAGAAATCATCACTACAGTATAAAGAAAGTATTCGTGGATCATAAAGATGATTGTATTAATCTAGGAAGCCTACCAGTGAGTTATTTTAGCTCTGATTTGATCAGGAAGCAACCTTTACTGGCAGTGACCAGTCACCAGAGCCACATAAGCCATAGTCTAAATCAGTAATTGCACAAATCCACTATGTTAGAGACCTTTGGAATGATCCATTAATCACATTTTTCTTATGCTTTTGAAATGAAAGGTGACAGCTAAGAAATGACTGCAATGATGTTAATACCAACCATTTGTAATGATGACAATATCATTAAATATTATGGGTATTAATGTGACATAAGGATATTACATAACTGTAGCAGAAGACTGAATACACTAATATTGTAATTGTGTATGTGTGTATGTGCATATGTGATCCAGTCTGAGAAAACCGGTCTTATCGCCCATGTCAGCAGATTCGATTTTTCACCCAGTACACAAAGCTACATGAATAAACTATCTAATTCCACAATCAAAATCAGTTAGACTTGAGTGGTCTGGTTTTGCTGGCTGCTTTTTCCAAGCCCAGTTGTGATCCGTATGTGTGGTGTGGGGCCTTAATGGAGCTCTGGTCAGCCTGGGGATGACTTTACGTGGCTGTACAGCTCTGTGGTGTTGAATAAGTACCTCTGCTGTGAATTTCCTTTCATTTTAGCCAGTTTTGGGACCTCAGTGGCCCAAAACTTTGCCTAATTCACCCCTTGACTTTCCTTTTCAATTTTTGAACACTATCTTGCCCGCCTTCCAGGGCCCCCGCCTTCCACCCAATTTGCAGCTCGCCTGATCACGTACAGTCAACCTCAGTTTAAAAACTATCTAAAATGGTGGGAAACTTAGTTTTTGGCTACTTGCACAGTGGATGTTCTGGAAGTTAAGGAATTGGTGTAAAACGTGTGAAAATTTGGTACACATAGCTTCAACCATTGGCGAGCTACAACATACTAAATACTTAAAACTGGTGTTTCTAAATACTTTTAAATAGGCGATAAGCCCGGTTTTTCCAGACTGGGTCACATATAGCAATACTGTGTGTGGCATGTTTTTTTTTGGAATAAGGAGTCTCATGATCCACTGCGTGTATCCCACATGGTGTCAGGGTATCAATGTTGAACTTACAGCCTCCAACTCCCTTTTCATTCTCAAAAAGTGAAGAATGGTTGAAGAGGAAATGATGGTTTAAAAAATGCAGCCAAGCATCCAGGTTAGTGGATAAAGACCACCAGCAGAAGTCAGCACCCTTTTGGACTGTGTAGGTAATAAGGAGATGCAAGAAGTGTTGGACACAACCCATACATATCTCTCAAGAAGACAGAAAGAAGTATCAAAAGATGATAGATGAATTTAACAAGTATTTGAAGTGAAAAAAGAATGAGATGTACAAGTGTGCCTGCATAGTCAAAACTTCCCAGCAAACTTGCAATCCACTTTATCAGTACACAAGCTTGTGAATAATTGTAAGTTTGGATATTTGAATGATGAACTAATCCATTATCACCTGATTGTTAGAATTAGGGATCTCAGATTTTCAGAAAGCTTACAACTACAAGCTGAACTTACCCTGGATAAAGCAAAAAATTGATTTGATAATGTGATGCAGTTAAAGTTCAGCAAGAGTTCTTACAGAAGCCTACAATAAAAGAGGAAACCTCTTGGATGCAGTAAGACAGAAATTTTCCAGGAGAAAGCTTCCAGCAATACCCACACAAGCCCCAGCCAAACTGCCACCCAACAACTGCCGTAGATGTGGCACAGGAGTACAACCTAGACAGTCATGCCCACCCAGAGATGCAAACTAGTTTACAGTAGATGTAAAGGCATGGCCACTTTATTCACAGTGTTTATCTAACACTGTTCCAATTATATCAGCACAACCTGAGAAGCCTCACGTGACACAATCACAATTAGAGTAGGAAATTAAATACCTTGATAAAGTGGAGGACAAGCAAGATAAAACTTGAGAGATAAAAGTGGCCATCAGAGACAAAACAATGATATTCAAGGTTTATTCTGGTGCTGGCTGACCTTACTGTGATATCAGAAACAATGTGGAACAGCCTGGATGTACCTGAACCTTTACAACAACCAAATGCATCCCTTTGTGGCCCAGACCACTCCCAGTTGAAAGTTTTGGGTAAGATATCCCTGACTCTCGCACACAAGGGTGTTTCTAGTACAAAACCTGTCTACATTGTGAAGAACATAACAAAAAACAGTTTGTTAGTGTTTCCAGCTATAATAGCATTGAAATTGTTGTCACATGTAGAGTCTATTGATAAAAATATTATTTCACAGTACCCATCATTGTTTTCAGGTCTGGGCACATTTGCACGTGAATTGAAGATTCAACTGAAACCAGATGCACAGCCCTCCACTTTATGTACCCCTAGACATGTTCCTCTTCCTCTCAGATTAAAATTTCTGGCACAATTAGAGCACATGGAGAGATTAAGAGTAATCTCTTTTGTCACTGAACCTACACCATGGTGTGCTATAATGGTAGTTGTACCACCAAAAGCTTCAGAAGAAGTTCAAATCTGTGTAGACATGAAACCTTTAAATGAGAGTGTCCTACGTGAAATGTACCCTATGCCAAAAGTTGACACCACCCTCACACTGCTTACAGTACAACAATCTTTAGTAAACTGGATACAAATAATGGATTTTGGAAGCCAGAGAATCTAGATTATTAACCACCTTTTTCAAACCATATGGACAATTTAGCTTTAAGACATTACTACTTGGCATATCAAGCACACCAGAAATATTTCAGGAATAAAGTTCTCTCTGGTATCCCTGGAGTGCTATGCCATATAGATGACATTCTGGTGTTTGCAAGCACCATAATAGAACATGACCGTAGACTCTAAGCTGTGCTAAAATAAATAAAGGCTGCTGGGAGTACACTAAATGCAGACAAGTGTCAATTTTCCCAAACAAACTTACTTTTATTGTCCATGTTATTGACCACCATTGCATTTCACTCCAACCAAACATATCCATCTAGTCATAACAAGGAAAAAGACTTTCACAAAGTATTGTTATTGAATCCACAGTCAGCAAGTACAACAAAAAATCGGCTAAACAATTAGGAGTAGTGATAGATGAACACTTAACCTGGAAGGAACATATCAATGATATTTGTAGCAAAGCCATCAAAGAGAAAGATTTATACAACATAATCTCTTCCAATGCCCCACATCAGCAAAATCCAACTGTTACACATCCTTAGTATGACCTATGTTAGACTACATTAGTACAGTGTAGTCTCCACACCTTCTGTACCAAATATTGCAAATAGAAAAGGTTCAATGCGTGCCATCCATTTTATCACAAATAATTTCTCTTGTTGCAGTAGTGCATGCGCGCGCGCGCGTGACTATCATACTTGAACATTTGAACTGGCCATTTCTTGAACACTGGAGAAGTTTCTTGAAACTGCTTATATTTTAATATTACATAGTCTTGTTGACATCACAATCACCCTTACATCATCTGCCTGTGGACACAGCCAGCAATTCATTATTCCGTTTGCCAGAACTGACACATATTTTAATTCTTTTCTCCCTTCTACCATCAAATTGTAGAATTCTCTACCTGATTCTCTAGTTGTACTGGATGATATTAAACAATTTAAAGATGTCATATCCCAGAACCTCTTCCCTTCACTTATATAACTATCTGTGTTTTTTTATACTCATTTTGAGTTCTACACAGTAAATGGCAAAAATATTCACCAAACCCTCAGCAGACAGCAGGTATTTCAGCTATGAAACCTCCATCCTCAGCTACAGAACTTTGCAGATTCATGTGAATGGTGAATCAAATGATGAAGTTCTCACCTAATATTGCACACATTTTCAAGCCACTAAGAGTGTTATTAAGCACCAAGAATTTCAGGACATAGGAAGCCACTTAAGAAGAGTCCTTTAAGACACTCCAAGGTGAAAATAATCTTCTCACCCAGAGTGTTAGCACTTTATGATCCAGAAGCATAAACCAAATCAGTGCTGATACCTTTGCTATGGCTTGGGAGCTGTTTTTTTTTGCAACAGCAAAAAGGTCAAAGGTGCCCAATTGCTTTGGTTCACGACCACTAAGTGAGACAGAACTTTGATATTCCCAAATTGAGAAGCAGGCTTTAGCACTAACATGGGCCTTTGAAGGCTGAGTACAAACTTGGAAACTGACCACAAGCCTGATCCTGGATCTGCTTCCTCCCAGAGTGCTACAATTTAGACTTTGTCTAATGAGATTCCAGTATACAATTCACCATGTGCCAGGAAAGTCATTGTACGTACATGGCAGATACTCTGTCCAGAGCACCTCTCCAAGACTCCATTGAGGGGAATAATGTTAGTTCCATCGAAGTAGAGTATTTTGTGGAATTCATCAGGGCAGTGCTACCTGCAAGCACTGATCATTTGAAGACCTATTCCCAAGCACAAGCAAATAATGAAATCTGTTCCAAGTTAATCAAATTTTGCAACTCTGCTGGTCAACCAGAAATCATCTTTGTACGGAACTTAAAGATCACTTACGATTTTGAGATAACACTTACCCTTAGCAACACTCTGTTGTTGTACCAAGTACTAATTGCTATAACTTCCAACATGAGACAGCAGACCCTAGAAAAGATACACCATGATCATCAGAAATGCAGACTGAGGGTTGCTTCTTCTATTTGGTGGACAGGAGTTTCCAATGCAGTGGAAAACTTAAGCAAAGCCCTTATTCCCATGTTAAAGTCTATTCAGTCTTCTGCTACAATTATGTAATATCCTTATGTCACACCTCCCCTCCTTGTTTATTAATAACGTAAATGATCTGGGAGTGATTAGCATTATTTGTTTGTGAGCATGTAACAGGTCTTGAGGAAGTGGTTGTTGCTGGGATAGTCTCTCTGGTTGAGATAGGTATATAGATCTGTAGGAGATAGTGACTCACTTCCAATGTACTCGGTTTCTTTGGGTCTCTCCTGATGGTGTTTCAACAAAATATGAAGGTGGTGTTCCAGCTGTCTTAGATACTTGTGTTGGAGTTTGGTGTCATCTAGTGTTGACCCACAATGCTTGATCAAGTGGTAATGGTGGAAGTGTTCTCACTCTTTGGCATCTACCATAGTTGTTTTATTTTTTTGTTCTTTCTTGCATTTTTCGTCTAGTGCTCTGAAGTTCTCAATGTGTTTCCAGTTTGGTACAAGATTGTCATTTACTTGGGGCACAACAGTTCTTTATCTTCCTGCCCATCAACAGCTCAGCTGGATTAAGTCCACACCAGGGTAAACATGTTGCTCTCTAACTAAGTAAAGCTTTGTAAGGATCTGCTGAACATTCCAGTAATTTCATAATGGTTTTTACTATCCTTTCAGCAAGACCATTAGCTTGAGGGTAGTACGTACTATTTGTTTTGTGGTGCAATTCATAGGGTTGCACAAATTCCTTAATGTCTGCTGAGTTAAACTGGGGCCGCTATCAGTAACTATACAAAATTGTGCAAAAATTGCCTTCAAGTGAGGAACAATATTGGAGGAAGTGGTGGTGGTTGACTTCTGTACTTCCACAAATCTGGAGTAGTAATCTGCTTATCAGTAAGTAGTTAGATCCCTTTAACTCAAACATTACTGCAGCAATTCACTACCATGTATAACTTGGTGATGGTGTAGTCAACAGTGGCTCTCCAGATGGTGTTGTCAGTTTCTAGCATGTAGGACATCGTTCTGGTTATGTTCAGTTACAATAAACGGACATATCCTAGAGATATCACAGAGAATTTTGGTTATGCGTGTTTATTGCTTTAATCAGTGCCATTGAATTGTTTACGGAAGAAGTGCAGAGTTTACTAAAGGCCTAGATAGATAAGCTTGCTTGTAGAGTGGTTACTCTGTGCAGAGTGGTAGCCCATGATGGGGGTGTATCCGTATTCCAAAACGTATAGAAACGAGTGATGAATAAGCTATAGCAATAGTTCTCACCTTAGCCTGACATTTTTCAACTCACTGGAGGCAAGGATAACGAAACGCTCTCTGTTTGTGTGCTTTTCATAGCGAAATGTTGTGCATCCTAATCACGTGAGTATCAATCGATTCTGACAATCAATTTTGGCCTTAACGTCTATAATCACTGTCCAGTTGTAGCCAGGGTGGTTCCTTTGATCTAAGTTGTGAAAGTGTTACATGTAATGGTTGTAACACGGGAATGAGGGCATACATATGCGGCCCGAGGGCAGAGGGCATACATATCAGGCAAAGCCCGAATGCTCCGTGTTACAGCTAATATGTAACACTTTGCATGGGTAGATCAAAGAAATAATACCTTTGATCTGGGAAGATCAAAGGAACAATGCCTCTGATCTACCTATTTGTGTTGTTAAGTGCTTCTTTCTTTTAAAAACTACTAAAATGTATATAAAACTTATATAGGCAAGATGCACTTTACATTGTGAGTTTCATGTGGCTTACAATTGAGTCTACTGTGGCTCTCAATTGAGACAAACTGAATCCCACAGTAAAAACTATCTCTTGGTGTTATGGGTTTCTCAAAATTTTGAAAACCTTACATAGTAAGTGCTAGTGCTATAGTTGAAGCTTTTTTGAAACTATACCAAACCACATCAAAAGCACCTTTAAGTATGTCAAAGATACTCTCAAATACATGTAGTAACTTCAAAGGCTTTAAACTGATTGATTTAATGCTTTAAATACAACTTCAAAGTATTGCATAATGGTTGTAATTACCACATTCACCCCTGATCTTCCTTATAATGTCAAAACAGCCTAGTTGTAGCCCTACTACATTTCATATGTAGCCCGGCTAGCTGGGCTACATACAAAACGTAGCCTAGGCAGTTCCTGTGATCTGAGGCATGAAAATGTTACATGTAAACATAGTTATGTAATATTATTGTGTGTATGTACCAGCATTGAAACCGGGTTGGGTCATCCGGGTCACATTTTCTCCGGGTCAGACCCGGTTTACAAATTATTCGGGTCTGACCTGGATTGGATCACATGAGAAGCGAAATTGTTCGTTTGATGACGTGGAAACTTATAAACGCTATCGCGTAGCTCTTTCGTGAGCCATGCCCACTTATCATGTTACCAACATATGCTCAGCCACGCCCATTTATTAGTAAGTGCAGTATGTAGCACGAAACTGAGGGTATCTATGGTGAGGGGTAGCTATTGTAGGTGATGACCTTTTTTTTTGATCTTTAACCTACAACTAGGCTGAAGTTGCAATATTTACTCAACATGAATCGAACGCTCAAAACGTAGTCTCGTTCACTCGCTTGGGACTAGCCGAAACATAGCTCTTATCGCACGCCTCAGCTTTAATTGATCCAGGTCAAATCCAGGTCTGACCCGGATTGCTATCTGGGTCAGTGGGTCATCCGGGTCAGCAGTAGTGACCCGGTTTCAACGCTGGTATGTACAGACATGTGTATAGCGATAGTGTCATGATCCACCACATAATTAACATCACTGGCCATATCTTGACTGCATGTCACTTTCATTTTTACACTTTTTATTGCAACTTGTGTATATTCATTTTGATGTTTATATTTTTTATGTAGGTATTTTTATAAGCAGTCCAGATAGCACACTAGTGGATCGTAACATTATTGAATATCCAATACTGAGTAATGTTACTTTGAGATGTAGAATTCTTGCATATGATGGTAGGAGTGATTTGACTGCAATTTCATATGAGTGGAACACTGAAAGGTGCTTTACAAATGAAGATTACAATGGCGGCAACCCGGACTGTTTTCCAAATGGTCAGACAGCACGAGATGTGAATGGCTATCATCTGACTGCGAAAGATGCTGGTACTATGACTTGTTCTATTATTACCTCTGATGGAGATACTTATATTAGCAGGACAGCAACACTTCGAATTACAGGTAACCACATGCAAACCACAAGTAAACACCCATTAAACCACAAGTAAACGCCTATTCCATTCAACTTAAGCATGCCTTTATAAACAACTTTTAAAAACACTGTAACCACAAGTGACATTTAGTGCATGGGGTAGAGCATTAGGCTTGAAACTAGCAGGGTGGGATTTCAAATCCCAGTTGTATCACCTTTTTTTTTTCTTTTTCCAAACCTTTTGGCTATAACTTCTCTTCAACAACCTTTTCTGCTAAAACTTTTTTTTATTCCTATTGGCAGCCTTTTTGGTAACAGGTTTTTCTCACTCTACACTGAAAGCTGTGTATTAGGGACTGACAAAATGTGTTCCTGAATTTTCAGTTCAGTGACATGCTAAGGGATACTTTTAGAGCATTAACAAGTATCTAGATTATGCAGGTGTTCTCATTTTCAAGTGTTCTGGTTAACAGGTATCACTGTATTGGTTGATAATAGTTAGTAGTAGCTAATTTTACTGTACGAAGGTGATGACAGTAAGTGATAATAGTCAGTAGTAGATTACCCATACAGTACTTTAAATGTAGGGATCGTGGAGGTTAGAGGTGATGACAATAGGTTGCAGTGTAGTAAAGGGAATGTTGTAGTATTGTTAACATACAAAGCTCAGCCTGCACTGTAGGCATGTACTGCATCCTACATTATGTAGTTTCTTTTGTTGTCAGCAAGTTAAATGTCATATGAATGGTGATGACAGGTACTATACTAATATCACATAATATGTAGTTTGCACCTGTATGATAGACATAATATTATAGGTATGGACAGTAGTACAATATTACACTTGTCTTTGCTTATGTAGCTATACTCAGCTCTGCTGTTTAAAATTATCTGTATGCTCACATCATTCCAGTGTACTTGCAGGATGACCTAATGGTCTTTTAAAGTGACATTCATTATACATACATGCAACATAGTTACATGAATTTTAATGCATGGTTTTCATTACATTGTGTGCATTCCCAAAATATAATATGCAGTATGGAAACTTCTGCATTGTAGGGCAGGTACCAATAATTATGTCTTTTGTGGTCAATCTTTTATCAAATGATGCAACATGTAGCTATAGCCTGCACAATAGGACAGGTACTACTAACCATCCACATTGTTATGTGTATGCTTAAAATACATAGGTGTGATTCACACCTATGTGTTATAAGCAGACACATTACTACAGTAGTTTAGCTATGCAATTCTGCAGGGTCAGGAGTACATGCATGCTTCCCAAGATGTTGGTATTAAAAATGTTACCACCATGCATGCTGCAGGGAATGAATGGCACTGATGTTTAATACTTGGTTGTTATTATAAAGTGGTCCCTGCATGTAGGCAGGTACCAATGCTAGTACATAGCTATATAAGGTAAGGCGAAGCAACTTTGTAGATAATTCGCTTTTGTGTTGATAATTTGTGATTAACGCTACCAATTATTACCAAATTTGGTTACAAATACCATGTGTGTATGCACTCTATGCATGCCAAATTGTAAGTGATTTGGTATATCTGTTAGGGAGATACGGCACAAAATACCTGAAGGCATCAAGAAACGTGTGTGGGGCAATTTCGTAGATTTCGGATTGGATCACGTGAGAAACGAAATTGTTCGTTTGACCAGGGAATCTATATGGTTTTACGACGTGGAAACTTATAAACGCTATTGCGTAGCTCTTTGTTAGAGTCCGCAAACCAAAAAAATGATATCTTCAAATCGACTTACAAACTATGGTCATGTGTAGGGGTAGGTCTAATCAAGAAAACACTAGAGTGGCAGCAAATTTCGTCCATGTCTTCTAGCGAAAATAACGCGAAATACCTTGAACTCGATCGATTTTTTGCCGTCGTAATTTGCAATGTTATTCTTTTGGGCCAAAACTCTCTCTCTCAAGCTTTGAGAGGTTGTCCACTCTTACTTTGGAGTATAGGTAGTTTAATATAATTAATTAATATTTGGTAGTGGCCTCGCGCGCATCGCCGATCGGGAAAAAAAAAGACGTTTTGTGATCTGGAGCACAGCAGACTTGCAGGAAATACTGCAACATTTACTGCAGTGATCATCTCCAAGTCAAGTACCTGTGTGCAGAATATGGTGTGGATTGAAGTTTGTTGACCATCTGGCAGAGACCAGCCTCGCCGGATTTAGCGAAAATTTCCTCCACGATCCAACAAATACTGCAGTTTCATGCAAATTAACACCTTTAGGTGTGCTAAAGTATGGAAATGATTGCTCAGAGCAAGTATGAACTAACAGCAATGGCTAGATCACAGACAGAAAATTTTACAGTTAGCCGATAATGCAATTTATTTCCGGTGCAAAACCAAAACTCTTGTAATGAAAGTTCTACGGAAATCAGTATAATGTTACTGACTTGATATGATTATAAATCACTGTGAGCACAGTAAGATGATCATTTCTGTAGCAAAGATGGAGTCCAGAGGTCTTGAGTGCATGGCCAGATCTATATAGCTATAGCTATGCAGGTCATGCAGCATAGTTATAATCATGCACACCTTTTTGATAGTTAAATTAGAGCTTATAATTACCTGATCATCTATTTTTATGTGATATTCAGATGCAGTAGCATGCAAGGTCAAATGGTATGCTCTCCAACAAGTTTTTACATGCCTTGAAATCACATCTGCATGGAAATCTATCATATATAAAGCGTTGATATTTCTTGGTAGCTAATTTTGTACCAAAGTACCAATTGCAACTTATTCAGTCTCAATCATGTCTATCCTGTGCAAGACATTACAAACATAGTGTTACTTCCATGACACAAAATATCTAAAAATGAAGCTTAGTTATTTAGGATTTGGAAGAAATTTTGATTTTAACTGTTATAATGAGATGCCAATTGGATGATTTACTGGAACTTAAAAATTGACATAGTTATAATGGATTAGATCATCATTTAATAAGAACAATAGTCACATGTCACTGAATTTAGAGTAATTATATCACAATGACTTTGTCATACTAATATAGATCTGTTCACAAAATTGAAATAGTTGAAAATTTGTCCTGCACTGGGCCCTCATTTTGAAGTTTTTGAGGTAGAATATTAGTAGTTTGGAACATTACATACAATGTATAAGAGTGGCCCACACAGATAGGATATACAAATATGTACATACATTAAATTGTTGTCTTGAAGATTGTTTTCAGGCGTATATCTCAACTTTTGATTTTATTTTACATATCCTTACAGTAGTCAGCAGAGCCACTCTTCCCTACCATCAACTATAGAACTGGAGCAAACCCTTGGTTTCTGCTTTTGATAATTACTATTATTATTGCTAATACTGCCCCCATGCATAAGTAGGATTAGTATTATACACACCAAATAGTACATTGCATATCAAAATGAAAATGCAGATGCTATGTCTAGACTATACCTTTAACCCTGTTGAATATATACGAGGAAGATTTTCAGAAAAAGGCACAATGATTTTACTATAGCATGCAATATGCCAGCATTAAAATTAATTATATAGGCCAATTTACACCAACGCCACATAGCTATAATATGATAACTTGCATGAAGGAAACTCTGCAATACAGCAGTCAGATATTCCTATATAGAACAGTCAGAAATTGATTTTTTATACATAATGTCACTGAAATTAATTAACAATCACAAACTTGTTTATTTAACTGCACTCAGAGTAGTTGTCAAGTATATTTCACAATATTTTTGTAAAATTATATAAATTACTTACGAGAGCCTTGGTTTTGTGCAATAAATCGCGTTTCGCATGCCGTAATTGATAAACATGTTCGTAATCTAGCCATTGCTGTTAGTTTATACTTGCTCTGAGCAATCATTTCCATACTTCAGCACACCTAAAGGTCTTAGTTTGCATGAAACTGCAATATTTGTTGGATCGTGGAGGAAATTTTCGCTAAATCCGGTGAGGCTGGTTTCAGCCAGATGGTCAACAAACTTCAATCCACGCCATATTCTGCACACAGGTACTTGACTTGGAGGTGATCACTGCAGTAAATGTTGCAGTATTTCCTGCAAGTCTGCTGTGCTCCAGATCACAAAACGTCTTTTTTCACCGATCGGCGATGCACGCGACGCCACTACCAAATATTAATTAATTATATTAAACTACCTATACTTCAAAGTAAGAGTGGACAACCTCTCAAAGCTTGAGAGAGAGTTTTGGCCCAAAAGAATAACATTGTAAATTACGACAGCGAAAAATCGATCGAATTCAAGGTATTTTGCGTTATTTTCGCTAGAAGACATGGACGAAATTTGGTGCCACTCTATCGTTTTCTTGATTAGACCTACCCCTACACATGACTATAGTTTGTAAGTCGATTTGAAGATATCGATTTTTTGTTTGCGGACCTTATCTTTGTGAGCCACGCCCACTTATTGCATTACAAACATACACTCAGCCACGCACATTTATTAGTAAGTACAGTCTGTAACATGAAACTGTCCGTTGGCTGTCTGCGAGCTTACGTGGAGCCCACCTACTAATAGATCATTGTAAGAGTTGTATAATATTATAGTTAAGTCTTACAGTGGGATAAGTACTTTTGTCCATTTCAATATGTCGGGAGAGAGAAGAACCATCAGTATTATTGATGACACAAACAATTGCAATCAAATGTCCTTGGACACATGCTACCACAAAAATAGGGCATGAAAATCCCCACAGGTGGGCATGGCAAGGAGTACAATTAACAAAAAACAAAACACACACACAATTAATAATGAAAAATGTCTTGCCAACATAATGTTCAAAAGTCCACACACCATTCTTGGCAGCTCTTCGCCATAAATATTCTCCTAGAAGAGGATATTGAAATTGCCGCTGCTAAATCAAAGATTCTCTTACATTGAGATTTTGACATAGTGAAATTATTTTGAATGAAGTTCACACAGTTCTGAAAAGAAGATAATGAAATTGGCAGATAGTGACCCAATACACTCATCTCAATTGTGTCATAAAAGTTAACAATGCCAAGGCGATCTAGCTCAGACAAAAATAGTTGATAATCTTCTTTTTTAAGTTTATTCCCAAGGATTTTTTCTAAATTCTCTCTCATTCCTGCTAACATCATGAGCATGCTGCTGACTAGAATGACACTTCTTCACTTTGTGGTGGGCCCTGACTAATTGAACAAACTTATTACAGTGAGTGCCTATAGACTTACGTGCAGAATTCTTCATACAAGTTAGGTTCCTTAGAGTTGATTCAATAGGCAATTATAATACTGGGTATGCAGGAAGCCACACCCAATTGCTGTCTGTAAACTCACAGTAGCTGCGTGGAACCAAAACCCACTGACTGATTTTAAATTATAAACTTACCTGCTTAGTTATCACATAACTACTAGTGTTTACTCAACACGAATCAAACGCTCAAAATGTAGTCTGCTAGCTCGAGACAACCCGAAACATAGCTAAAACTTAGTTAGTATATAGTTACTGCAGGAAAGATAGGCTTTGAAAAAATACGCAACATCAAAAATATTGCAGAAAAAGTTACAGTAAAGAATGAAGTGCTAACAAAAGACAAGACAACCAATGGCTGGCTTGCCAGCTTCATGAAGAGTCATCCAGAATTGTCATTGTAGAAAGGGGATTGTACTTCTCAGACATGTATGAATGCCATGGACAACAAATATAGTTAACAGTGCACCAGATGCAAGTGAGTCATCACAAGTAGTAAGTGACAGCAAGCTATGCTATCCTATTATAGGTTCTCCTGAAGAGCACAGATCTCCCGTACCTATTGATGGGCACTCATCATGTGAGAGTTGGAATGCAATTACTCCTACTCAGTCTGGTAGCAGTAGTAGTTTAACACTAAGCACAACAGGAAGAATTTCAAAGTGTTTGATACAATATGTCCCTGAAACTCCAGTCAGGAAGAAGAGCAGCTTGCAAAGAGTGACAGGACAAAGCGCTAACAAGTGCAGAAGGCTTGGCTTTACTAAAAGAACAAGAAGAGAAGAAGGTCAAGAAATCTCAAGAAATAAAACAGAGAAAAAAGAAGGAAAAAGAAAGGTTAGCAAGACAAAAGGCTAATGAAAAGCAGAAAAAGAAGACTGCGGCTGCTGCTGTTGTTGAAAGATGAAGAGTGGCAACACGCAAAAGTCTCAGGATGTTGATCATACAGAAATTGAAAACATGTCAGAGTCTGATGAATTTATGGAACCTTCAACTGGATTTGTGAGAGATAAAGACAGTGAAAATGGAATTGTAAGAGATGCAGACACAGTTTATTGCGAGTGTAATGGATCCTATGAAGATGATGCTCGATGGTTTTAGGTCTGTTGTGCATGTAAGAAGTGAATACAAGAGAATTGTATTGACGAAGCAGTTATTGATGCTAATGGTAAAGAACACTCTTCCTCACTTTGTGTTATATAAGTACCGGTGTACTTTTGTCCATACTGTATTCTACCGGCCACTTGTAGCTACTTTGTTTACCTAAACATGTATGTTTTACCCTGCTTGTAACTACGTTTATTTATCAAAACATGCATGTATGTTAGCTAAAAACTGCTTTTCTTACAGTATCATGAATTACATTTTGTTGACAATTTAAAAAAAAAATGCAAGTGTACTGTAATTTTACCCATATATGGAATTGTGCGTGAATTTTTAGGTTCCTTGGTGCCATGGTTATGACCCTATATGGACACCAAAGTGACCATTCATGCTTGGTAGGATCAACAGGCCCAAATTTATATAGCTGAAATGCCAATAATTATCGCTGAGAAATGTACAGAAACCGATAATGCATGTGCGGTGACAAAAAACTATTACTTACATCGTCTCACGTTTGTTAATGCCCAATGGAAACAATGTTGAATGATGTCATACAAATCGTAAGCCTGAAGATTCAATAAAATTGGAAAGCAGTGGAGAGAAAAAAGGTTTGGATATCAATGAAGGGTGTCAAATGCACGAAGTTCCGAAAGTTCATGACCATAATCGGTAACCTACACTGTAGGGCTAATGAATTTAAAGATTAATTTAAATATCATCAAAATTAATAGCTAGATACCTAGATCTACTGTAGAACTTTAACCATTATGCACATTTTAGTTATGCATTAGTTTTCCAAAACACTAAAGGTGAATTCAGGTGAATTTTGTGCCGCTTCACAAAATTCATCTGAATTGTCATTATTAAAATTTTTATCATTAACCTACCATCACAGCCATTTCTTGGCCGCCACCTTGGATTTCACATCTTTTTTCACCATAGCCTTTTTGAGGGCCGCACACTTTTTTTACAGCTTGGCTGTTTTGGATTAGATTTCATTTCATTTTGTATTTGTATACCCCAAAGCTGGCCTATGGCTGGCTAAGGGACTTTTTTAACCAATCTTTTTTTCTTTACTACAGAAAGAAGAAAAGATGAGGTAGATGTACTTTCAATATTTTATCAGTAAATGTACAAATTATATATATAATACATAATTTTATATTGATTACAGAAATCTCCATAGTAGTTCTTTGTAACTGAACACTCTACAAGATGACTTCTTCTAGCTGATCTCTCTACAGGGTGATTTGTTTGTAGCTAAATTCTGTACAGGTGATTTGTTTGCAGCTAAGCTCTTTACAGAATAGTTTCCTTGTAGCTGAACTCTCTATAAGGTAACTTCTTTAAACTGATCTTTCTACAGGGCAATTTGTTTGTGGCTGAATTTTCTACAGGGTGATTTCTTTTCAGCTGAACTCTCTTGTGGTGGTTTCTTTGTAGCTGAACTCTCTACAAGGTAACTTCTTCTAGCTGATCTCTCTACAGGGAGATTTGTTTGTAGCTGAACTATCTACAAGATAACTTCTTCTAGCTGATCTCTCTACAGGGTGATTTGTTCATAGCTGAATTCTGTACAGGTGATTTTTTTGCAGCTGAGTTCTTTACAAAATGGTTTCTTTGTAGCTGAACTCTCTACAAGATAACTTCTTCTAACTGATCTTTCTACAGGATGATTTGTTTGTAGCTGAACTATCTACAAGGTAATTTCATTGTAGCTGAACTCTTTACATGGTGGTTTCTTTGTAGCTGAACGATCTACAAGGTAACTTCTTCTAGCTGATCTCTCTACAGGGTGATTTGTTCGTAGCTGAGCTATCTACAAGGTAATTTCTTTGCAGCTGAGCTCTTTACAAAATGGTTTCTTTGTAGCTGAACTCTCTACAAGGTACCTTCTTCTAACTGATCTTTTTACAGGGTGATTTGTTTGTAGCTGAACTATCTACAAGGTTATTTCTTTGCAGTTGAACTCTCTACATGGTGGTTTCTTTGTAGCTGAACTCGCTACAAGGTAATTTCTTCTAGCTGATCTCTCTACAGGGTGATTTGTTTGTAGCTGAATTCTGTACAGATAATTTGTTTGCAGCTGAGCTCTTTACAGAATGGTTTCTCTGTAGCTGAACCCTCTACAAGGTAACTTTTCTAGCTGATGTCTCTACAAGGTCACTAGTTTGTAGCTGAACTCTCAACATGATGGTTTCTTTGTAACTGAACTTTCTACAAGGTAACTTCTTCTAGTTGATCTTTCTACAGGGTGATTTGTTTGTAGCTGAACTCTCTACAAGGTAACTTCTTCTAGCTGATCTCTCTACAGGGTGATTTGTTCGTAGCTGAGCTATCTACAAGGTAATTTCTTTGCAGCTGAGCTCTTTACAGAATGGTTTCTTTGTAGCTGAACTCTCTACAAGGTACCTTCTTCTAACTGATCTTTTTACAGGGTGATTTGTTTGTAGCTGAACTATCTACAAGGTAATTTCTTTGCAGTTGAACTCTCTACATGGTGGTTTCTTTGTAGCTGAACTCGCTACAAGGTAATTTCTTCTAGCTGATCTCTCTACAGGGTGATTTGTTTGTAGCTGAATTCTGTACAGATGATTTGTTTGCAGCTGAGCTCTTTACAGAATGGTTTCTCTGTAGCTGAACCCTCTACAAGGTAACTTTTCTAGCTGATGTCTCTACAAGGTCACTAGTTTGTAGCTGAACTCTCAACATGATGGTTTCTTTGTAACTGAACTCTCTACAAGGTGACTTCTTCTAACTGATCTTTTTACAGGGTGATTTGTTTGTAGCTGAACTATCTACAAGGTAATTTCTTTGCAGTTGAACTCTCTACATGGTGGTTTCTTTGTAGCTGAACTCGCTACAAGGTAATTTCTTCTAGCTGATCTCTCTACAGGGTGATTTGTTTGTAGCTGAATTCTGTAAAGATGATTTGTTTGCAGCTGAGCTCTTTACAGAATGGTTTCTCTGTAGCTGAACCCTCTACAAGGTAACTTTTCTAGCTGATGTCTCTACAAGGTCACTAGTTTGTAGCTGAACTCTCAACATGATGGTTTCTTTGTAACTGAACTTTCTACAAGGTGACTTCTTCTAGCTGATCTTTCTACAGGGTGATTTGTTTGTAGCTGAACTCTCTACAAGGTAACTTCTTCTAGCTGATCTCTCTACAGGGTGATTTGTTTGTAGCTGAATTCTGTATAGGTGATTTGTTTGCAGCTGAGCTCTTTACAGAATGGTTTCTTTGTAGCTGAACTCTCTACAAGATATCTTCTTCTAGCTGACGTCTCTACAAGGTCACAAGTTTGTAGCTGAGCTCTCTACATGGTGGTTTCTTTGTAACTGAACTCTCTACAAGGTGACTTCTTCTAGCTGATCTTTCTACAGGGTGATTTGTTTGAAGCTGAACTCTCTACAAGGAAACTTCTTCTAGTTGATCTCTTTACAGAAAGATTTGTTCGTAGCTGAATTCTCTACAGGTGATGTGTTTGCAGCTGAACTCTCTACATGATGGTTTCTTTGTAGCTGAACTCTCTACAAGGTAACTTCTTCTAGCTGATCTCTCTATACAGGAAGATTTGTTTGTAGCTGAACTCTCTACATGATGGTTTCCTTGTAGCTGAACTCTCTACAAGGTAACTTCTTCTATTGATCTCTCTACAGGGCGATTTGTTTGTAGCTGAACTCTCTACATGGTGGTTTCTTTGTAGCTGAACTCTACAAGGTGATTTTTTCTAGCTGAACTATCTCTTTCCATAGTTGAACTCCCTACAAGGTAACTTCTTCTGCTGATCTCTCTACAGGGTGAATTGTTTGTAGCTGAACTCTCTACAGGGTGATTTGTTTGTAGCTGATCTCTATGCAGGTTGCTTCTTTCTAACTGATCTCTTTAATTCTGTTCAAGGTGACTGCTCTATTAGGATGACTGCTCTTTTAGGATGACTGCTCTATTAGAGTATCTCGATCTCGCACTTGCTACACCAAGTTGGATTTCATGTTATACAGTTACTCCGTGGCTTTAAATCTGATTCTTCTACACCATTGAAGAGCCTTTCTAAGATGATTACTCCATCTGTACAGCGAATTTCAAAGTATTACCCCAAGCGGTTTATCTGGTAGGCATAGCAAGTAGTCATTTTTTATTAGCTAATCTCGGTTGCATAATTGTTACACACTGTTGGTTTTTTTGTTGTATCTTCCTGATTTTTAGCTTGATTTCTATCAAACCACAAAAGATTTGAGATTCTATAGTTAACCTATTCACCCACCGATTTTCAGCTTCTCCTCATATGCGGTTTACCCTGTAGGTGTGACAACATATTGGTGTTATTTTTCGTAAATAATCGCTCATAACTCTTTTCCTGTTTATGGTATTCCAGCCAATGTTGGTACCGAGATGCGCCTTTATACCCCCCTTCTGTGTGCCAAATTTCAAGGCAATCAGATAAGGAGTTCGCGTTTTATAGCAGTTTTTGTAAGTGTGCGAAAAGAGGAAGAAAAATAAGAAGAGAAAAAACGAAGAAACTAAGCCAATTTTTGAAGTCACATATCTCGGAAACGCCTGAAGCGATTATGCTCAAATTTGGAATGTGAAGTACTGAAGTTGGAGGGAGTGTCCACAGCAAACATCGTCTTGTTTCATCAAGGCAGCACAGAGCTACGGAGGTGCTAAAATTGCATTTTCTTTCTTCCTGTCAATATACTCACGTATGTTGCGTGCCGGCTTCTTGGGCCGCACGACACACTACCGTGTGTCTTGATATGGTTGGTGAGGGGTAGCTATTGTCATTGTTAGCAGGTCACGACCTTTTTCTTTTTTTTTTCCTTTTTTTTTTCCTTTTCCTTTTTTTTTTCCTTTTCCTTTTTTTTTTTGGTCTTCAACTTACAGCTTGGGTAAAGTTGTGATTCAGAATGGAAACCTCCTTGCCTCTGGGGCTCCACTTTAACTCTTTGCCCTGGGCCTCTTAATTTCTCTGGGCGGCCCTGTTGCAATGCATGCATATGTAGTAACTAATCTATGCAAAAATACATGTAATGTTGTAACTTTTTACCAATAGGTATTGCACTTATTGGTGGGCCAGAAAGTACTGAAAGTGATACTATTGACACCAGCAACGTCATCAATCATTACACTTCTATTAATCCACTAGGTCCCGGTTTGTTGTTTCGTTGCATAACTGGATTAGGTCCTAGTAGTAATGACAATGCTGAACTGGGTGAATTGTATTTCAATGGTAGTGTGGTACCCAATGGAGAATGTAACAATGAAGTAGTTCAAGCACGTGGAGCATCTATCAGCAGTCATGTTGGAGTTATCAATATATTTTTGTGCCAAGGATTAACTATAGATACAGAAGGTGTTTACACTTGTGTCATGAGGAATAGTGAATTGGAGACTGAAACTATGAGTGTTGGAGTGTATATAGAAGGAAGAAGTAAGTGTATTTCATGCAGTAATCTAAACATGATTTATAATAGTGCATTAATATTAATTTCAGATTAAGATGGTGCACTATGCACTAAAACAAGGCTCCTTTCCCATTATGACATATGAACGTACTTTGGCATTGATAGACTATAAGCCTGAAACTTAGAGATTTTTCCATGTAAAGCTATGGTAAACGGTCATATCTGATTTTACCTAATATCCAACTTCATTTACGTATGACCATCCGATTCTATAAACTTAATAAGTCCATAATTCTTCGTTATGTACCAAGCCATGGAAACATTTGACTTGACAATACGTCTGCTTTCCCAGTAAGTTATAAATCATTAATTCACACACTGCCATAACTGCCAATTGGCTGAATTGAATATTGTTACTTTGTAAAGTGCTCTGTGCTTCTGCCATACATTTTAGTAGCCAGTGCACGTATCCTGTACTGGTAACCCCCTCTTCTATCCTACTGAAGCCATACATCTAAGTAGACAACTGGGAGTATATGGTAACTAAACCCCATAGTTAAATCCCAGTACACATATGGCAATTACACATTAAGTTAAAAGAAGTGCAATCAAAGCAATTGAAGCCATACATACTATAAAATCTACAAGTTCAGCACAATTTGAATCCATACACACTATAAAACTATATGTTCAGCAAAAACTGAAGCCATACCATTACAAAAACTAAATATTCAGCAAACAATTAAGTCTTACACAACTGACATGCTTATTAACACATTGTTTATGAACTTGACTACTTCAAAGTGTGGGATAGAAGCTTGTTAAAACCCACCTGCACTCGTAGGATATCTAGTTATCAACACCTTCGCTTCGCCTCAGGTTGATAGCAATGATATCCTCCTACTCGCAGTGAAGTTTAAGTGTACAGGAACAGGGATAACTGGTCCTTCACACACCATTTAGGTAAGATTATCGTTGAAAAGAGTTTGTATAGGTCACAGTTGAGTGTTGCTACAATACTAAATTTGCACATCTCAAACAAATGGAGCGTTTGCTCTAATATCTGAAAACCAGACTTAGAAATATCCTTTCAACAACTTAACAATGTTTATTGTTTTATTACAAACAGTGTTAAGTTGTAAGATTTTATGTGTTTTAACTTAGGTAGATTAATGACTTTGGTTACCATTGTTTAAAATACTGCTCCACTCTATAATCAAATTTCCTCGTACTATAGTGAGCAATTTGATATGCAGTTATATTATGATTTATAAGTCATAGCAGTTAAAAGCAATAGATTAGATCTCTACAACTTTGGTGGTGTGTGGAAGATGCCTTTTGTAATTTCTGAATCACAATGCAGGGGAAGATTCCAGAGCTGGCAAGGAGAAGGGCACAATTAATTAGGGAGCTAAGTATGCAGATTCTCTTTTAGTTGCTGTATTTTGAAACATCAAATAATCACTTAGTAGTGTCTCACCTTTAGTGTTGCAGTGGTTAATTTAAAAGCTATGAATGCTTAAATACCAGCAACATGATGAAGATGACAAAGGAGTTTGATAGCAGCTGCTTTGACTTTGGGTTTGTAGTGATATGTATTTTTCATGTATAAATTGATTTTGGCCTGACAAGGTTTTAAATTAGTATTTTAATCATAATAAGTATGGCTCCTCCGCCCATACTGTCCTCAATTGTGAGGGTAGTTGTTCCAAGTGCCCCATGCTGGATCTTCCATTGCAATGTACAATAGTTGTCAATAATGTCACTCAACATTAATTTTGTGTCCTGTTGAGACTGCACTGTCAGGCTTGACTCTCTCACGATCGGGTGATTATGGAGGTGAATTGGTAAATGTACAAGACCCTGACTGCCATGGGTCAAATTATTTTTATACCTTTTCTGTGGCCAAATATTAGTGAAGTGCTTGATACTTGGGGAAGGAAAGAATATTTTGGGCTGTCCTTCCAAAAAATCTTTCAAATTAGGCCAAAGAAATTGGGCCAGTAACTCTGGTTAATTTTTCCCCAGGTTTCCTTTGAAGTGGTATTCTGACAGTGTGTTAGTAGATGATGATTGTGCCTGCTAAGGCGGGAATGTGCACTAGCTGCAAGGATAAAATTTATAATTAAATCATAACCACAAAAGATAAAAAAGTTATGTTCTCAGTGTTTGAGATGAGCAACTAGCTGTTTGGATAGTGTAGCTAGGTCATGAGGTAATGTCTTTATGTATCACTGATAAGCCTCACTGCACCATCTACCCAACATCTTTATGTATGTATCTGGAATAAGGGCTTTAGCCACAGAAGTAGCTGATCCAATCTGGAAGCTATAGCTGTTATAGTTCTTGGTGTCGATGGTAAGCCTGGATAGCAGGGGGTTTAAAAGTGCTGCAAAGGTTTTTCATGTTAGCCTGCTTCCATCTTTAGTGGTGAAGAATGGGCCTTGGCAACTTCCATGGTATGCCAAGTGTGGTAGTATACAGTACCTGCTTGGCACCTGCCGATTATGCTGGCGGTTTAAGCTGTAGATCTTTGTAGCTATTAGTCACTGAGCTATCAAGACTGAGTTAGCATTCAGCCTAACACAGACCTCTCAACTCTCACGGTTCACCATGAGACTCAAGTTTTTGTGCTTCTTCTCAAGGTCTCATGTTCAGGTATTAAATTTTCAAGGTCATACCCTGAATATCATGGTTTCTCAATGTTATCACCAGAAAACAAAACTGAAACCCACAAATGAAAGTATTTCATTGATATTTTGGTCAAGTGCCTGTTGTTTGATCAAAGTGCCCAAATGATTAATTGCTAGGAGCCTAATAAATAGATAGTGAACACTGAACTTGCAACATGTGATGCAATTTTTTTTAAATGGAGGGTAAACATGAAATTTGAGGAAGAAAAATAAGACAACAGAATGTTGACTCATCGCCATGCTATTGTACGTGGATATGCTTTGTGAATGAAGATGCTATTTATAGACTGATGGAAGAGGTCATCTCAAGCAAATGGTTTAATGAGTACTTGGTGAGTCACATGATTCCAGAGTAAGCACAAAAGCTTTTATGTTTGTATGTAATTGTGCTCTTATTTTATTTAACTACACTTTGTAGTTATAGGCGGATGATGAGCTGCAGTAAGCAGCAGTATGCACTCAGTAGATAGGTCATGCATTTTCAAACAGTTCCTTTTAAAATGAATGTGTATGTACAAGCTACATGGAGGGCTTAATGTCTGCTGCATGGATACTGACTGCTGGGATCCTCAAGGTTGACTCAAGTGTCAAGTTGAGAGGTATGTAACAGCCCCAGCTGGATTATATAAACTTCTTAGTCTGGGATCACAGTCATTATTGAACCTGAAACCCCCTCTGAAAATTTCTAGATCTGCCACTGATAAATGCCTATATAACATTATGGTAACAAAACATAAAATGAACTTTACGGGGTTAATGTGTATGAAGCGAGTGGTGGGCTATGTCGCAACCAGCGCTATAATATCTGAAGGGGTATTAATTGGAACATACATGGGGCATTAATAACAGTGCTGCATGCTCTGTAGCACGTGCCCATAACAACTTTTGAGTGTCAATTTTGCAATGCTCGTAATAAGTTTCTAGCTAAAGATTCTCTTATGCAACAATGCCTAACAATGACTAAACAGCCGACATGATCTACGTACCAGCTCAACCAAACCTCCCCCCCTCCTCCCCCAATGCATGTAACACCAGGGCTGAAACGCTCAGCCACTTTAGCAACTGACAGTACCAACTGCTCAGGAACAAAACACCAAAGGACAACCCAGAATATTTTGAAGAAGTACGCTTGTCCACTCACTACTGACGATTTGCCAATGCTAATAAAGAAAGTGTGCAATACAGTACTTTAAAGCACATCTGAGCAGATGAAGCCAGTTCCAGTGACGAAAGCTGCAACAGATGAAGCCAGTCCCAGTGACGAAAGCTGCAACAGATGAAAGCAGACCACCCGCCAAACCAGACAGAAAGAAGGCGCTAAGAAAAATTCTTCAGGAAGTAAGGACCAAGCCAGCCCCCAATACAAAGCCACCACCTGCCGAAGGAGCACTGTTACCCAAGACTCCATTAACCACCGTAATACTGTGACTCACAAAGCTGACAAGGAAGACCAGAAAGTTGATGATGAGCTTAACTTAGCACTACTTATGTATGCTTACACAAAAAACTAACAGAGTGGTTGATAGCAATATGCTGTTTATTTATTTCTCCTTACTGACTGCTAAGCCACTATTGCCATTACCTGCACTTTGTTATGTATCTTATTTGCTGTCATGGCTCCACTGCCATGTGCATTACCACTGTGACATATGTAACTATGGTGGCACTTATCCCACACACCTCATTGCTATTGCCACTAAGTTAGAAGATTTCCTCATAATGCTATACGTACAGCAAACATAATTGTACAATTGGTAAAGATATGGCTTTCTTTTGCATATGTATGGCTTATTGGTGTATAAGTAGTGCTTGTTGTATTTACAGCATAATCTGTTATTTTCCAGTATCATTCCGATATATTAGTTATTTAATTATGTGCATGGCTTCTACCTGGTTTATATACAGCCCACCACTTTACTAAAACCTTACAACATTATTTTATATCAATGCATACTTAATTTAGCTATACTACCTCTTCTGCTCCAGCCCTGTCTTCTGGCAACCAACTCAGACACATGTATGAGTTTAGGAAAATTTCAGATAACTCTCTCCCCAAAAGACGTACCCTCTGCTGGCAAGTCCCTGCCCCCATGCTCATCAGTGATGATCTACCTTTGGTGCCAGCAAAGTTGGTTAATAACCTGTTCATAGAAATGGCAGAGCTTCTAACAGAGACCCTGCCAGAGTATGCAGCAGATCACAACTCTCAAAGTAATAAGTAGAATCCCAAGTAAGTCACCAATATCATGGACTAGATTCATTGTTTTGGGGTATTTATGGCCATCATTTCTCTCAAAGAACCGCACAGAATCCCGAACCTGATTGATACTAGAGCCTCATCATGCAATCTTCAGTTCACTGTCAGGAAAGCTGTTGGGTCATATATGGCAGACGCTTTTATTTGAAAGCTTCAGCAATTGTCATTCCAGAGTGGCTATACTTTAAAATTACAGTGTAAAAGATGGCCTTTTCAGAGCATCCTCCAGCTGGAGGCTCCTATTTACCCCCTAAATTTCAGCTGTTCAAGCCCCTTCAACAGCCTCTTAATGCCTCCAACACTTCACCGAGCTATAATTGCCTGACATGGAATGAAAATCCCAATAGAGAAAGTCTTCTCCTCTCCTGCAACTTTGACCATATCTGTTATACGTATAGGTGTGTCCACACCAACACTACTGAAAAGTAAAATAAAGATATTTTTGCCAATACAAGCAATAATATCCTTGCCATCCTAGAGTCTAGAAAAAAATAAACGTCAGGGGTCTTACACAAGTGATCAATGACTGGATACAGTAACCTTCACATAACCACTAACTGATGGATTGTTGATTATTATTACCTTTCAGTAAACAAATGCTGTTTATTGAGTTTATGTATGTGAGCTAATACAATTATGTAGATAATTACAAAATGCATTTTAATAGATGGCAAATATATAATTTTTCACTATATACACCTGTATGGGTGCATATAGCAGTTACACGCTACCGGAATTGGGTTAGTACTAGCAGCAAGCCATAATGTACACCATTCCATCCATTTACAGCTTTGACGATAGCTGATATAATCCCATCTTCATCTCCCATCCAGCCCCATGACACATGGTTACTCACCTAGACATCATACAAAACAGGAGTGCCAGACTGCATCCGCATGCCTTCGACAGCAACATCTGTAATCGCCCCACTAGTCTCCAGCAACTGGCATGCTCTACTTACAGAGCATACTGACCAATTACTGGTCGAATTCTTTATCACAGGAATCACTACTGGTTTTAGAAGTGATTTCAACTATCTCCAAGAGCCTTTGCTGCCAGCCAAGAAGAACATGTACTGTGCGAAGCAGCACCCTGAAGTAGTGGACCAGTACTTACGTAACTTAAGAAATTTCCCACTGCAGTGTCATCTGTCCATTCAACCCTCACCTTATTCCAAGTGCCCATATTAGCAGATTTTGTGTAATACCCAAACATCACCAATCTAACAAGTGGCGTTTGATAGTTGATTTGACCCACCCCCTCCTGGCACAGCATCAGTGATGGAATAACCAAGGACCTTTGCTCACTTACATACATTATTACAATCGATACAGGCATTGAACAAATATGGATGATGGGCAGAGACACATTGCTACCAGAAATAGACATCAAGAGTGCTTTCTGTTTGCTCCCAGTCCACTACCAAAGTGGAAAAACAGCCATATGTAGATACATGCCTCCAATTTGGACTGTGCTCTGCTCCAAAGCTGTTCAGTATCTTAGCAGAACTCTCTTGGATACTGCAGCACATGGGAGTATCGCCAATCATGCATTACCTCGATGACTTTCTTACATTAAGCCCACCTGGCACCCTTACGAGCTCTCATAATCTACAAATCATCAAGGGAGTATGTCAACATTTAGGTGTCTCACTAGCTCTGGTAAAGGTAGAAGGACTATCTGAATTACTCGGCATTCACTTGGAAATGGAGAACATGGAGGCTAGCCTTCCTTGTGACAAATTTCAGTGTATTTTCTCTCAGGTTGCCACCTAGTTAATCAAAAGAAAAACCAAGAAGAGGTATAGGATAACTCCAACAAACTATTAAACTTGTAAAACCAGGCCAGACCTTGATGTACAAGGTAGCAGCTAAACTCAAGAAGCTTTACCATGTAGCAAGGCTTACCAAAGGTCCCAAGTAAGATTTACAGTGGAGACACCCCTTTGTAAAGAATTGGAATTGAGTCAGCTTCATTACTGATACTTCCATGCAGGGCCCTGTTCACTGCATTCAAACTGATGCCTCTGCCCACTGGGGATATGGAGCAAGCTCCGACTTCCAATGGCTGCAACAAGCTTGGTCACCTGAATGGTCTGAAGTTTCAATTATGGCAAAGGAATTAGTACCTAATAATTTTAGCTGCACTGTCTGGGCCCCCCTGTTAACTAGAGCATGTTTAGAATTCCAGTGTGATAACCTTACCCTAGTGGAGGTCATCAACAAGGGTTTCTCTAAAGATCTAAAGGTCATGCATCTGTTCAGGTGCCTATGGTTTTTCAGGAACCTATATGACATCTCCATTCATGTATCACACATTCCTGGAGTGCAGAACAACACAGTAGATCATGCTAGATATGTTGTCTAGGAATCAACTAGCCAAATTCTTAGAACTGTACCCACAATCATCACACATACCAAGATCTATCCCACCCCTACTCATGCAAATACTGTAGTATCCCTTAACTGATCCTCACCAGAATTCATCCACTAGTTCAGACAGTTCATAGACAAGATAAAGTCTTCCAAGAAGGAGTTGTGCTGACTACAGACCTTGAACCCTACGTTATAATGTTAACAACGCTGCTCTCTGTACAAAACTCAGTATATGTATAAATACTCCTGCATTATTACATTGCCAACAATATAATATAGTGATAATTATGATAATATAGTTTTAAAAAGTTAATTTGTTATACCCTTAAAAGGCTAGACAATACATTCCTCTTTGTATTCTCTATTAGGCCACTTCACATGGATGTCAAATCTAAGGGCAGGCTCTGCACATCTCACAAGCTTGACCAATGAATTCTTCAGGGAAGGACTAGGTTCCTCTACTAGACACACATATGTGACAAAACTGGCTTCGACGCACAAAGCTTCGTTAGGAGATATGGCGATTTTAAGTAATCATTGTGTAATAACTTCCCAGTGCCTACAGCTGTGCAAACACAATTTGCACCAAGTATGCATCCATTTACTAGCTATCACTGAGTGGGTGTATACATTTCTGATACCCAAAATTAGCCCTGTTTTGGGCAGCTTTTCTCGAGTGGGTAATAATATCACAGGTGGTAGTAATAGGGTGGGAGGGTGGGGGGCGGTGGGTGGGCTTAATATAGGGGTATAAAATGAAGCAAGAAGACGATTGGAATCCAGAGGCCAAGTTTGGGCTCTCCATGGCCTTCAAATCACTCCAAATTGACTGAGAACACTATTGGCGAGCTCTCTATGAAGTCCCAGCTCACTACACATCATTATCACAAAGCCATGGCCATTCAATGGCACCAATCTCCCACTCGTGGCTTTGACAGGGTCGGAAGAAAGCTGCCACAGAAACCAGACTTGCCAGTCCTGAAGGAAGCACAGTGTGGAATATGATAGTGTATTAGGCCAGCAATCCATTTCTGGTAAAAACCTAAGTTTGATTTTGTGTGTGTGGAAGCCTTGTTATGTGAAATCCGGTCACATATACAGCTGGACAACAACGATTCTGCAATTTTTGCAGATCCATCAAGTGTCATACTTTGACATCTACTGAAGCTATACTAGTGCTGTTTGTGACACCCTTGCCAAAAACCAACATCTCATATGCCATCATCAAGATGTATCTAGTGGTGGTCAGACAACTACATGTGTCTACTGGCCTCCGTGTGCAGTTCAACCTTCAGCTCGTTCCATGACTGCAACAAGTCTTAAGGGTATCAAGAATCGTCAGGCTGCACATTATCCCACAAGGATAAGACTACCAATAACGATACACATCATGCAAAAGATCAAAGATGCATTGTCAAAAGAGCTGCACTCGTACAATAATACCATGCTGTGGGCAGCCTACTGTATGGCTTTCTATTCACCATTCCATAATTATGATGAAACCTCCTATCTATCTCTCTTGGATATTTCAGTTGACAGGAAGCAGTCAAAGACTGACCTCTTCCAGCAAGGAGTGAAAATCTACCTAAGGGCCATTAATGAACCCATCTGCCCAGTCGCAGGTACTAGGCTCCGGCCTATTATACTCAAAAATTTCCCTATTATGCTTTTTGGAAATGCTCAAAAATTAAGCCTATTATGCTCATAATTATGCTTTCAAAACCAAGATTATGCTCTAGGATTGACTGTTTTATTAGAGTATATCAGCCTTTCCTGACTGCTAAGTGACTGAACTATTAGAGTATCTTGATCTTATTTCTGCAGAGTGTGAATAACAAACAAATAAATGGTTTGATAAGTTATATTACGTGTTTTAAACATGAAATGGCTAATAATACTATTGGCAGTGAATATTTGCTTTCTTTCAGGCACACGTATTGCATGTTTTAACTAAATTTTCCTGGCATATTGCTTGATGCTTTTGGTCACCTATTACAATTTAAATTATGCCAGCTGTCAATGAATCAGTAAAAATCAGCAAACGATAGTGTTTCATTGTTGAATCTTACCAGGGCCAGCCTTAGCATTCTGGAGGCCCTAAGCAAAGCCAAATTTAGAGGCCCCCCTAACAGTCAAAGTATTGCCCATTTGTAGGATCTTTGTAATCATTTATAAGCTTGTTATGCAAAACAGTATGGACTGCATGGCTCTATGTAGCTATGCTAGTGATACATGTATGTATGGCTGCTGTTTTGCAGCTTTATTTCTATCCTAGAAGTGATTGTGTAACTTATTATAATGTACAGATATCTTATCAGCTCTATTATAGCACTGCATGGAAATCTTCCAGCTCTTCATCTAGTTGATCTTGAGACCTTTGCGATCAAAGACTAGTGCGCCTCACCTGCTCAATCATCTTTATCGTAAGCAATGCTTCACTGTAATCATAGTGTTAATTTCTATCCAGTGTAGCTACTACAGAACCACTCAGTTGCACGAAATCAGAGACGTAAATCAAAGTATGCACCAAAGCAGTGCAGTCAAGGAGTGCCAAATGATGAACAGCCAAACCACAACAAACCACAGCTAATATAGTGTGCATCTTTTCCTAAGTAATGTACCACTCACATGCATTGGTTGCAATACAAACAGACAATATAAGAAATCCATGTCTCTCCTATGCTCCAAACCATCACAGCACTGTCCCTCCATAATTAATTGTTTTTAAATACTCACTATCCTGTGGATCAGCTCTGCACATGAGTAGAATAATAGAGAATATTCCTGCATGATTTTGTTATGACGAAGTAAGTGCTTGTTCTGTAATGATATAAGTTGATAGGAGGCTATTCATAGCCTGGGAATACCTAAAACTGTCCACTAGAGTATGGCTGCTTAAGGAAAATAGGCTGTATGAATAGCATTTTATTATCTATGTACATGCAATCGAGGCCCCCTTTATGGTGCCCGAAAGCCCCCTCAGCCCTGAGGCCCTAGGCAGGCTGCCTACTCCACCTAAGGTTAAGGCTGGCTTTGAATCTTACTATTCCAGAATGATCTGAAGCAAAGCAGCACTTGTATTAATAAAAAGATAATTATTTTTAGGGGCGTTTAATAGTATTAAATCCTGTAATGGTATTTTCAGTGATTTCAAAGGCAAAATTAATGTTTAAGTTTTGGCCAGTAGAAAGTAACATTAAGTATAACTCATGGTATTTTTATCATGTACCCAAATTGTAAATAAATTTGAGGCATTCACACTTTTATCAGATGGGATTTCAGCTGAAACCATTGCAAACCCTGTATCTGCCACTGAGTAGTAACCCAGCAAGTATATTAAATCAGCTGCAGCTGTCTGTTATATTATAGTACAGTTTGTATAATCATTAGATATTTCGACCTGTGTAGGTACAGAAACAGAATCCTTTCTGAAATAATGTGAAGGAACTGTATTCTTCTTTCTGTGACTAGGTTTACAAAATAAAACAGGAAAGTAGGCACATAAAATTTTTCTATATGTGACCCAGTCTGGGGAAACCGGGCTTATCGCCTTTTTAAAATTATCAAGAAATGCTGGTTTTAACTATTTAGTGTGTTGTAGCTCGCCAATGGTTGAAGCTATGTTTACCAAATTTTCACACGTTTTACACCAATTCCTTACCTTTCAGAGCATCCACTGTGCAAGTAGCCAACAATTAAGTTTTCTGTCATTTTAGATGGTTTTTAAACTGAGGCAGGCGAGCTGCAAATTGGGTGGGAGGTGGGGGCCTGGAAAGTGGGCAAGATGGTGTTCAAAACTTGAAAAGAAGGCCAAGGAATGAATTAGGCCAAGTTTTGGGCCATTGAGGGCTCAAAACTGGCTAAAATGAAAGGAAATTCACAGGAGAGGTACTTATTCAACACCACAGAGCTGTACAGCTACAAGCAGTCATCCCCAGGATGACCAGAGCTCCATTAAGGCCCCACACCACACATACGGATCGTCACTGGGCTTGGGTAAAGCAACCAGCAAAACCAGACCACTCACGTCTAGCTGATTTTGATTGTGGAATTAGATAGTTTATTCATGTAGCTTTGTGTTCTGGGTGAAAAATCGAATCTGCTGACGTGGGCGATAAGACCGGTTTTCTCAGACTGGGTCACATATACTACCTCACTCATAACCTTTTGAACGTCATGCTTTAACAACGAAGGTTTTGATCTTATTGTCATTTAAGCAGCTGTAAGTTATTACTAATCCAAAACAGCCAATCTGTAAAAGAAGAGTGCGGCCCTCAAAAAGGCTATGGTGAAGAAAGATATGAAATCCAAGGTGGCGGCAAAGAAATGGCTGTGATGGTGGGGTAATGGTAAAAAATTTAATAAAAACAATTCAGGTGAATTTTGGTGCCTCTGGACACAACATTCACCTGAATTGTTGTTATTAAAATTTCTACCATTAACCTACCATCACAGCCATTTCTTGGCTGCCACCTTAGATTTCAAATCTTTTTTCACCATAGCCTTTTTGAGGGCTGCACTATTTTTTGCAGCTTGGCTGTTTTGGACTAGATTTCACTTCTTTATGTATTTTCATGCCCCAAAGCCGGCCTATGGTTGGCTTTGGGGCTTTTTAAACCTATCTTTTTTTTCTTTACCACAGGAAGAAGAAAAGATGAAGCAGATGTTGAATACTTTAAATATTTCTGAATTTATCAGTATGTACAAATTGTATATACAATGCATAATATTATGAAACTTTCTACATGGTGACTTCTTTGTAACTGAACACTACAAGGCAACTTTTTCTAGCAGATCTTTCTACAGGGTATATTGTTTATCTACAAAGAAACTTCTTCTAGCTGATCTATCTACAGAATGGTTTGTTTGTAGCTGAACTATCTACAAGGTAACTTCTTCTTGCTGATCTTTCTACAGGGCAATTTGTTTGTAGCTGAATTCTCTATAGTGTGATTTGTTTGCAGCTGAACTCTCTGCATGATGATTTCTTTGTAGCTGAACTCTCTACAAGGTAGCTGATCTCTACAGGGTGATTTGTTTGTAGCTGAATTCTCTACAGGGTGATTTGTTTGCAGTTGAATTCTCTACATGGTGCTTTCTTTGTAGCTGGTCTCTCTACAGGATGACTTGCTTCTAGCTGAACTCTACAAGGTGATCTGTTCGTCGCTGAACTGTCTATGAGGTGATTTGTTTCCAGCTGAACTCTGTATATGATGGTTTCTTTGTAGCTGAACTCTCTAGAAGGTAACTTCTTCTAGCTGAACTCTCTACAGGGTGAACTTTTCGTAGCTGAATTCTCTACAGGGTGATTCTTTTGCAGCTGAACTCTGTACATGATACACTGTTAAAACTGATGTGCTATGGTAGCACCTAAAAATGCTATGGTAGCACCTAAAAATGCTATGGTAGCACCTAAAAGTGCTAAATTTTGACTGCTCCAGTCAAAAAATAGCACCTAGAGGTGCTACCATAGCACTTCATTTTTAACAGTGTAGTTTCTTTGTTTCTAGCTGAACTTTCTACAGGGTGATTTGTTTGCAGCTGAACTCTCTATATGGTGGTTTCTTTGTAACTGAACTCTCTACAAGATGACTTCTTCTAGTTGATCTCTCTACAGGGTGATTTGTTTGTAGCCGAACTGTGTACAAGTTAACTTCTTCCAGCTGATCTCTCCATGTTTGTAGCTGAACTCTCTACAGGTGGTTTGTTTGCAGCTGAACTCTCTATATGGTGGTTCTTTGTAGCCAAACTGTGTACAAGGTGACTTGTTCTAGCTGAACTCTCTACAGGATGATCTTTTCATAGATGAACTCTCTACAGGGTGATTCTTTTGCAGCTGAACTCTGTACATGATAGTTTCTTTGTTTCTAGCTGAACTTTCTACAGGGTGATTTGTTTGCAGCTGAACTCTCTATATGGTGGTTTCTTTGTAACTGAACTCTCTACAAGATGACTTCTTCTAGTTGATCTCACTACAGGGTGATTTGTTTGTAGCCGAACTGTCTACAAGTTAACTTCTTCCAGCTGATCTCTCCATGTTTGTAGCTGAACTCTCTACAGGTGATTTGTTTGCAGCTGAACTCTCTGCATGATGGTTTCTTTGTAGCTGAACACTCTACAAGTAACTTATTCTAGCTGATCTCTCTACAGGGTGATTTGTTTGTGGCTGAATTCTCTACAGGGTGATTTGTTTGCAGCTGAACTCTCTATATGGTGGTTCTTTGTAGCCAAACTGTGTACAAGGTGACTTGTTCTAGCTGAACTCTCTACAGGATGATCTTTTCATAGATGAACTCTCTATAGGGTGATTTGTTTGCAGCTGAACTCTCTACATGGTGGTTTCTTTGTAACTGAACTCTCTACAAGGTGACTTCTTTTAGCTGATCTCTCTACAGGGTGATTTATTTTTAACTGAACTCTCCACATAGTCATTTCTTCTAGCTGATATCTGTACAGGGTGAATTGTTTGTAGCTGAACTGTCTACAAGGTAATTTCTTCTAGGTGATCTCTCTACAGGGTGATTTGTTTGTAGCTGAACTCTCTACAGGTCAACCACTTATTATGTGCCCATAACTGCAAATTTATTAGCAAAACATGGGAAATGAGGCACAAAACTTAAGCATAATTTGAGCACAATAGGTAAAAACTTTGAGCAGTGCAGCATAGCATAATAGGTAAAATTTTGAGCATAATAGGCAGGTGCCTAGTTTGGCTGTTTCTTGATTAGGTGTCACTTTTTTTGTAATTTCATACCTAAAGCTAGCCTATGGCCAGCTTTGGGTATTTCTTTCAACTAGCCTTTTTCAGGAATGAAGATTATGATGAAGATTTTTAATTGTTTATTTAGCTACATGTACATTTAACAACATTATTTGTGACTGTCTCTGGGAAAACCGGTCTTATCGCCCATTTAAAAGTATCGAGAAACGTCGGTTTTAAATATTCTGTGTGTTGTAGCTGGCCAATGGTGGTAGCTACGCATACCAAATTTTCACACGTTTCACAACAATTTCTTACCTTCCTGATCATCCACTGAAGAAGTAGTCAACAGCTAAGTTTCCCGCCATTTTAGATAGTTTTTAAACCGAGGTTGTCTGTATCAGGCGAGCTCCAGAAGGGGTGGGAGGCGGGGGCCCTGGAAGGAGGGCAAGATGGTGTTCAAAAATTGAAAAGAAACGTGCTAGGATGAATTAGGCCAAGTTATAGGCCATTCAGGGCTCAGAACTGGCTAAAATGAAAGGAAATTTACAGCACAGGTCATTGTCCAACACCACAGAGCTGTACATCCACACACAGCCATCTCCTGGTCGGCCAGGGCTCCATCAAGACCCCAGACCACTCGTACGGCTCGCCACTGTGCTCTAGAAAAGCAGCCAGCAAAAGCAGACCACTTTACTCTGGCCAACTGTGGTAGTGAAACTTGATAGTGCATTCATTAAGCTTTGTGTTTGTGTGAAAAAATCAAACTTCCTGTCTTGGGCGATAAGAACGGTTTTCGTAGATCCAGTCACATTTAGTAATTATTACAATCAAAAATTATAATATGAAATTAAATCATGCAGTCTGAATTGTTTGCAGCTCAATACTCTACAGGAAAATGTGAGAAATTTTTACAAGGAGAACTGCACTCTTAGAATACATATTGACTGGCTTGTTGTGGAACTCTCCACAGAATGATTCTTCACCTAACTAAACACTCTACAGAAAGAATTGCTGAACTTTCTACAGGATAGTTTTCTTGCATGTGAACTCTCTACGGAATTACTTGTTATGTAACTGAATTCTTGACAGGGTGACTTATTTCGAGATGAACTATTAGCAGAGGGTGATTTTAAATGCACAGTTAAACTCTCTACAGGGTGACTTGTTTCTAGTTGAATTTTCTACACGTGATTTGAAATACGGTAGAACTCTCTACAGGTTGACTTATTTCTAGCTGTTCTCTCTACAGGGTGAATTGAAATGTAGCATATCTCTCTACAGAATAACTTGTTTCTAGCTGATGATGCTGATCTCTGTACAGAGTGATGAAGCTGATCTCTCTACAGAGTTACTTGTTTCTAGCTGATCTCTCTACAGGGCAAGTTGAAATGTAGTTGAACTCTTTGCAGGGTACCTTATTTCCAGCCAAATTATCTACAGAGTGACTTTTTCTAGCTGATTTCTCTACAGGGTGTTTTTTCTAGCTCATCCCTCTATAGCATGATTGTTTCTAGTTGGTCTTTATACAGGGTGATAATAATTATTATGTTTAAGTTGATATTTCTACAAGGAGATTTGAAATGTAGCTGATCTCTCTACAGGATGACTTGTTTCTACCTGATCTCTCTACAGGTTGACTTCTTTCTAGCTGAACTCTCTACAGGGTGACACATTTCTAGCTAATCTCTCCACAAGGTTATTTGACTTATAGATCTCTTTACAGGATAACTTGTTTCTAGCTGATCTCTCTACACTGTAGTAATAATGTGTGTATAGTTACCTCACATGAATAACGTGTAAGGGATTTGAGATAAGAATAGACTATATTCATGCCACATGTGAGATTGTCATTGTACCACAAACTAATGCTATATTCTGCACACTTATGGTTTTTAGTCTGTCATTGTACTCAGGCTGGAAGGCAGGCAACTGGCTGATTCAATTTCAAATTAATGTCAGTGGCCATTTATTTTTATAGTAGCGCTTCAATATTTTCATGTGAAACTTGATGTCAGACACACTTATACTCTTCCATAGAGGCCTTTCCATCATATAAATTATTAGTTTGATTCTATTTTCAAATAACAGTGTTTTATGACACTAATTATTTAGAGGAACCCTACTACACATATTGCACTACTACACTCTATGATAATTTATTACATTGTTTATAGCCTCTCCAGTTATTAATGCTGAGTCATCCACTTTATATGGAGTTGCTGGTTCACCACTGACACTATCCTGTATATCAAGTGGTTCTCCACCAGATTTATTCATTTGGAGAAAAGATGGTGGTCCAATTATGCAATCTGACAGTATTTCCAATTTAGCTTACAGTAGAGATGCAGTATCATACCGTGCTATTTATATTATTAACACATTTAGTACAAGACATGTTGGGAGATACAGATGTGTTGTGAGCAATCCTCTTGGAAGTGACAGTCATTCAATAATGGTAGAAATTGTAACTGGTAGGTTCTAAGTGAAATAAATAGGTATACAGTAGTAATAGTAGATGTTACATATTAAATTTTACATTGTATTATACTACATAATATAATTATGTTACATAAACCTACCCTTTGACTACCTCCAGGAGCTGGCAAGGGGAGGGGCTCAAACAAGCTGAGTTGTAGGTGGTTGATGAGAGCAGATTCTATTATCAGTTGCTGTATTTTTATTAAGCAGCTACGTATAATTAGATTGATTGTTATAATTCTCAAGTAAATTTGCACATTATTGAAGTGATCTTGCAAATACTGGTAGTATAAAACCCAAATAAATACACACCAACAAAACAACAGATTTGTTCACTTTGTGATAAAAGCAACAAATTTTCTGTGGAAGTTGAGTAAGGTATGCTAAATGACTTGAGATACAGTACCACGTCAAAATCATTTCCTTGTGGGATGTATGGAAACTTTTAAACTAGGTTATAAACATAATTCTAGCTGGTCAGGAAACCATAAAAGTCCATTCAAAATTATTTAAATTGCATGAATGCGTTTTAAATTTACAGGTGTAATCAAAGAATCATTGAAAATGTGGTAGAACAAACAATGTTAAGCACTTCTAGTGAGCCAATATTTCAGTGTAAAAAGTACAGGTACAGTCCTATAGAAATAATATATTGCACATACTGTATACCTTGACTTTCCATGCTTCTTAACATTGCAAGCTAATGACCTTGACGGACACCTCCCTTGATCATATATTTTCATCCCTTGCTTGTCTATGCAGATGCAAACATTTCAGTATATTTTCTATGTAATACTTTATGGTTTACCTAATATATTTTCTATTGGTTTTATTTGTCAGGTTCGATATGATTGGTATAATGGCACCACTAATATGAAGCAGTATTATTCAAGCAAATACTTTGCCAAGTTTGTCAAAAAGTAAATTTTTTTTTTTTTTTTTTTTTTTGCTTAGCTCCTCTCCTAAAAATATGTGAAACTCTAATAGAATATTCACTTACCCTAAAAACTATAATAGTATAGCGGCTAAGTGAAAAAATTGTTCACTTTTTGATAAAAGCACCAAACGTGGTACAGCATTCGCTTAATTCATACTATTTCATATTAGATACGGTGCTTTTAAAATTACCAATCATATCACACTCCAAGAACCTGAGAAGTAAAATCAATAGAAAATGTATTGGGAAAGCCATAAAATGTTCTGAGCTGGCTCAATAGTATTAGTATATGTGACCAGATTTTACAGAACCGAACCAAATCGCACACCAGGCAAAATCAAACTAACACCACCAGTGGATAGCTACACTATCGTACTACAAGTTTTGACCCTCAGCACTACTCAAACTACATGAAGCTGGTTTTAACAGACGTCTTTACTGGGTGGTGTGGAGTGCTCAAATGGCGGTTTCAGGCCTTGTGAAGGACCTGGCTTGGTAAGAATCAGTGGTATACTGGTGGACAGCCTTATAATGTTGGCCTGACGTGTTCTCTGTAGATTTTGCTACATATCAGCCACTAAGGAGCCAGCACAGCCCTGTAATCTTGTGTCTGGACTCCAATCGTGGTCTGCCTCCATTTTGAGGCCTATCTTTTGCCCTCCCCGCCACCCCCCAGCCTCCACCCCTTTGTGAGCACTCGTGATACTACTTCGCTCGTCCAACTGCTCAGATTTTCTATCTTATTTGGCGGGAAACTGTACAAGCAGCTACAAGTACTGGAAGTGGCTAGAAAGGTAACAGATTGATGTATCTTTTGTGTAAATTTCATACGTGTATTTGCTATCCTTGGAGAGTTATGCTGACTTCAATTCTTTAAAACCGTTTATCTGGAAACTTCTAATGTGCGATTTGGATTGTTTTTCCAAAATCCAGTCACATATGTAATAGGATGGATGGTTGTGGTATTCGGGATTAATAGTGTGAGCATTGTAAACAGGAAAGAGTAAAATAGTGCGAGGAGAAGCCGAGCACTATTTCCTTCCTGTTTACAATGCGAGAACTATTAATCCCGAATACCACAACCATCCGTCCTATTGCAAATTAATCAGACAACCATAGCAACTGTTACTAGGCAACAGAAATTCACAAAATAACCACTGCAAAGGATCAATCACACTTAACAACCATTGCCTAGCAACCATTGCTATGGTCTCAATATGACTTTTACCTTAGCAATGGTTACCTAGCACCGTTGCTAAGCAACCATATTGTTGTTATGCCTTGGGCATGTATCACTATGGTAACAATAGTTGTCAAGTCAGACACTTACTTCTAATATAAACACAACACACTATTTTAGCCAATCAAATTAGTATTATAGATTTTTGTCAAGTGACCTTCACAAACAAGTGCAATACTAATTCTATTGGCTAATGGCTTGACGTATTTCAATATAATACATCAAGGTGCTATTGAGAGTATTATACAGTAACACATTCAGTTGTTGGATTATACTGTAATTTTGCATCTGAATAGACAAGCAAGGGCTGGTCATATCCAAAAGCTGATCAAGGGAGGTGTCCATCCAGGTCATTAGCTTGCAGTGTTAAGAAGCATGAAGGATCATGGCATATGAAGCCATAGAGGAGTTAATAAAACCCTTGGCATTACAGCGTCAAGCCCCTCACCAAGTTGTATGCTAACAAGACAAACAAATATTATTTTTTAGGTCTAAGTCCCTGAAATTAGGTTAAGTTTCCTAAGGCTGCAGCACATGTTGCTGTCAGACCTTCAGTGCTGGTCACTGTAAAGTGCTAATAATAAATACTTTAGGTTTAAGGAAGAAAATCCATCCCTCCTGGGGGAAGACTGAGTGTGGCCCCGACTAGACATTGGGTGACCTGCAGTTTGAACCCTGGAGTTGGAGGGATTTTTTTCCTTACTTTGGCCCCTTTTCTGTTACACCTTATCAGTCAGTCAGTAAGTCAAGTCATTAGGTCTAAGTCTCTGAAATTAGGTTAGGTTTCCTAAGGCTGCAGCACATGTTGCTGTCAGACCTTCAGTGCTGGTCACTGTAAAGTGCTAATTATATAACCAAGTAATAAGAATAATGCAAACGTGACTTCATAAATAATTAATTCACAGACAAAACTACAAGGTATAGAACAGAACTCTAACCGGTATTAGATGAAGCGATATCCGAACATTAAATAAAACGACCGATTTGTTTCTGCAACTCTTCATTACCAAGTTAGGTTTTCTATATAGTGCTATCCATAGTAACATCTCTTCAGTACCTGGCAACTAGTTCAAACGCAGTACGCGTTAGTTACAGCACATTCCAGTCGTATAACCGGTTTGAGTGTACGGCAACCAGTTTATATGTACTACATGCAACAGTAAACATTGAACTTGTATAACCGGTTTGAGAACTGTTCGGAACCGGTTTTAGCTTATAGCAACCAGTTCATAGCTATGCGCTGCGCATTTAACTTGGCGTTAGATACTACTTTGAACTTTTTCAGGACAAACTCAGCGGATTAGGATGAACCGTCGTTGGCTAGAGTACCATACTGGTACCGTCATACTACATAGAAAGCTGGTGTTTGGGATAGACTAGCTGCTCAACTAGAAGGACGGCTACTGCTGAGCGGCATTGAAAGGGTGAAACAACTGAGCCCAAGATTTACAACTAAACTGGCTAGAAGTGTTGTAAGTTTCTGTAATTTAAGTAGGGGTAGGACTGAAAGGTAGCACCAGGCTGACAGAGGCGTAGCGGGAATCGAGACCCAGGTCCGAGCATAACTAAAAAGATCGAGATACTCTAATAGAACAGTCACGCTAATGTAGAAGTCAGGAAAATCAGAGTATTCAGTAGTAGCTATTCTATTAAACTGCTGAAATCCGTCTCACATTCAATTTCAGAGGGTCTAAAGTTTAAAATTTTCTTGGGTGTTATGTATTTAGTAGAAATAAAATGTTGTGATATCCTAATGAGCCTTATCCAAAATTACATCACAGATGTAAAATAGCTGCTGTAGTGTGGGGACATTTGTAAAATTTGTATGGGCGACTATGTATTCTTGAACGGCGATATCTCAGCTAAGACAGAAGATATCGAGCTCTAACCAGCAGGTATGTTATAATATGGATGCACAGCAGGTAAGCACCACTTTGTACCCTGTACAATGATGTGGGGAGGCCAGACATATGGTATTTGTTATTTAATTAAGTATGCGTTGATGGTTTATAGTGGTGGGCACAATTCAACCCCGAAGTAAACTGAGATTTTAAGGTTTCTATAGAGTGCTAACCACTTTTCTCATCTGTAGCAAAAGATGCTTTAAACCTGATTACCATGAGTAACTTTAACTTGAGGTATATGTCCAACTTAGATATTGTAATTTACAAGGAGGAGTTTGTCATGTTATAGTTAGTTATCATAATATATGTTTCTATCGTGACATAAACCTTGATGATATATGATATGGAGTTTTTCTATGTTTGACTGGATTTTGGAAAATCACTTTGTGGGTGCATTGTTGATTCAGAGAAAACATGTATTTTAATAATTTAATGCATTGTTACTCACCAGCCTTGGCAACTACACGTATGGATTTTTCAACAAAGATGGAGCAATTCATAACATTTAAGAACACCTGGTGGCCAAGATAACTCTTGTAGAGTTTCCCACCATTTTAGATAGATTTTCCCCAGTGTTGCTATATCATGAGTCCTCAAAACGGGGCTGAGTGTCGGGGTGGCAGGGTTGGTAAGAGATCGAGGGGTCACTAACTCACGAAAAAGGGGTACGGATTTCAAATTCTTGAACAAATTTCTCAAGATTTCACATATTTCAAAGGATTTCACCAAATCGAATGAGAGCTGCAAATCATTACAGGTTGGCGTAGAGTGACAAGTTCTAAAACGCCAAAAAATAGTAGGAGAAATCCATGCAGGAGCAAAGCCTCACAAAATTGAGAAGGATTGCAAAGCCATATAAAACCAGGAGTAAAGCGAAGACATAACTATTAAAGGAAACAATACAAAACCAGGAGTGACTTGCAGCTGAAGCCCTCGGGAAACAAGGCCAATCATTCAGAGGAAATCCCTTGATTAATCCCTCAAACCAGGAGCAACTGTCGAAGCCATATCTGGTGTGAAACCCCACAAAACCAGGAGCACCTGTATGCTTAAGTTACTTTTATAGTTTGTGTGTTGCTAAGTTTATGAAGTTTTGCTAAGTTCGTGTTGCTAAGTTTTTGTAGTTTGCTAAGTAAATCCGAAGCAGAATGGAACATCGGATTCCATTCTTACTCAGCATGAATTATCTCCAGGTTTTGTATGGCTTCCTTCCCACAGCTCCTGTTTTTGTTTGGCTTCCACAACTTGCTTAATACAAATCCGAAACGGAGCGGAACATCGGATTCCATTCTTACTTTTGAGCAGTTTGCAATTATATCCTGGTTTTGTTTGGCTTCTTTCCCACAGCCCCTGGTTTTGTGTGGCTTCCACAACACGCTTAATACAAATCCGAAGCAGAGCGGAACATCAGATTTCATTCTTACTTTTGTGCAGGAGCAGTTGAGTGTAAGCTACGGTACCAGAACGAGTATATAATCAGAATCACGATAAGAACATAAGGTTTCATATTTCAGGCAGGATTTCATTGAAGGTGTACGAGATTTCGAGTCAGTTGGTGACCCCTCGTAAGAGATAGACTACAAAATGGATGAGGATGGTAATTGAAGGCATCAGACCACAAAACAGCCCATCAGAGGCAGGAATAGACTGAAATCTCACAAAACAAACATACATCACACATTCAGCTTACTGATCGTCTGTCCAGAGTGTATACATAAACCCCCAAAAACACTTCCCCGCTGTTCACAAACCTGTACTGACATCTGGCATGGTTATACAGGCCGCCAGAAAACAGTCTACCACAAGCAGACCTGACAAGTTGAAGAGGAGTTTGATATGGAAATTGTTAGCCTGATAGTGCAGCAACTTCATGCTGGTGTTGTCTCATTTTTGGCTCTTGCACCCATATGGTTGATTTTGCTATATCTAGTCACATATTGTGGCAGTACTAATGTCAAGTACATCAAGATACGCTAATAGAGTAGTTGAAAGTTACCTCAATAATGTAGGCTCTATTTAGCTTTTGTTTATCACCACACATCATAAGGTGAAGGGTTTTGACTGTCATTTGCAGTATTGTTGAGCCACATCAATTAGTTCTAAAATTGATCTCTTTTAAATGTCTGCCTGCTAAGTGCATGTGTCCCTTCATGTTAATGGTCATTGTGTTCGATTTTTCACACAGTTCTCATGACTAGTGAAAATACTGTAATGGCAACTGTACTATAATTTAAGCAAAATAAGTGTTATTTCTTTCCCAGCTACTCTCTGATAGTGTGAAGCAATAAATTGTACAGGCCACATATTGGTTATTGCTCTATTAGGAATAAGTACATTGTGTGAACTTTGTGATTGTCATGTTCACACTGCTGTGGAAGGGGTATCTCTGATGTCCACTCAATTACAATGTTTAAACTTCCTCATCATTAACTGGTTTTCCAACCTGCTGCCTCATAATCTAAAATGATCATTCATTTTGGCCACTGCATATGTTCCATGAATTGCAGTAGTCTCCTTTTAAAATTGTATTAAGCTTTATCTGATCCATTCTGCCACTTTTGAAACGATGTACGTACATAAGTTAGTCCACCGAGATTTTTTCAGTATGGTCTGGGTTTCTGCATTTGTTGTGCATAACCACTAACATGCTGTCAAATTAACCTTGTATGGCTGCCCTTAGTTGGTTTAGTGTCACCGATCTTGAAGTCAAAGCACATAATGTGTACGTACTGTATTGACAATACTATAATATTTTATAATATTATGTTATTAAACATCAAATTTCCGCATAATATATACAGTGCATGTATCAAAAGCGAAAGGTTACAATGCTATTGACAGTGGTGGAAGGGGGTACAGGGCACATGCCACTTTCCTTTCACACACAGACACACACAGTCACACACACACGTACACACGTACACACACACACACACACACCATTGACCATTAAAGTGAAGCCATCCACTGGATGATGCCTCACGCTATTGGTAGTGAACCAAACCATGGCTACCTCTTCCTCCCTTGTGGACATGTCATTTAATACTTGTCTGGCAATACCCTGTCTACTTTGAAATTCATGGTGACAAGTTCCTGTGCAGAAAGAGTAGTGTTCTGTACCTTCTGGCACACATCTCTCTACATGTTCCTGTCTTTGGCAAGGCAGTACTGAATCTCTTGAATCAGGTCCTATGGCTCCTGCCTCGCCTTGTCTCTCCAGTGGACCTTAGCTCCATGCACAGGCTGAGGTTGTGGAAACCACTCAACCGACAATCTCCATCCCTCTCCACAGACAGACAGGCACACACTAATTCTGTACACAAGATTGTGTAGTCTTGTCAAATACTCTAATAAAACAGTCACCATATGCAACACTATTAAAATCCTCCATCGAGTATGAAAACTTGCATCAGTAGCACCATCCCAAGGGAACATTTATCATACAGTACAATAGTACTGCATAGTAAGGATGATGACAGGGTGGGCGCGGCTGGTGATAAAACATCACCCTAAAACTTGCCTTGATTTTTCTTCATAACGACATGACAGTATTGGTTGGATAAAGTCAAGCACACTTCTCTTGTTTGTTTCATCATATCTGGACTGGTAGCATTCTTTCCTTCATGACTTTCTTTATGTTTCTTCACATGATATGTCAAGCAAACCACATAATATAGCTATACATGTAATACCATGTAAACATAGTTAGTGAGTGAACCTTGTGTTAAGCTAGATAACTTGATCAACTTCTAAGTGAGTACATGCAGATTAGCAATATGTGGTGCATTATTTAACTAATCGGCAAAAATTTTCTGACTACTTACATTTACACATATACATGTACATTGTTCCTACTCTACAGTGTAGTCCTAATTTTTATTATACTTGTACTTATGTAGCCTGCAAGAATTTGTTTCTTTGCAAAATAGTTATTTTATCGTTAAACCTGTGACTATTATAGATTGCCCCGTTGGTAGTTGTACTTGGTTATATGTGCCCCGGGCCTAGTTATACAACCAAGTACTAAGAATAATACGAAACGCGGTTAAAATTACGTCATAAATAAATAAATAAATAAATAATTAATAATTAATGTTTGAGAAAACTACGAGGCCTAGAAACATGAACTAACCGGGGATAGATTCGCCTGTGAATGAAGGCACAAACGTATAATCGTCGCTCCTGTTTGTGCTGATGACTTGACCATAGTGTAATTCTATATAACGCCCAGTACCACACCCTTGCTTAATTACTTACATATTGCGCGAAGAAGATTAGTGATGCCCGTGCAGGAGAGCCAGAAGCCACTTGTGTAAACAAGAAGATTACAAGTAAGTTTTTATGTTTGTAACATCTCAAGTCTCCATGCCAGCTGCCAGTGGATTCATTCACGTAAATAAACAATAAGGTAAGTGCGCCTAACTCCGGACAGTTTTTGCTTTCGGTGCTCTATCTTCGCCATGCAAGCAAATTACTCAATCCTTAAATATGGTGATAAAGCCTATCCTATGGTGCATCAGTCCTGCAAGTTTCATCAAAATATCTCCATCCGTCGAGGAGCTGCGCTCCAAAATTCAACTATGTGTAAATTTCGCGCATGCTCCTAACTCCGGACACTTTTTATCACGCCTGATACAGCACTTTTGAAGTAGATTTCGAATTTTAAACACCGCCACGTTAAACTTACATCTATTTCCCACCTCATACTCGATTTTGAGAGTCATAGTACCTTTCGTTGCCGAGTTATGGGTATTTCAAATCTAGGTGTATTTACGCAAATATTTATCCAGCTCCAATGAGACTGGCTCTTACAAAATCGTCCATAGAAAGTGTTTGGCTGATTGTTTGCAAACGAAACTTGGTACAGTGGTAAATCATAGTTGTCTCTCTGCACTGTATGAAAATCAACCAGATAGCTCTTTGAGTTTGGGAATAAGCAGTGATTATCGAAGAATTTTTGATAATTTTGCCACACATGGCAATAAATAATCACCTCGTTTGGAAAAACTAACAGGACTTTTAAGGTGATTTTAGGATCGCAAAATCATTGTATATGAAGCATTAACCACCTAACATTTCAAGTAAATGCTGCAGATAGTTTTGGAGATATGACGCCAAACATTGGAAGTGTCCGGAGTTAGGAACTGTCCGGAATTAGGCGCACTTACCTTACAAGAAAACATTAAACTGACATATGCCACGCTCTTTACAATAAGCTTACAGTTACATATAAAATACAAGTAAACAATTTTGTCTTGTGCTGCTGGCATGGCGAACTTTCTTTGTGTTGGTGTCAGGCAATTCAATACGTGCTTAATCTTTTTTGCCTTCACCTGGCGTAGCTACTAGGCTCTAGTGGCTTGTCTGTCTTCCTTTATCTGGTTCATCTGGCTTGCATACGCCTACAGCATTGTGTAGCTATCTCCTGAAAGTTGTGTGTGCATAACTATGGTGTGTCACCCATCACTGTGCCATTGCTACATCACTGATGAACCTTACTTAGCTCTAGTTGATGTTGATATGCATTGCTGTATATTGGCTAATAATTATTATCTGCATGGTGATGTTGCCTATAATGTATTGCTGCATACAATACTGCAATAATGTATAGTTCTCTCCTGTATGTTTTGTATACATATACTTTGTACACATCACTGTGCCATTTATACCACACCAATGATGTACTGGCACTTAGCTACTGGTGGCCTTTAGTTACGATGCCACTATTGTGTTATATCTGTCACTACTGTGACATATTGAGTTGATTTGGGGATAATGCATTCACCACCTAATAGCCTCACCGGGGGGCTGTCACGTTGGTGTATGTACTTGGTTGTATGTGACGCGGTCCTAGTAATAATAATAATAATAATAATAAAAATTAAGTAGTACTAGTGCTTGGTGGTAGTGAAATTTGAATACACTGTATTAGTAACAGAAAATTGTCATGGTATATTGGAATATACAGTAGTTACGTAGCTTGTTATACCGTGACTATTGTATTGGAACATTTCTTGGGCTTAATATGAAGTGGTATGTATCCAAAAAGCTAAAGAATATAGTTCAGTACAACTGTACAAGCAGGCAGGTGCTTGTAATATGGCAACCTCAGTGTTTGTTTAGGGAGTGGCTTGCTAAACCACCAACAAATTGAGTAATCAAGCACCAGAACTGGACAATTCTATACCAGTAATCTGGTATTTCGATATACCAGTTATCAAAGGCTGTCACAGCATAATATGTTAATTTATCATGATAAATAGTATTACCGATATTAAGAGTAACTGACTCATCACAGTTCAACATTTTCTTTCAGCAGTGACTTTCTTGGTAAATACATGGTTTGTAGGTCTATAATTCTCCTTCTTAATTGGTCCATAGCTTAAGATTCACATATTACCTACATAGGTCCTCCATCAATCACTCTTCACCCAAATGGTGGTGCTATACCGGTAGGAAGTACTATCACTCTCATGTGTAGAGCTAGAGGTGAAGGAACACTAGTATATTCCTGGGAGAGAAGTTCTGACGGTGGTTGGACTACTGTTGGTGATGATAACACAGCATCATACACTACTGATACTACACTGTCTATTGGACAGTATATATACAGGTGTGTAGTAAACAATGAAGCAGGACCAGCTGTGTCTATTAGTGCTACTGTGGATGTGTATGGTGAGTGTCATTATAACAAGTAATATACGTGGAACTATGTTTATTCACAGGCTCTCCCACTATCACAACTCACCCCTACAGTCAATTTACAACTGTTAGTACAAGTGTTACTCTGAATTGTGAGGCAACTGGTAGAGGATCCATTATATATCAATGGCAGAGTAGAAGAAATAATAATGAACAATGGAGTGATATAAGTAATTCTAATAGCCAGACACTTGTTGTGAGCAACTTACAACAGTCAAAACAGTACAGGTGTGTAGTGTCGAATGACGTTGGCGAGATTAATTCAAACATTGCCATGCTCACTGTTTTAGGTGAGTGTAAAGCATAGCATAGCATAATTGTTTTATAATCATTTTATTTATACATATCAGAAATCACCACTCATCCTCAAAACAGAGTAATACCTGTTGAAACCAGATTTAATTTAACATGTAGGTCATCAGTATCATCTGGTGTGACATTCTCATGGACTCATGATGGTAGTGATGTAACAAGACAATCAACATCAAATGGTGGCACTAGTACATTATCAATTACTAGTGCAATGAGAAGTGATAGTGGCAGTTATGTGTGTACTGTAAGGATCGGATTATTTTCAGTGATGTCTAACAGTGCTACAGTGGCTGTCTATGGTATATGGAGTTTAAGTGTAGTGATATGTATGTAGAGGTAGTAGTAGGCCCATGGTAAAAGCATGCTCTCAAAAAAAGCACACACTGCCTGAAATCATTAAACAAAATTCACTGCAACAATGTTAAAAACCTAACCAAAGCTGAAATACTAATAGCAAAATTACCCACTACAGTGTTTGCCAGACCAATAAGTTAACTAGTTACATGCTGTTTTAGTTTTGGAAGCAATTTCATCATGACACAAATGAAATTTTAGTTAACAATATTAATGGCTACCAAGATTAATTTTGGACAATACAATAACATAATTATTGATTTAAAATTGAAGTAGAGTTTCAGTGACAAAAGTAGTAAAACAAGTATCCATTATAACATAGTGTGTGGAAAAATCTATTCGGATCATTTGTTCAGTCCCATGCAGCTTCAGGCTGTTTGCTATAATAACTAACATGCTACATATATCTTGTACATATATCTTGTTTCGCTACCTTTCATCATTGAAACCCTGCTTCATTTTTAAAGTAATAGTAAATATTTATAAAAGGTACAGCCTGTGAAACCTGATCTCATACAGAAAATTACAGTGAAAATAATCAATTAGCTACAAATTATAAATCAAAAATTAATTGTAAATACGTATAAATCAAATGTTCCCAACGTTCATCTAAAAGAGACTTTTAAAACTACTAATTGTTGGAGCATTAATAACAGTGTACAGTGAATTGTTCCAGTCATTGATGACTCGATTGCTGAAGAAATGTGATTTTGAACTACAGCTAGTGTGAGGCTTGAAAATCTGGTACTACCGTTGTGACCCCTTGTGATATCAGTTAACACAGGTAAGAAAAAATTGAGGGATTGACATCAATTAAAAAATGAAAATTTTGATAAACTAAAATCATGTCTCCTCTCTTATGACAATAGCAAAGAGATGGCAAACTAAGAGCCCTTAGTCACTGTCTCCTCATAAGGTAAATTCCTTAAACTTGATACCATGCAAATGGCACGTCTTTGTACCTTTTCTATCATAACTTGATCAGTAGAAAAAAAGGGACCCAAACAGCATTGGAATACTCCAGTACTGATAGGACCAGGGACTTGTTTAGTATTCTTTTTTAATTGTTAATTTAAAAATGAAGTGGGGATCTATGCAATAAAAAGTAGTGAAACAAGAGATGAATAATGGTGTTACAGCATAGCTCAGTGGGAAGTCCCATCCCTACTTTGGTATTTAACAAAATAATTATAGCTAATGTTCCAAAGTAGGGACTTTCCCACTGGAGCACCATCATTCATCTCTTGTTTCACTACTTTTTATTGCATAGATCCCTACTTCATTTTTGCATTAACCATCTTTTAAAATACTAGTTTTAGTTTCTTGTTGTGGCACAGCTAGCTACAATGTAACTTGTATTAGTCCACTTATTTGTATTTTCCAAATCTGTAGGTATGGGATAGGCTGATGCCATCACATATAAGCATCTTGCCCATTTGCTCAGTGAGAAGTGGAGTTCCCCATACTCTGGTTGTGGGCAGGCTTTGCTGTAGTTTGGGGTTCTTCTGCTGCGCTCTTCAGTAATATATATCAGAGGACTGTGTTCTAGATCCAAGCATCCCTGCGTGCCTCCAGCTGTCGGCCTTGCTGTTGCTAAGGGGCACCTGTCTCCTTTAGAACAATAACGTATTATACTAATTTTACATTTTGATTGCTTTATTTTCTTATAAAAATAGCTATGTCTACCAGAACAATGTAATTTGTAACTGTTCTATCACACATACAATACTGTTGTATTAGAGTGACTGTTGTATTAGAGTATATATTGAGCCAAGGGGTGTGCAGCTATCTAGACCAATAAGGAGTGAGAGAATATTGTTTATTGTTAAGTAAATAGGTAGATTGTTAAGAGGTCTCCATACTCTATTGCTGTTAGTCCAGCTAGATCTTAATTTGGTGGGTGTGATCACAAAACTATCTCAAACCAGATCCCAATCATGAAGTTGCAGATATCTAGCTAGTGTAACTCTTATAGTAGCACCGGGACTGAAGCACTTCTGAAATGCAGCTCTGAAATATTTATATGCTACTGAAATTTTGAAAGTGTTGATACTGAAAATTAAAGCCTCAATATGGTTTCGTTAGATGAAGAAGAAGACAAGCAGCTTGATTGAAGATAAAAGAAGAGACTAGGCATAGAAGGCCTGTAAATTTTGGAACCACAAAAGGCATATCCCACTGGTGAGTCTGCTATTGTGGCATAAAATGTGACCAGATTTTACAGAACCGAACCAAATCGCACATCAGGCAAAATCAAACTAACACCACCAGTGGATAGCTACACTATCGTACTACAAGTTTTGACCCTCAGCACTACTCAAACTACACGAGGCTGGTTTTAATAGACGTCTTTTCTGGGTGGTGTGGAGTGCCCAAATGGCGGTTTCAGGCCTTGTGAAGGACCTGGCTTGGCAAGAATCAGCGGTTTAATGGCGGACAGCCTTATAATGTTGGCCAGACGTGTTCTCTGTAGATTTTGCTACATATCAGCCACTAAGGAGCCAGCACAGCCCTGTAATCTCGTGTCTGGACTCCAGTCATGGTCACTTGAACCAAAAGGGGATAATGTTGTATGCAGTCAATTGAATTAGGGTCATCTGTAAACACAAGATCTAAAATGGAGGGTCTTTGTCCAGGGCAGTGACGAGTAAAATCTGTAACATGTTGTGTCAGAAAACTATCCAAAACAGCACCTAAAAGTTTGTTCTCAACTGTAGTAGAGTTGTGAAGACATATTCTCTTGCCAACCAATACCTGGCACATTGAACTCTCCCATTACAAGAAGATAGGAACAGTCCTGATAGTCCCATATGTTACTAATATCATCAATCAATTCAATGTTATTGTTTTCACTAGAAGAAGGTGACCTGTAGACAACACTAACAAGTTGTTTGTTGTTGTTAGGTAAGGTAACTATACACACCATATAGAATCATCTATGTTTTTACTCATTAATACTTCGCACAATACTGTAGGTAAAGATTCATGCACATATAGGAGAACTCCTCCTCCAATAGAGTATGTTCTGTCAAAACAGAACAAGTTGTAGCCCTTGAGGTGTAATTCAGCATCACTGATAGACTTGGAGCACCAGGATTCAGTTATAGCAATTACATGGGGAACTTGCTGATCAAAAAGGCTTGAAACTCTGCTAATTTGTTCATGATACTTCTTACATTAGTTGACATACAGTTAAGTCTAAAGTTATCAAGAGTATTATTTACAGTACAATCTGTGCACGGAGGAAAAGTTAATTTCTCCTCTGAACAATCTTTCCATTTTTTATCTAAAACTTCTTTCCTTCCTTATTCATCTCAGCAAGTTGACTTTTAAGCGTTTTGTTTTGTTGCTGCTCCTTTGGAGTCAGGTTGGGAGTTATATATTTTTCTTACTTCATCTAGATTATTCTGATCATGCAGCTTGGTACAATTGCGGAGCAGCAATGCCTTTTCAAGCTTTGAGGTAACAATTACTTTAACTAGTCTAGGTCTAGATCCACTTCCAGGCTCACGTTTTCTACCTATACGAGTCGCATTCACAATAGTTGCTTTTACACCTAAATGTTTAACAAAAACTGATGAAATGGTGCTGATATCATACTCCTTTCTCTCCTGGCTGTTATCAGGCATAAATCTGTCAACATTGTGTACGGTAACATTGCATTGGCGCTTACTTCTCTCCTTTTCTTCATTTAAGAAGGCAGATATGACATCCCACTTTGCATGGTCCAGACCATATAGCTGAGGTTGTACTGCTGTTATTGGGGTTGGAAGTAGAGTAGCAATCTGTCTCCATATTGTTTGTGGCTTTGGTGGATACATTTTGTTTGGATGGTAGCTGAATAGTCTCCTCTATTGTTTTCTTGAGACATTCTTTGGTTTCTTGTATAACATTTTTGAATTGCTCTGCTACAGTAGAAATGATTGCTTCCTGGGTGGCTCCACTACTGGTACTACTAACAACTTTAAAAACTTCAACCTTACAAGGTTGACAAAACCAGTGCAGACTCTCAATATCACCTATTATAGACAAAGCTTCTTCTGAAATTCCACAAAATTTGGGGTAGTAGTGTAGATTACAACTTTCACATTGTATGAAGCCACTAACTGTGTTCTGACACTGACTGCAACTCAAGGGCCAGCCATTTGTGATGATCCAATATTTTTTTGGCAGATTCCTGGGAACCTGAAACTTTCTTTTCTGAGACATTTGTTTGGGAAGAGAGCTTCTCATAAGGCTTTCTAGATCCTTTATTCTTGTACTTAGGCATCTTTCTTGGAATGTAATACAACAAGTTCTATATAGAGATCACCACAAGATACAAAAATTCTGTAGAATGACACAGTACAGTTCCACTTCCTGAAAACAGCAAGTTTTTAAGATTGTTCTTTAGTAGGAAGAGTCAAAATTAATCATATGTTACAAATTTCAGGAGAGCAAAATCAAGCAACACTGAATCAGTAAATAATTTTATTTATTTATTTTTATTTTTTTAAACATACCTTGCCAGTATCGCAACAAATACACTGCATGTACCTGAGAGGTTCAAACTTCCCGGCTCTTCCGGCATTGCAATCAGGATGATTTGTTATTGAAAGCAAACACCGCAGACAAATGCAGGAAATTAATTTTCAACATGAAAAAGCCAAGCATAGTGCCTATGAGTATGCCACACTTCATGGAGTGTTACTAAAACACCTGTAACATGCTGTGTTGCAATAAATTAAGATGTACTTTTGCCGCCAAGGTTGTTTCCAAGGTTCCCCAAACTTAATATGGAAAAACACAAACGTTTAGCGAACTGTTAATCCATCTCAGCCACAGTTGCAGGCTGCCAAAGACACTCTGCCTCAGGTAATAGCACAGGCAGTTTGCGGCTGTATGGAAACCAGCCTTTTGTCACTGATCTCTCTACAGGGTGACTTATTTGAATTCTATACAGAGTGAGTGACTTCTAATGTAGCTGAACTCTTAACAGGGTGACTTGTTTTAGTTGTTTGAAGTTGAATTATCTATATATAATGTGACTTTGCTAATTTGTCTACAGGGTGACTTGTTTGTATCTAAACTCTCTACAAGGTGACTACTAATGTGACTTGTTTGTAGCTAAAATCTTTATAAGGTAACTTCTAATATACATAGCTGAGCTCTCTAAAGGATGACTTGTTGTAGCAAAACTCTCTAAAAGGATAAGTTATTTGTAGTAGAACTCTCTACAGGGTGAATTATTGTAGCTGAACTATCCAGTGTGATCTGTTTGTAGCTGAACTCTCTCTCTGCAGAGTGTATTTTTTTGCAGCTGAACTCTATACAGGGTGGCTTACAACAAAGTTAAGCTCTCTACAAGGTGACTAACAACATAGTCAAACACTTTAATATTAGACTTTTGTTATGGAGTAAAGTGACTGTACTATTAGAGTAAAATGATCTTTCACTTGCTATATATCTAATCCAAAACAGCCAAGCTGTAAAAAAAAGTGCGGCCCTCAGAAAGGCTATGATAAAAAAAAAGAAGTTAAATCCAAGGTGGCAGCCAAGAAATGGCTGTGATGGTAGGTTAATGGTAAAAATTTTAATAACGACAATTCAGGTGAATTTGGAATTTTAATAACGACAATTCAGGTGAATTTGGAATTTTAATAACGACAATTCAGGAGAATTTGGTGCCACTTGGTCTTGGCACAAAATTCACCTGAATTGTTGTAATTAAAATTTTTACCATTAACCCTACCGTCACAGCCATTTCTTGGCCGTCACCTTGGATTTCATATCTTTTTTCACCATAGCCTTTCTCAGGGCCGCACTCTTTTTTTACAGCTTGGCTGTTTTGGATTAGATTTCACTTCTTTTTGTATTTATATACTGCAAAGCCGACCTATGGCCGGCTTTGGGGCTTATTTTAACCTATCTTTTTTTCTTTACCACAGGAAAAAGAGAAAGATGGAGAAGTTTTTAAATACTTTAACTAATTCTGATTTTATCAGTAAATGTACAAATTATATATATATATGATAATAATACATTTATTACATTTTAATTATTCCCTACAGATAACTTGTTTGCAACTTTCTACAGGGTGATTTGTTTGTAGCTAAACTCCCTACAAGGTAACTTCTTCTAGCTGATCTTTCTACAGGGCGATTTGTGTTCTCTACAGGGTGATTTGTTTGCAGCTGAACTCTCTACATGGTAGTTTGTTCGTAGCTGAACTCTCTACAATGTGACTTCTTCAAACTGAACTCTCTACAGGGTGACTTGTTTCTAGCTGAACTCTCTACAGGTGATTTGTTTGCATCTGAATTCTCTACATGGTGGTTTCTTTATAGCTGAGCTCTCTACAAGGTGACTTCTTTTAGCTGATCTCTCTACAGGGTGATTTTTTTTGTAGCTGAACTCTCTACAGGTGATTTTTTTGTAGCTGAACTCTCTACAAGGTGATATGTCTAGCTGATCTCTCTACAGGATGACTTGTTTCTAACTGCATGAACTCTCTACAGGGTGATCTGTTCATAGCTGAACTTTATACTGGATGATTTGTTTGCAGCTGAACTCTTTACATGGTGGTTTCTTTGTAGCTGAACTCTCTACAAGGTAACTTCTTCTAACTGATCATTTTACAGGGCATATTTGTTTGTAGCTGAGTTCTCTACAGGGTGATTTGTTTGCAGCTGAACTCTCTACATGGTAGTTTCTTTGTAGCTGAACTCTCTATAATGTGACTTCTTCTAGCTGAACTCTCTACACGGTGACTTGAATCTAGCTGATCTCTCTACAGGTTGACTTGTTTCTATATAGCTGAACTTTCTACAGGTGATTTGTTTGCATCTGAACTATTTACATGGTAGTTTCTTTGTAGCTGAACTCTCTACAATGTGACTTCTTCTAGCTGAAATCTATAGAGGGTGACTTATTTCTAGCTGATCTCTCTAGAGTGTGAGTTGTTTCTAGCTGAACTCTCTACAGGTGATTTGTTTGCATTTGAACTCTCTACATGATGGTTTCTTTATAGCTGAACTGTCTACAAGGTGACTTCTTCTAACTGATCTCTCTACAGGGTGATTTGTTTGTAGCTGAATTCTCTACATGGTGGTTTCTTTATAGCTGAACTCTCTACATGGTAGTTTCTTTGTAGCTGAACTCTCTACAATGTGACTTCTTCTAGCTGAACTCTCTACAGGATGACTTGTTTCTAGCTGATCTCACTACACTATGACTTGTTTTTAACTGAACTTTCTACAGGTTGATCTGTTCATAGCTGAACTTTATACTGGGTGATTTGTTTGCAGCTGAACTCTCTACATGGTGGCTTCTTTGAAGCCGAACTCTCTACAAGGTAACTTCTTCTAGCTGATCTTTTTACAGGGCATATTTGTTTGTAGCTGAGTTCTCTACAGGGTGATTTGTTTGCAGCTGAACTCTCTACAAGGTGACTTCTTCTAGCTGAACTCTCTAAGAGTGATTGATTTTTTTTGCAGCTGAACTCTCTGCATGATAGTTTCTTTGTAGCTGAACTCTCTACAAGGTAACTTCTTCTAACTGATCTTTCTACAGGGTGATTTGTTAGTAGCTGAATTGTCTACAGGGTGATTTATTTGCAGCTGAACTCTCTACAAGGTGACTTCTTCTAGCTGAACTCTCTAAGAGTGATTGATTTTTTTTGCAGCTGAACTCTCTGCATGATAGTTTCTTTGTAGCTGAACTCTCTACAAGGTGATTTCTTCTAGATGATTTCTCTACAGGGTGACTTGTTTCTAGATGAACTCTCTACAGAGTGACTTGCATGTAGCTGAATTGTCTATCAGATTAACTGTTTATAGCTGAATTCCGTATAGAATATCTTGCAATGTAATATAATTCTATAATGGAGTAAGTTATAAACGTAGCTGAATGCTCTATTAGGGTGACTGTTCTATTAGAGTATCTCGATCTTGCATTTGCTACACGTAGTTGCCTTTCGAATCATAACTCAGTGGTTCGTAACCCGATTCTTCTGTACTACTGCAAGGACTATCTATGATGATTATTTCAGCTACATACTGATTTTCAGCGCATTGCTCTAAGCGGTTTGCCTGGTAGATGTGAGAACTAATAGTTTTTTATTCATAAAAATCGATTGCATAATTTTGACACATGTTGGGTTTTGTGTCATATCTCCATGGTCTTTATCTCAATTCTTTTCAAACCACAAACAAGCACTCCTACGATGGTCACTTCATCTACATATCAATTTTCAACTCATTCCTCCAAGGGGTTAACCCTGTAGGCGTGACAGACCTTCAACCTTATTTTACGCACATAATCAGTCATAACTCCGTGAACATTCATCGGATTCCTACCAATGTTGTTACTGCGATCCGCCTTAATGTACCCTTCACGTGTACCAAATTTCAGCCATGTCCGAGTACTCATTCGTGTTTTATGGCGGATTTTGCCAAGTGTGCGAAATGAGAAGATGGAGAAGAAAAAAACGAAGAAATTAAAACAATATTTTGTTCGTTCGTATCTCGGAAATAGCTTGACTGATTTTCTTCAAATTTGGTATGTAGACTCCCATAACTGGCCGGCACATCTGTAGAAAATTTGGTTCCATTCAGATAAAGGATCACAGAGCTACGTAGGTGTGAAAATTGCATTTTCTTTCTTCCTGTTAATATACTCACGTTGTGGTGCGCCAGCTTCTTGGGCCACACTACACACTATCGTGTGTCTTGATACACTGTTGTTGTTTTTCGAAATTTCAGTGGCTTTAAATCTTATTCTTCTAATAACTCCTTTACTTTAATCATATTCCAGCCAAACTCTGTGCCAAGATACGCCTTTAAACCCGAGGGGTCAGTCACGACCCTAGAATCCTGTACGAGATTCCGAATCCCACGAAATTCCAGGCAAGATTCCGGATTCCAACCCAAGATTCCAGATTCCAAGCAAA
>CBDBCS010000003.1:0-9827 GCA_965203415.1 Alphaproteobacteria bacterium | reverse complement strand
AATTCAGCCAAGGTGAGGTCTAGAGCCTCGTCTCGTCTGAAAGCGTGCTCCAGAACGAGACCCGGACGCAAAATAGGCGCCGTGTTCCCCGGAGCAACGGTGATGACTAGCTCCTCGATGAGACGCCCGCCCTCGTTGCCGTCGTCCACCGTGATGGTCAACGTGTAAGAGCCAGCTGGAGCCTGGTCGCTGATGGTCCCGGCGACGACCGCATTCGCTTCGGGGCCCGTCGAGGTCGGCGTTCTCGACAGGTCGCCCTCGATGGACGCATTCGGGCCGTCAAACGATAGACCCTCCGGGAGACTGCCGCTCGCCCGGAATTCGAGCGTGTCCGTCACATCCGTGTCCGTGAAAAATGAGTCCAGAGCTAAAGTGACCGGCACAGACTGGTCCTGACGGAGCGTGAAGTCCTCTAGAGGCATCTCTCGTACCGGAGCCGCGTTCGCGTCGGTCAAGGTCAGCGTGAACGTGGTGACCGCCGTCGTCTGGTCGTCGCTCGCCGTGGCCGTGAGGACGATGGTGTGCTCGCCTGTGGCCTCGGTCGCTCCCGTGAGTGCGCCCGTCATCGAGTCTAGAGTCAAACCGTCCGGCAAGCCCGTGGCACTATACGTCATGGCGGCCGCCGAAAAGACCTCGGAAAAGTCCAGGTCCTCTATTTTGGTCCGCTGGAGCGTGCCACTCGAGGGGGGCGTCGCTACGCTGAGGGCGACGGTTGGCGTATCCATCCCGCCGTCCGGCGGCATCGTCATAGACATAGACATCGTCATGGATGTATCTCCAGGCGGCATCGTCATAGACATCGTCATAGTCGGCGTCGGCATAGACATGTCGTCCATCGTCATAGACATCGTCTCGGACGTACCGCCGCCGCCGCCGCCGCCGCCGCCGCCGCCACAAGCCGCGAGGAAGCCTCCCAGAGCCGTGCCGACTAACCACGACCGCTCCCGGCCTAAAAAGAAACCGCGAGACCGAACGCTAGGACCGGGACCGGAACCGGGACCGGAACCAGAAGCGGAGCCAAAAACTGTGCGAATCGAAAGACTCGGACCTGAACTGTCCTCAAAAGAACGAGCCCATTGTTTCAAACCTTGTGTCTGCATAAATCCTCTCTTATTCTTCCCGCTGTGGGGTTTTTTGAAAAAAAACGGCTAGAATCCCGCCAGACAGAGGGCTCTTGCGCGCCCCAAAAGCCAGAGCCCTCCACGAAACGATGGGGATAAAGCATAAGCCGCCTCCCTTCCGTGCGTTTTTATCACAAATGCACTCTCGGTCCGCCTGGGACATCGCCGAGAGACTCTAGACCTAGCCCGAAAGCCGGGAAAGCCGGGAAAGCCGGGACGAAACCCCGCTCGGGGCGACCCTAGCACACAAATGCACGCGAAGCAAGACCACCCTATAGGGCGGCTAAGAGCGGCTATGGCCCCGGCCGTGTGCGTATGGCCGCTGTTTTGTCGTTCTCTGGAGCCCCTTTTTGTGCCCTGTGCTCGCCGTGGAAAAATCGATTGATATTTGTTTGAGTTCCTCATAGAGTCGCTCAGAGTGCTTCGTGTTTCAGAGTGTTTTGTCGCTCACCGGGCGAGCCAAACTGTAGGTTTCATAGAGGAAAACGATTATGAAAATGGAGAGAGAACGGGAGGTTTACACGCCCGAGGGGAGAGATATAAAATTCTACACGCCCGAGGAGAGAGACTGGAAAGGGCTTGAAAAGATGATACAGGAGGTATTCAAAGCTATTCAGCTTGACTTGTCGGATGAATTTTCAGAGTTAAAAAAGTTCGCCCAGCCTGGTGACTGGAAGGAGGAAGTGCTTGACGCACTTAAGAGTATGAGGCCGAGGGGATACGTCCTGTTATTGCTCGGAGCCATTATTTTATTTTTTGTTTCCTTTCCTGATTGGCTTTTTCTTGATGCCATTAAGAATGCTGTTTTTTGGGCCGACCTAACTGCCCTCATTCTCGTTTTTCTTCTTCTTTTCAGTTTAAAAATAAGAGCAGATAACAGGCCTTTATCGAAGGAAGAACTTGATTGGCTCAAAAGGGAATTAAGACGGGCTGGAGAATTGGCACAAAATCCAAACCAGGAAGAAAAGATACAATCGATTTATAACGATGTATCAAACTTTCTGAAGAGTAAAAAGAATAATAAGCTCACAGACGAAGGTCGTGCTACCATAAAGTCTGCCTTTCTAAGCGTACTTGTTTCTTCCTACGCAATTTCGGGAAAACGGAACCGTGCCCTCGAATTTTACAATGAATTGTCAGAATGTAGAGAGCAATTTCCGTCTAAAAAGCCCATTCTCGTTGCATGGACACTTGCCAGCCCCTTGATGCCCCCTTTTTATGCTACAAACAACCAAATAGAAAAAGCTCGCAAGATCTATGACGATCTAGTCATCCTAAACTCTGTTTATTCTGAAGACAAACGCTTTTTGAAAAGCCTGCGTGTCGCGAGTGCTAACATGATAGTCGTTTATGAACAGGAAAAGGAGGTGAAAGAGGCGCGGGAAGTCTATGACAAGCTGGTTGGACTTACCGGAGAACATCTTGGTAAGCAAAATTGGATAAAGCGCGTCGTCAACAACCGGCCGGTCCGATATGTCAGGAAGCTCGCTGGGGGAGCGGAACTGAGAGAAAAAAAACTGCTTTTGTCCGCGGGTTGTGTCAGCATGATAGCTGTTTATAAGAAAGCGGGTCAGGTGACAGAAGCGCAAAAGATCTATGCTAGGCTCGATGGTCTTTTTGAACAAAACCCTGAAAATAAGGGAGTGCGGTTCCTTTGGGCCAAGGGTAGCTTCAACATGGCAGCTGCGTATGCGCTGGCGAGACGGGTGGAAGAGGCGCGGGAGGTCTACGACAAGTTCGAAGGTCTTGCGTCAAAACACCATAAAAATAAGGAAGCGCAGGTCCTTTGGGCCGAGGGTAGCGTCAACATGATAGGTGCTTATGCGCTGGCGAAACGGGTGAAAGAGGCGGAGAAGGTCTATAAGAAGCTCGAGGATCTTGCGTCAAAACACCCTGAAGACAAGGAAGTATGGGAAGCACTGGCCGAGGGTAGCTTCAACATGATAACTGTTTATGGAGAGGAGCAGGATTTGGAAAAGGCGCGGGGGATTTATGATGGACTCAAGACCCGTTCAGAACAACCCCCTGAGTATAAAGGGGTTAGGGAAGCTCTGGCCAAGGCTAGCGTCAATATGATGGGCGCTTACATCACCGAGGCGTTGGCGGTCCTTGAAAAATACGCCAAGGCTAGCGTCAACATGATGGCTGCTTACATCCAGGCCCTCGAGCAGAATTTGAAAGAGGCGCGGGGGGTCTATGGTGGGCTCGTGGTTCTTGCGTCAAAACACCCTGAAGATAAGGAAGTGCGGAAAGAGCTGGCCCAGGGTAGCTTTAACATGATAACTGCTTATGGGCAGGCAAAAGAGGTGAAAGAGGCGCGCAGGATTTATGCTAGGCTCGAGGTTCTTTCTAAACAACACTTTGAAGATAAAGAAGTGCGGGAAGCGCTGGCCGCGGGTAGCTTTCACATGATACTCGCTTACATCCTGGCCCGGAAGCAGAATTTGGAAAAGGCACGGGGGTTCTATAATAGGCTCGAGACTCTTTCTGAACAAAACTCTGAAGATAAGGAAGTGTGGGAAGAGCTGGCCGCGGGTAGCTTCAGCATGATAGGTGCTTATGCGGATGCGGAACGAATGGAAGAGGCGCGGGGGGTCTATGGTGGGCTCGAGGATCTTTCTAAACGACACCCTGAGGATAAGAAGGTTTGGGAAGCGCTGGCCAAAGCTAGCGTCAATATGATAGGTGCTTACATCCGGGGCCCGAATTTGGAAGAGGCGCGGGGGGTCTATGCTAGGCTTGAAGCTCTTCTTGAACAACACCCCGAAGATAAGGGAGTACGGTTCCTTTGGGCCAAGGGTAGCTTAAATATGATACTCACTTGCATCCGGGCACAGGAGATGAAAGAGACGCGGAAGCTCTACGACAAGGTCATAGCACGAGCGCAAGAATACCCGGACGATAAAGAACTGCAGACCATCATTGCCGAAATAAAACAGCTCAAGAAGAGACCTGACGACGAAAGCCAGAGAAACAACTAGACAAGCCTCTTAGAGGGAGGAAGTTCGCTCGCGGCGCAGGAAAGCTTGAAATTCGCCCCGCTGTGGAGCCCTCGGCGGCTCTATCCTGGTTGAGGCAATCTCCATAGAAACAAGCGGACGGGTGCCTCAGGCTTTTGTCAGCTCGCCTGAGTCCAGAGCAGTACGAAAGGCGGAGGGACGAGCGTGCCTCTCCTTGCCGCTGGCTCGTGGCACGCACGACCAGAGCCGAATGGGATAAAAGAAAGAGTTCTCTGATTTTCACGGCTTACTCTTTTTCACGGTTCGCTATGACCCCGCGCCCGCGGCGGCCCCCGTTGTCAGTCTCGGAGACCAACCCAGGGCTTGTGTCCTAGACACACAGACGAACTAGGGGCTCAAACCCGTCCGTTAAAGACGGCCTCGTTCCGATACCAACTCATAGAGCAGGTCCAACACCACCCGAGACCGGCAGGACAGGTACTTGAGTGGTGAGTTGGCCTCCAGCCGCGCCACGAGGTGACGTTCGTTGCGTGTGACCCGACCCTCGGGGCGGCCTGGATGAGTCTCTCGATGAGTCTCGGTGAGTCCGGGTGAACCCCGCCACAAAGCGAATAGAGCGCCGACAAGTTCGGACTTGCTGCCGACCCGACGGCCAACGCCCGCAGAAAACAGGAGACCAGCTGGAAGGCTTTCGGCTCTGCGGCCACACCAGCACGTGAAGGGGACGGGGCGAGGCGAACGCCCTTCACCCCCGCCTGGACCTCCTGGACCTCCTGGATGCCGCGCATGGAAGCCGGGGATTGAAACCAGAGACTCGGCTCTGACCAGGCGTCTGGCACCGACCTTGTCCACACATAATTGGCTTTAATCAATAAAAACCTTTTGACATTAGGCGGCTCATTCGTCTATTTTCAAGTGATTTACAAGTGATTTAATCGGGAGAACTCTGCCTGTTTTCTCTTCCTCCGCCTCTGGCGAGCGCATAGTTGCACCTCAAGCGCCCCCCGACCAAGCCAAGTGCCCACGAGGAGCTTGAGAAATGCCCGTGCATCGCCCGTGTATCGCCCGTGTCTTGTATGAGGCCGCCTCTGAAAATTCAAAAAGGATGAGCTGGACGAATGGGTCAAGGCTGGTGACTCTGCTGAACATGACAAATAAGAAATCCTGACCCAGAATGCATCACGATAGATACAGCACGTCCTTTACGACGGGCAGTCTCTTTCACCGCGAGTCGGTGGAGCTGGCCGCTCTGTATCTTGACCTTGGAGCCTGGAACGCTGTCCGAGACAAGGTCATCGCAGACAATCTACTGCAGAGCAGAACGCTGAGTAGGCTCCAAAGAGCCTGCAGAGAGATCCTCTCTCGACTTAAGACATTGAGCCCAGACGAACTAAAATTCCTGGTGGAGGGCAGCCATCAAGAGCAAGGCTATCTCCTGTGGCTCGCCGTTTGCCGCCGGTACAGATTCATCGCCGATTTCGCCGTCGAAGTGCTTCGAGAACGCTACATCACTCTGAAAGGGGATCTGACCCACGAGGACTTCGATGCCTTCTTTAACCGAAAATCCGAGTGGCACTCGGAATTGGACGCCCTCACCCCGAAAACGCGAAGTAACTTGCGACAGGCCCTATTCAAGACTCTTCGCGAGGCCGACCTCCTAACGGCGAACAACACGATACAGGCAGCCCTGCTCAGTCCGAGACTGTTGGAGCTGATCCATCAAAACAGCCGCAGGGATTTTTTGTACCTCCCTGTCTTTGAATCCGATGTGAAGAGGATGAAGCCGTGACAACAGATAGAGCCAGCATGCCGATACGGGATAGATTTAAGCATCTCTTTGATGTGATATCAGGAGAACGTTTTCTCCATAAGCAAGGTCTCGGCAACGAGGTCCCATTTTTTATATGCCCATACAAGCCGGAAGAGTCCGGCGAAATGGAGCGGCTCCAGCGTCAGCTGGTTGAGCACCTCGAGCAGAAAGGTGTCCGGATTCTGGCGATCAATCTGTATGACCTTTCGATAGAAATTCTCAAAGAGCGCGACATCTGGGACCAGATTGTCGAAATAGAGGACGCCGTCTCCAAAGAAGAGTTCAAAGAACTCTTGCAAGGCGTGCTAGACCCCGAAGCGTATCTTGTGCCGGCCATCGCAGCCAAGCTGGCACGCCCAGAATACGAGGTGCTCTTTCTGTCCGGTGTCGGCGAGGTGTTCCCCTATATCCGGTCGCACAATGTTTTGAACAATCTGCAGAGCACGGCGAAAGAAAAGCCAACCGTCTTGTTTTTTCCAGGAGCTTACACGCACTCTCTGGCGTCTGGTGCCTCGCTCGATCTCTTCGGCAGGCTACACGACGACAAGTACTATCGGGCCTTCAATATCTTTCACTGCGAAGTATAAACGAGAGAAACGTGATGACTCTTAAGGACATTTTTAACAAGCCCATTGACCGCCCGATAGAGGGCGTCATCAAAGCGGACGATGAAGCCAGCCTCCGCCTCGAGATCGACGAATACGTTCTGACCAACGAAGTCGCGAAGCGACTTGAGGCCTTTCTGGAAACCTACAACGCCTATAAAGGTGCCAATGGCGTTTGGGTGTCCGGTTTCTTCGGGTCAGGGAAGTCTCATTTGTTGAAGATGCTGGCACTTTTGCTCGAAAACCGGCAGGTCGACGGCGACGCCACCCTCGACCTCTTCCTGCCGAAGTGTGATGATAACAACGCCATCCTACGCGGGGACCTCAAGCGAGCCGTCGCCATCCCGTCGAAAAGCATTCTGTTCAATATCGACCAGAAAGCGGACGTCATCAGCAAGACTCAAATCGATGCGCTCCTCGCGGTCTTCGTCAAAGTGTTCGACGAGATGTGCGGCTACTACGGCAAGCAGGGGCACATCGCTCAGTTCGAGCGCGACCTCGACAGCCGAGGCCTCTATGAAAAGTTCCAAGCGGCTTATGCCTCCACAGCCGGCAGACCATGGCACAAGGGCCGAGAGCAGGCTCTGCTCGAAGCGAAAAACATTGCCAAAGCCTATGCTCAGGCGACCGGTGATAACGAGGCATCGGCGATGGGGATCCTCGATAAATACCGCAGCGACCACCGGGTCTCCATCGAGGACTTTGCCAAACAGGTCCAGGCGTATATCGAGCAGCAAGCTCCCGGTTTCCGCCTGAACTTTTTTGTCGATGAGGTCGGCCAGTACATCGCGGAAAACGTCAAGCTGATGACCAACCTCCAGACCATCGCTGAGAGCCTGGCTACCAAATGCCGAGGCCGGGCATGGGTTCTCGTGACCGCCCAAGAGGACATGGAAACCGTTGTCGGCGAGACAAGCAAACAGCAAGGCAACGACTTCTCAAAAATCCAAGCCCGGTTCAAAAACCGCATGAAGCTCACCAGCGCCGACGTGGAGGAGGTCATCCAGAAACGTCTGCTGACGAAAACCGACACGGGCGAGCGTCGTCTCTCGGGCATTTATGAGGCACAGTCCAACAATTTCAAGACTCTGTTCGAGTTTACCGACGGCTCGCAGACCTTTCGGAACTATCAGGACGAGGAGCACTTCATCGAGAGCTATCCGTTCATCCCGTACCAGTTCGCCTTGTTCCAGTTGGCCATTCAGCATCTTTCGCAGCACAGTGCCTTTGAGGGCAAGCACAGCTCGGTCGGCGAGCGTTCCATGCTCGGGGTGTTCCAGCATGTGGCGACCGAGATCGGGAAAGGTGAAATCGGTCAGCTGGCGACCTTTGACCTGATGTTCGAGGGTATCCGCACCACGCTCAAGTCCAACATTCAACGAGCCATCCTCCATGCAGAAAAAAATCTTGATAGTCGTTTCGCGGTTCGGCTGTTGAAAGTACTCTTTCTGGTCAAATACATCGAGGGGTTCAAATCGACGCTTCACAATCTGAGTGTTCTGATGCTGGAGGGTTTCGGTCAGAATGTGCCCGCGCTGAAGGCGCAAGTCGCAGAGGCTCTCAGGCTTCTGGAGCAGCAAACCTATGTGCAGCGCGATGGGGAGCTCTACTTCTACCTGACCGACGAGGAAAAAGACGTCGAACAGGAAATCAAAAACACCGAGATAGACTCGTCAGACCTTCACGCCGCCCTCGAGACCATCGTTTTCGACCACGTCATCAAGAGTCCGAAGATCCGCTACGACGAGAACGGCCAGGGCCAGGACTATCCGTTCTCCAAAAGGCTGGATGGCCGGTTGCGCGGCAAGGAACACGAGCTCGCCGTCCATGTCATCAGCCCGTTCCATGAACATTCCGGAAACGAGACCGCCCTACGGAACCAGAGCCTGGGTCGGGACGAGCTCTTGGTTTTGATGCCCCCGGACGAGCGCCTCGTTCGTGATGTTCTCATGTACAAGCGGACAGAGAAATACATCCGTCAGAACATCTCGACCACGCAACGAGAGACGGTGAAAAACATCCTGAAGGACAAGGGTCATCAGAACCAGAAGCGGTATGGTGCTCTACAGAAGCTCGTTCAGGAGTTGATAGGCAAGGCCAAGCTCCTCGTGGCGGGAGACGACATCGAGAGCTCGTCCGAGGATGCTCAGACTCGGGTCCAGCATGGATTCCACAAGCTCATTGCGCGCGCGTATCCGAACCTTCGCATGCTACGCGGCGTCGCCTACACCGAGAACGAAGTCGCCAGATACCTCAAGCCTTCAGAGCAGGATCAGTTCGACTACCTGTCCGAGGCCGAACAGGATCTTCTATCCGCCATCCGGATCAACAATCAAAAAGGCATTAGCACCACGCTCAAGACCCTGCTAGAGCATTTCGGGCGCAAGCCTTATGGGTGGTACTATGCGGCCGTGCTCTGCACTTTGGCGAAGTTGTGGGCTCGCGGCAAGGTCGAAGCTCGTTTCGACAGCAACCTCCTAGAAGAGCCCGCCGAGATGGAACGGAAGTTGCGTAACACCCACAGTCACGGCAATGTTGTGCTGGTGCCTCAGGTTGAATTCACGGCGTCGCAGGTCCGCGCTCTCAAGGACTTCTTTGAGGACTTCTTCAATAGGCCGTCTCCTTCCATTGAAGCGAAGGCACTCGGCCAAGAGACCGACATCGCGCTCCAGAAATACGTGCGGGAGCTCACCGAGCTGGCGTCGCAGGCGTCTCGGTATCCGTTCCGGGATGAGCTGACACCGGTGCTTAAGAAGCTTGAAAAACTGACGGGCAAGTTTTCCTACACCTGGTATCTGACCGACCTCCCCGAACACAGAGACGACCTGTTCGGCATGAAAGAAAGCGTCATTGATCCTCTCCGCAGGTTCATGAACGGCCCTCAGAGAAGCATCTTCGACAAGGCCCACAAATTTGTGCAAACCCATGCGTCCAACTTCGCTTATGTCGGCAGTGACGAAGCCGCTCTTCTAGACGCCGGCTTGAGCGACCCGGCGTGTTTCAAAGGCGACTGCATGCAGCGGGTGAAGACGCACCTCGAGACGCTTCAGATGCAGGTCTCGGCTCAGATCGCCGTCGAGACCGACAAGGCCAAAGAGAAAGTCGCCGCTCTGAAAGTCCGTCTCTGCGGCACGGCCGAATTCGGTGCCTTGAGCGACGAGCAGCAAGCGCAGCTCGTGCGTCCGTTTGACGGTCTCAATGCGAGCATGGTGCACCAGGATTTGATTGCTGTTATCCGCGACCTCCCGCGCCAGTTTGAGGCCGACACCTATCCGAGACTGCTTGCGCAGATGACCTCCTGGGCGACACCGGCGCCGGCCCCGGCCCCCGA
>CBDBCS010000002.1:0-14024 GCA_965203415.1 Alphaproteobacteria bacterium | reverse complement strand
ACCATCCGGGCCACCCGGGCCATCCAGGCACGCCAAAACCCAGACGTCCCAAATGCTGTGCTCCAGCGGGTTCAAGGCAGGGGAAGAAGCGAACATCCAACCCGAAAAAAGAAGACGCGAGGCCGCCTCGCCGCCGGCCGCAGAAGAGGACACGATGGGGGGCACCGACGCTGGCTCAGCCGCTCGTTTCGGCTCTCATTTCGAACTTGGGGGAAGCGTCGTCCATGCGCTCGACGACCTGGAGAAAAACGAACGATTCGGGCGATTGTTCGGTCGGCGGGGTGGACTCGCAGTGATGCACGGTGATGTCCAGCCAGCCATAGCGCACCGTCTGGCCGACTGGCACGCGCAGGGTCTCGGTGCGGCCGTCCACTTTGTCCAGAGCTCGCAAAAGGGCGATGCGGCCCGGGGTCGATCCCGGGGTTGATCCCGGCGTCGACTCCTGCTGGGCCAGAGGGGCGGTTAACCCCACCAACCACAAACTCCAGAGCCCGACCTGAAGAAAAAAAAACCTAGCTAGCGACAAGCTGTATGATACGCCCCAGGAGCTCCTCCAGGGAGAGCGGGGTCTCTGTTTTTTGAATCGTGCCATGGTTCGAAAGGAAAACCTTCGCCTGGCCTGGAACGAGCCGGACATAACGCCCGCCCAATAAGCCACTGCTGGCCACGGTCGCCACGGTGTCCTCGGGAAGACGGAGAGACGCCTCCAGAGAAAGAACGAGAACGGCCTCATAGAGGTCTGGGTCTATGGTGATGGAGCGGACGCGCCCGACTTTGACGCCATTGACGCGCACGTCGGCCCCGGTCTCCAGCCCGGCGGCGGAAACAAAGCGCACCTCGAGCTCCAGGTCCGATCCGCGCCCGTCCCATCGAAAAAAGAGCGCATAGCTCAAAAAAAGAGCGGCACCTAACAAAATGACGGCACCGAGTACGGTCTCGAAAAGGCGTCCAGGCATATTCAAGCTCCTCCGGAGAATGGGACAAATCGGAACAAACCCGAAAATAAAAACAGAATAGACAGCGGCATGGCGTGAAGCTCGTGAAAGGTGTGAAACGCCGTGAAGCTAGCGCCCTTTCCTGGCGTCGTCAGAAGGACGCGCCGGGGGGTCCGCCGGGAGATCCGACGAGGCCTCTGCCTCGGCCGCGCGTTTCGCCTCGGACCAGCTCAGCACCGTGTCCAGGAGACGGAATAAATCCAGCGAACCGGTTGAGAAATCAAACTGGTCTCCAGAAACAAGATAGGTTTCCGAGACGCCGGGGATGATCTCCAGGTGTTTTTCTGAGAAAAAGCCTTGGGTTCGAATGGCGATTTCGCTGTCGTCGGGAATGGGAAAGGCGGGGTCCGTGTGCAGCGCGATATTTACTTTCAAATCGCCGGGCACAAGCTCGGGGACGCCCACGCCGCCGATTCGGACGCCGGCCATATAGACGGGGGCTCCCTGGTTCAAGCCCTCCACGTTCGGGAACTCGGCATAGAAGACGTGCCGTCCGGCTGCCTGGCGCGACACCGCATCTCGACCCCAGAAGTCCGCAAGCAGAAGGCCTAGGACAAGCAGAACAAGGGCGCCTATAAGAGGCTCAGCCCAGGGTTGAGACAAAAAATATTGACCTCGCCGCGAAAGAGCTTTGGACGCCACCAAAGGGTGGGCAAGAGCTTTAGATGCCGCCAAAGGGTGTGAAAGAGCCTTAGATGCCACCAAAGACCGTGAAAAAGCTTTTGATACCGCAAAAGGCCGTGAAAAAGCTTTTGATGTCACAAAAGGCTCGGTCCAGGGGTGGGACAAAAAATAGACGAGCCCCCGGCGCGTCTGGCGGACAACAGTCGCACCAGTCGTGGCGAGTCTCCGGCGCATCTGGCGCATCCGGCGGAAAAAAGGCACGCCGGACGTCACGCGGCGTCTCCAGAGGTTGGGTCGACGGCCGGGTCCGCGGGGGTCTCGGGAGTCCAGGCCTCGTAGGACTGAGCGGGAGACGGGGCGGGGGCTTTGGCAAGAACGGGCGGGGTCGCTCTGCCGGAGGCAGAGGCGGCCTCACCAGACACACCATCAGACACACCACCGGGCGCCCGAACGAGGGCTCCGGCTGGTCGGAAAGCTCGGGGCGTCCCCGTCAGATTCACCTGAGGCGGCAGTTGCCAGGCATACAGCTGGACGGCCTCGGCGTCCGGAAAAACGTCCGTCGTGTGGTGGAGCCACGCATGGTACAGAGGCGGCACTTTACTGGCCTCGGGCATGCCTTTATAGACGACCCAGCGGTCTGGGCGCATGCCTCGGGGTCGCGGCCGTTTTGTCTGGTAATAGGCATTGCCCCAGGCGTCTCGCCCGACTAGACTGCCTCGCAGAGCCGTCTTGAGTCTCGTAACCGCGTTTGCCATAGAACGATGTAAAACCGATGTAAAACAGAGCAGAGCCTGCTCTCGCGCTGTGCGCTTGCGCCCACGCCTCTAGAGCACCACCTCGACTCTAGCCTCCCCGTTCGGAAAAAGTCAAGCCCTCTTGCTTCGATCAGGGCGAGCGGTCCGGAACGCAGGTCTCCAGCGTTCAAGAACTCGAATCACAAACAATTGTTGATAAGCGACCGTAAAAAAAGGCCGTAAAACGCGGGTAAAAATTGGTAAAGATTAGGCTCTGGTGCAGCGACAGAATCACGATGCGTAACGACTCGGGAATGATGCCAGAAACCGTCTCGGAGCGGCGGCGGGACCAGAGCCGAACTTCCGGTGTTGTGCCCGGAATTCTACCTGGAGTGTTTCACGGCATTTTTATCGTCGGGCCCACGGCTTCGGGCAAGACAAAACTGGCTCTGGAGCTTGCAGAGCGTCTAGCGGCCTCGGACACAACGCGCCGACCCGTCATCGTCAATGCCGACGCGATGCAGGTCTATGCGCACGCGCGCATTTTGACCGCGCGGCCCGAGCCGCAGGACACGGCTCGCGTCCAGCATCGTCTCTACGGCTCGGTCGCCGGTGAGGCGCCTTATTCGGTCGGTAGTTGGCGGCTCGAGGCTCTCAAAGCGATCCGGGAGTCTGAAAAACAGCCCGGCATAACGCCCGGTATAACACCAGGTATAACATCCGGGCGTTCGGCTTCCGAGCCGCTTCTCTCGAGGGCCCCGCTCACCCCGATTTTTGTTGGCGGCGGAGGCCTGTACTACCATGCTCTGTGCCGGGGTTTAGCACAAATTCCGGCGGTTCCGGACTCGGTTCGGCAGGCGGTCCGAGACGCGTGGCTCGAGCACGGTTTGGAGGCTCTCTACAAGCGTCTGCAAGCCGTGGACCCGCGCTGGGCGGCCGGCGTGGACTCGAACGATGCGCAGCGCGTTCTCCGCGGCCTGGAGGTCTATGCGGCCACCCAGAGGCCCCTCAGTTCTTTCTTCGAGGAACAAAAAACCGACACAACGTCCCGACGCCCGGGTTGGGTTTTGGCTCTCTATCCGGACAGAGCCGAGAACCACGCCCGAGCCGCACAACGCTTTGAAGCGATGCTCCAGGCCGGGGGGCTCGAGGAGGCGCGAAGTCTTCTCCATCTGCCCGACAGCCATCCGCTGGCTCGAGCCGTCGGCGTGCGAGACCTATGTGCTCATGTGCGAGGGCTCTGTTCTTACGACCAGGCCGTCGAGAGAGCTCAACAAAAGACGCGCCACCTCATTAAACGCCAGAGAAGCTGGATGCGCCACCACTTGAGTCCGGACGTCGTGCTGCACGACCCAGAGGCCCCCGAGTGCTCGGACGTTCTGGACAGGCTCGCTGACATGCTTGCCTCGGGGACGTATTCGGGGCGGGGCCGGGGCGTATCCGAGGCGGCCTTTTCTGATTTCGAGCTTGAAAAAAAAAGAAATGGCCTCTAAAAATGAAAGAGGATTATTTTTTGACATTGCACGGAGGTCCGTATGGAAATTTTCATCGATAGTGCCGATCCGAAAGAGATTCGGAAGTGGAGCGACATCATCAAAGGCGTCACAACCAATCCGTCCTCGCTGGGGCAGGCCATTCAGGAATGGGCAAAGGCCGAGGCCAAGGCAGGCATGGACGGCGCAAAAATAGCACACCTTTCTTGGAGACAAGTCCTGGAAAATCTGACGGCAATTTATGACGTTGCGAAAGGACGACCCGTGAGCGTTCCCGTGCACGTTGGGGAAAGTCCCGACCGTTATGTCCCCGACCCCGACGAAGACGACCTGGTCCATGAGGGAGAATGTTTGGCGATGATGGGTGAAAAAATATCGCCCCGGATTGGCTACCCAGTCAGAATAGTTATGAAACTGCCCGTAACCCGCCCGGGGCTCCGTGCTTGTCGACTCCTGGCGGACAAGGGCATCCCGTGTAACATGACCTTGTGTTTCACCCCAGCCCAGGCTCTGATGGCTGCAGAGGCGGGGGCAGCTTATATCTCGCCCTTTGTCGGACGCCTCGAGGACGTCCAAGAGGGCATCGGTTTGGCTCTGATAGAGAAAATCTGCAAGCTCTATCAGCTTGGGGGAATTAAGCACACGCGCGTGCTGGCGGCTTCCATTCGCTCGGCCGACCAGTTGGTCGAGGTCGGTCTGCGCGGCGCCGATATTGCCACCGTCCCTCCGAGCGTGCTGGAGGAAATTCACCAGAACGAACGCACCGAGAGAGGCCAGCGAAAATTCATGGACGACTACTGGAAGTCCACCATACACCAATTCGCCTAGTCTGACCCCCGGGCTCCGGCCCCTGGCCGGGGCCGGGCCACAGAAAAGAGGAGAAGCCTTGCGACACGCCCAGAAACTCTGGGAGCCCTCTGACCCTGCTGGCACGCGCCTGGCGGCGTTTCGGCTCTTCGCCGAGACATGGCTAGAACAAAGACGTTCGGGGCACGCGAACCCAACAAGACTCCGAGACTATCGCGCTCTGCACCGCTGGTCCATCCAGCCGGACGGAGCCTTCTGGGCGTGTCTGTGGGACTGGGCGGAGCTCGTCCGAGCCGACAAGGGCTCGCCCGCACTAGAGCCCGCTTCCGCCTCATCTCGGATGTTCAAGAGGCGTTTCTTTCCGCATGGGTCTCTGAATTTCGCCGAGAATTTGCTGTGGAAAACAGGGCACGAGCCGGCTCTGATCTATCACAACGAAGACCAAGAGTCCCGCTCCATCAGCTGGGACGACTTACGGCATCAGGTCACGAGCCTGGCTTGTTTTCTCCAGAGTCTAGGCCTGGGGCCGAGCCCAATCGTGCTGGCAGGCCTGACGAGTCACCGGCCCGAAACAATCGTCGCGGCTCTGGCGGGGGCCAGCTTCGGAGCCATCTGGACAGCCTGCTCGCCGGAGTTCGGCACCGACATGGTCCTGGGACGGCTCAAACAGGTGAAGCCGCGAATTCTATTCTGCCAGAGCACCTATCTCTATAAGGGACGCTGGTTCGATTGCACCCAAAAAATAGAGGCCATCGTCAAACACTTGCCAGACCTGAAGGCCGTGATTGTGTTCGATGAGGCCTCTGCCGCCGGACGCAAAAAGCTGAGCGTTGCGTGCCCGGTCTACACGCTGGCGGAGACCCTGGCGGCGGAGACGCTGGTGGCCGCGCCAACGCACGACGAGACGACAAAACCGCCTCCCGGCCGGCGAGCCTTCCCAGCCCTGCCCTTCAACCATCCGCTCTATATTGTCTATTCTTCGGGGACGACGGGACAGCCGAAAAAAATCGTCCACGGCGCAGGAGGAACCCTGCTAAAACATATCTGCGAACACCGGCTCCACGGCGATTTGAGAGAAAATGACCGACTCTTTTACGCCACGACCTGCGGGTGGATGATGTGGAACTGGCTTGTGTCGGGCCTCGCGACGGGCTGTACGCTGCTGTTGTACGACGGCCATCCGTTTACGCCTCGACCCGATTTTCTGTGGGAATTGGCCGAGAAAAACCGACTCACGCTTTTCGGCACTTCGGCCAAGTATCTCCACGATCTGACGAAGACGGGCCTCAAGCCGGGAGAGCTCTATGATTTATCGCATCTCAAACGGATTTGTGTGACGGGTTCGCCTTTGGGGCCCTCGGGGTTTGACTATGTGTACCGCGGCCTCAAGGAGGATGTTCATCTAGCTTCGATCTCTGGCGGCACGGACATCCTGGGGTGTTTCGTCCAGGGCGTCCCCGAGCTCCCCGTCTATCGCGGCGAGATCCAAGCCGCGGCTCTCGGCATGGACGTGCGGATTCTAGACGCACGTCTCGACGAGATCCGACCGCCTCGAGAGGTTTCAGTTCCTCTTCTCAAGGGCGAGTTGACGTGTCAGAGTCCTTTTCCCTCGCAGCCTTTATGCTTCTGGAACGACCCGGGGGACCAAGCCTATGAGGCCGCCTATTTCGGCAAAGGCCGCTCGGTGTGGTTCCACGGCGACTATAGTGCCTATGGCGCCTATGCGGCCGATAAAATAGAGCCGGGGTTTGTTATCTACGGGCGTTCGGATACAGTCCTGAATCCAGGAGGCGTCCGGATCGGCACCGCCGAAATCTATCGCGCTCTGGAGTCGATGGACGACATCGTGGAGGCTCTAGCGGTTGGGTTTCACCCCGGAGGTCACCCCGGAGATCATACCGGCGACCACACCGGAGACCAGGATGAAAAAATCGTCTTGTGTGTGCAGATGGCCGCCAATCGAGACTTGTCGGACGACACACGCCGGCGGATTCGGACGGTCTTGCGCGAAAGAGCCTCGCCGCGCCATGTGCCTCACTTTATTTTTCAGGTCCCTGATCTTCCCAGAACCCATTCGGGGAAGCTCGTGGAAAAAGCCATACGAGGCCTCCTGCAAGATGGGACGGAACCGGACCCCTCTACGCTTGCGAATCCCGCGTGTTTATGCTATTACCGGGCGGTGGCGGCTCGACTCCGAGAGGAACGACCTTCTGGTTCAGACTCGAGTTAGATCGAGTCAGAATCGAAAAGAACCGAACAGAACCGCCCCCCTGCGAACCCAAGCGACGTGAGCAGAAACAGCAGAAACATGAGCAGAGACGCGAATCTACAGACCGGCCAGAAAATCGGCGTGGAAACCAAAACCAGACCGGCAACCGGACCCGGGCGAGCCAGAAAAACCCGAGTCGGTTTCCCGATGGCTCTGGCGTTCTTTTTGAGCGCAGCCTTGGCACCCCTATCCGGGTGCGTTTTGTTCCGGCCTCAGCACGCCGAATTAGCCGTGGAGCTCCGGACGTCGAGCAGCGCGCCCGAGTTCCAAGAACTTGCCTATAACGGGGAAGCACTCATGGGACGAGCTCCTTCGGACCGTCTCTTGTTTCTGCAGGAGTTAGGCCGCCTCCACCAAATCTCGGGCAATCCGGAAAGGGCGCGCACGTTCTATGGCGAGGCTCTGGAGCTGTATCGAGAACAGGAGATAACACCTGTCATCGACGCTTCGGATGTCTCTTATGGGGCGTCCATCTTTGCCAATGACCGCGTGATTCCCTACACCGGCTCGGACTATGAGCGCCTTTATACGCATCTTTTGCAGGCTCAGAATTATCTTCTTCTCGGCCAATCGCAGGCGGCTCTTGTGGAGTTGCGCGCGGCTGCCAATTATCGCCGATTTGTCGCAGACAAACGAGCCCGACGGGTCGAAAAGGCCGAGGAACAAAGAGTCTATGCGGCTTTAAGCGACACGCCTCTGGGGGGCGGCGGGCTGGCCGGCGACGACCGCAACCGGTTTCTCAACGCTTATGCGACGTTTGCCTCGGGAGCTCTGCGCGAGGCCCTCGGGGAGCGGAATGAAGCCCTGATCCACTATCGGCAGGCTCTGGCGCTCGCCCCCCAGAGCCAGTATATCGCCGGGGCTCTGACGCGCCTCGCCCGACAATACGACCCGGCTCTCGCGCGAGACACCGCCGAGAGGTTCGATCTCGACCTAGAGGCCTATGACCCGCGGAAGCCTCATTTGGTTTTACTCGTGGAGTCGGGCTTTGCACCGGCTAAATCCGAATTAGAGATCCAGTATTTTGATACCTTGCGCGGGCAATTTTTCGCCATCGCTCTGCCTTTTTACGGTCAAGCCCAGGATCTCTCGGGCATTTATCACAGCGTTCAACTGGATGGGAAGCCGCTCCAGCCCCCCGAGCTGGCTTCCCGCACGTCGCTTCTGGCCGAGAATGACCTCCGGGAGGCTTATCCAGGGATTGTGCTCCGTCAAGTCGCGCGGCTTATCGCCAAGGACCTTGCGACCGATGCAACCCTAGACGTTCTCAGGGAGGGGGATGATGGTGCCACCCTCGCGGTCGGGCTTGCGGCCCTGGGCGGGGTGGTGGCGATGCAAGCGGCTTCGACACAGGCGGATACGCGCAGCTGGCTCTCGCTGCCTGCCCGCGCGGATGTGCTGGATATCGGTCTGACACCGGGGCAACACCGTCTCACGGTGACCTCCACGTTTGGGTCTGGCCAGACCGAAACCCTCGAGTTCGAAGCCCCCCCGAGGGGGGTGGTCGTGGTGAGACTCATCGACACCGGGCGTTTTATGCGTCTGGACCGACTCTATTAGAGGAGCCAAACCGTGGCGTGCTTTTCTGGCGGCCCTGGCGAGCCTGGCCCCTCGACGACGCCGGGGGGGGCGAGGCGGATAACCGGGCCCGGAAGAAGGCCGAGCGAGAAATCGCACAGGGCGCGTTTGGCTTGTCTTTTAGCTCTGGCCGTCATCGTCCTGGGTTCTCTCCTGGCGGCTCCCTCTGGCTGGACGACCCAGCCGGCCCACAAACCTGTTCGCGTGGGGCTCGCCCTAGAGCCCCCTCATCTGGACCCCACCAGCACCGCCGCCGCCGCAACCGATGAGATCGTCTATGCCAATCTCTTTGAGGGCCTCACGCGTCTGGACGAAAAAGGGGCGGTCCAACCCGCCCTCGCCCAGAGCTGGGAGATCCAAGAGGCAGGGCGGCTCTGGGTTTTCACGCTCCGACCAGAGGTTCGGTTCCACAATGGCGAGCCCCTCACGCCCGAGATCGTGCGTTTTTCTTTCGAGCGCCTTTTGGACCCGGCTTCTCTGAATGCCCAGAGACAACTCTATGCAGGCGTCCAGTCCGTCACGAGCCTCGCTCCGGACAAAGTCGCGTTCCGTTTGAAACAACCCGACAGCATGCTGGCGTGGAAGCTGGCGTGGGGCGACGCGGTTCTCGTAACGCCGTCCACGGTGTCCACCAATAAAACCCAGCCTGTGGGCACGGGGCCCTTCCGATTCGAAAGCTGGGATGTGGGCACAAAGGTTTCTCTGGTTCAAAATCCCGACTACTGGCAAGCGGGGCCTCGAGTCGATCGGCTCCAATTTCATTTTATTCCGGACCCGAACGCGGCTTACACGGCTCTTGTGGGAGGAACACTGGACGGCTATCCCAATTTCCCGGCGCCAGAACTCGTGCAGGTGCTGGAACGAGACGAACGGTTTCGTGTCGAAATCGGAACCACCGAAGGCGAGGTCCTCTTGGTCATGAATCACGCGCACCCCGCTTTGCGTAACCGAGACATTCGTTGCGCCCTGGTGCAGGCTCTCCATCGAGGCGAACTCATTGAGGCGACACAGTTTGGTCTAGCCCAGCCGATTTACACGCATTTTTCGCCGCAACACCCTTTCGCCATCGATCTATCGGGCCGGGTTTCTCATAATCCGGAACGGGCTCGGCGCATGCTGCTCGAGGCCGGGGTAGGAGGCGACGACGGGACGCGCGAACCGCTCCGGTTGCGTCTCGTCCTGCCGCCGCCCAGCTATGCGCGGCGAGGCGGCGAACTGCTGGTGGCGCAATTGGCTCGGGTCGGCGTGAAGCTCGATATCGTTCAGGTCGATTGGGGACGCTGGCTCCAGGAAGTCTTTAAGGAGCACCATTATGACCTGACCATGATCGCCCACACAGAGCCCTTCGATATCGGCATCTATGCGCGGGGCGACTATTATTTCAACTATGACGATCCGGTCTTTCAGGAGCTTTACCGGCAACTCCAGACCGAAACGCGCGCGACAGAACAGAAGCGTCTCACGGGGCAGCTGCAAACGCATCTCGCCGAGGCATGCGTCCACGGCTTTTTGTACCAATTGCCGAAAATCGGCGTCTGGGATCGGAGGCTCTCGGGGTGGTGGCGCGATGCTCCTCTGCAGGCCAATGACCTGACTCAAATCCGGTGGGACGGGCCGTGAAGGCCGAAAACGCCGAAAATATCCGGGGCGTGTCTCTGGTTTTAGCCACCCATAATCCGGGCAAAATGAAGGAGTTCCGAGCCCTGCTCGCGGAGGCCCCAGTCCAGCTCTGGAGCGCCGGCGAATTAGGGCTCCGCGCCCCGGAGGAAACCGGAACAACCTATCGTGAAAACGCCGAAATCAAGGCCCGAGCCGTGTTGGCTCAATGTTTGGACCTGCCCCTCGAGTTGCGCAGAAAACTGGCGACCTCCGCCCCCGCCGACCAGAGCCCGCAGCAGAGCCCGCCGACCGAGTCTAGCCTCTGGGTTCTGGCAGACGATTCGGGGTTAGACCTGGCGGCTTTGGACGCCTTTCCGGGGCCTTATGCGGCTCGGCTGGCTCAGGAGGCGGGGGGCTATGGACAGGCTGTCGAGAGGCTCTGGGTCGCGCTCGAGAAAAAAAATCCGGCCTGGGCCCAACGGCAAAACACAGAGGCCTCTATGACATGCGTGTTGTGTCTTCTTGGAGGCCTTCTCTCGGGCGAGACGGCCGGGGCGAATCGTTTTTCGGAATTGTTCCCCGGGCTTCATCCGGGTCGGGCTCTCTTTTTTGAGGGAAGCGTCCAAGGGTGGCTGGCGCGTTCGGGGCAAACACCGGATCAAAAACCAGGTCAAACCTTCGGCGAAGGCTTTGGCTATGATCCCTTTTTCTTCCCGGACGCCCAACCAGAAACCCATTTCGCGCAGATGAGTCTGACGACCAAGGGACTCCATTCGCACCGGGGCCAGGCGGTGCGAGAGCTCTTAGCACAATGGAAAGGACGACACGCATGAAACAAGCCGGGGAACCAGCAACGGAACAAGCAGAAACAAGACAAGAGGCCCGGCTCCCGCTCCAGGTGCTGCAGGCCCAATTAGCCCGCCGAGCATGGGGCTTGGACGCGTATTGGCTTCCTCGGACGGACCCGTTCATGAGCGAATATCTGCCCCCAGAAGCCGAACGTCTGGCTTTTCTAACCGGGTTTGAGGGGTCGGCTGGGACGCTCGTTTTCACGGCGGACCGAGCCGTGCTGTTTGTGGACGGGCGTTATGATCTGCAGGCTCGTCAGCAATTCGCGACCTTTCCCGTTCCCATCGAGGTGCTTCGAATCGAGACCACCCGCCCTCAAGACTGGCTTGCCGAGCAAGCCAGCCTCCGGACGATTGGGTATGACCCTGCTTTGTTTTCTCAGGAACAGGTTTCCAGACTCGGGCGCTTTTTCGAGAGTCACAAAAAAAGCTTCCAAGCCGTTGAACCGAATCTGGTCGATGCGCTTTGGACGAGCCGGCCGGGGCCGTCTCAAGAGGCTATCTGGGAACACGACCTGAGGTGGGCCGGTGAGTCCAGTGCCGACAAAACAGAACGCGTATGCCGAATCCTCCGAGACAAAGGCGTGGCGGGGTTTTTGTTCTCGTTGAGCGATTCGATTGCGTGGCTCACGAACAAGCGCGGGGGCGATGTCCCCTTCACGCCGGTTTTTCAGAGCTACTACGCTCTCTTCGAGGACGGCCAAGCGGTCTGGTTTGTAGATGAAAAGCGTTTAACGTCGCAGGCTCGAGGGACTCTAGACCCCCGGGTTCAGGTGGTCCCGCCGTCTTCTTTCGACGCTTATTGGGCCGCGCGAGCCTCGTGCCGGCTGGGCGTCGACCCGAAAAGTCTCTCGAGCCGGGTCTATCAGACGCTCGCCGAGAGGCTGACGCTGATAGACATGCCCGAACCCGTCCAGCCGCTCAAAGCCGTCAAAAACGAAACCGAACAACGGGCAGTGCGCGAGGCACACTGCCAGGATGGCGTTGCGCTCGTCCGGTTTTTGGCGTGGCTCGAGGCGCACGGCCCCAGCACGGACGAATGGGCCTGTGTCGAGTATCTCGAGACCTGTCGCCGGCGGAACCCCAATTATATGGGTCCCGAGCTTCCCCACCATCTCTGGGGCCGGGCCCAATGGCGCGATCGTTCATTATCGGGTGACGCCTCAAACCAGCCGCCGCCTCCGAGACGGCGACGTCTATCTGGTGGATTCGGGCGGGCAGTATGCCTGCGGCACGACCGATGTGACGCGGACGGTTGCGGTCGGGTCTCGCCCGCCGCCCGAGGCGGCTCGGCGCGCTTTCACGCTCGTCCTGAAGGGACATATTGCTCTGGCCCGAGCTGTTTTTCCGCCCGGCACGCGGGGGAGTCAGCTGGACGGGCTGGCACGAGCCCCGCTCTGGCGCGGCGGCGGCGACTATGCGCACGGGACGGGGCACGGCGTGGGGTTCCTTTTATCCGTCCACGAGGCGCCGCCGAATCTTTCGCCTCGAAGCACCTCTCAGCTTGTGCCTGGGATGGTGCTCTCCAACGAGCCCGGCTTTTATCGAGCCGGAGCGTTCGGCATCCGGACCGAGAACCTCATGCTGGTCCGCGAATGGACAGAGAAATCGGCAGAAGAGCTTATCGAATCGAGCCGTCCTTTTTCGTCTCTGGGCCCATTTCTGGGCCCGCCTCTGGAAGACCGCGCCATGCTCTTTTTCGAGACGCTTACGCTGGCCCCCATCGACCGGCGCCTCCTCGAGAGGGCCCTTCTGGACGAAGAGGAATACGCCTGGCTAGACGCCTATCACCAGCGCGTTCTGCGCACGCTCGCCCCGCGCCTGGGGGACGATAGCGCCAGTCTCGCCTGGTGTCAGCGGGCGTGCGAGCCGCTCCGCCCTGAGGCCAGGGCATGAACCGCTAGCCCCAGAAGCCCCACCGATAAAAGATCCGGTAAGATAAAGGGATACAGACCCGCCGAAAGAACCAGAGGACTCCAGCCCAGGTAAAAACCAAGCCAGACTAAACCGGGCACGTAGAGCGCAATAAGGCCCAGGCCGCACACAACCCCACACGCCAAAGAGGCAGACCGGGCCTCCCGTTATCGGACAAAAAACCAACCACGAGAACCGACAGCAGAAAACCCAAAAGATAGCCGCCCGTGGGGCCCATCATATAGGCAAGGCCGAGCCCGCGCTCGGGGGTCCCAGCGAAAACAGGCAGACCGAGGGCGCCCTCCAGGAGATAGGCCAGAACCACGGCGCCGCCGAGGCGGGGGCCCAGAAAGAAACCCAGACCCAGAATGACGGGCGTCTGAAACGTGAAAGGCACCGGGCCCAGGGGAATTTTGAGTTTCGCCGAAAAGGCTAAAAGCCCCGTTCCGGCCACAATCAAAGCCAGCCAAACGAGGGCGCGCCAGAGAAAGGGGCTCTCACGTGCGGGGGCCGTTCCCTCGAGCCCCTCAAGGTCCGGGTTAAGGCCCGGGTCAAAGCCTGGAGGCCTCGCCGCGTGGGCGGGCGCAAAAAGCCGCCGGAACGCAGAAGACCCGAATGAGGATACGAACGAGAAAATAGCTGAAAAAAACATAAGGACTCCGTTACGCGTCTTGTTCTAAAGAGACAATCATACAAAGAACATAGAAGAATACGCAAGTGTAGAAAATTGGGTAAACCCGGGGGAGGAGCCGCGGCTCACGAAACCGCCTCAGACGTCTCCCGGGACAGGACGCCTCCCCGGGACGCCCCCGGGACATCCCCGGCGCAGCGATGCCTCAGAAACACAGCCGGGAATCGAGCCGGAAGTCACCCCCGGTCGCCGCCCAGCAGGGATTCTCGGCAGGACGGAGCGCGCCGAAAAGACAGCCCCAGAACGACGACGCCAGAAGCGGCACACAAAACCACCTCAGACGCCGCCCGGGAAGGGACGCCTCTCCGAGACGCCCCCGGGACACCCTCGGCGCAGCGATGCCTCAGAAACACAGCCGGGAATCAAGCCGAGAATCAAACCCGGGCGCCGCCCCCCTCAGCAGGGACTCTCGGCAGGCCTTGGCGCGCAGAAAAGACAGCCCTAGAACACGACGAGCCAGAAGCGGCTCACG
>CBDBCS010000001.1:0-25628 GCA_965203415.1 Alphaproteobacteria bacterium | reverse complement strand
AGAGGAGGAATTGAGTGTGCCTCACCTCTCGCCGCAGGCCGGGTACCGAGTGATCCATACACCGCACACGCCGCCGGACGGCGGGGACGACGACACCGACGAGGACGAAACCGACGACACCGCCGAGCCCGAAGCGACGGGCTTCGGGCAGATTGTCGCGGGGCTCGGCGACGTCAATGGAGACCTCGTCGATGACGTCGCGATTCTCGCGGTCCCGCCGTCCGACTCGGCCGACACCGCCACCGTCTTCGGCGTGGCAGGCGAGCGAGGCAACAACCGCGTCCTCTTGGACCTGGCCGAGGCCCCTGAAGACAGTTTCTTCCAGCTCGACCTCTTGGGGCTGCCCGAGGGCCAACGTCCCTCCGTTCAGGCCGCCGGCGACGTCAATAGCGACGGCTTCAGAGACTTCCTCGTCACCGCCCCCGCCGGCAGCGACGGCGGTGCCCGAGTCTGGTTGTTTTACGGAAGCCGCACGCTGTTCGAGGGGCTCTCTGCTGAGGACGCCGAGCTCTTGGTTTTCGGCCCAGAGGCCGTCGGGCTGGGCGAGCAGCCTCTGCTAGGGTCGGCAGGCGACTTCAACGGCGACGGCTATGACGATGTGTTCGTGCGTCTGACGGACCCCTCGGCGACCGAGAGTCCGGTCCGCCTGGCGGTTCTGTTCGGGTCGGACGAAGGGCTCGGAGACCTGGGGGATCTGGTCGCCGGCGGAGCGACTCTGACGCCGGACACGCTCCCCGCCGGGCGAGGCTTTTTCATCACGCACGCGTCCGGCGAGGCAGTTGCCTTCGCGAGCGACGCGGCCTCGGTGGGCGACGTCAACGGCGACGGGTTCTCGGATCTTGTTGTGGTTTCGTCGGGCCAGAGTTTTCTGCTCTACGGCACCGAGACGCCCGCCGCCTCCGTCGAGGTCACCCAGTTGCGAGCCGGCCAGGGCCTCGTCGTGTCGGGCTTAGAGGCCCCCACCGGCGGCGGAGCGAGCGTCGCCGTTCGAGCCGCTGGAGACCTAAACGAGGACGGCTTTTCGGACTTCTGGCTCGGGGCCCCCGGGGTCCGGATCCGGGTCCGAGTCTTATGCGGTCTACGGGTCGGTCGAGTATCGCTCGACTGGCCAGCGTTCGGACTTTACGCCTCCCGGGCCCGTCGTGATTCCGGACGGAGGCGGCTCGCCTGGCGACCGGATTCTCCGCGGAGATGCGGACGACGACACGCTGGTCGGAGGCTCGGACACGCGCGTGTGGCTCGGAGGCTCGGGCGACGACGTGCTGTCTCTGACCGACTCTGAGTTCGTCCGTCTCGACGGAGGCCTGGGCGTAGACCGCGTCGGTCTGGGGCTTTCAATCACGCTATCGAGCGACACTTTGGCCGGCCGAGCCCGCTCGATAGAGGGCTTTGTTTTATCTCAAAAATCGCGCCTAGAGTTATCGGCCTCGAGTCTCTATCGCCTGACCGAGTCTCGAGACAACGGCGACTCTGTCGCCGAGGCCGTAGGCCTTGGGACGGCGTTCGCGGCCCTCCCGGCCTCGTCGTCGTCCGAGCCCTGGGGTTCGGTCTGGTTCCACCTGAGCGGCGATGGAACAGTATCCCTCGCCGAGGGCCTCGGAGATAACGGCTGGTCCGTCGAGACAAACTTTCTCCCGAACGTAGACGTCTACCGCCTAGACAACCTTGTCCTCCTTGTGGACTCCGCTCTCCACCTCGAGGCCGCCTAAAGCTCTGTCGCTCTAAACCGTGTCCAAAAGAGGCACCGGCTCTGGCGCCCGCCAGTCCGGCGGAACCGTGTAGAGCGCAGGTAAATTGCGCAGACGCTCCTCGAAATCCAGACCGAAGCCGATGATAAAGTCCGGGCCGTTGTACTCGAAGCCGATGAAATCGGGCGGCGTAAAATCGCACTTATAGGCACGAGGCTTGTTCAATAACGTGACCGTCTTGACCGAAGCCGCCCGAGCTCGGCGAAACTTGCGTTGCATAAAAGCCAGCGTCCGACCCGTGTCTACAATGTCCTCGCAGATGAGAACATCTCGCCCGCCAACATCCCGAAGCAAATCCATCACAATCTTGAGTTCACCTGATTGTGTGCCTCCGTCGTAACTCGAGAGCGTCATATAGTCTATCGTGACATCACAGCTTAACTTCACAAGAAGATGCGACATGAAAATCGTGCAGCCTTTCAAAACACCAACCATGATAGGCGACCGACCTTGATAGGCAGTGGTGATCTCTTGAGCCAGCTCGGCGATGCGGCTCTGAATCGTGTCCGTGTCGTATAAAAGTTTCAAAACCAGGCGTCCCGAACAATTAAAACAAATAGAAAACCCGGGAAAATCCGGGAAAATCCGGCCGGGACGTGCCTCTGCGCGAGTCCGCCTCGCCGCGGGGAGGCGCGCGCCGGCTTCTAAGCCGGCGCGGCGGCCCGGGAGGCCCGGGAGGCCTGGAGAGCCTCAGAATGGTCGGGCGTCTTGTCGAGCGTCTGGCTGGAGACGGCCTCGTTGCTGGCGCCTCTTTTTTGCTCAAACGCCAGCATGCGGGCTTTCAGGTCCGTCCCCCAGCGATAGTGGTGGAGGGCTCCAGAGGCCGCAAGAACACGGTGACACGGCAAAACCCACCCCAGAAGATTGTGAGACACAGCTTGCCCAACCGCTCGACTATGACGCCGAGCATCTAAGCCTAACCACGCAGCCAGCTGACCATAGGATACGCACTTGCCAGGCCGTATATGAGCTAGACCACGCCACCAGCATCTGTAACGAAAGGGACTCGCCGAGGGCATATGCAGCACAAGCGGGTCGTCTCTGGAGGAACTGAACAGGTCCTCGGCCCAGGCTCGCGCACCCGCATTATCCAGGTCTCCTGAGGGAAAGGCAGAAAGAGCCGGAGAACGCGTCGGAAAAACGCCACGGTGTTGGAACTCACACCCCATCAGCCCCAGACTAGAGAAGAAAAAACGGGCCAAACCAAAGGGCGTCTCGGCGATGCCAACGCTAGGAGGCCGCGCCAGAGTTTCCAGAGTTTCCGTCACGCAATGGAGTCCACGCACGCCTCCGTCCGGGCGGCCGTAGAGCGGCGTCGGCGAAAAAAACGCCGATAATGTTTCAGGACTCACAGGACTCACAGGACTCATACGACCCTCCGTCGGTAAAAACCTTCATAAAAACCGTTCTGTCACGAGCGCAGCGAGCACAGCGAGCACAGCTCTTGCCCCTCTTCCGACACTCTATGGCGTGTTGGTGCTTTAGACATTCTGAGCCGCGACCATCGCGTAAAGCATGGGCAGAGACAAAAGCGTGTTGATCCTCGAGAAGATCATCGCCCGGCGAGCCGCCGCCGGCTTGGCCGAAGCGTCCGCCTCGACGAGACCCAGAGCGATTTTCTGATTCGGCCAAATCACAACCCAGACGTTAAACGCCATACTCAGCCCCAGCCACATGCCGATGCCGATAATCGTGCTGAAACCGCCCAGAAAACCTAAAGTCAGAGCGTCCAACAAATAGCCGTTGCCGTAAGCCAGGAGAATGCCCGTCACAACCGTCGCCACAGCCGACCAGCGAAACCAGAACAGAGCCGCCGGGGCAATAAACTTGCTGATAGCCGGCTTGAGGCTGTCCTCTATTTTGGGCATTGTGGGAATCTGGACAAAATTGAAATACCACAGGAGCCCAATCCACATGACGCCACTCAGGACATGGAGCCACCGTATAAAGAAGAGAATAAAAGTCCCCCCAGACGGGGGATAAAGCGCGTACACCACAAGCGTCAAAAGGACGACGAGCCCAACGCTGGCGAGAACCGTCAGACGCAGATCAAGCAAAATTTTCATAGCTTCCTCCAGATCGGAATTAAAAGACCCGAGACCCATCAAGGACTCGGATAAAGCACACATCAAAAGCCCTCGGGCAAAGCCCCAGGGCACAACGGGCAAAGCCCCAGGCCACAACGGGCAAAGCCACCCAGACCACGGCGGGTAAAACCACCCAGACCACGGCGGGCAAAGCCCCGGGCCACGGCGGGCAAAGCCGCCCAGGCCACAACGGGCAAAGCCGCCCAGGCCACAACGAGCAAAGCCACCCAGACCACGGCGGGCAAAGCCACCCAGGCCACGGCGGGCAAAGCCCCAGACCACGGCGGGCAAAGCCCCGGGCCACGGCGGGCAAAGCCACCCAGACCACGGCGGGCAAAGCCCTAGGCCACAACCGGCAAGCCGCCCAGGCCACAACAGGCAAAGCCACCCAGGCCACGGCGGGCAAAGCCACCCAGGCCACGGCGGGCAAAGCCCCAGACCACGGCGGGCAAAGCCCCAGACCACGGCGGGCAAAGTCACCCAGGCCACGGCGGGCAAAGCCGCCCAGGCCACAAGGGGCAAAGCCCCAGACCACGGCGGGCGAAGCCCCAGACCACAACGGACAAAGCCGCCCAGGCCACAACAGGCAAAGCCACCCAGGCCACAACAGGCAAAGCCACCCAGGCCACAAGGGGCAAAGCCACCCAGACCACGGCGGGCAAAGCCGCCCAGACCACGGCGGGCAAAGCCGCCCAGACCACGGCAGGCAAAGCCCCAGGCCACAACAGGCAAAGCCGCCCAGGCCACAACGGGCAAAGCCACCCAGACCACAACAGGCAAAGCCGACCAGACCACGGCGAGCAAAGCCACCCAGGCCACAACGGGCAAAGCCCCAGACCACGGCGGGCAAAACCACCCAGGCCACAACGGGCAAAGCCCCGGGCCACAAGGGGCAAAGCCACCCAGGCCACGGCGGGCAAAGCCGCCCAGGCCACGGCGGGCAAAGCCCCAGACCACAACGGACAAAGCCGCCCAGGCCACAACAGGCAAAGCCACCCAGACCACGGCGGGCAAAGCCCCAAACCACGGCGGGCAAAGCCACCCAGGCCACGGCGGGCAAAGCCACCCAGGCCACGGCGGGCAAAGCCACCCAGACCACGGCGGGCAAAGCCCCAGACCACGGTGGGCAAAGCCGCCCAGGCCACAACAGGCAAAGCCGACCAGGCCACAACAGGCAAAGCCCCAAACCACGGCGGGCAAAGCCCCAAGCCACAACAGGCAAGGCCCCAACGTGCAAAATTCTGCTTGACAAGTCAAGAGAAAAAACTTAGGTTCCGCTTGTATTTTCGTTTTTCGTCCGGTGAGGCCGGTGTTATCCACTCTATCCGCTTTATCCGGGGGCCGATGTTGTCCGGGTGTTGTCCCGATGTTGTCCGAGGGCGGGCGGGGCTTCTGGTCTGCTCGTTCCGCATCGGTTCGACAGGGTGCCGCCAGACAGAGAGACGTCTCCGAGCCGTCTCTCCCATCCAAAATCCGACCAGAGACCTGAAACTTAAGAGACTTGCAGGGGCTCGAGATAAGACCCTCAATGAAACCGTGAAAACCATGGAGAAAAACACAAAACTGGTTTTTTTGTTCCCCGGGCAAGGGTCGCACTATGTCGGCATGGGCAAGGCTCTGCACGACCATTGTGCCGCCGCTCGGCACGTCTTCGAAGAGGTCGACGAAGCCTTGGGCGAATCGCTGAGCCGAATCTGCTTTGAGGGCTCTCTAGAGACCCTGACACGCACCCGCAATGTGCAGCCGGCTCTGATGGCGGTCTCGATGGCGGTGGTGCGGGTTCTGGAACATGAGTCAGATCTTGCCCCTCCCGCCATGGCTAGGCTCGGGGCGGGGCATTCTCTGGGAGAATATAGCGCGCTCTGTGCCTTCGGAGCCCTGTCTCTGCGGGACACGGCGCGCCTGTTGCGCTTGCGGGGCGAGGCGATGCAACGCGCCGTCCCTCCAGGCCAGGGCGCGATGGCGGCTTTGTTAGGGCTGTCTCTAGACGAGACGGCGGAGCTCTTGGCGCGTTTCAAGACCACCGCGGAAACCGAGAACCAAACAACAGACATTGTGGAAATCGCCAACGATAACGCCCCGGGGCAGGTCGTCGTAAGCGGCCACACCCAGTCCGTGAAGGCTTTCCAGAGCTTTGCGCTTTCTGAAGGCGTCAAACGCGTGGTGCTTTTGCCTGTCTCGGCGCCGTTTCACTGTACGCTGATGGCACCCGCCGAGCGCGAAGTCGAGGCGGCTCTGGCCCAGATTGATTTCAGGGCGCCTAGCCGACCCATTTTGAGCAATTACACGGCGGCCCCCACCTCCGAGCCGTCTGTGCTCCGCCAAAATCTGGTCGCCCAAGTGTGCGGGCGCGTCCGATGGCGCGAATCTATCGAGCAATTGGGCTCTATGGGCATCCAGACATGCGCAGAACTGGGAGCCGGTACGGTTCTCACGAATATGGGAAAACGCGTGGATAAAAGCTTGCGAGGCGTGGCTCTTTCCGACCCTGAGTCTGTTTTTTCTTTTCTGGAGACCTTTTTCAGCCGAAGTAGCTCTGAAATTTGAGAATTTAAAAATAGCAGCTTGAAATTTTTCCAGATTTGTGTTCTGTTCTGTAGTCTGGGTCTCTGCTCTGGTTTCCGCACCGGTCTTTATCCCGGGCTCGGTTTTTCTGTTGTTTCGTTCTGTCGTCTGCTCGTCTGTCGCCTGAGTCTATGTCTGTATCCACGTCTGCATCTGCGTCCTCTGTATCTCGAGACCTGTTTTCTTTAGCGAACAAGACGGCTCTGGTAACTGGCGCGACGGGCGACATCGGAGCCGCCATTGCCAAAACGCTCCATCGCGCCGGAGCTACCGTTGTCGTATCGGGCACACGGGTGGCGAAACTCGAGGCTCTCGCGGAGGCCTTGGGCGAACGCTGTTTCGCGATACCCGCCGACTTGAGCGACCCCGCCTCACCCGAGCACCTCCGCACCCAGATCGAGGCCCACGTCCCTGAAGGCGTCGATATTCTGGTCAATAACGCCGGCATCGCCCGAGACGGCTTGCTGATTCGAACAAAAATTCAGGACTGGGAGCAGGTTCTAGATGTCAATCTCAAGGCTGTTTTCAGTCTGACACAAGCTTTTGCGCGTTCCATGGCGCGCAAACGCTATGGTCGAGTCATCAATATGGGCTCGGTTGTAGGCACGACGGGCAATCGGGCTCAAGCGGCCTATGTGGCGTCGAAAGCGGGCCTCGTGGGTTTCACCAAATCCGTCGCCTTGGAGCTGGCAGGGCGCGGCGTGACGGCGAATGTGATCGCGCCGGGGTTCATCAAAACGGCGATGACGGCACCTTTGCCCCCGGTGCTTGTCGAGAAATTCATGGACGCCACGCCTCTGGGGCGCCCCGGCCACGTAGACGAAATCGCCGCCGCCGCCTTGTTTCTCGCTTCCGAGGAGGCCGGCTTTATCACAGGCCAAACTCTCCATGTGAATGGCGGCATGGTGATGCCATAAAGATGCCACGAACCCGCGGGAGAGCTTCTAACAGATATTTTTTTAATAAAAGAATTTTTCGAAAGCTTGACTTTTCCCTTGTTCTGTGTCCATTTTCTTGGTAGGACGTAAGGCCCCCGAGTTACCCTCGGGTTAGGGTGTGAGTCCGTGGGCAGGCCGCCCGGGCCTTGACGGCCTTTATCTGTCTGAATTTTTCTCTGAATTTTTGTCTTGAAGAGGGTCTTTGTCAATGAAAGAAGAAGAAATTGCCGAACGCATCAAAAAAGTAGTCGTCGCCAATCTGTCGGTGGACGGAGATAAGGTCACCGAAGGGGCGAGCTTTATTGATGACCTGGGGGCCGATAGCCTGGATACGGTGGAACTCGTCATGGCGTTCGAGGACGAGTTCGGGTGCGAAATTCCCGATGACGCCGCCGAAAAAATCCAGACCGTCCAGGATGCCATCGATTTTATCAAGAAAAACACAAGCAGCTGAGCACGCGGCCTCCTATTGTTTGCCTGGCTGCTTGCCTATCTGTTTGTCCGGCCGGGCTTCTGGTGGCATTCAGAAGAGCGGGGAACAGCCGGAAACAGCCGGAGGCAGGCCGCCCGGTTGTGGCCTTATGTGTGGCCCTCCTGCGTGTCGCGCCGGGTAGAATTGAGTAGCATTCTGTGACAGACCGGCGCGTTGTTTTCACAGGTCTCGGTCTGGTCTCGCCCCTTGGACTCAAGACCGATGAGGTGTGGCGTCGTCTGGTGGCCGGCGAGTCCGGCGTGCGGGCGATAGACCTCTTCGACGCCAGTGACCTGACCTGTCGCGTCGCCGGGCAAGTGCCCCAGGGCTCCTATGCCGAAAACGGCTTGGACCTCGACGCGTGGCTGGACCCGAAAGAGCGCCGCAAAACGGACCGTTTCATCCAGCTCGCCATCGTGGCAGCCGAGCTCGCGATTGCCGATGCAGGCTGGCACCCTCAGACGCTTCAGGGGTGCGAAGAAACGGGCGTTTTGATCGGCTCTGGCATTGGAGGGCTCGAGAGCATCGTCCAGGCGACCGACGTCATGAACGAGCGCGGCCCCCGGCGCCTGTATCCGTTTTTTGTCCCCTCCTGCCTTATCAATTTGGCGGCAGGTCAAGTTTCCATTCGTCACGGCTTTCGAGGCCCCAATCACGCCATCGTCACGGCCTGCGCGACGGGGTCGCATGCCATCGGCGATGCGGCTCGGATGATTCGCTTCGGCGATGCCGAGGTCATGGTCGCAGGCGGGGCCGAGTCCCCCGTGTGCCGCCTGGGGGTGGCGGGCTTCTGTGCTTCGCGGGCTCTTTCGACCGGCTTTAACGACACACCGGAAGCGGCCTCGCGGCCTTGGGACCGGCACAGAGACGGCTTTGTGGCGGGCGAAGGAGCCGCGATCGTCGTCCTGGAGGCCTATGAGCACGCCAAACGCCGGGGGGCTCGAATCTATGGCGAGCTCTTGGGATATGGTATGTCCGGGGATGCTCACCATGTCACGGCGCCTGCCCCGGATGGCTCCGGCGGCTATCGAGCCATGCACCAGGCCCTGCGAAGTGCCCGACTCCCGCCCGACGCCATAGATTATATCAATGCGCACGGGACCTCGACGCCTGTCGGCGACGACATAGAACTCCAGGCCGTGGAGCGGCTGTTTGGAGCCCATTGCTCGAAACTCGCCATGTCGTCGACCAAATCCTCGGTCGGCCATTTGCTGGGAGCCGCGGGGGCTCTGGAGGCTATTTTTTCGATCCTGAGTATCTATCACAAGGCCATTCCGCCCACGATTAATTTGCACGAACCCTCTCTGGAGAGCCCCATAGACCGTGTCCCGCACCAGGGGCGCGACCAGGACGTCAAAACCGTCTTGAGTAATTCCTTCGGATTTGGTGGGACGAACGCCTCTTTGGTCTTTGGCGAATTGCGTTGAGTTTTTCGGCTCGGTCCCGGTTCAGAACGCGCACTAGACAGAGTCTCGGCTGGATGAGGCGCATGCTCTGGGCGGTTCTGCCCCGGCGTCCCAGACGAAGGCCTGGTCGGCGACTTTGGCGGCTTTGTAAGTGGGTTGGCAGTTTGAGTGCCGGGGCTCTGGGTCTAGCGGCGGCAGGCGGGTGGCTCTGGTTCTTTCTGTGGTGGCATCTTCCTTCGTCGAACGCCGACCCTTCTCTGTTGCGAATTGAGCCGGGAGCTTCGGCCTATTCGGTCGCGCACCAGCTTCAGGACCAGGGTCACCTCAATTCCGCCTTTGTGTTCCGCTGGAGCCTGTTTCTTTTTGGCGACGCCGGCCGGTTGCGGACCGGGGAGTATCGCATAGAAGCCCGACGCTCGCCCAAAGCCATCCATCGGCATCTCATAGAGGGGCGGCCGCTTCAGCGTTATTTCACCCTCGTGGAGGGCTGGTCCGTCCGAACTGCCGTCGCCGTCCTGCGCAAACAGAAGGAAATCAAAGGAGACATCCCGACCCTGCCAGAAGAAGGGAGTCTCTTGCCCGACACCTACGCCTTTGAGTTCTTTGAAACCCGCGAGCAACTCCTTGCGCGCATGCAGGCGGCGATGACCCAAGAGCTGGATAAAATCTGGAACGAACGCCAGGAGGGCTTGGCGATTTCCACCAAACAAGAGGCTCTGATTCTGGCTTCTCTGATCGAAAAAGAAGCTGCTCGCGACGACGAACGGCGCCTTATTTCCGGCGTGTTCCACAATCGGTTGCGCGAGGGCTGGAAGCTCCAGGCGGACCCCAGTCTGATTTATCACATCACCCAGGGGAAGAGCTCGCTTTCTCGGGGGATTCGTCGGTCCGAGCTCCGGGCTGACCATCCCTATAATTTATATCTCCGTGATGGGCTCCCCCCGACCCCGATTGCCAATCCGGGGCGAGCCTCTCTCCGAGCAGCGGTTGCTCCAGCCAAGACACGAGCCTTTTTTTTTGTGGCCGACGGGCAAGGCGGCCACCATTTTTCCGAAAAACTCAGCGAGCACAATCGGCACGTTCGGGCTCTGCGGCGCCTCGAGCGCGAACGATAGTAATTTTTAAGTAAGCCCGCCCCGTTTCAAGCCACAAGACCGTGATCCGCCAGTATAACGGCGTTCTCGAGCGTAAAACTATCGGCTGTGCCAACGACGTCGGTCTCTTCTGCCCATGTTGTTGTGCCTGTGCCTTCAAGCGTCACCGTCCCGGCGGTCCCCACAAGACGCAGCAGTACCTCGCCGGGGTCGGTCAGCAGGCCTCCGTTGTCGCGCTGGTCGGTCAGCGCATAGACCGACGCTAAATCCAGCGTCAGACTGGTCGTGGCGTCGGTCAAAGAGAGCGTCTCGATGCTAAAGATTTTGGCTCGGACGGTGGCGTCGGTCAAATCCAGATCGACGCCGCTCCCCAGCACGAGCGTATCATCGCCGTGGCCGCCGTCCACCCGACGCAGCATACTCGCGTCGTCCAGGTGAATGCTATCGGCGCCGGCTCCGCCATAGAAAACGGTATTGCCCGAGGCTTGCTCCAGCGTATCGTTGCCGGCCCCTCCGATGAGGGACGCCGATGTACTGGTGGGCGTCTGGTCGTGAGACGCCACGCCGCCCCATCGGGAACTCCCGTAGAAAACATAAGCCCCGCCGTCCCGATTGCCGGCCGTGGGGCTATAGACGTCCAAAAGCAGGTCGTCAAAGCCGTCGTCGTTGAGGTCCCCGGCTCCGGTGGCCTCCTGGCCAAAATAGGCGTCTGGGTTGAGGCTCTTTTGCAGAACCAGGCCTGTCTCGGCGTTCAGAGCGTTTGGCAAATTGAGGTCGCCGCGGCGGGGGCCATCGTCGCCGAAGAGGACGTAAACTTTATTGTCATCCGCCGTTGTTCTGCCGGGCTCTCCCAATTTCGAGTCGGTGGCCAGAATATCGGCGAGACCGTCGCCGTTAATATCGCCTGCAAACTCTAGTCGAAGCTGCTCGACGGGACTCCGAGTCGTCACGACAAAACCCTCATCCGACGTAAGAGAAGTCAGGTCCAGCACATCGAGAGACACCGTCGTGCCATAAACCAGATAAGCCCGCTGTCCCGATACACCTGTATCATTCACCATCCCTGTCCCGATCAAGATATCGTCCAGCCCGTCGCCATCAAAATCGCCGCCACCGCTGACAAAATAGCCTGCTTTATCGAGGGAGTTGCGTCCTTGGATGGTCAAACCCCCGTCCCCCATGGAACTCTGGCCCACATCAAAGATTTGGTACATCGCCGTTTCGCTCTCGCCCTCGCCGGTTTGGAACGTGCGATCGGACGCTGTGCCCGGATTGTCCGTTGAGCCGAAAACGACATAAACCTCCCCTGAGTTGGTGGTCATGCCCCCGTCGCGCATAGGGTCTGCCAGAGGGGCCCCGAGCACAAAGTCCGCCAGGCCGTCGCCGTTAAAATCGCCGGCTCCGTCGACACTCCAGCCCAGTCTACCTTCTGAGGACCTCCCCGTGATAATAAAACCGTTTGTTCCCGTCAGATTGAAAGCGTCCAGGACTTGTCGTCCGTCTTCTGCCGTTGTTCCGAATTGTGTTCCATCGGTCCCGCGCTTCCCATAAATCAGAAAAGCGTTTCCGATATCCCGAGCGAAGTTATCGCCATTCGGAAGGCCGACTAAGAAGTCTTCCACGCCATCGCCATTGACATCGCCGACACCTGCGATACTCCTGCCGAGATCGGGCTCGCTTTCGGGTCTAAAGCCGTATGGAAAGATCTGGGAAAAGAGAGGCATAGGCGCCCAGTCCGGTCTCAAGACCAAGCCCTCGGCGGGCGTCAGAGTCGCCAAGTCCAAATCAAAGCTGTCTGTCCCGGCCATGCCATACACAAGAAAGCCCACGCCTAGAGGCGGAAGCTGCTCGGGGAACGGGACGGAAATGCCTGGCAGGACCTGTCTGGACCCGAGAGCAAAATCTGCGAGACCGTCGCCATTGATATCCCCGACCTCTGTGAAAGGGCGCCTCGGGGAGCCTGGCGGCGTGCTATGGGTCAGAGCTCCTCCCTGCTGCGCCAGAAATTCGGCCGGAAACAGCGTGGTCGCCGGTGTGTCATACGCCCGAGGGCTCGTCGCGCGTTCCGACCCATAGACAAGATAGGCCTGGCCGCTTTCAGAGGTCTCGCCGATCAAAAAATCGCCCAGGCCGTCGCCATTGATATCGCCCAGAGCTCCGATATTCGGCCCAATTGAATGGTCGGGCTCTTGCTCGCGCAGGACGAAGCCGTGGAGCCGGGTGAAGTCTGCGAAATCCAGCGTATTTTTAAGCACCGAAACCGAAAAAACGTCGATGGCTCGGACCACGCCGCCGCTATCGGTTGCGGTGACGGTCAGCAATTCATAGCCGCCAAAGTCTGTATTGGTCACCATAGCCGCCAGGCTGAGCATCGAGCCCGTCAGGGTCGCAGCGACAAGATCGCCCGCATCATCGTCCGGGAACGTTTCACTTATCTCGAAAGTGAGCGAAGAGCCGACGCTGGCGAAAAGCGTTGCCAGGTCTATATTGGGCTCTGTCCAGCTTGCCACATCCCCTGCCGGGATGAAGTAGTCTTGGATGAGATTCTTTTCCTCGAAGCTATCAAAGGCGTCAATCGAAAGGCTCGCGACGTGCGAGCCGGATTCGCCTGCCAAATCCGTCGCTGTGATGGTGATCTCATACATGGCCGTCTCGATGGGTTTTCCTGGCACGACGACCAGTTCTCCGAAGAGGGGGTCCAGTTGGAGCCAGTCTATATTTTGGAGAGCCTGCGCCATCGAGTCCGAGTCTTTACGAAACGTACCGCTGTAAAACAATTTTTCGCCGGCAATCGGAGACATCTCATCGGGGTCGGTGAACCAGTCGGCGACGGTCCAGGCGTCCACCATGCCGCCGGTCAGCGTCCCAAGGTCGCTCGGTGCCGTCGTTGCCGCAACGGGGGCTTCATTGACATTCACAATTTTCAGGCTTAAGCGATGCCTCGCATAGGCCCCCGTGTCATCGGTTGCCGTGAACCACATCCTGTGTGTGCCCGTATGAGGATCTTGTAGGACCCCTCCCGTGAGAAGCCCCGTCGTCGTGTCGAAAGTCAGCCAGTCGGGAAGCCCCGTGGCACGATATGTCACACTCGGGTCGCCGGGGTCTGTAAACCATTCGGATGCGTCTAGACTCACCGTTTCCCCCTCCTGGAGGGTGACCGCGCCGGGAGAGCCAGGGTTCGGGCCAGGTTGTATATTCTGTTCGGGGGTCGTCACGGTCAAGCCGTCCTCTATCAGCACAAGAGCATTCCCCAGACGCCATTGGTCGAGCGCAGGGGTGCCGGTTACGACTTGTTCCCAGTTCTTGCGTGCGCCGTTCTCCAGAGCATTATTCGCCAAAATCACCTGGCCGCCCGTGCCCCCGAGATAGAGCGAAGTGATGCTCATCCCCGTCGAGGCATCGCGTTGGTCGGTGATGTCATAGACATTCGCCAGGTCTAGCGTCAGAAAAACAGAACTGTCCGCAAGAGACAGCGTCTCTATGCGGCGGATGAGTTGCCGATTGGTCCGACCCAAATCCGCCCCATTTGTAGAGACTGTGGCCGTCAGGTCCAGCGTGATCCCCGGGCCTAGAACCAGCGTATCGGTGCCGGAACCGCCGTCTACGCGGCGAAAAGTGCTGTCCGTCAGCGAGACATGGTCGTCGCCCGCCCCGCCGTAAAAGGCGAGAACCCCACTGTCCGCCGTCTCGGTGAGTCGGTCGCTCCCCGGCCCGCCGATGAGACTCTCATCGCCCGGGGCCGAAGCGATACTCTGTCCCGCCGTCGAGGAATTGGCAAATTGCGGGCCGCCGAAGAACACATAGTCGCGCCGGACCGTGCCGGTGTCGTCCCGTATCAGGTGGCCGCCGACGAGAATGTCATCATATCCGTCGGCATTGACATCGCCTGCCCCGGAAACAAGGGCTTCTAGGCCTCTAGAACCTGGGGCCCCGGTCGTGTCAAAGGTCAATTTGAAGCCCGATTGCACCGTGAGGTCCTCTAGGTCGAACACCTGGCGTGTGACGCCTTCTCGATCCGGCACAGACACAGATTCGCCAAATTGCGTTCCATCCCGCCCCGCCATGCCGTAAATGAGATACGCGCGTCCCTCGTGGCTCCCGTCGTTCTGTCGCGCGCCGATGAGAATATCCGCTAAACCATCGCCATTGAAGTCGCCCGCCGAGGCAACCGTGGTCCCAAGAAAGGAACTGGGTTCGCCTCGGATGACCAAACCATCCTCCGGACTGAGCGTGCTCAGATCGAGCGTGAGTTGAGACCGCTTGTCTTCTTGCCCATAAATGAGATAGACCCGGCCCGTTATAGGCGTGCCGTCGCCGTCGTGTCCCCGATACTCGCCGACCAGAAAGTCGTCGAATCCATCGCCATTGACATCCCCCGCCGAAGCCAGAGCATGCCCCAAACTATTACCGCCGCGGCCTCCCAGCAGCACAAACCCATGGTCGGGGGTGAGTTCTGGCAGGTATAAGGCCCCGTTAAAAGGGCCGGGTGCCGGGCCGCCTCTTCCATAGATCACATTCACTCGGTGGCCGCCAAGGTGAACCGTTGTGTATTCGGCCACCCCAGTGATTTCGTCCGTCCCGGTGTAGACGGCGTATACAAGCTCCTCGCTCTGTTCTGAAATGAGGAAATCGGCAAGGCCATCGCCGTTAATGTCGCCGGCCCCGGAGACATCATGGCCTATGCGTGTGTTTGTTGTCAACCAGGTCTCGCGCCAGACGGGGACCCCTATGTGTTGGCGCAATCCGAACTGAAGACCTTCTTTAGAGGTCTGGCCGAAATAAAAATAAGCCTGGTTCAGCGTCGGCGTTCCGAGCACAAGATCGTCTAAACCGTCGCCATTGACATCGCCCGTATTCGTGACGCTGGCCTCGCGGAATTGCTCGGGTAGACTGGCAAAATTAAAGAAATAATCTCTGGGGCCTGTTCCGGGTCCGGAGGAGCTTATATCCCACACCTGACGCGTTACACCGTTTTCGCTAATGGCCTCGCCAGGCGTGTTTTCCAAGCCATAGATTCTATAGACGCGCCGGCCGTACACGCCTGGTGTAGAGCCCTCTGTCGCACTGATGAGAAAATCATCGATGCCATCGCCATTGGCGTCGCCCGCCGGGCTGAGGTCTCGGCCCAAAGCACTATGGGCCTCCCTTTGTCGGATCACAAACCCCTGAGACGCGGCCAGGGTCTCGATATCCAGGAGCGTTTGGGTTGTTCCAAGAGCCGGTTTGCCATAGACGAGATAGGCCTCGCCGGAACCTGAATAGGCAGGCACCGGGGTGTAGCCGGGATTGCCGAACAGGATGTCGCTCACCCCGTCGCCGTTAAAATCACCGGCTCGTGCCAGTGCATGCGGGGTCTCGCTACTCGCAACCGGCATCTGGACCACGAGACCTTGCCCCGGGGCGAGGTTTGATAAATCCATCTCGTGGGCCGAGTCGACGACCCAAAAAGAAGCGGCTACTTCGTTGCCGTCCGAGTCCGTGACGGAAATGGTAAGCGTCTCATGCGCCCCGACGCTTGTGCTGGGGCCTGGGTTCAGCGTCAACACGCCGTTTTCGAGATTGGCCTCTACGACGGCGAGCTGGCCGACACTCGGGGCGCTCTTGGTATACGAAAAGGTGAGGGGCCCCTCTTCGTTATCCACAAAAAAGCTTTCCAGGCTCAACACCATTCCTGCCGGCTCGAGAGGCTCCAAATAATTGAGAAAAGGGACTCGAAGGTCGGGGACGCCTGTGATAGGCAGCACGACTCGATGAGACGCCGAATCGCCGGTCTGAGTATCGGTTGCTGTGACGACCAGCGTATGAAGGCCGACTTCCGGATCATCGGTGGCGCCTTGGGCGATGGTTAACAGACCCGTCGCCCCGTTCAACTCGAGCCAATCGAGTCCATCCAAAAAAGAGCCGTCCGCCGCCTGCACCTGCATGTTAAAGGTCAGGGCGTTGGCCGCCACGGCACCGATGAACCAAGTGCTTGCGTCCCAACTGGCGGCTTCGCCCTCTGCCGCGGCGGGAGTCAGGGTCGTCGGAGCCTCCGGCAGGACGCTGACGCTGGCGACAAATAAAAGAATTTCGTGGGCCGCACTCAACCCGCCTCGGTCGGTTACGGACAAAAACAACGTATGAATCCCCGTGTCACCTTGTTGCAGCGTTTCTATTCTAATAGTCGCCACGCCCGTATCCTCATTCAACACGAACCAGGCGGGCAAAGCGGCGGGGGCGTCGTCTGCGCTCCTGCGCCATGTCCCAGCGTACCTAAGGACATCGTTCTGAGGCGGGCCCTGAAGGTCCTCATCAAAAAACCAGGGCGAGATATCCAGGACAAGTTCCTGACGCGGTTGAAGGAAAAGGGATTCCTCTGGAAGCGCTTCCGTCACGACCTGCGGTGCTTCATTCTCGTTTAGCACTATCAGACGGACATGGTGCGTGAGCTGGACTTCGTCATCCTCCAGAGCACTGATGGCGAGCGTATAAGTGCCCACCTGGGCGTCGTCGGTTTGGTCGGTTACAGAAAATTGGGTCGTTTCAAAAAGAATCCATGGCAGGGTTCTCAAATCGGTTGTCTGTCCATCCTGGATTCGTTCGATGGTATAGGTGCGCAGAGGCCCGTCCTCGCTGCTGGTAGAGAACCACGTTGAGATCTCCCAGGTTTCGGAGGCCATGCCCTCCCGGGCCTGGATGATCAGCAAGGCGTCCGAGGTCGTACGGACCTCTTCCGCGACAGTTGTGGTGGGGGTCGGCGTAGGGGTCGGCGTGGGGGTCGGTGTCGGCGTGGGGGTCGAGGTGTCCGGTGGGGTCGGGGTCGGGGTATCCGGTGGGGTGGATGGGCTGGAGGGGCTGGGCGTCTCCATGCCGGAATCTGGGAGCGTTTCTGTTACCATCGCGGCGGTTCCGCCGCCGCCGCCGCCGCCGCCCCCTCCGCTGCTGCACGCCGCCAGAAGCCCAACCAACCCTGTCGTGGACACACCGGCGCGCCCCGCATGTGTCCAGCCGATGGAGCGTTCAACAGAACGTTCGAAGGGATGCCCTAACGGACGTTTTTCTGGAAACGCATTCGAGGAGACACCTAGAAAAGACGGAAACAATGGAACTGAAAGACGAGCCACAATCAAACCCTCTTGGCGCGAACCGGAACAAAAACCGGCGCAAAAAAACTGGTTAGGCCGTTAAAGACACACCCGGGACAAACCCGGGGATAAACCCGGAAAACGAGCTACATGAAGGGGTTAAAAAAAGAGACAGACCGCTTCCGATGCACATCTCAATCGATAGGCCATCGACCAAGATGTGGGCAGAGATGCTCGCCAGTATGGCCACAACTGCCAGCAATCCTCAGAAAAATGCCCCCGCATGCCGGAACACCTTCATTGTAATAAAATCGAGCCAATTTGTCAATAAAAATTGAGTTATCAAAAATGGTTTGATTTTCTGCTTTTGGCGGCTTGCTTTTCTACTTTTTTTTTCATCTGCTTCCACCTGTTTTATTTGGTTTATCCGGGAGCTCCAGACGCGATAGACACGCCGGGGAACACGCCGGGGGCTTGTGCCGCCTCTGGGAAAGATATCCGGGGATTTTTTCATAATTTTTAAGCTCGAACGCTTTCTATATTCATTCTTATGGGATTTTTTTCCTTGACGCGTTCTGTGTCCTTGCTACAATCGCCCTCCATGTGAGGGGGCCTGCATGTGCGTTCATTCAGTCTGACAGGTTTCTGGCAAACCGCTTTTTTTGTCGTATCAAACTTAAGAGGCAGTTCCGTGCGGGCGGCAGCTGGGGTCTGGACGGCCGAGACCCCGGCTCGCAGGCGTCTCTCGAGGAGCTTTCTGCTTTTCCTCGGGGCGTGTGGACTCGAGGACGACGGCACCAGACCTCCGGCCCATCCGGTGGTCGCAGAGGACTCGCCCGACACGCTAGGTCCCGTCCGAGAAGGAGAGGCCTTCACCACCAGCACGGACGATTGGTTTCGAGGCTCGAGAAGCACGCGGACCTATAACGCCTCGCTGGAGGAGGATGGGTCGAGCCCGGATTGGTTGGTGCTGGACGCGCACACGGGGCAGCTCTCTGTTGTTGAAAACGGCACAGACGACGCCGATGTCGGGCTCTACACGCTGACGGTTACGGCTTCGACGGGCGATGCGAGCCAGGCCGCCAAGCACAGTCTGGTCCTGACGATTGCCAACGTCCCAGAGCCCCCGCGCCTGACAGCCACGCCGCCGCGGACGCTTGGCGTTGTCTCGGAGGGCCAGGGTCTGACGGTGGAGACCTCGGTTTGGTTCACCGATCCGGATCTGGACAATACCCCGCTCTATCGTGGGTCTCTTGGGAGCGAGCCTCTGCCTGGGTGGCTGACCTTGGACCCTCTGACGGGCGGTCTCACCCTGGAGGCGGGGGCGACCAATGACGCTCAGGTCGGCACGCATGTTCTCACGATCACGCTCTACGACGGTGCCGCCGAGGCCGAGGTCTTTCATCGGGTCGCCCTCACCATAGAGAACATAAACGAGCCGCCGTACCTCAGCCAGGTCGTGACCCAATCCCTCGCCGGGGCCCGAGAAGGCCTCGCCTTCCGAGACAGCGTGCGAAGCTGGTTTATAGACCCGGATACCGGCGACCGTCTGGTCTACACCGGCTCGCTGGAGGGCGAAGCTCTGCCAGACTGGTTATCTCTGGACCCCGACACCGGAGAAATCAAAATCGAAACCGGTGCAACTGATGATGCTCAGGTCGGTTTTCACGCTCTGACGATCACGGCCACAGACAGCGCGTTCGAAAAGGACCCGGGACAGGATGCGGACCGGTCGGCCGACTCGGCAGCCGCGGCGCAACTGGGCCCCGGCCAGGTTACACACACCGTCACGCTCACGGTCGAGAACGTCAATGACGCCCCAGAGATCCAATCGAGTTTTGCCTCGGCCTTGGAGCCTGTTCCGGAGGGGAAAGCTCTGGATATCACGATAAGTTCCTGGTTTACAGACCAGGACGCTATGGACACCTTGACCTATACGGGGCACATCCAAAAAAACGGTCAGCGCACCGTCCAGACTCTGGAGACGGTCCCATGGGTGAATTTGGATAGTACCACGGGCGTGCTCTCGATCCCGGAGGAGAGCACGGATGATGTACACGTCGGAACCTACAGCCTGGGCATAACCGCCAGCGACGGCCAGGCCGAGGCGAGCCTCCACAGAGAACTCATTATAGAAAATGTCAATGAACCTCCTTTTTTGGCCTTCGGGCTCGATGAGCTTCCGGACCCTATTCGTATCCGCAAAGGTGCCCCTCCAGCGACGCGAGACGTCAGCTCTTGGTTCGCCGACCCGGATGAAAAAATCTTCGGCCATAGAGAGGTTCTCACCTACAGCGGTTTCGTGGAAATCCGTGAGAAAGATTTCGAAATGGTCGATTGGATCGATATCGATAAGTTCACGGGAGTCCTCACCGTTTTCGGTGAAAAGCTCGACGTTCTCCCGACCGAGGCGGGCTTTGTACAAATATCGGCTCATGATTCGGCGGGGCAATTTGCTTCTCACACGGCAGCTCTGGTGATCTACGACCTTTGAGTCCGTGGTTTCCGACCGGGCCTCGCCGGTTGAGGGTCCTTTTTTCGGACTACGACAGATCTCGTGCCTATCCAACATTCAATATCCAATGTCTAATATCCCAGGACTTTTTTGCCCTATGATTCTCATTTATTTTTGTGATAATACACGTTTATGGTCGTTTTCTGACATAAACAAGGTTATCGCACCCCGTGAAGCTATCTCTAGAGGTTCCCTTACCTCCCCCCGCCGCGCCAACCAGAGCCCGCCACAAAAGCAAAACGCCCAGCCTCTTCGTGGCGGCACTGGGGCTGCTGCTCTCGGCGGGACGCCAGACCCGGGCGGAGGTCCTGGCAAGTGCCTCTCTGACAGAGCCCCCGGCGCCCGACCGGGCCCAAGAGCCAGGCATCTGCCCGAGCGCGTCGCCTCGCCCCGACGCAACGCAGAGACGCCCACACGCCCAAGCTCTATGCGACCTCACGCAGAACGAGCCGCCCGACACAGACGATAACACAGACGATACAGAAAAGCCTCCTGACCTCGACGCCCCCGAACAAGAACAGAAAGACGCCCTCACCGAGGGTCTCTTGGACGAACCGGGAGCGGCAGGGGTGCCTCAGAGCTCGCCTGGAGTCGCCTCCCAGGTTCTCTCCCAGGGGCCGGGGCCCTGGCTCATCGCAGGCGGAGCCGCCATCGGCCTCCCCACCGTCGGGCTGTATGTCTTCCGAGGTAAAGGGACAAAACGCGCTCAAGTGACACCAGAGCCTCAAGAAGAAAGCACGAACGAAACACCGACCAACACGTCCACCGGCGAAAACGCCCCGCCCTCGCCGGCAGAGACACCGCCGCCCACGCCGGTAGAGACGCCTTCGCCAACGACGCCAGACCAGACAACGGAGACAAACCCATCACCGAACCCCAACCCATCACCGGCACCATCATCACCGGAGCCATCGGTGCCTCCATCACCGGAGCCCACGGACCAGACGACAAACGACCCGACGCCGGAGGACGTCATCGCAACCCATGTTCTCAGGAAATGTGATCCCAACGAAGAGTCGGGTCAATTCGACACGGAACCAGGAACGGTTCTAGAGGGCAACGCCGACGACTTTTTCTTCACCGAGCTCACAGGAGGCGACACGCTGCCCTCCCAGGGGACTTATACGAACCCGCTCTATAAGAGGGGCGGGCCTCAGGCCGAGACCGCAACCTTCACCCAAAACTTCCCGGATTGGTTATTGTTTTTACCCACGCTCTCGCAAGGCGAGAGCTTCAGACTTGCAGAGCTCCTGATCATTATCGGAGAACCGACAGAGACAGATAACAGCGATGTCGGGACACACTTGCTCCAGCTCGAGGAGACGAGCACGAATCAAACTTTCACCCTCACCCTCACCATCCTGGAGAGAAACGAGAAGCCACAATTCCAAGACGACAACTGGGTCGACCCAGACAACAGCAGCCGCATGATCGTGAAACTGACACAGGGCGGGCTGTCTCGCAGCATTGCTCTGACCGAGTTCTTTCAAGACCCGGACGCGGGCCAGACCTTGACATACGACGCTTATTTACCGGAGGACTTGGAAAAAACGCAGCCTCCCTTTGTCGGCATCGACCCAGAGGCAGGCGTTCTGACTCTGGACCCTCGGGGGCTTGCGGCGCATCCGGAGGCCCAGACGCAACCGGGCGGCGGGCACGCTCTAGAGCTTTTTCTAGTTGCTCAAGACGATGGCACGCCGGTGCGATGCACGGCGCGGAAAATCATCCTAGAGACAGAGGCACAGACACAAACAGAGAGCTCCCCAAGTCTGCAAAGTCTTCCGACTAGGCCAGAAGAGCCGGAGCTGGGCGGAAGTGCAGAGCCGCATTCAGTGCTCTTTCATGTTACGGACGAGGCTATTCTTCTTTTATAGAGCGACAGAGCTTTAGGCGGCCTCGAGGTGGAGAGCGGAGTCCACAAGGAGGACAAGGTTCTCGAGGCGGTAGACGTCTACGTTCGGGAGAAAGTGCGTCTCGGCCGACCAGCCGGGCTCGGTGAGGGATACCGTGCCAGAACCGCTCAGGTGGAACCAGACCGAGCCCCAGGGCTCGGACGACGACGAAGCCGGGAGGGCCGCGAATGCCGCGCCGAGGCCTACGGCCTCGGCGACAGAACTGCCGTTGTCTCGAGACTCGGTCAGGCGATAGAGACTCGAGGCCGATAACTCTAGGCGCGATTTTTGAGCCAACACAAAGCCCTCGACCGAGAGGGCTCGGCCGGCCAAAGTGTCGCTCGACAACGTAACCAAAAGCCCCAGACCGATGCGGTCTACGCCCAGGCCTCCGTCGAGACGGACGAACTCAGAGTCGGTCAGAGACAGCACGTCGTCGCCCGAGCCTCCGAGCCACACACGCGTGGCCGTGCCTCCGACAAGCGTGTCGTCCGCCGCATCGCCGCGGAGAACCACAGCCCCCGATAGATCCCCCGGTGCTCCTCCGCCGTCCGGAATCACGACGGGCCCGGGCGGGGTGAAGTCCGAACGCTGGCCAGTCGAGCGATACTCGACTGACCCGTAAATCGCATAAGACCCCGGGTCAGAACCGGACCCGGATCCGGACCCCGGGGCCCCGAGCCAAAAGTCCGAGAAGCCGTCGTCGTTTAGGTCTCCGGCGGCTCGAACGGCCACACTCGCCCCGTCGCCGCTGGGGGCCTCTAGGCCCGACACGACGAGGCCCTGGCCTGCTCGTAATTGGGTGACCTCGACGGAGGCCGCAGGGGTCTCGCTGCCGTAGAGCAGAAAACTCTGGCCCGACGAAACCACGACCAAATCCGAGAACCCGTCGCCGTTGACGTCGCCGACCGAGGCCGCATCGCTCGCGAAAGAGACCGCCTCGCCGGAGGCGTGCGTGATGAAAAAGCCTCGCCCGGCGGGGAGGGTGTCCGGCGTCAGAGTCGCGCCACCGGCGACCACCGCCCCCAGGTCCGCAAGCCCGTCATCCGACCCGAACAGGACCGCCAGACGGACCGGACTCTCGGTCGCCGAGGCGTCCGTCAGACGCACAAACACATCGTCATAGCCGTCGCCATTGAAGTCTCCTGCCGACCCTAGCAGAGGCTGCGTGCCCAGCCCGACGGCCTCTGGGCCGAACACTAAGAGCTCGGCGTCCGCCGCCGTGAGACTCTCGAAGAGCGTGCGGTTGCCATAGAACAACCAGACTCGGGCACCGCCGTCGCTGCCGGCGGGAGCGGTGACGAGGAAGTCTCCGTAGCCGTCGCTGTTGACGTCGCCGGCGGCCTCGACGGCGGGGCTTTGCCCCTCGGGCAGCCCAGTGAGCTCGAGCTGGAAGAAACTGTCTTCAGGGGCCTCGGCCAGGTCCAAGAGGACGCGGTTGTTGCCTCGCTCGCCTGCCACGCCGAAGACGGTGGCGGTGTCGGCCGAGTCGGACGGCGGGACCGCGAGAATCGCGACGTCATCGACGAGGTCTCCATTGACGTCGCCGAGCCCCGCGACAATCTGCCCGAAGCCCGTCGCCTCGGCGACGGGGGCGTCGGCCTCGTCCCCGGCCTCGCCGTCCGGCGGCGGAGGGGGCGGCGTATTGATCACTCGATACCCGGCCTGCGGCGAGAGATGAGGCACACTCAATTCCTCCTCCGTCCGGTTGAGAGGCACGAACACCTCCACCTCGGTGGAGTCTTGGTTGGCGATCATCGTGCCGTTGAGCCTAGGGGTCTCGCCATTGGCGAGTGTGTCGGACAATCGGATAAAATCGCCGGGCAGCAGGATGCGGCCGTCCGCCAGTTCCACGGCCCCGCTCTCCACGACATAAATGGGTTTGGCGACGCCAAGGGGTCCTTCTCTGTTGATGACTCCTCGGAACTCTTCTCTTCTGTGTTCATAGAAAAGGTTGTCGTGCCAAACTTCGGTACCCGAATACGCTCTTTCTGTATAAGCGAACAGACGAACCAGGGTTCCATTTCCCCAGATTTGCAACAAGTCTCTGTTTTGATAAAAATCTAGGGCGATTACATCGGGACCGTAATTAATACTGTCCGTGAGGGATATCGGAAAATTCAAAACCTGCCCTAGTTCCAGTTGGTTTGTTTTCTCGAGAGTGATAATCCGACGTGCGTTTAGCTCGGTCACGGCCCAGGCCTCTGTCAGAGAAACGAGTTGCACAATCCGGCCGTCCGTCAGGGTCCGTCCGACGATGAGATCGTCATCGGTCTCCAGGATTTCGTAACCGGGGGGCAGGTCCTCGGGCGCACCCGAGAAATAATCGCCGTGATACAGAGGCGTGCCGTCTCCCGTCAGGAGCAGACGTTCATCGCTCCCATGGCTGACGAGGCGATAAACGCGCTGGAGCGTCACCACGGGGCCGGCTTCGCTCTCCCGGAAGATGGCGGCCTCCGAACCGTCGCCGCTTTCTCGGATGTCATGGCCGTCTGGCAGCGTCCAGCTTGTGTCGAACTTCGCGCCGAGGTTCAGGTCTAGCGTCTCGGAAGTTCCCTCAAAATGATACGATTTTGAAGTGTTCACACTGACGATCTTGGCGGTGCGTATCGGTGTGTCGCGGACGTTCACGGCGTCGCCTGCCATACCGACGGGGAGGAAAAACCCATCGAGGCCCTCTTCCTGCACTTGGATGGCCGCCAGAGTTGTGTCTCCCGGCAGGTCGATGTCATAGCGGAGGCGTCCTCCCTGACGGAGCGTCGTCCCGTCTTCTAGCACGAGGTCGTCTCCTTTTATTCCCCGCGGCAAGTACGGCCGGAAAGCAGCATCGCGGCCGAGGTCCTCTTTACCATAGAGCAAAGCCGAGGTCTCGCCACCGACCAGTACGTCGGCCAGGCCGTCTCCGTTTACGTCGCCAACCGGAGCGAAGGGTTGCGTTACGTCGCCCTCGGGTGTGTCGAGGACCTCCAGCGTCAGCGCGGTGAGGGCCTCTTCTGTCGTCGCCTGCTCATAGAGCGTTTCCTCGACGACCCGGCCCGAGGAGGTCTCATAACTCCCGACCGTGTCGCCCGAAGCTCGAAGGCTGCCGTGGTAATTACTGTGGAAAAAATTAGGGTCAGACTCGAGGTAGCGCAGCAGGTAGGAATTGTTAAATAGGTTCGTATCCACACTGCTTTCTAGAAGGCCAGTATAATAATTCCGGTACTCCCGACTGCTATAGGCAACACCCTCATAGTGCGTTACGTGGACGTGGAGTTCTTTGTTTCCGGCCCAGTCTGGCAGGCCGGTTACGGTCTCCAAAGGCCTACCCGTTCCCAAGAGTGTGCCATCGCCGTCTACAATCTGCCCCGCATCGGTGAAGGTGAGAAACGACCCGTCAAACGTCGGCTGCCCCTGGCGAAAAGGAAAATAATTGTGAAAGAAAGCAGCGGAAGAGCTCACAGGCGAGGCTCTTGAAGTGTCCTCTTCGTAATAGGCGAGCTCGCCGCTTTCCACGAGGGTTTGGGCGACGAGGCGCGCGGGCAGGCTTTCCTCACCATTCGGGCCTCTGATGGATACGAGTATCCGCCCGTCCTCCGTCGGCTCTCCCAGAGTCTGACCCGGGGCCAAATTGGCGAGGTCCTGGGGGGTCAAAGTCGTGCCGGCCTCGTTAATCGTTTCGGTCACGCCATCGGTCGTGGTCACGAGGACGTGTCCAAACTCGAGCACAGTGTGGAAGGCGAGCCGCGCAAGTTCGTCTCCGTCCTGGTTCACCACCAAGGTGTCCGTGCCCGTGTCCGTTATCGTCACGCCGTCATAAGTCATCACAAGATCCCCAGGCGCAAGCGTCTGTCCCGCTCTAGCGAAA